>NZ_CP058259.1:0-3040651 GCF_013394715.1 Actinomyces sp. oral taxon 169
GTGCCCGACGCCGCCAATACCAAATGGCTCTCAGCCCTCGAGGTGCTCTCCAGCTCCGGAGAGCTGGGGCAGGGCAAGATGTCCATGATCCGCATGACCCACCTCATCGACGTCGACGGCACGCTCGTCCTCGTCGTCGGCTCGGCCTTCGCCAAGGACATCGTCGAGCAGGCACGTGCCCCCATCAGCGCCGCCATCACCCAGGTCTGGGGCCGCCCCATGCCCATGGAGGTCACGGTCGACACCTCCTCGGAGGCCTCGCGCGCACCCATGCCCCCGGTGGCTCCCGAACCGGCCAACCTGACGACCGTCGCCCCCGCACCGGCATCCTCCCCGTCCCCCTCCGTCCCACCCCAGCCGTCGGGACCCTCCACCGCATCGGCTATGTCCGCCGCGCCCGCCGCACCAACGATGCCTGCTTACGGCGAGCACCTCGCCGAGCCCTCGCCCTACTCGGCGAGCGCCCCCTCACCGATGCCTCACTCCCAGACCTCCGCCGCCTCGGCGCCGTCGACGATGTCGGGTTCCCTCCCCACCAGGTCAGCGCATCCCGGCACCTACAGCCCTGGGGGCACCGGCCCCCAGAACCCCACCGGGCTGCTGACTCCCACAGCGGCCCACGACGTCTCCCAGCTCAATCCGAGATACACCTTCGACACCTACGTCACCGGCTCCTCCAACCGCTTCGCCCACGCCACTGCGCTGGCCGTTGCCGAGGCCCCGGCCCGTGCCTACAACCCTCTGTTCATCTACGGCGGCTCCGGCCTGGGCAAGACGCACCTCCTGCACGCCATCGGCCACTACGCTCAGACTCTCAACCCGGGGATCCGCGTCAAATACGTCAACTCCGAGGTCTTCGTCTCCGACTTCATTGCCTGCGTGCGCGACGGCAACCAGGACGATGGCCGCATGGAGGGCTTCAAGCGCCGCTACCGCGAGGTCGACATCCTCCTGGTCGACGACATCCAGTTCCTCCAGGGCAAGGAGTCAACCCTCGAGGAGTTCTTCCACACCTTCAACTCCCTGCACTCCTCGGGCAAGCAGGTGGTCCTCACCTCCGACCAGCCCCCCAAGGCCCTCGGGGGGCTCGACGAGCGCCTGCGCTCCCGCTTCGAGTGGGGCCTGCTGGCCGACGTCCAGCCCCCGGACCTGGAGACCCGCATCGCGATCCTCTCCCGCAAGGGCACCGCCGAGGGCCTCGACCTGCCCTTCGACGTTCTGGAGTACATCGCCTCACGCATCACCACCAACATCCGCGAGCTCGAGGGCGCCCTCATCCGGGTCACGGCCTTCGCCTCCCTCAACAAGCAGCCCGTCGACCAGACCCTGGCCGAGATGGTCCTCAAGGACATCATCTCCGACCCCGAGGGCCAGGAGATCACGACCTCCCTCATCATGGCGCAGACCGCCGACTACTTCGGCATCACCATTGACGACCTGTGCTCGGCCAACCGCTCACGCACCATGGTCTCGGCCCGCCACATCGCCATGTACCTGTGCCGCGAGCTCACCGACCTCTCCCTGCCCAAGATCGGGCGGGAGTTCGGCGGGCGCGACCACACCACCGTCATGAGCGCGGACAAGAAGATCCGCACCCTCATGGCCGAGCGGCGCTCGACCTTCAACCAGGTCACCGAGCTGACCAGCCGCATCAAGCAGGCCGCCCAGTCTCCCGCCTGAGCCGACGACGGGACGCATCATTCACGCGACTGACAGATGTGGTCTGGTGAAGGTGCTCGAAGGCGTGGACGGGACTGGCGGGAGCGCCGCGAGGAACGAGCGGCGCGGATGGTTGCCAAGAGTGCCTTCACCGGACCACGTCAACCACCGCTGTGGACGGTGCTGAGGAGGGCACGTGGAGGAGCGAGCGTGTCGCTGTGGAGGTAGCGCACCCCCACTGTGGAATGACATGGATGTCATTCGCTCTCTCCACCGATACCCCTGTCCGCTCACCAGAACCACCCACGTGTCATTCCCCAGCACCACTGGCGTCATGACGGCGAAAAATCCTGTTATCCCCAGCATCCACACGTGCTACTACCCCTACAGATCTAGATGACAAGAAATCGCGAAGCACGATCGGCCAACGAGACCGGACCGGGCCCCGGGCGCTTGTCATTCGGAAAGGCTCATGGGATGAGCATGGGTGATCGCTGGTGACAGGGTGACTCCCACGGACTGGACTACCGTCTACACTCTCGACCCAGGACTGCGTTCCCAGCGACGCCGTTCCCATGACGACTGTCCGCCGGCGACCTGCCGGCACCACGTATTTCTCTCGGCTCAGTAGTGCCACGACGCCTACCGGCCGACCGACCACGATTGACGGAGGCACCTACCGTGAAGCTCAGGGTTGACCGAGACATCCTCGCTGAAGCCGTCACCTGGACTGCGCGATCCGTGCCCGCCCGCCCGCCGGTACCTGTGCTCGCCGGCGTCAGGCTGGAGGCCAAGGGCTCCAGCCTCGTCCTGGCCTCCTTCGACTACGAGGTCTCCGCCCACTGCGAGGTGGCCGCCGACGTCGAGGAGGACGGCGTCGTCCTCGTCTCCGGACGCCTCCTGGCCGATATCGCCAAGGCGCTGCCGAACAAGCCCGTCGACTTGGAGGTCGAGGGCAACAAGGTCGCCGTCTCCTGCGGGTCGGCCCGCTTCTCCCTGGCGGCCATGGCCGCCGACGACTACCCGGCACTGCCGGTTATGCCCGCCGTCGCCGGCACGATCGACGCCCACGACCTGGCCCGCGCCGTCGGCCAGGTCTCCATCGCCGCCTCCCGCGACGACACCCTGCCTCTGCTCACCAGCGTCCAGATCGAGGTCGAGGGCAGCTCGCTGGTCCTCATGGCCACCGACCGCTACCGCCTGGCCATGCGGGAACTGACCTGGTCGCCGTCCAACACAGAGCTGTCCACCACGGCCCTGCTCAAGGCCCGCACCCTCTCCGACGTCGCCAAGTCCCTGACCTCTTCCGGAGACGTGACCGTGGCCCTCAGCAGCGAGTCGGCTGCCTCCAGCCTCATCGGCTTCGAGGCCGGCGGCCGGCGCACCACCTCCCTGCTCACCGACGGCGACTACCCGCCGGTGCGCCGGCTCTTCCCGGAGTCCACCTCGATCCACGCCACCGTGGGCACCGACGAGCTCATGGCCGCCGTGCGCCGCGTCAGCCTCGTCGCAGACCGTTCCACCCCCATCCACATGTCCTTCACCCAGGGCAACCTGGAGCTCGACGCCGGACAGGGTGACGACGCCCAGGCCACCGAGCAGCTCGTCGCCCACCTCGAGGGCGACGACATCTCCACCGCCTTCAACCCCGGCTACCTCCTCGACGGCCTGGGCGCCCTCAACCAGCCCTACGTCCGCCTCGACTTCACCCACGCCTCGAAGCCCGCGGTGCTCACCGGCATGGACTCCATTGGAGGCACCGAGGACTCCTCCTTCCGCTACCTGCTCATGCCGATCCGCTTCGGGGCCTGAGACCCGACGGGGCATGTACGTCTCTGACCTCTCCCTGGACGACTTCCGCTCCTACCGCAGCCTGGTGCTGTCCCTGGAGCCGGGCCCCAGTGCCTTCGTCGGCTCCAACGGGCAGGGCAAGACCAACCTGGTCGAGGCCATCGTCTACCTGGCGACCCTCTCCTCCCACCGGATCGGCGCGGACACCGCCCTCGTCCGGCGGGCAGCATCGGGCCAGGCCCAGCCGGCCGGCGCCGTCGTGCGCGCCCGGGCCGTCCACGGGGAAAGACCCAGCGTCCTGGAGATCGAGATCATCGCCGGCAAGGCGAACCGGGCCCGCCTCAACCGGGGCGGCTGCCGGCCCCGCGACCTGCTCGGGGTGCTGCGCGCGGTCGTTTTCGCCCCCGAGGACCTCTCCCTAGTGCGCGCCGAGCCCGGGGTCCGCCGGGGCTTCCTCGACGACCTGGTCGTCACGCTGCGCCCGGGCCTGGCCGGGGTGCGCGCCGAGCACGACAAGATCCTCGCCCAGCGCGCCAGCCTCCTGAAGTCCGCGCGCGCGGCCCGCTCCTCGACCTCCTCCATGCTCTCCACCCTGGAGGTCTGGGACGCCCAGCTCGCCGCGGCGGCCGCCCGGCTCATCGCCGCCCGGGTCGACGTCGTGCGGCGCCTGCGCCCCTGGGTGGCCTCCGCCTACGAGACCGTTTCCGGGACCTCCGGGCAGCGCTCCCGAGCCCAGATCGCCTACCGCTCGAGCCTGCTGACCCATGAGGGAGTCCCGGAGCCCGACCCCCACGACGAGTCGGCCTGGCTCGCCGGCGAGGAGACGCTCCTCGATGAGGCCGCCCTGGCCGCGCGCCTGGAGAGCGCCATGGGTGAGCTCCACGCCCGCGAGATCGACCGCGGCGCCAACCTCGTCGGGGCGCACCGCGACGACCTGAGTCTGTTCCTCACCGGTCTGCCCGCCCGCGGATTCGCCTCCCACGGCGAGCAGTGGTCCTTGGCCCTGGCACTGCGCCTGGCCTCCTACGACATGCTGCGCACCGACATCGATGCCTACGGCGGGGACGGCGAGCCGGTCCTCATCCTCGACGACGTCTTCGCCTCCCTGGACGAGCAGCGCCGCCGCGCCCTGGCCCAGATGGTCGCCGGCGCCCAGCAGGTCCTGCTGACCGCCGCCGTTGACGACGACGTCCCCACCGAGCTGTCCGGCGCCCGGTACCGCGTGGCCGACGGTGAGGTCACCCGTGGCTGAGCCCTCCGCGTCCACCGGCGATGGCCCACTGCCCGACGTCCTGGCCCAGCGGGCCCTGACCCGCCAGCGCGCCCAGGCCTGGGAGAAGGGCGACAGCCGCGTGCCGGCCCGCCGCCTGCGCGAGCCCGGCGGCACCGGGGTCAAGGACGCGCAGCAGGCAGCGCCCTGGGACCAGCGCCGCGAGCTGGCCCGGGCCCTGGGCCAGAACCCCGACGATCCGGCCGACCGCGGCCCCGGACTGGCGCGGGGACGCGATCGGCCCGGACCCACCCCCTTCGACCCCCGCACCGGGCAGCGCGAGCTGCGCCGCATGGTGGCCGACAACGGCTGGGCGGGAAAGCTCGCGGTGGCCGGCGTCGTCGCCCGGTGGCGAGCCATCGTGGGCGATCAGGTCGCCGAGCACTGCACCATCGAGTCCTTCGACGCCGGGCGCATCACCCTGCGCGCCTCGTCCTCGAGCTGGGCCCAGCAGCTCCGGCTCCTCCAGCCCACCATCGAGGCCAGGATCGTCGAGGCCCTGCGCTCGGGGCCCGGCGGCCGCCAGGCCGGAGGGATCAGCACCGGCGACGCGGTGGAATTGCGGATCCTCGGGCCGGCCGGCCCGACCTGGAAGCGCCGCGGAGTCGGCCTGCGCGGCACCCGCGGTCCGCGCGATACCTACGGATAGTGGCAGCTCAGGTATCATTGGCAACGTGCCGGCCGCAGTCGTCGTCGTCGCAAAGACACGGAGCGGGCCCCAGGCGTCGGGCGATGCGGTGATCCAGGCGAGACAGAGGTGACCACGGGCACGCCCCCAGCTGCTCACGGTGCCGCGGTTCACGGGCCCATCTACGCTAGAATGCGGTGAAACCGCCCAAGGTGCGCCCAGGACCGTCCTGATGTACCCACCTACGTGTGCGCACGATCCTCCTCAGGATCGTCGTGTGAAGGGGCCGGACGGAGACATCGGACCACTGAGGTCCCGATGCGCACAGATTGAGGAGCAACTGACACGTGTCTGACCAGGACGCCACTGTGAATCACGATTACGGAGCCTCGGACATCACCGTCCTCGAAGGGCTCGAAGCGGTCCGGAAGCGCCCCGGCATGTACATCGGTTCCACCGGTGAGCGGGGTCTGCACCACCTCGTCTACGAGGTCGTCGACAACTCCGTCGACGAGGCCCTAGCCGGTTACTGCGACCACATCGAGGTCACCATCCTGGCCGACGGCGGCGTGCGCGTCAGTGACAACGGCCGCGGCATCCCGGTCGACGAGCACCCCACCGAGCACAAGCCCACCGTCGAGGTCGTCATGACGATCCTGCACGCCGGCGGCAAGTTCGGGGGCGGCGGCTACGCCGTCTCCGGCGGCCTGCACGGCGTGGGCATCTCCGTGGTCAACGCCCTGTCCACCCGGGTGGACACCGAGGTCCGCCGGCAGGGCTTCGTGTGGCGCATGTCCTTCGCTGACGGCGGGCGCCCCATCACCGAGCTCGTCAAGGGCGAGGCCACCGAGTCCACCGGCACCACCCAGACCTTCTACCCGGACCCGACCATCTTCGAGACGGTCGACTTCGACTACGAGACGCTGCGCCGTCGCTTCCAGCAGATGGCCTTCCTCAACAAGGGCCTGCGCATCACCCTGACCGACGAACGCCTCGGCGTCCAGGACGCCGGCGACGAGATCGCCGGGGACGACTCCGCCCCCGACGCCCCCGAGGTCGGCTTCCGCACCGACTCCTACTGCTACGAGCACGGCCTGCGCGACTACGTCGCCTTCCTCAACAAGTCCAAGAAGGCCGAGCTCATCCACCCCGAGATCATCGACTTCGAGGCCGAGCAGTCCCTGGGCGAGAACCACTCCATCAGCCTGGAGATCGCCATGCAGTGGACCAGCGCCTACTCCGAGTCGGTCCACACCTATGCCAACACGATCAACACCACCGAGGGTGGCACCCACGAGGAGGGCTTCCGCACGGCCCTGACCACCCTGGTCAACAAGTACGCCCGGGACAAGGGCCTGCTCAAGGAGCGCGACGACAACCTCACCGGTGACGACATCCGTGAGGGGCTGACCGCCGTCATCTCCGTCAAGCTCTCCGAGCCGCAGTTCGAGGGCCAGACCAAGACCAAGCTCGGCAACACTGAGGCGCGCACCTTCGTCCAGCAGACGGTCTACGCCCAGCTCGGCGACTGGCTGGACTCCCACCCTGGTGACGCCCGCGCCATCATCACCAAGGCCTCCCAGGCCGCCGCCGCGCGCCTGGCCGCCCGCAAGGCCCGCGAGGCCACCCGCCGCAAGGGCGTCCTGGAGTCGGCCTCCATGCCCGGCAAGCTGCGCGACTGCTCCTCGAAGAACGCCGCGGACTCCGAGATCTTCATCGTTGAGGGAGACTCCGCCGGTGGCTCCGCCGTCGGCGGCCGCGACCCCGAGCACCAGGCGATCATGCCGATCCGCGGCAAGATCCTCAACGTGGAGAAGGCGCGCCTGGACCGGGCTCTGTCCTCCGACACGATCCGCAGCCTCATCACCGCCTTCGGCACCGGAATCGGCGAGGACTTCGACATCGCCAAGCTGCGCTACGGCAAGATCGTCATCATGGCCGACGCCGACGTCGACGGCCAGCACATCGCCACCCTCCTGCTGACCCTCCTGTTCCGCTACATGCGGCCCCTCATCGAGCACGGCCACACCTACATCGCCATGCCGCCGCTCTACCGGCTCAAGTGGTCCAACGCCGAGCACGAGTTCGCCTACTCCGACGCCGAGCGCGACAAGCTCCTGGCCGCCGGACAGGAGAAGGGTCGCCGCTTGCCCAAGGACGGCGGGATCCAGCGCTACAAGGGTCTGGGCGAGATGAACGACCACGAGCTGTGGGAGACGACCATGGACCCCACCACCCGGATCCTCAAGCAGGTCACGCTCGATGAGGCGGCCGATGCCGACGAGACCTTCGCGATCCTCATGGGCGACGACGTCGAGCAGCGGCGCTCCTTCATCCAGCGCAACGCCTCCGACGTCCGCTTCCTGGACATCTGAGCGGCACCGAGCCACACGTGAAGCGCCGGCCCGCTGCCGGCGACCTCCTCTGAACACGAAGGAATCCTGTGAGCGACGAAGTTGAAGAGATCATCGGCGACGAGGGAGCGACGAACGTAGCCGCCCCCGAGCGCATCCAGCCGGTCGACCTCCAGATGGAGATGCAGCGCTCCTACCTCGACTACGCGATGAGCGTCATCGTGGGCCGGGCCCTGCCCGACGTGCGCGACGGGCTCAAGCCGGTCCACCGCCGCGTCCTGTACGCCATGTACGACGGCGGCTACCGCCCCACCGCCTCCTTCTCCAAGTCCTCGCGCATCGTCGGTGACGTCATGGGGACCTACCACCCCCACGGCGACAGCGCCATCTACGACGCCCTGGCCCGCCTGGTCCAGTGGTGGTCGCTGCGCTACCCGCTGGTGGCCGGCCAGGGGAACTTCGGCACCCCCGGCAACCTGGGGCCCGCCGCCCCCCGGTACACCGAGTGCAAGATGGCGCCCCTGGCCATGGAGATGCTCCGGGACATCGACGAGGACAGCGTCGACTTCCAGGACAACTACGACGGACGCAACCAGGAGCCGGTCATCCTGCCGTCGAGGTTCCCCAACCTCCTGGTCAACGGCTCCGAGGGCATCGCCGTCGGCATGGCCACCCGCATCCCGCCGCACAACCTGCGCGAGGTCGCCCGCGGAGCCCAGTGGTATCTCGAGCACCCCGACGCCTCGCGCGAGGAGCTGCTCGACGCCCTCATCGAGCGGATCCCCGGACCCGACTTCCCCACCGGCGCCACGATCCTGGGCCGGCGGGGCATCGAGGACGCCTACCGTACCGGCCGCGGATCCATCACCCAGCGGGCCGTGGTCAACGTCGAGGAGATCCAGGGCCGCCAGTGCCTGGTGGTCACTGAGCTGCCCTACCAGGTCAACCCCGACAACCTGGCCGACAAGATCGCCCAGCTCGTGCGCGACGGCCAGGTCACCGGCATCGCCGACATCCGTGACGAGACCTCCGGGCGCACCGGTCAGCGACTGGTCATCGTCCTCAAGCGCGACGCCGTCGCCAAGGTGGTCCTCAACAACCTCTACAAGCGCACTCAGCTCCAGGACAACTTCCCGGCCAACATGCTCGCCCTGGTCGACGGGGTGCCGCGCACCCTGAGCCTGGACGGCTTCGTGCGCCACTGGGTCGCCCACCAGATCGACGTCATCGTGCGCCGCTCCCGCTTCCGCCTGCGCAAGGCCGAGGAGCGCCTCCACATCCTCGAGGGTCTGCTCAAGGCCATCGACGCCCTCGACGCCGTTATCGCCCTCATCCGGCGCTCGCCCACCACCGAGGAGGCCCGCACCGGCCTCATGGGCCTGCTGGACGTCGACGAGGCCCAGGCCGAGGCCATCCTCTCCCTCCAGCTGCGCCGTCTGGCCGCCCTGGAGCGCCTCAAGATCCAGGAGGAGTCCGAGGAGCTGCGCGCCCGCGTCAAGGACCTGCGCGAGATCATCGCCTCCCCGGAGCGCCAGCGGGGCATCGTCTCCGACGAGCTGGCCGAGATCGTCGAGAAGTACGGCGACGAGCGCCGCACCCGGATCGTGCCCTTCGACGGCGAGATGAGCATGGAGGACCTCATCCCCGAGGAGGACGTGGTCGTCACCATCACCCGCTCCGGCTACGCCAAGCGCACCCGCACCGACTCCTACCGCTCCCAGCACCGCGGCGGCAAGGGAATCCGCGGGGCCACGCTGCGCGAGGACGACGTCGTCGACCACTTCTTCGTCACCACGACGCACCGCTGGCTGCTGTTCTTCACCAACTACGGACGCGTCTACCGCGCCAAGGGCTACGAGCTGCCCGAGGGCGGGCGCGACTCCAAGGGCCAGCACGTGGCCAACCTCCTGGCGTTCCAACCCGGCGAGGAGATCGCCCAGGTCATGGAGCTCCAGGACTACGACCAGGCCGACTACCTGGTCCTGGCCACCCGCCGCGGCCTGGTGAAGAAGACCCGCCTGAGCGAGTACAACTCCAACCGCTCCGGCGGCGTCATCGCCATCAACCTGCGCCAGGACGAGGAGGGCAACTACGACGAGCTCGTCTCCGCCCGCCTCCTGAGCAGCGGGCAGGACCTCCTGCTGGTCTCCCGCGCCGGCCAGTCGCTGCGCTTCCACGCCGACGACGACACCCTGCGCCCCACGGGCCGGGCCACCAGCGGCGTCACCGGCATGCGCTTCCGCGAGGACGACTACCTGCTGGCCATGGACGTCGTCGACCCCTCCTGGCAGGACGCCGACCTGTTCGTCGTCACCGAGGGCGGCTACGCCAAGCGCACCAACGTCGTCGACTACCCCGTCAAGGGTCGTGGCGGCCTGGGCGTCAAGGTCGCCAACCTCGTCGAGGCCCGAGGCAACCTCGTCGGCGCCCTGGTGACCGACTCCGGGGACGAGGTCCTGTGCATCATGGCCTCGGGCAAGGTGGTCCGCTCCGCCGTCGTCGAGGTCTCGCGCACCGGTCGGACCACACAGGGCGTGACTTTCGCCAAGCCCGACGCCGGAGACCGCATCATCGCGGTGGCCCGCAACACTGAACGGGACATGGAGGAGGCGGTCGATGCCGCCGATAGCGCCCCGAGTGCCGACTCTGCGGACTCCACCGACCAGGCCCAGGCTCTCCAGGCTCCGGAAGGTGACACTGGCGACTCTCCTGCGGACTCAGCGGCGGACACGGTAGCGTTGGAAGACAACGAGAGTGAGGTCGAAGCATGAGCCAGCCGGTTTCCATGTCCCCTGACGGTGGGCAGTCCGCAGGTGCCGCATCCATTGTGGGTGGCGCGGATGCCTCCGGCAGCGCGTCGGGCGGCAAGAGCAAGAAGAGCAAGAAGACCATCGCCGGGCCGCGCCGCGTGCGTCTGGCCCTGACCCGGGTCGACCCCTGGTCAGTGATGAAGGCGAGCTTCCTGCTCAGCTTCGCCGCGGGCATCATGCTCATCGTCGCCACGGCGGTCGTGTGGTTCATGCTCGACGCCATGCACGTCTTCTCCACCATCGAGGAGCTCGTCAAGACGGTCGCCGGTGAGCGCTCCAACACCTTCTCCGCGATCGTGGCCTACCTCGAGCTGCCGCGGGCCCTGGCTGTCTCCACGATTGTCGCCGTGGTGGATATCGTGCTGATGACCGCCCTGACCACGCTGGGCGCCTTTCTCTACAACATCACTGCCACCCTCGTCGGTGGGATCCATCTCACGCTTGCGGACGAGTGATCGGATTTGGTCTGCGATAGCCGGACAGGTTAATCTTCTCCGGTCGCAAGGGCCTATAGCTCAGTTGGTTAGAGCGCATCCCTGATAAGGATGAGGTCGCTGGTTCGAGTCCAGCTAGGCCCACCGTCCGCGGTGAGACGATGAGGAGGTTTCATGAGGAACCGTGCAGTCGTATCAGCCGCGGTCTTTTCGTTCCTGGCCGCTGCGGGTTATGCCGCGTGGCTCAGGTTCGAGGCGGCCCGTATGGAGCGGGCCGCGTGGGCCGAGGTCACCGACCCCGTTGACTAGCAGCTGACGGAACCGGTGAGCATCCTCCCCGAGGGGCCATGGCGCAATTGGTAGCGCACCTGCTTTGCAAGCAGGGGGTTACGGGTTCGAGTCCCGTTGGCTCCACCACGATTTCCATACTCTCCTCTCCCCGAGATGGACCATGACGATGGTCCGCCTCGGGGATTATTTCTGGGGACGCTCGCCCGTCTACCAGGCCACGCTCTACGGCTACGGCATGCACACCTTCAGCCACCTGGGCTCAGCGGCCCTCGCCCGGCGCTACACCCCGGGAGTGGCGACGGCGCTGCCGGTCGTCCTGCCCTTCTGGATCTTCGCGAAGCGGACGCTGCGAGCTCATGGGGTCGAGGTGCGCCCCACCGATGGGTGATCCCCGCCTTCCCGGTCGTCGCCGGTGCAATGCTGGGTGGTGCGTACCTGGTGACAACAGGGAGGTCGGGAGGAGGCCGTCATGAAGGAAAGTAACCTTGACTGAATGACAAGGTCGCTTTATGTTTGAGGTATGACCTCCTTGCTTGACATCACACGAACCGGGCGTGGCGTGGTTGCGCTCCTCCTGATGCGAACCGTCCTGCTCTTCGTCGGCACCGGTGTCGTTCTGCCCTTCGTCGGCTGGATCTACAATCGGGCCCTGCTATGGGCCGATGTGACGGTAGTGATTGTCGACGTCATCACTCTGCTTGTCCTCTCGCGGCTACTGGCTCGCCAGGATCGTCGCCTGCGCGATCTGCTGGCCCCCAGCTGGTCGGGTACCGCCTGGGGGCTGCTGGCCTTCATCATTCTGCAAATCGGATTCTCCGCCTCAGCCTTCATCGGCAATCTGATTGCCTATCAGGGGAATCCGCCCGCCTCAGGAGTGATGCATGGCGTTCCCATGTGGATGGGGTGGTGGGCCCTGCTCATCATGCCGGTGACGATCGTCCTGGCGGAAGAAGGCTTGTATCGCGGGTATGCCGCTGAGGCTCTCGAATCTCGTTTCCATAAGAACACGGCACTGGTCGTTATCGCGTTCTTCTTCGCACTCCAGCACACGGCGTTGACGCCATTGAGTCCTCGGGCACAGCTCGCCAGGTTCATCACCACGTTCTTGGGAGGGCTGATCCTCGGAGGTATGCGTTGGCGCTGCCGCCGCGGCCTGTGGCCGCTGGTGGTCGCTCACTGGGGTGTCGATGTGCTTGGTCTTGGGCTTCCGATTCTGTTAGCATCACAGGCATCATGAGTAGTTACCGTAAAGCACATTTCGCCTACCTCATTCGGTTCTCCATAGGTGTGGTGCTTTATTCTTCGGCTATTTTCTCCAGCAGATTCTGGCCCCATTCCGTGGAGGGAACTCCGTGGCGATTCGTCAGTGCGCTGCTTCCCATGATCGGAGCCTGCGTGTGTGCGTGGGCGATGAGGAAGATGTTCCAGGATATTGATGAGATGCAGCAGAAGAAGATGCTGGATGCTCTGGTCATCTCATCGGCGGGAACGATTCTCACCTGTCTTGCCTACGGTTTTATGGAGGAAGTGGGCCTGCCTCTTCTCAACGCCTCATGGGTTGTGATGGTGTGGGGAGTCTTCTTCATCATCGGAACCTTGTGGACGGCCTGGCGGTACCGGTGAGGAACGATCTCAAGGTGCTGCGCGCCCAGCGCAGCTGGACTCAGGCCCGGCTCGCCGAGGAGCTGGGGGTCTCCCGCCAGACGGTCAACGCACTGGAGGCCGGTCGCTACGACCCCTCCCTGCCCCTGGCCTTCACCATTGCTCGTGTCTTCGGCCTGACCATCGAGGAGATCTTCTTCCCCGATGACGTGGCCTCCTAGGATGAACGCCGTGAGCCGCTCTGTTGACATTCCGCCCCCGAGGCGAGGGCGTCGCGAGCTCATCGAGGACACCGGGGTGCGGCTCGGCCTGCACATCAAGTCGGCTGAGCAGGCCATGATGGCCGCCAAGACCGAGGCTCTGAGGAGCTTCGAACTCACCGTGGCCCAGTACGCGGCCATGCTCTCCCTGTACTACGTGCCTGAGCAGTCCTCGGCCCAGCTGGCCAGGGCCGCCGCCGTCACTCCGCAGACGATGGCCACCGTCATCGCCAAGCTGGAGCAGAAACGACTCGTCACCCGCCACCCCTCCTCCGACCACGCCAAGGTCCTCATTGCGTCACTCACGCCCGAGGGTGAGGCCCTGCTGCTGCGCGCCGACAAGGTCGCACGCCGCATCGAGCAGCGTATGGCCGAGGCCTTCACCGCCAAGGAGCGCCAGCAGCTCACCGAGATGCTCGGGCGCGTCACTACCCTCCTGCGGGACGACCTCATCGCCGAGTAGCGGCCAAGACACCGCCGATCACTGCTGTCTCGGGCCCAAGATCACCACTGCCTCCGCGAATCGCGACGGGTTTGCTCCGTGTTGTGTATCAGGTATCTGATACTGTGTTGGTGACTGATACAGGAAGGTGTTGCTCATGAAGGCCATGCAGATCGTCAGCTTCGATGGCCCGGCGTCCGGGTTGCGGTACCAGGAGGCCCCCACCCCTGAGCCCGGACCGGGTCAGATCGCCGTGGATGTGGACCATGCCGGCGTCGGCTACGTCGAGGCGCTCTTCACCGAGGGCCTCGTGCCCATCGACCTGCCCTGGACTCCCGGGCTGGAGGTGAGTGGTCGAGTCCGCGCCCTCGGTGACGGTGTGGATGGCTACCGGGTCGGGGACGCCGTCGTCGCTCTGACCATCACCGGAGGTGGCGGCTATGGACAGGTTGCTGTGGCTCCCGCTGAGCTCGTGACGCCTCTGCCCGCGGGACTCGATCCGGTCGTGGCCGCGGCAGCTCCGGCCAACTCGACGACGGCGCTCGTCGCCCTGGAGGAGATCGCCCACCTGCGCCGTGGTGAGAGTGTGCTGGTCCACGCCGCCGCCGGTGGTCTTGGCTCGCAGATGGGTCAGGTGGCCCGGCTGCTCGGGGCGGGCCGCGTCGTCGGCGTCACCCGCAGCCAGGCCAAGCGCCGGGAGATCCTGGATCTGGGCTATGACGAGGCCTGGCTGACTGAGGACCTCGCGGAGGCCGACCCCGCCCAGTTCGATGTCGTCGCCGATCCGGTGGCCGGCCCGGCCAGGCTGCGCAGTCTCGACCTGCTGCGTACGGGCGGACGGCTCCTGGCGTTGGGGGACGCTTCCCAGGCGGAGGACCAGCAGGTGAGCACCACGTCGCTGTGGCTGCGGGGCATTGGCGTCATCGGCTTCAACCTCGGTGCCTTCAGTCGGGCGAACCCGGCGCTCGTCGGAGGCCACCTGAGGCGCGCGGTGGAGCTCGTGGCCTCCGGAGAGCTCCGTGTCCACGTCACCGACCGTCTCCCGATCCAGGACGCGGCACAGGCCGTCACCGCGGTGCGCGCGGGAACCACCACCGGCAAGATCGTCCTGACCCACTCACAGGACTGACGACCCGCCCAGGTCCGCAAGAATCGTCAGTGAGCTCTGGGCACCATATGAGCATCATGGTGTGCATGAGAGAAACGATCGGCTCCTTCGACGTCGTTGGCCTGCCTCTTCGGACATCGAACCGAGAGGCGGCCCGCACCATTCCTCCTCACTGGCGGGCCGCTGCCGATGCCGGGCTCCTCGCACCCGAGAAGCCCGGCGTCGGCCCCGGCGTCTATGCGGTCTACACCGACTACGAGACTCCCGGCGACGATGTCGACGGCGTCTACACCCTCGTCATCGGCAGGCGCATCGAGGCCGGAGGCCCGGTTCCCCCTGGTCAGGTGACTGTGACGATCCCGAGCTCCACTCGCGACATCGTCACGCTGGCTGATGCTCGGCCGGAGAGTGTCTATGACGCGTGGGTGGATGTCTGGGTCCGCACGGACCTGACCCGTGACTATCGTGCCGACTACGAGTACTACGCTCCGGATGGTTCGATTCATCTGTCCATCGGGGTCCTTTCGGACACATGAGGGCTGAGCAGTACCAACGCCAGCTCGATGCTGTCACCGACTACATCTATGCGCATCTTGATGAGGACCTCAGTCTGGAGATTCTCGCTCACGTCTCCGGGTTCTCCCGTTATCACTGGCACCGCATCTACCGGGCGGTGCGCGGGGAGACGGCCGCTCAGACCGTACGCCGTCTCCGTCTGGAGCGGGCTGCCGCCATGCTCACAGAGACCTCGTGGCCGGTGGAACGGATCGCCTGGAAAGCCGGGTTTACCGGCACCGAAGTGTTCAGTCGAGTCTTTCTCCGCGCTTATAGGACGACTCCCAGCCGATTCCGCATGGGTGGACGCCCGGCATCGATCGACTCACCAGTGACGAGTTGTGGTTCGGGATCGACGTTGTCGGTGAGTCAGGACCCGGGGTGGGCGGTGCGCGTGGAGACTCGCCGCGGCTATCGACTTGCCGTATCCGAGCACCGTGGTTCCTATATGGATATCGGCCGGGCATTCAGCCGAGTCAGAGACCGTGTGGGCTCCGGGTGTCTGATGGTTGCCATCTATGAGGACGATCCCGACGCCGTTCCCCCGGCTGATCTGCGCTCGGCGGCTGGAACCGTCGTCGACCCCGGTACGAAGATTCCCCACGACCTTGTTGAGAGGATGGTGCCGGCCGGCCGGTACGCGATCATGCGTTACATCGGCCCGTACTCGTCAATGCATGCCGCCTACCGGTGGCTCTACGGTCAGTGGCTGCTGAGCTCGGGCGAGGAACCGCGAGACCATCCGATCATCGAGGAGTACCTCACCGACCCGGTGACCACCCCGCCTGTTGACGCTGTCACCGATATCCTCCTGCCGCTCCTGTGAGGTATCCGCACTGAGGGGGCATGCAGATGGGCCGCAGACACCTCGGTGTCTGCGGCCCATCAAGCGCCTCCTGACTGCTGCTCAGCTCATGAGTCGTGTCAGGAGTTCAGGGCTCTCCGACGTCGGTACGCCTGGATCATCGTGACCAGCGCAGTGATCCCCATCACCGCGCCTCCGGCGATGAGGAAGGTGTCGGCCGCGCTTCCTCCGGTGAAGGGGATGGCGGGCACCGCCGACTTGCGGTTGGAGATGTTGCCCAGCGCCACGACCTGATCCTGGGAGGAGATGGTGATGGTGCGGGGGGTGGCATCCAGGATGTAGCCGGCCGGCGGCTTGGTCTCAACGAGCCGGTAGGAGCCGTACGCCAGATCCACCAGCTTGAAGGCACCGGGGTTCTTATCGGTGTCCAGGCCGTCCTGGGTGCAGGTGCCCACGCAGTCGGTGATGGTGCGGGCCTGGTCCGGCTGGGGCCTGCCGTTGGAGTCAACGGGAATCAGTGACCACTGGGCGCCCTTGATGGCGTTGCCGCGCTCATCGGTCTTGGTCCAGGTGGCCGATCCCTTGATCCGGGCGTTGGTGACCTGACCCAGGTCGAGGGTGGGGGTGTTGTCGTCCTTGCTGGCGGCGGGCGCCGATCCGTCCAGGGTCTTGGTCAGAGTGGTGCCGGACAGGTGGTAGCCGGTTGGCGCCTGGGTCTCGGTGATGGAGTACTCGCCCCAGGTGAGTCCGGAGACCCTGAAGAACCCGGCACGAGGGTCTTGGTCCATCGAGCCGTTGGGGCACGTGGCCTTCCCACCGGTGGCGACGCAGTCGGTCACCTCCTTCGGGCCGCCGTTCAGCGCGGGCGAGGCCAGCGTGAAGACGGTCCCCGCCAGGGGGTTGCCGGCGTCGTCGACCTTGCTCCAGACGACCTGCCCGGGCAGGGCCGTGTTGACCATCGTGCACTGCATCCACTCACCTGTGCCCAGATCCAGGGTCTTGGAGGCGGCGTTGACCGTCGACGACGGAGTCTTGATGTCCGAGTTCGGGTGCGGTACGCAGGTGACGGCGGCCTTGTATCCGGCGGACTTGGGTGACGACGAGGACTCCGACAGCACCGTCTGGCCCTGGGGCAGGTAAGCGGCGTCGAAGCCACCGGCGCCCGAGGCGGTCTTGCCGCTCTTGGGAGTGGCGGTGAGTGTCCAGTCCTTGGCGGACAGGCCCAGGGAGCCGGCTGCGGTGTTGTCCACCTGCTTGACCATGGTCAGGTTGGGCAGCTGGACCTGCACCTGGTGGTCCTCGACCTCACCGTTGAGTGTGATGCCGGTGGGCTGAGGGTCCTCAGCTTCCTGACCGTTGGGCAGGCGGCCGGTGATGCGCAGACGCATGAAGGTGGCTGCACCGTTTCCGTTGATGGTGCTCCGCTTGGCGTCCTGGGGGACGGTCCAGGTCAAGGTGGCCTTGCCAGCGCTGGAGCAGGAGGTCACCGCGGAGCGCTCACCGGCGGAGAAAACGCCGTCCCGGTTCCAGTCCACCCAGCCGGCAATCTTGGTGTTACTGCCTGAGCAGGTGATCTCCTGGCTCCACTTCTTGCCGATGTCGGTCCAGATCACCCGATCCCAGTCGTTGGACAAGGCATCCTCATCACCAGTGTCAGTGATGTCATCGCCGTTAGCACCATCTGTGTAGCTGACTACGTCCTCACCATCGGTCAACGTTCCTAAATGGACTTCCCCGGACGTAGTACTTCCGATTCGCTCCTTACGTGCGGCATCACTGAAATTGAACCAAGAACCGGATTCGGCATCGGCAGGTGGTGCCTGCGCAGATATGTCGAGATTACCGGAACCATTCAGTTTTCCTCCGTCCCACGAGGGCTGGAATACGCTCCCAGCGGTACCATAGCTCTCCGGTGCGTCCCCGTAATCCATAAAGGATACCACGCCGAGAGCGGCCGCGCCCTTACCGCTGCTGCCTCCGCTGACTTCCAGATATCCGCTATTCATGTTGCTGATGAGCATCACCGATGAAGGGCCGTAACCATTGTTCGACCCAGAGCTGCACTCAGGTCCGTCCGGGCGCAGCTTGGCTGCCGGACGGTCCCCTGCAGAGGTTGACATGTTGATGAGGCCGGCCCAGGAGTTCGTGGCACAGCCGCTGGTCTGAGCGGTCTGCAGCAATCGATAGGATATTTCGCGTCCGGAATTGCTGGCGATTGGGGAGACGGTGATGGACTCCTTCTGATCAGGTCTCCAGTTGGAGGCTTCGGCGTCGGCGAACACCATTCCCTCCATGGGGAGCTGCCTCTTATCGGAAGTGGATTCCAGTTGGTCACGAGTAGGTTTGGTAGATGAATTGACGAGATAGGTCTTGCAGTCAAATTTGAACTGCATGATGGCGCCCTGGTGAAGATTACCTACTCCAATGGGCATATTAGATCGACTGTTAGCGGAGTTCTTGATAACTGAGTTGGTGTAGTTTGTGCCGTCGTTGTAAATACGTGCCAGACCATCTCCGCGCCAGGTTCCTGGGTCGTATCCGATCTCCAAACCTCGTCGAGTCCTCAAGGGTGGATCGTTATATCCTTCAGATACTGTTCTGATGTCAGATATAGTGCAGCGACTTGTGCGCCACAAGTTACTGGAGATCTGAGTCGGGGATGACCAGGTGAAGCCGCTCGAAGTAGCGGGAAGAATCTTATAACTTCTTCCCGATGCGACCTCTGTAGTGGTGTTGCTCAGTTCAGCCCAGTCAATCCAGTCGATCGCCTGCGGATAGCGTCCTTCGCCTCCTGTCGGATTACTGTAGACGGCATCAGCCTGAGGCGCTGGAGCTATGAGGATGCTCAGCGCCGTCGCGGCAGATGCCATCACGGTGGCGAGAGCTCTTATTTTCCGGTAGCGGTGAGGCTTGCGTGACTGTGTGTGTACAGATATGGGATCCGTCTCGGATGAACGGAAGAGTGAGCGGCAGTCCATGGATAGATACCTCGGTTCAGGAACATGGGCCTTGACACGGTAGCACCGGTTAAATCACCGTAGAATCCGAATAGGATTCCTGCAACTCAACAGCAATCAATATTACGGTTGAGTGTCGACAATGAATTACGTCGTCGGTCGGAAAGTAATGCATTGGTGTTCTTTCGGATCAGTAGTGCGCGCACGGCCGCGGTGTGAAGAGCTCCGCTCAGGCATGTCCCCACTGACGTGATGCCGTGAGGAGTCGTTGAGGCACTGGGGTGAAGGGCTGCGCCGCCGGGCGGGACTGCCTAGGATTAGGTCAGGCTCAGTTACCACCCGGTTGCAGAAGGATGAGGTCATGTCACAGCCATGGGAGATCTACGACGCGCTTCTTGACGGACTGCCCGACGACGTCGTCGTGCGCACGGCGGGCCAGGGGTCCCGCTGGAGCCGCGTCCTCAACTCCGCCGGCGGTGTCGGCTCGGCCTGGACCATGGATGTGCGCAGCCGTCCGGCCCTCAGCGACGGCGGGCCGTTCGACGGACGGCCGCTGCGCGACGTCGGCGCCCTGGCGAAGTCCTGGAACCTGGCCGAGGCCAGCATCGGTCAGGCCGCCATCAACTCCTGGTACTCGCGTGAGGAGACGACTGCGGCCAACGGTTTCGAACCCACCGGGGAGGGGCTGACCTGGCGCCAGGTCTTCGATCCCTACCAGGAGAGGATCGTTGGCAAGAGGGTCGCGGTCATCGGGCACTTCCCCTTCGCCGAGGCCGCCCTGGCCGGCGCCGGAGAGTACATCTGCCTCGAGCGCAACCTTCAGCCCGGCGACTGGCCGGACAGTGCGTGCGAGTACGTTCTGCCCGAGTGCGACTTCGTCTTCATCTCCTCATCGAGCTTCGTCAACAAGACCGCACCGCGTCTCATCGAGCTCTCCCATGAGGCGCACACCGTCCTGGTGGGTCCGTCGACGCCGCTCAACCCGGTACTCCTCGACTACGGCGTTGACACCATCACCGGTTTCGTGGCGGCGAGGTCGCTCAGCGATCCGGCCTCCCTGGCTGAGATGGTCCCGGCCGGCGACATCGGCCCCGGCTTCCGGGTTCACCGTCATCGAGCCTGATCCGGCCTCGACCGGCAGATGTCGGTCGCGCACCGGCCCCATGGAATGAGGTCAGGAACAACGACGGCGCCGCGCAGGTGGAACCAGCGCGGCGCCGTCGTGAACGGAGAGGGGCCGTCAGGCCTGAGCACCCTCGGGGCTGATGCCGTAGCCGGCCTCATCCTCGGTGGAGTCGGCCCAGTACTCCTCGGCCCACGGGTCCTCAACCGGCTGGCTACGACGCCACACGACGTAGGCGCCGGCAGCGGCCGCGCCGGCGACGGCGAGCCAACCCAGGGTCTTGAGCACGCGGTGCTTCTTCTGCTTCTTCACGGGAACCTCCAATGCGGCGGACTTTGCGGCAACAGCCACGCGCTGGGCGCGCTCTGTCAGGGTACCGTCCGTACCCGCGGCAGCCTGGGCAGCCACGGCGGCGCGCTGCGCACGCGGGATGTAGTCCTCGACAACCCGGTGACGGGCCTCGTGGACCACCGGCTCCAAACGCTCCTGTGCATCCTTGGCGGCGCGGGCCACACCCCCGGCGGCCTTACTGACGTGCGGAGCAGCCCACAGGGCGGCCTTCTCGGCCTGATCGACGACGGACCCGGCGAGGGTTGCTGCCTCCTTGCGCAGATGAGTGGTGTCGAGTTTCTTGTCGCAGCATGTCTTCATCAGGCAGGACATGGTTGCCTCCCAGGTTGGAAACGGATACAGACGGTCGTTGTGCAACGTGCACCAATGGTTGCACCCCTGCGCGGCCCGGCCCACACGATGTCCAGACGTTTTGCCTGGGGTGAACAGTGCTGCACGCCGCTGAAGGGTTCATGCCGATGGGCTCGGGACCGTGTCACCATGGCACTCATGGAAGCGACTCTTCACACCAACCTCGGCGATATCCGCCTGGAGCTCTACCCCGAGCAGGCTCCTGAGACCGTCTCCAACTTCGTGGGGCTGGCCACCGGCCAGAAGGCGTGGACGGATCCTCGCACCGGCGAGGAGTCTCACGCCCCGCTGTACGACAACGTCATCTTCCACCGTGTCATCCCCGGTTTCATGATTCAGGGCGGTGACCCGCTGGGTGACGGCACCGGAGGGCCCGGCTACGTCTTCGATGACGAGATCGACGCCTCACTGACCTTCGCCGCCCCCTACGTCCTGGCCATGGCCAACGCCGGCCGCCGCCTGGGCAAGGGCACCAACGGCTCGCAGTTCTTCATCACCACCGCCCCCACCGAGTGGCTCCAGGGCAAGCACACGATCTTCGGTGCCGTCACCGACGAGGCCTCCCGCGCCGTCGTCGACGCGATCTCCGGGGTGGAGACCGACCCGCGCGACCGCCCGGTGCAGGACGTCATCATCACCTCGGTGGACATCATCGAGTAGTCCCCGGGAGGGGATGGGACGGTCGCTCAACAGCGACCGGTCCGCAACCGCGCTACTACCGAACCACCGGAATCAGGTGTGATTCGCCCCTGTGACGCCGCTGGGACCCGCGTCCCGGCGGCGTCGTCGTATCCGGTTCACCCGTCCTCACCCGCTCAGCCTCGATCATCCGCACAGGAGCATCCGATGACCTCGACGAACTCGGTTCCGCAGCAGGCACCGCCTGTGTGCCCGCGGCACCCGGGCACGGTGGCCTACGTGCGCTGCCAGCGCTGCGACCGACCCACCTGTCCCGCCTGTCAGGTGCCCAGCTCGGTGGGGGTGCACTGTGTGGACTGTGCTCGTCAGTCTCAGGCCGGCCGACGTCAGGCGAGCACGCTGCTGGGCGGGAACATGGTCTCCGGTGCTCTGGTCACCAAGATCCTCGTCGGCCTGTGTGTCGTCGTCTACGCGCTTCAAGTTCTCATCCCCGAGGTGACGATGCAGTCGCTGGAGCTCCGCCTGGGCTTCGTGCCAGCACTGGCCGTCTACGAGCCCTGGCGGTTCCTGACCACCGCCTTCCTCCATGCGAACTACATGCACCTCGGCTTCAACATGTGGGCTCTGTGGGTACTGGGCGGTGCTCTTGAACCAGTGCTCGGGCGGTGGCGCTTCACCTGCGTCTACCTGCTCAGCGCCCTGGGCGGCTCGACAATGATCTACTGGCTCTCCTGGCCGGACACGGAGTCCTGGCTCACGCTGACAGTGGGTGCCTCGGGAGCGGTCTTCGGCCTGTTCTCGGCCATGTTCATCGTGCAGCGGCGCTTCGGACGGGACACCTCGGGGATCGTGGCGCTGGTGGCGATCAATGCCGTCATCTCCTTCCTGGGGGCCAACATCTCCTGGCAGGGGCACCTCGGTGGGCTTGTCGTCGGAGGGATCGTCTCGGCGATCTACGCCTGGGCGCCACGGGGGAAGCGGCAGGCCGTGGGGATCGCCGGAACCATCGCGGTCGCGGTGGCCCTGGTGGGGCTCGATCTGCTTCGGGCCCTCCTCTCCTGAGATGCACCGCCCCTGTGTTGCCTCATGACTTCTGAAAGTTTCGGATGTCATGACATCTGAGACACCGGTGGGGTGCGTCTGCCAGATGGGAGAGCTGCTGCTTCGACCTGTCGGAGATGCTGCCCCGGTCACTGTGGTGGCTGCCGTCGTCGTCTGGGTGCACTGCACGAGGGCGGGGTGCTACTGGACGAGGGTTGGGGGTACTGGAGGTAGGTGGGGCCTTCGTGCAGTACGCACAACCCTTGGCCAGTGGATCCCGACCCTCGTGGAGCAGGCCGACTCGAGGTAAGACTCGGGCCAACTCTGGGCGGGGCCAGAGTCGAACCATGACCACCGGACCCCAGCGCAGGCGGCGGGCAGGGAACGGTGGAGTAGAACCTGTGACGGAGGCGCCGGTCCATGCCGCAAGGACCCCGGACTCACTCCTGCGCGGCCCGGTGTCCACAGCGCTGACATTACCGAGCCTGCCGTCGAAGCGCCCAGCGGGAATCGTTGAAATCCTGCGGCTCTTCTTCGGTGTGCGGCTCCGATGCGCCTTTAATGTCAGCACCCTGGACACCGACACCCCGTCATGCCTCGCCCCGAAGCCGCCCTCGCCTCCAGGGCCACCGGCCTGCCCAAGGTTCCCGCCCGAGCGAGTGTCTCAGAAGGCATGACACCCACATGTCTCAGAAGCGAGGAGACAACACATGAGACGCACCGGCCCTGAGATGCACCGCGCAGCTCGTGCGATCATGAATGACAAGCCTGAAAGAACACCTCTGTGGTTCATCCACATCTGTGGACACAGGTGTGGAAACACAAGCGTGTAGTTATCCACAGGCCTGTCCACACATGGGGAAAGTCGACGTGGGTTGTGGGGAGTCAGTTGTCCACGGATCCACAGATGGCCTGGGGAGGAAGGGGGATCGGGCCGAGGCCATGCGTGCCGGCCTCCGGGGATCCATCCCGGGCCCCTTTGTGGGGCGGCTCTCGGTGATGCGATCAAGCAGCCCCGTCGGCCTGCTCAACCCGCTGTATCAACCCGCTGTGCCGGGTGCCTGGGAAGTAGGAGCTCACCGCTGACGACAAGGCCCCCGAGCCGATGCTCGGGGGCCTGTGCGGATGCCTGATCGCGTGAGTGTCTGAAACCTGCTACTTCCAGCGAAGCAGACCGAGGAAGCCCGACATCATGATGAGGAAGCCGATGTAGAGGTTGCCGTTGTACAGCCAGTCTCCGGCGTGGTGCTCGGCGAAGTAGGGCAGCGGGTACCTGCCCTGGAAGAGGTAGGTGGCGACAACCCACAGCAGCCCGATGACCAGGAGCGTCACCATGGTGGGGGCGTACCAGCGCGGAGACGCGGTGTCCTTGACCTTCTTGGGCGTGCGCGAGACCCGGTTCGCCGCGGCGCGCGACTCCTCCTCGAGAGCCTTGGCCGCCTTGGCCGGGTTGCCGGAGCGCTCAGGGTGCTTCTTCTTCGACGACGAGCTCTTCTTCGAGCCCTTGGCCACCTTGTCCTTCGTCTCCGTCTTCTCAGAGGCGGCAGAGCCCTTCTTCGAGCCCGTGTCCTTCTCAGCGCCCTTCGCGCTGTTCTTCTCCGAGCTCTTCTTCGAGACCTTCTCCGAGCTCTTGTCGGCGTCGTCCGCTGTGGACTTCTTCTCCAAGGCCACCCTGGGTCTCCTCACTGTCTGGGGATGGTGGCATGAGACCACCGCAATACATCCGGGCCTAGCCTAGGACATGCTGCGAAGCTTCCTCGCGGCGCATCCTGTGATGAGTCCACCACTCCTGGCTGGTCATGTGGGGGGTGTACCCCCTTAGACTGGCCGCTAGCCTGATGATGCCTTAGTTCTGAGGAGGGGCAATGACTGGAGGAGGTCTTGTGCGACACCGAGCACCCGGCCAGAGTCGTGCTGTCCGAATCTTCAACGGCACCTTGACCGGGATCGGTGAGCTGCTCATCACCGCCGGTCTGGTCGTCGCCCTCTTCCTGTGCTGGCAGCTGTGGTGGACCGGCATCGACGCCAATGCCAGTGCGAAGGCGGTGGCCACGCAGTTCCACGAGAAGCAGGTCGAGTCCCCCAAGCGGGCGGGGGAGAAGCACTACGATGCTCCGCCCGTCATGGAGCAGGTCGGCTACGGCGAGACCATCGGGATGCTCGTCGTCCCCAAGTGGTACGGCGTCACCAACAACAACATGCCCATCATGGAGGGCACCGGATCCGACGTCCTGGACCAGGCCGCTGCGGGTCACTACACCAACACCCAGCAGCTCGGAGAGCTCGGGAACTTCGCGATCGCCGGCCACCGGCGCACCTACGGCAACTCCTTCCGCCGCATCGACCTGCTCAAGGAGGGCGATGAGATCGTCGTCTCCACCGCCAAGACCTGGTACGTGTTCAAGGTGACCGGCCACGAGCTCGTCCAGCCCGAGCAGGTCGAGGTCATCGCCCCTGTCCCCAACCAGCCGGACGCCCAGCCCACCGACCGGTACATCACGTTGACCACCTGCCACGGATCGACCGCGGGCGAGTTCGGCAATGACCAGCGCTGGATCGTCCACGCGAAGTTCGCCTACTGGATGGATCGCTCCGAGGGCCGTCCGGAGTCCGTGCTCAACGATCCGGGGGTCAACTGATGTACGGCTTCATCTGGCGGCACCTGCCGGGTCCCGCGTGGCTCAAGGCCATTGAGTCGCTCATCCTCATCGCCGGAGTCGTCTACGTGCTCATGCAGTACGTCTTCCCCTGGGCCAACGCCACCTGGCACCTGTCCGGTAACGCCGACGTCGGTTGACCGGCGCCCCGCCAGGCCTCGTCCATCGGTACTGAGAGACAGTGTGAAGAACGAAGCGCGTGTGGGGGAACAGGAATCCTGTTCCCCCACACGCGCTTCGTCGTCAGCGAGAGGGCGGGTGCGCCACCGGGCCTGCGGGAGTGCGGTGCAGGCCCGGCGCGACGTCCGCTCAGGCCAGCGAGGGCTGGAGGCCGAGCGTGCCCACGAGGTGCTCGCGGTAGGCGGGAGAGCTGACCTTGTCCAGCCAGGCGCGGGCCTCGGCCAGGCGGCCCTCGATACCCAGGCGCTCGACGACCTCCTCGTTGTTCTCCGCGGTGTAGAAGCGGGTGAGGTCCTCGATGGCCTGCTGGGCCAGGCGGGTGTCGCGGGCGACCTTGGCGTCCAGGCGCTGCGCGTACCACGACGAGCTCAGGATGTTCTCCCGCTCGAACAGGGCGCGGAACTCCGGGCTCGTCAGGTCCCAGCCCTCGCGGGAGGTGCCGTCGATCATGATCTCCAGCAGGGCCCGCAGCGGCGGCACGGCCCACTCGATGGAGCCGTCGGCCCGGTAGTGCTCAGCCACCACCTTGTGGGTGGTGACGATGATGTCCACCGAGTCGGCGAAGACCGCCTCATCCTGCAGCTCGGGACGCAGCATCTCCTCGGTGAAGACGACGTCGGGGTGCAGGAAGATCCGGCCGAAGAAGGTCGAGGTGAAGGCCTGGTTCATGCGGTAGCCCAGGCGCGAGGCCTGGACGGTGCGACCCTCGTACTCGAAGTCCTCGATGCGCTCGAGGTAGCCGCCCTCGACGAGGCGGTGGGCGTCGCGCTCCTCAGCGCTCATGCGCGAGAAGATCTCCGGGATGAGCAGCGAGATGTCGTGGGCCACTTGCACCTTCGGGCCGATGTAGCCGGCCGAGGACAGCCAGCCGTCGTAGCCGCTGAGGGCGTAGGACAGCAGGGCCGCGTTGAGGTCGTAGATGGCCGGCAGGGCGTTGAACGGGGCCTTGGTGAGCGCACCCTCGCTGCCGGCGCCCGTCGTCGAGGGGGACTTGCCGGTCATGGAGGAGATGAACTCCATGAACAGCTCGGGCAGCTCCATGTAGTGCAGCGGGTTGTAGGCGCACAGGGGCGGAACCCCGTCCTCGGGCGGGTTGTTGCGGCGCCCGGCGGCGACGACGTCGACGCTGTGGCGCAGCGCCTCGTCCAGGGGGACGTCCCGGAAGAGGTGGTTGGTCAGGTCCGCCAGCTCCACGTCCTTCGGGTTGGCGATGTCGGGACGCACCTGGAGGTAGCGGGGGTTCTTGGTGGGGGCGCCGTTGACCAGGCGCGGATTGGCCGTGGAGACCCAGTAGGTCTGCTCGGCGGGGTCCTCGGCTTCGGGCAGGGCGGCGGCGCGGGCCACCAGGTCCTGCATGGGCTGGGTGAAGCGGGACAGGCCGGGGGCGTCGGCGGCCATCGCCCGGGCATCGGCAGGCGTCAGCGGCTGGAAGTTGGAGATGAACAGGTCCGCCTGCGGATCCGACATATCCGACTCGGTCTGCTTGTCGTAGCCGCGCACGATCGCGTCGTCGGGCCGCTGGAAGAGCAGGGACTCGCAGTTGGTGACGAACTTGCGCGACAGCTGCGAGTCCGGGGTGGAGACCAGGCCGCCGGGGGCCACGATCGAGGAGGTGATGTCGTCCTCGGTCTGGACTTTGGCCGCCGGCGAGAAGTCCGGGCGCAGGGACAGCAGGCGCCAGGCGCCGTCGTCCTCGAAGCCCACACGCAGCATGTTGACCTTGATGACCTCACCGTCTAGGCGCAGAGAGTTGCCCTTGCGGCCGTTGATGATGCCCACGGAGAAGTGGCTGCGCCAGTCCTGGCCCCAGCTGGGCTGGTAGAAGCGCTTGACGGTGAAGACGAGCTCCTTGATGTGGGCCGGGATCGACTCCAGGAAGGCGTTGTACTCCTCGGTGTACATCGACGACGGCGTCAGCAGCTTGATGACGCTTCCCAGCGAGCGGCGCTCGGAGAGGATCGAGCGGTGGTTGTCACTCTTGTTGGCCGGGTCGACGAAGCGGTCGGCGTAGTTGCCGTCGAGGATCGCCTGGACGGCGTCGAAGTCCTCGTCGACGTCGCCGACGTAGGCCTCACCGAAGACGAAGGCGTCCAGGAGGGACTTGGAGATCTCCGACTTGCCGCCGCCGGAGACGGTGGCCGGCTTGTGGGCCTGCGTGGACCAGGGGGCGGTGCCCACCAGGTGCCACTGGGTGGCGTCGCCCTCGCGGTGCTTGGCGTGGACCCGGTAGCCGTTGGGGGCTACGTAGGTGTTGCCCACCAGCAGCGGGATCGAGGCCTCCTGGCCGTCGGGGCCGGTCCAGGTGATCGTCTGGCTGCGCATCGAGTAGTGGGCGCCGGCGGGCACCAGCACCACGGTGGGGTCGGCCACGACGACGGCTGACCCGTCCTCGCACGCCTCGAAGCGGCCGGGGTTGCGCTCGATGACGTGCTCGAGGGTCAGGCCCTCAGGGGTGTGGACGTCGGTGTACTCCTGGCCCAGGTTGTAGCGCGGGTAGGCGACGGCGCCGCCGGCGTGCTCCTCCTCCACGCAGCCGAAGAGGTTGGCCGAGTACCCGATCTGGGTCTTGACCTCCTTCTTGCAGTAGCCGAAGTAGTTGTCCGCGATGACGGTGACGATGACGCCGCGCTCGTCGCGGGCCACGCACTTGAAGGCCTTGCCGTCGTTGTAGAGCTCGGCCTCGTCCTTCCAGCACTGGCCGTCGCGGCGCTGACGCTCGGTGGCCTCCTCCCAGGAGGGCAGGCCCAGTTCCTTCTTGGTCAGGGTGGTCAGGTGCGGGGCAAGGATGACGCAGCCGGTGTGGCCGGTCCAGGACTCCGGGGCCAGGGAGGAGTCGTTCTCCGGCAGGTAGGGGTCGCCGCCGTTGCCGAAGATGCCCTCGACGAAGTCCAGGTTGGAGACCAGGCCGCCGGGGGCGATGAAACGGATCTCCATGGAGCGCTCGGCGGAGAAGCCGGGGACCTCGGGCACGACGACGGGGCGCAGCAGCAGGGACACGAAGCAGCGGGCCGGGTCCTCCTGGTGGGAGGCCCACGGCAGGGTCAGCAGGTCCTCGGGGGCGTCGACCGCGTGGGCCAGCAGGCGGGCGAAGACATCGCGCGGGACGGCGATCTTGTCATCGGGGATCGGCAGGCCGCCCTCGGCGACGTGGAAGACGCCGGCAGTGGTGCGGCGGTCGTTGCGGGGGTTGTGCAGGACGCCGCCGAGCACTCGGTAGCTCTCGACGTAGTCGGAGGTGAAGCTGGTGGCGTCCTCAGGCAGCGACAGGGCCCGCGCCAGGCCAGGCTGGTCCAGGACGAAGGTGGAGCGGGGCAGCCTCGGGGTGACGGCCGCGCCCTCCAGGTAGGAGTCGAGGAAGGTCTGAATGCGCTGGTCGGCGGCACAGGGGCGGTGAGCCAGCCGACGGGAGAGCTCGCGCTGGCGAGCCAGGATCGGGGACATGAGACGGTCCGCCTCACTCTGCTTGACCGGTGCCGGAACAGGGAGTCCCAGCAGCTCCAAACGCAGGGCGATGGCGGAAGTGGTGGCCGCGTCTGTAGTTGTCATGGCACGAGCCTAGACGGACCAAACGACACGCTCCTGTTACGTTCTGCCTAGAAGGACCGCTTCTCCAGTGTGTTCGACGTCGCACCCGCCGGTCGGTCGCCGGTTGCGTTGACCGACCGGCGCGACGTCGAGCGCTCAGGGCAGGGCGCTCAGGACAGGAGCATCTGGGACAGTGCGGTGCCCACGACGCAGGAGGTGAGCACTCCGATGAGCCCGGGCACCAGGAAGGAGTGGTTGATGACGTACTTGCCGATGTGGGTGGTGCCGGTGGGATCGAAGCCGATCGCCGCCAGGTCCGAGGGGTAGGTGGGCAGGATGAAGTACCCGTAGGAGGCGCCGATGAACCCGACGACGACCACCGGGCTCACCCCGAGTGACAGGGCCATGGGGGCCACGATGAGCAGGCCGGCGGCCTGGGAGTTCACCAGCTTGCCGATGATGAACAGGACGATGGCGTACATCCACGCGTGGTGGGACAGGACCCCTGAGAGGCTGTGCTCCAGGCTCTCCAGGTGGGCGTGGACGACCGTCTCGGTCATCCAGGCGACCCCGAAGATGGAGAACATGGCGGTGGCCCCCGCCTTGAACACGGCGGTGGAGGCGATCTTGCCGGCCTGCACCTTGCAGGTCAGCAGGATCAGTGCCCCGGCGGCGAGCATGACCATCTGGATGACCAGGTTCATACTCAGGCGCTCCATGGCGCCGTTGTCGCCCGTGGGGAACTGGGGACGCAGTACCTCCAGGGCGCCCAGGACGACGACGACGGCGATAGCGCCCAGGAAGATCCAGGTGGCGCGGTAGGCCTGGGGCGGGAACACCTTGCCAATGAGGGTCTCGGAGCTGGAGTGGACGGTGGCGCGGAACTCCGGGTTCTCTAGGCGCTTCTGGTACTCCTCGTCCTCGTCCAGGTCCTTGCCCCGGTGCATCGACCACAGGGCGGCCAGAAGGACCCCACACAGCGACGCCGGGATGGAGATCGCCAGGATCTGGAGGACTGACCAGTGCCGATCGGTGTTCTTGGCGATGATGGAGACGATGGAGACCGTGGCCACCGAGACCGGTGAGGCGGTGATGCCCATCTGGGCGGCGACCGATGAGGCGGCCATGGGGCGTTCGGGGCGGATGTTCTTCTTGATGGCGATGTCCGCGATGATGGGCAGCATCGTGTAGACGACGTGGCCGGTCCCGCACAGGACGGTGAGGAACCAGGTGACGCAGGGACCCAGGATGGTGATCTGCTCGGGATGTCGACGCAGGATCCGTTCGGCCACCTGCATCATGACGTCCAGGCCGCCGGACTGCTGGAGGGTGGCGGCGCACCCGATGACGGCCAGGATGGTCAGGATGACGTCGACCGGGGCCTCACCAGGCTCCAGGCGGAATCCGAAGACGAGGACCAGCAGGCCGATCCCGGCGATGAGACCGAGGGCGATCCCGCCCTTCTTCGCCCCGATGATGAGGCAGGTGAGGATGATGACGACTTGAAGGATGATGCTGAGGGTCTGAAGGGCTGTGCTGGCATCCATGGTGGATCTCCCCGGTTGGGCGGAACGGGTGAGGACGGGTGAGGAGTGGCGCTCCTTGAGCAGGCGAGGAGCCCATACGCGAAACTGACCTAGCGGGAGGATTGAGGTCAGTGTCTCACCAGCAGCCGAGGACCATTGTCCTGGTGGATACCGGCCGTTCTCGGTGTGCTTCGTTGCCGGCTGGGCGCGAACTCACATTCTGGCTCCCGGTGCGCCGTCGTCGACCCTCAAAGCGCATGAGAGCGCTGTTCGGGGCGATTTAGGTGACAACGGGATAACGTGAGTCGGTCGCGTCATGGCTGGTTCCCAGGTCCGCATCGCTACCATCACGGCCCGGTGTTCCTTCATACTGGACGCATGTCGGCGCCCGATGCGGCTTGTCCGCAGCGATCACTCCCGATCGCCGTCGGCGGTCCTGCTGGACGGTGACCGGCCTTCGAGTCGGCGCCAGCAGCCAACATCGGTCATGATGAGGACCTCATGTCGCAACCGGAGCGTTATCCCCCGCGCCGTCGCGGCACCCAGTCACCTCCATGACATCAACCGAAACGAGGAGCGCGTGGCAGAAGGCACGAGTGGGAGCGGACCCAGCCGCCCCGTCGGCAACAAGCTGACCCAGGTGGCCAGCGCCGGTCGGCATACCCTGGGCAGGGTCTCGGGGGGCGGTAAGAAGCCCGGAAAGGGGCGCAAGCAGTCGAAGGCCGAGCGCTCCAAGGACGCCGCCTCGGGGCGCAAGCGCCGTTTCTTCAACTACCCCCGCGCCGGTAAGGGCAAGATCCACCGCTGGATCCCCAGCTGGCGGTTCGTCCTGGGCGTCTTCCTGCTGGGGGTGCTCAGCACTGTCGGCGCCTTCATGTGGGCCTACAACACCATCAAGGTGCCCAAGCCCAGCGAGTTCGCGCTGGCTCAGAGCAGTACGGTCTACTACGCAGACGGAACCACGGAGATGGGGAAGTTCGCGGAGATCAACCGGCAGTCGGTGGACGCCTCCACCCTGCCGGACTATGTCGGCAACGCGGTGGTGGCCTCCGAGGATCGCTCCTTCTACTCCAACAAGGGCGTCGACCCCAAGGGCATCGCGCGCGCCCTCATCAACAACCTGCGCGGAGGCGACACCCAGGGCGCCTCGACCCTGACGCAGCAGTACGTGAAGAACTACTACGTCGACACCACCAGCTCCTACTCCGGCAAGTTCAAGCAGGCCATCATGGCCATCAAGATCGACCGGGAGAAGCCCAAGAAGGAGATCCTGGGCGATTACCTCAACACGGTCTACTACGGCCGTGGCGCCTATGGCATCGAGGCCGCCTCGCAGGCCTTCTTCGGCCATCCCGCCAAGGACATGAGCCCCTCGGAGGCCGCGCTCCTGGCGGGGATCCTGCCGTCCCCCAGCGCCTGGGACCCGGCTGAGAACCCGAAGAAGGCCGAGGAGCGGTGGGGACGAGTCCTGCAGTTCATGCTCGACGACGGCTACATCACCCAGGCCCAGTACAACGAGGCCAAGCAGACGGGTATGCCGCACATCGAGGAGTCCCAGACCAAGCAGGTCTACTCCGGCACCAACGGCTACCTGCTGCAGATGGTGCGCTCTGAGCTTGAGAACAAGGCCAAGATCTCGCCGGAGCAGATCGACACCGGCGGTTTCAAGATCGTCACTACGATCAACCAGAAGGACCAGGAGGCCGCTGTCAATTCGGTCAAATCCCTGCCTCCTGGCGCCTCGCCGAACCTGCGCAAGGCGCTGGTGTCCATCGACCCCAAGACGGGCGGTCTGCTGGCGCTCTACGGGGGTGATGACTATCTGACCAGTCAGGTCAACACCTCGACCGATGCCATCGCCCAGGCCGGCTCCACCTTCAAGCCGTTCGCGCTGGTGGCCGCCCTGGAGAACGGATGGTCCTTGAACAGCGGCTATCCGGCCACCTCGCCGATGACCATCGAGGGCCATCAGTTCCAGAACTTCAAGAACGTCTCCCTGAAGTGGGCCAGCCTCACCCAGGCCACGGAGCAGTCGCTCAACACCCCCTACCTCCAGCTCAATCAGGAGCTCATGAATGCCGAGGACCTGGATGAGGGAATCACGGCCAAGGTGGCGAACCGCGCCGGCTACCCGGAGAACACCGAGGGTCTGAAGACCCCGGAGCAGCGGACTCTTGTCCAGAACGTGCTCGGCTCGGCCTCCCCGCACACGATCGACATCGCGACGGCCTACTCCACCTTCGCCTCGCAGGGCATCCGGCACGACACCCACATCGTGGCCTCCCTCAAGAACCCCGATGGCACGGACCGCTACACGGCGGACACCAAGGGGCATCGCGAGTTCGATGAAGACGTCATGGCGGACACGACCTACGCTCTCCAGCAGGTCGTCTCCGGACCGAACGGCAGTGCGGACAAGGTGGCCGCCAAGATGGATCGCCCGGTCGCCGCAAAGACCGGATCGTCGTCGGACAACAAGTCCGCCCAGTTCGTGGGCTTCACTCCGCAAGTGGTCACCGCGGTGACCCTCTACCAGACGGGAACAGACGGCTCGGAGGAGTCGATCGAGCCCTGGGGGGAGTACGACGAGATCACCGGCTCGACCTACCCGGCGGACATCTTCATCGACTACATGAATGTCGCGCACGAGGGGCTGGAGGTTGAGGACTTCCCGCCGGCGGCCGAGCTGCTGGCCACCCGTGGTGGAACGGTTCCGCAGACCGCCAAGCCCACCGGCGAGCCGGAGGAGGAGGCGACTACGACCCCCACCGCTCCGCCCGAGGCGACTGCGACCCCCACCCCGCAGCCGACCACTGAGCCGACGCCGCAGGGCACCCCGCAGCCTGACGGGAAGCAGACCGAGCAATCGGACTCCCAGAAGAAGCCTGGTGAAGATCAGGGCGGTCAAGGTGACGGTCAAGGCGGTGGCAACAATGGCGGCGACCAGGGCGGTGGCAACCCCGGCAACCCCGGCGGTGGCAACAATGGCGGCGACCAGGGCGGCGGCGGCAACCGCGGCAACCCCGGCGACCAAGGCGGCGGCAACAATGGCGGCAACGGTGGAAACAATGGCGGCGGTGGTAATAACGGCGGCAACCAGGGCGGTGTTCTCTAGCGCCTCGCTGTCCGCCGACTGACCCCGTCCGCCCGCGGACGCCTGACGGTGGGCCGATGACGTGTTGCATGGCACGTCGTCGGCCCACCGTCTCGGCTTTCAGGGCCACCCGGTTGTCCGGTAATGTGGCGAACTGGCTGCGCCGTCAGGCGGATGGACCTCTGTCCACCGGATGGTGCGCCGCACGCATCACCCTCCTGTCACGGAAGGACCGTGACCGCCACAGACCAGAGGAGGTGGGTACCAAGCATGCGTCACTACGAGATCATGATCATCCTCGACCCCGAGACGGACGAGCGCACCGCCAACGCGACGCTCGAGAAGCTGCTGCAGGTCGTTCCCAGCAACGGGGGCACCGTGGACAAGGTCGACATCTGGGGCAAGCGCCGGCTGGCCTACGACATCAAGAAGAAGTCCGAGGGCTTCTACGCCGTCGTGGACATGACCACCACGCCCGAGATCGCCCAGGAGCTCGACCGCCAGCTCGGCCTCAACGAGACCGTCCTGCGCACCAAGCTGCTGCGTCCCGAGGCCTGAGCCTCTACCGGGAACGGAGACAACGCCATGGCCGGAGACACCATCATCACCATCGTCGGGAACCTCACCGCGGACCCCGAGATGCGCTTCACGCCCTCCGGGGCAGCGGTGGCCTCCTTCACGGTCGCCTCCACGCCGCGTACCTTCGACCGCCAGGCCGGCGAGTGGAAGGACGGGGAGACCCTGTTCATGCGCTGCTCGATCTGGCGCGACGCCGCGGAGAACGTGGCCGAGTCGTTGACCAAGGGCACGCGCGTCATCGTCCAGGGCCGGCTGGTCCAGCGCTCCTACACCACTCGTGAGGGCGAGAACCGCACGGTGGTGGAGATGCAGGTCGATGAGATCGGTCCCTCCCTGCGCTACGCCAAGGCCCAGGTCACCCGCCAGCCGCGCGGCGGCGGCCAGGGTGGCTTCGGTGGCGGCCAGGGCGGCCCCCAGGGTGGTGGCTTCGGCGGCAACCAGGGCGGTCAGGGCGGATACAACCAGGGCGGTCCCCAGCAGGGCGGCTACAACGGCGGTGGCGGCTTCGGCGGCCAGGGCCAGTCCGGGTACAACGCTCCCGCCGGTGGCGCCGCGGACGACCCGTGGGCCACGGGCGGCTCCACCTCCTTCGGTGACGAGCCCCCGTTCTAAAGCCGCGACGTCGTCGTCCCGTTCCCTCACACACAACACTTTTCATCTCGTAGAGCGCCCAGGCGCTCAGACCAAGGAGTACCACCATGGCGAAGCCCCAACTTCGCAAGCCGAAGAAGAAGGTCAGCCCCGTCAAGGCCATCAAGGTCGGCACCATTGACTACAAGGACACCGCCACGCTGCGGAAGTTCATCTCCGACCGCGGCAAGATCCGCGCCCGTCGCGTCACCGGCGTCTCCGTCCAGGAGCAGCGCAAGATCGCCAAGGCCGTGAAGAACGCCCGCGAGATGGCTCTGCTGCCCTACTCGAGCTCGGCTCGCTGATCGGAGGCACGCGCAATGACCACCAAGCTCATCCTCACGCACGACGTCTCCCACCTCGGCTCCGCCGGCGAGGTCGTGGAGGTCAAGGACGGCTACGCCCGTAACTACCTCCTTCCCCGCAAGCTGGCCACCCCGTGGACCAAGGGCGCCCAGCGCCAGATCGACCAGATGGCCGAGGCGCGCCGCAAGCGCTCCATCGAGTCCCTCGAGCACGCCCAGACCGCTCGCGCCTGGCTGCAGGAGAACGTTGTGACCGTCTCCGCGACCGCCGGTGACAACGGCCGCCTCTTCGGCGCCATCACCACTGCGACCCTGGCCGACGCCGTTAAGGCCGCCGGCGGCCCCGCCGTCGACCGCCGCAAGATTCAGGTCGTGCCGCCGATCAAGTCGACCGGCCGTCACAGCGCCTCCGTGCGCCTGCACTCCGACGTCGTGGCCCCCCTCGAGGTCAACGTCGTTCCCGCGCGCTGAGCGCCGGGCATTCTTCCGCCGTCGGGCCGGGTCCTCCCCGTGGGGATTCCGGCCCGATGGCGTTGTCGTGGGTCTGTGTTGTCTCATGGCTTCTGAGAGTTTCGGATGTCATGACATCTGAGACATCGGTGGGGTGTGTCTGCCGGATGGGGAGAGCTGCTGCTTCAGTCTGCCGGAGAGGGGCTGGCCCGGTCACTGTGGTGGCTGCCGTCGTCGTCTGGCTGCACTGCACGAGGTGTGGGTGTTACTGGACGAGGGTGGGGTGCACTTTGGGTGGGTGGGGCCTTCGTGCAGTATGCACAACCCTTGGCCAGTGGATCCCGACCCTCGTGGAGCAGGCCGACTCGAGGCGGGACCGGCGTTGAGTCATAGCCTCCGTACCCCAGCGCAGACGACGGTCAGGGAGCGGCGCAGGAGGGCCGTTGACGGAGGTGCCGGTCCGTGCCGTAAGGACCCCGGACTCTCGCTCCTGCGCGGCCTGGTGTCCACGGTGCTGACATTACCGGGCCTGGAGTCAATGTTCCCAGCGGGGATCGTTGGAATTCTGCGGTTCTTTTTCGTTGTGCGGCGCCGGTGCGCCTGTGATGTCAGCACCATGGACGCCGACACCCCGTCATGTCTCGCCCCTAAGCCATCCTCGCCCCCTGGACCACTAGCCTGTCCCGGGTTCCTGCCCGAGCGAGTGTCTCAGAAGTCATGACACTCACATGTCTCAGAAGTGAGGAGACAGCACAGTGCCCTGAACCCTCGACCTCGAGGCATAAGGTACGAACGCGCGGGGAAGAGACTTGGGCGAGGGCGGCCGGTCAGTGGCGCCAGGCGGTGCCGCGCGAGCGCAGGTAGGTGGTGGCGCCGCGGGCGGCCATGAAGACCCAGGCGAAGGCGATCCACAGCAGCACCAGGCCCGACGTCGCCCCATCAGCCCCTGGCAGCACGCCGCCCCCGATCAGCAGCGCGAGCGGCACATAGGGCACCAGCGTCACCAGACCCGCGCGGGCCAGGTAGCGGCCGTCACCGGCGCCCATGAGCACGCCGTCGAGGAGGAAGACGACCCCGGCGAGTGGCTGCGCGCTCGCCGCGACCAGGAGCGTCGGAGTCGCCGCCGCGATGACGCCCGTGTCAGAGGTGAAGGCGCGGGGCAGCCAGGCGGCGCCCGCCGCCATGAGCACTCCGATCAGGATCCCTGTTCCGGCCCCCCAGGCCAGCATGCGCTTCAGAAGCTCGTCAATGGTCCAGCCGGCGGTCGCCGCAGCAGTCCCGGCCTCCTCCTCGGTGAGGCCCTCAGCCTCTGGTGCGTTGGAGTCCGGGTGCGCCCTTTGGGCCTGTCCCAGGGCGGTGCCGATGAGCGCCTGCGCCGCCACCGCCAGTGCGTCCAGGGCGAAGGCCGCGAAGGTCCACAGGGCGTTGACCACCTGGTGGGCGGCCAGCGACACCTCGCCGAGCGCGGTTGCCGCCCACACGGTCACCAGGATCGCCACCCGCAGGCTCAGTGAGCGGATGAGCAGCGGCGCCCCACTGCCCAGGGAGGCCCGCAGCCCCTCGCGGTGGGGAAGCAGTCCCACGCCGGCCGCCCGAGCCGCCCGGGCGATCGGACCGGCCAGTGCCAGCGCCATGGCCGTCTGCGCAATCGCGGTGCCGGCGCCCGAGCCTGCGATCCCCATCCCGACGCCGTAGAGCAGGATCGCGTTGACGACGACGTTGAAGACCGCCCCGGCTGTGGCCACGACGAAGGGCGTGCGCGTGTCCAGCAGGCCGCGCAGCACGCCGGTGGCGGCCAGGACGACGAACATCCCGGGAAGACCCGGGCAGGAGGCGCGCAGGTAGGCCACGGCCGCCTGAGCCACCGCGCCGTCGGCGCCCATCGCCGCGGTCAGCCAGGGGGCGGTCAGCCCCAGGAAGGCGCCCGCCCCCAGCCCCAGCAGGAGCGCCAGCCACATGCCGTCGACGCCGGCCCGCAGGCCCTCGGTGCGCCGGCCGGCCCCGAACAGCCGCGCCGTCGTCGCCGTGGTGGCGTAGGCCAGGAAGACGAAAAGGCCCACCGTCGTCGTCAGGATCGTCGAGGCCAGGGACAGGCCCGCCAGGCTCACTGCGCCGAGGTGGCCGACCATGGCCGAGTCCGCCAGGACGAAGAGCGGTTCGGCGATCAGTGCCCCCAGTGCGGGGACGGCCAGGGACAGGACCTGACGGTTGAGGCCGGAGGAGGAGGGGCGACTGGTGTTGGGCACGGCCCCCATTGTGGACCAGGGGTCCGGGCCGGAGCATCAGCGCCCCGGCGGTCCCCCGGCGGTCCCCGGGCGGTACCGCGCGGGGAGGAGCGCGTGGCCGCCACCGCGGAGCGCTCGAGGGTGGGAGCCGGGTGCCGGCTTAGAGCACGGAGGGAGACTGCCCGGGGAGGTCCTCACGGCCAGGTTGAGGATGAGGTTGAGGTGAGGTCGCTGCGCTGGAGCCTGGGCGTGATCGAGGCTACGGATCGCCGGTATTGTCCTGGGGGATCGCACAACTATTCGAGCCCCAGGAAAGTACTAGAAGGCTGAATACTTGCTGAGGATATGCCTGATGAAGCCGATGTTCGGCCGAGATGGCGGGGTCTGGGGATAACTGGAGCGGACCACCCTGTAGAGGAGTCACAAACGGTGCGGACCTCAAGTCGAAGATGATGTTTGTCCACAGGTTTACCCACTTGTCCACAGATCACATTGTGATGTCGTGGGAAGAACCTATAGGAAGCCTGAACTCTCAGATTCCTGGTATCCCAAGGAAAAGTCGCCTTGCTGTGGGGGAGTCGCTTCCAGTGCGCACATCCGTGTCCACAGCCTGCCCACCTCTGTCCCCAGGCTCTGGGGGTCTTCCCACAGCGGGGGTGCGGATATCCCCAAGCCGGGTGAACTTGAGAGTTTGCGGGGCCTGCCCGATGGCGTTATGGTCACGCGCGCGCTCCACGCGGGCGAGCGTCTTCCTGACGCGGCGGGCCGTCGTCGGGAGCAGTAGGACGAGCCGGGACCAACCGGCGTGACAGTGCGGGAGGTGGCCGGATGGACAACGGCATGGGCGCTCAGGCCGGATCGGGCGGCGCCGACGGCGGAAGCGTCCGCACCGACAGCTCCGCCTTCGACCGCCTCCCACCCCAGGACCTCGAGGCCGAGATGGCCACGCTCGGCGGCATGCTCCTGAGCAAGGAGGCCATCACCGACGTCATCGACGTCCTGCGCGGCCCGGAGTTCTACCGCTCCGCCCACGAGTCGATCTTCGACGCGATCGTCGAGGTCTACAACCGCTCCGAGCCCGCCGACCCGCTCATCGTCGCCGACGAGCTCTCCAAGCGAGGCGAGCTCGAACGGATCGGCGGCGCCCCCTACCTGGCCACCCTCATGGCCACCGTCCCCACCGCTGCCAACGCCGGCTACTACGCCCGCATCGTCAAGGACAAGGCGCTCATGCGTGGCCTGGTCCAGGCCGGTACCCGCATCACCCAGCTGGGGTACTCCACCGACGCCGGCGACATCGCCGAGCTCGTCACGCTCGCCGAGGCCGAGGTCTACTCGGTGGCCCACCACGAAGGGGAGAAAGAGGACTACGTCGCCGTCTCCGAGCTCCTGGGCGAGGCCAACCTGGAGATCGAAGCCGCCCAGAACCGCGACAACGGGGCGCTGACCGGGGTCCCGACCGGCTTCATCGAGCTCGATGAGCTCACCGGCGGGCTCCACCCCGGCCAGATGATTATCGTGGCTGCGCGACCCGCCATGGGGAAGTCCACGCTCGCCGTCGACTTCTGCCGCTCGGCGTCGATCCACCACGGGATCACCAGCTGCTACTTCTCCCTGGAGATGGGGCGCATGGAGCTCATGATGCGCATCCTGGCCGCCGAGTCCAGCGTGGACATGAACAAGCTGCGCGGCTCGCGCCAGATGGAGGACCGCGACTGGACCGACGTCGCCGTGGCCTACAACCCCGTCTCCAACGCGCCGCTGTTCATCGATGACTCACCCAACCTCACGATGCCGGAGATCCGCTCCAAGGCGCTGCGCATGAAGCAGCAGCACAACCTGGGGCTCATGGTCATCGACTACCTCCAGCTCATGAGTTCGGGCAAGCGCGTCGAGTCGCGCCAGCAGGAGGTCTCCGAGTTCTCCCGCTCCCTCAAGCTGCTGGCCAAGGAGCTGGAGATCCCGGTGATCGCCGTCGCCCAGCTCAACCGCGGTCCTGAGCAGCGCACCGGCAACAAGCCCCAGATGAGCGACCTGCGCGAGTCCGGGTCGCTGGAGCAGGACGCGGACATCATCGTGCTGCTGCACCGCCCGGAGTACTACAACAACGAGGAGCGCCCCGGCGAGGCCGACATCATCGTGGCCAAGCACCGCAACGGCCAGACCCGCACCATCCCCGTGGCCTTCCAGGGGCACGTCTCGCGCTTCGCCAACATGGCGCGCGACGTCACCCCCGAGCCCGCCTACGAATAGGCCGGCCCGGCAGGGGACGGGGCCGGGAGGCGGACCGTGCGCAGCCGCAGGACGCCCACGGCCCAGCTCGCCGCTGTCAGCAGGACGGCCATGGCGGCGCCATGCTCTAGGCCCCGGCGTAAGTAGTCGGCGGTCTCGGACCCCAGATTCTCCACGACGACGCTCGCGAGCTCCCGGGTCGACCACAGCGGCAGCACTCGGGTCCAGCCCTCGGAAGGATCCACCAGCACTTGCACCGCCATGACTGACAGCAGCAGAAGAGCCCCCTCGAGGTCCCGTGGAACCAGGGCGGCGGCCAGGGAGCCCAGGGGAGTGGCCACGGTGGCGGTCAGCAGCAGCATGACCGGCACTGCGCCGGGGTGGGTGAGCTCGTCACCGATCGTGGCCAGGACGAGGCCGCTGTAGAGGAGGCCGAGGATCCACCCGAGTCCGAGCACCGCGAGGTAGCGGCCCAGCAGCAGGCTTGCGGGCCGAGCCCCGCTCACGGCGAGGCGGCGGTCCACTGAGCGGGACGAGACCTGCGTGAACAGCGCCAGCGTCGCCGTCGCCCAGCCCAGGCCGATCGACAGGAGCCGAATGGCGGTCCAGTGCGTCTCCAGGCGCACCAGGTAAAAGGTCAGGGGCAGGAGGGTCGCCAGTGCGAGTGCGCCGCGCCGTCGGGCGAGCTCCCGCAGGGTGACGAGTGCGACCAGGCCCGTGGTTGCGGCCTTCGCCCGGAACCGAGCGCCCTCGGAGCGGCCCCACTTGGTCTCCGGCGTGGACTGGTCAGGCAAGGTGCTCATGCGGACTCCTTTCGCTGTACCCGCCGGGGCATTCGGAGGACAGCCCGGCTTGCGTCCTCCTGCGGGGCCGGGAGCTCGATGACGCGGTCGACCAGGTCGACATCGCGCAGCAGGTGGGTGACCAGCAGGACGCCCGCGCCCGAGGTGCGCCAGGCCGAGATGAGAGCCCACAGATCCTCGTAGGCCAGGGCGTCCAGGCCCTGGTAGGGCTCATCCAGCAGGAGTAGATCGGGCGCGTCGAGCTGGGCGAGAGCGACGTTGAGCTTCTGCTGGGTCCCACCCGAGAGGGTCCCGGCGGTCTGGTCTCCGCGAGCGGTCCAGCCCAGGCGGGTGAGGAGGCGGTGGCCGGTCGAGACGGAGCGGCCTTGCCGGATCCCGCGGGCCGCCCCGAAGAGCCGGAGGTGCTCGTCCACCGTCAGCAGAGGCGACAAGGAGTCGAGCTGAGGCGCGTAGCCGAAGTTCGGCGTCCGCTCGATGCTCCCGCCGGTTGCGCGCAGCAGGCCCGCGCAGAGCTGAAGCAGGGTCGACTTGCCGGCGCCGTTGGCCCCGACGACGGCGACGACCTCGCCCCGGTGGATGGTGAGGTTGATGTTGGACAGGACCGTGCGCCTGCCGCGGTGCGCGGAGACGTCCCTCAGGCGCAGGACCACGGGGGATGCGGGCGAAGTCTTGGCAGATGCGGTGGTGGGGCCGGTGGTGCCGAGGCTGGCAGTGGCGTGGGGTGACGCGCTGTGCGGGGCTGGGACAGGCGTTGCCGTCTGGTAGTCCCGCAGTGCGGAAGCGACCTCGCGAGCGTAGAGGACTGCCGGACCGTACAGGTTGCCGGGTGGCACCCCGGCCGCCTCGGCCTCCGCCCGGGTCGAGGCAGCCGTGCGCTCGACCTCGGAGGACGGCAGACCGTGGGAGGCGAGCTCTACCTCGAAGCTTCGGTACCAGTCGGTCGTTGTGTCCTGTGCCGGGTCCCCGGCCTCCTCGGGCCGGCTCATGAGGGGGCCTCCGTGCGTACCCTGCGGCCCTCGATGAGAGCACCGACCGCTGTCGAGAAGGTTCGCCACTCGGCCCGTCGTGCGGCGAGCTCGGTGTGTCCGGCGTCCGTCAGCTCGTAGTACTTGCGGGCGGGCCCGGAGGTGGAGGGGCGCCAGGAGACCGCGACAAGGCCGCGCTTCTCCAGGCGCATAAGAGCCGGGTAGAGCGTGCCGCCGGGTACCTCATCCAGGCCGGCCGCGGCGAGCCGCTGCGCCAGGGACAGCCCGTAGTCGGAATGCTCGGCCAGCAGTGAGAGCAGACAGGGTTCCAGGAATCCGCGCAGGAGGCGAGCTGCTGATGAGTCCATGGTTTATAGACTACCTAGTTACTAGGTTATCTATCTACTGGGTCGGCGTGCCGATTCTCAGGGGTCGATGTGTCACGGATGGCGACTTTTAGGTGCGTCGGTGTTGCGTCGCGCCGGCGGGCCTGGGGTGTCTATGCAGGTCAGGTCGGTGTGGATGGGGTGGCGGCCGCAGCCGTCCGCCTGAAAAGTCGCCAGGAGTGACAGAAGTGGGCGTGGATGACGCACGTCCGCCGCCGACGGGCTGAAAACCGTCGGCGGCGGATGGTGGAGCGAGAAGATCGGTGAGGAACTGAGGTGCGGCTCAGCGTCGCTGCTCAGGCCTGTTGGTACTCGCCCTGGTAGACGTAGAGGAAGGGCATGTTGCCGCGCAGGCCGTGCCGGATGGAGGAGGAGACGACCTCCTTGGCGGTGACGGCGGCCTCAAGCGGGGAGGCGCCCTTGGCGAGCTCGGCAGTCACCGCGGCGGCCAGAGTGCAGCCGGCGCCGTGGACGCGCTCGGTGCCCACGGCCTCAACCTCGAGGACCTCCAGGGTGGTGCCGTCGTAGAAGACGTCCAGCGCGGTACCGGTGCCCAGCGACGGGCCGGCCTTGGCCAGGACATTGGGGACGCCCTGGTCGTGGATGCGCTTGGCGGCGTCCTTGAGCTGCTCGACGGTGGTGATCTCCTCCATGCCCGCCAGCGTGGCGGACTCGAAGAGGTTCGGGGTGGTCATCGTGGCGCGTGGCAGGATCTTGGTGCGCAGGGCGTTGTCCACCTCGAGGGCGCCCTCGAACTCCTGGCCCTTACAGATGAGGACCGGGTCGAGCACTACGGCGGGGAAGTCGTAGGCCTTCAGGGCCTGCTCAACGACATCGATGGTGGGCGCCGTCCCCAGCATGCCGATCTTGACGGCGTCGATGCGCGAGTGGACGGCGGCGCAGGTCTCGATCTGGTCGGCGATGACACCGGGGTCCACCGGGACGAAGCGGTGGTTCCACCCGTCCTTGGGGTCCATGGACACGATGCAGGTCAGGGCGGTGCAACCGTAGACGCCGAGGGTGTGGAAGGTCTTGAGGTCGGTCTGGGCGCCGGCGCCGCCCGAGGCCTCGGAGCCGGCGATGGTCAGGGCGATGGCAGTCATGTCTCTAGCCTGCACCGGTCGGGGCGCACGAGCCAAGCCGGGCCGGTCGCATCGAACCGGCCCGGCTCGGCGGGCCGGTTCGTCAGCGGCCGTGGGCTCAGGCGTTGGCGATGGTCCAGCGGTGGCCGCGGTGCGCGTCCTTCTCGGCCTCATCCACCAGGGCGACGGCGAAGTCGGCCACGGAGATCTCACTGCCCGCGGGCTGGTCGCCACCCTCGGTGTAGGTGCCGGTGCGCGGCTTGTCAGTGAACTCCGGGGCGGGGGAGAGGAAGGTCCAGGTCAGGGCGCTGCCGGCCTCGCGATAGAGGTCGAGGACCTCGGTGAAGGCCAGGGCCTCGGGCTTGTACTCCTCGGGGAACCCGGGGGTGTCCACCAGGCGGGTGCCGTCGGGCGTGAGCAGGGAGCCGGCGCCGCCGACGACGATGAGCCGGCCGCTGGGGGCGGCCGCGATGAGGGCGCGGTGGGCGTCGATGACGGGCTGGGCGGACTCTCCGCGGCCGGCGGAGACGGTGATGACGGTGGCGTCGGAGCCGTTGATGAGGTCGACGACGGCCTGCGTGTCGGCCAGGGTGAGGGTGACGTCCTGCGCGGCGCCCTCGGCGTGACGGCCCGAGCGCGAGGCGGAGACGACCTCGTGGCCGCGGCTGGCGGCCTCGGTGACGGTGGCCGAGCCGACCATGCCGGTTCCTCCGATGACGGCGATCTTCATGACTTCCTCCAGGTAGGTGGGGTGCTGGTCCGAGGTGAGTGCGCCGGGTGCCGGCGACCTCGCGATGACTCGATGATATGATTTAGGTACTAAGTACCTCAAAGTAACTAAGGGAGTGTGTTGTGTCACGAACTGAGGGGTTGATGGCTGATCGGCGGGAGGCCGCACGAGGTGGCGTCAGCAGTCCGAGGAGTGTCGTCGCCGCTCGCGGCATCGACACTGCGGGTGTGGAAAGCGCGATCGAACCATCCCCGGGCGAGTCAGGAGACGCTGTTCCTCGGGAGAGTGCTTCATGCTGTGCGGCTCCCTCCGCTGAGGGAGCTCAGGCTCCGGTCTTCGACTTTGACATCCTCTCGCCCGCCTGCCCGTCGCGCACGGTGCTGCGCCACGTCGTCGATCGCTGGACCCCGCTGGTGGTGACGGTCCTGGCCGACGGGCCGAGCCGCTTCGGCGAGCTGCGCGCTCGGGTCGGCGGGGTGACGCCCAAGGTCCTCACCCAGACGCTGCGATCCATGGAGCGCGACGGCCTGGTGACGCGCACTCAGCTGCCGGGCGTGCCGCCACGGGTCGACTACGAGCTGACCGACCTGGGCCGCAGCCTCCAGGCCCCCATCGACGCGCTGCGCACCTGGATCCACACCCACTCCGCCCAGATCCTGGCCCACCGCGAGTCCTACGACGCCGTCGAATCCTGACACTCCGGCGCGCTCGGGACGTGAACGCGATCGTCCCTGCGGCTGTTTCTGCGGCCGGGGACATTCTGCGCGGTCGGGGCCTTCCCGGTCAGCCGGGGACGTGTCGCGCGTCCGGGGACAGGATTCCGGTCCCCGACGGCGTCGAATGCTCCCGCCCGGAATGACACGCCCCCGGCCGCGTGCGATGTCCCCGTCGGTGGTAGGACCGTGGGCTCAGGCGGCCGGCGCCGTGGGCTCAGGAGATGGGGCCGCGCCCGGCGGCGCCTGCTGGTGCCCGTCGGGGGCCGACTGCGTGACCGACCGCGCCGCAGCCTCGCCGATGGTCGCCCCGGCTGACGGGACGATGAGGAAATCAGTACCACGGCGACGTCGAATCGGGGACCATAGATCTATGAGCGCCGCCACTTCCCTCCCGCCATCCCTTAACGACATCGTCTTCCACGTCCTGGACCCGCTTGAGGCGGTCGAGCGGGACATCTTTCTCACGCGCGCCGAGGCCTGGTACCCCGACCTTCTCGACGGGCTCACCACCCTCTACGGCGACGCCGCTGAGGAGGAGGCCCTCAACCTGCTCGCCCTGGCCGCCCGGGCCTATGCGGAGCGCGACTACGAGCTGCGCCGCCTGGACCTGGCCCGCACCCTCGACCCCGCCTGGGCCCAGCACCCGGGCCGCGTCGGATACGCCGCCTACACCGAGCGCTTCGCCGGCACCCTGCGCGGCGTGGAGGACCGCATCGACTACCTGCGCGAGCTGGGTGTCACCTACCTCCACCTCATGCCGCTGCTTACCCCGCGCCCCGGCGACTCCGACGGCGGCTACGCGGTCGCCGACTACCGCACCGTACGCCCGGACCTGGGCACCATGGAGGACCTCGAGCACCTGGCCGGCGAGCTGCGCGCCGAGGGCATCTCCCTGGTGGTGGACCTCGTCCTCAACCACGTGGCCGCCGAGCACGAGTGGGCGGAGCGGGCCCGCGCCGGCGAGCAGCGCTACCGCGACTACTTCCTCATCTTCCCCGACCGCACCGAGCCCGACGCCTACGAGCGCACCCTGCCGGAGGTCTTCCCGGACTTCGCCCCCGGCAACTTCACCTGGGACGACGGCGTGGGCGGCTGGGTGTGGACCACCTTCAACTCCTTCCAGTGGGACCTCAACTGGCGCAACCCCCACGTCATGGCCGAGTTCGCCGGCATCGTCCTGAACCTGGCCAACCGCGGCGTCGAGGTGCTGCGCCTGGACGCCATCGCCTTCACCATCAAGCGCAAGGGCACCGACTGCCAGGGCCAGCCCGAGGTCCACGCCATCACCGAGGTCCTGCGCGCCCTGACCCGCATTGCCTGCCCCGCCGTCGACCTTAAGGCCGAGGCGATCGTGGCCCCCACCGAGCTCCTCCAGTACCTGGGCCAGGGCAAGTACACCGGCAAGGTCTCCGACCTGGCCTACCACAACTCCCTCATGGTCCAGATCTGGTCCATGCTCGCCGCGCGCGACACGACGCTGGCCGTTGAGGCCCTCCAGAACCTGCCGGTCGAGCCGTCCACCGCCACCTGGATCACCTACCTGCGCTGCCACGACGACATCGGCTGGGCCATCGACGATGACGACGCGGCCGCCGTGGGCCTGGGCGGCTACGACCACCGGTCCTTCCTGTCCGACTGGTACAGCGGCGAGTACCCCACCTCCGACGCCGCGGGCCTGGTCTTCCAGCACAACCCGGCTACCGGGGACCGGCGCATCGCCGGGACGGCCGCCTCGCTCATCGGGATCGAGGCCGCTGCCCAGGCCTGGGAGGGTGTCACCGACGAGACCCCCGAGCATGAGGCCGAGGCGCTGTGGACCTGGCGCGAGGAGCGGATTCACTCCCTGCGCATGGCCCACGCCATCGTCTACGGCTGGGGCGGCATCCCCGTCCTGTGGAGCGGGGACGAGCTCGCCCAGCCCAACGACCCCAACTGGGACACCGAGCCCGGCCACGAGGCCGACTCGCGCTGGGCCGGTCGCCCCCGCCTCGACGAGGGCCGGCTGGCCAACCGCCGCGACCGCTCCACCGTCGAGGGGCGCGTCTTCACCGACCTGGCGCACATGGCGCAGGTGCGCGCCGGCCTGCCCCAGCTCGACGCCGCCGTACGCACCCAGGTCCAGGACGTCGACGACCCCGGGGTGCTGGTGACTTACCGCGACCACCCTCGCGGCAGCTTCGTGGGCGTGTACAACGTGACGCCGCAGTGGCGCTCGGTGGCCGCCGACCAGCTCGCCCGGCTCGGGGTCATGGGGGCCACCGACGTCCTGACCGACACGGTCCCCTTCGGCTCCACCAGGCTGGACGGGGCGGGGGACGGACGCGTGCCCGTACCGCCCTACGCCGCCTGGTGGCTGGTGCGCCCCACGGACTGAGACGGACCAAGGTCCCGGCACGGAGTTGGGCCCCGGGCGGCGGGCGTGCATCATTAAGGGCGTGACCCGCCGTAGCCTCTCCACCTCGTCAGACGCCCCCGATTCCGCAGCCGCTTCTGCGGCTACGGCGGTCACTGAGCCATCCGACGTCGCCCGGGAGACCGTGCTCGTGTCCGCGGCACTGGACTCGGCCACGCCTGCGGCCCTCCTGGCCGGGGCCATCGACGTCGAGCAGGCGCCCCGCCCGCTGAGCGTCTTCGACCTCATGCGCATCGGCATCGGCCCCTCCTCCTCCCACACCGTGGGCCCCATGCGGGCCGGCCGCGCCTTCAGCCGGGAGCTGGCCGAGGCGGTCCGCCCGGGCGGCGCGGGGGCATCCGACGGCGAGTGCGCCTCACCGGCCCCCGGCGCCGGCCTGCCGCAGCCCACCCGCGTCACCGTCGAGCTCTACGGCTCGCTCGGCGCCACCGGCCGCGGGCACGCCACCGACCGTGCCGCCGTCATGGGCCTGGCCGGCTACGAGCCCGAGACGGTCCCCGCCGTCGTGTGCGAGTCCCTCATGGAGGAGGTCGAGGCCGCCGGAGAGCTGGTGGTCGACGGCGTCGGCCCCATCCCCTTCAGCCCGAGTGCCGACATCCACTTCCTGCCCGGGCGGATCCTGCCCTACCACGTCAACGGCATGACCCTGACCGCCTACTGCGCCAGCGGCGCCGAGATCCTGCGCCGCACCTACTACTCCGTGGGCGGCGGCTTCGTCATGGAGGACGTCGGTGTGCCCGGGGCGCCGTCTATCCAGGCCCTGGCGACCGCCTCCGCCTCTCAGGCTCACGCCACCCCCGCACCCTTCCCCTTCACCACCTCGGCCGCGATGCTGGAGATCTGCGAGCGCGAGGGCCTGAGCGTCTCCGACGTCGTCCTGGCCAACGAGCTCTCCGCCCGCAGTCGCGAGGAGGTCATCGCCTACCTGGACCGGCTGCGCGCCACGATGCGCGCCTGCATCGAGGCCGGCATGAACGCCGAGGGCATCCTGCCCGGCGGACTCGGCGTGCGCCGACGCGCCAAGGCCCTCCACGAGCGGCTGTGCGCCCAGTCGACCGGCCCGGCCGCCGCCTTCACCATGGCCGACCCCCTGCGCGGCATGGACTGGGTGGACCTGTTCGCGCTCGCGGTCAACGAGGAGAACGCCGCCGGGCGCCGCGTCGTCACCGCCCCCACCAACGGTGCGGCCGGCATCGTCCCGGCGGTCCTGGCCTACTACGAGCGCTTCATCCCCGGGGCCGACGACGACGGCGCCCGCCGCTTCCTGCTGGCCGCCACCGCCGTGGGCGGGCTCATCAAGACCAACGCCTCGATCGCAGGGGCAGAGGTGGGCTGCCAGGGAGAGGTCGGATCGGCTTCCTCGATGGCGGCCGCCGGCCTGGCTGAGGCCTTGGGCGGGACGCCCGCCCAGGTGGAGAACGCCGCCGAGATCGCCATGGAGCACAACCTGGGGCTCACCTGCGACCCGGTGGGTGGGCTCGTCCAGATCCCCTGCATCGAGCGCAACGCGGTGGCCGCGGTTAAGGCCATCAACGCCGCCCGCATGGCACTGTGGGGCGAGGGCCGGCACGCCGTCAGCCTCGACACCGTCATCGAGACGATGCGCCAGACCGGCGAGGACATGCTCGCCAAGTACAAGGAGACCTCCCGCGGCGGCCTGGCCGTTAACGTCGTGGAGTGCTGAAGAGGTCGCTCTGTAGAAAAGAGAAGCATCCACAGGGACAGTGGTGAGCTCCGGATTTGCCGAAAACGCTGGGCCGCACGAGGTAGCCACAAGGTGCGTCGTCGGGAGTCAAGGTGCGTCCTCGGCTCCCTGGACGTCGCGGCTTCCGATATCCTTCGGGATAGGGACGTCAAAAGAATACCGCAACCTGTCCGCTTCTCTATTTTTTCCGAGGCTATCGAGGACTCCTGCGGCTCGTTCAACTTCGTCGCTTAGACGTGTCAGTTGGTAGTCTTCGATGTCTAGGCTGGCGTCCCGTATATGTACCCGTGGGACAAGGTTGAAATCTTCGCCCGCCATGATTCTCCACAGTAAAACTGTGTCGAATCCTGCGTGCAGTCCATTGTCGTGACGCAGTTTTAAGTACCTGGAATAAAAATGGCAATCAACTTCCGCCTCCAGAATGCCGAATAGCCAGTCAATGCCTTCCAGGTTTAATCCTGTCATGCCGGAGTAAAGGTAGCGCTTAAAGTGCTGGGGATAGTGATCTGCTGGAATTCTTTCAGAGAGCGAGCGATAAAATGGAGAAATTAAACGAGCATCGAAAGATGACAAGATATCCAGATCTAGGCTAAAACCCTGGTAGGTATTGAATGTTAGATAATGTAGAAAAGTTGGACGTACGTCGCTGGCGGGAATCATCCCTAATACTTCGCTATACACTTCTGCGCGCATATATGGATACGAAGCGAATGTGCTGCGCACGTGATCGAGGGCTGATTGTTCGAGGCTTGGCCGCAACTCCTCGATTTGGCCATTTTTAACAAAGTTATCAGTGAATTGTGATGCGCATTCCTCGAATCCTTCGCAAATTTTCTTAAGAATATGTATAGGTAATCTGGGCCCTTGGCTGAAATTGGAAACGGAGGCGTATATCGTCGCTTTTAGTACCTTGTTGAGAGAATGTATTCTTGTTGTAGAATGTGAGATTGTGTTTGCGCCATCAATGACTGCCCGAACATACTCTGTCGATGAACTGCTGTCGGTCAAGCCGACTCGGTTCTGAATCAGGTATGCGAGATCTCTGAATGTGATGGCGGTTAGCGCTTCGAAGATCTCAGTACCGCTTTCCGTGTATTTTCCAGCGAGGTGCGAAGCGGTAAACTCTAGGCGACTAATTGAAACGGGGTCAGGAAGCTTATTTTCAGTCGAAAGCAACCTTGATTCGATTAGTTGACGATGCGTATCTATCTTAATGCTTGATATTGATTTAGACAGTAAAGCCGCCTCGTTCATTAAGATCTTAGTAATCAGGGAACGAAGGGAAATCGGGAGCTCTGGATTACGCAGCACCCTAATCATCGCGGTGTTCCGCGACTGCATCACTGAGCTTATCATGCTTAATGAACGTGAACAGTAAAATTGTATAATTCTCTGTGAAGTTTTCCCGAACAATGCGTCATTGCGCAGCAAGACATATTTGAGTGTAAGTAATCGATTAACTAATTTTATGCGATTTCTGAGGGTGCTCCCCAAAACCAGTATATCGAATGTGCTGTAAATGTAGGCTTTCTGTTGCGTTTCGGGTAGGTGCTGTATTTCCTGGAGGCGATCGTGAACCCACTCTTCTGTAGAAATGCTCGTATCTCCAAAGAGTCCGAGGAGAGGTGAGAAATGCCCTTTAATGTCGATAGCAGATTGGCGTCGTATTGCTTCTCTGATGTTTTGTTCCACGTAAGAGGGTTGAAGAAGTCGATTTGTAGATGCTCTGAGTAGAGTTAATAGAGTAAATATGAGTATGACGCTAACAATGGCGAAGCAGGATGTCCACAATGACGCTATAAATAGATGTGGGTTTATGTCGGTATGCCATATTTCATGTGTAGTGATTGAGTCGATCGTGAATGGGGTTATGAATACAATCAGTGTGAACACAGAGAATTCTGAAGTTGAAAGCAATCTACTCACCAAGGACTCAGAGAATATGTAAGTCGAGACAGACATTCCCAGGTACTCGGGGCTATCTACTCTTTCCTTTGCTGCGCTCGCCATGCTCGCGGTGACAAAGGTCAATAGAGCCATTATAGAAGTAGCTCCTAACATTGTGTTTCTTGGTGTCTCGGGAGACTGAGTAATAAAGTTCCAGAAAGTCCAGGTTGGATGTGTGGCGATCCACATGGTTAGCAATCCGGTGGCCGACAGCATGAATGCCTGCTCGATAGATCCTTTGTGTAGCAAATGCTCTTCGATCTTCTCGAAGAGTTTTCTTGTATGCGGACTGATGGTGAGTGCAATTTTTGTTGTCAGTCGTCTTATGAGCCAGCCAATGACTAGGAATGTAGTGGCGCAAACTAGTGGGAGTGTCCATGAATCTTTCAGCACGTTCGTATTGTAGAGAGCATTCCATGAGAAAGTGGGCGTATGACTCGAACGTATTGCTTCACTGGTTGGTGCGACTGTTGCTAGAGCAGCGTGGGGGGCCGCAGCGTTGCGCTGCGGCCCCCATTCATTGTCTCCAGCCCGGTTCAGCTGCTCTGGGCGGTACTGGACGTGCTGTTCGACTTGTTGTTTTGGTTGCCGGACTGCTGACCGTTGGACTGCTGCCCGCCACCGGGCTGCTGGCCCTGGCCGCCACCGGGCTGCTGGCCCTGGCCGCTGTCGGGCTGACCGCCCTGGCCTCCCGGGCCTCCCTGACCACCACCCATGGGGCCTCCCGTCCCGGCCGACAGCGCCGAGGCCGTCCCCGTGGCCGAGCCGCCGGACGACGTCGCCACCGTGTACTGCTGGCCCTCAGTGAGGCCCAGCACCGTGATCGCCTCAGCCGTGAAGTCCACCTTGAGCGAGGCCACCTGCGAGCCGGAAGCATCCGTGACGGTCAGCGTGTCCCCCGCGCTCACCGACGGCGAGCCCGTCACCCCCACGAGCTGACTCTCGCCGTTGGCGTCCACTGAGCCGTCCATCGCGCCGGCCTGCCCCGAGACCACCACGATCCCGCCTTTGACGTAGGCCGAGCCATTGGAGTCGATACCGTCGGAGGAGGCGTAGGAGACCTCCACCTCGCCGCCGCTGATCGTCAGCACCGAACCGTCGTCGGACTCGGAGTCGGCATTCTCGTGCCCCTCGATGACGTGGTCGCCATTGGAGGCGTTGATGCCGTCGTCGCCCGCCGCGATGGACAGCTCCCCACCGGACACGTTGATGAACGGCGCCTGCAGCCCCTCATCGGCCGCATTGACAGTGACCTTCCCGGAGTCCTGCGTGTAGCTCACCCCGGCGTTGATGCCCTTGGGAGAGGGCGTCGAGGAGTCCGCCGTCGACTCCTGCCCGGGCGGGGCCTGCTCCTCAACAGTGGCGTTCGCCTGGCCGCCGCCGGCCGTGATCGTCAGGGTCGTGTCCTTGACGGTGACGTCCGTGGTCGCCGAGATCGCGTCGTCGGTGGAGGTCAGCGTGATGCTCGCCTTGCCCAGGGAGATGAAGCCCTTCGTCTCATCGTCGCCCTCACTGGACTTCAGGGCATCGCCCCCGGCCTCCACCCTCAGCGTCCCAGACTCCACCACCAGGTAGTCCTTGCCTCGCAGGCCGTCGTCGGCGGCCTTGACCGTGATGGTGGCGTTCCCGGTGATGATGAGGCCGTTCTTGGAGGAGATGCCGTCCTTGTAGGAGCCGGTCACGTCCAGCTGGCCGGTCCCGGTGACAGTGAGCGTGTCGGAGGAGAACAGGGCCGCGGTGGCCTCCTGCCCCGAGGCGTAGCTCGCGCCGTCGGTCAGCGTGTTCTTGGAGTCCTTGGCCAGGACCACGATCGCGTTGCCGGCGTCCTGGATGTCGATGGCCGGCCCGTCCGAGCTCGTGATGCTCGCGCCGCTGAGGACCAGGCGCACGTCGGCCTTGGGGGCGTTGACGACGATCCGCCCGTTGCTGAGCTCGCCGCTGATGACGTAGGTGCCGCCGCCGCTGATGGTGACGGTGCCCCCGTCGACCTTCACGTTGCTCGACGCCGACCCGCTGGCCGAGGCCGACGATCCCGACAGCGTGATCGTGGTGGCCGACGACGTGTCCGGGGTCCCGGCGTCGTCCGCGGAGCTCGAGGCGTCCTCCACTGAGGCGTTGGCCCCCAGGATGTCGGAGACGCTCGCGCCGGTCGACGCCGTGGCCACCGACGAGGAGATCGTCGTCCACGTCGTGTCCGACTCACTCGAGCTCGAGGCGCTGGCGTTGCCGGAGGCCGAGGAGGTCGAGCAACCGGCCGCCAGGGCGATCGCGGCCAGGAACGCGACGGCTCCGGTCGCGCGGCGGCGGAGTCGGTTGAGGGGCTTGGTCGTCGTCTTGGTGGTCTTCATGGTTTCTGGGCCTCTTCTTCTCGGGTTCTTCTCGGGTCCGATGTCGGATCGTGGGTGGTCTGGGTGCGGCGCTCAGGCGGCGCTCACGGTGGCGCGCGTGGCGCCGATGCTCTCCAGGTTGGAGCGGTCGGTGCCGAACAGGTCGGCGAGCTCGTGGGTCAGGGTCCGGTACCACCGGTTGGCGGGCAGCTCGGGGTGAAGCAGCGCCATGCCGGTGGCGTACTTCGAGATGCGGGCGGGGCGGTGCCCGGCGTCCCACAGAGCCCGGTCCGCAGGCGAGGGCGTGGCTGGGTTCTTCGTCTCGACGACGGCGAGGCCCGCCACCGCCACCGGCTCGCCGCCGTCGATGGCTGCGGTCAGGTGGGCCGGGCGCAGGGCCTGCGGGGCCCCGGCGACTCCGGCGGTCCTCGTGCGGACCCCCGGTGTCAGGCGCCGCCAGGTCAGGGTCGTGTCGATGGTGGCCCGGGCCTCGGCCTCAGGCAGGTGCAAGGTGGTGCGCTCATAGGTGGTGGCCAGCACCGGCCGCAGTGCGGCGGCGACATCCCGGGCCGCAGCCGGACCGGAGACCCCCGTGCTCGCCAGGCAGCCGGCTACGAAGGCTCGGCCCGAGCCGGTCAGGCGGGAGGCGTCGTCGGGGTGGTAGCCCATGCGCCGCTTGACGGTGGTGCCGCGCGCGCCGCGGGTCTTGACCTCCAGGAAGCACAGGCCGGAATCCAGGTAGGTGCGGGTGCGCACCTTGAAGCGCCGACGCCGCTTGCGGGCCGTGAGCATGAAGGCCTCCAGCCCCGGGGTGTCGAAGTAGGTCGAGGCGTAGGAGAAGCGGCGCCTCCCGTCGATGTCCAGGACCCGGGCCTCGGAGATGAGACCGCCCACGAGCTCCTGCGCGCGCTCCAGCGGCACCAGGTACTTGCGGTCCACCCGGGTCAGCAGGCCGGCGGCGCTGTTGAGCTCGGCGAGACTGGTCGGAGCCAGGTGGTCGGCGTTCAGGGAGTCCGACGTCGGAGCCAGAGGCCCCGCGGAGGAGGCTGCCGGGGAAGTGCTCACGGTCGCCGTTGAGATCGCCGTCGAGGTCGTCGTGGTCATCATCGGGGTCCCTTCTGTCCTGTTCTGTCGTGTCGGCTTCGTCCGGGGCGGCGCTCGGTGCGAGGCCACGGCCGCGGGCGAGGCCGCCGGCTGCGCGGCGGAGCGAGTGACGTACTGTGCGGCGGGCGCCATGGTGAGGGGCTGGGCCTCGACGGGCTCGGTGCGGGAGCCGGCCTGCGCGGCGTTCAGGCGCGTGCCGCTCCAGGGCTGGGTGGTCTGTGCCTCGCTAGCGACGGCGCCGATCGGCTCGGTGGCCGGCTGCGCGGCGGGGGCGACGTCGTCGAAGGCCGCGGCCGTCTCGAGCTCAGCGGGGGTGTGACGCGGCACCCGGAAGCGGACGTCAACGGTGGTGGTGTCGTCGACCAGGTCGAGGCGCTGGACCTCCACCGAGCGGACCTGCCCGCCCAGGGTGCGCTCCAGGTGCGCGATGAGGGCGGTCTCGTTGGTGATGGCGTGGTCGAGGACGATCACCTGGTGACGGTTGCGGCGCATGAGCGCGGGGTGGTCGCCGATCCACAGGGCGGCGACGACGGTGCCCATGAGGGCCGCCACCATCCCGATCGGCGCGGTCTGGATGCCGCCGAGCAGACCCAGGGCCAGGGCCGCGAAGAAGTAGGCCACCTCGTGCTGGGCCAGCTCGGTGGAGCGCAGGCGGATGATAGACAGAACACCGAAGAGCCCCAGCCCCAGTCCGGCCGCGACGCTCGCCGTCGACAGCAGCAGGGTGACGGCCAGAACGCCCACGTTGACGCCGATATAGGCGGCCATGAGGTCCTTGCGCGCGTGGCGGGGGGCGTAGAGGGCCCCGACCAGGACGGCGAGGGCGATCAGGTCGGCGGCGATGTAGGTCAGGGTGGTCAGGCTCATCGGGAGGCTCCTGTCGGGTCAATCGGACCGGTGACGGGGCCTGGCCACGGGGTGGGCAGCAGGGGAGCGCCCTCAGCGCGCCGCGGCCTTGTGCGGCTCCGTCCGGTGACAAACAGTCAACGGGCGCATTCCATGAGCGCGCTGTGAACAGGGCATGGGGGAGGCATGACTTGCCGCGCCGCGGTATGAGGCGGCCAACAGCGCCCCCACAGGCGGGCGGTGCCCGGGACCTGTGGAGGCGCTGGTCAGGGGTGGGATGGAAGCGTGAGGGCCGCTGCTCAGGCCGCGAGCTGGCGCGACTGGGCCTGACGCCAGTAGCGCCCCAGATCCCGCTTGATGGTGCGGTTCCACCGGTTGGTGGGCAGGTTCGCGTACAGCAGCGCCATGCCGGTGGCGTACTTCGAGATGCGGGCCGGCCGGTGGCCCTGATGCCACAGGAGTCGGTCCGTGGGGGAGGCCGTAGAGGGGTTCTTCGTCTCGACGACGTTGAGGTGATCCACCATGACGCCCTGCTCGAGGCGCCTGCCGTCGGGGCCGAACAGGTCCCAGGTGAGCTGGGTGTCGAAGGTGGCGCGGGCCTCGTCGTGGGGCAGGTGCAGGGTGGTGCGGCTGTAGGTCGAGTCCATGACCGGGACGAGGGCATCGGCGATCGTGCGCGCCTCGTCCGACGAGCAGGTGCCGGACTCCACGAGGCGCTCGATGACGAACAGGCGACCGTCGGGTGTGATGCGGTCGGCGTCGTCGGGATCGTACTTGAAGCGGTCCTTGACCGTGGCCTCGCGCGACCCGTTGGTCTTGACCTCCAGGAAGCACAGGCCGGAGTCCAGGTAGGTGCGGGTGCGGATCTTGTAACGCCGACGGCGCTTGCGGGCCGCCAGGAAGTAGGCGTCCAAGCCAGGGGTGTCGAAGTAGGTCGAGGCGTAACGGAAGTGGCGCAGGCCGTCGATCTGGAGGACTTGCGCTCGCGGGGCGAGGTGGCTGATGACGTGCTGGGTGTCGCCAGGGGGAACCAGGTACTTGCGGTCCATGCGGGTCAGGAGACTCGCCTCGGAGTTGAGCTCGGCGAGGGAGATCGTGTTGATGCCGTCGGTGTTCAGCACGGTGCAGTCCTTTCCGGGATCGGGAGTCGCGAGGTGGGGGAGCCGGTGCTGCTGGGTGGCAGCGGTGGAGGAGGGGCGGCGGCAGTGGCTGCGTGGCGGGTGCGGTGGGAGCAGTGGACGCTGTGGGTGCGCGATGTCCTCGAGGCGATGAGGCGGACCCGATGCGGTGGCGCCGCCGGTGAGGCGGGCCGGCGCGGTCAGTTGTAGCGGGGCTGGGCCATGGACGGTGGGGTCGCCTGAGCGTGCTGCTGGGAGGTGGGGGCCTGTTGCTGGCGGTGACCGGTGATCCAGTCGTAGCGAGGTGGGGCAGTGGCTGCTCTCGCGGCGCTGTCGGCCACGGGGGTCTCGGGCCAGAGCTGCTGGCCGGCGGGCTGAACCTGAGCGGCGGCCTGAACGGGGGCCTGAGGCGGGGCCTCCCGGACCAGGTGGGGACCCTGCTGCGTCTCCTCCTGCTGCAGCTGGGCGGCCGGTGGTTGAGTCGGCCTCGCTGCGCGGGAGCGAGGACGCAGTCGGTAGTGGACCTCGACGATGGTGGTGTCGTTGACCAGGTCCAGGCTCTTGAGGTCGACGCTGCGCACATGGGCGCCGAGCAGGTCCTCGAGCTCGGTGATGAGCTCGTTCTCGTCGCTGATGGCCCGGTCGAGGGTGACGACCTGGTTGCGGTTGCGGCGCATGAGTGCGGGATGGTCCCCCACCCACAACGAGGCGAGGATGAGGGCCATGAGGATGGCGACGATGATGAGGTGGCTCTTGATGCCGCCGAGCAGGCCCAGGGCCAGGGCCGCGAAGAAGTAGGCCACCTCCCCCTGGGCCAGGGAGGAGGAGCGCAGGCGGATGATGGACAGAACACCGAAGAGGCCCAGGCCCAGACCGGCTCCGACGTTGTCGCTCGTCGACAACAGCAGGGTGACGGCCAGGACGCCCACGTTGACGCCGATGTAGGCGGCCACCAGGTCTCGGCGCCCATGGCGCGGAATGTAAAGGGCTCCGACCAGGATGGCGAGGGCCGCAAGGTCGGCGCCGATGTAGGCCAGTGTCAGTGGTAGGTCTTGCAACACCTGCTGCATGAGGATGTCCTTTGGGGAGGTGGGTTTGGGAACTGTATTATTACGTTAACATAACGATAGGTTGGTTTGTATAAATCACGCTAGGATGCGAGCCTCCTGGTCGGTGTGAGGCTGCATACTCTCGGAGCAACCTTCCCTGTTGTCACGGTTATCACCGGCCTGGTGTGTGCTGGTGGCGGGAGGTGGCGATCGAGGTGGTCGCTTTCGATGTCGTCGAATCCCGGTCACTTGCTGGATGTTCGCTGGATGTGACGACACGCCGAAGGGACGCATCTGAGAGGGTGAATTCTGCGTCTTCATCCCCAGGGCTGGGGGTAGAGCGCTGCCGACGACCGGCCGTGCCTGTGGTTAAGGGGTGCGAATAGATGTCGTACCCGTGCAGGACCATCGTTGTGCGGATTGCGGGGATGGGCTCGAGGGCCTCCAACGAGGCGTCCACGGACTGTCTCCACCAGCCGTCCACAGTGAGGCGAAGGTTTTCCACAGAGGGGAGGGGTGGTGTGCACAGGGCCACGTTAGACACAGCATCTTGGGGTGATGGACCCGGATCACCCCAAGGGGTAGTGTCTTGCTCCGCGGGGCCGTTCTGGCCTCCCGTGAATGACAAGCGTGTGGTGCCGCCGGCGCAGTCCCTGTTCGGGGACGGGCCGCAGTCACCGCCACTCGACCCTGAGGAAGAGACGGACATGGCGATCACCATCTACAGCAAGCCCAACTGCGTCCAGTGCACGGCCACCTACCGCGCCATGGACAAGGCCGGCCTGTCCTACGAGACGGTGGACATCTCCTTGGACGCTCAGGCCCTCGAGCAGGTCAAGTCCCTGGGGTACGCTCAGGCCCCCGTCGTCGTCGCCGGAGAGGACCACTGGTCCGGCTTCCGTCCGGACAAGATCAAGACCCTCGCCCTGGCCGTCGAGTCCGTCGCGGTCTGAGGCCGCGGGGGCGCGCCGTGAGTAGCGGGCCTCTGCTGGTCTACTTCTCCTCCACCTCGGAGAACACGCACCGATTCGTGGGCAAGCTCGGCTTCCCGACGGCGCGCATCCCCCTGAGGCGCACGGAGCCGCCGCTGACCGTGGACGAGGAGTATGTCCTGGTCGTGCCCACCTACGGTGGCGGCTCTGTCAAGGGAGCGGTGCCCAAGCAGGTCATCGCCTTCCTCAACAACCCGGACAACCGGGCCCTGTGCCGGGGCGTCATCGCCTCGGGCAACACCAACTTCGGCCAGGCCTACTGCCTGGCGGGTGACATCATCGCCAGCAAGCTGGGGGTGCCGTTCCTGTACCGCTACGAGCTGCTCGGCACCCCCACGGACGTCGCACGCGTCAAAGAAGGATTGGAAAACTTTTGGCAGACACGCTGACGGACACCGGCTCTGAGACCGTGTCCTCCCCGGAGCTGGACTACCACGCGCTCAACGCGAAGCTGAACCTCTACGACGCGGACGGCAGGATCCAGTTCGACGCCGACCACGAGGCGGCCCGGCAGTACTTCCTCCAGCACGTCAACCAGAACACGGTCTTCTTCCACGACCTGGAGGAGAAGCTCGAGTACCTGGTCGAGGAGGGCTACTACGAGGGCCACATCCTGGACAAGTACTCCCCGGAGTTCGTCAAGTCCGCCTTCAAGGCCGCCTACGCCCACAAGTTCCGCTTCGAGACCTTCCTGGGTGCCTTCAAGTACTACACGTCCTACACGCTCAAGACCTTCGACGGGAAGCGCTACCTGGAGCGCTTCGAGGACCGCGTCACCATGGTGGCCCTCACGCTGGCCGACGGCGACGAGCAGCTGGCCCTCGACCTCGTCGACGAGATGATGTCCGGCCGCTTCCAGCCGGCCACCCCCACCTTCCTCAACGAGGGCAAGGCCCAGCGCGGGGAGCCCGTCTCCTGCTTCCTCGTGCGCATCGAGGACAACATGGAGTCGATCGCCCGCGGCATCAACTCCGCCCTCCAGCTGTCCAAGCGCGGTGGGGGAGTGGCCCTCCTGCTGAGCAACCTGCGGGAGATGGGCGCCCCCATCAAGCGCATCGAGAACCAGTCCAGCGGCGTCATCCCCGTCATGAAGCTGTTGGAGGACTCCTTCTCCTACGCCAACCAGCTCGGGGCCCGCCAGGGTGCGGGGGCCGTGTACCTGCACGCCCACCACCCCGACATCATGCGGTTCCTGGACACCAAGCGTGAGAACGCCGACGAGAAGATCCGCATCAAGACCCTCTCGCTGGGCGTCGTCATCCCGGACATCACCTTCGAGCTGGCCCGCAACAACGAGGACATGTACCTCTTCAGCCCCTACGACGTCGAGCGCGTCTACGGCATGCCCTTCGCGGACATCAACGTCACCGAGAAGTACCGCGAGATGGTGGACGACGGGCGCATCAAGAAGAAGAAGATCAACGCCCGCACCTTCTTCCAGACCCTGGCCGAGATCCAGTTCGAGTCCGGCTACCCGTACGTCATGTTCGAGGACACGGTTAATAAGGCCAACCCCATCAAGGGCAAGGTCGTCATGTCCAACCTGTGCTCCGAGATCCTCCAGGTCTCCGAGCCCAGCGAGCTCAATGAGGACCTCACCTACGCCCATGTGGGCAAGGACATCTCTTGCAACCTGGGCAGCCTCAACATCGCCAAGACGATGGACTCCCCGGACTTCGCTCGCACGATCCGCACCGCCGTGCGTGGCCTGACCGCCGTCAGCGACCAGACCCACCTGCCCAGCGTGCCCTCCATCGACCGAGGCAACCACGAGTCGCACGCCATCGGCCTGGGGCAGATGAACCTCCACGGATTCCTGGCGCGCGAGCGCATCCACTACGGCTCGGAGGAGGGTCTGGACTTCACCAACGTCTACTTCGCCAGCGTCCTGTTCGCCGCCCTGACGGCGTCGAACGAGATGGCCGTGGAGCGCGGGGAGAGCTTCGTCGGCTTCGAGGACTCGGCCTACGCCAGCGGCGAGTTCTTCGAGAAGTACGTGACCCAGGACTTCGTGCCGGTCACCGAGCGCGTCAAGGAGATCTTCGCGGCCTCCAGTGTGCACGTTCCCACGCGTGAGGACTGGGCCGAGTTGGCGGAGAAGATCAAGAAGGGCGGCCTGTACAACCGCAACCTGCAGGCCGTGCCGCCCACCGGCTCGATCTCCTACATCAACAACTCCACCTCCTCGATCCACCCGATCGTGGCCAAGGTGGAGATCCGCAAGGAGGGCAAGATCGGCCGCGTCTACTACCCGGCGCCCTTCATGACGAATGACAACCTCGAGTACTACCGGGACGCCTACGAGATCGGCCCCGAGAAGATCATCGACACCTACGCCGTGGCCACCCAGCACGTGGATCAGGGACTGAGCCTCACGCTGTTCTTCCCGGACACGGCCACCACCCGCGACGTCAACCGCGCCCAGATCTACGCCTGGCGCAAGGGCATCAAGACCCTCTACTACATCCGCCTGCGTCAGGCCGCCCTGACCGGCACCGAGGTCGAAGGCTGCGTCTCCTGCATGCTGTGAGCCGGAGTTGGTGGGCCTCTTTAAGGAAGTGGAAAGGATCTTGAGTGGGCCGCGTCGCCTACGGGGATGAGAGTGTTCGTCGTGCTGGCGTTCCTGCTCCGGTGTACTTGTTAGGCGTATATATTGCCGATGAAGATCAATCAGATCTCGCTGATGCGCTCTCTGTGTATGTGCGGCAAGATGGAAAGTTGCACTGGCGAGATCATACTTCTCGTACGAAGCGGGCAGTCTGTAAGACCATCAGTGAATACAGTGCGAACTATCTTGTTGTTGCCGCTTCCCCCATTCCTGAGGGGAGGGGTGAGGAGCGTGCTAGGCAGCAGGCGTTGCACTGTTTAAGCGTGATGCTTGAAGGGGATTTTGGCGTGGATTCACTTGTCCTCGAAAGAAGGCAGCGAACTCAGGATGAAAAGGACAAGAGGACGATTTCCTTGGCTCAGCGTAATAAGGTGTTGACGCCGGGGTTTCGTTTGACTCACAGGTTTGGTCATGAAGATAAGCGCCTATGGGTTCCTGATCAGGTGATCGGAGCGCTGGGCGATCATCGGGCTGGCTCAGATGCTGGCGATAACTGGAGCATGATCGCTGACCGCGTGCGGGTGGAGGAGATTGATCCCCGTAGGTAGCGCGAACGCCGGGCCCACATGACAACACGGGTGCACCGGCGCTTACTTCCACTCCGCGCCTTAACGCGGCGGCACATCCACTATACGCCAGCATTGCTGGGATTGCCAGCAATTGCCGTAATGCTGGCAATCGCGGCATGAGTCACACGTCCCTGACCTTCCGTGTGGCCCTGTCAGTCGACTGCAGGTGACGACTTCTCGGCACGACGGCGCAGCTCGCGCACGGTGGCGTGCGGATCCTCGCCGGCCGGGAACCCGCGCAGGCGCCAGTACATGGCCAGCAGGGAACCGGTGATCGTGTGCCAGAAGGTCGCCACCGCGCAGGGCGCCGCCACCGCCGCGCTCAGGTACTGCAGGGCGAGCGTCGAACCGAGCCCCGCGTTCTGCAGGCCCACCTCGATACCGATCGTGCGGCGGTCGGCCCGCGAGACGCCGAAGACCCGCGCCACGGCGTAACCCAGGGCGTAGCCGGTCGCATTCTCCAAGGCGATCGCGGCGAACATGAGCGGCCCCGCGGTGGCGATGAGCGGCTGGCTCTTGGAGGCCACGGCCGCCACGACCGCGGCGATCGCCACGACCGAGACCCACGGCATCGCCGGCTGGATCCGCGCCACCTGCCGGTGGAAGAAGACGTTGCAGGCCAGGCCCGCGCCCACCGGCAGCAGCACGATCTGCACGATCGACAGCGCCATCGAACCGGCCGGCACCCGCATATAGGTGCCGGCCAGCCACAGGGTCAGCAACGGGGTGACGATAGGGGCGAGCATCGTGGAGAAGGCGGTCATCGACACCGAAAGGGCCGTGTTGCCCTTGGCCAGGTAGCTCACCACGTTCGACGTCGTCCCGCCGGGCACACAACCGATGAGAATGATGCCCACCTTGAGCTCGGGGGACAGCGGAAGCAGGTTCGCCACGCTCCAGCCCACCAGCGGCATGACCGCGTACTGGCTGAGCACGCCCAGAATGACCGGCTTTGGGTGACGGGCGATCATCGTGAAGTCCGGGATGGACAGGGTCATCCCCATTCCCAGCATCGTGACGGCCAGCAACGGCGTCATGTAGCCGGCCAACGGCACGAAGGTGGAGGGCGAGAAGAAGGCGGCGAGGAAGGCGCCGAACATGATGAGTGGGAAGACCGTCACCGCGATGCGAGCGCTGCGGTCCTGTCTCTTCTCGGCGGCTGCATCGGTGCCTGCGTCAATGTCTGTCGGGGGTGTCATGGGATGCCTCGGATCAACGGTGGAGCGTCAGCGGGGATACGCGCCGTGACGATATTCCGAGGAGTGAAACAATGCCGTCTCAGTCCATCGTGCGGACGCACCTGAGTGCTGAGGGCTCGGAACGGGCCGCTGACCGTGATCCGTGTCTGTGGCCTCGCGGGCTCTTTGGGATCGGCGCAGGCCGGGGCTCTACTCGAGGTCGTCGGCGGTGTCGTCGTCGACGACGCCGGACTCGGGTTCATCCTCGGGCTCACGCCACACCTCATCGCAGCGGTGGACGCTCGTGGCGATGAGGCGAGCATTGGGTAGATCCACGGTGCGCACCCAGTGACCGGCCGCCAGCGGGTTCTTACCGAATTCCTCGTGCCGGTTGATGAGCCGCAGCACGAGTACCTCCTCGGGCACGTCAATGTGGATGAGTAGGTCGATCCGCTCGCGCGCCGCACCCCACCCTCGCGTCTCGAGCGCGAGGTAGTTGCCCTCGGTCACGACGACGCCGGTGCCGCTGACGATGCTCCCGGCCGCCACGGACTCGTGCAGATCACGCCGGTAGGCCGGGGCGAAGACTTGTGGGGCGCCGTCGGCCCGCACCCGGTCCAGGGTTGCCAGATATCCCTCGACATCGAAGGTGTCAGGTGCCCCCTTGCGGTTGCGGCGCCCCAGCTCGTCCAGGACGGCGTTGGACAGGTGGAAGCCGTCCATGGCGACCAGCCCGGCGAAGACGCCCGCCGCCTTCAGGCCGGTCTTCAGCTGCTCGGCGATCGTTGATTTTCCCGAACCGGGAGCCCCCACGAGCCCGACGACGAGGCGCTCAGGCGCGTCGTCGGCTGTCAACCGCTGCGTGAGCTGGTCGACGAGGTTGCTGACCAGGGTGGGGATCTCGCCCACCCGAACCGAGGGACTCATGAATCTATTATCTCAGTCAACTAAGTGCCTGAGGGACAGGTGCGGCATCTGCGTCCGTCGTGACGCCAGGAGCGGAGCGGTGGCCGGCTGGACGGCGGAATTGCGGGCGACACCGCCGATGATTGGTTGTTGGCTGCGGTCTCAAGGCCGGCGACGGAACGGGCCGGGGTGCTCACCGTTAATATTCCATTCCGCCCACCCGTTTGATTAGCGATGAAGTCGTCATCATCGTCATCATTCCGAGGCGAAACGGCTGCTGATTCGTAACCCTAGCCTGAGATTTTCGCCATTGATACCAGTAAATATAGAACTTAAGTTCGGCTCCGCATCAATTGAGTGCCGGACTTCTCCCGAAAGGTATGCCGTGTCAAAGATCCCTGCCCCCAGAGCGCTCAGAGCGCCTGCGCGTGCCACAGGTGCTCTCCTCCTGCTCGTGGTGATGGTCGCCGCGATGCTGACGGTCCTGCCCATGCAGGCTCGAGCCGCCATCAACCCGAAGATCACCATCTCCGACCTGTCACTGACCCCCTCCAACGCCACCGGCGAGGAGGACCCGAGCAAGACCTCGGTTCAGAGCGGTGACTACCTCAAGCTGAAGTTCAGCTGGGATGCCAGCAAGGCCCAGGCCAAGGGCGGGGACTCCTTCGAGATCGCACTGCCCGATCAGGTCCGCAGCAAGGACAAGATCACTGAGCCGATGATGCTCAACCACGATGGCGTCAGCACGCAGGTGGGTGAGTGCTCGGTGGCCGAGCGTAAGATCACCTGCACCTTCAACAGTGAGCTCGACAAGATCGTCGCCCAGGGCTTCAAGGACCTGCGGGGTAACGGGACGTCACTGCTGGTGGCTAACGGGGCCTCGAATCTGCCCAACCTGCCGATCAAGGCCAACGGTGTGGATACTCCCGTGGCCGTTCCCGGCGGGAAGGTTGCCCCATACGTCGAAGGCCCCTACAAGCCGGAGAAGGTCACCAAGTGGGCCAGCGACCTGACCGCTGACTCCGACAAGATTGCCTGGCAGCTGATCTTCGGTCCTGACCAGATCAAGGCGGCTCTCGAGGAGAACGGTCAGTCGCTGACCGTGGACGGCAAGACCCGCTCGACCATCATGTTCACCGATGAGCTCGGCCCCGGGCAGAAGTACGTCGCCGACAAGAGCAGGTGGAGGCTGGAGACCGGCACCTCCGAGAGCAAGAGCGCCAGCTCCGGCCAGCTCACGGATGCCTCCGGCGCCGACCAGAACACCAACGCGGGAGACTTCGACCTCGACGTCACCTTCAATGGCGATGTCGCCTTCGTCAAGGTGACTGGCCCCTTCGCGCCGCGCAGCAACTACATCGTCCGCTACGAGTCGACCCCTGACACCGACAACGGCAAGGTTCAGGCGGGTGTGCGGTACAAGAACGACGCCACCGCGCTGGGAACCAGCCTGCGGGGCTCTTACGCAGTGCACTACGCCTCATCCTTCTCCATTAACGTTGAGATGAAGCCCGGCTTCGGTGGATTCGAGATCACCAAGCTCCTCACCGGGACCGAGACCGGCAAGGTGCCGGCGGACACCACCTTCAAGGTCAGTGTCAGCTATGACCTGCCCGGTGACGCGAAAGCAAGCGCCTATCCGGGTTGGAAGGCCCCGGGTACCCTCAACCAGGACCGTACTGGCGGAGACCTGGAAATGACCCTCAACATCGGTGCGAAGACCGTGTTCAAGGAAATCTTCCCCACCGGAACGGTCCTCACGTTCAACGAGGACCCGACGAACGCCTCGACCACTCCCGAAGGTGTCGTCTGGGGCAAGCCGGCTTTCACGGTGAACGGCCAGAGCACCAACACTGCAACCGTTGAGGAGCAGATGCTCGAGACCGTGACGCTGAGCAACTCCGCTGACGCCGTGCCCGTGGATCACGGTGACTTCACGATCACGAAGGCCCTGGCCGGCGACGGCGACTTCAGCAACTCCACCTTCCTGTTCACCTACAGCTGCACTGACAACACCACGGGCTTCCTGATGGTGAAGGGCGGGAAGACCTCGGAGCACTCCGAGGAGGTCAAGGCGGGCTCGACCTGCACCGTCAACGAGGTCACCGACTCCGCCTTCCGGGCGGGGTACACGCTGACCGCCCCGGAGTCGCAGACCGTCGCCATCGTCAAGGGTGAGACGGCCGAGGTGACGATGACCAACACCTACACGAAGGCCAAGGGCTCGTTCTCGGTGACCAACACTGCTTCGGGCGCTCCTGTGGCCGACAAGGAGTTCACCTTCACCTACACCTGCGACAACGGGCAGGAAGGCACCCTCAAGGCCAAGGCCAATGGCGCGGCGGTCAACGGTCCGGAGCTGCCCGTGGGCACTGAGTGCACCATTGAGCAGGACATGGACAAGGCTCAGGTCGACGGGTACACCCTCAAGGCGCCAGCCTCTCAGAAGGTGACTATTGGCGAGAAGGTGCTGGACCTGAGGTTCGCCGGCATGTACACCTCGCTCGCCGTGCCGACGCCGAGCGCTGACGCGACTGCGGAGCCTTCCGCTGAGCCGAGTGCTGCGCCGAGTGCCGCTCCGGCTGACAAGCCCGCTGCTGACGCGAAGGCCGACCCGAACGCCAAGCCCAGTGCTGACGCGACTGCGGAGCCTTCCGCTGAGCCGAGTGCTGCGCCGAGTGCCGCTCCGGCTGACAAGCCGGCTGCTGACGCGAAGGCCGACCCGAACGCCAAGCCCAGTGCTGACGCGACTGCGGAGCCTTCCGCTGAGCCGAGTGCTGCGCCGAGTGCGGACCCGGCTGACAAGCCGGCCGCTGACGCGAAGGCCGACCCGAACGCCAAGCCCAGTGCTGACGCGACCGCTACGCCGAGCGCCGAGGCGACTACGGAGCCGTCCGCGGAGGAGACTGCTACGCCGAGCGCCAGCGCCGGCTCTGACGTGAACGGAGACCCGAACGCTGACGCTGACGCGAACCCGAACGCCAAGCCCAGCGCCAGCGCGAGCAGCTCCACCGCTGCGGGTGACTCGTCGTCCTCCGGTGCGACTCCGCCGGTGACGTCCACCAACTCGGCGGCGCCGGTCCCGGCCGATGGGGCGCCGAGCGGTTCGGCGGGCGGTCCGCTGGCCAGCACCGGTGTGAGGATCGGCCTGCCTCTGGGCATCGCCGTGGTCGCTGTGATGGGAGGGGCTCTGCTGGTGAGCCGCCGCCGCGCCTGACGCCGGCCCCCAGTTCCCACCTCTCACAGGGATAGATCCCCGGGCCCACCTGAGTTCCGCACTCAGGTGGGCCCGGGGCTTCCTGCGCTCCAGCAGCCGCACAGGATGGACAGGGGAACAATCCCCATCCCGTGCGCCGGGGGCGAGGCCCTACGGTGGCGCCATGGCTCATCGTCGACGCAGCGTCATCCGGTTCCTGTTCATCGCGCTCTTCCTGGCGCGTTCGGGTGAGTCGGTCCGGTTGTGACGGGGCTGGCGGTAGGAAAAGCCCTCCCGAGGCGCACGATTCTGGTCGGTGACGGAGCGTTGGTGCTGCCGGTGATGTCGGGCTGCGGGGCGCTGGCTCCAGAGAATATCCGGGCTCGTCATCAGATCGAAAAGTCCTTGAAGAGCTTCCATGCCGTCAAATCAGTAAATGTGGAGCTGGATTCCAACTTCACTGCAGGTGACTCCTGGTCCGTCCTGATCCTCCTTAACAAAAATCCTGGGCGAGAAGAGACTCTTGCCGTCCTTAAAGGCGGTTATGATCGGGTTGTGCAGGTGGTGGAGGATGACTTTGCCAGTGTGTCGGCATCATGGGTGCAGAACGGGGCCTCTGTGTCGTGGCCGATCTCAGGGAATGAGCCGAATGGGGCAGAACTCGATTATCTGAGAGAGCTGGCGAAGCCCGGTCGAGGCACCATGAGTGCTGGTCGTGGTCGTATCTCGGTAAGTCGAGGAGTGGTCAAGGAGTTTCCAGCTGACCTTATCGTGGCGCCACGATCCGGAGTGGGTGTGAGTGACAGCTTTGAGCTTGACGGTATGATTATTCGGGCGGTTTCCGATGCCGTCGACCTCAGTCCCATTCCTCTCCGTAGGGTTGTGGAGGCTATCGACGCTAAATATTGGGAAGGAGCTGTCGTTGAGCTCACAGACAACGATATCGTGAGTGGAAGCATATCGCTCGATGTTGCTGCTTTTGGAAAAGAGTCTGACGGGCTTGACGTCGCCGCGGCAGCGAAAGTTCTCAATGTCATCTCAGGAAATCAGCTACTTCAAGAGCTTGGCCTCACGACCGCATGGAACACGAGTGCTGCCAGTCGAGAAGGCGTGTTCTTCCACATGAAAGCGGGTGTTTTCGATGCCGGAGACCCACCGGAAGAGGGCGCGAAGATACTTGCAGCAGCACAGAAGTCTGCCTCCGATTCGTCGTAACGGGAGCATGAATCTGATGGTTCCCTGTAACAGGAGAGTGCGGCAGGTGTTCTCGATGCAACGGAGTGACGTCCGATGAGTGTGCGACGTCGTCAGGTCCTGGCCGTAGCGGCCGCATCTCTTGTTCTCGCAGTGGCCGGGTGCTCGCCCATGGCCATGGCACGCAAGAGACGGAAGCGGAAGGTGCAGCAGTACCTCTCCGGGCTCGACGCCGTGGCATCCGCGCGGGTGGAGGTGCACCCGGAATTCGTAGAGCCAGATCGTTGGATCGCGGACGTGCGGCTCAAGGATGATCCGTCCGCCGAATCGGTGGCGACAGTTGTCCGGGACGCCTACGCCAAGGTGCTGAACCTGACCGGAGCCAATGAGGTGAGGATGGTCGTCTCCTGGGTCAAGGGGAAGACCTCCGTGTTCTGCTACCTGCCGATGAAGGAGGCTGACAAGGCCGCATCCTCCACGGTGGAGGCGTTATCGCCCGGCATGGAGCGAGTCCAGATCGAAGAGGAAAGAATATCCTTCGAGTACCGGACTACTGAAACCCTCCCGGATCATTTCATCCTGCCGCCCACTTCCCCGGTGCTGCGCCTCGGCTCCCTAAGGGTCGAGCAGAGCATTCTCATTGGACGGTCTCACTGCTTCATCTCCCACGCCAAGGGTAAGGACCTCGCATCCGTGCCGATCAAACGTGCACTGGAAGCCATCCCCGCCGACAAGCGGTACGGAGCGGTTCTGAGCCTGGAGGCGGAGGATTATAACAGTCACCAGGCCCGTCTCATATTCAAGAAATGGGTCAATGACTGGCAGGATGAGGATGTTCAGCCCGACGCTGCAGTTCTTGCCACAGTGCTCGGAAACCAGGTGCTCCAGCGGGTGGAGCTGCTTACCTCGGTGGAAAGCAAAGTCCAGCCCAGGGTGGTTGGCTTTGACATGAAGTCCGGCACTGTGATCGGCCAGGGGGATCCGCCTGAGAAGGGTGCGCCCATCCTCGCCGCGGCTCAGCAAATGGTGGCCTCGGCATCCTGATGGGTCCGAACTCGGGGGCGTCTCTGTCTGACGTGCACATGCCAGACATCATCAAAGGAAGGGCGGTGAGGTCGATGAGTGTTCGACGTCGTGAGGTGCTGGTACTGGGAGTCGCGTCTCTTGCTCTCAGTGCGACTGCGTGCTCGCCGTTCGCTCTGGTTCGCGGCAGGAAGAAAAGGAAGGTGAGCGCGTACCTTTCCGGGCTTGATGGTGTCGCGTCTGTCGAGGTGCATGTTGATCCAGACCTCGTGTCTGGTGATCGTTGGGACGTGACAGTGAACCTCAAGGGGGATCCTGGGCAGGACACAGTCCTCGCAATCATTCGCAACGCACGAAACGAGGTCGTGCATCTGGTTGATTCTGACAAGGTGGACCTTGATGTCAGATGGGATCAGGGTGTGACGTCGATGGCCTGTCACCTGCCCATGGATGACCCCGAGAAGGCTGTGCTGGCTGCCATCAAGGTGGTCTCCTCCGAGCTGGAGCGCGTGGGAATATCCAAGGAGAGAATCACTCTCGACTATCAGAACGGAACAAGCCTTCCTGACAACGCCATCCTGCCGCCGACGTCGCCGGTTGTGGGTATTGGTTCACTCAAGACCGAGCAGGATTACTTTCTGGGTGGATCCTATTGTTTTATCACGCATTCTCAAGGTGTGGATCTCACGTCCGTTCCGATCAAGCGTGTTCTCGATGCCATCCCGGCAGATCAGCGAGTTCATGCGACGGTGATTCTGAATGCGCACGACGACATCAGCCAGGTGACCCAGCTGACCGTGCGAGGGCTCGGTGAGGACGGGAAGGGTGTGGATACTGCTGCGGCAGCCCCAGTCCTGGCGGCCGTCCTGGGGAATCAGGTGCTTCAGAGGGTCGAGCTGACCACCGCGCTGGACGGAGATCAGGACTTTGAGGAGGTCGTCTTCGACATGCAGTCGGGCGACGTGCTCGGGCAGGGCGACCCCCCTGAGAAGGCAGCCGCCATCCTCTTCGCCGCCCGGCAGGCCGCGGCCTCCTCGTCGTGACGGCGGCGACGACGTCGAACCGGACCTCAGGAGCGCGGCGGGTACCACAGACTCGTTCGGGCGGGCTGGGCTGCCCGCCGAGGGACTCGTCGGTAGCATGAGGCCGGATCACCCAAACCTCGGGAGGAACTGATGCACGAGCCCATCAAGCTGGTCGACCGCGTCCAGGCCATCAACTGGAACCGCCTGACCGACGACAAGGACCTCGAGGTCTGGGACCGCCTCACCGGCAACTTCTGGCTGCCCGAGAAGGTGCCGCTGTCCAACGACGTGCAGTCCTGGGCCACCCTCAACGAGGCCGAGAAGAACATGACCACCCGCGTCTTCACCGGCCTGACCCTCCTGGACACGATCCAGGGCACGGTCGGCGCGGTCTCCCTCATCCCGGACGCCCGGACCCCCCACGAGGAGGCGGTGCTCACCAACATCGCCTTCATGGAGTCGGTCCACGCCCGCTCCTACTCCTCGATCTTCTCCACCCTCATCTCGACGGCGGAGATCGACGAGGCCTTCCGCTGGAGCGAGGAGAACGCGAACCTCCAGCGCAAGGCCCGCATCATCCTGGACTACTACCGCGGCGACGACCCCGAGAAGCGCAAGGTCGCCTCCACCATGCTGGAGTCCTTCCTCTTCTACTCCGGCTTCTACGCCCCCATGTACTGGTCCAGCCACGCCAAGCTGACCAACACCGCCGACCTCATCCGCCTCATCATCCGTGACGAGGCCGTCCACGGCTACTACATCGGCTACAAGTACCAGCTCGCCGTGCGCGAGTCCTCGCCCGAGCGCCAGGCCGAGCTCAAGGACTACACCTTCGAGCTGCTCATGGAGCTCTACGACAACGAGGAGCAGTACACCGAGGACCTCTACGACGAGCTCGGCCTGACCGAGGACGTCAAGAAATTCCTGCGCTACAACGCCAACAAGGCCCTCATGAACCTGGGTTACGAGGCACTGTTCCCGGCCGACGCCGTCGACGTCAACCCGGCGATCCTCGCCTCCCTGTCCCCCAACGCCGACGAGAACCACGACTTCTTCTCCGGCTCGGGCTCCTCCTACGTCATGGGTACGGCCGAGGCCACCCAGGACGAGGACTGGGACTTCTGAGAGGCAGGCGGCCGGAGACGGGGAGCGCTCCCCTGGGTGGGCTCCCCATGGTAGGGGGCTCGCGCCGGGTGCACACTTTCGCTATCCCCAGCGCGAGAAAGGAATCCCCATGCGCTCCTCCGTCAAGGTTCTCTCCGTCGCCGCTGCCCTTGTCATGGCTGTCGGACTGTCCGCCTGCGATGAGCAGGACATCGCTCAGCCCTCCCCCGGTAGCGGCTCTGCGACCAGCTCCGCCGAGCCGGACTCAGGCGACTCGGATGCGTCCCCGTCCGAGGACTCCAAGGACGACAAGGATGCCAAGGACACCAAGGGCAAGAGTGGTGAGACCACCAAGTCCGGCTCCGAGATTCAGGAGATCAAGCCGGTGACCTTCAAGGACGAGGAGATCGGTCTTACCCAGACCTGCGACAAGGTGATCGAGGACTACGCCGCACCGAAGTACAAGGCAAGCCGTGATTCAGACACGGTTTACCTGCTTCACTGCACGCTCGACTTCAGTGGAGATATTGCTTTCAGCAGCACGATCGTGGACTCCACCTCGCTCCAGGACAAAACGGAATCCAGGCACAAGGCGGATGAGTACGGGGCGCTGCTGGCCGACGACCTGAAGGATGACGGTCTTGAGGTGTTCGACTCCGAGGACTCCGGATCCACGCATGTTGAGGGCTGGGTCTCCATGGCCACCGTATCGGAGTCGACCAAGCTGAAGCCCTTCTCCGAGGGCACCACCAGCATCGTCTACGACCGCGCAGCCGGAAAGGGCATCCAGTCCGGCAAGCAGTACGCGGCCTACTCCGACACCCAGGACCTCGTGCTCAAGTGATCTCATAGCACTGTCTCCTCGGCGGCCCTGAGAATCCCGCCGATGCTGTTCCCCGACTGCCGCGCCCTACGTTCCACTGGTCCGAAGGGCGCGGCAGCGCGTGAGGGGGCGGCTGATGGCGGTACGGCCGGCCTCCAACGTCAGAGGTATTCGGTAACGTGCTGTCATGACGTCATCCGAGGTGACTCGCCCCCGTCCGACGGTGCCGCCCGTCTACCGGGACGGCCCGTCCAAGATGTCGGAGGTCGATGCCCGCTCCTGGAGCATCGACGACGTCCTCGACGCCGTCTTCTTCGCCATCGCCGCCGTCGCCACGCTCTGGCTGGCCTGGCTGCTCATCGGCTCGGGCTGGCACCTCAATGCGGTGCTCGTGGTCAACTCCCTGCTGTTCTGGGCGGTCCTGGCCTACCTCGCCCTGCCGCGCCTCCATCAGGTCCTCACCTGGCTCTACGTCCCCGACTACTTCATCGGTCGCACCCGCACCCCTGATGGGCTCCTGGGCGACCCCGTCAACCTCGCCGTCAAGGGCGACGAGGAGGACATTCACGAGGCGATGATCGCGGCCGGCTGGGTGCGCGCCGACCCCATCACCCTGCGCTCCTCCTGGCGCATCATCGTCTCCTCGCTGCTGCGCCGCTCCTACCCGGCCGCTCCCGTCTCCAACCTCATGCTCTTCGGACGCAAGCAGAGCTTCGCCTACCAGAAGGAGGTCGAGGGCAACCCCGCCCAGCGCCACCACATCCGCTTCTGGTACTGCCCGCCGGGCTGGTCGCTGCCCGGCGGCGGGCACGTGGACTGGTTGGCCGCCGCCACCTACGACCGCGCCGTCGGCCTGAGCGCCCTCACCCTCCAGGTCACCCACAAGATCGACGCCGACATCGACATCGAGCGCAACTACGTCGTCGACGACGTCCGCTGGGCCAACGAGGCCGCCGAGCTCGAGATCTGGCCGGATGTCTTCACCTCCTACCACGACAAGAACGGGGGAGGAGACCGGGTGGTCACCGACGGCGCCCTCCACGTGCTCGACCTCAACGAGGTGGTCCCCGGCTCCGACGCCGGCCTCTCCCTGCAGTTGGCCCGCCTGGCCGACCATCAGGCCCGACGGCGCCGCCCCAGCCACCTCGTCATCGCCCTGGCGCTCATCGGGCTCATGGTGGCGGTCGAGATTCTGCGCGTGGCCCGCGTCGACATCACCCAGGTGCTGGAGGCCGCCCCGTTCCCGGAGGAGGACCCGGGGGCGGTCACCGCCGTCGTCGCCCTCATCGCCACGGTGTCCGGCGGCCTGACGCTCATCACCGCCGCCCTGGGGGTCGCGGCCTGGCGCGGGCACCCGCGCGGCCGCATCGCCCTCATGGCGACCCTCGTCCTGGGTATCGCCACTGACATGGTTCAGGTCTCCAGCCTCGGGGTCCGCCAGGCTACGCTCGGCCTGGTCGTTACCAGTGCGCTCCAGGTCCTGGCGCTGCTGGCGCTCTCGGCCCGGCAGGTCCACCAGTGGGAGCACGCCCGCAAGGAGGAGCGGCTTGCCGACCGTGCGAGCGCACGGGGCGACCGGGCGGCAGTTAGGCTGAGCTCATGAGCGAGTACCTGGCAGGACCGCAGGACAATGGTGCCGGCGGCGCAGGGCCGGCGAGTCGGTCCGGCCGGCACACCAGCCACGTCAGTCATGTCGATAACTCCCGGCCCGTCGACGGCGAGCGTGAGCACGTGCGCTTCGGCATCCCCTTCAACGGGGTCCTGCCCATCTGGCACGACGATGCCACCATCACCTGGCACCGGCCCGCCGACGGCACCGACCTGTCCACCGTCCTGGGCATGGGGCTGGTGGAGTCCGAGCCCGGCCCCGCCCAGGCCCCGGCCGGGTGGCAGGAGCGCGTCGAGACCGGTGTCCTGACCGACGCCGGCCGCCTCCTGCTGCTCAAGGCGGCCACGCCGTCGGGCCGCCGCGCCATCAACGACCCCGGTGAGGGAGCCCCCATTCCCCTGGAGGCGCCGCTGACCTATGCGGAGGCCATGGAGGGGGTCTTCGACATCGTCGGCTTCGGCATCCACATTGGCCGCGTCATGCTGCGCGCCGCCCGCGACGGCGGCATCATCCTGTTCACCCTGCGTGCGCCGCGCGACCCCGAGCCGCACCACATCCTGTCCGTGCCCGCGAAGGTTGACGACCACGGGGTCATGAGCTTCCACCTGGGGACCCTGCAGGAGATGGAGGGCGGCGCCTGGGACTCCGCCACCCACCGGGACGGCATGGCTCTGCTCGACCTCACCATCCCCTACTCCGACCTCGTGGCCGAGGCCGGCCCCAACGGCGAGGAGGGGCTCGACGCCGACAGCGTCCTGGAGATGGCGCAGCCGGTCGTCCAGTGCATCCTCAAACCCGGTTACCCCTTCGCTCTGGGGGCCTCCATCCTCCTGCCGCAAGCCGACTGAGCCGAGGGCGGGCCCGCGGGCCGGGCTGGGCCGGAGTGGCGGCTGCGGTTCGCGCCGAGGACGTACTTTCCGATCGAGGACTGCGTTGTCCTCCAGGCCACTGGGATCTCCCCGTCGCGATCTGGAGGAGAGCGCAGTCCTGGTGCCGAAAGTCAGTCCTCGATGGGGCGGTGGCTCCCGCAGCGCGGGTGGCCGGGCCGACGGCGCGCTGCGCTCAGGTGGCCGGCGGGGCGGTTGAGCCGCGCACGAGGAGCTCGGTGGGGATAATGACGCTGCGGTCGCCTTCCCGGGTCCCTGAGCCCGCCTGCTCCAGCACCAGGCTCACCATTTCGCTGCCGTGCCTCCTGAAGTCCTGACGCACGGTGGTCAATGGCGGGAAGCTGTACTCGCCTACGTCCAGGCCGTCGAAGCCGACCACTGAGACATCGGCGGGAACCCGCCTGCCCTGCTCGTGCATGGCCCGGATGAGTCCCAGGGCCAGCTCGTCATTGGCGCAGAAGACGGCCGTCACCTCCGGGTCCGCGGCCAGGCGCAGGCCAGCCTCATAACCCGCTGCTGCCTCCCACTCGCCGGCCACCACCTCGGGGACGTCCCTGCCAGCCTCCTGCAGGGTCCTGGCCCAGGTGGCCTTGCGGATGAGGGCGGACTGGGAGTCCTCGGGCCCGCACACGTGGTGGACGGTGCGGTGCCCTAGCTCCAGAAGGTGTGTGACGGCCTCGCGCACCCCACCGACCTGGTCGGCGCTGGCTGAGGGGTAGTAGCCCACGAGCTTGGAGTCCGAGACCGCCACCGGCATCGAGGGCGGCAAGGCCAGTTGCTCGCGTCCCGCCCGTCCGGCCTGCACGACGACGAGTCCGTCGATGGCCTGGTGGGAGAGCCGGTAGACGGCCTCGCGCAGCTCCTCGGAGGTGGGGTGCTCCACCTGGACGAGGTTGACGGCGTAGCCGATGGCGGTGGCGGCCTCCAGCACGCCTGCGGTGGTCAGGGCCTCCCCGGTGCGCTGGATTTGCTGGGTCAGCACGCCGATCGTCTTGAAGGAGCCCCGACGCAGCGCCTGGGCGGCGCGGTTGGGGGAGTAGCCGAGCTGGTTCATCGCGCGCAGGACCCGTTCGCGGGTGTCGGGACGAACGTGCTCCGAGCCCGCCGCTACGCGTGAGACCGTCTGAGCGGAGACTCCCGCCAGGCGGGCTACGTCGCTCATCGACGGCGCTCCCTGCGCGCCCCGGCTCTGCCCTGGCATGGCGAGAGATTATCAGGAGTGTCAGGGGCACCCACATCCTGATGGGATGGTGACGTTACCACAGCGATCCTCCTCAGGGGATGGTGGGTACGGAATTCGGCAGTGAATCTTCCTCGCGGTGAGGATCTCTTCTAGTATGTTAACGTCACCACACAGGCGTCGCACTGCTGCGCGTCCTCTGTTCCCGTCAACCCCCTGGGGAGCCGAACAATGATCGTTCCGAGACACTTCGAGGACCTCGATGTCCTCCATGAACACACACTGCCGCCCCGCTCCTACTACGTGCCCGCATCCCGTCCCATCGCCACCAGCCCCTGGAGGCGGGAGGACTCGGACCGCTTCCACCTGCTCAGCGGCCAATGGGCCTTCCGCTACCTGCCCAGCATCCACGAACTGACTGAGCCCTTCTGGGAGCAGGACACCCCCGCCGTCACGGCCGACGGTGACGAGCTGGGCGAGGTGGACTCCTCCCGCCTCCCGGAGGGCTTCACCATGATTCAGGTGCCCAGCACATGGCAACACTTGGGCTACGACCACCACCAGTACACCAACGTCCGCTACCCCATCCCCTTCGACCCGCCCCACGTCCCTCAGGACAACCCCTGCGGCGCCTACATCCGCGACTTCGACTACACCCCGGATCCCGCCGCCCCCAGCACCTACCTGACCTTCGAGGGTGTGGACTCCTGCTTCTACGTGTGGCTCAACGGCACCTATGTCGGCTACAGCCAGGTCTCCCACGCCTCCGCGGAGTTCGAGGTCACCGAGCTCCTGCGTCCCGGCACCAACCGCCTGGCCGTCCTGGTACTCAAGTGGTGCGACGGTACCTACCTGGAGGATCAGGACAAGTTCCGCACCAGCGGCATCTTCCGCGATGTCTACCTCCTGAGCCGCCCGGCTGCCGTCCTGTTCGACTACGTCACTACTACCTCGCTCGGCCCAGTGGTCGGCACTGGGTTCGATGCAGGCCCGGCTACCGCCCTGGTCAGGATCCAGGCCGCCTACCGGGGCGGGGCCGTCCCCACGTCCGTCGAGCTCGTCGACCACGACGGCGCCGTGGTGGCCGCCGGAGAGTTGGAGCCTTTTGCCGGCGACGACGGCTACACCCGCCGCGTCCGGCTCACCGTCGAGGCCCCCTACCTGTGGAGCGCCGAGGAACCGTACCTCTACACCCTGGTCATCACCACGCCGGGTGAGGTCATCACCGACCGGGTGGGTATTCGTGAGGTCGCGGTGAGCGACGCCGTCGTGCACCTCAACGGCCGGCCCATCACTCTGCGCGGCGTCAACCGGCATGACTCCGACCCGACTACCGGGCCCGTCGTCGGCCTGGAGCACATGCTGTGGGACCTGCGCCTGATGAAGGAGCACAACATCAACGCGGTGCGCAGCTCCCACTACCCCAACGACCCGCGCTTCTACCAGCTGTGCGACGAGCATGGCTTCTACGTCATGTCCGAGGCCGACAACGAGAGCCACGGCACCCAGAGCCGCTTCCTGGCCGACCCCTCCTGGGACAACCAGGTCGAGCACTGGAACGAGCCCATCGCCGACAACCCGGAGTGGACTGAGTCCACTGTCGACCGCATGAGGCTGTGCGTCCACCGCGAGAAGAACCGCCCCAGCATCATCTCCTGGTCCGCCGGCAACGAGTGCTCCTACGGCTGCACCCTCGAAGCGGCGCTCTTCTGGGCCAAGGAATTCGATCCCACGCGGCTGACCCACTACGAGAGCTCCTACTACCGCGACTCCAAGCGCCGCTACGACTACTCCTGCATCGACCTCTACAGCCGCATGTACCCGGCCATCGAGGAGATCCGCGACTACCTGGACTCCGACCCCGACAAGCCCTTCATCCTCGTGGAGTACTGCCATGCCATGGGCAACAGCCCCGGCGACCTCGAGGACTACTGGGAGATCATCCGGGCTGACGAGCGCATGTGCGGAGGCTTCGTGTGGGAATGGTGCGACCACGCGGTCACCGCCGGGAGCAGTGACGACGGACGACCGATCCAGCTCTACGGCGGCGACCACGACGAGGCCGTCCACGACGGTAACTTCTGCGTCGACGGGCTCGTCTCGCCCGACCGCGTCCCCCACCCCGGCCTCGCCGAGCTCAAGAACGTCCAGCGCCCCGCCCGCGTCCTCGAGTACGACCAGGAGGAGGGCCTGCTCACCATCCACAATGACCTCGACCACGCCGATCTGTCCCAGTACCTGCGCATCTCCTACGAGGTGCGCTGCGACGGCGTGGTCGTGGACCGCGAGGACCTCGACCTGGTGGAGCCCGTCCCGCCGCACACGAGCGTCATGCTGCGTTGTGAGCCGGAGGTCCCGCCCACCGGGCGCTGCCATCTGTTAGTCACCTACCGGCTCGCCCGTCCCGACTCGCTGCGGGCCGCCGGCCACATCCTGGGCTTCGATGAGATCGCCCTGCGCAATGCCGACAGGCGCCACCGGTGGGTCGCCGCGCTTGCTGGCCGCCCCATCGGTGAGACCCATCTGCCGGTCAGACGGGAGGGCACTCGGATCGAGATCGACAGCGACAGGCTCAGCTGCGCCATCGACACGCGCACCGGCCTACCCGTGTCCCTGTCCTCGGAAGGCCGCGAGCTCCTGGAGCGTCCGGTGGAGCTCAACATCTGGCGGGCGCCCACCGACAACGACCGCCACGCGCGCCTGGAGTGGGAGCGCGCCCACTATCACCAGGCCGTGGCCCGCGCCTACGGCGTCGACGTCAATGAGGAGCCCGGGCGCGTCACCATCAGCGCCGACGTCGGCCTCGTGGCGCCCTCGGTCCAGCCCGCCCTGCGCGGCCGGCTCATCTGGACCCTCACCGACGACGGCGTCCTGAGCCTGAGCCTGCGACTGCGCCGGACGCTGGGCTTCCCCAGCCTGCCGCGCCTGGGACTGCGCCTCTTCCTGCCCGAGTCCATGAGCCGGGTTGACTACTACGGCCTGGGTCCGCAGGAGAGCTACGTCGACAAGCACCGCGCCAGCTACCACGGGGCCTTCAGCGCCGACGTCGTCGACCTCCACGAGGACTACATCAGGCCCCAGGAGAACGGCAGCCACGCCGACTGCAACAAGGTCCTCCTCTCCGGAGGCGGGCTGAGCCTGGCCGCCGTCGGGCCAACCCCCTTCTCCTTCAACGCCTCCCGCTACACGCAGGAGGAGCTGGCCGCGCGGCGCCGCAACACCGAACTGACGCCGTCGGGCTGCACGGTCCTGTGCCTGGACGCCGCTATGGCCGGCATCGGATCCAACAGCTGCGGGCCCGCCCTGCGGCCCCGCTACCAGGTCGACAGCCAGGAGCTGGGGATGGAGCTCCATCTCCTGCTCAATCCCCTCATCACCCACACCCGCACTCACACCAGCACTCACAACGAGGTGAAGCCATGAGCAGCGACTCCGCCGCCAAGAAGGTCGGCGCCCCCACCGCAGGAAACGGACTGGAGGCGGCCAGCGAGAGGAAGTACCTGAAGTGGTACAACAAGGTGGGCTACGGGTCGGGCGACGTCGCCGGCAACGTCGTCTACGTCCTGTTGACCTCCTTCTTCGTCATGATTTACCTGACGGATACCGTCGGGTTGAATGCGGGCGTTGTCGCAACGCTTCTGATGGTCTCCCGCATCTTCGACGGATTCTCCGACCTCATCTTCGGGACGTTGCTGGACCGCACCAACACGCGGATGGGCAAGGCCCGCCCGTGGATGCTGTGGGGGTTCGTGGGCTGCGCCGTCCTGCTCATCGCGATCTTCGCGATCCCCACGAGCCTGGGGGACACCGCCAAGTACGCCTGGTTCTTCATCGCCTACACGCTGCTCAACGCCGTCTTCTTCACGGCCAACAACATTGCCTACTCCTCGCTGACCGCTCTCATTACCCGCAATGGGGCTGAGCGCGTACAGATGGGCTCCATCCGCTTTATGTTCGCCTTCGGGACGAACCTGCTCATCCAGAGTGCCACCGTGGGCGGGGTGGCCATGTTCGGCGGTGGCGCGAGCGGCTGGCGGACGATGGCGATCATCTACGCGCTGCTCGGTCTGGCGGTCAACACGCTCTCAGTGTTCTCGGTCAAGGAGCTGCCGCCCGAGGAGCTCGAGGAGGAGCCCCAGGAGGACAAGCTCTCAGTGGCGGAGTCGGCCAAGATTCTCGTATCCAACAAGTACTACCTCATCATCCTCATCGTCTTCCTCCTCACCCAGATCTTCACGGCGATGCTCAACATGGGTATCTACTTCATGAAGTATGTCCTGGGGGACGAGGACCTGCTGAAGACCTTCGCCTGGTCGATCAATATCCCCCTCATGATCGGGCTCTTTATTACGCCGTTGGTGGTGAGTCGCTTCGGGGGCATGTACCGGATCAACATCGTCGGCTATGTCATCGCAACCCTGGGGCGGCTCGGGGTGCTCGTGGCCGCTTACATGGACAGCCTTGCGCTCATGCTGTTCTTCTCCGGGGTCGCGGCTCTGGGTATGAGCTCGCTGCAGGGCACGCTCAACGCCCTTATTGCCGAGGCCTCGGAGAATACCTGGCTGCGTACCGGCAAGCGCATCGACGGGCTCATGTTCTCCTGTACCTCGCTCGGTGTGAAGGTGGGGGGCGGTCTCGGCGCGGCCCTTTCCGGGTGGCTGCTGGCCGCCGCTGGGTACGACGGGAACCTCAAGGTCCAGCCGGAGTCCGCCATCCAGATGATCTACGTCATGTACGTGTGGCTGCCGCTCGCGGCCAACGCGCTCATCCTCTTCCTGCTCATGCGGCTCGACGTCGAGAAGGTCAACACCCGGCTCAAGGAGGAGGCCGACGCGCGGGCCGAGGTGGAGGTCGGCGCCGGGGCGACCGCCGGGGGCTCCGTGGCCACAGGGTGGACCGGTGACGCCGTCGGTGGTGGCGACGCCGTCGGAAGCCCGGCTGCCGCGACGGGCATCTCGGAGAGCGAGGACTCGACGAGCTGAGGCTGCGCGAACGGCTGACTCACGGGTGGGGGCGAGACTGAGGCGACGCCGACGGCGCGCCCTCGCTCCCACCCTCCTTCCCGGGGCGGTGCGGGCCGGTGCGACCGGTCAGGATGGGCTTTATCCCACACGAATGCGAAAAATGAGCGTCTTTGGTGGTGAGATCGTCTAAGGCTAGGCTTACCTCGACCGTCGTGACCTGAGATTGATTCGTGACTTGGAGGTCGAGTGTTTCTCGCCAACCTGCTCATCGCCCTGAGGGAGGGCCTGGAGGCGGCGCTCGTTGTCAGCATCATCGTCGCCTACCTCGTCAAGGCCGACCGCCGCGATGCCCTGCCCAAGCTGTGGCTCGGGGTCGGGCTGGCGGCGCTGATCCCGCTGGTCGCCGGCGCCATCATGACCTGGGGCCCCAAGACCCTCACCTTCCAGGCCCAGGAGATCCTCGGCGGCACCCTGTCCTTCGTCGCCGTCGGCATGGTGACCTGGATGATCTTCTGGATGGGGAAGAACGCCCGTGAGCTCAAGGGCGAACTGGAGGGATCACTGTCCAAGTCCCTCTCCGCAGGCAGCTCCGGCTGGGGCGTCGTCTGGATCGCCGTCGTCGCCGTCGGGCGCGAGGGAGTAGAGACCGCCCTGTTCGTGTGGGCCACCGTGCGCTCCAGCATCGAGAGCTCCACCATGCAGACGACGGCGGGCGTCATCACCGGCCTCGTCCTGGCCATCGTGCTGGGCGTGCTCATCTACCAGGGCGCGGTGCGCATCAACCTGCGCGTCTTCTTCGCCGTGACCGGCTACTTCCTCATCGTCGTCGCCGCCGGCATCGTCGCCTACGGCGTCGGTGACCTGCAGGAGGCGAGTGTTCTTCCCGGATTCACGAACCACGCCTGGGACCTGTCCCGCTACTTGCCCGACGGCGCCTCGCCCTTCCACTGGATCTATGTGCTGCTCCAGGCCATGTTCCAGTTCAACCTCCAGCCCACTGTCCTGCAGGTCGTGGGCTGGTGGGTCTACATCGTCCCGACCCTGGTGCTCCTCACCCTCCAGATCACGGGCCGATGGCCCTCGCCCGGACGTGCGGTCGAGGCGGCCCCGGCGGCCGTGAGCGCCGATGAGTCCGACGCCGAGGAGCCCGACGCCGTCGTGACCCCCTGACCACCCCGACCTCCCTCCCCACCCCCTGTCCACGCCACTCCTCACAAAGGAAAGACCATGCCCACCATCAAACGACGCAACGTCCTCACCCTGCTCCCCCTGACCGCCATGGGCCTGGGCCTGGCCGCCTGCGCCGACAACCCCAAGAACGCCAAGGGCGGCGCCTCCGGCTCCGGGGCGTCCCAGGAGATCACGGTGACCCTCACCGATGACGCCTGCAAGCTCTCCTCGACCTCTTTCCCCTCGGGCGTGGTCACCTTCACCATCACCAACTCCGGCTCGGCCCCCAACGAGCTGGAGATCCTCACCGAGGACAAGCTCCAGATCGTCTCCGAGCAGGAGAACATCGGCCCCGGCACCACCACGAAGCTCACCACCTCCCTCAAGGAGGGCACCTACTATGCCGCCTGCAAGCCCAACATGGTCGGCGAGCTCAAGGGCGTTACCGAGCTGAAGATCACCAAGGGCGCCGCCGTCGACATCAGTGCCGACGAGACCAAGGCGCGCGAGGCCGCCGTCACCAACTACACCGCCTACGTGCGCGACCAGACCGGCCAGCTCCTCACCGCCACCCAGGGTTTCGTCACCGCCTACACCTCCGGCGACACCGCCACCGCCAAGAGCCTCTACCCGCTGGCGCGCCAGTTCTACGAGCGCATCGAGCCCACCGCCGAGTCCTTCGGCCTCAAGGAGGCCGGCGACCTCGACGCCGCCCTGGACACCCGCGTCCAGGACCTCGCCTCCGGCGCCGGCAAGGCCGTCACGGACAAGGACGTCCTCGCCGGATGGACCGGATGGCACCGCATCGAGGCCGACCTGTGGGCCCAGGACTCCTCCAGCCCCTTCAAGTTCGCCGACGACGCAGCCCGCAAGAAGGTCGCCGACCAGCTCAACGCCGACACCAAGTCGCTCTACGACCTCGTCTACGGGAACATCACCGGCGCCGGTGGGAAGAAGTTCGAGCTCGAGCTCGAGGACGTCGCCAACGGCGCCTCCGGCCTCCTCGAGGAGGTCGCCAGCTCCAAGATCGTCGGCGAGGAGGAGACCTTCTCCCACACCGACCTCTACGACTTCCAGGCCAATGTCGAGGGCGCCAAGGTCGCCTACGGCAACGTCGAGGAGCTCGTGAAGAAGAAGGACGCCAAGCTCGCCGAGAAGATCACCACCCAGTTCGCGGCGGTTGAGAAGCTCGTCGCGGCCGAGGTCTCCGGAAAAGCCTCCAACGGCCAGCCCACCTACGTGGACTACTCCACCATCGCCTCGGTCCAGAAGGACGCAGGCGAGACCCCCGACAAGAACGCCTACACCGACAAGCAGCGCAAGTTCTCCGACGCCGTCAACGCCCTGAGCGAGTCGCTGTCCAAGGTCGCCGGAACCATCCTCTGAGGCGGCGGCACCAGAGCAACCCGGACACCCCGGAAGGAGACAGCAGTGAGTGGCAAGCCGGCCCACGAGTCGGACACCTCCCCGGTCGCCGACGACGCCGCCCAGGACGAGACCCTGGATGAGCCCCAGGACGAGACTGCGCAGGCGCAGCAGGAGTCGCAGGCCCCGACGTCGGAGGGCCCGGGTAACAGCGCCTCGGCCCCCGACGCGGCGGAGCAGCCCGAGGAGGTGAGCGCATCCGACGAGGCTGACCAGCCGGAGAAGCCGGATGCGACGGGGAAGCCCGGACAGGCCGGGAAGCCCAGTGCCAAGGGCACCAGCCGCCGCGCCATGTTCACCGGTGCGGGCCTGGGTGCCGCGCTCGCGGGCCTGGCCGGTGTGGCCGGCGGCCGCGCCTGGGAGGCCTCCCGCCGGCCCGAGGACGCCATCCTCACGACCTACCCCTTCCGGGGTGACCACCAGGCGGGGATCACCACCCCCGCCCAGGACAACATGTTCACCGCAGCCTTCGACGTCTCCACCACCGACGTCGAGGACCTGAAAACCCTCCTGTCCGAATGGGCCGTAGCCGCCGAGCAGATGACCGCCGGCGAGCTCATCGGCGGCCAGCCCAGCTCCAACAAGCAGCTGCCGCCCAAGGACACCGGCGAGGCCTGGGGCTACAAGCCCAACGGCCTGACCATCACCTTCGGCGTGGGTAAGAGCCTGTTCGTCGACGCCGACGGCAAGGACCGCTTCGGCCTGGCCGCCAAGATGCCCGCCATCCTCAAGGAGGGCATGCCCTCCTTCGCCGGCGACCAGCTCCACGCCGCCCAGTCCGACGGCGACCTGCTCGTCCAGGCCTGCTCCAACGACGCCCAGGTGTGCGTCCACGCGATCCGCAACCTCACCCGCATCGCCTTCGGGACCGCCACACTGCGGTGGAGCCAGGTCGGCTACGGGCGCACGTCGTCAACCTCCGTGGACCAGGAGACGCCGCGCAACCTCTTCGGCTTCAAGGACGGCACCAACAACATCAAGGCCGAGGACTCCACCGACCAGCTCAACAAGCACCTATGGGTCCAGAAGGGCGACGACGCCGCAGCCGAGTGGATGACGGGCGGCACCTACTACGTGGCCCGGCGCATCCGCATGCTCGCCGAGATCTGGGACCGGCTGCGGCTCATCGAGCAGGAGCAGACCATGGGGCGCGACAAGCGCTACGGGGCGCCGCTGAGCATCGCCAACCCCACGAAGGCCTCCGAGGAGTTCACGGCCGTGGACTACAAGGCCAAGGACGACAAGGGCGAGACGCTCGTGCCGGCCGACGCGCATATCGCCGTCGTCTCGCCGGAGCAAAACCAGGGGCGCCGGATGCTGCGCCGCGGCTACAACTACACCGACGGCTCCGACTCCCTGGGGCAGCTGCAGACCGGCCTGTTCTTCATCGCCTTCGTGCGTGACCCGCGCACGAACTTCTACCCGATCCTGGACCGCATGACCAAGAGCGACGCCCTCCAGGAGTACCTCAAGCACGAGGCCTCGGCGCTGTTCGCGATCCCCCCGGGCATCAAGGAGGGCGACACCATGGTGGCCGCCTCGCTCTTCAGCTGAGGCCGGGGTGAGGCGGCTCGGGCGGGCCGCAGTGGTGGCTGCGGTTCTCGCCCGGGACGTACTTTCCGATCGAGGACTGCGCTTTCCTCCAGGCCACTGGGATCTCCCCGTCGCCATCTGGAGGAGAACGCAGTCCTCGTTGCAAAAGTACGTCCTCGATGGGGCGACCGCTCCCGTAGCGGTGGCGGTCAGTGGTCGGCGTCGGCCAGTGCCTTGAAACCGGTGATCGCGGCCAGTGCCACGGCCAGGATGCCGGTCAGGATGAGAGCCAGCGTCCGGAAGGTAGGCGACGACGTCGCCAGGAGCGGGCCGGCGCTCGTGCCGACGAACAGAACGAACCCGTTGAGCGCCATGCCACTGCCGCGGTTGGGTGCGGAGACCAGCCCATAGAGGCTGATCATTGCCGGCGCAGCCAGCGCTACCCCGGCGACGTACACGATGCTGCCGGCCACCAGGCCCACCAGGCTCTGCGCCAGCAGTGCCTCACCGAGCATGCCCAATGCCGACACCCCGAAGCCCAGCCGGGCTATCTGCGCCCAGGGCCACCTGGCCGCGAGCCGGCCCGCCACGAGGCTGAGGAACATGGCCGGAAGGGCCGCCAGGCGAATGAGAATGATCGTCGACGGCCGCATGCCCAGCGACTCCAGATGGCCGCCGATCCCCGTGTACATGGCGACGAACACCATGAGCAGCGTGACGTGCGCCAGGCTGAGCGCCAGAACCGCCGGCCTGACTGCGAGCCGACCCAGCGATGCGAACTGCCCCCGAAGCGACGAGCCCGAAGGGCCGGATGCGGCGTCGTGCACGACGGCGAGGACGACCGCCAGGGCCACGGCCAGCAGCCCGCCGCACAGAGGGAAGAACCACCGCCACCCCAGGTGCAGCGCGACCAGCGAGGCCAGCACCTGGCCAAAGATGCCCGCCACGAGGAACGACGTCGACATCGCCCCGATCCCCCCGGCCCGCCTTGGTGGCGCCAGCGCCTCGGACAGGTAGGCCAGGGCCACGGGTGCGAAACCGGAAGCGCTCAGGCCCTGGATCGCGCGCAGAGCCGCGAGGACTGGGAGCGACGGCGCCAGGGCGCAGCAGACGGTGGAGACGGTAAGGGTCCCCAGCGCGAGCGCCATGGTCCTCCTCCTGCCGTAGTGGTCGGAGACCGGCCCCCAGATGAGGAAGCCCGCGGCGTAAGTGAGGCTGAAGGCCGTCGACAGGGCGACAGTGGCATTGCCATGGAGGTCGGCCGAGATCGGGGCGAGCAGGGGGATGGCGGCGTACAGCTGGGTCAGGACGAGCAGCGCGGTAACCACGAGGGCGGCGGTCGCGCCACTGCCGGCGGGGTAGGCGGTAGAGGTCGAATGAGTGGTCGACTGGGTCGAGGACTCGGGGGAGTGGGTGACGTCGGGATGTTGATCGGGCCGGTGCACGGGAGACATGAGAACCCCTTTCCAACGTAAGCGTTGGAAATGACCCTAGTAGACTGGAGGAGTAGTTGCAACGGTAGCGTTGGAGTTTGCCGCCGGCGCTCGCGGACACGGGAGACGGAGTGTCATGGCCTGGGACACTGAGGGGACCAAGCGCAAGATCAAGGACGCCGCCACCGCCGAGTTCACCCTCCGTGGGCCTGCTGGGACCACCGTCGAGCGGATCGCCAAGCGGGCCGGGGTCAACAAGGAGCGCGTCTACAACTACTTCGGCTCCAAGGACCGCTTGTTCTCCGCAGTCCTGCGCGACGAGCTGACCAGGGCTGCCGAGGCCGTTCCGCCCGCCTTTGACGACGGCGAGGATGCGGGGGACTACGCCGGGCGCCTCTACGACTACCACCGGCAGCGCCCCGAGCTCATCCGGCTGCTGTGCTGGGAGGCCCTCACCTTCGACGACGAGGTGCCCGAGGAGGAGCTGCGGCGCGAGCACTACCAGCGCAAGATCGCCGGGGTGCGCAGTGGCCAGGACTCCGGCGTCCTGACCCGGGACGTCGACCCCGGGGCGCTCATGGTCATGCTCATGTCGCTGACCGGCTGGTGGTCCACCGTGCCTCAGGTGGCCCGGATGCTGTGCGGGCCCCTCGAGGATGAGGAGGCGCACGAACGTCAGCGCGCCGTCGTCGTCGACGCGGCCCGTCGGCTCGCCGCACCTCGCGACTGAGCGTGGGGAGGCCGGCTGGGCCAAGATAGGGCTATGCGCGACCTGAACGACCTGACCCGCCCCACCGTCCCCTCCGGCGCCATCCAGGAGCGCATGCGAGCCGAGACCGAGGAGCGCCGCGGCGTCGTCGGCCCGGCACCGGCCCTGCCCGACGACGCCGGAGCCCCTACCGCCCTGCGCACCGCTCTGAGGGAGGCCGTCGCCGAGCTGGCCCCACAGATCGTCGATCTCTCCCATGACATCCACGACCATCCCGAGACCGGCTACGAGGAGCACCACGCCGTGGCCACGGTCGCCGAGCTCCTGCGCCGCCACGGCATCGAGCCCGAGGTTGGCGTCTACGGCATGGACACCGCCCTGCGCGCCGAGATCCCCGGGGCCGCAGGCGCGGATGCGACGGCCGGAGGCTCCGGCGAGTCGGCCGGCACCATCGCCATCCTCGCTGAGTACGACGCCCTGCCCGGCATCGGCCACGGCTGCGGACACAACGTCATGTGCGCCAACTCCGTGGGCGCCTTCCTCGCCCTGGCCTCCCTGGCCCGCACCCGCCCCGGTGCCCTGCCCGGCCGCGTGATCCTGCAGACCACGCCCGCCGAGGAGAACTCGACCGCCAAGGAGATCCTGGCTGTGCGCGGCATGCTCGACGGCGTCGACGCCGCCATCCAGACCCACTCCTACGCCCACGACGTCACTCACCAGACCTGGCTGGGCGTGCGCCGCCTGCGCGTCATCTTCCACGGCGTGCCGGCCCACGCCGCCTCCCAGCCCTTCATGGGCCGCAACGCCCTGGACGCCGCCACCCTGGCCCTGACCGGCATCGGCCTGCTGCGCCAGCAGATGCTCCCCATGGACCGCCTCCACGCCATCATCACCGACGGCGGCCAGGTCCCCAACATCATCCCCGAGCGCACCGAGCTGTCCATCATGGTGCGCTCGAAGTACCTCGAGACCCTCAAGGAGATCGCCGAGCGGGTCGAGGAGGTCCTCCACGGCGCCGCCCTCATGACCGGCACGGGCGTCGAGATCCTCACCTCCGAGTACTGCAACGAGGTCCCCGTCCGCGACAACGGCCCCCTGCTGACCTCCTGGGTGCGTTCCCAGCGCGAGCGCGGCCGCGACCCCCTGGCCGCCGGGGTCCTGCCTGAGACCATCGCCGCCGGCACCGACTTCGGCAACGTCTCCCAGCGGATCCCCGGCATCCACCCGCTTATCAAGGTCACCGACCGGCCCGACGTCGCCCTCCACACCCCCGCCATGACCGAGGCTGCCGGCGCCCCCACCGGGGACGCGGCCGCGCTCGACGGCGCCTACGGGCTGGCCGCCGTCGCCCTGGACTGGCTGCACGACGCCGAGCTGCGCCGGGCCGTGCGCGCCGACTTCGAGGCCACCGGCGGGGCGATTGACGTCGCCGACTTCTGGGAGGAGTGAGGCGGGGGCGCGCCCTGGCCGCCCCGGCTGTGTCGGCTGTGTTGCCCGCGTCGGCTCTCAGGCCGCCGGGCGGCGGATGAGCAGCGCCCCGGGGTCGATCCGCACCCGCATGCTCTGCGTGGGCGCCAGGAGGTCTCCGTCGACCTCCACCAGGGCCGGCGCCGAGAGCTGGACGGCCACCTCCCCGCCGCGGCGCAGCACCACCCGACCCAGTGAGCGGCCGGACTCGGAGTAGTGCGCCGCGTAGGGCGGCAGCACCTGGCGCGCCAGTGAGCTCCAGCCCGCCAGGCCCGCCACCGTGTCAATGGCGGCAACGTCGAGCAGGCCGTCATCGGTGCGGGCCTGCGGCAGCAGGGTGATCCCGGCCGGGAGCCGGCCGCCGTTGGCCACCAGCAGGTTGCGGGCCCGCAGGCGCTCGAAGCGCCGCGCACCGGCCTCGTCCAGGAGACTGAGCACCAGGTCCATGCGCGGAGAGCTCAGGTTCTCCATGGCCGCCAGCGCATAGGCGCCCCAGCCGACCCGCGCCTTGAGGGCCGGGCGCGTGGAGGCCACCAGTCCGGCGTCGAAACCGATCCCGGCCACCACCATGCAGGCGTGCTCGTCGCCGAGTGTGGGCCGAGTCCACTGATGCGGCCGGCGGGTCGCCCTCTGGATGGTGCGCACGGCCCGGGCCGCCTCAGCCGACAGCTGCCGGGAGTCGGCCGGGTCGGCCGCTGTGGGCGGGGAGTCCGGCGGGGCTGCTGCGGCTCGGTCCGTCAGGGCTGCGGAGTCTGCCCGCCCGCGGGGGTCGTCTGGCGGCGTCGGGTCGGGGAGGGCGCCGGGATCGGACCAGGGCTCGGTGCGTACCCAGGCCAGGTCGGCGGGAAGGTCGACGCCGTGGGCCACCACTCGGGCTGCAGCCCGGGTATCCCCGACCGGCACCCCGAGGTTGCGGGCTGCCAGGTTCGCCGTGCCCAGCGGGATGATGCCCATCTGGGCGCCGGTGCCGGCCAGGCCGGCCGCCACCGAGCGCACCGTTCCGTCACCGCCGGCGGCCACCACCAGGCTCGCCCCGGCCGCCAGGGCCAGGCGTGCCTGCATCGTGCCGGGCTCGGAGACGCTCGTCTCCAACCACACGGGCCCGGCATAGCCGGCCTCGTGCAGCTCGTCCTCCAGCAGGGAGCGCACCGCGGCGGTGGCGCGCGGCTTGGAGGGGTTGACGACGACGCAGGCCAGTGGCCGCCCGGTGCGCGTCGTCGCCCGGGTGCCGCCGTCGGTGCCGCCCGTCATAGGGGCAGGCTAGTCGCCCGGGCGGCCCGGGTCACGGTTCGCGGGGCGCTGTCGAGGAGAAGGGAACCGAGCGTGCGCCGCCGGCGAGGGCAGCCCCGGAGGACAGGTTAGGCCGCAGCCGGGGCCACGACGGGGGTCACGGGCAGGTCGGCCTCTTCGACCAGGCGCGAGATGAGCTCGGCCAGCTGGGCGAAGTCGGCGCCGCGGGAGGAGGAGACCCGGTGCACCAGGCCCATGCGACGCATCGGCGACTCATCGCCGAAACGGGCGATGCCGTACTCCGAGGAGGGGGTCAGCAGCTGGAGCGCCCCCTCGGGGATGATGGTCACGCCCGAGCCGTGGGCGACCATGCGGGTCACCGTCGACAGAGTGGTGGCCACCGCGACCGGGGGCTGGGAGCCGTAACGCTGGCACAGGGCCAGGGTCTGGTCGCGCAGGCAGTTGCCCTCGTCGAGCAGAAGGAGGGGCTGGTCGTCGAGCTCGGCGGGGCTCACGTCCGTGCGGCCGGCCCAGGGGTGACCGGCGGCGGTCAGGACGACGAGCCGCTCGTCGAACATCGGGATCGCGGTGGTGCGCTGGAGGTCGTCCTCCAGGGCGATGATGGCGGCGTCGAGGCGCCCCTGGGCGAGCTGGTCGAGGTTGTCCCCGGTGACCATCTCACGCAGGTCCAGGTCCATCTGGGGCAGGGCCTCGCGCAGGCCGTCGATGAGAACGGGGGCCAGGTAGGGCGCGATGGTGGGGATGATGCCCAGGCGCATCGTGCCGCTCAGGACGGCACCCTGGCTGGAGGCGGCCTCGCTGAAGGCCTCGGCGGCCAGGACGGCGTCCCGGGCGTAGGGCAGCAGGGCCTCGCCCAGGGAGGTGACCAGGACGCGGCGGGTGGTGCGCTCCACCAGCTCGCCGCCGACGCGCTTCTCCAGTGCGGTGATGGCCTGGGACAGGCTGGGCTGGCTGACGCCGAGAGCCGTGGCGGCCTCGCCGAAGTGCTGGTGGTCGCACAGCGCTACGAAGGCCCTCAGCTGGGAGAAGGACGGAGATGATGTGGTCGGCATGAGTTGTGGTCCTGTGGTTGGGGCCCGCATTCATGGCGGTCGGCGAGCCTGATATGACGGAGTGACAGAAAATCGGGGACAGACGACTAGCCGGGAGGTTGTGGGGAGAGTGGTGCGTGGGAGGTGTGGGCGAGCCGCCGACGTGGCGGCTCGGAAACACCGTCGGGAACGATAGGGCGCACCGATTGAAATGGATTCTATTCACAGGTGGATTGCGTTGGTAAGAGGGAAGTGGGTCACGTTCGCCGTCGGACGGTAGTGCGGGCGGGGGCGAGCGTGTATGGGCCGCGGCCTCACCGGACTCGCGCCGCGACCATCCAATCTCCCGGATGATTCCAGGGTTTCCAGGCCCTCGGGTCGCCCCGACGGCGGGGTGGGCGCCGGGGCGACGATGTCGATTCCGGTCCGCCGCGCCCCCGAGTGTCGGCTCGGCCACTCGCCCGTGACTTTGGTCGTCCCCGGCTCTCCCGGTCTGCGCCGCCCGCCGCGCTCGCGGCCCGGATCGGCTCAGGTGCCGATCGAATGCTGTCTGGGCCGCGGTCCTGACTACACTCGGCACCATGATCGACCTGCGTGCGCTTCGTGAGAACCCCGAGCCCTTCCGCGCCAGCCAGCGAGCCCGTGGTGCCGACGTCGATCTCGTCGACCGCGTCATCGCCGCCGACGAGACCCGCCGTCAGGCGCTGGCCGCCTTCGAGAACCTCCGCGCCGAGCAGAAGCAGGTCTCCCGGTCCGTGGGGAAGGCCTCCCCGGAGGAGCGCCCCGCGATCCTGGCCAACGCCAAGGAGCTGGCCGAGCAGGTCAAGGCCGCCGAGGCCGCCTCGTCCGCCGCCGCTGCCGAACTCGACGACCTGGCCCGCCAGTTCGCCAACCTCATCGAGGGGGCGCCCTCGGGCGGCGAGGAGGACTACGTCGTCCTGCGCCACGAGGGCGGCCAGCCCCGCGACTTCGCCGCCGAGGGCTTCGAGCCCGCCGACCACCTGGCGATCGGCGAGGGCCTGGACATCATCGACACCCGCCGCGGCGCCAAGGTCTCCGGGGCCCGCTTCTACTACCTCAAGGGCTGGGGCATGCGCCTGGAGCTGGCCCTCATGACGGCCGCCCTGGACGCCGCCGTCGCCCACGGCTTCACCCCGATGACCACCCCCACCCTCGTGACCCCGCAGGTCATGGGCGGCACCGGCTTCCTGGGCGCCCACAGCGACGAGATCTACTACCTGCCCGCCGACGACCTCTACCTCACCGGCACCTCCGAGGTGGCCCTGGCCGGCTACCACGCCGACGAGATCCTCGACCTGTCCGCCGGGCCCAAGCGCTACATGGGCTGGTCCACCTGCTACCGGCGCGAGGCCGGGGCTGCCGGCAAGGACACTCGCGGCATCATCCGCGTCCACCAGTTCAACAAGGCGGAGATGTTCTCCTACTGCCGCCCCGAGGACGCCGAGGCCGAGCACGCCCGACTCCTGGCCATGGAGGAGGAGATGCTGGCCCTGGTCGAGCTGCCCTACCGGGTCATCGACACCGCCGCCGGGGACCTGGGCTCCTCCGCCGCCCGCAAGTTCGACTGCGAGGCCTGGCTGCCCACCCAGCAGCGCTGGATGGAGGTCACCTCCACCTCCAACTGCACCACCTACCAGGCCCGCCGCCTGGCCGTGCGCGAGCGCCGCGAGGGCGGCACGAGCCCCGTGGCCACCCTCAACGGGACCCTGGCCACCACCCGCTGGATGGTCGCCATCCTGGAGAACCACCAGCAGGCCGACGGCTCGGTGCGCGTGCCCACGGGCCTGCGCCCCTACCTGGGCGGCCTGGAGGTCATCGAGCCCGTCGGCGCCACCGCCTGAGGACCGGCCCGTGAACCCCACGCCCGCCTCCAGCCCCGGGGCCGCCCGCGAGACCGACGCCGTCGGCGAGCCCGCCGGCTCCGAGCCCACCGGCAACGGTCCGGCCGTCAACCCCGCCACCGGGATCGCCCCGGCCGGCCAGCCCCTGACCCAGCTGGGCGGCTCCACGGAGTACCTCGAGCACCTCGAGGACGGCGCCGACCGCACCGCGGCAGGCGGCGAACGTGCCCTGCGCCGTCGGCCCTTGGACCACGAGGAGTACCACGCCCTCGTCCAGGACCGGATGCGGGACCTCGACGCCCTGGAGGCCGACGGCGGCGCCCGGCTCGCACCCGGCCACGGGCTCGTCGTCGCCCTCGACGTTGATGGCACCATCCTGGACATGGACGGGCGCGTCTCGGAGCGGGTCATGGCCTCCGTCGCCCGTCTGCGCGCCCACGAGGTCCCCGTGGTCATCTCCACCGGCCGCGGGATCGCCGCCGCCATGCCGGTGGTGCGCCACCTGGGGCTGTCCACCGGCTGGATGGTGTGCGCCAACGGCGCCATGACCCTGCGGCTCGACCCCGACGCCCCCGGCGGCTACGAGGTGGTCGACTCGCGCACCTTCGACCCGCGCGCCGCCATCGAGACCCTCCACGCCGCCGTGCCCGACGGGATCCTCGCCGTGGAGGACCCCGGCGTCGGCTTCAAGGTCTCCCGGCTCTTCCCCGACGGCGAGCTCATCGAGGACCAGCGGGTCGTCACCTTCGACGAGCTCGTCTCCCGGCCGGTCACCCGCGTCGTCCTGCGGGCCCCGGGGATGTCCGTGGAGCGCTTCTCCCAGATCGTGGCCAACTCCGGGCTGCACTCGGTGGAGTACGCCATCGGCTGGACGGCCTGGCTCGACGTCGCCCCCGAGGGCGTCACCAAGGCCTCCGCCCTCGATGCGCTCATCGCCCGCCTGGGCACCGACTCCGCCCGCGTCCTGGCGGTCGGGGACGGCTCCAATGACGTCGAGATGATCGAGTGGGCCGGGGCGGGCGTCGTCATGGGCAGCGCGCCGCAGTGGGTGCGCGACCGCGGCGATATCCTGACCGAGCCCGTGTGGCGGGACGGCTGCGCGGCCGTCCTGGACGCCCTCATCGAACGAGTAAGGCACCCCTGATGCGACACTCCCCCCTCCCTGTCTCCCAGCACAACTCCATCCCCGAGGAGCACGCCGCTCGCGCCGCCGGCCCGTCCGGTGGGGCGAGCGCCCCCGGCCGGGGCCGCGTGCGCCGTCGGCTGCGCAGAGGCGGCCGCCTCCTGGCGGCCGCCAGCACCCTGACCCTGGCGGCCGCCGCCACCGCCGCCTGCTCAGCCGGCGGGGCGGGCTCGGCGTCGGCCACCGGCTGCGCCGCCTACCAGGCCTACCAGGGCCACAAGGGCGCCACCGTCACCATCTCCAGCAGCCTGACCGGCACCGAGGCCGAGCGCTTCGAGGCCTCCGTGGCCGAGTTCGAGAGCTGCACGGGCATCAACGTCGAGCACACCGGCACCACCGAGCTGCGCTCCCAGCTGCTCAACGGCTCGGGAGCCAACCTGTCCACCAGCTCGGGGGCCTCGCCGTCGAGCCAGGACAACCCGGAGAACCTGCCCGACCTGGCCATCGTGCCCCAGCCCGCCATGGTGGCCGAGCTCGTCGACACCGGCGTCGTCCACCCGCTGCCCAACCAGGTCAACAGCAATGTGGAGGCCGGCTGGGACCGGCACTGGATCCAGGTCGGCATCCACGCCTCCGTGCCCTACGGCGCCCCGCTCATGGCCTCGCTGAAGTCCCTCGTGTGGTACTCGCCGGACGCCTTCGCCAAGGCCGGCTACGAGGTGCCCGACACCTGGGCCGAGCTGGAGGCCCTCACCAGCAAGATCCGCTCCGACCACCCCGACGGCTCCGTGACGCCCTGGTGCGTGGGCGCCGCCGACGGGGAGTCCACCGGCTGGGTACTCACCGACTGGCTCGAGGACGCCCTGCTGGCCACCCAGGGGCCCGGCGTCTACGAGACCTGGGCCTCGCACCGGGTTCCCGTTGACTCCTCGAACGCCGTCGAGGCCCTCGGCGCCGTCAACTCCCTGGTCCTGGACAACGGGCGTGTCGTCGGTGGGCGCGGCTCGGTCATCTCCCGCACCCCCGCGCAGGCCGGCGCCGACCTGGCCAAGGGCAGCTGCCTCATGCTGCACGCCTCCTCCTCCTTCGAGAGCCGCTTCCCCGAGGGCACCGTCATCACCGACGCCGACGGCGCTAACCCGGTGACGGTCCAGGCCCCCCGCCCGACCGCGAGTCCTACCGCCTCCGGCGGGACGGCCGGGGCGACGGCGTCGGCCAAGAGCACGGCCAGCGCAGCGGGCACGACGAGTACGGCGGGTTCGTCTGGAACGAAGGTCTCGGCCTTCGTCACGCCGGCGGCGGACCGCGGATCGGACTCGGTGCTGGTGGGGACCGACTACCTCGTGGCCTTCACCCGCTCAGACGCGGTCAGCGCGGTCATGGAGTACCTGACCTCCCAGGAGTGGGCCCGCACGCGGATGGCGCTGGGCGGGGTGGCGACCGCCAACCAGGGTGTTGATCCGGACCTGGCGCCCAGCGACGTCGGCCGGCGCGCCACCAGGCTGCTCCAGTCGCGCCAGACGACCGTGGAGATGGATGCCTCGGACTCGATGCCGGTGGGTGTGGGTAGCAGCGCCCTGTGGGTCGGGCTGAGCCGGTGGTCGACCGGGACGGTGACCCCCAAGGAGGCACTCAAGCAGGCCGAGGCGGCCTGGCCCAAGCAGAAGTAGCCCTCGGGCGGGGTGGCCGGGCGGTGCAGCCGGCCTCGGGTGGGGCGCTGTCGGGTGGGAGTGAGCCGCTCACGAGCGCTGCGGAGCATTGATCCGTGTCAGGTGGGTCGATAGCCTTGGAACCCCAGCGATTCAAGGAGGACTCATGGGATTGGGATGGTTCGGCGCCCCCGAGCACAAGCGTTGGCTGGCCTACGAGACGCACGCGCTGCTGCACTACGCGCGCGCCGCGAAGGTGCCCACTGGATTCGGGTGGCTCGGTCAGGACGGCGAGGTGGACCCCGCCCATCCGATCGAGCTGTGGATCACCGGCCGCATGACCTTCGCCTTCTCCCTGGGGGCGCTCATGGGGATCCCCGGCTGTCGCCGCTACGCCGACCACGGCGTGCGCGCCCTCAACGGTCCTCTGCGCGACCCAGTCAACGGTGGCTGGTACTCGGCGATCGGCCCCGAGCCCGACGCCGAGGGGCGGGGCGTCCCGGTGGACCGCGCCGCCCGCAAGGAGTGCTACCAGCACGCCTTCGTGCTCCTGGCTGCGGCCACCGCGACGGCCGCCGACCGGCCCGGCGGCCACGAGCTGCTGCGCGACGCCATCGAGGTCCAGGACCGCTACTGGTGGGACGAGGACCAGCAGATGCCGGTGGAGTCCTACGCGGCCGACTTCACCGACTCTGAGGACTACCGGGGCATCAACGCCGCCATGCACACGGTGGAGGCCTACCTGGCCACTGCCGACGTCACCGGCGAGGTGCGCTGGCTGGAGCGGGCCCTGAAGGTCGCCGACTTCGCCGTCAACGTCCAGGCCCGCGAGCACGGCTGGCGCCTGCCCGAGCACTACTCCACCTCCTGGGAGCCGCGCCTGGACTACAACCGCGACGAGCCCGCCCACCCCTTCCGGCCCTACGGCGTCACGCCGGGCCACGGGCTGGAGTGGGCGCGCCTGACCGTACAGCTGCGTGGGGCGCTCATCAACCGCTCCATGAGCGCGCCGGAGTGGATGCTGGAGGCGGCCGAGCACCTCTTCGACCAGGCCCGCACCGACGGCTGGCGCGTCGACGGCGCCCCGGGCTTCGTCTACACCACGGACTTCGACGGCAAACCCGTGGTGCATGAGCGCATGCACTGGGTGGTCTGCGAGGGCATCTCGGCGTCGGCCGCCATCCGCCAGGCCCTGCTCGATGACGGTCGTGGGGAGATCGACGTCGAGCACTACGAGCACTGCTACCGGGCCTGGATCGACTACGCCGAGGAGTTCCTCATTGAGGCGCCCGGCGTGTGGACCCATGAGCTTGACCGCGACAACCGGCCCTCGACCCGCACCTGGGCGGGGCACCCGGACATCTACCACGCTCTGCAGGCCACCCTCATGGCGCGCCTGCCGGTGTGGCCGGCGATCGGGCAGGCCCTGGCCGAGGGGCGGCTCGACGAACCGAACTCCCTGCTACTGGCGCGCGCCAGCAAGCCGCACCGGCGTGGGTTCTTCGGGCGGGCCTAGGGGCTGGGGCCGGGCAGTGGGCCGGGGCGGGCCGCCGAGCCGCGCGTTCGTAGGGTAGGTCGCGCGGTTGTGCCCTAAACCCTCTGTGTTGTCTCATGGCTTCTGAGAGTTTCGGATGTCATGACATCTGAGACACCGGTGGGGTGCGTCTTCCGGATGGGAGAGCTGCTGCTTCAGTCTGCCGGAGGGGGCTCCCTCGGTCACTGTGGTGGCTTACAGCGTCGTCTGGATGCACTGCACGAGGGGTGGGTGCTACTGGACGAGGGTTGGGGGTACTGGAGGTAGGTGGGGCCTTCGTGCAGTACGCACAACCCTTGGCCAGTGGATCCCGACCCTCGTGGAGCAGGCCGACTCAAGGCAAAGCCGGCGTCGGGTCATAGCCTCCCGGCCCTCTGCGCAAGCGGCGAGCAGGGGACGGTGGGGGCGGACCTGTGACGGACGCGCCGGTCCGTGCCGTAAGGACCCCGGACTCGCTCCTGCGCGGCCTGGTGTCCACAGTGCTGACATCAACGGGCCCTGCGTCAAAGCACCCAGCGGAGATCGTTGGAATTCTGCGGTTCTTTTTCGTTGTGCGGCGCCGGTGCGCCTGTGATGTCAGCACCTTGGACACCCACACCCCGTCATGTCTCGCCCCTGGGCCGCCCTCGCCTCCAGGACCACCGGCCTGCCCCGGGTTCCTGCCCGAGCGAGTGTCTCAGAAGTCATGACACTCACATGTCTCAGAAGTGAGGAGACAGCACAGTGCCCTAAACCCTCGATCCCGAGACATAAGGCACGACCGCGCCGTCGGCGACAGGTGGGCTCGGGCCGCTGGGCTCGCGGTGACCGCGGGCCCGCCGGGATGGTAAGGTCTGTGCCTGTCGCGCCCGGTGGGTGCGGCCTGGAGAGGTGACAGAGCGGCCGAATGTGGCGGTCTTGAAAACCGCTGTGCGCCTGGCGCACCGGGGGTTCGAATCCCTCCCTCTCCGCTCAAGTATTGCAATACCAACTTAAACTCACCGAGATGTTATGAGTCAGGTGAGTTTGGTTGCGTTCTCGTTGTTGATGCTCCCGGTGATCGCCTAGTGCAACCTGATGATTCTCCAGCCCGAGAGCCAGTCCCGCATCGTTCCGACGCTGCGGTCAACATCTCAGCAATGGCATCTACGTCAATAGTGGGAGAGTTGGGGAGCGGCCTCGACCTTAATGTGGTGACGACACCGTGACGACCAAGAGAGATACCTTCCGCGATACCGAACTTACGAACGGGGGAACATGACGGAAAACTCCCTAGCCATAACAGTCAGCGCTCGGCAGTGGATCGGGTTGTGTGCGTTGGCTGGTGGGTACTTCATTGCTCTCCTTGATCTGACAATTATTAACCTCGCAGTTCCCTCGCTGACACGGGACTTGGGAGCGTCCACAACCCAGGTGTTCTGGGCGGTCAACAGCTACGGTCTCGTTCTCGCACTGGCGATCATCCCGTCAGGTCGCTTAGGTGACCGATTCGGGCACCGACGCCTCTTCCTCTTGGGGACGATCATTTTGGCAACTGCCAGCCTCGCCTGCGGTGTTGCGACCTCTCCGTTCATCTTGATCGCCAGCCGGTTCCTTCAGGGAGTCGGTGCGGGCATGCTGGTACCGCAGACTCTCACGCTCATCGGCGTCACCTTCCCTGAAAATACCCGTGGGCGCGCAGTCGGCGTCTGGGGATCAATTGCAGGAACTGCGTCCGTCATCGGCCCTCTGCCGGTGGAGTATTGATTGATGGTCTTAGCTGGCGCTGGGTCTTCCTCGTCAACCTTCCGATTGCGATTCTCGTCGTGGTTCTGGGTCTGCGAAGTCTTCCGATCGAAGTGGTCCGGTCCGTGAGAGTTGATTTCATGGGCACCTTTCTTGTGGGCATCGGCCTTGTGGCACTTCTCTATGGGTGTCTGCAAGGTCCCCATGCGGGCTGGGACCCGCTGACCGTTGCTTGCTTGCCGTTCGCTGTGTTCTGCCTGTTTGCGTTCTTCCGGTATGAGCGCCGTGTGGATCCGGCGCACGCAGTTTTTCCACGGTCTCTTCGCGAGAATCCACGGTTCCTTGTTGCCGCTTTGTTCGGCCTTTTTGCCGCCCTTGGCGTGTTCGCCTTGACGTTTCTCGTATCGAACTACATCCAGTCCGTGATGGGGCAAACGGCGTTCTGGGCGGGGGCTGCTCTTGCGCCAGCGTCGATTGCGTCCGTGGTCACAGCACCTATTGCGGGCCGCTGGGTTGATGAAGGGAAGGCCCGCCTCGTCCTACAGATCGGCTTCGGGGCCTCTGCGATGGGAACCGCCCTGAGCATGCTGATTACCGCTACTGGGGTTTCTTGGATGTGGTTCCTGGGTGCGACGATCGTTTTCGGCATCGGAAATGGCTTCTTAATGGCGCCACTGACGACAGTAGGTATGGCCGCACTGAGGAGTGACGAGTTCGGTGCTGCGTCCTCTCTCCTCAACGTCCTTCGCCAAGCAGGTCCCGTGCTAGGGGGAGCTGTTGTCGGGCTCTTGATACAGGTGCTCGCTGCCGCGCCTACCGAGTTCGACCCGCTGGGGCTATCGAGGTCGACCGTTGCGTGGGTGCTGAGTGTTCCATTGCTGCTGTTTTTTGTCGGACTCTTTGTGTATTCGCTCGTTCCGAGGTCGCTGGTGTCGGCAATGGACTGAGATGGTTTCACATCGGAGTGCTGCCAAGGTTTTACTTGCGCTCGGGATCGGTCACCCACGTGGCTCTCGGCGTCCTCTGGGCGCAATGCACGAGGGTTGGGTGCTACTGGGAGGGGTGGGTGCACTCCACGAGGTGCGGGGGTTCGTGCAGTATGCACAACTCCTGGCCAGTAGCCCCCGAAGCTCGTGGAGTAGCCGGCCGGGACATGGTCGACTGTACCTGTGGGGAGGTGATGGGCGGGGCGCCAAGGGCCTCGAATCAGACGAAGTTTGAGGTATCGGTGGCACACACGCGCAGACGGTGCCCATCAGGGTCGGCTGCCACAAAGGTGTAGCCGAACTCGAGGACGGTAGGCTCCAAAACCATCGGAATGCCCAGTGCCTTCCACTGTGCGTGAAGACGATCGACGTCGGCACGCTCGACGTTGCTGAGACTCAGTTCGGTCCCGCCTACGTACGGCTCAGCAGTCGGATCAATCTCATCAGCTGCCTGCAGGCCGAGAGTGACGTCGTCGGACAATGCGAAGACGCTGAATCCTGGATAGGTCTTGATCGGTCCATGACCGAGAATTTCACGGTAGAAGGTGGTACTCGCCTCGACGTCGGAGACGTAGAGGATGACGCTGTTGGGAACGAAGGACGTCATGGTGATGCTCCTGAGACTCTCATGGGTATACAAGGTGGGCGGACAGCATCGAGGTTAGAGAGCATTGGTGACACCTTGTGTCATGTACGTGCGAGGATGAGTCGGTGCGTGCTGACCGCTTACTGTCCATGATCTGGCTGCTGCGCACCCATGGTCGTCTGTCTGCCTCAGACCTGGCACAGCGGCTGGAGGTCTCACGGCGCACTGTGCTGCGGGACGTTGAGGCGCTGTCGACTGCTGGAGTGCCGGTATGGTGCGAGCGGGGACCTCATGGGGGAGTAAGAATCGACCCCGACTTTCGCATTGATGTGACGGGACTTAACCGTGAGGAGAGCCGGGCTCTCTTCGTCGGTCTCACCAGCTGGGGTGCTGCGCCACTGGGCCTTGGCGATGCCCTCGCCTCCGCGTCTCGCAAACTACTCGCCGCCGTCCCCGACAGCCATCGAAGCCGGTCCGTGAGGATTGCCTCGCGCGTTGTGGTCGATCCTCAAGGATGGCTTCCCCTGCCCGAGAGCGAGCGAGCCGACGCCGTATTCCATGCCGTTCAGGAAGCGGTCTTGACGCGTCATCGACTGCGTATGGTCTTCCGTCACAAGTCGAGGACGACGACGCAGGACGTCGTCGATCCGCACGGAATAGTTGCCGCTGGTCGCAGCTGGTACCTGTGTGCCTCACACAGCGCTGAGGTTCGCTTCACCAGGCTTTCTCGGATCGAAGAGGCCGATGTGCTCTCTGAGGAGTGTGCTGACGACTCCGGCTTCGACATGGCTGTGGCATGGCAGAAGCAGCGTGAAGAGTTTCTCGATAGGTTCGAGGCGATCACAGCCACTGTCTGGGTGCGGGACGAGCGTTGGAGCGATGTGCAGGAGTGGACGTTGCGCGCAACGACGACCGATGCAGAGGGTGAACCTCCTGGAGATGGCGGATGGACCTGTCTCCAGCTGGAGTTCATGGACCACTTGCATGCCATGACGATTCTGCTTCGGCTCGGTCCGGATGCATGCGTCATCACCCCCAAGCGCCTGCGTCAGGACCTCCTTGACTACGTGGACCTCATGCGTGAGCGGTACCGTGCCGATGGAAACTGATGGCGTGCGGCTGAGGCAGCGTGCTCGCACGTGCTCCGACGGCGAGGAGTGCCAGCTAACTACGCGGTCCGCCGCATGCCCTCTCGGTGCTGCCGCCCCGGACTCACAGGCGCTTGAGGGCCTCGCGTCGGCTGAGTGGGGACAGGCCCGGATGCGCTTGGACGAAGGCGCGCACCCAGTCGCCGTCCGTGCGCGCATAGTCGCGCAGCGCCCAGCCGATGGCCTTGCGGATGAAGAACTCCGGGTCCTCCTGGTTGACTTCGATGACGGTGGTGAGCAGGTCGAGGTCCGTGTCGGCCTTGTGCTGGAGCTGGTAGAGGATGGCGCTGCGCCGCACCCACATGTCCGGGTCGGTGGCCCACACGCGCATGCGGGCGGCCGCAGCCGGATGCTCACGCACCACCAGCCCGACGGCGTGGGAGGTCTCATCGACCAGATCCCACCACTGCCCCGTGCGCAGAAAGTGCTCATAGAGCGCCAGGGACTCCATGCGTCCAGCATGCGAGGCGGAGAGCTTGGCGCGGATGACGGCCAGCGCCGCATAGCGCTCCTCCCGGTGAGCCGCCCCGTCCCACAGGCGCCGCAGCGCCGCCTCCCAGGTGGCGGCCTCAGTCCACACATCGCTGTGGGCGGTGGCGATCTGTTGCGCAAGGCGCCGCGTGTCCGGGACCCCGACGCCGTACATCGCCATCTCGGACTTCAGGTACGCCCGCTGCTGCTCGGCGCGGGCGGGGTCGCCCGCCTCCTCCAGGGCCTGACGCAGATCGGTGATGAACTCCGCGACCCTCGCATCCGTCTGCCTGTTCGCCACCATCCTCGTTCCTCCTCGCCTCGCAACGCGCTTCCACAGACATATCACTGACATGATGGCCCCGGCGGTGCCGGCACGCGAGGCCTGGAAACCCGCGGCCCCGACCCGTGAACGAGGGCCCCAGGACACCTGCGCGGCCGGCGGTCACAGCGCTTCCTGCCGAGGCGCCTGCACCGTGTCTTCGGCGGTTTGCTCACGCGGCATCCTCCCGGTAGGCTGCCCGTGCGTCCTGCGGCGGAGCCGTGGGAAGGCGATGGAGATGTCGCATAGTGGCCTAGTGCGCCTCCCTGCTAAGGAGGTTGGGGTGGAAGCCCCTCGGGAGTTCGAATCTCCCCATCTCCGCCACAGCGAGAGCCCCGGTGCGCAGCAGCGTGCCGGGGCTTCGTTGTTGCCGGAGCACTCGTTGTGGCCGCCGCCGCAACTCCCCGACGGATTGCCGGGCTCTCGAGCCGGCCCGACGCTCAGGGCGTTCGCCTCTGGCCGATCGGGGTGCCTGTGTGTCTTCCGGCGCGGATCCGGGATAGCGTGATGCTGTACTCGACTGAGAGGGACCTCATGTCTGACCACGACGCAACCCAGCCGCCGACCTCCGGCTCGCCCCGCCCCAATCAGGGCGACGAGTTCAACGCCCGGACCGTCCTCATCAACCAGGACATGCTCGACGCCGCGCGCGCCGAGCAGCAGGCTCCGGGGCAGGCGCCCGGTGCCGTCCCTGGTGCGGCTCCCGGCGCTCAGGCCGGATCGTGGCGCCCGGCGCAGCCCGACCTGCCCACCGGGCCGCCCCCTGAGGAGCAGACGCGCGCCTTCTCCACAGGAGCCGCGCAGGCGGCCGCTCAGCCCGGTGCGGCGCCCGCCGACCCCTACATCCAGGCCAACCCTTACGCCCAGCAGGGCGGGCTCGGCCAGACCGGCCAGCCGAGTCAGCCCGGCCGACCCGATCCGGCCGCTGCCGGCGGATTCGGGGGCGCCCAGCCCGGTGCGGCGCCTGCCGACCCCTACATCCAGGCCAACCCTTACGCCCAGCAGAGCGGGCTCGGCCAGACCGGCCAGCCCAGCCAGCCGGCGCAGCCCGCCTGGGGTGGTTCCACCGCCGCCGACGGCGCCGCACCCGCGTCGTCGCCCTTCGCCCAGTCCGCCCCCGGCATCCCCTCGGCTCCGGGCACGTCTTCGGCCCCCGCTGCCGGTGCGGCTCCAGGCGCCGAGACGAGTCAGGAGACCCCGCGCTGGCCGGGTCGGCAGCCGCAGGCCCAGACGGCGGGCCTGCAGGACCAGCAGCCCTTCGCTCAGCAGCAGCCCGCCTCGCACTCGCACCCCTTCAGTGGGGGACATCAGGAGGGCGAGGTCGGCATGTCCTCGGTCTTCCCCACGGCGACCGCGCGCGCTGAGGCTGAGCAGGCCACGGAGGCCTTCGTCCCCGCTGCGACTCAGGCGGTCGCCCAGTCCGCGCCGTCGTCGTCCTCAGCCTTCCCGTCGCAGAGCTCGGCGCCCCAGTGGGGCTCGGCCCCCTCCTCCGACGCCGCGGCCGGGCAGGCCCCATCCTTCTCCGACATGGTTCCTCCCGCGGCGGGCTCGCCATTCGAGCGGCCGGCAGAAGGGGGCGCGCTGGCAGTGGCGCGTTCCGAGGAGGCCGAGACCGCGGACTCGGTGGGCAGCTGGATGCTGACGATCCTGCTGGCCGGTATTCCGTTGCTCGGGTTGGCCTATGTGCTGTACCTCGCCTTCGGCAGCGGCCGCTCGGCCAGTAAGAAGAACTGGGCCAGGGCCACTCTCGTCTGGGGGATCATTGGCTCCGTTCTGGTCCTCGTGCTCTACGCGGCGCTGGGTGCCTCGGTGCTGGGGATGGTCCCCTCCAACGCAGGATGAGCGGCCCGCTGCGCGCGGTGTGAGCACCGCTGCCGTTACAGCACACAGGGCCGGAGTCCCGCCAACGACGGGACTTCGGCCCTGTGCCCATCCTCACGGGGACAGGATTTGTCCCCTGGGTGGACGCTGAGTAATGTTCTTCCCGTCGGCAACGACATGCGCCTGTAGCTCAACGGATAGAGCATCTGACTACGGATCAGAAGGTTGGGGGTTCGAATCCCTTCGGGCGCACCAACACCCCGTCATCGGCTGAACAGTCGGAGCCGGGGTGTTTTCCATGTCTGGGACTCCCCGGCTCCGACGGCGCGGCTCAGCGGAGTCACTGCTGAATCTTCGCGTCAGCCTTTCTCACCACCTCCTGCCTGGGGCTCCGGGTCCGCCGCGCAGACCTCCCCGTCTGAAGGAAGCGTCCCGTTGACGAGGAAGTCGCTCACCTTCGCGCTCGTGCAGGCATTGCGACCGGTAGCGCCATGACCGTACATATCGACGCTCAGCAGATGGCTGTTGCGGATCCTCGACACCAGTGCATGGGACCACGGGTAGGGCGTGTACGGATCGTGCAGGATACCGACGACGAGCACCGGGTTCGTGGCTTCGACGTCGACGTCGACCGCCTTGGTCTTACTGGTGTGCCCCCAGCCGTGGCAGAACGCGTCGTACTGGGGTAGCAGACTGTGGAAAACCGGGTAGTCGTGGTGGTAGGAGGCCAGTGCCGTATCCCAGCTCGCCTCGTTCCCGGTGTCGGGGAAGTCGAGGCACCGGTTGGCCGAGAAGACCTTGAGGCCCCGGAGCTGCTCGACCACCTGCTTCTCGGTCGTGGGAGGTGCGCTATTGCCGGAGACGGACTCGGCGTTCGTCTTCAGAATGGTGCCGTCGTGCGCATTCATGGCCTGGCTCAGTCCCTCGGTGAGCAGCGGCCACTTATCAGGAGAGGCGGTGACGAGTGCTTTGATCGCGTCAACGGCCTTGGTCCGATCCAAGGACGTTCCGGATCCGGAGACTGTCAGCGGGTTGGCGTCCAGACCATCGAGGAAGGCCGCGAGCTGGGCGACCGCCTCATCCGTTGTCCCGCTCAGGGGGAACCCCGCCTGGCCCTGCTGGGACTCGATATAGGTGCGCAGTGACTGCTCCCAAGCCGCCGCGTCACCCTCTAACGCCCCCTGTCGTGACAGAGTGGGGTCCATGGCGCTGTCCAGGACGACGCGTCCGATGTTGTCGGGGAAGAGCTCGGTGTAGACGGCGCCCAGGTAGGTGCCGTAGGAGTGGCCGAGGTAGTTGAGGTCCTTGTCTCCCACCAGTGCCCGCATGACATCCATGTCGCGGGCCACCGAACGGGTATCCATATGATCGAGGATCTCGGGGACCTCCGTGTGCTCCTCGCAGGCCGCGGCCTTGTGTGAGCCCTGGGCGACGATGTCGGCGGCACTGCCCGGCGTCGAGAGGGAGGGCATCTCCGCCTGCCCGGCCAGAATCGCCTGGACGTCCTCGGGGGTCCAGCAGGTGATGGGGGTGGACTGGCCGACGCCGCGAGGGTCGAAGCCGATGACGTCGTAGTTCGCCAGGACCTCGGACAGATCGCCGCTCTTGTAGAGCTCGGCCTGCGACTCGATGGCGGAGATACCGCTTCCCCCGGGGCCGCCGGGGTTGAGGAACACCGAGCCCCGAGGGGAGGAACTCGTCGAGGACAGCTTCTTGAGGGCCACCGTAATGGTCTGCCCCTGCGGGTTGTCATAGTCCAGGGGCACGGTCACGGTGGCGCACTGGAAGGCGGTCCCGGTGGCGTCGTCGGTGCAGTCGGTCCAGGTGAGGTCCTGGTTGTAAAAGGACTCCAGACCCTTGGGGACGTCCGCCCCTGTGGACCCGGTGGATCCCGTGGAACCGTTTGAGCTGTTGCTGCCGGTGGCCCGAGATGTGTCGGCGTTGCTGTTCGAGTTCGTACTGCTGTCCAGCACGACGCCGGCCTCATGGGAGCCCGGCGCGGGCGGGCTGGCGGCGGCTGCGATATTCGCACCGAGCATGCTGCAGGCGGTGAGCGTGCCGAGCAGGGTGAGGACGGTGAGGGTAGAGCTGGCGTGCGGTGGTGAGGTGGTTCGTAGGCGTCTCATAGTAACGAGCATTGTCCTTCCACAGCCCGATGGCCCCCGCCTGAAGCACAGCACTGCCTGTCCTCATGGACAGTTCGGGTTTCGAACGAACTCTCAGACGCCGGCGGCCTCGAATGCCTGGGCCAGGTCCGCGATGAGGTCGTCGACGTGCTCGATGCCGACGCTCAGGCGCATGAGCCGGTCGGTCAGCCCGTAGGAGGCACGCACCTCGACGGGAACGTCCGCGTGCGTCTGCACCGACGGGCACGTCACCAGCGACTCCACGCCGCCCAGGGACTCGGCGAAGGTGAACACCCGCACCGAGGCCAGGAAGCGGGCCACGTCCACCGACTCGGCCAGATCGAAGCTCACCATGCCCGAGTGCCCCGGGTAGAGCACCCGCGTCACGTAAGGGCTCGAGCGCAGGAACTGCGCGATCGCGGTGGCGTTGGCCTCGTGACGCTCCATGCGCAGCGCCAGGGTCTTGAGGCCGCGCAGCAGCAGGAAGCAGTCGAAGGGACCCAGCGTCGCCCCGGTCGTGTTGAGCCGGTAGTTCAGCTGCTCGGCCAGGGCGTCGTCGGCCACCACGGCCACGCCCGCCATGACGTCGTTGTGTCCGCCCAGGTACTTCGTGCCCGAGTGGACGACGACGTCGGCCCCCAGCTCCAGGGGCCGCTGCACCACCGGGGTGTAGAAGGTGTTGTCCACGACCAGCTTCGCCCCGGCGGCGTGGGCCAGCTCGGCCGCCTCGGGGATCGAGATCTCCTCCATCATCGGGTTCGTGGGGGTCTCGATGATGACCAGGTCGGCCGGGTCGGCCAATGCTCCGCGCAGGCCTTCCAGGCCCAGGACGAAGTCGACGCGCGCCGCCCCCTCCTCGGCCAGGACCTCCAGGAAGCGGAAGGAGCCGCCGTACAGGTCGCGCAGCGCCACGATCCGGCTGCCGTGCGGCGCCAGCGTGCGGGTCACCAGCTCCAGGGCCGCCATCCCCGAGGACAGGGCGAAGGCCGCCGTCCCGCCCTCCAGGCGGGCCAGGGCGTCCTGGAGGACGTCGCGGGTGGGGCTGGCCGTGCGCGTGTAGTCGTAGCCCGTCGACTCGCCCAGGCCCGGGTGGCCGTAGGCGGTCGACAGGTGGATCGGCGTCGTGATCGCACCCGTGGCCGGGTCGGTCCCGGTGCCCGAGCGCACCAGCAGCGTCTCCAGGCGGAGCTGTGGGTCCGGGGCCGACGACGTCGGGTGATGGTGGACGGGGAAGGTGCGGGCGGCCGGCGGCTGGGAACACTCGGTCTGAGCGGTGGGCTGGGGTGCGGACGGACTGGTCATGAGTGGTTTCTCCTCATGGGCGGGGGCGGCGGGAAGACATGATGGCTGACGGTCGACGGCGGTGCAGCCGGTGACCGGTGACTGGACGCCTGCGGGCCGGCACCTGTGGTGCGGCCCGGCGAGCCGACTCAGGCCGACAGGGCGGTGGGGCCCTGCCCGGCCCGTTCGGCGGCGCGGGCGGTCACGGCGGCCACCGCCGCCTCCAACCGGTCCAGGGCGGCGTCGAGGGTGGCGCGGGGGCAGGCGACGTTGATGCGGGTGAAGCCCTCACCGCCGGTCCCGAAGATCCGGCCGTCGTCGAGCCAGAGCCCGGCCTCGTTGAGCATGACCTCGTCGAGCCGCTCGGGCTCGAGCCCGGCGGCCTTCAGGAATCCCGAGCAGTCCAGCCACAGCAGGTAGGTGCCCTCACAGGGGGCGGCCTCGATCCCCTCGATCCGCTCCAGGCGCGCCTCGACATGGGCGCGGGCGGCCGCGATGTGCTCGCGCAGGGCATCCAGCCAGGCGTCCCCACTCTCGTAGGCAGCCCGGCAGGCCGTCAGGCCCAGGGTATTGGGCTGGGAGTAGCCGGTGGTGGCCAGCTCGCGGCGGAAGGTCCTGCGCAGGTGGGCATCGGAGATGAGGATGTTGGCGACCTGCAGACCGGCGAGGTTAAAGGACTTCGACGGTGAGGTGCAGGTGATCGTGTGGGCGGCGGCCGCCTCGCTCAGGGAGGCGAAGGGCGTCGTCGCGAAACCCGGCAGGGCCAGGTCCGCGTGAATCTCGTCGGCCACGACGACGACGCCATGGCGGGCCGTGACCTCCTCCAGCGCGGCGAGCTCCTCCCGGCTCCAGACCCGGCCCACCGGGTTGTGCGGGTTGCACAGGAGCAGCAGGCGCGCACCGGTCGCCTCGATGGTCTCCTCCAGGGCGGCCAGGTCACGGCGATAGACGCCGTCGGCGTCACGCACGAGGGAGACGGCGGCCACGGTGCGCCCGTTGACCTCGACGACGTCGCGGAAGGGGTAGTAGACGGGCTCCTCGATGAGGACCGCCTCGCCCGGCGCGGTCAGGGCCCGTACCGCCAGGGCCAGGGCCGGGACGACGCCGGGAGTCACAGTGTTCCACTCGGCCTCCACCTGCCAGCCGTAGCGGCGGGAGAACCAGCCGGTCAGGGCTGTCCGATAGGCCTCGTCGGGCTCGGAGTAGCCGAAGATGCCGTGGCGGGTGCGCCACAGCAGGGCGCTGGTGACTGCCGGCGCGGTGGCGTGGTCCATGTCCGCCACCCACAGGGGCAGCACATCCTCGGGGCGGCCGCGCTTGACGGCGGAGTCCCACTTGAGGCTGGCCGTGCCGCGGCGGTCGGGGACCGCGTCGAAGACGGCCGGGTCGACGGCGGGGGCGGTGAAGAAGGATGCTGCAGGGGAGGAGGCGGTCGGCGCGTGGGGGGCCGTGAGGTCGGGGCGGGCCGGACAGGCGGAGTCGGTGGAGTCGGCCGAGCCGGAGACGGGGGTGAGGTGGGTGTGCATGGCTGGAGGTCCTCTCGGGTGCCCTGGCGGCGGTGACGCGCGAGAGCGCAAGGCGCTGCTGCGGCGTCGGGCTCAGGGGGGCCGGCGCGCGGGCCGGCCGAGGTGGCGGTTTGCTGGAGGGATGAACACGGGGGCTGTCGGGCCTCCGCGGAGTGCGACGAGCCGGTCTCAGGCGGCTCGGACTCTCACCGTTACGTGTCAGACAGCGACGGCTGGCGCTGTCAGCGCATGCACATTCGACCCTCGCCAAGGGTGCGCACCATCATCGCGCGGGCCTGGGGCGAAAGAGTCGTCATGGCTGTGAGCATAGCGGGAGCGCCGCCGCCGGCGCCACCCGGCTGGTCGGCTCCGTGATCTCGCCCCGCCGGGAGACGTGCACCAGGGCGGGGAGTGTCACCCATAGCCATATTTCTACCGATTAATAACAGTAGGGTTCATGGTGGCCGTGCCGTCTTGGCAGGTTCACGGCCACCGCCGCGGCCATCACCCAGTGGATGCGGCCCGGGGGAGGGGCCTCCCTCCTTCGGCATCACCGACACAGCAACTGACACAGCAAGGAGCTGTCCATCCCATGACCCAGAAACCTGACCATCCGATGACCCTGGATCCGCCTCATCCTTCGGCCCACCCTGTACGCAGCCGGGGTATCACCCGACGCAGCATGCTCAAGGGGGCGGGCGGGGCCGCGGCCCTCGCTGCCGTGGGCGCCGGTGCGTCCGTGGCCGGCGCGGCCCCCGCTCAGGCTGCGGGCCTGAGCGTCGTCGAGCACCAGGACGGCGGCCGCATGCAGTTCTACCGGTTCTCCACGCCATCCATCAGCTCGAATCCGGCCGTCAACGTGCTGCTGCCCGACGGATACGACCCCGCACGCCGCTACCCGGTGCTCTACCTCCTTCACGGAGGAGGTATCGGGGAGAACTGCACGGCCTTCGACAAAATGGGTATTCGTGATGTGACTGTGGGCCGCGAGCTCATCGTCGTCATGCCCGACGGCGGGACTGCCGGCTGGTACTCCAACCCGGTCTCCTCGAACGTCGGCCCTCGGAACTGGGAGAGCTTCCACATGAGCGAGCTCATCCCCTGGGTGGACGCCACCTTCAGCACCATCGCGGAGTTCTCCGGGCGCGCCGTCTCCGGCTTCTCCATGGGAGGTTTCGGGGCCCTGAAGTACACGGCCAAGTACTACGGGCACTTCGCCTCCGTCTCCAGCCACTCGGGACCCGCCGACCTGCGCGGGCCCGACGGCCAGAAGATCACCCACTGGGCGAATCTGACCTCGATGGCCGAGCTCGGGGGCGGCATGGTCTACGGGGCACCCTGGGCCGAGGCGCGCGTGAGCGCCGACAACCCGATGGAGAATGTCGAGAGATATCGGGGTAAGCGCATCTTCCTCGTCTCCGGGACGAGTTTTATCGACTCGAACGAGAAACGGGTTCTGCCGACGCAGAGGAACTTCGGGAGGGCGCTGGAGGCCGCCGGTATTCCTCACGAGCGCTACGAGGAAGCGGGCGGTCACTTCGTGCGCCGTGAGCGGCTGCAGCAGGACATCGACGGTGTCATCGCTCATCTGACCAAGGCTGGTTGAGGGCTTTCCTGTTCGCTCTACGGCCTGACCGTGGAGCCGGCGTGACCGGTCAAGAGCTCGGCGTCGAGAACCGTGAAGTCAGCGGTTCCCGACGCCGAGCTCGGACGTGCCCCTCGGTCGGCTGGTCAACCGGCGCGGCGCAGCCGCAGGGAGTTGGTGACCACGATGACGCTGGAGGCGGCCATGGCGGCCCCGGCGATCATCGGGTTGAGCAGCCCGGCGGCAGCCAGCGGGATCGCGGCCACGTTGTAGGCGAAGGCCCAGAACAGGTTCTGGCGGATGATCCGCAGAGTCGCCCGCGACACCCGCACCGCCGCCACCGCCGCGTCCAGGTCTGTGCGCACCAGGGTGATGTCGGCGGCCTCAATGGCCACGTCCGCCCCCGAGCCCATGGCGAATCCCAGCCCCTGCGTGCCGGCCTGGGCCAGGGCGGCGGCGTCGTTGACCCCGTCACCCACCATGCCGACCACCGCGCCCTGAGCCTGCAGGTCGGCGACGACGTCGCGCTTGTCGGCGGGCAGTACCTCGGCGCGAACGTCGGCGGCCTCGATCCCCACCTGCGCCGCCACATGCTCAGCGGCCCGGGCATTGTCCCCGGTCAGCAGCACCGGGCGGATCCCCAGCTCGCGCAGCGCCGCCACCGCCGCCCGCGAGGAGGGCCGCACCGTGTCCCGCACCACGAGAACGGCTACCGCCTTTAGTGGCTGCGTATCGGGGGCCGCAGTGCCGACATCGTCGGAGGTGTCAGCGGGGTCGGAGGCGTCAGCGGTGCTGTCCGCGGCGGCCTCGTCCGGCGCCTCGGCGTCGGTGCTCGCGCCCCCATCGGCGGCCTCGCCCACGGCCAGGACGACGGCGGTCGCCCCGGAGTCCTGGGCCTGCTCCACGGCGGCGCTGAGAGCCTCGGGAACCTCAGCGCCCATCTCGCCGGTGAGCCAGCCCGGCCGGCCCACCGCGACCCGGCGCCCCTCCACGGTGGCGGAGACGCCCCGGCCCTCGTGGTTGGAGAAGTCGGCCGGCGTCGGCAGGTCTCCCAGTCGTTCGCGGGCGGCTGCCGTGATGGCTGTGGCCACCGGGTGCTCCGAGGCGGACTCGACCGCCCCCGCCAGGCGCAGCGCCTCGTCCCCGAGCGGGCTCAGGCCCGCGGCAGCATCTGCGCCGGTACCAGCGCCGGCACCCACCTCCTGGCAGGCCTCAACCTCCAGGCTCATGCGCCCCTGGGTGACCGTGCCGGTCTTGTCCATGACCATCGTGTCCAGCGCCCGCGTCGACTCCAGCACCTCGGGGCCCTTGATGACCACGCCCAGCTGGGCGGCCCGACCCGAACCGACCAGCAGCGCCGTCGGCGTGGCCAGCCCCAGCGCGCAGGGGCAGGCGATGACGAGCACGGCCACCGCCGCGGTGAAGGCCGCCTGCGGGCTGTGCCCGGTGAGCAGCCACCCCGCCAGGGTCGCGGCCGACAGCGCCAGGACGATGGGCACGAACACCCCCGAGATCCGGTCCGCCAGGCGCTGGACGGGGGCCTTGCCCGCCTGCGCGGCCGTCACCATCCGGCCGATCCGCGCCAGCGTCGTGCCCTCGCCCACGGCCGTGGCCCGCACCAGCAGGACGCCGGAGGTGTTGACGGTCGCCCCGGTGACGGTCTGTCCCGCCTCGACCTCGGTGGGCACGGACTCCCCGGTGAGCAGTGAGGCGTCCACGGCCGAGCGGCCCTCGACGACGACGCCGTCGGCGGCCACCTTCTCACCCGGCCGCACGAGGAACAGGTCCCCGGCCGCCAGATCCTCAACACTGATGCGCTCCTCAGTGCGGGTGGCCTCCGCGCGCGGCGAGCCGTCCTCATCCAAGACGTCGACGGTGTCGCGGCTGCCCGACGGCGAGGTGAGGACGACCCGGGTCACCTCCTTGGCGCCCAGCTCCAGCAGGGCGCGCAGGGCGTCCCCGGAACGGTACTTGGCGCGCGCCTCCGCGTAGCGGCCCGCCAGGAGGAAGGTGGTTACCCAGGCGGCCGACTCGAAGTACATGTGGGCGGCATGCCCCTGGGAGCGGGGCAGCAGCTCCATGCTCATCCGCATGCCGATGTGCCCGGCCCCGCCGAGCACCAGCGCCCACAGGCTCCAGCCGGTCGCGGCGATCACCCCGAGGGATACGAGCGTGTCCATCGTGAAGGCCCCGTGGCGCAGCGCCCGGAAGGCCGCCTTGTGGAAGGGCCAGGCCCCCCAGACCGCCACCGGCAGCGCCATGAGCGCCACCGCCCACTGCCAGCCCGGCAGCTGGAGCGCCGGCACCATGGAGATCGCCATGATCGGCACCGACAGGATGAGGCAGTAGATGAGCCGCAGGCGCAGGTCGGCGGCCCGCTCCATATGCGAGGCGCCCAGAGACTTTGCCCCACTCCCGGAGGCGGAGCGGGGGGAGGTGCCGGTGGTGCCGTTCGTGCTGTTGGTGCCGGCGGGGGCGCCCGGGCGCGTGGCCGGCGCCGCAGCCATGGACAGTGTCGCGCGGCCGCCTGTGCCCTTGGTGCCGCGTCCACCCTCGGCCGAACCGGGCGTGGACGGTCCCGACGCCGGTGCTGCCGGCGTCGTTGACTCAGGCTCCCCGGCCGGTGACGCCTCCGATTGCGCCGACTCATCTGGTGAGGCGGCGTCCAGCAGGGCGCCGGTGTAGCCGGCGCGAGCGACTGTGGCCAGGAGGTCATCGACGCTCACCGCGCTCGGGGCGGTGATGCGGGCCGACTCAGTGGCGAGGTTGACCGAGGCGCTCACGCCGTCGAGCTTGTTCAGCTTCTTCTCCACCCGGGCCACGCAGCTGGCGCAGGTCATGCCCCCGATGGAGAGGTTGACGGTGCGCTGCTGCCCGCCGGATTCCTGGCTGGTCGTACTCATGGGAGCCTCCTGTGTCCGTTGTCGTCCTGTGCTGTCTGCTGGCGTCCGCTGCCGCCCGTCGGCACCCGGGCTTCGGGCGCCGACGGGGCATGTCCGGGCTCAGCGCTCGCGGTCGTCGCGCTCGACGGCGTCGAGCGTGTAGTCCCCGGCCTCGTCGATGGCCTCGGCCAGGGCGGCGTCGTCGAGGCGGATGTCGGAGAGCACGGTGACGGTGGACTGCCCGCCCTTGTTGAGCAGGACGGAGACGTCCTTGACGCCGTCGAGTGCCTCGAGCTCCTCGGTGACGTGGGCGACGCAGTGGCCGCAGGTGAGTCCGGAGACCTTGAGGGTGGTGGTGCGGTCGATACCGTCGGCGGTGAACTCAGTCATCTCTCACTCCTTGGGAAGTGTGTGCGGAAAACGGTTGGATCGGAACGGGAACCAGGTGGTTCGCCGCGAAGCGGGCCGTGACGCTCAGGACCGCACGAGCCGGGCGATGGCGTCGGAGGCCTCGCGGATCTTGGCGGTGCCCTCCTCGTCGCCGGCCTGGGCGGCGTGCAGGACGCAGTGGCTCATGTGGTCCTCCAGCAGGCCGAGGCTGACGGCCTGGAGGGCCTTGGTGGCGGCGGAGATCTGGGTGAGGACGTCGATGCAGTAGATGTCCTCCTCAACCATGCGGGAGATGCCTCGAACCTGCCCCTCGATGCGGCGCAAGCGCTTGAGGTAGTCCTCCTTGGATCCGGTGTAGCCGGCCATATCTCCTCCGTTGTCTCGGTCGGTATGGACCATACCCCTAGGGGGTAGGGGTGTCAAATACCCCTGAGGGGTAGGGGTGTCAAATACCCCTGAGGGGTATGTGGTTGCTGGTGCTCAGCCGGATGGGCGCGGATCCGGGACATGGCGTCAGGGGACGTGGGATGCTCGTGCCATGACCGCTGTTGCCCCTGTCTCCCCCGGCCCCGCCGACTCCGACGCGGCGCCCCAGATGCCAGATGACCCCGATCTCCAGCTCGCCCGGGACCCCAGGGCGGGCGCTGGGCGCCTCATGGTGCTGGCCGGCAACCGACCCGACCTGCGCGGTGTCATTGTGGACAACCCGGGCTGCTCCCCGGAGCTGCGCGCCTGGGTGAGCCGCATGGGGGGAGCCTCCGCCGGCCCCGGTGGCGGCGGGCACGGTGGGCGTGGCGGACCTGAGGCCGCGGTGGCTCGGACGGGCGGCTCTGGAGGCGTCGACGACGCGGATGATGCGGTGTCTCTGGCGCCCACGGGCTGGGAGCCCTCCGACATCGGCCTGGGTGAGGACCCCTTCGGCTCCGTCCTGGGCGACCCGCTCATGGGCTCACCGCTCTTCGACGACGACAACGGCCCGTGCCGCGAGCCCGCCGACGCCGAGGCCACCGAGCCTGCCGGTGCGACCGGTCGCGACGACAGGGTCGGGCGGCATTTGTCGTCGAGCCGGCGTACGGCCAGGCCGCACACCGCCTCCGCCCGCACCACCTCGCGCACAGCCGCGGCCCGGGTCTCGCAGACCCCCGCCCCGCCCCCGCAGCGGCCGGCAGTGACGAGGCCTGCGCCCCCGACCCCGATGCCGCCCGGACGCTTCGCACCCGCGGCGCCCTACCCGGCGCCGGGGATCGCCGGGCCCGTTGGGATCGCCGGGCCGGTCGGGGCCGCCCCGGGTCGCGTAGAGGCCGACCCCTGGGCCGTAGGAGGAGCGCCCGCCGTCGGCCTGCCGACCGCACCTCCGCCGCCCTCCGGCCTCGCAGGCGCCCCCGGCGCCTCCTTCGGGATGGGGCGCTACAACGCCCCGGCCTCCTCGCGCAGCGCCAGGAGGCCGACGTCGTCCTCGCGGTCCAGCACGAGCCCGGCCAAGGTCATCGGCTGGATCCTCTTCGTCCTGCTGTTCATCGTCATCCGGGCCCTCAACGGCTGAGACGCGAGGGGCGCGAGGGTGCGGCCCCAGGGAGTGGTCGCGCCTCAGGGTGCGGCGGAGCCCGGGGTCGAGCCGCTCGGGGCGCTGGTGGCCGGGATGGTGATGGGGCTGTTGGAGGCGTAGCCGTGTTTGAAGGCCCACACCACGATCTCCAGGCGTGAGACCGTCCCCGTCTTGTGGAACAGGCCGGTGATGTGGGACTTGACCGTTGCCTCGGCGATGGCCAGCAGGGAGGCGATCTTGCGGTTGGAGGCCCCTTCGCACAGGAGGCGGAGCACGTCGCGCTCCCGCTGAGAGAGGTGGACGCTGCCGTCCGCGCCGCGTACGGAGGCCAGGGCGTAGTCGATCAGGCGCGTCGTCGGCGTCGGGGCCACGACCTTCGCCCCGGAGTGGACCGTGCGCACCGCCGCGATGATCTCCTCAGCCGGTGCGCTCTTGAGCAGGAAGCCGCTGGCTCCGGCTCCTAGGCCCTGCAGGAGGTCCTCGTCGGTGTCCACCGTGGTCAGCAGGATGACCCGGGTCGACGGCGAGAGGCGGAGCACCTCCCGGGTCATCTCCACGCCGTCCATGTGCTCCATGTGGACGTCGGTGATGAGGACGTCGACCTGATGGGACTGCACAAATCGCAGGACGGCGCGAGGTGAGCGCGTCGCGGTGAGGATCGTGAAGTCCTCGACGTCGGAGAAATAGGACTCCAGGTGGGCCAGGGCCATCGCGTCGTCGTCGACCAGGGCCAGGCCGACACAATCGGGAGAAATCTGGGAAGACATGAGTCTCCTTGGGCAGATGTGTGCAGTCCGCGATCAGTGGGGGGCGCGGTCTGCTGGGAACAGTGAACAAACTACCTGAAAAAAGATGATCGCCGTGTAAACGCCCTCAGACGCGCCCCGACGAAAGGTGGAGGGGGCCATCCAAACGGCGAGGAAAGCAATAGATCAAAGGGCGATGCGAGGCCCCGTCGGATTCCGGCAGGCTCATGTCCAACGGCACTTCCCCAAGTGTGCCTCCTCTGTCGTTCCCAGGAAGGAGGGTCCGTGTATCGCTCTGCGCTCGTTGAGGGCGTCGCGCCATCACTGGCTCGTGCTGCGTTACTCGAGTCTCCCTTCGGCCTGGTTTCCCGTTCCACCGAGCTGCCCCAAGCGGCCGGAGAGCCGGTCTTCGCGATCTGGACCGGTCTTCTGGGTGATCCCTCTGAGGCGCTGAGGTCACAGCGCACCTGGAATCACCGTGCCGAGGCGGGCAACTTCGACGGGGCCGGCGGGGCCATCGACGCCGATCGCGCCAGACACATCGCGATTGTGGAGACGATGGAGCGCTACTCCAGCTGCTCATGGACGGAGGAGGAGCTGGTGTGGGACACCCCCGCCGGTCTCGGCGAGGCCGCGATCGGACCGGAACGCTGGCCGGCGTGCTCGGCCACCGAGCTGGCCGACCCCGACTGCGGGCTCATCGCCTCAGACCCCCGCGTCCCCCTGCGATGGGTGCGCGGCTGGTCCCTGACCCGAGGCCGTGAGGTCTTCGTCCCGGCAGTGCTGACATACCTCAACTTCCCGGTGCGCACCCCCTCCGAGCAATTCGTCAACCCCATCTCCACCGGCACCGCCGCCCACTCCGACCTGCGCGAGGCGGTCCTGGGCGGCCTGCTCGAGGTCATCGAGCGCGACTCCATCGCCCTGACCTGGCTCCAGCACCTGCGCCTGCCCGCGGTCGCCGTCGACCCCTCCACCCTGGGGGAGGAGGTCGCCGAGTACCACCGGGTCGGCACCTCCACCGAGCTGGAGACCCACCTGTTCGACGCCACCACCGATTACGGCGTCCCCACCCTCTACGCCGTCCAGACCTCCCAGGTCGACCCCGAGCTGGCCCAGGTGGTGGCCGCCACCTGCGACATCGACCCGCAGCGGGCGCTGGCCAAGATCTACCGCGAGCTCGCCTCCCTGCGCATCGCCCTGCGCAGCCACGCCCGCGGCCCGCGCGCCCAGGAGATCAAGGGGCAGGACCTCACCGTGGTCGGTGGCGCCCTGGCCGACGCCGAGCTGTCCATGCGCCACGTCTTCGACTTCCTCCTGGAGGGGGAGCGGCCCGTCCACGCCCTCGATGACATCGGCACCCTCCCGGCGTCCAGGCCCGGCACCGGCAGCGGTGACAGCCCCGACGGCGCCAGCGGCAGTGCCGGCCCCGACCCGCTGGAGCAGGTCGTCACCAACCTGGAGCGGGCCGGCGCCGAGGCCATCGTCGTCGACATCACCACCGACGAGGCCCGCCAGGTCGGCATGCACGTCATCAAGGCCCTCATCCCCGAGGCCATGCCCCTGTCCTTCAGCCACCACGCCCGCTACCTGGCCACGCCCCGCCTCTACCAGGCGCCCCGAGCGATGGGCCTAACCGTCCACGACGAGGCGGGGATCAACCCCGTCCGCCAGCCCTTCGCCTGAGCCCGATGCCCGCCTCTCCGTCCACCTCACTGACCGACACCCAGGAGCCCCGACCCGACATGAGCACGACGCCGCCCGCACCGGACGCGCAGCCGGCACAGCACCCGGCACCGCAGGCCCCCACGGGGCCGGTGACGGCCTACCTGCCCCAGGGCGGGTTCGCGCGCGCCGTCGCCACGCGCCTGGCCGGGCCCGGCGACGTCATCATCCCGGTCGACCACGGGCTGGTCAGCGCCTACATCCCCTACACCGACCGCGCGGTCCTCATCGCCGACCCCGACCAGACCGGCCTGCGCGAGGACCTCGACACCCTGTCCTTCACCCGGTCCATGCCCTCCCTGGGCCTGGAGCTCCTCCCCACCGAGCTGCGCTGCGGGCCACTCGTGGTCCCCGGCCGCAGCGCCTGCTACCGCTGCTACGACCGGCGTCGCCGCCAGCATGGCTACCGCCCCCTGCCCCCCGAGGTCGTCTCCGAACACGGCCCGCTGGAGCAGGCCTACGCCCACCACCATGTGCTCCTGGGCGCCGGCCTCATCTCCCTGGCCCTGCAGACCCTCGACGCCCCCGGCCCCCAGGACCCGGCCACGACAGACTCCGACGACGTCGCCCCGATCGGCGGCCGGGTATGGACCATCGACCTCGTCTCCGGCATCACCACCTGCTCGCCGACTGTGGCCGTGGACCGCTGCGAGACCTGCTCGGGCCGCTACGAGGGCCGCCGCGACGGCCTGCTCGCGCTCGCGGCCCTCCTGCCCGAGCGACGTCAGGAGGTGGCCTGAGATGGCCGGGGATGCCACGAGCTCCGTCATGCGTGCCGGCGACGTCGGTCGCGCCGCCCGCCGCGACCTGCAGTTCCGTATCCCCCGCAAGCCTGTGGTGCGCCTGGGACTGCGCGCCCGGCCCGAGGAGACCGGCTGGATCATCGACGGCGCCCGCAAGAGCCAGGTCCTGGGAGGCGCCTTCGCCCGCGAGCACATGGGCCCCCTGCTCCAGGCCTGCGACGGCACCCGCACCCTCGACGAGATCGGCGAGGTCACTGGCATCGGCCCCCAGGCCGCCTTTGAGGCCGTCTCCCTGCTGTGGACCGGCGGCATCGTCGAGGAGGGCGACACCGAGCCCGCCCCCGGAGACCCGCCGCCCGAGCTGGCCCGCCTGCTCTCCCGCCTGGGCGACTCCACCGGCGTCAACGACTCCTGGCAGGACGCCGCCCGCCGCCTGGCCGCCGCCCGGGTCGCCGTCGTCGGGGACGCCGAGCTGGCCGGAGAGATGGTCGCCGCCCTGGAGCCCACCCTGCCCGAGGTGCGGCTCGACAGCGCCCCCCGCCGCGGGGACACCCTCACCGTCCTGGTCGAGACCGCCGACTCCGCGGCCCGCTCCCAGGAGGTGGCGCGCCGCTGCCGGGAGGAGGGCATCCCACTGCTGCGCGTGCGCGCCGAGCAGGAGGCGGTGACGGTCGGCCCTTACGTCGATGAGACCTTCTCGCCCTGCCTGGCCTGCGCCTGCGCCGACGAGCCCGAGATCGGCCCGCGCCCCGAGCCCGCCCGCCACGACATCATCGTCGGCCTGGCCGCCAGGGCTGTGGCCGCCCTCATCGCCCGCGCCACCGTCACCCACCTGCCCGGGGACGCGCGGCGCACCGACCTGGCCACCTTCACCTACACCGACCGCCCGGTCGTCTCCCGTCCCGGCTGCCCCGTCTGCTCGGTGGCCGGGGCCGGCGAGGAGCCGGTGCCGGTGGCGCCCTCGGCCCCCGTGGGGGCCCGCTACGAGCAGTCCGTGGCCATCCCGCCGGCCGCCTTCGTCGACTCCAAGGGCCACCAGCAGCACTACAAGCCCTCCAACCTGCGCCTCCAGCGCGAGTTCCGCGACTGGCCGGTCTGCCCGCGCACGCCCCTGCCGCCGGCCGACCTCGAGCGCCTCGACCAGCCCTGGCCGATCGCGCACCCGCTCACCGACGACGGCGCGGAGCCCGACGTCCTCGCCCGCCCCACCTTGAGCGAGCTCGCCACGATCCTGGCCCTGTCGGTGGGTGTGCGCGAGCCGCTCGGTGCCGAACCCACCGGCCCGGAGTCGGCCGAGGCCCCCCAGGCCCCGCCCAGCGCCAAGCTGCGCCGCTGGACGGCCGCCGGCGGCAACATCGGCTCGGTGACCGCCTACGTCCTCGTGCCCGCAGCAGGATCCGCCGGGCAGGAGGTCACGGTGGCGGCCGGGCAGCGGCTCGCCCCCGGCACCTACGTCTACATCGAGCGCGACCACGCCCTGGCCCTCATCGGCCCCGCCCCCTCGGCGGCGGACCCCGGGACGGACGCAGGGACGGATGCCGCGACGGAGGCCGGGCCGGAGCCCCTGCCCGACGGCGTCGGCGCCCGGATCGTCCTGACCGGCAACGTGGACAAGGTGGCCCGCAAGTACTTCTCCTTCGCCCTGCGCATCGCGGTCCAGGACTGCGGCTGCTCCTTCGAGGTGCTCCGCCTGGTCGCCGAGGCCCTGGGGGTGCCGCTGAGCGCCCGGGCCCGCTGGGACGAGCAGCGCATCGCCCGGGCGCTGGGCACCGACCCGGCCCGGGAGCCGGCCTGCATCGTCGTCGACCTGGGAGGCAGCCGTGCGCACTGACTTCGAGACGCTGCGCGAGCTCATCTCCGGCTTCTCCGCCGGAACGGACACTCGCCCCGCCGAGCCGACCTCCGACGGCCTGGCCGCGCGCCGCCCGCGCCCGCCACTGGACTGCCGGCTGCCGGACGCGCTCGTCCCCGGCCCCCAGGACCCCTACCCCCACAGCCTGCACGAGACCTTCGAGCGCCGCTCGTCGTCGACCAGCTACGGCACCGAGCCGCTCGAGGCCGAGGCCCTCCTGGGCATGGTCCGTGACGCCCTGGCCGACGACGCACACACCTGGGGAGCGGACGCGGCGGCCTGCCCCCTGGAGCCCTTCGTGCTCCTGCTGCGCCCGCGCGGCGCCGAGCCCGGCATCTACCGGGTGCGGCTCGACGGCGTCGACCTCGTTCGCCCCCTGCCGCCGGCCGAGGAGATCGAGGGCATGGCGGTGCAGAAGGAGTTCGCCCGCGCCGGGGCCATCGTCTCGGTGGCCGCTAACCTCGATGAGGCCGACGCCTGGGGCGGGGCCGCCGGCTACCGCTTCACTATGAGCCGCAGCGCCGCCCTCATCTACTCGCTGCACCTGCGCGCCACCGCCCACGGACTGGTGGGGACGGTCTTCGCCGGCTTCGCCACCTCGGCGGTGCGCCACCTGCTGGACTCCGACGGCGTCAGCCGCCACCAGATGTTCGCCGTCACCATCGCCAGTCCGCAGACAGAACCGCCCGATCAGGCGGCCGGCTAGTCCCGGCCTGCCCGCCGCGAGCGCCGTCGGCCCACCCGCTGGTCCACCGCCGGCCAGACGGACCCAGAACTGCATACCGCGTCACAGAGTTCCACAGGCCACCCCGTTCGCGGGGTTGGGGCCCGGTCCCGGCAGACCGGACCCCCGGGGCCCGAAGGGGTCCCGCTCCTGCCCACCAGACACCTGAGAGAAGGAGGTGAACAGCATATGACGAACAGCTCGATTGATCTCACCCTCGCCGACAGTGACTTCGGCGTCGAGGAGCTGCCCGAGGGCAACGCCCTGGGTTGTGCCTTCAGCAGCGCCAGCGCGTCCTGTCCGGCCAGCGCCGCCTCGGCCTCGTGCCCGGCCAGCGCGGCCTCGGCCTCGTGCCCGGCCTGCGCCGCCAGCGCGTCGACGACGTCCTGCTGACGACCCCATGGTGGCGGGTAGGGGACTCCAGTCCCCTACCCGCCACTGGTGGTACCCCGGAGCCCCGTGAACCGACCTGAGGGAGCCAAGAGCCCACGATGAGCACGGTGATGAGTACGGCGAGGACAACGCCGACGATCCCTGGCAGCCGCCCGACGAACCCGATCCCGCGCCTGCGCCGCGGGGTGAGCCTCATCGTCGGGATGGACAACCAGCCGATGCTGTTCGACTCCGACTCGGGCAAGTACCACCGGCTCGGCGCGGCCGCCGCCTTCATCGTCAACCAGTTCGACGGGGTGCGCCCCCTGCCGACCATCATCGAGGAGCTGCCCCAGGACATCGACGAGGCGGGTGCCAAGCGCATCACCGGCCTCGTCGACAACCTGCGCGACAAGGGCCTCCTGGCGGGCGGCCAGCCCGACTCCGCCGACCCCGCCGCACCCGACGCTTCGGCGGCCCCGGCGCGCACCAGGCGCAGCCGCGGACGCCACACCGCCCAGCCCCGCCGGGCCCGCCACCTCAAGGTCGAGAGGCCCCGCCGCAGCGGGGGCTGGTGGCTGCCCCGCATCATCATCGCCCGCAAGTACCACCGAATCGTCGCTCCCGTTGTCACCCTGCTCCAGCGCCTGCCGGCCCCCGCGCTCAGCTGGGTCTTCCTGGCCCTGGCCGCCTGCGGGTACGCGGCCGGGGCCATGGCGCTCAGCTCCCTGGCCGGGGGGCCCCGCCCGGGCATCCTGGTCTTCGTCACGGCGGTGGCGATCCAGCTGGTGAGCATCCTGCTGCACGAGTCCTGGCACGCCATCGTCGCCGGATACCTGGGCACCCCCATCCGCGGACTGGGGGTGGCGCTCATGTTCTGGGCGATCCCCATCGCCTACGTCGACCGCACCGACTCCTACCGGGTGCGCTCCCGGCGCGGTCTGACCATGCTGGCCCTGGCCGGCATCTTCTCCGACGGCGTCGTCTGCGGGCTGGAGGCGGCCGTCGCCTGGGCCTCGACGGGAACGGTGCGCCAGGTGGCCCTGACCCTGTGCGCCTTCCAGCTCACGATGCTCGTCACCAACCTCAACCCCCTCACCCAGTCCGACGGCGTCGCCGCGGTCGAGGCGGCCACCGGCTCGGTCAACCTGCGCGGGCGCTCCATGTTCGTGCTGCGCTGCATCCTGACGCGCCAGCCGCTGCCGCCGGCCCTGGCCGTCATGCGGCCCGCGGTGCGCTGGGGCTACTTCATCTACGGGCTGGCGTGCTCTCTTCTCGGACTGGTGGCCTTCGTGATGAGCATTGTATGGATAGGCTACTGGCTGTACGCCCTCTTGAAAGGTTTCCTCCTATGACGCAGCCGGTTCTCTCTCGTGCCGGTGCCTCCCCCTCCCAACAGCCACAGCCGCAGCCCGTATCCGCCGTGACCCCCGGGGAGCCCATCCCATCCGCTCCGACCTCCGCCGTACTAGCGCCGGTACCGGCACCGGACCCGGAGCCCCCGGCCCTGGCCCAGCCCGCCGTGGCCCTGCCGACCCTCGTGCGCCTGGGCGGGCTGCCGGTGCGGGCCGTCCCCGAGACCAGCGCCGCCGTCATCGGCACCCTGGACTACCTGCGCCGGCTCGACGAGGTGCTTGACGGCGCCGCCGACCAGCTGCTCGACCCGCTCTACGAGATCGTCCCCACCCTGGACAAGGCCGAGCGCCGCCCGGTCCTGCGCGCCAAGCGCTGCGTCTTCCAGGGGCGCGCCACCGACCTGTCCGAGGAGGTCCTGGCGGCCCTGCCCGCCGAGCTGCGCGCGCTGCTGGAGCGCTGGGACGCCCTGGTGGCCCGTAAGGAGGAGACCCGAGCCCGCCTGGCCGTCCTGGTCGACGTCGACCTGGACCGCAGCCGCGAGCTGCTGGCGGCCGGCCTCGACGAGCCCGGCTACCAGGAGGCCCTGGCGATTGCCGCCCCGGCCCTCGTCTCCACGTTGGCCGCCCGCGGCCGCCGGCTCGAGGACCCCCGCGTCCTGCGCACCCTCTACACGCTGGCCACCCGGGCCGCCCTCAAGACCAGCCCCTTCTCGGGACTGACCACCGTCAACGAGGCGGGCCAGCCCTCCAGCGGGCGCAGCCACCGCATGGTGGCCACCCACCTGGCCTACCGCATCCTGAGCGCCACCGCCCAGGACCTGGCCGCCGACGGCGCCCTCTACCTCGAGCCCGCCCCCGTGCGCCGGGCCTACCGCGCCGCACCCGGCCCGGACGCGGCCGGCGCCTACGGCCAGTACCCCTCCCGGGAGGTCGAGGCGGAGGCGCTGACCGTCGTCGGCGAGCACGAGTACGGCAACGGCATGGTCTTCCGCCAGGAGATCATCCAGCCCGCCCGCTGGCTCCAGGAGACCCACGACGCCCTCACCGGCGGCGGCATGCACGCCGTGCTCAGCGTGCGCGACGCCTGCGAGCGCGTCGGCGGCGCCGACCCGCGCCTGCGCCTGGAGCGGCTGCTGGCCTCCGGCGCCATCGTGCCGCACGTGCCCTGGTACCGCGGGGAGAACCCCTTCCCGCTGCTGGCCGCCTCGCTCTCACCGGAGCAGCAGCGCCAGTGGGGCAAGGACCTGACCTGGCTGGCCCGGCTCGACGACGCCGTCGGCGCCGCCGACGGGCCCGGCCGCGCCGAGCTCCTCAACCGCACGGTGCGCCTGGCCGAGCGGGTCTTCCCCGACGGCGAGCTCGGCGAGCGCCCCAGCGGCTTCCTCTACGAGGACCGCGAGTCGACCCGCAGCTGGGTCGACCCTCTCGAGGACGCCCCCTTCGAGCAGGACGTCAAGACCCTGGGCGAGCTCGCCGACCCCTGGGTGGCCCGCTCCCACATCTACGACCTCATGGTGGCCCGCTTCGTCTCCCTGTTCGGAAACGGCGGGGTGTGCAAGGACCCGCTGGCCTTCTTCATGACCATCGCCCACGCCCCCGACGGCGACCAGGAGATGCTGCGCGCCGCCGGGCTCGACTACGCCGCCGGCCCCGACGAGGAGCGCGCAGCCCTGTCCGGCGGGCTCTCCGGCTCGCCCAGGCACCTGGGCGCCTTCCTCCAGCCGGTGGCCCCCAGCGCCCGGACCTACGCCGCCGGCGGGGGCCTGACCGTCGTCAACGCCTTCACCAATGCCAACGGCTCCCTCCAGGCCCGCTTCCACCGGCTCCTGGGCTCCGGCTTCCGGGAGCGCCTGGCCACACGGATCCGCACCTCCTGGGGCACCGAGAGGGTCCTGGAGATCCAGGCCAGCACCGAGTGCAACACCGGTCAGGCCGTCTCCTGCGGGCTCCTGCCGCCGCTGGGGCTGCCCGGTGAGCCGGGGGCGCCCGAGGCGGTCCCCCTCAGCTCCCTGCGGCTCGTCCACGACCCGGCCACGAGCACCCTGTTCCTGACCGACGACGCCGGGCCCGTGGGACTGGCCTACCTGGGCCTGACCCCCCAGTACCTCCTGGGCGGCTACCTGTCCTGGCTGGTGCTGCTGAGCGACCCCTGGTCCCGGCTGCCCCCCTTCGCGGACCACTGGACCAGCCGCCGTCGGGACCTGAACGGGCCTCTGCCCGACGAGGTGATGCACTCCGAGCGGAACGTGGCCGGCCGCCTGGTGACCCGCCGCGAGTCCTGGACCTTCCCGGCCCACCAGATCGCCCCGCTCATGGACCGCGACCTGACCACGACCCTGCTGCACATGGACGACCTGCGCAAGCAGTGGGGCATACCCACGGAGGTCTTCGTCCACCAGCACATGCCCTCCCAGGGCGCCACCTTCGACCAGCACAAGCCCCGCTACGTGGACCTCACCTCACCGGTCTCGCTGCTGGCGCTGCGCGGCTGGATCGACCCCGGCGCCGCCCACATCAGCTTCGTTGAGGCCCTGCCGGCCCGCGGCGAGGCCCTGGGGCTCACCCAGGACGGTGAGCCGACGGTGGCCGAGTACCTGGTGGGACTCCAGTGGCCCAAGAACCTGGGAGGCATGGCATGAGCACCCACGACGACGTCCAGTCCAACCGGCGCGAGCAGCGCAACCAGCCCAGCCGGCTCATCCGCTCCCGCAGGCTGCGCTGGCTCGGCGGGCGCTCGCGGGCCGGCGAGCAGGCGGAGCGCACCGGGCAGGCCGGGCAGGCGAGCCAGGTGGGCCAGATGGGCCAGATGGGCCAGGTGGACCAGCCCAGTCAGGCCGGCCAGGCCGGCCAGGCCGGAATGGTTGGCCTGGGGGGCGCGAAGTCGCAGGCGGGTGGCTCGATCCCGGGGATCCAGCCCCTGGAGATGGCGGCCGCCGACTTCGGTAACCTGCGCGCCCAGCACAGCGCGATGCGTCAGCGGGGCGCGGCGATGGCCGGTCAGCGTGAGGGTGTCGGCTGGCTGTATGCGCGGATCTACTGCGCCGGCGGGGACGACACCGACGCCCTGCTGCCCGAGGTCGCCCAGTGGCTGGATCGGGCTCGCGGCCAGTGGGACATCCGCTCGGCGCACTTCCTGCGCTTCGTCGACCTGCGCGGGCACCACATCCGGGTGCGCCTCAAGGCCGTCGAGGGCGTCCTGGATGAGGCCTACGCGAGCATGCGCGAGCTGGGGGCCGTGGCCCAGCGCACCGAGGCGCGCGCGGTCGAGCGCCTCGTCTCCGACCCGATGACCGGGGGGATCGGTGCCAGCCGGCCCGGAATCACCTTCGGCGTCTACGGACCCGAGTACGACAAGTACGGGGGAGTGGCCGGCGTCGAGGAGGCCGAGCGGCACTTCTACGTCTCGAGCCGATGGTGCCTGGACCACCAGGTCTGGCAGATCCCGAGGCCGGTGCCGCGGGCGGCCCTGGCGGCGCGGTTCTTGGCGCTGGCGGCCCGCAGCGCGCCGCTGCCCGAGGCCGAGCTGCTCTCCGCCCACCTGCGGATGTGGGGCTCGCGGCTCCCCGCGCACCTGCGCGACGGCAGCGCCCTGGGGCCGATCGTTCAGCAGCTGCTGGAGGTCATCGAGTTCCAGTTCGATGAGATCCCGTCCTGGAGTCAGGCAGCGGCGGCCGTCGGTGAGCTGGCCGACGACGCCGGGCGCGCCATCGGGGTCATGGGGGCCGGCACCGGCGGGCGCCGGGCCCTGGACCTGCTGCACATCGACGTCAACCGGCTCGGCCTCAACCCGGCCGAGGAGTGCATCGCCGGGCTGTGCGCCCGACAGCTCCTGACCGGGGGCGCCGTGCCCCCGGCCCAGCCCTCAGCCGCCGTCGGGTAGCCGGGCGCAGCGGCGCCCCGGGAACCCGAAACGCGCCGAAGTGTCCACGGTGCTGACATCAGCGCTGCACTGACCTCCCAGCCTGAGAAGAAACCGCAAGATTCCAACGATCTGTGTCGGGCGCTTCGAGGGCTGACGCGGTGATGTCAGCGCTATGGACACGTGGCTATGCGGGGACTGGGTCCGCCAGGTTCTTGGCGGCGCATCCAGGTTCTCTCACCTCGGGGGCAACCCCACAGGTCCCTGCCTGGCCCCTTCAGGTGCTCGCGCAGGGGGACCCAGAAGTCATGGTTCGACGATGATCTGAGCCGGGTCTTCTTCAGAGCGGCCTACTGCACGAGGGTGGGGGTGTATTGGTCGGGGGTTGTGCGTACTGCACGAACCCCCGGACCCTGTGGAGTACACCCGACCCTCTGCCAGTGGATCCCGACCCTCGTGCAGTTCGGGTGGTGTCAGGTCTGATAGCCGGGCTGAGGCTCTGATCGAGCCCGCCCCTCGCCCCGGCGCACCCTGCACACCGGAGCCAGCCTGCTCATCGACACCCAGGCCAGGCGTCTCGCGGTTCTACTCGCCGGCGAGCACCACGCTCCGGTCCAGGCATCCGGGGGCGTCTACTAGCGCCTGATCCAGACCTACGGGGCTGACTGCCCGGACTTGGGAAAGTACCTGATGCAACAGGCCGTCCCCGACGTGATGATTTGCTAGGTACACAATCGACTTTTACGTCGACAAGGGGAGATTCGTGAAGTGCCTACGTCATGCTCCGTCCAGGGCTGCGTGAGGGCTGGCCAGGGGCTTTGGTGAGCGCAGGGCGGTCAGTGCGGTGGGCGTGACGGCCAGTCATGGGGAGGTGTTTGGGTTTGTCGTCCTCAACGGAGCAGATAAGGCCACGTTGTGAGGTCATCATTCTTGTCTCGGTCGCGGTAGCCTACATTAGTTCCTTCGTCTGAGCGGTGATTGCTGACGGTGACGCAGGTCAGCCGCCTATGCTCTCTGTGGAAAACGATGTCTTTTGCCCTATTTCAATAGGGTTTTCCTGGGATGTCTTTGGATTCGCTCCAGGCATTGTGCTGTGTAGTTTTACCGAGGTAATCTCGGTCGTCTTTCGGATCCCAGTTGGACGTGATCCGTGCTATTCTGATAAGCGGCACCTCGTCGGCGCTTCCGTCTGATGCTGGCCTAGAGTTGATGTCGAGCGACCCTCCTCTCATGTCGGCGTCATGCTCGCAATTGTCGTCATCGTTGCTTGGATAATCGTTGGAAGTTGAGTTTCTACGATGATCCTTCGGCGCAGAGATGTCTAGCGCCTTTCTAGCCAGGAGTATTTTCTATGAGTGGATCTGCCGGTCCTGGAAATTCTGTTCGTGTGAGGACAATCGTTGGACTCGTCGTCGGTGTCGCCGCGACAGCTACGGCCGTTATTCTCGTCGCTGTCGATGGTGGACATATACTGGCCGCCCGGATGTTGGGTGCTGTCGGAATGGTTGCTGCGTTGCTTGGTGCCGTCGGCTCAGTTCGATCTTCCGGGACGGGGGCTAAGGCGATGTTCGCGATAGTGTCCGTTCTCCTGTTTGTGGCATCGTCGACGGTCTACGGTTTGACCTGGAGTTGAGTGAATTATTCTGGATGCAATACCTTTGCGTGTTCTCAATCTATAGAAACAGGACATTCGCTCATACACGAATTTCCTCTGGTTAGCTTTGTGCATCGTGGGGAAGTCGAATCGCGCTGGGTGTGGTGGAGGCGGCGATGATCGGAGGGATCGCTGCCTTGCGGTTCGGGTGTACTCCACGAGCTGGGGATCTTCTGTGCTGTCTCCTCACTTCTGAGACACTCGCTCGGGCGGGAACCCGGGGCAGGCTGGCGGTCCTAGAGGTGAGGGTGGGGCCGAAGGGAAGAGGCCCGGTGAGGTCTTGGTGTCCACGGTGCTGACATCAACACCGCGCTGACCTCCCAGCCTGAGAAGAAACCCCGGGATTCCAACGATCTGTGTCAGGCGCTTTGAGGGCTGGCGCGCTGATGTCAGCGTTATGGACACGTGGCCATTGCCGGACCCGCCTGCGCGCCCTCAGTCGTCCAAGGTGGGAGACGAGCCCGGCGGCGCGCGCATCAGGCGCGGCGGTACGTGGTGGTGGTGTCACCTCGACGGCCGTCTTTCTCAACGAATCCGGCCTCCTCGAGATGTTTGAGCGCGTACGTCACCTGGCGCGGTGACAGGCCTGTGGCCTCGACGATCTGCTGGCGCGTGCGTGGCCCGTCCTCGAGGCTTGCCCAGACGGCGGGTGTGTTGGTGGACAGGGCGGAGATCTCGGTGGGAACAGTGATGTCTGTGGTGACGGAAGTCGGTCGAGTGCTGTCGGAGGCCAGAACGTAGGAGGTGGAGCCGCGTTGTCCTCGGGCCTCGGCGTAGCCCCGGTTCACCAGCACCTGGAGCTGACGACGGGCCTGCTGGGAGTCACAGCCGAAGCGACGGCGATAGGAGGAGTTCGTCCATGACTTTCCGTGCCGCATCTCGACCAGTGCGTGGCGCTGCTCGATGCCGAGGTCCTGGGCTTCAAGGCCGGACAGCCAGGTGAGATCTTCAGGTGAGAGGAGGGCGCTTCGGGGAAGCAGAGCCGTGAAGCGCACGCCGGTGTCCTGAAAGCGGACGGGCTCCATGTCTGCCTCTCGCAGGGCGCGACGGACCTCCCGAATACCGGAGCCTAGGCCTTCGATCACGCGCCGCCCCTCGTAGTCCGTGGCGAAGGTGCAGATGGTGTAGAGGTGCTCGTTGACCGCAGACTTCCCGTCTCGTGTGCCGAGCTGATCCACGCTCAGCCCCCACAGACCACCTGGGCTGGAGATGATGAGGCGGTCGTGCAGCAGACGCATCTCAACCCCTTTCGAGAGCGCGGGCTCGGAGAGGTCTCGGTGGACGAGAGCGTTGGCGATGAGCTCACGAACCGCGATGAGCGGGAACTCGTAGACATCGCGGCCATGCCCATCATTCCCGAACTGGATGCGTGTCTGCGTGGTGCGTGCGACCCAGTTGACGGCGTCGGCGAGCATCTGAGGCAAGGGGCCCGCGATCGTGAGCCGATCTGTTGCCCTGACCGCGTCATTCGTGTCGGTGATGGCGGCTGTGATGGACAGGTTGGGGAACTGCCTCTGGGGATAACGGCCCAGTGCGTACAGCCCTGCCCGGGTCGCCTCACCGTCCTCGGTGAGGATGTTCAGGTTGAGGAGCACCTCGGTATCAGACTGGCCGCTGAGCGCGGTGGAGCCGGCACGAACCGCTCGGAGAAAGCGCTGAACCAGATCGTTGTCGAGGCTGTCGACGGAGGTGCCGGGAACGGCAACGGAATCCTGCCGAGGACGTTGATGGCGCAGAAGGAGCTGCTGCTCCTCCTGCTGCGACATGCGGTAGTCGCCGTCGTACTGGCGGAGGTACGCCGCCCCCGTCTCCTTCCACCGGCATGGCTTGCTGTTGACGGGAACTTCCTGCACGTTGGCGGCGACGACGGTCTTGCCCTCAACGGTGATGGCGTGCGTATCGACAGCGATCTCGGTGGAGAAGCCCTGACGAGCCTGGGAGATGAGGGCCTGCTGGAGGTCGTGCGGGTCCTGGACTCCGACGACGGACACCGGATCCTCGCCGACGCCCAGGAGGATGGTGCCGCCTCCAGGAAGGTTCGCAAAGGCCGACAGCGTGGGACCGAGGGCTCTGTGGGAGTACTCGGAGAATGTCTTCGCCTCGATCTCAAGGCAGTCGCCGCCCTCCAGTGCCAAACGAGCGAGGGCTTCCGTGAGGTCAGTCAGATCGACAATCACATGTCAATTGTACATGAAGTGTCGATGAAGAACTCCAGAGTGTGCATGAAGTGTCGATGAGGTGTTCATGAAGGGCCGCAGAGTGTCGATGAAGGCCCGAAAGTGTCGATGAGAGACCATGAGTGTCGATGAAGGGCGTCATGTGTCCATGAAGGAGCCGACGCCCAGCCGACGGCTTCGGGGGCAGTGCCCGACCCGCTGACGCGGCCTCAGTCGTCCAGGTGGGAGACGAGCTCGGCGGCCAGGCCCGTGTAGGTGGCGGGCGTCAGGGCGAGCAGCCGCGCCTCGACGTCGTCGGGCATGCCGAGCCCGGAGATGAACTCGCGCATGCCCTCGGGCGTGACCTTCTTGCCACGGGTGAGTTCCTTGAGGCGCTCGTAGGGGTCGGCCATGCCGGTCGCCCCGGCGACGGCGGCCGCCCGCATCGCCTGCTGGACGGGCTCGCCGAGCACCTCCCAGGTCGCCTCGAGATCCTCCTCCAGGCGGGAGCGGTCGACGTCGAGCCCGGCCAGGCCCCGGCGGATGTTGTCCACGGCCAGCAGTGAGTGCCCCAGGGCCACGCCCACGTTGCGCTGCGTGGTGGAGTCGGTGAGGTCGCGCTGGAGGCGGGAGGTGACGAGCGTGGCGGCCAGCGTGTCCAGCAGCGAGCAGGAGATCTCCAGGTTGGCCTCGCCGTTCTCGAAGCGGATCGGGTTGACCTTGTGCGGCATGGTCGATGAGCCGGTGGAGCCCTGCGCGCTCAGGCGCTGGTGGAAGTAGCCCAGCGAGATGTAGGTCCACACGTCCGTGGCCAGGTTGTGGGCGATCCGGTTGAAGCGGGCGACGTCGGAGTAGAGCTCGGCCTGCCAGTCGTGGGACTCGATCTGCGTGGTCAGCGGGTTCCAGGTCAGGCCCAGGTGCTTGACGAAGCCGCGCCCCACGGCCTGCCAGTCGGCGCCGGGCACGGAGACGACGTGTGCGCCGAAGGTGCCGGTGGCGCCGTTGATCTTGCCCAGGTACTCGGTGGCCTCGACGCGGCGCACCTGGCGGCGCAGTCGGTGGGCCAGGACCGCCAGCTCCTTGCCGAGCGTCGTGGGGGTGGCCGGCTGGCCGTGCGTGCGCGCCAGCATGGCGGCGTCGGCGTACTCGTGGGCCATGGCGGCCAGGTCCTCGACCAGCCCGCGGGCGGCTGGCAGCCACACCTGCTCGACGGCGCCCCGGATCGTCAGGGCGTAGGAGAGGTTGTTGATGTCCTCGCTGGTGCAGAAGATGTGGACGATCTCGCCGACCGTGGGTAGCACAGTGGGGCCGCCGTCGGCGCCGACGACGCCGGGGGCCTGGACGGCTGCGGCCAGGCGCCGCTTGAGGAGGTACTCGACGGCCTTGACGTCGTGGCGGGTCTCGGCCTCGATGACACCGAGCTCGGCGATCTCCTCAGCCCCGAAGTCCTCGACGATGCCGCGCAGGTAGGCCTTCTCGGAGTCACTCAGGCGGGGGGCGCCGGGCAGGACACCGCCGTCGGTGAGGTGGATGAGCCACTCGACCTCGACCTGCAGGCGGGCCCGGTTGAGCGCGGCCTCGGAGAGGTGGTTGACCAGCGGGGCGGCGACGGCGCGGTAGCGGCCGTCCAGGGGGCCCAGGGCGATGGCGGGGGAGACTGCGGAGAGATTGACCATGCCGCTCATTGTGGCAGGTTGGCACCGATCTCTGCGAGTGGGGCCTCCTGGGTCGAGACGAGGACGGGCTGCGCCTCGGGGCGGCGTCGGCGGTAGGCGGTCACGACGACGAACAGCAGGATGCCGGCCGACGGCAGGTTGATGGCGGCGGTGGGCTCATGGCTGTAGACACCGTGGCCGAGCAGGGCGGCCGCCAGCCCCAGGCCGATGACGGCCAGCGCGAGGACCGAGGGGCCCGGGATCCGCTGGGACGGCTCGGCGCGCTGAACGTGCTGGGCCTGGAAGAGGATGAGACTGACCGTCAGCAGGCTCAGCGGTGTCAGGAGGGAGGTTTCCCAGCCGAACAGGCCGCCGCCGACCGTCAGGGCCAGGACGGTCGTGGCAAGTGTGAAGACGACTGGAGGGAGGAGTCGCATGGTAGATGACCTTCTAGGGCGGGCATGGTGGGGAATGGTATGACCGGGCAAAATCCTGCCGGATCCTTGTGCCGTTTTCAACAAGTGGTCCGTCGTCGTTGGCGGGGAGCACTCCCCGGTCGCCGCCAGCCTATACGGCGCGCCGACCCCGGACCCGGGAAGTAAGTTCCGACCAGGGAGAATGTGATGCCTCTGTGACGCCATGGGTGCTGTGTCGCCCAGAGATCCTGAGCCCGTGGAGGGAGCGCGGATGTCGCCGAGACCGACGACGCCGTCGGCTTCTACCGGGCGCTCGACTTCGACATCGGCCCTGCGCCGTCGGACCCGCGCTGGCCGGGGCGCCGCCGCTACCGATGCGTGCGACGGTCCTGATTCCGAACGGTGTATGTCGAGGACTGCGTTTCGCGCCGAGGACGTCCTTCTCCTCCAAACGACGCGTCTCTGCCCCCAGTCGTCTGAGGGACAGCGCAGTCCTCGGGGCGAAAGTACGTTCTCGATCGACGTCGTCGAGAGGTCTGGCGGCCGGCGCCGGCGGGTGACGGGCCCTATTGGGCCGAGGTCGTGTGCGCGGTGACCTCGCGGGCCTGCCGGTCCCTCAGGCTGCGCACCAGGACGTAACCCAGCAGGCCCAGCGCGGGCATGGCAAGGAGCACGACGAGGTCGGACCGGTAGAGGCCGCGCGCGAGAACGAGCCCGGAGAGGATGACTCCGACGGCCCCCAGCAGCCGGACGCCCGACGGCGGCAGGCTGCGTTCGTCCGGACCCGAGTTCTGGGCTTGCAGCAGGATGAGGCCGAGCAGGAGCATGCACAGCGATGAGGTGAGGCTTTTGAGCTGCCACCCGAGCAGCAGGCTCCCGATTGAGGTGACCAGGACGGTCAGGGCGAGGACAAGAATGGTGGGCTTGATGAGTCGCATGGCGAGCACCTCGATGAACGGGTTGCGGTAGCAAGCGTCCCCAGTCTAAGTCGGTGCCCTGGTCGGAGGCCGGCCGGTGGGGAGGGTGAGTCGACGCCGCTTGGCGGCCGGCGGCCGACCATGAGGCTCGGGCCTCAGGGCAGGGCCCGGGCCTCAGGCCTCGGGGGTGGTGCCCATGGCGCGGCCGCGGATCCAGTAGCCCTGGTGCTGGATGCTGCGCCGGCTCAGGCCGGAGGCGATCAGGTGGCGCCGCACCGCCTTGGTGGCGCTGCTCTCCAAGGCGATGAACACCCAGTCCAGGGCCAGGTCCCCGGTGTCTGCCCACAGGGTGCGGTCGACAGCGGCCAGCAGCTTCTCCTCGGAGACCTCGGGATTCACCCGGATGAGCCGGTGGTCGCGCGCGGCCAAGGGCAGGAAGCCGGTCTCGGGCGCCAGCATGACGACGGTGGCCAGGCTGCTCGGCGGGGCGGCGGCGACGGCGTCGGCCAACGCGGGCGCGGAGGCCCGGTCACCCACCAGCAGCATCTTGTCGCCGGGGGAGGGCATGCGGTAGCTGGTGCCGCCCATGACTTGGACGGACACCGTGGCTCCCGGCTTGACCCGCTTCGACCACCGCGATGCCGGGCCGGCGGGCTCGTGGTGCAGGACCAGGATGATGGCGGTGGCCTGCTCGCGGTTGACACGGGTGATGGTGTAGGCGCGCTGGTGCTGGCGGCCGCCCTGCGGGATCCACATCCGCACCCAGGCAGTGGGCGGCAGTATAGCGGCGCCGCTGCCCAGCAGGCTCGGACAGTGGACGGTCAGCTCCGTATAAGGCGCCAGCTCGCGCACCCCGGTCACCGTGAGCTTGTGCTCCGGCGCCCGCAGCGCCTTGAGCACTGTGCCTTGGAATCCCCTCCCACCACGTGCCATCTGCGTGTCCGCCTCCCGGTCGTCTGATCTCGAGCTTAGGCGAACCATAACCGGAATGGTTGATGGTTTTCTTAGGACCTGCTGTCGAGAACACAGGAGAAAATACCGGAAAAAGTTCGGTGCTGGTTGGGGTAGTGCCCGGCCGACCCGGGAGGCCCGGGGTAGCTGGGAGCGGGGCGCCGTTGTCGAGCTGCCTGTGCCGACCAGGGCCTACCCCGCCCCCTCAGGCCATCGGGTCCCAGCTGGGCAGCATGACGGGCTCGGTCTCCATGGCGGCGCGGACCTCCTCGGGCAGGCGGCTCGCGCGCACCACGACCTCGAAGACATACTCGTCGAACCAGGAGTCGCTCATCGTGTGGAAGCCCTTGTCCCCGAACTTGTCGCCCCAGGAGTTCTCCACCCGCCAGCGCCGCGGGACGCCGTCGACCAGGTCGACGCCGGTCAGGCACATGGCGTGCGTGAGCGCCGACTCGCGCGCCACCAGCCGCTCGGCCTTCGTCATTGACAGGTCCACCCCGTAAAGGCCCTCGTAGTCGTGCAGGGCGGCGTCCCAGATACCGGCCTTCTTGTCCCGCTGCTTGGCGACGTCGCAGGCGAACCACACCGGCTCGCCGTCCTGGATCGCGGCGATTGCGGCAGCCTTGAGCACCTCCAGCTCGGCGGTGACGTGGTCCTGGACCGGTTCGCCCACCATGACGTCGCTGCGGCCCATGCCGTAGCGCGTGTTGACCGCGATCTCGGGGCGCGGGTCGTGGGCCACGACCACGAACTCCTCCACCCCGGTGACGTAGCGCTGCGCGAACTGTCGGGGCGTGAGCGTCCCGACCCGGTGAAATTCCTTGTTCTTATCGCGGTACTGCCACACGAACTCCTCGGGCGGAGTGCCCAGGTGGATGCACAGCATCCGGTGAACCTGCTCCAGGGCCGCGAGCCGCAGCGGCTCAGGGTCAACGCCGTCGGACACCGCAGCCCGCAGGCGCAGGGCCGTGCGCCGCAGCAGCGTGGCCAGGTGCTCGTTCATCGCCTCGGAGTTACCGGCCGAGACGGTGTCCGGCATGGCGTAGGCCGGCACGATCCCGTACTTGGCCACCAGGCGCGCGAACTCCGGCCACCAGCCGCCGTCGGGAATGGGGGAGTACAGGGAGTCGACGACCTCGCGGTCATCCAGCGGGCGGTCCGCCTCGGCGATGACGCGGGTGAGGAAGGCATTGGCCTTCTCCAGCTTGTCGTAGAAGAAGGGGAAGGCCTGGCTCAGCTCCAGGGAGTCGAGCTCGAGCTCCTTGAGCATGGAGGCGCGCAGCACGTTGAGGCCGGCGAAGGCCCAGCAGCGCCCTGACTGCTTCTGGTCGGTGATCGAGGCGTCCGGGACGAGGTCGGACACGGAGGTGTCGATGGAGGTCACCGCGGTCCGGTCCAGGGAGACCTGCTCCACATCCGTGGTGGCGACGGCGTTGCCGGCCAGGCGGGCGGCGGGGTCGGCGAGGAAGGCGGCATTGCGCTGGGCGACCCAGGAGGTGTCGATTGTCATGGCTCAGAGGATAGATCGGGCGGAGCGCTCGTGTCCCCGCTGGGCCGCCGGGCGCCGTCGCCGAACCGCCTGCCGGGTGACTCGCCGTCGGTAGGATCCAGCTATGACGCAGCCCCGCCAGCAGCACTCCGGTCCGCAGTCCGACGCCGCTCACTCCGCCGCCCGCTGGGAGGAGCGCTACGCCTCGGTTGAGCAGCTCTGGTCAGGTCGCCCCAACGACTGGCTGCCGGAGCTCGCCGCCGACTGGAGCCCCGGGACCGCCCTGGAGATCGGCTGCGGGGAGGGCGCCGACGTCCTGTGGCTGGCCCAGCATGGCTGGCAGGTGATCGGGCTGGATCTGTCCGCCACCGCCATCGGGCGCCTGACCGAGCAGGCCGAGCGGCTCGGGGTCGCCTCGCGCGTGACCGGCCGCGTGCACGACGCCGGAGACGGCCTGCCGGCCGGACCCTTCGACCTGGTGACGAGCTTCTACGTCCACGGCGGACACGAGCCGGGCTCCCTGGACCTCGTGGCCCTCCTGTCCGACGCCGCCGCCCGCGTCGCCCCCGGCGGGCACCTGCTCACCGTGGTGCACGCCGTCAACCCGCCCTGGCACACCCACCACGCCCGGACCTACACGGCCGCCGAGCTCCTCGAGGGCCTGGCCGAGGCGACGGCCGGCTGGGAGGTCGTCGTCGGCGAGGAGCGGGACCGGCGGGCCACAGGGCCCGACGGCCAGGAGGGGCACCGGGCCGACGCCGTCGTGTGCCTGCGCAGGCCGCCGGTCGCGGTTTGATTGACAAGCCGTGGGAACGGCCCTGAAGAAGTGCCGGAATATTCTGGGTAATCGCCGGAATGTGGTGCACACTACGTAGAAATGGCGGAATGGCGCCTATTTCTCAGCGTGTTCATAGGGGAATTCGGGGGGTCTGCTCAGGATTGGTGGGTTACATAGTTACTGCCGCCGGACGGAACCGGTCACGAGGGTTGGGGAGCCCGATGACTGGCAGGTCTCCGAGTCTGGAACGGGTCTTAGGGAGCCCGGACCGGACGTTCTGGTGAAGGAGGTCCTGCCTCCCCGGCCTTATGGGAAGCCGGGTAGCAGGAGGACCTCGCGAGGCTTGGGCCCGCGGTCCGGGAAACCGGACCGCGGGCCGAGTCCTTTATTGAGGAGGTGGGCCCGAGGCCCGGCCACCGGTCAGTACGGCGAGCCCCTCCCTGTCTCCCGGCGCGAGGCCGTGCGGTTCACCGGGGGCCACAGGTGCCGGAGTGCAGGGCTGATCCACAAGGCTGCAAGCCCGCGCTGCGGCCACCTTCGGGCCTCTCTACCGTCGAGTCATGTCTTTTTCACTGTCACGCTCCAGGGCGGACTACGACGCCGCCGTTACACAATTCCCCACATCGGTCCCCGCTAGCTGGGTGGGGGCGGACTCCACCGCCTGCCAGACGGCGCTCACGAATGCCTCCGGGCTCCTGACCGCGTTGGCGACGCGCTACGACACGGCCGCCTCCAAGGTCGGTGTCATCGAGTCACGCAACTCACCGGATGGAACGAGCTGATCATGAGTCCAGTTGCCATGGACGGAGACAGTCCGTACCCCGCCTGGAAACAGGACCCCCACGCGACGGATCCGCCTTATGCCAACCAGCCGCCCCCGAAACCCAAGACTCCTCCCGCCTCGGCCGCCCCGGAGGATAGCGGCCACAGCTGGACCATATGGAGTGGGGGCCCTGCGGTGGTGGTGTCGGGCGGAACCGTCTCCGTGAACACGAGTGATCTCGATTCCCTGGCCAGCAGCCTCAACTCGGCGGCAGGCTCCTTGGATGACGCGCGAACCCTCATTGCCAACGTGGTCACTGAAGTGAATGAGGCCCCGCCTCCACCGGTATCCCCACCCAGCATCCCTTACCCGATCCTGGCGGGCCTCGATCTGGAGAAGTCCAACGCTCTTCAGGCCCTGGATGCGTTGACCACCGGGCCGGGGTCGCTTGAGGCTGTCGCCGGTACGCTGCGCGGCATTGCCTCCGACGTCACCGCCTGCTCCCAGGCCCACACTCTGGCCGACGGGAAGGCAACTCCCGTCAATGGTCTTGTGGGACCCGTGGACGTGCGGGCCTTCGACGCCGGTCTCCTCCAGCTGGCGCTGGGATCCTCCGCCGTTGCTCAGTTCCCCACGATCTCAGCGCTGCTGGCGTCGTCAACGATGGGGGGCTGGGTGCTCTACAAGCTGGTGGAGGACAGCGAAGACGGGCAGGCCGCCGTCGAGGTCCTCCAGCTCCTGCTCAGTGACCCGACCACTGAGCAATGGGTCAAGGAGGACCTCGTCAGGATTGTCCTGCTGACGCGCTGGCTGAAGAACGCCAAGACCGGGCGGGAGGCCGCCACGGTCCAGGCATACCTCCAGCAGGTCTCCCAGCGTCTCGACCCCTGGGCGAAGCAGCGCCTGCCCGGGCAGGTCGCCGTCGGGACGCAGACCGTCGACACCAAGAGCCTCACGCCCATGCAACGCGTCGCCATGGTCCTGGGCGCGAACGCCGCCGCGATAGGGGCGGGGGTCTACGGCACCCAGAGCGGCGTCACGGTCACCCCCGTCGGCGGCAACGGATCCACCGTGCTGCCGCCTGCCGCCAAGGACCCCTTCGGGCTCGCCAGCGCCGTGAATCCCGGTATGACCGGCAAGGGCAAGGAGGCCAAGTCCCCGCAGAGCATCTCCGAGACCATCACCCACTGTCAGGAGGTGCAGTCCTCGAAGAACTCCCTGGGGCAGGGCTATGAGGAGGCCGGGGTCATCTCCATCCAGCGGGTCGAGCACGCCGACGGCCGAGTCTCCTGGGTCGTCTACGTCCCCGGCACCACCGACTGGACCTCCGGCGACGGCGAGCCGCAGGACCTGCTCACCAACCTTGAGGCCGTGGGTGGCACGCCCACGGCCATGGAGAGCGGCGTCGTCACCGCCATGCGCCAGGCCGGTATCCAACCGGGGGAGGAGGTCGCCCTCTACGGCCACTCCCAGGGCGGGATCACGGTCTCCAACATCGCCGCCGACCCCGCGATCCAGGGGCGTTACAACATCACCACGGTCCTCACCGCCGGCTCGCCCACCGCGGGGGCCGACATTCCCGACGACGTCCACGCCCTGCACCTGGAGAACACCGGCGACGCCGTCCCCGGGCTCGACGCCGCGCCCACACCCACCGGCCCCCACCGGCAGGTCGCCATGCTCGATACCCACCAGACGAGTACGAACGGCTACCCGCATGCCTCCTCCGCCTACGCCCAGGCCGCTGAGGGGCTGGAGGACAAGGCGCCCGAGCTGGCCGACTGGAACAAGTCCTTCTCGCGGGCCTCGGGCGCCGGCGAGCAGGGGACGAGCACCACCGAGTACACCTTCGCGGTCCAGCGCAACACCGACCCCAACGGGATCTACAAGGGCGGCGCCACCTACCGGGGCAAGGTGCCCTCGGCGCAACCCTCCTACCCGCGGCCCACTCCGAGCCCGCAGTCGACGGGCGAGCACTAGGTGTGTGAGGTCATGACGGTGGTGACGTGTGCTGGGAGGCGGGTGCCGGTCTGCTCCGCGAAGCACTGGGAGCCGCCGGGTGACGCTGGGCGACGCCGGCCGGCATCAGCTGAGCCGTCCGGCGCACCTCCGGCGTCGTCGACCTCAGTCCTCGCTGCGCACGAGCATCGCGGCGATGATCGAGGAGATCACCGAGATGATGATCGAGCCGGCCACCGCCGAGCCGAAGGAGGCCACCTCCAGTCCCAGCGGCACCGAGCCGCCGGCGCCCAGCGCCGCAATGTGGTCGGTGAGCCAGCCCGTCAGCGAGAGCATCGCGCCGTTGACCACCAGGGCGAACAGCCCGAAGGTGATGATGTAGAGCGGAAAGGTCAGGAACTTCGCCACCGGCTTGATGAGCGAGTTCACCAGCGCCAGCACCAGGCCCAGGATCAGCAGGTTCAGCCACATGTGGGAGGCGCCCACGCCCTCGGGCACGCTCAGCCCGGACAGCAAGCGCGTGGCCAGCCACAGGCCGGCCGCGTTTCCAACGGTTCGTGCCACGATCTCCATGGGCCCATTGTGCCCGGGCAACCTGTGCCGGTGCCAAGATGGGGGCATGAATCCTGCAGCGACCCCAGTGCCCGGCGGACCCAGGCCCGCATCCCCCGCCGCGGGCTCGCAGGACGGCCCCTCGACGACGGTGCGTATCCGCCCCGACATCGCCGCCCTTCCCGCCTACGTGCCCGGAGCCCGCCCCGACGCCGCCGCGGCGCAGATCGCCAAGCTCTCCTCCAACGAGCTGCCCTATCCGCCGCAGGACGCGGTCGTCGAGGCCATCACCCGCGCTGCCACCGGGGTCAACCGCTACCCGGAGATGACTGGGGAGAGCCTCGCGCAGGCCCTCGCCCGCCGCTGGGGCGTGGAGGCCGATCAGGTCGTCGTCGGCAACGGCTCGGTCGCCCTCATCCAGCACCTGCTCGACGCCGTCTGCGAGCCCGGCGATGAGGTCGTCATCCCTTGGCGATCCTTCGAGGCCTACCCGATCTGCGTGGCGGTCGCCGGCGCCCGGGCCGTGCGCGTCCCGCTGACCCCCGACGCCCGCCACGACGTGTCCGCCATGCTGGCGGCCATCACCCCCCGCACCCGCGTGGTCATGGCTTGCACGCCCAACAATCCCACCGGGACGATCCTGACTGCCGAGGAGCTGGCCGAGCTCGTGACCGGGGTGCCGCGCGACGTCGTCGTCCTCATCGACGAGGCATACCTCGACTTCGTCACCGACCCGCGGGCCGGCGACGCCCTCACCCTCCTGGCCGGAGCCCCCAACCTCGTGGTCTCACGGACCTTCTCCAAGGCCCACGCCCTGGCCGGGATGCGCGTGGGCTACCTCATCTGCGAGCCGGGCCTGGCCGCCGCCATCCGCTCGGTGGCCACACCCTTCGGGGTCAACCTGCCCGCGCAGGCCGCCGCCACCGCGGCCCTGGGTCAGGGCGAGCTGGCCCGCACCGCCGAGCGCTCGGCCGCCGTCGCCGCAGAGCGGGACCGGGTCGTGGAGGCTCTGCGCACCCAGGGCTGGCAGGTGCCCGAGGCTCAGGGCAACTTCTTCTGGCTGGGCGTGGGCGAGCAGACGATGGCGCTGGCCGATCACTTCCGCGGCGCCGGCATCCTCGTGCGGCCCTTCGCCGGTGAGGGCGTGCGGGTCTCGGTGGGGACGACGTCGGACAACGAGAGGGTCCTGGCCGCCGCGGCCGCCTGGCGCGCCGAGCACTGAGGCCCGCTGGAGCGGGTGCCGCCGGACAGGGCGGGGCGGGTTACGGCGTCGTCGCAGGCCTGGTCACACTGAGATCGTCACCAGTAAGGCCACGCACATGACGACCTCGACGATGCCCATCGTCCCCGGGCGCAGCGGGCGGTGGCGCGCGCGCACCAGCTGCCACTGCCACAGCGGCATGACCAGCGACCGCACGGTCAGCACCACCCACAGGACGGCGTGCCCCCACGGCAGCATCCCCGACGACGCCAGCCACAACGTCGCCGCCGCCACCACCGCGTGCGCCGCCACCGTGCCGGCCAGCAGCGCGTAGTTGAAGCGCTCGCGGATCATCGACTTGATGTAGGGGACCGTCCCGCCGAAGTAGGCGGCCGTCAGCGCCGTGACCAGCCACATCCAGGACCAGCCCGTCAGGGCGCCGCTGGGAGAGGCCCCCGGCAGGGGGGCGCTCGGTGTCCCCAGGCCCAGGAAGCCGCCGTCGCCGCGCACCGCCAGGCTGTAGGTGACGGCGGCCATGAGGGAGGCGGCCGTCGTCGTCGACAGCCCCGAGAGCAGTGAGCGCTCGTGGCCGCGCCACACCTGGTGCAGCGCGATGGCGAACAGTGGCGCCAGGGGCACTGCCCACTGGATGAGGTAGGGCGCCACCATCAGGGTGATGAGGGCCAGGGATGCCGTCCAGCCGGTGTAAACCAGGAGCGGCAGCATGATGAGGGCACGCTTGCGGGCCGAGCGGGTGCGCAGCCACTGCGACCAGGACCAGTAGGTGAGGTAGCCGCCCCACCAGGCGGGGAGGAACAGGAGGTTCACCCAGCTGAAGCCACCCACGATCCAGCCGACGATCGGTGGTAGCACCAGCATCGACCAGGCCCCGTGCTGGTTGGGCACCCAGGCCTTGCGACCGGGCTGGCGGCGAATCTGCTCCTGGGTGGGGGGCTTGGGGCGCTCGGTCTGCCGGGGCTTGCCGGTGGCCAGCATGATGTCGTCCTGCGGGCCGGGGCGGGACTGCTGAGAGGGGGCACGGCGCGGCGCGGTGCTGCCGGAGGGCGCCGTGGTGGCTCCCGGCGGAGTCAGGGCCTGGTCGGCTGACGCGGCCTCCGGGCTCGTCGGGGAGTCGGTGGGCGCGGAGGATGCGGAAGGCGCAGAAGGCGCGGGAGAGTCCGCCGATCCGGCGGCCGGCGTCGGGCGGGCGGGATCGGTGGGCGCGGAGGAGTACTCGACGTGGTGCTTGGACGGCCTCGATGGACGGGACTGACTCACACTCTCACCCTAATCGCTTGCCCCTGACGCTGGCTGGGGACCTTTCGTGCGGTCGGGGACACTTTCTTCCAGCCGGGGACGTCTCACGCGTGCGGGGACACTTTCCTTCGGCCGGGGATATGTTGCGCGTTCGGGGACGGGATTGCTGTCCCCGACGGCGTCGAATGCCCCTGGCCGCAGCGGCACGCACCCGGCCGCGTGGAATGTCCCCGTGGGTGGTGCGCTGCGGGGCGGTCAGGCCAGAGTGAGCCGCATCTGGTGCCAGGGCACGCCGCCGTGGTGGGAGGCGGACAGACCCTCGTCGACGAAACCCAGGCGCGCGTAGAAGGGCACGAGGTCGTCGAGGCAGGTGAGCACCAGGCCCTGGCGACCGTGGACGCGCGTCGTCTCGATGACGGTGCGCAGCAGTCGGGTGGCCAGCCCCTGCCCCTGGGCGGCGGGAGCCGTGGCGACGCCGAAGATCATCTGCCATGGCCCGTCGGGGTCGTGCATCGTGGGGGACTCGTACATCTCGTCGGTGAGATCGCGCTCGTGGGTGCACAGGCCGTTGACCAGTGCCAGCAGCATGCCGCCCTCGTCCTCGATGAGCCAGAAGTGGTCGGCGTAGGTAGCCATCCGCTCGGCGATCGTCGTCGGGCTGGCGGCCTGCTCGGGTGGGAAGCAGATGGCCTCCAGGGCAGCCGCCATGGCCGCGTCCTGCGCCTGCTCTGCTGGTGCCGTCCGGGCCGTGCGGATGTGGAGGACGGGGGAGTCGGATGTACCCATAGCCATATTTTCACCAGTCGGTGGGCATGCGTCGAGCATTCACCAGTGTCCCCGCGCGTCCCGCCGTCAAGGTCGGAGACGTCTTGCGCGTGTGGGGACATTTTCTTCTGGATGGGGACGTCCTGCGCGCCCGGGGGCGGGATTCCTGTCCCCGACGGCGTCGAATGCCCCCGCCCGGAAGGACGCGCGCCCGGCTGCGTGGAATGTCCCCGTGGGCAGAGTGGTGGGAGGCAGGGGGCGAGCCAGGGCGGCGGGAGGCAGACAGGCGCCGAGCCGGGCACTTCTCGCGTAGTCCGACAGAAATTCTGTCGAGGCCTCGAGAAATACCCGGCTCGGTGGGAAGGTCGGCGCGAGACAGGAGGGCGCCTGCGCCGTCAGCCGCCCAGGGCCGCGGCGACCACCTTCTTGGCCTCCTCCTGCACCTGGGCGAGGTGCTCGGCACCCTTGAAGGACTCGGCGTAGATCTTGTAGACGTCCTCCGTGCCCGAGGGGCGCGCGGCGAACCAGGCGTCCTCGGTGGTGACCTTGAGCCCGCCGATGGGGGCCCCGTTGCCGGGTGCGTCGACCAGCCGGGCGGTGATCTCCTCGCCGGCCAGCTCGGTGGCGGTCACGTCCTCGGCGGCCAGGGCGGCGAGCTTGGCCTTCTCCTCCTTGGAGGCGGCGGCGTCGATGCGCGCGTAGGCGCTGGCGCCGAAGCGCTCCACCTGCTCCTCGTGCAGCTGTGAGGGGGACTTGCCGGTGACGGCGATGATCTCGCTGGCCAGGAGGGCCAGGATGATGCCGTCCTTGTCCGTGGTCCACACGGTGCCGTCCTTACGCAGGAAGGACGCCCCCGCGCTCTCCTCGCCGCCGAAGCCGATCGAGCCGTCGAGCAGCCCGGGCACGAAGTGCTTGAAGCCCACCGGCACCTCGATGAGAGTGCGCCCGATCGCGGCCGCCACCCGGTCGATGAGGCTGGAGGAGACCAGGGTCTTCCCGACGGCGGCGTCGGCAGGCCAGCCGGGCCGGTGGGTGAAGAGGTACTCGATGGCCACGGCCAGGAAGTGGTTGGGGTTCATCAGCCCGCCGTCGGGGGTGACGATGCCGTGGCGGTCGGAGTCGGCGTCGTTCCCGGTGGCGACGTCGTAGGGGGTCTTGCCCTCGGCGTCGGGCGTCATCGTGGAGCGCAGCGAGGCCATGGCGTTGGGGGAGGAGCAGTCCATGCGGATCTTGCCGTCCCAGTCCAGGGTCATGAAGTGCCAGGCCGGGTCCACCTCGGGGTTGACCACCGTGAGCTCCAGGCCGTAGCGCTCACCGATCGCGCCCCAGTAGTCCACCGAGGCGCCGCCCAGCGGGTCGGCCCCGATGCGCACGCCGGCCTTGCGGATCGCCTCGAGGTCGATGACGCTCTCCAGGTCGTTGACGTAGGTCTCCAGGTAGTCGTGCTTGATGATGTGGGGGCCGTCGAGCGCCTCGGGGACCGGGACTCGCGGGACGTCCTGCCACCCGGAGGCGAGCAGCTCGTTGGCGCGGTTGGCGATCCACGTGGTGGCCTCCGAGCCGGCCGGGCCGCCGGTGGGCGGGTTGTACTTGAAGCCGCCGTCGCGCGGCGGGTTGTGGGAGGGGGTCACCACGATGCCGTCGGCCAGGCCGGGGCCGCTCGTGCGCACCCCCGCCTCGGTCCCGGCGCCGTTGGCCAGGAGGATGGAGTGCGAGACGGCCGGGGTGGGTGTGTAGGCGCCACGGGAGTCGACGGCGGTGGTCACCCCGGCCCCGGCGAGCACCTCGACGGCGGTGCGCCAGGCGGGCTCGGACAGGGCGTGCGTGTCGCGGCCCAGGTAGAGGGTGCCGTCGGTGCCCTGGGAGCGGCGGTACTCCACGATGGCGGCGGTCGTGGCCACGATGTGGGCCTCGTTGAAGGCGGTGTCCAGAGAGGAGCCGCGGTGCCCGGAGGTACCGAAGACGACCTTCTGAGCCGGGACGGCGGGGTCGGGGACGAGGTCGTAGTAGGCGGAGACGACCTCGTCGACGTCGATGAGGTCTTCGGGCTGTGCTGGCTGTCCTGCGCGTGCGTGCATGGGCACAGTGTGTCACGTGCCACTGGCCGGATCAGCCCGTTTCGCTGTGCGAAACAACAGGCGTTCCGAGGCCGGGACGCGGTGATCGGCGGGGCGCCAAGTCCAACGACGGCGGAGTTGTGGGAGGGCTCGCCGCGAGGGCCGTCGTGGAAGTGCCGTAGGTCCCGGGCGGGGGGGCGGGCGAATCCGGAGGCATGGGTAGTCTGGCCTGGGCGCCGGCGCCACTGCGCTGCCACCCGGGCCGCCGCTCCGCCCACCGGGGACGCGGCCGAACCCCAGCGTCCAGCAGGAACGAGGAACCATGACCGTCAGCCGTATCGCCACGACCAACGCCCCCGCCGCCGTCGGCCCCTACTCCCAGGGCGTCTCCACCGGTCAGGAGGCCGGCTCGCTCGTCTTCGTCTCCGGGCAGGTACCGCTCGACCCGGCCACCGGCGCGCTCGTCGAGGGAGACATCCAGGTCCAGGCCGAGCAGGTCCTCAAGAACGTGGGCGCCATCCTGGCCGAGGCCGGGCTCGGGTACGACGACGTCGTCAAGACCACGGTCCTGCTCGCCGACATCGCCGACTTCGCCGCTGTCAACGAGGTCTACGCCCGCTACTTCACCGGCGAGACCCTCCCGGCCCGGGCCGCCTTCGGGGTGGCCGCCCTGCCGCTGGGGGCCGGTGTCGAGATCGAGGCCATCGCCGCCCGGTCCTGAGTTGGCCCGGTCCTGAGCCGGCCCCGAGGCCACGCTGGCATGTGCCAAACCGGCGCTGGTCCTACAAGTGCGAACCGGGGCGGCTGCATCCGATGGGGCGCCGCCCCACCGGTACGGGGTGTCTGACCCTGCCGGAGGGGCGACCCGTTCACTAGGCTCTTTCCCGGTTCCACGTCCACGGGGTGTCCTCTCGTCGAGGGCGCCCCGTGTTGCTCTCCCCATGGCAGACGGCGTGACCGCGGATAAGGATGAGGCACGGCTGGTGACCGCAGAGCCACCAGCCGACCAGGACTCCGCGTCGAGGTTTCATGAGAGGAAGACGATGCCGCCCACGCGCCTTCCTCTCGCCGTCCGCCTCGGAGGAATCCGCTCGCTGCTGTCCTTCTGCGCCATCATGACTGCGGGCCTGGCGGCTGTGCTCTCACCGGTGGCCGTCGTGGTGTGGGCGCCCTCGGTCGCCGCCTTCACGCTCCTGCCGGCCCTGCTGGGTGCCGGCGGGGTCACCTACTACCTGTGGCGCGGTCTGTCCGCCCGGCGCATGTTCAAGCAGGCGCTGCGGCACTACGCGCAGGTCACCGACGGCTACGAGGCCACCGAGCTCCATGCCCGTCTCATCCCTGAAGGCGAGACCCGCGGCGCCCGCGTCATGGCCCACTACCACTGGTTCCGAGACGAGTACGAGAGCCTGACCCGCTCCTGGCAGGACCTCGGCAGCCCCCGGGGCGCCCAGTGGTTCGAACCGGGAGTGTTCCAGCGGGTCTGTGAGATCAAGCAGCGCTCGGCCGCACTGGACTCGACCGACGACATCATCGCCAGCAACGCCGCGTTCCTGAGCCTGTCCTCCAACTGGGAGAGGCTCTGGCGCCAGGAGCAGCAACCGGTTCTTCACGAGCTCGACCTGCTCCTGGGCCAGTGCCAGTGGTTCGACTCCCGTGCGCTGACTCCCGGCGGCACGGTGGAGGTGCGCGAGCTGGTGCGGGCCCACCACCAGCGCCTCAGCGACATGACCGCGGAGCTGTCGGCCGGCTTGCTGCAGCCCTCGGCGGCGCTTGACGAGCTTGCCTGGATCGTGGCCGATGCTCGCCGGGCGGGGCGCGGCCTGTCGCTCAGCGCGGCCGGCGCGGAACCCTCCCTTGGTCTTCCTGGAGCCGAGGTGCAAGGCCGGCGAGGCGTCGATGGGTGGCCGGCTACTGTGGGAATCGCCGGCGGAGCCGGGGACGGGCAGTGGGCCGATGATGACGCTGTGAGTCATGTGAGCCAGGTGAGCCATGTGAGTCCCCGACGGCATCCGGTGACCCGAAGCTTCCTCGGGGATGGAAGTTTTCCGGGATACTGATACCCGGTACTCCAGCCCTTCCAGATCCCAGTCCCAAGAATCCCTGAAGCAAACACAAACATGAATAAAGTAGAAGTGAATGAACAATTTAATAGTTGGAATGGGGGTGCGCGCCATTATTTCGACGAAATGATGTCGATGTGTGTCACTGCCTTTGATGCGATTCGGCGGGTGTTCCAAGGTGCGGGATCGCCTTGGCGTCATCGTCGTCTCGACAATAGGTGATTGTGTTGAGGGTAGTTTTTCGGATTCTGAGGGCGACGTCCTCATACCTGAGTTTTATTGTCAGTGTGTCAGTGCTTACGGCGCTCATCCTGTCACTTCCCGTCATGTGGTTCTGGCCCTTCGGAAGAACGCATCACCCAACGGTGGAGATCGATGATAGGGCTAGTATTCTTTCAGACGAATCAGTGGCGGACAGTATAAGGGATGTGGGCTTTCGTCAAGATGTTCACGTCGTGGTCGTCTCGGTGCCCGGATATATGATTGACAACCTCAATGGTGAGGTGCTCAAGTATGCTCGCGCTCATCAGAATTCTCCAAGGCCGTGGATCTCCTCATCCAACTCCAACTACTGGAGTGATGGTGTTGTTATCCTTGCAGTCGCACCCGATTCCAGGAAGGTGGGGTGCTACTTCGGGAAGGATGTGCGCCTGCCTTTGAGCCAGCAAGCGTCGATCCAAAGTGCTGCGAAAAAGGCATTCAATGACCATAAGTGGGATGATGGAATTCTGGCAATGGCGAAGAAGACGGCTGACCTGTTAGGGCGCCCCGCTGAAGGGAGCTGGCTCACCACCTTCATCATCCCGGCTCCGGCAAGCGTGATCGGAATATGGGCGCTCCGGAAGTACCTGCGTCGTGGCCTGCGTGCAAGAGCCGTTGGGAAGGAATTGACGGAGAGCTACTCTCGAGTCTCCCTCGGCGACGAGGATGTCGAGCTGAATATGCGCACCATCCCTGAGAATGAACCGTATGGGGCGCGAGTGAGGATGTGGTACCGATGGTACCGCCAGGAGTATGCGAGCATCACCAGAGACCTGCAAGCACTCGGGTGTCCTCGCGGTCCACAGTGGTTCGCCTGGAGAATGCTGAAGCGTGTGTCCAAAATGAAGAAGCGCGCTGTCATGTTGGAGTCGCTTGGGGCGACGATCTCAAACACAGCATCCATCCTCAACATGTCATCGACCTGGGAGAAGGCATGGGAGAACGAGCAAGGGCAGGTGCAGGAGGACCTGCAGGCGTTGAGATCGCTCTGCGATACGATCTCCGCATCTCGGGACGTGCCTCTAGGTGTGAAGAAGGAGCGGAAGTGGATCAAGGAGCAGCGCTCGCGCCTCGGCGATATAGAAATAGCGTTGGCGAGCGGTAGGACACGTCCTTCCGATGCTCTTGACGAGCTGGAGAGGGTGGCGCAATCAGTTCGGGAGAAGGCCTTGGATCTCATGCGTCGCGCAGTGAACGCCGATACGTCCAAGTACGCCGAAGAACGTCGCCGTCGTTACTTCGCGTCACTAGATTCAGAACATGATGTTATGCGCGCGGGGCAATGGTTATTCTCCAGCGACGACGGTGGGAGTAACCACAGCTCGAATACCTACCAGTTCTCCGGCTCGCCGCTCGGTGGCGATACTTCCTCGTCGGGCTGGGAAGGGGCGGGATGGCTCGGCTCCTTCACCTCGGTATCCGATCTGGTGGTGGGGTACGAATCCGCCGCATCCTATGCGCCGACGACCTCGGGGTCGTCCTCCTATTCGGGTGGAGATGGATCGTCGGGGTACTCGGGAAGCAGCTCCTCCGCAGACTACGGCGGGGGTGACTTCTCAGGATCCGGTTCATCATCCAGCTTCTGAGTCATGTTAAAAGTTTCCATTCTCAGTGAGAGGACATGATGACATTGCAATCATCGATACTGATCCGTGCTGGAGGGCTGAGGGCAGTGACTGCATTCGTGTCCAATATTATGTTGTGTCTGGTACTGATCTCGTCGCTTCCGGTCATGTGGCTCTGGCCGTTCGGGGGAGAATATCATCCAACAGTAGAGGTTCGCGACGATGCTCATCTCTTTCAGCCGGCTCCATTGATCGCGGAAATTAAGGGTATGGAGTTCCGGCGAGAAGTGCATGTTGTTGTGCTCACTGTTCCTAAAGTGAATGAGGCGTCCCTCAATGAGGAGGTTCTGGCATATGTCCGTCATCACGGTGATGGTGCATCGAAATGGATATCCCAATCAAACCCTAACCACTGGGCCGATGGAATTCTGATCCTGGCGGTGGCTCCTGACTCTAGAAAAGTGGGATGCTACTTCGGAGACGACATTAAAGTGTCACTGGCGCAGCAGGACATGATCAACGCTGCTGGTGGAGATAGGTTTTCCGAAGCCGACTGGTACGGAGGGATGATCGCCATGGCGAAGACGTCCTCCGACCAGATTGGGAGGCCCCCTGGCGGCTTGCTGACGAAGATCGTCATTCCAGGTGCGCTGTCAGTATGTGGAGCGGTGTGGTTATTCTACTATATACGACGTGGTCTCACGGCTCGCCGCTTTGGGAAGGAGGCGTTACGTAGCTATTCGAATGCTACCCACGACTACGATGCGACGGAGCTGCGTGCGTCAACGATTCCTGATGACGAGGAACATGGCGCTCAGATTCTGACCAGATATCGCTGGTTCTGTGATGAGTACGAAGATGTCACTCGTGCTTGGAACGACTTCGGCTCTCCTGCGGGAGCGCAGTGGTTCCAGGCGGGTATGGCCAAGCAGACGCTTTCCTTGAGGACTCGGTCCCGCGATCTCGAATCCCTCGAGAAAGCGGTTTCCAACGGATCATGTTTCTTGACGATGTCGCCGGGATGGGAGGATGTCTGGGATAACGAGATCGGGCCGCTGATGGAAGACCTGCAGTCGCTTGAGCGGATGTGCGCAAAAATAGACTCCTCTCGTCGCATGACGGTGGATACGTCTCAGACTCGCGACTGGATCCGCTGGTGGCGCCTACGTGTCAACCAGGTAACGTCTGAAATGGAAAGCGGTACATGCTCCCCGTCGGCTGCGCTTGATGAGCTGACGATTATGTCCAACGCCTGCAAGGCGGAGGCTCGTAGCCTGGCCAGGGATGCTCTGAAGGCAAAGACGGCTCGATGGGCTGCGTCTCGACTCCGGTACTTCAATGACCGTCAACGTTCGAGGTCAGGAAAAGCCTACGGTGGCTTGTGGGCTCTCGACAATACTTCTCGGTACTACGATGCCACCTCCACGATCTGTGTGAATGCAGACTCTCCGGGAGCGAGCGTTATTGGATCAGATGACGAAACTCCGTTTGACGCCATGAGATCTGTGGCGCATCTGTTGTCGGACTACGTCTCGTCGTCCAGGTACGTTGAGAGTCTGAATAGTAGTGCAGGAGGGGAAAGCATCTTCTCCAGTGGAAGTGGTTCGAGCGTTACCGGTTACGGTTCTGGTAGCGGCTTTTCCGGAGCAGGTTCTTCGTCGAGTTTCTGAGTGAAGGGGAGCCGGTTATTCATCTATTTTCACTTGATAGTGACGGTCTTCGTTGTGCTGTCCGTCGATAGTGCGACTTGACGAAAGTAGGATAGCGATGCGGAATGCGGCGGGAGTTGGTCTCGGTGGATTTCGGGCAGTTCTGTCATTTTTTATTCACGTCGGTGTGGCGTCGATTCTCGTGGCCTCTCCGTTCGTTGTGGACAACTGGTACTCTCAAAAACATGCGCCACGTTACGAGCCAGTTGTTGAGATTCATGATGAAGCGAATGCTCTTGACGTTGATGATCTTGAGGCGGATCTGAAGGAAGTACGCTTCAGAAAGAAGACCTATCTTGCCGTTCTCACAGTTCCTGGACAGAATGTGGTGAACCTTAATGCGGAGGTCCTCAAGTACGCGGAGACTCAGATGGCTGGCAGTCCGTGGATATCTAAGGACAATCCGAACTACTGGCGCGACGGTTTGCTGATCCTTGCTGTTGCTCCGGATGGCCGCAAAGCGGGGTGCTATGTTGGTGAGGATCTCAAAATTTCGCAAGAGTCGCAGGCCGATATTCAGGATTCAGCAAAAGATCACTTCCGTGCCAAGGATTGGAATGGCGGTGTCAAGTCGATGGCGGAGCGAAGTGCTGATCTTATTGCGAACGGCAACACCTCGCAAAGGACTGTCTTCTTGCTGACGTTGCTTGGTGTCGGAGGCGTTGCGACTGTTTGGCTCATTTGGTATGTGTGGAGCGGGCCCAATACCAGTAAGAAGTATATGATTGCCCGTAGGACCTTCTCCCGGGTGGTGTATGGTTACGAAGAAACGATCTCACGCGCTGCACTCGTTCCCGATGATAATACTCATGGCGCTCTGATTCTGTCTCGGTGTCGATGGTTCGACAGTGAGTACACAGAGGTCAGCCGGATGTGGAATGAGCTGCCCGAACCTTATGGTTTCCAGTGGTACGTCGGAGCGACTCGACGCAGTGTCAATGACCTGAAGGAACGGTCGGATGCTTTGCAGTTGTTTGAGACCATCGTCTCACACGCCGCGATCTTGTTCTCAAGGGCATCGGACTGGCCTGCTGTGTGGGATAACGAGTGCGGTCCGGTCATGGAGGACATTCAGGCCCTCGTGCATCTGTGCCGGGAGGTTCAGAGGTCGAAGGTGGCTGTGGACGGAGATGAGGAGCGAGAGTGGGCGGTTCTCTGCCTGCAGCATTTGAGAAGACTACCTGCGTGTCTCAGAGAGGGGAGCGTTACTCCGTCGCAGGCGCTCAGCGAGTTAGACAAAATTTCTGATGGTGTGCGCGTCCGAGTGGACAGCTTGATGGCCAGGATAGTTGAGAGTGATGGGTCTAGGGGTTCTTCAAGGCGCCGGCGTCGATACGAGAAGATGAAGTCAGAGCCGCCAGCAAATACTATGTCTCGTTATGAAGGTAAGTGGGAGATCGCTGGTAGCAAGGGAGAGTATGATCCCAGGACAACGATTCGCGTTAATCCCGGAACTCCTGACGTGGCCGTATTAATGGGAGTTGATGGCGGTGCTGGTGATGTGACCGACGGTGTCGTACGGCATCAGTTCTCGAGCTCAGGAGGACCTATATGTCATACGCCGGTATCCAGTCTCATCGTCGGTTACTCGGCCGCAATTCCTTCGGATATCAGTGCCGGCTCCGGATCAAGTGGTTCGTCCAGCAGCGGTGGCTATGACGGAGGCGGCTTCTCCGGGACTGGATCGTCGTCCAGCTTCTGAATCGGCTCGATAGGATCAGTCTTCTACCTCGGTGGCCCGCCAGGATATCGAGGCCTTCAACACCCTACTTCCGCAGAAAGAAAGGAAAGTGTGGATGAATCACATGAAACAGTCTTGTAGAGGCGGTTTAGGCGGAGTCCGGTCAGTGACGGCCTTCATCGCCAATATCGCGGTGAGCCTTGCCCTCATCGCCGTACTGCCGATCATGGTGATCTGGCCCTTCGGCGGGAGCCATCGCCCCACCGTGGAGGTCCACGACGAGGCCGGAATACTCCGGACCGAGCCGCTGGCCAAGGAGATCTAGGAGATGCGATTCCGTCAGGACCTCCACGTCGCCGTGCTCACGGTTCCGGGCTGGGACGTTACCAACCTCAATGACTCGGTGCTGGAGTACGCCCGTTCGCACGCGAGCGACACTGACGTCCCGTGGATCTCGGCGTCGAACCCCAACTACTGGAGCGACGGCCTGGTGATCCTGGCGGTCGCCCCCGACTCACGCAAGGTGGGCTGCTACTTCGGTGAGGATGTCGCGGTCACCCTGGATCAGCAGGCAGCCATCCAGGACGCCGCCAAGGACCAGTACCGCCGGGCCGACTGGTACGGGGGCACCGTCTCCATGGCGGCCAAGACCGCGGACGTCGTCGGCCGGGTCGGTGGCGGTGGCATCGTCATGACCTGCATCCTGCCCGGAATCTCAGCGCTTGCAGGCGTCACCTGGCTCGTGTACTACCTGTGGCGTGGCGTCACGGCGCGACGTCGGGCGCGTGAGGCGCTGCGCCACTACTCGCAGGTCGCCCACGACTACGAGACCACCGAGCTCATGGCCGGCACGATCCCTGAGGATGAGCCGCACGGCGCCCAGGTCATGGCCCGATACCGGTGGTTCCTCGATGAGTATGAGAAGATCACCCGCTCCTGGGCGGAGTTCGGCAACCCCCATGGCACCCAGTGGTTCGGCACGTCGTCGTTCAAACGGGCCACCGAGCTGGAGAAGCGCTCCGAGGGTCTGGACTCCCTCGACGACGTCATCGCCAACACCGCCACCTTCCTGAGCCTGTCGCCCGGCTGGGACCGCGTCTGGAGCAACGAGCAGGGGCCGGTCCTGGAGGACCTGCAGTCGTTGCGGAGACTGTGCCACCAGGTCGACAGCTCCGACGCCGCCGAGAACGGTTCGATCGCCGAGCGTGCCAAGGAGGAGCGAGAGTGGGTCCGCTCCCGTAAGCAGCGCTTGGACGACATGACCTCCGGGTTGGAGGACGGTTCGCTCCAGCCCTCGGCTGCGCTGGACGAGCTCGACGAGATCGCCAGTGAGACGAAGACGAAGGCCTTCCGGCTCGCACGCGAGGCCATTGACGCCGACACCTCCAGCTACGCCGACGAGCGCCGTCGTCGCTACGACGACTCGGTCTCGTCCACGGACGCCGCTTACGCCGGCTACTGGTACCTGGGCGGGGGACACGGCAGCTACAACCCGCACTCGACGATCCGCCTCAACCCCTCGTCTCCGGCCATCTCTGCCGTGGGCTCGTCCGGTTCGTCCAGCTCGGGCGTCGGCGCGGGCGGGTCCTTCAGCTCCTTCACCCCGGTCTCCGACCTGGTGGTGGGATACAGCTCGGCCTCCTCCTACACGCCGTCGAGCAGCTCCGGCTCCGGGTCCAGCTTCTCGGGAAGCAGCTTCTCCGGCGGCTACAGCGGTGGTGGCGGCTTCTCCGGGTCCGGTTCCTCCTCAAGCTTCTGAGCCGGTGCGGGGCGGGTCCTGTCAGTGCTGTCTCTGCCCGCCTCCGGGGCCGCCCGGCCCCCGCTAGGATCGGCACTGAAAACGTCCAGTCAGTAGGGAAGTGGGGTTCGGATGGAGCAGCTGGGGCACAACCCCGCCACACGCTCGGGCGGAACCCGTTCAGTGGTGGCCTTCACCGCCATCATGGTCCTGGGCCTGACCCTGGTCCTCTCGCCGCTGATCGTATGGCTCTGGCCATCGAAGAAGGAGGCGGTGGCCACCTACCGGCCCACGGTCGAGGTCCAGGACGAGGCCGGCGTGCTTGACAGCACAGCGCTGAGCGACAAGCTCAAGAATCTGGAGTTCCGCAAGCAGGTTCACCTGGCCGTCCTGACGGTGCCGGGTGAGGACGTCTCCAACCTCGACGACGCTGTGCTGGAGTATGCCCGTTCGCATGCGAGCGACACTGATGTTCCGTGGGTCTCGACGTCGAACCCCAAGTACTGGAGTGACGGCCTGGTGATCCTGGCGGTCGCCCCCGACTCGCGCAAGGTGGGCTGCTACTTCGGTGAGGACGTCAAGGTGATGAGCAGCCAGGAGGACGACATCCAGGAAGCCGCTAAGTCCCAGTTCCGGGAGAAGGACTGGGACGGGGGTCTGGTCTCCATGGGGAAGAAGTCCACGAAGTACGTCGGTAAGCCTCGCAGCGACCTGAGAGCCTTCCTCCTGCAGGTGTCCTTCCCGGTCGCCGGGATCGGTGCCGCCGGTATCGGTGTCTACCTGTGGCGAGGACTCATGGCCCGCCGTCGGGCCGGTGAGGCGCTGCGCCACTACACGCAGGTCGCCCATGACTACCGAGCCACTGAACGGCACGCCCAGCGAATCCCCACTGAGGAGCCCCACGGGGCGCAGGTCATGGCCCGCTACCGCTGGTTCCGCGACGAGTACGAGAACCTGACCCGGTCATGGCAGGACTTCGGCAGCCCCCGAGGCACCCAGTGGTTCGGTCTCTCCATGCTCCGCAGGGCGACCGACTTGCGAAGACGATCGGCCGCGCTGGACACGCTCGACGACGTCGTCGCCAACACCGCAACCTTCCTCAACCAGGACCGTGGCTGGGAGCAGGCCTGGTACAACGAGCAGGGCCCGGCCCTGGAGGACCTCCAGGCGCTCCTCACCCTGTGCCACAAGATCGACTCCTCCGGCAGGCTGCCGGTCAACACGATGGGTACGCGGGAGAAGGTTCGCTGGTTTCATGAGCGCCTCTACCACATGACTATGGACCTCTCGGCGGGCAGGCTCCAGCCGTCTCAGGCCCTCGACGAGCTCGACCGGATCGCCGACGCCACCCATGGGGAGGCCGACGGCCTGGCCCGCTACGCCATCGACGTCGATACCTCGCGGTACGCCGATGAGCGCCGTCGCCGTTTCAACAGCTACCGCGGCTCCGGTCGGTACGCCGCCTACAGCGGCGCCTGGTCCCTGGGCGGCGGCTACGGCAGGTACGACCCCCATGCCACGATCCGCGTCAACTCGGCGTCGCCGGCGATCGCCGGCCTCACTGGCTTCGACAATGCGGCCTTCCGTTCCTTCGTCCCGGTCTCGTCCCTGGTGATGGGCTACAGCGCGGCGTCAACCTTCACCCCGGGCGGCGGATCCTCGGGAGGGGGTGGCTTCTCCGGGGGTGGCGGAGGATTCTCCGGGGCGGGCTCCTCCTCGAGCTTTTGAGCCGGGGGTCGCGCCGGTCCGCTAGTCCGCAACGACGAACAGAATATATTTGGTCTAGAGCGGACAATTGATGCTGCTAACCTCAACATGCCGAGAGCGGAGGTGGTACGTCGTTCGAGGTTGGCTCAGTTATTAACAAGGAATGTCACATGAAGCAATCTGCGATCATCCGTCTTGGAGGTCTTCGAGCGGTCGCAATGTTCGTGGTGAATATTGCCGGGGCGTTGATCGCGATCCTGCTTCTGCCGGCGGTGCTCCTGTACCCGTCCGCATCTGGGCATCGCCCCGATGTGGTCGTTCGCGATGAGGCCGACATCTATCACGAGCAGACTCTTCGCCGCGGCCTGGAGGAGCAGCACTACGATCGTGAGGTTCGTATCGTGGTGCTCTCGATTCCCGGAGCCGGTATCGGCAACCTTGATGAGGAGACCGTCAAGCACGCAGCCGACGGCGCACAAGGTTCGTCGTGGTTCCAGGGCTCCGACGTCGGTAGTCCGGTGGATGGAACGGTCCTCTTCGTGGTGGCTCCCGAGTCTCATTGGGTGCGTTGCTACGCGGCGAAGGACTTGCGGCTGTCTGCCGACAAGCGGGAGGCGATCGAGAACGCGGCGGGAAGCCACTACGCTCAGGACGACTGGGATGGCGGAGCCGTGGCGATGGGGCAGCAGCTGGCCACATACATCGGATCAGGCGATGGAAGCAGCACGATGATGCGGGTCGCCGGTGCGGTCCTCGCCTTCATGGTGGGAAGCGGATGGCTTGCCTTCTACATGTGGCGGGGCGTCACCGGCCGACGCCTTGGCAGGGCTGCCCACAAGAAAATGATGCAGGTCGTCTACGACTATGATCTCACCGAGCTCAAGGCGGAAACTCTTCCGGCGCAGTCCTCTCAGAGTCGTGACGTCGGTTCGGACTACAGGAGATTCCTAGCGGAGTACGACGTCGTCAGTAGGGCGTGGAAGGACTTCGGGGAGCCGCGGGGTGCTCAATGGTTCGGTCGCGGTGTTCGTGCTCAGGCCGCTCGTCTTGCCGAGAGGACGGCCAGTTTGGTCGAGCTTGACGCCGCTGTGAACGCCGGCGCCGCGGCTCGGGTGGACACGATCCAGAATCCTGGGGGTACTGCTCTGTGAAGAAGCCGCCAAAAGTCTCTGAGCTCGGTGGGATACGAGCGATCCTCGGGTATCTAGGCAATCTCCTCATTGGTGTAGCACTTGTGGTCGCGCCATTCATCATCAACGGCGGACAATCACCCTTCTATCCCGCGAAGCAGTTTCATCCGACTGTGGAGATCCATGACGAGGCCGGAATTCTTCAGCGGGACTACGTCAAGTCGGCGCTTGAGAAGCTCACCTTCCGGCAGCCGACCCATGTGGTGGTCGTGAACCTCCCGAATTCTAAAGTTGAAAGCCTCCAAGACGAGGTGCGGAACTATGCTCGCACTCATCCCACGGATGTCCCATGGATCTCGTGGGAGGACTCGGGGCGCTGGGCCGATAACGTGATGATCGTCGCCCAAGCGCCACATACCGACTATGATGATGTGCTGGCAGGGCAGGGGATGAAATTCTTTTACGGGCCGAAGCTTGATATTGACTCGGACGGCCAAAGTGAGGTGTGGTACTCGATTCAAAAGTATCTGACCCAGGGTGACCGTGACGAGGATGCACTCGTGGTCACTGCCGTGGGAACTGCCTCCTCCTATATCGGCTGGCACCTGGGTTTTACCAGGATGTTCAGGGTCGCCGCACTGTTCTTGATCTTCGTGGCTGCTGCCAACCTCTGGTTTCGATACTATCTGACGAGAGGAAAAATGGCTCGCTCGGGCATTGAGGAGGCTCGTCAGGCCTACGAGCGGCTCGTTGGTCGTCGCGCCGACATGAGTGCGTTCACGTCGCTCATTCCTGTTGACGATCCTTACGGGGTTCAGGTTCTTGCCAGGTATATGCTTCTTCAGAAGCACTATCGTCGACTTGAGCGATCATGGAGTGTGTTGGGGACTCCTGTAGGGCTCCAGTGGTACGGACTGAGAGTGGGGAACAAATCGGCCTATGTCAAAGCTTACTCAATGCAATTGGATGCCGCTCAACTGGCGGTCATCAACTGTGCCCGACTGTTGTCTCTGACCGAGTTCTGGTGGGACGCGTGGCAGAACGAGTGTGACGCGGTATTTGCAGATATGCAGGCAGTCAAGCGGTTCGCCGCACCAGTTGGGCGCGCGTATGACTCAAAGTTCACGAGTGCGATGCAGCAGGTGGCCTCCCTGCGTTCGTTGGTCGACGGCCTTGAAGGCAGGCTGTTTCAAGGTCAGATAAGACCTGTCGAGGGGCTCGATGTTCTGGGGCGCGTCGTGTCGGAACTGAGGCAGATCGCGGAACGCTTTGTCGATGGGGTGTTTGCCGGAATGTCGAGGGGTGAGAGGAGGAGGTGTCGTCGTCGGTATAAGAAGTACATGAATTCGTGGGGCAGCAGCCCGCGCTCGAAGATCTCCATGATGCTGGGTGGTGCTCAATTCGGGCGTGACGGGCAAGAGGTTTCTGACGCCGAGGGGCTGGAGCCCGCTGGCCGGTGGGGAGGAGTGCCGAGAATGTCAAGCACCGTGCGCATGCTCACGAGGTCACCCGCGGTTGATGAGGTCGCGGTAACGGGTGAGGGGGTGGGCGCACTGTCCGTCAGTGCACCAGTGATGGATGTGTATAACGCCTACCGGTACGCTTTGTTGTACAGGGATCCCTGGTGGAAACGCGAACCCAGCAAGAAGCGGAAGTGGGCAATACGATGGTCTTAGGGAGAGCTGTTCCGGAGCGTCGGCGGCGCAACACCTCCGATGTCGTCAAATTTGTTGCGAATATTGCCGTATGTGCGATGATGATCTTTGCGCTTCCCATCGCGATTCTCGGTCCGTTTCGGCAAGGTCATGCCCCCACCGTCAATGTTCGCGATGAGGCCGGCATCTTCGATTCCCAGGCTCTTCGGCGTGATCTGCAGAGTCTGAGATTCCGGCAAGACATTCGTTTCGAAGTCGTATCGCTGACGGGTTGGGGTATCAACAACCTGGATGCGGCTACCGCGAACTACGCCGAGAACATCTTCGACTACCGACAGGACTTTCGAGCCTCGGGCGGAGGTCGCTGGAAAGAAGGAGTGGTTGTCATCGCGGTGGCACCTCACGCGCACCAGATGGCCTTCTACCCTGGCGCAGACGTGTCACTGGAGCGATCCGAGCAGGTCGCCATCCAGGACGCGGCGGCGTCACGTTTCGCTGCTCAGGACTGGAACGGCGGTGTCGTGGCGATGGGACGTCAAGCCGAGACCTACCTGGGTCCCTACGGTATGACGGTCTCGGGTATCGGCGTCGTCGGTGCAGGGGTGCTGTGCGTGGCAGGCGTGGTCAGGCTCGTCATCTACTGTCGGAGAGGGCTCAGTGCCCGTCGTCGAGCAAGAGCAGCCGCCCGCTCTTACGCACAGGTGACCTACGACTACGACTCGACCGCCCTACGCGTGGGAACGCTCGAGCCCGGTTCACCAGAGTCACATCAGCTCGCACAGCGCTACCAGCGCTTCGAGGCCGAGTATGACGACGTCGCACGAGCCTGGAACAGATTCGGTGAACCGCGAGGCATCGACTGGTTCAGCAAGAGTGTTCAACGCCAGGCCCTCGAGCTTGAGCGACGCTCCACAGCCCTTGACGACGGCGACGACGTCATCGTGGACACCGTGTCGATGCTGACGATGTCCCCGACCTGGGAGCAGGTCTGGGGCAAGCTGCAGGAACCGGTTCTTGAGCGCCTGAGGTCGGTGACTCGGATGGTGCGATCCGCAAGCCGCCGCCGGTCCGGGCTCCAGGTCGAGGCTGTCCAGAACTGGGTCGGCCACCAGAATCGGAGGCTGGGAGAGCTGACCAACAGCCTGGATCAAGGCGAGATCGCTCCGGCTGCGGCGCTGGCTGAGCTGGACCGGATCTCTCGCCTCGTGGCCACCGTGGAAACGGCGGTGGCACGACGTCGTGATGCGGTCGCCAATGCCGCTGCCGCGACGTCGACGGCAACCGCGGTGCGGGTGTAGGCGGACCGTCACGCGGTGGGCATGTAGCCGACGATCTCGGTCCCGTGGATGCCGATCATCAGGTGCGAGTCGGTGAGATTGGCCTGAATATGCGCCAACCTCCCCGGAGGGGCGATGACCTGCGACGTGCGGGTGTCGATGACGAGGGACGTTTCATCGTTTGTCGACTGGCTCCACTGGCGGCTGAATGCGAACGGGGCCGCCAGGATGTGTCGGTCACCGGTGAGATGCCAGCCGAGCTGCAGCGTGCCTCGTCCCGGAGTCCGGTCGAGGCTTTCCTCGAGGGGCAGCGTCACGGGGGTGCCGTTGAAAGTGCAGGCGCTGGCGGAAGTGCACTCGACGGTGTACGCGGCCCAGGAGAGGTCGCCCGATTCGTAGGCTCGCTGGAACTGCTCCACGGTGGGGGTTCCCGACTCCGACAGGAGCAGCGCCGCATTGCTCCCGGAGAGGGGGAATGTCCCCCTCGGCTCTCCTTGAAGGGAGTAGGCCTCGGCGGTCTCGGAGTCCCGCGGGATGTGGATCCACCCGTCCTGCGCGGGGATGTATGTCGATTCCCTCCCCAGCTCCTCGCCCGCCCAGTCGTTGCGAACACTTCCGTCAGCGAGGTTCATGAGACCAGTCCTTGCCGCTTGGCTGTTGTCAGCCGAGGCAGTCGACACCAGGATGCTTCCAGTGGCGTCATCTCCAGCGATTCCTGACGGCTGAGGGTTGGTTTGGGTGTCGTACCTGCGCTCCCAGCGCCGAGTGGGGCGCCCGCCGCTCCAGTCCCAGGCGCTGCACCGGTTGGTGTTCCAGTAGGAGTCGCAGGTGATGATGAGATGAGGGGAGATGATGTACGGCCAGTTGTCTGAGGACCACGGGGCTGTTTCCGTGCGTCCGGTGGCCGGATCGAGAATCTCGTGATTGAGAACCAAGTGTCCGCCCCACCAAGGGGATCCCCATAGGTTGATACTCTTGTTCGTCAGCTCCCACAGTTTCTTTGGGCCTGCCTTGTCAAGGAGGTAACCGCGCAGGGTGTCCTTATCTTCGCGGGACTCCACGACGAGGTAGTTCCCGCATCGGTGGATCACGGGGGAGCTCAGAGTCATGGATGGATCGGTTCCGCTGTCGAAGCGCCAGGCCTCACCCCACTGGGCCCCTGGTGCGGGGCTCGCGCTAGTGGAAGTGTCGCATGACGTCGTCTCATTCGCCTCGGCCGAGGCCTGCCAGGTCGAGTACGCCGGCGCCTCCGGTTGAGTGAGGGAGGACGCCATGACCGGACGCTGCTGAGCCCACGCCTGTGCGAGCGTGAGGAAGACGGTGATGACGACGAACACCAGCGCAGTCTTGAACAGGCGGCTGCTCCAGGCCGTTCGAGCAACACGGATCCCCAGGTGCCGAAGGCCCACTGCACTGAATCGCATGGGACTAGCATTCCTCACTCCCTGCGGCGGCGGGACTGTTCTCCCTGTGACGTCGGGGAAACCGGTGGGGAGAACTGCCGTGAGGCGCGTCATGGGGCGGCGACGGGCCGTCGTCGACCTCGGTGGGGCGCCACGCGGCCGGTAGGCTGACGGGCATGTCGAAGAAGAAGCGCCACGGGCGCCGTCCGGCCGCCGCGTCGGCCAAGCCCCGCAAGCAGAGCATCGAGTTCGTCGCCCGTCCCTTCGCCGGTTTGCCGGCCGAGGAAGACCTCGTGGCGATGGCTCAGATCATCCCGGCCGCCACGGCCACCGTGCGCCTGACCAAGGAGTACGGGGGCAAGCAGGTTCAGCTCGTCACGCTCCTTCCCGAGTTCGTCCAGGGGCTCAAGCGCTCCGACGGCGAGGTCCTCGTGGCCATGCAGACCTCCATGCACTCCGGGGACGCCTCCCGCGACGTCGCCGCCGCCGTCCTGGCCACCCTCGAGCTGCCCGAGGGCCAGGCCCTGCGCACTGACGGACTGCCCGAGCCCGGCCCGCGCCTCCAGGACATCCTCGACACCAGCGAGCCGCCGGTCGTCTCCGTGCGCGAGACCTTCGACTTCTGGATCGACCCGCAGGCCGCCGGCGAGAACGAGCAGGCCCGCCAGGTCATCGAGGAGGCCATCGAGCGCGCCAAGGAGGAGATCGCTCCGACCCGGCCCGTTCCCGGCGTCGAGCACGCCTACTGGTGCCGACTGGGCGCCAAGGAGTTCGTGCGCTGGGTGCGCGGGGAGGACGAGGACGAGTTCTTCAATGCCTTCGCCCGCATCTACGCCGCGCGCGAGTCCGACCTGGAGGAGGGGGCGCGCTTCGTCGGCGCCTTCCGGGCCAACGGTCTGGCCATTCCGGTGTGGGAGCTCGTTCCCGGTACGGAGGCCGAGGAGCTCACCAAGCCGCTGCAGGCCATGGGCAAGCGCCTGGAGGCCGCACTGGCCGACTCCAGCCCCCTGAGCCCCGAGGTCCGCCGCGCCAAGGCCGGCATCATCTCCCGCCAGGTCAACCTCTAACTCTTTCTCTCGTCGAGCCGGGCATCCTTCGCGTCGCCCTCCGGAATTTCTGTGGGGCACCGCGAAGAATGCCCGGCTCGGCGTTGCTCAGGTCTCGGCGATCCGCAGGCGCCGGCGCGTCACTCGTGGCAGACCGCGTCCGTAGAGGGTGCCCTCCTTCGCCTTGACGGCGGCCACGAGCACGAAGCTCAGTGAGATGAGCAGCGCCCAGCTGCCGAACTTGCCGGCATGCACCAGGTGCCAGCCGTCGGCCTGGTTGGGGTAGCGCCAGGCGCTCAGCGCCGTGGCCAGGTTCTCCGCCAGCCAGAGGAAGCCCCCTATGAGGATGAAGGCCACCGTCGTCGGCATCCAGTAGCGGTCCCCGCCGACAGTGAAGTGGACAGCGCTTCCCCACAGGGCGATGAGGAAACCGGCCGCGATCACCCAGCGCAGGTCGACGATGACGTGATGGGTGAAGAAGTTGAGGTAGGCGGCCACGGCCAACAGACTCACCGGCCACCACCGAAAACCGCCCACGTGCAGGTCGAGGCGCCTGAAGGCCTGACAGATGTAGGAGCCGACGGAGGCGTACATGAATCCGGAGAAGACCGGCACCTCGCCGACGCGTACCACTCCCGCGTCCGGATAGGCCCAGGAGCCGGTGTGGACCTTGAACACCTCCAGCGCCAGCCCGATGAGGTGGAAGGCGCAGATGACGCCGAGCTCGCGCCAGGTCTCCTGCTTGAGGGCCACGAAGGCGATCTGAACGACGATGACGTAGATCAGCAGGGCGTCGTAGCGGGCGATCGGTGGATTCGTGTACTTCCATATCAGGGCGCTGGCCGCGAGTCCGATGAAGATGGCGATGGCGAAGGCGCAGCAGGCCAGCTCCAGGAGGGCGAACTGGACCAGGCGGCGGGGGAGCAGGCGCCACCGACTCAGGGGAAGGCGAGCGGTATCGGGCACGACCGAAGTATGCCGTGCCCTGACGTCGCCTCGCTGACGGGGACATTCCCTCACGGCCGGGGACATCCTGCGCATGCGGGGACACTTTCTTCCCGCCGGGGACGTCTCACGCGTGTGGGGACGGGATTGCTGTCCCCGACGGCGTCGAATGCCCCCGTCCGGAAGGACACGCACCCGGCCGCGCGGAATGACCCCGTCGATGTGGCGCGTGACCACTGAGAGGGCAGCCCCGTCCTGGTTCGAACACCTGGCCGACACCATCACCGGATCGAGCGCAGTGCTCGCTTGATGATCCGTTCAGTGGCCGGGGTGGGTGACTCCTCCTGCCAGCGCCCGCAGAGCTCCCTGGCCCAGGCGGGCTGGGTCTTGGCGGCGTCGTTGATCCAGTTCGCCACGGAGTCCTGCACGTAACGGGAGGAGTCGGCACGCAGTGGCTCGAGCAGTGGAAGGCCCCGCTCGGGCTCCTTCTTGAGCGCGGGGATGTGCCGCGCCCACACGCCTCGCGGACGCAGCGACTCGCTGGCGAAGCGCCGAATGCGCTCCGAGGGTTCGGACGTCCATGGCTGCAGCGCGCGGATCGCCTCGTCGAGCCGGGACACCAAGTGCGGTCGTACCGCCATCCATGCCCACTCGCGCACTCCGAAGTGCGGGTCATCTGCGGCCGGTCGCACCAGGGCCAACAGCGTGTCGACGTCGGCGTCCTTCTCCTGGGAGACCAGGGCGAAGACAACCCAGCCCCGGACCGTGTCGGCCGGGTGGTCAGCGAGATCCAGACAGGCGGAGCGACCCAGGTGCGTATACAGCGCTTCGCCCATGGTCTGCATACGGGCCAGGATGCCGAGCGAGTCGGCGCGCTTGGCCGCCTCAACCAGCCCCTCGGGTGCCTCCGGTACCACCTGCGTCAGAAGCGCGGAATGTGTGATGGTCAGGATCTCCGCCAGTGTTCGGGACTCGTCTTGTCCCGAGTTCAGGTCGGCTTGGCGTGCCGTGGGGACACTGGGGCTCATGCGTCACTTCGCCACGAGCCGGGCGACGCGCTTGAGGTGCTTCTTGTGCTGGCGTCGGCCGGTCTTGCCGACCTTGCCGAAGTTGACCCAGCTCCGCCCGCCCATGCCCAGCTGCTTGAGGACGGCTCCCAGGAACACCGAGCCGACGTAGTTGCCGCAGAACCGGCGCAGGAACCAGGTCGGGGCGGTTGAGGTGGTGAGCACCAGCACCTGCTGGATGTGGGTGAGGTGCCCTTTCACCCCGGAGGCCGTCGGGTGGTAGGCCCAGTTCTGCTTCATGACCTTGTCGACGAAGCCCTTGACGATGGCGGGCAGTTCGCTCCACCAGATCGGGGCGATGATGACGATGCGCGAGGCTCCCTCGATGAGCTTCTGGTAGTGGCTCACCAGCGGGTCCAGCGTGCCGCCCTCCGTGAACAGGGCCAGTTCTTCGGTGGGCATGCGCGGGTCGAAGCCGTCGGCGTAGAGGTCGACGACGTCGTAGGGCCGGCCCGCCTTGTCCAGGGCGGAGGTAGCAGTCTCGAGTACGGCATGGTTGAAGGAGCCGTCGTAGGGGTGGGCGTAGATAATGAGAGTGCGGTCGCCCGTCTTCTTGAGGGTCTTCTTAGCGGTCATCAGCGGTCTCCAATCGTGACAATAACGGGCGGGGCTGCGCGGACGAAGGCGGTGTCGGCGGTGGTGCTGTCGGACGCCATCCGCAGGCACCGGTGCCCCCGACTCAGCGGAAGGCACGCGGTACTGGGCACGACCAACGTACGCTGTGTCTCCGAGAGCTCGCTGGCATGCCGGGGGACATTCTGCGTGTGCGGGGACACTTTCCTCCAGCCGGGGGTGTATTGCGCGTTGGGGGACGGGATTGCTGTCCCCGACGGCGTCGAATGCCCCTGCTTGGAAGGATACGCACCCGGCCGCGTGGAATGTCCCCGGCCGTGATGGTGCCGGTCCGGGAGTCGGTGTGGGAGGCGCGGCTGGTTGGGGTGCGGCGGCGGTCTGCGAGGCAGCGGCCCTGGAGTCGGCGGGGAAGTGTGGCCGGTTGGGGTGCGGCGGGGAGCGGTGACGAACCAGGGTGCGGCTGCATTGCGCACACCTGGCACGCGCTGTCAATGACGAGTGACCACGATGCGGTCGGTTCGGGTCCGGTGGATGCGACTCGACGGCGGAGAGCGCCCTCCCGTGAGCGCTCCCAATGGCGGCAGCGCAGCGATGCATGACGATCGTCAAGATGCCTCTGACCTGCGCGGATATCGGTATGGGTGAACCGCGGCTGCAGATCCTTGACACCGCCGCAACAGCGTCCTTCAATCGTGTCACAACCATCACAGCACAACAACGGCACGACGAGCGCCCCGCGCCGGGGCGCCCCGGCCCGTCCAGTATGAGAGGAGCACTGATGACCCGTACTGTTTGCGGCTCCGCGCCGCGGTCGACGGCTATGCGTGTCAGCCTGCTGCGCTCCTGCTCATCGGCCGGCCGCCATCGATGCCCCTCGACCGCTATCCGGTAGCCACCCGCTGATCGCCGCCCCCACACCCTCGGGCGTCCGTACCAGCAGGAGGGTGTGGGGGAGACCCGACTCCCCTCATCCACTACCGAGGTCCCGGCCCGGACTCGTCGTTGAGTCACGTGCCCCGGGGCTGGACCAGCACCAGTTCCCGTCCGCGCCCGCCGCACTCGAACAGAGCGGGGCGCCCACTAATTCATCCAACCCTCTTTGCCGTCAGATCTGCGACGCCTATGGACCTTTATTCCGCTTCCTGGCACCCTGGTGAGACGGCAATGTCGCCGCTGGGCCCGCACGCCATGCGGTGAGTGAAGCGAAAGGCCTGCTTGTTATGACCGATCACTCCTCAAAGCACTCTCCAACCGGACCCGCTGCATCTGCGGCCGGCTACCACGCGCAGGACGCCCCCGCCGACACAGCGGACGTCGCGCCCGCCCCCGCGACCAGCCCGGTGAGTACCGGGCCGCCCGAGCGGCCACCGGTCCACCCGCAGCACCCGAGCTCAGGAACCTGGCGGGCCGTCCACACGGCCGGCGCCCCCTTGAGCGTACGTGAGGTCGAGGCAGCCGCCTCCGCGGCGCCCGCCGCCCACACCTCCGCCCAGTCCGCCACCCGCTCCTCGGTCCACTCGCCTTCCGAGACCGCGGCGGCCGGCGTCGTCCTACGCGACCTTGCCGACGAGTACGCCCTGCTCCTGTGCGCACACGACCCCGAGGCGGCCGCTCGCACCGGTCTGCCCGGCGGGGCCATCCTGCCCGACTACTCGCCCGCGGGGCTGGTCGAGCGTCTCAGTGCCGAGCGCTCCCTGCGCCATCGCGTGGCCGCCGTCGACCGCTCGACCGGCTCCGACGAGCTCCTGCGCGGCCACCTCCTGGAGCGTCTGGAGACCTCCATCCAGTTCATCTCCGCCGGGGAGGAGGGCGGAAACCTCGGTTTCCTCTCCTCGCCGTTCCAGCAGATCGCCCGCCAGCTGCACCGGCCCCCCGAGGCCCCCGACCGCGTCGGCTCCGAGGAGGCGGACCTCGCCGAGGCCGAGGCCAAGTGGGAGGACGCCTGGAACCTGCACCGCACCCGCCTGGAGGCGCTGCCCACCGCTCTGGAGGGGTTGGCCGCCTCCCTGGCCGCCTCCGCCGAGGCCGGTGCGATCGCCCCGCTCAGTCAGGTCGACGTCGTCGCCGGGCAAGCGCGCGACCTCGCCCGACGCCGCACCCAGGCGCTGCCTGAGGACCTGCCGGCCACCCTGCACGTCCAGCTCCAGGAGGCGGACATCGTCGCCCGCCGCGCCGCGCTGGACTTCGCCTCCCACCTGCGTACGACGCTCTCGCCGCGGGCGCCCCAGGCCGAGGGTGTCGGCCCGCAACGCCATGCCCTGTGGATGCGCCGCGTCCTGGGCACCCGGGTGGACCCCGCGGAGACCTACGCCTGGGCCACCGAGGAGCTGGAGCGGGTCATCGCCGAGCAGAACGCCATCGCCGTCGACGTCCTGGGTCCCGGCGCCGATGCCGGCAGCCTCAACCGGCACCTGCGCGCCGACCCGACCCGCGCCCTGCGCGCGGAGGACTACACGACCTGGGCGCAGGAGGTGGCCGACGAGGCCTGGGACGCCGTCGTCGGCCGGATCCTCGACCCGCCCGACGGCCTGGGCCGCCCCCGGGTGCGCCTCGGGGAGCCCGGCGACGGCGCCGTCCACTACGAGGAGCCGCGCGGAACCGGCGGGGAGCGCCGGCCCGGCGTCATCATGCGCTCCCTGGCTGACGGCGAGCAGCTGGTGTGGCCGTGGATGGAGCGGACCACGGTCCTGCACGAGTCGGTCCCGGGCCACCACGTCCACGTTGGCGCGCACGCCACCAGCACGCGCCTGACCGCCTGGCAGCGCTACCTGGGCTCCGTGCCCGGCTGCGATGAGGGCTGGGGCCTGTATGCCGAGTCCCTCGCCGACGAGCTCGGGCTCATGCCTACGCCCGAGGACCGTTTCGGCTGCCTGGCGGCACGCCGCTGGCGTCTGGCCCGGGTTCTTGTGGACCTGGGCGTCCACTCCCGGCTCCCCGTGCCCGACGACGTCGCCGCCCTCCCGGGGGCCTGCCGCGAGTGGAATCGGGCGACCGTCACCGCCGTGCTGCGCCACCACACCGTGATCTCCGAGGGGCGCCTGCGCTTCGAGGTCTCCCGGCACCTGGGGTGGCCGGCTCAGCCGCTGGCCTACGCGGTGGGGGAGCGGGTCTGGCGGGCCGGTCGGCGCAGTGCCCAGGCGCAGGCCCGCACCGAGGGCGGCGAGCTGGACCTGCGCGCATTCCACAACCGGGGCATCGACCTGGGCAGCGTGGGGCTCGATCTGCTCGCAAGCGCCTTGCACTGACCTGCATGAAGGATGCAGGACTGGAGGACCAAGGCGTGCCGGGGCGGCAGGGGAGTCGCCCCGGCACACGGAAGGACGCGAAATGCGCCGGCGGAACCCGGCTCCGTTGACGGGCTCCTTGTCTCCACTGTGCCACGAGAACCGGGTGTGACATGCCGAAATACGTGACTCTAGCTCCCGAATGAGGGAACCTGATTCATTGCTGCAAGATTTGTCAGTTTCTCCGGGGACCGTGGTCCCATGCTGAAGGTTTGACACAAGATCACCCAGGAAAGCCTGAAAGTGGCAAGGGGTGCCCTCCTCGTGGTGCATCGGCGTGTCGCAGCGGCCGACGCGACGTGCGCGGGGGTCGGCGGGCGTGCCTGTGCTGCGCGCGAATCCCGAGGATTCCGCGCCGCATGGCATGAGATCGCAGAACTTGACGGGCCTCACAAAAAAGGCGTGCGATAACGAGGCGCTCAGGTATCGGCTGGAGGCCGGGAGTCTGGATACCCTGGGGGAGTGAGTTCCACCAAGCGGCCCGACCAGCGCGTTGCCGTGGTCATCCCTGCCAAGGATGAGGCTGAGCGCATCGCCACCACTGTCCGGGCCTGCCGCTCCATCCCGCGAGTGGACCTCGTCATCGTCGTCGACGACGGCTCGACTGACGGAACCCAGGACCACGCCCGCGCCGCCGGGGCCGTGACAGTCCGCCACTCCGTCTCACGCGGGAAGGCCTCCGCCATGGAGACCGGGGCCTCCGTCGTCGCCATGCGCGACTACTCCGACGGTCCCGCCCGGCTGCTGCTGTTCATCGACGCCGACCTGGGGGACTCGGCCGCCTCCTGCGCCGAGCTGGTGCCTCCGGTCGTCGACGGCGTGGCCGACATGTCCATCGCGGTTCCTCCCAAGCAGTCCGGGGCCGGCGGCCGCGGCCGGGTGGTACGTGCCGCCAGGCGGGCCATCTCGCTGTCCACCGGGTGGCTGCCCGTGGCGCCGCTGTCCGGTCAGCGATGTCTGAGCCGCGAGGCCTATGAGAAGGCGGTGCCTCTGGCCGACGGCTGGGGGGTGGAGGTCGGCCTGACCATCGACGTCCTCGTGGCCGGGCTCGCCGTCATCGAGGTCCCCTGCGACATCACCCACCGCGTCACCGGTAACGACCGGGCCGGCACGATGCACCGCGCCTCCCAGTACAGGGACGTCCTGCGGGCCGTGACCCGGCGCAAGCTGCGCCGCCACCGCGTGCCGCGTGCCTCCTTTGAGAGGGCGGCCGCCGAGCAGGACCACTTCTTCGCCTACCGCGCCGTGCCGCAGCCCCCCAAGGCCGACGACGACGTCGAGCCCGCCGAGAAGCCGCACCACGGTGAGGACCCGCAGGCCACCTCGGAGACGGCCGAGAGCTAGCGCGCCGACTCACTGCCGGCCAGCGTCAGCGCCAGCAGGGCGGGGGCGGCGGCCGCCAGGATGAAACCGGCCATCGTGACACCGGAGTCATTGACCAGGACGGCCACGAGCGTCAGCACCCCCAGGGACTTCAGTGCCGTCGTCACCCATCGCGCGGAGGGGGACATTCCACGCGTTGGGGAACCGGATTCCCGTCCCCCCACGCGTGGAATGTCCCCGTGGGCGGCGGGGGCGAGCCAGGCGTAGGGGCTCGTGCCATTGCGCCAGGCCCGCACCTGCCGGCGACTCCACCACAGGGCCGCGGCCACGATGACTGCGGCGCAGGCCAGGGCTGCCGCGATGACCGGCTTCGTGACGAAAGGGCCGACCAGCGCGTAGGCCTTGCGCCCCAGTACGCCGGCGGCCGAGCCGTCGGCCACCTGACGGGCGAAGCGCCCCAGGTGCGTGGGCCCACCGGGTCGGAGGAGGTCGACGACGGCGAAGCCGCCCACCACCAGGACCGTTGCGGCCCCGATGGCCAGCCAGCGCCGCCAGCTCAGGCGCAGACCCGCCAGGCCCGCAGCGAGGAAGGCCAGCGTCGGCACCAGCGTCAGGGCACCGCCCACGTCCGCGCCCAGCTGCGGGGCCCCGTCAACGAGCAGCGCCGCCCCGCCCAGCAGGGCCGTCACCAGCAGCGCGCTTCGCCGCCCGCCGCCCAGAACCTCCCAGATGCCGGCGATGACGACGACAAGCGCGCCGGCCACCAGTGCGAAAGCCGTATTCGACACCCCGTAGAAACGGCCCGCCACCACCGCGTTCATGCCCAGCGGGTTGTTGAAGGCCAGGGGTGCGCCTGCGGCGGCGTCGACCAGCCAGGCCAGCGGGATCGCCGCCGCCACCAGCAGCGCCGTCAGGATCGTCCCGTTGGGGGGCGGAGACAACGGCGCGGAGGGGGTTGGGCCGTCGGCCTCGTCCGGTGGCGGCTCGGCTCCGGCCTCCCCTCGGGCGGAGGAGGCGCCGGCTGAACCGGCCGGCTCGGGGGTGGCCGTAGCGGCGGGTGAGTCGGGTGAAGGACTCGGTGAGGCGGCAGGGTGGGGCCGCTTGCGCCGTCGTACCAGTGCCACGATCACAGCGGCCAGTCCCACGATCCCGGCCGCGACCAGCGCAGTTGCGACCACGGCGACGAGTGAGGCCCACCCCGAGGGGGAGCCGGCCCGGGCCGCCACACGCCACCACGGGGCGGCATTGACCAGCAGTAACGCCGTCGGCAGGCCGCTGAGGTAGACGGCCACCCACGTGACCCGGCGGCGGAGAGCCTCGCGCCGGTTCGCCTTCGGGCTGCGCAGCGCGACGGCCGCCCAGACCAGGAGCGCCACGGCCAGGCCCATGAGCAGGGCGCCGGCCCGTATAACCGTGGCCTGGGAGGCACGGGCGTGCAGGGCGTCGTCGGCGAGCCGCGAGATGCGGGCGTCCCCGGTGGAGGCGCCGGCCGCTGCCACGCCCGCGCGGCCAGTCGCGGGCAGCGTGAGCGCATGGCCGTCGAAGGCCGGGTCGCGGCGGCCGGCCAGGGCGGACACGAGAGTCGGGGTGAGGTCGGTTAGCTGGGCCAGGCCCGGCCGGTGCGTGGAGTCGCCGACGACAAGACCGTCGGAGGTGCCGCGCGCGCTCCGCGTGCCCGCGGGCAGGACCGCCATCTGGGGGCCGGGGGCCTCGTCGTCGGCCAGGGAGGCGACGATGATGCGAGTACCGGGGCGCGCCTGCTCCTGGACCGTGCGCAGGGCCTCGTCGAGGGCGGCGATCCGCTCGGCGTCGGTGGAGGCGGAGCTCGCGGTGTCGATCATGGTGAGGTCCGCGTCTGCGGCCATGGCATCGGCCACCGACGGCGCCACAGGGGCGGGCCTGGTCGCTGAGCCCCCCGGCGCCCCCGTGGCCAGCTGCGTGCCCGGGCCGACGGCCTGGATCGAGACATTCTGCCCGAGCGCCTCGACCAAGGGGGTGCTGCGGGGGATCGCGGTGGTGGGGCCGGCGCAGGAAGCGGCCGCCTCGATGGCGCTCGTGCGCTTTCCCCGGCCCAGGGTGAGCCAGGCGTCGGCCGGGCAGGTGCGGTCCGCCGGGGTGCGCACGGACAGGTTCATCGGCTCGCCCCGCCGGGCGAAGGCCAGCAGGCGGTCGGCCGCCGAGCCGACGCCGGCAGAACCGGAGTCCTCACCGGCGCCCTCGCGGGAGGCCTGTTCTTGCAGGTCCGCCCAGGTGAGATTGTTCGTGGCCAGGACGACCACCGGCGCCGGCCGCGACGACGAGCGCGAAGACGAGGCGGCATCGGACGCCGGCTGGGAGGCCGCCTGGGACGCCGGCGCTGACTCGGATTCCGGCGCCGCTGGAGCCGCGGTGGCGAGGGCCGGCCCCACCACCGCCAGGATCATGCCGATGACCACCAGCAGCACGAGGACGTACACGACTCCGCGCACCAGGCGCTGTTGACGTCGTCGAGGTCTCACCCGACCAGCCTACGGGGCCTGGCCGCTCACAGGTACTGGCGGGCCACGGCGACCGCCTCCCCGCCATAGCCCCCGCCGAAGAGGAAGGCGTGAATCATGAGGATGTGCCAGGAGTGCAGGCCCACCCGCTCGCGCCAGCCCTCCGCCAGCGGCGAGACCTCGTGGTAGGCCGCGTAGATGCGATCCAGGTAGCGCTGCCCGAACACGCCCAGGGCCGCCAGGTCGGTCTCGGCGTGCGCGCCCTGCGCCATCGGGTCGATGAGCACGCCGACCACCGTCGGCCTGCCGGCCGCCCCGCCGGCCGCAACGTCAACCGCTCCGCTGGGTGCCTGCCCGGGGTCGGGCTCCTGCGGCCCGAGGCCGGCCCGTCGCGGCGCCCACTGGGCGGCCTCATCGGCTGGGGTCCACAGGACATTACCGCACCACAGGTCCCCGTGCGTGCGGGCCACCGCGACCCGGGCGCCGCGCTCGCGGGCGCCAGCGCGCACGAGGGCCGGCTGGTCGGTGTCGAAGTCGCCGTCGCGCAGACGCTCGCACAGCCGCTCGACGACTCCGGCCCCGCCGGCGCTGATCGAGCCGTTGTCCCGACTGGGCTGCAGGTAGGGCAGGATCCGGTCCTCGGCGTAGAACTCGCCCCAGCGGCGCGGCTCGCCCTCCTCGACGGCGTGCGGACGCAACCGGATGTCCGAGCGGCCCATCTGCGCCCGGCCGTCCCAGCCGGGAGGCGCCGCCCCGAAGGCCGGGGCGCCCGCGGCGTGGGTGACGGCCAGTGCTCGGCCGAAGGCCTCCGCTCCGGCCGGCGTCACGCCGGTCGTCGTCAGCCGCGGCTCCTTCAACCAGCCCGGGCCGTTGGTCACCGGCACCACGTGCGCCCCGCCGTCGGCCATCGCCTCGGCGAGCCAGGTCAGGCCCTGCGCCTCCAGGGCGGTGGAGACCAGGCCGTCGTCGTGCTTGCGGAAGACACTCATGGCCCCAGCCTGCCAGGCCCGCCGCCGTCGCGGGAGGGCGCAGGGAGAACCTCAGGAAGTTGGCGGCACCCCGGCGGGGGAGTCTGTGGGAAGTCGGCTTTGGCCGGGCCTGGGCTGTTCCCTCTCGACCAGTCCCGGCGCCAGGACCTGGCCCGCCGCCGTCGCGGCAGGGCTCCGCGTTCCACGGAGCAAGCCGCCACCGGCCCGACCACCCGGACTGGCTACCCTGTGCCCATGACTGCTCCCGCTCCGCTCTGGTCCTTCCTGGGGCCTGCCGGCACCTTCACCGAGATGGCGCTGCGCCAGGTCGCCCCCGTCGACGTCGAGCTCGACCCCTGCCCGGACGTGCCCACCGCCCTGGACCACCTACGCGAGCGCACGGTAGAGGCCGCCGTCGTGCCCATTGAGAACTCCGTCGAGGGCGGGGTCAACGCCACGCTGGACAACCTCGTGGCCTCCACGCCCCTGGTCATCGCCGCCGAGATGGCCGTGCCGATCACCTTCGTCCTGGCCGGCCGCCCCGGCACCCGCCTGGAGGACGTGCGCGCCATCTCCACCCACCCGCACGCCTGGGCCCAGTGCCGCGGCTGGGTCCACCAGAACCTGCCCGAGGCCGTGTACGTGGCCGGAACCTCCACCTCAGCGCCCGCCCGCGCGCTGGCCACCACCGAGGGGGACACCGGCTTCCAGGCCGTCCTGTGCAACCCGTTGGCCGCCGAGCAGTACGGGCTGGAGGTCATCGCCGGGGGCGTGGCGGACAACCCCGACGCCGTGACCCGCTTCGTCAAGGTGACCCGGCCCGGCCGCGTGGGTGAGCCCACCGGCGCCGACAAGACCACCCTGCTCGTCCACCTCCCGCACGACCGCTCCGGCGCCCTGCTGGACATGCTCGAGCAGTTCAGCGCCCGCGGCGTCAACCTCTCGCGCATCGAGTCTCGGCCCGTGGGCGACTCCCTAGGGCGCTACCGCTTCTCCATCGACGTCGAGGGGCACGTGCGCGAGGAGCGGGTCCAGGCCGCCCTCATCGGGCTGCACCGCACCTGCCCGGTGGTGCGGTTCCTGGGCTCCTACCCGCGGCTGGACGCCCGCCCGACGGCGGTCCTGGCCGGCACCAGCGACAAGGACTTCGTCGTGGCCCGCTCCTGGGTCGCCGACGTCCTCGACGGCCGCGCGCTCTAGCCGAGGCCCGAGCAGCCGCCTCGTGCCGACGTCGCGTTCGTACGTTATGTCGCGCGTTCGAGGGGTAGAGGATACGAACGCGCGACCTACCCTACGAACGCGCGGACGCTTCAGCTCGGTTGACCTCGGTGGACAGCCGACCGCGGCGTGCGCAAGGCTCGGGATGTGAGCTCCTCCGACGCCAGCACCGAGACGACCGCCCCTGCCTCCGCCTCTTTCGCCACCTCCACTGCGCCCGCCGCGCTGCCCGGCCGCCGCGGCGCCGGCCCCTACCGCGTCATCATGGTGTGCACCGGCAACATCTGCCGCTCCGCCATGGCCGAGGTCGTCCTGCGCGACCGCCTCGCCGCCGCCGGCATCCCCGACTCCGGGTCGGGTGGCGTGACCGTCACCTCCGCCGGCGTCTCCGATGAGGAACGCGGCAACCCCATCGACTCCCGGGCCCGCCGCGTCCTGACCGAGGCCGGCTACGGCGTCGGCGCCGACGACGTCTCGCGCGCCACGGCCATCGCCATCGCCTCCCACACCGCCCACCGCGTCACCGACGCCGAGATCACCGAGGCCGACCTCCTGCTGGCCATGACCGACTCCCACTGGAACGTCCTCCAGCGCCGCGCCGTGGGCCTGGGAGTCGAGCCCGACCGCATCCGCATGTACCGCGAGCTCGACCCGGCCTCCGCCCAGCAGGCCGAGTCGGTCGCCGCGGGCGGGTCCTCCCCCAGCGTCCTCAACGTGCCCGACCCCTGGTACGGCACCATGGCCGACTTCCTCGACACTCTGGAGGTCGTCGAACGGGTCAGCGACGAGCTCGCCGAGCAGCTCACCGCGCCCCGTGACTGAGGCTCAGCGACTCAGTTCAGGCGCTCAGTGCAGGCGATTGTCCAGCCAGCGCATAACGGCCTGAAGGTACTCGGCGCGCGCCAGCGGCCCGGACAGGGCCAGGTCGTGGACGCCCTCGGGGATCTGGCGGACGGTCACGTCGTCGCCCAGGTACTGGGAGCGGTCGATGATCTGCTCCACGTCGAGGACGACGTCGGAGCGCTGCGCCTCCTCCAGGCTCGCCTTGACGCCGCCACTGGCCGTTGAGCAGCACACGAGGATCGGCACCCGGATCCCCAGCCCGTGGTGGACCTCGCGCTGCAGACGCCGAATCCCCGCCAGGAACCCGGCCCGCACCGGGAAGGACGGCGCCGGCTTGAGCGCCAGGTCCCAGTCCCACTCGCCGCGCCAGCGCCGGTGCAGGGCCGCCACGTAGTTGTCCTCATCGCCGCTGCCCGGCTCACCGATGACGCGCTCGGGGTCCCGCCGCGAGAGGAGGTCCACGAAGGCCGAGCCGTAGGAGCGCACCAGGGCCGACCCGCGCAGGTCCAGCCACGGGGAGTTGAGGACGAGCGCATCCACGGTCCCGGGGTGGTCGGCCGCCCAGATGACCGCCTGCAGCCCGCCGGTCGAGTGCCCGTTGAGGACGACGACGTCGTGCCCGTGCTCGGAGCGGATGATGCGCAGGGCCTCGGCGATCTCCTCGTCATGGACGCGCAGGTCGCGCACGTCGTGCGGGGAGGGGTGTCCGACGCCGGCCCGCCCGCAGGCCCGCAGGTCCAGCGCGTAGAACTCGAAGCCGGCGTCGAGATAGGCCTGGGCCAGGTGCGTCTGAAAGAAGTAGTCGCTGCGGCCGTGCAGGTAGAGGACCGCGCGCGAGTGCCGGGGTCGGCTGGCCCGGCCGGCCGCCTCGCGCTGGAAGACGAGCACGGCGTGGTCGGCGCCGGGCGCCTTCGTGGGTGACTCGGTCACCGGGATACGGCGGGCCACCCACGGCTCTCCCAGGATGTCGGGGGCGGTCGGCTCTGAGGTCGCACTCATGAGCAGATCCAAACACGTTGCCCTGTGCGGCGCGAGTAGCGGCGCCGACACGCGACCTGGGAATAGCCAGGATGTTGCGGGAGCGCCGGTGGCGGGTGGGCTGACGGCCGGGTCGAGAGGTGTCGAGTGGAGGGAGTGACCTCGGTCCCTTGAAGGTGGCCTCGCTTGCGTCACGAAGGTGGCGCTGCGTAAGTTACTCGTGGCCATCCAGAGCAACCGAGAGACCTGGCTCGACGACATTGCAGCAACCCCCTTCATGGTGCGGGTGCTTCCGCCAGGAACGATGGAGGAATACGTGACAACCAGTGAACAGTCGACCGCCGAGCCCGGCCGGTCCGAAGACGGTGACGTGCCCGGCTCTCCAAGCGAGCCCATGATCTCCCTGCGCGACGTCCACAAGGTCTACCGCCTGCGCAGCGGCAAGGAGGTGCGCGCCCTGGACGGGCTCAGCCTCGACGTCGCCGCCGGCTCCATCCACGGCATCGTCGGCACCTCCGGGGCCGGCAAGTCCACGCTCGTGCGCTGCCTGACCTCTCTGGAGCGCCCCACCAGCGGCCACGTGAGCGTCGCAGGCCAGGACATGACCGCCCTGTCGGCCAGCCAGTTGCGCGAGGCCCGACGCCGCATCGGCATGGTCTTCCAGCACGCCAACCTCCTGGACCAGCGCACCACGGCGCAGAACATCGCCTATCCGCTGGCGCTCGCGGGCGTCCCCGGCGGGAGGCGCCACCCGGTCGTCAAGCGCATGCTCGACCTCGTGGGCCTGGCCGACCGCGGCGGCTCCTACCCCTCCCAGCTCTCCGGCGGCCAGAAGCAGCGCGTCGGCATCGCCCGGGCGCTGGCCGACGATCCGGCCGTTCTCCTGTGCGACGAGCCCACCTCCGCCCTGGACCCGGAGACCACCCGCTCCATCCTCGACCTCATCAAGAACGTCCGCGACACCCTGGGCCTGACCGTCATCATCATCACCCATGAGATGAGCGTGGTCCGCCAGGTCTGCGACTCCGTCAGCCTGCTTGAGGCCGGGAGGATCGTCGAGAGCGGCCGCCTGGAGGACATCGTGCTCGACGTCGACTCCCGGCTCTCACGCGAGATCGTGCCCTTCCCGAAGGTGCCCGAGGCCGCCGTCGCCAACGGGGAGAGCGTCATCGACGTCTCCATCACCGCCCACCCGGGTCAGCCGGCCGCCGTCGCCCTCATGTCCATGGTGGCCGAGCTCGGCGGGGACATCGCCGCCGGCGTCTTCGAGACGATCGGGCAGGCCCAGATCGGGCGCCTGGCCGTCACCGTCCCCGCGTCCGAGACCGAACAGGCCGTGAGCACCCTGCGCCACGCCGGTATTGCTGCGGAGGTCCGCTCATGAACTCGATCCTCCTTCCGCTGAGCCAGGCAGCCGCCGTGCCGAGCAGCCGCACCTGGTTCGACAACCCGGCCATCCAGAACAAGCTCGGCTACGCCCTCGTCGAGACCCTGGCGATGACCTTCGTCTCCGGGGCCATCACAGTCATCCTCGGGCTTCTGCTGGGGCTGGCCCTGGTCTCCACCGGCAAGCGGGGCCAGTTCCGCAACCCGACCCTGTACTGGGTGCTCTCCCAGATCGTCAACATCGGGCGCTCCATGCCCTTCATCATCCTCATGGTGGCCCTCATCCCGCTCACCCGGTTGCTCGTGGGCACCTCCCTGGGATGGCAGGCGGCCTGCGTGCCGCTGACCATCGGCGCGATCCCCTTCTACGCGCGCCTGGTGGAGACGGCCATCAACGACGTCGACCGCGGCAAGGTCGAGGCCGCCCTCATGATGGGGGCCTCCGGGCGGCAGATCACCTGGGGGGTCCTCGTGCGCGAGGCTCTGCCGATCCTCATCCAGTCGGCCACCGTCACCATCATCACCCTCCTGGGCTACTCCGCCATGGCCGGCGCCGTGGGCGGCGGCGGCGTGGGTGACCTCGCCATCCAGTACGGCTACCAGCGCAACCAGGTGGACGTCATGGTCATCACCGTGGTCGTCATTGTCGGCATCGTCGGCATCATCCAGCTGGTCGGCGACATGCTCAGCCGGCTGGTGAACCACCGCTGAGGCGATCACCAGCCGGGTAGGCGCGCAGCCGCCTGGAACCGGGCAGCTGCGCCGTCGGCCCCAGCACTGTTCAAGACTTTCCTCTCTCCCGTCACTGGGGGCCACCCGGCCCCGCGAAAGGAACCACCATGTCCTCCGTCATCTCCCGGCGCACCGTCATCGCCGGTGGCCTGGCCACCGCCGCCGCCCTCACCCTGGCCGCCTGCTCCAAGTCCGGTAAGGGCGAGGTCAAGGGCATCAAGGTCGACGGCGACACCGCCACGATCACCATCGGTGCCACCCCCAAGCCCCACGTCGAGATCCTCAAGTGGGTCCAGGACAACCTCACCAAGGGCTCCGGCATCAAGCTGGACATCAAGGAGATCAACGACTACCAGACGCCCAACTCCTCGCTGGAGGATGGCTCGCTGGCCGCCAACTTCTACCAGACCCCCAACTTCCTGGCTCAGCAGAACAAGGAGAAGGGCTACGACTTCGTCTCCATCGCCGACGTCCACATCGAGCCCATGGGTATCTACACCTCCAAGGGCTACAAGGACGTCAAGGACATCAAGGAGGGCGGCACGATCGTCCTCAACAACGACCCGGCCAACACGGCCCGCGGCCTCAAGCTCCTGGCCCAGGCCGGACTCATCGAGCTGGACAAGTCCGCCGAGCTGCCCAGCGACACCGACGTGACCTCCAACCCCAAGAAGCTGAAGTTCACCACGGTTGACGGCGCCCAGGTCTACAAGTCGATGCCCGACGCCGAGGCCGCGGTCATCAACGGCAACTACGCCATCGACGCCGGGCTGAACCCCAAGAAGGACGCGCTCGTCCTGGAGAAGGGCGGCAAGGACTCCGAGTACCCCAACCAGCTCGTCGTGCGCAAGGAGGACAAGGACAACGAGCACCTCAAGAAGCTCGCCAAGCTCCTCAACGACGACAAGCTGCGTGACTACATCAACAAGACCTGGCCCGACGGGGCGGTCGTCGCGGCGTTCTGACGTCGAAAGGCTGCGGCTGAGGGCCGGTTGAGGCCCGTGCGCGGGGCCGGTTGTGGTTGGTCGAAGGGCCGACCGCGACCGGCCCTTCGTGTTGGTGCGGGCGGGGTGGGGCGCACGGGGTGTGGGCGGATGTGCGGCTCGGGCGGGGACATCCTGCGCAGCCGGGGACATGTCGTCGCGGGCGGGGACGTTCGACGCCGTCGGGGACGGGAATCCTGTCCCCGAACGCGTGGGCTGTCCCCGGCCGGAGTGGACCGCACCCCGCCGCGCGGAATGTCCCTCGCCGTGCTGCCTGTGGGGTCGGTTGTCATCATCTGTGGACAGTTCTCGGTCTGCGGGCCCGGGAGCCGAGGCGGCCGCCTAGGTTGATCCGCGGGCGTCCGACGGCGTCCCGCGATACCTGCGGATTCACAGGGGAGAGGACGGCGCAGGGCTATGGCAGATCGACGTGAACGGACGCAGTCGGACCGGTCGGCTCAACCAGTGCGGGGACGCACAACCGGGGGTCTCGGGGGCCCGGTAGGGGGCCTCGGCGGCCCGGTCGGGGGCCCGGGCGGCGCGACCGGGGAGGGAGACGTCGTCGGCGTCGGGGGCGCAGGTGGCCCGGCTGCTGTGGAGGCGCGCGATCTGCACAAGTCCTTCCCGACTCCCGGCGGGGAACCGATCGAGATCCTGCACGGCATCTCCTGTGCCATGATGCCGGGGCGGATGACGGCGCTGGTCGGTCCCAGTGGCTCGGGCAAGTCAACGGCGCTACTGTGCTTGGCCGGGCTGGAGCCGGCGACGTCGGGGCGCGTCTCGCTCATGGGGCGCGACCTCGGCGGGCTCCCGGCGGCGCGGGTGGCCGAGCTCTACCGCGACCGGGTGGGCTTCGTCTTTCAGGCCTACAACCTCGTGCCCTACCTGATGGTGCGGGAGAACATCACGATCTCCGACACCCTGGCCGGCCGGCGCCCCGACTCGGCGCGGGTGCGGGAGGTCCTGGCCGGGCTGGGACTGGAGTCGCGCGCTGACGCGGTCGCGACCACGCTCTCGGGCGGTGAGCAGCAGCGCGTCGCCCTAGGGCGGGTCCTCTACCGCCGTCCACCGGTCGTCTTCGCCGACGAGCCCACCGGGGCCCTGGACACCCACTCGGCCGCCTTCGTGCTCGCCGAGCTGCGGCGCCTGGCCGACGACGGGGCCGCCGTCATCCTCGTGACACACGACCTGGGGGCCGCTGCCCTGGCGGAGACCGTGCTCATCATGCGCGATGGCCGTATCGTCGACCGCCGCCGCGGTGCCACTCCCGACGAGCTGCTGGCCGCCGTCAATCAGACGGGAGATGCGGCATGACCCGCTACACGCTGCGCGCCCTGGCTACACAGTGGCGGGCCTGGTCGGGGACGGTGGCGGTGCTGGCCCTCGCCGCCGGGCTCATCAATGTCTGCCTGGTGCACCGCATGACCGTCACCCGGCCCGACGTCGTCGCCGCGGCGCGGGCGGCGGGCGTGGACCCGGCCGAGCTCACGGTTCCGGGCGTCTCGGTCGCCTTCTACACGGCGATGGTGACGGTTCCGGTGGTGGCCGTCGTCGGGCAGTCCTGCGTGCAGGCACTGCGCACGAGCTGGGCCCTGTGGCGGCTGGCCGGCGCCCTGCCTCGCCAGGTGCTCGCCGCCGTCCTCGCCACCGTGGCGGTGCTGGGACTGGTGGCCTGTGTGCCCGGGATCCTGCTGGGGCAGGTGGCGGCCCAGCCCTTCGCCTCGGTGCTCACCCGCCTGGCAGCCGCGCGCATGGGGCGCATCGAGGTCGCCCAGACCCCGACGACGCTCCTGCTCACCGTGGTGGTCGTGGTCGCCGTCGCGGTCCTGGGGGCCGTGGGCCCGGCGCGCGCCGCGGTGAGGACGCCCGCCGTGGAGGCGGTTCGCGATGCGGCCCCGAGTGGGCGACGGCGCATGGGTGTGGGGCGACGGATCCTGGCCGGACTCTGGGCGCTCGCATGCGCGGGGCAGCTGCTCCTCGCTTTTCTGGCTCCGCCGGGAAGGAAGATCGACGGATGGCCGACCGGTGGGGGCCAGGCGATCCTGGCATCGCTCCTGCTCGCGGTCCTCGTGGTGCTGCTGGCGCCCGCGCTCATCCCGCGGCTGCTGCGGCTGTGGTCGGCGCCGCTGGCGCGGCTGGGTGGACCGTGGCTCATCGCGCGGCGTTCGGCGCTGTGGCGCAGCGAGTCGTCGGCGAGTGCCATCGGCCTGCTGGCCCTGGCGATCTCCTTCACCGCGGCACTCACGACCAGTCTCGCCACGGGGCAGGCGGTGGTGGAGGCGGCGCGCCTGAACGTGGCGATCAACCAGGTGGACTCGCTGGTGCTGGCGACGATCCTCGGGGCCGTGGCGCTGCTGGGGGCCGTGGCCGTCGTCGGCATGTCCTCCCGGTCCCGGCAGCGTGAGCTCGCGGTGCTGCGCTGCGCCGGGAGCACGGTGCGCGGCGTGTGCCGGCAGGTGGTCGTCGAGGCGGGCCTGTACGTGGGGACGGCCCTGCTGATCTCGCTCGTGCCGCTGGTGGTGACCACGGCCGGCGAGTCCCTTTTCTACGTCAGGGCGGGGATGCCGCTGGTAGTGCGCCCCGGCGTCGGGCCAGTGCTGCTGGTGGCCCTCCTGTCCTTCCTGGCCCTGGTCGCGGTGCTACTCGCTCCGATCCGGGGCGCCACCCGGACCCCGATCGGCACCGTCCTGGCGGCCGAGTGAGACGGGCTGGAGTAGGTCGAGCAGAGGCCGCTGGTTGCCTGGGAATCGCGGTCGTCCCCAGGCCTCGCGAGCCGCTCTGGGGTTCAGATCTCGGGGCGTAGGGTACGGTCGCGACGGAGAGGAGGGACGTCGGTGTCCGGTGCAGAGCGCGGCTCGTCGTCGGTGATGAGGGTGCGGGTTGACTGGCGGACGCTGGGGGAGTGGGTGCGCCAGCCGGCGCCCGCGCAGCCCGGCCCCGGCATCCTGTCCACGCTGCTCCTCATCCTGTGCGCCACCTACCAGGGCGGCATGATCGGCAGCGCGGTGCTGACCGGCCGCGTCGGCGACGGCGGCCTGGTTGCAGGGATCGCCCCAACCAGAATCGGCTTCGCGATTCTCGTTCTGGCGGCCATGGGGTCCACGGCACTCCTCACTGCGAGACACAGGTACCCGCTGGCGGTCTTTCTGGCCGAGTGTGCCGTGTACGTGGTGGCCTCGGCACTGGAGCTCAACAATTTCTTTCTCTTCCCGGTGCTGGTGGCGCTGGGGAGCGCGGTGATTCGGCTCCCGCTGTGTCAGCACCTCGCGGTGATCGGCGCGGCCTGCCTCATGGCGACGGCCAGCGCGGTCCTGGTGGCCCCGCCCGGGGTCCTGATGGAGGAGTGGCTCAGCCAGGTGGTCGCCGTCCTGCTGACGGTCATCGCGGCAATGATGGCGCGCAGCGTCGCGAACTGGCGAGCGGCGCAAGCCGGGGCCAAAGCCGAGCGGGAGCGCTTCCGGGCGCTTCGGGCCGAGCGCGACCGCGCGGTGAACCGGGCCGGTATCGCCGCCGAGCTGCACGACTCCGTGGGGCACGGCTTGACCACGATCATCGCCCTGTCCGAGGGGCTGGCCGGTGGCGCCGACCCGGAGATCGATGAGGCGCTCGGCGGCATCAACGAGGTGGCCCGGGAGTGCCTGGAGCAGACGCGCCGGGCGGTGAGGGCCCTGGCCGACGGCGAGCGTGAGTCGGCGGAGTCGCCGGGCCGGGATGGTGCCGGGCACCGATCCTGGGATGAGATCAGGAGCGTCGTCGGCAGGGTCCGGTCGCTGGGCGTCACGGTCGTCTTCACTGAGACCGGGCAGCGGGCCGACGACGCCGGGCAGGCCGAGCTGTGCTTCGCGCTCACCCGAGAGGCGCTCACCAACGCGGTGCGGCACGCGCCCGCCCTGTCGCAGGTGCAGGTGTCCTGGGACCACGGCGAGTCGGCAGTCACGGTGACGGTTCGCAACGACGGCTCCTCAGGCGGTAGGGGCGGGGGCGACGACGGCCGCCGTGGTGGACCCGCGGAGGGGACCGGTCTGCTGCGGCTGCGGAGTCGGGTCGAGGCGGCGGGAGGCTCGCTGGACTGGGGGCCCGAGTCCGACGGCGGCTGGCTGGTCACGGCGATAGTGCCGAGAACTCGCGGTGAGGGCTGAGGCGTGGGCGCGGAATCGGAGGGGCTGAGGCCGACGTCGGTCATGATCGTGGACGACCAGCGCTACGCACGCCTGGGGCTGGCACTCATGATCCGCAAGGCGCCCGACCTGCGCGTAGTGGCGGAGGCCGGTGACGGTCAGGAGGCGCTGGAGGTCCTGGAGCAGCTGAACCGGTCAACGGGGCTGCCCGACGTCGTGCTCATGGATGTGCGCATGCCGGGGATGGATGGGATCAGCGCGACCCGGGCGATGGCGCGGCGGTTCCCGACGGTGAAGGTCCTGGTGCTGACCACCTACGACGAGGACGACTACGCCTTCGGGGCTCTGGAGGTGGGGGCGTCGGGGTTCCTGCTCAAGGATGTGCGCGCGGCGCAGCTGGCACAGGCGGTGCGGGCGGTGGCACAGGGCGATGCTGTGCTCACGCCGCGCGTCACCAAGGAACTCATCGCGCGTGGGGTTCCACGAGCGCTGTCTGGGGCGCAGCGCGAGGGGCTGCGGGAGAGGTTCGGGGTGCTGACGCCCCGGGAGCTCGAGGTGGCCCGGCTCATTGCGGAAGGGAAGTCGAACGAGGAGATCGCCGAGCGGCTCGTGCTGCAGCCCGCCTCTGTGCGCCGCAACGTCAGCCGCATCCTGGCCAAACTCCACCTGCGCGACCGCGTCCAAATCGCCGTCGCCTGGTATAAGAGTGGTGGGTGAGGCGTGTTGTGTCCTCGCGGGTGGTGACATCCTGCGCGACCGGGGACATGTCGTTGCGGGCGGGGACGTTCGACGCCGTCGGGGACGGGAATCCTGTCCCCGAACGCGTGGGCTGTCCCCGGCTGGAGCGGACCGCACCCGGCCGCGTGGAATGTCCCCGCCGGCGTCGGGTAGAGAGTGAAACTCTGTTGGACATGGTGGCCGATGCTCAGACACTGGGCATCTACAACGACGACCCCGCCGAGATTCGCTAGTTTCTCACTGCTGTCATCTGAAGAATCCTTGATTTATCTTGGCCAGAAGGGGTCGCCTGCATTTCTTCAAATATATTTTATTCCCTCCGAAATTCTATTTCGTATCCGCGATTCTTTGCGTTTGAACAGTTCCATGATAATCAACTCATTAAGGCTCTCGATGGATCTATTTTTCTTGTACTTTACTTGCGGAGAAAATGTGTGTTCGATAAGGCTCTATAAACAATGTTGTTTCTTCGATAGGAACTACTGGCGACAATGATTTAAGGGCGTCGGAGTCCACTATTGGGGTGCACTTTATGACTCGCTGCAGTTTTTTATCTACCCAACTGGTGTCCCAAAGTCGGTACTTGAGTTTGGGGCTCCTGCCATTGATGTGCTGGCATAGTTTTTCTTGGTATGGGAGAAATAATCTCCGAGGATGGGAGATTCGCTGTAACCATAAGTCGAAGTACCCTGTATTCGGTATTTCTTTCATTCGATTTTGTATCATATCCACCTGCCCTTCAACCTCTTTTGGCTCAAGAAAGTCAAAGAGTACAGACAGTAGGGACATACATTGTGCATAGGAGCGAGGGTTTCGTATCATTATGTCGAATACCAGAGATATCAATACGGCAACATCCGAAAACTTTCCACTATGCACTTCGGTAGATTCAATGCGCTTTCGAAAATTTGACACAAGCCGCTCGAGCCCGCCACTATTGGGGTGTTCGATAGCGAACTGACGTATGGCGAAAAGACGTTTTTGATGCCCTCCTACCGGGAATGAGCGTGGAAATCCCAGGCGAATTAGGTGTGCCTTATCTTTTTTTACAGAAGAAGAAATTATGTCGCTGGAAATATGTGTCTTAGTTTGGTTGAGCTGCATGTTGACCGATTGAAGGGTTTTAGTCAAATTTAAGAGAACTGTTCTGGCGTCCTCCGTTGAATGAGTGAATATCCGGTAATCGTCGCGATAGCGGATAATTTTATACCAATTCTCGGGCGGCCCGACTGTTTCATTGTCATCTTGTTCATTGTCATCTTGAAGTGCCGATGAAAGTAAACTGTCCGCGTAGCCTAGGATCAACTCAGCGATTATGTCGGAAATGACGTTACCTTGCGGAATCCCGTTCGTCTGCCCGTGCTGCATATCCTGTAGGATCTGGTCGATCTTCCCCCCGAGGAGTCGTGGCGGATGCTGTTTGCGATCTTCTTTTCCGGCTTCTTTTCCATGCAGGGCCCAAGATAAGGAGTGCGTGTATATAGAGCCGTAGCAGTTTGTGATATCAGTAATCGCGATACATTGGTATTCGATGGACTGTGCGATCGATTCCTGCTCGAATTTGCTCCAATAATCTGTGATTGAAGCCTCTGTTGTTTGTTTTGCATTTTTTTCGAAGGTTGGAAGTGAACAGCAAGTTATATTTGGAATCTGTTGAAATTCAAGAAATTTGTTCTTAATAAATGACCAGTTGTCTTTGTCTGTAATTAGGTTTACTAGTTCTATGTATAACACAGGGTTGATGAGTGAGAATGGGCGCCAAGATGAGCCCCCATCTTTGTTTGCTAAAAATAGATAATTCGCATCCTGTATGTCTCGTATGTCGGGGTATCCTGTTTTGTAATTGTCTCTAGTTCCTCCTAATTCTTCCATAACTTTTGAGGTTTGCGCCAATAGGTTAGTGAAGTCGAAATATGACGGAATAGGGAGGGATGAGTATGAGTGTGACGACATGAAATGTTGTCTTGCTTCTGATTCGGAAAGGTCGGTGATTTGTTGCATGTTCTACTGCTCCAATTGATGATATGTGGCGTTAATCATGCCCTAATCCCCGGAACCTTTCAACATAGGCGGCCAGGGCGGCTTGGACGCGGCGTTTCTTCTCGTCGTGGCTGTCGCTGGCTGAGCTACGGAATCTGGGGGTGGGCGGCAGGATTCTTGTGATCGCGGTGCCCTCAGTGGGCACGTACCCGTTCCGCATGGCGGCCTCCACCAGTGCCTTCGCTGGCCCTTCGCGCAGCTTCTCATCTCGGATGATCGCCGCCAGCTCCTCGCTGCGCCGCTGCTCAATGAACGCCCGCCACTGCTCGTCCACATCCCCGAAGGCGGACACCGCGTGCACGAACTCCTCAATGAGGTCCCGCTTGTTGTGCAGGCTGGGACTGGACATCACCGCCCGGCGGATCTCCACCGGGATCTCCTTGTCCTCCCCGTCGCCCGCCTCCTCGCGGTGCTTCTCCACCAGCATGAGGACGTAGTCGACTCCCACCTCCACCTGCTTGACCAGCTCGATCTCGAAGACGAGGTCGTCGTTGACGACCTCCTTCTCCACGTCGGCCCCTCGCCGCATCTCGGTGTACAGGTCCACGTACACGCTGCGGTAGTCCTGGAACTCGGCCTCGCCGATGACGTCGTCGTCTTCGAAGTCGTCAAAGCTTGCCAGGATGTTGCGCAGCCGCAAGATCTTCCCGAACCGCCGGATGAACTCCTTCTGCTCGGCCTCCGAGGCGATCATCTGCCCCGGCTCGAACCTGGCCCGCAGTTCGCCAATCTTCTCCAGATACTCCTCCAAGTACTCCTTGTACGGCTTGAGGAGCACCAGTCCGCCGGCGGCCTTGTTGCCGAATAGGGCGATGGCCTCATCGGTGTCCTCCTGCAGGTCCCGGAAGCAGACCACGTTGCCGTAGGTCTTGACTGAGTTCAGGATCCGGTTCGTGCGTGAGAACGCCTGGATGAGCCCGTGCGTGCGCAGTGATTTGTCTACCCACAGGGTGTTGAGAGTCTTGGAGTCGAACCCGGTGAGGAACATGTTGACCACGATGACCAGGTCGATGGTCCGCTCCGCCAGCCGCCGGGAAATGTCCTCGTAGTAGCCCTCGAAGCCCTGCGCGCTCGTGTCGTAGGCGGTGCCGAACTGCGCGTTGTAGTCGCGGATCGCATCATCGAGGAAGGCGCGGTCGTCGGCAGTCAGCTGCGAGGGGTCTACGGCCTCATCGGCCAGCGTCTCACCAGGCGCATCGGTGTTGGGCGCGTAGGAGTAGACGATGCCGACGCTCAAGCGCCGGTCCGAGGCCAGCCCCTCCTGCTGCCGCTTGAACTCCATGTAGTAGGCGCGCGCCGCCCGGATCGACGCCGTCGCGAACAGCGAGTTGAAACCCAGCACCCGCTTCTGCCCCAGCGTGTAGGAGGAGTTGCGCCGCGTCTTCTGGTCGAAGTGCTCACGGATGTAACCCACCACCTGGGCCAGCCGCTCGGGCGCCAGCAGCGCCCGTTCGGTGTCGATGCCACTGATCTCCGCGTCGCGCACGACGTCGGGCATCTTGATCGTGTCGATGTAGTCGATGCGGAACGGCAGCACGTTCTTGTCCCGGATCGCGTCCACGATCGTGTACGTGTGCAGCTGGTCGCCGAAGGCCTGCGCGGTGGTGCGCAGCTGGACGTTCCCGCTGGAGCCGGAGTTGGCTGCGAAGATCGGCGTGCCCGTGAACCCGAAGAGGTGGTAGTTGCGGAAGGCCTTGGTGATGGCCGTGTGCATGTCCCCGAACTGGCTGCGGTGACACTCGTCGAAGATGAGGACCACGTGCCCGGTGTAGATGGCGTGCTTGCGGTTGTGCCCCACGAAGTTGGAGAGCTTCTGGATCGTGGTGACGATTATGCTCGTGTCCGGGTCGTTGATCTGCCGGCTCAGCTGGTTGGTGGACTGGTTCGCGGAGACCGTCCCGTCGGCAAAGCGGTTGTACTCCTTGATGGTCTGGTGGTCCAGGTCCTTGCGGTCGACGACGAAGATGACCTTGTCGATCCCCTCCATCCCGGCGGCCAGTTTCGCGGTCTTGAAGGAGGTGAGGGTCTTGCCCGAGCCGGTGGTGTGCCAGATGTAGCCGCCACCGGCCACGGTGCCGGTCTGCTTGTTGGCCGACGCCGTGAGGATCCTCTGGAGGATCGCCTCGGTCGCGGCGATCTGGTAGGGCCGCATGACCAGCAGCTTCTGCGCGGTGGTGAAGACGCAGTAGCGGGTCAGTAGGGCCAGCAGCGTGTGCTTGGCGAAGAAGGTCCGGGTGAAGTCGACCAGGTCCGTGATCGGCTTGTTCGCCGCGTCAGACCACCAGGAAGTGAACTCGAAGGAGTCGGAGTTGGCGGCCTTGGACTCGCGCTTGCCCCGCGTGGACTCGGTGACGTGGTCGAAGCGGGTGGTGTTCGAGTAGTACTTGGTCTGGGTGCCGTTGGAGATGACGAAGATCTGGACATAGCCGAACAGGCCGGCGCCCGCCCAGAAGGAGTCGCGCTGGTAGCGGTTGATCTGGTTGAAGGCCTCGCGGATGGGCACGCCGCGGCGCTTGAGTTCGATATGCACCAGCGGCAGGCCGTTGACGAGGACTGTGACGTCATAGCGGGTGTGGTGGGCGCCGGTATCGACGACGTACTGGTTGGTGACCTGCAGGCGGTTGTTGTGGATGTGCTGCTTGTCGATGAGCCGGATGTTCTTGGACTCGCCGTTGTCCCGGATGAGGGTCTGGACGTGGTCCTCCTGGATGCGACGCGTCTTCTCCGCGATCTCGTCCCCGCCGCCTGAGCGGGTGCGGATCGACTGGGCGAAGAAGCGCTCCCACTCCTCATCGGTGAAGGTGTAGTCATTGAGGACTTCAAGTTGGGTCCGCAGGTTGGCGACGAGCTCACCCTCGCTGGCGAAGGAGACGTACTCGTAGGCTTGAGCCTGCAGTTGGCGGATGAAAGCCGCCTCCAGCTCGGCCTCCGACTGGTAGCCGGCGCGGTCAGTCTCCTCAGGCTCATAGAGTCCGACGACGGTGCTCTCACTGGTGAGAACAACCGGTTCGACTCCGACGGCGGAGGCTTCACGAATGGTCATGGGAGGACACTTTCGTCAGGGGTGGAGAGAATCTTCTGGGGTGGTGGAACCAGCGGCCAGGTCCCGTTCTCCCAGTCCTTGTAGGTGCCGCCCTCCCAGGTCCAGGCGATACGGCCGTTGCAGGAGTAGCCGACAGCGACAGAACCGGCGGCGGATGGTGAGGGGAAGGGGACGTCCCGTGTGAGAGTGCCGATTTCTCCCTCGACAGCGATACTTCCGTCATCGACGAGTTTGGCATGCCGATCCCGGTAGTTTCTGTAGGAGTTGCGGGTACTTGGCTTACTGCCCTCATTGCTCCATTCTCCGACGACGCGGGAGCCTTCCAGCATGATGAACTCGTACCCAACAACGCGAGCCCGGGCTTTAACTCCGCGCTTAGGAGCAGCGAGTGTGAAAATCGGGGAGTCGATATCTGGTGGAGGTGTTTGCCGTTCGGGAGGCCTGTGAGTGGTACGAAGAATGTTGACTCCGAGGACTGGGAGGACGCCACGAATCTGCTCGAGGAACGCCTCGGCATCTGACTGCTGGGCCTCTGAAAGTTTCCGGGGTTGTGGGGTTTGAACGTTATCTCGCAGGGTGCAGCGTTTGGTGGTTGCGGCGATTTCGAGAAGACGGGACTCGAGGTATCCCCAGTGACCTTCGTTGAAGGAGTCGTCAAGGCTGCTGACGAGGATGGCCCGGTCCCACCATTCCTTCTTGCGGTTGTGGTCAAGGAATCGAGCGGAGAAGTCCTCAGTTTTCCCGATATAGCAGGCGACGCTCTCGATCGCATCGGGGTCATCGCCAAGGAGAAGATAGACGCCGTTGCGGTGAGCCTCGTCTCGAGCGAGGATGCGAGTGAGGGCTGTGCGGGGGCCACTGAGGATGTGGCCCGTCCACCCCGAGATGTTCGCGGTCGTGATGCCTCCGGGCTCCCCGTCAACGAGGAAGAGCTCGATGTGTTTTCCGCTCATGAGGTCACTTCATCTCGGGGAAGGTGAGGAGGCGGTCGCGGTAGTACTCGTACTGCTTGCGACGAGCCTCGACCTCTGCGGGAAGGCCGGAGGTCAGATCGTTGACGAGGGCGTCAAAGTCGTCAAGAATGTCGGCGATGCGGCGTTGTTCGTCAAGCGTTGGAAGCGGAATTTTGATTTGCTCGATTCCCCTGGATGGGAGGCGCTTCACCTTGGCTCGTGAGACGAATCTGTCTTTCTGTCGGTGGTATTCACTCGTGCGGAGGGCGTGCGATATATATCGCGGGTCTTGCTCGTGGTGCAGAGCAAACGAATCGTCGTGATAGGCGACAGGTGTGGTTCCTAGCCAGGCGACTCCAGTTCCAATGTCGGCGACGGTCTCTCCGACAGCAGCAATGATGACATCTCCTGGCTGGGCAAATCGTAGCTGTGGCTCGATCTCCTCCTTTACGAATGAGGTGGCAGAGTCCGTTTTGTGGCCGTAGGTTGTGTAGATTTCTCCGTAATGAATCGCTGGGATTCCTTCGTCAACCATGTCGTTGCGAGTGAATCGCCGTCCCCTCTGGAGTTCGCCAATGTCCTTGATGGGTACAAGTTGCACATTTTGTGAACCGGCGACAATGTGGTCGCGATAGTAGGTAAACTGATGCTGGCGGGCCTCCAGCTCCGCCTCCAGCTCCGTCTCTAGTTCTGCCTTCAGTTGGGAGAACTGGTCTAGCACCCTAGCGATCTCCCGTTGGATTAGAATAGGGGGAGTGGGGATATGTAATTCATTTAGGGTGCGTTGGGCGAGGCTGGGTACTCCCCCTGCTTGGTTCATTTTTTCCAGATGCAGAGTCTGGAGGTAGTAATAGAAGTACTTTGGCTCCAACTGGCTGCTAATTTCTGTATAGAAAATTGTGTCTACAGTCCAGAAGGGTCCTTCGACAAAATAAATCTTATTTAGGGAGCCCTTTCGTGGGATAAGGACTGATGGACCCTCCGACGCGCTTTCATTTACATAAGATATGACCCCGCCTGATCCATATACAGGAATGTCTCCCTGCTTCAGGTGTTTGAAATCTCGTCCGTTCTTGATGCGAACAAGATCTTTGAGCAGCTTGTGCTCTACGCCGTCGGGGCAGAGGTCGCGAATGAGGTCGTCGATGTGGCTCACCGGGCACCGCCTTCAAGGTCGGCGACGATCTCATCGATACTCGCTCGCAGCACTGCCTGCCGCTCCACGATCTCCTTGATCCGGGCGTTGAGCTCCACGATGTCGACCTCCTGTCGAGTGTCCTCCGCCTCCACGTAGGAAGACACCGACAGGTTGAAACCGTTCTCCCTGATTGCCTCCGCGCTCACCAGTGCGGCCACGTGATCGACGTCGGCGCGCTTGGAGAGCGTCTCCAGGATCATCTCCTGATTCTCCGCCGAGAGCTTGTTTTTGTTGCCCTCCCGCACGAACTGCTTCGAGGCGTCCACGAACAGGACGCTGTTGTCCTGCTTCGACTTCTTGAGAACGATGACGCACGTGCCGATCGTCGTCCCGAAGAACAGGTCCGGCGGAAGTTGGATGACGGCGTCGACATAGTTGTTCTCCACCAGGTACTGGCGGATCTTGGCCTCGGCTGCGCCTCGGTAGAGCACGCCCGGGAACTCGACGATCGCGGCCGTCCCATCCACCGCCAGCCAGGACAGCATGTGCATGGTGAAGGCCAGGTCCGCCTTCGACTTCGGGGCCAGAACACCCGCCGGGGAGAAGCGCGGGTCGTTGATGAGAGCCGGATCGTCCTTGCCGACCCACTTCGTCGAATACGGAGGGTTGGAGACGATCGCCTCGAAGGGCTCGTCATCCCAGTGCGCCGGGTCCGTGAGCGTGTCCCCATGGGCGATGCTGAAGTCGGCGAAGTTGATGTCGTGCAGGAACATGTTTATCCGGCACAGGTTGTAAGTGGTCAGGTTGATCTCCTGGCCGAAGAACCCGCCGCGCACGTTCTCCTTACCGAGCACCTTCGCGAACTTCAGCAACAGCGAGCCCGAGCCACAGGCCGGGTCGTAGACGCGGTTGACGCTCGTCTTGCCCATGACCGTGATGCGGGCCAGCACCTCGCTGACCTCCTGCGGTGTGAAGAACTCGCCACCCGACTTGCCTGCATTCGAGGCGTACATCGTCATGAGGTACTCGTAGGCGTCGCCGAAGGTGTCGATCGAGGACTCCCCGTAGGACAGGTCCAGGTCCCCGATCGCCTGCATGAGCCGCGTGAGCTTGTCGTTGCGCTGGGCCACCGTGCGCCCCAGCTTCGTGGAGTTGACGTCCACGTCGTCGAACAGGCCGCGCAGATCCGACTCCGAGCCCGTGCCGGTCGCCGAGGCCTCGATGCTCTTGAAGATGCGCGACAGGGTCTCGTTGAGGTTCTCGTCGCGCGGGGCCCGCTCGCGCACGTTGTCGAACAAGTCCCCAGGAGCGATGAAGAAGCCCTTCTCCTCGATGATGCCCTCGCGGGCGCCCTCGGCGTCGGCGTGAGACAGGAAGCGGTAGTCGAAGTCCGGGTCTCCGGCCTCGCGCTCGCCGGCGTTGATGTACTCGGTGAGGTTCTCGGAGATGAACCGGTAGAAAAGAAAGCCCAGGACGTAGGCCTTGAAGTCCCATCCGTCCACGCTCCCGCGCAGGTCGTTGGCAACCTGCCAGATCGCACGGTGAAGCGCAGCGCGCTCAGTCTCTCTACTCACAGTCGGCCTCTTCGTCGTCAGGATGGGGGATCGGGCAGAAGTATCCCACCAACTGAGGACGTCCGATGACCACTCGCTGAGGTTGGAGAATGGCGGCTACAGTCTTCGCCGGGCAGCGAGCATCGGGTTTGGGCCGGTGCGCCTACTCCGGCGGTCCCGCACCTGAGATGTGGGGCCCGCTTGTTTGTGCCGCTGGCCGGCCCGTGGTGGTTGGAAGGGTGGAGTGCCGGTCGCTGGAGGTACGGCGGGCCGGGCGGCCTGTGCGAGTGCTCCCACTCATGGTCGGGGCCTACGTCGCGGGTGGGGATATGTCGTTGCGGGCGGGGACCTTCGACGCCGTCGGGGACCGGAAGCCTGTCCCCGAACGCGTGGGCTGTCCCCGGCTGGAGTGGACCGCACCCGGCCGCGCAGAATGTCCCCGCCGGCGTCTGGGATGTGGCCGTCCGTGGTCGCCGCGGAAGCGCGCGATCCGCGCCAGTCCCGCCGGCCCCCAGTGCGGAACTGCCGGGAGTCCGGCTGGATGACATGGGACGCGAGCGGTCCCCATCCATATAAAAGACCCATGTGACAAACCAGATCTATTTCTGGTACATCTAAGGAGTGTCCAAGGCTCTGGGATCCTCCGCGGAAATCGCTCCACTTCCTACAGTGGAAGGAGGATTCCAGACCGTTCTGGCCGACCCTCCGTGGCGATTCACCAATCGAACCGGCAAGGTCGCTCCCGAGCACCGTCGTCTGGGCAGGTACGGGACGATGTCCCTCAAGGAGATCAAGGAGCTCCCGGTCGGTGACGCGACCGCGGTGAATGCCCACCTGTACCTGTGGGTTCCCAACGCCTTGCTTCCGGAGGGCCTGGAGGTGATGCAGGCGTGGGGGTTCCGCTACGTCTCGAACATCATCTGGGCCAAGCGACGCAAAGACGGCGGGCCGGACGGCCGCGGCGTCGGCTTCTACTTCCGCAATGTCACAGAGCCGATCCTGTTCGGTGTTAAAGGAACCATGAGAACGCTGGCGCCGGGGCGCTCAACGGTCAATATGATCGAGACACGCAAGCGTGAGCACAGCCGCAAGCCCGACGAGCAGTACGACCTCATCGAGTCATGCTCGCCGGGTCCGTACCTGGAGATGTTCGCCCGCTATGCGCGACCGGGCTGGTCCGTGTGGGGCAATGAGTCGGATGAAGATATCACGCCGCAGGGGAAAGCTCAGCGGGGGTACGGCGGCGGTGATATCGAATCCCTGCCGCACCTGGAGCCAAATGAGAGGATGAGCGACTGGCTCTCGGATCGTGTCGCCCGGATCCTGGCAGATGAGTATGTGAAGGGGGCGTCAGTTCAGCAGATATCGACCCAATCGGGCTACTCCACCGCGCGGGTACACAGCCTTTTGACCAGGGTCGGGGTGGAACTGCGAGAGTGAGGGTGATCGACGCCGTCAGGGACGAGAAGCCAGTCACCCCGCGCGCGAGGCATCCCAGGCCGGAGTAGACCGCACCCGGCCGCGTGGAACGTTCCCGAAAATGTCGCATCAGTGCCGCTGCAGCACCACCCTAGGAGCCTGGTTTGAAGCCGATGACCTTGCCGTCAAACTTGTTGTAGCCGATGATGAGGTCAGGCTTGGCAATGATGAGCGTATCCTCATTCTCCAAGTTGATTCCGCTGAACTTAATCTCCTTTCCGGTCTTGACGTTGATAAGCGCGGTTATCGTATTGGCGTCCCCGCGATTCATGACCATCAACTTGACGATGCGGCCATCCTCAGAGCTCTTCGCCGAAGACGGGCATCCAGAGAAGATGCTGTTCGTGTCCGCCTTGGGGACGTTGATGGAACTGCCTTGCTTGGGCTTGATCCGAGTGATGCAGCCGTCGCTGTTGGATTTTGCGGTCAGGCTGGCGTCACTGAAGTCCTGGTCCTTGAAGTAGGCGCGATGCTCCTCGGCTGTGGGGAGTTTCTTGTCTTCCTCGACAACATTCTCGTGTGCAGGCAGGGTCTCTCGATAGCCGCCCTGTTTCTTCCCCTTGAAATCATAAACTGTCACTTTGTACTCCCTGTCGGCCGATGAACTCGAATCGGACTCAGAGTCACCCTCCATATCCAAGGTTCCCCAGCCGTCCTGGAAGTACCAGGTGACAAGGTTCGAATCGATCTTCGATCCCCCTCCAAGGAATAAGGTCTCGCCGTTATCGATGTTGATGACGGCATTGAACAGCGCAAGGTAGCGCTGCTCGTCCTTGACCAGAAAAGTTGCATTGAACATGTCCAGTGATTCGAAGCGACTTCCTGCTCCGGAAATCTTGCGCGACCACTTCTGTTTTTTGTTTGCCCCCCAGGCAGTGCACTTATCGCTTTCCTTGCAGGAAATAGCGATGTCGCCGACAATTAAAACAGGATTACTTTCTCCCCACGGGGCCTTCGAGGTCTCCCCGGTTTTCAGGTCAATGAGGGTGGACTTGTGAACCAGCGTATTGTCCCCCCATTTCAGGAGAACGGAGGAAGCGTCATATGATGAACTGAAGTCTCCGTCATCAATGGTCGTCTTCCATGCTTCCTTCATATTATCGCCCAGCGGGCTGTAAGCAGTCAGGGTGTCAGACCCCTTGTCGACTATCACCAGGTAATCACCGAATACGTAAGGATCCTCGTGAGGGTCGACGTCGAAGCTCCAGGCCTTGTCCGCACCGTTCGCCCAGGCCCCCGACGGAGTCACGTACGTCGAACCCAAGTAGGCCTCGCTGCGCCCCAGGAAGTACCAGGCGGCCGCACCTCCAGCGCCCAGAACGAGAATGATCGGCAGAACGATGGCGACCACTTTGAGCAGGCGGTGCTTTTTCGGGGCCGGCGCCGGCAGCGCATACATCGGTACTCCATAGGCCGGCGCGGCCGGCTGGCCCGGACCGTATGCCGGCCCCGAGTCGTAGGCCTGGCTCATTCCGTACTCCGACGGCACCCGGCTCGGCACCCCGGGCGGCATCGCAGTCTGTTGGTCCAGGGGCTGAGCCGCTGCCTGCATCGAGGACGCCGAGTACCCCTGGGCGGTTGGCTGCGGCGCGGCGGGCTGTGCCGCCTGGGCGACCGGGGAGGGCGGGCCCTGCGGACCCTGAGGCGCCGCGGCTCCATACCCCCGAGGGGAGGCCCCCTGAAGCGAGCCTCCCTGTGGTGCCGGACCGGGCGCCCCCGGCTGGTGACCGCCGTACTCCTGAGCAACCTGCGCGTACCCGGAACTGGTGGACGCCGCCTGCTGGGGCGCCGCACCCGCCGTCCCAGCAGCTGTCCTCACCGCCATCGTCGGAGCCATCGGGCCGATCTCGCCCGGGACAGGAGGCTGCGCCGGTTGTGCCGACTGAGCGCCACGACCGGCCTGGCGCGCCAGCACCTCCCGGACGACAGCGTCGTCGGACTGCTCCAGTATCTCGCGGACCCGAGGCGGGATCGACGGATTGGTCGCCAGGATCGAGTGCAGGTCGGGGCGAGTCTCAGCGATCCGCTCGAGGTCCTGCGGCGAGGCAAACCTGCTGAGGGCCGTTGTTGCGTCGTAGTCGCCAGCAGAAGGTGAGTGCCCCGTCGTCATGTCTCCCGAGCCTAACGAAATCTATGGCTCGAGGTCACAGAATGGGCACGTCAGCCTCCGACCGAGCCGTTGAAATAGTGCGGTCGGACGGGGCGGTGGGTCAGTCGACGATGCCGTAGAGGCGGTCCCCGGCGTCGCCCAGACCGGGCACGATGTAGGCGTGCTCGTTGAGGCGCTCGTCGACCCCGGCGGTCACCACCGTGACGTTCGCGCGCTCGCCGACCGCATCCTCCAACGTCTTGACCCCCTCGGGCGCGGCGATGAGGCACAGCGCGGTGACGTCGCGCGCCCCGCGCTCCAGCAGGTAGTCGATGGCGGCCACGAGGGTGTGACCGGTGGCGAGCATGGGGTCGACGACGAAGCACTGGCGACCCGAGAGGTCATCGGGCAGGCGGTTGGCGTAGGTCTCCACCTCCAGAGTGTCCTCGTCGCGCTTCATCCCCAGGAAGCCGACCTCCGCCGTGGGCAGCAGGCGGGTCATGCCCTCCAGCATCCCCAGGCCCGCGCGCAGGATCGGCACCACGATCGGCCGCGGGTCGGCCAGGCGGCGGCACTGGGCCAGCGCCACGGGAGTGCGGATCTCGACCTCCTCGGTGCGCACCTCGCGGGTGGCCTCGTAGGCGAGCAGGGTGACGAGCTCGTCCACCAACTGGCGGAAGACCGCCGACGGTGTCCTCTCGTCCCGCAGGACGGAGAGCTTGTGGTCGATGAGGGGGTGGTCGGCAACGTGGAGGCGCATGGGGACAGCCTAATGCCGCAGCCGGGTTCGCACCGTCGCAACGCGTGCGGGCCTCGCGTGCCCACGGTGGGGTCACGTTGCTCCGACGGGCTGGAAGCAGTGCCGGTGTCGGAGTCGCCGCCGAGATCCCGCGATGCCGGCCGTGTTGTGTCCAAATCGGATACAAAGGACGCTTCGCGTTCTTCAGGCTTGCAACGGAACCGCGGAATCATGCGGTTTCATTTCGCCCGTTTCAGTCCGGCACAGTCCTTTGTATCCAATTTGGACATTGGGTCCGCCGCAGGGGCTGTTTCGGCCACTGCGCGCCGCCGCTTTCCGATGCGCAACCCCGACCGAACCTGGGCCAGACACCCAACGTCTCTCTCCCGGGTGGCGGGTCCGCCAGCAGGCCCCATCCTGTGCTGTGCGGCCGGGGACATTCCGCGCGGCTGGGTGCGGTCTGCTCCGGGCGGGGGCATTCGACGACGTCAGGGACAGAAATCCGGTCCCCCGACGCGTGAGATGCCCCCGGCTGGAAGGAAGAGTCCCCGGCCGCGCCGGATGTCCCCGTTGGCGGCCAGGCGCAGGCCCGGATGTGTCCAGCTCAGGCCTGAGAGCGCCCTGGTTCAGGCTCGGGCGTGCAGCCAGGCCAGGACAGCTCGCACACGCCGGTTCTCCTCGCCGGGCTGTAGGTCCAGCCCCCGGAAGATGTTCGCCACATGCTTGGCCACAGCACCGTCGGAGACCACCAGTCGTTCGGCGATCTGCGCGTTCGACAGCCCCTGCGCCATGAGTTCGAGCACCTCCTGCTCGCGCCGCGTCAGCCGGTCGAGGCCCGCTCCACCCGGCGCCGCACTCGCGATCCCGCCCGAGGGGGTCGACGATGAGGCTGCTGCGGCCGGCACCGGCCCCTGCGCACCAGACCCTGTCGGTGCCGCACTAGGTACTGCGCCCACCATCGGCCCCACATCCTCACCAGTCCCGCAACCGGTCACCACCTGTGTGGTCTCCTGCGCGGACCCGGCGGCTCGGGCCGCTTTTATGAGGTGGGAGACCACCTCCGGGTCGATGACCACCCCGCCGCCCACGACGATGTCGAGCGAGTGCAGGAAGTCGGCCACCCGCCCCACGCGCTCCTTGAGCAGGTAGCCCACAGCGCCCCCGCTGCTAGCGCTGGGAGCTCCCAGCTCGGTCGGGGAGGTCGGCGACTCGGTCTCCTCGAGCAGATCCTGCACGTAGGGGCCGGCCACATAGGCGCTCAGCACCACCACCGGTAGCCCCGGGTAGGTCCGGCGCAGGTCGATCGCCGCACGCAGCCCGTCATCCGTGCCGGTCGGCGGCATCCGCACATCGGTGACGACGACGTCGGGCAGCTCCCCGGCGGCGGCCAGACGACTGACCTCGGTGCGCAGGGCGTCGGCGTCGGCCACCTGCGCCACGACCTCGTGCCCGGCGGTGGTCAGCAGTCCGGCCAGTCCCTCGCGCAGGAGGGCGGCGTCGTCGGCGAGCAGGATCCTCATGGCCTCATCCTGCCTCACCCGGCCGGATGGTCGCCCTGCGGCTCGTCCGTCCGCCCGTCCTGCGAGTTCTCCGTGCCCCACGGAGGTGTCAGCGGTGCTGTGATTGTCAGCTGTGTCCCGGCGCCTTCGGGAGAACTCACCTCCAGCCACCCGCCGATGGATTCCACCCGCTGCGCCATACCGCGCAGGCCGGTGGCGTTCTCTCGCTCCGGGTCGGCCCCGCCACGCCCGTCATCGGTGATGACGGCGCTCAGTCCGGCGCTCGTGCAGCGCAGCGCGACCGTGGCGTGCGAGGCCCGGGCGTGCTTGGAGGCGTTCGTCAGCGCCTCGGCCACTGCGAAGTAGACGACTGTCCCCACCGGCTGCGAGATCAGGGCCAGGTCGGCCTTCTCCGCCTCGACGACGACGCTGGTCGGCAGCGGGGCCCGTCCCGCCAGGTCCTTCAGAGCCGGTGCCAGTCCGCGCTCGGACAGCACCGCCGGTCGGATGCCGCGCACCGTTTCACGCAGGTCCTTCAGGGCGGACTCCGCGCGGTCCTGCGCGGTATCGATCCCCTCCAGCAGCGTGATCCGGGACGTGGAGGCGGCGTCGTCCTCGGGCAGGGACTCGGCGGCCAGGCGCAGACTGCCCAGGTTCATGGCGAGGGCGACGAGCTCCTGCTGGGTGCCGTCATGCAGGTCTCGCTCGATGCGAGTGCGTTCGGCCTCGAAGGCGTCCATGAGGGTGGCTCGGCTGGCCGTGAGGTGGCCGACCTCGGCGGTCAGCTGCTCGAGGCGCTGCGTCTCGCGTTCACCCGACAGCGCCTTGACCAGCAGCAGCCGTAGTCTCCCCAGTCCCCAGAGCGCGCCGAGGAGGAGGCTGAGGGCGATCAGACCGACCGGTAGCAGCAGTGGGGCGGACTGCAATCCGGATACTGCTATCTCGGAACCGCCGAGGTCCACTCTGATGGGGGCCTCAGAGGATGACATGAAGGGCGCCAGCACGCTGACGGTGAGCAGGGCTCCAAGGAGCGCGGTCAGGAAGAATGACGCCGTGCTCAACGCCATGCCTCCCACGCACAGGGGCAGGTCCTGGCGCCAGAACTCCACGTGAGCGACGCGTGCCAGCAGCCACGGGCTCCTACGCTGGCTCTCCTTGTGGCCTGACGGAGCGTCGGTTCCCAGCCTGCGTGCAACGGCGCGCTCCAGCGACGCCCCCAGGGGGACTGTCAGGTGGAACAGCAGGATGGAGGGCACGAGGAGAACAGCCATTGGCATCCACAGTGCGGCGTGCAGGAACTCCCAGCCGATGATGCTGATCCACCTGAGGCTCTGGCTCGGACGGCGCTCCGGCGAGGAAGGGGCGGAGCGCGGGCCTGCCGCGGATGGGGCGGTTGCGGACGTGCCGGCAGCCGATGGAACGGGGATGGTCCTGTCCTCCGGGCCCCCTATGGGTGCGGTTGCAGGAAGATCGGGGAGGGGGCCGAGTGATGATGTCGAGGTCATGCCGACGACGCTAACGGGCTCGGCCCTGGGGGTGCACTCGTGCTGTCTCCCCAATACCTGCCGCATGCGAGCCCCCCGGGGTGGTGCTGGCACCCCCGAGGTGGTGCGCGCTCGACCGGGGGTGAGGTGGGATCAACCCGACTCGAAGACGGGCATGGGCACCAGTGCGCTGGCGGCCGGTGATGAGTGAACTGGTGAGCATGAGCCTTGACCTGTTCCGTTCGCCCCTGTCCTATCCCTGCGCCGTCGACGTCGCAGGCCTTCTCTCGCCGGTACCGGCCCGTTTCCAAGGGCTCGCTCGCACCGAGGTGCTTGGGGTGGTGACGATCTGGATGCACGACCCGCTGGCCAGGATGAGCGACGCCGAGGTGCGGACCTGGCTGCCCTCGGTCCTGGTCGCGCTGCTGATTATCGGGGGGCCCTGGCTGAGGCGTCCGGCCGCGCGATGGGGGCTGGGCGCCCTGGCGGGAAGCCGGGCGGTATCCGTCCTTATCTGGATCGTCCTTGCGGTCGCAGGGGTTTGGGGGCTGTCATGATCCGTCGTCAGGGCCATCCCGCCGCAGTCAGTGCCGACCATCAGGGGCCGCAGATACCGCCGGCCATCGAGGTAGCCGGACTCACCCGAGTCTTCCGCGTCCAGGGCCGCCGCAACGCCGATGTCATCGCGCTCAACGGTGTTGACCTCTCCCTGCCCGTCGGCAGCTTCACCGCTCTGGTCGGCGCCTCCGGCTGCGGCAAGTCCACCCTCCTGCAGTGCATCGCCGGGCTCGATGCCCCCCACCGACGGCACCGTCCAGCTCCTCGGTACCCGGACGAATTCGCTACGTCCCCGGCCCGCTGCCCGCTTCCGGGCTCGGCACGTCGGCTTCGTCTTCCAGGATGACAACCTCGTCACCTCCCTGTCCGCGCGCGACAACGTGGCCCTGCCTGGCCGCCTGCGTCGCAGACCCCTGAGCCGCAGCGCCGTCGACGATGCCCTCGAGCGCGTGGGGTTGAGCGAGCAGGCCCGCCACCTGCCTCATCAGATGAGTGGTGGTGAGCGTCAGCGTGTGGCCATCGCCCGCGTTCTGGCCTCCCGCCCCGACATCGTCTTCGCTGATGAGCCCACGGCCGCCCTCGACGTCGCCGCCGCTGCGACCGTTCTCGGCCTGTTCGTCACCCTGTCCACGGCCGTTCTGGTGGCGGAGGCAGTGCACAGGCCGCTGGCCAGCATCTTGCAGGGGTTCCCCTGGGGGACGCTGGGCCTCGTGTGTGCGGCGACCCTGGCGACCACCTGTCTGGCCGTTGTCGTCTCCGCTCGCGCCGGGGCACTCGCGGGCGAGCAGAGCCTGGGGCAGGTGCTGCGCGCCCGCGACTGACCTTCACCACCGGTGTCCCCGCTGAGATCTTGCGACGCTGACCGTGTTGTGTCCAAATCGGATACAAAGGACGCTTCGCGTTCTTCGGGCCTGCAACAGAACCGCGGAATCATGCGGTTTCATTTCGCCCGTTTCAGTCCGGCAAAGTCCTTTGTATCCAATTTGGACATCGGGCCCGCTGCAGGGGCTGTTTCGGCCACCGCGCGCGGCCGCTTCCCGATGCGCAACCCCGGCCGAACCTGGGCCAGACACCCAACGTCTCTCTCACGGGTGGCGGGTCCGCCAGCAGGCCCCATCCTGTGCTGTGCGGCCGGGGACATTCCGCGCGGCCGGGTGCGGTCCGCACCGGGTGGGGGCATTCGACGCCGCTGGGGACAGGAGTCCGGTCCCCCGACGCGTGAGATGCCCCCGGATGGAAGGATGAGTCCCCGGCCACGCAGGATGTCCCCGCCGGCGGCCAGGCGCAGGCCCGGGGTGTACGGCTGAGCTCAGGCCTGAGAGCGACCAGGTTCAGGCTCGGGCGTGCAGCCAGGCCGGGTTCGAGCTTGGGGTTGGGCTTCAGGTTCGGGGTCACGGCCGGGTTTAGGCTTGGGAGTGCGGGAAGGTCCAGATTCGGGCGTGCAGCCTGGCCAGGATGGCCCGCACGCCAGTTGGGCCCGGCGCGAAAGGGGCGACATCGCGCCCGCCTGCGGGGCTAGGTTGCTGACACCGACCGCATCGAAGGAGAACTTATGGCTAACGGCCCCACCCCCACCATCACTCTTAACAATGGCGTCGACATCCCGCAGATCGGCTACGGCGTCTTCCTGACCCCGCCGGAGGAGACCGAGCGCGCTGTGCTCGAGGCCTTCGAGGTCGGCTACCGCCACGTCGACACCGCCCAGGCCTACCGCAACGAGGAGGGTGTGGGCGCGGCCGTCGCCGCCAGTGGACTGCCCCGCGAGGACATCTTCCTGACCACCAAGGTGTGGATCTCCAACGCCGGGGAGGAGCGCGCCGCCCGCTCCATCGACGGCTCCCTGCGCCGCCTGGGCACCGACTACATCGACCTGCTGCTCGTCCACCAGCCCTTCGGCGACTACTACGGCACCTACCGCGCCATGGAGAAGGCCCTGGCCGCCGGCAAGGTCCGCGCCATCGGCGTCTCCAACTTCTTCCCCGACCGGTTCGTGGACCTGGCGCAGCATGTCGAGGTGCCGCCGGCCGTCAACCAGATGGAGACTCACGTCTTCAACCAGCAGGCCGACAACCGCGCCTGGTACGCCAAGTACGACACCGCCCTGGAGTCCTGGGGGCCGCTCGCCCAGGGCCGCAACAACATCTTCACCCACCCGGTGCTCACCGCCGTCGGCGAGAAGTACGGCAAGACCGCCGCCCAGGTGGCCCTGCGCTACCTCATCCAGCTCGACATCATCGTCATCCCCAAGACGGTCCACCGCGAGCGCATGGTCACCAACCTCGACGTCACCGACTTCCAGCTCGACGACGCCGACATGCGGGCCATCGCCGCCCTCGACGAGGGGCAGGGCGTCGTCAACCACTACGACCCCGCCTTCCAGGAGCGCCTCGCCTCCTACACAGTCGAGGCGGACTGACCTGCGGCTACCGGCGGCCGCATCCGGCGGAGGACATTCGACGCGGCCGGGTGCGCGTCGTTCCGGGTGGGGACGTTTGACGCCGTCGGGGACAGGAATCCCGTCCCCGCACGCGCAGGATGCCCCCGCCCGGGAGAAAAAGTCCCCGGCCGCGTGGAGTGTCCCTGTCAGCGTTGGGGCGGTCCGGGAGGAGACCGGTCGACGGCGGTGAGGAGACGGTGGGCTGGGGCAGACCCGACGGCGGGGAGGTGATGGTCGGCCGGGGCAGCCCCGGCAGCGGGCGCGGGAGTGCGCCTCAGAGCCGACGGGAGAACCGGGACTCGCTCTTCTCGGAGGTGCCTACGTACTCCAGCCAGCGCTCGTAGTGGTCGAGGACGTCGTGGGCCACCTGGTCGGAGTTCCAGTCGACGACGTCGTAGCCCTGGCCGCCGCTGTGCGGGCGCACCTCGAGGCGCACCGTGAGGTCGTCGGCCTCGTGGACGGCGAAGCCGTAGGCGGGGACCGGCGTGACCACCATGCGCACCACGTAGCGGAAGGAGTCGATGGAGCTGGACTGCTCCTCGCCGCTGTCGGTGGCCGGGTGGGAGGAGACCACCAGGCTGGCACGCCCCAGGAAGGTGCGCTCGTCGTCGGGGTCCTGGGCCTCGGGGCCCTCGACGAAGACCTCGGCGGAGACGTTCTCCTTGCGCAGCTCGGTGGCCACCGCCTCCAGGGCCGGCACGATGCGCCGCTCCATGGCGTTGCCTGCCTCGTCGGGGGAGACCGAGTTGAGGGTGTGCGTCAGGCGCTCGCGCCAGGGCGTCTGCTCCAGCCCCGCGGCCGAGCCGTTGAAGCCCAGGGCCCGGTTGCGGTCGGCCCGGCTCAGGGCCTGGTTGTAGGTGTCCTCGGTGCTCAGGGAGCGCCACAGGGTGTACATGATGAGGATGAGGACCCCGGAGAAGGGCAGCGCCATGACGATGGTGGCCTGCTGGAGGATGGGGATGCCGCCGGCCACGAGCATCGCGATGGTGAGGATCCCGGTCAGGGCGGCCCAGAAGATCCGTAGCCAGGCGGCGGCGTCCTGGCGTGCCGAGCGGATGCGGCTGGAGAGGTTGGCCATGACTAGGGCGCCGGAGTCGGCGCTGGTGACGTAGAAGAGGATCCCCACGAACAGGGCCAGGGCGATGAGGATCTTCTGTCCCGGCAGGTGCTCCAGGATCCAGTACAGCCCCTGCTCGGGGCGCTCCAGGGTGATGTCCCGGAACTCGCCGTTGCCGCGGATGACCAGGTCCAGGGCGTGGTTGCCGAAGATCGCCACCCACATGAGGATGTAGCAGAAGGGCAGCAGGAGGCTGCCGAGCACGAACTGGCGGATGGTGCGGCCGCGTGAGATGCGGGCCAGGAACATGCCCACGAAGGCCGCCCAGGCGATCCACCACGCCCAGAAGAACAGGGTCCAGGCGTTGAGCCAGTCATCGGGGCGGTTGTAGGCGTAGGTCTCCAGCGTCAGCTGCGGGAAGCGGGTGAAGAAGTCCCCGATGGAGCCGATGAGCGCGTCGATGAGGAAGGCGGCGTCACCGGTGACGAGCACCCACAGGGCCAGGCCGATGGCCAGCAGCACGTTGATGGTGGACAGGATGCGCACTCCCCGGTCGACGCCGGAGACGGCCGAGACGGTGGCCATGATGACGGCCAGGGCCGTCAGCCCGATCTGGGTGGGGAAGCCCTGCGGCAGCCCGAACAGGATGTTGAGGGCCACGTTCAGCTGGACGACGCCGACCCCCAGCGAGGCCGCGATGCCGAAGACCCCGCCGACCAGGGCGGCGGCGTCGACGATGTCGCCGATGACGCCCTCGGTGTGCCGCCCCAACAGCGGGCGCAGGGTGGAGCGCAGCGTGAGGGTGTCGCGGCGTCGGTAGGCGAAGTAGGCCATGGCCAGACCCACCAGGGCGTACAGGCCCCAGCCGGAGATGCCGTAGTGGAACAGGGACAGGACGATGGCCTCGCGGGCGCGGGCGGCCGGGGGGATGGCCTGGGCGTCGCCGGTGGGCGGGTGCACGTACTGCTCGACCGGCTCGGCGACGGCGAAGAACAGGATCTCGGTGCCGATGCCGGCGGCGAAGAGCATGGCCGTCCAGGCGAAGGTGGAGAAGTCCGGTGTCGAGTTGTCCGGGCCCAGGCGGATGCGCCCGAAGCGGGAGAAGGCCAGGCCCAGGATGAAGACGAGTGCGGCCGTGATGAGCAGGATGTAGAAGGAGCCGAACCACCGGCTCGTCCAGGTCACGGCCGCCCCGAAGGCGCTCTTGACGAGGTCGGGGGCGATGAGCGCGGCCAGGGCGACGATCGCGATGATGGTGGCCGACACGAAGAACACCATCGGGTTGAGGGGCTCCTTGCCGGGCAGCTTGCCGATCAGCGCGCCGGGGAGGGAGCCGCCGGGGAGTCGCAGCACTGAGAAGCGGTCCGACGACGGGGCCGGCCGGGTTGAGTCCTTGGAGGGGCCGTCTGGCACGGACTCGCTCTCATCGCTCGATTCGGGGGACCGGCTCACCGACCTGCTCCGTTCTTCGTGGGGTCTTCGCGGGGGGCTATGGGATCGTCGCGGGGCTTGGGGTGCTGGTCCCGGGCGCGGCGCCGGGGCCGCCGAGGCAGTCGGCCGTCCGAGCTCGGGCATGTCGTCGGGAGCCTATAACGAGATAATGAACTCGTGACGTCTTCACCTTCTTCTGCGCAGCCGTTGAGTCCGTTCAGCCCGGGCTCCGACGCCGGCGCGCTCGGTGGGCGGGCGGATGTCGCCGTGGGGCGGGGCGGCGGCACGGTCATCAAGCCGACCCTCAGCCCGGCCACCAGTCCGGTCATCGACGCCGCCATGGTGCGTGCCTTGGAGCTGGCCCGGGCGGCGGGTGCGGCAGGGGAGGTGCCGGTGGGCGCCGTCGTGCTCTCTCCGGAGGGGGCGGTCCTCGCTGAGGCCGCCAACGCCCGCGAGGCCGAGCATGACCCGACGGCGCACGCCGAGATCCGCGCCCTGCGCGCCGCCGGCGCCGCCCTGGGTGACTCCCACCTGGACGGCTGCACCCTCGTGGTCACCCTCGAGCCGTGCACCATGTGCGCCGGCGCCATCGTCCTGGCCCGGGTGGCCCGACTCGTCCTGGGGGCCTGGGAGCCGCGCACCGGGGCCTGCGGCTCGGTGCGTGACGTCGTGCGCGACACCCGCGCCAACCACCAGGTCGAGGTGCGCGCCGGCCTGCGCGCCCAGGAGTCCCAGGACCTCCTGGCCGCCTTCTTCGCCGACCGTCGCTGACGGGGCCTGCTGGCTGGCCCCGCCGGGCTCGGCTAGTTCGCCGGGCACGACGTCGGTCGTGACTGATACCGCAGGACGTCGCGTTGGGGAGCGGGGCAACGTCCGTGTAACCTCGTGGGCGAGGTAGCGTGTCCGAGCGGCCGAAGGTGCAGATCTCGAAAGTCTGTGTGGTTCATAGCCACCCTGGGTTCGAATCCCAGCGCTACCGCCACGGGAGGGCCCGCCGAGCAGCCAGGAGCTGTACGGCGGGCCCTTCGCGTTCCCCGTTTCGGTGCTGCCCGTGTTGACGGCCGGTGGCTGCTCGACGTCGTGAGACGCCTGTACTGCACGAGGGCCGGGGGTCACTGGGGGAGGGGCGGGTGTACTCCACGTAGGCCGGGGGTTCGTCCAGTACGCACAACCTTCGGGCAGTAGATCCCCACCCTCGTGGAGCAGCCGCCTCATGCGGCCCGTTGTGGCCGCAGGAGCCCTGCGCCCCGACCTGGCCGCCGGAGCTCTTGGTCCCTCATATATTCGGCGTCGGGCCGTACTCTTGGCCTATGAGTCGCCGTCCCCACGAATCCCGACCCCTGTCCCGTTCCCGCACTCAGGTCCCGCACCCCCACGCCTCCGAGATCGCGCCGCGTGCGGCCGCTGACCTCTACTCGCTCCTGTGCGACGCCATGGTCGCCGCTGACACCAAGGCCATCGACGCCCTGCTCACCGACTACTGCGTCCTGACCCACATGACCGGCTACCCCCAGCCCAAGGTCGAGTGGCTCGGCGACATCGCCAACGGCGCCATGCGCTACCACTCCCACGAGGTGGTCTCCGTCCAGCCCGACACCATCGCCGGCTTCCCGGTGGTGCGCGGCCGCACCCGCACCACGGCCACCCTGTGGGGCGGGCGCGGCACCTGGAACCTCCAGATCGTCGGATACGTCGTGCCCGACGCCGACCCCGACACCGAGCGCAACCCCACCGGCTTCCGCTTCAGCCGCCTGGACGCCTCCACCTGGTGAGGCCCCGCCACTCGACCGGTGGCCCTCCGCGCCGGTGAGCCGGCCGGGGCGGTTCGTGAGCGGCCCGGGTCGGGGCTCGGCGGGGGGCGGTGGTGCCAGCGGTGCCGACAGGGCGGGTAGCGCCGGTCCGCCGCGGTACTCGTCTCCTGATGCGCACTCGCCCGCCCATCGTCCCCGGGTGGCCCGGGTGAGCTTCGCCCCCACCTACCGACGTCGTCCGGTCCCCCTCGTGGCGGGCGCGTTCCACGGGTCCTCCGGCCAGGCGTGCTTGGGGTAGCGGCCCCGCATCTCGGCGCGCACCTGCGGGTAGCCCTGCTCCCAGAAGGAAGCCAGGTCGTCGGTGACCGCCACCGGCCGGCGCGCCGGAGAGAGCAGGTGCAGCAGCACCGCCACCCGGCCCTCCACGATCCGTGGAGTGGCCGCCCAGCCGAAGCACTCCTGGACCCGCACCGCCAGCACCGGCCGACCCGCCTTCCCGGCCTCGGCCGGGTCCACTGGGCCCGCACTCCCAGCCGCCCCGCCGACCGCCGCCGTGTAGTCCACCCGCACCTGTGAGCCGGAGGGGACCTCGATGCGTTCGGGCACCAGCTCGTCCAGGCGCGACGCCTGTGGCCACGGCAGCAGCGCCCGCAGCGCCTGGGCCACGTCCAGCCGCTCCAGGCTGAAACGCCGGCCCCCCGAGCCCGACGCCGAGCCGCCCGGCCCGTTTGCTCCGTTGGCCCCGCCGGCTTGCCCGGCCAGGCTCGTCACTGCCGGTGCCAGCCACTCCTCGGCCCGCTCGGCCAGGGCCGCATCGCTCATATCCGGCCAGGGTTCACCCAGGTGCTCGTGCAGCAGGGCCAGTCGGGCGCGCAGGCCGAGCGCCTCCTCACCCCACGGCAGCACGCCCAGGCCGGCATCAGCCCCCTCGGCGCGCACCCGCGCGATGACGGCCTCCGCCACCGCCGTCGGACCCGGCGGTGGCCCCGGGGTGGTGGTGAGTGTGATGGCCCCCAGGCTGCGCAGGCGCTCCGTGCGCAGGCGTCCGCCCTCCCAGACGGTGCGCTCCTCCTCGGCCAGCCAGGCCCCGGCCAGCTCCAGGGCCGCCTGCTCGGCGAGGGGCGCCGCGGCCCGGATGAGTGCGTCGCCGCGCCCACTGGTCAGGTCCACGCCCGCCACCGCCAGCCACTCGGACTCCGCCAGCGCCGAGCCCGCCGGCAGGCGCAGCCCGGTCCCGGCGACGCTCGCGTAGTGCGCCTCCTTGCCCGCCTGCGGAGCCGGCCCCCGACGTCGCGCGATCCACTGCGGCTGCGCCGTCCCGGCCACCAGCGCCACCGTCGACTCCAGGTCATGCGCCCCGGTGCCCTCGCCGACGGCGTCGGGTCGGCCAGTCTCCTCCCGGCCGCGTCCGGTGCCCGGCGCCTGAGGACCACCGCTCGCGAAGTCCGGGGCCTCAGGGTCCCCCGACTGCTCTAAGGCTGCGCGCCGGCAGGCCTGCTCCAGTCGGCGCGTCTCCGCCTTCCAGGCTCCCGACCCGGCACCGCCGCCGCGCACCTGTCGGGCCAGGGCTGTCAGGTCCCCACCGGGCGCGCGCAGGTCGGCGGTCAGCAGCGCCGTCGCCCGCGCCGCCTGCCGCGTCCCCAGGACCGGTGCCGTCGCCAACAGGGCCCGCGCCTCCCGCACGCCCGCAGGTAGCCCGGCCACCGCCCGACCCAGGGGTGTCACGCCATCGGCGCCGGCCAGGCCCAGGCGCTCCAAGGCCTCCCGCGCGGCCGCCAGCGCCGCAGCCGGCGGCTCATCGACCCAGGCCAGTCCCGCGCCGTCGGGAACTCCCCACACGGCCAGCTCCAGGGCCGCACCGGTGAGGTCGGCCGAGAGGATCTCCGGGGTCGGAGCCAGCGGCGAACGCGCCCAGTCCGTGGGCGAGCAGCAGCGGTAGACGACGCCGGGCCCCTCGCGCCCCGCCCGCCCGGCCCGCTGCACCCCGGCCGCCCGCGAGACCCCCACCGTCACCAGTCCACTCATGGAGCGGGCCACGTCCAGGCGCGGCTCGCGTGCCAGCGTGGAGTCCACCACCACCCGCACCCCGGGCACCGTCAGCGAGGACTCGGCCACGTTCGTGGACACCACGATGCGCCGCCGCCCCGCCGGGCTCGGGGCCAGGGCCGCATCCTGGGCGCTCGCGGGTAGGCGGCCGTGCAGCGGCAGGACGCCCACGCCCTCAGGGACCGCACCGCGCAGACGGGAGACGACGTCGTCGACCTCGCGGGCCCCGGGCAGGAAGACCAGCACGTCGCCGGAGCGCTCGGCCAGGGCCCGCTCCACGGTGGCGGCGACATGGGCGAGGAACTCCCGCGGCACCCCGCGCGGCCCCAGGCGACCGGTGCGCCCCGGCGGTGCCCACACCTCCTCAAGGGGGTGGAGGCGCCCAGGTACCTCCACCAGCGGCGCGGCTTCGCCCGACGAGCCTGCCGACGAGCCGCCCGAGGAACCGCCCAGGATGCGGCGCAGGCGGTCGGCGTCGAGCGTGGCGGACATGGCCACGAGGGTGAGGTCCTCGCGCAGGGCGGCGCGCGCGTCCGCCAGGAGAGCCAGGAGCAGGTCGCTGTCCAGGGAGCGCTCGTGGACCTCGTCGAGGATGACGGCGTCGACGCCGCTCAGCTCCGGGTCACGCTGGAGACGGCGCAGAAGAAGCCCGGCGGTGACGACCTCGATCCGCGTGCTTGGGCCGGCGCGCCGCTCCCCGCGCACCGCGTATCCGACGGTGCCGCCAACCTCCTCTCCCAGGAGGTCGGCCAGGCGGCGGGCGGCTGCGCGGGCGGCGATGCGCCGCGGCTGGGTGACGATGACGCGGCCCGGCCGGCGTTCCTGGGCGCGCTGTGGGGCATCGGCAGGGACGTCGGTAAGGACGTCGGCCAGGAGCGGCGGGACGAGCGTCGTCTTACCGGTGCCGGGCGGAGCGGTGAGGACCAGGCAGGCGCCTGCGTCGTCGGAGGCGGAGGGGCCGGGGGAGAGGCGCTCGCGCAGCTCGGGCAACACCTCGACCACCGGCAGGTCCGGGGGCGAGGCGAGCAGCGCCCTGATGGGGTCGGTCTGCGGAGGCTGCGTGCGGCCCTGCGGCCCGGTGCGAGTCATGCCCCGATTGTGCCCGGTGGGGGAGTGGACGGGGCCGACGTCGGATCGGGGGAGGGGCTGCGCAGCAGGTGGCCCCCGGTCGGTGGAGGACCGGAGGCGCAGTGGGCGGATAGGGGTGAGGGGAGACGCGCAGGAGCCGGCGGCTACCGGATGCTCATGAGGATGTCTCGCGCCTGTAGGGTGTCGGCGAGCTTCTCGGCGTACGCGGCGTGGGTCTTGACGGCCTTGCGCATGCCCAGGGCGCCGCCGATGATGGCTGACCCCGTTGAGGACAGGTAGCGCACCAGGGTCTCGCCGTGCGGGCCGGTCCCGAACTGAAGGTTCTGCGAGAGATAGAAGCTCCTGCCCATGAGGGCGCCGAAGGCGATGGACATGCCCTTCTTGCCGCGGGTGATCTGCAGGGTGTCGGCGGAGAAGGGCGCGACGGTCCAACCCTCCTGAGTGAAGAACTCGGTAACGATTGATCGAACTTGATCGATTGGTGCATTAATGGTGTACGTGCGCTCAGCCATGAGGGGATGTTAGGCGACATTCCTTTGTTCTTGCACGTCACGTTCAATAACGTTTACGTGAAGGTGGAGCGCTGCTGGCCTGCGCGCGCCCGGCGCACCGCCAGGCAGTCCGCACGCACGCGCTCGGTGCGCCGGCCTGGCCCGCACACAGATCGACAGAATCTTCAAAATCGACCCGGAGCCGCGTCGATTCTGAAGTTTTGGTTAGTGGGCGTGGGGTGGATGTGGGCGGCTCGGACCCTTCGAGTGAAGCACGCTTGACATGGTCGACCCTGTCAAGCACACTAGACATGTCAAGCAAACATGACACCATCTCTCGGGGGTAAGTGGCTAATCAAGGGATGATCGCCATGCTCTCCGCCGTCTCCGCTCCTTCTGTCCTGGCCGCCACGTCGTCGACTCCCCCCGCTGTCACCTTCGTTGCTGGGGTGGTCGGTGGCATCGTCGCCGGGATCGTCCTCTACCAGCTCGTCTACCGGTACTCGGCTCGCCATCTGTCTGAGGTCCGTGTCGAGGAGGCGTCCGAGCTCCTCAAGAAACTCGGTGAACAACAAGTCGGCTTCGTCTGCGCCCTCCCCACCGGCATCATGGTGGGCTTCGTGTTCCCGGCGACCAGTCATCTCTCCACCGGACCACTTCTGCTGGTCGTTCACCTCATGGGCGCCGCCCTGATCGGTGTCTCCATCGTTGGTGTCGCGTGGCTGTCCCCGAGACTTCGTGCCGTCCGGAACACGGCTGCGGCATGAGCCGGTTGTCTCGCCGCGCCCCGGGCGGTGAAGACCATGGATAACGACGTGCGCAGCCTGCGCGAGGCTCGCGGTCTTACCCAGGCCCAGCTCGGAGTCGCCCTGGGTGTCTCCAGACAGAGCATCAACTCCATTGAGAAGGGTAAGTACGACCCCTCCCTTCCCTTGGCCATCGCCATCGCCCGTTACTTCGAGACCACTGTTGAGGAGATCTTCCATGTCTGAATCAGAGCCCACGCCGCCCACGCCCACTCCTTCCTCCGCTCCAGCGGCCAGTTCGTCCTCCCCGGGGGCGACGTCGAGTGCTCGGGCAAGCCAGAAGGCTACCAAGCGGCGGCGGTCCACCATCGGGGGCATGGCCTGCGTTGTCGCCGTCGTGATCCTTCTGTGGGTGGCGGCGTTGACGATCCCGATGTCCAACGGCTTTCTCTATGGTGGCGCTAGTGGGGCGTCAGTCGTGATGCTCGTCTACGTCGCCCTGATCGTCGCCAAGAGGCGCGGATACGAGACCTTCGTCGTCCGTGAGCTTGAGAAGCGGGGGGACGAGCGGGACAGGGCCGCCTCGCAGCGAGCCTGGGCACTCACTGGCGTCGTAGGGTTCTTCGGCAACGTTGTCGTAGGCGCCGTCGGTGCCTTCGGGGGGTCGATGAAACTGGCCCTGGTGGTCGTCCTGTGGCTCCAGCTGGTCAGCTTCATCGGAGGGAACATCTACTTCAACCGCACGATGTAGATCGTGGAGGTGTGCCCGAGCCTGCCGCTCGCTCGGTGCACCGCCTGGCCCGCACGCAGATCGACAGAATCTTCAAAATCGACCCGGAGCCGCGTCGATTTTGAAGTTTTGGTTGGTGAGCGTGGGGTGGGCGCCGGCGGCGACCATCGGCGTCTTCGCGTAGACTTCGCTCCACCGTGACCGGCGCCCCGCGCCGGCCATCGTTCCCTGTCCCACCGCCCGCCCCGGGCGCACCCGAGGAGAATCCATGGTCCAGCAGTCCGCCCCACCAGGAATCTGGGACGAGGACCCCGACGGCGCCTCCATCCTCCTGGCCACGGGCCGCGCCCGCCACGACCTCCTCGTCATCGCCGAGCCCGCCTTCCTGCGCGACCTCGACCAGGCCTGGGGGCGCCCCTCGGCCCGAGTGCGCCTGTCCTTCCTGCCCGGCGTTGAGGCTCCGAGCGCCCCCGGCCACGAGGACGCGCTCATGTCCTATGAGCGCGGTGGCTTCGGCGTCCTCGTCGCCCGTGGTCGCACCAGTGTGTACGAGGGCGGGGCCGTGCGTGGTGCGACGGCGCTGGCCCGGATCGCCAGCGGGGCCCGCCTGCGCGCCGCCCTGCTCGTCACTCGCGCCACCCCGCTGCGCGGCTCCGGTGATGTGGCCGGAGGCTCGGCGCCGGGACAGGTGCGCGTCGTTGCCGACCACCTCAACCTCTCCGGTGGTTCCCTCTTCCCGGCCCCCGGCATGGTCTCGGCTGGCTGGGACGCAACGCTCACCGAGCGCCTGGGGGGCCTGCGCGGCGTGAGCGGCAGCTCCGTCGTCGCCCTCGTGCCCGGGCCACTGCGCCCGAGCCCGGCCGAGTCCCGCGCTCTGACCTCCCTGGGGGCCGACGCCGCCGTCACCGACTCCGTGGCCGAGGCCATGATCCTGGCCTCGAGGGGAGTGTCGGTCTCCGCCCTGACCTACCTCGACGCCCCGGCCGCCGGCGGCAACCTCGGGCGGGCGCAGCTCTCCCTGAGGCAGGCCTCCGGCGTCACCCTGGCCGCCGTCGAGGAGATCCTCAGAGGCCTGCGGGCCGGCTCCTGAACGTGATTCTGGGAACGGCGTGGAAAAGGATGCTGCCCAGGCGGTCAGCCCCCGTTAAGGTCGTCTCGTGAAACCCTTCCTCTTCCTGGCCACCCGCAGCGACGATGAGCCCGCCGACGCCGAGTACGAGGCGTTCCTCAAGCGCACCGGCCTGGAGGAGTCCACGCTGCGTCGCCTGCGCCTGGAGTCCCAGCCCCTGCCGCAGATCGACTTGGACGACTGGTCCGGAATCCTCGTGGGTGGTTCCCCCTTCAACGCCTCCACCCCGCCGGAGAAGAAGTCCGCCACCCAGAAGCGCGTCGAGGCCGAGCTCTCCGGCCTGCTCGACCGCGTCGTCGAGGCCGACTTCCCCTTCTTCGGCGCCTGCTACGGCGTGGGCACGCTCGCCTGCCATCAGGGCGCCGTCGTCGATACCACCTACGGCGAGGCGGTCACCGCCCCTGAGGTCACTCTCACTGAGGCTGGCCTGGCCGACCCCGTCTGCGCGGGCGTCCCGAAGGTCTTCCAGGCCTTCGTCGCCCACAAGGAGGCGGTGACGACGCTGCCGCCCCACGCCGTCGTCCTGGGAACCGGTGAGGCCTGCCCGGTCCAGATGTTCCGGATCGGGTCCAACCTGTACGCCACGCAGTTCCACCCCGAGCTCGACGGCGACTACCTCGCCCACCGGCTCGGCTTCTACGCCGGTCACGGCTACTTCGCCGACGACGAGCTCGCCGACCTCCAGGCCCGCGTGCGCCTCGACGACGTCTCCGACTCCTGGAAGCTCCTGGCCAACTTCGTGGCCGTTCACGCCCGCGACTGACGGGCTCGCTGTCGGCGCGATGCCCCAGTTCGCGCAGCGCGGGAGGGGGTGCGTGCGGTGCAAGCGGGGTGGATAGTGGGGCACCACCCGGGGCGATGTGTCTGATCGGCCCCGAATGTTCTAGGAACGTACAGAAAGGACCCGCTTATGTCCCGCATCGTCATGATCGGAGGTCACGGCAAGGTCGCGCTGCTGGCCGCCCCGCTGCTCGTGGAGGCCGGCCACGAGGTCGTCTCCCTCATCCGCAACCCTGACCAGTCCGCCGACGTCGCCGCCACCGGAGCCACCCCGCTGGTTCTGTCCGTTGAGGAAGCCGATGTCGCTGAGCTCACCCGGGTCTTCGCCGGAGCCGACGCGATCATCTGGTCCGCCGGTGCCGGTGGCAAGGGCGGTCCGGAGCGTACCGACGCCGTCGACCGCGCCGCAGCCATCCGCTCCATGGAGGCCGCCGCCGCAGCCGGGGTCAAGCGCTACATTATGGTCTCCTTCATCACCGCCTACGGCGAGGTCCCTGACGACCACCCGCTGCGCGCCTATGCCATTGCCAAGATCGCGGCAGATCGGTACCTCCAGACCACCGACCTGGACTGGACGATCCTGGGGCCGGGTCTGCTGACTCTGGAGGAGCCCACCGGTGCCATCACGGTGGCACGGCTGGCCCCCGGAGCAACAACTGGTAGCGGGCGGACGTCGCGTGGGAACGTCGCCCGCGTCATCGCCGCCGTGCTCGCCGAGCCGGCCAGCGTCGGTAGGGTCATCCCCTTCTACGACGGCGACACCCCCATCGCGCAGGCTGTTGCTGACGTGCCGCAGGAGTACGCCGACCTGTCCTGAGGGCCGTTGTGGCCGTCATGCTCCAGAGCCTCTGATCGAGCTCGTCTGTGGAGGCGTGGTCGGCACTGCCGTTCCAGAAGAGCGCGTCAGTTCCTGCAGGGGGCGTGCTCGGCTCGTCCGCCAGAGCGTTGGCCCGTACCCGTCGCAGTGGGTACGGGCCAACGTCATGCGGCTATCCGTCTGGTGGCAGCTCCTACTTGCTGTCCGACATGGTGCTGGCCGAGGGGGCGGCCGACATCTTGTCGTCGCTCATCTTGCCGTCCGACATGCTGCCGGAGGTGGGGCTGTCGGACATCTTGCCATCCGACATCTTCCCATCCTCGGTCTTGCCGTCGCTCATCTTTCCATCGGACATCTTGCCGTCACTCATGGTGCCGTTCGGGGTGGAGGTCTGCTCCATCTTGTTCTTGTCGGCATTCGTGGAGCCGCAGGCGGCGGTGCCGACGGCGAGGGCGGCAACGAGCAGGGCGGCTGACACGATCTTGCGAGTACGCATGGGAGAACTCCTTGGTGACATGGGCTGGCGACGTGGCCAGGTGAGTGGTGGCGCACCGACGTAGTGCGTCGTCACCAGGAGTTCGGAACCGATGGGTTTACGGATGGGGGTAAGTGAGTGACTCTGCTCACTGTAGGTAGTGATGGGCGGAGGTCTCCCCTACATGTAGGACCGGTAGCTCGCGTACTGGGGCGGTTGCGTGCTTGAGACCGCCGGTGCGAACTGATGCGTCGTATGCCTCGTGGCGGGCGTGTGTCGGTGTAGTAGCACGATAATCCCGACGGCGATGGCGCCCAGCAGGATCGATGCAGCCCACGCTCGGAAAACGGCATACGGGAACGACTGTCCAATGCTGCTCAGCCCGAGCGCGGAGCCAATGGAGGTAGCGGAAATACCATATGCGAGGAGGATGTACATGTTCGTGAGAGCCATGATGAATGGGGCAACGCCGACGATGCGTGAGAACGCCACTCTGTGACGGCTCTGAGAGCCCAGGTAGAGGCTGATGGTCGCGATGAGGGCTGTGACGATCATGAGGATGATACCGCTGACGAGAGGTGCTCCTCGATAGTTAGGTGCGGCTGAGACCGAAAACCAGATATTGATCGTTCGCTCACTTGCGTTGGTGCCGCTCAAAAGGTAGCGCGCAGAATTCCCCAACTGGTGAAGAGCTGTGATGAGCATGAAGAGATTGACTGCTGATCCAAGTGTGACGAACCATGGTCGCGCAGTGGGTGTGTGTTGATTCATGATGGTTGCGGCGATTGCTGCGCTGCCGGTTGTCAAGAGGCACAGAATCGGCATCGGAGTGACAATGATACTGTCGTTGAATATGAGGATGTCGATGAGCAGTATCTGCAACGTCGCAGCGACCATGACTGAGGTGGGGCGATTCTCAAAGATAGTTTTCAGTGACGAAAAGTGAAGGACGAACCACCAAACACCCGGGGTGCTGAGTGCATAGAACATCAAGTACAGGATGAAGTTCAGTGTGAAACCCGGAGGGGCGGTGAATCTGGGTTGCCTGTGGAGGTCGTAGAGGACCCACGCGACCTGAGTTCCGCAAGCGATCAGGGCTGTGACGAGGGCGATGACCCGGTCTCGCCTCCAGCGGGTGGGTGAGGGCAAGGCGGTCGTGCGGGTGACGTCGAGCGGTGGCGCGCTGACCAGTGCTGGTGGCGTGAAAGGCTGTGGGGGCGCGGGGAGGGGCCCGGGGGTTGGGGCAGGGGCGAACCTGGGAAAGCTGGCAGTGGGCCCTGCCGAATAGGGATCGATATCAGCGCTGTTGGTGACGATGCTGCTGGCGGGCTGGCCGATGCTGGACAGGTGTGGCGCCACCGGCTGCGTCGGAGGAGCGGTCTGGGCCTGGAAAAGGTAGGGGTAGTCGACCTGCTGCCCGCTCTGGGGGCCGTAGCCCGGCGTGAGGGCCGCAGGCGGCGACGACGCGGGGGCGTGCGGTCCGTGTGGCACCACGCCGTATGGCGTCGCCGGGCCGTATCCGTCAGTGCCCGACGGCGTCGGAGTGGAGCTGCTCTGAGGTTGAGGTGGCTGCCGCATATCGGCATTGTGCTTGACCTGTCGGTCGGTGTCGATGACCGAGGTGATGTCGTGTGCCGACCCTGCGGCGATGGGGCGGGATCAGTACCCGCTCCCCCACTGCGACTGGGAGCGATGCTGCCTGCTGAAGCGGTTCTGCATGCCGTGGGGGCCGGCTGCGCCCGCGACGCCATACTGCTGCTGGATGTGGCCACCGGGAGGAGCGGCTGCGGATCGGCGTCCGGCCATCAGCGTTGAACCGATGAGGAGGGCTCCCTGGCCGATGATGATCGCCATCGCGATTCCTGTGCTGGATGGCTGAAAAGCGTACTCGCCAGCGGTGGGCAACCCGTAGGCGAGGACGACGACGATGTTATAGAGCGTCAAAAGTGAGACGGCGCTTGTGGACACGATTCGGAACGATGTGCTGGAAGGGCGCCGCATTCCCAGGAACAGGCCTGCGGTGGCCAGGGAGGTGACGATGGTGAAAATGAGTAGCCCTGCCGCGATGGGGAGGCCGGCGCCCCCTGATTCTGACCATATGAACCAGGCGCTGGTCGTGTAGTTACTGAGGCCCCTTCCTGCCGATATGCTCACGTAGGCCGATATGGCGAGGTATGAAATGTGTACGGCGCTGTTGATGAGAACGAACTGGCAGGCGCCCATGGCCAAGGTGGTGGGCCACGGCTGCGGAGTCCTTAGGCGCTGATTGAGGCGGATGGTGAGGATGGCGCCCACTGCGGTGACGATGAGTAGGAGGACAAAGGTGACGTTCTGCACGCTGGTGTACGGGTCCTGACTGTCGCCGGCGATGGGCATGGTGACAACGCCGTAGCCGAACCACAGTGCGAGCCCTAATATCTCAGTGACTGGCCGGTTGTGGAAGAGGTGTCGTAATCCGAAATAATGCCACCAGATCACTGGTGTGGCGATAATGAATAAGAGCGTCGAGATGATGGCTGTGTTCCACACGCTGCCCCGCGCCAAAGCGAGAAGAAAGGTGACATAGATGACGCCCTCAAGGGCGCAGCCAACGATCATGATGACCAGTGTCGCCGCCTTCAAACCGCGCCATGGCACATGGTGTGGTGCATCCAAGGGTCGGGATGATGTCGTTCCCGGGCGCGGGCTGCCCACCTGCGGTGGTCTGGCAGGAGAGGAGTAGCCCGGTGCGGTGACTGCTCCGCTCAGGTATGCCGACCCGGTGCTCGAGCCCGCGCCGTGCTGAAACTGCTGGAACTGCTGCTGTTGCGGTTGGTACGGCTGATATGGCTGATACTGCGGCGCGGAGGCCTGCACGGGCGCAGGCGGATAGGGCTGGCCCGAGAAGGAGGGAGCCCCGGGTGGGCGCAGCACTGACTGGGTTGGAATCGCGCTCTGCGCGGGAGGCATGTACGCGCCGTGACCGGCCGGCGTCGGCGCCTGCCCGTAGGTCGCCCCGTTCTGCGGGGCGCCCGCCGGGACAGAGCCATAGGCTGCCTGCGGCGGGTACTGCGGGTTGGCTGGGCCGCTGTATCCCTGTGGCGGCGGATAGGCGGGCGGGTAAGTCATGAAAACGTCCTGATGATCGTGGCTCTCAGCTCCAGAACCGCGCCTGGACCGCCGAGTCGTTCGGGGCGTGCGGCCCCAGGGAGCGGCAGCTCAGCTGCGGGAGAAGCGCGAGACGAAGTTACGGATGATCTGTCCGGCGTCGTGCGCCTCAGAGGACCGGGCCTGGGTGAGGATGTCCTCGCTCATGTCCGGGTCACCGTAACCGGCCTCGTCGTAGATACTGACACGCCGCTCGAACTGGACGGCGTCGAGCTCGGGGTTGAACTGGCAGGCGTAGACGTTCCTGCCCACGCGCAGCATCTGGACCGGGCAGTCCGGCGAGCTCGCCAGCAGGGTCGCGTGCGCAGGCACCTCCCCGACGCCCTCATAGTGGCCGGCGAAGACCGTGACCGCCTGGGGGAGCCCCTTCAGGAGCGGGTCCTCGCGGCCCTCGGCCGTCAGGAACAGGTCGACGGCGCCCAGCTCTTCACCGAACTCCTCCTGCGTCCCGGTGCCCAGGTAGGCGGCCAGCACCTGGAGCGCGACGCCCGTGGCCAGAAGGGGAATGCCCTCCTTGAGGATCACCCCGAGCAGCTCGCGGATCTGCTCCTCGACATTGAGCTGACTGCGGGTCTTCTCGGCCGCCGGCGTGTCCGCGTTGTAGGGGCTGGCCCCGATGAGGACCCCGGAGACATCGGCCGCAGTGAAGGAGTCGAGGAAATCGACCTCCTCCAGGGCGATGTGCTGCAGGTCATCGCGCGATAGACCGCTCTGAGTCAGAAAGGACTCGTACTCGTCCTGCGCCGCCTCGTGCTCGGGGCGCGTGGTCACCATGATGAAAGGCTTCACGGGACCACTGTAGGGGACCGGTTGATCGGGCGTGGCCGTGTGACCTCTAGACCACGAACAGTATGAGGATGAGGAGGCAGAGCCACAGGATGACGGAGATGGTGCCCAGAATGAGGCCCAGCCAGGCCAGTCCCTCACCGGAGTTGTAGCTGTGGTGCAGGCGTCGCAGCGCACTGATGCCCAGGATGATCGCGGCGACACCGACGAGGGGGATGAAGCTGAGCAGTCCGCACACCAGGGCGGCCGTCGCCCCGGAGTCGCTGCGGGGGCGGGGTGCGGTGTAGCCGGGGCCGGAGAAGATTTCTGCCGGATCGAGATTCTCGGTTCCGGGGAAGACGAATCCTGGGGGGAGTCCGTCGACGTACTGCTCCGAGCTCGGCGAGAAGCGTGGCGCGCTCTGTCCTGGCGTGGAGGTCCCGACGGTGCTCATGACCACATCATGCACTGTTGGCGCCCGCAGGCGGCATCCTTCCCGCGGACGAATCGGGTGGCACCCGGCAGGTGGCCGCCAGGTACCCGCGAGGAGCCTGGTCCGCGGGTCCGCCGAGCACGGGCTATGCTGAAGTCCCGGCAGGCTCTGCCGGGTCCTGCCGAGCGTCCCGCGGGTCTCCCGCGAGAGGATTTCCCACGGGACACAGTCATTCTCTCGTTGCTTAGGCAGGAGCTCACTCGTGTCCTCTTCCTCCTCTCGTGGCTGGCGCCTGCACGGCGATGGCCGGTCCATCGCTCCGGGCGAGGTCGTCGCCCCCGGTGAGCGCCTCACCTGGCCGCGAACCATCGGCATCGGTGTCCAGCACGTTGTCGCCATGTTCGGCGCCACCTTCCTGGTGCCGCTGCTAACCGGCTTCGACCCGGCGACGACGCTGTTCTTCACCGGTGTGGGCACCCTGCTGTTCCTGGGCATCACCTCCGGGCGCCTGCCCAGCTACCTGGGCTCCTCCTTCGCACTCCTCGCCCCCATCGGAGCGGTGACCGGCTACACGCGCGACAGCGGTGCCCCCCTCGACCCCCACAAGGCCGCCCTGGCGCAGGGCGGAATCATCTCGGTGGGACTGTGCCTGCTGGTGGTGGGCGTCATCGTCCACCTGGTCGGCTCGGCCTGGATCGACCGTCTCATGCCCCCGATCGTCACCGGCGCGATCGTCTCCCTCATCGGCTTCAACCTGGCCCCCGCGGCCTGGGGCAATGTCACGAAGGGCCCGGTGACCGCGGTCGTCACGATCGTCTCGATCCTGGTCATCACGGTGCTGTTCAAGGGCATCATCGGGCGCCTGGCGATCCTCATCGGCGTGCTCATCGGCTACGCCACCGCGGTGCTGCGCGGGGAGGTCAACTTCGACGCCGTCGCCAAGGCCCCCGTTCTGGGGCTGCCCGACTTCCAGGCCCCGGCCTTCGACGTGCGCTACCTGGGCCTGTTCATCCCCGTGGTGCTCGTCCTCATCGCTGAGAACATCGGTCACGTCAAGTCCGTCTCGGCCATGACCGGGGAGGACCTCGACGACGTCACCGGCCGCGCCCTGTTCGCCGACGGCCTGTCCGCCGTGCTCGCCGGCAGCGGCGGCGGCTCGGGCACCACCACCTACGCGGAGAACATCGGCGTCATGGCCGCCACCCGCGTCTACTCCACCGCCGCCTACGTGGTGGCGGCGCTCAGCGCCCTGGGCCTGTCCCTTCTGCCGAAGTTCGGCCAGATCATCGCCTCGATCCCCGCCGGCGTCCTGGGTGGGGCGGCCACGGTCCTCTACGGCATGATCGGCATGCTGGGAGTGCGCATCTGGGTGCAGAACCGCGTGGACTTCTCCGACCCGGTCAACCTCAACACGGCGGCCGTGTCCATGGTGGTGGCCATCGCCGACTACACCCTGGTCTGGGGCGACATGACCTTCAAGGGCATCGCCCTGGGCTCGGCCGCGGCCATCGGCGTCTACCACGCCATGCGCTGGATCTCGAAGCTGCGCGGCACCAACCTCGAGCAGGCCTCCCCGGCCTCCGCCCCCGCCGGCACCGAGCTGGAGGGCCCTGCCTACTCCAGCCGCGCCGCCCACTCGCCCTCAGCCGCCTCGGCGGCCCAGGCTCCGACGTCGTCGAGCGCCGATAGTGCTGGTGACAGGCGCGCCTGAGCTCCCCGCGGAGTCAGCTCCGCCAGCAGTCCAGTGTCCACAGCGCTGACATCAACCAACCAGCCGTCAAAGCAGTCAGTGGAGATCGTTGTCATTCTGCGGTTTCTTCTCGGCGTGCGGCGCTGGTGCACCTGTGATGTCAGCACTGTGGACACTGCTGGCGCGCCGTACCTCTGACATGGGCCCTTACAGGGAACCCGCTGTCGCTCCCGGCAAGACCGGCCTGATCCCGGAACCCCACCCGAGCCTGCGTCTCAGACGCTATGACGCTCTGAATCGGGAACTGCGTTTCCCGCCCAGGACGTCCCTCTCCTCCAGATAACTGAGGTCAGTCCCCAGTCGTCTGGAGGACAGCGCAGTCCTCGTCCGAGAAGGACGTCCTCGATCGAGGCGGGAAACCATCGAGGCAGGGCGTCGTCGTCGAAACGCTCCGGGTCGGACCGGTGGCCCGGGAGTCAGCTGGGCTTCTTCGTGGCGGCCTTGTCCGCCGGGACGCAGTCGTTGGGGGCGGTGATGGGCTTGTCGGCGCCGAGGAGCTTGATCTCGTCCGACTTCAGTGCGTTCTGCAGGTACTCCTTGCCCAGGACCACCGAGACCGTGGTGTCGTCGTCGGACAGGCTCTTGTCGAGCTGGACCGTGGAGTTGGGGAAGATCTGGGCCAGGGAGTAGGCGTTGGTCAGGCCGCCCTTGGACGCCATGATCTGGACCTCGCCGTTGTAGATGCCTCCCGGCCAGTCGTTCGCCGAGGTGATGTGCAGGTGCGCCTCCTCCAGCTCCTGCTGCACCGTAGCGGCCAGGCCCACTGATTCTGAGCCGTTGTAGATGTTGATCTTCTCGATCGTGGTGACGTCGACGGTCTTGGCGCCGCTGGGCGGGCAGGTCTGGGGCACGTAGGTCGCCGTGCTCTTGGGCTGCGAGAAGCCCGGGTTGTAGGCGGGCAGGATGCCCAGCGATACCAGGAGGCTCACGGCAACCGCGACCACCATGACGGCCAGGATGGCGCCGATGACGGTGGTCTGACGGTGCTGCATGTGCCGCCGGTACTCGGCGCGCGGATCTGCGGGACTACTCACGTGATCCAGGGTAATGGACGACGGCGCTCATCGGGTGGTGGTGGGCTCGATGTGACATGGGACCGAGCCGTGGGCGGGGTGTCGGGCGGGTTGCTGAGTGCTTCCGGTGAGTATCAGGCGCTCGGCGGTGCCGGGGCGAGCCGCGGCACCCCTTCCTCGGTGACCTCCAGGATGCGGGCGTGGATCGCGGTGCGCCCCTGCAGGGCGGCGCGCAGCGCTCGGTGCAGCCCGGTCTCCAGGTAGAGGTCTCCCTTGAAGGAGACGACATGGGCGAACAGGTCGCCGTAGAAGGTGGAGTCGTCATCCAGGAGGCTGCGCAGATCGAGGGTCGCGCGGGTGGTGGTGAGATCGGCCAGGCGGATCTGTCGAGGTGCGATGACGGCCCAATCGCGCTGAGTGGTGACCCCATGGTCGGGGTAGGGGGGCCTCTCGCGTACTGCCTTGAAGATCACGGCAACATCCTAGTGAATGAAGCGGCCGCAGGTGCGTGGGGGAGCCGTGGGTCGTCCAACATCGACGACGTCGACTGCATCAACAGCGTCAGCAGGATCGACTCGTCCCGGGGTGTCGGTCCGCTGGGTTCAACGGGGCCGGACCCTTCCGAGGTGGGGACACACTTCCGTTATCTGTCTCACTAGTTGGAATGTGGCCGACAGGACGGCGATTTCGTCATCTCTTTGTGATTGGCGTTATCGCTGCGATATCTGGTGGTTTACTGGGAAGGTGGGATGTCTGATGCCGGAAATCGGCGGCATGCCTGACCTTCGGACTGTTCCCCTCTGCTTCGCGGCTCTAGTACCGTGTTCGCTGCACCGACCTCGACCGAAAGGATGCCGCAGCCATGACCATCGCGGTCCGCCGAAGCGGCTTCACCATTCCCCTGTCCCTTGTTGTTCTCACCTCGACCGCCATGCTTCTGGCCGGTTGTCAGTCCGGTGGTGCCTCCAACGCCAATCAGCAGGGCACCACGGGTTCATCGTCATCTGCGAAGGCGCAGTCGACGGCCAGTGCCAAGGCGACCTCCGGCCAGAAGTCGGGGCACGCCTCTCCTCGCATCCCCAGTCCCACCGGTAAGGGCCCCGCCGACTCCTCCACGTCGCAGTCCTCCGGCTCCCAGTCCCGTCCCGCGAGCCCGCGGGCTAACGAGCCCCGTCCGGCCGCCAGCGGGACCGACGCCACCAGGGCGTTGGCCCCCGGCAAGACGGACGCTCCGAAGCAGCAGAACGGTGGCGCCTCCAAGGCCCCTCAGGCTCAGGGGAAGTCCGACGACGCCGGTAAGTCCTATGCCGGATCCACTCAGGCGCCGAGCTCCCCGGCCCCTGAGACTCAGAAGCGCTCGGAGCAGCCGGCGCCGGCCGAGAAGCCGGCTGACAAGCCCGCCGAGAAACCGGCTGAGGCGCCTGCCGACAAGCCCGCCGACAAACCGGCTGACGCGCAGCCTGCACCGGCCGACAAGCAGTCTGAGGCGCCGGCTGACAAGCCCGCCGAGAAGCCGGCTGAGCCGGCCGCCCCCGCCGACGAGCAGCCCAGCCAGGCAACGTCCTTCGTCCCGGGCAACCTCGTCTCGGAGAAGACCGCCATGATCGTGTCGCCGTCGGGCAATATCGGCTGCGACCTGTCCGCCCACTACGCGGGCTGCGGTGTGCTGTCCTACCGCTCCAACGGCACCTACGGCAAGGATGAGGCGGGCTCGCCGAAGTGGTGGTTCGATCTCAGCTCCGGGGGAACTCCGCAGCTCGCCGGCCGCAGTGAGGGTGCCTTCTCTCTCGACGAGGCCTTCCGCGGTGGCGGCTCCTCGCCCGAGGTGGTGGAGTATGGCCAGTCCGTCACCTTCGGCTCCTGGGTGTGCAGCTCCGAGGAGACCGGCATGACCTGCCGCAACACCGAGACCGGTCACGGCGTCTTCCTCAGCTCGGGGCGCTACGAGACCTTCTGAGCCGAACCCGAGACATCCTCGGTACGCCTGTGTTCGCCCTGGTGACCAGTCACCGGGGCGAACCCTGTTCACGCGGACTGCAGCGGGCCGGTGAGGTAGCGCTGGATCGTCGGTCCGACGACCTCCGCGAGGTGGTCGATGCTCGCGCTGGCGATGGGCTCCAGGCGCAGCACGTAGCGGATCATGGCCAGTCCCACCAGCTGGGAGCCGGCCAGGGTGGCCCGTTCGCGCGGCGAGGCGACTGACAGACCCGACTGCTCGAGGGCCTCGGCCATCGGGGCCGCGATCTGCTCGGTGGCGTAGTTCTGGATCGCTTCCGGGCTGCGGGTGTCGGTGGCCATCCACTGCAGCAGGCTGCGGAAGGTCGCGCCGTCGGCGTCGTCGTCCCAGGCCGTCAGCGACAGGCGCACCAGGCGGGGGCCGGCCGAGAGGAGATCCCCGCTGATGGCGGTGGCGATCTCCTGACTCGCCCGCATACGCAGGTTGACCGCCGCCCCGAACAGGTCCCCCTTGGAGCCGAAGTAGTAGGACACGAGTGCCGGGTCCACGCCGGCCGCCCGGGCCACCGCGCGGATGGTGGTGCCCTCATAGCCCTGGGTCAGGAAGGACTCGCGTGCGGCGGTCAGGATCGCTTCCTGGGTGGAGGACGGTCGGCTGCCGCCTTCGCCCGGGCGACGTCTGGGGCCTCGACGGCGCGAGCGGCCAGGGCGGCGCTCGGAGGGCTCGTCGTCGAGCGGAGCGCCGGGCTGCGGTGCACTGAGGGCGTCACTGGTCACTCCAGGAGATTACGAGCGCTGCAGCTGCGCGTGATGCCGGCCTCCTCTCCAACTCGAGAAGTTCCGGAAGAACGCGGCGCTTGATCGGGGTCGGCGTTCCCGGAAAAGTGTGACGGCTGGCCTCATTTTATGAAAGGCTATCGACGCGATATTCAGTATTGTTCAGGGTTTCGGGGTGGCCGCAGCCGCTCGGAAAGACGGTTCCAGGGGGCTACTTCTTGGAGTTCTTGGCCGAGCCCTTGACCTGTGACTTGTCCCCCTGGGTGACGACACAGGTGATTTTGCGGTCGCCCTGGGCCCAGGTGCCTTCGCCCGGCGTGAGGTACTCGACCTGGTAGCTGGTCTTGCCGGACTCGATCCCGACGTACTTGGTGAAGTCCTCGCCCAGGCAGAAGCCCTGACCCAGGGAGTCACGTGCCTGTTGCTTGGGGAAGTCCTTGATGTCATCGCTGAAGGTGGTCTGGGCGATGACCTCGTAGGTGTGAGCCTTGGAGCAGTCGACCACGACGACCTCGCCGATCGCCTGATCCCCGCCGGAGTCCTTGCTCACGGTGTTGTAGCACTGCCCGACCTCAAGGTCCTTGGTGGCGGTGGTGGTCTGCGAGGAGAACAGGCTGCAGGAGGTCAGCCCCATGGTGACGGCGGCGACGGGGAGGGTGAGGAGCGTGGTCCGGGTGCGCATGGGTCGAACCGTAACAGTCGGAATGGCGGCATTGTGCCGGTTTTCTGCAGGCTCCTGGTTGCGGCCGGAAAGGCGGCTGAATAATCCGGGATAAGGACCGGGTGGCGACATGAGACGGAGAGACGGAGAGTCGCCACCCGGCCGGAGTGGGAGGCTGGACAGTGTTCACGAGGCGTGGGAAGGGAGAAGTGATCCCCTCCATTCGTGGTTCGCCCGTGTGCGGCCGTCCTGCTCGTTGGGGACAGACTAGGAGTTCTTGATGGAATTATTCAATGGTGTGTTATCCCGGTTTTGGGCGAAGCAGACCAACGAGTGGTCCCCCTGGTCCCAGGAGGACTGTGAGGGGGTCAGGGCCGCCGCCCGGTACTTCTTGGCCTTGGATGAGGAGCCGACGTACTTCTCCAGCACCGGGTTGCAGACGGCGGTGACCTCATCCGAGGTGCTCGCCTCGGCGTAGGTGGAGGCTGTGGACTGCCCCGTCCCGGTCACCTCGTACTGGTGGGGCGTGGAGCAGTCGACGAGCGTCGCGCCCGTGGCATCCGTTCCGCCCTGCTCGGTCCCGTTGACCATCTCGGAGATGCAGTTGCCGGTCTTGAGGTCCTGGATGCTCGCGGTCTTGGCCCCGCCCTCCGCTTTAGCGCTGGAAGTGGCGGAGGCGTCGGGCTGAGGAGTGGCCGAGGGGGTGGCGTCGGAGCCTTGAGAGGGCTCGTCCTTGGACGAGTCCGTGGGGTCGGCCGTGGCCGAGGAGGAGGGAAGAGTGGAGGGGGTGCCCACCGCCTCCTCGTCGCAGGCGCTGAGGCTCACGGCGAGGAGGAGTGCTATCGGGAGGGCGATGAGGGATGGGATGTTCGTGCGCATGGGGCCATCGTGGCAGGAGTGGGAGGCGGCGTCGATGGGGAGGAGACCTGATCGGGAGCCTGCTGCGGACGGCGGAGGGGAGAATGGAAAAACCCCGGAATCACACGGATTCCGGGGTGGTGGCGGAGGATGGGGGATTCGAACCCCCGAGGGCTTGCACCCAACACGCTTTCCAAGCGTGCGCCATAGGCCACTAGGCGAATCCTCCAGGCGCTCCACGCGGCGACAACCACGTGCAACGAGAAAGGAATATATCGGAACGCCCATCCCCGGGGCCAGCCCGGGGTGGTGGGATCTGTCACGCGAAGCCGGTTGTGCGGCGTCGACCCCGCCAGGACGCACCAGAGGCCTTCAGGGCGTACCTCCCAGGACCGTCCTCAGGCCCTCCTGTCCCTGCTGTGCGTCCTCGAGCTCAGGGATGGGGTGAGCGCGGTGGGGCCGCACGCGGGCGGTTCGCAACCGGGGGCCGGATCGGGTAGTCTCTCGCTCGGCCCCTCGTGCGGCGTCATCCAGTGAATCCCCCAGGACCGGAAGGTAGCAAGGGTAAGCAGGCTCTGGCGGGTGCGCGAGGGGTCCTCACGTCTTCCAGCAGTGGCGGGGCGGTCTGCTCGGGCGGTAGGCCGGCGGGCTCGACGTCGCCCCGCGGTCCCACTGCTGTTGTAGGCCAGGGTCACGCCTCGGCGGCGTCGACCTCCTCCAGGCGGCCGGTGGCCAGGTCCAGGACGAAGCCGCGCACGGCGTCGGTGCGGGGGATGAAGGGCGAGGCCTTGATGCGGGCGATCGACTGGCGCACGCTGTCGGCCAGGTCGGTGAAGGCCCCCGGTGCCCAGGTTGGCCGCGCGCCGGTCTGAGCCTCCAGGGTGGTGCACAGTTCGTCGTCGGTGAAGGAGAGCATGCCGCAGCCGGTGTGGTGGATGAGGAGGATCTCCTCGGTGCCCAGCAGGTGCTGGCTGATCGACAGGGAGCGGATCGTGTCCTCGGTGACCAGGCCGCCGGCGTTGCGGATGACGTTCGCCTCGCCCGGGGCGAGCCCCAGGGCCGCGAAGACGTCCACGCGCGAGTCCATGCAGGCCACGACGGCGACCTTCTGCTTCCCCTTGGCCGCCAGGCCGCCCCGGGCGAGAACCTCGGCGGAGTAGGCGGCGTTGCGGGAGACAAGAGCCTCGGTGACGGTCATGGTTCCTCCGTTCCTCCAGGCGGCGACGCGCCGGCCCGTCCATCGTGCCAGACGGAACCCGACCCGCCCGGTCCCTCGCACGGTGTCGGCCCGGCCGATTAGGCTCGGGCCGTGACCACCGCTCTGTACCGCCGCTACCGCCCCGACACCTTCCAGGAGGTCATCGGGCAGGACCATGTCACCGCTCCGCTCATGGCGGCGCTGCGGGCCGACCGCGTCACCCACGCCTACCTCTTCTCCGGCCCGCGCGGCTGCGGCAAGACGACGTCGGCGCGCATCCTGGCCCGCTGCCTCAACTGCGCACAGGCCCCCACCGACACCCCCTGCGGCACCTGCCCCTCCTGCCGGGACCTGGCCACCGGCGGCCCCGGCAGCCTCGACGTCGTCGAGATCGACGCCGCCAGCCACAACGGCGTCGACGACGCCCGCGACCTGCGCGAGCGCGCCGCCTTCGCGCCGGCCCGCGACCGATACAAGATCTTCATCCTCGACGAGGCCCACATGGTCACCGCGCAGGGCTTCAACGCGCTGCTCAAGCTCGTCGAGGAGCCGCCGGCGCACGTGAAGTTCATCTTCGCCACCACCGAGCCGGAGAAGGTCATCGGCACCATCCGCTCGCGCACCCACCACTACCCCTTCCGCCTCGTCCCGCCCGATGTCCTCGAGGGCTACCTCGCCCACCTGTGCCAGGCTGAGGGCGTCGAGATCGGCCCCGGCGTCTTCCCCCTCGTGGTGCGCGCCGGCGGCGGCTCCGTGCGCGACACCCTTTCGGTCATGGACCAGCTCATCGGCGGGGCGCACGACGGCGGCGTCGACTACCAGCGGGCCGTCGCCCTGCTGGGCTACACCGACACCACCATGCTCGACCAGTGCGTCGACGCCATCGCGGCCTCCGACGGCGCCGGAGTCTTCCGGGTGGTGGACCGGGTCGTCTCCTCCGGGCACGACCCCCGTCGTTTCGTCGAGGACCTGCTGGCCCGGCTGCGCGACCTGCTCGTCATCGCCCTGGCCGGCTCCGAGGCCGGCGCGGCGCTCGGCTCCCTGCCGGTCGACGAGCTCGAGCGCATGGACCTGCAGGCCCGCACCATGGGGGCCGCCGCCCTGTCTCGGGCCGCCGACACCACCGCCCAGGCCCTGACCGCCATGGTCGGCGCCACCTCCCCGCGCCTCCAGCTCGAGCTGCTCGTGGCCCGCCTGCTCATCCCCGCCGGCGGCGCCGCCAGAGGTGGTGGCGTTGCGGCCGGGGGTGCGGCCGGGCCTGCTGGGAGCGCCGGACCGATGGCCTCGCCTGCCCCCGGTGGTGCGGGCGTCGGCGCGGGCACGGGAGCGGCCGGCAGCACCGTCGGCGCCGTGCCCGCCGGGTCGGGACGCGAGATGGCCGCCCAGATCGCCCGCCAGGCCTCCGCAGAGGCCGCCGGCCGGCGTGGAGGCCAGCGGCCCGAGAACGCCGGAGGAACGGAGGGAGTCGGGAGCCCGGCGCCCGCCGCCCCTCAGGCGCCCCACTCCGACGCCGGTTGGGGAGCAGCCCCCGCCGCGCCCTCGGCGCCCGCTGCGGGCCCGACGTCGACCGCACCGGCCTCGCAGGCCGGCCCCGCCGTCAGCTGGGACGGCCCGCATGACGGCGCCTCCGCCTCGCCGGGGCCCTCCGCACCCTCGGCCGCGGCGGCCTCACGACCGGCCGAGCAGCCGTCACGCGCGGCCGAGCCGGCCAGCGCCCCGGCCGCCCCGAGCGCACCCGCCGCGCCCTCGGCACCCGCTGCCCAGGCAGGCGCCGGTTGGGGGGCAGCCCCTGCTGCGGCCTCAGCACCCGTCGCCCAGGGCGGTGTCGCTGCTGGCGGCTCTGGTGGGGGCGAGGCGGCCGACGCGGAGATGATCCGCACCCGCTGGGAGGAGGTCCTCGAGGCGGCCAAGCGTTCGCGGCGCGCCACCTGGGCGCTGGTCGGCCCCAACTCCCGACCGGGCACCGTCTCCGGAGGCGTCTTCACGCTCCTGTTCGCCGCCCCCGGCCTCGTGGGCGCCTTCGAGAATGGCGGACACGGCCCCATTTTCTCCGCGGCCCTCCACCAGGCCCTCGGCCTGCGTCTCGAGGTGCACGCCATCGTCGCCGGCGACGACGGGCCGGGCGGTTCCGAAGGCCCCGGCAGCCCAGGCGGCTCTGGTGGCTCAGGAGGCCCGCGAGGACCGCAAGGCCCCGGCGGCCCCGGAGCTGCCCCCTCCGGAGCGGAGACGGCACACAACCCCGGCCCCAGCGTCAGCTCCGCCGTCGGCCACGACGCCGGTCACGGCGGGCCGCAGGGCTTCGACGGTGGCGGCGCCCCGGGCGCAGGCCCGAGCGGACCGGGACCACAGGCCGGCGCCTTCGACTCGGCGGGCTCGGCCGCCAGCAGCGTGGCACAGGACGTCAACGGCGCCGGGACGCACACCGGCGGCCAAGGCCCGGCCGAAGCGGCGGTCCCCAGCGTTGGCAGTGGCACCGACAGCTCTGGCCCCGGCGTCGACAGTGCGGAACTGCACGGCTCCACGGGTGAGCCGGTCGCCGCATCCGCTCCCGCCCCCCGGGGGCTCGCCACCCACGACCCCGCCAGTGCTGCACACGACACCGGCCGACCCGCTCAGGGCCCGGCCGTACAGCCGCCCGCCGCTGCATCGGTGCAGCCCACCGACGTCGAGCCGGTCGACCACTCCGGGGCGCGCCGGCCCGTCTCCACCACCTGGGACGACGGCTCCCCGATCCCCGAGCCTCCGCCCGAGGATGACTGGGGTGCCGATCCCTACGCCGAGGACGCCGGGTATGTCACTGCCGATGAACCGAGCGGTCCTGCTGCGCACCACGTGACGCCGGCCGCCGTCGCCCAGGAGACCGCGACCTCACCCGAGCCGCAGCCGGCCCAGGCCGGCGTCGATCCCGCCGCCCCCACCGAGTTCCAGGCGGTCTCCCCGGCATCCCCGGCCGCCTCCGCGTCCCCAGCGCCGACCGCCGCTCCCATGGCGTCGCAGGCATTCCCCGCTGCCGCGAACCCCTCCGATCCCGACGACGGCTGGGGGCCCGTCGCCATCCCCGGCGGGGGCTCGGCCCCGGCCCCGGTCTCCGCGCCCGCCGGCGGCGGCACCGACCCGGACGACGGCTGGGGCCCGGTCGCCGTCCCCGGCGGCGGAACCGTGCCCGCCCAGTCGGCATCCGCCTCCGCGCCCTCCTCAGGCGCAGGCTCAGGATTGCCTGCGTCCCCCGCGTCCACCGGCCCCCAGGCCGCTCCGGCCCCCACCTCGGCCCCAGCTGCCTCCGCCTCACCGGCCCAGTCCCGCTCCGCCCCCGCCGCGCAGGCGCCCAATGAGGCGCCCCTGGCCACCGTCCACCGTCTGCGCGCCCTGCCGGAGATTCCCGGCGGGGCCGCGTCCGCTCCGGCGGCCTCCCAGTCCTTCCAGCAGACGCCCTCCTCCCCGTCCCCGCAGGCGCCCGGAGCTGGCAGCGCACCACGCGCCCCCGGCGCCCCGGAGACCACCGCCGGATCCCCCGGCCTGGCCCCCGTCACCTGGGAGGGGACGGCGTCGAGCCCCTTCAGCCCGGGCCCGCCCCCCGAGGAACTCAGCGCCTCGAGCGCACCACCCGAGGACGAGTCCACCTGGGCGCCGTCGGGCATCGCCGGCTCGCGGCTGGCCGCCGCTATGGCCGCGGCCCGCGCCGCCGCCCAGGAGGCCGACACCGACTCCCTGGCCGACGACACCCCCAGCGAGGACGATCCTGACGCCGAGGACGCCGGCGTCGTCGGGCTCGAGGTCGTCAAACGAATCCTCGGCGCCCAGGTCATCGAAGAGGTCACCGTGACCCAGGAAGGACGCTGACATGCCCGCCGTCTACGAAGGCGCCGTCCAGGACCTCATCGACGAGTTCGGCGAGCTGCCTGGCATCGGCCCCAAGTCCGCCCAGCGCATGGCCTTCCACGTGCTCGCCGCCGACGCGGCCGCCGTCGAGCGCCTCATCGAGGCCCTGCGCGCCGTCAAGGCCAAGGTCCGCTTCTGCGAGACCTGCGGCAACATCGCCGAGGCCCCCCAGTGCGCCATCTGCCGCGACCCCCGCCGCGACCAGCGCGTCATCTGCGTCGTCGAGGAGCCCAAGGACGTCGTCGCTATCGAACGCACCCGCGAGTACCGGGGGCTCTACCACGTGCTCGGCGGCGCCATCGACCCCATCAACGGCGTTGGCCCCGACGACCTGCGCGTGCGCGAGCTCTTCAGCCGCCTGGGGGACGGTGAGGTCGAGGAGGTCATCCTGGCCACCGACCCCGACGTCGTCGGCGAGGCGACCGCCGCCTACCTCACCCGCATGCTGCGCACCATGGCCGTGCCCGTCTCCCGGCTCGCCTCCGGCCTGCCCGTGGGCGCCGACCTGGAGTACGCCGACGAGGTCACCCTCGGGCGGGCCTTCGAGGGCCGACGCCGCGTCGAGGACTGACCGGCCCGGTCAGGGGAGGGGCAGGCCCACCACACTTCGACCGAAACTTCAGAAACGACGCGGCTCCGGGGCGATTGTGAAGATTCTGTCGAAGTGTGGGCCGGCGATGGGGTGTAAGTCGCGGGGTGTGGGGCGGCGCTGCGGTCCGCGGACTGGGCGCTGGGGACCGCGTGATGTGTCGGCAACACGGCACGCCGTATGCTTGCCCCAGCCACGTCGTCGTGGGCGCCGCACGGCGACGGCTCCGCCCCCGGAAGCCCCTGCCAGGACGCCCGCACCGGCGCGGAGCACCTGATGCTAGACACGCACTGATTCCAGGACCCGAGGAGCGCCTTATGGCACTGGTCGTCCAGAAGTACGGCGGCTCGTCCGTCAGCGACGTCGACGCGATGCGACGCGTCGCCCGGCGCATCGTCGCCACCCGCGAGGCCGGTAACACGGTCGTCGTTGTCGTCTCCGCGATGGGGGACACGACCGACGAGCTCCTCGACCAGGCCGCCGCCCTGACCACGGATGCCCCCGCCCGCGAGATGGACATCCTGCTGTCCGCCGGTGAGCGCATCTCCGTGGCCCTGCTCGCCATGGCCGTCTCCGAGCTCGGCGTCCCGGCGCGCGCCTACACCGGCGCCCAGGCCGGGGTCCTCACCGACTCCAAGTACGGCAAGGCCTCCATCGTCGGCGTGCTGCCCGAGCGCGTGGCCCGCTCCATCCAGACCGGCTCGGTCGCCATCGTCGCCGGCTTCCAGGGCATCAACGAGGTCGAGGACACCACCACCCTGGGGCGTGGCGGTTCCGACACGACCGCCGTCGCCCTGGCCGCGGCCCTCAACGCCGACGTCTGCGAGATCTACACCGACGTCGACGGCCTGTTCACCGCCGACCCCCGCATCGTCCCCACCGCCAAGCGCATCGAGTCCCTCTCCAGTGAGGAGACCCTGGAGCTGGCCGCCCATGGCGCCAAGATCCTCCACCTGCGTGCCGTGGAGTACGCCCGCCGCTTCGGGGTGCCGCTGCACGTGCGCTCCTCCTTCTCCGACAAGACCGGGACCTGGATTTACGACGGCCGCCGCGAGGGCGCCTTCGTGCCCTCGGTCGTGGCCGCCCAGCTCGACGACGTCGTCGCCGCCGACACTGACAGCTCGCCCAGCGCTCCCAGTGCCCCGAGCGCCTCAAGCCCGGCCGCCCCGCAGTCCGCCGATGAGGCCCGGGGAGCCGCCCCGGCCGCCCCGGCCTCGCCCTCAGACCCCGCCGGGCTCGACGAGGGGCCCTCGGCCTCCGTCGTCGACACCGCGCACCGCAATGCCATCGCCGCGCGGGCCCAGGCCCGCCCCCGCCCGTCTGCCAAGGAGGACCACGTGGAAGCCCCCGTCATCTCCGGAATCGCCCACGACCGCAGCCAGGACAAGATCACGCTCGTGGGCGTGCCCGATGTCCCCGGCGCCGCCGCCCGCATCTTCGCGATCGTGGCCGGCACCGACGCCAACATCGACATGATCGTCCAGGACGTCTCCGCCGAGGGGACCGGCCTGACCAACATCTCCTTCACCTGCCCCGACGGCGACTCCGCCGCCGCCCGCGAGGCCCTCGAGGCCGCCCGCGAGGAGCTGGGCTTCCGGAGCCTGCACTTCAACCCCGACATCGGCATCCTGTCCCTGGTGGGGGCCGGCATGCGCTCCAACCCGGGGGTCTCGGCGCGCCTGTTCGGCTCGCTGAGCGAGGCCGGGGTCAACATCCACATGATCTCCACCTCCGAGATCCGCATCTCGGTGGTGGTCGACGACGCCGTACTCGACGAGGCCGTGCGCGCCGTCCACTCCGCCTTCGGCCTCGACGCCCAGGCCGCCGAGGCGGTCGTCTACGGAGGGACCGGACGATGAGCAATCCCGTGAACACCTACACCGGAGTGGCCGACGGCGTCAGCGTCGCCGTCGTAGGGGCCACCGGCCAGGTCGGCCGCGTCATGCGCGCCATGCTGGCCGAGCGCGACTTCCCCGCCCGCTCGGTGCGCTTCTTCTCCTCGGCCCGCAGCGCCGGGACCGTCGTGGACTTCCGCGGCGCCCAGGTCGAGGTCGAGGACGTCGCCACCGCGGACCTGAGCGGCATCGACGTCGCCATCTTCTCCGCCGGGGGCGCGGCCTCGCGCGAGCACGCCCCCCGCTTCGCCGCCGCCGGGGCCGTCGTCGTCGACAACTCCTCGGCCTGGCGTAAGGACCCCGAGGTGCCGCTCGTGGTCAGTGAGGTCAACCCGCACGCGCTGCGCGAGCGCCCCAAGGGCATCATCGCCAACCCCAACTGCACCACCATGGCGGCCATGCCCGCCCTCAAGGTGCTGCACGAGGAGGCCGGGCTCATCCGCCTCATCGTCTCCACCTACCAGGCCGTCTCCGGCTCGGGTCGGGCCGGGGTGGCCGAGCTGGCCGGGCAGGTGCGCGCCGTCGTGAACGAGGACATGGAGGGCCTGGCCCTGGACGGGCGGGCCGTCGAGTTCCCCGCGCCGGAGGTCTACGTCGACACCATCGCCTTCAACGCCGTGGCCTGGGCCGGGAACGATGCCGGTGACGGCTCCGGTGAGACCGACGAGGAGCAGAAGCTGCGCAACGAGTCCCGCAAGATCCTGGGGATCCCGGACCTGCTGGTCTCCGGCACCTGCGTGCGCATCCCGGTGTTCTCCGGCCACGGGCTCAGCGTCAACGCCGAGTTCGAGCGCGAGATCAGCGTCGAGCGCGCTCGCGAGCTGCTGGAGGCGGCGCCCGGCGTCACCTACGAGGACGTGCCCAGCCCCCTGAAGGGCGCCGGCCGCGACGGCACCTTCGTGGGGCGCCTGCGCGCCGACCAGGCCTTCGCACCGGGCCACGGCCTGCAGTTCTTCGCCGTCGGGGACAACCTGCGCAAGGGCGCGGCCCTCAACGCCGTCGAGTTGGCTGAGCTGGTCGCCGCCGAGCTGCGGGACTGACTGGGTTATTCCTTTTCCGCCGAGCCGGGCACTTTTCGCGTGAGGCGACCGTTCTTCGGTCGGGCCGCGCGAGAAGTGCCCGGCTCGCTTACTGCTCGGTGGACGACGGCGTCGCCGCGCTCCGGAAGATGCTGAAGAAGTGAGCCGTCACTGCGGTGGCGACGATCGGTACGGGGACGACTGTGACGGAGTAGCGCACAGCGCCCTTAAGGCCGTCCCAGACGAAGAAGCCGATGAGCACGGAGACGAGGCAGGTGAGGGGAACGATCGGAGAGATCGCGGCGAGCAGGGTGATGACGGCGCCGCAGAGGAAGTAGACAGCTGCGTCGAGGAGGAATCCCGCGCGAAGGGAGGTGAATGCCGCGGGTTGTGACACGAGCGGCAGGGAGATCGCGATCCCGAGCAGAAGGCCGAGAACGGACGTGGTGGCCAGGGATGTTGTGGGGGCCTCGCGGTGAATGAGGCGCCGGTACCAGCCTCCTTGAACCAGGCATGTGGCGGCGGCGGTGCCGAACATGATCCCGGACAGTGCCCACAGAGTTGGTGCGGCTTGGGAGAGGTGGATGTCGGCGTCCTCGACGGTCTCAGGCAGGCCTGCTGCTGCGGTGGCGATGACAGCGAAGACGGCGCCGGATAGTCCTTGAGCGCGGCACGACCCCCGTGAGAGGACCCCGAGGAGCGCGGCTGATATGGCGATGACCGTCAGCATGAGCCCGATCGTGTCAGTGTCGTGCTGACCCGCGTCCCGGGCATCCAGCAGGCTGAGGACGATAGCCGTGGATGCGAGGGGCGCCGCCGGCGTGCGCAGCTGCTGAAAAGAGATCTCATTCTTCATGGGTGTCCTTGTGCTGTGGTGAGATCTGGGATTCTGTGGGTTGGCTCAACGTGATTGGTCGTGGCTTCTTGTAGTGATACATGGTGAGAAGCCCGGCTGTGGTGGAGATGGCGAGAAGAGGGATGGGGAGAATATCGGCCAGGTAGATCCTTGCCGCCTCCTCGTTGTCGAAGGTGTAGTAGCGGACAAGGGTGATGACCAGATAGATCGGGGGAATGAAGGGTGATAGTCCGGCAAATGCAGTCATTACGAAACCGCAGAGGAATGTGATGACAGACATGCTGGTCTGTCCGGGGGTCGCCCATAAGCGAGGGGGTGAGGTGCTCACGAGTGGTGCGGACGCCAGGAGGCTGGCAAGTATTGCGACTGCCATTCTCCCGAGGAACTGGTCCGTGATGCTGAGAGTTGAGTGATGCTTGCTCGTGCGGCTGATGGTGGTGCATGTTGCTGCGGCCGATCCGCACATGATTCCAGCCAGGAGCCACAGGATTGGAGAGATCTCCGAGAGAGCGCTCCGTCCTTGTTCACTGTCTGCTGGCATGATCTCACCCATGAGGGCGGCGACAGTGAATACTGCACTTGTAGCCCCTTGTGCTTGCGGGGAATTGTAGGTGGCCACTCCTGCGGAGACTATCCAGAAAACAATTGCGGATAATGTGTTGAATGAGTCGATTGAAAATGAGGTGGAGTCGGGGTCGAGGCTATGCAGTTCCGTGAGTGCGATGATGGCGAAGGCGCTAAGGGCAACTGCTATCGGCGCCTGCAGTGGCCGGAACGGTTTGATCTCATTCATGTGGCGATGCTGCTCTTCTCAAGGGGTGGGAGGTGCCCGGCGTGTTGTCGGGGTGCTGCGGCGCCGTGGCTCGATCTGGGTGGTGCGTCGTCGGGAAGTGTAGTGAAGAAAATTGTCCGTGTCGGCGGTTGGAGTCCGCCGAATAGTGAATGTGGTGATGTCAGGCCGGTTGCCTGTGCCGGCGCACGAGGGGGCTGGGCCCGGTGGTGTGGCGGCAGACGTCGCAGGGCCGGTGGGTATCTCCTGCCCATGGGACCACTTGCCCCGAGTGGGGACGTTCGACGTCGTCGGGGACATTTCTGTGCGGTCGGGGGCGTTCGACGCCGTCGGGGACCGGAATCCTGTCCCCGGACGCGCAGGATGTCCCCCTTCGGGGCCGCGTGCACCCGGCTGCGTGGAATGTCCCCGTCCGTAAGGGGTAGAAGGATGGACGGTGCCGGCAGAAGTGTGGGCGTCAGCGTTAGGTGATGGGTGCACTTCCCATGCGAGGTGGGTCTTTCCCGTGGGGTGGTTGTGGTCAGGGTCTTCGTTCTGATGTGGCGACCGGTGAGCCTGTTTCGGCTCAGGCTCGGAGGTCGCCGCGGGGACCTCCTCCGGCTCGGGTGGGTGCGCACCAGCTGGGCGGCATGCCAGACCTCGTCGAGCCGTGAGGGCGTCACCGTCAGACTGAACCGTGAGAGGAGAACTGGCCTACCTGGCTCGGATGCTGCGAGACGGACGGCGACGGCCCGAGGGGTGGGGCGTGTCCTCACCGATCCGAGGCGTGTACCTCCAGAAGGCGGTCGATGCGCTCGCTCAGCTCGCTGACCTGCGCCTGCAAGGCTGCCACCTGCGCCTGCGTGGCAGCCTCCTGCTCGGCGTTCTCCTCCTCGACCAGTGAGACGATCCACGAGGCCAGGGTCGCCGTGACGACGCCGGCCAGTGCCACCCCACCGATCATGAGCAGCGTCGCGATGAAACGCCCCTGCGTGGAGACCGGGACGGAGTCGCCGTAGCCGACGGTGCTGAACGTCGTCAGCGCCCACCACAGAGCCTGGCCGAAGGACCGGATCGAGGTGCCCGGCTCATGACGCTCCGCCTCCCGCACGGCCAGTGCCGAGGTGAAGATGAGCAGGGCGGCGCTGCCGACCGCGTACAGGGAGATGCGCCCCCGCAGCGCGGTGCCGGCGCTGCGTTGCATGATGCTCACGAGCGTCACCAGACGCAGGAGCCTGAGCGGCCGCAGGATTGGCAGAACGATGATCGCCAGGTCGGGCAGGTGGCGGAGAAACCAGCGGCCCCGACTTGGCGCCAGTACCAGGCGGACAAGATAGTCGACGCCGAACAGTGCCCACACGGCGCCGATCACCAGCTCGGCCGTCTCCTTGGCCGTGCCTTGCGCGTTGGTGAGTATCTCCCAGGCGTAGACGCCCAGGAAGATGACGGCGGCGCCGGTCAGTGGCCACTCCGTGGCTCGTTCCCACGCCCGCAGCCGAGTACCCGGGATGATTTCTGACGGCATGGACCGATGGTAGACGGCGCTGGGGACAGAACTGTGTTGCCCTCACCGGTGGGGACGGTCGACGCTGTTGGGGACATTTCTGTGCGGCTGGGGGCGTTCGACGCCGTCGGGGACCGAAGTCCTGTCCCTGGACGCGCAGGATGTCCCCGTCTGGAACGGCGCGCACCTGGCCGCGCGGAATGTCCCCGGCCGCACTGTGCAGGGCTGGGTCAGGTGGTGGAGCCGCGACTCGTGGGAGGGGTGTCGTCTGTCTGGGGCTGGTCGTGGTCAGGGTCTTCGTTCTGATGTGGTGGCTGGTGAGGTGGATTCGGCTCGGCCTCCGAGGGCGGTGCGTCGGCCGTCTCCTCCTGCTCGATTGAGGTTCGCACCAGCTGTGCGGCCCGCCAGACCTCGTCGAGCTGGGCCTCGACCCGGGTGCGGGCGTCGTCGAGCCGGGAGGGTCTCACCGTCAGACTGAGTCGCGGGATGACGACCGGTCGCCCCGGGTCGGCACCACCGGTGGGTGGGGCGTAGACGGCTTGGACCTTCACGCGCCCCCAGTGTGCCGGGACCTCCTGAACCCCGAGCTCGTCGCGGCTGGAAGGCAGGGTGAGGCTGGGGGATTCCTGGCTCACGACTGACATGGCTCGCGGGGTCATGCGCACCGCGATCGAGCGGCGGCGTACGGCGGCATACACCAGTGCCACGAAGAGCACCATGAGCAGAAGGGACACGCCCCAGGTGGCCTCTTCGACCAGCTCTTGGGTGGATTCGCTGTAGATCAGGGGATGTGGGACGGCTATCACGAGGAACGGGGAAGCCACTAGCAGCGTGCCCGCGAGTATCGCCCACGCCATCCCCATGCCACGCCTGTTCGGGCTCTGGGAGATATGAAGGAACTGTGCCGACGCGATATCGCGATGGGTCACCGTCGCGTCCTTGGCGAGCCACCGGTCAGTGCCGATGAAGCAGAAGGTCGCCCCGAAGCTGAAGCCGGTCAGCACGAAGCTGTAGATGAGCGTTGCCATGACTGCCTGAGCCACGGCGTCGCCCGCTGCGCTGCTGCCGTCCGGATAGGCCATGGCTTCATCCAGGGAAGCCAGGGCGTAGGCGGCGATGAAGAAGGCGGCCGGGTAGAGGGCAGCGATGCCGATGGTGGCTAGGTATCCCAGACATCCGAGTGCGTAGGTTCCGGTGGTGGGGCGAGTGCGGATGTAGATCGCCATGGGCGCCCTCCTGAAACTGTCGGCAGGTTGGTTGTGTCTGGCGAGTCAAGTCTGGGGGTGGTAGGCGCCTCCCGCCCATGGGGACTGTTCACCTCGGGTGGCATTCGACGCCGTCGGGGACGTTTCGGTGCGGTCGGGGGCGTTCGACGCCGTCGGGGACCGGAATCCTGTCCCCGGACGCGCAGGGTGTCCCCGCCCGGAGCGGTGTGCACCCTGCCGCGTGGAATGTCCCCGGCCGCAGGAGGCTCGAGGTCGAGTGGTGCCGGCAAGAGTGTGGACGGTGGTGACCGGAGGGGGCTGCGGTGCGCCCCGGCCGCGTGGAATGTCCTCGGCCAGGAGAGGCGGCGATGCTGATACCAGGAATAGGTTGGGCCCCGGCCGTGTTGGCCGCAGTGGAACCCATCTGTCTCCACAGTCTTGAAAGGAACACTCATGGCCACCAAGAACATCACCGGCCCCGAGTTCAAGGACACCATCCACGGCGAGGGCATCACCATCGTCGACTTCTGGGCCTCCTGGTGCGGCCCGTGCATGCGCTTCGCCCCCATCTACGAGAAGGCTTCCGAGGCCAACCCGGACATCACCTTCGCCAAGGTCGACACCGAGGCCGAGCAGGAGCTGGCCGGGGCCCTGGGCATCTCCTCGATCCCCACGCTCATGGTCTTCCGCGACAACGTGCTGGTCTACCGCGAGGCCGGCGCCCTGCCCGCCCCCGCGCTGGACTCCCTCATCACGCAGGTGCGCGAGCTCGACATGGACGAGCTCAAGGCCAAGATCGCCGAGGAGGAGGCTACCTCCGGCGCTCAGGCCTGATCCGTCAGGTACCGCGGGGCCGCCTCTCGGCCCCTGCAGCCGTCCGACGTCGCCCGGGAACCCGCCGTTTCCGGGCGACGTCGTCGTCTGTTGCCCGGCTCGCCCACCCAAGGGCAGAACATTACGTTTTGATATCCTATGATGGCCCGCGTGAAGTTGGAGTCCCACGTCAGCCACGCTGTCAGAGCCCGATGGGCAGTCCCCGTCGGTGCCTCGGGCCGCGATGCGCTGGTGCGCCACCTCGTCTACGCCTTCCTGCGTTCTGACCCCGAGGGTGCCACGGACTGGATCGACTCGACGGTCCCCACCGACCCCGACGAGCTGCGCACCATGCTCGACTTCCTCCTCACCGCCCGCCCCCCGGCCCCCTTGCCCGAGGACATCGCCGCCGACCTCGACACCCTCCTGGAGGCCGAGGCCGCCGAGCGCGGCATGGTCGACGCCACCGAGATTCCGCCCCTGGCCATCACCGACCACGTGCCCGGCCTGCTGGGCCGCAACGTGGCCTTCTGGCGCGGCGACCTCACCCGGCTGCGCGCCGGCGCCGTCCTCAACGCTGCGAACTCCGGGATGCTCGGCTGCTTCGCTCCCGGGCACCGCTGCATCGACAACATCATCCACGCCGTCGCCGGCCCGGCCCTGCGCGCCGAGTGCGCCCGCTACATGACCTGGGCGGAGACCTTCGACCCCACCCGCCGCCAGGGCGGGGAGCCCGCCGGCCGAGCCGTCTTCACCGGCGGCTACCACCTGCCGGCCCAGCACGTCATCCACTCGGTGGGACCCGTCATCGAGGACGGGCGCAAGCCGACCCTGCGCGACCGGCGCCTGCTGTCCTCGTGCTACACGAGCGTCCTCAACGTCGCGCACGCCGCGGGGCTGGGCAGCGTCGGCCTGTGCTCGCTGTCCACGGGCGTCTTCGGCTACCCCAAGCGGCAGGCCGCCCTGGTGACCTTGGAGACGATCGGTCGCTGGCTGGCGGCCCACCCCGACTCCCGGATGCGCATCGTCATCAGCCTCAACGCCGACGTCGACGTCGCCGCCTACGAAGCCGCCCTCGCCCCGCCGCCCTGGAGGCCGTGAGAGGTTACGAGAGGCCTGAGCCCTCAATGCGCCCGAGGCGGCGTACTGCACGAGGGTCGGGTGCCACTGGCCGACAGGTGGGTGTACTCCACGCGGTGCGGGGGTTCGTGCAGTACGGACAACCTCCGGCCAGTACGTCCCAGACTTCGTGCAGTGCGTGCGGCTCTGGGCGCCGACTTTGGACCAGATCCACTGAGGGCGGTCAGTTCGCCTGGGCCCGGGCCGCGGCGCGGGCGGCCGCCGGGGCCGCGGTCGCAATCGTCTCCAGCTCCGCCTCGCCGTGCGCGGCCGACACGAACCAGGCCTCGAAGACCGACGGCGGCAGGCCCACCCCCGCCTCGAGGAAGGCGTGGAAGAAGGGCCCGTAGCGCCAGGTCTCCTGAGCGCGGGCGGCTTCATAGTCGCTCACGCCCTGCTCGGCGGCCCGCTGCCCGAACATGAAGGAGAACAGCGAGCCCGCCCGCTGCACGCGGTGGGGCACGCCCTGCTCGGTCAGGGCTGCCGAGACCACCTCGCTGATGGCCTGGGCGCGGGCGGCAACCGAGGCGTAGACGGCGTCGTCGGCTAGCTGGAGGGTGGCCAGGCCGGCCACCGTGGCCAGCGGATTCCCCGAGAGCGTGCCCGCCTGGTAGACGGGGCCGTCCGGCGCCAGCAGGTCCATGACCTCCGCGCGCCCGCCGACGGCGGCCAGCGGCATCCCGCCGCCCACGACCTTCCCGAAGGTCACCAGGTCCGGCACCCAGGCGGCGCGCTCGCGCCAGTCGGCGCCCGGCCAGGAGGGGGCTGCGACGTCGGCGGGCTCAGTGGCCAGGCCCGGCAGGTCCGAGGTCCAGCCGTCGACGGCCTCCAGGCCCCACCAGCCGGCCGGGCCCACGCGGAAGCCGGTGAGGACCTCATCGAGGATCATGAGCGCGCCGTGCTCGGCGGTCACCCGGCGGATCGCGGCGTTGAAGCCGGGCGCCGGCGGCACGATTCCCATGTTGGCCGGGGCGCCCTCGGTGATGACTGCGGCGATCTCGGTGCCCCGCTCGGCGAAGCAGGCCTCCAGGGCGGCGACGTCGTTATAGGGCAGGACGATCGTCTGCGCGGCCACCGCCGCGGGCACGCCGGCGCTGCCCGGCAGGCCGCCGGTCGCCAGGCCCGAGCCGGCCGCCGCGAGCAGGCCGTCGCTGTGCCCGTGGTAGCAGCCCGCGAACTTCACCACCAGGTCGCGGCCCGTGGCACCGCGAGCCAGGCGCACGGCCGTCATCGTCGCCTCGGTGCCGGTGGACACGAAGCGCACCTTCTGCGCGGCCGGCACCCGGCGGCGCACCTCCTCGGCCAGGAGCGTCTCCGTGGCGGTGGGGGCGCCGAAGGACAGGCCCCGGGCGGCGGCCGCTTGGACCGCGGCGACGACCTCCGGGTGGGCATGCCCCAGCAGCGCCGGACCCCACGAGCCCACCAGGTCCACGTAGCTGCGGCCCTCGACGTCGGTGACGTGGGCGCCGCTCGCCGAGGCGATGAACCGCGGCGTGCCGCCTACCGAGCCGAAGGCGCGCACGGGGGAGTCGACGCCCCCGGGGATGACGGCGCGAGCCGCCTCGAACAGGGCGGTGTTGGTCGAAGCGGTGGCGCTGGAGGGCCGGCCTGCGGGCTGCGATTGCTGAGTCACGGTGATCCTGTCGATGAACTGGTCAGGGCCGGTTCGGGCCGGTGAGCCGTACCGGGCGGGACTGCCTGACAAACTACCGGATCAGCGCGCCGCTCGAGCCGTGTCGAAAAACGGGTACCCAGGCATCGTGGACGCACCGTAGGTCCCGGGGGCTGGCGTCGCAGGTACAGTCTGCGGTTGATCGTTCGACCTACCGCAGGGCCGGGTTCTCGGCGATCTCTCGAGCCCAGTAGGTCAGGACCATGTCCGCCCCCGCGCGCACGATCCCCAGCACCGACTCGGCGATGACGCGCTCGCGGTCGATCCACCCGCGCTGTGCGGCCGCCTCCACCATTGCGTACTCGCCGCTGACCTGGTAAGCGGCCACCGGCACCGGGGAGGCGGCGGCGACGTCGGCGAGCACATCCAGGTAGGGGCCGGCCGGCTTGACCATAACGATGTCCGCCCCCTCGGCGACGTCGAGCATCACCTCGCGCATGCCCTCGCGGCGGTTGGCGGGATCCTGCTGGTAGGCGCGCCGGTCCCCGGTGAGCGTGGAGCCCACGGCCTCCCGGAACGGCCCGAAATAGGCCGAGGCGTACTTCGCCGAGTAGGCCAGGATCGCGACGTCGTCGTGGCCGGTGGCGTCCAGGGCGGCGCGGATCGCGGCGACCTGCCCGTCCATCATCCCCGACGGCGAGACCATGTGGGCCCCGGCCTCCGCCTGGGAGACGGCCATGGCCTGGTAGGTGGCCAGGGTGGCGTCGTTGTCGACCTCGCCGGCGCGTGGGCCGTCGGGGCGGATGAGGCCGCAGTGGCCGTGGCTGGTGAACTCATCCAGGCAGGTGTCCGCGCACACGACGACCTCGTCCCCGACCTCCGCGCGCACGGCCGCGATCCCGCGGTTGAGGATGCCGTCCTCGGCCCAGGCCGCCGTGCCGGCCTCGTCCCGGGTGGCGGGAACGCCGAACAGGTCGATGGCGCCGATGCCGGCCTTGGCACAGGCGGCGGCCTCGCGACGCAGCGAATCCAGCGTGTGCTGGACGACCCCCGGCATCGCCTCCACGGGGCGGGGGTCGTCAATGTCCTCGCGCACGAACACCGGCAGGATGAGGGCGGATGGGTCCACGACGTGCTCGCGCGCCAGGCGTCGCATCGCGGGGGTGGTGCGCAGGCGCCGGGGGCGGACCGTGGGGGCCTGCGGGTCGGGGACGGAGCGGCGCGACAGGAAGTCGGCGGCCGGTCGGAGGGCGTCGGTCATGAGGTGCTCCTAAGTGGGGGAGTGGTGGATAGCGTTGGGTCCAACGTCGTGACGTCGATAGTGGCTTGGAGGACCCCCTCGGGCGTGGGGGAGGGGGCGACGGCAGCGACTGTCAGACCGAGCTTGCGGGTGGCCGCCGCCGTGGTGGCGCCAATGGCCACCAACCCAGTTCCCTGCGGCGGTGGGCCGAGCAATTCCAGGACGGCCCGCGTTGTGGATGGGGCGGTGAGCACGACCGCGTCCACACCTCCGGCGGCCCAGGTGCGATCCAGGTCCGGGGGCAGGTCGTGGGCTTCTGCTGTGACGGTCGTGTAGGCGGCCACCTGCTCCACCTCCCAGCCCGCTCGACGCAGGCCCTCCGCCAGTGCCGGGTCGGCCAGAGCCGAGGCCGGCAGCAGCACCCGCCGTGCCGCCTCCGGAGCGCCGTGAGGGGAATCGGGAGCATCGCTGAAGGCGCGGGCTCTCCCGTCGGAGTCATGAGAGCCGGCGGCATTGGGGAAGCCATGGGGGCCTATGCCTGAACCCGGGTCCGGGTCTCGGGTGGGGGATGGGGTGGCTTCTGGGCCGCCGGCGAGCGCGGGCTCCTTCAGGAGGGCGGCGGCCGAGCCTCGGGCCACCAAGTTGGGGGCGGTCCCGGTGAGCTCGGTCCAGGCGCGCGCGGTTGCCGGCCCGACGACCGCCACCCGCAGCGATGGGGTGATCGGGGTGTGGGGAGGCACGGAGCCGTTGTGGGGGCCGGAAGTGCCGGGTTCCTGATGGAGGGCCTGGTCTCCGGTCGCCAAGCCTGCTTCGGCGAGCAGGTACGGCGCCAGTGCCTCCACGGTTCGGGCCGAGGTGAGCACTAGCCAGGTCGCCTCGCCCGCCAAGATCCTGCGCGCAGTCGCCTCCAGCGCCGTCGCCTCACCCGGAACCGTCCGCGTCACGGCCGCGCGCAGCACCCGAGCCCCGGCCCGCTCCAGCGCCGAGGCGATACGGTCGCGCTCCTTGAGGCGCGGCAGCAGAACCGCCCGCCCCGACAGCGGCGCCCCGCTGCCCTCCCAGGGGCGGCCTCGCTGGCTCCCGGCCGAGTCAGTGCGTGAGGTGGACTGCGCCATGGCCTCAGTCCCGCCGGGGCTTGTTGGCGTGCAGGTCGACGATCTGGTCGGCGCCGTCCTCCAGCAGGACCTCGGCCGCCCTGACCCCCAGCGCCTCGGCCGCCCGAACCGCCGCCGTGTCCCCGGGGGCCCCCGGCCCGCCGGAGGCCTCGGGCAGCTCAGTGCTCAGCTCGCAGCCGACCTCCTGACCGCCATCGAGTGAGGTGATCACCGCTCGCAGCACGAGCACCCGCGGCGAGCGGCGCGAGACCGCCGAACCGCGCGGCACCACCGGTCCGGCGGCCTCCGTCTTCCCGCACCCATCGGCCCGATCCGTGGCGCCGACTGGCCGCGGGCCGCCGCTCGCCGACCCGGCATCCTGCCCAGTCCCGGCTCCCTGGCTGGTCCTGGTCTCGGCGGTGTCATTGTCGCGGAAGCCCTTGTTCCAGCCGGTTCCGTGCTCGGCGTGCTCCTCCCATGGCTCCCGGCTGTCTTCCCGCAGGTACGCCCAGGCCCCCACCGGCGCCGCGCACCCCGCCCCGAGCCGGGCCATGAGCGCCCGCTCGGCCGTCACCGCCAGGCGCGTGGGCTCGTCGTCGAGCGCCGCCACCGCCCGGGCCAGTTCCGCGCAGTCCTCGCCGGCACGCGCCTCCACGGCCAGAGCCCCCTGAGCCGGCGCGGGCAGCATCGTCTCCAGGTCCAGGACCTCGCTTGCGCAGTGCTCCAGCCCCAGGCGCCGCAGCCCCGACAGGGCCAGGATCACCGCGTCCAGGTCACCGGCGGTATCGGCCCGGCTCGGCGCCACCGGCTCATCGGTCCCGACGCCGACCACCTCCAGGCCCCGCACCCGCGCCAGGCGCGTGGGCACGTTACCGCGCAGGTCCACCACCTCCAGGTCGGGGCGGGCGGCCAGCAGCTGGGCGGCCCGGCGCGGCGAGCCGGTGCCCACGCGGGCCCCCTCGGGCAGGTCGGCCAGGGTCAGGCTGTCGCGGGCGCACAGGGCGTCGCGCGGGTCCTCGCGCGCTGGCACGCAGATGACCTTCAGCCCCTCGACCGGCTGCGTGGGCAGGTCCTTGAAGGAGTGGACCACCAGGTCCACCTCGCCATCCAGGAGTGCGTGGCGCAGCCGGGCCGCGAAGACCCCCACCCCGCCGAGCTGTCGCAGGGGAGTGCGGTCGCCGTCGCCGTCCGTGCGCACGGTGACCAGGTCGATGCTCAGGCCGCCGGAGCCCTCGCTGGCCTCGCCGGCCGCGGTGGCCGCACCGCCCCCACCGGCCGCCATCAGCGCGTCAGCGACCTGCCCGGACTGGGTCAGCGCCAGGCGCGAGCCGCGCGTGCCCAGGCGAAGCCGCCGGGAGTCAGTCCCCGTCGTGGTCATGCATCCCCTCCTCGTGCGCGGTTCTCAGTCGTCGCGTTCGTACCGTAGGGCTCGCCTTCGTACCTTGGGGGTACGAACTCGCGACCTAATTGTACTGATCGGGAGGGTTGGTTGAGGGGGTGTGATCTGAGTCTTTGAGGTGAGGAGAGCGCCTTGGGCTGGTTGAGTGGAGGTGTTGCAGTTCCCCATCAGCCAGACACGAAAGGTGCTCTCCTCATGTCCCACGCTAACGCAGCCCTGACCCCGCGTGCTCGTTTGAGGGTCGCCCGTCTGGTGGTTGAGGAGGGCTGGCCCGTCAGCGAGGTTGCTGCCCGGTTCCAGTGCTCATGGCCCACCGTCAAGCGCTGGGCCGACAGGTACAGGGCCGGCCAGCCCATGACCGACCGCTCCAGCCGCCCACGCTCGTGCCCTCACCGCACACCCAAGGCAGTGGTCAAACGGATCGTCTCGCTGCGCATGCGCCTGCGTGAGGGCCCCGTCCAGCTCGCTGCCCGCACCGGGGTCGCGGCCTCGACCGTCCACCGCATCCTGCGAGCCGCCCACCTCAACCGCCTGTCGTACACCGACCGGGCCACCGGTCAGGTCGTGCGCCGCTACGAGCACCCCTACCCCGGATCTCTTGTCCACGTCGACGTCAAGAAGATCGGCAACATCCCCGACGGTGGTGGATGGCGCTACGTCGGTGCGCGCCAGGGCGCGCGCAACCGCGCCTCCACCCCCGGCAAGGCCCGTAGCCAGGCCAGCCGCAGACCGGTGATGGGCTACGCCTGCGTGCACTCGGTGATTGATGACTACTCCCGCGTGGTCTACAGCGAGATCCACGACGATGAGAAGGCCGATACCGCCGTCGGAGTGCTCCAGCGCGCGGTGTCATGGTTCAGCGCCCGAGGAGTCAAGGTGGAGCGAGTCCTGTCCGACAACGGTTCTGCCTACCGTTCCCACGCCTGGCAAGCCGCCTGTCAGCAGCTGAGCATCAAGGCCAAGCACACCCGCCCCTACCGCCCCCAGACCAACGGCAAGATCGAACGCTTCCACCGCACCCTGGCCGACGGCTGGGCCTACGCCCGCCACTACACCTCCGAGACCCAACGCCGCCAGGCCCTACCCGCATGGCTGCACCTCTACAATCACCACCGACCCCACACCGCCACCCAAGGCCACCCACCCATCACCCGCCTAACCAACCTCCCCGATCAGTACACCTAATATACGAACGCGCCGCCCGCCTCCGTCCCGGCGCGGCGCTTCATACGCCATGGGAACCCACCAGGCGCCCGGCCGCGGTGCGTGCGTGCTCGACGACGGCCGCGATCCCGGTCCCCGCCACCCACGCTCCGGTGACCTCCAGTCCTGTCACCGGTGCCAGCTGCTCCTCCAGGAGCCTCGTGCGCTCCCGGTAGGCGGGCGTCACCGGCGGCAGCGTCCCGTCCCAGCGCACCAGCATGTGGTCGATGACCGCCTCCGGCTCGATCCGCACCCCGGTCAGGGCCGCCACGTCATCGAGCGCCACCTGCAGATCCACCTGCGGGCGCGGCTGCCCGGGCCGACCGTAGGACAGGCGCAGCGCGTGGACGTCCGGGCCGTGCAGCGCCCGCAGCTCGGCGCCGACCCACGGCCACTTGGCACTCAGGTGCGACAGCGCCTTGGCCCGCACCGGGCAGGCCGTCGGGCTGGCAGACCCCCCACCGGGATCCGTCCCATGAGAGACCGGCATAGAGGCCACGACGCCGGCCGACGACGCCGCGGCAGCGGGCTCAGCAACGCCGGTGGGCGCCACGAGCAGCCCCGAGCCCACCGGCTCGCCACTGAGCTCCGGCGCCCGCGCCACCAGCGTGAAGCGGGCGATCGGCGCCCCCACCGGCACGGTCAGCTCCGTCGCGCTCGCAGGCAGCCCGGGAATCCCCCGCAGCAGCCGCAGCGCGGCCCCCGCCGAGCAGGCCACGACGACGCGGTCGGTGGCCACGACCTCCTGCGCGCCATCGGGCACCGGCTCGTCCGACGGCGTCGGCCCCCGGCGCGTCGGGGCGATCCCCACCCGCCAGGCGGTCGGCGCCTGTCCGTCCGCGCAGTCCTGGCCTCCGCCGGGCCGCAGCCACTGGGCGCCGGTACGGGTGCGCACGTTCCCGCCGCCTGCCTCAATGGCCTCGCGCAGCGCGTCGGTGAGCCGGAACAGCCCGCCCTCGACGGCCGCGTCCACGCTCCGACCACCCGCCCCGTCCTTCCGGGCCCGACGCCGCTCCAGCACCGCTGCCACCGCGGCACTGAGCGACCCCAGCTCCGCCGTCGCCCGCCGCAGCCCGGGCATGACGACGTCGGCCGCCAGGTCCGCCGGGTCGGCCGAGTGGATGCCTGCGACGATGGGCCGCACGAGGCGCTCCAGGACGCCGGCCCCCATCCGCGCGGTCACGAAGGAGGCCAGGTCGTCCGGATCCTCAGGACTGGTGCCCACCGCACCGGGAAGGTCGGCGTCCTGCGCGGCCCGGCGCGCGGCCTCCTGCCCGATGATGGCGACGACGTCAGCCGCCAGCGGGTCCGCCGGGATCCCCAGGTAGGCGTGGTCAGGAAACCGGTGCAGCCCCCACTGGGACGGCCCGGCGCCGGCGCCCGGCGCGAGGGGCGGCAGGAAGAGCCGGGGCCGGCCGTGCGGGGCGGCGGTGCGCAGCCCCAGCTCGGCGAGCATCGAGGTGGCCGCCTGGCCGCGCACGACGAAGCCCTCGGCGCCCAAGTCCATGCGCGCCCCGCCGATGCTCCCGGCCGCGACGAGCCCGCCGGTGTAGCCGCGCGCCTCAATGAGCAGCGGCCGCAGCCCGGCGCGCACCAGATCCCAGGCGGCCGTCAGGCCCGCGATTCCGCCGCCGATGACGAGCGCGTCCCACCGCCGCTCCTCGACGGTCTCCCCGCTCATGCCTCCCACCCGGCCAGGGCCACGGACTCCCAGGCGGCCGAGCCGTGCACCCGCGCCACGATCCGGGTGAGGACATTCGCGTCGGTGGCCGGCGGCACCCCGTGCCCCAGGTTGACCACGTGCCCCGGCGCCGCGCGCCCGGCGGCCAGCACCGCGTCGAGCTCTTCAGCCAGGATCGGCCACGGCGCCGCCAGCAGCGCCGGGTCGAGGTTGCCCTGGACCGGGCAGGCCCCCGCCTGCGGGTCGGCCTCGGCCAGTGTCTCAATGGCCTCACCCAGCTCGATGCGTTCGTCCACGCCGACGGCGTCGGCCCCCGCCTGCCGCATGAGCGCCAGCAGCCGGGCGGTCCCGGTCCCGAAGTGGATGAGCGGCGCCGCCTTACCGGTGGTGGGGGAGACGGCCTGACGGGCGACATCCAGCGCGAGCGCCGAGTAGGGGGCCACGCGCTCGCGGTAGGCGCGCGGGGACAGCGAGCCCGCCCAGGAGTCGAAGAGCTGGGCCGCGGCCGCCCCGGCACGCACCTGGGTGGCGATGAACTCGCCGGTCAGGCGCGCGCACCACGTCATGAGCCGGTCCCAGGAGTCGGGGTCGGCGCGCATGAGTCTGCGCGCCGCCAGGTGGTCGCGACTGGGCCGGCCCTCCACGAGGTAGGCCGCCAGCGTGAAGGGTGCCCCGCCGAAGGCGAGCACTGGCGTCCACCCCGCCGACCCGGCACTGTGCCCCAGCCCGGTCCGCGCCCGCTCGCTCAGCCCCTCGCGCACGCCCGCCGCCTGCGGGCTGCCCAGCTCGACGACGACGCGCCGCACCGCCTCCTCGATCGCCCCGACCCCCTCGACGTCGGGGCCGTCACCGAAGCGGCGGGCCACCAGCTCGCTCACCTCGCGGCCGCTGCGCACCGGGGCGTCGAGGACCGGCCCGACGCCCTCCTCGATCCGCACCCCGACGCCCGCCAGGCGCAGCGGCACCATGATGTCGGAGAAGAAGACGGCGGCGTCGACGCCGTGGCGCCGCACCGGCTGCAGCGTCACCTCCGCCGCCAGCGCAGGATCCAGGCAGGCATCCAGCATCGGCACGCCGGCGCGCGCCCGCAGCGCCCGGTACTCCGGCAGCGACCGTCCCGCCTGGCGCATGAACCACACCGGTGTGCGCGCGGGCCTCCGCCCCGCCAGCGCCTCCAGGAGCGCCGGCGACGGAGCCGGTCCCGTCGTGGTCCCGGCAGGCCCCGCCGCCTCGGCAGCGTGCGCCGCCAGCTCGGAAGTCATTGAATCATTGTGTGAACTGCCGGTGACGAAATCGCCGTTATCGGGCGAAGAATGCTGACGCCGCGTGCTTTCCCTGCGATAAGGGAACTGAATGCGAGACATATCCGACTGCCTCCTGTCAGCAGTGGTCAGAGGGGGTTTATTGCGCGTAATGGTGCGGCGTTCCAGACGTCCGTCGGGTCCTGACAAGGTGTCAGAAATATGGTGATGACGCATTGTCATGATGTCGGGTGTGTGTCGCCACGCCGCTATTGTGCCCGCTCCCCACGGTGATGTTTCAATAGCCCACGTTGTGACTACTCATCTTCTCTCCGCAGACCATCGACTGCCGGGCCTCGACGTCGTTGCCCGGCTCGGTGCGGTCGCCCCGGGGCTGGGGCCGGACCTCCTGGAAGCGGTCCCCGCGCTACGCGGGGTCCTGGTGCTGTCCACCTGCAACCGCCTGACCCTGCTCATCGATGCCGACTCCTGGGCGGACACCGGCTGCCCGGCGGCCCTGCACCCGGACCTCTCTCCGGCGGACGCGAGTCAGTCGGCCGCGGCGTCGGACCTGGGGGAGACCATCACCGCCTTCCTGGCCGAGCGCGCCGGGCTCCCCCCGAGCGGACTCCTGCTGACCCACCTGGTTGGGGCGGCCGCCCGCCGGGAGATGCTCGCCATCGCTGCGGGCCTGAGCTCGATGGTGGTCGGCGAGGCCCAGATCGTCGGCCAGGTCCGCCGCGCCGCCGAGACCGCCGCCGCCGAGGGCACGCTCAGCCCCGAGCTCGTGCGGGTCGTCGAGCGCGCCTCGGCCACCGCCCGCCGGGTGGCCCACGAGACCGAGCTGTCCGGTCAGGGGCGCAGCGTCGTCGCCGTCGGCGTGGATCAGGCATCCGGCCACCTGCCGCCGCTGGAGGACTGCCGCGCCCTCATCGTCGGCACCGGCTCCTACGCTGGCGCCACCGTCGCCGACCTGCGAGCCCGAGGCCTGACCGACATCGCCGTCTACTCCGCCTCCAACCGCGCCGAGGCATTCGCCGCCGGCCACGGCCTGCATGCCGTCCCCACCGGCGCCCTGAGCCAGGCCATGAGCCGCGCCGACCTCGTGGTCACCTGCCGCGGCACTGGCGGGCCGATCCTCACCGCCGACGTCGTAGCCCCCGTCGCCGCAGAACGCGCCGGCTCGGCCGGGGGAGCCGGCCGCCCGCTCGTCATCCTCGACCTGGCCCTGACCCGCGATGTCGATGAGGCCGTCGGTGCCCTGCCCGGCGTCGTCCACCTCGACCTGGCCCGCGTGCGCGACGCCGTGCCCGACGCCGAGGCCCAGCAGGTGACCGCCGCCCGCGCCATCGTCGAGTCCGAGGCCGCCGACTTCGAGCGCACCCTGGCCGGTCGGGCCATGGACCCCCTCATCACCGCCCTGCGCGCCCAGGTGGGCCGCGTCGTCGCCGAGGAGACCGCCCGCCTGCGCCCCCAGCCAGCCCGCCGGCTCGCCCTGGCCGTCCCGGCCGTCGACGGGCGCGCCGGAACCGGCGTCAGCGGAGTCAACAGTGCCGACGCCGCCGCAGGGGCCTGCCCCCACCATCACCTCGCTGCCGAGCCCGGCTTCGAGGCCGCCAGCGAGATCGACGGCGAGCCCATGGTGCCCCTGGCGCAGGCCGAGCGGGCCCTGCACCACCTGGCCGCCCGCCTCCTCCACCAGCCCACCGTCATGGCCCGCCGCGCCGGCCAGGAGGGCCGCGAGGAGGCCTACCGTCAGGCCCTCGAGCTCGTCTGGGGCCTGGAAAGCACAGGAGAGAACCATGACTGACACCGCCGCGCCCGTGCCCGGGCCCACCCAGGAGGTTCCCGCGCGCCTGGACGCACGCCCGGCTGCCCGTCCGGACACCCTCCCGGGCGCCGACCTCGCCGGAGCCCCAGCCACTGTCCCGGCCCTCGACCCGCTGGCTCCCTACGACGCCATCCTCCTGCAGTCCTACGGCGGGCCCCGCCGCCCCGAGGACGTCCTGCCTTTCATGCGCAACGCCACCGCCGGTCGCGGCGTGCCCGACTCTCGCCTCGTGGAGGTTTCCGGCCACTACCAGAGCGTCGGCGGCGCCTCCCCGATCAACGCGCGCAACGCCGAGCTGCGCGACGCCCTCCAGGCCCGCCTGGCCGAGCGCGGCTCGACGCTGCCGATCGTCGTCGGCAACCGCAACTGGCACCCCTTCGTCAGTCAGGCCCTGCGCGAGCTGGCCGACGCCGGGGCCCGCCGCGTCCTGGCCCTGCCCACCGCGGCCTTCGGCTCCTACTCCGGGTGCCGCCAGTACCGTGAGGACCTGGCCGGTGCCGTCTCCCTGCTCGCCGACGGCGCGGACGGCTCCACCGGTGAGGGATTCGAGGCCGACGCCGCCGCCCGGGTCGGCGGGGACGGGGGCGGTCCGGTGGAGCTCACCGTGGACAAGACGCGTCCCTACTACAACACCCCCGGCCTGCTGCAGGCCAACATTGACTCCATCGTCGAGGCCTACGGGGCGCTGGCCGAGCAGGGAGTGGCGGCCGCGGACGCGCGCCTCGTGCTCGTCACCCACTCCATCCCCCTGGGTATGGAGGCCGGCTCCGCCCCGGGGGCGGGGCCCGAGAGCGCACCCGGGGCCTCCGGCGCTTCTGACGCGCACGGTCCGACTGAGACCGGGCGGCGAGAGCCGGGTGTGGCCGCCGACCTGTCCACGGAGGTGTCCTACGTCGCCCAGCACGAGGCGCTCGCCGCCGTGCTCGTGCCCGAGGTCGCCCGCCGCCTCGGCCTGGAGACGGTCGAGGCCGACCTCGTCTACTGCTCGCGCTCCGGCCCGCCGCAGGCCCGCTGGCTCGAACCGGACGTCAACGACCACCTTGAGGCCCTGGCCTCCGGGCACCTGACCGACGGCCAGCCCGTGGAGCGACCCGGGGGCGTCGTCGTGGCCCCCTTCGGCTTCATCTCCGACCACATGGAGGTCGTCTTCGACCTCGACACCGAGGCCGCTCAGACCGCCCGCGACCTGGGGATGCCGTATGCGCGCGCCGCCACCGTCGGCACCCACCCGGCCTTCGTCGACTCCCTCGTCGACATCCTCTTCGAGCGGGCCGCCGCCGCCCGCGGCGAGGACGTCCGGCCCGACTCGACCACCGGCGTCGGCCCCTTCCACACGGTCTGCCCGGACTCCTGCTGCCGGAACGGGGCCAGCCACCCCGGCCGGCCTACTCACCGCGGGACCGACGGCGCCGACCCCCGATAGTCCCCATCCCAGTAGCTCCGATAAGAACCAGGAGAAGAGAATGAGCACCGACACCCACGGCCAGCACGGACATCCCGGCGGTCACCCCGGTGAGGGGGGCCTGCACCGCTTCGAGGACGAGGAGCGCCGCCCCCACCGCGATCCGCGCGACGCCACCGACGTCGACCTGGAGGCCATCAACAACCAGTACCACTACACGCTCTACTCGGTCTTCCGCCTGACCCGCCCGCTGCCCGCCTCCCAGCCCGAGCGCGAGCAGCTCCTGGGGGAGAGCGCCAACTTCGTCGAGGCCGGCGGCGTGACGACGCGCGGCTGGTACGACGTCGGGGGCCTGCGCGCCGACGCCGACCTGCTCGTGTGGTGGCTCGACGACGACCCCGAGATCCTGCAGGACGCCTACCACCGCCTGCGCGGCAGTGCGCTGGGCCGCTACCTGGAGCCGGTGTGGTCCTGCATGGGGTTGCACACGCCCGCCGAGTTCAACCCCCGCCACGTGCCGGCCTGCCTGGCCGGGGTGGCGCCGCGCGACTGGGTCATGGTCTACCCCTTCGTGCGCTCCTACGAGTGGTACCTGCTCGAGCCCGAGGAGCGCTCGCGCATGATGGCCCAGCACGGGCGCCACGGCTTCTCCAAGTACCCCGATGTCAAGGGCTCGACCCTGTCCACCTTCGGCCTGAGCGACTACGAGTGGATCCTCGGCTTCGAGGCCGACAGCCTCGACCGGCTCGAGGGGGTCCTGCACCACCAGCGCTACACGGAGGCGCGCATGCACGTGCGCGTGGACACGCCCTTCTACACCGGGCGCCGCGTCAGCCCACAGGAGTGGGCTCAGCGCCAGCCCTGGGCCTGAACGGGCCGGGGACATTCGACGCCGTCGGGGACGTCCTGCGCGTTGGGGGACAGCATTCCTGTCCCCCAACGCGCAAACAGTCCCCGTCGTAGCAACGGGGTCGACGAAGGTCGAGACATGTTCGTGATCTTCGCGGTACTGTCGACGGGTTGGTTTCCGCCGGGTTGATTCCGGCCGACAGTCAGGAGCCCCCGTGGCACATGCCGAGAACCGCCCCGTGAGTCGAGCCGGGGCTCGCCGTCGAGCCGCCGCACTGGGCTGCCTGCTGCTCGCCGGCTCGCTGGCCCTGACCGGCTGCTCCTCCAAGGACTCCAAACCCGACGCCAAGGCGCCCGCCAGCAGGGTCGGCTCTACGGGGAAGCCGACGTCGGCCCCCTCGGCTTCCGCTACGGCGTCGGGCACTGCCGGCACCGTCACCGCGGCCTCCCTGTCCGACGCCCAGCTCGGGTACACCGTCACCGCGATCCCCGCCGGCCTCGACGTCAAGCGGGTCGCGATCCTCCAGGACTTCGTGGCCTACGACCAGATGTCCTGGAAGCTGTGGGTCGGCGGCGGGCAGGACACCAGCAAGGTCCCCACCGTCACCACCGGCAACCTCCAGCAGCAGCTCATCAACGACGCCGCTACCTTGCAGAACACGGGGCAGAAGGCCAAGACCCCGGTCAAGGTCGCGATCTCCGAGGTCGCCATGAGCGCCGACGGCCAGAGCGCCACCGTCTCCTACTGCGTGGACATGACGCAGGTGACCTACGTCGACGCACAGGGCAAGGACGTCACCGAACCATCCAACAAGGTGCGCATCCCGGCGAAGAACACCATGGTGTCCGGTAGTAACGGGCACTGGCTCGCCTCCGAGGAGGAGGAGACCGGCGAGCCGAACACCTGCAAGGTCGGCTGAGTGGATCGCCAGAGAAGCTCGTCTGGGCAGGTAAGCCTTGGTTTCGGGTGAGGCATGGCTTGCCTGTGAATCATAAGTAACACCCACAGGGGTTGGCGATGTAGTAAAGTGATGGCCATGAACGCAGACACCATGACAACACCGTCCATCAACCTCTCCTTCACCGCTTCCGCCGCCCTGAGCGACAACCTCCAGCGCGTCCTGACCGACCTCATCGCCCTCGAGCTGGTCGGCAAGCAGATCCACTGGAACATCGTCGGCCCGAACTTCCGCGACGTCCACCTCAACCTCGACGAGGTCGTCGACATCGCCCGCGAGGGCTCCGACGAGGTCGCCGAGCGCATGCGCGCCATCAACGCCGTCCCCGACGGCCGCCCGGCCACCGTCTCCCCCGCCACCACCGTGCCGGCCGCCCCCGAGGGCGAGATCCTCACCAGCGAGGGCGTCGCCTACATCGTCTCCGCCATCGAGGCCGTCGTCGCCACCCTGCGCGGCGTGGACGAGGACGTCGACTCCGAGGACCCCACCTCCTCCGGCATCGTCGAGGACCTCATCGGCAAGCTCGAGCAGCAGGCCTGGTTCCTCTCCGCCGAGGTCCGCAAGCCCGTCCGCTGAGCCTGAGGCTCGCGCTGGCGCGCTGACTCCATCACGTGGGGCCCACCTCCTTGAGAGGTGGGCCCCACGTTCGTGTCTGCGGGCCGGACTGCCGACTCCGGGGTGTCATTCGCTGGGGCGGTCCCAGCTCTCATGTCCGCCAGTCGCCCAGCGCCCCCTCCAGGCAGCCCAGCGCCGCGTCAACCAGGCTGTGGCGCTGGTCGTCGGGGCAGCCGGCGTGCACCCAGCGCAGGCAGGCGTCGTCGAGGAATCCCAGGTAACCCCACAGGGCGAAGTCGTCGCGGTGACCCCGGTTGCCGCCGACCACCTTGGCCAGGGCCACCACTGCCGCCTCGCGCGCCGCCTGGCGCACCTGGGTCGCCTCACCCGGCTCGCGACCGGCCAGGATCTGATAGGCCATCCAGCCGGGGGAGCGCTCCGCGATGAAGTCCAGGTAGGTCAGGATCGAGGTGCGCACTCGGTCGCGTGCCGAGGAGTTCGGGGGCAGGGCGTCGTCGGCCCTCCGGGTGCGCTCGGCCAACTCGTCAGCGGCACGCCGGAGCACCTCAGCGTAAAGGCCGGCTTTCCCGGCGAAGTACTTGTGCACCAGCGCCTCGGAGGCATGAGCCTCCGCGGCGACCTCGACCAGCGAGACCTCCTCGTACGGGCGGCTCGCAAAGGCCCGCCTCGCCGCGGACAGGATCAGTTCGCGGCGCTCGGCAGGATCCATGCGCAGGCGGGGGCGCCTGTCGGTACGGGATGGCACCTTGACATGCTAACGGGCGCGGCGCACCCTGGGGCACATGATTAGTGAGTCGCCTGGAATAAGCCGTCCCGCAACCCCCGCCTGGATCGACCACGCCATCTGGTGGCAGGTCTACCCCCTCGGCGCCACCGGCGCCCCCATCCGCCCCGAACCGGGAACGCCGTTGACTGAGCCCGGCGCCCCCGCGCGCTTGGACCGCCTGGAGCCCTGGCTCGACTACGCCGTCGAGCTCGGCGCCAACGGCCTGTCGCTCGGGCCGATCTTCGCCTCCTCCACTCACGGCTACGACACCACCGACCACCTGCACATCGACCCCCGCCTGGGTGACGACGCCGCCTTCGATCGTCTCGCCGAGGCCTGCCGCACCCGGGGCCTGGCCCTCATGCTCGACGGCGTCCTCGGGCACGTCGGCACTGAGCACCCCCTCTTCCGGGCCGCCCGCGCCGGGGGAGAGGAGCGCAGCCTCTTCCGCTTCGATGACGCCACCAGTGGGGGCAGCGCCGTCGGGAACGATGCCGGGCAGGCCGGCCCCGGCTACGCCACCTTCGAGGGGCACGAGTCCCTGGCCGCCCTCAATCACGACTCCGCCGAGGTGCGCGACCTGGCCGTGCGGGTGCTCACCCACTGGCTCGACCGCGGTGCGAGCGCCTGGCGCCTGGACGCCGCCTACGCCGTCGACCCCGCCTTCTGGGCGAGCGTCCTGCCCGCCGTGCGCGAGCGCCACCCCGACGCCTGGTTCATGGGCGAGGTCATCCACGGCGACTACGCCGGCTTCGTGGAGGCCTCCACCGTGGACACCGTCACCCAGTACGAGCTGTGGAAGGCCACCTGGAGCTCGCTGGCCGACGTCAACTTCTACGAGCTCGACTGGTGCCTCAAGCGCCACAACGAGCTGCTGGACCGGTTCGTCCCGGCCACCTTCGTCGGCAACCACGATGTCACCCGCATCGCCAGCAAGGTCGGGGCCGGCGGGGCGGCGCTCGCCGTAGTCCTGCTCATGACCGTGGGTGGCGTGCCCAGCGTCTACTACGGGGACGAGCAGGCCTTCCGTGGGGTGAAGACCGAGACCCTCGGCGGCGACGACGAGGTCCGCCCCGCCCTGCCGGCCACGCCATCCGGGCTCGCGCCGCAGGGGGCTTGGATGCTGCGGCTCCATCAGGACCTCATCGGGCTGCGGCGCCGCCACCCCTGGCTCGTGCGCGCCTGCACCGAGGTCACCGAGCTGGACAACCCGCGACTGTCCTACGACGCCGTCGGCCAGGAGGGCCAGCGGCTGCACGTGAGTCTGGCCCTGGAGCCGGCACCCCGTGCCGAGGTGCGTGCGCCAGGAGAGGAGCCGCTCGTCGTCGAGCCGCCCGCGGAGTGAGGGGGCGCGCGCTGGCGGGGGTGGCCGTGCCGGCGTCCTAGCCAGTCGAGGTGCAGACAGCCCCTCGCACTGACGGGGACATTCGACGCCGTCGGGGACACTTTGCTGCCGACGGGTGCCATCGACGCGTACGGGGACAGGAATCCCGTCCCGTACGCGCAGGTTGTCCCCGGCCGGAAGAGACGGCACCCCGCCTCGCAGAATGTCCACGGCCGCGGGGCCAACAGCAACGCGGATCACCTTGACCCTCACGTAGCGTGAGGGATGAGGCTGCCCCACATGAGTACCTTCAACGCATTCGAGATGAGCCCTGTGCCCGCGCCCAGCGAGGACGCCCAACCGCCCGAGCCCTTCCACGGCATCTACGGTATGCCGATGTTCGTCACCGTCCCGACGTCGGACCTGGACGCCTCGGTCGACTTCTGGACCGAGGCGCTGGGCTTCTTCACTCTGTTCAGCATTCCCGGCCAGCTGGTGCACCTGCGCCGCTGGGCCTTCCAGGACGTCCTCCTGGTGCCGACGCCGCAGGCGCCCGCCCCTGCCGACGGCCCCTCGATGAGCGTCAGCTTCTCCTGCGTCCTGTCCCAGATCGACGAGATCGCCGCGGCCTGCGAGCAGCGCCGGCCGGGCAGCGTCACCGGACCGCGCATCACCCCGTGGAACTCCCGAGAGGTCGAGGTCGTCACCCCCGAGGGTGTGCGCGTCATCCTCACCGCCGCCAGGCCCTTGGATCCGAACAGCGCGCAGGCCGAGGGCCTCCGGCGCATCGGCATCGAGGCTCCCGAGGCCTGACCGCAACTGCCGTACCCCTCGTACGGCCGGGGGCATACCGTCACGGCCGGGGGCATTCGACGCCGTCGGGGACAGCAATCCTGTTCCCGTACGCGCACACTGTCCCCGGCCGGAAGAGACGGCACCCCGCCGCGCGGAATGTCCTCGTCGGCGTCCCCGGATGTCCCGGATATCCCCGTCGGCGTACCCGGCCGAGCGAAGGCAGCCGGTCTCAGGGCGCCGGGTGGAAACGTGCGCCCGACGTCGGGTCGGCCAGCCAGGCCAGGGCCGCCTCAATGCGTCCGGGGGTCGAGCTCAGCAGCGGCTCGGGCAGTGCATCCGGCGCGAACCAGCCCACCTGTGTGGACTCGTCGTCGGCCACGTGGGCGCGATCCGCGCTGCCGGGCCTCGCCCGCCCCACGAAGTTGATGTCCATGAACACGCAGTTGTCCCCGTTGGGGAAGGCGAAGGGTTCGCCCGCGGTTACGCCCGTGAGCGCCAGCACCTCCACGTCCACGCCGGTCTCCTCCAGGCACTCGCGCCGGATCGCCACCGCGGGCTGCTCGCCGGGCTCGGGGATGCCGGAGACCACCGCCCAGCGCCCGTTGTCGGCGCGCCGCCCAAGCAGGAGCCGGCCGGCCTCGTCGACGACGACGATGCTCACCCCCGGTAGCCACAGCATGTCGTGCCCGATCTTCTGTCGCAGGGAGACGATGAACTCCGGAGTCGCCATGCCGCGAGCCTAGACGATCACCCGCTGAGCGGGTGGAGTGGGAGGCGACCGCGAGGGCTGGCGGCTGCCAAGTGCCGGCACTCGCCTAACACTTCGACCGAATCTTCAAAACAGACCCGGAGCCGCGTCGTTTATGAAGATTCGGTCGAAGTGTGGGGAGAGAGAGGTGGTGTGTGGGTAGGGGGTGTGCAGGGGCGAGGGGTGCGTGGAGGGCGGCGGGCGCACCCCGTGCAGGCACGCCCCGCACCCCGCCTATAAGAGCATGGCGACGATGACCCTCGTGAGGGCCGCCATGACCCACGCCGTGACGAACATGTAGGTGTAGGCAATGGCCGGCCACTTCCAGGTGCCGGTCTCCCGGCGCATTGCCGCAGCCGTGGCCATGCACTGCAGGGCGTAAACGAAGAACACCAGGATCGCCGCGATCGTGGCCGGGTTGAACAGCTGGTCGCCGGCCTTGTTGGTGAGCGTGTCCTTCTGGTACGTCATGGTGGCCAGGTGCGCGCTGGGTTCCTCGGGGTCCTCGGCGGCGGCGATCTGGCCGAGGGTGGCCACGAAGGTCTCGCGCGCCGCCAGCGAGGACAGGATCGCCACGTTGACGCGCCACTCGAAGCCCAGGGGCTCGAAGACCGGCTGCACCGTCTTGCCGATGGCGGCCGCCCATGAGTTGTCCATCGTGTAGGAGGTCTTCTGCGCATCCAGCAGCTTGCCGAGCTCCTCGGGGTCGGTGATGACCTGTCCGTCATCGTCCTTGATGGTCGACGACGCCGGGTCCTCCACCGCCGCGGACACGGCCGCGCACTCGGCGCTGGCGGAGCAGTGGGCGTTGAACTGCTCGTCGGAGCGCATCGGCACGTTGAGCAGCACCCACAGGATGAGCGTGGTCAGGGCGATGACGGTCCCGGCCTTCTTCACGAAGCCCTTGCAGGCGTCCCACACCATGATGAGGACGGTGCGCGGCCGCGGCAGCCGGTAGGGCGGCATCTCCATGTAGAAGGGCAGCAGCACCCCGCCGCGGTCAGTGAGGCGCTTGACCACCCAGGCGGCCGTCATCGCTGAGACCGCCCCCAGCAGGTAGAGGGCGAACATGACGGTGCCGCGCGCGCTCAGCGGCCCGATCTTCGCGTCGGAGGGCACCATGATGGAGGTGAGCAGGACGTAGACGGGCAACCGCGCCGAGCAGGTCATGAGCGGGGCGGCCAGCATCGTGGCCACCCGGTCCTTGGCGCTGGGCAGCGTGCGAGTCGCCATGATCCCGGGGATCGCACAGGCGAAGGACGACAGCAGGGCCACGAAGGCCCGCCCCTCCAGTCCGGCCCGGCTCATGATCCGGTCCATGAGGAAGGCGGCACGCGACATGTACCCCACGCCTTCGAGGAAGGCGATGATGAGGAACATGATGATGATCTGGGGGACGAAGGTGAGCACCGAGCCCACACCCCCGATAAGACCGTCCCCCAGGAGCCCGGCCAGCAGCGGGTGGGACTCGTCGAGCCAGCCGTGCACCAGCTGCCCCAGGGCCCCGAAGCCTCCTTCGACGGCGTCCTGGAAGGGGGCCGCCCAGGTGAAGATCGCCTGGAAGAAGACGTACATGATGGCGAAGAACACCAGGGACCCCAGGACGGGGTTGAGCAGGACCTTATCGACGGCGGTCGTGATGCGGTCCTGCTGAGGCGCCTGGTAGTCGGCGGCCTCCAGGATGGAGTCGGCCCAGGAGGCCACCTCGGTGGGCTCCGTCGGTGCGGGCAGCGGCGGGCGCTGCCAGGAGGGGATGTCGGTGAGGTGCTCGCGCAGCTCGGGGATTCCGATGCCGCGGTTGCCGACCACCCGCACGGCCGGGATCCCCAGGGCCTGCCCGAGGGCCGCCACGTCCAGGCGCCCGGCGCGCCGCGTGAGCTCGTCGGTCATGGTGACCACCAGGCAGGTGGGAAGCTCCAGGGCGAGGGCCTCGGCGACGAAGTTCAGCCCTCGCCGGAGCGTCGTGGCGTCGACGACGACCACGAGGGCGTCGGGCACGGTGATGCTCTGTGAGGCGTCGGTGAGGACGTCACGCACCACCTGCTCGTCGGGGCTGATCGGGTTCAGGGAGTAGGCGCCCGGCAGGTCCTCGATGGTCAGGCTGGTCTCGCCGATCCGGCAGGTCCCCAGCGACCGTGCCACGGTGACGCCGGGGTAGTTGCCGGTCTTGGCGTGCAGACCGGTCAGGGCGTTGTAGATGGAGGTCTTGCCTGCGTTGGGGGCCCCGGCCAGAGCGACCCTCAGGGCGCCGGCCACCAGGGTCTTGGAGCTGGAGGACCCGCAGTGACAGTCGGGAGCGCCGGGGACCTCGGAGGCTGCGCAGTGGTCACTCATGGGTGCTGCTCCTCACGCTCGGTGGTGCCGGCCCGTTGCCCGGTGAGGGGCTCGACGACGTCGGCCTCGGTGAGGACCTCGACGTGAACCATGTGGGCCTCATGGCGGCGCAGGCACAGCTCGTAGTCGGCGACGCGGTAGACCACCGGGTCGCCCAGCGGAGCGCGGCGCAGCGACGTCACGATCCGGCCGGGCACGAAGCCCAGGTTGCTCAGCCGCTTGGCGATGGGATCGTCGGCCGTGTCCTCCTGTAGCCCGATGACCCGGGCATTGGTCCCCAGACGCAGATCGGACAAGGATGTGTGCGTCGACGGCGGGGCGGCTCCGGTGCCGGCCGGCGTCGTTGTGCTGTGATGTGAGACTGCAGTCGCCATGTTGCTCTCGGAGCTCCTCGGATCCTAAGTCTGTGATTGGTCATGATGCGGGAGTACACATCGACCATGACATTCTAAGGTGAGGCTTAACTATCGTCACGACTTTGGGACGGCACCGACACAGATCAGGGGTGGGCCCACGTCTCGCAACGCGTCGAGCCGGGCACTTCTCGCACAGCCGGGCGGAAAACTGGCGGGACTGTGCGAGAAGCGCCCGGCTCGGTGGCGGGCTGCTCGGGGGTGGGTCTACTCGTCGATCCGGCGGACCTCGACCAGCCAGGGGCAGCGGCGCCGCAGCAGGTGCTCGAAGCGCGCGTGCATCGTGATCTCCGCGGCCGGGCAGTGGTCGCAGGCGCCCTCCATGGCGATCTCGACGACGCCGTCGTGCACCGAGTGCACCACGAGCGCGCCCCCGTGGCTGTTGACGAAGGTCCCCAGGGAACCGTCGGCGATCTGCCGGGCGGCGGCCTCCAGCGCGTCGTCGGGACCGGAGGCGTGGGCGGTGGCGGCGCCCTTCCACGACTTCGGGGCGCCCAGGGCGTCTACCAGCGCGGATCGCACGCGGGCCCCCTCCGTGCGCCAGTCGTGGCCGGTGCCCAGAAGGGTGAGCACCCCGCCGCCGTCGACCCTCACTGAGCGCAGGGTTCCGTCATCCAGGAGCTGCTGGAGAAGCGCCGGGGCGTGGGCGACCTCCCCGGAGAAGGCCAGCAGGCCGTCGGGAATGACCCACCGCAGCACGTCCGGGTCCGGCGTGGTTGTCGGGTGCGTGGGAACGACGGGCACGGCTGCCTCACTCCTCCTGATGTCCGGGGTGCCCCCGCCGTCGCGGGGGCACCGTCCTGGTCACTGCTTCGTTGTGCTCCAGCTACATGAACGCTGCCACGAGTGCGCGGCTGAGGGCCGCCATGACCCAGGCCATGACGAACATGTAGGTGAAGGCGATGATCGGCCACTTCCAGGTGCCGGTCTCGCGGCGCATCGCACCGGCCGTGGCCATGCACTGCAGGGCGTAGACGAAGAACACGAGGATCGCGATGACGGTGGCCGGGTTGAACAGCTGGTCGCCGGCCTTGTTGGTCAGGGTGTCCTTCTGGTAGGTCATCGTGGCCAGGTGGGCGCCGGGGTCCTCGGGGTCCTCGGCGGCGGCGATCTGGCCGAGGGTGGCCACGAAGGTCTCACGGGCCGCCAGTGAGGACAGGGTGGCGACGTTGATGCGCCAGTCGAAGCCCAGGGGCTCGAAGACCGGCTGGACCGCCTTGCCCCCCTTGGCCGCCCAGGAGTTGTCCATCGTGTAGGAGGTCTTCTGGGCATCCAGCAGCTTGCCGAGCTCCTCGGCGTCGGTGATGACCTGCCCGTCATCGCCCTTGACGGTGGACGACTCTGGCTTCTCCACGGCCGCCGCGATGGCGGCGCACTGCTTGTCGGAGGCGCAGAAGGCCTCGAACTGGGCGTCCGAGCGCATGGGGACGTTGAGCAGCACCCACAGGATGACGGTGGTCATGGTGATGATCGTGCCGGCCTTCTTCAAGAAGCCCTTGCAGGCGTCCCACACCATGATGAGGACGGTGCGCAGGCGGGGCATGCGGTAGGGCGGCATCTCCATGTAGAAGGGCAGCAGCACCCCGCCGCGGTCGGTGAGCTGCTTGACCACCCAGGCGGCCGCCATCGCGGAGACCGCGCCCAACAGGTAGAGGGCGAACATGACCACGCCGCGTGTCCCGAAGGGGCCGACCTTGGCGTCGCCGTCGACCGTCAAGGAGATCATGATGACGTAGACGGGCAGACGGGCCGAGCAGGTCATGAGGGGGGCGGCCAGCATTGTGGCCACCCGGTCCTTCGTGGAGGGCAGTGTGCGAGTCGCCATGATCCCGGGGATAGCGCAGGCCAGTGAGGACAGTAGCGCCACGAAGGCCCGCCCCTCCAGCCCGGCGATACTCATGACCTTGTCCATGAGGAAGGCGGCGCGCGACATGTACCCCACGCCCTCCAGGACGGCGATGATGAGGAACATGATGATGATCTGGGGGATGAAGGTGAGCACCGATCCCACGCCCCCGATGAGGCCGTCGCCCAGGAGTCCGGCGATGAGCGGATGGGACTCGTCGAGCCAGCCGTGCACCAGCTGCCCCAGGTACCCGAAGCCTCCTTCGACGGCGTCCTGGAAGGGAGCCGCCCAGGTGAAGATCGCCTGGAAGAAGAGGAACATGATCGTGAAGAACACGATGGTGCCGGGGACGGGGCGCAGCAGGACCTTGTCGACCGCGGAGGTGATCTGGTCGTTCTGGGGCGCCTGGTAGTCCGCCGCGGCCAGCACCGAGTCGGCCCAGGAGGTGATCTCGTCGGGGTCGGTGGGCGGCGGCAGCGGGGTGCGCTGCCAGTTCTCGACCTGGGCGAGCTGGGCGCGCAGGTCGGGCATGCCGACGCCGCGGTGCCCGATGACTCGCACGGCCGGGATCCCCAGGGCCTGCCCGAGGGCCGCAACGTTGAGCCGGCCCGTGCGGCGGCTGAGCTCGTCGGTCATGGTGACCACCAGGCAGGTGGGCAGCCCCAGGGCGAGGGCCTCAGCGATGAAGTTCATGCCGCGCTGCAGGGTCGTGGCGTCGACGACGATGACCAGGGCGTCCGGGGCGCTGACCGTGGTCGAGGTCCCGGTGAGGACGTCGTGGACGATCTGCTCGTCGGGGCTGATCGGGTCCAGGGAGTAGGCGCCCGGCAGGTCCTCGATGGTCAGGGTCTTGCCGCCGACCTTGCAGGTTCCCATCGATCGCTGGACGGTGACGCCGGGGTAGTTGCCGGTCTTGGCGTGCAGGCCGGTCAGGGCGTTGTAGATGGAGGTCTTGCCGGCGTTGGGGGCGCCGGCCAGGGCAATGCGGGGAGCGCCGGCCACCAGGGTCTTGGAGCTTCCTGAGCCGCAGTGGCAGTCGGCGCCGTCATAGGGCTGCTCGCAGTGCTGCGACTGCCCGGTGGCGTGCCGCGTGGTGTCGTGGGTGCTCACAGAGTCTCTCCCGTGTTCGGTGCTTCGGGGTCGTCGGCCGCGTGCCGTCCGGCAGGCCGGGGTTGGAGGATGATGCGGTTCTCGGCCTCCACAGTGGTGACATGGATGAGCCTGGCCTCCTGGCGGCGCAGGCACAGCTCATAGTCGGAGACGCGGTAGACCACCGGGTCCCCCATCGGGGCACGGCGCAGCGGCGTGGCGATCCGGCCGGGGACGAAGCCCAGGTTGCGCAGGCGCTTGACCAGGACGCCGCCGACGCCGTCGTCGGCCAGGCCGGTGATACGTCCGCTGGTGCCGGGGCTCAGGTCCGATAGTGCGAAGGTGGCTGCACCCGGTTCGGGAAGGTATGAGGTGCCTTCGGTGGCACGGTGTCGTGGAACAGCAAAATCCATGGTGTCCTCAGATCGACATGAAGAGGGCTTCGTCGATATGAGTCTAAGGCAATGCTTCTCAACCTCGCAGCAGGTCAGGAGGCCTTCTGCTGTGTTGAGACGCATCTGCGCGGAGAGGTGGTGGGAAGGGGATCCGATTCCTTAGTGAAACCTGGGAGTGGAAACTAAGGTTGCCCTGAGCTGAGTGGGGCTCGGCGGCGGGGTCATCCCATAAAAAATATGCTGAGACCACTTCCTGCCTCCGAAGATAGATATTCTTGCGGAAGCAGGAAGTGGTTGGTCGATAAGATGTCGGGATGGTTGGTTGGGGATATTTCTACCTGAAGTCGAGAGCTGTTTCCCTGCGCTCTGCGGCCTCGGGAATCATTGAGTGGGGTCGAGGTTTCCGGTGAGGTGAGGGCGGGTCAGTGGGCGGAAGGGTCGGGCATGTTCTGGGCGCCCAGGTAGTACACGTAGCCGAGCGGCACCACAAAGAAGAAGAAGGCGGCGCGGACCAGCCAGGCATTGACGTTCCATTTGTTGGCCAGGCCTCCGCAGACGCCGAGCCAGATCTTGTCAGCGGAACGGGCGGGCCAATCGAAACCAGTAGAATTCTGTGCTGTCATGGCGCATATTCTGCAATGCCTGATGCGCCGATGTCACGCCGGGGTCACGGCCTGAATAAATGAGTGTCCAACAGGGGGTGACCGGGTGGTGAATATGTCTGGCGTGGGGCTTGCGCGCACTGAGGGGGCAAGATGCGGGAGGATTTCCTCCCACTTCCATGGGATGAACCTTGGAAAATACTTGATATCCAATAAGAGTGACGTGAATCTCTCCATGAGTCTCTCTTATTTGGTTCGATATCTCTTGTGAAAATAAGGGAGGTGTGACGACGGGCCTGTGTCAGGAGAGCTTCTACTCCCCGGACACAGGCCCGTCGTCACACCTCGGTGCTGAGCGTTCAGCGGGGCCGGTTCATGGCCACGGCTCGGGCACGCTCGGCCCAGGAGTCGTCGAGCGGCTCGGGCTCCCAAGTGGCGCCGGCGTGCTCGGCGGCGCGGGCCAGCAGCCAGTCGGCCACGGTCGGGTTCTTGGGCAGCAGGGAGCCGTGCAGGTAGGTGCCGATGACGTGGTGGACGCGCCCACCCTCGGTGGAGTCCTTGCCGTTGTTGCCGTCGCCCATCTTCACAGTGCCGAAGGGGCGCGCGCCCGGCCCCAGGGTGGTCAGGCCGGAGTGGTTCTCATAGCCGACGACCGCGCCGAACTCCTCGGTGTCCAGGGTGATGTTGCCGATGAGGCGGGTATCGCCGGCCACCGTATGGGCGTCCATGAGGCCGATACCGGGGATCTCCTGGCCCTTGGCGGTGGTGAAGCCGTGCCCGAAGAGCTGGTAGAGGCCGCAGATCGCCAGCATCGGGACGCCGTCGGCCGCCCACGCCTTGAGGGTGGGGCCGACCTTGACCAGGTCCTCCTTGATGCGGTCCTGACCGGAGTCCTGGCCGCCGCCGCCCACGAGGATGTCGACGTCGCCCGGCAGCTCGTCGCCCGGGTCGTAGGAGAGCAGCTCGACGTCGTAGCCCTGCCACTGGGCGCGCCGCGCCAGCACGAGCGTGTTGCCCCAGTCGCCGTAGATGTTCATGTCCCGCGGGTAGAGCTGGAGCAGGCGCAGGTGCCCGCGGGCGGGGCCGTCAGTGGTGTGCTCGTAGCGCGCGGTCATGACATGACCTCCTCAACGTCCGTCATCTCGCCCAGGATCGATCGCAGGGCCAGCATCGCGGTATAGGTGGTGAAGATCCGCATGGGGCGGTCGGTGTCGGCGGCCACCCGGCGCATGAGGGCCACGGCCCGGCGCAGGTCGGGCTCGACCTCGGCGACCTCGACCTCGTCGTAGCGCAGTCGCAGGGCCATGTCCCAGGCCCGCACCCCGGTGACGACGGCGACCCCGCCGGCGCGCAGGGCCGAGAAGTCCACGTCCCACAGCCAGGACATGTCCCGGCCGTCGGCGTACTCGTCGTTGATGGCCACGACCACCACCTCGCCGTCCTGAGCCTGGGAGGCCGCCGAGAGCAGCCCCATGCGGAAGCCGGCCGGGTTCTTGACCAAGGAGAGCTGGACGGGGCGGCCGTCCAGGGTGAGGACCTCGCCGCGGCCGAAGGCGGCCTGCACGGTGCCCAGGGTGGTCAGCAGTCCGGGCAGGTCGGCGTCCTCGCCCAGCACCTCCAGCACCACCCCGAGGGCGGCGCAGGCGTTGAGCAGATTGTGGACGCCGGGGATGGCGAAGCTGACCTCGTGGGAGACCCCGTCCACGCGCACGGTGGCGCGCTGGCCGTCAATGGCCTCCAGGGTGACGCGCGGGCCGGGGGCCTGGCCGGCCTGACGGGGGCTGACCAGACCGGTGCGCAGGTCGTCGTCGGACAGGAACAGGGAGCGCAGGTCCTCCCCGGCGCCGAAGGAGACGACGCGGGCGCTGACGCCCTCCAGGAAGGCGGGGGCGGCCAGGCGCGGGTCGTCGCCGTTGAGGACGACGACGTCACTGGTGGCCTGGGCGATCGAGTGCAGCAGGGAGGCGGTGTAGTCGATCTCGCCGAAGCGGTCGAGCTGGTCGCGCATGACGTTGAGCAGGAGGCAGGCGCGTGGGCGGACCCGGGCCACGAAGTGCACGGCGTGGGCCTCGTCGAGCTCGAGGACGGCGATGTCGGCGTCCAGGTTGCCGGCGGCGTCGACCTCGGTGAGCAGGGAGGCGAGTACGCCGCGCACGAAGTTCGAGCCGGTCCGGTTGGTGAAGACCTTCAGGCCCTGCTCGCGCAGGAGCTGGACGACCATCTTGGTGGTCGTGGTCTTGCCGTTGGTGCCCGAGACGACGATGACGCCGCGGGGCAGGCGGCCGAGGGTGCGCTCCAGGAAACCGGGGTCGGTGCGCTCCATGACCAGGCCGGGGAAGGCGGTGCCGCCGCTGCCGCCGCCGCGCACGCGGGCGGCCAGGCGCGCTGTGCGGCCGAGGGCGACCGTAAGACGAGAACGCATGGAACTCCTGCTGGCTGAAGAGGGGCGCGCCGACGAAGTGATCGGGGCGCGGGTGCCCGTATGGGGGCTGTTGGTACCCAATTGGGCACCAACTGGGCGTCAGTCTAGGGCAGCGGGGCCGGTCACGGATGCGTCACGATGCTCACGTGGCAGGCCCGGTTCGCGGGGGACGGAAGTGCTCGCCGGGGCGGCTCACTGGGGGACGACGACGTGCAGGGCGCCGTCCTCGACCTCGGCTCGCAGGGTGCGGGTGGAGCCGGCCGTGTCGCCGTCGAGCTCGAAGGGGACGGGACGGTCGGCCTCGATGAGGACCTTCCGGGCGCGGGTGAGCGTGAAGCCCTCCATCTCCTGGCCGGTGAGGATCTGCGCCCCCAGGCGGGCCCAGTCCACGACCTTGCCGGGGCTGGCCAGGAGCAGGTCGACCAGACCGTCGGAGGGGGTGGCCCGCGGGAAGAGCGTCATGCCGCCGGTGATGGTGCCGACGTTACCCATGAGGGCCATGACCATCCGACGGTGCACCGGGGGAGCATCGTCGAGGGTGATGGTGGCGGTGAAGGGGTCGGGGACCGCGTTCTGGACGGCGGCCACCGCGTAGGCGCCCGAGCGGATGACCTTCTTCAGGCCCAGGTCGGTGGACTCCATGATCTGGGCGTCCAGGCCCATACCGGCCATGACGACGAAGCGCTCCTGGCCGTCGTCGAAGGCGCAGGTGACCATGTCGATGGCCTGGAGGCGGCCGTGCAGGGCCAGGCGGATGGCGGCGTCGGTGTCCAGGGGGATGGACAGGTTGCGGGCCAGGAGGTTGCCGGTGCCGGCGGGGATGAGGGCCATGGGCATCTCGGTGCCGGCCAGCTCAGAGGAGACGGCGCGCACGGTGCCGTCTCCGCCGGCCACCATGACTAGGTCGACGCCGGCCTCCAGGGCGCGGTGGGCCATGGAGCGGCCGGGGTCGTCGGGGGTGGTCTCCAGCCAGACGGTGGGCAGCCAGCCGGCGGCGCGCACCTCGGCGGCGACCCGACGGCGCAGAAGCGAGAGGTCGTCGAACTTGGTGGGGTTGTAGATGACGGCGGCGCGCTTCTCGCTGCTGGCGCGTGACAGACGGCGATTGACCCAGCTGGTGAGGATCGCGTCGATGCCGCCGACCCGCAGGGCCAGGTTCGCGAAGGCGGCGCCCAGGAGGAAGCCGCCGACGAGGTCGCTGAGCGCGGCCAGGCCCATGTACCACTGGCTGACAGCGGTCACGGCGACGGCCGCGTAGCCCAGGACGGTGCCGGCGGCGACCATGGTGCTGCGGTGGTGGGCGCGCGCGAGAGTCACCAGGACCCAGGAGGCCAGGGTCATCGCCGTGATGTGCGCGTTGGGGTAGGAGTACTCGAAGGCCGCGATGGAGTCGGCGAAGGTGGAGCCCGGGGCGGGGCGGGCCAGGTACAGAGCGATGAGGTACTGCGTGGGGATGCCGGCGGCGGCGATGGCCAGTGAGACGCTCAGGCGGCGCATGCGGGCCGTGTAGGCGTAGGCGACCCCGGCCACGATGAGCCCGAGGATGAGGAAGGGGTGGGTGAGGGTTGCAAAGGCCTCGGCCAGCTGGCCGGCGGCCGACCTCAGCTGGGCGTCGGGGGTCGGCAGGAGGGCATCGATGGCCGGAGAGCGGCGCGTGGCGTCGGGGGCAAGTGGTCCCGGGGCGCTCAGGTAGGTCCATATGAGGAAGGCCAAGGCGAAGCCGATGCACAAGACGGCCTCGACGTACTTCAGGCGTCGTGGGGCTCGGGGGGAGGAGGTGGCGGTGGGGGCAGCGGAGTCGCATGGAGGCTCGGTCACGCGCGCTCGTCCTTTCCCCGGGTGAATTTCCGGGAGCCAGCCTAGCCGGTGCGGCTGTGGGCGGCATATGTCCCGGCTGTGGGTGGCGAAGAGGGCGGGCGGCGTGAGTGCGTCGGCGTCGAGTAACCCGGCCGTCTGGAGCGCCGCGGCTACGCGTTGTGGCCTTGGGTGTCTGAGCGGCCTGTGAGTGCCTGGTGGCCCTCGCACCCCAGGCCGCGGGCGCGGTGGGCCTCGAGCGCCTGGGCGCCAAGGCGCTCACTTCCCAGGACCTCTCCGACGATGCGGACGGCCTCGTCGCCGTCGATCGGTTCGGGCAGGTAGGCCTCGTCCAGTGCGGGAAAGTCCTCCGCCAGCTCAGTGCGGGCACCTTGGCCCAGGGAGGGGATGTCACCCCGGGCCCGGGAGAGCACCCCATTGATGACCCCGTTCAGCGCGAGCCGCCGTCGGCCGGCGATGCCGTGCTCCGCCAGGAAGGCCAGGTAGGGCTCCTCCTGCCGGTACTGGACCGCGAGCGACAGTGTGTGGAGGGCGTCTTGGAGCTCATCGATTCGTTGGGACTGCTCCTCAACCCGGCGATGCAGTTCCTCGAGCTCGGTGCTGGGATCCGGCATACGTGGCCTCCTTCCCGGTGGTTTCCTCACCTCGGGGTAGAGCGTGCGGCCGGTGGCCTCGTCCCGGGCTCCTACTGCACGAGGGTCGGGAGGTACTGGCCGTGGGTTGTGCGTACTGCACGAACCTCCGACCCCCATGCAGTACACCCGAGGTTCGTGCAGTGCGGGCGGTCGGGCGTGACTGTGAAGCGAGCGGCCGCGCGATCGAACACCCGCGACGTGGGCAGGCTCGACGGTTGGGCAAAGGCCCGCGAGTGAACTCGCAGGCCTTCTCATCGTCTCGCCGTCGGGGTGCTTAGGCCTTCGGCCTGTCGACCCCTACGCGTCAGAAGCCTCATGAGCAAGCTCATGGGTCTTCTCATCGTCGGGGTGGCGGGATTTGAACCCACGACCTCTTCGTCCCGAACGAAGCGCGCTACCAAACTGCGCCACACCCCGTGTGCAGCAGGCGACAGCATAGCCTCCACCCACCGTGGGGAGGAAATCGGATCGGCTGAGTCCTCCGTCACGTCGGCGTTCGCTCCCCGTGGGAACCCGGTTGGCCCGAGGTGACCACCGTGCCAGGCTGCTTATGGCCGGCCACCTGCTGGCCCGCGCCTCGGAGCGCCCTGAGCGGCCTGGGCCCCTCGTCGTCGGACCCCAACAGGCCCGAAAGGCGCAAGAACTGACAAGACCCGAGAACACCTGCCGAGCACCCTCTGCAGACAAGGAGCTCCCATGCGCATTGAGGCCGTCGTCGGTGACATCACCACCGAGAAGGTCGACGCCATCGTCAACGCCGCCAACAGCACCCTCCTGGGTGGAAGAGGAGTCGACGGCGCCATCCACCGTGCCGCCGGCCCCCGCCTGCTCGATGCCTGCCAGAAGGTGCGCGACACCGAGCTGCCCGACGGCCTGCCGGTCGGCCGCGCCGTGGCCACCCCCGGCTTCGACCTGCCGGCCGCCTGGGTCATCCACACCGTGGGCCCCAACCTTCACGCCGGTGAGGACGACCCCGCCCTGCTGCGCGCCTGCTTCGACAGCTCCCTGGAGCTCGCCATCCAGCTCGGCTGCACCGGCATCGCCCTGCCGGCCGTCTCCGCGGGAGTCTACGGCTGGCCGATCGCCCGGGTCGCCGAGATCGCCGTGGCGGCGGCCCGCGCCGTCGATCAGGTCTCCCACAGCGATCCCGACGCCGTCGGCAGCCTGGAACTCATCCGCTTCGTCCTGTCCTCGAAAGGCAACCACGAGGCCTTCGCCCGCGAGCTCGCGCGCACCGAGCACTGAGGCGCCGACCTGCCCGGGTCTTGCCTCTGCCATCTCCTCTTTCCCCTCTCACCTCTTCCCTCTCCTCCGCCGAACCGACGGGGACATTCCATCGCGGCCGGGGACCACCCAGGACGGCCAGGGACACCTGACGCGGCGGGGGACCGGAATCCTGTCCCCGGACGCGCGCACTGTCCCCGCCCGGAGGCGACGGCACCCGTCCGCGCGGACCGTCCTCCTACACTCGTCTGAATGACCAGCGACGCTCATCACGGACACCCCTCCACCACTCCGGGCGGCCCCAGCAGCGCCACCGGACCTATCAGCCCGGCCGGCCGCGACCCCCTGCCCTTGGCGGGGCGTACGGTCCTGGTCACGGGAGTCAGCCGCCGCATCGGTATCGGTCACGCCATCGCCTGCCGCGCCGCCGACTACGGGGCGAGCATCGTCGCCCACCACTACCGCCCGCATGACGCCTCCCAGCCCTGGGGCGCCGACGACATCGACGCCGTCATGGACTCCATCCGCACCCACCTGGTCGGACCCGCCCGGCTCATCGACATCCCCGCCGACCTGGCCGTCCCCGGGGAACCGGCCCGCATCGTCGAGCAGGCCGCGGCCGCCGCCGGTCACCTCGACGCCCTCGTGTGCAACCAGGCCATGAGCAGTCCCGACGGGTCGCTCAGCGAGATGACCGAGGCCGTCCTGGACGCCCACTGGGCGGTTGACGCCCGCGCCTCCATCCTCCTGGCGCAGGCCTTCGCCGCCCAGGAGGGCTTCGCCGCCTCCGCCCCCGCCGGTTCCGTGCGCCGCCGCGGGGCCATCGTCTTCCTCACCTCGGGTCAGGGCCTGGGCCCTCTGCCCGGGGAGATCGCCTACGCCGCCGCCAAGGCCGCCATCGCCGGCCTCACCCCGACGATCTCCGAGGAGCTCATCGACGCCGGCATCACTGTCAACACGGTCAACCCCGGCCCCGTCGACACCGGCTATGTCACCGAGGCGGACCGCGAGGCGACCGCCGTCATGTTCCCCCAGGGGCGCTGGGGCGAGCCCGACGACGCCGCCCGCCTCATCGCCTGGCTGCTCACTGATGAGGCCCGCTGGATCACCGGGCAGGTCATCAATTCCGAGGGCGGTTTCGCCCGCTGGCGCCGCTGACTGCCGCGCCCAGGCGCCGGCGTACCTGTGCGCTCTGCATGCCCCGTCCCGCTGCGCCCCGTGACCCCCACACACTTCGACTGAAACTTCATAGAAGACGCGGCTCAGCGTCGATTGTGAAGATTCTGTCGAAGTGTTAGCGGGGCACTGGTCGAAGTGTTGCGTGGGAAGGGTGCTGGGGGGGGAGGTGCGGCTTGGTCGAAGTGTTGCGAGGTGCGCCGTCTCAGGCCGGCAGCAGGCGCAGCAGCGTGGCCTCGGGTCGGCAGGCCAGGCGCACGGGCGTGTAGGGGCTGGTGCCGAGCCCGGCGGAGACGTGCAGGTACATGTGGTCGGCGGCCCGGGGGTCCCCGAGCCGACCCGGCCACTGCGACAGTCCCGAGGCGCGCCCCGGGTCGAGGTCGCAGTTGGTCACCAGTGCCCCCATCCCGGGCACGCACAGCTGCCCGCCGTGGGTGTGCCCGGCCAGCACCAGGTCGACGTCGTCGGCCGACATCGCCTCCAGGACCCGCCGGTAGGGGGCGTGCGTGAGCCCCAGCCGCAGAGCCCGGCCCTCGTGGTCACGGATCGCAGGCAGGGAGGTGGCTGACTCCGCCGAGTCGGCGGCCTCGGGGACGGGCAGGACGTCGCGGTTGGCGTGCGGGTCGTCGACGCCGACCAGCTCGATGCGCCGCCCGCGCACGGTCAGCGAGCCACGCCGGTTGGTCAGGTCCATCCAGCCGCCGGAGGCCTGCAGGTCACGGACCTCCTCCCAGGGCAGGGCCTCGATGTCCTCGTCGCGCACGCGGCTGGAGGCCTTGCGCGGGTCCCGGTGCAGGTAGCGCGTCGGCAGGCGGAAGATGGTGGAGCGGTAGTCGTGGTCGCCCATGACGAAGGCCCCGGGCAGCCCCGTCAGTGGTTCGAGTGCCCGCCGCAGCGGCTCCAGCCCGGATGCCAGGGAGAGGTTGTCGCCGGTGTTGACGACGACGTCGGGCTGCAGCTGCGCCAGCCGGCGCACCCAGGCGACCCGCGCCTCGGTGTGGCCCGTCAGGTGAAGGTCGGCCAGGTGCAGCACCGTGAGGGGCTCCTCGTCGGCGGCGAGCACCGGCACGTCGATGCGCCGCAGCACGGGGCACCTGGCCTCAATGAGGCTGTAGGCCAGCGTGGCCGCCCCCAGGGCAGCGGTGGTGCCGATGACGGTCAGGGCCGCGCGGCCGGCAGGGCAGGGCGTCATGGGGAGTCGGATCCTGTTCTGTGCAGTTGTCGTTCTCGCGGGCAGAGTCGCTCACCCGTGGGAGGGAATGGGCAGGGCAGGATCGTTCGCCACGGCCTGGGTCATGTAGTCACGCCACATCGGCACGGCCAGGTCACTACCGTAAATCTTCGGGAAGTACACCCCTCCGATCGTCCTGCCAACAAGGCTCCTGCCGCTCTCCGTGGCGTCACCGATCCAGACCGCGGTGGACAGCTGCGGGGTGAATCCCACGAACCAGGTGTTCTCAGCCTCCTCCGTGGTTCCGGTCTTGCCCGCGATCGGTCGGCCGAAGACGGCGTCCTTAGCGGTACCTCCTGGTTCGGATGTGGCCCGGAGCGTTTTTGCGGTCTCGTCCGCGGCACCCTGGTCCATGACCTGGGTGCAGTCAGCGCTGGGTACGGCCATCGAGGTGCCGCTGGCGTCCAGGATCTGGTCGATGGCGATGGGCTTGCAGTACTTGCCGCCGGAGGCGAAGGTCGCGTAGGCGTTGGCCATGCTGAGCGGTGGGACGGGTGCGCTTCCCAGGGCGATGGAGGGGTCAGGATCCAACTGGCTCCCGTCCGCCTTGGTGATGCCCATGGAGGCGGCGAGCTTCGTGACCTCACAGACATCGAGGTCCCTGAGCATCTCGGTGAAGCCCGTGTTGATGGACTGCTTCGTGGCTTCTCTGACGGTCATCATGCCGGCGTTGGTTCCGGCGACGTTGTTGACGGGCCAGGGACTGGCCGCACGCTCGGGATCGCAGGAAACTGTGAACGTATTGGGCCCGTAGTTCTTCGGCGCGGACGCGTTCAGCATCTGGTAGGGCGTGTGGCCGGTTTTGAGCCATTCGGCCAGGATGATTGCCTTGAAGGTCGACCCCGGCTGGAAGCCGACGTTTCCGCCGGGGAGCTCGATTCCACCGTGCTTGGCGTCCGCTGCGAAGACGAGCTGGGAGTCCTCGTAATTGGTGTTCTGAGCCAGCGCCTGGATTCGTCCTGTGCCGGGCTCGATCGAGACGATGGTGGAGTTGGCTCCGTCGGAGCCCCCGATCGGAGTTCTGGCCTGAATGACGGAGTCGGCGGCACTCTGACGCTCGAGGTTCAAGGTGGTGGTGATCTTCAGGCCACCGCGCGTCAGGAGCTGACGGCGGGCGGCGACATTGGGTCCGAAGTTCTCCGAGCCGAGGATCTCATTGACCACATAGGTGCAGAAGTAGGCGTAGCTGCCCGCGGCCCCACAACCCGCGGGCGAGTCCTGAATATCGAGCTTGATCTCGGAGTTGACGGCCTCGTCGTACTGCTGCTTGGTAATGAACTTCTCTTCCAGCATCTTGGCCAGCACCCAGTCCCGACGGTTCTTGGCCAGTTCCGGCTGGGACTTGGGGTCGTAGGCGCTGGGTGCGTTGGTGGTTCCGGCCAGCAGGGCGGCCTCGGCCACCGTCAGATCCTTGGCGTGCTTATTGAAGTAGTGCAGCGAGGAGGCCTCCACCCCGTAGGTGGAGGGACTGAAGGCGGCGATGTTGAGGTAGCCCTCGAGGATCTGCTGCTTGGAGTACTTCTGCTCCAAGCTGAGGGCGAACTTCATCTCCCGCAGCTTGCGGGCCACGGTGCTCTCGGTGGCGTCCCGGATGAGCTTGTGGTCGTCGTTCTTCAGGCCGGTCTCGATGAGGGTGTTGCGCACGTACTGCTGGGTCAGCGTGGAGGCGCCCTGACGCGAGCCGCCGGCGTTGTTGGACACCAGGGCTCGCACCATGCCGGTGGGGTCGACGCCCTGGTGCTGGTAGAAGCGCTGGTCCTCGACGGCGACGATCGCGTTCTGCATGTTGACCGAGATCGAGCTCAGGGGCACCACGATGCGGTTCTCCGCGTAGAACTTGGTGATCTCGGAGCCGTCGGACGCCAGGAGGGTGGAGATCTGGCTGGGCGGCTGAACGTTGAAGTCGCTGGGGAGCTCCTCGAAGAGTTCGGCGGATGCCTTGGTCAGCGCTGCCGTGGCGCCCACGAAGGGAGCGGCGAAGCCCGCGGACAGGACCCCGCCGACGCACGAGAGAGTCAGGAAGACCACGAGCATCGAGACGACCTGGGGTGGTGTCAGGGAGCGCCCGCGCGCAGAGGTTTTCGCCATGGCGTCAGCCTACGTGGAATCGCTTGGAGGTTGCAGTGGCGTAGACCCTCTTCGGGCTGGGAAGACCCTTGGAGACCGGTTCGGTGCTCTCCGTCCGGCGGGGTTGCGGGGGATTCGACGACGCGGCGCGCGCTCGGAGACAGGGTGGTCCGGTCACATAGCGAGACGGCTCCGACGTACAGATAATTCTTAGAAATTCTCCAGGTGAGAGTCACGGCGACATCACGATCTCTTGGGGAGGGGTGAGGTTCGGAGGTGGCCTGCCGCCCGTGAGAACTGGAATCCCCAGCCGTGGGAAAGGCTCGGGGCGCAGCGTTCTCTATGTCCGGCAATCGGCTCGCTATCAGAGAACTCTCCTTGTTGGCGCTGATCCTCGGTGTGCTGTCGGGGATCTGCGGGCATCGCATTGCCCGGGTCACGGGGGGAGGATTTGGTGAGAGACACTCGATTGCCATACGGTAACGACTGTGACGTGACCGACAACGGCGTCGGCCGTTGAATGGATCGGGAGTGAGCATGTTTCAAGACGACCAGACCTGGGCGGCCCAAGCGGCCTGCGCCACCGTCGAGCCGGACCAGCTCTTCGGCAAGGGTGCTGAGCAGCGCGACGCACGATCACTGTGCTTCTCATGTCCGGTTCGTATGGAGTGCCTGGCCGAGGCGCTCAACTCCGAGTCCAGCTTCGGCGTCTGGGGCGGACTGACCGAGCGGGAGAGGCGGGCGCTGCTGCGGCGCTTCCCCGAGGTCGACGACTGGGGCCTGTGGCTCGAGCGTGAGGATGACGAGCTCGTCGCCGAGATCCACGCCCGTCGCGCCCCACGCATCCTGGCCCGGGTGCGCTGCGCCTCCTGAGGGCCCTGCGTTGCCGGCTTCCGGCGCCTGGCGGCGGGCTCTAGGCTGGGCCCTATGACTGCATCATCTGAGCCCGTATCCGCTGCGCCCACTACCTGGGAGTACGTCACCGTCCCCCTCATCACTCACGCCACCAAGCAGATCCTCGACCAGTGGGGTGCTGATGGCTGGGAGCTCGTCCAGGTCGTGCCCGGCCCCTCCGGCACGGATAACCTCATCGCCTACCTCAAGCGCCCCCGGTCCTGACGGACCATCCGGCGAGACCGGCGCGAACGACGCCGCGCCTGCGGTCCGGTACCTTCCGGCTGCAGGCGCGGCGTCGTCTATGCGGTTGATGCGGGTGTCAGCGCCCGGCGGCTTCTCCGGTGCGCTGCGCTGAGGGCTCGCGACCCGAGACGGGACCTCAGCGGGCGCGACGGCGCAGGCGGTCGACGTCGAGCAGCGTGACGGCCCGGCCCTCCAGGCGGATCCAGCCGCGGGAGACGAACTCGGCCAGCGACTTGTTGACCGTCTCGCGCGAGGCGCCCACCAGCTGGGCGAGCTCCTCCTGGGTGAGGTCGTGGGGGACGTGGACGCCGTCGTCGGTGGGCGAGCCGAAGCGGTCGGCCAGGTCCAGCAGGGCCTTGGCCACGCGGCCGGGCACGTCGGAGAAGACCAGGTCCGCCAGCGCGGTGTTCGTGCGGCGCAGGCGCTGGGCCAGGGCGCGCAGCATGTCCTTGGCCAGCTGCGGGTGGGACTCCACGAAGGTCATGAGCTGGTTGTGGTCCAGCGTCAGCAGTTCGGTGGGGGCCACGGCGGTGGCGGTGGTGGAGCGCGGGCCCGGGTCGAACAGGGTCAGCTCGCCGACGATCTCGCCGGGGCCGAGCACCGCGAGCAGGTTCTCGCGGCCGTCGGCGCTGGCGTGGCCGAGCTTCACCTTCCCGGAGAGGAGAATGTAGAGGCGGTCGCCTGAGTCGCCCTCGTTGAAGAGGGTCTCGCCACGGCGCAGAGTCGTCTGCGTCATCATGGCGCGCAGTTCCTCCTGCTCCTCCGGGCTCAGGCCCTCGAAGAGCGGGATCCTGGAGATAATGCTGTCTTCCACGGAGATCCTCCTGGTGGTTAGGGGGCTGGCATCCCGCATGCGGGAGCCCTCGGGTCTATCCTGCCACGGCTTGTGACCTGTGGCACGCCGTCGAGCATTGTAGCCCCCGTGTGTTGCAGGTCAAAGGGGAGTGAGCAACATCGGGTGCGTCGTGCGACACGGTCCCAGCCGTGAGCTTGCGGGCCGGCGGCGGGATCGACTGCAATGGCGGTTTGCGGAGGAAGACCCGCTCAGAGGCGGACCGGGGCTCGCAGGAGGACCCCTCCGGTGTGGGCGGCACTGATGGTGTCGGTGGTGCTGACGCCGCCGCCGATGAGATCGCGGAGAGAGGACACAGTGCGTAGGGCAGCGAGTAGCGAGACCGCTGGGGCCGAGGCGGCGGGGGAGGTCGGGACCGGACCCGAGGTTGCTGAGGCGGCGTTGACGACTGAGCCGGCCGGGCGCGCGGGCGCCGTCGACGACGAGCTCATGAGGCTCTACCCCGACGCCGCCTGCGCCCTGGACCACGACGGCCCCTTCCAGCTGCTCGTGGCCACCGTCCTGTCGGCCCAGACCACTGATGCGCGCGTCAACACCGTCACCCCCGAGCTCTTCGAGCGCTACCCCGACGCCGCCGCCCTGGGAGCCGCCCGGCGCGAGGACCTCGAGGCGATCCTGCGGCCCCTGGGCTTCCAGCGCGCCAAGGCCGGCCACCTGCTCGGCATCGGACAGGCCCTCACCGAGCGCTTCGAGGGGCGGGTGCCGCACAGCCGCGAGGAGCTCGTGGCCCTGCCGGGCGTGGGGCGCAAGACCGCCAACGTCGTGCTCGGCAACGCCTTCGGCCAGCCGGCCATCACCGTGGACACCCACGTGGGCAGGCTCTCGCGCCGTCTGGGGTGGACGACGTCGAAGGACCCGCTGCGCGTGGAGAAGGACATCGCGGCCCTGTGGGAGCCGTGGCGCTGGACCGATGGCTGTCACCGGCTCATCGAGCACGGGCGCCAGGTGTGCTCGGCCCGCTCGCCCCGCTGCGGCCAGTGCACGCTGCTCGAGGCCGGGCTGTGCCCGCAGGTGGGGGTCTGAGCCCGGTCTGAGGGCCGGCAGGAGGCCGGCGCCGAGACAGCGCTGAGTTGACGCTGAGCCGACGTCGGGCCGGGCGGATGCCGTGTCGCCCCACTGCGGTTCTGTAGGGCTACGCGAAGAATGCCTGGCTCGAGGATGCCAGACGTCGGGCGGAGGCATCCGGGGCCGGTGTCGGGCTAGCCCCACCCCCGATTCGCCAGATGGCCGGATGGGCTGGGAGAGACGGCGCCGTCAGGCTGGAGGCATGACTGCTCACTCGCCCCTGGCCCCCTCCGACCCGACCGCCGCCCTCGCCTCATCCCTGCCGTCCACTACTCCGCCCGCCGGGCCGGGCTCGACGTCGCCCATCGCCATCCGGCTGCGCGGCCTGACCCGTGTCTACGAGGTCCCCGGACGCCAGGATGCCCGGGTCACTGCCCTGGATCACGTCGACGCCGACCTGCCCGAGGGCAGCTTCACCGCCGTCGTCGGGGCCTCCGGGTCGGGCAAGTCCACGCTGCTGCACTGCATGGCCGGTCTCGATGAACCCACCAGCGGACAGGTAACCATGCTCGGCGCCCTCACCTCCGGGATGCGGGCCGCCGAGAGGGCCCGGTTCCGTGCCCGCCACGTCGGCTTCGTCTTCCAGGAGTACAACCTCATCGCCTCGCTGAGCGCCGCCGACAACATCTCCATGCCCTCGCGCCTGGCCGGGCGGCCCCTGAACGGCGCCCAGACCCGGGAGGCCCTCGACGCCGTCGGGCTCGCTCACCGCGCCGGCCTCAAGCCACACCAGCTCTCCGGCGGGGAGCGCCAGCGCGTGGCCATCGCCCGTGTCATGGCCAGCCGGCCCCGGATCGTCTTCGCCGACGAGCCCACCGGCGCCCTCGACCTGGACTCCGCCGCCCTCGTCCTGGACTGGCTGCGCCGGCTCGCCGAGCAGGGCACCACCGTGGTCATGGTGACCCACGACGTCGAGGCCGCTGCCGGAGCAGACGCGGTCGCCGTCATGAGTCAGGGGCACCTGGTGCAGTGGACCGACTGCCGTGACGCCCGCCAGATCGCCGAGCTCGTCCACTCGGCGCGAGCCACGCGTGCCGCCTGACCGGGACAGGAGCAGGAGAGGATCGGAGAAGATCATGGTCACACTCATCTGGAACGACCTGCGCCACCACGCCCGCCAGTGGCTGTGGTCGCTGCTCGTCGCCACCGTCGGCGGCGCCATCATCGGCGTCATCATCACCACCTGGTACAGCGCCCTGAGCTGGGCCCAGGCCCAGGGCTCGGCCGAGCTCGTGAACGCCTCCCACATCATCAGCTCCAGCCTTGTCTCCTACGTGGGGCTGGCCACCGCCGTCATCCTGTCCACGACCCTGGGCCTGACCGTCTCGGCCCAGCAGCGCTCCCACGCTCTGTGGAAGGTCCTGGGCATCCCCGGCAGCCGCATCCGCCGCATCATCCTGGCGCAGGTCGGGGTGATCGGGCTGCTCGGAGGCGTCATTGGGGCGGTGGCCAGCCTGCCGTTGGTCCGCGTCTACCTGCTCACCTGGCGGGAGTTCGATGTGTTTCCTCAGAATCTGCCCATCATCATGCCGGGCTTCGGGGTGCCGTTGACCATCGCCGTGACGACGCTGTTCTGCATCCTGGGCGCGATGGGGCCGGCCCGACGGGCGGCGTCGGTCCCCGAGATGCAGGCGCTGCGGGAGGCCACGGCCCCGCAGACCCGGACCCGGTGGTGGCAGTGGGTGGTCGTCGGCATCATGCTCCTGGGGCTGGTCATGACCCCCTTCGAGAGCTCTCTACCCATGAGTGACGCGGAGAGGGCGGAGATGGCCACGTCCGGTATGAACCTCAACGACCCGGGGGAGCGCGCGATGGCCGGCGCCTCCATGGGGCTCCTCGCCGCGATCGCGGGCCTGTGCGTGCCCAACTGGACGCTGCGGCCGCTGCTGACCTGGTGGACCGCCCTCATCCCGGGCCGCAGCCCCGCCTGGTTCGCCGCCCGCGCCAACGCCCGCCACCGCGCCTCCCTGTCGATGACGACGATCGTCCCCTTCGCCATCGCCGTGGCCCTGACCGGCACCGTCTACGCCACCGTCGGGGCCGGCCAGGCCACCGGCGCGCAGGGCTCGGTCAACGGCTTCCTCTCCGTCGGGGTTCCAACCTTCTTCATTTCCGGCGTCGGCGGGATCGCCAATATCGCCATGGTGGGGCGGGCCCGACGCCAGGAGGGCGCGCTGCTGGGGGTCATCGGGGCGCGCACCGGCACCGTCCTGGCCTCCACCGCGCTGGAGGGGGTCATCTATGCCGTCACCGGCATCATCTTCGGGCTGGCGGCCACCGCCGTCAGCGCCGTCTACGCCGCGCTGTACTCCGGGGGTGGGACGGCGGTCCTGGTCGCCTCGGTCCCGGTGGGGCTGCTGGCCCTCGTCAGCGGGATCTCGCTGGCGCTCGCGGTGGCGACCACCTGGCTGCCCGCCCAGCTCGACCGACGCTCCATCATGGACAACCTGCGTCAGCCGGTGTGAGCCGGCGTCGTACCGCAACCGCCGAGCCGGGTGGCGGGTGGCGGCGTCGGGCTGACCGCACCGCACCCGTCGAGCTGGGCACTTCTTGTGCAGACCTACGGAAGAACGGCGGGGCTGCGCGATAAGTGCTCGGCTCGCGGCCTCAGGCGGGGGCGGGTGGTGCGACGTCGGCCAGGAAGGGCAGCAGGGCCCGGACGAACCCGGCAGGGGTCTCCTCCTGGGGGAAGTGGCCGGAGCGGTGGATTGTCACCTGACGCAGATTGCCAGCCACGCGGTGGGTGTCGCGGGCGTAGGCCTGGGCGGGCTGGACCGGGTCGAGCTCGCCCTGCACCGACAGGACGGGCACTGTCACCGGCTTGTCCAGGGCCGCCGTCTCCGCCCGGGACAGCACGAGGTTGCGCAGCGGCTCCAGGGCGCTGTGGGCGGCGCCGGGTCGGGACAGGAGCTCGGCGTAGTAGGGGGCCTCCTCGGCCAGTGCCTCGCGCGTGTGCGGCCCGGCCCAGGAGCGCAGCAGGCCCTCCAGGGCACTGCGGCTGCGCAGGCGGCGCTCGGCCAGGCCCGGGATCCGCAGACTCACGTACTGCAGCGCCGGCCCCGACAGGGCCCGGGCCCGCAGCGAGCGCAGCGCGAGCGGGTGGGGGGCGCCGACCGGGACGATCGCCGTCGTCAGGTCCGGGGCCAGGCTCGGCAGCGCCCAGGCGACCTGGCCGCCGAGCCCCGCACCGACGACCACGGCCCGCTCGTGCCCCAGGGAGCGGACCACGGCGGCCAGGTCCTGGGCGAGCGTCACCAGGTCGTATCCCGATGGCGGCCGATCCGATCCGCCGAAGCCACGCAGATCGAGGGCCGCCACGCGGTGCCCGGCCTGCGCCAGGGCGGGGATGACGTGACGCCAGGTCCACCAGCACTCGGGGAAGCCGTGCACCAGGAGGGTGAGGGGGCCGGCTCCGGCCGGGGACTCGGGGCCCGCCAGCGCGACATGGAAACGAGTGCCGCGGGCGGTGAGGTTGCGGTGGGTCCAGGGGCCGGGGCGATTGACGTCAACAGGCACGTCCGCAGCCTACTGGTCGGCGCCCCGTACCGGCGACGGGGCCGTCCGGCACCGTCCACGTCGTCCTGCACCGCCTGAGGGGCAGCAGGTCCCACTCGTGGGCCGTCCGCCGGGGACATTCTGCACGGCTGGGTGCGTGTTGTTCCGGGCGGGGACAGGGGGCGCGTTCGGGGACTGGAATTCGGTCCCCGGCGGCGTCGATTGTCCCCGGCGGTACTGGAATGTCCCCGCGGGTGCAGGTGTGTCCCCGTCGGCGCAGAATGTCCCTATATCCCTGTCCACGGCAGGAAGGAGAAGGCATGACTGCCCAGCGCCACCATGACTCGGCTGATGGTTCTGCCAACGACCTCGCCGAGGGGATCCGCACTGATTCGTGCGGCTGTGCGCATGCGGATGTCGGGGCCTCAGGCCCGGCTACTGACCCGGCCCCCGAGGAGGGGGCGGCCGCTGGGGCCGGCGGCGCTCAAGGGGAGGAGGAGTCGGCGCCCGTCTCCCCCGGACGCCTGGAGGCCTTCAGCGACGGGGTTATCGCCATCGCGATCACCCTGCTGAGCCTGGAGATCAAGCTGCCCGACGGCGGCGGGAGCCTCCTGCACTCCCTGGCCTCCCTGTGGCCCAGCTACGTGGGCTTCGTCCTCAGCTTCCTCCTGGTGGGGCAGGTCTGGCTCAACCATCATGCCATCTTCGTGCGGGTGCGCAGCGTCGACCAGTGGATGCTCATCTGCAACCTCTTCCTCCTGCTCGACGTCGCCTTCCTGCCCTTCGCCACCTCGATCCTCACCCGGTCCCTGGAGTCCGGCCACGACGAGCGCACTGGCGCCGTCTTTTACGGGATGGTCATGGTGGTCGGTGGGTTGTTCTTCAACGCCCTGTGGCGGGCCTCCATCCGGGACCGCGGCCGCCTGCGAGCAGGGGTCTCCGAGGCGGAGGTGCGCTCCATGACCCGGCGCTTCGCGATGGGGCCGTGGCTCTACTCACTGGCCGCGCTGCTGGGGTTGGTCAGCGCCTGGCTGAGCGTGGTCACCTACGTGGCTCTCATCGTCTTCTACATGGTCGGCCACCGGCCGCGGCGGGTCAGCCCAGCAGGAGGCTGAGGGCGACGTACACGCCGGTGCCGCCAATGAGTGACAGCCCGATGGAGCGCCGCCACAGGTGCAGGCCCGCCGTCGCCCCGATCCCGCCGGCGGCCGGCAGCCAGCTCGACGGCGACAGGCTCACCCCACCCAGCGTGTAGGCCACCAGGACGATCATGACCCCCAGTGGCATTGCCCGGGACAGGAAGGCCAGCAGCGCACTGTCCTGATGCCCGCGCAGCAGCGCGAAGGGCACGATCCGGCACACGAAGGTGATGACGGCGACGACCACGACGGCGACCGCGATCTGCGAGTTGGTCAGCATCAGCTATCCCTCCGCCCGGGCTCCGGCGCGCTCGCCCCGGGGCGGTGGCCGCGCCAGGCGTACAGCCCCACCAGGCCGACGGCGAGGATCACCAGCGCGGTCAGCAGCGCCGCCGAACCGCCGATCGCCAGGCCGACCCCGCCGGCCACCAGCCCCACGCACAGCACCCCGATGTCGGGGTGATTGCGCCAGTTCTCGATGGCCAGGACCACGAACAGGGACGTGAGCACGAAGCCGAGCAGCTCGATGCGCTCACCCACCGCGGAGGCCAGGGCGGTACCGGCCAGTGCCCCGACGGTCGTGCCCGACACCCAGGAGGCGTGGCTGATCGCCTCCACACCCACCAGGTAGCGCCCGCTCATGGCCCGCCGGTCGCGCGCCGCCAGCAGCGCGTAGACCTCGTCGGTGATTGCGTGGACGGCGTAGAGGCGCGTGAGCGCCCTGCCCCGCACCCGCTCCAGGGGGAAGCCCAGACCGTAGAAGACGTGCCGGCCCGAGACGAAACCGGTGGACAGGGCGATGGCCGCCAGCGGCTCGCCGCCACCGGCCAGCGGCACCAGCAGCATCTGCATGGTCCCGGAGTAGATGACCAGGCTCCACACCGGCGCCCACCACCAGGCCAGGCCCTCGGCGACCAGCAGCATCCCGGCCGCCAGCCCCAGCGTCACGTATCCGACGACGATGGGCACCGCGTCCCGGGCCGCATCGGCGAGGGTCTGCATCCGCCTAGCCGACGGCGCGCCTGCCTCGTCGGCTCCGGAAGGCGTCGGGGTGGTGCCGGGCTCAGTCACGCGGGCCGCGGCCCTCGTCCTGCGTGCGCTGCCCCGCACGACGCGCCAGGTGACCGACGACGGCGACCGTGATCGTGAGCACGCCCATGAGGATGAAGCGGCCCGAGAGGCCGTCGTCCATGACGTAGGTGGACAGGGCCTTACCCAGGTCGGAGTGGGCCTGGAGCCGATCGACCGTGGGCCCCAGGATCGACTTGGTGAGCCCCGGCATGAGGATGAAGGGCAGGCCGATGACCGTGCTGAGGGCGCCGACGACGAAGGCCCCCAGCGAGGAGCGCGAGATCATGAACAGGGCGGCGGCGCAGGCCGCGGTCCCGCCCAGAATCTCCAGCGCACCCATCGGGGAGGCCGCCGAGGGCCAGGCCGAGGGGTTGCCGCCGGTCAGGGTGGCGGCGCCGTCGTGCACGAGGAACCAGGCCAGAGGGAACAGGACGATGGCGACGAGCACCCCGGCCCAGTGGGTCTCGACTCGCGAGCTCGGGGCGCTCAGTGCGCTGGCGCCCTTGAGGAGGATCGCGTCGTCATCCTCCCCGGCACCGGTCATGGCCATGGCGGCCTGCCGGGCACGCGAGCGGCCGCGCTCCTCCGGATCGTCACTCTGCCCGGCGTCGGCGCTCGCGGACAGCCCCCGGGCGGCGGGGGCGGCTGCGAACCAGTCGGGTGTCTGCTGCGGGGAGGGGGCCGACGGCGAGGCTGCCGGCGTCGGGCGGTAGTCCGGGGCGCTGGTGGCGGTGGCGGCAGGCTGGGTGGAGGGGGTCGCCTGGGTTGAGGGGGCTCGCTCGGGCTGCGGCGCCGCCTGCGCCGGGGCGGGGGTCGGTGTGCTGGCAGGCGCCTGGGGGCGGTCACCGGAGTGCTCGATGTACGGGGACGAGGCGGCCCGGGGCGCTGCGCCCATCCCTTCCGTCGAGGCGGTGGGGGCCGGGGTGCCGGAGGAGAAGGCGGGGTGGGCGGAGGGCGCCGACCCGGTGGAACGTGCCGAGGGGGCGCTGGCGGCGGAGCCAGTCCGGGCCAGCTGAGCCGCGGGGGTCGCCGGCCAGGACGGGGCCGAGGGGCGGTTGTCCGCCGCAGCGTTCACCGGCGCTGCCGCCTCCGGCTCGGCCGGTGACGTCGATGCGGGCACTGATGGCGCCGAGGTCGCCGACGGCGCCGACGCCGGCTCCTGCGGCTCGGCCTCGGGCCGGCTCAGTGAGGAGGGCTCCGGCGAGTCCGCTGACGGGGCGGCCGGTGTCGTCACGGTCGTCGACTGCGCGGAGGGGGCCGCGAAGGCCGCCGAGACGGCGGGGGCCTCGATGGGCGCGAAGCCGTCATCGGTGTCATCGACGTCCTCAACGGCGGCTGCGTCGGCTGCAGCGGTCGTGTCGGCGGGCGTCTGGGAGCCGGAGGTCGGCGGGACCGGCCTCCAGGGCTGCGCGGTGGGGGCTGTCGAGAAGGGCGCCGATGCGGGTGCGGAGGCAGTGGCCGGCTGTGCGGCCTCCTCGGCAACGTTCTCGGCAACGTTCTCGGCAGGTTTCTCGGCACTGTCCTCGGACGCCTCGTCGGTACCGGACACCTGCTCGGCCTCGCCAGCCTTGCTGACCTCGCCGGCCTCGCCGGGTCCAGCGTCGACCTCGCCGTTGAAGCCATCGATGTCGTCGACGTCGGTGTTGTCAGTGTCGTCCACGCTGACGGCGGCATCCGTGGTGCCGGTTGCGGTGGAGGGGGTCGGCGGGGTGGCCTCCGCGGTCCCGTTCGAGGCTCGGGCCGCCCCTGTGGCCACTGAGACGGGTACGGCCCTCACGGCCGGGGAGCCAGACACGGGGGTGGGGATCGCCGGAGTCTCGGGGGTGCGGTCGTCGTCCACGTCCGGGCCGTCGAGGTCATCGTCCTCGGCGGAGTCCTTGACGCTCTCGCCGTCATCAAGGTCGTCGACGTCGTCGAACGCCTCGAAGTTCTCAACCTCGATGCGGCCCTCCGGCACTGTGGCGGTTTCGGCGGTCTCGGTCACGGAGGCGGGTCCCTGCGCGACCGCGGCCTCTGTGGTCGCAGACGCGGTAGCGGCTGCTGTGGTCGGTCGGTCGGCCGGCCGGCTGAGGGTCTCGGCACTGACCGTCGGGGCCGGCGCCCCGGCCTCGTCATCGACGTCGTCCACCGGGGCGGGCGACGACGTCTCCGGGGCGGTGACAGCCGAGCCGGCGGAGACTGTGGAACCGGTGAGGACTGCGGCGGGCTCAGGAGCCGTGGGCGTCGTGGCCTGTGCGGCGCCGGCCTCAACTGTCTCAGTAAGGGCCTGTGAAGTACCGGCGACCGCGGGGGCCGCCTGTTCATCGTCCACCTCGCCGGGCTCCGACGACGGCGGAATCGACGGCGGCATCCCGGTGGCCTCAGCGGTCCTGGCCGTCGCCGGCGCGCCGGCCTCGTCGCCGCGCGTCACGGTCTCGGACGGCGTTGGAGCTTCCTGAGCGCCCGCGGCAGCGGTCTTGGTGGTCTCAGCGGACTCAGCGGCCGCGGCGGCTTGGTTCCCGGCCACGGGGAAGGACGCCTGCTCGCGGAGGTTGAGGGTGTCGCCCCCGTCGTCAGTGGCCTCGGCCCCCTTCTCACCGGCCCCGTCGTAGGCTGCGTCATCGACCGTATCGGCAGTATCGGCATCGTCGGTGCCGGTAGCGGCATCGGCGCCGGCCGCAGCGACATCTCCGTCCTGCGCGGCCGTTGCCTGAGGCGCCGGGGAGGAGGGCTGGGAGACCCGGTTGGCCTTGCCGATGAAGCTCGCGAGGGAGGACGGGGCGGCGTCGTCGGAGGCGAGGGGCGCCTGCGGTGCGGTGCGGTCTGTGTTGTCGGTGCTCACGAGGTCTCCTTACGCATGCACACGGTAGTAGGAGGGGGATGCCGGATGGGGCCGGTCATCTCCAGGACACGAATTCGGGCATGGGCCCCTCAGACGCCGGAACGCAGCCTGGCCAGCGCGTTGGCACGGCCCTGCCGGCGAGCCACATGTGCTCCCCAGCCGATCGCCATGAGCTCGATGCCGATGGCGGCGAGCACGACGGCGTTTGGGCCGTGCGGCAGGAGCCTGGAGACCAGGTGGCCGCCAGGGATCATACCGTTACTGAGCGCGGGCACCGCCGCAAGCACGAGAACCGGTCCGATGACGCGCGCACCGAGGGTGGAGCGGGCCGTCGAGGCGCCGGCCGCGGCCAGGGCCAGCAGGGAGACGAGGACGGCTGCGACCAGCAGCGGCCCGGTTTGGACACCGGGGGCGACTGCCCGCAGGTAGGTGCGGGGCAGCAGGAAGGCCGCCAGCGCCAGCCCGGCGATGACCCAGGGCAGGGACAGGAGGTGGTCGCGGCGGCGCGAGGGCGGCGGCGTCGGAGTGGAACCCACGGTCCGGTCGGCCTCGGTGAGGCGGAAGGCGGCGTGCCCCTGGGCCTGGCCGGCGCGGCGGGCCAGGCGCATCCCCCAGGAACCGCCCAGCCACAGGCCCGCCAGGGCGAGCATGAAACCGGTGCTGACGAGCCGCTGCAGCCAGGGCTCAGTCAAGGAGGCCGCGTGAATGGGGGCCAGGAAGACCATCGATTGGGCAGTCAGCGCGGTCAGCCCGGTGATGAGCGCGCCCAGCGAGGAGCGGCTGGCGAACAGCACGGCGGCGGCCGCGGACAGCAGCAGGAGGGCCCCGAGCAGCAGGCCGGTGCGCAGGATCGAGGTCTGGTCGGCGGCCAGGCCCAGCAGGACCGAGGCACCCAGGGAGAAGAGGACTCCGACGACAGCGGTGAGCACGTAGTCGGGTCGGCGACTGCGCGGTGGCTGACCCGATGCGCCAGGGGTCGCGGGCGGCGGGCCGGAGCCCGGGGCGTCATGGGAGGGGGAGTCACTCACCTGATCGAGTCTAGGGGGTGCGCCCGCCTCGTGCTGGTTTCCTCGGGATACGGGGCCTGGGGGCGCCTGAGGGCGTCTGTGGCCGGCGGTGGTTGCGGTGTGCCACAGTGGGGGCGTGGTGCGAATGTCTGTGGGGATCAGTTCGTCGGAGCCCAGGGGACCCAGGAGGCCCGGGAGGCCCGTGGCGCGGGGCGTGACGGGCCGACCCGGTATGCCGGCCGAGGGGTTGAGTATCGGTGGGGTCGGCGCAGGTGGGCGGGCCGAGGCGTCCACCGACGGCGCCCCCTCGCCCGAGGATCCCGCGCTGGAGGCGCTCAGGGCCGTGGCCGCCGACGAGCGGGTGCGCGCCGCCGAGGCCGCGGTGCGTGAGGCCTGCTCCGAGCTGCGCTGGAACGAGGCCCTGCGGCGCCGGTGGCGCGAGGCCCGCGCCGAGGCCGCGATCCGGGGCGCCATCGCCTCGGGGGGCGTCGAGGGCGCGGTGGTCTCCGCCGAGGTATTGCGCGAGCAGGTGGCCGCCGGCTCCCTCACCCAGGCCGCCACCGGAGACCCGGGCCTGGACGCCGTGGCCGGGCTGTGGCGCGCCGGGACCCGTCTGGTGGGTTGGATGCCGGACCTGGTGGGGCGGGGGCGGCCGGTGGCGCCCTCGGCGCGCTCGGCGCTGGCGGCGCTGCACCGCGACGTCGTCGGCCCCCTGGCGGCCGGCGGCCGGGTGGGCCTGGGGGAGGTCGGAGTGCCGCGCGCCCGGCAGGTGCGTGCCCGCGAGGGCGGTCCTGGGGTCGCGCCGCAGGGCGAGGAGCTGGTGGCGAGGCTGGCGGGGCTGGTCGATCTCATCGAGGCGCCGCAGGCGCCGGCGCTGGTGCGGGCGGCCATCGTGCACGCCGAGATGCTGGCGGCCCGCCCCTTCACCGCCGGGAACGCCGCGGTGGGGCGCCTGCTTGTGCGTCACCTCCTGGTGCGTGACGGGCTCGAGCCGACCGGCACGGCCGTCACCGACCTCTACCCCGGTCGGGTTCCGGCGGCCTACGCCGAGGCCGCCGGGGCCTACGCCTCAGGCACCATGGACGGGGTGGTGGCCTGGGTGGTGTGGCAGGCCGAGGCGGTGCTCGCGGGCGTTCAGGAGGCCCAGCGCCTGTGCCGGGCGGTGCAGGCCGGCACCTGGCGGGCCGGGTGAGTCCAGGCCGGGTGAGCCGGGGTGACCCCCGCTTGAGCCCGGCCGGAGGACTCAGAGGCCGCGGGCGCCGCGCGGGCGGTGTCGGGCCGTGAGCCAGGCGGCGGTGCCCCCGACGGCCAGCACACCGGCCACGTGGGCGATGACCGAGGCCCGGGTCGACAGGCTCGGCGGCTCCCAGCGCGGCCGCAGCCGCACCGGGCGGGCGAAGTCGCGCACCGGCCAGTCCCGCTCCTGCGCCAGGCGCCGCAGGTCCCTGTCGGGGTTGACGGCGACCGGATGGCCGACGGCGCTGAGCATCGGCTCATCGGAGATGGAGTCGGAGTAGGCCCAGCACCGGGCCGGGTCGATGCCGTGGGCGGCGGCGTCCTCGCGCAGCGCCACCACCTTCTCCGAGTGCAGCATGGAGCGGGAGATGCGCCCGGTGAACAGGCCGTCCTCGCCGACCTCCATGTGGGTGGCCACGGCCCGGTCGGCCCCGACGAGGCGGGCGATGGGGGTGACCATCTCGGAGATGGAGGCCGAGACCACCACGACGTCGTGCCCGGCCCGGCGGTGGCCCTCAATGAGGTCGAGGGCCTCGGCGTAGACGGCCGGCTCGATCGCCGTGGTCAGGGCGCCCTCGACGACCTCCATCAGGTCCCGGCGGCTGATACCGGCCGACATGAGGGCCAGGTGCTCCATGAGGCTGCTGGAGCGCTGGGTGCCGGCGCCCACCAGGAGGTAGGGGATCTGGGCGATGAGCCCGTAGGCCAGGGCGCGGGAGGAGATGAGGCCGCTGCGCCGCATCGGGGTGCCCAACGCCCAGGTCGACGACGTCGCCAGGATCGTCTTGTCCAGGTCGAAGTAGGCCGCCGCACGGTGCCCGGTGGGGGACGGACCGGCAGGGGAGCGCGCCGGCGCAGCCGGTGGGGCGGTCGGTGCCGTCACCGGTGACGTCGCCGGCAGTCGGGAGGGGGCGCTTGCGCGGTCCTGCGCGCTCATGGGCCCATCTCATCACGAGGGGAGCTCCGGTGTCAGGCGTGTGAGCCCCTCGGTTGCCTGCGTCGTCGCTGGGGCTGCCGCGCTGGGCGGCCCCGGGCCACGGTGAGGCGCGGTGGGGCGCGGCGGGCGCGGGGCCACAGGCGCGCTTTTGCGCCCCTCCTCCACAGGGCCGACGACGTCGCTGGGCGCAGCCGCGGGCGGGCCCGCACCCTGGTGGAGAGCCGCCGGCGGCGGCGCCGCAGTACCGCCGTACCACTCGTGCGGGGTACCGGCCGGGGAGCCGGGAGACGGCTGTGGCAACGGTCGTGGCAACGGCCGGCCGTGGGCAGGACCGGGGAGACAGTGAGGGAACCGAAAGGAGAGGGCGATGCCGGTGGAGATGCCTGTGAGGCAGACGCCTGATCCAGCGGGGCACCGCAGAGGACAGCCGGGCCAGTGGGAGCAGTCGGAGGAGACGCTGACCATCCCGGCAGTGGCGGCGTCCGGGGGCTCGGCGGCTCCAGAGCCGGAGGAGAAGGACCCGACGTCGGAGGCCACGGAAGGATCCAGGGCGAGGCAGGCGGCCCGGGTCAGACCGGCGACGGGGCGCAGGCCGGTGTGGGACGGCCGAGACGTCTCCTTCCCTCCCCTGAGGCCCTCCGCCGGCCGGCCTGTGCATCCCGGTGATAAGACACAGACGGGGGAGAGGAGAAGGAGCCCGGGGGCGGCGCGCTCGGGGTGCCCCGCCCAGGTCCTGGCCGTCACCGGCGCCCGCGGGGGCCTGGGGGCCAGCGTCCTGTTGCTGCACTTGGCATGGGCGCTGGGCCGCGCGGGCAGACGGGTGGCGATGATGGACCTCGACCCCACCGGCGGCCTGGACCTCCTGTGCGGGCAGAGCGTCCTGACCGGGCTGCGCTGGGCGGACCTGCCGGCCGAGGAGTCGGCCTTCCGGCCCGGTCGCCTCGTCGGAGCCCTGCCCGCGTGGCACGCCATGCCGGTCCTCACCGGGGATGTGCGCGGAGGCCCCCTGCCGTGTGCGGAGGCGGTCCTGGAGGCGATGCGGGCCGAGCACGACGTCGTGCTGGTGGACCTGCCCCGCGGGGCTCCCCCGCCGCCGGGCGCCGGGGTCCTCATCGTCACCGGGCTCGACCTGCGCTCGGCCGTCGCCGCCGAGAGCATCGCCTTGCGGCTGCGGGGCCCGGCGCCCGGCGGTTGCGAGGTCGCTGTCGCCGATGCTGAAACCGCCGCGGCCGCCGACGCCGCTGCTGGGGTGCCGGTCTGGCTCGTGGCGCGCCAGGTGGGCGAGGACGTCCTCGCCGAGGACCTCGAGCTCATCACCGGCTGCCCGGTCCTGGGGCAGGTCCCCACCGACCGGGTCCTGGCCAAGCGGCTGGCCCTCGGAGAGGACCCGGTGCGGGCCCGCTCAGCCTTCCGGCGCGCCGCGAGCGCCCTGGCCCGCGAGCTGCTGCCCCGGCTCGCCGACGCCGCAGCACCGGAGACCCGCACAACGAACCAGTTGGCGAATCAGTCGGCGAGCCGGCCAACGAGCCAGTCAGTGAATCAGTCAGGCGATCAGTCCAGGAGGCAGTCATGGTCCCGGTGAGTCCCGGTCAGCCGGGTGCCCTCGGCGGGGGCGGGGCAGACGGCCCCGAGCTCGCCCGCGTCCGCAGCGCCCTGGCCCGCGGCGTGGGCCTGGAGGAGGCCCTCAACGATGCCGCCGCCCCCGCCACCGGACAGGTGGGGATGGCGCGCCTGGGCCAGAGGGTGCGCGCCGACGTCGACGGCGCCGGGCCGATCCTCCAGCCCCTCATCGAGACCGAGGGCGTCACCGACGTCCTCGTCAGCGACGGGCGCACCTGGATCGACCGGGGACACGGCCTCGAACCGGTCCCCGCAGCCGCCATGGATGAGCCCGAGGTGCGGGCCCTGGCCGTGCGCATGGCCGCCTCCGCGCACAAGCGCCTCGACGACGCCTGCCCCGTCGTCGATGCCACCCTGCCCGACGGCACCCGACTCAACGCGATGCTGCCGCCCCTGAGTGCCGACGGCACTCTCATCAGTCTGCGCACCAAGCGCCGCCGCGGCTTCACCCTGGACGAGCTCACCGCCGCCGGCACGATCGCCCCCGGCCTGGACGAGGTCCTGGCCGCCCTCGTGACCGGCCGCGCCAGCTGTCTGGTCACCGGCGCCACCGGCACCGGCAAGACCACCCTCCTGGCCGCCCTGCTCTCACTCGTCCCGGCCACCGAGCGCATCGTGTGCATCGAGGAGGCCAGCGAGCTGCGCCCCCGCCACCCCCACGTCGTCCACCTCCAGGAGCGCGGCGCCAACGTCCAGGGCGTCGGGGCGGTCGCCATGACCTCCCTGGTGCGTACCGCCCTGCGCATGCGGCCCGACCGGATCGTGCTGGGAGAGTGCCGCGGCCCCGAGGTGCGCGATGTCCTCACCGCCCTCAACACCGGCCACGAGGGCGGCTGGGCCACCCTCCACGCCAACTCTCCCGCCGACGTCCCCGCCCGCCTGACCGCCCTGGGGGCCCTCGCGGGACTCGACGAGGCGGCTGTCGCCGCCCAGGCGGCCAGCGCCCTCGACGCCGTCGTCCACCTGCGCCGGCAGGCCGGCACCACCGGGGCACGCCGGTACGTCGCCTCCATCGGAGTGCTGCGGCGCGGGACGAGCCCGGCCGGAGCGGTTCTCCTCTGCGAGGAGGCCCTGCACGTGACGGGCGACGGCCGACTCAGACCCGGCCCGGCCGTATCAGCGTTGCGGGAGCGGATCGGCCCGCAGGCCCTGGCCCGCACCGGCCTTGACGGACTGCCCGGGGCGGGGGAGAGGAGACCGGTATGACGGGCGTGACCAGCTGGGTGGGTATGGCCTGTGTGACGGGCACGGCCGCGATCCCACCCCCGGCAGCCCGCCTGGCCGGGCTGGTGGGTGGGACGGCGGGAGGCCCGGTGCCGGGCGCCTGGATCGCGGCGGTCCTGGTCGCCCTGGCCGCCGCCGTGCTCCTGCTGCCGGCCCGACGCGACCTGCCCCGCGGCTGGACCACGGGCGTCCCCGAGGCCCAGGTGCGCCCGACGATGCGGCAGGCGGCGCTCGACGCGCTGCGCTCCCGACGCACCGGGGCACCAGAACCGGATCTCGGCCTGCTGCTCACCGAGGTCGCCAGCCTCCTGCGCGCCGGCGCGACGCCGCAGCGGGCCTGGACGCGCGCCTGCGGGCGTGCCGGTCTCGCCGAGGGCGCCGAGCCCGACGAGGACGGCGTCCCACCCGTGCTGCGCGCGCTCGCGGACCTTCAGCACGACTCGTGGCTGCCCCGATGGAGCAAGGGGCGCCTGCGCTGGCACCCGCCCCCGCGCGGCCGGCGGGCCCGGCAGAGGCGGGCCACCGCCGCCGGGGTGCCGGGCGCCGTCGCCTCCTGCCGCCTGTCGACCGCCCTGGGGGCGCCCCTGGCCGACATCCTCCAGACCGTGGCCGGCGGGGTGGCCGAGTCCGGTCGCGCCGAGGCCTCCCGCCGGGCCGCCCTGGCCGGCCCCCGCAGCACCGCCCGGCTCCTGGCCTGCCTGCCCGTGGTCGGCCTGGGGCTGGGGATGCTCGTGGGCGCCGATCCTGCCTCCCTCCTGCTCGACGGCGGTCTTGGCAGCGCCGTGGGGGCGCTGGGCATCGGGCTCATGGTCGTGGGGCACCTGGTGACCAGGCGCCTCATCCGCGCCGCGACGGCGGAGGGTGACGTCGTTGACGAGGCCCTGGTCCTGGACCTGGCCTCCGCCGCCCTGAGCGCCGGGGCCTCAGTACCCGGGGTACTGACCGCCTTAGGTGAGGCCCTGGAAGAGGAGGGGGCCAGCGTCGTGGGGCGGGCCCTGCTGCTGGGCGCCCCGTGGGAGGAGGCCTGGCAGGCTCCCGAGGACGAGCAGTGGAGGGCACGGCGATCCCGCCTGGAGTCCTGCCTGCGCCCCGGCTGGGAGGACGGGGCCTCACCTGCCGCCCTCCTGGCGGCGACGGCGGCGAGCCTGCGCGCAGGGAGGCACGCCCGCGACGAGGAGGCCGCCGAGCGCCTCGCGGTGCGCCTGGTCCTGCCGCTGGGCGCCTGCCACCTGCCAGCCTTCGTCATCCTGGGGATCGCGCCGGTCGTCGCCTCGGTCGGCATGAGCATGCTCAGCGGGTGAAGGCACCCCGTCCGAGGCAGGCTCAAGCGGGTACTCCTGCCCTCTTGGGTGCGCGGGCCCCGGCGGCCTGGCACGATGGGGGCATGGCACTGTCGAAGAAGCTGCTGAGCCGCGACGAAGTCGTGGTGCGGCACATGCACACCCACATCAAGGTCCTCCTGTGGCGGTTCGTCGTCGAGATCCTCCTGCTCGTGGTCGGCGTCGTCGCCTCGGTCATGGCCCCCACCACCTGGCAGCCCTGGGGCATCCTGGCAATCTGGGTGGCGATCCTCGTCGTGAGCGTCCCCCTGCTGCTCCTGCCCTGGCTGCAGTGGTACATGCGCACCTACACCATCACCACCAAGCGCATCATCACCCGCTCCGGCATCGTCAGCCGCGTCGGCCACGACCTGCCCCTGACCCGGATCTCCGACATCCAGCTGGACAAGGACGTCGCCGACCGTTTCTTCGGCTGCGGCACGCTGGCCCTGCAGACCTCCGCCGATGACCCGCTCCTGCTGCACGACGTCCCCCACGTGGAGACGGTCCAGGTGGAGATCTCCAACCTGATCTTCAACGACACCCAGGGCGCCATCGACGCCGACCCCCGCAGCTGAGCGGCACCGAGGCGCAGATACGGGGCGTAGATACGCAAACAAGACGGCGGCCGCCGGTCTCCCAGTGAGGGAGCCGGCGGCCGCCGTCTGAATCGTGGTGATCGGGTCAGTCGAGGGTCTCGACGACGCCGACCGCCTGGGCCACACCGGTCAGGGTGGCGGCGATGCGCACGGCCTCCCAGACCTGCTCGGTGCTCAGGCCCTCGCCGCGCACCGTGGCCTCGTGGGCGGTCACGCACTTCTCGCAGCCGTTGATGGTGGACACGGCCAGGCTCCACAGCTCGAAGTCGACCTTCTCCACGCCACCGGAGGTGCCGATGATGTTCATGCGCAGGCCCATGCGCTCGTTCTCGTAGGCCGAGCCCAGGAAGTGGCGCGTGCGGTAGGCGACGTTGTTCATCGCCATGATGGAGGCGGCGCCCAGGGCGGCGCTGATGGCCTCCTCGGACAGGTGGGTGCGGGCGTCCTCCATGACCTGGACCAGCACGGACTCGTTGCGGGTCGCGGCGGCCGCGGCCACGAAGGTGCCCCACTGCTGCTGCTCGGTCAGCGAGGAGGAGCGGGACAGGGTGGACAGGTTCAGGGAGAGGTCCTTGGCCCACTCGGGCAGGGCGGAGCGCAGGTTGTCGATGCTCATGGGTTCTCGTTTCGTCGTCGTTCAGGTGGTGAGGTCAGGGGACGGGGTGGTGGCCCGTCAGCCCATCTGGCCCAGGGCGTCGATGGTGGCGGCGCCGGCCTGCCAGTTGCAGGCGCACAGCTCGTCGGACTGGAGGGCGTCGAGCTGGCGCAGGACCTCCTCGGTGTTGCGGCCCACGGAGTCGGCGGTCACGGAGACCGACTGGATGACGTTGTGGGGGTCGATGATGAAGGTGGCGCGGTCGGCCTCACCGGTGGCGCGCTTGATGCCCAGGGCCTCGGTGAGCTCGCGGTTGAGGTCGCTGGCCATGGGGAAGGGCAGGTCCTGGAGCTTGTCGTGGCTGCGGCGCCAGGCGTAGTGGGTGTACTCGTTGTCCACCGAGACGCCCACGACCTCGCAGTCGCGGTCCTTGAAGTCCTGGTAGAGGTCGCCGAAGGCGGCGATCTCGGTGGGGCACACGAAGGTGAAGTCCTTGGGCCAGAAGAAGACGACGCGCCAGGTGCCGGCGGGGACCTGGGAGGAGACGGTGGTGAAGTAGTCCTCGGGCTTGCTGGCCTCAACCTCCTTGAGGTTGCCGGGGACGACGGCGGTGAGCTCGTAGGCGGGGAACTGGTCTCCGATGGAGAGAACGGCCATGGGTGCCTCCTGAATGATGCGAATCGCGGTGCGAGTTGGTGCGAGTTGGTGCGGGTCTGCGCTGGCCTGCACCGGCCCGGGTGGGGCCGGTGCGGGGCGGCTCCGTCGGTCCTACCGTAAGGCGCCAGCCTCATAGGCGCAACTAAACCGTATCTTATTTTTAAGAAGGTTTACCTTATCTGGTGACGTCGTGGTGACATGCTGCGGTGACCCGGCCGGAGCCCGGCTGCTCCGCCCGCTCGGTTGGAATGAGTCGCCGTCCCGCGGTGTTGCCCCACTGTCGCCGCACCCTCGCGCAACCAGGTCAGGAGAAGCCATGAGTCCTCGTCTCAGCCGGATCAGCGTCCTCGAGCAGGTTCCTCTCTTCGAAGGAGGAGACGTTCGCCAGACCCTGGGGGACCTCGTCCGCCTGGGGCGCGGCCTGGAGGAGTCCGGCTACCACCGCCTCTGGCTGGCCGAGCACCACAGCACCGGCTCCTTCCTGTCCTCGGCGCCCGACCTGCTCATGATGCACATCCTGGACGCCACCGACCGTATCCGGGTGGGCTCGGGCGGCGTCATGGCCATGCACTACGGCTCGCTCCAGATGGCCGAGCGCTTCGCCACCCTGGCCACCCTCCACCCCGGCCGCGTCGATATGGGCCTGGGTCGCGCCCCCGGTGGGGACATGCGTGCGGCCGCCGCCCTCAACCAGGGTCGCGTCATCGACCCCGACGCCATCAACGCCCTCATCGAGGAGACGGTCGCCCTCCTGCGCGACGAGCTTCCCGCCACCCACCCCTACGCCTCTGTCGAGGTCCGTCCCCTCCCGGACCAGATGCCGGAGGTCTGGCTCCTGGGCTCCTCGGGCCAGTCGGCCGCCTGGGCCGGCGTCCACGACCTCAACTACGCCTACGCCCAGTTCTTCACCGGTCGTCAGCAGGTCGAGATCATGAACCACTACCGCGCCCACCTCCCCGAGGGTCCCGGGCGCGGATCCATCCACGGTGGCCAGACCCTCTCCGCCCTGTGCGTCAGCGCCGCCGCCACCCGCGAGGAGGCCCGCGAGCAGGCCCTCGTGGCCGCCGACGCCCGATTCAGCCTGCGTACCGGCCGCCCCATGCGCTTCCGCGACCCGGCCACCCTCGACGCCGCCTACCGCGCCGAGGTCGAGCGCTACCTCGAGCGCGACACCGCCATCATTGTGGGCACCTACGACGAGGTCGCCCAGGCCCTGTCCTCCTTCGCCGAGAACCACGGTACCGAGGAGGTCATGCTCATCAGCTACATCGACGACGTCGAGATCAAGAACCGCCAGTACGCCGAGCTCGCCGCCCGCCTCCTGTGAGCCGGCGGGGAGCCCTGGGCACCCCGGCGCCCTCCCGCGCGGCGGGGCGCCAAAGATGAGCGGCACCCCGCGTTACGGTCGGTTCCATGAGCCCTGCGAGCGCCCGGTCCGCTTCTGAGTCCTCCTCCTTCCCGCCTCCGGCGGCCACGCCCGAGCAGGCGGCGAGCCTGCGGGCGGACCTGGCCGACTCCGGCTGGGGCGTGGAGGCGGTGGCCGCCCTCCTGGGCGAGGTCGCCGACGCCGCTCTGCGCCGCGAGATCCGCCTGCCCGCCCTGCGAGCCGTGCGCGCCGCCCTGGCTGCCGGGTCCGCCCCCTCGCCCGTGGCCGTCCTGACCGCCCTGTTCATGCTCGGTGAGCCGGTCCCCGCCACCGCCCTCGGTGCCGCCCTGCCCCGCACGACAGCGGCGGGCGCCGCCGCCGTCGGCCTGGTCAATGGGCCCGACGAGTCCGGGTGCGTCCGTGCCCTGGTCGACCTGCGCCCCCACGAGGCCGTCGACGACGCAGGCGAGGTCCGCTGGTGGGTGGCCTCCGACCTGGGCGAGCTCGTCACCGGCCGGGCCCTGGCCCCCGATCACGTCCTGGGCGTCGGCGGCGCCGGCCTCACCCTGGCGGGCCTGACTCCGCGCACGCGGGTGGGCACCGCCCTGGACCTGGGCTGCGGCTGCGGCATCCAGACCCTCTACCTGCTGCGTCACGCCGAGCACGTGGTGGCCACCGACATCTCCGCACGCGCCCTGGCCTTCACCGCCTTCAACGCGGCCCTGGCCGGCGTGAGCATCACCGGCGCCCCGGGCGCTCTCGACGTCGCCCCCGGCTCCGACCTCGACTCAGAGGCCGACGCCGCCTCCGAATCCGGCTCCGGTACCGGCACCGGCCGCCTGGAGCTCCTGCGCGGCTCCCTCCTGGAGCCGGTGGCCGGTCGCCGCTTCGACCTCATCGCCTCCAACCCGCCCTTCGTCCTCACCCCGCCCGCGGTGCGCGAGGCCGGCCTGCCCCTCATGGAGTACCGCGACGCCGGCGGCCCCATCCTGCCGGGGCTCGTCGCCGGACTCGCCGAGCACCTCGAGCCCGGCGCCACCGCCGTCATGCTCGGCAACTGGGAGCACCGTGGCACCGGCTCGTGGCGCGACACAGTGGCCGCCTGGCTCCCCGAGGGGCTCGACGCCTGGATCCTTGAGCGCGAGCTCCAGGACCCGGTGGAGTACGCCACCATGTGGCTGCGCGACGGCGGCCTGACCCCCGAGCGCGACCCTGAGGCCTTCGATGCCGCCCTGGAGGCGTGGATCGACGACTTCGAGGCCCGCGACGTGCGGGGCGTCGGCTTCGGCTACCTCATCGTCCACCGTCCCCGCCGCCCCCGCGAGCCCTGGCGCCTCCTGGAGGAGGTGACCACCTCCGGTCAGGGGGTCCTGGGCCCCCACGTTGCCGAGGTGCTGGAGGTGCGCGAGCGCCTCGCCGGCCTCGACGACGCCGCCGTCGCCGACCTCCGCCCGCTCCTGGCCCCCGACGTCACCGAGGAGCGTCACCTCATTCCGGGTGCCGCCGAGCCCACGGTCATCCTGCTGCGTCAGGGCGGAGGGCTGGGACGCACCCTGCAGGCCTCCACGGCGGTGGCCGCCCTGGCCGGGGTGGCCGACGGCGAGCTGAGCGTCGGGCAGGTCGCCTCCGCGGTCGCCGCCCTCAGTGAGCTGAACGCTGCCGATGCGGCCGCACTGCGCGCGGAGATGGTCGAGGCGACCCGTCATCTCCTGACCACGGGATTCCTGCACCCAGGAAAGTGACAATGGGCTGAATGGGGCTGTGAGGGAAACGGATGACGGCGAACGTCCGGTGGGTATGAATCCGTTCTGAGATATTCGCCGGTTTGTTGTTGTCTTTCCTCTATTGTCGTGACGCCTCCGTCATCAATGAGATACAACTGAAACCCGCGCTGTTCCGCGTCATTTCAAGGGAAAGTGTCTGCGGTGTGCAATGATGCGCGATTGTTGCCCCGTGAGCCGATTCTGAGGTGTTGAGGAAGAGGTCGGATGACCTACATTCCTCGGCAGTCATAGTTGTCGTGCGCTCCCCGCGCACCCATCCCTCATGATCGGAATCCATCGGCATGTCCCAGTCATCACGTCGCCCGCAGTGCGGGCGTGAAGGACTACTGCGCAGATTCTGTGCGGTGGTCGGTTCTCTTGCGGTCGTCCTGGTGACCATGGTGTCGCTGCCGTGGACGGCGCCTCCCGCGGATGCCTCCACCGGTGACCTCACCATTCCCCTGGGGGACACCTCGGTGCAGATCTCCTATGTGCGCACCATTGACACTGTTGATCGTGTGTACGACACGGTGAACGGGTACGGCTACAACTCCTACCCGTGGGAGTGGGCCTACTCGCGTGCCTGCACCCGCTACTCGCCGGGGTCCAATAACTACTGGACTGACTATGTTCGCGGCAGCTCCGGTCAGTACGCGGCGGTCGGCTATGGGCGCAAGGTGGATGAGGGTGCCTGCCCCACCTCCTACCAAGGTGAGCCGGGGGATGTGCAGACCTCGCTGGGTTTCCAGCCCTCCAACACCACGAGCGTCAAGGCCGGAAACGTCTTTCTCGTGGGACGGATGCGCCACGTCAACAGCCCGATCTACTCCGACAACAGCTCCGTGACCAACCCCTCCCAGGGTAAGGGCACCACCTACTACGGCAGTTTCAACATCAACACCGCTCAGACGATTCAGGCCGACTTCCCGTGGAGTGAGTTCGACACGATCAACACGTGCACCGGCAAGCTCGACTCGAACGGCAAGCTCATCATCGGCGACTACGGCACTGAAAATCAGACGGTCAGGACGCAGTACGCCTACGACCAGTACGGGAGAGTCGGCTACTACGACGGGTCCACCTACACCTACATGTACCAGAACGGCTCCCTGGTCTGGTTCAACGGTGTCATGACCCAGGACTTCACCGACAAGATCGGACACAGCTGCGCCGACGACATCCTCGACATCAAGTCTGACCGCTCCGACACCGCTTGGACGGACCCCAACACCGGCATCAAGTACAAGCTCAAGCTGTGGGGATTCGTCAACAACGGAAACAACCAGGAGTGCCGACCTGACCTGGAGAAGGCAGAGACCTCCAACCTGGAGGAGCGCTTCATCACCCGTGAGCGGGCCGTCTCCTACGGCTGCCTCTACGGCTCCATCGAGCAGGAGCGCCCGGTGACCTTCGCCAAGGACGTCAAGGCGGACTCATCGGTTCAAGGATCGTTGACGATCCCCACCTTCAACTACATCAACGCCTCACCGGAAGGAACCTTCGGCGCAAGGACCTGGGGGACCCCCAAGTCCCTGACCCCCTCCTGGAACGCTGAGGACGTCGACCCCAAGAGCTACACCCTGCTGGCTCCCAACGACGCCGCCACGGTTCAGGAGGCGGGCACCACTCCGCAGGCCTCCGTTGACCGCAGGACCGGTGACGTCTGGTCCACCGGCTGGTTCCTGCGCGACGTCAGCTGCACGGTGGGGAACGGCAGTGCCCCGCTGCTGCGCCGTGACGGAACCACCCGCCTGGACAAGTCCGACTCCGTGAACCTCGAGCAGCGCACCATCCGCCTCGATGAGACCCAGCTGGCCGAGCGCCAGGAAGAGGTCGCCGTCAAGTGCGTCTGGCACAACGAGTACGTCGTCGGCCGTGGGCGCGTCACCCTCGTCAACATTGTCGACGGCGGCAGCGCCAGGCCCGAGCAATGGACCCTGACCGCCAAGCCCGCCACCGATGGGCTCTTCGGGCAGAAGACCATCACCGGCGCCAGCGGCACGCCCGCCGTCAGCAAGGTCTACACCGCCGGCGGCACCTACGGCCTGTCCGCGGGCAACGGCCCCGAGGGCTACTCGCAGAACGGCCCCTGGGTCTGCACCAACGACGACGGCAGTAACGTGCCCGTCAGCGCGGACAACAAGTTCGTGCTGGGGGAGGGCAAGAACGTCACCTGCGTCGTGCACCAGAAGCCTCAGCAGACCCCCGTCAGCGCGGTCAAGAGCGTTGAGGGCGCCTCCGACGCCGCCACGGCCGGCTCCTACTCCCTGAGCTACACCTGCACCCCGGGTCCCGACGGCAAGGGCTCCTCCACCGGCAAGATCACCGTGGACGCCCAGGGCAATGCCGCGAACCTGCCCGCCCAGCGCGTGGGTGCCACCTGCACCGTCACCGAGGATGCTCGTGACGCCAGGGGACTCAAGCAGCCCGGAACCGCCGCCGGCGGAAGCGTCAGCTGGAAGGACCCGGCCGCCTTCAAGGTGGTCACCAACCCGGGCAACCAGGAGAGGGAACTCGCCTCCACCGCCGTGGCCCCGACCAACGGCAACGCAGGCGGTGTCACCTTCACCGTGCCCGACTCCACGCAGGGAGCCGTGCGGGTCAAGGTCGTCAACTCCGTCGTCCCGCACGCCGGTATCGACAAGACCTTCAGCAAGGTCACCAAGAGCACCGAGAAGGTCAACGGTCGCACCACCTTCGACCAGACCTACACCATCACGGTGACCAACCCCTCCGCCAGGGCGGGCCTCACCTACGACCTCAACGACGCCTGGCAGGTCCCCACCGGGGTCACCGTCCACAAGGTCAGCATCTCAGGTGGCGCCATCAACGGCACCGAGACGCCTCAGGCCGGAGTGCCCTACGTCAAGACCGGCATCTCCCTGCCCGCGGGCCAGAAGCACACCTACACGGTGGTGCTCAACGTCTCCGGTCCCGACGCCGGACTGCCCGGCATCCAGGGAACCTGCACCCCGGGCGCCGTCGGTCAGGGCAAGGCCATCTACAACAAGGCCTCAGTGACCACCAAGGGCGACGGGCAGCCCAAGGAGGCCGCGGCCTGCGGCACCCTGCCCGCCAACCCCCAGTTCAAGGCCTCCAAGAGCCCGCTCGACGTGGTCCGCAACAGTGATGGCACCTTCACCTCCAGCTACACGGTGACGGTCACCAACACCTCCCTGGTCGCCAGCCCGGTGGCCGCCGACCTCACCGACACCCCGCAGATGCCCACCGGCACCCGCCTGAGCCGGATCAAGGTCCTGGAGAAGGGAGTCGACGCCCAGGGCGTCACCCTGCCCGCCATTAACCCTGCCAACGGAACCCTCAACGGCTCGATCACCCTCATCAAGGGCGGAACCGGCGAGCGCCTCGCTGCCGCTCCCCGGGCCGGGGCCGACGGAGGCAGCCGCACCTTCACGATGCAGATGACCTTCACGGTCCGTGAGAACACCCCGGGCTTCAATGAGGCCGACTTCCAGTGCGGTCACCAGCGCGCCGACGGCAAGCCCTCCGGCCTGGTCAACACCATCGCCATGGAAGGTGACACCGACGGTGACGGGAACAACCACGGTTGCCTCTCCACCGACGGCAAGCTGAAGTTCTCCAAGGAGGTCACCACCCAGCCCGGCAACGGCTCGACCTTCGACGTCGTCTACACCGTGAGCGTGGTCAACGAGGGATCGCTGTCGGTGTCCACCGGACCCATCAACGACAAGCCCTCCTTCGCCCCCGGGCTCAACCCGACCCTGGTCAAGGTGCAGCGCGAGATGGGACCGACCCGGACGGTCAACGCCCAGGCCGACGGCTCCTACCGCCTGTCCGACAACGAGACCCTCTACTCGGGCCTGACGATCCGCTACACCGTCACCTTCACGGTGAAGATCGACCCGTCGGTCACCGGATACCGCGATGAGCTGCTGTCCTGCACCACGGACAAGGGGCGCCTCGTTCCCGGCCATGGCCTCTACAACAAGGTCGTGCCTCAGACGGGCAAGGACTCCGACACCCGGCCCGACCACGACGTGGCCTGCGCCAACGTCTCGCCCAATGCCGGCAAGCGCATCCTGTCGATCGTCAAGACCGGCAGCCAGGGCCCCCTGGACGACGCGGCCTTCGACATCTACCCGATGGACCCCTCCACCCCGGGTGCCAAGCCCCTCACCAACGGTGTGACCTTCACCGGTGGCAAGGGAACCGGAACCTTCACCACCACGGGACTGGCCATCAACCGCGAGTACTGGCTGGTGGAGACCAAGGCTCCCGCCGGGCACCAGCTCATGGCCAAGCCGGCCCGCTTCAAGGTGACCGACACGGGCATCGAGCTCATCACCGCCACTCCCGGCGGCTCGGCCCTGACGGTCTCGCGCAGCGGTGCCAGCAAGTCCGACGACACCATCACCGTCCGAGACCTCCAGATCGGCACCCTGCCGCTGTCCGGTGGACGCGGAATCGGCATGAACATCGCCGTCGGAATCGCGGCCATCACCGGCGCCGGCCTGCTGGCGCTGCGGCAACGAAAGACTTCCTCGTTCGGGCGCTCCGCCTGATCGCGAGAAGAACCCACGACTCCGCTCCGTCGCGCGCGGGTCACCCCTTCTATCCCTCATTCATCCCAACAACACAGGAGAGAACAGCAATGCACTCCCTCAACACGCGCCGGGGCCTCGGCCTCGCCGCTGCGATGACGCTCGCCGCCGGCGCGCTCGTCGCCCCGACCGGCGCGGCGGCACCCGCTGACCCGAACGGCTCCACCATCGACCCCGACGCGGCCACCACGCTGACCGTCCACAAGTGCGAGCAGACCGACACCAACGGCGTCAAGGAGGGGACCGGTAACGAGGACCCCCAGGCCGAGTGCAAGCCCGTCTCCGACGTCGAGTTCACCATCACCAAGCTGAACGTGGACCTGACGACCTACGACGGCTGGAAGACCCTCGCGGACCTCAAGGGTGACGTGGTCAAGGCCGGTGCCCTCAAGAGCACCACCGTCCAGAAGATCACCACCGGTGCCAACGGTCTGGCCTCCTTCACCGACGCCCAGACCGAGGTCGGTGCCTACCTCGTCAGCGAGACGCGCACCCCCGACAAGGTCATCCCGGCCGAGGACTTCGTCGTCACCCTGCCGATGACCAACCCGCAGGACACCGCCAAGTGGAACTACAACGTCCACGTCTACCCCAAGAACACCCTCTCCGGTGTGGACAAGCAGGTGACGGACAAGCCGGCCCCCGGCTCCGGGCGCGACATCACCTATACCATCACCACCTCCATCCCGAAGGTGGACTACCCCGGCGGTGCGCGCATCAAGCGCTACGAGGTCGTTGACCGCCTTGACAAGCGCATCAAGAAGGACGCTCTGACCCCGGTCGTCAAGATCGTCGGTCAGAACGAGGTGACCCTGGCGGACACCACCGACTACACCCTCATCACTGCCGAGGGTAAGGACCACAACTGGGCCACCATCCAGCTCACCGAGGAGGGTCGCCGCAAGGCCTCCGAGGCGCGCTACAACGGCAACGGCGAGACCAAGCTCCAGGTGACCCTGACCGCCAAGTTCGACGCCGCCGTCAACCTCGAGGGTGACCTGTCCAACACCGCGGGCCTCATCCCCAACGACAGCCCCAACTTCACCTGGGACCCGAACAACCCCGGCACCACCACGGACATCCCCGGCATTCCCACCACCCCCGTGCTCTCCAAGTACGGCAAGGTGGTTCTCACCAAGACCGGTACGGACCAGCTGGCCGACAAGACCAAGTACAACGGCGCCCAGTTCCAGGTCTACGAGTGCACCAAGACCGCCAGCGGTGCCACGCTGCGTGACTCCGACCCCAGCACCCAGACCGTCGACCCGCTGACCATCGGTGGAGAGAAGACCTTCACCACCGCCGGCCAGGGCACCGTGGAGATCAACTACCTGCGCGCCAACGACTACGTCAACGGCGCGAAGAAGGACCAGCTGACCGACGAGGACTACTACTGCCTCGTGGAGACCAAGGCCCCCGAGGGCTACAGCCTCCAGGCCGACCCGCTCCCCTTCCGGGTCCTGGCTGAGAAGGCCGAGAAGAAGGCTGCGACCGAGGTCACCGTCACCGACATCCCGAAGAACGCGGGCTTCCGCCTGCCGCTGACCGGTGCCAACGGCGTCATCTTCCTGACCGTTGCCGGCGCCCTGCTGGTGGCCGGTGGCGCGGTGGTCGCCTACGCCAACAAGCGCCGTCACGTTGCCAAGCACTGACAGCCGCTGGCAGCCACTGAGGTGACCGGCCCCAGCCGGCCGTCATCACGCTGACTGCTTCCTTGTGGGGGAGGCGGGAGAACCCGTCTCCCCCACACGGGCGTCGCAGGGATCCTCCCTGCCAATCGTTAAAGCCACAACTGATCCCCACCCGTCTTTCGCAGCGAGCTCCGCAGACAACCCGACGCAGGAAGGCACGGTTCTCCGTGACAGCGCTACTCCCATCACTTCGCGACCGCATCTCCCAGTCCCGCACCAGCCAGGCCCAGAGGGAGCCCGACTCCGCGGCCCCGCAGCCCGGCCCGGACGGCCCCGCCTCCCCGGCGACCGACCCGAAGAAGGCGGCCCGCCGCAAGATCCTGCGTGAGCGCTTTCTGACCTGGCTGCCGCTGGTCCTGGTCCTGGTCGGCGTCGCTGTCCTCCTGTACCCGGTCATGGCGACCCAGCACAACAATGACGAGCAGCAGCGTCTGGCCAAGATGTACACCGCCACCGTGAACTCGGCCGGACCGGAGACCATCGCCAAGGAGCGCGTCTCCGCCGAGACCTACAACAACAACCTGGAGAGCGCGCCGATCCTCGACCCCTGGCTCGAGTCGCAGCGCCCCGACACCCCCCAGTACCAGGCCTACCTCCACGAGATGGACATCGACCCGGTCATGGCCCGGATCGTCATCCCCTCCATCCACGTGAGCCTGCCCATCTATCACGGCACCGACAGCCGCACCCTGACGGAAGGCGTCGGGCACCTGTTCGGCACGAGCCTGCCGATCGGCGGCCCCTCCACCCACGCAGTCCTCACCGGCCACACCGGGCTGTCCACCGCGACCATGTTCGACAACCTCAACCAGCTCAAGAAGGGCGACGTCTTCTACGTCTCCTCCCTGGGGCAGACCCTCAAGTACGAGGTCAACGACATCACCGTCGTCAAGCCCGAGGAGACCGACTCCCTGCGCAAGGTTCCCGGACGCGACCTGGTCACCCTCATCACCTGCACGCCCTACGGCGTCAACTCCCACCGCCTCCTGGTCACCGGCGAGCGCGTCCCCATGGACCCCACGGCCGCCGCGGCCGAAGAGGCCAAGGCCCTGCCCGCCCCCATGCAGACCTGGATGAAGGCCATCATCGTGGCCGTCGTCATCATCCTGGCCGTCGTCGTCGGAATCCTCGTGCGCCTGTGGTGGACGCGTCGTCGCCGCTCCCGGGGTGCCGGCCGGCAGGCCGTCGAAGGCTCAGCCGCCCGCGAGGCAGGCCGCAGTGACGACCGCAGTGATGCCCTCAGCGAGGGCCGCGGTGATGATGCGGCCGACGACGTCGGCGCGCCGGAGCGCTGGCCCGGACGCCCCCTGCAGGACGTCGTCGGCGCCGCCGGGGCCGCCGGGGCCGATACGCAGTTCACCGACGAGACCAGTGAGCTTGAGATCATCAGCCCATCGGGTGCCGCGGAGGCCGGCGTCCCCGAAGCCGCTGAGGCCCGCGACGCCGCTCCCGTCGAGCAGCCGGCCCCCAGGACGGCCTCCCCCTACGGGCCGATCACCCAGGCCGCAGACGGCCAGGGGGAGGACCCCTTCAGCGACCTGAAGGCACGTGAGTCGTGAGCAGTCCCGCACAGGAATCGCTGCTGACTTCCTATTGGTTGGTGCGTTCAAGAACCTACGATCGGCCGGTGGCCTCCTTCCAGTCGCAGACCTCCCGCTCCCTGGGACAGCTGCGCCTGCGCGGGGGTCTGCTGGCGCTGTCCTGCCTGGCGGCGACGCTGGGCCTGTGGGGGCTGTTCGTGTTCACCCACACCGGCCAGACCCTCGACGCCATGGCCCTGGAGGGCTCGGAGATCGGCTCGCACTACGTGAGCGCCCACGCCCGCAGGCTCCTGTCGGTGGTGTCCATGCCGGCGGCCGTCGTCCTGGTGGTGACGATCCTCGTCATCGGTCTGCTGCGGCGCAGCCACCGGCGCGCGGTGTGGGCCGTCGTCGCCGTGGTCGGGGCCAACCTGACCACCCAGATCCTCAAGTACCAGTTCCTGTGGCGGCCCGACTTCAACATCACCGAGCGTTGGGACAACGCCAACACCCTCCCCTCGGGGCACACCACCATGGCGGCCTCGGCCGCGGTCGCCCTCATCCTGCTGTCCGGGCGGCGCTGGCGGCCGCTGGCGGCCTGGGCCGGGGGACTGTTCACCATCGCCATGGGCTACTCCACCCTCGTGTGCCAGTGGCACCGCCCCTCCGACGTCCTGGCCGGGATCTTCGTGCCCGTGGCCTGGGGCGCCCTCGCCGTGGCCGGTGGGGCCTGGCGCGCCCCCTGGTCCCTGCGCGAGGGGACCGGGGAGGAGAGCTCCGGTGAGGTGCCCGGGCTGACCACCGTGGGGACGATCCCGGTGACGGCAGCCGGGCCGCGCCTGTGGCACCAGCTCGTCGGCAACGTTCTCATGGCGGCCGCCGGCATCGTGTGCACCCTGGGGGCGCTCGGCCTGGGGGCCTGGGTGTGGTGGCACCTGGACGGCCCGGAGACGCGCTGGCAGCTCTTCGGCGCTTACGCCACCGGGTCGGTGGCCGTCGTCGGCGTCACCTGCCTGGCCATGTCCGCGCTCGTCTCGCTGACCGACTGGGGCCGCACCCGCCGCAAGCACAAGGCCCGCCACCGCGACTGACGCCTACCCGGCGCCGTCGGCGACGAGCCCACTGAGGGGGGTTCGCCGCTCACTCCACGAGGGTGGGGTGCTACTGAACGAGGGTTGGGGGTACTGGAGGTAGGTGGGGCCTTCGTGCAGTACGCACAACCCTTGGTCAGTGGATCCCGACCCTCGTGCAGTGTCCTGCCCCTACTCCTCGACGACGGCGGCCGGGAGCCTGACGCTGAAGGTGGTGCCGTGGTCCTCGGGCGCGGTGGAGGAGTCGACGTCGATGCTCCCGCCGTGGGACTGGACGATGGCCAGAGCGATCGACATGCCCAGACCCGTGGAGCCGGTGCGCCGCTCACGTGAGGAGTCCCCCCGGGCGAAGCGCTCAAAGAGGCGGTCGCGCACCTCGGGGGCGATCCCCGGGCCGTCGTCGTGGATGCGCACGATGAGCGTGTCCCCCTCGCGGGCCAGCGTCGTGGTCACGTGGCTGCCGGCCGGCGTGTGCACCCGGGCGTTGGCCAGGAGGTTGACGACGACCTGGCGCAGGCGGGCCTCATCGCCGATGACCAGCGGAGGCTCGGGCAGGAAGTCCTCGGCCTCCTCCGGCGTGGCGTCGGCCGGCGGCTCCAGGACGGCCAGATCCAGCTGCCACTCGTGGTCGGGGCCGGCCGCGCGGGCGTCGGCCACCGTGTCCACCAGGAGGCCGACCAGGTCCACCTCCTCTCGGCGCAGCTCGCGCCCGGCGTCCAGGCGGGCCAGCAGCAGCAGGTCCTCGACGAGCGCCGTCATTCGCACCGACTCGGAGTGCACGCGCTCCAGGGCGTAGGTGGCCTCCTCCGGCAGGTCGGCGTCGGCCCCCTCTCGGCGGATGAGCTCGGTGTAGCCGCGGATCGAGGCCAGCGGCGTGCGCAGCTCGTGAGAGGCGTCGGCCACGAACTGGCGCACCTGCGTCTCCGAGCGCTGGCGCGCGGTCAGGGCGGACTCCACGTGCCCCAGCAGCGTGTTAAGGGCGCCGCCGACCTGACCGACCTCCGCTGAGGAGTCCAGGTCCGCCTGGTCCACGCGGTCCTCGATGCTCACCTCGCCGCGCTCCAGCGGCTGGGAGGCCACGCGGTGCGCGGTGCGGGCGACCCGCTCCAGGGGCGCCAGCGAGGAACGCACCATGGTCCGCCCGGCCAGGGCCACCACGAGGGCGCCCACCAGGGCCACCGCCAGCTCGATGAGCAGCTGGGTGCGGATGAGCCCCTTGTCCCCCTCCAGGGAGAGCCCGGTGATGACCGTGCTGCCCGAGGCCTCGTCGCGCGTGGCCACCACCCGGTAGCTGCCCAGGTGGTGCAGGTCCACGGTGATGGGGTGGTCCTCCGTGGCCTGGGACAGCAGCAGCCGGCAGTCCTCCTTGGAGATGGACGCGTAGTGGCCGTTCTTGTCGATATAGGCGGCTGTCTCACTGGCCTCGTTGTCGGAGGACGAGGTCTGGGCGGTGATGAGCGTCAGCGTGCCGGTCGACTGCCCGGCGGCGTCCAGGCCGGGAGGGACTCCGTGCTTGCCGGGGCCTCCGTCGGCCCCGTCGTCGCCACCGGCCGCGTCGGGCTGGTCGCCCTGGTTCTTCGTGTCCTCCTGGGCCGCCTCATCGGAGGCCTTCCTGGCCTCCTGGGTCAGGTCGTGGCGCTTGTCGGCGGCGCGCTGGGCGGCCGCCATCAGCTGGCTGTCCGTGCGTGCCATCAGCGTGTGGCGCAGGCTGACGGTGGAGAAGGCGCTCATGACCGCCGCCATGACCAGGACCAGCCCGAGCACCCCGACCACCAGCCGGGTGCGCAGACTACGAGGAGGTGTGAGCAGTGAGCCGGGCCGCCATGAGCGCAGGCTCATCCGCCGCCCGGTCCGTTCCGGCTGCTGGGACATCCGCGGGCGCTCAGCTGCGCTCATCGGTGCCGGCGGCCGGCTTGAGGACGTATCCGACGCCGCGCATCGTGTGGATCATGGGCTCGCGGCCCTTGTCGATCTTGCGGCGCAGGTAGGAGATGTAGAGCTCGACGATATTGGCCTGCCCGCCGAAGTCGTAGTTCCACACCCGGTCCAGGATCTGCGGCTTGGACAGGACCCGGCGGGGGTTGCGCATGAGGTAGCGCAGCAGCTCGAACTCGGTGGCGGTCAGCTGGATCTCGTCCTCGCCCCGCCAGACCTCGTGGGAGTCCTCGTCCATGCGCAGGTCCCCGACCTCCAGGATGGAGGCCGGCTTCTCCTCGCTGGCCCCGGAGCGGCGCAGCAGGGCGCGCAGCCGGGCCACGACCTCCTCCAGGGAGAAGGGCTTGGTGACGTAGTCGTCGCCGCCTGCGGTCAGCCCGGCCACGCGGTCCTCGACGGCGTCCTTGGCCGTCAGGAACAGGACTGGCACGTTCGGGCGGTGGCCGCGCACTCGGCGCATGACCTCCAGGCCGTCGAAGTCGGGCAGCATGATGTCCAGGACGATGACGTCGGGATCGATCTCCTGGGCGGAGCGCACGGCTGCAATTCCGGTTCCGGCAGTGGTGACCTCCCATCCCTCGTAACGCAGGGCGGAGGCGAGCAGGTCGGCGAGCATCTGCTCGTCGTCGACGACCAGGACGCGTAAGGGGGAGCCGTCGGCACGGGTGAGGTTCTCGGTGAGGGCGTTAGTCACGTCATCTATTCAACAGGAAGGCGCTGTGCTCGACCACAGCGCGACCTGTGTCTCGACTGTGTTACCGATCTGAGACCGAACGGAGACACAGTGGCGCGAACGCTGTGACATGCTTAAGCGGGTATGCGTCTTGGTTGTTGATCTCCACATTCGCGTGCACCGGAACGTTACTTCGTAACGTAGCCCCCGAGAGAGCGGCCAAGTGTATCTCTGTCGTCGCTCATCCAGCGCGTCGCCGTCGGTGAACCGACGTCGACCTCATTTCCCTCATACATCCCTCAGACAGCAACAGCAGGAGAGACATGGAATACGTCGATGGCAACGAGCGCCGCTTCGGTGCCGAGGACCTGTTCTTCTCAACGACGGATACCAAGGGTGTCATTCGCCGGACCAACCGGGTCTTTGATTCGCTGTCCCGTTACAGTTCCGAGGAGCTCGTCGGCTCTCCGCACAACATCATCCGGCACGATGACATGCCCGCCGGCGCCTTCAAGCTCATGTGGGACGAGCTCGGACAGGGCCGCTCCTCCTGCGTCTACGTGGTCAACCGGGCCAAGGATGGGCTGGACTACTGGGTCTTCGCCACGATCGCTCCGCTGGCCGACGGCTACCTGTCCGTGCGCGTGCGCCCGACCAACCACGCCATGTTCACTCCCGTCAAGGAGATCTACGCCCGCGTGCGGGCTGCCGAGCGCGCCTACGCCGAGGAGGGCCACGGACGCCGGGAGGTCGCCGAGCACGGGGCAGCGCTGCTGACCGAGGAGCTGGCGAAGCTTCAGTACCACGACCTGCACAACTTCGCCCGGGCCGCCCTGCCGCGCGAGCTGGCCCTGCTGGTCGTCGAGGGCGTGCGGGTGCCGCCGCGCGCCGAGTCGGACAACCCCATGTCCGCCGTCCTGCAGGCCGTCGCCGCCATCGAGCGGGACACCGACGAGCTCATCTACCAGCTCGGCGAGTACCAGGAGCTCATCAACGGCCTGGGCTCCTGGGCCGGAGGGGTGCGCTCGGTCATTGACCGGGCCGACCGTGTGGGCTCCCTCATGGAGGAGGTGACCAGTCCCGACGCCGAGTCCTCGGTGCCCACCGTCTCCGAGCGCGTCAAGGAGCGCGGGGCTCAGGCCGTTGAGGTGCTGGGTCAGCTCAACTCCTCCCTCGTGGCGCTCTATGAAGCGGCCTCCGAGGTGCGCTTCCGCAGCTCGATGATGCGTCTGCACACCCTCATGGCCGGCATCTTCGCCGCCGCCGTCCTGGACGGCCAGGAGGGGGAGTCCGGCGACGCCATCGGCGACCTCGCCGAGGCGATGCTCTCCGATCTGGAGGAGCTCGTGCCCTCCTGCCAGGAGGCGGCGAACCTGGCCGAGCGTCTGGAGGGCGACCTTCGTTCCGTGGTCAGCAACCTCGACCGCGTCAAGCGGCCCTTCCAGCGCTGGATCCGCGCTCTTCAGGACGAGGGGACCCAGGCGCTCGTCGAGGGTGTCGACGCCGAGGCGGTCCTGAGTGAGGCCGTCGCCGTGGGCGAGCAGGGCTTCCCGGAGACGGCCTCGCTGGCCGAGCTGGCTGCCAAGGCCCGCGGTGTCGTTGTGACTTTGGACGAACCCGTCATCCGTCAGCGGGTGGCAACGGTTCGCGAGACCTTGAGCCACCTGGGGGAGTAATTGTCGATAATCTACAAGATAGGTCCCACCTTATTGGTGACAATGTCATAAATTGTCTTCCGCGGGCACGTACGTTTCATTACCTTCTTCCCGGCACTGTGTGAGGAACTGAAGGAATAGTCCTCCGGCGAGGTGCTCCCGCGAATTATTCACCCTGAAGGAAAGCACCATGGAGTCGCAGGTCGGTTACGAGCGTTTGTTCGATCCGCAGGACATTTTCTTTTCCACCACGGATCTCAAAGGCGTTATCCAGAACACGAACCGGACGTTCGATACGCTGTCGCGTTACTCGCGTGAGCGTCTCATCGGGGCTCCGCACAACATCATTCGTCACCTGGACATGCCGGCGGGTCTGTTCCGCCTCATCTGGGACGATCTACAGACCCGGCGCCCGGCCTGCGGCTACATCACCAACCGTGCCGTGGACGGCCTGGACTACCGGGTCTTCGCCACCATCGTGCCGTTGCGCCAGGGGTACCTGTCGGTGCGGATCAAGCCGATGGACGGGGCGACCAGGGATCGGGTCGAGGAGACCTACCGCCGGGTGCGCGCCAAGGAGCGCGACCTTCAGGCCCGGGGCGCCTCACGTCACCAGCTCGGCGAGTTCGGCGGCCGTGAGCTGGCCGCGGAGCTGGCGGCCCTGGGCTTCCCCTCTCTGCATGACATGACCTTGGTGACCCTGCCGCGTGAGGTGGCCGCCCTGGTCACCGCCGGGGTGCGCGTCCCGGCGGCAGCCCCCGAGGGGCTGGGGGCCGTGGCCCGGATCCTCAACGCGGTGGCCGCCATGGAGAAGGACACCGACGCCCTGGTCTACGAGCTCGATGAGTACCTGCGGCTCATCACCACCATGGAGGCCACCCACGACTCGGCCCGGGCGGTGGAGGCGCGGGTGGGGCGCATCGGCCAGCTGGTCTCCCACGACGTCGGCGACAGCGCCCAGACCAAGGTGCTCATGCTCAGCGAGCGCATCGCCGAGCTCACCGGCGTCGCGGGCGCCGAGCTGAACGCACTGCCATCGCGGCTCAAGGTCCTGCACCAGTCGGTCACCGAGCTGCGCTTCTCCGTGGCTCTCATGCGCCTGCTCACCCTCATGGTGGGACGCTTCGCCCAGTCCATCCTCGATGGCACTGAGGTGGACGCCGTGCACTCCCTGACGGACCTGTGCGAGGCGCTGGAGTCCGGCTTCCGCGGTCTGGGGCCGGTGCTGCAGGCCGTGAGCACCCAGGTCGCCCAGCTCAACGACGCCCTGCGCACCGTGACCTCCAGCCTGGACCGCGCGGCCCGGCGCCTGGGGCAGTGGGTGGACCTGCGCGGCGGCGGGGCCGGCTCCTCGGGCTCGCCGATCATCGACGAGGTCGCCCAGCTCACCTCCCGAGGCTTCCCCGAGGTCCGCTCCCTGGCCGAGCTGGCCGCCGAGTGCCGCGGGCTGCACCTGCCCTACGACGAGAACGTCGCCGCTCAGCGCCTGGCGGCTGTGCGCAGCGCCTTGGCCGAGCTCATCTGAGACGAAAGTCGTTCTTCCGGACACGGCCTGGTTGGAAAAGGTGGGTGGTGCGTTACAGTCGGCTGGGAGCCGGCACGCGCCGACTCCCCACCGTCCCCCTTCGTCGGAGCCTCGGATCGCCCGGATCGTCACGATCCCGCGGTGATCTCTGGGGCCCGGCGACAACCGCCCGCAGACCCGCCAGCCGCGGCCAGCCGCGCACCACCCGTGAGGAAGGCTTTACGTGTCCACCAAGCTCGTCATCGTGGAGTCCCCCAACAAGGTGCGCTCCATCGCCGGCTACCTGGGTCCGGAGTTCGACGTCGAGGCCTCCGTGGGGCACATCCGCGACCTGCCGCAGCCCTCCGAGCTGCCCGCCACCATGAAGAAGGGCCCCTACGGGAAGTTCGCGGTCGACGTCGAGGACGCCTTCACGCCCTACTACGTCGTCAACCCAGACAAGAAGAAGACGGTCGCCCAGCTCAAGAAGGCCCTCAAGGAGGCCGACGAGCTCTACCTGGCCACCGATGACGACCGCGAGGGCGAGGCCATCGCCTGGCACCTCCAGCAGGTCCTCAAGCCCAAGGTGCCGGTACGCCGCATGGTCTTCACCGAGATCACCCGCGAGGCCGTCACCCGGGCCCTGGACAACACCCGCGAGCTGGACATCCACCTCGTCGACGCCCAGGAGACCCGCCGCATCCTGGACCGCCTCGTGGGCTACGAGGTCAGCCCGGTCCTGTGGCGCAAGGTCCGCGCCGGCCTGTCCGCCGGGCGCGTGCAGTCAGTGGCCACTCGCCTCGTCGTCGAGCGCGAGCGTGAGCGCATGGCCTTCCGCTCCGCCTCCTACTGGGGGGTGGAGGCCACCTTCTCCACCGTCCTGTCCCCCGTGGACGTCACCGCCCGCCAGGAAGACTCCTTCACCGCCCGGCTCGTCACCCTCGACGGGCGGCGCGTGGCCACCGGCCGCGACTTCAACGACGACGGTCAGCTGCGCCCCGCCGCGCTCAAGGCCTCCGCCGTCCACCTCCACCAGGTGGGGGCCACCGCCGTGGCCGAGGCCATCGGCCGGGGAGAGCCGCGCGTGGTCGGCGTGGAGGACAAGCCCTACAAGCGCCGCCCGGCCGCCCCCTTCACCACCTCCACCCTCCAGCAGGAGGCCTCCCGCAAGCTGCGCATGAACCCGCGCGAGACCATGCGCGTGGCGCAGGGCCTCTACGAGAACGGCTTTATCACCTACATGCGTACCGACTCCACGGTCCTGTCCGGTCAGGCCGTGGCCGCGGCCCGCTCGCAGGTGGCCGAGCTCTACGGGGCCGAGTACGTCCCCGAGCGCCCCCGCGTCTACGCCTCCAAGTCCAAGGGCGCCCAGGAGGCCCACGAGGCGATCCGCCCCGCCGGTGACCACTTCCGTACCCCGGCCCAGGTCTCCGGTAAGCTCAGCGGCGCCCAGTTCCGCCTCTACGAGCTCATCTGGAAGCGGACCGTGGCCTCCCAGATGGCAGACGCCGTCGGCTCGACCGCCACCGTCACCGTCGAGGTGCCGCTGACGCCGGTGGCCGGCGAGTCGCGCGACTCCGGCCCCACCTTCTCCACGGCCGGCCTGACGGCGTCGGGCACCGTCATCACCTTCCGGGGCTTCCTGGCCGCCTATGAGGAGGGGCGCGACGCCGAGCGCTACCAGGACGACGCCGGCGCCGCCGCCAAGGACTCCAAGGACGTGCGCCTGCCCGCGATGATCTCCGGTCAGGAGCTGGCCGCCCTGGACGCCGAGGCCTCCGGTCACGAGACCACGCCGCCGCCGCGCTACACCGAGGCTTCCCTGGTCAAGGCCCTTGAGGAGCGGGAGATCGGCCGTCCCTCAACCTACGCGGCCACCATGTCCACCATCTCCGACCGCGGCTATGTTGACCACCGCGGGCAGGCTCTGGTGCCGACCTGGCTCGCCTTCGCCGTCACTCGGCTGCTGGAGGAGAACTTCGCCGAGCTCGTCGACTACGACTTCACCGCCTCCATGGAGCGCGACCTGGACCGGATCGCCGCCGGCGAGGAGGACCGGGTCGCCTGGCTGCGGCGCTTCTACAACGGGCAGGGCGGCGCCGGCGCCGAGCAGGCCGCCCAGGACGCCTCGGGTGAGCTCGAGGCCGCGGCCGCCGCGCTGCGCGCCCAGGGGCTCAAGGGCCTGGTGGATAACCTCGGCGAGATCGACGCCCGCGCCGTCAACTCCATTGAGATCGGCGAGGGCATCACCCTGAGGGTTGGCCGCTACGGCCCCTACCTGGAGGACGCCGAGGGCAAGCGCGCCAACGTGCCGGCCGACCTCGCCCCCGACGAGCTGACCGTGGACAAGGCCCGTGAGCTCTTCACCCGCGCCGCCGACGACGGCCGCGAGCTCGGCGTCGACCCGGTCAGCGGACACGTCATCATCGCCAAGGACGGCCGCTACGGCCCCTACGTCACCGAGGTCCTGCCCGAGCCCGAGGAGACGGCCGAGGCGGAGGCGACCAAGACTGCGAAGACGGCAAAATCGGCGAAGGCGAAGAAGACCGCGAAGGCTGCCAAGCCCAAGCCTCGCACCGCCAGCCTCCTGCGCTCCATGGACCTGTCCACCGTGACGCTTGAGCAGGCCCTGGACCTGCTGAGCCTGCCTCGCGTCGTCGGGCAGGACCCGGAGTCGGGGGAGGACATCACCGCCCAGAACGGCCGCTACGGCCCCTACCTCAAGAAGGGCACGGACTCGCGCTCCCTGGAGACCGAGGAGCAGATCTTCACCGTCACCCTGGAGCAGGCCCTGGAGATCTTCGCCCAGCCCAAGCGGCGTCGAGGACAGGCGGCCGCCCGCGGGCCGCTGCGCGAGCTGGGGCAGGACCCGGCCACTGAGAAGCCGGTGGTCATCAAGGACGGTCGCTTCGGCCCCTACATCACCGACGGGCAGACCAACGTCACCGTGCCCCGCAGCGAGGACCCGGCCACCATCAGCGCCGAGCGGGCCTTCGAGCTGCTGGCGGACAAGCGCGCCAAGGGCCCGGCCAAGAAGCGCACCACCAAGAAGACCACCGCCAAGAAGGCCACGACGAAGAAGGCCACCACCAAGAAGGCTGCCGCCAAGAAGACCACCGCCAAGACGACGTCGAGCAAAGCGGCCGCCTCGAAGGAGGACTGAGGGGGCGCGGTGGTGCGGGCCTGCGGCGGCGCTGTGGACGTGCGGCGTCGGTGCGGGCTCTGGCACTGCTGCCGCCGTCGCCGGCCACTGCCGCCGGCCGCCGTCGCGGGTCGCTGCTGCTGGCCGCCGTCGTAAGCCTTGGCCGGGGACATTCCACGCGGATGGGTGCGCACCGTGCCGCACGGGGACAGTCCGCGCGTCCGGGGACCGGATTCCTGTCTCCGACGGCGTCGAGTGCCACCGCCTGCGAGCAAAGGTCCCCGACGGCGTCGATTGTCCCCGTACGCGAGAAAGAGTCCCCGTCCGCGCAATCCCAGTGCCCCCGTGAGCATCATCGTGGCCCGTGTCGCAGTTCTGCGACAGCACTGCGACGAGGAGGGGACAATCGGCCGGTATTGTATTCCGTGTACAACTCCCCACATGATTCCTGAGAGGACCTCATCATGCGTCTGCCCAAGATCGTTCTCGCCGGTACCGCCGCCCTGGCCCTGTCCCTGAGCCTGGGGGCCTGCTCCATGTCCGTCAACGGCTCCGGCTCCGGGGACTCCGGCTCGCCGACCGCCCAGTCCGAGCAGAAGGACACTCAGGGCGCCGACTCCAAGGGCTCGGCCAAGACCGATGCCAAGGGGGCCGCCACGGCTGACTCCCAGTCCTCCTCCGGCGGCTCGGCCCAGACCACGGCCGCCCCCGGCACGAAGGATGACGACAAGGATGACGACAAGGACGGCGACGACGCCCCCATCACGGACCCCACCTGGAAGGACATCCAGAGCACCGGTCAGCGCACCGAGGTCTCCGGTGCATACACCGTCCAGGGAGCTGGGACGACCGTCAACCTGGTCGGTGACCTCGACGCGCTGACGGTCCAGGGCTCCGACGTCAAGATTTCCGCGGAGGACGTCGACACCCTCACCGTTCAGGGCTCCAACGTCACCGTCTACGCCCGCGACATCGACCACCTCAACATTCAGGGCTCGAACGTCACCGTCCACTGGCTGGGCGACGACCCGACGATCCAGGACGGTGGTGCCAACAACACCACCGGGAAGCTCTCCCAGTGAGCCTGTCGTGACCCAGCCCGCCGCACCGGCTCCATCCGCCACTGTCCTGCTCGTCGACGACGAGGCCCCCATCCGCCGCTCCCTGGGCCCTTACCTGGAGCGCGGCGGGTACCGGGTCCTGCTCGCCTCGGACGGGGCGGAGGCCATGGATATCCTGGCCTCCTACCAGGTGGACATCATCGTCTCCGACGTCCTCATGCCCAGGATGGATGGGCGCGAGCTGGTGCGGCGGGTCAGGGCCGGTGGGGCCTGGACCCCCATCATCCTGCTGACCCAGGTGGACGCCTCCTACGAGCGGGTCTCAGCCCTCGACGACGGTGCCGACGACTACCTGTCCAAGCCCTTCGACCCCGCCGAGCTCGCCTCCCGGATCCGCGCGGTGCTGCGCCGCACCCGTGGCGTGGCCCAGCCGCTGACCTCCGCCTCCCAGCTCGTGGCCGGTGAGCTGCTCCTGGAACGGACCTCGCGGCGGGTGACCCTGTCGGGGCGCGAGGTGACGCTCACTCCGAAGGCCACGATGCTCCTGGACTACCTCATGAGCCATCCCGGTGAGCTCCACACCCGGGACGCCCTGCTGGCCTCCCTGTGGGGCATCGACTTCGCCACCTCCACGCGCGCCGTCGACCACCGCATCCGCGAGATCCGCCAGGCCCTGGGCGACGACGCCGCTCACCCCACCTACATCGAGACGGTCCCCTCCGTCGGCTATCGCTTCCGGGCCGAGGTCCGGGCATGAGCCGCTCGTCGATCCCGCCGCAGCTGCCGCCCTCGGTTCCGCCGCGTCCGGCGCCCGCGCAGGACGGCCGTACCCGCTACATGGAGCCGGCAGTGGACATGGGCGGGCCGCGCACCGTGCCGGTCACCAGGCCCGGGGTGCCGGCTGCGCAGCTGGACAGCCCCCCGATGGCGGGCGACCCGGGGAGCCGTCCGCAGTCGGCCGACCTCCATCCGCCGCAGGCCGACCCGCAGCGGCCGACGGCAGAGCCCCAGAGCGTCGAGGCCTTGGCCGGGGCTGCCGCCGAAGCCGCCCCAACACCTCTGGACCCCGCCACGCAGAAGCCCCGGCGGTCCGGCTGGATCGGATGGGCGCTGGCGGTGGTGGTCGTGGTCGTCGCGGCGGCCGTCTCCTATGTGGCCTTCGGGTTGGCTCCGGTGGTGATCTCCACGGCGGTGCCGCTGGTGGTGGCGGAGGTCGGGATCGTTGTGCTGCTGCTTGCCCTGGCCGCGACCGTGATCCGTCGCAGGCTGCGCCTGGCGGTGCAGAAAGGTCGAGGCCAGGCTCAGGAGGAGGCGTGGTCCCGTCACCAGCAGTTCCTGCGCCGGCTGGACCACGAGCTGAAGAACCCGCTGACGGCGGTGCGGGCCGCCGTCGCCGACCTGCCGCAGGCCCCGCCCCACGAGCTGCAGGCCCGGGTCGACGTCGTCGACGCCCAGGCCCGCCGCATGGGGCGCTTGGTGACGGACCTGCGCAAGCTGGCCGACCTGGAGACCGCCGCGCTCTCATTGGAGGACGTCGATATCGCCGAGACCGTCCACGACGCCGCCCAGGCGGTCGGTGAGGAGGGGGCGGCGCGTGGCGGCGGACCCAGAATCCGCCTGGACCTGCCGCAGGTGCCGTGGCCGCTGTCGCATGTGCGCGGCGACGGCGACCTGCTGTACTCGGCCGTCTACAACGTCATCTCCAACGCCTCGAAGTACACCTCGCCCGGCGGGACCGTGGAGGTGCGCGGTCGGGAGGAGTCCGGAACCGTCACCATCGAGGTGGCAGACACCGGAATCGGGGTGCCGCAGGCCGACCTGCCGGCTGTGTGGAGCGAGCTGGCCCGGGCCGGCAACGCCCGGGGTCTGCCGGGTTCGGGGCTGGGGCTGGCGCTGGTGTCCACGATCGTGCGCCGCCACGGCGGCAGCGTGCGCATGGCCTCCCGCGAGGGCGTGGGGACCCGGGTATGGCTGAGCCTGCCCGTCGCAGGTCCAGCGGATACGCCGTGACCGCATGGTGCGCCGGCGGTCGCGGCTGAAGACCCGTTACCTTGTTGGTGGTCCCGGGTCGTCCGGGGCTGGGCCAGCTGCTGTGGGCATGATGTCTTGCCCCTGTCCTTAGATGATCCGGGGGGTGTTGTCACCCGCAGCAGCCGGGCACTGGTGACCGCTGATAAGGGGAACGACCCATCGAGTGTGAGGTCTTTCGTAACGTGGGTGCGGAACCGGTCGTCCACCGGCTGGCCCCACACCCATGCAGCGAGAGGCGGCACGAAGATGAATACCGAGGACATCGAGGTCTTCATCGGCATCGACGTCGGTAAGAGCGAGCACTGGGCTACGGCCCTGAGCCGGGAAGGGCGGAAGGTCTTCGACAAGGCCCTGCCCAACGACGAGGAGCGCCTGCGTGCTCTCTACAAGAAGCTGGCCGATCACGGACACCTGCTGGTGGTAGTAGACCAGCCCGCCACCATCGGGGCCCTGGCCGTGGCAGTGGCTCAGGACATGGGCATCACCGTGGGCTATCTGCCCGGACTGTCGATGCGGCGCATCGCCGACCTGACACCGGGCAGCGCCAAGACCGACGCCAAGGACGCGGCCGTCATCGCCGGCGCGGCCAGGAGCATGCCCCACACCCTGAGAGCCATCAACGCCTCGGACGAGGACGCGGCCGCCTTGTCGATGCTCACGGGATTCGACCTGGACCTGGCCCGCCAGGTCAACCAGAGCGCTAACCGGATCCGGGGCCTGTACACCCAGATCCACCCCACCCTCGAGCAGGTGCTGGGGCCCTGGCTGGAGCACGACGCCGTCCTGGAGGTCATCGCCGCCTGGCCCACCCCAGCCGACCTGAAGCGAGCGGGCAAGGCAAGGATCGACGCCAGGCTCAAGAAGCACGGGTGCAGGCGGCACGCCACCTGGGCCGGCCAGATCGTCTCGGCCTTGGAGCACCAGAGCGTGGTGGTCGCCGGCACCGACGCCGCCGCAGTGGTGCTTCCTCACCTGGCCAGGCAGCTCATCTCCCTGCACGCTCAGCGGGCCGATGTCGCCGCCCAGGTCGAGGCCCTAGTGGAGGCCCACCCTCTTTATGAGGTCCTGATCTCCATGCCCGGGATCGGGGTCAGGACCGCCGCCGTCTTCCTGGCCGAGACCCTGGGCAAGACCTTCGACACCGGCGCCCAGCTGGCCTCCTACGCCGGGCTCGCTCCCGTCACACGCCGCTCCGGCTCATCGATCCGTGGCGAGCACGTCTCCCACGGCGGCAACAAGAGGCTCAAGCGCGCCATGTTCCTGTCCGCCTTCGCCTCCCTGCGCTCCGACCCCGTCTCCCGGGCCTACTACCAGCGCAAACGAGACCAAGGCAAACCGCCTTGGGCCAGGCCGTCCTCGCCCTGGCCCACCGCCGCATCCTGACCCTGCACGCCATGATCCGAGATGGAGCCCTCTACGACCCACAACCAGCCACGAAACTACCCGCCGCCGCTTGACACACCACATAGGGGCACCCCCCCGTCACCCCGCCGCACCCCTGTCGCAGTCCTGCGACAGGGCGGGAACCGGGCGGCGACAACGATTCAGTAACGTTCAGGTCATGACGAAAGCACTCATCTCCCTGCCCTCCCTCGCCCTCATCACCACCCTCGCGCTGAGTGGCTGCTCCCTGTCCATCGGAGGCGGCTCGTCCTCGCAGGCTCAGGGTCAGCAGGCCCAGGCCAGTCAGGCCGGCTCGGACTCCGCCGGCTCCGCGGGGAGCGCCCAGGGCGCCGCCTCCGCCTCGGCGTCGGGAACGGCCGCCTCCACGGGCCAGGCCGTCGCCGGCTACGAACCCGGACAGATCCCCCCGATCCCCATGATCTCCCTGCCCGATCTCAGCCTGCTCACCCAGTCCACGGGCGCCTTCACCCCGGACCTCACCCGCTCCATCACCTCCCAGCCCGGCATCACAGTCAGGCCCGCCCGCTGCGATGCGAGCGGATCGCTCGTCTCCGGCTCCACGGTCCTGGGCGGGGACGGTTCGCTGACCACGAGTTCAGGAGCCACAGCGGTCACCAACAATGGGGACGGCTCGGGCACCTACAGCGACGGCAAGGTCTCCATCACCAACAACGGGGACGGTTCAGGCACCTACTCCGACGGCAAGGTCGCCATCACGATCAACGGTGACGGCTCGGGCACCTACAGCGACGACCACCTCTCCGTCACCGTCAATGGTGACGGCTCGGGCACCTACAGCGACTCCGCCACGGGGGAGGCCATCACCCTCGATGGCAAGGGCTCGGGCACCTACAGCCGCGGCGGGGTCTCGATCACCAACAACGGTGACGGCTCGGGTAGCTACAGCGACGGCACGATCTCGATCACCAACCTCGGTGACGGCAGCGCCATCGTCAACGACGCCACGGTCTCGGCCAAGCCCGTCCCCAAGGCCGGCAAGGTCGGCACCTTCCCCTCCATCGACGCAGCCAAGCCCGTGCAGTCCTGCGGCACCGTCATCACCCTGGAGGACAGCGTCCTGTTCGACTTCGGCTCATCGGAGCTGCGCGACCAGGCCTCGACCACGCTCACCAACCTGGCCACCGTCATCAAGGACTCCAAGGCCCCCAAGGTTCAGGTCCAGGGCCACACCGACTCCGTCTCCGACGACGCCTTCAACCAGAAGCTCTCCGAGCAGCGGGCACAGGCCGTCTCAAACGCCCTGAAGTCCGACGGCGTGGCCGCCGACCTGGAAGCCGTCGGCTACGGCGAGACCAAGCCGGTGGCCCCCAACGAGAACCCCGACGGCTCCGACAACCCCGCCGGTCGCCGCCTCAACCGCCGCGTCGAGGTCTTCGTCCCGGCCTTCTGAACCGCCGCCCGGCCATCGGACCGCACGTGCATGATGCCCACCCGACCGCCCTCACCACATCTGAATACCGGAGAAGAACCATGTCCCCGACCACTCGTCCCCTCCGTCCCCGCCGCGCAGCCGCTGTCGTCCTCGTGGCCCTGTCCCTGACCGGCATCAGCGCCTGCTCCATCTCCGTTGGCGGAGGCTCGACCGACCAGGGAACCGCCGCAGCGGCGGGCCAGGAGGACTCGGCCCCGGAGCAGTCGGCTGCGTCGTCGCCGTCAACGGCTGCGACGACCGCCTCTCAGGCGCCCCGATCGCAGACCGCTGCGCCCAGTACCCCGGAACAGGCCTCGCCTGCCGCCGTCGGCTCCAGCGCTCCCGAGGCAGGCGCCCGGCCTGCGAGTGGTGAGCGCCCCGGCGCTCGGGCGACCATCACCGACAGCGACTGGCTGAGCGACCTGGAGTTCGTGGAGAAGACGGTCTCGGCGAGCCCGACCATGCTCCTGGACAAGTCCGGCGACGACATCCGTATCGAGGGGGAGGTGAACAGTCTCAGTGTCACCGCCAACAACACGAAGGTCTTCGCCGACTACGTCAGCCTGTTGACCATCTCCGGCAACAACGTCACCGTCTACGTCAAGGACGTCGACCGCGTCGTCATCAAGGGAACCAACGCGGAGGTGGTCTGGGCCGGCAACAGCCCGAAGGTGGAGGACTTCGGCCACAACACTGAGACCCACCAGCAGGGACACGGGGACTGAGTCCCGCCTCGCCGCGCCTTCCCCGTCCGGTTGCCATCGCGGCAGTCGACGGCGCGCAGCGGCGACGTCTGAAGGGCGCGGCGACCCGACCTGTTCCTGAATTCCGGCGACTGGGCCTGCTTCTGGGCCCAGTCGCCGGGGTCGTCTCTGCTCCGAGGCGCCCGTGAGAGCCGATGTCCCACACCGTATGCGGTGGAACAGCACTTGACTCCCCCGTGCACATACTGTCTATAGTGTGTATGTACAGAAGGAGTTGCCATGCCGCTCTCGGTCGTCCTGTCCAACACGGCAGGAGTTCCCATCTACGAGCAGATCGCCCAGCAGGTCAGGGACGCGATCCTGACCGGCCAGGTGGAGGCCGACGAGATGCTGCCCTCGATCCGGGCTCTGGCCCGTGACCTGCGCGTCAGCGTCATCACCACCACCCGCGCCTACTCCGACCTCGTCGCCGAAGGCTTCCTGGCCAACGTTCCCGGCAAGGGCTACTTCGTCCTGCCCCGGGACTCCGAGCTGGTGCGCGAGCAGGTGCTGCGGGAGGTCGAGGAGCACCTCGACCGCGCCGTGGAGCGCGCGCGCCTGGCCCAGCTCAGCGACGAGGAGCTCCACACCATGCTGCAGACCATCATCGCCACCTCCGCCACCCCCGCCACCTCCAAGGAGAAGCAGTGAACCCCGTCGAGATCTCCCACCTGACCAAGCACTACCCGGACTTCAGCCTCAACGACGTCACCTTCTCCGTCCCCGCCGGCTACGTGACGGGCTTCGTCGGGGCCAACGGCTCGGGGAAGACCACCACCATCAAGGCCGCCTTGGGAATGATCCACCCGGATTCCGGCTCGGCCACCACTGTGGGACACGAGCGCATCGGCGTCGTCTTCGACGCCCCGCCCTACAACCCCGAGTGGCGCCTGAAGGACCTGGGCCGCGGCATCGGGCACTTCTTCCCCACCTGGTCCCAGGAGCGCTACGACGCCGAGCTCCAGGCTGCGGGCCTGGCCCCCACCAAGAAGGTCAAGGAGCTCAGCCGAGGCATGGGCATGCGCCTGCAGATGGCGGTGGCCCTGGCCCACGATCCCGAGCTGCTCATCCTCGATGAGCCCACCGGCGGGCTGGACCCCTTGGCCCGCAGCGAGATGGTGGACATGCTCGCCCAGTTCATGGTGGAGGAGGGCCGCACCATCCTGTTCTCCACCCACATCACCTCCGACCTCGATCGGCTGGCCGACTACCTGGTCATCCTCAGTCGGGGCAGGGTCGTGGCCAACGGCACCGCTGAGGAGATCCTCGGCTCCTTCCGGCTTGTGCGCGGCACCCCCGAGCACCTGACCGACGCCGTGCGCGAGGCCGGCCTCGGTCTGCGCAGCACGTCGCTGGGCTGGGAGGCCATGATGCCGGCCGACGCCGCTGAGGCGCTGGCCGACCGCGTTGTCGTCGAGACCCCCACCATTGAGGACCTTGCCGTGCACATCGCCAAGGAGGCGGGCCGTGAATGACCTCATGACCGCAGATCGACGCGAGCACCCCGTCGAGGCGGCCGCAGCGGCCGAGGTGCCGGACAATGCGGCGATGAGGGGCGCCGCGGGCCGACCCGGACGGGTCGGTCGGGTGCTCTCACTGGTGCGGTTGCACTTCCTGAGCCTGCGGGGGCCTCTGCCCTCCCTCCTCGGCCTTCTCCTCATTGTCGGCGCCGCCGGCATCGTCTCCGGAAGTATCGCCCTGGTCAGTGGGTTCCTTGCGGGGACCGCCCTGGTCGGGGGCCTCTCGGGAGTGATGGCCGAGCGCTCCGGTATCAACCGTCTGCTGGCCTCCCTGCCCGTCTCCCGGGCCGACGTCGTCAACTCCTACTGGGTGGCTGCGGTGCTGCATCTCCTGGCCGCCTCGGCCCTTTATGCGGCCATAGGCCTGCCTCTGGGCGTACGTCCGGGGAAGCTGCTCGTTCTTCCCCTCATCCTCATCACGGGGCAGGCGCTGGGAATTCCCGTGTTCCTTCACTTCGGGCCTGGACGCGGTCTGCTCGTCTGGGCGGTTTCGATCCTTGTCGTTTCGATTCTTGCCATCGGGGCTCTGGGCCTGCTGGTATCCAGCTTCGGGCCGATCCGGGATCTCGCTGCGGGGACGGCGGGAGGCGGCCTGCTCCTGGCCCTGGGGGCCGGTGTCCTCCTCGGCCTGTGGGTGCTGAGCCACCGCCTCTACCTCAAGCAGGACCAGTGAGCGCCGCGATGATGGGGACGACGACGGGGGCGGCACCCGATAGCAGCCGGGGCATCGGAGCGACCGCGGCGACTGGGGCGGCAGGCCCTGAGGGCAGCGGCGAGATGGCGCTTGCCGGGGTGCGGGCGGTGCTGCGACTCGACCTCATCGTGCTGCGCCGTCGTGGTCCGCTGCTCCTCCTGCCTCTGGCACTGGCGCTGTTCATCACCATGGACGCCCTGGCCGGCCGTTTGCAGACGACGGTGATGGCGGGGGTCGCCCTGGGACTGTGCGCCCAGTACGCCCAGGGGGCCGTCGAGTCCGCTCACCACATGGAGCGCCTCTACGGGGCGCTGCCGCTGCGGCGCGGCGAGCTGGTCGGTGCCCGCTGGGTCGAGGGGGTCGCCCTGGCGCTCCTCTCCGGCCTGGTCTGCGTACCGGTGGCCGCTCTCACCGGTGACTGGGGCGGCCTCATGGCCGGCCTGCTCGTCATCTGCCTGTCCGCGGCCCTCGGGCTGCCCCTGTTCCTGTGCCTGGCCCCCGAGCGGGCCCTGTGGGTGTGGGGGCTGTGCCTCGGGGCGGGAGTCGGGGCCCTCTACGGCGGTACTCCACTGCTGGCAGGACCCGCGGCCGAGGTGCTGGGTGAGCCGGTGCCCGCCGTCCTGGCCGCCCTGGCATGCCCCGCCCTCCTGGGCGCCTCCCTGGTGGTGGCCCTCCGCTGGTACGGGCGTCAGGACCACTGAGGCCCGGCCGAGGAAGAAGCAAGAAGAAGTGAGGAGATCGACCATGTCCGAGTCCATCGTGTCTGCTGCGCGGGCCGCAGTCACCCTGCCCGCTGCCGCCGAGTCCCACGGCACTCAGGCTCCCACTGCTCCTGCGGTGGTGCGGGGGCCGGGCGCCCTGACCCGGTGGGAGACGGTGCGCGCCGTCATGCGCCTGGAGCTGGTTGCCTGGAATCAGGTGTACCTGACGACGATGATCGGGCTGATCCTCATCGCGCAGGCCGGTCTCGTCGCGCATCGCTGGCTGGGGGTGGTGCTCCCGCTTCCGCTGGTGCTCGTCCTGGCGATCTTCCCGCCCTTCCTCCTCCTGACCTTGTGCGGGGTGGTGTGCCTGACCCTGTGGGATCCTTCGCGCTCCTCAGGGGCCCTGCGGCTCTACGGTGCGCTGCCCGTGACCCGCGCCGAGGTGCTTGCCGGCCACTACCTGCTCAGCCTGGCCTACGGGGGTGCCTCAGTCCTCCTAGCCGTCATCCATCTCCTCGGGGCCCTCGGCGCCGCCGATCCCCTGGTCTGGGCAATCGCGCTGGCGTGGGTGGTGGCAGTGCTGGGGATCTGCGCAGTGATGTTCCCGGTGCTCGCCAGGTATCGCAGCCCCCTCACGGGGATCGTGGTCATGATGCTGGTGATCGCAGTCCTGGGCCTGCTCGGCGGGTTCGTCAAGGGCTCCGAGGCGGTATCTCTGACCGCCGTCTCCCAGTCCGGGATGCTCCTGACCCTGACAGCCCTGCTCCTTGTGCTCGTCCCAGTGGGGCTGGGCGTCTCTTGGATGATCTGCCGCCGCATCTACACCCGTCAGGACCACTGAGGCCCGGCCGAGGAAGAAGCAAGAAGAACTGAGGAGATCGACCATGTCCGAGTCAGTGCCCATGCCCGAGTCCATCGTGTCTGCTGCGCGGGCCGCAGCCACCCTGCCCGCTGCCGCCGAGTCCCACGGCACTCAGGCTCCCACTGCTCCTGCGGTGGTGCGGGGGCCGGGCGCCCTGACCCGGTGGGAGACGGTGCGCGCCGTCATGCGCCTGGAGCTGCTCATCGCGTGGAGACGACGGGACACCGCAGCGCTGCTGGGGCTGTACGCACTCGGTGCCCTGGGGGCGGCCGTGCCCGGGCTGAGGGGCTGGCTGGGACTCTTCTCCCCGGAGAATCTGGTGTACTACCTTCCAGCCGCGGTGCTGATGGTGGTTCTGGATCTATGGCGGCCCTCCCGTGAGGCCCGGATGCGTCAGCTCTACGCGGCGCTGCCCGTCACGCGTGTCGATGTCCTGGCTGCCCGCTATCTCCTGCTCGCGGCTGGCTGGGTGACGCTGTTCGTCGGTGGAACCGCAGTGCTCCTGGCCGTGGGTGGGTTATCGAACGACGCCGTGGGCCGGCACCTGACGTATCTGTTCTTCTTCGGGGTGATCGCCGCGGTGGAGCCGCTCCTGCTCGCCGCATATGGCGGGACCACCTCCCTGCCCGTGCTCGCCATATGGGGCCTCGCCATCGGCTTCTGCATCGAGATGCCCGTGGTCTTCGGGGTGCAGATCGCATTGGAGTCCATGCCCCAGCAGGTGGTGCTGGCCGGCGGGCTCGGGATCATTGCCGTGCTCTGCGCAGTGGGACTGGGCGCCTCCTGGCGGATCTGCTGCCGTATCTACCTCCGGCAGGACCACTGAGAGCATCGCCTGAGAGCACGAGTGGCGGTGGCCGGTGACGACGCCATTTCACGCACCAGGGCGCCGCCTCACCCCGTGCGCCCGCCGCCGATCGGCCGGCGCTCCCGGGGCCGTCCCCACGGACCGTTACCCTGGAACCGTGACCACCGCCGCCCCTCCCGCTGCTTCCGGCGCCCCCGTCCAGCCCACGCCCGGCCCCGGTCTGTTCATCTCCTTCGAAGGAGGCGACGGCGTCGGCAAGACGACGCAGATCCGCATCCTCGCCGACCTTCTGATCGCGGCGGACGTGGACCACGTCCTCACCCGCGAACCGGGCGGCACGGAACTCGGCATCGAGATCCGCCGCCTCCTCCTGCACGGTGGGCACGTCGCCCCGCGCGCCGAGGCCCTCCTGTACGCCGCCGACCGCGCCCACCACATCGCCACCCGCGTGCGGCCCGCCCTCGAGCGCGGCGCCGTCGTCCTGGCCGACCGCTACCTCGACTCCTCCGTCGCCTACCAGGGTGCGGCCCGCTCGCTCGGCCCCCAGGAGGTCCGCGACCTCTCCCTGTGGGCCACCGAGGGCCTCCTGCCGGACCTGACCGTCCTGCTCGACGGCGACCCCGACCTGGCCGAACGACGCACCATCGGCCGCGGCGCCAAGGACCGCCTTGAGCAGGAGGGGGACGCCTTCCGTGTGGCCCTGCGCGAGCAGTTCCTCACCCTGGCCCAGGCCGAGCCCGAGCGCTTCGTCGTCGTCGACGCCGACCGGCCCGTCGACCAGGTGGCCGACGACGTCATCGAGGCCGTTGTCGCCGCCGTGCGCCGCCACGGCGCGCAGCTCACCCACGGCGGGGCCCACCAGGGCGTGCTCCTGGGGCTGGAGGCCTTCGTGGAGGCCGCCGCCCGCCGCAGCGCCGCAGGGTCGGATCAGGAGCCGCGCTCATGAGCGTGTGGGAGGACGTCGTCGGCCAGGAAAGCGCCGTGGCCGCCTTCACCGCCGCAGCCCAGGCCGCCCGAGAAGCAGCTGAGCAGCGAGAGGCACAGGCCGCTGCCGGTCTTGCCCCCGAGGGGGCGCGAGACGGGGGAGCAGGTTCCGCGGCGGCCGGGCTCGCCATGACCCACGCCTGGCTCGTGACCGGACCGCCCGGGTCGGGCCGCTCCAATGCCGCCCGCGCCTTCGCCGCCGCCCTGCAGTGCACCGGCCCCGTACCCGGCTGCGGGCAGTGCAAGCCCTGCCGTGACGTCATGGCCGGCTCCCACCCCGACGTCGTGCGCCTGGCCACCGAGAAGCTCATCATCACCATGGAGGAGGTCAAGACCCTCATCGGTGAGGCCCAGCGACGCCCCTGGACCGGGCGCTGGCGCGTCATCCTCGTCGAGGACGCCGACCGCATGGCCGAGCGCACCACCAACGTCCTGCTCAAGTCCATTGAGGAGCCTCCGCCCCAGACCGTCTGGCTGCTGTGCACCCCCAGCGCCGACGACGTCCTGCCCACCATCCGCTCCCGCTGCCGCCTGGTGACGCTGCGGATCCCGCCGGCCGACGCCGTCGCCGAGCTCCTCGTGCGCCGCGACGGAGCCGACCCCGAGCTGGCCGCCCGGGCCGCCCGGGCCAGCCAGTCGCATATCGGACTCGCCCGCCACCTGGCCACCGATGCCGACGCTTGGGACCGGCGCCGCCGCCTCCTGCTGGCCCCCGTCTCCCTGCGCAGCGTCGGCGACGCCGTCCTGGCCGCCGCCTCCCTGGTGGAGGCCGCTGAGTCCGAGGCCAAGGAGGCCACCGCCGAGCGCGACGCCCGCGAGAAGGCCGAGCTCACCCGCGCCCTCGGCCTGGAGAGCGACGGGAAGATCCCGGCGGCCCTGCGCGCCCAGATCCGCCAGCTCGAGGAGGACCAGAAGCGCCGCGCCAAGCGCGCCCGCACCGACGTGCTGGACCGGGCCATGATCGACCTGCTGTCCTTCTACCGCGACGTCCTGACCACCCAGATGGGCAGCGACGTCGAGCGCGTCAACCTTGACCTGTCCGACGCCGTCGACCAGGCCGCCCGCACGACGAGCCCCGAGCAGTCCCTGGCCCGTATCGCGGCCATCGAGGAGTGCCGCAGCCGCCTGCGCTCCAACGCCGCCCCCCTGCTGGCCGTCGAGGCGCTCATGGTGCAGCTGCGCCCCCAGGCCGAAGGACGGTGAGCGCCATGCCCCATCCGGCCTGGGGCGGGGCATGAGGTCGCCGTAGCACCCGAGCCGCCGTCGACGCGCCTGTCAAAACCAGGACGGCCACGGCCCGGTGTGGAAGAGTCGTGACATGACCGTTATACAGCCAGGGGGCGAGGACGGCGGCCACGCCGCTGGGTTCGAGCCGATCATCCGCAGGTCGAGCCCGCAGGAGCGAGTCATCGCCTGGGGGCTGACCGCCGTCGGCCTCCTGGGTCTGGCCATCGGGCTGGCGATCATGGCCTCCGGGCAGTACCGGGGAATGCTCGCCTGCTTCGCGGCGGCAGCACTGTGTCTCCTCATGGGCTACTTGACCCTGCGGCCGCGAACCGTCTTCGACCGGAGTGGCATCCACAGCAGGACGCTGCTGCGCTCCTACGACCTCGCCTGGCCCGGCTCCCGGGACGACTTCGACATCGCCCGACAACCCCGATCCGCTCTGCGTGTCCGCGAGGCAGGCCCGAGCGTGCAGGCGACAGTGCGCGGTGAGGCGGGCACGGTGGTACTGGGAGGAATGAGTACTCGAGCACTCACCGAGCCCAGGGCCCGCTACCTCATGGAGGAGGAGCTCGATCGGCTCTGGGCGTGGGCCGCCTCCTGGGCGCTGGTGCCCGCCGAGAACCCGGAAGGCACTGGGACTCGCGGCCGAGAGGGCAACGGCTCGTCTCATCCCTGAGAGGGAGCGTGCACCGGCTGGTCGGTTCATATGATGGTGCTCATGGAAACGAGAATGAAGCATCCTCCCCAGAATCGACCTGCTCGGTCCTTGTCCACGGGTGTGAGCGACGCACGAGGTTCCGGTGGCCTTCGACGCCGTCGGGTGTCTGCCGGGGCGCTGGCGGCTGTGGCGGGCGTGTGCCTGGGGGTGGGGGCCGGTGTGGTCCCCGCTGCTGCGGTGCCCGCTGTGGGGTCGGCTCCGGCTGCGTCGTCCAAGGCGGCGGTGCCCAAGGGGCTGGAGTCCTTCTACGGTCAGAAGGTTGAGTGGTACGACTGTGTGGCCACTGCCGGAGTGGAGAAGTCTGCTGACAAGACGGGTTTTCAGTGCGCCAAGGTCAAGGTGCCGCTGGACTACTCCAAGCCCGACGGGCAGACCATTGAGATCGCGATGAAGAAGCACTCGGCCACCGGCTCGGTGCGCCAGGGCACCCTCTTCATGAACCCCGGCGGCCCCGGCGGATCCGGGGTGGACGACGTCGGCGGGATGGTGACCTCGACCTTCGCCGGCGTGCAGAAGTCCTACGACATCATCGGATTCGACCCCCGCGGCGTCGGCTCCTCCACCGCCGTGAACTGCACCTCCGACACCGAGCTGGAGGCGAAGACGGAAGACGCTCCGGTCAATGCCGGAGAGGCCGCCACGACGTTCGAGCAGCGGGCTGCCGTCATCTCCGCACAGTTCAAGCAGTTCGAGGCCAGCTGTGCGGCGGGCACCAAGCCTGCCGAGCTGCTCGACCATGTGGACACCGTCTCGGTGGCCCGAGATCTCGACGTGCTGCGGGCGCTGTCCGGGGACCAGAAGCTCAACTACGCGGGCTTCTCCTACGGCACCTACCTGGGGGCTCACTACGCCGAGCTCTTCCCCGCCAACACCGGCCGCATGGTCCTCGACGGCGCCCTCGACCCCAGCCTGAGCCTCAGCGAGCACATTAGGGGGCAGGCCCGAGGCTTCGAGCGGGCGCTGCGCAACTATGTCACCTGGTGCCAGTCGGGGCAGAACTGCCCCTTCTCCGGTGACGCCGACGCGGGCGTCAAGCAGATCGGGGACATCTTCAACTCGGCCGACCAGTCACCCGTGCCCTCCTCGGACGCGAACCGTCCGGTGACGGGTGCCGACATGAAGCAGGTCGTGTCGGTCATGCTCTATTCTACGGAAACCTCCTGGAGCGTCCTGAATGAGGCATTCGGGCAGGTCGTGAACCAGAATGACGCCTCGGCCTTCAGGTCTATCGCGGACCAGCTTGACGCTCAGCCCCCGGTCAACACCGGTGCGAACATCGCCATCAACTGCCGGGACTACCAGGTCGAGGGCGACATGGCCACCTGGAAGGCGCAGAGTGAGGCGCTGCAGAAGATCTCACCTCGCTTCGCGTCCACTTTCGATGGAGCCGAACTGGGATGCCAGGCCTGGGGGCACACCGGCACCCAGCCGTCCAAGAAGCTCCACGCCAAGGGAGCCGCGCCGATCCTCGTGATCGGGACGACCGGTGACCCGGCCACTCCGTACGAGGACGCCGTGTCCCTGGCCGATCAGCTGGACTCCGGCCAGCTCCTCACCTGGGAGGGCAACGGGCACACGGCTTACGCCAGCTCCGGGCGTGGCCCCTGTGTCATCAAGGCGGTCGACACCTACTTGCTCACCGGCACCATGCCCAAGAAGGGGCTGACGTGCCACGGCACGGAGTGAGCACGCGAGGAAACGCCACCCTCCCGCCGGCTGTCCGCTGAGGATCGTCAGGGAGCGTTGCGGGTACGCATCACCGTGGTTGGGGCGCCGGCGACAGGCGCCCCAACCACGGCTCTTTTCTTCTCTCGGATGCCTGCCCATGACGCGGACACGTCCGTTTACTGTTTGTAATATAACGGTTATGAAAAATAGCGTGATTGAGTTCTCCGGTCCGCGACGAGTCGCCCCGGGGCGCCGTCGGGTGTCTGCTGGGGTGCTGGCGGCTGTGGCGGGCGTGTGCCTGGGGGTGGGGGCCGGTGTGGTTCCTGCTGCTGCGGTGCCCGCGGTGGGGTCGGCTGCGGCTGTGGCTGCGTCGTCCAAGGCGGCGGTGCCCCAGGGGCTGGAGTCCTTCTACGGTCAGAAGGTCGAGTGGTACGACTGCGTGGCCACCGGAGGGATGGAGAAATCGGCCGAGAAGACCGGTTTTCGGTGCGCCAAGGTCAAGGTGCCGCTGGACTACTCCAAGCCCGACGGGCAGACCATTGAGATCGCGATGAAGAAGCACCTGGCCACCGGCTCGACGCGCCAAGGCACCCTCTTCGTCAACCCCGGCGGCCCCGGCTACTCCGGGGTGGAGATGGTGGAGAATAACGAGACCGAGTTCTCTCCCACCCTCAACCAGGCCTACGACATCATCGGCTTCGACCCCCGCGGCGTCGGCGCCTCCACCCCCATCACCTGCGGTGACGGCGCGGGCCAGCAGCCCGCCAACGCCGCCCAGGGGAGCATGGGCGTCAACGACTCCCAGCCAGGATCCCTCGTCGCCGACGTCGCCGGGGACGACCCCACCCCCTTCCGGGACGCTGAGAATCCTGCCGCCGACGGCGGAGCGGAGGCCAACGTCGGCTTTCCGGCCCTGATCGAGGAGATCACCAAGGACTTCAAGCAGGAGGAGGCCAACTGCGCCGCCCACACCAAGCCGGCCGGGCTGCTCGACCATGTGGACACCGTCTCGGTGGCTCGGGATCTTGATGTCCTGCGGGCGCTGTCCGGGGACCAGAAGCTCAACTTCCTGGGCTTCTCCTACGGCACCTACCTGGGGGCCACCTATGCCGAGCTGTTCCCCGCCAACACCGGGCGGCTGGTCCTCGACGGCGCCGTCGACCCCTCCCTGTCACTGGGGGACCGGGCCTCCGGGCAGGCCCAGGGCTTCGAGACCGCACTGCGCACCTACGTCCAGCAGTGCCAGTCCGGCCAGGCCGTCCAGGAGGGCCAGAGCTGCCCCCTGACCGGTGACGCCGACGCCGGAGTCCAGCAGGTTCGCACCCTCATCTCCTCGGCTGACCAGACGCCGCTGAAGACCTCAGACCCGAACGTCACCGTGGACGGCAGCACGATCCGCAGCGTCGTTCGCCGATTCCTGTACACCTCCGAGTACTGGTCCTTCCTCACCTACGCTCTCGACCAGGCCATCACCCAGAAGGACGGCTCCTACATCCAGGTGCTCTACGGCAAGGTGACGGCCGGAGGCAGCGCCCCGACCTTCTACGCCGTCAACTGCCTGGACATCCCCGTCCAGGGCGACATGACCAGCTGGGAGAAGGAGTACCAGCAGATCCTTCAGAGCTCGCCCACCTTCGGCGCCTCCCTGGGCAACCAGGATGCGCGCTGCCAGGCCTGGGGGCACAACGGGACCCGCAAGCCCGCACCCATCCACGCCAAGGGGGCCGCCCCCATCCTGGTTGTGGGCACCACCGGTGACCCGGCCACGCCCTATGCCTGGTCCCAGGCCCTGGCCGATCAGCTCGAGTCCGGCCGGCTCCTGACCTGGGAGGGCAACGGGCACACCGCCTACGGGCGCGCGGGGGCTTGCGTCCAGAAGGCCATCGACACCTACCTCATCAGCGGGACCGTGCCCAAGGAGGGGCTGACCTGCAAGAACGGACAGTGAAGCCGGACCGTCCCCGCCCCGGGGGCCTTGACGGGAACTTCTCCCCACTCCGTCTCCAGGAGGAGGCCCCCGGCGGCACGGCAGCATATGGTTCACGTCGTGACTACTGCGACCTCGCCTCGGCCTCGTATCAAGCCTCTGCTCGTGGCGCTCTCCGCGCTTCTGGTGTGCGGGGGCCTGACCGCCTGCCAGGACGACACCGATATCAAGGCAACGCCGGCAACGGCGTCGGCCTCGGCAGCGATTCCGGCCGGACTGGAGAGCTTCTACAACCAGAAGGTCTCCTGGTATGCCTGTGACAAGAAGGGGATGGGCGAGGCGAAGTCGGGGAAGGACACCGGCTTCACCTGCGCCAAGGTCAAGGTGCCGCTGGACTACGACAACCCGGGCGGCGAGACGATCGAGATCGCGGTGAAGAAGCGGGCCGCTAGCGAGGACTCCGTCGGCTCGCTGTTCGTCAACCCGGGTGGGCCGGGAGGGTCGGGCATCGAGCTGGTTGAGAGCGCTGGTTCCTACTTCTCCAAGAGCCTCACCGGCTCCTACGACGTCGTCGGCTTCGACCCGCGTGGCGTGGGCGCCTCCACGGCGGTCGACTGCCTGACCGACGCCGAGCTCGACGCCGAACGAGCCGGGGCGAACGACCCGGCGACCCCCTCGGCCGCCGCCACCCAGGAGCGGGCGCAGAAGATGGGGGAGGCCTGCGCGTCGAAGACCAGCCCCGCGGGGCTCCTGGACCACATCGACACCATCAGTGCCGCCAAGGACCTCGACATCCTGCGGGCGGTTGACGGCCAGCAGGCGCTGACCTACCTGGGCTTCTCCTACGGCACCTACCTGGGGGCCACCTATGCCGAGCTGTTCCCCGCCAACACCGGGCGGCTGGTCCTCGACGGCGCCGTCGACCCCTCACTGAGCGCCGCGGACCTGGCCTTGGGGCAGGCCAAGGGCTTCGAGGCCTCGCTGCGGGCCTACGTGCAGAACTGCCAGAGCTCCAAGCTGGGCTGCCCCCTGAGTGGGGACGTCGACTCCGGAGTCTCCCAGGTCCGCGAGTTCCTCGAGTCCACGAAGGCGGCGCCGCTGCCGACCTCCGACGACAAGCGGCCGCTGACCTACGACCTGGCCGTCTACGGGGTGCTGGGCTCGATGTACCAGACCCAGCTGTGGCCCTCCCTCACCCTGGCGCTGTCCCAGGCGATGGGCAAGGTGGGCAGTCCGGACGGAAGCGCGCTGCTGGCCATCGCCGACGCCGTCTCCTCCCGCCAGAGTGACGGCAGCTACTCCGGTAACGGTGCTGAGGCCCTCATGGCGGTCAACTGCCTGGACTACCCGGTCCAGGGGGACAACTCCTCCTGGGAGGAGGAGGCCAAGGCCGTCAACGAGGCCTCGCCCACCTTCGGCTCCCAGCTGCTCTACCCCGACGCCTACTGCCAGGGCTGGGGCCACACCTCGAACCGTAAGCGCGAGAAGATCACGGCCTCCGGTGCTGCGCCGATCCTCGTGGTGGGCACCACCGGTGACCCGGCCACGCCCTACGCCTGGTCCGAGGCATTGGCCGATCAGCTCGAGTCCGGTCAGCTCATGACCTGGAAGGGCAACGGGCACACCGCCTATGGGCGCTCCAACGACTGTGTCAAGAAGGCCGTGGACACCTACCTGCTCAACGGGACGATGCCGGCCAAGGGACTCACCTGCTGACCACTGCCGGGCAGGCCGGTCTGACCGGTTTCTGCAGGCCATGAGATCGGCCCCGGACGACATTCACGTCGTCCGGGGCCGATTCCTCAGCGGGCAGTGGGGGCCTGGAGGGCCCGGTGCCGCCGGGCTTCCGGGTCGCTCGCCTCACTGGCTCAGTTCACCGGCGATGGACCGTCCCATCCAGCCGGCCAGGTCGTCTCCCGCCAGTCCCTGTGAGAGCAGGAACTGGACCTTGGCGTAGGCGGCCTCCAGGGTCATGTCGCGGCTGCCGACGGCTCCGCTGCGGGCCAGTGCGTCCCCGGCCTCGTAGTGCCCCAGGAGGACCTCGGACTCGTGGCACTGGGAGGTGACGATGACGGGCGTTCCGGCATCGATCACCCGCTCGACGACGTCGGTCAGCCCTGGCTCCTGGGACGGCACGTTGCCAACCCCGAAGGCCCGCAGGATCACGGCCTCGGGCAGCGGTGTCAGCAGCGCCTCCAGGCGGGCCGCGGTGATGCCCGGGACCAGGTCGACCACGACGACGTCGTGACGGGCGTAGGGGGCGGCGTCCTTCCAGCCGATGCCCGACGACGCGCTCTGCGCCCACTGCCACGGGGCGCCAGTGGTGGCCAGAGGAGCCGCATTGGGGGACTCGAAACCGGTGAAGGCCCACGAGGAGGACTTCGTCACCCGGTTCCCGGCCAGGAGCCGATGTCCGAAGAACAGCGCCACCCCGCTCAGGCGTCCGGAGGTGGCGGCCTTGAGCGCCCCGGTGACGTTCGCGGCGGCGTCGGTTCCCAGCTCTCCGAGGGGGAGCTGGGAACCGGTGACGACGACCGGAACGCTCAGATCCGTCAGCGCATAGGACAGGGCGGCACTGGTGTAGGCCATGGTGTCGGTCCCGTGCAGGATGACGAAGGCGGTCTGCGGGTCGGCCGCGGCGTGGGCGCGCAGGTCGTCCACGATCGCCTGCCAGGACAGCGGGGTGGCGTTCGAGGAGTCGATGAGCGGGGCCAGCGAGGTCACGGACACCGAGCGTGCCAGGGGCGTGCCCGCCAGCAGCGAGTCGAGCCACGCCTCCAGATCCGCACCGGGAACGAGGCCGTGAGGGGAGTCCACCATCCCGATGGTGCCCCCGGTGTAGGTGATGTGAACGTGCATGGGCTCAGCCTCCTGCCGCTTAGCCATCGTGCGACGGGGTGGATGCGGCTTCGTCCACCTCGTCGGCGAGGACCTCGTCGAGCAGGTCGCCCCGGATGCGTCCCCGCACCGCGTACCAGCCTGCCACCATCATGACGGCGACGATGGCGAACAGGGCCAGGGTCCAGCGTCCCGCCGGGTCGGCCACGTTCGAGACGACGACGATGGTGAAGAAGGCCAGGGCCGCGTAGTTGGACCAGGGGGCCCAGGGCATCCGGTAGGCCGGGCGCACCTCCTTGCCCTCCTGCACCCGCCGCAGGAAGGCGAGGTGGGTGACGAGGATGGCGCCCCAGGTCCCGGCGATACCGATGCCGGCCAGGTTCATGACGATGTCGAAGGCGTCACCGGGCAGGTAGGCGTTGAGGACGACGCCGAGCAGCCCCAGGGCGGAGGTGATGATGATGCCCCCGGCAGGAACCTGGTGCTTGTTGAGCCCGGCCGCTACCCGAGGAGCCTCGCCGGCCACCGCCATGGAGCGCAGGGTGCGTCCGGTGGCGTACAGGCCGGCGTTGAGGGAGGACAGTGCGGCGGTGAGAACCACGACCTGGATGATGTCACCGGCATAGGGCACACCGATGCCGGAGAAGAAGGTGACGAAGGGCGACTCGGTCTTGGAGTAGGACGTGTAGGGCAGGACCAGAGCCAGCAGCATGACCGAGCCGACGTAGAAGACGAAGATACGCAGAATCATCGAGTTGATCGCCTTGGGCAGGATTTTCTCTGCGTCCTTCGCCTCACCGGCCGCCACGCCCACCATCTCCGTGCCACCGAAGGCGAAGACCACACCGAGGGTCAGGGCGAAGACGATTGGGAATCCCTCGGGGAAGAAACCACCGTTTCCGAGGATGTTGTGAGCCCCGGCGGTGATCGCACCTCCGTGGGGGTCCGTTCCGGTGTGAAGCCCGAGAACAATGGCGACGATGGCCACCACCATGAAGGACACGATGGCGGCGACCTTGATGAGAGCGAACCAGAACTCCGCCTCACCGAACATCTTGACGTTCAGCATGTTGAGGATGAAGACCAGGACGAGTGCGATGAGCGCGAAGACCCACTGCGGGACAACCTTCAGAGCCGTCCAGTAGTGGAGGTAGAGGGCCACGGCCGTGATGTCGGCCATGACGGTGACCGACCAGTCCAGGAAGAAGAACCAGCCGGTGATGTAGGCGCCCTTCTCACCGAGGAACTCACGGGCGTAGGAGACGAATGCTCCGGAGGAGGGTCTGCGGATGGCGAGCTCGCCCAGAGCGCGCACCATGAGGAAGGCGAAGATTCCGCAGACGGCATAGGCGAACATCAGTCCCGCCCCTCCGTCCTTGAGTCGCCCGCCGGCACCCATGAAAAGACCCGTGCCGATGGAGCCGCCAATGGCGATCATCTGCAGGTGACGGTTCTTCAGTGACTTGTTGTACCCGGCGTCGCCGCGGTCCCGGATCTGGTCGTGCTGGGAAGCTCGGGAGGGTGAAGGTGAAGCACCCGGCTGTGGTGATGGAGAGGTGGGGGAGTGGCTGGACGGAGACTCGCTCATGGGGATCCTTACGGAGAGGGAGACCTGTTGAATGACGTGCGGAGAATACCGGGCTCGGGTGGTGCGGGTGATGCGGGGCGGCTGTTGAGGTCAGCCGCGCTTCTGTGCGGGATGGGCCACGACGTCGTCATGATCCAGCGCTGAGTCGGGGAATCCGGGGAGGTTTGGGGGCTAGGAGGGGTCTTTGTCCTCGACGGTGGTGCCGGTGCGGCGAGGTGAGAGGTTGATTGTGTCGAGGAACACGGCTCTCCCTGCGGTACTGGATTGCGGTGGCGGCCGCGGGGCCGGTATGTTCGGCTCTGCTGCTTGTGCCAGCGCCGCCTTAGCTCAGTCGGCAGAGCGATTCACTCGTAATGAATAGGTCGTGGGTTCGATTCCCACAGGCGGCTCGATCGGCTCCGGGAGGTAATGCCTCCCGGGGCTTTTGGGTTCCCAGTGCCCTGCCCGCAGCCGCTCGGTGTGCCGTCCGGCACATTCGGTGGCCGCAGTGGTCCTTCCTGGCCCGTGTTTTGGGGATGACCGCATGGCCGAAATCCTTCGCCGTCGAGCGGCAAGGGGAGTGTCGCTGCTTGAATGAGGAGGATTCTCCTGGGGTGACGTGATGTTCCTCAGGGCAAGAGTCGTGGCGCTACGGGCATTGTCTTCCGGCTGAGAGAATCCCCCACCGCTATCTGAGAGTCATCTGGGAGATTGGCTGCCTCGGATTGACTGGTCGTTGGATACCTCTATGCGGCTGGAGGGGGTGGGGTGTCGTGCCTGGATTGTTCCGCCGAGTCTCGTGGGGATCTCCAAACAGGACCTCAGTGCTTTCACAGTTTTCGTCTCAGTCATCAAGACCTCCGGGGTGGTATGGCTTCGCACATCACTGTGTGATTGGAGGGTGGGGCGGTTGGTAATGAGGGCGACGAATAGCCGTGTTGCATTGAGAGCAACTATTGTTTAATCTAACGTTGTCCGCAGCGGGATACATCCTTCGGGCCCGCTCCCTCCACTCAGAATGAGGAATCATGGCACAGAAGACTCAAGTCATCCTCGTCGACGATGTCGACGGGTCCGAGGCCAATCAGACCGTCACCTTCGCCCTTGATGGCGTCTCCTACGAGATCGACCTGAACGACGAGCATGCAGCCGCTCTTCGTGAGTCCCTTGAGGAATGGATTGGAAAGGCTCGTCGCACCGGCGGCCGCCGTAGTTCCGGTCGTCGTCGTTCCAGCGGTCCCTCTGACACTCAGAAGATTCGCGAGTGGGCCCGTGAGCAGGGCCTTGAGGTTTCTGACCGCGGCCGCGTCTCCGCTGAGGTGCGCAAGGCCTACTACGAGGTCAACCCCGGCAACTGAGGGAACGTGGGGCGCCCGGCTCACATGCGGCCGGCACCCCGCATCGAGTCATTCTCGAGCTGACTGCCACCTCGCACCACGACTCTGGTTGTGCGCTCAGGCGCATTACCAGGGTCGTTGTGTTTTCAATACGTGAATTCGCTCCGTGAGCGGGCGGTATCACTGCGAGTAGTGCCTTCGAGTCGATGCGCCGGTACCCCACCGTGGAGGCTCCCTCCTGGGCCTCTTGGGCCTCGCGCCATGCCCGTGATCCTGGCAGGATAGGGCCATGGCTTACACCCTCGTACTGCTCCGCCACGGCGAGAGCGAATGGAACGCGAAGAACCTCTTCACCGGCTGGGTCGATGTCCCGCTGTCAGACAAGGGCCGCGCCGAGGCCGTCCACGGTGGTGAGCTGCTCAAGGAGGCCGGCGTCCTCCCTGAGAAGCTCTTCACCTCGATGCTGCGCCGCGCCATCATGACCGCCAACCTGTCCCTGGACGCCGCGGACCGCCACTGGATCCCGGTGGAGCGCAACTGGCGCCTCAACGAGCGCCACTACGGCGCCTTGCAGGGCAAGAACAAGAAGGAGATCCGGGACGAGTACGGGGAGGAGCAGTTCATGCAGTGGCGCCGCTCCTACGACGTGCCGCCGCCGCCCATCGAGGCAGGCTCAGAGTTCTCCCAGGACGCCGACCCCCGCTACGCTGGTGAGCCCATCCCGGCCACCGAGTGCCTCAAGGACGTCCTCGAGCGCCTCCTGCCCTACTGGGAGGGCACTATCGTCCCCGAGATCAAGACCGGCAAGACCGTCATGATCGCCGCCCACGGCAACTCGCTGCGCGCCATCGTCAAGCACCTCGACGACATCTCCGACGACGACATCGCCGGCGTCAACATCCCCACCGGGATCCCGCTGGTCTACGAGCTCGACGAGGAGACCCTCAAGCCCCTCAAGAAGGGCGGCCGCTACCTCGACCCCGAGGCCGAGGCCAAGATCGCGGCGGTGGCCAACCAGGGCAAGTGAGCCCCGGCGGCCTACCGCACCCTCAATGACGCGGGCGGCGTCGAACCTCAAGGAAGGTTCGACGCCGCCCGCGTCATTGGCTCTGGGCGCTCAGTGGAGCGCGTCGGCGTCCTCGGCGTCATGCGTCTCCGGCATAGAGGCGCCCGAGACGAGGTAGGCCACGCGGCTGGCCACCGACGTGGAGTGGTCTCCGAAGCGCTCCAGGAAGCGGCCCATGAGGACGGCGTCGATGACCTGCTGGCGGCTCAGGTCGTGAGCCGGGTCCAGGATCATCTGGAAGGAGCGACGGTGCAGGGCATCGAGCTCGGCGTCGTTGGTCTGAATGATGGAGGCCAGCTCCAGGTCCCGCGTCGAGATGAGGCGGGCGACGTCCTTGCCGGCGCGCACCGCCAGGTCCGCCATCTCCAGGATGAGCCCCAGGACCGGCTCGGGCAGCGGCGGCTCGGGGTAGCGGCCGCGAGCGATGGCCGCCACATGGCGGGCCAGGTCGCCCTGGCGCTCCAGGGTCTGGGCCATGCGCAGCGCGGACAGGACATTGCGCAAGTCCCCGGCCACCGGCTGCTGACGGGCCAGGAGCATGACGCACAGGTCGTCGATGTCGCGCTGGAGGTCGTTGATGCGCTCGTCGGCGTCGATCACCTGCTCGGCGATGACGATGTCCCCCTGGCGCAGGGACTCCGCGGCCCGCTCGATCGCGGTGGCGACCTGGTTGGCCATGGACTCGAGGTCGGAGCCCAGCTGCTTGAGCTCCTGGTTGAAGATGGCGCGCATGAGGCTGCTCCTGTTCGGGGCGAGGACCGATGGTTCGGGCCGGTCGGTGAGGTGGCTCGGTGGTGCTGCTCGACGATCCCGCCGAGGCCGCCGCCAAGGATGTTGTCCCCAAGCACAGCAGCCCCGCGACTCCGCCGCAAGCGGCACGCCCACAGGCGGGGCCGGCCGGTGGGGGCTCTGAGGTCTCAACTACCCTTAAGGCGTGGGTCTGACCGTCACCGTTCTCCTCCTTGCCGCCGCCGGACTCCTGTTCCTGGGGGTGGGGATCGGTGTCGCGCTGTCCCGGCGTGAGCGCAGGGCGGCCACGAGCGCCGCCGACCTGGCTGGCCTGGCCGGGACCGATACGGCCGTCCCGGTGCTGGCGGCGCTGCGCTCGACTGTCGTCGTCCTCGATGACGACGACGAGGTCCTGCGGGCCTCGGCATCGGCCTACACCTTCAACATTGTGCGCGACGACGCCGTCATCGAGCCGACCGTGGTGGCGATGGTGGGGCGCGTGCGCGCTTCGGGCCAGGCACAGGACGCGGCCGTCACCGTCGCCCGGGGGAGGGTGCCCGGTGCGGGCCAGTTCCACCTGCAGGTGCGCGTGGCTGGCATTGGCCAGGGGCGCGTCCTCATCCTCATTGAGGACCACACCGCCGCGCGTCGGGTGGAGGCCATGCGCCGCGACTTCGTCGCCAACGTCTCCCACGAGCTCAAGACCCCGGTCGGCGCGATCCAGCTGCTGGCCGAGACCGTCGAGGCCGGCGCCGACGACCCCGACTTCGTGCGCGACTACTCCGGGCGCATGCGCAAGGAGGCCCGCCGCCTGGGCGTCCTGGTCCAGGAGATCATCGAGCTCACCCGCCTCCAGGAGGGCGACGCTCTGGCCGAGCCCGAGGTCGTCGACATCGACGACGTCGTCGCCGAGGCCGTGGACCGGGTGCGCGTCGAGGCCGACGGCCGCCAGATCGCCCTCGTGGCCGGCGGCACCAAGGGGCTGCGGGTGCGCGGCGACGCCGCCCTCATCACCACCGCCGTGCGCAACCTGCTGGACAACGCCATCCGCTACTCCGAGCCGCGCACCCGGGTCTCGGTGGGCGTCTCGCTGGACGCGGAGGACCCCGACATCGTGCGCATCGCCGTGGTCGACCAGGGCATCGGCATCCCCAAGGAGGAGCAGGAGCGCGTCTTCGAGCGCTTCTACCGCGTGGACAAGGCCCGCTCGCGCGCTACCGGGGGCACCGGCCTGGGCCTGAGCATCGTCAAGCACGTGGCCGCGGACCATGGCGGCACCGTCGAGCTGTGGTCCGCCCCGGGGCGCGGCTCCACCTTCACCCTCGTGCTGCCGCGCCTGGGCGAGGGCGAACCGGTGGAGGGTGAGTCGGTCGGGGACGGTTCGGCCCAGGACGAGCCCTCCGACGCCGCCGTGGAGCACACCCCCGGGAGCGGGTCATGAGCCCGGCGGAGCGCTCCGCGGGGGCGGGCGCAGGGCCGGCGGGGGCGTCTGCGTCCTCCGGCGCACTGGCCGCGGCGTCGACGACGCCGGTGGGCGGCCCGACCCGAATCCTCCTGGTCGAGGACGAGGAGAACTTCCGAGACCCGCTCGCCTACGGGCTGCGGCGCGACGGCTTCGAGGTGATCGAGGCCGAGGACGGCCAGCGCGCCGTCGAGATCTTCGAGGCCTCCCGGCGCCCCGGCGGGGTTGGCCCCATCGATCTGGTCCTGCTGGACCTCATGCTGCCCCGCCTGGACGGGACCGAGGTGTGCACCCGGATCCGACGCTCATCCTCCGTGCCGGTCATCATGCTCACCGCCAAGGACACCGAGCTGGACAAGATCGTCGGCCTGGAGATCGGGGCCGACGACTACGTCACCAAGCCCTACTCCTACCGGGAGCTCCTGGCGCGCCTCAAGGCGGTCCTGCGCCGTAGCCGCGCCGCTGCCCCGGAACCCGAGCCGGTGCTGTCCGCCGGCGGGGTGCGGATGGACGTCGAGCGCCACGAGGTCAGGGTCGACGGCGAGGTGGTCGCCATGCCGCTGCGGGAGTTCGAGCTCCTGGAGCTGTTTCTGCGTCACCCCGGCCGCGTGCTCACCCGCAGCCAGATCCTGGAGCGCCTGTGGGGGCCTGATTACGAGGGCGACACGAAAACTCTGGACGTCCATGTCAAACGGCTCCGGGGTCGGATTGAGGCCGACGCCTCCAAACCGGTTCTCATCACCACGGTCAGGGGTCTCGGCTATCGCCTGGACGGGGATTCCGAGCACTGATTCTCCATTGCGGATGGCACCGCAGTTCTTGCCCGGTCCCGGGGCGGGCCCGCCGTGACCTCTGTGAGATACGTCCCCGATCTTTGCGCGGAATGACCTGATAAACTAGAGGTCCGCAATCCAGTCTGGAGAGTCATCCTTATGACCTATGAAGTCGGTGAGACTGTCGTCTACCCGCACCACGGGGCCGCCCGGATCATTGACATCCGGCAGCGCAAGGTACGCGGTGAGGAGAAGACGTATCTGCAGCTCGAGGTGGCCCAGGGTGACCTGACCATCCTGGTTCCCGCCGAAAGCGTTGAGCTCATCGGCGTCCGTGACGTGGTCGATGAGACCGGTTTGGAAAAGGTCTTCGAGGTGCTGCGGGCGCCGCTGACCGAGGAGCCCACGAACTGGTCTCGCCGTTTCAAGGCCAACCAGGAGAAGATCGCCTCCGGGGACGTCATCAAGGTCGCCGAGGTCGTGCGGGACCTCTCCCGTCGTGACACGGACCGCGGCCTGTCCGCCGGCGAGAAGCGCATGCTCGCCAAGGCCCGCCAGATTCTTGTCTCCGAGCTGGCCCTGGCTCAGAAGACCCCTGAGGAGGAGGCCGAGTCCCGCCTGGACGAGGTCCTCGCCTCCTAGCGCAGCGCTCGTGCTCAGGTCGTCGGGGACGCGGTAGCGTCCTGCCCGTGAGTACCAGCCCTTCATCCCAAGCATCCGCCCCGTCCGAGTCCGCTCCGGGTGGGGCGGTCGCCGTTCTCACCGCGGCGGGCTCCGGCTCCCGCCTGGGCGCCGGGGTCCCCAAGGCCCTCGTCCCGGTGGGCGGCGTCAGCCTCCTGCGACGGGCGGCGGCCGGGCTCATCGCCTCGGGCGCCGTCAGTCACGTCGTCGTCACCGCCCCCGCTGAGGAGGTCGACCGGTTCCGCGCCGAGCTCGCGGGCCTACCGGACGGATCGGTTGGGGCCTCGGCGGGCCGATGCGGCGGGATCGAGGTTGTTGCCGGTTCGCCCCGCTCCAGGCAGGCCTCTGTGGCCCTTGGGCTCGCAGCGGCCCTGGCCGCCGTGCCGCAGGCCGACGTCGTCATCGTCCACGACGCCGCGCGGGCGCTGACGCCGCCGGAGGTGACGCAGCGGGTGGTCGCGGCCGTACGGGCCGGACACGAGGCCGTGGTCCCGGCGCTGCCCGTGACCGATACCGTCAAGGAGGTCGAGGCTCGCCCGGCGGGGGAGCCCGAGCCCGTCGTCGGCACCCCCCGACGCGACCGGCTCCGGGCGGTCCAGACCCCCCAGGGATTCTCGACCCCCGTGCTCGTCGCCGCCCACCGCGCCGGCGCCGAGCGGGCCGGGGACGAGGCGCTCGCCGCCTCCGACGACGCCGGCCTCGTTGAGGCCTGCGGCGGCAGCGTCGTCGTCGTTGCCGGTGACGAGCGCGCGATGAAGGTGACCACGCCGATGGATCTGGCCCTGGCCGAGCTGCTCCTGGAGCGGCAGTCCGCTCAGGGGGAGCGCCCTGCCGGGACCGGTGGGGAGAACTGACGATCAGGTCTGTTTCCCTTTCGGTACCGCCGCCGGCCCCGATGGCTCTATCGTCTCTTCCATGAGCACGACAGTGACTGCTCCGACGCAGGCCGGCTCCCGCACCCGGCTCCTGTCCTGGCCCGTCATCGCCTGGGGCCTGTGGGACTGGGGGTCGGCGGCCTTCAACGCGGTCATCACCACCTTCGTCTTCACCGTCTACCTGGTCAGCGACTCCTTCGGGGCCAAGGCGGACAACGAGTCAGCGCTGTCCCTCGGCTGGCCATCGCCGGCCTATTCATCGCCCTGCTGGCGCCGGTGACCGGGCAGCGCTCGGATCGGGGCGGGCGGACCGTCTTCTGGCTCGGCGGCTACACCGCGGTGGTGGTGGCGGTCTCGGCGGCCCTGTTCCTGGTGCGGCCTGAGCCCGGCTACCTGTGGCTCGGCATCGTCCTGCTGGGGATCGGCAACATCTTCTTCGAGTTGGCCTCGGTCAACTACAACGCCATCCTCAACCACCTGGCCTCCAAGGACCGCATCGGTGCCGTCAGCGGCCTGGGGTGGGGGATGGGCTACCTCGGCGGCATCGTCCTGCTGCTCATCCTCTACGTCGCCCTCGTGGGGCCGAGCCCCCTGGTCTCCTTCCCTACTGGCAGCGACATGGGGGTGCGCGTCGCCATGCTGGTGTCGGCGGCCTGGTTCGGCCTGTCCGCCCTCCCCGTTCTTATCAACCGCTCCCGCAGGCTCGGGCGCTCCCGCGCCGAGGACGTCGCGGAGGTCAGTGAGGGGATGACGACTGCCGAACCGGGACGCGACCGGGCCGCCATGGAGGCAGAGCCGGTGGAGGCCGTCTCCCACCAGGGCAGGCGCAAGGAGTCGATCCTGACCTCCTACAAGCTGCTGTGGCGCACCCTGCTCTACCTGCACAACTTCCAGCCGCGCCTGCTGTGGTTCCTGCTGGCCGCCGCCGTCTTCAGGGACGGGCTGGCCGGGGTCTTCACCTACGGTGGCATCATCGCCCAGAACACCTTCGGCTTCTCATCGGGCGACGTCATCATCTTCGCCATCGTGGCCAACATCGTGGCCGGCATCGCCACCATCTGGGCCGGGCGGCTCGATGACCGCTTCGGGCCGCGCAACGTCATCATGGCCAGCCTCATCATCCTGGTGGTGGCCGGGCTGCTGGTGTTCTTCCTGCACTCCGCCGGGACCGTGGCCTTCTGGGTGCTGGGCCTGCTGCTGTCGGCCTGCGTGGGACCGGCCCAGTCGGCCGCCCGATCCTTCCTGGCCCGGCTCATCCCCGAGGGACAGGAGGGCGAGATCTTCGGGCTCTACGCGACCACCGGGCGGGCGGTGTCCTTCATGGCGCCCGCGATGTACGGCATCTTCATCTACCTGGGGACGCGCATTGTCGGACCGGGGGCGAACTACTGGGGGATCCTCGGGATCGTCGCCGTGCTGGCCACGGGTCTGCTCCTCATGCTGCGTGTGGGCAACCCCGTCGCCGAGCAGGAGTCGGCCGCGTAGACCACGTAGGCCGCGTAGACCGCCGTCGCGGTCGTGCCCTATGCCTCGCGATCGAGGGGTAAGGGTACGATCTCGCGACCTAAGGTACGACCGAGCGGCGCTTCATCACGACGAGGCCTGGCGGGCCTCGCGCTCGGCGCGCATGCGCTCAAGATCCTCCGGTGTCAGCGGCCCCTGGGTGGTCCCGGGGGCCCCGTCCTGACGGATCCAGCTCACGACGAGCCCCTCCTTGGCGCCGAAGCGGGCCAAGTGGATTCCAGTGACCTGCTCGAGGCGCTCGAGGTGCGCATCGTCGGCGGCCAGGTCGAGCTGGAGGAAGCCGTCGCGGCAGGAGAGCTCGACGACGCCGGTGACTTCCCCCTCGCGGTCAAAGGACAGCGAGCCGGTCTGGGCGGCCTCATCCCAAGCGGTGGTGATCTTGCGGCCCATGTGAGAAGCCAGCTGCTTGCCGTAGCGGGAGGGGCGGTCCGTGCTCACCCGAGCAGTGGAGCGACGGGAGAAGACGGGCTGTGCTGAGCCGGCGGAGTTAGTCATGCCTTTATCCTGACGCGCTTGGTCGGCCGCGGTCCCCACGAGTTCTCTGAGAGCGCGAGAGCGGGACGGGAAGCAGACGGGGCATACCCGACGGGGCCGAGAAAGGACTCGGCCCGCGGTTCGGAAGTCCGAACCGCGGGCCCAAGCCTCGCGAGGTCCCACCTGCGACCCGGGGTCCCATGCACCCGAGGAGGCGGTTCCTCCTTCGCCGGAACGATGATGCCAGGCTCCCTATGACCCGACTCCATCTCAGAGGAGCGACCTGTCATCGGGCTCCCCAACCCTCGAGACCGTCCCTGTCCGGCGGTGACTACTATGTAACGCCCTTACCCTGTGAGGACGAGGGACAGATCCCTGGGAAAAATCTGGGAAATTCGCGGGCGGGTGGTTTCGGTGACTCAAGCCTTCCCCTGAGAGGGGGTTGGGACTCAGTTTCGCTCAGGAGACGGGGGAGAACCGCACCGCGGTGCCTGAGGCAGTCACCATGAGCATGCCGTTGTCCGTCCCCAGCGTCTCGTAGTCGAGGTCGACGCCGACGACGCCTTCAGCGCCGAGCTCCTGGGCGCGCTGCACCATTTCCGCCAGGGCCGTCTCCCGGGCCTGAATCAGCTCTTCCTCGTAGGACTGGGAACGGCCTCCCACGAAGTTTCGGAACCCTGCGGCCATGTCCTTGAGGAAGTTGACTCCTGCGACGGTCTCGCCGCACACGACTCGCAGGTACTGGGTGACGGGGTATCCCTCGACGGTGGGGGTGGTGGTGACGATCATGAGCTGCTCCTTCACGGGGTGGCGGGCGATGGTGGTGGTCAGGACGATAGTGTCCTGGAGGGGCCAGCGGGATCGTCCGGTGGTTGGATATGAGCCAGCCTCAGGCGGCGGCTGTAGCGCTCGCTGATCCGATCGTGGGGGACGGGCTCGCCGTCGAGACTCCACGCCAGGAGGTGCTCCAGGCTGAATCGAGGGGCGCAGCGCGAGCACGAGACGGGTGAGGCCGGACGGCGCATGCGGTCTACCTCGTGGCCCGCCGGGCACCTGCCCACCCAGCGTCCCCGGAGCCGCGGAGCCTGAGCGTCAATGAGCCTGCGGCCCGTCGCCCCCAACCGGGTCGCCTCGGCGGCCCAGACGGCGTCGTGCCCGTGGCGGGGGCCGACGCGGGCGTGGGCGATCTCGTGCAGGATCGTCTCGCGGACCTGGGCCTCGTCGTACAGGCTCATGAGGTGGCGGCTGAGCGTGATCCGACGTCGAGCATGATCCGTCTGGCCGGCCCGCCGGCGCGCCCGGTCGAAGGCCAGGTCCCAGTCGCCGACGTCGGCCTCCTTCATGAGGGAGCGCGCCAGGCTCAGGACATCGGGCAGATTCACGGCCCCACGGTATGCGACGGCGGACTCACCCGGCCGACGGCGGCGCTGTGGGGCGCATCGCCTCCCGCCAGATCCTGATCGGATACTCGCCGCGGGAGGCCCGGGCCGCTTCGGGCCGTGCGTCGGCCCGTGATGTGACACGATGGCGCCGATGTCCCACCATCCCTCCGGCCGACGTCCGCGGCCCCAACGAAGCACCGCAGGAACCGGCTCGCCCCAGCCCGCACGAGCTCCGCGCAGCGCCCGCCCAGCCGCGCAGCGCGGCACTGACCGCGCCCGGCGGGAGGATGCGAGTCAACGCCCCAGGAAGGCGAAGGGGAGTCGAGGTGGCCGTGGGCGCCTCGGGCTCCTGCGCGCCGGTGCCGGACGGGGGCGGGGGCGCAGCGGTTCCCTTCAGTCCTTCCTGAAAAGCCCGATCGGCGTCGTCCTGGCCGCCTTCCTGGTCACGCTCCTGGTGGGACTCATCGTGCTGCGTGCCACCGGCTCCTCGCTCGGCGGCCTCGCGCTGGGGTGGGACAAGGCCACTGATACCGGCACACCTTCTGCGCCCGCGCCCCTGGTGCCCGACGCCAGCGGCTTCAACGCCGCCCGCATCATCGATGACGAGGTCTTCTACGACTCCCAGGCCATGACACGCGAGGAGATCGCCGCCTTTCTTACCCGCGTCAACGCCGGCTGCCAGCCGGGCAGCGACGGCACCGAGTGCCTGGCCGGCGCCACCTTCTCCGTGCCGGCCCGCCAGGCCAGCACCTTCTGTCCCGGAGGTATCGAGGCCGCCTCCGGCGCCAGCGCGGCCGATGTCATCTGGGAGGTCTCCCAGGCCTGCGACATCAACCCCCAGGTGCTCCTGGTCCTCATTCACAAGGAGCAGGGGCTGCTCACCGCCTCCGGTGCGAGCCTGAGCGCACGCGACTACGAGGCCGCTGCCGGCTACGCCTGTCCCGACCACGGGGCCTGCGACCCCCAGTGGGCCGGCTTCCCCTCCCAGCTCTACGGGGCGGCCTCCCAGTTCCATCGCTATCGTCTCGACCCGAGCAGCTACGACGTTGTGGCCCAGCGGCCCACACGGATCGCCTACTCGCCCGACGGGCAGTGCGGCAGCGGTGAGGTGACGGTGGCCAACCAGGCGACAGCGGGCCTGTACAACTACACGCCCTTCCAACCCAATGAGGCCGCCGCCCACGGCGGGGACCAGTGCACCTCGTGGGGCAACTGGAACTTCTACGGCTACTTCAAGACCCTCTTCGGCGCTCCGACGTCGGCCTGAGGGCGCCCACGCGCAGGGGCGGATTCCGCAGTATTTCAAGGGATGCGAGGGAGGCTGCCAGTGCGCCCGGAAAGCCGTGACCATATCGTCATCAAGCGTCATCATTTAGATGCGCGATTTCCAGGCTTCTCTCAGACAGCATCGGCAGAGTCATAGTCACCGCTGAACGGTGGCGACCGTGAGGTACTGGGGAGTACCACTGACCGGCCACCACTGAGTCTGGGCCACAGCCAAGGGAATGTGCTCGGGCGTTTCGGTGAAGGAGGACCCGCTGCCGAATGGGAACCGGTAAGCGACCTCGTTGCGAAGGGCCCGACCCGGTGGTGAACCGGGGCGGGCCTTCGCAGTGCCTGGGCGTAGGACCATCCGGTCCGCGCCCAGGCGTTTTTGCGGGGACCAGTCGGCGGGCATGACATGATGCGAGCATGACGCTGCCGCCGGTACTGGCGACCACCTGGGTCGTCATCGAGTACCTCATCAAGATCGCTGCGCTGGGCACGGTTCCGGAGAACCGCCGCCCGTCGTCGTCGACCGCCTGGCTGCTGCTCATCTTCCTGCTGCCCCTCGTGGGACTCCCGCTCTACCTGCTCATCGGCAGCCCGTGGGTCCACGGCACGCGTCGCCGCCAGCAGCACACCGTCAACGAGATCACCCTCGACTACACCCGCTCCATGCCCGACCTGCCCAAGGGTGCCCGGCCCTCGACCTACCTGGCCGGGGCGCTGCGCATGAACCGCCGGCTCACCGGCCTGCCCTGCGTCAGCGGCGAAGTGGTGGCCGTCCACGCCGATCCCCGCAGCACCTACGAGGCCATGGCCCGAGCCATTGACTCCGCCACTGACCACGTCCACGTCGAGTTCTACATCATGAGCTGGGACGAGGTCACCGACGTCTTCTTCGCCGCCCTGGAGCGCGCGGTGGCCCGCGGTGTCACGGTGCGCCTCCTCCTGGACCACCTGGGCAGCCGCAAGTACCCCGGCTGGAAGCAGTTCTGCCAGCGCATGACCGACGCCGGCATCCACTGGCGCCTCATGATGCCGCTGCTGCCGCTCAAGCGCCGCTGGCGCCGCCCGGACCTGCGCAACCACCGCAAGATCCTGGTCATCGACGGTGAGAGAGGCTTCATCGGGAGTCACAACGTCATCGACCCCTCCTACCGGACCCGGCGCAATGTGCGGGCCGGGCGCCGCTGGGAGGACCTGTCGGTGGAGGTCACCGGAGAGATCGTCCTGGAGGCCCAGGCCATCTTCGCCATGGACTGGTTCTTCGAGGCCGGTGAGCAGCTCGAGGCCTTCGACCTGGCGCTGGGGACGCCGGCTGAGACCCTGCCGGAGATGGCGGGACTGCCGGGAATCCCGGTGGGCACGCCGGCCCCCAGGCCCGGGCGTCCGGGCGCCGTCGTCAACGCCATGCAGCTCGTTCCCTCCGGGCCGGGATACCCCACCGAGCCGAACCTGCGGATGTTCCTGGCCCTCATCCACGGGGCCAAGCGGCACGTGTCCATCACCAGCCCCTACTTCATCCCCGACGAGGCGCTGCTGGCGGCGATGACGTCGGCCGCCTACCGGGGGGTGGAGGTCGAGCTGTTCGTGGGCAAGGAGTCCGACCAGTTCATCGTCAGTCACGCCCAGCGCTCCTACTACTCGGCGCTCCTGGCGGCGGGGGTGCGGATCTACCTCTACCCCTCGCCGATCGTCCTGCACTCGAAGTACATGACGGTCGACGACGAGGTGGGGGTCATCGGCTCGTCCAACATGGACTTCCGCTCCTTCGCCCTCAACTACGAGGTCATGCTGCTGGCCTTCGGAGGGGATCTCGACGACCTGCTCCGCAACAACGACGCCGCCTACCGGGCCGCCTGCACCGAGCTGACTCCCGAGCTGTGGGCCACCGAGCCCTGGTACAACCGCTACGTGGACAACGTCTGCCGCCTCATGTCCGCCGTGCTGTAGCGGGGGCGAGGCTGGGTGCTTCGACGAGCAAAGCGCCGGGACAAAATGTGCAGGCGGTCATATCATGGTGCCTGAGAAGCCTTGGCATGGCGACCGGCTGTCGGGAAGGGGATGCGCCGTGGATATCCCGCAGTGGATGTGGGGCATGTTGCTCATGTGGGTCAGCATCGCGTTTGGAACGGGGGTCCGTCTGTACCGAACCAGACGCTCCTGGATGCGCAAGTACCGGGAGGACCAGCCTCGGCGCTGAACGATCCGGGCTGCCAGTGCGTTGTCTCATGGCGTCTGGGGGTTTCGAATGTCGTGACGTCTCGAGACGCCGGTTGGGTGGGTTTACCAAACGGGAGAGGTGCTGTCTGCCCTGTTGGAAGGGGCTATTTTGGCTGCTCGCAGTCGCCCTGGTGGCGCCTGGCGTTGTCTGGACGCAATGCACGAGGTTGGGGTGCTACTGGGGGAGGGTTGGGGGTACTCCGGGTATGTGGGGACTTCGTGCAGTACGGACAACCCTCGACTAGTGGATCCCCACCCTCGTGCGGTATGGAGCTCACAAGATAGAATTGCATGCTCGATCTGCTTATATGAGCAGATCGGAGATGGTGAGAGCTCCTTTGAAGTGGCGGCCTTATATAAAAGGCGTGATAGGTCGGCCCAGGTGGGACTCAGGCCTCAGTGAATTTGCTTTTCAGGGCGGTGTCCTAGGGGTGTTTTCGATGGCGCAACAAGCAGTCGTTTCGTCCGAGGAGGTGATTTTGTGGGTATCCCTGCGTGGGTGTGGGCGCTAGCAGTTGGCTGGAGTGGAGTTCTGGTGGGGACGGGGGCTCGTCTGTATCGGACCAGGCACTCTTGGATGCGCAAGTACCGAGACGAGCAGACCCAGCGCTGAACGATCCGGGCTGTCCGCATGGACGTCGTCGGCCCCCGCACCGGGAGAGGGTGCGGGGGCCGACTGTGTGGAACCGGAGAAAGGGTCTGATGGGACGCGTGAGCCGGTGGCTCAGGCGTCGCGGCGGGTGAAGACGACCGCGGCGATCGCCAGCGGGACGATGGCCCAGGCGGCGAAGACGGCGACGGCCTGCCAGTGCTGGAGGAAGGCGGCGGTATCGGCCTGTCCCCACTGGTGAGCCAGGCTGAAGGGGTCGGAGACGGCGGTGGACAGGGTGTCCGGCAGGAGTCCCAGGACCTTGTTCGCCCACTTCCAGTGGCCGGCCATCATCTGGAATGGAAGGGGGACGACGAACAGCACCGAGACCACTACGGTGATGGCGCCCGCCGTCGAGCGAGTGAGGTGGCCGACCCCCTGGGCCATGAGTGCGATGATCGCGAAGGACAAGCCGGTGCCCCAGAACAGCCCCAGGTAGTGGGTATCAGTGAGAGAACCGGCGTGGCCCTTCATGAACGGGTAGGAGGCGGCGTAGGCCAGCGCCACGCTGAGGACCCCGAGGACGAAGGAGAAGGCCGATCCGACGAGCGCCTTCGCCGCGAACAGATGCCCGCGGCGAGGAACGGCCATCATCGAGGAGCGGATCTGTCCCGAGGCGTACTCGCCGGTCATCATCAGGGCCCCTAGGACGGCGACGACGATCATGCCCAGTACCGAGCCCGCGGCGATCATGGTCTTGGCCTGGTCGGCCCGATCGGGGGAGCCGGCGTAGCCGATGGCCAGGCCCGCGCCGAACAGGACCGTGATGACGATCGTGATGGCCGACGTGACCCAGGTGGAGGTCAGGGTGCGCAGCTTGATCCACTCGGCTCGCACCGCGCCGGCGAAGGACTGCCGACCAGCCACGCGGGGGCGACTGGGGCGGCCAGCGGTCTCCAGGGCCCGATGCCGCCTGGTGTGGGATGGCCGAGAGACGGGGGTGGTCTTCTGGAGGGCCTCGAAACGGTGGACGCCCATGGCTGGGCCGGCTGCGGCGTCGATAGTGGTGGTCATAGTGCGTCAGTCCTCGGGATGCTCGTGGCCTTCGTTCTTCCTGAACTGATTCCAGGTTAGGAGGGCGGGGCTCCGGTGTGATCGTCCCGGTGGCTGAACGCAGTAGGGGCGGTCTCCTCCCCCTGAGGGAGGAGGGGTCCTCTGCGGGGACGATGAGTCGTTGCCTGGACCGAGAGATGACCGCTGGCCGTGGGACGAGGGGCTGGGGGCCGCTGGCCTGAGCGCAGAGGTGAAGGTGGGGTGGTGGGGTGTCTAGAGTTCGGCGGCTTTGTTGAGGATGGCGGCTTCGTCTTGGCCTCTTGTGCTTTCGTGTGTGGGTGTCCAGGTGCCGTTGTTGCAGGTGAAGGTCAGCCAGGGGTCGGCGACGTCGGATGTGGTGTTCAGTGCCCAGTTGTTGAGTTGGAGTGTGGTCAGTCCTGCGGCTTGGCAGTCGGCGACGGTGTGGATGACGGGTGCTGCTGCCTCGGGTGTGAGGCCTTTGTTCTCGTCGGTGACTAGGCCGGTGACGGACAGGGTGGTGCCGTCGAGGTCGATGGTGCCTGCGGGGCTGGCCTGTTTGGTGGCGGTGATGAGCTGGTCAAAGGGTGGGTTGCTGAACTGGCCGTCAGTTTTGGGGGTGGAGGTGACCTTCCAGCCGTTCATGGTGAAGGTCTTGGAGGATTTCTTGACGTTTGGTTGGGTCAGGTTGGTGGGGGTTGTGGTGACTTCTCCGTAGTCGATTGTCGGTCCCTGATACTCGTCGATGTTGCCGGTGAAGGTCTTCGCTTCTCCGACGGGGGTGAGTGCGCGCTTGACGTCGGTCCGGATTGCCTCGGGGTCTTGTTGACAGGAGACGTCGACGTCGATGGTGCTGCCCTTGGCGTTCCAGGACACCGAGATGATGAACTCGCCTGAGTAGTCGGGCTCCTCCTGGAGTGTCTTCTGCCGAGTTGACGCCAGCAGGTTGGCGGCCGCCTCCGCACTGGTGTTGTCCTTGAGGCGCACGTCCAGTCGGACGTCGTTGCCGCCGAGGTCGGCTGAGGCCTCAGTGGTCTTGGCGGAGATGACGTCAGGACTGCTGGAGAGGTGCTTGGAGGCTGTACTGGCAACGTGCCGGACTTGGAAGCCATCCGGGCCGATGTCAGGGTGCAGGTTGACATAGAGTAAGCAACCGTAACCACCAATGATCAAAACAAGTACGACCAGTACGAACCGGACCAGCCACCACTCAAACGATCTGCCAGACAGCGCTACTCTCCAGCCGGTAGAGGCTCCGCTGCTCGAGTCGACGGTTGGGGCTTCTTCTGACCCTGCGTCTCCTCTGTGCTCAGGCGTGGTCTGCTCGTCCGGCATCGGCTGCTCCCTTATTGACTGACTGGAAGCATTCTTCCCGATCGGTCGCAACGGTGGGGGCTTTCAGTCCGACAGTGCGGCGGTGAGGGCGGGGCCCGGCTCGATGAATGAGGTCATGACACTGATGCCGTGCGATGAGAGGCGACAGCCGAGAGGCAAGGCGCCGGTGCCGGGTCAGATGCCGCTGACGAGCTTGGTGATGCGCTGGAGGCTCACCTTGCGGCTCGTGCCCAGAGTCTGGGCGAACAGACTCACCCGCAGCTCCTCCACCATCCAGCGCGCCTCCTCCAGGAGGGCCTCGCGCTGCGGGTCGGCCGGCAGCGAGGCCGCCTTGGCGCGGGCCTTGTCCACCACCTCCTGGGCCTGGGAGACCTGGAAGGCCAGGGCCGCGTCCTGCGAGGCGGCCGACGGCGAGGAGGCCGCCTTCTCCACCCGCATCACCAGGGCCCGCAGGTAGCGCTTCAGATGCGCCAGGTGCTCCGGCGGGGTGGCGGTGATGAATCCGTCCGGAACCAGGGCGGCCGCGTGCTCGCGCACCTCCTGCAGCGTGTTCAGCAGCGTCAGGGAGGTGTGCTCACCCACCACGCGCTCCACCTCCCGAGCCGCCTTGAGCGCCGCGGCCGCATACCGGGCCACCCGGTAGACCTCATCCTCGAGCTCACTGCGCATGACACCGACCAGCGCCTCGAAGACCTCCCGCCTGCGCACCTCCGCCAGCGCGCAGCCGGAGGCCGACGCCGCCCAGCGCCCGGCCACGATCCGTGCCGCGGCCGCCTGCACGTCCTCCACGAGGGCTTCTGTGCTCCGGTAGGGACTGGCCGCCAGGATGAGTGACTCCTGGGCACTCCACCGGCTCGTCACCCGGGCCGTCGGCAAGGCCGTGCGAGCCAGGGCCAGCGCCGTCACCCCGGAGCCATGAGCACCCAGCTGGGCGGCGGCGTCGGGCAGGATCCTCAAGTCCGCGCTCCTGGCCCCGTTCGCCACCAGAGCGGGGTAGCCGCGCACCACCAGGCCGGCCCGGCCCGCCGACTCCACCGAGGCCGGGATCGTCGAGGCATCCGGGTCACCCAGGCCTGGCACGCCCCGAGGCCAGTCGGTCAGGCCCCGGCGCTCCTCCAGGCCGGCTCCAGCAGCGGCACCTGCGCCTCCTGCGGTTCCAGCGGCGACGCCCGGCTGCTGGGCGGCTGCAGGCCGCCCGCCCTTCTTCTTACGGCCCTCGCGGCCGGACTTCCCGCCCTGCGCGCCCTGGCGCTCCTGGGCCTCGGCCATCGCCTGGGCCAGTGCGCCGCGCACCACCGAGCGCACGGCGGCCTCCGTCTTGCCCGACAGCCGCTGCTGGAGCGCAACCAGGTCCCGGCCACGACCAATGACCCGGCCCCGCGCATCCAGGGCCGCGAAGCCCATCGCCAGGTGATCCGGCAGCCGCTCGGCGGCCTCGGCCCAGTCCTCCTCCGTGATCTCCACGCCCTTGAGGCGGAGCACCACCCGGCTGAAGGCCTCCTCGAAAGGCACCTCGGGGCAGCTCGCACCCGGCGGCGTCGGGAACTCCTGGGCGATCTGCGCCCACACCTGGGCGCCCACGTCCGGGGCCGGCACCAGCTGGCGGCGCACCCGCTTGGGCAGCGCCCGGATCGTGGCCACGCACAGCTCAGCCCGCATCCCCGGCACCAGCCAGTCGAAGCCCTCCGGGGCCAGGCGCCCCAGCACCTCCACCGGCACCTGGACACTGACCCCGTCCTCGGGGTGGCCCGGCTCGAACACGTAGTCCAGGCCCAGGGTCAGGTCCCCCTGCACCCACGTGTCCGGGAGGCCGCTCGCGTCGCCCCCGCCGGGCAGCAGCAGCTCCCGGGTGAAGTCCAGCAGGTCCGGGGTGGTGCGCCGCTGCTCCTTCCACCAGGCGTCGAAGGCCGCCGCGGAGGTCACCTCCTCGGGGATCCGGTCGTCGTAGAAGTCGAACAGGGCGGCGTCGTCGGCCAGCAGGCCGTGCTCGCGCCGACGCCGCTCCACGTCCTGCAGTTCCTCGATGAGCTCCCGGTTGCGCTCCACGAAGCCGTGGCGGGCGTGCCAGCCGCCCTCCACCAGGCCCGAGCGGATGAACATCTCCCGGGCGACCTGGCGGGCCGAGTCCGTCCCCACGCTCGCCAGCGTCGCCGGCCGGTCCGCCACCAGTGTCATCCCGTAGAGCAGCACCTTCTCGTGAACCATGGCCGCGCCCTGGCGGGTCGACCAGTAGGGCTCACCGAAGACGTGGCGGGTCAGGCCCGCCCGGTCCGCCACCTGCTCGATCCACCGCGAGTCCACCTTGGCCACCGTGCGTGCGAAGAGCCGGGAGGTCTCCACCAGCTCGGCGGTCATCACCCAGTCGTAGGTCTTGCGGCGCAGGCCCGAGCCCGGCCAGATCGTGAAACGGGTCCCGCGCGCGCCGGCGTACTCCCGACGACGCTCATCCCAGTTCCCCACATTGGACAGCAGTCCCACCAGCAGCGAGCGGTGGATCGCATCGGCGTCGGGCGTGTCCGCGCTGCGCCCCAGGGCCACGACGGCGGCCGCCACGCCCCCGTTGGCGATCTGGGCGGCGTGGCTGCCCGGCTCCAGGGCCTCGGTGGCCGCCCGGATCGAACGGGCCGTCGGCAGCTCCACCGGGGCCGCGTCCAGGCCCAGGGGGCGTGCCAGTTGGCGCAGCTGGGCGTGGACGTCCTGCCACTCGCGCACCCGCAGGTAGTGCAGGAACTCGGCCCGGCACATGCGCCGGAAGGCCGAGCCGGACAGCTCGCGGCTCTGCGTGCGCAGGTAGCGCCACAGGTTCAGGTAGGTCAGGAAGTCACTCGTCGGGTCCGCGAAGCGCCGGTGCAGGGCGTCGGAGGCCTCCTGCTTGTCCGCCGGGCGCTCGCGCACGTCCTGGATGGACAGGGCCGCCACGATGACCATGACCTCCCCGACGCAGCCCAGCTCACCGGCCTCCAGGAGCATGCGCCCCAGGCGCGGGTCGATGGGCAGTCGCGCCAGGCGCCGCCCGATCTCCGTCAGGCGCGGCCCGCGCCGGCCCCGGTCGGGGGCGTCGTCGGAGCGGGTCGAGGCGGCCCCGGCCGGCTCGATGGCGCCGATCTCCGTGAGCAGCTGCAGGCCGGAGCGGACCTGGCGGGAGTCGGGGGCGTCCAGGAAGGGGAAGTCCTCCACCGCCCCCAGCCCCAGGGCCGCCATCTGCAGGATGACGCTGGCAAGTGAGGTGCGCAGGATCTCCGGCTCGGTGTACTCCGGGCGCGCCTCGAAGTCGGCCTGCGAGTAAAGGCGGATGGCGATGCCGTCGGCCACGCGCCCGCAGCGGCCCGCCCGCTGGTTGGCGCTGGCCCGGCTGACCGGCTCGATCGGCAGGCGCTGAACCTTGGTGCGGTTGGAGTAGCGGGAGATGCGCGCCAGGCCCGGGTCGATGACGTAACGGATTCCGGGAACCGTCAGGGAGGTCTCGGCCACGTTCGTGGCCAGGACGATGCGGCGCACCTGGTGGGCCTCGAAGACCCGGTGCTGCTTGGCGGCGCTCAGGCGCGAGTACAGGGGGACGACCTCGATGGCCCCCGGCGTGCGCGGGCGGCCGTCGGGCGTGTAGCGCGCCCCCAGGTGGTCGATGAGGGCCGCCTCGGTGTCGCGGATATCGCGCTCGCCGGCCAGGAAGATGAGGATGTCGCCGCTGGGCTCCCCCAGGAGCTCGTCGACGGCGTCGAGGATCCCGGTCACCTGATCCTTGGGCTCCCCGGACTCGGTGGTCGTTGAGCCGGCCCGACCCCGGCCCTTGCCGCGAGCCCCCTGGTTGCGGGGCGTGAGCGCGGCGGGGCCGGCGCCGGAGCGGATGGCCTCGCGGCGGGCCCGGGCCGCGGCGCGCACCGCCGGGTCGGGCGAGGTCAGGGCCTCCAGCTCGGCCTCGCTCAGCTCGCCGGGTCCCGCCGGGCCGGGCTGAGGGGTGGCGTCCGCGCCGCTGGCCGGCTCACTACCGGCGTCGTCGGAGGCGAGCGGGGCGTCGTCGGGAGCCAGCGGGCGGTAGCGCACCTCAACGGGGTAGGTGCGTCCGGAGACCTCGATGATCGGGGCGGGAACGGTGAAGGGCTGCCCGCGGTCGCCGATCTGCTCGCGGCCGAAGTGCTCGGCGAAGCGCTCGGAGTCGATGGTGGCCGAGGTGATGATGACCTTGAGGTCGGGGCGCTGGGGCAGCAGACGTGCCAGGTAGCCCAGGATGAAGTCGATGTTGAGGCTGCGCTCGTGGGCCTCGTCCACGATGATCGTGTCGTAGCGGCGCAGCTGGGGGTCGGACTGGATCTCCGCCAGCAGGATGCCGTCAGTCATGAGCTTGACCAGGGTGTTTTCGCCGACCTCCTCGGTGAAACGCACCTGGTAGCCGACGACGCCGTTGCGCCCGATCGGGGTCCCCAGCTCTGAGGCGATGCGCTCGGCCACGCTGCGCGCGGCAATGCGCCGCGGCTGGGTATGGCCGATCATCCCGGTCACGCCCCGGCCCAGCTCCAGGCAGATCTTGGGCAGCTGGGTGGTCTTACCGCTGCCGGTCTCACCGGCGACGATGACGACCTGGTGCTCGCCGATGGCGGCGGCGATCTCCTCGCGGCGAGCGGAGACCGGCAGCTCCTCGGGGTAGACGATCGCCGGGACGGCGGCGGCACGGGCGGCGAGCTGCTCGGGGGAGTAGCCCTTCCAGGCGTTGCGGCGCCTGCCCTCGGTGCGGCCCGAGCGTCGGCCCCGACGCCTGCCGCCACCGCGCGGGGCGTGCTGCCTCTGCTGGTCCGATGCGCCGCCTCGTGCGGGGCCGGCGGCGTCCCCGGCCGGCCCGTCAGCGGGCGCCTGGGTGCTCTCGGTGCTGCGCGCGCCGAGGTCGCTGTCCTGCTGGCCGCGGTGGCCACCGGCGTCATCGTCGCCCTGGTTCTGCGTGAGGTGCTCGCCCTGTTCCATAGGTGGCCCATTGTCCCCCATGCGCGCCCCTCCTCCCGATCACCCCGCGACAGGACCTCCGGTCAAAGGCCGAGCCGGTGGGGACCCTGCGTGAAATACTCACCGACATGACGGATACTCCCCAGTGGCCGGGCCACTCCGCGGGGCCCTTCCCGCACGGTGCTGGCGGGCCTCAGCCTCCCTACGGACCTCAAGCCACTCAGGCCATCCCGGCCCCCGACGGCGTTCAGGGCGGGGTGGGTTGGCAGAATCCGCCTGGGGTGGGCGGCCTTCCCGGCCAGTCGGTCATGCAGCAGCCGGCCCAGGCTCCCTACCTCCCGGCAGGGGCGCCGGCGTCGTACCAGGCAGGTCCGGTCTACCCGGGCGCCCCCGACGGCGGGGCACCCAAGCGCAGGCGGCGCACCGCCGTCATCGTGGCGGTCGTGGTCGTGCTGGTCCTCGCGGTTGCCGGAGGGGGAGCGGCCTACTGGTGGCTGCATGGCCGAGGCGGGGCTCGGGCTGACCTGACGAAGCCGACATCGGGCTGGACCAAGGCCTGGGCCAAGGGCTACGAGGAGGTATGGGCTCTCGATGCCCCCAAGAACGAGCCCGGCCGTGAGGGGCGTGTGTCGGTCGAGCACGTCGGCGACTATGTCATCCGGGCGGTCTCCGAAGACAGCCAAGTGCATGTCGAGGTGTTCTCACTGACGAGCAAGACCCCCAAGCTCCTGTGGGAGGAGGACTTCGAGTCAGAGGCCGAGTCGTACTCCCTCGACGTATGGAACGGAAAGCTGGTCGAGGCAGGCAAGCTCGTCGACCTCGGCTCCCAGAAGCATGAGGATGCCCCCTGGGAGGCGGGGGCCTCGGTCGCCATCAACGCAGACAAGGCGATCTCCTGCGAAGGCGCAACCTGCACCATGTGGTCCTCCTCGAAGCAGCGCCTCTGGAAGAAGAAGCTCCCCTTCGACGACCCCGGCTCCGCGAACGCCACCATCTCGCCCCGCTTCGACCACTACGCGATAGCGAGCATCTTCTGGGGGAGGGAGACGCAGTACCTGCATGTCGACCTCAACACCGGTCAGGCCTCCCCGATTGAGGGCGCCTCGAGGGCCACCTCGCCCACTGCCTTGCAGAACGGCTGGATGCTCTTCGACCTCCAGCCCCCATCCTCGGGGCGGCCCGATACCGTGACCCTCATCAACCCCGATGGCTCGGTCAAGGAGACCTTTGATGTAGGCGTTCCTGAGGACTTCACCGACTACCCGTGGTCGCCCCAGGACTTCACCCTCGACCAGGCGCGCGCCTGGCTCAAGAACGGCGACACCTCCTGGGCGCCGTCGACCTACTCGATCAACAAGGATGACAAGGAGTGCACGTCCATCACGGTGGCGGGCAAGAGAATCGACCTCGGTGAGGACAACTCACTGTCCGTGAAGTTCCCCGGCGGAGGCTGTCAGGGCGTGCCCATCCAGGGTGTCCACCACTCCGGAGACGGGGAGATCGGCGTCTTCTTCGAGCACAAGAGCGAGGCTGAAACAGATCTGCACCTCGTCGACATGTCCACCGGTGAGAGCCCCATACCGCTTCCGCTGGGGAACTGGGCCGGCTACCGTCCCGAAGGCGACCTCCTCATCGCCTTCGAGGAGAACGGTGCCGTCAAGGCCTACCGTCCGTCCTGATCCGCCCCGGCCCTCCTCGCGCGTGCCGACGGCGATGCCGCCGCCTGGTGCAAGGAGCCGGGCGACTGTTCAGCGCAGGCGGCGCTGCGCCCACTCCACGCTCAAGCGGGCGACCTCCTCCTGGGCCTGCTCCAGGGTCTCGGCGTGGACATGGACCATCTGGCTGGAATCGGGCAGAAGCGGGAAACCCTCGGCGGTGGCCTCAGCGGTGTCGGGCAGCTCGTTGGACAGCACCCCGTGCACCATGAGCACCGGCCAGGGCAGGTCCGCCAGGGTGTGCTGCGGATCCTGCATGGAGAAGTCCGCCAGCGTCTCCTTGGACAGGACATTCCACTCGCGGGAGTTGGGGTTGTCATCCACCAGGCGCGTCAGCCCGTGCTGGGCGAGCTCATCGAGCTGTTCGGGGGAGAAGATCTCCTCCCACAGGATCGACTGCGGCCCCACGATGGCGCCCACGAGCACCGCCGTGCGCACATGCTCGGGCCTCGCCAGGAGCGCCGCCGTCGCCCCGAAACCGTTGGCGTGGATCATCTGCCGGGTGAAGCCCAGGCCGGCCAGCCAGCTGGAGGCCGCCCGCAGGTCCTCGGCCTCGCCCGCCAGCGTGATGACGTCGTCGTCGGACTCGCCCAGACCCGAGAAGTCCAGATTGAGCGTGGCCAGACCCGCCTCGCGGTAGCGGGCACCGATCCAGTCCAGGCGCCCGCCCTGGCCGTGACGGTCGGTGAGGAAGTCGTGCGCCAGCAGGACCACGCCCTCAGGTCGCGCCTGTGGGGGCTGGGTGTCCTCCGACGTCGTAGAAACCTCCAGATCGATAGGGGCGGCTCCGGCCGGCAGCTGGAGGGTGCCGGCCAGGGTGATACCGCGTGGGGTATCGATGCGGACGTCGTTCATGGGGTCAACCTAAGACAGAAAATAGGGGTGAGCATGGGGGATGCATCGGTAGTTCTTCCGATTGCGCTTCGAGCGTGACGGAGGCGTCGAGACCTTCGGTCGCTCACTGGGCTGTAGATATCTACGAACCGTGAGGATTCTCCAGCAACTCACGACCCCGGACCGGGGACCAAGGGCCGAGGAGGGTGACAAGGGTGCCAGGCCGGGTGTGCACCCGGAGTCGCCAGGGATGCGCATCCGGCCTCAGCGCCGCCGTCGGGCGGGATGGAGGCAGGGACGGGCGGGGCTGCCGAGCTACGCGGGAAGCGGCACCGCGCGGACCGTCTCGACGGCGCGGCGCACCAGGGCCTCATCGGTGCGCTGGGGCTCGTCGGGGGTCAGTCCCTCGCGGGGGCAGCGCATGTGGACCTCACGTACGCCGGTGGACTCCACCAGGTCGACCAGGCCATCGGGGCGCACGGCCCCGGCGGCGACCACGGTCGGCCCGCCACTGGCCACCAGCCCGGCGATCACCGAGGCGCCGTCGGCCGCGGTCTGGGCCGCCCCACTGGTCAGGACGTAGCGCACGCCGAGTCCCTCCAGGTCCCCGTAGGCCTCGACGGTGTCGCGGCACTGATCGAAGGCCCGGTGGAAGGTGACGGGGGCGCCATTGGCCATGTCGACCAGCAGGCGCACGAGGCCGCGATCAATGGTGCCGTCCTCGGTCAGGGCGCCGACGACGAAGCCCAGGTCCACCGCCGGCGGCAGCGTCGTGCGTCCCCCGCCCGTGGCCTGGGGGCGGGTGAACTCGGCCATCTCCAGGGCCAGGGTGGCGATGCGCCGCACGTCGGCGATCATCGCCCGGCCCTCATCGGCGTTGTAGACGAAGGACCCGCCCCGGGGACGGATGAGGATCCGCAGGCCGAAGGGGGCGGCGGCCTCGGGCTTCTCCGCCCAGTGGGCGCCGGCCTGAGCTCGGCGCTGCTCGACCTGCTCGGCAGCGGCGAAGATGGCGGCCTCGATGGTGCCGATCGAGGGCGTGGTGCCGGCGGCGGTGAGGTTCGCGCCCAGCTCGGCCCGGTCAGCCCCGACCCGGGCGGAGATCCTCACACCCTCGACGTCCTCAACGCAGGTCTCCAGGACGACGTGGCTGGGGTGACGCCAGGCAGGGACGGGGGCGGTGATCGTGTGCTGGCGCAGCGACGGTGCTGAGCCGGTGAGCCTCATTGCATTCATGGGGCTGAGTCTGACATGTCCGCACGATGATGGAAACCGACTTGACCTGGGAGTTCTTCACATGTCCTCCAGATCCTCGTAGGACTTGGGATCCTCAATGGGCTCCAGGTGCGCCGAGATGCGCAGGCTGGTGTCGGCCTCGATGAGCTCGTCGATGACCTGCTCAGTGAAGTCGTGCCCCTTCTTGACGCTCCAGACCGCCGGAACCAGTACGTGCAGCTCCATGAAGCGTCGGTTGCCGGCCTCGCGCACCCGCACCGCGTGGAAGTCGATCATGCCCACCTGGCGGTGGCGGGCCAGGACCTCCTCCACGCGCTGGAGCACCTCAGCGGACGGGGCGATGTCCATGAGACCGCCCACCGAGTCGCGAATGAGCGTGAAGCCGGTCCACATGATGTTGAGCCCGGCCCCCAGGGCGACGACGGCGTCGAGCACGGCCGAGCCGAAGACGGCCACCAGCGCCACCCCGACCAGGACCGCGGCGGAGGTGACGACGTCGGTGGCCAGGTGCTTGGCGTCGGCCACCAGGGTCATGGAGCGCTCGCGGCGCCCGGCCCGGTAGAGCACCCACGCCACCGCGCCGTTGAGGAGCGAGGCGATGACCGACACCGCCAGGCCCATCCCCAGCTGCTCGGGCATCTGCGGGTGGATGAGGCGCTCGATGGCGGAGATGATGATGACGGCGGCGGCCACGAAGATCATGACGCCCTCGACGACGGCCGAGAAGTACTCGGCCTTGGAATGCCCGAACTGGTGGTCGGCGTCGGCCGGCTTGGCCGCGATCTTCAGCACGATGAGGGCGACGACGGCGGCGATGAGGTTGACCACGGACTCGGCGGCATCGGAGAGCAGACCCACGGAGCCGGTCAGCCAGGCCGCGGCCCCCTTGAGCGCGATCGTGGCCAGTGCGACACCGATGGACAGCCACGCGTAGCGGCTCAGGTCCTTGGGAGGTGAGTAGCGGGAGGACACGCCCCGATCATGGCGCGGGCCGCAGCGCCCTGACCACCTGAGGTTTCGCATCGCCGCAACGCGCGTTCCGCGGCGGCCGGGTGTCCGCCCCGCGCTTCGCCGTGGGCTAAGGTGCCCGGTAGCGGCGGGCTGCCGGTCCGACACCGGGATCGACGGCAGGACGCCACCATGACAGGAGCGAAAGGCGGGCAACCGGGGTGCTGGACCTCTCTTCCCTCACGCTTCACATGCCGGCGTCCCTGACCGACACCTTCCGGTTGCTGGACCTGTGCGGGGTCATGCTCAACGGGATCCTGGGCGGGCTCATCGCCCGACGCAAGAACTTCGACCTGGTGGGCTTCGTCGTCCTGGCCATGCTCACGGCCACTGCCGGCGGCATCCTGCGCGACGTCATGATCCAGGCCGGCCCGCCCTTCGCCCTGACCGACCCCTACTACCTCTACACGGCCTGCCTGGGGGCGACAGTGGCCTGGTTCGTGCCGCTGACCTCGCGGCCCACCCGGCGCCTGCTCGTGGTGGCCGACGCCGTCATCCTGGGCTGCTGGGCCGCCACCGGGGCCTCGAAGGCCCTCACCTACGGGCTCGGCGTCATGCCGGCGCTCCTGCTGGGCTGCCTCACCGCCATTGGCGGCTCCATGATCCGCGACGTCGCGGTGGGGGAGACCCCGGCCGTCTTCGGGGGCAACAAGCTCTACGCGATCCCGGCGCTCATCGCCGCCGGCACCCAGGTCGTGGCCGTCAAGGCGGGGGTGGCCGACGCTCACGCCATGCTCGTGTCCACCGTGGTCGGTGCGGGCCTGTGCGTGCTCGCCTACTGGCGCTCCTGGCAGCTGCCGGTCATCTCCGACCGGGAACGGCGCCGGGCCGGGCGGCGCGCGGCGAACGGCGCGCTCGTGGGCTGGCGCCGGGGGCTCATGATGGGACCGCTCAAGGCCCCCTCCTGGCGCGGCCGCGGCGGGCAGACGGCGCAGGAGGGCACCTCCTCCCAGCAGCCCGAGCAGAGCTAGGGGCGGACTGCGGGGTTAGCCGGGCCGTTAGCCGGGCTCAGGAACTCTCGCCGACCGGGCGCACGCTGGCCTGACCGGCGTCGACGGGCTGGGACTGGGCGCCGCCCTTGCTCGAGGGCGCCCCGAAGAGCCGCTCCTTGACGGCGTCGGCGACCTTCTCGGTGACGGCCTCGCCCTGGGTGCGCACGGCCTGCTTGACGTGGCTGGAGGCGGCGTCGACCCGGGTGCGCACGAAGGGCTGCTCGGCGACCTTGGAGGCCGCGGTCTTGATGCGCTCGTACTGGGCGCGCCCCGCGCGGGTCCCGAGCACGTATCCCGCGCCGAGTCCGAGGATGAAGGGGATCTTGCCGGCCATATCGTCTCCTGAGCTTGAGGGAAGCACTGCTGGATGCGCCATCACCATACCGGCCGGGGGCCGGGGCGACTGACGTGAAGGGGGCGCGGGGGCCGCGTGATCGCCCACAGCGTCACGTGCGGGGCGGCCGCGGGTGCCTGGGCGGCCCTCACCCTGGAATCACATGGTTTTCTCCGAGGAGTTGCCGGTGGAGGGGATCGAGCCCGCCGCGGGGTTCTGGACGCTGGTGCCGTGGGCGCTCGGCTGGGAGGCGATCAGGCCGTCCGGCGTGACGGTGGTGATGTAGGAGCGGCCGCCCAGGATGACGCCGAGCGTCACCAGCAGCCCGGTGCCCATGAGGGTGGCCACCTGCAGCAGGTTGAGGTCGGCCAGGATCGCGTGGCGGCGCAGCGAGGCGGCCGTCGAGGTAGCGGAGCTGGTGGGGCCGTTCGGGCCGGTGGGCTCTGCCGGGCCGGTGGAGTCTGTGGAGAAGGGGGACATGTGGTTCCTCCTGTTCGCTGGGGATGGGAACGGGGGCTTCTGCCCCGGTGAACCCAGGTAACCGCCGGGGCCTGTCGTCCGTGTAGGGCGGGCCTGTGCCGTCCCTGTGAACCGGGCAGGCTGCGGGCCGATCCGCATGCTGGCGGGGATCGACGTCGGTGGAGGGGACTGCGTGAGACATGCCGCATGGGGACACCGGCCGAGAATCGCCCCGTTGTCGGTGGTGGTCGCCGTGAGGCCGTCAGCGGCGCGGGGCGGCCTCCAGCAGCTCGCGGGGCAGGAGGCGGGCCAGCTCGTAGCCGTCGGCGCCCACGACGACGGGCACGTCGGCCTCGGCCAGGGTCCGGGCCTCCGGCCCGATGCCCATGGGGTGGGCGGTCAGCCCTCCGGCGAGCACCTGCTGGGTGGCGGTCAGACGGCGGATGGCGACGGCGGCGATCCGGTCGGCGTGGTGGCGGGCGGCCTCGCCGTAGATGTGTGGGTCGTGCTGGCCGTCGTCGCCGAAGAGGATCCAGGTGATCTGGGGCAGGTCGATCATGAGCCGGCGCAGCTCGGTGCGCTTGTGCTCGATGCCCGAGCGGAACCAGCCGGTATTGGTCGGCCCCCAGTCGGTCATGAGCGCGGGCCCCGAGGGGAAGCCGTGGCGGGAGAAGAAGGAGCGCAGCGTGGGGACCACGTTCCAGGCGCCGGTGGACAGGTACATCATCGGGGTGCCCGGGTGGGCGGCCTGGATGCGCGAGTAGAGTTCGGCCATCCCGGGGACGGGCTCGCGCGCCGAGGAGTACTTGACGAGCTGGTTCCAGGCGGCCACGAGCACGCGGGGGACGTGCGTGACCATGGCGGTGTCGTCGATGTCGGAGATGATGCCCAAACGCGGGCCCTCGGGGATGATGAGGACCTTGGCGGCGACCGCGTGCGCCCCCATCGCTTCGATCCTGGCCTCGTGCCATCCGGGCTCCAGGCCGTGGTCGCGCACGACGACGTCGATGTAGCCGCTGCGGTCGGCCCGGGTGCGCACGCTGGCCCGGCCCACGTGGACCGTCACCGGCAGGAAGGCTACCGGCACCTCGATGAATAGGCGCCAGCCGCGCTGGGCATCGCTCAGCCCGGTCATGGCGAAGCTGCGGGCCTGGGCGGCGCTGACGGGAAGGGCGTCGGGCAGGGAGCGGAACAGGGGCCCCTCGGCGGGGGCGTCCTGGGGCCGCATCACCATGCGGGCCAGGACCCGCGCCATGGGGGTGGGCCGGGAGGGCTGAGTGGGCTGGGAGGAGGCCCCGCGGGAGGCTGAGGCGGGGCGCCGGCGGGCTCCGGCCGCGCTGCGCAGGGGCACAGTGTCCTGGTGCTGCTCCTGGTGCCGCGGCGCCGTCGGGCCGGGCTGAGCCGGGGCGCTGGTGCCGTAGCCGTCGTAGGGAATGACGCGGGGGCGCCAGCCCTGACGCTTGAGGACCGGGACGGTGTCGCGATGGAACCGGTCCTCGACGGCGCGGGCGATGTCGGAGAGGGGCACCCCTGGATCCTAGACGACTCAGTGGTTCCAATCGTTGCGTTCGTCGGGTGGATCGCGCGTTCGTAGGGTAGGTCGCGAGGTCGTGCCCCTAACCCTCGACAGCGCGACCTACGGTACGACCGCGAGCGCCTGGCAGCGGCTCTCAGCGCCTCTCAGTGGTGCAGGGCCTTGAGCCGCCGGCCGCTCGCCCACCACAGAACGGCCCCGCAGCCCAGGGCCCACCAGGTGTAGCTCGAGCCGACGGCCTTGGCCCAGGCGGGCCAGTTCTGTTCCACGTGGTTCTGCTCGGGGAACCACCACTGCATCGCCAGGACGAAGACGAGGAACCCGGCGGCGCCGGCCACACCGAGCGCGGTCGAGCGCCAGCGCCAGGCCGCCGCCGCGACCGACATGAGCACGGGCAGGCACCACACCCAGTGGTGCGACCAGGAGATGGGGGAGATGAGCAGGCCGAGCACCATGACCACGCTGATCTGGAGGGACAGGACCAGGCCGTCGTCCTGGCCGGTACCCCCAGCCGCTCGGCCGGCTCCCCGCAGCCGGTCCAGCCGGCGGCACAGGAACCAGGCCGCCACGACGGCGAGCAGGGAGCACACCGCCCAGGTGAGGTTCCAGGCGGCCTCCGGCAGCCCTCGGGCGATCGCGCCCTTGAGGTTCTGATTGCCCGAGTAGTCGGCGAAACCGGCGCGCCCCGGATCCCACATGGCCGAGGTGAAGAACTCCCAGGACTCGGCGGGGGCCGCCAGGGCAGCTAGAAGTGTCAGTCCGACGGCGCTGCCCGCCATAGTGGCCGCCGCCCGCCACTCCCGGCGCGCCAGGAGCACCAGGATCGCGACCGCCGGCGTCAGCTTGATCGCGGCGGCCAGGCCGCTGAGAACTCCGCGCCAGCGCGAGCGCTCAGGAACCAGGAACAGGTCCACGGCCACCAGCGCCATGAGAATGGCGTTGACCTGCGCGTACTCCATGGTCTTGGGGAAGGGCTCCAGGGCGATGACCCCGATGAGCGCCAGCCACGGCGCCAGGCCGCGCGCCATCCGGGGCGCGACAGCCAGCCGCCTGAGAACCGCGTAGGCGGTCACGGCTGCGCACAGCGGCGTGGCCACGATCAGCAGCACGGTGGCCTGCTGGTACGACATCCAGGTCAGGGGCGAGATCACCCAGGCCGCCAGGGGCGTGTAGGTGAAGGGCCACAGGTGCTGGCCCGGATTGGCGTACCAGCTGTAGAGGTCCCCGCCGTCGAGCCACTGACGGACAGCCTCGTAGTAGACGAAGGAATCCAGCTTGAACAGCCACTGGCCGCGCTCATCCACCAGGGACCAGTAGGCGGGCACCAGCAGGGCCAGCCATCCCAAAGCGGCGACGACGGGCGATGAGACGACGGCGCGCGCGGCCGCCACCAGCCGCGGGGGTCGGGCGGCAGGCATCCCGCTCCCACGTCCGGGGTGCCCCGCGGGGCCAGTGCCCGACTGGGAGGGAAGGGGGGCGTGTTGTGGATTTCCTGCGATCGGCATCGTACTGAGTGTAGAAGAGTCACCAAGAACGCTGGGAACTGAGCCGCCCGCCGAGGATGCTCAGTGACCGCCCAGAGAGCCGCTGGTCCGCGCTCGCCTGAGCGCGGGCAGCCCCAGGACACCAACCACGACGGCGCCCCAGGCAAAGGCGGCCACCGCCAGGTACCCGGCGCGCGAGCCACCGGCGTCGGTGGCCTGCCCCGCCAGCAGGGACCCGATCGAGACCCCGATGTTGAGGGCAGTGCTCACCCAGGCCAGGCCCTCGGTCAGCTGGGAGGGGGCCACCGTCACCTGCACGATGTTGTTGCCGCTGGTCAGGGTGGGGGCGATGGCCAGCCCTGTCAGGAGCGCCAGGACGGACAGCACCACCAGGCTCGGTGCGAAACCGAAGGTCGAGGCCCCCACCGCGAGCCCCACCAGCCCGGCCATGAGCTGCTTCCACAGCGGCCAGCCCCACGTGCGCGAGCCGTAGAGGAGGGCCGCGCCGAAGGAGCCCACGCCCCACACCGCCAGGACCAGGCCCGAGGCCGACTTGTGCCCGGCCTCGGTGGCGAAGGCGACCGCGGCGACGTCGTTGGCCCCGAACAGGGCCCCCAGGATGAGGAAGACGATGGCGATGGACACCATCGCGCCGTAGCGCATTACCGGTGGGTGTGCCACGGCCTGATCTGACTGCTCGGTGGCCTCAGCGGTGCGTCGCGGCTGAGTCGGGTGCGGCGTGGGCTCGGTGGCGCGCTGGCCGAGGAACCACAGTCCCCCGAACAGCTGCATCACCACGCAGCACACCCAGCCCGAGGTCACCGGCAGGAACGGCGTCGTGCACAGGCCCGTGGCCAGCACCGGCCCGAGAATGAAGGCCACCTCGTCCAGGGCCGCCTCCAGAGAAAAGGCCGCGTGAACCTCCTCGGGGCGGGTGAGCATCGCCGTCCAGCGCGCCCGCACCAGTGAGCCCATGGAACCGGCCAGGCCGCCGGCCAGGGCCGACAGGGCGGCCAGGATCCCCAGGTGCGCGTGCACGGCGGCGGCGCCGGCCAGCCCCACCAGGCTCAAGGACGACACGAGCACCGCGGGCAGCATGACCCGCGACTGGCCGTAGCGGTCGACGCAGCGGGCCAGGATCGGCGCCCCGATGGCCATGGCCACGAAGTTCGCAGCGCTGACCAGGCCCGCGGCCGTGTAGGAGCCGTAGAGCTCCTCGACCGCCAGGATCGTGGAGATTCCCACCATGGACATGGGGAAACGGGCGATGAGCCCGGCACTCGTGAAGGAGCGGGCGCCGGGGTGAATGAGGATCGTTCGGTAGGAGGTGGCCATATCGGACGTCGTGCGTTGTTGGAAGGTGGGGCTCAGAGGAGGTTAAGAGGAAATAGGACGGGTCGGAGCCCCGGCGGGCGGGGCTCCGACCTCGGGTGAAACGGATCAGTTGCTGTGGTGGGTGGTGGGGGTCACGCTCTCGCGGCTGAGGATGAAGCCCTGACCGGTGACCTGGCTCCAGCACTGCATGCCGGAGTCTGCCGACTCACAGGCGAAGGTGGAGTTCTTGGCGGCGGAGCCGTAGCTGAGGCTGACGCCCTTGGTGGAGAAGGTGGACCCGCAACTCTGGCTGGACTTCCCATCCGTGCCGATCGTGACCGTCAGCGGCTTCGAGGACGGGCAGGAAGCGGTCGAGGCGTGCTCGTTGATGACGCAGGTGAGGTTGTTGTCTTTCAGGGTGCAGCTGATGTTGCCGCTGGGGGCGTCGAAGGCCGACAGCTCCTGAGCGTTGGCGGGCGCCGGTGCCTTGAGCGTGGGTGTCGCCGAGGCACTCGGGGTGGCCGATGCCGAGGGGGAGGCCGACTGGGTGGCCGGGGAGGAGCCGTCTTGAGCCGCGGCCTGACCGGAGTCGGCCGTGGCCTCGGTGCCCGAGTCGGCGGCCGAGCCCTTGTCACTGCCCCCGGAGAGGTACCAGGTCGCCAGGAAGACCAGGACGGTGGCCACCAGGAGCGCCAGGATGAGCAGGATGCGGTTGGAAGTCAGGAAGGAGGAGGGGGGCTCGGAGTCGTCGTCCTCAGTGCCGACGCCGAAGACGCCGTCGTCGCCGGCCACTGCGGGGGCCTGCTGTACGGCGGCCGGAATGACCGGGCTCTGCGCCTGAGAGACATTCGCGGACTGCTGGAAGGTCTGCTGCAGGGCGGGCTGAACCGGCCGGGCCGGTGACTGGGAGGCCATCGCCTGGGCGGGGTGGGACGTGGGCACCGAGACGGTCGGGTCGCCTGCGGCCTGGAAGTTGTCGACCTGCGTGTTCGCGCCGGCCGCGTTGAAGGCGCTCGGTGCGCTCGCGGCGCTCCTCGAGCTGGTGGCGGAGACCGCAGAGGCGCCGGAGACCGCGCTGCCGGGCTGGAGTGAACGAGGCAGGGTCACCTGCGTGGGGGCCTCGGAGGACCTGGCCGACGGAGCGCTGTGCTGGGCGCCGGGGGGCGAGACCACCGCCAGCTGCGGCGATGACTGCGCCGACTGCGCCGACGGCGCTGACTGGGGCTGGCTGTTGCGAGAGGCCAGGGCTGCGTCGACCGCAGGGTCACCCAGGGTTCCCAGCCACTCCAGGAGGGCGGGATAGGTGCGTGGGTTGGCGGCGATGTAGGGGCGCAGGCCGGGGTAGTTCTGCGCCAGCTGGTGGAGGGTCTCCAACTCTGCATTGGGATCCTGCGCTCGCGCGACAAGCTCGTCCTTGGCCTGAGACATGCTGGGTCCTTCGAGGGTCGGGAAAACGACGTCGGTCCAGGTCGTGACCGGCACCTGGGGCCGTCGCGGGTCGGGTGTCGGGCCGCCCGTGATACCGAGTCAGGGAACGCAGTACCACCTCGGCGGCATAGGGGTCGGTCAGCCGGCCACGTTGGAAGACTACCTGAGGACATCGTGAATCCGACTGCCTGACGGGTCACGGCCGCAGCTCGTCAGTGTCCGACGACGGCGGATCGTCGCCGATGGCGGCGGTGAGGCAGGCCCGTTCGGCGGGTGCAGCGGGAACCGGCGCCGCCGGCCTCCGACAGGGTGTGGGCTCCCACATGGTGGAATCGGGGCGGTGGCACGGTGGTTCCGGACGGGGTGCTGGGGTTTACTAGGGGAGTGCACGCGACGCAAGTGAAAGGGAGACGATGACCGAGCACGTTCGTGCTGATGCCGATGCCATCGTGATCCGCGGTGAGGACGGCATCAGGGCCTCGGAGGTCGTTGTCGGTGCGGCCACTGACGTGGGGCGTCTGCGGACGATCAACGAGGACGGCTACCTCGCCATCGCTCCGGCCTTCGTCGTCGTCGACGGCATGGGCGGGCACGCCGCCGGCCGTATGGCCACGCAGGTGGCCCTTGACTCCCTGTACTCACTGGCCGGGGCGACCATCACCGACGTCGACACGGTGGTTCGCGCGGTGGTGGCCGCGCAGGAGGCGATCATCGCCATCCCGTCCCACGCCGCCTACCTGCCCGGCGCGACGATCGCCGGCGTCATCCTGACCTGGATTCCGGACGAGCAGGGGGTCACGCGTCCGACCTGGGTCATCTTCAACATCGGGGACGCCCGGGTCTACTTGCTGCGCGGTGACATGCTCTCCCAGGTCACCCGCGACCACTCCCGGGTCCAGATTCTCATCGAGACCGGTGAGCTCACCCCCGAGCAGGCGCGCCGCGACTCCCGCCGCAACATCGTCACCCGGGCGCTGGGCGGTGGCATCGCCGACTCCGGCGTCCCGGACCTCTACAGCGTTCCGGTGGCCGCCGGGGATCGGCTCCTCATCTGCTCCGACGGACTCAGTGACGAGCTCGACGACGAGGCCATCGCCACCGTGCTGGCGGCCGGGTACACGGCGCAGCGCACGGCCGAGCTCCTCGTGGCCGCCTCCCTGGAGGGCGGAGGGCATGACAACACCACCGCTGTCGTCGTCGACGCCCTCCAGGTGCCGGATCTTCCGCCGACGGCGCACACGTCCCGCCCCGGTGGCGCGAGCAGTCAGGGGGCGCAGTGACGATCTCCCCGGTTCCCTCCCCATCCCTGCCACGCGAGCGGGTTCCGCTGCCCGAGGGGCTGACGCGCCTGTCGGATGGTGCTCTGCGGGTCGACGGCGTTGACGGGACCGCCGTCATCAACCCGGCTGCCGGCTCGCAGGCCGGCGGAGTCTCCGTGGAGACGGGCCTGCGGGTCCTGCAGGCCCTGGGCGGCACCTACCTGCCGACGGTGGGGCCGGCGGCCCCCGCGACCCCGGCTGCCCTGAGCGCGCCCTCCCCCCAGGAAGCCGCGCCCTCGCGGGCCGCAGCGCTGCGGCGCTCGGACCTGCGGTCCATGGCTCCGGAGCCCAGCGGGATCGTCCCGGCCGAGCCCAGTGACGAGACCACGCTGCTCAGACCGATCACCCCGATCTCCGGCTCGCCTCAGGAGGCGGCCCCGGAGCTGGAGCTGGCGCCGCAGCCGGGGTCGGAGCAAGTGCAGGAGCCGGCGCCCCTGGAGGTGCCTTCTCCCGCCGCGGCCGATTCTTCTGCCGAGGTCGCTTCCTCCGACCCGGCCCCTCCGTCCGCCGAGGCTGCGTCTCCTGCCGAGGTCGCTTCCTCCGACCCGGCCCCTCCCTCCGCCGAGACTGTGTCTTCTGCCGAATCCGACAGCTCCACGGACTCGGCTCCCGAGCTGCTGGAGACGGGCGTCTGGGAGGACCCCGACGACCCCATCGAGCCGCCGCAGGAGCTCTCGCAGACCACCGAGGCCGCTGCGGAGGGCCTGGAGACCGGCGACGTGAGCCCGTTCCCGGACTACCCCGAGCCGGAGCCCGGCTCGGGGCGTCGGCGCCGCGGCGCCCACCGGGCCCCGACCGCTCCCTCGGCGAGCTCGGGCGGCAGCCCGACGGCCAACACCCCCACGGCGCCGGACAACTCCAAGAGCAAGCAGCCCCAGCCCGTCCGCGAGCCCCAGCCCTTGGAGGCCCTGCCCAACACGGAGGTCGTCTCCGCCTCCGAGGCGGCGCTGATCGCGGCGCCCCCCGTGCGGGCCTCGATCTGTCCCCAGGGGCACCCCAATCCTCCCGAGCTCCGGGAGTGCCTGATCTGCGCCCAGCCCCTGACGGGAGTCTTCTCCTACGTGCGCCGGCCGGCTCTGGCCACGCTGACCCTGTCGACCGGCGCCGCCATCGAGGTCGCCGGCGACGTCGTCATCGGACGGGCCCCCCAGGTGCAGGCCGGGGGCGATCCGCACATCGTGGCCCTGGTCCCGGTGGCCAGCCCGCAGCACATGGTCTCGCGCTCCCACCTCATGCTCACGACCTCGGGGTGGAGCGTCCTGGCTCAGGACCTGGGCTCGTCCAACGGCACGGTCCTGGCCCGCCCCGGTGCGACGCCGGTCCTGCTGGGATCGGGAATGCCGACGCCGGTCTTCATGGGGGACCTCATGGATGTCGGCGACGGGGTGACGCTCCGTATCGATCCGCCGTCGTGGCTGAGGCTCCGCAGTGGCTGAGGTCACTGTCCGAGTGGTCGTGCTTGGCCGGTGCGGTTGCGGCTTCTCAGCGAGACTGGACCCGGGTGCCGATCATGAGCCGGGACCGTGGAAGGAGAATTCATGAGCGACCTGACGTGGACGGAGATGCCGGAGGTCGATCCTGAGCAGCCCGACGAGCTCGTCCTGGACTTCTCCGGAGAGATTCACCGGGTCGCTCCGGCCGACACCTTCGTCATCGGCCGAGGCGGAGACCTCGATATTGACGACAACCCCTACCTCCACCGCCGTTTCCTGGTCTTCGCCCACTCCGAGAACCTCTGGTGGATCGCCAATGAGGGCTCGCGGTTGTCGGCCACCCTGACTGACGGCGAGGGGTTGGTCCAGTCCCGGCTGGCCCCGGGGGCCCGCATGCCCCTGGTCTTCCCGCGGGTCATCCTCACCTTCTCCGCAGGACCCACCACCTACGAGATCAACCTCATCACCTCCGGGGAGGACCGTTTCTCCGGGATCGACGGCGTGCGTCAGTCCTCCGGACAGACCACCATCGGGGTGACTCCGATGACCCGCTCCCAGCTGCTGCTCGTTCTGGCGCTGTCCGAGCCGGTGCTCAAACGGGCCGGGACCGGGGCCGCCGAGATCCCCTCCTCCGCGGCGGCCGCCGCGCGCCTGGGCTGGCCGCTGACCAAGTTCAACCGCAAGCTCGACAACGTCTGCGAGAAGCTCGACCGGGTGGGGGTGCGTGGGCTGCGCGGCGGCCGGGTGGCCGGAGCCGCCTCCAACCGGCGTACCGCCCTGGTGGAGCACGCGGTGTCCACCCTCATGGTCACCGCCGAGGACCTCTACATGCTTGACGAGGAGCGGGCCGCCAACCAGGCCCCCGCCGACCAGACGGCCGAGCGTTCGGTGAGCACTGCTCCGGTGGCTCAGAGCTCGCCGTCGGCGCCGAGGCGATGACGTGACACGAGGAGCGATGAGTCACCACAGTGACGCGGACTCGCCTCGGGTGCAGGCGGACGTGACCGAGGAGGAGGTCTCCGATCGGGCACTCCTCGATGAGGTCCTGGCGGACGATCCCGAGGAGGACGACCTCCTGCAGGAGAACTCCTTCGAGGATGACATCCCCCGCCCTGCCAGACGACGTCGCGCTCGACGGTGGGTGGCGGTCCTGGTGGTGCTCGTCGTCATCCTGAGCGCCGGGGCCGTCGGGGCGGAGTACCTCGTGCGCGGGCAGGTCGACTCCGCCGTGCGCTCGGCCCTGCCGGGGCTCAGCCCGGACGCCCGGATCGCCACGAAGGGAATCGTTCTGAGTCAGGTCGTCGGCGGCTCACTGGACAGTCTGAGCGTGGACTCCCCGAGCCTGACGATCACCTCCAAGGGGCAGAGCAATGCCTCGGTCACGCTCAGCGACGTCGACGTCGATCTGAGTCACATCAGCCTGCACAAGCCCTATCAGACCGACACGGTGGCGGCCTCGGGCACCGTCAGCTGGCAGCAGGTGGCCACGCTCGCCGCCGCATCGCACCCCAAGCTCAAGGGCATCACCCTTCAAGCCAAGCGCACCGGGACGAGCGCCCAGGATCCGGGGGTCATCCAGGCCTCGATGTCCGTGCTCGGTCTGAGTGGTCAGGCCGAGATCACCCCGTCGCTGGGTGCCGACGGCAGCCTGATCCTGACCATCACCTCCACCCGGATGAGCGGGAACACCCTCGGCGTCGACGTCGGCACGGGGCAGGACAGCATGCTCAGCTATGTCGGGCTGGACTCCCCGCAGATCACGATCCCCGCGAACTCCCTGCCGCCGGGGCTGCGCCCGACCAGCGCCATCGTCACCAATGACGGGCTCCGGCTGAGCCTGGCCGGAAGCCGGGTGAACCTCGGCCAGCTCTGATCCCGGGGCGACCACCCCATGACGACTCGTCTCACATTTCCTTCAAAGTGGCGCGGATCCAGTGAAAAGTGGAGACTCTCCGGCGCTGTGGGGAGGACTTCCCCGTCGCTCGCGCCACAGGTGGCCCCGGCTCGTATAGCCTGCCAATGCGTCGCCTATCCAGGCGCGAGCACGTGGCGCGAGGAATCAAGCCAGAACTGAGCGAGGAGAACCATGAGCATGCAGCCCGAGCACCGCGCCCAACCCGGCAGTCAGCCGGGTGGCTGGGGCAGTGGCCAGCAGTACGGTCAGCCTGCCGGGCAGCCGGCGGCCCGAGCGGCCAGCCGGCCCGACGGCTCCTCCGCGGGGCAGGGGACGGCGGCCTCGGCGCAGCAGCCGCCCTCGGTCCCACCTCAGGTCGACCCGCAGACCGCTGGGGCCGGCTCCGTGCCGACCACGTCGCCGACCACGTCATCCAGGATGACGGTTCCCGGCTACCCCTCCGGACCGGCGGCGCCGGCCGAGGAGAAGGTCGACACCGGCCCCCTGCCCTCCCGTGAGACGCTGCGCCGCGAGGCCCGGGCCGCCTCCAGCCGTCGAGGCGCCGGGGACGCCGACGTGGAGCGCGCCGGCGAGCTGCTCAAGTCCGTGGCCAACATCTTCTCCCAGCGCGTCGTCGGTCAGGAGCAGCTGCGCAGGGCCCTGGTGACCGCCCTCATGTCCAGTGGTCACATCCTGCTGGAGTCCGTGCCGGGCCTGGCCAAGACCACCGCCGCCCAGACGCTGGCCTCGGCGGTCTCCGGCTCCTTCCGGCGCATCCAGTGCACGCCCGACCTCATGCCCAACGACATCGTGGGCACCCAGATCCTCAACTCCTCCACCGGCGAGATGACCACCCAGCTGGGGCCGGTCCACGCCAACATCGTCCTGCTCGACGAGATCAACCGCTCCAGCGCCAAGACCCAGTCGGCCATGCTCGAGGCCATGCAGGAGCGCCAGACCTCCATCGGCGGCGTCGTCTACCCCCTGCCCCACCCCTTCATGGTCCTGGCCACCCAGAACCCCATCGAGGAGGAGGGCACCTACGTCCTGCCTGAGGCGCAGATGGACCGCTTCCTCATGAAGGAGGTGCTCACCTACCCGCGGCCCTCGGAGGAGGCCGACGTCCTGGACCGCATCTCCAACGGGACCTTCGACCAGCCCGTGACCGGTCGGCCCATCTCCACCGACGACGTCGAGTGGCTGCAGCGGGCCGCCGAGCGGGTCTATGTCGATCCCGTCATCAAGCAGTACATCGTCGCCCTCATCAACACCTCCCGTGGCGGGGGGCCGCGGCCCGTGCCCGGCCTGGACCGGCAGGTGCGCGTGGGGGCCTCCCCCCGTGGAGGCATCGCACTCATGAAGGTGGCCCAGGCGGTCGCCCTCCAGGAGGGGCGCACCTACGTCATCCCCGACGACGTCCGCCTGCTGCGTCACGGGGTGCTGCGCCACCGGCTGGTGCTCACCTATGACGCCCTGGCCGACGGAGTCGCGCCCGAGGCGATCATCGACGCCATCTTCGCGGCCGTCCCCACGCCCTGAGCCCGGTGGGGACCAGCACAGCGATGAGCACGGAGGTACACGGCGCTCCCGGGGCGCCCGAGTCCGATTCCGGCGAGGGCCGGCGCGGTTCGCGGATCGAGCGTCTGCGCGCGGCTCTGAGCCTGCCGACCCTGCGCCGCGCCACGGGGCTGCTCGACGGGCGCCACAAGTCGGTGTTCGTCGGACGCGGGCAGGACTTCGACGACATGTCCTTCTACCGGCCCGGCGACGACATCTCCGACATCGACTGGAAGTCCTCGGCCCGCCTGGGGCAGCCGGTCATCAAGCGCTACCAGCGCGAGTCCATGATGCCCATGGTGTTGGCCGTGGACACGGGCCGGACCATGGCGGCGATGACCCCCTCGGGTGAGGACAAGCGCGACCTGGCCCTGGGAGTGGCGGAGGTCTTCGCCTACCTGGCCCGGATGCGGGGGGACTCGGTGGCGCTCGTGGCCGGTGACGCCGGTCGGATGATCTCGCGTCCGGCCCGTTCCGGGGCCAAGCACGTGGAGACCCTGCTGGCGCTGCTGGCGCGCACCTTCGAGGACCTCGACGCTCCCGTCGAGGGGGCGCCCGGCGTCTTCGAGCTGGCCCCCGGGGCCCCTCCCTCCAGCCTGCCTCGCCTCATGGAGCGTGTGAGCACCTGGCACCGCCGCCGCAGCCTGGTCATCCTCATCACCGACACCGCTCACCCCGGCCCCGACGCCGCGACCTGGCTGCGGCGCCTGTCGATCCAGCACGAGATGATCGTCGTCCAGATCGAGGACGACGACCCGCTGCGCCCGGACGGCGGCCGCGGGCGGGACATCGACCTCCCCTTCGAGATCCCCGCCTTCCTGCGCGCGGACTCCTACCTGGCCGCTCAGGCGGCCGTGGTGCGCGAGCAGTGGCGCACCAGCGTCGAGCAGGTGCTCGACGCCCGGCACCTGGAGTACGGTGTCGTCTCCTCCGAGGAGACGCTCATCGACTCCATCGCCGAGCTCCTCCAGCGCGAGCGCGCCGCCGTGGCCAGAGGGAGGCGGTGACCCATGCAGATCATGCCCCCGGTCCTCATGCCGATTTGGATGGTCATCGTCATGGTCGTCGGCCTCCTGCTGGTGACCGCCTGGCTGCTGCGGACCTTCCTGGTGACCCGCCGCGACATCTCCCAGGAGGTCGGAGACATCCCCATGGCTCCCCGTGAGCGCCGCCAGTGGGGTGAGCGTCTCAGCGAGATCTCCCAGCGCTGGGACGCCGGTGATCTGGACCTGCGCGAGCTGCACCTGGAGCTGGCCGCGCTGCTGCGCGGCTTCGCCGAGGCCCGCAGCGGGGAGGAGATCACCACCGCCACGGTCTCGGAGATCCTCGACATGGCCGCGACCGCCGGGCCGAGCTCGGTGGAGGAGCGCCGGCGCAGCGTGCGCGCGGCGGGCCGTCCCCTGGATATCAACCCGCTGGGGCACGTCGGAGAGCTGCTGGCCGTGTGGGAGCAGCCCTCCTTCGACCGTGAGCCGCAGGCCGCCGCGCAGGAGGCCCTGACCCACGCCAGGGAGGTGGTCACCCGATGGTGATGCTCTGGTTGTTCATTGTTCTTGTCGTCATCGCCGTCGCGGCGATCATCGCGGTGTTCATCATCGACCGCCGCTCCGGCCTGGGCCCCTCCACCGGGGCGCCCAAGCGCTCCAGGCTGTCCTGGAGCCGGCGGGGGAGCGAGCAGGTCGTCGAACTGCCCCGCCGTCTGGCCAACTCGGCGAGCCTGTTCCAGCTGCCGGCGGTGCGCAAGCGCATCCGGGCTCAGCGCTGGCTCCACGCGCTCCTGGCGGTCCTGCTGGTCTCGGGCCTGGTGAGCGCCGCCGCCATCGCCGGTCGGCCCGTGCGTGTCACCGAGCGCTCCGACGCCCTGGCCAACCGTGACATCGTCCTATGCCTGGACGTGTCGACGTCGATGGTCAGGATCGACTCCTCGGTCCTGACGACCTTCTCCGAGATCCTGGAGGACTTCGACGGCGAGCGGGTGGGGATCGTGGCCTGGAACTCGGCCGCGCAGACCATCGTGCCGCTCACGGACGACTACGAGCTGCTGCGTGACCAGCTCAGCGAGCTGGGCGACGTGCTGGACATCGACCCGGAGAACGTCACCTACAAGCAGCAGCTCGCCTACCAGGAGGCCTTCGGCGGCACGGTGAACTCCAGCATCAACGGCTCCTCCCTGGCCGGCGACGGGCTCGCCTCCTGCGCCCAGGCCTTCGACAACCAGGGGCTGGAGCGCTCCCGCTCCATCATCCTGGCCACCGACAACCAGGTCATCGACCCCGACAACGAGCAGATCTATCCCCTGCCCGACGCCGCCAAGCTCCTGGCCGAGCGCAAGATCCGCCTGTTCTCCATCTACGGTGCCGACGAGGACCAGCCTTACCAGAACCTGCTCGACAAGACTCCTGAGGAGTCCCGCGAGGAGCTCAAGACCGTCACCGAGGAGCAGGGCAAGGGGCGCTTCTACGACGTCGAGGACTCCGGCACCGGGGGCCAGATCGTCAAGGAGCTGGAGAAGACCGAGGTCTCCGCGCTCGGGGGCCGCAAGCAGACCCGTCGCACCGACGTCCCCCAGCGGCTCGTCATCACGCTCTCACTGGTGCTTCTGGGCTACCTGGGACTGACTACCTGGAGGCGAGCATGAAGCCGGTTCCGATCATCGGGGACTTCGCGTTCATCCCGGTCACCTGGTGGATCCTCGTCCTCCTCGTGGCGGCCGCCCTGACGGGGCTGCTCATCGTGGCCCGACGCCGCCTGGTCCGTGACGATGCCGAGCCGGCCGCCCGCCGGGCCTGGTGGAGGCGCCTGGCCATCGTCGTCGTCATTGTGCTGGCGCTGGCGGGGCCGGCGATCCGCGGCAGCGAGACCATCAGCGTCTCCAACGTGGAGATCTACATGGTGGTGGACCGCACTGGATCCATGGCCGCGGAGGACTACCAGGGCAAGGGGCCCGACGGCGTCGACCAGTCGGCCTCCACCAGGCTCGACGGCGTGCGCGCCGACATGCGGGCCGTCCGCGAGGCCTTCCCGGACTCGCGCTTCTCCATCATCGCCCTGGACAACACGGCGGCCCGGGAGCTGCCGCTGACTCACGACACCAACGCCGTCGACGCCTGGATCGGCTCCTTCAAGCAGGAGGTCACGGGCCACTCCGTCGGCTCCTCGCTGGAGGTGGCGCTTCCGGTGCTGGGGCAGACGCTGACGCAGGCCCGCCAGTCCGACCCCAAGGACATCCGCCTCGTCTACATCTTCTCCGACGGCGAGGCCACCGACGAGGGCCGCGGCACTCAGACGGCCGACAATGCCGGCATCTCCTGGCAGTCCCTGGCCGGTCTCATCGACGGCGGCGCAGTGCTGGGCTACGGCTCGACCGAGGGCGGCAAGATGCGCAGCTACGACGGTTCGCCGTCCACCGGCGAGCACACCCAGTCCGACTACATCACCGACGGCCAGGGCGGGCAGCCCGGGGTGTCGAAGATCGACGCCGAGGAGCTCCAGAAGGTGGCCAAGGACCTGGGGCTGCCCTACTACCACCGCACCGGCGGCTCGGGGGATGACCCGACGAGCAAGTTCACCAACCTCGACATCGAGGCCGTCACCTCCGACGGACGGGCCAAGACCAACGCCCGGGTGTACCTGACCTGGCCACTGGGACTCATCGCCTTCGGTCTGCTGCTGTGGGAGATCCTCGACCTCATGCGAGCCGACCGTCGCCTGCGTCTTCTCATGGGAAGGGGACGATGATGACGACAGAACACACCCCCGGCGAGGTCCCCGGGCAGGTCGGCGACGGGACGCAGCCCGGAGCCGCCCAGGCCGCCCAGGCGGCGCAGGGCGCGGTCAGTGGCGCCCCGGAGCAGGTGCCCGACTACCTGCAGGAGGCGGACCCGAATGACGGGGCCTCCTCACCGGACCCCTCGGCCCCCGAGGACCCCCGGCGGCGCGAGGCCCGCCTCAAGCGGCGTCGTCGGCTCCTGATGATCGGTGGGGTGCCCGCGGCTCTGGTCACCATCATCTCCCTGTGGCTCGGCTCGATCTTCCTCATCTCCCTGACCGGAAACCGCGCCGCGGCAGCCGGCCACTACGACACGGCCCTGTCGCGCTACCGCACGGTTGCCGCGATCAATCCGTGGCTGGAGCAGTGGCGCGTCCACTTCAACCTGGGCACCGGTCAGCTCGCCGCGAAGGACCCGACCTCCGCGGTGACGACCCTCAAACAGGCTCTCAGCGAGGCACCCAAGGCCAAGGTCGACCCGGAGAGCAAGGTGAAGGAGGCCGGCTCCCCGGAGTGCATGGTGCGCACCAACCTGTACGTCGCCCACCTCACCCTGGCGACCCAGGCCCAGGAGAGCGGAAGCTCCGCGGCGGTCACTGAGCACATCGAGGCGGCCAAGAAGGCGGCCGATACCTGCGAGGTGCCGCCCCCGCCCGAGCAGAACCCCTCCCCGAGCCCGAACCCCTCGGCCACGCCCAGCAGCGACCCGAGCTCGACCCCCTCCTCTCAGCCGAGCAGTGACCCGAGTTCGACCCCGTCGGCCACGCCCAGCAGCGACCCGAGCTCGAGTGCCTCCTCGCAGCCCAGCAGCGATCCGAGCGCGAGCCCGTCGTCGTCGAGCTCGCCGGGTGAGACCTCCTCCAGCACCCCGAGCGCCAAGCCGACCCCGACCCCGGTCGATGACCGGGCCAAGCGCCTGCGGGACCGCAACAACGGCAGCCCGGGAACCACTGCGGAGCCCGGCGGCGGCGAAGGAGGGGGAAAGCCCTGGTGAGCGACTCCGATACGGGGCGGGCCTCCCGCCTCGTCGTGGCGGCCGCGGTCCTGGACAACCTGGAGCATCCGACCACCCTGCTGTGCGCGGCCCGCTCCTACCCGCCTGAGCACGCCGGTCAGTTCGAGCTGCCCGGTGGCAAGGTCGAACCCGCCGAGAGGCCCGAGCAGGCCCTGGCCCGCGAGCTGGACGAGGAGATCGGTCTGAGCGCCCGCCTGGGGCCCGAGCTCGTCGTCCCCCGACAGCTGGCGGTTGCGGCGCCACCGAACAGCGGTCCCGGCGACGACGCCCCGGCCTGGCCGGCCATGCACGGCTTCAGGATGCGGGTGTGGCTGGCCGAGCCCGCCCACCCCGGGGAGCGGGGCAGGGCCGGAGGCGACCACCAACGCCTGGAGTGGGTACGCCTGGATCCGCCCGACCAGCTGCGCCGGCTGCCGTGGCTGGAGGCGGACCTGCCGATCATCGACGCGCTCGTGGGCGCCCTGGGGCGCTGATGGACACCGGGGCGACGGCGGGGCGCAGACGGACGGCCCTCCCCGGGGCCGCGGGCCCGAGGACACCAACTGCCCCACGGTGCCGGCCTGTCCCAGTTTCTGACACTTCTATCGTCCGCGTCATCTCCTAAGTTAGGGTTGCCTCATGCCGAAGATCCTGGGTTCCTCACTGGCCGAGCATCGAGAGCGCACGCGCACCGCCCTGTTCCAGGCGCTGTCCGAGCTCATGAGCCAGCGCAGCTTCGACAAGATCACCCTGTCCGACGTCGCCAACCACGCGGGCGTGGGGCGCACGGCCGTCTACAACCATTTCGCGGACAAGGAGGACCTCCTCCTGGCCTTCATGGAGCACGAGGCCGGCCGCTACGCCGAGGAGCTCTCCCGGGCGCTGGCCGGCACCCAGGACCCGATCGACCGCCTGCGCATCTATGTGCGCCAGCAGGCCCTCATCGCCCGGCACTTCCACTTCCCGACCTCGGGGCCCCTGTCCGGGGCGGTCTCGCGCGGGACCGCCGGCCGCCTCAAGGCCCACGGGGCGCTCGTGGCCCAGATGCTCTCCTCGATCCTCACCGACGCCATGGACCAGGGGCTCATCCCCGCCCAGGAGCCCGAGCAGGTCATCCCCCTCATCCACGCCACCGTCATGGGTGGGCGCCCGACCCCCACGGATCCGGAGCAGCGCCGGGCCTACCTGGAGAGCCTGGACGCCTTCGTGCTGCGGGCGGTGGGGGCGCGCCAGCCCGCCCACGAGGTTCCGAGCATCCCTCAGCCCCACGCCACCGAGCCCCTGGAGGGCGCCGAGGCCCCCGGTTCGCTTCGTCACAGCGCGGTCGGCTGACAGCGTGAGCCACGGCCTGCCGTGCACACAGGCGGGCCTGGCAGACTTCCGCTCGTGAACCTGAGCTGGACTGACACCTGGAACGACCTGCTGGCCCGCGCCTCGAGCGTCGTCGGCCTGGATCCCGGCGTGCTGTGGCCGGCGCTGGCGATCCTTCTCATCGTCCTGGCCTGGGCACCGGCCCGCCGCTGGGGACGCACCCTGGTGACGATCGTCCACGAGGCCGGGCACGCCGCCGTCGGCCTCATGGTGGGACGGCGCTTCCTCGGATTCGTGGTGAGTCGGGACCTGTCCGGGCACGCCGTCACCGCCGGCAAGCCCACCGGCCCCGGCCGGGTGGCCACCTCCTGGGCCGGCTACCCAGCCCCCGCCGTCCTGGGCGCCGTTGTCGTGCTCCTGGCCCTCAAGGGCTGGGCGAGCACGGTCCTGCTGCTGGGGCTGGTCCTCCTGGCGGTCCTGCTGGTCATGTCCCGCTCCGTGCGCACGGTCCTGCTGGTCCTGCTCGTGGCCGCCTTGACCGGGGCCCTGTGGTGGTGGGGCGGGCAGTGGCGCGACGGCGTCGTCGCCGGGACCGGGCTGGCCCTGCTGGTAGGGGCCTGGGACTCCCTGCGCGACGTCGCCGCCTCACGCGACCCGAGCCAGGACCACCGCACCCTGGCCCACCTGACCCGGGTGCCCGCTGGGGTGTGGCTGGCCAGCTGGTTCCTCGTGGACGCGGCGGCCACCGGCGTCGTCGTGCTGGCCCTGCGCGATCTCCTGTGAGGTGAGGGCGGGGGCGGGCTCGAGTCCGAGCTCGCCGCCCACATGGCCTACGCTTCCTCCTGGCGACGCGGGGCCCACAGTGCCCTCCCGCCGTCCCCGCCCGACGTCGCACATCGCGAGCCCACAGGCGCCGTCGCGGCCCCGGGCTCATCCCGCTCCCGGGCACTCCGGGATTCCCTCTAGGAGAACACATGATGCTCACCCGCAGGACGTTCGCCCTGACCTCTCTGGGGCTGGCCGCCGCGGCCACCCTCGCCGCCTGCTCGTCGAAGTCGAAGGACGAGGCCACCGAGGAGGGCAAGATGGCGCTCATCGTCCCCGACGCGGGCGAGGCCGCCGCGGAGGCGCTGTCCAAGGCGGTGGAGGCATTCACCAAGGAGACCAAGGTGGAGGTGGACATCAAGCCCGTCTCTGACGTCTCCCAGGAGCTGGCCCGCGGGATCACGGCCGAGCCGAGCATCGACGTCGTCGTCCTCAACCCGGCCCAGCTGTCCAGCTACGCCGGTGCCCTGCACTCCTGGGACAAGGGGGCGGCCGCCGTCAAGGACGCGAACCCCGCGCTGCTGACCAGCGCCACCCGGCAGGACAAGATCGCCGCGGCGCCCCGGGACGTCTCCACGCTCGCCCTGTACGTCAACACCTCGCTGTGGTCGGCCGCGGGCCTGAGCGAGTCGGACTACCCGACCACCTGGGAGCAGCTGGACCAGGTGGCCGCCAAGCTCACCTCCGGTGGCGTCGTCGGCCTGACCCTGGATGCCTCCTACGCGCGCGTGGGCGCCTTCCTCATCCAGGGCGGTGGGGGACTGACCAGCGCCGACGGCACGAAGGCGACGGCCTCCTCCGAGGGCTCGGTGGCGGGCCTGACCCAGGTCAAGACGCTCCTGTCCTCCGGGTCGGCCGGCTGGGGCGCCGACCTGCCCGCCGGGTCCGCCGCCGACGCCTTCGGCCAGGGGCAGGCCGCCATGGTGATCGAGACCGAGGCCCTGGCCAAGACTCTGGCGGACACCTACTCGGGTATCTCCTACAAGGTGGTCGAGCTGCCGGCCGGCAGCGGCGGCAAGGGGACCCTGCAGTTCCCCACCTTCTACGGAGTCGTGGAGGCCTCCAAGCACAAGGCCGACGCCATCAAGCTCGTGGAGTACCTCACCGCCGCCGAGCGGCAGGTGGCCCTGGCCGGCGCGGCGGGCACGGTTCCCGCCGGCAAGTCCGCCGGTGAGACCTGGAAGGGCAAGCATGCCGACCAGGCGGCCTTCCTGGCCGGCGTCGAGTACTCCCAGCCCGTGCCCTCCGCCTCGGGCACCTCGGACGTCATCGCCACCTTCGACAACGAGCTGCCCGGGCTGGCCGGAGGTGACCCGGCCGCCATTCTGGGCAGCGCCCAGGTGAACCTGCAGGCCGTCCTGTCCTGACTCCTGGCGGGGCCACTCCGCGCGGTCGGGGACTTTCTCTTCCGGGTGGGGACATGTCACGCGTGCGGGGACGGGAATCCTGTCCCCGAGGGCGTCGAATGCCCCCGGCCGCGCAACAACGAGGGCCCGAACCGTGACGGTCCGGGCCCTCGGGCTGGAGCGGGTGACGGGAATCGAACCCGCGCTGTCAGCTTGGGAAGCTGAAGTTCTACCATTGAACTACACCCGCGTGGCACCAGTAGACGTGCGTCCCAGGTGCGTGCGGAAGTCTAACCCAGACTCCGGCCGTCTACGCAAATCGACCTGCGGCGGGGCATCGCGAACCACGTCGGCCACGCCTTCGCCCACTACACTCGCCAACGGATTCCCTGACGTCTTCATAGGTGTGGTGAGCGCATGACTGATCCCTTCAACCCTCACGAGGCCACTGATCCGACTGGGCTCACTGCGAGTCCCCGCCCGGACGTGCCAGCGCTGCCCGCGGGGTCCGCCCCCACGGACTACCCGTCAGGCGGGTACCCGCCCTATGGCGGCCCTTACGACTCCGGAGCCCAACCGGGGTATGACCCGCAGGGGGCCTACGCACCTCCTCCCGGTTACGGCATGCCTCCTGGGTACAGTGCGCCTCCCGGCTATGGCCCCGTTCCCGCTTACGGTCCTCCCGGCTACCCGAGCAAGTCCAAGGTGGCCGCAGGCATCCTGGCGCTGTTCCTCGGCACCTTCGGGATCCACAACTTCTACCTGGGCTACACGGGCAAGGCGCTCTTCCAGCTCCTGGGCACGCTCTTGAGCTGCGGGTTCCTGGCGCTTCCGATTGCCATCTGGGCCTTCATCGAGGGCATCCTCATTCTGGTGGCCCGCCCCGGCGAGGCGCCGTGGGGCGTTGACGCCTCCGGCATGCCGCTGAGCAGCTGAGGCGCGCTCCGGTCCTCCCGGATCCCCCAGGGCCGGAATCCGTGTGACGCCTCCGGGAGGACCTGGCACAATCGGGCCCGTGCTGCTCTCAGACCGCGATATCCGCACCGAGCTCGACGCCGGACGGGTCGTCCTCGACCCCTACGACCCCGAGATGATTCAGCCGGCCTCCATCGATGTGCGCCTGGACCGCTGGTTCCGTCTCTTCGACAACCACCGCTACCCGGTCATCGACCCGGCCGCCGACCAGGAGGGGCTGACCCACCTCGTCGACGTCGGGGCCGACGAGCCCTTCGTCCTGCACCCCGGGGAGTTCGTCCTGGGCGCCACCTACGAGCGCATCACCCTGCCCGACGACGTCGCCGCCCGCCTGGAGGGCAAGTCGAGCCTGGGGCGCCTGGGGCTGCTGACCCACTCCACCGCCGGATTCATCGACCCGGGCTTCACGGGGCACGTCACCCTGGAGCTGTCCAACACCGCCACCATGCCCATCAAGCTCTGGCCGGGGATGAAGGTGGGGCAGCTGTGCTTCTTCCGCCTGTCCAGCCCCGCCCAGGCCCCCTACGGCTCGGGCGCCACCGGCTCGCGCTACCAGGGCCAGCGCGGACCGACGGCCTCCCGCTCCCACCAGTCCTTCCACCGCACCCGCATCCCCGACACCCCGGCGGCCCCCGCCGACGGCGCCGCTCCCATCTCCCAGGAGAAGCACCTATGAGCGACTCGACCGACTTCGCCGTCTCCCTGCCCACCGACACCGGCACCTTCACCGCCGCCTCCATGCTGCCGGTTGGGCTGCTGGACACCAACCACGTCCTGCTTCTGGCCGACGACGTCGCCCCCGACGAGGTTGAGGCCCTGGCCCTGTCACAGGACATCCAGTCCGGCTGGGTGGGGGTCTCCAGCCTCCAGCTCTTCCCCGGGGTCTCCCTGCTGGGGCCCTGGAAGGTCGACGCCGAGATGCGCGGCCTCCTGGGGGCGCCGGAGTGGACCACGCAGCTGATGATCCTGGACTGCCCCCGCATCCGTGCTGGCGCCCTGCCGGCTGAGCTTGCCGGCCTGGACCCGCTCTCCGACGCCTTCCCCCACGCCCAGCCCACGGGGGCCGAGCTGGTGGCCCTCACCCGACTGCGCGCCATCGCCCGACGCCTGGCCGGGGCCCTGCGGCTCATTCCCGGAGGGGACAACGAGGACCCGGTGCTGGTCGAGCCCAGCCCGGAGGTCTCGGCCTCCCTGACCGTCTACGCCCCGGTGTGGCTCGGCCCGGAGGACCTGGTGGCCGTCCTGCAGCCCGTGGCCCCCGAAGTGAGCGCCGCGCTGGAGGCCGTTCAGCCCCGCGGCGCCGTCGGGCTGGACGCCATCGACCCCGAGCAGCTGGAGAGTCTCGTCGAGCGCATCGGCCCGGACGTCTTCGAGAAGGCTTGGCGCGGCTCGGAGAAGGTCCGCCAGGACACGATGCGCCAGGAGATCGTCGCCGCTGCCACCGGCAACGTCATCGAGGAGGTGCGTGACGGCTACGCGGTCGTCACCCCGGTCGACCCCGAGCACGAGGGCTGGGGGCGCATCGAGGTGCGTGCCGGCGCCACCGACGGGCTGCCGCTGGCCGTGCGCGGCGAGCCGTGGGCGCGCGGGGCGGTCCTGTCCTACGACCTGCGCTGGATCCCCCAGGACCAGGCTGACGCCTACGCCGAAGTGGTCTCCCGCTCCCGGCGCCGCGAGCGTCAGACCGCCCGGGACCTGGTGGAGGAGCTCGCCACCGTCCTGGTGACCGCCGTCTCCGGGGTGGCCGTGGACGACGACGGATTCCTCGTCTCCCTGGGTGAGGAATCCGCGGAGGCCTAAGTCTCGGACCGAGGCCTCTCGGCACCGGGTGTGGTGCGCGCCGTGAGACGCTCGACGCCGGCCCGAGCCCTTGCCGCGTCCCAGTGCCAGCCGGCGAAGCGGCGAGCCTCAACGAGCGAGCGGGCCCAGGCCACCGGCTCCTCGCCCCGCTGAGCCCCCACCGCCAGGTAGTGGCGCAGCAGGCCGGCAGCGGCCAGCGCATCGTCGAGCGCGTTGTGGTGGCGGCCTATCTCCACCCCGGCCACCTCGCAGCAGGTGGTCAGCCGGCGCGATGGCGTCGTCATGAAATGGCGCGCCCACTCCATCGTGCACACCCGCGGCACCCGCGCGCCCCGGTCGAGCAGCCCCCGCGTCCCCAGCGCCTGGGTGAGGAATCCGACGTCGAAGCGGGCGTTGTGGGCCACGACCGCCCGCCCGGCCAGGTCGGCCACCAGCAGGTCGGCGACCTCATCGAAGCCGGGCGCCCCGATGAGCTCCTCGGCGACAAGACCGTGGATGTGGGTGGGGCCCACGTCCACGCCCGCGCCGGGGTCGATGAGCGTGGACCAGCTGCGCTCGACGCGCCCGGCGGCGTCGGTCAGTACGAGCGCGACCTCCAGGATCGAGTCTGTCGTGGGGGACAGGCCGGTGGTCTCCAGGTCGACGACGGCGTAGCCGACCCCGGCGGCCTCGGCCAGCTCCGTGGGTGTGGGAGTGGCGGCCGCCTGGCCGAGGGCCATGGGGGAGCGGGGGCGCAGCGGGCCGCGGTCGGCGGGTGGGCGGTGGTAGAAGGGCATTGCCCCGATCCTCTCGCGAGCCAGCAGGTTTCGCCCAGTCACGGCGCGCCGGGTCGCCGGCTGGGGTGGTCCGGGCCGGCGCTCGCGGCTGTGCCCTACGGTTCGCAGACGGAAGCGGGGGTCGGCCCCCGGGCGTAAGGTACGGTCGCGAGTGCGCTCGGCCGGCCGTGTCGAGCGCCGATCCAGGTGAGGAGGAGCGATGACCACCCCGGACACCCCTCAGGTGCCGGCCCCTGCCCTGCCGGCGCTTGCCGCCTTCCCCTTCCCGACCGCCCTCGTCGTGACCGGCAGGTCCACCTCCGGCGACGGCGTGCTCCTCGAGGCCGGGGACGTCGATGAGGTCTTCCCCTTCGCCTCGGTGACCAAGCCGATCGTCGCCTGGGCGGCCCTGGTCGCCGTCGACCGGGGACTGCTGGATCTGGAGGCCCCCGCCGGTTCGCCCGCGCCCGACGGTGCGACCATCGAGAACCTGCTGTCCCACTCCTCGGGGATCGCGGCCGACTCCGACGAGCGGCTGGCGGCCCCGGGCACGCGCCGCATCTACTCCAACCGCGGCATCGAGATCCTGGGGGAGCGGCTTGAGGAGGCCACCGGCACGCCCCTGGAGACCTGGGTGGAGACCACCGTGCTCGAGCCCCTGGGGATGGCCAGCGTCCTCATCCCCGGATCCCCCGCCCACTCCGGGGAGGGCAGCGCCCGCGACCTGTCCCTGTTCGCCCGCGAGCTGGCCGCGCCCAGGCTCGTCTCGCCAGCGCTCGCGCAGCGAGCCCGCACGCCGGTCCTGCCCGGCCTCGACGGCGTCCTACCCGGGTACGGGCGACAGACCCCCAACCCCTTCGGGCTGGGGGTGGAGGTGCGCGGAGCCAAGTCCCCGCACTGGACCGGGGCCGGCAACAGTGAGCAGACCTTCGGGCACTTCGGCCAGTCGGGCTCCTTCATCTGGGTGGATCCGGTCGCCGAGCGCCAGGCCGTCTTCCTGGGGGCCGAGCCCTTCGGGGCGGTTCACCGGCGGACCTGGTCCGAACTCGGCGACCAGATCCTGGCCTTGTAGGCCCTGCCGTTTGTGGTGGGCAGGCGCGCCGGCGACGGCGGCCTGCCGATCATCACTCGGCCTTGACGTTGAGGATGACGCCGATAGTGCTGTCGTCGATCTGCGGCATCTCCTGCTTCTGGTCGAGAGCCTTGAAGGTGATCTTCAGTGCGTTGACGTTCGCGGCCTTGACCTCGAAGGCGTGGGCGTCGTTGAAGGGGACGTCGACTGTCTCGATCTCCTTGCCGTCGGCGAAGATCGCGACCCTCACAATGAGGTCGGAGCTCCGGGAGTCATTGGCCTGGCCGGCGGTGAAGGTGACCTTCTGGAACTTGTTGGCCAGACGCAGCTCGATCTCGTCGTCGTTCTGCCAGTCGAGCTTGGTGCCGATGCCCATGGTGTTGGTGATGGAGGCGACGTCGTAGCGCTTCTCCTGCCAGCCACTCGTCACCGGCGGCTCCTGGAAGTCGGAGAGCCTGAGCTCGCGGCCCTTGCTGTTCTCGGGGGTGAGCCCGTTGGTGGTGGCCTCAGCCGAGGCGGAGGGGTCCTCCGAGGCGGTGGCTGACTCCATATCGGTGGCACTGGCAGTGGCCGATGCCGATGCCGACGGAGTAGGAGCGGGTGCGGAGGACGGGGCGGCGGCGCTCGTCTCTGTGGCAGGGGATGCGTCCTGGGAGGCGAAGGGCAGGCTGCCGCAGGCGGCCAGGGACAGGGCGGTGATGGGAAGAAGGGCGGCGGCGATTCGACGCGCGGGGGAGAGTTTCGAGTAGTTCATGGCGCGAGAATAGCGGTGCTGAGATATGGGCTTCGGTGTGATTCTGAAAACCGATATGGGAAGAAGATAGGAACTGCAGGTTTCGACCATATGGGCGAATAGTATTGATGAGTGTGTGACGCTGCGAAATCCCGATGGAATTGGAGATCTGGGGTGGATTGTTCTGCTTCGCAGAGGCCTGCTTCCCGAGTATATTCCTTGGGTTGGGAGGTGTCCGCTGGGCCTTTGGCCTTATTTGTCTGGATTGTCCGGCTGGGCTTTCCGGTTGGTGAGCGTATGGTCAGTTCTGTTTGATGGGGAGAGCGGCGTTCTCAAGATTGAGGCGGAGGTGAGGGGGTCGAGAGCCGGTCGCTCTTTCCGTCCTTGGAAATCTCAGTTCTGACGGTGGGTCGGATGGTTCTGAATTACGATTCAGTCTGGTGCTGAAATTGAGCGTGTGGAACCGATTCCCCAGTCGGAGTTCGGCCTCGACGCCGTCACTGCCCCTTAAATGCGCCACGATCCTTTTCTTGCTGATGGTGGCTACGTTATAGAGGCTGCCTTTCAGGGGGTGAGGGCGAACAGGTCACCTCGACTGAGCCGTGGCCCTCGGCCTCAGTCGAGTTCGACGATGACGGGGACGTGGTCGGAGGCGCCCTTGCCCTTGCGCTCGTCGCGGTCGATGGCGGCGCCGGTGACGCGGCCCGCCAGGGCCGGCGAGGCGTAGACGAAGTCAATGCGCATGCCCTCGTTCCTCGGGAAGCGCAGCTTCTGATAGTCCCAGTACGTGTAGTTGGTGACCCGCTCGCGCGTGACCTCACTCATGCCCGCCTCGGCGAAGGCCGCAAAGGCCTCGCGCTCCGGCTCCGAGACGTGGGTGGCGCCCTCGAAGACGCTCATGTCCCACACGTCCTCGTCGCGAGGCGCCACGTTCCAGTCGCCCACCAGCGCCAGCGGCAGGTCGGGGTCGGCCTCAAGCCAGTCGGCGACGTCGTCCCGCAGCACCCGCAGCCAGTCGAGCTTGTACGTGTAGTGCGGGTGGGTGAGCTCGCGGCCGTTGGGCACGTACAGGCTCCACAGGCGCACCGGCGCCGCATCCGCGGCCGCGCCCACCGTCGCCCCCAGCGCCCGGGCCTCGACGACCGGCTCAGCCTCGGGCTTGGCCGCCCAGGCGGGCTGGCCTGGGAAGGAAGTGGCGACGTCGTCGAGGCCCACGCGTGAGGCGATCGCCACCCCGTTCCACTGGTTGAGCCCGTGGATGGCCAGCTCGTAGCCCGCGGCTTCGAAGGGTTCGACCGGGAACTGGTCGGGGCGGCACTTGATCTCCTGCATCGCCAGGGCGTCGATGTCCTCACGCTCCAGGAAGGCCAGGACGCGGTCGATGCGGGTGCGGATGGAGTTGACGTTCCAGGTGGCCAGGCGCATGGCAGCAGACTAACCGGTGCCCGACTCCCATCAAGCACTCACCAATCGCTCGTAGTCTGCGGCCATGGGAACAGCACTTGTCACCGGGGCCACGAGCGGCCTCGGCCTGGAGATCGCCTGGCAGCTCGCCCAGGCCCGTCATGACCTCGTCCTCGTGGCGCGCACCCCCGAGCGACTGCGGCAGGTGGCCGAGGAGATGCGCCAGTTTGCAGGTGTCCAGGTGGAGACCCTGCAGGCCGATCTGTCCAAGCGCGACGAGCTCGAGCTCGTCGCCGAGCGCCTGTGGGAGACGAGCAAGCCCATCGGGCTCCTGGTCAACAACGCCGGCTTCGGGCTGGGGCAGCGCTTCGTCGGGGGAGACCGGGCCCGCGAGGAGGATGCCCTCAACGTCATGGTCCGAGCGGTCATGGTGGCCTCCCACGCGGCGGCCGGCGCCATGGTGGAGCGCGGCCGCGGCGCCATTCTCAACGTCTCCTCCATGACCGCGCACACCGCCATGGGCACCTATGCCGCCCACAAGGCCTGGGTGCTGCGCTTCACCGAGGGGCTGGCCGCCGAGCTCGCTGGCACCGGGGTGAGTGCCACGGCGCTGTGCCCGGGGCTGGTGCACACCGGTTTCCACGCCGCGGCCGGCATCGACGAGACCCAGTGGAAGGCGCCGCTGTGGCTGGACGCCGAGCGAGTGGCCATCGACGGCCTGGCGGCGGTGCGGCGCGGCCAGGTCATCTGCACCCCGAGCCTGCGCTACCGCAGCGCCAACGCCGTGCTGCGGTTGGCGCCCCGCTGGTTCGTGCGCCGGGTGGTCGGGCCGGAACGCTCCGGCCAAGGGCGCGACTGAGGCCGTCAGGGCTCGCCGGTGGCGCAAAGTGTCACAGATGACGACTATTCGGGGGCAATCACTGTTGCTGCCAACCTTCCCAAGGTGCTGACCAGCGCAGATACGGCAAGGTAGGCGGGAACTGCCTCCTAAAAGTCGCCAATCGTGACAGATCCGGGCGCGCGCACCGGCTTGCGGCCCGATCCCACCGCGGAATCGCCCAGGGCTGAGCGTTCCCGCTAGCCAGGGGCGCCGTGACCTGCAACGATCGCACCATGGCTTCCATTACCTTCCACGGAGACCCCGTCAGCACCGTCGGCGAGCTGCCCGCTGTGGGCTCGGCCGCGCCCGCCTTCGACCTCGTGGGCGCCGACCTCGCCCCGGTCACCAGCCAGTCCCTGGCCGGCCGCCGCGTGGTCCTCAACATCTTCCCCTCGGTGGACACCGGGGTGTGCGCCGCCTCCGTGCGCCAGTTCAACAAGCTGGCCTCCGAGCTGGACAACACGACCGTGGTCTGCGTCTCCGCCGACCTGCCCTTCGCCGGCGCTCGCTTCTGCGGCGCCGAGGGCCTCACCGACGTGGTCACCGGCTCGACCTTCCGCTCCACCTTCGGTGCCGACTACGGCGTCACCCTGGCCGACGGCCCGCTGGCCGGCCTGCTGTCGCGCGCTGTCGTGGTCCTCGACGAGTCCGGCAAGGTTATCTACACCGAGCAGGTCCCCGAGGTCGGCCAGGAGCCCGACTACGACGCCGCCGTGGCCGCCCTGTCCTGACCCCTCCCTTCCGCTGAGCCGCCAGGAGCCCGCCCCGTCCGCACCACGCGGGCGAGGGCGGGCTCCTGTCCGCAGCGGGTGTCTACCCGGCGCGCAGCCCCCGAGTCCCACTACCATCGGAACCGTGAGCACTAACGACTCCCACATCACCCGCCTGGCCGAGCTCGTCAACGAGCTGTCCGTCGTCCGCGGCAAGGTCACCCTCGCCTCCGGCCTCGAGTCCGACTTCTACGTGGACATGCGCCGCGCCACCCTCCACCACGAGGCCGCCCCCCTCATCGGCCACGTCATGCTCGACATGCTCGAGGAGGCGGGCCTGGGCACCGACGAGATCGACGCGGTCGGCGGCCTGACCATGGGGGCCGACCCCGTGGCCGCCGCCATGCTGCACGCCGCGGCCTCGCGCGGCCTGGACCTGGACGCCTTCGTCGTGCGCAAGGCTGCCAAGGACCACGGCATGCGCCGCCGCATCGAGGGGCCCGACGTCGCCGGGCGCTCCGTGGTGGTCCTGGAGGACACCTCAACCACCGGCGGCTCGCCCCTGGAGGCCGTCGAGGCCCTGCGCGAGGCGGGCGCCGACGTGCGGGCTGTGGCCGTCATCGTGGACCGGGCCACCGGCGCGCGCGAGCGCATCGAGGCCGCCGGCCTGCCCTACTACGCAGCGCTCGGTCTGGCCGACCTCGGCCTGGAGTGAGCACCCGACGGCGCCCGCAGACGGTCGGGGCGGAGCCGGCGGCTCCCGCCGACCTGCCTGAGGGGGAGTACCTGCCCGCGGCGCCCCCAGCAGATTCTGTGGCGGGCCCGGAGGAGGACCGGCCGGCCGATGTCCGCCAGGTCGGCGTCGGCCCCTGGCCTGGCGGCCCCGAGGCCTGGCCCACCGACCCCCGCTACGACCGAGAGCTGCTCGCCGCCGGTGACCGGCGCAATGTCGTCGACCGCTACCGCTACTGGACCATTGCGGCCATCCGCGCCGACCTGGCCGCCCGCGCCCACCTGCTGCACATCGCCATCGAGAACGTCAGCCAGGATCTCAACATCGGCTCCATCGTGCGCAGTGCCAACGCCTTCAACGTGGCCGGCGTCCACATCATCGGCCGACGCCGCTGGAACAAGCGCGGCGCCATGGTCACCAACCGCTACCTGGACGTGCGCCACCACCCCGAACCCGGTGAGCTGCTCGCCTGGGCACAGGCCGAGGGCTACGAGGTCATCGGCATCGACAACGGCCCCGGGGCCCAGCCCCTGGAGTCCGCCGACCTGCCCGAGCGCTGCCTCATGGTCTTCGGCTCCGAGGGGGAGGGCATCAGCCCCGAGCTGAGCGCCGGCTGCTCCCGGCTGCTGCGCATCGGCCAGTACGGCTCCACCCGCTCCATCAACGTGGCGGCCGCCGCGGCCGTGGCCATGCATACCTGGATCCTCCAGCACGCTGGGCCGGCGCCTGACTGACCCGGGGCCGTCGCGGCCCGCTGCGTCGGCCCGCCCCGTGGGAGGCGGGGCCAAACCGCCCCTGAACAGAGGGCATGCTGCCGGACTGCTGCCTGACCGGCGCCCGACCTGGGACCATGATCCGGTTCACCTGGCCTCCAATTCGTGGAACAATCGGCCCCGCACCACTGACTCATACAGACATCAGGAGGCACCCAGTGGCCATTGCAACCCCGGAGTCCTACGCCGACATGCTTGACCGCGCGAAGGCCGGCAAGTACGCCATCCCCGCGATCAACGTCACCTCGTCCCAGACTCTGTCCGCGGCCCTCAAGGGCTTCGCCGACGCCGAGTCCGACGGCATCGTCCAGATCTCCAACGGTGGTGCCGCCTACTGGTCCGGTTCCTCGCGCCTCGACCGCGTCAAGGGCTCGATCGCCTTCGCCGCCTACGCCCGCGCCGTGGGTGACCTCTACCCCGTCACCATTGGTCTGCACACCGACCACTGCCCCAAGAAGCTCCTGGCCGACTGGATCCACCCGCTCCTGGAGATCGAGGCCGAGCAGGTCAAGAACGGTGAGCTGCCGATGTTCAACTCCCACATGTGGGACGGCTCCGCCGAGGCTCTCGACGACAACATCGAGATCGCCGTCGACATGCTCAAGCGCGCCAAGGCCGCCAACGTCGTCCTCGAGATCGAGATCGGTGCCGTGGGTGGCGAGGAAGACGGCATCAAGGGTGAGGAGAACGCCAACCTCTACACCACCGCCGACGACGCCTGGAAGGCCATCGAGGCCCTCGGCCTGGGTGAGAACGGCCGCTACATCACCGCTCTGACCTTCGGCAACGTGCACGGCTCCTACAAGCCCGGCCACGTCAAGCTCCGCCCGGAGATCCTCGGCGAGATCCAGGAGGACGTGGCCAAGCGCCTCGGCGACCGCCTCTCCTCTAAGGTCGGCGACAAGAGCTCGCCCTTCGACCTGGTCATGCACGGCGGCTCCGGCTCCACCGACGAGGAGATCGCCACCGCGGTGCGCAACGGCGTCATCAAGATGAACGTCGACACCGACACCCAGTACGCCTTCACCCGCCCGGTCGCCGGCTGGATGTACACCAACTACGAGGGTGTCCTCAAGGTCGACGGCGAGGTCGGCAACAAGAAGCAGTACGACCCGCGCGCCTGGGGCAAGGCCGCCGAGGAGGGCATGGCCGCCCGCGTCGTCGAGGCCTGCGAGCGCCTCGGCTCCGTCGGCTCCGCCCGCAAGTGAGCCCTCACCCCGCCCAGGGGTGAACGGCGACTGATCGCCGTACGTGGCCCCGGCACCCATGGGTGTCGGGGCCACGTCGTGCTCGCGCAGGGAGCGGTGAGAAGGTTCTCGACGACGAACTGACCGATCGTTGCATAGTTGCAGAGGGTGTCGGCGAAGGAAGCGCCTATCGCAGTGAAGGGTGGAATACTTGTTATGCCAAGGAAAACAGGGTGTCGCACAAACGTTCCCAAACCGAGACCCAGGCCACTGATTGCAAACCTTGCAGCAATGCGGGCGGAAATGTGCCATGATAGGTCGTCGCCGTTGAACCGACGGCTCCGCCGCCGGCGACACGGCAGTCGCGCCTTGCGGACGCCTCTGTCCGCGCCTGTCCTATGCGTCCAAAGGAGGACCCCAATGCGACTCATCTCCCGCCGCTCCATGCTCGGTGGAACTGCTGCGATCGCCGTCGCCGCGACCCTGGCGGCCTGCTCGAAGGGCTCGTCGGGCTCCGACGGCGCCGGAGGCGTCTACTTCCTCAACTTCAAGCCCGAGTCGGAGCAGGCCTTCAAGGACATCGCGGCCGCCTACACCAAGAAGACCGGTGTGAACGTCAAGGTCGTCACCGCCGCTTCCGGCACCTACGAGCAGACCCTGAAGTCCGAGGTCGCCAAGTCCAACCCGCCCACGCTGTTCAACCTCAACGGCCCCGTGGGCTACGGCAACTGGAAGGACTACGCCTCCGACCTGTCCGACGCCGACTTCACCAAGCAGCTGACGGATGAGTCCGTGGCCCTCAAGGGCGACGAGGGCAAGATCGTGGGCGTCCCGCTGGCCATCGAGGGCTACGGCATCATCTACAACGCCGCCATCCTCAAGAAGTACTTCGGTATGGAGGGCGCCAAGGCCACTTCCGTCGACCAGATCAAGGGCTTCGACAAGCTCAAGGAGGTCGTCGAGGACATGCAGGCCAAGAAGGCCGACCTCGGTATCGAGGGCGTCTTCGCCGCGACCTCGCTGTCCCCCGGTGAGGACTGGCGCTGGCAGACCCACCTGGCCAACTACCCCGTCTACTACGAGTACCGCGACGCCAAGGTCGACGACCTCGACGAGGTCAAGCTGACCTACTCGGACAACTACAAGAAGATCTTCGACCTCTACCTCAACAACTCCACGATCAAGCCCACAGAGGCCAGCGCCAAGACGGTCACCGACTCCATGGCCGACTTCGCCCTGGGCAAGGCCGCCATGGTCCAGAACGGCAACTGGGGCTGGTCGCAGATCTCCGAGGTCTCCGGTAACACGGTCAAGGCCGAGGACGTCCACTTCATGCCGATCTACGTCGGCGTCTCCGGCGAGGACAAGTCCAACATCGCCATCGGCACCGAGAACTACCTGACGATCAACTCCCAGGCCGCCGAGGGCGACCAGAAGGCCACCAAGGACTTCCTCACCTGGCTGTTCACCGATGCCGAGGGTTCCAAGATGGCCGCCGAGAAGCTCAGCATCATCGCGCCCTACAAGGCATACGCCGAGCTGGCCCCCTCCGACCCGCTGGGCAAGGAGGTCTCCGCGGCCATCAACAACAAGGACCTCACGCCCGTCAAGTGGGTCTTCCCGACCTTCCCGAGCCAGGATTTCAAGGACCAGCTCGGCCAGCACCTGGCGCAGTACGCCTCCGGCAGTGAGGACTGGGCGAAGGTCAAGGACTTCTTCGTGACCACCTGGGCCTCGGAGAAGAAGGCGTCCAAGGAGGGCTGACATCTAGGAGTCGCTCGAGCCCACCGCCGAGGGTGCTGCTCCAGCGGGCATCGCGACGGCGACTCATCTCCCCATCCCCTCTCCTACCGGGGCGGCACGTTCGAGCCGTTCGTCTCGCGCGCTGCCGCCCCGGTGGGAGCTCTCTGGTACCCGCCCACTTGGCGGGTGCCGGTCGCACCTCGAGGCAGATATGACCAAGGCACTGAAAAAGTTCTTCCCAGTTTTTGCGGGGCCAACCCTGTTGGCCTTCATGATCGCGTTCATCGTCCCCTTCTTCATGGGGCTCTATCTCTCCTTCACCAAGTTCAGCACCCTCACCAATGCGCGGTTCGTGGGTACTGACAACTACGCCAGGGCCCTGGGGGAGCGCAGCGACTTCCCGCAGGCTCTCCTCTTCACCGCTGTCGTCTCGATCATCTCGATCATCACGGTGAACCTGGGGGCCTTCGCCCTGGCCTACTTCCTGACCCGCAAGCTGCGCGGTACCAACTTCTTCCGTGCCGTCTTCTTCATGCCCAACCTCATCGGCGGCATCGTCTTGGGCTACACCTGGCAGGTGATGCTCAATGCGCTCCTGCAGCGCTGGGGCCAGACGATCGTCAACGACTGGCGACTGGGCCTGGCCGGACTGGTCATGCTCGTCAACTGGCAGCTCATGGGCTACATGATGGTCATCTACATCGCCGGTCTGCAGAATGTGCCGCCCGAGCTCATCGAGGCCTCGCAGATCGACGGTGCCAGCAGGTGGCAGACGCTGCGCAACGTGACGCTGCCGATGATTATGCCCTCGATCACCATCTGCCTGTTCCTCACTCTGGCCAACACCTTCAAGATGTACGACCAGAACCTCGCGCTGACCAACGGTGCGCCCGCTAAGCAGACTCAGATGGCCGCGCTCAGCATCGTCAACACGATGTACAAGAAGATCGGCCAGGAGGGCGTCGCCCAGGCCGAGGCCGTCATCTTCTTCCTCATCGTCGCCGCCATCGCGCTCATCCAGCTGAGCGCCACTCGTTCCAAGGAGGTCGACGCGTGAGCACCGCCGTCAAGACTCAGTCCCCCGCTTCCGCCGCCCCTACCGGTCAGAAGGTCGCTCCGCAGACGACGGGGCAGAAGACACTCGTGGGGCTGCTGGCCGTCCTGGCCTTCGTGTGGGTCATTCCGCTGGCCTTCATCGTCATCAACTCCTTCAAGGGCAAGTTCTACATCTCCGACAGCCCCTTCGCCCTGCCGACGGCGAAGACCTTCGCCGGCCTGGACAACTACGCCACCGGCCTGGCCCTGTCGGGCTTCGCCAGCGCCATGGGCTGGTCGCTGTTCATCACTGTGGGCTCCGTCGTCGTCATCGTGTTCCTCACGGCGATGACCGCCTACTACATCACCCGCATCAAGACGTGGTGGACCTCCATGATCTACTACGCCTTCGCCTTCTCCATGATCGCTCCCTTCCAGATGGTCATGTTCCCCACCGTCAAGGTGGCCGACCAGCTCGGCCTGGCAACGCCCTGGGGCATGATCGTCCTCTACCTCGGTTTCGGTGGGGGGCTGTCGGTGTTCCTGTTCGCCGGTTTCATCAAGTCGATCCCCATGGAGATCGAGGAGGCCGCCTACATGGACGGCTGCTCGCCCCTGCAGACCTACTTCAAGGTGGTCATGCCGCTGCTCAAGCCGACGGCGGTCACGGTGGCGATCCTCAACGCCATGTGGGTGTGGAACGACTTCCTCCTGCCCAACCTCGTCATCGGCCAGGACGAGCGCTACAAGACGGTTCCGATCGTCATCCAGTCCCTCGTCGGCTCCAACGGCAACCGGGACATGGGTGCCCAGATGGCCATGCTCGTCTTCGCCATCGTCCCGATCGTCGCCTTCTACCTCTTCGGTCAGAAGCACATCATCGAGGGTGTGGCCGCGGGGGCGGTCAAGGGCTGATACGCCTACTTGCGTCCTGATACGGGCGGTTCTCCAGGCCCCGCGTCCGGCCTGAAGAACCGCCCGTATCATGTCCACCTGTTACTGCCCGAGTCCCCACGAAGGAGCCCCTGTGGCGCTGTTCCCCGGCCCTGACAGCCCGGCCTACCGGGCCTGGTCCGCAGCGGCGGATGTCGTCATCCTCAACGTCCTCACCCTGGCGGGCTGCCTGCCGGTGGTGACGGCGGGAGCCTCCCTGGCGGCCTGCGCCCGGGTCGCCGGTGAGATGGTGGCCGACGACGATCCGGCAGTCATGAGCACTTGGTGGCGCTCCTTCCGTCTCAATCTGCGCCAGTCCCTGGCCTGGTGGCTGCCAGTACTCGTCCTGGTGGCGCTGAGCGCCTGGGAGTACCTGATCCTGTCCGACTCCTCCCTGGGGGAACAGAACGGTGGTATGAGCGGTTCATTGTCCGGGCTGGTGCTGGCCGGGGCAGTGCTCCTGGCCGCGATCCTCGTGTGGCTGCTGCCGCTGGCCGCCTTCTTCGACGCCCCGGTCCACCGCCACCTGTCCAATGCGCTTCGTCTCGCGGTGGGGCGTCTTGGAGTCACCGTGCTCGCTCTGGTGATCGTGGCGGCGCCTGCGATCGTCCTCTGGGGGCTGGCGGCCTCGCGGGCCGCGGTCGCCTGGTTCATGGTTCTGATCGGGCCGGCTTTCCAGGCCTACCTCATCGCCCTGCTGCAGCGCTCCACCATGGTGGCGCTCCGCGGTGCTTCGACGTCGGAGTCCTGAATGATGCGAGCGCGCTCTCGGTGAGTGCGGCGTCATCACGCAGCGTCATGGCCCCGGAATCGACTGATTCCGGGGCCATGCGTCTGGGGCAGCTCGTCAGAACCGCGGGCCGGGCTGGCCCGGCTGGTTGTTGTAGGACTGCTGGTAGGGCTGGGCGGCTGGGTCGGCGTGGCCGGGCTGGAAGGGCTGCTGGCCCGGCTGTCCCTGCTGGTAGAGCTGCGGTGTCGGTTGGCCCGGCTGGTAGGGCTCGGCATAGCCGGGCTGGTAGGGCTGGGCCTGCTGGTAGGGCTGGGCCTGCTGGTAGGGCTGAGTAGCGGGGTCGGTGTAGCCGGGCTGGTAGGGCTGGGCCTGCTGGTAGGGCTGAGTAGCGGGGTCGGTGTAGCCGGGCTGGTAGGGCTGCGGCGTTGGTTGGCCCGGCTGGTAGGGCTCGGCATAGCCGGGCTGGTAGGGCTGCTGGCCCGGCTGGCCGAGGGGTGCCTGGTTGGGGTCGTAGAACTGAGCAGCAGCAGCGTAGGCAACGAGCTGGGACTGCCTCTTCTTCCTCTGGTTCATGACAAGCACGCCCACAACGCCGCCCACGATGGCCACGGCAAGCGAACCGATCAGGCTCCAGATCCACACGGGAGTGGAGCTGCTGTCCTCCTCTGCCGCTGCGCTCTTGGCGGGCTTGTCCTTCCCCTTGACCTCATGCTTGTCGTTGTCCTTGAAGGCGACCTTGGTGCCCTCGACCGTGCCGCCGTCGGCCTCGGTGACTTTACCCGGGAACGTCACCGACTGAGAGATCTCGGTGACGTCCTCGTCGCTGATGCTGTCGAAATTCAGCGTCTGAACGATGTACTCGTCGCCCTCGTGCTTGATGTTCTTCGAGGACGTGGAGATGGAGCCGCCGGTCCCCTCCATCGTGCATGTGCGGGTGCCGTCCTTCTCCACGAACTTCACCTTGAGATCTTCATAGGGCGAATCCTTGACAGTGGATGAGTTCTTGTTGCACGTGCTCTTGCTGAGCACCGGGATGGTGCCGCTCTCCGACATCGTGAGCTTCACGGAGTACGTGTTGTCCTCTCTGATGACCACATCGCTGGAAATGTGGAGGTTCGTGTCGTCATCAGCCGTGGGGAGGGAGGATGCCGGAGTACCGATCAGGGCCAGGACGGTGAATACGGTCAGGGCGACGAGGCCCGCCAGCGCAGGGCGCTGCGTGGAGCTGCGGTGGACGGTGACATGAGGCATGTCCCCACCGTATCGCCTCCTGTTTCTGTTGGTGGGGGACACTGGTGGGGACCTCTCCACCCGGCTCCGGTAGGCTAGAGGACGGTGTGTCCACCGGCACGCCGTCACTGAAGTCAGGGAGCAGCCATGCCAGCCGTTGTCGTCGTCGGGACCCAGTGGGGAGACGAGGGAAAGGGCAAGGCGACTGACCAGCTCGGTCAGGACGTCGACTACGTCGTGAAGTTCAACGGCGGCAACAACGCCGGACACACCGTCGTCATCGACGGCGAGAAGTTCGCCTTCCACCTCCTGCCGGCCGGTGTGCTCACCCCCGGGGTCACCCCCATCATCGGTAACGGCGTCGTCGTCGACCTGGAGGTCCTCTTCAACGAGATCGCTGAGATCACCTCCCGCGGCAAGGACGCCTCCAGCCTCCTCATCAGCGCCAACGCCCACATCATCCCCTCCTACAACCGGGTTCTGGACCGCACCACCGAGCGTTTCCTGGGTGCGCGTCAGCTGGGTACCACCGGCCGTGGGATCGGACCGACGTACGCGGACAAGATGAACCGCGTGGGCATCCGCGTCCAGGACCTCTTCGACGAGTCGATCCTGCGTCAGAAGGTGCACTCCGCCCTGGACCAGAAGAACAGCCTCTTCCTCAAGGTCTTCAACCGGGCCGCCATCGATGCCGACGTCGTTGCCGACGAGCTGCTCTCCTACGCAGACCGGGTCCGGCCCATGGTCGTCGACTGCTCCCTGGTGCTCAACCACGCCCTCGATCAGGGCAAGACCGTCCTGTTCGAGGCCGGCCAGGCCACGATGCTCGACATCGACCACGGCACCTACCCCTTCGTCACCTCCTCCAACCCCACTGCAGGCGGCGCCTGCACGGGTACCGGCGTGGGGCCCACCCGGATCGACTCGGTCGTTGGTGTCGTCAAGGCCTACACGACCCGCGTGGGGGAAGGGCCCTTCCCCACCGAGCTGCTCGACGACATGGGGGAGCGTCTTCGCACCGAGGGCGGTGAGTACGGGGTCACCACCGGCAGGCCGCGGCGCTGCGGCTGGCACGACGCCGTCGTCACCCGCTACGCGGCACGCGTCAACGGGCTGACCGACCTGGTGATGACCAAGCTCGACGTCCTCACCGGGCACGAGACCATTCCGGTGTGCGTCGCCTACGACATCGACGGCACCGTCACCCAGGAGATGCCGCTGACCCAGTCCGGCTTCCACCACGCCGTCCCCGTCTACGAGGAGCTGCCCGGCTGGAGCGAGGACATCAGCAAGGTCCGCCGCTTCGCCGACCTGCCTCAGGTCGCCCAGGACTATGTGCTGCGCATTGAGGAGCTGGCCCGCTGCCGCATCTCGGCCATCGGCGTCGGGCCGGGTCGCGAGGCCACGATCTCCCGTCACTCGCTCATCGGGTGACTGAAGGCCGCAGCGTCAGTGATAGCGGCTTGGTCGACGGCGCCGCACCCAGGACGTGGAGGAGAGGACTTACGGGAGTCCGCCTACCGTGGGTCGGCCGCGGTGCTGCCAGCACAATGACCATGGTGAGGCGTGCCGGGAACCTCAGGAGCGATGACCCTTTCCAGGTCCGATCCTTCTCCAATGTCCTCGTCGTGAGCTGCGTCGATCCAGTCCTACCATCAGGGAGTCATCATGCGAGCGGATCGACATCTACCCGAGTCTGAGCCTCAGTAGCCGCTGTAACCGTTGTGGTTCGGTGGAAACTGCGGAGCGGGAGCCGGTCCCTGAGAATGCGGCGGTTGATACTGCTGAGGGGCAGGCGAGTAGCCGGGCTGGGCGGGAGGTGGGCCTGCCTGCGCTTGAGAGGAGAAGGCGACTGGGTGAGAGGCGGAGATAGGAGCGCTGGCTTGAAGCGACTGCTGCCCCAGCGCATCCAGGTACTTCTTCTCCCGGCTCTTCTTGAGCGTGTTGCTGACGATGGCGACAACTCCTCCGACCACAGCAATCACGATGAGTGTCACGACAATAACTCCCCTCCCTCCAGATGACTGCGACGAGGACGTAGAACTGGGGGTGGCCGTCGAACCGGATGAGGATGCCGAGCTGGATGTGGGCGTCGAACTGGGAGAGGGTGTCGAGCTGGGCTGAGACGCCGCCTGGGCGGTGTCCTTGCCACGGGCCTTCTGATTGTAGAAGCTGCCGAAGGAGACCTTGTTCTGTTGATCTCCTTCGATCTTCCCCCCTCCGGATTCCGTCACCTTACCGGGGAAGACGACTGTGAGGGAGAATGTGTCGGCGCTGCCGTCCTTGGGTGCGGAGTCATCGTGGGTGTCGACGACGTACTCGTCTCCGTCATGGGTCACGTAGTTATTCCTGGATATGGGGGTGGTGTACGTGGCCTTGCAGGTCGGAGTCCCGTTGTCGGTGGTGAAAGTAATGTCGGGTGGGGTAGCGGCCTGTGAGAACGTCTCTTGGACACAGTCCTCCTTCAGGCTCTTTTCTCTAGAGGCCGGTGACGTGATCGTGATGGTGGTCGTCAGCTCTTCATCGGACTTGATGGCGAGCTCAAAGTTGATCTTCTCCTGGCTCGTGAGCTGTGCAGGTAGCGCGGCGCTGGCGGGGGCTGCCGCTGCTGCCAGGAAGAGCGAGGCGGCCAGGCAGAGCATCCCGGCGAGACTCGTCGTGGGGTTGTGTCTCAGGGCGAGATAACGCATGTACAGCCTTCGAATGGTGTGGGTCGGGTGACTGCGGGGCGGCGCGGAGGTCGTCACTCGGTGCGACGAACTCCGCGCCGCCGTCGGAGCTCAGCCCCGAGTGGAGGGCGGGGGCGCTGACGGGTAGCCAGGGGGAGGCGGTACGGCCCCCGGAGGCATCGTGCTGCCCGGTCCGGGCTGGTTGTCGCCCTGGGCGACGAAGCCGGAGGGAGGCGGAGGCATGGCGCCGGGAGCCTGCATCTGGCCAGGAGTTGGCATCTGGCCAGGGGCGTAGGCCTGCTGCTGCGGTGCGTATCCCGGGGCGCTGACCGCGTAGGCCTGCTGCTGCGCGGTCTTCTTGCGCTTGAGGAACCAGAAGAGGCCGCCGCCGATCGCTCCGACCACCACAACCCCCACGATCACCCATACCCAGGGGAAGGCGGGAGTGTCCTTGCCGCTGACCTGGTACCTTCCCGGCTCGGTGAAGGTCACCGTGGTCCCGCTGACCTTGCCGCCGTCGGCATCCGTGACCTGGCCCGGGAACGTGACGGAGAGCGTGTACTCACTGTCGAGTCCGGAAGAAGAGGAGGGAAGGTTCCCCTTCTTGGTGTCGAGGACATACTCGCCGTCCTTGTGCTCGATGAACCCATCGACCTCAGAGATGTCGATCGACTTGCCTGAGAGTGTGCAGGTGGGGAAGCCGTCGCGCTCGGAGTAGGAGGCCTTCAGGTCTTTGAACGGCCCTCCGCCGTCAGAAGAGTTGCAACCATCCTTCAAGTTCCGCTTGGCGGACGAGGACTTGCTCTTGACTTGCCCGACGACGGTCATGTCGTAGGTGTCATCCTGGTTGATGACGATCCGCACGGAAATCGAGGGGTCGGAATCGTCACTCGCGGCGGAGGTGACGGCGTGACTTGGAGGGATCAGGAGTGTCAGAGATAAGAGAAATGCTAGAAAGACGGGCGTTCTCACGGAGCGGTGTTTGGGGACGGTCACGGCCATAGTTCTCACCCTAGTTGGTCGGTGTTGATGGGATCTCCGCATGGGGAATGATGACGCGAAGAAAGATGTTGTGGCCCCGGGATCGTCAGATCTGAGGGCCACAACAGCGGGAGGGGTAATGGGTCAGTAGGAGCCTTGGCCGGGAGCGCCGTAGCCGGTCTGCTGACCGGGCTGAGACTGGGGGGCGCCATAGCCCGGCTGCTGGTCGGGAGCGCCATAACCGGGCTGGGCCTGGGGGGCGCCGTAGCCCGCCTGCTGGCCGGGCTGAGCCGGGAAGGCCTGGTTCGGGTCATAGCCCTGGACGGGCGTTCCGTAAGGAGCCTGGGGCTTGTTCTTCTTGCTGCGGATGACGAGGAAGGCGACCAGGCCGCCGATCAGTGCCAGGGCGCCGACTCCGACGATGATCCAGACCCACATGGGGATGGAGCCGTCCTTGCCCGTCACCGTGTGAGACGAGCCGTCGGCGAAGGAGACCTTATTGCCCTTGACCTCGCCGCCGTCGGCCTTGGTGACCTTGCCGGGGAAAGTCACCGACTGAGAGAATTTGACATCATCGCCGGCGGCGTCAGTTCCGAAATCAGGGGTCTCGACGGTGTACTCGCCATTCTTGTGGGTCACCAGTCCCTTGGCGTCGGCGATCTTCTGACTTCCCTCTGCGGTGCAGGTGGCGGTGTCGCCGTCCTCTTTATAGTTCACCTTCACGTTCTTGACATCCTTGGTGCCAGGAGTCTTGAAGGCTTCTTCAGTGCACGACTTCTTCAGCTGGAACTCGGTGCGGGTGGTCATCACGAACTTGGCGGTGTACGTCTCATCGGAGTTGAGCACGATGTCGAACGAGCCTTCAATGCCGACGGAGCTCTCGTCCTCAGCGGGGGCGGCGTGTCCCGGGGCGCCGATCAGTGCGAGGGGTGCGGACAGGGCGAGCGCCGCAAGGGCCGTCAAGACGGACAGGGGCCTAGGGATGCGGTGGGCGATGGCAGGTGTCATGCCCACACAGTAGCGGTTCAGATGCCCGGTTGTAACCGGATCGTCATGGGTATCGTTCCCCGCTCCGGGCAGACCGTCACTGGGGCTGCTGAGACGGGGGCTGGAAGTCGGTGTGACTGTGCCCCTCCTGGTAGGGCATCTGCGTGTATCCCGGTCCGGGCGACTGGGGTCCTCCCTGCTGGGCACCGTAGGTGCTGAAGACGCCGGCGCCTCCAGGGGAGTGAGGTGGAGGGAGAACGCTGGTGTCCTGGCCCGGGTCGACGTAGGGGGCGTAGCCGTCGCGAAGGTTGGTGACGGGATAGGGGTGGGTCGATCCCGGCATCGGCTGCAAGGGGCTCGGGGGCGACTGGTACGGGCCGCCGGTATAGACCTCCGGAGGCATGGTGCTGGTCGCCTCGGCCCCCTGAAAGGCCTGACCGTAAGCCTGGCCGTAGGGCTGACCGTAGGGCAGTGCCGGAGCCAGCCGCCTGGCCCGACGAGTCCTCAGGAGGTACACCACGACCCCAACAATGATGAGGAGGACGACGGCGCCGGCCGTCGCGATCATCCACCACTGCAGATGGAACCTGCCGTCCCCGCCCTCGGCGTGGAGAGCCTCAGAGCTCTCCATCACGTTGTCCCAGGTGACCTTGTTGTCGTCATTCCTCCCGTTGGACTTCGTCACTTCTTCGGGAAAGGTCACGGATACTGAGATCTTCATTCCTCCCGAGGTGCCCGGGGAAGTGGGGAGGGAGTCGTCCTTGCCGAGCTTGCTCAGCGCCTCGGGGGACAGGTCGAAGACGTACTTCCCGCCCTGGTGCTTGATCGTCCAGATGTCGGTCTGCAGGTTGTTGAGGGGAACCGACTTGGCTGTGACCTGGCACGCCGGCTGGCCGTTGTGGGACGTGAAGGTGTAGTTCGCCTTGACGCCCTTGGGCAGGGGGGTGGATTTCTCGAGCTTCGCCTGGGTGCAGCTCTCCCTGCTGATGAGTGACAGCCCCGATGAGTCCCACATGACGTAGGACAGGTCGGCGGTCTCGTTGTCATGAATGACGAAGTCGTAGTGAGCCCCGCATCCGGCCAGCAGCAGTGCGAGGCCGGTCAGTACCGCCACGGCCACTCGTCGCCTGACAATGCGGGAGTCATGATTCATGTGTCGAGTCTAATTCGGTGCTGTGACAACGTGGAGTAGTCGGAATGCTCAGTGTCGCTCCGGCGCCGCCTTGCGGGGTGCGCGCCCGCTGCTGCGCCGTCGTAGGACGGCCACTGTCAGGATGCCGCCGAGCAGGGCCAGCCCCGCGGTCAGCCAGATGCGGGAACGAGTCCACCATGACACCCCCCGCGAGTCCTGGGCGTAGCCCGAGGCGCTCACGCCCTTGGCCACCGTGTCTGGGTCGTCCCAGGTGACCGTGGTGCCCGAGACCTTCCCCCCACCGGACTGCGTCACCGCGCCGGGAAAGGTGACGGAGACCTTGGTGTCGACCAGTCCCTTGAAGGACGTGCTGCTCGGTTGGGCTCCGCCTGGGCCACCCGAGTCGGCCGACGGCGCGGCAGGGGCCTGAGATGCGCTGCCCTGCGCGCCTGCGGCCCCGTTGGCGTCCTGGGAGGGGTCGGAGGGGAAGGGCTGGATCGTCACCTTGTAGACATCGCCGTCGCGCACGACGATCGTGTTCGGCTCGGCCTGTGAGGCCCGGGGGACCTTGACCCCGCTGATGCTGACCTGGCAGCCGATTCCGTCGTCGCCGGTGATCGGGGTGGCCTTGACCGTGGTGCCCGCGGGCACGCCCAGGGCGGTGGGGTCGGAGTAGGTCGAGCAGTCGGGAGCCTTTCCCTTCGGGAAGACGGTTCCGCTGGTATCGCGCATCTCGAGGGCGACGTCGTAGCTGCCCTGGGAGCGGATGGTCATGTCCATGTGGGCGGTGCAGGCCGACAGTGCCAGGCAGGCGGCGGTCGCCACGACGGCCGGTCGAAGCGCCCGGAGTGCCGGCGGGCGGGACGGAGTGTGCGAGACGGGGCTCGTGTGACTGGACGCGGAGGACGGCGCGACGGACATGCGGGCACGTTACACGCTCGCACTGGACCTTCACTGAGGGCGGAACGATGCCGTTTCAAAGGCGGTAAAAGCCGCCATCCTCCCAAATGTGGCCTATCGCATGCCGGTCTGGGCGGGGAGAGACGTCCAGTTGGGACCTTCGGCGATGTGACCTGGGGCGCCCGGTGGGGGAGGATTGCTCTCGACCGAGCGAGTCGGCAACGGCGCGCTCACCGGATCAACATACCCAAGGAAGGGACTCGTATGACTGTGTCTGAGCAGGACGTTCGCGCCGCCGCGCCGGCTAACGCCCCTGAGGATGTCATCGAATTCGTCACGCGCATCGCCGAGCTGGCCAAGCCCGAGAACGTCTACTTCGCGGACGGTTCACAGGAGGAGTGGGACCGCCTCACCACTGAGATGGTGGAGTCCGGCGTGTTCACCCGCCTCAACCCCGACAAGCGCCCCAACTCCTTCCTCGCGCGCTCCCTGCCCAGCGACGTCGCCCGTGTGGAGTCCAGGACCTTCATCTGCTCCGAGAAGGAGGAGGATGCCGGCCCGACCAACAACTGGTACGACCCGGCCGAGATGAAGAAGATCCTCCACGAGAAGTTCGACGGCGCCATGCGCGGCCGGACCCTCTACGTGATCCCCTTCTCCATGGGCCCCCTGGGCGGCCCCATCTCCCAGCTCGGCATCGAGCTGACCGACTCCCCCTACGTGGTGGTCAACATGCGGATCATGACCCGTATGGGTGCGGCCGCCATGGACCTCATCGCTGAGGGACGTCCCTGGGTCCCGGCCGTCCACTCCGTCGGCGCCCCGCTGGCCGAGCACGAGAAGGACACCACCTGGCCCTGCAACGACGAGAAGTACATCACCCACTTCCCGGAGACCAACGAGATCTGGTCCTTCGGCTCCGGCTACGGCGGCAACGCCCTGCTGGGCAAGAAGTGCTACGCGCTGCGCATCGCCTCGACCATGGCCCGCCGCGACGGCTGGATGGCCGAGCACATGCTCATCCTGCGCCTGACCGACGAGAAGAGCGGCAAGCAGTACCACGTCACCGCCGCCTTCCCGAGCGCCTGCGGCAAGACCAACCTCGCCATGCTCCAGCCCACCATCCCGGGCTACAAGGTCGAGACCGTCGGTGACGACATCGCCTGGATGCGCCCCGGCCCCGACGGCCGCCTGCGCGCCATCAACCCCGAGGCCGGCTTCTTCGGCGTCGCCCCCGGCACCTCCTACGACACCAACCCGATGGCCATGGACACCATGAAGGCCAACACCATCTTCACCAACGTCGCCCTGACCGACGACGGTGACGTGTGGTGGGAGGGCATCGACGCCCCGATGCCGGAGCACCTCATCGACTGGCAGGGCAACGACTTCACCCCGGCCGACGCCGCCGAGGGCAAGAAGGCCGCTCACCCCAACAGCCGCTTCACCACCCCGGCCTCGCAGTGCCCGATCATCTGCCCCGACTGGGAGGCTCCCGAGGGCGTGGCCATCGACGCCATCCTCTTTGGCGGTCGCCGCGCCACCAACGTGCCGCTGGTCGCCGAGCAGTACGAGAACGCCCACGGCGTGTTCATCGGCTCCGCCGTGGCCTCTGAGGTCACCGCTGCCGCCCTGGACGCCAAGGTCGGCTCCCTGCGCCACGACCCCATGGCCATGCTGCCCTTCTGCGGCTACCACATGGCCGACTACTGGTCGCACTGGCTGGAGATGCAGGAGAAGCTGGGCGACAAGTTCCCCAAGGTCTACCAGGTCAACTGGTTCCGCAAGGACGAGAACGGCAAGTTCATCTGGCCCGGCTACGGCGACAACTCCCGCGTGCTCGACTGGATCGTGCGCCGCGCCTCCGGTGAGGTCGAGGCCGTCGACGGTGTCACCGGCCGCTACCCCAAGTTCGAGGACTTCAACCTCGAGGGCCTCGACCTGGGCGAGGAGGAGTGGGCCAAGATGTACGACATCGACCCCGAGGCCTGGGCCGCCGAGATGGACGACACCGAGGAGTACTACAAGCAGTTCGGTGACAAGCTGCCCGAGGCCATCAAGGAGCAGCTCGCCAAGTTCCGTGCGCGCATCGATGAGGCCAAGAAGGCCTGATCTCAGCTGAGGTCCTTCCCTGAGGAGGACTGAGACGGGGGCTCCGACCGGTTCGCCGGTCGGAGCCCCCGCTGGTTGCCGCTGGTTGCGGCCCTCGCCGCCCCAGCTTGCCGCCTGCGCTGGGGCCTGGACGCTACGACTCGACGCCGGCTCTGCCGTGAGTCTCGCCTCGAGTCGGCCTGCTCCACGAGGGTCGGGATCTACTGGCCAAGGGTTGTGCGTACTGCACGAAGGCCCCACCTACCCAAAGTGCACCCAACCCTCGTCCAGTAGCACCCCACCCCTCGTGCAGTGCAGCCAGACGACGACGGCAGCCACCACAGTGACCGGGCCAGCCCCCTCCAGCAGGCTGAAGTAGCAGCTCTCCCCATCCGGCAGACCCACCCAGCGGCGTCTTGAGAAGTCATGACATCCGAAACTCTCAGAAGTCATGAGGCAGTACATGAGCGCCGGGGGCGTAGTCCTCGGACCGTATGGTGCGTCCACGCGGGACGACGTCGCAGACGGGATGGTGAATGGTGCCCGTCGGAGAACGCGAATCGGTGCCGCGCCCGCTACTACAGTGACGAGGGGTCGTTGGTGGGAGCTTGGATTGCTTTCTCAGCGTGCCGGCGACCTGCAGCGGCGTGGAAGGGGCGGAGCATGGAATGGCGGGACAACGACCGCGGTGGCGGTCGGGGAGACCTGTTCGATGAGACGCTGGGGAAGTCGATGCGGTGGTGGGCGACGGAGACGGCTGATGGGCGCCTGATCCTGCGCCGCTCGGTGATGATCCGCTGCTGTGCTCTGCTGGTGCTCGCGGTGGGAGTGCCCGGTATGGTCCGCAAGGCTCTGCTGCTGATGAGCCCCTACATCACCGAGTATGAAGCCAATGACGCCATGATCGTGGTGAGCATCATCGGCATTCCGGTGGTCTGGGCGATCAATACCCTGCGGCGTCGGACGGTGCTGAGTAAGGACGGCATCACCATGCGACGCCTGCTGTTCACCGAGCGTCGTCCTTGGGAGTCGGTGGGCTCGAGGTTCACGCTGCCGACGCTCAACCTGACTGACGGGCCGTCGTCGTACGGCGGATTCATTGAGCGCACTCGGATCGCCATCGAGAACGGCGACGGCGATGATGCCATTCGGCTTCCCGGATGCGTCATCGGGATGACCTGGGGGAGCTCGGAGGACCGCGCCTCTGCGGCTGTGGGGGACTTGCAGTACTACATCTATGCGAGGGGGTGGGGTGTCTCGGAGGAGGCCGCAGTCAGCGAGGACCCTCATCTTGCGGCGGCCAGGATCCGGCATGGGGCGGAGAAGATGCTGCAGCGCAGCCGTCTGGTGTTCTGCACCCCGCTCTGGCGCAGAGTCAAGGAGCACCTGTGCAACGGCGGGCTCTTCCTCATCGCCATGGGGGTGCTGTTCCTGGTGATGGGTGGTCAACAGCTGTTCTTCGAGACCAAGCCGCTCAGCGGTTCGGATATCGCCTTCGCGGTGTTCTGTCTTCTGCTCGGACCGGTGACCATGGCGTATCCGCTCTACAAGATCTACGAATGCTTCCCGCGAGTGATCGTGGATGAACAGGGGATTCGCGTGGGAAGACGCTCGTGCGTCTGGCCGGAGTCCCGCTCCGGGCTGTTCGTTGCTGGGGATCGGATCTTCGTCGTCTACGGCAAGGGGAGGCACCTGGCCCTGGATGGCGCCGGTGTCACGTGGGGGAGCTTTCGGCGCCGGCAGGAGCAGCTGGTCGCCAGGTGTGAGGCGATCTGGCTCTGGGGGGTCGCCCATGGCGCGACCCGGGAGACCGGCCGTTATGTTCCCCTCGCGGATGCAGGCATGCAGGAGGAGCGGGAGATTCTCGAACGTGGGATCGGTTTAGCGGTTCCTCGCCGGGGTCAGCTCGCTTGATTCTGGGCGGCCACGGCCCGGTGGCGCCAGATCAGCAGGATGGTGGCAAAGATCCAGCAGGCCGCCCCGGCGGCCAGGCCGGCGACGAGGGGCACCGCGAACTTGCTGAACGTGACGGTGGGGCCTACGAGGATCGCGTCGGTGTCATCCAGGCCCTCGCATGAGACCCGGTAGTCTCCCGACTTGTCGGCCTTGAACGTGAGAACCGAGCTGAAATCGCCGTCGTTGTTGGAGATGTTCATCCCGCCGCCGGGGGAGGTGCGGACCTCCTTGCCGTCAGGGTCCACAACGGTGCAGTTGTTGGCGGCGGCGGTTCTCGATACGTATAGAGCACGTTCGTCGTTGCTGCTCAGGCTGACCTGCTGCCCGTTGGTGACGACGTCACCGCTGGTGGCGATGCTGGCGACGGCGATGACCGACCCGATGCCCCAGATGGCCAGTCCCATCAATGGGCCGATGACGAACAGGATGATCGCCACGACCAGCTTTCCGACGTGCGTCTGGCGGGGGCGCTGCTGCCCATAGGGAGGCACGGCCTGATACTGGGGCTGGTATGGCGGCTGGTACGGGGGCTGATTCTGGGGAGCTGACATCGGTCCGTCTTCTGGGTGTGCTTCGACTGCCGTTGTAGCGTAGCAAGTCAGGTATTCGGTGACCCGGCCTGTTTCAGGGCCTCAGCCGGCGGTTCCTTCGACGAAGGAGACTCCGCGCTCTTCGGCGGCGCGGAGCAGTCTCTTGTCGCGTGTCCACAGGCGGGCTCCAGGGACCAGCATGGCAGAGCCGAGCAGGTGCGCATCGACTGGGCTGAGTCCCCGGCCCCACAGCGCATGGGCTGCGACCAGGGTCAGTAGCTCGTCATGTGAGAGGACCGGGAACTGGCGAAGGTGCGCTAAGTGCTTGAGGACGTCATTCCTGGCCCTGAGTGATCCCATCGCCAGCTCCTCCGTCACGAGTGGATGGGATCCGATCTCGTCCTCGTGCAGCAGGCTGACGAGTACTGGGTCCGAGTGGTGGAAGTGATCGATCCATACCGAGGTGTCGACAAGGATCACTGGCTGGCCGTCCGACGTCGTGGAGCGGCGCTCGCCGTCCGATCAGAGCCGCCGAGAGCTGCAAGGCGACGTGCGCTCTCCACTCTGACCAGGGTCTCCAGGCCGGCCCGCAGCAGCTCGGTGCGCTCAGTGATGCCCGTGAGTTCCTGAGCGTTGGCAATGAGGTCATCACTGAGTGTCACGGTGGTTCGCACGATACCTCCTTGCACCAGAATCATCATCAGATGATGTAGATTCTAGTGCATCTGTCATGTGATGGCCAGTGGTCGGTCATCAGCTGACTGATCTCGCTCGGCGGAGCGGGCAACCACTTCGGGCCGGTGCCGATGCCGGACAGTGGGTTGGAGATGAATAGGAAGAGATGGGCCCTCGTTCTGGAGGTCACCGCTGTGTAACGTGTTGTCATGCGCCAGCACCCACCTGACGGACTCATGTCGCTGGGGTCGGCCCACTCGGTTCCAGCCGTCGACGGCGCACAGACGGGTCAGCTGCTCGACGAGACCGCCGCTGACCTGGCGCTGCGAGCCACCCAGTATCTGCGCACCCGTTTCCGTGAACGTGTCACCGTCGGGGACCTTTCCGAGCACCTCGCCTACAGCCCCTCCCACCTCACCCGGGTCTTCACGTCCGTCGTCGGCACCTCGCCCATGGACTACCTGGCCGCCTGGAGACTGCACGAGGCCAAGCACCTCCTCATCACCTACCGCTTGGGCGTGGCCGAGACTTGCCACGAGGTCGGCTACACCTCGGTGGGCACCTTCAGCCGCCGCTTCCTGCGCGACGTCGGAACCCCACCCGGTTCTCTGCGTCGCATCGCCGACCGGGTCGCCGAGCGCACCCAACCGGCCGTGAGCCTCCTGGTCCCGGCGGCTGGAAGAATCCGCATCCGCCTTGATATCCCCGAAAAGATGCGCCGCACGCTCGGGCCGGCCCCCTATCAGTGGGTTGGCACCTTTCCCCGTCCCGTCCCCAGTGGGCTGCCGACCAGCGGCACACTGCGCCGACACATCGACGAGGTGGAGCTGCCCATGGTCCCAGGCTCTCCCTGGATCCTCGCCACCATCTTTCCCGACGGCGCCAACGTCCACGAACAGCTTGCCCCCACTAACCCCCTTGTCGCGCGGACGCGTGTCCCCGAGGAGCCCGTCCCCGCCCCCGTCACCCTGCCGGTGCGCGCCGCTCTCCCATGGGATCCGGCGGTTCTCGTGGCCCTGGCGGCGATGGTGGTCTGACGGTCGGCTGAGATGGCCTGAAAAGGGCGCCGCTCAAGAGAGCAGGATCGGAGTCGTCCGCTGTGTGCCGGTCGGTCTACCGTCATGGAAAGTCAGGACGTCCTTCGACATGCAGCTGGATACGCAAAGGAGCCACCGATGACCGACACCAACGCCCTGCCTACTACCGAGCGCCTTGCCGGCTTTCCCTGCTGGATCGAGCTGTACACACCGGACATCGATACCTCGGCCGCCTTCTACCGGGACCTTCTCGGCTGGGAGATCACCCGTGCCGAGCCGGGTGAGCCACTCACCACTGAAGTGCATCACGACGGTCGGCTCATTGGCTCCTTCGAGCCCGCCGACGCGGCGCCCGGGGACCCCGGCTGGCAGGTGAGTTTCATGGTCGACGACGTCCGCACCGCAGCCGCAGGCGCTGAGAGGAGCGGCGGGAGCGTCGTTGTGGAGCCCACCGGCGTCACGGAGACCATGGCCTACGCCCTCGCCGCCGACCCCGACGGCAACGTCGTCGGACTCCTGGAGGACGAGGACTGCGAGGGGCCCTACCCCTACCAGGCCGGGATGCCAGTGTGGTTCGACGTCCTGGCCAGTGACCTGGAGCCGGCCGAGCGCTTCTACCGGGAGGTCGCCGGGTGGCCCACCCGCCGGCTGACCATCGCCGACCAGGAGCAGGACTTCTACACGAGCGTCGTCGGGGGCAGGTCCGTGAGCGGCGTCGGTCGGGCCGGCTACTTCGGTGAGGAGGTCCCCTCGCGCTGGCGCATCTACTTCGGGGTGGAGGACACCGACGCCGCAGCCCGGCGCGTGCGCGAGCTGAGAGGAACTGTCATCGTCGAGCCCTTCGACTTCACGTTCGGGCGCATGGTGGAGGTGGCAGACCCGCACGGTGCGCGCTTCCTGCTCACCACCTTCTGATCCTCACGCACTAGTCGGGCGGGGCCACTGGTGGTCCCGCCCGACTGCGTCCGATCGTTGACAAATGAAACTCGCGATACCGCGCCGATAGGTATGGGGTGATCCTGGCGTATTGTTTGAGTTTCTGTTTCCTGACAAAAATCAGGTTGGCGCAAGCTGTATCGGCGGTAATCCGGGTGACTCCAGCAGGGTGCTGTTGACTTTCGTGTGAGTTGACTGTAACAATTTAGCATGCGAGATCTACTAGGTGATGATTTAGGGCGCGGTGGACTTCCTAAAGTTGGCGGATGGGTGTTTCTAGTTTTCCTTCCGTTGGTTGTTGCTTTCGTTCTAGCGGCGATGGTGGTGCCCTTAGGATCGGGTGGTAGGCGAGTGTTCTCTATTGTTTTGCAGATCGCGAGCGCGAGGTCTGAACTACTTCCCATTCTGGCTGGTTCCCAGCTTGGGGTGTCGGCGTTGGTCGTCGCTATGGCGCAGTTTCAGCCTGAGCGGTGGCGCAAAACTCCGAAGGAGTTGGGTGACTGCTGGCTGACTGAAGTAAGGCTGGTTGCATCTCAAGAAAACCGTTATTACGCATCTACGATCGGGTTGATCGGTATTTCGGGAGTTATTGTGTTTGGGGCTGCCGCTTGTGTTTTCCAGCGGCTAGATGCGGGAGGAATCTTGCTTCTGGTGGTTGTCTGGGGGATTCATGCCGTTTCCTCTGCTGCGTTAATCATGGTGCCTGCGACAGGGGTTGCTACTGTCGATGATTACTGGAGGTCGCTGGCTCGATTGTTTTATATTGCCGAAAATTGGCCAGAAGACATAAGAAATGCCGGGAGTGAGTCTGAGGTGAAGCGACTTCCTTTGATTTTCGGGGCGAGGAGATTGAGGGTTGTTATTTCATTGCTGTTATTAGTGCTGATCTTGGTGATAACGGCTGTTTTGGAAAAATACTGCTCCGGTAACCACTTGGGGTTGCGTCGACAGTGTGTTGCGGGTTGTTTGGTAGTGATTGCGACACTGGGGGCAATCGGGAGTGGATACTATCGTTGGAGGAGTGGAATTATTTCCTCTGTCCCGCTCTATTTTTCGGCTCTCCTTGTGCTTGTACAAGGTTTTTTGGTGGAGGTTGAATCCATTGTGGTTGTGACGAGTTCTTCAATGTGGAGAAATTTAGGTTTCGCTTTTGCTGTGATCGCGACATTATTTTTGGTTGTTTTGCTGTCGGTGGTTGCGTCAGGTGCTCGATTCTTGTGGGAGAGGTTCGACTGTCTTAAATCAATCCTGGCTCCGATTTGGGTTCATGAATTAAAGCTCCAGAGTCGATATGGTGATAAGTGTTCTGTTGATGAGCGGAGGGCCATTGAGAGATCCTTCGTGAAGTTTGCGAAGAAAAGAAAGAAAGGCCTGGCTAGAACTGTTAAAGAGTCGGTCCTGTTGCCCTTTGTTTCCAAGTGACGACGTGGTGAGCAAGAGGAGGATGCTGAATCGGGCGGGGCCACTGGTGGTCCCACCCGACTGCGTCCGGGAAGCGAAGGCGCTGAGAGAAATGTGAAGGTAGAAGGAAGCACCCTCATGGCCGGACATGGCCCAGGTTACTCCGTCTGCCGGCCCGCCTCGCCCCCGTCCGCGTCGGGATTCCCTTCCATCGCGACCTCCGCGGGGCCCAGCAGCGCCAGGATCCGCTCGGTCTGCCACGGCAGGATCCCGCCCTCACCGAAGACCAGCTGGGCCTCATCCGGGTCCTCGACGACGACGTCGGCCAGGAGCCCCAGCAGGTGCGCCAGCGGCATGCGCCGCCCCTCCAGCAGGTCGAGCAGGTGCGCCAGGACCCGGTTGCTGCTGCGATCCAGGTTCGCCACCTGGTGCTCGCCCACCCCCACGGGCAGGTCCCACCAGATGAGGCGGCGCTCAGCGAGGTCGATGACGAACGGGGTCGCGTTGAACGTGGGCGAGACCAGGTCGAGGCGCTGCATGACGGTGGAGGCCTCGAAGACCTCGCCGCTCTGCGGGTGCGCGCCGCGGGCCATCGCCCCCGCCCAGCACTCGGGTACCTCACTGAGCCGGTGATGGGAGAAGGAGTGGACCGTCATGACGACGTAGCGCCACCCCTGCCGCAGCGCCTCGGCCAGGGTGACGTCGATGAACTCGGCCGCCCCGTCGGGCGCCGAGGTGAGGTCGCCGGAGTGCACGGCCGCCGTCGAGCGCAGGTTGTAGTAGGCGATCTGCTCAGTGCGCGTGAAGTCCTCGGAGACGAAGAAGGCCGACAGGTCCAGATCCACCCGGGTATCCCTGTCCTCGGCTGCGGCAGGTCCGGCAGGCCCCGAGGCCTCGGCTGGGGTCTCGGGCAGGTCGCGCCAGTGCAGGAAGAAGCGGATTGTCTCGCCCTCGGGCAGCGGCAGGCGGGTGCCGCGCCCCGCCGTGCGCAGACCAGGTGAGGCCGAGCGCAGACCCACCGGAGCCGTGTAGCCCTCGTACATCCCCTGCTCGACGGCGATCCGCCCCAGGCGCTTCCGCTGCCGTAGGGCTTCCTCGACGGCGCGAACCACCGCGGCGTCGGTCGGGCCGGGACGACGAGTGGAGGGGATGAGCGTCGTCTTGGTGCCCGTGGCCGCCTTGATGGCGACGACCCGCCACGGCAGGGCATCTGGCCCGGGGGAGGAGAAGTACTCCCACAGACGTACCAGGACGGGTAGGGAGACCTCGGGCGCGACCCGCGCGAACTCAGCGACCACGCGCTCGCGGGCGGCGTCATCGACGCACAGCTGCAGCAGGTGGTTGAGTCGGCGGGCGAATACCCCGGGACGGGTGGTCAGCAGGCGGAGGGCTCCTTCGACATCGCGGCGCGCCAGCGCCTCCTCCAGACGGGAGGTGAAACCTGCTTCGGCGTCCCCGGAGGCGACCTGGTGCAGGAGCGCGGCGGCGCGCGGGAAGCGACGCGCGTAGTCGCCGGGGCGCAGATGGCGGGCCAGCCGCTTCCACCGCTCACAGCGCCGAGCCATCTCCTCGGCGCTGTCGCGGCCGTCCTGGACATGCCCGACGGCGTCAAGCAGCCCCAGTAGCCGACGCCGCTGCGCACGGGAGAAGGAGGGGAACCGGCACGGTTCGGCCAGGGAGACATCGCCGCCCGCCATGGCGACCGCCAGGCGCAGCACGTCGGTGACGGTGCGGTAGGAGGCGGAGAAGTCCAGGTCGGAGAAGGTGACGGTGAGGACGGCGAGGTTCTCCTTGACCGCCACGCGTGGCGCCGCCTCGGGGCCGAAGTCGCGCAGGGCCGTCAAGTCCGCGCGGTCCTGGGCGCTGAAGGGGGTCGCCTGGGCGGCGAGGTCGGCCACGATCCGCTCCAGGTCCTGCGCCGTGGCCAGGCCCAGCTCGGTGACGGCGTCGTCGTCTCCCGGTAGGGGCTCGCGGGGACTGGGCCGGTAGTCCGGCAGGATTCGGACCCCGACGACGTCGCCCAGGTAGTGCAGGGCGGCATTGACCAGCAGCGCGGCTCCGGAGGCGCTGCGTACCTGGACGGGGAAGTCGGGGTAGAAGGGCCGGTACTCGGCGGACGGGGAACCAGAACTGAGGCAGGCGGCGGCATTGACCAGTGCCCAGGCCTGCTCGGGAGAGGTGATGGCCTCCCGGGCCGGGTCGGAGAGCCGGTAGCCCAGGGCGCGCAGCGTGGTCAGAGCCGTTTCGACACCCGCGTCGGTGCCCCGCTGCGGCGTGGACTGCGCCTCCTGCGGTGAGGCGAAGCACGACGGCGCCGGCCCACCGGTGGCCGACGGGATATAGACGGCCCCGAGTCGGCGGATCGTCACCACGTTGAGCTCCGCGGTCGCCTCAGCACCGGAGACAGGGGCGACCACTATGCCGGCTCCTGTGTCGGTCGCCGTCGTCGCAGAGGACTGATTGACTGCCACGGGACCTCCTGACACCTCGCTGTCCGGGGACTCCGTTCCCCGGAACCGGCTTGAGCCTAGCGGAGGCGGGGGAGCCGGGAGCGGCTGGCTGCTTCAGAAACGTCCGTAGGAGTGCTCCAGGAGCGTCTTGAGGGAGTCGATCTCCACCTCCACCGAGCTGAAGCCGCCGGTCACCTTGACACCATGGTCCCCGACCTGGAACAGACGCATGAAGAACCCGTCGTTCGTGGTGCGTATCCCGTAGGGGAAGCCGTAGCGCTGCTCCAGTGCCTGGGCGATGCGCCAGGCGTAGTCGGCGACGTGGCGCTTGTCGAAGCACAGCCGCTCCTCCGCTTCCCGTTCGGAGTGAGTGACCACCTCGATGCTCCAGGTGCCGGAGAATCGCGATCGCTCTGCGGCCCAGCCGTCTCCGCGCAGGATGGGTTCGTCCCACCTGATATCGGGGCGTCCGCCGAACCTCTTGAGCACGCTCTCGACGGCTGCTCCGCTGAGGACCTGCTCGACGACGGAGAGGATCTGGGGAATGGACAGCCCGATCCGTATCGGGATGACCCGCCAGTTCACCGGAGGCCGGTCAGGACCGGTGGGTGTGGGTGTCGAGGCGGCCAGCCTACGAAGCTCGTCTATCGTCATCGCCGGTCCGGGTGAGTCCTTCCCCCGATCCTCCAGAAGGAACTTGATATCGCCCTTCGCCAACTTATCCTCGTCCCCGCTGGGGCTGGCGGCAAAGACTCCGTAGTCGCCGAAGCCCTCGGAGCCGGCGAAGCGAATATCGATGAGAGGACGCCCTCCGGCCAGGCCGGCGACGACGTCGCGCATACTGATCTGGCTTCGTTCGCTGCTGAGGAGATCGCGGGGTATGAGGATCTCCTCCCCGGTGGACTCGGCGGTGACCTTCAGGCCATTGATCGTGCCGGTGAAGGAGACCAGGCCGAGCCCGGATTCCCCCATGTCCCAACGGAAGGTGAAGGGGCGGCGCCACTGCGGCGGCATGAGGGCCATGTCATTGGGCAAGCCACCGAGGGTCTTCGCCGTGGTCTCCTCGAACAGGTCCCAGTTGACGATGTAGGCCTCTCCAGGCCCCCACCAGTCGTTCACCTCGCCACCGAGGTCCACCTTCCACAGATAGGGGTACAGCTCGGCATCGCCGTATTTGTAAGTCAGGCGCTCCTGGGTGTCGATGGGGAACCCGCGGTTGTAGGAGTCCACGGTTAAGGAGTACTTCTCGCCCCACGGGTGATAGTCCGGTTCGATCTCGATGACTCGTTCCCCGAGCTGCCAGCGGAAGAACACATTGGGCCCATACATGGACAGGGACTCGGTTCCCAGGAGATCGGCGGCCTCGAGCAGGAACCGGTGCACGTCGGCCTCGGTCAAGGTGGTTCCCATGAGTGCAGCCACGCGATTGGACATCTCCACCTCAGGGTTCGCTGCACCGTTCACAGTGCTGATCGCCACGCTGCTCACAAGATCTCTCCGTTCAACGTCGTCAGCCCCTGTGTGCTGAATGCGTACTCCTCAGCATATTTTGTCGTGCTGATGATTTCTTGTGTGTGCTCTTCGTGGTGGGAGGCGTCATCCCGGAGAGACCGGACCGTGGTCGTCCGCCGATCGGAGATATCCTCCGGGCGGGGGCGCGCGGGGCCCGCGATTCCGGGCCTTAGGCGGCCTCCATCATCTAGGCTGTCGCCGTGAAGATCCTGCTCCTCGGCTCCGGCGCGCGCGAGCACGCCCTGGCCCGTGCCCTCGCCCGTGATCCGCAGACCTCCGAGCTCATCGTCGCTCCGGGAAACCCCGGCACCTCGGCCATTGCCACGAACCTCAACATCGACCCCAGCGTCCCCGAGGAGGTCGTGGCCCTGGCCACGCAGATGAAGGCGGACCTCGTCGTCGTCGGCCCCGAGGCGCCCTTGGTCGCCGGTGTCGCCGACGCCGTGCGCGACGCCGGGATCCCCTGCTTCGGCCCCGGCGCGGAGGCCGCCCGCCTGGAGGGCTCGAAGGCCTTCGCCAAGGAGATCATGACCGCAGCGGGCGTCCCCACCGCCGAGGCCGCCGTGTGCACCACCGAGGCCGAGCTGTCCGCCGCCCTGGACCGCTTCGGGGCCCCCTACGTCGTCAAGGAGGACGGCCTGGCCGCCGGCAAGGGCGTCGTCGTCACTGACGAGCGCCCTGTCGCCCTGGCCCACGGCCACGCCTGCCTGACCCGCGGCAGCGGCCGCGTCGTCGTCGAGGACTACCTCGACGGCCCCGAGGCCTCCGTGTTCTGCGTGTGCGACGGCGCCACCGTCCGCCCCCTGGCCCCCGCCCAGGACTTCAAGCGCCTCCTCAACGACGACGCCGGCCCCAACACTGGCGGCATGGGCGCCTACTCGCCCCTGTCCTGGGCCCCGGCGGACCTCACCGAGCAGGTGGTGCGCGAGGTCGCCCAACCCGTCGTCGACGAGATGGCCCGCCGCGGCACCAGCTTCATCGGCCTGCTCTACTGCGGCCTGGCCCTGACCAGCCGCGGCCTGCGCGTGGTCGAGTTCAACGTGCGCTTCGGCGACCCCGAGACCCAGGCCGTCCTGGCCCGCCTGACCTCCTCCCTGCCCGAGCTGCTCCACGCCGCCGCCACCGGTCGCCTCGCCGAGGCCTCCGAGCCCACCTGGTCCGAGCAGTGCGCTGTCGACGTCGTCATCGCCGCCCCCGGCTACCCCGGAACTGTCACCACCGGCGGCACCATCACCGGGATCGAGACCGCCGAGGAGCTCGACGACGTCCACGTGCTGCACGCCGGCACCGGCACCACCGAGCGCGGGGAGCTGATCGCCGTCGGAGGGCGGGTCCTGTCCGTCGTCGCCCTGGGAGCAACTCTCGAGGCGGCGCGGGAACGCGCCTACGAGGCCGTCGAGCGCATCAACCTTGAGGGCGCCCAGTACCGCACCGACATCGCCCAGGCGGCCAGTGAAGGCAGTGTCGGCAGTGTCGGTAGCGCTGCCAGTGCCGACGGGGCCGAGTAGAGCTCCTCGCCGTCGCAACCACGGCGCGCGGCTCGCCCTGCGCTGAACCTAGGAAGACCGCGCCAACAGACCCGGCCGCTGGAGGCGGTGCGCGTGACGCATGCACTTCTTCCGAGACCAAACGCACACTGCACCGCTCTTTCCTGAGGGAGGCCCGTGCCCCCTCGCCGGATGGGAGGGGCGGGTTCCGGCGCCGGTGTTGACCCACGTCAGCCCCTTGTCCGGCCGACCGGAGCGGGTGAAAGGTGAGAGCCGTTCCCATCCCGTCGGTGGGATTTACTCCGGTAGCTCCCTGACTCCCGCTGACAACTCGACCCGGACAAATGCCTGCAATGGCGCGGTATTTGGATGATCCTCCAAGGGTGAACCCTGCGGGCGCCTCCGCGGCCCGGGACCGGACACAGGGTGCCCGCCGATGGCAGGATGGGGGCATGACTCAGTCCGCGAGTTCCGCCTCAGTCGGTTCCAGTGCCTCAGCAGCCGGCTCCCTGCCCCCCACCGTCCCCGGGTGGGAGCACCGCTCCAGCGGCAAGGTCCGGGACGTCTACGCCCCCACCTCCGACGGCCCGTGGGGTGGGCAGGACGTGCTCCTCGTGGTCGCCTCGGACCGCATCAGCGCCTACGACCACATCCTGGCGACCCCGATCCCGGACAAGGGCAAGGTCCTCACCGCCCTGAGCGCCTGGTGGTTCGAGCAGCTCGCGGGTGTCGTCCCGAACCACCTCGTCTCCCTCGACGTTCCCGCCCAGGTCGCCGGACGCGCCATGATCTGCCGGCGGCTGGAGATGTACCCGGTGGAGTGCGTGGCCCGCGGCTACCTCACCGGCTCCGGCCTGGTCGAGTACCGGCAGAGCCGCTCCGTGTGCGGCGTCGTCCTGCCCGAGGGCCTGACCGAGGCCTCCCGCCTGCCCGAGCCGATCTTCACCCCCGCCGCCAAGGCCGAGCTCGGGGAGCACGACGAGAACGTCACCTTCGAGCGTGTCGTCCAGATGGTGGGGGAGGGGCCCGCCACCGCCCTGCGCGAGACCACCCTGGCCCTCTACTCCCGGGCCGCCGAGATCGCCCGGGACCGCGGCATCATCCTGGCCGACACCAAGTTCGAGCTCGGCACCGACGCCGACGGCGACCTGGTCCTGGGCGACGAGGTCCTCACCCCCGACTCCTCCCGCTTCTGGCCCGCCGACGCCTGGGAGCCCGGCCGGGTCACGCCCTCCTTCGACAAGCAGTACGTGCGCGACTGGCTCACCTCCCCGGCCTCCGGCTGGGACCGGGACGGCGGCCAGGAGCCCCCGGCCCTGCCCGACGACGTCGTCGAACGGACCCGAGCCCGCTACCTCGAGGCCTACCAGCGGCTCACCGGCCACCCCCTGGAGCTGTCATGACCACGACCTCACCCGCATCGGAGCTTCCCGATACCGGGAGCACCGCCCGCTCCTTCAAGCCCGGGCCGGGCTTCTACATCCTGGTCGGCCTCATCGTCCTGACGGTCGTGCTGGCACTGTCGGCCGCCATCACCTCCGCCCTCGGGGCGGCCGGGACCTCCCGGGTCCTGGGCGGCATCGCCCTGGTCCTCGTGGGGCTGGGCATGCTCGCCTCCTTGAGGCTCTCCGCCCGCTCCCTGGTGGTCAACGCCCCCCGCCTGCGGCTGGAGCGCAACCGGGTCCGGGCGGCCCGGGCCCGGCAGGGCGACGAGTCCTCCAAGAAGGGAAGCAGCGCCAAGAGCGCCCGCGGCAAGGGGTCCAAGGGCTCCCAGTCCTCCCAGCGGGGCTCGGGAACCGACGGCGCAGCCCTTCCCGGCACCGATCTGGCAACGCTCACCGTGCCGGGAACCAAGGTGCTCGTGCCCGAGTCAACCGGTCGGCGTGAGCTGACCACCCTCGACGTGGTCTCCGGCCCCCTCACCACCGCGCTGGCTGCGACATCATTCGGGCGTGCGGCCGACGAGCGCCTGGCCGGGACCTCCACCGGCGAGACCCTCATCCGTGTCGGCCAGCTCCTGCTCGGCGCCACCGGCTTCGTGCTCGTGGCCCTGGGGCTCGCCTCCATCCTGGGACAGGTGATCTCATGACCCCTCGTGACCGACGCCCCGACAACGAGCAGGGGCCCGTCAACTGGGGCATCATGCCCAAGCGGACCCCACGGCCGAAGAGCGCCTCCGCCCGGCCCGGTGGCAACGGGCTGCTGGAGGTCGTCCGCTCCGGCAACAACCCGGCCCCCACCGGCTCGTCCGCCTCGGCTACCTCATCCGCCTCGGGAGTCTCCGCGGCCTCCGCCGCCGGCTCCGCCGGCGCCCATGATGCGAGCGGTGCGGCAGTCATGACGGAGGAGGACCTGCGCTCGGCCGCGGCCCAGGCCATCGCCTCAGGAACCGCTGACGCCGTCGACGCCGCCATCGCCATCGACCTGGCCGACGTGTCCGACGAGCCCACCGGCTGGGCCGGCTCCGCCCTGTCCGCCGGTTCGCCCGCCTCCCCGGTCGCCCTGCGCGCCGTCGGCGGACCTGCTGACACCCCCGGGGGCCACGGTGCGTCCGTCCCGACGGGCGACCCGGACTCGCTCCCCGCCAGCGCCGCCGGCACCGCTGGCACCCCCTCCTCTCCGGCCCCCCAGCAGCAGCGGACTGCGGCCGCCAACGGCGCCGAGAGCCGCTCACCGCGACCCGTCGTGCGCCCCACCGCCGTCGACGGGCCCGGCAGCGCACCCCAGACGGGAACCACCACCACCCGCGTCTTCACCATCTCCCAGGGCAAGCCCGAGGCCGTGCCCAGCAGTGCCTCCACGGCATCCGCGGCATCTGCGGCCTCTGTGGCGGCTGCGCCGCCGCCGGTCGCAACATCGGCCGCACCCGCACCCGCACCAGCGGCACCGGCCGTCTCGGCCCCCAGCGCCGCAGCCCCCTCCGCCCGCGGCCGCGGCTACCAGACACGCCCCAGTGCCGCCACCGCCTCCCCCGCCGCGCCCACGAGCCCTGCGGCCCAGCCCGAGGTCGAGGAGGACGCCGGCATCCTGGCCGAGTCCAGTGCTTGGGAGGCGGCCACCAACGCTCTGGATGCCGAGGAGATCAAAGCCCAGGGAGGCACTGACTGGGGGGTGGGGCGCGGCCCCGCCAAGGGACGCGGCACCCGCCGCCCCTCCTCGGGCACCGACTGGGGCGTGGGGCGCGGAAGCGCCAAGGGCTCAGCCGCCCGGACCCGCTCCCCGTGGCCGGCGGCCGTGCGCCGCCAGCGCCTGGCCGGCGTGGCCTTCGCCCTGCTCGGCCTGATCCTGGCCACCGCCTCGGCCATGAACCTGGCCCGTAACGCCGAGGCCGGACACCCCTGGATCCCGCCGTGGCTCGTCGCAGTCCTCGGCGGTGCCGGGCTGGTGGCCGCCGCCGGGTACCTGGCCTGGGCCGGAGGCACGCCTGTGCGCCGTGAGGCCGAGCGCTGGAAGCCCGGTGTGCTCGACGCCGCCGCCGGCCTGACCACCGGGTCCGTCAAGGTCCACGACCCCGCCCGGCTGGTGGCCCGCGCTCGCGGACCGCTCCTTCCGGGCACCTCCGGGCGCGGCGACGAGACGGCCCCCACCGTGGACTCCGGTCCCACACCGGTCATGGGCACCTCCACCGTCGACCAGTCCCTTCACGCCCCCGCCGGTGTTGCCGGCGCCGTGGGCGGGTTCATGCTCGCCAGCGCCGTGGTCTGCGCCGTCGTCGCCCTCATCCTGGGCCCCAGCTGGCTCATCGCCACTGCCGCCCTCACCCTGGGCGGAGTCGTGGCGATTCGGCTGGCCGGCGAGTGGCTCGGCCAGGTCTGAGCCACGTCGAGACGGCAGGCAGTGTCCTGGGCTGCTTGCGGGTAGTCTTGGGCTGCGCACTCATCCCGCCTGATCCGAGGAGCACCCATGGGACGCATCGTCGTCGAGGTCATGCCCAAGCCCGAGATTCTTGACCCCCAGGGCAAGGCTGTCGTCGGAAGCCTTCCCCGCCTCGGATTCGAGCAGTTCACCGGGGTGCGGCAGGGCCGCCGCTTCGAGCTGACCGTGGACGGCCCCGTCACCGAGGAGCATCTGGCCGCCGCCCGCGAGGCCGCCGACACCCTCCTGTCCAACCCGATCATCGAGGACGTCGTCTCCGTCGCCGCCGACGAGGAGGCCTGAGCCGTGAGTGAGTCGCTCAGCAGCTCCCCCGCCGCCCGTATCGGCGTCATCACCTTCCCCGGGACGCTCGACGACGTCGATGCCGCCCGCGCCGTGCGCCTGGCCGGGGCCGAACCAGTGAGCCTGTGGCACAAGGACGCCGACCTGCGCAGGGTCGACGCCGTCGTCGTGCCCGGAGGCTTCTCCTACGGCGACTACCTGCGCTGCGGCGCCATCGCCCGCTTCGCCCCCGTCATGGAGGAGGTCGTGGCCGCCGCCGAGCGCGGCATGCCGGTGCTCGGCATCTGCAACGGCTTCCAGATCCTCGCCGAGGCCCACCTCCTGCCCGGCGCCCTCCTGCGCAACGCGAACCAGCGCTTCATCTGCGTCGAGCAGCGCCTGCGCGTGGAGAACACGCAGACCGCCTGGACCAACCGGTACGCGGACGGGGAGGAGATCGTCGTTCCCATGAAGAACGGCGAGGGCAACTTCATCGCCTCCCCCGAGGAGCTCGACCGCCTCGAGGGGGAAGGGCTCGTCGTCTTCCGCTACGTGGGCAACCCCAACGGCTCAGCACGCGACATCGCCGGCGTGCGCAACGAGCGCGGCAACGTCGTCGGACTCATGCCCCACCCCGAGCACGCCGTGGAGCCAGGTTTCGGACCCGGCTCGCAGGCCGGTCCGCGCACCGGGACCGACGGCCTGGGAGTCTTCCGCTCCGCCATCGACTCGCTGCTGGCCGTCTGACGACCCCGTATTCGGCACCCACCCCTGACAACCGGCAGGGGTGGGTGCCGAATCATTTCCCGTCACGTTATCCACAGATCCGCCTCGAGCCTGTGCAGAACTGTGGAGAAGACGGGGTGGCCACTCGCTCGGCTGACCTGGTCGTGACCGCGCTCAAGTTGCATGGCGATGAGGAATGTGCTGTGGCAGCTGTCGGGGCTCCGCCTTGGGATAACCGAGAGGGCGAGCGCGACTGATTGGATGATTGTCCCGGATTTTCAGCCAAAACTCGGTGTCCAGGGATGCCGTGTCAAGGTGTGTGGCGGCCTGTGTGGAGAGTCGCCGGCAGGGGTGCTCGCCCGGGGCGCTGGTGCTGAGCGGGTGTTGTGCACAGGTGGAATGGCGACATCCCACAAACCCCCACAGCCATACACAAGCCTGTGGACACGGCCTGTGGATAACTCGGCCCGCGATGTGATGAAGTCCCTTGAGCTGCCCCTCCAGCACGCGACTGCCGTCCGCTCCCCCGATCAGCGATCGTGGGGTGAGGCGTTCTCGTCGGGACCGGCCTCGAGAAGAACTGCCGTCAGTCCTGGCAAGCCCCTCGTGATCTCTTGCCTGCCGATTACCCGCCGGTGACGACGCGGTTGTGGCGCATGGCGATGTCAACCCAGAAGGCGAGGCGGTCGTCGTCGGTGATGGCCTCGGGAGTGACGGTGACCCAACCGGGTTCCATGACTCGCCCGGCCCCCATCTGGGCCTGCTCGGCCCCCGGCTCTCTCAGGAGAGTTTCGTGCCGGTCCGCGGCGACACGCACCAGCAGGTCACCGCTCCTTCCGGCGCTGACGATCATCTTGTCGTTGACCATGATCGCTCGGCCTCCGAACATGGAGACCTCGCGCACATCCGGTTCGTCATCGACCAGCGCGCGGACGCGCTCAACGAGGTGGTGCTGCTCGGGTGTCATGGATGCCATCGCTTCGTCTCCCGTTGGCGGTCAGTCGGTCAAGGGCTGCCAGTGGTCCGGGCCGGCGTCCCCACCAGCACCGGCAACCTTGAGGCGGGGCATGAAGTGGGCCCAGCCGTGCGTGTGCCCGGGGACCGCGGGCTCCGGCAGGTCGAGATGGTGCAGGTCCACGCGCGTGCCGCCAGTGATCGGCGTCAGGATGAACTCGACCCTGGAGGTTCCGGCGGGCAGCTCCTCACTGCCTGCGAATCCCCACGAGACCACTACACGCTGGAAGGGCTCGACCACGAGGTACTCACCCCGCACAGGGGAGCCGGCGATATCGACCGCGAACTGTCCACCCGGAGTCGGATCGAGATCGGCGTACTGCCCCATCCACGCCGTCATGCCCTCGTTCGTGGTGAGGTACTTGAAGACCGCCTGCGGGGGTGCCTCGATCTCGATGGAGTCCTGAAACTCAGCCATGCTGTTTCTCCTCTCGCTGCTCGACGGCGGACTTGAGGGCCGTCAGCCTCTCGGGCCAGAAGTCGTCGAGGTAGGAGCGCACGGCCGCAAGCCCGTCCGTGTTGAGTGCGTACAGGCGGCGCGTGTGATCGGTGGTGACGGTCGCCAGTCCCGCTTTCTGAAGAGTCCGGAGATGGTGCGAGGCAGTCTGCTGTGACAGTCCAACTGCCTGTGCGACGGCGCCCACGGGCTGCGGCCCTGAACGGATGACGCGCAGGATCGCCCGACGGTTGCCGTCAGCCAGCGCCCGTAGCGTCATGTCGACGTCGATCGCCTCTGGTGCTCCCACGCGCTCCTCCTCGGTTGACGTCCCCACCCTAACACAAATGAATATTTGTACTTATGAGTGCTTGTGTGTCGGTGTGGGTCGCCGCGGCCGCTGGTCGGTTCTTCTGGGGCGCCTCAGACGACGGCGGTCGGCCGCCCCCTCGGGGCGGCCGACCGCCGAGTGTCTCGTTGTCGGATCGTCAGCCCACCAGGTCGGCCACGATCTGCAGGAGGTCCTGCAGGTGCCGGTTGGACAGGAACTCCCGGCGCACGGACTCGTGGGCGACCAGCCCCATCTCCTGGGCCCGTTCGGGGAAGAGCAGCAGGTCGCGCACGGCTTCCGCCCAGGCGAGACCATCGGCCGGGTCGACCAGGACGCCGTCGACGCCGTCGTCGATCTGATCGCGGATGCCGCCCACCGCGGAGGCGACCACCGGGGCCTTCTTCCACATCGCCTCGGCCACGGTCAGTCCGAAGGCCTCGATGAGGGAGCGCTGGGTGACCACCGAGCTGACTCGCTGGACGGCGTTGACGACGGTGGCGTTGACCTCCCGGTCCTCCATGCTCACCGCGGCCACGTGGATCCGCGAGGCGACCGATTCCGGCAGCACCGAGCAGCGCTCCACGATCTGGGTGAGGGTGGCCTGCGACTCGGGCCCGTCAGGGGTCGGGCCGACCAGCAGCAGGTGGGCGTCCTCGGGCAGCACGGTGATGTTCTCGGCGAAGGCCTCCACCAGCTCCAGGCCGCCCTTGAGGCGGTCCCAGCGGTTGACCTGAGTGACGACCCGGGCACCCAGCGGCACCGGTCCACCGGCCAGCACCGGGTCATCGGCCAGGCCGCGGAAGGCGTCGGCGCGCCCGTCGTGGCGCATGAAGGGCACGGCCTCGAAGGGCGGCTCGCCGGCGAAAATCCCGGACAGGCGCGCCACCGACCAGGCCTCGTCCAGGTCCAGGACCCGGTTCTTGGGGGAGTCGGCGTCGATGGAGGGAGCCAGGACCGCGCAGCGCTCGGCCTCGATGTAGGGCGGGCGGTACTCGGGGCGGGAGACGATGACGAGGTCCACGTCTTCCAGGTAGCGGTCCAGGAAGGCCCAGGCGTAGTCGGCGGCCTCGCCCGCGCCCTCGGCCCCGGCGTGGCAGCGCCAGATGACTGTGGCGCCCGCCGCCTTGAGGGCCTTGGCCAGGCCCGCGGTGGGCGGGTCATGCAGGATGACGACGTCGTCGGGGCGGACCTCCTCAACGATGTTCTCCGCGTTGGAGGCCAGGACGTGCTCGTAGATGTCGCGCTGCTTGTCCCCGAGCTTGCCGCCGTCGCCGTGGTCTCCGTGGATGCCGGCGTGCAGGCGGGCCGCGATCTGGGTGAACTCCTCGGGGGCGTCCAGGGTCAGCCAGCGCACATTGAGGCCGGCGCCCAGGGAGTAGCCCACGAGGGGGGCAACCGTCTCCGCCGGTCCCGAGCCGGCGGCTGCCGACGGCGTGACCGTCCACACGGTGCGCCCCTCCAGCAGGGCCTCGGCCCCGGTCAGGCTGGTGTGCAGTCGTTTGATGGCCACCTCGTCCAGGTGGCTCTCCAAATGCGACAGGGGCAGCGGGGCGACGTCGATGTCTCTCATGCCATGATCTTCCCCCGAAATCTTGTGAGGCGCAGCACTTTGGGCTTGGGCGTGGCGTCTTGTTGCTGTTTCGGCATTCTTCTGGCTGGATTCCGCAGAGCGCCGATCGGGCTCGCGTGGAGTGTGCGGAGTGCGCGGGGCGCGGTCCCGCGAGGGTCGTGGTGTGAGGTGCCGTGGGGCGTGGGTAGGCTTGGTCCGGCCGCACTCCCTCGTCAACCAGGAGCCCCCATGGCGTCCGAGCCCGTGATCCCAGCCGCCCACCCCGACACCGTCGCCGACGCCGCCGCGACGCCCGAACGCGAGATGCCCTGGAAGGAGCTGGGCCTCAAGGCCGACGAGTACGAGTCCATCCGCGAGCTGCTGGGGCGCCGCCCCACCAACGCCGAGCTGGCCATGTACTCGGTCATGTGGTCCGAGCACTGCTCCTATAAGTCTTCCAAGATCCACCTGCGCCAGTTCGGCGCCAAGACCACCCCCGAGATGCGCGAGCACCTCCTGGTCGGGATGGGGGAGAACGCCGGCGTCGTCGACATCGGTGACGGCTGGGCCGTGACCTACAAGGTCGAGTCCCACAACCACCCCAGCTACGTCGAGCCCTACCAGGGCGCCGCCACCGGTGTGGGCGGCATCGTGCGCGACATCATCTCGATGGGCGCGCGGCCCGTGGCCGTCATGGACCAGCTGCGCTTCGGCGCCGTCGACCACCCCGACACCGCGCGCGTCGTCCACGGCGTCGTGGCCGGCGTGGGCACCTACGGCAACTCCCTGGGCCTGCCCAACATCGGCGGCGAGACCGAGTTCGACTCCTCCTACCAGGAGAACCCGCTGGTCAACGCCCTGTGCGTGGGCGTGCTGCGCCACGAGGACATCCACCTGGCCAACGCCACCGGCGCCGGCAACAAGGTGGTGCTCTTCGGGGCCCGCACCGGCGGGGACGGCATCGGCGGGGCCTCCATCCTGGCCTCGGAGTCCTTCGAGGACGGCATGCCCGCCAAGCGCCCCAGCGTCCAGGTGGGCGACCCCTTCATGGAGAAGGTCCTCATCGAGTGCTGCCTGGACCTGTTCGGCGCTGGGCTCGTGCTCGGCATCCAGGACCTGGGCGCCGCCGGCATCTCCTGCGCCACCTCCGAGCTGGCCTCCAACGGCGACGGCGGCATGCACGTGGACCTGGAGAAGGTGCTGCTGCGCGACCCCACCCTGACCGCCGGGGAGATCCTCATGAGCGAGTCCCAGGAGCGCATGATGGCCGTCGTCGCGCCCGACAAGCTCGAGGAGTTCATGGCCGTCATCGACAAGTGGGACGTCGAGGCCGCCGTCATCGGGGAGGTCAACGGCTCGGGCCGCCTGACCATCGACCACTTCGGGGAGCGGATCGTCGACGTCGACCCGCGCACCGTGGCCCACGAGGGTCCCACCTACGAGCGCCCCTACGCCCGCCCAGCCTGGCAGGACGCGCTCAATGCCGACACCACCGAGCGCCTGGCCCGCCCCGAGTCCGCCACCGAGCTCGCCGAGCAGGTGCGCGCCGTCGTCACCAGTCCCAACCAGGCTTCCACCGCCTGGGTCACCAACCAGTACGACCGCTTCGTGCGTGGCGACACCGCCCTGTGTCAGCCCGACGACGCCGGCGTCATCCGCGTCGATGAGGCCACCGGCCGCGGCGTGGCCATCTCCACCGATGCCAACGGCCGCTTCACCAAGCTCGACCCCGCCACCGGCGCCGCCCAGGCCCTGGCCGAGTCCTACCGCAACGTGTGCACCGTGGGCGCCCGGCCCCTGGCCGTCACCGACTGCCTCAACTTCGGCTCGCCGGAGGACCCCGACGCCATGTGGCAGCTTGTCGAGGCCATCACCGGCCTGGCCGACGCCTGCGCCGTCATGGGGGTGCCGGTCACCGGCGGCAACGTCTCCCTCTACAACTCCCACGGCAAGGTCAAGGGACAGATCGACTCCTCGATCAACCCCACGCCCGTCGTCGGCGTCCTGGGCGTCATGGACGATGTGCGCCGTGCCAACCCCTCGGGCTGGCACGAGGAGGGCCTGGCCATCATGGCCCTGGGCACCACCGCCGACGAGCTCGACGGCTCGGCCTGGTCCCGCGTGGTCCACGATCACCTCGGCGGGCTGCCCCCGCGCGTCGACCTCGAGGCGGAGATGGCGCTCGGGCGGGTGCTGCTGGCCCTGAGCGAGGCGGAGGGCCCCGGCGGCGAGCCGCTGGTGCGTGCCGCCCACGACTGCTCGACCGGCGGCCTCATCCAGACCCTCGTGGACTCCTGCCTGCGCTGCGGCGTCGGCGCCAGCGTGGACCTGACCGCCATCCAGGAGGAGGGCGTGGACGACTTCACCGCCCTGTTCTCCGAGTCCGGGGCCCGCGCGATCGTTGCCGTGCGCGAGGAGCTCGTGCCCGCCGTCACCGCGGCCGCCGAGGCCGAGGACGTCGCCGTGGCGCGTTTGGGGACCACCGGCGGTGACCTGCTCGTTGTGGCCGGCAGTGACCTGCTCTCCGACGGCGGTGCCGGGCGTCCCCTCGTTCTGGACCTGGCCGAGCTCGGGGCCGACGTCGAGGGCGTCCTGCCGGCGCTGTTCTGAGTCGCGTTCGCCGACGGGGACTTCCCCTCGCGGCCGGGGACATTCCTGTGCGGCGGGGGACCTTCGACGCCGTCGGGGACGGGAATCCTGTCCCCGAACGCGCAGGATGGCCCCGGCCGGGGCGACACGCACCCGGCCGCGTGGAGTGTCCCCGTCGGTCAGCCCCGGTGAGCCGGCGACCTGCCTCCTGACTGCCTTACTGCGCCATCTCAGGTGTCGATGTGTGGTGGTGGAGTGTTGCTGCGGAAACAAGCAGCACCACTGCCGGTAGGACGTTCACGAGGTAGATCCAGGCGCTCGGGTTGGACGTCTCTGCCGTGACGAGGCAACCGATGGTCAGTGAGACGGACAGACAGATGCCGGCCAGTGCCACGCTGAGGACTGCCCCGCCCATCTTGTTGTCGGCCGCGACGACATAGAACGCGGTGATGAAACCAATGACGGCCAGAATCAGGATGACGCTGTTCATCGTCCGCACGAGACTCACGAGGTTGAGGCCAGCGTCGGGTGACGAGCTGTCCGTGAAACTCGGCGGCACGAGCGTGGAGGCGTCGAGGACGTGGTTGGACACGATGACGCTCACCACCTGGGCGCCCCAAGCGATGATGGTGATGATGGACTCGATGTCGGCTGATCGTGTGGGGCGTGAGGAGGGGACTGCGGAAGATGTCATGGCTGGAGCCTGTCAATGCGCCCGCCTTGTATCAACCAGTGGGTAGCCTGGAGGCATGATCGATCATGCCTCTGTGAGTGTCAGTGATCCGGCGGCCTCGAAGGCCTTCTACGAGGCGGCGCTCGCGCCGCTGGGCTACCGCGTCGTCATGGAGTTCGGGCCCGTCACCGGACTGGGTGGGCCGACGCCCGGTGCGCCGGAGGACGCCCCGGTCCACGCGGACCTGTGGCTGGCCCCGGCGGAGAACCCGACTCCGTGCCACATCGCCGTCACGGCGTCGTCGACGGCGCAGGTGGACGCCTTCCACGAGGCGGCCCTCGCGGCGGGCGGCACCGACAATGGAGGTCCCGGCGAGCGCCCGCACTACCACCCCGGCTACTACGGGGCCTTCGTGCTCGACCCCGACGGCAACAACCTCGAGGCCGTCTTCCACGGCGCCGGCGACTGAGTGCCGCCTGCGCGCCTCACCTCCGCTGCGTGAGCCCGCCGTCGGGGACTTTTCCTCGCGGCCGGGGACACTTCTGTACGGCGGGGGACGTTCGACGCCGTCGGGGACGGGAATCCTGTCCCCGGACGCGCAGGATGCCCCCGGCCGGAAGGGCGCGCACCCGGCCGCGTGGAATGTCCCCGTCAATGTTGATGGTGGGGCAGGAGGCGGTGGGGAAACAACGACGCGGCGGTGAGACGGCGGTGTCGGCTCACGCAGTACCTGAATCGACATCGAGGCCGCCTCGGAGACAATGCCCGACAAATCCCCGGGAGTCTCAGGAAGATATCGAAGCGGCGGGCGAGGCGGTCGCGACCGATGGTGCAATGCCCTCCCGCGCCCGCCCGAACGGGGCGCGGTGGTGCGGAAGGCGGCGTCTCAGCGTGTCGTGCACCCGGCGTGGCGCCCTCTCAGCCCCGGATTTGCCAGATATCACTCAGGTAACTGCTCGCAATCGGCTCAAGATGCCGCAGATACCTCGCAGAGATCTCTAGACTTCAACCATGACTGTGCCTTCAGAGACCTCGACGACGATCGACCCTCGTGAGGTGTCACTGTATGCCGGCCACTTCGACGCGCTGTGGGGTGTGGCCTGGAGCCCGGATGGCACGCGGCTCCTGTCCGGATCGCACGACGGCACGGCCCGCGTCTGGGACGCGAACCGCGGTACCGAGCTGTTCGCGCTGGCCGGCCCCAGCCTGTCCATCAGCGCGGTGGCCTGGAGCCCCGATGGCACGCGGCTCCTCACTGCGGCGGAGGACCACAGCGTGCGCGTCTGGGACGCGACCACCGGCGCCGACCTGCTGACCCTGGGGGTCGGCGGCTCCGGCGTGGGCGGGGCGGTGGCCTGGAGCCCCGACTCCACCCGCATCCTCACCAGCTTCGACGACGCCTCGGCCCGCATCTGGGACGCCTCCAGCGGTCAGGTGGTGCGCACCCTGTCGGGGCACACCGAGCACCTCACTGCGGTGTCGTGGAGCCCGGACGGGACCCGCGTGGCCACCGCCTCCGACGACGGCACCGCCCGGGTCTGGGATGTCACCACCGGCACCGAGCTGCTGCGCGTGGGCCCCATGGCCTTCGTGGGGCGCGGTGCCACCATGGGCCCCGACGGCAGGCCGACCCACGTCGGCCCGATCGAGCCGATGACCGGCCTGTCATGGAGCCCGGACTCGCGTCGCATCATCACCGCCTTCGACTCGGCCGAGCCCCGGGTCTGGGACGCCGCCACCGGCGAGGAGGTCCTCAGCCTCCACGGCCGCGAGCGCCGCTGGGTCAGCGTCGTCTCCTGGAGCCCCGACGGCAGCCGCATCATCACTGACGACATCTCCGGTACCACCGCCCACATCTGGGACGCCGCCACCGGCGAGGAGCTGCTCAGCCTGCGCGGCCACAACCAGTGGGCCTGCGCCCTGGCCTGGAGCCCGGACTCGAGTCGCGTGGCCACCGGCTCGCACGATGACACCGTGCGCGTCTGGGACGCCGCCACTGGCCAGACCCAGCTCGTCCTGGGGGCCGGTAACTCCGTGGAGACCGTCTCCTGGAGCCCCGACGGCACCAGGCTCAGCATCGGCGCCAAGATTGGCGGCAACCGCGTCTGGGACGCCGCCACTGGCCAGCCACGCCTCACGGTCGACAACGGCGCCCGGGAGCTGAGCGAGGTCGTCTGGAGCCCGGACGGCACCCGCCTGGCCACCTCCTCCTACCTCTCGCCCCGCGTCCTCATCCTGGATGCCTCCACCGGCGACGTCGTCCAGGCCCTGACCGCCGGGGAGGACGACGTCAACGACATCGCCTGGAGCCCGGACAGCGAGCGCATCCTCACCGGACTGGGAGACGACCGCGCCGCGATCTGGGACGCCGCCCGCGGCGAGCGCCTCCTGACCCTCGAGGGCCACAGCGACATGATTACCTCGGTCGCCTGGAGCCCCAACGGCCAGCGCGCCCTGACCGGCTCCCAGGACGGGACGGCCCGCATCTGGGACGCCGCCACCGGCGAGGTCATCCACACCTACACCGGCAACTGGGTGCGCGACGTCGTGTGGACTCAAGGGGGCCCGCGCGTCGTCACCGGCAGCGCCGACGGCGCCGCCCACGTCTGGGACGTCATCACCTCCGGCGAGCTCGTGACGCTGCGCGACGACGCCGCCATGGTCCGCTCCTATGCCTGGAGCCCCGACGGCACCAAGGTGCTGGCCGGCTTCGACGACGGCGTCGTGCGCGTGTGGGACGAGGTCTCCGGCAAGGTCGTCCTGTCCCTGGCCGGCCACCGTTTCGGCGTCACCGACGCGCAGTGGAGCCCCGACGGCACCCGGATCCTCACCGGCTCCGAGGACGGCACCGTGCGCCTGTGGGACGCCACCACCGGCGAGATGACCGGGCTGTTCCTGTGCTTCCTGCCCGACGGCGGGGTCGCCATCCTCGACGCCCCCTCCCTGAGCCTGCGTTCGGGCCCCGGGGAGGTCTGGGACTACCTCGGCCGCCCCGAGATCCTCGCCGGCCAGCTCACCCGCGTGGGTGTGGAACGGCGCCAGTACCTCAACTCCGACCCGCTGCCCGAGGTCGTCGCGGAGCCGTCCCCGGCCGAGGCCGCTGACGAGGACCCGACGGCGCCCGAGCCGGTTGAGGAGCCCCAGGTTCCCGAGGAGTCTCCGGCTCCCGAGGCCACCGAGCCCTCCGAGGTGCCGGAGGTGCCGGAAGGCGACTCGCTCGGCGAGCCCGCCGACGCCCCCTCCGTCTTCGCTCCACCCACGCAGCAGGAGACCGAGCCGGCCCCGGCCCAGTCCGGTGCCGACGTCGAGCAACCCGCCGCTTCCCAGTCCCCTGAGGACGCCCCCGCCCAGGCCCCGGAGCCGCCGTCCCCCGCTGGTGATCCCCTCATCGAGGAGGCCCCCGCCGAGGCGCAGGCCCCGCAGGTCGAGGAGCCCGGCTCCACTGAGGCCGAGGGCTCCGAGATCTCCGCACCGGTCCCCGCCCCGGAGGCGGCGGATCCGGCCGCAGCTCACCAGGCCCGGCACGCGGCGGTGACCGCCCACACGCCGGCCGAGGCCGCTGAGACCCCTGAGGCCCTCGGGCAGCCGGTCGCGCCGGCTGAGACCGAACCGGTCGCTGCGCCGACGGGGGAGACCCTCCTCGTCCAGCCCTTCCCCATGGATCAGGGCCTCGTGGACGGTGAGGTGAGCGCCCCGGCTGTGACGCCGCCTGCGATGGTTGAGATGCCGCAGACCCTGACCGCTCCCGCGGAGGAGCAGCAGCAGTCCGAGGCACAGCCTCTGCTGAGCACCCCGGAGGCCATTCAGGAGGCCGACGCCGAGGCCGGTGCCGACGCGCTCGTCGTCCCGGCTCCCGCCACGGAGCCCGCCGACAACGCGCGCCGGGCCCGGCACGCCGCCGGCACTGCTCAGACCCCGGCCGACGCCGCCCCGGAGCGCGTCGTCGAGGACGGCGCAGCGGCCGTGCCCGCTGAGTCAGAGCTGGCTCTGCCGACCGAGGTGGCCCAGTCCTCCGGGACGGCCGAGTCCGACTATGAGCCGGTGGCGATCCCCGCCGTCGAGCATGCCGGTGGCGAGACCGTGGCCGCGCCCACCGGTGAGACCGTCGCCCCCGACCAGCTCGAGCTCTCCCTGACCCCGGCCGACACCACCGGCCGCGAGGGGGATGAGGTCACCCTTGACCTCTCCGAGGAGGCCGGTGGGCCGGCGCCAAAGCCGGCCCCCGAGGTCGCAGCCCCTGTCGAGACGACGGTGCCGCCCGTTGCGGACACCGCTGAGACGGCGCGCGCCGCCGGCCCGGTGGACGTCACCGACGTCGCCGATGCGGCGGCCCCCGAGGTGCCGGTGCCCTCCGGCGCTGAGGCCACCTCCGCGCCGACCGCCTCAACGCCTGAGAGCGAGCCCGAGGACCAGGCGGTGCCGGAGGCCCCGGCCGAGCAGGCCCCCGCCGAGCGCCCGCAGGGCCAGGAGAACCCGGACAGGCCGCTCGAGCCTGCGGACACTGAGGCCGCTCAGACTGCCCAGGCCGAGGCTGCCGCCGAGGACCGGCCGAGCGCCGAGGAGGAGCTGACCGAGCCGACTGACCCCTCCGAGCCCGCTGAGCCTGCAGAGCCCACTGAGGCGGCCGAGCCGAGTGAGCCGGCCCCGGCGCCCTGGGGGAGTGCGGACCTGCGCCAGCGGATCTACACCGAGGTCCAGGAGTTCGTCGCCGCCATCGCGCGCCGTGACGTCAACGAGCTGGCGAGCCGCTACGGCATGGCCGGCAACGACCTGGCCGGCCTCGATGAGCAGCTGGCTGACCTGTCGAGCCCCGCGTCGGACCTGACCCTCTACCCCCTGGAGCTGGCCGACGACTACGTCGACGGCCACCACCGCCTCGACCTCAGCGAGCTGGAGGGCGGCGGCGTCGTCATCAGCAGCGAGCTGTGGGCCCACGATCGGGCCTGCGGCGCGCGCCTCATCGCCCACTGGAACCCCATGGGGATCTACCCCTTCGACTTCCGCAACGTGAGCATGTGAGTCATCTCCCGAGCGCCTCTCCGGCGCCCGGCAGCTCGAGTGCGCCCCCGACCGGCAGGTACGGGGGCGCACTCGGTTCTCGGGCGGTGAGAGGGAGACGGGGATCGCTCAGGAGCAGCGCCGGGGGATAGGTGCCGGGGCTGTGAACCGCATAGACTTCCCGCCGTCAGTGTTATCCACCGAGAGGGGACGTCTGTGTCGACGGCGCAGTACCCGGCACGGGCCCGTGTCGCCGCCTGGGCAGTGCACATCTTGACCATGTCGGGACTGGTGTGGGCCAGCCTGGCCATGCTCGCCACCATCCACCCCCGCCGGGAGTTCACATGGATGTGGGTCTGGCTGCTCGTCGCCCTCGTCGTCGACGGCGTTGACGGCACCCTGGCCCGGCGCGCCCGGGTCTCCGAGATCATCCCCTGGTTCGACGGCGGCATTGTCGACATCGTCGTCGACTACCTCACCTGGACCTTCATCCCGGCGGTCTTCATGTACGTGGCCCTGCCAATGGGCCCCAGGCCGCTGGCGGGACTGCTCATGGCCCTTGTCCTGAGCTCGTCGATGTTCTGCTACGCCAACAAGCAGTGGAAGTCCACCGACTACTACTTCGTGGGCTTCCCGGCCGCCTGGAACATCGTGGCCCTCATGTTCTACGTGCTCCAGACCCCGGGGGTCTTCAACATCATCGTCACCCTCATCTTCGTGGTGCTGACCCTGGTGCCCACGCACTACGCGCACCCGGCCCGCGTCAAGCGCTTCCGCGCCCTCAACATCGGTGCGGTGGCCGTATGGTTCCTGGCCACCTGCTGGCTGGTGGCGATCTACCCCCACCGGCCGCTCAGCGCGGTCGCCGTCCTCATCGTCTCGGGCGGGTGGTTCCTGCTCGCCGGAGTGCTGCGCTCGATCCGCGGGGAGGAATCCACTGCGGCAGCGGCGTAGGCCAGACTAGCCGTCGCCCGGGGCGCGCAGCCCCCGGGCGACCACCACATCACGCAGCCAACGGCCGCCCTCCAGCAGGAAGGTGGCCAGCACCAGGCCGATGACCACCATGATGACCCAGCCGGGGTACTGGTTGCCGTGCCCGTCGTCGCCCGCCAGGAAGAAGTACACGTAGGGCGCCACGAAGGTGATGAGGGTGACGAGGAACCCGGCGAAGCGGATGCGGCGTCGCTTGCCCGCCACCATGGCGATGATCCCCCAGGTGTAGGGCACTGCGGTGATGATGTCGATGGCCCACAGCACCCAGGGGTTGCCGCGGAAGCCGGGGGCGTAGACGGCCGGGAGCGCCCGCAGCGAGGAGTAGATGAACACCGTCGCGTAGGCCAGGAAGCGGGGGTTGTGCAGCAGGCGGACGATGCCGGCACGCGGCACCAGGTCCACCTTCGCCTCCTGCAGGGCGGCCAGGGTGTGCCGGGACACGCGCAGCGGGTCCGTCCCCTCCAGCACAGTGCGCAGGTAGCGGATCTGCTCAGGCGTCCCGGTGGCCCACTCGTCCAGGAGCCGGCGCGGGCTCACGGCGACGACGACGCCGCCCTCGCCCTGACCGGACCCGTCGCTCCGAGGGGCCTCGACGCCGTCGGGCGCCTCCAGGGACGCAATGTGCACGAGGTGCTCGCCCAAGACGCTCCGCAGCAGCCCCAGTCGCTTCGAGGGAACCTCACTCAGCCACAGGCGCTGCCCGTGCTCCACGGCCAGGGACAGCGCGTGCCCCAGCGCCCAACCGCGCTCGTCGGGCGCCAGAAGCTCCTCGGGGGCGGAGAGCTGAGCCAGTTCAGGCACCTCGGCGACGTTGAAGCGCGTCAGGTCGCCGACCCGGTCCACGGCCGCCACCGTCCGCAGAACCTCGGGGTCCAGGACATGGCGCCGAGTGACGGGAAGCTCCGTGACAGAGCGCAAAGCCATCAGATCCATCACGGAGGAGCGGGAAGCGGGAGTGTGTTCGGGCATTGGGAAGAGCCTAAAGGAGTTGGTGCCCGTTGTGTGCATCCTGTACATCCTGTGAACCGATCCGGCTCACTCCTGGCCAGAACAGAGGGGAAACCCGCCTCCCCTCGCGCCCGTCGGTAGGGGCGCGGCCGGGACCGGGGCCCACGGGGCGGCCGAGCGCCTAGGGTGAGTTCATGAGTACTCACGCCATCCCCTCAAGGCAATCCAGCCGGCGCGGCGACCCGGGGCTGCTCGTCGTGGCCGGAGCGGGCCTCATCGGATCCCGCCTGGCGGACCTGGCCCAGGACAGCGGCTGGAGGATCCGAATCCTCCACCGCAGCGCAGCGGGCCAGGAGCCACGGGAGGGCATCGAGGTCGACGTCACTGGCAGGGAGCACGCCTGGTGGGCACCCGCCGAGCGCCTCCTGCCGCCCAGCGCCCTGGAGGGCGCCAGGGCCGTGGTCTGCCTGTCGGGCGCCCCGATCGCGCCACGCCCCTGGACACCGGCGCGCCGTCGCGAGCTGGCGGCCTCACGCCTGTCCACCACCGCCCTCATCGCCCGGGTCGCCGCGGCCCTGCCCCCGGCCGGGCGACCCGAGGTCCTGCTGAGCGGATCGGCCACCGGCTTCTACGGGGACCGGGGCGACGAGATCCTCACCGAGGCCAGCGGCCCAGGCCAGGGATTCCTGTCCGAGCTGTGCCGACGCTGGGAGTCCGTTGCGGGCCCGGCGGCAAGAGCCGGGCTGCGCACGGTCCAGTCCCGCACGGGCCTGGTGGTCAGCTCCTCGGGCGGGCTGGGGAGGATCCTCGGCGCCGCCTACCGGGTCGGGGCGGGGGCTCGGCTGGGCCGCGGTGACCAGTGGCAGCCGTGGATCGCCCTGGAGGATGCCGCGGCCGGGCTCCTGTGGGCCATCGAGCACGACGACGTCCACGGGCCGGTCAACCTGACCGCTCCCGAGCCGGCGCGCAACCGCGACCTCCACCGGCTGCTGTCCCACGCCGGCGGCCCGCCCTCGATAGCAGTCGTGCCCCAGATCCTGCTGGACCGAGCGGGCAGGGCCGGGGCGGCCGGCGGTACCGGAAGCATCGGCGGGATGCTCGCCGAGCTGCTCGGCGCCTCCCAGCGAGCGGTCCCCCAGGCGCTGCTCGCCTCCGGCTTCCGCTTCACCGCTCCGGACGCGGCCTCGATCTGGGCACTGGGCGCCTGACTCCCGCCCGGTGCCGGTCGATCCCGTGCACCCGCACTCAGACGCGGGCCAGGACCTCACCGTGCACGACGACGAACCAGGCGTCCTCGCTGGCGCCCCACTGCCGCCACGCCTGGGCCATCGTCTCCAGGTCGGACCCGTCCGCCAGCCCCAGCTCGACGGCCTGGGGTCCGAAGGAGGTCAGGCACCGCTGCGCCCAGGTCTGCGACTGCCAGGCCCGGTCGGTGGGCGTGGCGTAGCACCAGGTGGAGGCCGAGGCGGTCACGTCGACGAAACCCGCCTCCCGGGCCCAGGACAGCAGCCGGCTGCCGGCGTCGGGCTCGCCGCCGTTGGCGCGGGCGGTGGCCATGTAGACCGAGCGCCACTGCTCCATGCCCGCGGGCTCGGGGAACCAGGTCATGGCGGAGTAGACGGCGTCGCGCACGGCCACGATCCCGCCGGGGCGGGTGACGCGGCGCATCTCGGCCAGGGCACCCACCGGGTCCGCGAGGTGCTGAAGGACCTGGTGGGCGTGGACGACGTCGAAGGAGGCGTCCTCGAAGGGCAGGGCCATGATGTCCCCGCAGGTCAGCTCCACCTGCTCGGACAGACCCCGTTCGCGAAGCGTCGCCCGAGCCGCCTCCAGGGCGCCGGCCGCGGCATCGAGGCCCACGACCCGCCCCGGGGCGACGCGCTCAGCGAGATCCGCGGTGATGGACGCCGGTCCGCAGCCGACGTCGAGCAGGTCCATTCCCGCACGCAGGTGGGCAAGCAGGTAGGCGGCCGAGTCCGCCGCGCCGCGCCGCGAGTGCGCGCTGAGCACCGCCGCACTGTGACCGTGGGTGTAGCGGGCCGTCTCGCCTGAACCGTCTGGAAGCTGTTCACTATTCATGCCTCCAGATCCTCCAGGAATGTGATCTGTGTTGCGCGAACGTCCGGAATGCGGCCTTTGCGACGGCTATGTTTCCTCCGGATCGCGAGATGTTTCGTCTCAGTGAACGTCTCGGTGGAAGTCTTCTCGCGGCGCCGCGGCGACCAGCCAGGTGCTGAGCTTATTCCGCTAGGCGAAGGAGTCCCCCATGCAGGACGTTGTCGAAAAGGTCTATGAGCAGGTTGTGGCTCGCAACCGTGGAGAGGTCGAGTTCCATCAGGCCGTCCACGAGGTGCTCGAGTCCCTCGATCCCGTCATCGCCAAGCACCCCCACTACGCCGAGGGCGCCCTCCTGGAGCGTATCGTCGAGCCCGAGCGCCAGATCATGTTCCGGGTCCCGTGGGTCGACGACGCCGGCCAGGTCCACGTCAACCGCGGCTTCCGCATCGAGTTCAACTCCGCGCTGGGCCCCTACAAGGGCGGCCTGCGCTTCCACCCCTCGGTCAACGCCGGCATCATCAAGTTCCTCGGCTTCGAGCAGATCTTCAAGAACGCCCTGACCGCCCAGGGCATCGGCGGCGGCAAGGGCGGCTCCGACTTCGACCCGCACGGCCGCTCCGACGCCGAGGTCATGCGCTTCTGCCAGTCCTTCATGACTGAGCTGGCCCGCCACATCGGCCCCTCCACCGACGTGCCCGCCGGCGACATCGGCGTGGGCGGCCGCGAGATCGGCTACATGTTCGGCCAGTACAAGCGCCTGCGGAACTCCTACGACGCCGGCGTCCTCACCGGCAAGGGCCTGGCCTGGGGCGGCTCCCTCGTGCGCACCGAGGCCACCGGCTACGGCACCGTGCTCTTCGCCCAGTCCATGCTCGCCACCAAGGGCGAGTCCCTCGAGGGCAAGAAGGTCCTCGTCTCCGGAGCCGGGAACGTGGCGATCTACGCCATCGAGAAGGCCCAGCAGCTCGGCGCCACCCCCATCACCTTCTCCGACTCCTCCGGCTACGTCGTCGACGAGGCCGGGGTGGACCTCGAGCTGCTCAAGCAGATCAAGGAGGTCGAGCGCGGTCGCGTGGCCGACTACGTCGAGCGCCGCCCCGGTGCCCGCCTCGTGACCGGCGGCTCCGTCTGGGACGTCCCCGGCGACGTCGCCCTGCCCTGCGCCACCCAGAACGAGCTCGACGGCGACGCCGCGAACACCCTGCTTCGGGGCGGCTGCGGCGTGGTCTCCGAGGGCGCCAACATGCCCTCCACCCCGGAGGCTGTCGAGGCCTTCCAGAAGGCCGGCATCCTCTTCGGCCCCGGTAAGGCCGCCAACGCCGGTGGCGTGGCGACCTCCGCCCTCGAGATGGAGCAGAACGCCGGCCGCACCCGCTGGGACTTCGCCACCGCCGAGGCCAAGCTGACCGACATCATGGCCGACATCCACGACTCCTGCGTCGCCGCGGCCGAGGAGTACGGCCGCCCCGGCGACTACGTGCTCGGTGCCAACGCGGCCGGTTTCACCCGCGTTGCCGACGTCATGATCGCCCACGGCATCGTCTGATACCTGGCTGATCCGGGCTCGCGCCCACAGCGACGGCGTCCGTCACCTCTTCTCCGAGGCGGCGGACGCCGTCGTTGTTGCGTGGGACGGGGCGTGGGCATGAAAGGGGAGTGGGATCGACGCTCATGGCAACCATCCGCGCGGCTCGTTCCTCGCCTCGCTCCCGCTGTGGAGGCATGGCCCGACGGCGTGGACGGGCACCCGGGGGAGGCGGGTACGAGCGCCGTCTGATGAATGTCAGTGAGTGCCACGAAAAATAATGCCCCGTATCGCAGGGGCGCATACGGTGACCCATGTTCCTCTCCTCACCTTCTCCCGGGTCACCATCCCTCCGCCTGACAAGGAACGACATGCGACTGCGCCCCACGCGGGCCGTCAGGGTCAGCGCCGTCATGTGCGCGCTGACTCTGACAGCCCTCAGTCCCTTCCCGCTCAACCCTCCTGCCGGTGCTGACGAGCCGGCCGCCCCGGCCGCCCCGGCCGACTCTCCAGCCGCCGGCGCCACCACCATCGACCTGCTGGGCATCACCGACCTGCACGGCCACATCTCCCGAACCACTCAGACGGACAGCGCCACCGGACAGACATCCGTTGAGGACCCCGGTGCTGTCACGCTGGCCTGCGAGGTCTCCGCCGCCCGCGCCGCCAACCCCAACACGCTGTTCGTCTCCGCCGGAGACTCCGTGGGCGGATCGGCCTACGTCTCCTCCATCCTCCAGGACCGCCCCACCATGGAGGCGCTCAACGCGATGTCCCTGGATGTCTCCGCCCTGGGCAACCACGAGCTCGACCAGGGCCTGACCGACCTGGAGACCCGCATCCTGCCCGCCTCGAACTTCCCGATCCTGGCCGCCAACGTCTCCGGCTCGACTCCCTTGAGCGCCGAGGGCGGCGGCAAGGGGACCTTCATCAAGGAGGTCGGCGGTGTGCGTGTCGGCTTCGTCGGCGTCGTCACCGATGAGCTTCCCACCCTCGTGTCACCCTCTGCCCTGTCCACCCTCACTCTGAGCCCAGCGGTCGCCGCCGCCAACGCCCGTGCCGCCGAGCTCAAGGACGGCGACCCCGCCAACGGTGAGGCCGACGTCGTCGTCGTGCTCAGCCATGAGGACGCGGCCTCCACGGCCACGAGCTTCTCCAAGAACGTCGACGCCGTCTTCTCCGGGCACACCCACGTGCCCTTCGCCAAGACCGTCACCGGCGCAGAGGGCAACCAGATCGCCGTCGTCCAGGCCGACCACTACGGCTGGGCACTGGGCCGCATCCGCCTGAGCTATGACCCCGCCAGCCGGAAGACCTCAGTGGTCAGTGCTGACAACAAGGACCTGCGCAGCTCGAGCTGCACCACCGACGCCTACGGCGTCGCCGGAATCGTCTCCCAGGCCGAGAAGGACTCCGCCGCCGAGGGCGGCAAGCCGCTGGCCAAGATCGGCTCGGACTTCCTGCGCGGCTCGGACGGCTCCGGCCCCGGCGCCAACCGCGGCACTGAATCCACCGCCTCCAACCTCATCGCCGAGTCCTTCCGCAGCTGGCTCGCCACTGACATCCAGCCGACCGGCTCCACCCGCTACGTGGGCATCATGAACCCCGGTGGCGTGCGCGCCGACCTGCTCTACGCCGCCTCCGGCTCGGAGGGCGATGGGGTCCTGACCTCGGGGGAGGCCTACACCGTCCAGCCCTTCGGCAACGAGATGGCCTACACGACCCTCACCGGCGCCGAGCTCAAGGCTCTGCTGTCCCAGCAGTGGCAGCCCGGCTCCAGCCGCCCCGTGCTCACCCTGGGGCTGTCCAGGAACGTCGACGTCCTCACCGAGGCCACCACCGATCCCGCATACGGAGGCGAGGCCGGAGCCGCCCCCGCGATCCGCGAGATCCTCGTCGACGGCAAGCCGCTGGCCGACGGCGACAGCGTCGTCGTCGCCTCCAACTCCTTCCTGCTGGCGGGAGGTGACGGCTACACCGTCCTGAAGGACAAGCCCGCGACCAACACCGGCGTCCTCGACCGCGACGTCACCTCCGCCTACCTGGCCTCCTTCGGCGACAAGCCCGTCACAGCCGACTACTCCAAGCGGCAGACCGCGATGACTGTGGGGCCCGTGTACATCAGCTCAGGTGGCGCGCGCAGCACCGACACGGTCTCCGTGACCCTGGACTCCCTGGCCTACACCAACCCCACCGAGCAGGCCGCCGGCGCCCGGCGCGTGCGCGCGAGCGCGGGGGATCAGGAGATCCTGACCAAGGACCTCGACCTCACCGTCAACCCCACCGGCCCGACCACCGGCCGGGTCGACTTCAACCTCACCTTCCCGGCCGACGCCCCCACGCGCGCCTGCCGCACGGTCCAGGCCACCACCTGCCGCTGGGCAACCGTCGAGACCCTCGACGCCGCAGGCGCGGTTCTCAACCGCTTCTCGGTCGAGATCGAGGATGAGGGTTCGGCCGACCCCGGAGCGGACTCTGGCGACAGCACGGCGACGGGCGCTGACGCTGCGGCGGACGGGGCCGGCGGCAAGGCGGCGTCCACCCCGCAGGGCGGCCCTGGTGCTGGTGAGACCTCCGTGGGCGGCGGCACCGAGCCGTCTGCTGGTAGCGGCGCGCAGCCCGCAGCCACCGCCGCTCCGGCCGCGTCCGGAGCGCCCGCCCAGGCGGCCGGACCCGAGCGCCCGAACAAGGCGGCCAGTGATAGTCCTCTGGCCCACACCGGCGCCTCGCTCGGCGCGGGGGTGCTCGCCCTCGCCCTGCTCGTCGTCGGCGGCTACCTCATCCTGCGCCGCAGACAGCAGGTCGCCTGATGCCGCCTGACGCCGGCTGACTCGGCTGATGCCGGCTGCCCCAGGCTGACTCGCAGCGATATGCGGATCGAGACTCGTGCCCGTCATCCCCACTCGGGGAGGCGGGCACGAGTGCTGGGTGGCAGGCTCGGTGGAGTCGCCCGCGGGGCGGGCACTGTTCTCAAAACAACCTATGGATTGTATTGTGAGTCACAAAGGGGTGGACGTGAATGTCTGAACGGGCATAATCTTGTGTCTGTTCAGACATTCAGAGTCGAGTTGATGCCCGAACGGGCGTACTGGGCTGACGGCACCGACCTTCCAGGAGGTGAACATGCGCATCGAGGATAGGCACCGCCAGATCGTGGAGCAGGTGCGCGGTGCAGGGCGGGTTCTCGTCACCGAGCTCGCCGAGCACTTCGACGTCACCCCTGAGACGATCCGCCGCGACCTGACCGCCCTGGACCGCAACGGCGCCCTGCGCAAGGTCCACGGCGGCGCCATCCCCGCCCCCGCCCTGCCGGAGACCGGCGTGACCCAACGCGAGCAGGTCAACCCCACCGCCAAGCAGGCCATCGCCCGAGCCGCCCTGGCGCGGCTCGCACCGAAGCCCGGCACCACGCTCCTCATCGACGCCGGAACCACCACCGGCTCGCTCGCCCGCCTCCTGCCGGGCGACACCGACCTGACCGTCATCACCAACTCCGTCCTGACCGCCGCCTGCCTGGCCGGCGCCGGACGCACCTGGGTGCGGATCCTCGGCGGCCAGCTGCGCGGACTGACCCAGGCCGCCGTCGGCCCCGAAGCCGTCGAGGCCCTGTCCACCTTGAGGGTCGACGTCGCCGTCCTGGGAGCCAATGGCCTGAGTGCAGCCCACGGGCTGTCCACGCCCGACCCCGACGAGGCCACCGTCAAACGCGCCATGGTGCGCAGCGCCCGCCAGGTGGTGGCCCTGGTCGACTCCACCAAGATCGGCCAGGAGCACCTGGTCTCCTTCGCCTCCCTCGACGACATCGACCTCCTGGTCACCGACGTCGAGCTCCCGCCCACACTCATCGACCAGCTCACCGCCACCGAAACCGAGGTACTTGTCGCATGATCCTGACCCTCACACCCAACCCGTCCCTCGACCGCACCGTCACCCTGCCCGGACCCCTCCAGCGCGGCGCCGTCCAGCGCCTGACCGGCGTCGTCATGGAACCGGGAGGCAAGGGCGTCAACGTCGCCCGCGTCCTGTCCAACGCCGGGCGCGCCGCCACCGCCGTCCTGCCCGCCGCAGAGAACGACCCCATCCTCACCGCCCTGGGCGCCCTCGAACTGCCCGGCCTCACTGTGCGATCCGTGCCCGTGGCCGGACCCGCCCGCATCAACACCGCCGTCACCGAGCCCGACGGCACCACCACCAAGCTCAACGAGCTGGGGGCGGGCCTGAGCGAGGAGGAGATCGACGCCGTCGAGCAGGCCCTCCTGGAGACCCTGGCGCTCACGGGGGTGTCGGCCGGCCCCGACCCCCACCACTGGGTGGTCCTGTCGGGTTCCCTGCCGCCGGGCGCACCGGCCAGGTGGTACGCCCGCCTGGTGGGGCTCCTGCGCGAGGTGGCCCCGGGGCTGCGCATCGCCGTCGACACCTCCGACGAGCCCCTGGCCGCCCTGGCCGCCGAGCTGCCCGGATCGGCCCCCGACCTCATCAAGCCCAACGGTGAGGAGCTCGGCCAGCTCGCCGGCCTGCCCGCCGAGCGCGCCATGGCCCTCGAGGAGGGTGCCGTCCAGGGGGACTACGGCCCCGTCGTCGACGCCGCCCGCCTCCTGGTGGGTCTGGGGCTGGGTGCCGTCATGGTGACCCTCGGCCCCGCCGGCGCCGTCCTGGTGACCGCCGACGGCGCCTGGCACGCCACCGCCCCCGAGGTCCCGGTGGTCTCCACTGTCGGAGCCGGGGACTCCTCGGTGGCCGGCTACATCCTGGCCGACGTCAACGGCGGTGACGAGGCCGAGCGCCTGCGCACCGCCATGGCCTACGGCTCGGCCGCCGCCTCCCTGCCCGGAACCACCCTGCCCACGCCCGCCGACCTGCCCGAGCAGGAGGCCGTCGTCACCCGGCTCTCCTGAGCCGGGGCGCCCGCAGTTGCCGGGGGAGCGGACCCGCGAGCCGCGGGTCCCCGCATACGCCGGCGGCTGCCAGCCGGCGGCTACCGGCCGCCGAGCCGGCTCCGCCACTGACCGCCCACCGACTGTTCACCACCTGCCCACTGATCCGCCAGATGACCACCACCGACCGCATGATCGCCGCCCACCACCCTTGACCACTAGTGACCCGCCGCAGCCCACCGGGCGACGGCACCTCGGACACCAAGGAAGACCATGACCGAGAACAAGCCCCTCATCATCCCCGAGCTGGTCGCGCTCGACGCCGACGCCGGCCCGGGCAAGGAAGACGTCATCGAGTTCCTGGCCGCCACCGTGGCCGGCGCCGGCCGGGCCTCCAGCCCCGACGGCCTGGCCGCCGACGCCAAGAAGCGCGAGTCCACCGCCCCCACCGGGATCCCCGGCGGCATCGCCATCCCGCACTGCCGCAGCCCCCACGTCCTGGCCCCCAGCCTCGGCTTCGCCCGCCTGGCGCAGCCGGTCGACTTCGGGGCCGCCGACGGGCAGGCCGCCGACCTCATCTTCATGATCGCCGCCCCCGACGGCGCCGACGACTTCCACCTCCAGCTCCTGGCCAAGCTCGCCCGCGGACTCATGCAGACCGAGTTCACCGACGCCCTGCGCCAGGCCGCCGACGCCGAGGAGATCACCCGGATCGTCACGCAGCAGGTTCAGCCCGAGCTGCTCGACGGCGGGGAGGAGAGCGAGGCCAGCGCGGCCAGTGAGGCCGGAAGCGCCGCGGACTCAGCCGCAGGGGTTGGTGCCGCGCAGACCAAGGCCGCTGCGGCGTCGTCGGCCCCGGCGGAGGGTGAGACCGTCATCGTGGGGGTCTCCTCGTGCCCCACCGGCATTGCCCACACCTTCATGGCTGCCGAGGCGCTGGAGCAGGCCGGCAAGGACCGCGGCATCACCGTGGCCATCGAGGGTCAGGGCTCGGGCAAGATCGACGCCCTCGACCCCGAGCTCATCAAGCGGGCCAGCGCTGTCATCTTCGCCCACGACCTGCCCGTCAAGGGCCGCGAGCGCTTCGCCGGCAAGCCCGTCATCGACGTCGGCGTCAAGGCCGCCGTCAACGACGCCGGCTCCCTGGTGGACAAGGCCCTGGCCGCCGTCGATGACCCGAGCGCCGCCCGAGTGCCGGCCGGCGGTGAGTCCGCCGAGGAGAGTGAGGAGGGCTCCGAGCACTGGGCCCGGCGCCTGCAGAGGTCCGTCATGACCGGGGTGTCCTACATGATCCCCTTCGTGGCCGCCGGCGGCCTGCTCATCGCCCTGGGCTTCCTCCTGGCCGGGTACGACGTGGCTAACCTCTACGAGAAGATCTCCATCAGCGACTACTCCCTGTGGAACCTGCCCGGCAACGAGTTCGTTCACGAGATCAAGAACTCGGCCGGCGACGTCGTCGGCACTGAGACGATCACCGTCTCGCAGTCCGGGCTGCTGCTGTACATCGGGTGGACGCTGTTCCTGCTGGGGCAGGCGGCCATGAGCTTCCTCGTCCCGGCGCTGGCCGGATACATCTCCTTCGGGCTGGCCGGCAGACCCGGGATCGCGCCCGGGTTCGTCATGGGGGTCGTCGCGGTCGAGGTCGGGGCCGGGTTCATCGGTGGCCTGGTCGGCGGCATTCTCGCGGGCTACTTCGCGGCCTGGCTCGTCGGGCTCAGTGTGCCGGCCTGGCTGCGGGGGCTCATGCCCGTGGTCATCATCCCGTTGGGCACCACGCTGGTGGTCGGCGCCGTCATGTATCTGGTCCTCGGGCTGCCGCTGGCCGGCCTCATGAACGCGCTGCAGGACGGGCTGACCTCCATGTCCGGGGGCGGGTCGGCCGTGTTCCTGGGGATCATCCTCGGGCTCATGATGTGCTTCGACCTGGGTGGGCCGGTCAACAAGGCCGCCTACCTGTTCGGCACCGCGGGCCTGTCCGCGGCCAGCGCCAGCAACACCGCCCCCTACGAGATCATGGCCACCGTCATGGCCGCCGGCATGGTGCCGCCGCTGGCGATGTCCGCCGCGACCTTCCTGCGCTCGCGGCTGTTCACCAAGGCCGAGGTGGAGAACGGGCGCAGCGCCTGGCTGCTGGGGCTGTCCTTCATCTCCGAGGGAGCCATCCCCTTCGCCGCCGCCGACCCGCTGCGCGTCATCCCGGCCACCATGGCCGGCGGCGCGATCACCGGTGCGATGACCATGGCGATGCACGTCGGCTCCCGTGCGCCCCACGGCGGCGTGTTCGTCGCCTTCGCCATCACCAACTTCGGTGGCTTCCTCCTGGCGATCCTGGCCGGGACGGTGGTGAGCACCGCGCTGGTCATCGTCCTCAAGGGGCTGGGGCGCAACGCGGACGGCACGAAGGGCGTTGAGGCGCAGGCCGCGGCTGCCGCCTGATCCGGCAAGCCTCATTGCCGCGTCGTGCGGGGTCCCGCCAGGTGTGGGGCCCCGCACGACGTGTGTGAGGACCTCAGGGGCTGAGTTCGTGGGGCTCAGTGTCCTTGTCCTTCGGCGGGGACACTTCACGCGGCCGGGGACTTCTTCTCGCTTACGGGTGCAGTCTGCGCGCACGGGGACACTCCGCTCCGACCGGGGACACTCCGCGCGTGCGGGGGCGGGAATCCTGTCCCCGACGGCGTCGAATGCCCCTGGCCGTGCGGGAATGTCTCCGGCGGCGCAGGATGTCCCCGGCCGGGACGGCACGCACCCGCTCGCGCAAGATGTCCCCGACGGCGTCGAATGTTCCTGTGGACCGGGCCTCCCCGGATCGAGGACGTACTTTTCGATCGAGGACTGCGTTCTGCTACAGAAGGTGACGGCCCGAGCGCAGTCGTTTGGGGGAGAAGTACGTCCTGGGCGCAGAACGCAGTCCTCGATGTTCCAGGACGGCTGTGCGGCGCCGTCGTCGGTGCCGGTCAGAGCCGGATGCGAGCGTGTCGGTCCGTTTTGCCGATATGGGGGTGCGCCGTCCGACGGGCCGGGCCTGCCGCGCGGCGCCGTTATCGAGACCAGTCAGAGCCTGCCTGCGCAACCTCGTGGTGGTCTTCGCCGCGAGTACGGGTGCTCGTCGCCCACGATGGATTCGCCTGCCAGTCTCGGGCTGCTCCGGCATAGGCTTCGCGCCATGGCTGCAAGACGACGTATCGACCCCGACGCCGGCGCTCAGGCCCTGCGCCAGTGGGCCCAGGAGCAGGGCACGTCCGACGACGAACCGGCCGGAGCTGGGAGCGGTGCCGGCCCTGACTCCGCCAGTCCCACTGACCGGGCCGCCCGACGTCGGATGACCGCCACTGCCGTGCGCTACACCCTCGAGGAGCTTGCCGCCTGCGCGCCCGGGCGCTCGGTCGAGGTGCGGGTCCCGCCCTTCGGCGTCACCCAAGCCGTCGCCGGCACTGTTCACCGCCGGGGCACCCCGCCCAGCGTCGTCGAGACCGACGCCGCCACCTGGCTGGCCCTCGCCACCGGCCGACTCGCCTGGCAGGACGCCTTGGCCGATGGCGCTCTGCACGCCTCCGGTGAGCGCTGCGACCTGTCCGCCTACCTGCCTCTGGTCCGGCTCCCCGGGTAAACATCAACATTTTCTTCAAAATCGACCCGGAGCCGCGTCGATTCTGAAGTTTTGGTCGATGTGTGGGGGTGGGTTGGGGGCTGTGCGCGCCCGTTGGGCACTGCACTGAGGGCCTGCGCCGGTAGGTTCGTCCCATGAGTCGCACGCGCCTGAGCACCTACACCGCCCCGCCCGCCGAGGTCGCCCGGACCTTGGACGCGTTGCGCGCGCACTACGAGGTCCCCACTACTTTCCCGGCCGAGGCCCTCGCCGAGGCGGAGGCCGCCGCCGGCGCCTGGGCCCAGGACGGCCCCGCCCGGCTCCTGGCCGACGGCGCCCGGGACGCCCGTGACCTGGAGTTGGTCACCATCGACCCGCCCGGCTCCATGGACCTCGACCAGGCGGTGCTCCTGGAGCGCCTGTCCGCACAGGCGGACCATGCTGACCAGACCGGCACGGCTGCTGGGGAGGTTGGGGACGCCCCCGAGCCGTCGGCCACCTACCGAGTCCACTACGCCATTGCCTCCCTGGTCACCTTCGTCACCCCCGGCGGTGCCCTGGATGCCGAGCTGCGCCGCCGCGGCGAGACCATCTACGCCCCCGACGCCGCCACGCCCCTGCACCCGGAGGTCCTCTCCCATGGCGCCGCCTCCCTGCTTCAGGACGCCGAGCGCCCGGCCTGCCTGTGGACCATCGACCTCGACGAGCGCGGCGAGGTCGTCTCCGCCCGTGTCGAGCGGGCCCTTGTGCGTTCGCGGGCGCGCCTCAGCTACGCCCAGGTCCAGGCCGCCATCGATGGACAGGGTGCCCTGCCCCAGGAGGCGCCGGACGACCTGCCCGAGCTCCTGGCTGAGATCGGCCGCCTGCGCCTGGAGCGCGAGGCCGCCCGCGGCGGGATCAGCATGACCACGCCCGAGCAGGTGGTCGAGGTGACCGAGGCAGCAGAAGCAACAGAGGTGCCAGGGGCGGTGTCGCCGGCGGCGGACCCGGACTCCGCCGAGAGCCCCGGCCCCGCCGGCTACCGGCTCGCCTACCGCGTGCCCGTGCCCGCCGAGCAGTACAACGCCCAGATCTCCCTGCTCACCGGCATGTGCGCCGCCCGGATCATGGTCGAGTGCGGCGTCGGCATCCTGCGGACCCTGCCGCCGGCGCGCCCCGAGGACTACGCCCGCCTGCGGCGCGTCGCCGCGGCCCTGGGCATCGACTGGCCGGCTGCCCAGTCCTACCCCGAGCTCGTGCGCGGCCTGGACCACGCCATCCCCGCCCACGCGGCCTTCCTGGAGCAGGCCATGTCCCTCTTCCGCGGATCGGGCTACCTCGCCTTCGGGGTGGGCGGGGTCGGCGTCCCGGCCGACGACGAGGCCTCCGACTCCGAGGAGGCCGTCCACTCCGCGATCGCCGCCCGCTACGCCCACGTCACCGCGCCGCTGCGCCGACTCGTGGACCGCTACGGCGAGGAGGTCTGCATCGCGGCCTGCGCCCAGGCGCCCGTGCCCGAGTGGGTGCTCCAGGCGCTGCCCGACCTGCCGGGCGTCATGGAGCAGACCGGCAAGCGCGCCCGCGCCATCGGCCGCGGGGCCCTGACCGCCCTGGAGGCCCTGGTCCTGCGCGGACACGAGGGCGAGGTCTTCGACGGCGTCATCACCTCCGAGCGCGACGGCCGCGGCGAGCTCGTCCTGGCCGAGCCCGCCGTCGTCACCGAGATCCGCGCCGGCAAGAGGGCCTCCGACGGCGGCCTCCCGGTGGGGGAGCGCGTGCGGGTCCGCCTCCTGTCCGCCGACCCCGCCTCCGGCATCCGCTTCCAGCTCCTGCGGCCGGAGCACCCCTGAGACGGACCGGCTCCGGCGGACGCAATGGTCAGACGGCGCCCGACCATGACAGACTGTGCGTGTGCGCACCGGTGAGAACCCCTCGCAGATCACCTTCGACCATCCCGACGGCGCCCGCCCCACACCGCGGGCCGACTCCTCCGAGCCCCTGGGGCGGACCAGCCACCCGAGCCCGCCCGACCCGGCGGCTCCTGAGTCCCCCGGGGCTCCGGCGGTTCCCGCAGTGCCCGCCGGTGTCCCCGGCCTGACGGCTCTGCCCGACGACCACTCCGACGAGCTCGAGCCCCAGCCGCGCGAGGAGTGCGGCGTCTTCGGCGTCTGGGCCCCCGGCGAGGAGGTCTCCCGCCTGACCTACTTCGGCCTGTATGCCCTCCAGCACCGCGGCCAGGAGTCAGCCGGCATCGCCACCTCCAACGGCTCCCAGATCCTCGTCTACAAGGACCTCGGCCTGGTCTCCCAGGTCTTCGACGACCAGGCCCTGTCCAACCTCACCGGCCACATCGCCGTCGGCCACGTCCGCTACGCCACCCAGGGTGCCACCACCTGGGAGAACGCCCAGCCGATGCTCGGCCCGGCGGCCGGCTCCACCCTCGCCCTGGCCCACAACGGCAACCTCACCAACACCCGTGAGCTCATGGACGCCGTGCACGCCACCTCCGGGGAGGACCTCAGCGGCGAGCTCGGCCGCGGCTCCTCCACCGACACCGCCGTCCTGGCCGCCCTGCTCAACCTCGTCTCCGAGCGCGGCGCCCTGGAGGGCTGGGACTCGGCCGCCGACATCCTCACCTCCGGCATCACCGACGACGCCGAGCTCGAGGCCGCCTACTCCGCGCCGCCGCCCTTGAGCGTCCACCAGGCCGCCCGCAGGGTCCTGCCCATGCTGCGCGGCGCCTTCTCCCTGGTCTTCATGGACGAGCGCACCCTCTACGCCGCCCGCGACCCCCACGGGGTGCGTCCCCTGGTGCTGGGGCGCCTGGGCAACGGGTGGGCCGTGGCCTCCGAGACCGCCGCCCTGGACATCGTCGGCGCCACCTTCGTGCGCGAGATCGAGCCCGGCGAGCTCATCGAGATCGACGAGGACGGCGTGCGCTCCTCGCGCTTCGCCACCGCCCGCCGGGCCGGCTGCGTCTTCGAGTACGTCTACCTGGCCCGCCCCGATACTCGCATCGCCGGGCGCAGCGTCATCACCTCACGCAACGAGATGGGGGCGGCCCTGGCCCGTGAGCACCCGGTGGAGGCCGACCTCGTCATCGCCACGCCCGAGTCGGGTACCCCGGCCGCCATCGGCTACGCCCAGGCCTCCGGCATCCCCTACGGGCAGGGCCTGGTGAAGAACGCCTACGTGGGGCGCACCTTCATCCAGCCCACCCAGACCCTGCGCCAGCTCGGCATCCGCCTCAAGCTCAACCCCCTGCGCGAGGTCATCGAGGGCAAGCGCCTCGTCGTCGTCGACGACTCCATCGTGCGCGGCAACACCCAGCGGGCCCTGGTGCGGATGCTGCGCGAGGCCGGCGCCGCTGAGGTCCACGTGCGCATCTCCTCCCCTCCGGTCATGTGGCCCTGCTTCTACGGCATCGACTTCGCCACCCGCGCCGAGCTCATCGCCACCGGGATGAGCGTGGAGGAGATCGGTCGGTCCATCGGCGCCGACTCCCTGGGCTTCCTGTCCGTGGAGGGCATGGTGGCCGCCAGCGGCCAGAAGGCCGACGAGCTGTGCCTGGCCTGCTTCACCGGCGACTACCCGATCCCGCCGCCCGTGCGCAGCCTGACGGGCGCCGCCATCCCGGTGCGCCGCGTCCCCACCGCCTACCGTGGTCGGCGCCGCGATCAGGCCGACGACGCCGAGCGCACCGTGCCGCCGGGCAGCATCACCCGCCCGGACCTGGCCTCCGGCAGCCCTCTGGGATCGACGACCTAGTCCGGTGCCCGGAGCCCGCCGCGCCCCGGCCTGCAGGCTCTGTCCGCCGGAGTCCGCCCGTGCCGCCGTCGGCGATGCGCACCGGCCCCCGCTGTTCCCTCGCCCCTTTCCGCCCGCCACCGCACCTTCGACCCGAGTCCACAAGGAGCCCCCACATGACCCAGCAGCCCGAGCAGCCTGAGCAGCCCGCCCCCGCCATCACCTACGCCGACGCCGGCGTGGACACCGCCGCCGGGGACCGGGCCGTCGCGCTCATGAAGGACGCCGTGGCCTCCACCATGACCCCGGCCGTCGTCGGCGGCGTCGGGGGCTTCGCCGGGCTCGTGGACGTCTCCACCCTGCGCGACTACCGCCGCCCCCTGCTGGCCACCTCCACCGACGGGGTGGGCACCAAGGTCGCCATCGCCCAGGCCCTCGACATCCACGACACCATCGGCCAGGACCTGGTGGGCATGGTCGTTGACGACATCGTCGTGGTCGGGGCCCGCCCCTTGCTCATGACCGACTACATCGCCTGCGGGCACGTCGTCCCTGAGCGGATCGCCGACATCGTGCGCGGCATCGCCCAGGCCTGCGCCGCCATCGGCACCCCGCTGCTGGGCGGGGAGACCGCCGAGCACCCCGGCCTCATGGCCCCCGACGAGTACGACGTCGCCGGGGCCGCCACCGGCGTCGTCGAGGCCGACCGGATGCTCGGCGCCGAGAAGGTGCGCGCCGGCGACGTCCTGGTCGCTCTGGGCGCCTCCGGGCTGCACTCCAACGGCTACTCCCTGGTGCGCCGCGTCATTGAGCACGCCGGCTGGGGCCTGGAGCGCGAGGTGCCCGAGTTCGGCCACACCCTGGGACAGGAGCTGCTCGAGCCCACGCGCCTGTACACCCGCGTGTGCCTGGCCATGCTGGAGACCCTGTCCTCGCCAGCTGCCCCGGCGCCGATCCACGCCCTGTCCCACATCACTGGTGGGGGGCTGGCCGCCAACGTCGCCCGGGTCCTGCCGGACGGACTCATCGCCGACGTCGACCGCTCCTCCTGGACGGTGCCGCCGGTGTTCTCCACCGTGCGCGAGCTCGGCTCGGTGCCGTGGGAGGACCTCGAGGGCACCCTCAACCTGGGCGTGGGGATGGTCGCCGTTGTCGAGCCTGGCGTGGTCGACGCCGTCCTGCGGGTCGCCGAGGGCTCGGAGATTCCCGCCTGGGTGCTGGGCGAGGTGCATGAGGCCGGCAAGTATGAGGCCCAGGGCCGGGTGGTTTCCGGAACGAAGGGCGTCGACGGGGGCGCGGTCGACATCCACGGCACTTACCGGACCGCCTGAACCGCGGACGCCTCGCTGGACCAGCGGGGCGTCCGAGTCGCGAGGTGTCACGGATGGCGACTATTCACACCCCGCCGGGCCGGTTCTGGATCAACGGGGCAGGGCAGCACCGCCCTGACCTGGGTCGATGCGACACAGGTGGTTCGGGTGGGGAGTGAAAAGTCGCCGAGAGTGACACGGATGGCCGCCTGACGGCCTCAACGTGCGCGTTCGTAGGCGCGAGGAAGGGCCGGCAGGTGCTTTCCTCCGGCCCTCCTCGACTGGGGTGGGGCTACTTGCCGGCCTCGTCCCAGTCGTCGTCGTCGACGGCATACTTGGCGGCCAGCTCCTCGTAGTCGATCTCGTCGTCAGGCTCGGATCCCGAGGACGCTGAGACGAGCTCCCGCTCCAGAGCCTTGTAATCAGTCTCCGGGCTGAAGTACTTGAGCTTACGGGCAACCTTGGTTGCCTTGGCCTTCTGACGGCCGCGCCCCATAGGCTCGACCCCCTCCAACGTGTCACGGCGCGCACGTGGGCGCGCTCTTCCTGGTCAAATATGTCGTGGGGCAACCGTACAACGTCAACGGTCACGAGCACCATTCGGACACCGGGGGAGAGTCGTGGTGACGCACACCCCACATGTTGGACAGGGAGTCCAAGAGTCCCATAGGGATTGCCCAGAGGGTCTTCGGTAGGCCCTCAGCGAGCCTGCGGATGCCGCCCAATGTCGCCCCGACGTTCCTCAAGAAAGAATGGATTCTCAGGGGTGCGGGGGTGCTGGCTCGGGGATTCCTGCGCAGGGGACAGGGGAGGGCTGCCCGGCGGGCGGCGCCGGTGCTTCGCCGGGGGCGTACGCGGAGAGCCTGACATGTGCGGGGTGGTGCCCCTGACGGACACGTGTGTGCGGGAGGCGGCCTGGATAGGCTGAACCGCGAGGACACACCCTTGGGGCTGAGGACTGGTCCTGGGGATGCGGTCCGCAGGCCTGATGGTGCGTCCTCGGCGTGCCGGGCATGTTGCTCGGGGTGTTCTCGAGGCCGGTGTCCTCGGCTGGCGGGGAGGTGCCTGGGGTGTGCGCTGGGTTCTGTGGCGGGGACGTACTTGGTGACCGAGGACTGCGTTCTCCTCCAGGTCACTGAGGTTTGACCGCAGTCATCTGGGGGAGAAGTACGTTCCCGGCGGACATCGCAGTTCCCGATGCGGACCAGCTGGCTCCTGACGCTGGAGTACGGCGGAGCGCCGCTGCGAAGCGAGGACGCACCCTAGGGGCTGAGGACTGATCCCAGGGGTGCAGTCCGCGAGCCCGATGGTGCGTCCTCGACGGGTGAGTGGTGTGGTTGATGGAGAGGCTGCGTGTTCTCGGTGTGCGGTGCTGGTGTCAGCGGCGGGTGAGGCGGGTCAGGACGATGCTGGCGGTCACCACGCCTCCGGCGACGGCGGCCGCCTTGGCGAGTCGGGAGGACGCCTCGGAGTCACCCTGCTTGGCGCGCTCCCAGGTCTCCTCCGCCTGCTCGGCCCAGCGGCGGGCCCCCTCGCGCAGTCGGCCGGCGCCGGCCTCCGCCTGCTCACGCAAACGGCCGGCCCCGGCCGCGGCCTGCTCACGCAGGTGGTCGGCCTTGGCGCTCGCCTGCTCACGCAGGTGCTCCCCGGCCTCCTTGGCCTGTGTGCGCGGGTCGATCCGGGAGGCGAACTCATCGACGCTCGCCGCCAGGGCCTCGCGCTGGGCACGCAGCCGCTCCTCGATCTGCTCGGGGCTCAGCGACCCGGCCCCAGCGGCCCCGGCACTCTCGGCGCCGGAGGCGCCGGCCTGCTGAGCGCTGGTCATGCCCGACCCGCCCGGGTGCGCAAGGCCTTGACCGCGGCGACGGTCGCCGTCACGCTCAGGCCCGCCAGGGCCAGCCCCGCAACCGTGACGATTCCCAGAGAGGCGGGGTCGCCGTCGCGGGCGTCGTCGAACAGGCGAGAGACGCGCTGGCCGAAGCTCAGCGTGCTGGGGTCATAGGTGTCGACCCCGCCCTCGGGGTCGGTGCCGCCGCCGGCCAGGGAGGCCAGGCGGGTCTTGACCTGCCCGGCCGTCTCCTGGGCCTTGCTGACGGCCTGGCTGCGCAGCTCCTGGACCTTCTCGCGAGCCTTGAGCTTGGCGACCTTGGCCAGGTTGTTCGGGGCCAGGCGCGCGGCGAGCTCGTCGACGTCGGCGGCCAGCGCCAGGCGCCGGGCCGCCAGGTCGGACAGGACGGCATCAGCCGACGGCGCCGCCTGCGCGGCCTCCACGGCGGGCGCGGCCGGCGCTGCGGGGACGGGCGTGGGTGCGGCGTTGGTGCTCACTGGGCGTTCCCCCTCTGCAGGCCGGAGGTCACGGCCCCCTTGACGGCGTTGACGGACTCCTTCAGCCCCTCCTGCGGCGTCGGCGTGTCGGCCTTGGCGGCCTTGAGTCGCTTGATGCCGATCAGGGCCATCGGCACGGCAATGAGGGTGAGGATCAGCGCCACCACGAGGAAGGCGGCCCACAGCGGCATGACGTGGGACAGCCCGGTCGTCAGGGCTCCCAGCACCAGCCCGAAGATGAACAGGGCCAGCACCCCGGCGGCGGCGAGCAGCCCGGCCCCCAGCCCCATCTCCTTGGCCATGCGCTGGCCCTTGGCCTTGGCCAGGTCGATCTCGCCGCGCACCAACGCGGAGATGTTCTCCGAGATGCGGGCGATGAGCTCCCCGAGCGTGGGCTGGGCGCTGCCGGCGGCCCTGCGAGGAGGCGTGGTGGAGGCCGACGGCGTCGCCTGCGACGGCGGGAGAGGTGGCTGGTTGTTGGGCATGAACGAACCTTCTTGTGTGAGGCACGGCGTTGGACGCAGTCAGCTGACTGCGAGGCGGCGGGATCGCGACAGTGGGACGACTCGCCGCCCTAAGAATCTCACAGCCTGCGCCCTCGTGGAACAACGCAGGCCCGAGCGGGTTTGTAGGTTTGGGCGATAGGGGCCGGCTTTCGCCACCGGCGATCTGTGAAGGGCCGCCATCGTCGCCCAGATCGGCAGCGCGTCCCTAACCGTGCCGACGGCGCGGACCGGCCGGGTGCCCGACGGCGGCACGGCCGACTCACGGGTCTCCCCACCGCACCGCCGCTCGGCTACTCCTGGTTCCAGGCCTGCCAGAGGCTCGCGTACTCCCCGCCGAGGGCCACGAGCTCGTCGTGGGTGCCGAGCTCCACGATCCGCCCGTCCATGACGACGGCGACCCGGTCGGCGTCAGCGGCCGTGTAGAGGCGGTGGGCCACCTCGATGACGGTGCGCCCGGCCAGCGCCGTGGACAGGGTCCGCTCCAGGGTGCGGGCAGCGCGCGGGTCCAGCAGCGAGGTGGCCTCATCCAGGATGAGCGTGTGCGGGTCCAGCAGCACCAGCCGGGCCAGCGCCACCTCCTGGGCCTGGGCGGGGCTCAGCTCGAGGTGCCCCGAGCCGACCATCGTGTTCATCCCATCCGGCAGCGCGTCCACCCAGGCATCGGCCCCGATGGCCTCAATGGCCTCGCGGATCGTCTCATCGGAGGCGCTCGGCCGCCCCAGGCGCACGTTGTCCGCCACGGTGCCGACGAACACGTGGTGCTCCTGGGTCACCAGGGCCACATGGCGGCGCAGCTCGTCCTCGGTCAGGTCCGTCAGCGACACCCCTCCCACGGTGACGCTCCCGGAGGTGGGTGGGTTGATACCCGCCAGCATCCGCCCCAGCGTGGACTTGCCCGACCCCGAGGGCCCGACGACGGCCAGCCGCTCCCCGGGCACAAGCTCCAGGTCGATCCCGTGAAGCACCTCGACGCCCTCCCGGTAGGAGAAGCGCACGTCGTCAAGCACGATCCGCGTGCCCTCGGGCTCCTGGCCGGTGGGGGTGCGGTCGTCGGGAACCTCCTCCACCCCCAGAATGCGGGACAGGGAGGCCTGGGCGATCTGGACCTGGTCGACCCAGAACATGAGCTGGCCCACCGGCTTGCGCAGCTCCATGGAGTACAGGGCGACCGTGGTGATCGCCCCCAGGGTCGCGTAGCCGCGGCCGGCCAGGAACCCGCCCCACAGAAGGACGGCGACGACGGGCGCCCGCCAGGCGACGTCGAGCACCATGAACAGGCGCACCCGCAGCGCCGCCGTGTAGCGCTCCAGGGACCAGGCCTCCTTGATGGAGGCCATGATGGCCCGCTCGCGGCGCGCCCCGATGCCCAGGGCGTCCACGGTCTCGGCGTGCTCGACCGTCTCGGAGACCGCCCCGTTGAGGCGGGCCTGGGCGGCCGACTCGGCCCGGTAGGCGGGGATGGAGATCGGCAGGTACCAGCGCATCATCGACCACACGGGCGGGGCGATGACGAGCAGCCCGAGCGCCAGGAGGGGGTCGGCGACGGCGGCGGCCAGGAGGGTGAAGACGATCGTCACCACGCACACGAGGATCTGCGGGATCCCCACCCGCACGAGGAACTCGATGCGGGAGACGTCGGTGGTGGTGCGCCCCACGAGGTCGCCGGTGCCGGCGGTCTCCACGGCGCTCAGCGGCAGGTGCACCACCCGGTTCATCATGCGCTCGCGCAGCTCGGCGAAGACCGACTCGCCCAGGGTGCGGGCGTGCTTCTGGGCGAAGCGGTTGATGAGCGCCCCCACGAGCGTGACCGCGATGATGGTCAGCACGACCCGGTCCACGTAGCCGGCGTCGGCCTGCCCGGCCGAGACCCGCCCGACCAGCCGCCCCAGCAGCTGGGGGGCCACGAGCGTGGACAGGACCGCCGTGATCTGGAGGGCCAGGACGACGGCGAAGCGCCACCGGTAGGAGGCCATGATGCGGAAGGTCTTGCGCAGGGCGACGGGCCCGGGCGCGACGGGAAGCGCCATCAGCAGCTCGCCTCCTCATCCTCACCCATGGCCCGTGAGACGACGGCGCGGTAGTCGGCCGCCTGCGCGTGGCCGTCGCGGGCCAGCGCCATGAGCTCGCGGTGCGTGGAGCGCAGCAGCTCGGTCCCGCTGGAGTCCAGGAGGACGACCTCGTCGCAGGCCTCCAGGACCAGCGGCGAGGCGGTCACGACGACGGTCGTGCGCCCGGCGCGGGCCCGGTGCACCTGGGCGGCCACCCGGGCCTCGGTGTGGGAGTCCAGGGCGGAGGTCGGCTCGATGAGCACGAGCGTGGGCGCCTCGGTCAGCAGCGCCCGGGCCAGGGCCACGCGTTGCCGCTGCCCGCCGGACAGGGACCGGCCCTTCTCCGTAATCATTCCGGCCAGGCCCTCGCTCAGGGAGGTCAGGACATCACCGGCGTCGGCGATCCCGATGGCCTCGATGAGCCGGTCGTCGCCGGGGGCCTCGCGCTCCTGGGGGCGGACCTGCTGGTCGACGTCGGCCCCGGTGGTGCGCTCGGTCTCGGCGCGCACGAGGTCCTCCAGTCCCGCCGGCTGCGGGTCGGGGCCGCCGCGCACGTCGAGAGCCTCACGCAGGGTCCCGGTGAACAGCTGGGCGGTGGCGCCGGAGACGACGACGCTGGCGCGCACCTGCTCCAGGGGCATGGTGGTCAGTGGCCGGCCCGCCAGGGTCACGGTGGGGCCGGCGTCGGTGAAGCGCCCCAGGCGCGTGGCCAGGTCGGCGGAGACCTGCGGGTCGGGGCACACGAGGGCCGTCATGCGGCCCTCCTCCAGGCGCAGGCCGCTGCCGGTGTCCACCAGGTCGCCGCTGACGGGGTGGGCGGCGGCCGGGTCCAGGTTGAGGCGCTCCACGAGGCTGCCGGCGGCCGGCGCCACCTCCAGCAGGCGGCTCAGGCGTCGGGCTCCGACGACGGCCCGGGTGTAGTCCTGTACGGAGCTGGTGAACACCCACAGCGGCCAGGACAGGTAGGCGGTGTAGCCGTAGAAGGTGATGAGCCCGCCGGGGGTGAGGCTGCCGGCCACGGCCATGCGCGCCGCCACCCACACGACGATCGCGGCGAAGAGCCCGGGCAGCAGCACCTGGAGGGTCATGAGGGTGGCCTGGGAGGAGGCCACCTCGACGCCGCGGCGCCGCAGCTCCTGGGAGGCGTCCCGGTAGCGGCGGGCGAAGACGTCCTCCCCGCCGATGCCCCGCAGGATCCGCAGCCCCGCCACCGTGTCCGTGGTGATCGTGGTGACCGCGGACTGGGCCTCGCGCTGGACGGCCTGCCGCTTCTGCAGGGGGCGGATGACCAGGGTGACGATGGCCGCCACCAGCGGCATACCCAGGATGACGATGAGCCCCAGGCTCACCGAGGTGCGCAGCATGAGGACGGCCACGACGAGGAAGCTGGCCGCCGCCCCCAGCAGGGCCGGCAGGTGCTCGATGAGCTTGCCCAGGTAGTCGGCGTCGGAGGCGATGATGGTGGCGACCTCACCGGTGGAGACCTGCCGGGACAGGTCTTTGCCGGTGGCGGAGATCTGCCGGCCCACGAGCCGGTCGACGTCGAAGGCGGTGCGCATCCAGGCCGTCACCCCGAAGTAGGACAGCATCGTGTCCCCGACGGCGTAGACGACGAACAGCACCAGCAGCAGCGCGCCGATGCCCCAGACACGGCCGTTGAGACCGTTCTCGATGCCGGCGTCCAGGGCCTGGCCCAGGAAGGCCGGCACGATCGCCTGGATGATGTTGGAGGTGCAGGCCGCCAGAGTCGCAAGGGTGACCGGGACGGCGGCGCGGCGCAGCAGCCAGCGCAGAAGCGCCCCGGCCCCCAGGGACGGGGGATGGGGCAGCGGGGCGTCGGGGGTCATGGACTGTGCAGTCAGGGCGGACAGCGCGGTCGGGACGGTCGGGAACGACCGGGAGGACGATTCGGGCATGATCGCATGAGGCTATCGGAGGGGAAGCCGGCTCGGCAGAGGCAGAGGCGGTGACAAGGAAGATACCGGGCGCGGGAATACCCGCCGGGCGCGACTCGGGCGGCTGCCGGTCGGGCCGCGCAGACGTGCCGGCGCCCCGGCCCACCCCCTCTCCGGGGTCGGCCGGGGCGCCGGGCTTGCTCGGCGAACGCCGCTTACTCGGTGGCGATGGCGTCCAGGACGGGAATCCGGGAGGCGCGCAGCGCCGGCCACAGGGCCGCGATGACGCCGACCACCACGGAGAGCACGAGCATGCCCACCATCTGGCCCCAGGGGATGCTGAGGCTCGTCAGCCCCTGATCCTCCAGGACCTCCTTGAGGGCGGCGGCCAGGACCACCCCGGTCGCCCCGCCCAGCACGGTGCCGTACAGGGAGGTGAGGACCGACTCGGTGATGATCTCCCCGGACAGCTGGGCCTTGCCCAGGCCGACGGCGCGCATGAGCCCGATCTCCCGGGTGCGCTCCGAGACCGAGAGCACCAGGGTGTTGACGATGCCCAGGATGGCGATGGCGATGCTCAGTCCCAGCAGGCCGTAGAGGACGGCGAGCATCCGGTTGATCTGCTGACCGACCTGGTCGGAGATCTCGCTGGCGTCGCGCACCGCGTACTGGTAGGTGTCGGCCACGATGTCGCGGGCCTTGCCCCGCACCGTGTCGAGGTCGGTGCCCTCCTTGAGGGTCAGGAGCATGCCCTGCGGCGAGTCCAGGACGTGGGCCGGGTCCGTGGTGGTGCCCGGGGAGTTCCAGGAGCCCACCGCGGCCGCCAGCTCGGGGGCGATGTAGTAGTTTCCGCCGGTTCCCTTCGGGTCGACGACGGCGCTGACCGTGGCCTCAACCGACCCGGTGGGGCCGGTGACGGAGACCTTGTCCCCGAGCTTGAGGCCCTCGTCCTTCTTCGCGGCCACGTGGGTGGCGTCCAGATCCTTCATGGACCCGGCGCTCGCGGAGACGTCGTAGGCCTTGGAGTAGGTGCCGGGGTCGATGACGATGACGGTGGCGGTGGCGTTCTGGCTGCCGTCGGGCTTGGTGACGGAGTCGGCGTAGATGGAGTAGGAGGAGGTCTCCTTGACCCCGTCAATGGCGGCGATCTCCTTGGCCTTGTCGGCCGAGAGCCGGGTGCTCAGGCTGCCGATGGTGGCGGGCTGGACCACGAGGTCGGCCTTGAGGGACTTGTCGATCTCATCGGAGGTTGAGGACTGGAAGGAGGCGGCCAGCGTGGCGCCGGCGCACACCAGGGCCATGCCCACCATGAGGGCGCCGGAGGTGTTGGCCGTGCGGCGCGGGTTGTGGACGATGTTGCGTACCGCCAGGCGGCCGGCGGGCCGCAGCAGCCGGAAGGGCAGCCCCAGCACCGCCACCACCGGGCGGGCCAGGGTCGGGGAGACGATGAGCAGCCCCAGGACCGTGCCGCCCGCGCCCAGCCCCATGATGAGACCGCGCTGCGTCAGGTCCGCGTTCACCCACGCGGCGGCGATAGCGGCCGCTCCGGCCGCCAGCAGCAGCCCGCCCAGGATCGTGCGCAGCACCAGGGACTTCTCCCGGGAGCCCGACACGCCGCGCATGGCCTCGACCGGGTGGGTCAGGGCGGCCTCCCGAGCCGGCAGCAGAGCGCCGACGACGGTGACGGCCAGCCCCACCGCCAGCGAGATCGCGATGATGGGCCCGCTCAGGCCCGTACCCTCCAGCAGCGGCATGCCGGCGGCGTCGAGCAGCGCGGACAGTCCGGCCAGCAGCCCCGCGCCCGCGGCCACGCCCAGGGCGGAGCCGACGACGCCGATGACGACCGCCTGCAGGAACACCACGCCGAACACGGAGGCCGGCGAGGCCCCGACCGCCCGCAGCAGGGCGAACTCCTTGACCCGCTGACGCACGCTCATCGCGAAGGAGTTCATGATGATGAAGGAGCCCACGAACATCGCGACAACGACGAAGACCAGCAGGAAGACCTGAACGAAGCCCAGCTGCTTCTCAATGGTCTGGTTCTGCTCCTTGATGACCTCGGCGCGGGGCTGGACCTGGGCGCCGTCGGGAAGGATCTTGGTGATCTCGGACTTGACGGTGTTCACCGAGGAGCCCTGAGCGACGTCGACGGCGATGGTCGTCACCTTCCCGTCCGGGGCGGCGATGGGCATGAGCCAGCTCGGATCCACGCCTATGACCGTCGCGCTGGCCATGGAGGACTCGTAGTGGAACTCGCCAACCACGGTGACCTCGGTGGGTGAGCCCTGCACCACGATGTGCGTCTTGTCCCCGACCTTGAGGCCGGAGTTCTTCAGGGCGCCGGACTCCAGGGTGATCTCACCGGCCCCTTGAGGCTTGTGGCCCTGGACCCAGGTCAGGCCCTTCTCGTTGTCGTACAGCGGTACGAAGAGCGTGGGGGCGCCGGTGGTGGTGACGGGGGCGTCGTTGGAGCCGACGAGGACCCCGACCATCTGGACGCTGGGGTTGGCGGCCTCGACTCCGTCGATCTGCTTGATCTGCTCGGTCAGGGAGCTGTCAATGGGCTTGGTCTGCGTCGAGTTGGAGGAGCCGCTGCTGCCACTGTTGTTGTCGGAGGCGATCTTGGGGCCCTGGACATACAGGTCCGAGGTGGCGGTGGAGGAGATTAGCTTGGAGAAGGTCTCCGACAGGGAGGCATGCAGGGCGAGCGTGCCCGACAGGAACGCCACCCCGAGCATGACGGCGAAGGTGGTCAGGAAGAACTGTTTGGCGTGGGCGCGCACGGAGCGCCAGGCGACTCGTCTCATGGCTCAGGCCCCCTCGACGGCCGAGCCGGTGAACGGGGCGGCGGCTGCGGGGGCGGGCTCGGTCTCGCTCAGCTCGCGCAGGGCGTCCAGGACCCGGTCGCGGTCGGGGTCGTCCAGCTGGGCGACGACGTGCCCGTCGCGCAGGAAGATGACGGTGTCGGCCCAGGCGGCCGCCTCCGGCTCGTGGGTCACCATGACCACCGACTGCCCCAGGTCGTCGACGCTGCGGCGCAGGATGTCCAGGACCTGGTCGGTGGAGACGGAGTCCAGGTTGCCGGTGGGCTCGTCGGCGAAGACGACCGCCGGCTCGCCCACGAGCGCCCGGGCACAGGCCACGCGCTGAACCTGACCGCCGGAGAGCTCGGCGGGCCGGTGCGATAGGCGCTCCCTGAGGCCGACGGCGTCGATCACCTGGTCGAAGCGCTGCGGGTTGACCTTCTTACGGGCGATATCCAGGGGCAGGGTGATGTTCTCCGCCGCCGTGAGGGTGGGGACCAGGTTGAAGGACTGGAAGATGAAGCCGATGCGCTCGCGGCGCAGGCGGGTGAGGCGACGCTGGTTCATGGAGGAGACCATGTCGCCGTCGAGCATGATCTCCCCGGAGGTGATCGAGTCCAGGCCGGCCAGGCAGTGCATGAGCGTGGACTTGCCGGAGCCGGACGGCCCCATGATGGCGGTGAAGCGGGCGCGGGCGATGTCGACGTTGACGGAGTCGAGCGCTGTGACGGCGCCCGATCCACGGCCGTAGACCTTGGTGAGGTTGCGTGCGGAGACCACGGGGTCATCCACCGGATGGTGAGGTGTGAGGACGGAGGACGCGGCGACGGGGGTGGAACTACTCATAGGTTCAGTATGACAGTGGCATGACTTCCTCAAATCCTCCTGGCGGAGGACCAGCCCCTGACCTCTTGACCAGTCCCCGCCCTGACCTTCGGTAGGGGATGACCCTGAGACGAGGGGTGGACGGGGCGTATGGAGGATGCGGGCGTTCGTCGAGATAGAGTCCGTTTTGTAACTTCTCCGACGAATCGTGATTACCATCGGGGATGATCGGAGCCTGGTGAAGGACCCGGGATGGGTTGGCTGCGCGCCCGATCAGTCGAGGTCACCCATACGTTCTCCCGGAAAGGCTCTGCATGGATCCGGTTCAGCTCATGATGGCGGCGCATCAGGCCGATGCGACGGTTGCCGCTCAGACTCCGGACCAGGCCCTGCAGGCCGCCATCGCACAGAGCCGCCCCGACCTGTGGGCGCCGCTGTCGACTAACCCGGCCGCCTATCCCGACCTGCTCGGCTGGCTGGCCAGTACCGGGAACGTCGAGGTCCTCGCCAATCTCCGTGCGCGCGGCTACCTGACCGACGACGCGGCCGCCAATGCTGCCGACAGCGCGGGTGCCGCGGGGGCTGTGGCTGCGGATGCCGCCGAAGAGGGCGCGGATGCCGCCGACTCTGGCGAGGCCGGTGACGAACAGAGGACGGACGAGCCTGAGGATGCCGAGGTTGAAAGCCCGGATCCGGAGGACCCGCACGCCGAGGACGCCGCCGTTGACGAGTCTGCCGATGAGCGCGGCGCGGAGTCCGCTGAAGCGGCCGAGGAACCGGGGACTGAAGAGCCTGCCGAGGACTCCGGGGACTCTGACGCGGCTGAGGCTGCCACCGAGCCCGATGCGGAGGACTCCGCGGAGGAGGCCACGGATGCCGACGGCTCTGGCGAGGCCGGCGACGAGCAGGACGCAGACGAGCCTGCCGAGGACTCCAACGCGGCTGAGACTGCGGCCGAGCCCGATGCAGACTCGGAAGACGCCGCTGGCGAAGCTCAGGAGCCGCGCCCCGATGACTCGGGTGACGAGGCAGAGGGCGGCGCTGAGGATGCCGGCTCTGGCGAAGCCGGTGTCGAGCCGGAGACAGAGGAACCTGCTGAGGATTCCGAGGACTCCGGAGACGTTGAGGGCGACGAGGCTGAGAGCCCGGATTCGGAGGATCCGCACGTCGAGGACGCCGCCGTTGACGAGTCTGCCGATGAGCGCGGCGCGGAGTCCGCTGAAGCGGCCGAGGAACCGGGGACTGACGAGTCGGCCGAGGACTCCGGGGACTCCGACGCGGCTGAGACCGCCGTCGATCCTGGTGCAGAGACCGCAACCGATGAGGCTGCGGACTCCGACAACAACGACACGACCGTCCTCGCCACCGCCTCGCAGCGGCACGAGGTCGACTCGGCTGACACGACTGATTTCACGGCTTCAGCCCAGTCCGCGGCTGTGACCTCCGGCTGGACAGCGGGCTCGGCCGCTCCCGCCGCGGGCTCGGCCGAGTCGGTGGCCTTCCCCGTGCCTCCGCCGCCGTCGGCCGAGGACATCGCCGCCTGGGCCGAGACCCCCAGTGGGGCGCCGTCGGGCTTCTCCGCCGCTCAGCCGGCCGTGGAGCTGGACATGTTCGGCCCCCAGATGATGGCCCAGATGCCGCCTCCCCAGCAGAAGCAGCCGGCGAAATCCAACAGCGGTCGCCTGATCGCGATCATCGTGGTCCTCCTGCTCGTCATCGTCGGCGGAGGCGGCCTGTGGGCCGGTAGCCACTTCGCCAACAAGGACAAGAGTGAGGACACCTCCCAGAACAAGGCCGACAGCGACGGAGGCGAGGACGGCAAGCAGAACGGTCAGGCCGACGCCGCGGCCACGTCGACCGCTGCGGCCCTGCCCTCGGGCGCGGTCAAGGCCTGCTCCAGCATGCCGACCTTCACGATCACCTCGGTGGAGGATGGCCAGGGCGAGCTCAAGGTCCACGGCAACATGGCGACCTCCTGCGCCGAGGGCGACTTCCTGGCCGGATCGTCCAGCCAGGTCCTCGTCTACAGCTCCACCAGCCCCACCGGCGGCGCCGACGTCGACCACCTTGTGGCCTCGGGAACCTTTGACCTCTCCAGCGACCCGCTCATCATCCCCAACGGCGGGCGGGCGGTGACGCTGCGCTTCGGCGAGCAGCACTACTTCCGCACCGCCAAGGACCTCGACCTCAAGGGCCTGACGGTCCGGCCCTCCTTCGACCGCGGCAGCTCATCGACCGCCACCGCGAAGAGCTCGACGAACTCCGCGATGACCATCGCCTCCTCCGCGAGCTCCAACGCCAACCAGGAGGCGCAGGACGAGCAGGCCGCCGGAGACGCCATCCAGTGGCAGATCAAGCACGACTACCCCATCGTCATGAACAGCTTGCGGGGCAAGTGGACCCCGCAGCTGTCCTCCAAGCAGGTGGGGCTCGTGGTCGACGGGCAGACCTGGACCAAGCGCTTGATCCTCGCCGAGTACCTCAAGACGCAGCAGGCCAACCCGAAGGCCGTCATCATCGACACCAGCCAGTGGCCGGTCTACGACACCGCCGGCTGGTGGGTGACCCTGCAGGGTGATTCCTACTCCGACGGCGACCAGGCCAACGCCTGGTGCGACGCCCAGGGCTACGACTCCGACCACTGCCTGGCCAAGCGCATCGAGTCCAACGGAACATCGCAGGGCACAACCAAGCTTCGCTGAGACCTGAGCCGGCTCGCCCGATAACGTGATCGGCCCGCCTCGAGCCACTGGCTCGAGGCGGGCCGATGCGCATCTCGGCGCGCGTCAGGACTGCAGGCTCTTCTTCAGGTTCAGCACCCGCGTGGCCGACTCGTCCACCCGCGCCGCGAAGGCCGGATCGGACCGGGCGGTGGCGATGAGGGCCTTGACCATGTCCGCGGCCACCGTCGGGTCCGCCGAGGCCAGCACGAGGTCGCAGCCGGCCCGGATCGCCCGCACGGCCCGATCTCCCGCGCTCACGTCCTGGACCTGGACGGCGGCGGAGACGTCGTCGGTGATGACCACCCCGGAGAAGCCCATCTGCGTGCGCAGCATGTCGGTGACGATCGTCGAGGAGAAGACCGCCGGGGCCGAAGGGTCGATGAGGGAGTACGTCGCCGAGGAGACCATGATGACCTGCGCACCGGCCGCGATGGCGTTGGAGAAGACGCCGACGGCGGCGTCGGGCAGGCGGTTCGTGGCGGAGTCGACGACGCCCGCTGAGGTGTCCGTGTTGTCCTTCACCCGCCCCAGGCCCGGGAAGTGCTTGTAGGTGGGGATGACCTTCGAGGCCTGCATCCCCTCGGCGAAGGCGCCGGCCTGGGAGGAGACCGTGGCGGCGTCGTGCCCGTACTCCCGCCCCCAGCGGCCGATGGGCTCGTTGGAGGCCGGCCGGGCGATGTCGACCAGGTCGGCGACTGGGGCCAGGTTCATGTTGACGCCGACGTCGGCCAGCTCCTTGCCCCAGGTGCGCGCCGAGGCCACCAGCTGGTCGCGCGGCTGGGCCGACTGGTCCAGCGCCGAGGGGATGTCGGAGAAGCCCGATCCGGCCAGGACCTGGACCTCGCCGCCCTCCTGGTCGGTGGCCACGAGCATCGGGGTGGCGTGGGTCGTGCCCGGGCCGACCTTGGAGGTGAAGGAGCTGATGACCTTCTGGGTCGCCTGGCTGCCCGCGGTGGTGCGCCCGGCGATGAAGATATTGCCGACATGGTGAGTGTCAACGGCCTCGTTGGAGGACTGCTTGGGGGCCTGGGCGTCCACCCCGACCATCATGAGCTGGCCGACCTTCTCCTCCAGGCTCCAGCCGGCCAGTGGTCCGTCGGCGGCCGTCGCGGTCGCCGTGGCCGACGGCGATGCGCTCGCGGCCGCGGTGGGCGAGGGGGCGGCGCTTGACGCCGCGGGCTCCGGGACCTTGGGCTTCGCGCTGGGGGAGGAGCCGGCCGACGAGGAGCCGGGGATGAGGGAGCATCCCGCCAGGGACCCGGCGCCCACCAGGGCCGCCAGGAGCACCGGTCGTCGACTCATGTGGTGCTGCGAGGACGTGCTCGGGTCGGCGGGGGCGGGAGTCTCCCCGGCATCCGGAGCTGCAGGCCGATGACGGTCGTTCATGCCGGCCACACTAAGACAGGTCCCTGGGTGCTCGCGAGGTAATGACCCTGACGGTCTGTTCACGCACTGCGCGCGGCGCTACTCCCAGCCCAGCTCGTGGAGGCGCTCGTCGGGGATGCCGAAGTGGTGAGCCACCTCGTGAATGACAGTCACGGTGATCTCCTCCTCCAGCTCCTCGTGACTCGTGCACCAGCGCTCCAACGGCCCGCGGAAGATGAGGATGCGGTCGGGCAGCACCATGGACCAGCCCTCGTCACGCTCGGTCAGGGGGACGCCGTCGTACAGCCCCAGGAGCGTGGGCAGGCCGGCGTCGTCATAGTCCTCCTCGGTGAGCATCTCCGGATCGGGCTCGTCCTGAACGAGGACGACGACGTTATCCATCACCTCGGCCAGGTCCGCCGGGATCCGGTCGAGAGCGTCGCCGACGACGTCCTCGAAGTCCTGCTGCGACATCCTGACCGGCTGCGGCTCCCGGGGCCGGTCAGGCTCCTGCTGGTGCTGGTGGCTCACGGGACCAGCCTGCCAGACCGCCCGGCTCCGGCTCGGCAGTCCTCGCGGGCCGCAATCCCGCCGAAAACCGAGCGGTGAGGAGGGTCACGCTCCTGGGATTTGCGCTGCGGAAGACTGTCCCCTTAGTGTTCATCCCGGTTCGAGGCGCGACGACGTCGAAGGCCCCTGGCCCCCATCGTCTAGCGGCCTAGGACCCCGCCCTTTCACGGCGGTAGCACGGGTTCGAATCCCGTTGGGGGTACGGATTCGCACAAGTGAATACACAAGTGAATAACACAGTGAATTCACACTGGCCTCGTGGCGCAGTTGGTTAGCGCGCCGCCCTGTCACGGCGGAGGTCGCGGGTTCAAGTCCCGTCGAGGTCGCGGAACGGTCGGTCCGATCAGAAATGGTCGGGCCGATTCCATCCCAAGGCTCTGTAGCTCAGTTGGTAGAGCGTTCGACTGAAAATCGAAAGGTCACCGGATCGACGCCGGTCGGAGCCACTGCGAAAGGCCCGGAACCCACAAGGTTCCGGGCCTTCGCTCATGCCGGGTGAGCCCCGCGCCGGGGCGGAGGGACTCACTGGCGATCGCGCCGGTAGTTGCGCACGGAGGCGAAGATGGCGAAGGCGACGGCGGCCACCGGCCAGAGGATCCAGGAGATGTCCCAGGCGTCGAAGATGAAGCTCCACAGCAGGTAGATGACCACTGCGGCCGGCCAGTAGATCCCGGCCACGAGGTTGGTGAAGGGGTCGTCGTCCTGATTGCCGTCCCAGGAGGCCTGCTGGCTGACGGGTGCGGGGCCGGCGGGACGGCTGGGCTCAGAGGCCACCGGAGCGCCCGCGGGAGCCGTCTGCGGAGCGCCGCCGGGCTGGATGTCTTGAGCGATCCCGAGGACCGGGGCCAGCTCGTGAAGGTTGCCGAAGTCGGTGATGACCTGCCCGACCGCCTCATTGTGGGTCTTGCCCTGGGCGATGGCGTCGTTGTAGGCGTCCTCCATCATGGCGCGCAGCTCGGAGCGGGCCTCGATCAGGCGAGGGGTGGCGGGGTAGGGGGCGAACATGTTGTCGAGGAAGGTCTCGATGGTGTCCATCAGTGGGCTCCTTTCGCGAAGCGGTCGACGAGGGTCTTGGTGTCCTCCCACTCGGCGACCTTGGCGGTCAGCTGGGCGGTGCCTTCGGAGGTGAGGCGGTAGTAGGTGCGGGACTTGCCGGAGTCGGACACTCCCGAGTAGGAGGCCGTCAGGCCGGTGGACTCCAGGCGTTTGAGGGCTGTGTAGAGGGTGGTCTGCTTGATGGTGTACTCGCCGTCGGAGACCTCGGTGATGGTCTTGGCCAGGTCGTAGGCGTAGGACGGCTGACGCTTGAGCAGGGACAGGACGATGAGGTCGATGTAGCCGCGAATGGCGTCTGCGCTAATCATGTGAACCCTCCTTCCTTGGTTCGTGGTGGCGGGGCCCTGAGGTCCTTGTGTGCATCTAACGTACTACGGCACACGTAGTACGTCAAGCGGGTGTTGGGAGGGGGTGGCTCCCACTGGCGGCCATACGTCACAGCCCAGGCACAGCCGGCCTGCTTAAGGTGGCGTCATGCTCGTCGCAGCCACCACCCCTCCCGCGACCCCCAGCGCAGATCCCAGTGCGAGTGCCTCGACCACGCCCACTCCCACGGGTGTGCCCGAGGTCAACGTCGACGAGACCGTCAAGGCGGTGACCAAGACGACCAACGACCTGGTCACCATCGCCTGGCAGGCCGGCGTGGGGGTCGTCATCGGCCTCGTCATCGCCTTCGTGGTGGTGGCGATCCTGACGTTTATGGGCCGGCGGCGCCTCCTGTACCACGAGATCGTGGACTTCGGGCGCCGGCCGATGGTCGCCGTTGGCGCCATGACCGGAGCCTTCCTGGGCACCCAGCTCGCCCTGACCGGGCTGCGGCACACCAAGAGCGACTCCACGACGATGGTCGTCATCGAACGCGGGGTCACCATCGCCCTCATCGTCTCGGTGACCTGGCTCGTCGTCGCCTTCGCCAAGGCCATCGAGTCCACCGTCGTCAAAGGGGCGCAGGCCGGCGGGGACCAGGGGCGCGCCAACCGGGTGACCACCCAGAGCCAGATCCTGCGGCGCGTCGCCCAGGTCATCATCGTCATCGCCGGGCTGGTCAGCGCCATCATGACCTTCCCCAGCGTCCAGTTCGCCATGGGCTCGCTGCTCGCCTCGGCCGGTCTGGCCTCCGTCATCGCCGGTATGGCCGCCCGCTCCATGCTCGGCAACGTCTTCGCCGGCCTCCAGCTGGCCACCACCGACGCCATCCGCGTGGACGACATCGTCGTCGTCGACGATGAGCAGGGCACCATCGAGGAGATCACCCTGACCTACGTGGTCATGCGCACCTGGGACGACCGGCGCCTCATCCTGCCCTCGACCCACTTCACCGAGAACCCCTTCGCCAACTGGACGCGTGGAGGCTCCCAGGCAACCGGCTACTTCACCCTCGACCTGGACTGGCGCGTGCCCATCGCCTCGCTGCGCGCCGAGCTGGCCCGCCTCGTGGCCGCCTCGTCGGTGTGGGACGGGCGCCAGGCCTCCCTGGAGGTCTTCGACGCCGTCGGCGGCCACGTCACCGTGCGCATCGTCCTGACCGGGGACGACCCCGGCGACGTCGGCGCCCTCAAGTCCTACGTGCGCGAGGAGCTGGTCGCCTGGCTGCAGCGCGAGGCCCCCTACGCCCTGCCGCGCACGCGGGTGGAGGTCGAGCAGGTCGAGGTCACCCAGGACCTCGGCCCCGAGGAGGTGGCCCGCGCCGCCGAGCAGGTCGTCGCCAAGCAGAAGGCCGGCCCCTCCGGCGCCACCACGGCCGCTCCAGACCACGGAGGCGATACCGCCGCGACCACGGAGGCCGAGGGGGAGAGCGCCGCCCACGGGCTGGGGGCCCGGCGGGCCGTCACCCTGGGGCGGGCCATGGGGCGCTCCCTGCTGCACCGCGCCCGGCGCGGGGGACTGGGACCCAGGTGAGCCGGGCCGCTACGTGGCCGACGCTCCAGCGGATGGGTGAGTTTTCGCTGCGTGAACGCATCTCGCCCGGCGCCGTCGGGCGGGTGACGATGAGCCCATGACTATGAACGCCAGCAGCGACCCCTCCGTGACGCCCACCTCCGAGCCCTCTGGCCCGGCCGTCGATGGCCCGGCCCTTGACCTGGAGGCCGCGGCGCGCACCGACGCCCAGTGGCGCGCCGCCCTGAGCCCCATGGAGTACCACGTGCTGCGCGAGGCCGGCACCGAGCGCCCCTTCACCGGGGCCCTGCTCAACGAGCACCGCGAGGGCGTCTACCGCTGCCGCGGCTGCGGTGCCGAGCTGTTCCGCTCCACCACCAAGTTCGACTCCCACTGCGGCTGGCCCTCCTTCTACGACCCCTCCGACTCCGAGGCGGTCACCCTGAGCACCGACACCTCCCACGGCATGGTGCGCACCGAGGTCCGCTGCGCCACCTGCCACAGCCACCTGGGACACGTCTTCGACGACGCCCCTCAGACCCCCACCGGCCAGCGCTACTGTATGAACTCCGTGAGCCTGACCTTCGAGGAGGAGCAAGCATGATCCGGGTCCTGAGCCTCAACCTCCAGCACGGTCTGCCCGGCGCCGGGGCCGGTGACGGCAGCGCCTCCACCGGCTCGCTGGCCGGCGCCGACATCTCCGACCCCGCCACCGCCCGCGCCGTCATGCGGGCCACGGCCGAGCAGATCGCCGAGCTGGCCCCCGACATCATCGCCCTCCAGGAGGTCGACCTGGGTCAGGCCCGCTCCGGTCGCCTCCACCAGGCGGCCTTCCTGGCCGAAGAGCTGGGCATGCCGACCTGCCGCTTCTCCGCCAGCTACGCCGGGCCGGTGGTGGGGCTGCGCCGTCGGCCCCTGCGCACCGCGCTGAGCTCGCCGACCGATGACGTCCTGGGGCTGCTGCGCGCCGCCGTCGGGGCCGGGCCGATCGGCTACGGCAACGCCCTCCTGTCGCGCTTCCCGGTCTCCGGCTGGCACGTCAAGCGCCTGGGGCGCGGGGCCTCCAGCGTGGAGAAGCGCGGCGAGCCGGCCTGGGATCCGCGCTCCTACCACGTGTCCACCGCCTCCCAGCGCGTCATGGTGGCCGCCACTCTCGAGGTGCCCGAAGGCGCCGGCGGGCCGATCCGCCAGCTGTCGGTCGCCTCCACCCACCTGGCGACCCGCGAGTCCATGGCGGCGCGCCAGCTCGCCGCCGCCTGGGGGGCGCTCGCCGGGCTGCCCGGGCCGCACCTGCTCGTGGGCGACTACAACCTCTCCGCCGAGCAGGTCGACGTCCTGGGGCTCGGGCGGACCGTGGGGGAGGGGCTCACCTTCCCGGCAGCCGACCCCAAGCGGCGCATCGACCACGTGCTGACCGACCTGTGGCCCACCGGCCCCGACGGCCTGCCGCTGACCGATGAGGCCGTCGCGGGCGGCGGGAGCCCGCTGCTGCGCGCCGTGGAATGGGGCACGACCTCCTTCATCATCTCCGACCACGTCGGCACCTGGGTGGACCTCGAGCCGGTCGGCTGAGGGGCGCCGCTCAGCCCTTTGGCCACGTGGTCGTGCTGCCCGGCGTCGTTGTCGGGTCCCCTCCGCAGCCCTGCCTGCGAGGTCGTACCGTAGGTCGCGCGTTCGAGGGTTCAAGGGTGCGACCGCGCGGGCTACCCTACGAACTCGGTGCGGCGGGGCCTATGAGAGGGGGGAGACCATGGCCGACGTGGTGGCTGGGCTGGCAGTCTTCGGGGCGGTCATCGCCGTCGGCTGGCTGCTGGTGCGCACCCGGGCTGTGCCCGCTGACGCCGACGGGGTCCTCACCCGCGTCTGCTTTTTCGCCGCCACCCCGGCCCTGCTCGTGACCACGCTGAGCCGCGCCGACCTGACGGCGGTCCTCTCCCGCTCCACCGCGGTGGCTGTGGCCGCCGAGCTCGCGGCCATCGTCTCGGCCGGGTGCCTCCACCGCCTCGTACTGCGCCGCCCCACCGCCGAGGCCACCATCGGCGCGCTCGCCTCCGGCTACGTCAACGCCGCGAACCTGGGGATCCCGGTGGCCGTCCTCGTCCTGGGGGACGCGGCCGCCATCGCCCCGATCCTCCTGCTCCAGCTCCTCGTGCTCACCCCGGCCACCTTCACCGTGCTCGACGCCGTCACCCGCCGCGGCAACCCGTCCCGCCTGGCGACCCTGACCGTCCCGCTGCGCAACCCGCTCCTGTGGGGAGTCGTGGCCGGGACCGCGGCGAACCTGGGTGGAGTGGACCTCAAGGAGTGGGGTGGTGGCTATCCGGCCCAGGGGTTGGAGATGCTCGGGCGCGTCGCGGTGCCGCTCATGATGCTGGCCCTGGGGATGAGCCTGGCCGGGGCGCCCCGGCCCCTGCGCAATCCCGCGCCGGAGGAGGCGTCCTCCTTCCCGCAGGACTCGCCGGCCCAGTCAGCCCGTCAGGGTCAGGAGCCGCCGGCGGCGGAGGCCGGATCGGAGGCGCACGCGATCGACACCGCGGGAGGCCGACCGCCCCGGGTGAAGGAGGAGCCGGCGCACGGGGCGACGTCGACGACTCATCGTGGCGCGGATCGGCGCAGCGGCCTGTGGTTGGCGGTGGGCTGGAAGCTCGCCGTCATGCCGGGGCTGGCCGTCGTCGTCGGACTGGCGGCGGGACTCAGCGGAGCACAGCTGCTCGCTCCGGTCGTCACCGCCGCCCTGCCCACGGCGCAGAACGTCTTCATGTACGCCTCGCGCTACGGAGCGGCCAAGGACCTGGCTCGCGACGCCGTCCTGCTGACGACGGCCGGATTCGTGCCCGTGGTCCTGCTGGCCGCCGCGCTCCTGCACTGAGCCCGCGCGGTCGCACTGCCCGTGCAGGCGCTTCGCTCCCCCGCGCAGTCGTCCCTGAGGTCGCGCTGTCGAGGGTTCAGGGTGCGACGTCGCGGGTTAACCTACGACCTCGTCGCGCCGGGGCCGCTCAGGGAAGCTCGTCGCGAGTGGGCGGGTTGGCTCCGGCCCGTGAGACCGTGATGTCGGCGATGGCCGCGGCGTGGCGCATGATCCGCTCCAGGGTCGCGGCGTCCACGGCGCGCAGCGCCTCGCGCCGGTCCGCGCCCACGAGGTCCTCACTCCACAGGGCGTCCTCCAGGCCGCCCATGAAGGAGTCACCGGCGCCCACCGTGTCCGCCACCACGACGCTCGGGTCGGCGGGCACCTCCAGACGCACCCCCGAGGCGGACAGGGCCAGGGCCCCTTCCTTACCGCGCGTGACCACCACGACGGCCACGCCCGTGTCCAACCAGGAGCGCAGTACCGTCTCCAGGTCCGCGTCCCGGCCGTAGAGCCAGGCGATGTCCTCATCGGAGCACTTGACCAGGTCCGACAGGCCTACCAGGCGCTCGACGATCTGGCGGGCGTCCTTCGGGTCACCCATGAGCTGAGGGCGGGCATTGGGGTCGTAGGCGATGGTGGAGGTGGCGCGCGTCTCGCGCAGTACCTGCTCCACGGTGGTGGCGCCGGGGGCCAGGATCGCGGCGATCGAGCCGGTGTGTACCAGTAGTGGCGCCTGCCCGTCGGGCAGTGTCGGGCGCGGCGGGTTCCAGTCCAGGTCGAAGACGTAGCTGGCGGCGCGGTCCTCCCCGATGGTGGCCTGTGCCGTGGAGGTGCGCGCCGCGCCGTCGGCGCCCGGAGCCAGGCGGACCCCGGAGGCCTCCAGGTGGGAGCGCACGGCCTTGCCGCGCTCGTCGGTGCCGATCCAGCAGTGCAGCTCGACGTCGCGACCCAGGCGCGCCAGCCCCAGGGCGACGTTGGCGGGTGCGCCGCCGGGGATGTCCACGGGCTCCTGCCCGGGGTGGATGACGACATCAACCAGGGCCTCGCCGATGACGAGGGCGGATCCTGGGCGGCCGGGTGCGGTCATGGGTGACTCCTTCGTGCAGGACCGGGGTCCGGTGGTGGTGAGCTGAGACGTGGGAGGGACGGAGGGCTGACCGGAGTGGTGGACCGGGAGATAAGAAGAGGCGGTGAGGGGACTCGGGCGGATGAGGAACGCGGCGGCGCCACACTGCCCGGAAGTGGCCGGCGCGCTGGTCGATGCGCGCGGCCGGGGGTGAATGCTTACAGACTACCGATCCGGCGCCGCCCACAGGGCTCGTCTCGCCCAAGAATGTCCAAATCGGATACAAAGGGCTTTCAGTGCACAGGCGGCATGAATGAAAACCTTGGAATCATGCGGTTGTGCTTCGTCCGGATGAGAGTGGCCCAAGCCTTTGTGTCCGATTTGGACATCCATGGCTCCTTCCGGGCTCCTGCTCTGGCTGCCGGAGGTGCTCGATGGGGGCACTATTGCCAGCCGGAGCCCTGGGCAACTCGGTCAGTCCGCCGCGCAGGTGGGTTCGACTGCGGCCCCGGGTCTATGGCCACGCCCCCACGACGGTCGATTCGTTGCGTGCTGGCATGCGCCCGGTCTGGAGCCGCAGCCCCGGGGCGGGTCATGCCTGGTCAGCCCCAGGTCGCGTCAGTCCTCAGGGTCCTCCTGCGCGACCGCGGCCAGGCGGGCACGGGCCTCATCGAGCCAGGTCTGGCAGCGCTGGGCCAGGGCCTCGCCGCGCTCCCACAGCGCCAGGGAGTCCTCCAGGGGAACGGAGCCCGCCTCAAGACGCTGCACGACGGCCACCAGCTCCTCACGGGCCCGCTCATAGCTGAGCGATGCGACGTCCTCATTGGCACCGGACGCCCCGCCTGCGGCAGGGGCCGAGGACGCTGAAGACCCTGACGATCCTGAGGACGCCGAGTAGGGGCTGTTCTGGGGTGAGTACTCGTCTGGGTACTGGTCGGAGTACGGGCCGGGGTTCATCTCGGAGCTCACGCCCCGATTCTCGCACGGACCGGCACACGGGCAGAGAGGACGAGGCGGGCCCAGATGATGTCCTCGGCGCGAGAAAGTGCCCAGACCGACGCCTCAGACTGCACCTTTACCCTGCTGCGTCGTTGGAGGTCGTCTCGTCGAGGAGTGTCAGCACGTCCGCCAAACCTGCTTGCGCCAGTGCCTCGCGGCCGGCCGCCGTGACCTTGACGGCCCGGGTCCGCCCGATGCGCGTGATCCAGGCCCGATCAAAGAACGCCTGCGTCAGTGCAGTCCCCAGCGGTCCGCCGAGGTGGAACTGCCGTTCAGTGGAGTCCATGCACGCCTCCCCACGGGCACGACGCGGCTTTTCCAGCCCCCAGGTGGCCAGCAGGTCCCCTCCGGAATCGGTCAGTCGCCAGGAGGGATCCAGGTGGCCGCGCTCCTGGAGGTGCTTGGCCAGACTCACGCCGAGTCGCCCCGCCAGGTGGCGGTAGCAGGTACGGGCGGTCAGCAGCCGCTTGTTGGCGGTCCACGCACTGAGGCTGTGTGCCGTGGGCAGTACTGATGCTGACATCGCCCCCAGGGCCTCGACGACTCGAGCCGTCTCAGGGCCGGAGATTGTGATGTAGCAGTGCCGCCCCTGACGGACCCTCGTGATGAGACCGTGTGCTTCCAGCACGTCGACATGCTCGCTGGCGGTCGACCGCGCGACCCCGGCGTATGAGCCGAGTTCGCCCACAGTCCAGGCGCGGCCGTCCATGAGTGCCGCGCACATGGCGGCCCGCGACCGGTCGGCGAGCGCCGCAGCCGTGCCGGCGACGTCGGGAACCGCCTCGGGGAAGAAACGGTCGGGAGTCCGTGACATGCGGCCAGTATGCGCCGGCGCCGGTTCGGTTCGCGCCGAACAATTGCGGCTCTAGCCTGCCGGTGACCGGCATCAGCAGTCAGGCAGGGGCCGGGCCAGAAGGACAAGGAGACCACTCATGAGCGGATACCGACGGCGCGGCGCCCTCATCGCGGCGCTGCTCGGGTTCTTCATCGTCATGCTCGACACGACGGTCGTCAACGTGGCGCTGGCGCGGATCGGCGGGGACCTGGGTGCCCCGGTCGCCTCCCTGCAGTGGGTCGTCGACGCCTACGCCCTCACCTTTGCAGCCCTGCAGCTGTCGGCAGGGGCGGCCTGTGACCGACTGGGCGCAAGAAGCGTCCACCTGCTCGGCCTGGTGGTCTTCGGCCTGCTGTCGGCGGCCTGTGCCCTGGCCCCTGCCGGCGGCGCGCTCATCGCCTTCCGCGCGTTGCAGGGCGTCGGCGCCGCCGCGATCGTCCCGTCCTCCCTGGCAATACTCTCCCTCATCCATGATCGCCCCGCCGACCGGGCCCGAGCCATCGGCCTGTGGGGAGGAGCCGGTGGTGTCGCCGCCGCCGTCGGCCCAGTGGCCGGGGGACTGCTCGTGACCTTCACCGGCTGGCGGTTCGTGTTCTGGGTGAACCTGCCCCTCGTCGCAGCTGCCCTGTGGCTCACCGCCTGCCGCCTGCCCGCGCCGGAGACGCGGTCGCTGCGACGACGCGAAGGCGGCGACCTGCCCGGGCAGGTCCTCTCCGTCGCCGGGCTCGCGGCCACCACTTACGGGATCATCGCCGCGGGTGAGCACGGGTGGAGTCCACCCGTTGTCGCCTCAACCCTCGCCGGACTGAGCCTGTTGGTGATCTTCGTCCTGGTTGAACGGACCGCGAGCAGGCCGATGCTACCGACAGCGGTCTTCTCCCGACCGCGTTTCGCCGTGGCCGCCGCGGTCGGGTTCGCGCTCAATACCGGCTTCTTCGGCCAGCTCTTCGTCCTGGCTCTGTTCCTGCAGCGCTACCTGGGCTATGAGCCATGGCTCGCCGGTCTGGCCCTGGCGCCGCAGGCGTGCAGCGCCGTCGTCGCCTCCCCGATGGGAGGCAGGATGACCGCCAGAACAGGGGCGTTCCCCACGATGCTGACGGGCCTACTCACCGGTGCAGCCGGGTTCGCGGGGCTCGCTGCCGTCACGGCCTCGACGCCGTACCCGCTGGTGGCGGCCCTGACCTTCCTGAGCGGTTTCGGCACGGCACTGACCATGCCCGCCGCGACCTCGGCCGCCGTCGCCTCCGCGCCGGTGGGCTACACCGGCATCGCCGGCAGCGTTATCAACGCGGCCCGGCAGACCGGCAGCGTCGTCGGTGTGGCTGTCCTTGGCGTCCTGATTGCTTCAGGCGACTTCCTGGCCGGCTTCCATAGGGCAGTCGTCGGGGCGTCGGCCGTCTTCGCGGTGGCCGCGATCCCCGTCGCCGTCGTCGTCCTCAGGGCTACCGGCCGCCGGAAGCGCGAGGACGCACCATAGGTCTCGACGACTGACGCCACGGTGCCGCCCGCGAGCTCTCGGGTACGTCCGCGGGAGTCCTGCGAGGCCATCAGTGTGCGCCGCTCCGGGACCTCGCCGGCGTTCAGTCGATGTTGGCGGGCCGGGGCTTGGTGGCGCCGACGACCTGGGCGACGAGCCGCCCCGAAGCCAGGACCCCCTCGATGAGGTCACCCTTCTTGACATCCTCGGCGCTGGTGATGACCTTGCCGCCGGGAGTGCGCAGAATCGTGTAGCCGCGATCCAGGACCCCCTGCGGCGACAGCGCCGTCAGCCGGGCACGGTCGGCGCGCAGATCCGCGGCCGCCAGCGACAGGCGATGCTCCACGGCCCGGCGCATCCTGTCGCGGGCCTGACTCAGCTCGATGACCCGGTCGCGCACGATCGAGGTGGGGTCGGCCATGACCGGCCGGGCTCGCAGCTGGTCCAGGGCCGCCTGCTCGGCGTCCAGCCGTGAGGCGAGCACGCTGCGCAGGCGCTCGCGGGCCGAGTCCAGGCCCACGGTCTCCTGGGCGAGGTCGGGGACGATCCGGCGGGCGGCGTCGGTGGGGGTGGAGGCCCGGTAGTCGGCCACCAGGTCCAGCAGGGGGCAGTCGGTCTCGTGGCCGATCGCCGAGACCAGCGGCGTGCGGCAGGCGGCCGCGGCGCGCACGAGCCCCTCGTCGGAGAAGGACAGCAGGTCCTCGACGGCGCCGCCCCCGCGGGCCACGACGATGACGTCGATCTGCGCATCGGCGTCGAGCTCCTGGATGGCCCGGGTGACCTCGCCGACGGCGCGCGCCCCCTGGACGGCGACCTCGCGCACCTCGAAGGGCAGGCCGGGCCAGCGCAGGCGGGCGTTGACCAGCACGTCGTCCTTGGCCTTGGCCTGGCGTCCGCACACGAGGCCCACCTTGCGCGGCAGGAAGGGCAGGGGCCGCTTGCGCTCGGCGTCGAACAGACCCTCGGCGGCCAGGATGCGGCGCAGCTGCTCGATGCGGGCCAGCAGGTCGCCGACGCCGACAGGCCGGATGTCGTCGGCCTGCAGCTGGAGCGAGCCCCGCTTGGCCCAGAAAGTGGGCTTGGCGCGCACCACCACGCGGGCGCCCTCGCCGAGCTCGGCGCCGGTGCGGGCCAGGACGGCGTCGAGGATCCGGGCGTAGATGGACACCGACATGGAGATATCGGCATCCGTGTCCCGCAGGGTGAGGAAGGCCATGCCGGCGCCGGGGCGGCGGTTGAGCTGGATGACCTGCCCCTCCACCCACACCTGGCTCATGCGGGCCACGTACTGGTCGATCTTGGAGGACAGCAGCCGCAGCGGCCACGGGTTCTCCGCGGTGGTGAGGTTCGCTCGCGGCGCCAGCTCCCGGGGGCCGTCGGGGCTGCCGGAGTTGTCGGGGCCGGACGCGCGGCCGGCACCGGGGGAGGACTGCGGGCTGGGCTGGGAGGGGCTCTGGCCTGTCACATGCACCACTGTGCCACGTCCACCACTGGGGACCTGAGTCCCACTGTGGCACAGTGGTGACCGTGACGACCATCGAGCTCGCCAGTGAGCACACCGACGCCGCGGCCCCCTCTCCCAAGGGCGGCAAGCGAATCCTCATGGCCGCCCCGCGCGGCTACTGCGCCGGCGTGGACCGCGCGGTCGACGCCGTCGAGCAGGCCCTGGACCACTACGGGGCGCCGATCTACGTGCGCAAGGAGATCGTCCACAACAAGTACGTCGTGGAGACCCTCTCCAAGCGCGGCGCCATCTTCGTCTCCGAGACCGACGAGGTGCCGATGGGCGCCCGCGTCGTCTTCTCCGCCCACGGCGTCTCCCCGGCCGTCCACGCCGAGGCCGCCGAGCGCCGGCTGGACACGATTGACGCGACCTGCCCGCTGGTGACCAAGGTGCACAAGCAGGCGGTGCGTTTCGCGGACAAGGACTACGACATTATCCTCGTGGGCCACACCGGCCACGAGGAGGTCGAGGGCACCCAGGGTGAGGCCCCCGACCACATCCAGGTCGTCAACGGCCCCCACGAGGTGGACCAGGTCGAGGTGCGCGACCCCTCCAAGGTCGTGTGGATCAGCCAGACCACCCTGAGCGTCGACGAGACCATGGAGACGGTGCGCCTGCTGCGCGAGCGCTTCCCGGAGATGATCGACCCGCCCGGCGAGGACATCTGCTACGCCACCCAGAACCGTCAGGCCGCGGTCAAGAAGATCGCCCCGAAGGTGGACCTCATGATCGTGGTCGGCTCCGGCAACTCCTCGAACTCGGTGCGCCTCAAGGAGGTGGCCCTCGAGGCCGGTGCGGGCGCCGCCCACCGGGTGGACTTCGCCAGCGAGGTCGACCCGTCCTGGTTCGACGGCGTCGAGACGGTCGGCCTGACCTCGGGCGCCTCGGTGCCGGAGATCCTGGTGCGCGAGGTGGTCGAGCGCCTGGCCGAGCTCGGCTTCGACGACGTCGAGGAGGTGCGCACCACCACGGAGAAGATCTCCTTCTCCCTGCCCAAGAACTTGCGCGCCGACCTCATGGCGGCCCAGGGAGCCGCTTCGGCGCACAAGCGCCGCGAGCCGGCCGCCGACCACACCTGCTGAGGCCGCGCCGCCCACCCCTTCCGCCCCGGCCGCAGGGCTGGCCATAGGGTCATCTGCAGGGCCGTCCGTGAGCGTCAGCACACGCACGGCTGCGTGAGACAGGCCGAAGGTGAACGCCGGGTTGCATAGGTGACCATTACCCTCGGTCGGGTGACACATTCTCATGACGAGTCGGCCCCCAGTGGCCCTGCCCCCGCCGCGTCGGACGGGCGGTCCGCTGCCGACGGCGCCGGCAGCTCCGACAGTGCTGACCCTGTGACCTCCGCAGACCCCGTGGGCGCGGGGGGCTCCGGCACCCCCGGCCAGGTCTCCAACGAGGCCCTGGAGGAGGACGGCGGGCTGCACCGGAGCCTGACCAACAGGCACATGCAGATGATCGCCATCGGTGGCGCCATCGGCACGGGGCTGTTCGTGGCCTCGGGCGCCACGGTCTCCACGGCCGGCCCGGGCGGCGCCCTGGTGGCCTACGCGGCCATCGGCCTCATGGTGCTGCTGCTCATGCAGTCCCTGGGCGAGATGACGGCGCACATGCCGGTGGCCGGCTCCTTCCAGACCTACGCCACCCGGTTCGTCAGCCCCTCCTTCGGCTTTGCCATGGGCTGGAACTACTGGTTCAACTGGGCGATCACGGTGGCGGCCGAGCTGGTGGCCGCCGGAATCGTCATGGGCTACTGGCTGCCGGGGGTGCCCTCATGGATCTGGGCGGCACTGTTCCTGACCCTGCTGACGACGCTCAACGCCCTGTCGGCCCGAGCCTTCGGGGAGGGCGAGTTCTGGCTGTCGGCCATCAAGGTGGTCACGGTCATCGTCTTCCTCGTGGCGGGCCTGGCCATGATCGCCGGCATCATCGGCGGGACGTCCCCGGGCTTCAGCAACTGGGTCGTCAAGGACGCGCCCTTCCACGGCGGCATGCTGGCCATCGTGTCGGTGTTCATGGTGGCCGGGTTCTCCTTCCAGGGCACCGAGCTGGTGGGCGTGGCGGCCGGTGAGGCCCGCAACCCGCGCCGGGACGTGCCCAAGGCGATCCACACAGTGTTCTGGCGAATCATGATCTTCTACATCGGGGCGATCACGGTCATCGGCTTCCTCATCGCCTTCAACGACAGCCGGCTGCTGCACACCGAGACTGAGGACGTGGCCTACTCGCCCTTCACCCTGGTCTTCGAGCGGGCGGGGATCGGGATCGCGGCGGCCCTCATGAACGCCGTCATCCTCACCGCGGTGCTCAGTGCCGGCAACTCCGGCCTGTACGCCTCGACCCGCATGCTGCACTCAATGGCCCTGCAGGGGCAGGCGCCGGCCTGGTTCTCCTACGTCAACCGCCACGGGGTCCCGGTGCGTGCCCTGGGGGCGACGGCGCTGGTAGGGGCGGCCGGCTTCCTGACCGCCGTGGTGGGACAGAACACCGCCTACGCCTGGCTGGTCAACGTCTCGGCCCTGTGCGGGTTCATCGTGTGGCTGGGGATCGCCGCGTGCCACTTCCGCTTCCGGCGCGCCTACGTGCTCCAGGGCAACGACCCGGCCGACCTGCCCTACCAGGCGCCCTGGTTCCCGCTGGGGCCGGTCCTGGCCTTCACCCTGTGCGCCCTGGTGATCCTGGGCCAGAACTACGAGGCGATCTTCAAGGGCCAGCTGGTGGAGGTGCTCTCCTCCTACATCGGCCTGCCGGTCTTCGGGGCCATCTGGCTGGGGCACCGCCTGGTGACCGGGTCGCGCATGGTCCGCCTGGAGGAGGCCGACGTCTCCGGCGCCGTCGTTCGCGAGCACAGCTGAGCCTGGCTGAGCCTCGCTGTACCCCATGACCGACGTCGGGGCACCGATCATCTGACCGGTGCCCCGACGTCGTCTCGTGCTGGAACCTGCACGAGGCTGGTGCTGCTGTGGGCTGGGCGCCTACAGCAGGGACTGGACCCGTACCGTGACCTGAGGCGCGCTCTGCTCCCCGACGTCGGAGGAGGCGGAGCCCTCCCGGGCCTCGGAGGGGGTGCCGGACTCGCTCGCCTGGGACAGGGAGCGGATGACGGCCTCCTGGACGTCGCGCACGATGTCCTTGACGGGCCGCGAGCCGTCGATACCGATCTCGACGACGGCCCGGCTCGAGCCCTCCTCGACGATCACTCCGAAACGGGACTGCTGAGGATCCTGCTGGCGCATGTGGCTGCCGAGCGCCCTCAACGTGCTGCCGATCCCCGGCTCGATTGCTCGGACGCCGGGGACAGCAGTGACCAGGTGGGCCAACTCGGCCGCTGAGAGGTTAGTCGTCATCGTGGAGATCCTCGATGTGGACGTTGACGGTTGGGGACACCCCAAGGTTCTCACGGCAGGCGGCCCGAACGGCGTCGCGCACCTGCTGGCCGAGCTGCGGCAGGCTGTCCACGCTGAGGTCGGCGGAGATCCGGCAGGAGATGGTCTGCGGAACCCCCAGGCCGCGGTGACCCTCGCTCGAGGGTGCGTGCTCGCAGGTCGAGCGCAGGGCGCGGGCCCCGGGCACGCCGTCCACGGTGCGTCGGATGAGCGCCCGCAGCGAGAACTCGGACATGCTGTACGGCCCCAGGTCGGTGGCGGGCATCTCCACCTGCGCGCCATGACGGGTCTCGGCGAGGATGGCATCCATCAGGTGGCGCTTGGGCATGACCGAGGTGCTTGCCTGAGACTCCAGCCGGTCCCACTCCTCGTGCAGGGAGGCGATCAGACGCTGGTACTCGCGCGTGTCGGCGTCGTCCTGCTCATGAGACCGGGCGAAGGACTTGGTGGCCGACGCCGTCGCGCGTCGGACGCTGTGTGAGAGCTGGTTGACGGTGCTCATGCCCACTCCTTCATCTGGCGCATGACGAGAGAGCGGGCACGTGCCAGCCTCCCTCGGACGGTGGACTCGGTCAGGTTCAGGGCCTGGGCGATCTCCTCGTAGGACATGTCGTCGACCTCTCGGAGCACCCAGACGATGCGCAGCTCGGGCTGCACGGAGGCCAACAGGTCGGCCAGCGCCTCGATCTGGGCGTTGACCTCACTGGACTCGGCCGGGTCGGCGGTGCTGCTCGACGTCGTCTCCGCCATGGCGCTCACGGTCTCCAGGCCCTCGGCGTCGTAGGCGTCGGTGGCTCGGCGCTGACGCTTGCGTGCCATGCTGGTGGCCTTGTTGGTGCAGATCCGCATGAGCCAGCCCCGGAAGGCGGCGGGCTCCCTGACGAGGTGAAGACTGCGCCAGGCCTGGATGAGAGTGTCCTGGACGATGTCCTCACTGTCATGACGGTTGCGCACGATCATGTAGGCGGTGCGGAACAGGCGGCCCTGGTAACGCTCGACGAGCTGCTCGAAGGCGTTGATGTCCCCGTCCTGGGCGCGCAGGACCAGGCAGCGGTCCTTGTCGGGCGACGCGCCGGACGAGGCGCTCGGTTGTGCGGCGTGGTCTGGACGCGGGCGAGGCGCCGCCGCGGCCTCGTCCCGCGTCTCATGCGTCATCGCCGTTCCCGGTGATCTCGGGCGAGTGCTGACCTGTGACGGTCTGCGAGACGCTGCGCTTGCTCACGGAGCGCTCCAGCCGCACCAGGACGTCGACCTGCCGGGGGCGCGTGCCCAGGGACGTGGTCACGTCATCCTCGAGCCGGCCCCTGAGCTCCGCCACGGCCCACTCGACCTCGCAGTCCTGGGACACGGTGGCGTCCGCCTGGACCCACAGGCTGCTCGGGGAACCGGTGACCCACACGGTGCACTGCTCCACCCCGGGGACGTCCTCGGCCCGCTCGGACAGGGCCTGTGACAGGACCTCGGGGGCAACGGTGGCCATGAGGACTCCCCCGGAGTCGCTGAACCTCAGGGGAGAGGCGGCCGCCTTGCGGGGGATCTGCATGGAGAGCAGGACCAGTCCGGCGATGACGGCGAGCACGGAGACCAGCGCGGCCACCGGCAGGAGCCAGTGCGCCTGGGGCGCGATGAGGCTGCCGACTCGGTCCTGCGCTGTGGCCAGGTAGGGGGCGGCGTCGGGCCAGGACCGACCGGCACTAAGGCCGGAGGCCAGGACCCAGGATGAGGCTGCTGCGATGAGAAGCCCGCAGCCGGCCAGGGCCGTCCGGTTGAGGACACCAGAAACTGAACGCATGGTCGTATCTCCTTCAGCTCGTGCGCTTGATCCGCACGCGGCTGCGCGTGATGCCCGCGGGCTGGAGTGTTTCCAGGGCCTCGTCGGTCGTCTTACGGGCGGCTTCCTGCACCGGCTCGAGGTCGTCCAGGACACTGAGGACGACGACGTCGACCCGGGAGCGACGGGTGGTGACGGTGGCGGAGTGGACGCCACCGATCTGCTCGACCCGGGTCCTCACCAGGGCGGCCAGGTCACGGCGCCTCACCGCGGTCTGGCCCGGGACAGTGTCGGGGAGGAGCGCGACGCGCTCGGGCAGTCCCGGCCACAGGGCCGCGAGGATCATGGCCAGGGCGCAGGCTGCGGCGATCCCGGCGGCGACGAGCACCGCGACGGAGCCGAGGGCGGTAGAGCCAATGGTGTCGAGCGTGGTGACGGTGCGGTCCGGCCAGGTGCCGGTGACGATCCGGTGCCCCGTCAGCCAGGCCCCCAGGCCTCCGGCCGTGAGCAGCAGCAGTGCCAGGAGGACACTGGGCGTGCTGCGAGAGGGGCGACGAATGAGTTTCGGGACGGGTGTTCTCATTTCAGGCTCTTCCTGACGTGGCTGCTCGGATTGAGCCAGGAGATCTCGATGGTGATCTTGCCGACGCTCAGCCCGGTGAGGTGCTCGACGCGGCCGCGCACGTGGGCGCGCAGATCGTCAATGGTGGAGGACAGTGGCGTGGGAAAGACCAGGCCAAGGTCCAGGTGGAGGACGGCGACCCGCCCGTAGAGCTCGCACTGGGCCTCGGGCCGGGAGGCGAAGTTGCGGCGGGCGCCAATTCCCAGGAGCCCCCCGGCGTTGGAGCCGACGTTGCCGGTCTCATAGGCGGCCTGGGCGGCGATCTGGGCGACGACCTTGGCCGGAATGGTGGTGGTGCCGCGCTGCTCCCAGGAGGAGGGCTCGTCCTGGGCGGGCCCCGGCTGTGTGATGGCGGGCTGGGTGGCGGTCGCCATCGTCACTTCTTTCGCCGATCCAGGATGCTGTGGACATCGACCCGGCCCTCCAGGTAGAGGCCCACCCCCAGTCCGGCCGCGCCGCACAGGGCCACCAGGACGAAGTCGGCGAAGGAGCCGAAGGCGAGAATGGTGCCAAGGAACAGGCCCACCAGGAGGGCCAGGTACGTTGTCTTCATTGAGAGCTCCTCAGATCAGGGCGTCGGGACGGGTCACTTGAGGTCGGCGGCCTCGGAGTTGTCGGAGTCGTCGTCGGGCAGGTGGACGTCGGTGACGTTGATGTTGACCTCGACGACCTCCAGGCCGGTGGTGCCCTCGATCTGCTCGATGATGTTGCGGCGGATGGCGTCGGAGACCTCGACGATGGAGACGCCGTACTCAACGACCACGGTGACCTCGACGGCGGCCTGGGTCTCGCCCTTCTGGACGCTGATGCCGCCGGCGACGTTGGTCTGGGCGTTGGGGATGCGGTCGGTCACGGCGCTGAAGGCGCGGCGAACGGCGTTGCCCATGTCGTAGACGCCGGGCACCTCACGAGCAGCCATGCCGGCGATCTTGGCGACGACGTTCTCCTCGATGGTGGTCACGCCGTGCGAGGTCTGGAGGGGGCCGCGGGGGGTCTTGTCCTCTTCGGCCTGCTCGTTGCGCTCGCGCTGCTGACCGGTCTGGGGGATGGCGTTGTTGCTCATTGGAGCCTCTTTCGTTGATCCGTGAATGGATGGTGACGGGATGTGTGGTGCGCGGCCCAGCAGCTGGTCCGTCATGGCGCCGTAGTGGCTGCCGTGGCCGGCTCGTATGAGTGGCCGACGTGACTGACTGGTGTTGCTGCCCGTCTTGATTGCCGCGCTGTAGGTAGGACGCCGCAGGCCGGGGAATCCTCACGGCCCCAACCCATGGCTTGTGTCACAAAAGGTGAAGCGGGTTCTGTGGAGGCGGTGGCTGCCTCCGCAGAACCCGCTTCAGGGCGCTGAAGGGTTACTTGCGGCCGGTGACGGCCAGGTAGACGGAGATCGCGACGATGGCGGCGACGAGGGACAGGGCCCAACGGATCCAGTCGACCCCGTCGGTGTGGGCGACGCCGAAGAGGCTGGCGACTGCGCCGCCAACGAGTGCGCCCACGGCGCCCAGCACGATGGTCCACAGGACCGAGATGTTCTGCTCGCCACGCATGACGAGTCGGGCGAGGGCGCCGAGCACGGCGCCGGCGATGATCATTCCGATGAATGAAAGCATGGTGTCTTCCTCCGAGAAGGTCCGATGAGGGGTCATCCGCCCATCGGGTTTGGAAACGTTCTGGCAGCGTGTCAGCCAGTCATGAGACAGCAGGCAACGCTGTCTGATAGACGCCATGGAAGCGTCAATCGTCACGGACTGAGAGTGTGGCATGCGTTACGCCGTGGTGGAGGCCGGGTGCCCGTCGGTGGTGAGTTCGGGCGCTGTGAAGGTGCGTACCTGGGCGGCGTCGGCACTGATGAGCGTGGGGGAGTCCACCTGCTCCCCGAGAGTCTCCAAGGACCGGGCGGTCACCAGGAGACGGTTCTCCATGGAGCCGACCGCCTTGTTGTAGGCGGTGACGCTGCGCCGCAGGGCCCCGCCCAGGGCGTCGAGGTGACCGGCGACGGTCCCCAGGCGCTCGTAGAGGGTGCGACCGAGCTCCAGCAGCTCGCGGGCGTCGTCGTTGACGGCGGTGCGGGCCCAGGCCGTGGCGCAGGTGCGCAGCAGGGTCAGCAGCGACACGGGTGAGGCCAGGGCGACGCCGCGCCCCAGCGCGTGCTCCAGGAGCGCGGGGTCCGCCTCCAGGGCGGCCGAGAGCACCGCCTCCGCCGGGACGAAGAGGACCACGAGCTCGGGGGAGTCCCCCAGGGCCCGGTCGTAACGGCGCGCGGCGAGCTGATCGACGTGTCCGCGCAGCGCCCTGGCGTGAGCCTCCAGAAGCTGCCCGCGCCGCTCCTCGTCCTCGGGGCCGGAGCCCTGGACGGCGGTGGCCGCCAGGTAGGAGTCCATGGGCGCCTTCGCGTCCACGGCCAGGTAGCCCTCCCCGGGCAGATGGACGACGACGTCGGGCCGGGAGCGGCCGGCAGCCCCCTCACCGGAGGCTGAGCCCACTGAGCCCACTGCGCCCGGTGGGCCGGCCGAGCCACCGCGCCGCTGGACCAGAGCCCCGATGGTGCGCTGCTCGGAGAAGTCCACGTGCCGCATCATCCCGGAGGCCTCCAGGACCCGGGCCAGCTCGACCTCACCCCACATGCCGCGCGCCGAGCGTGAGCGCAGCGCCCCCTCCAAGGATGCCGTGGAGCGGGCCAGGTCCTGCTCGCGCAGGGCGGTGGCCCGCAGCTGCTCGGCCAGGGCCGCGTGCTGCTCGGCCCGCTGCTTCTCCAAGGACTCCACCCGGGCCCCCACCTGCTCCAGCTGGCTGCGCACGGGTGCGAGCGCCCGCAGCACGGAGCCGTCCCGTTCGGCGCGCTCCTCGGCCACCTGGGTGCGCGAGGACAGCTCCTCGGCCCGGGCCTGCCACTGGGCGGCCTGCGCCCGCAGCTCGGCCACCTGCTCACCGTCCGACTGGTGCGCGGTGGTGCGCCGGGTGAGCGCACCGAGATAGCCGATGACCGCTCCGATCGCCAGGCCGACGAGGAGCAGCAGGATGGGAAGAAGGACCGCTGAGGAGCTCATGAACCGATGGTGCCCCAGAGGTGCGACATCTATTCGGCGCCCTTAAGCCCCACGGAGCCACGCCTGCGCAGATCGCCCCGCCTGGCTGGTTCGGCCGGCCCGTCCGTCCGTCGAACGGACCGGCACGACCCCGCCTCGCCGATCCGGCTCCGCCCTGACCCGCCGATCCGGCCCACCCGCCTGCTCGCCGATCCGGCCCACCGGCCCGCTGCTGCGGCGTCGTCGGACATATTTCTCCCGGGCATGTACCAACCGACCATTCGGACCTGGGGCAACAGTCCTGGGGCCTGCCCGATCCTGCCTACGGCGGAGGAGAGGAGACCAAGAGCACGGTCCTTCTACGACTCCTGGATGATGGGTATTTGGGTAGGTGGTGCCATGCTTATCGGACGTGAGCCTCTTGCGCAGCATCCCGCTGACCAGCCTCCGAACGATCGCAGTCGTGCTGGTCCTTGCCGTTCTGACCACCATCGTCGCCGCGGTCCTTCTGCCGCGAACTGTTCCGGCCACCACGCGCGCCAGCAGCGCGGACAGTCCCACCCGACTCGCCCGCCCCACGCTGCGCACGGCGCTGCGGGCCGTGGGCCGCTACACGGCGCGCACCGTCATGGTGAGTGTGCCGGTGGTGCTCGTCATCGTGCTTGGGGGCCTGCTCATCAACCGGCCCATGCACTACGTGCGCAACGTCGGCGACGTCGTCAAAGCCCTGACCCCTCGCACCCAGGTCACCTCGCGCATCGCGCCCCTGCCGCAGGCATCCGCCTACGATGCCGTCCCGGCCGCGACCTGGAAGGCTTCCTTCCACGACGTCGGCGACGGCTCGAAGGAGGCCACCTGGACCGGCCCGGTCAGCGGCATCAAGCTGCCGGTGCGCGTCGTCCTGCCGGCGGGCTACCGGCCCGACGACGGCCGCACCTACAACGTCCTCGAGGGGCTCCACGGCTGGGTCGGCTCCCCGCAGTCCATGGTGACGGGCATCGCCTCACCTCAGCGGCTCCAGGAGGCGATCGACGCCGGCCGCATCCCGCCGTCGATCCTGGTGTTCCCCTCGCTCAACGTGGACGGCGGCCAGCCCGACTGCGTCAACATCGCCGGTCGCCCGGCCGTGGGGACCTGGACCGCGGAGGAGATTCCCCGCATGATCCAGGCGACCTTCCCCAACGTCACCACACAGCGGGCCGGCTGGATGATTATGGGGATCTCTGCGGGAGCCTACTGCGCGGCCCGCACCGCCTACGACGTCCCGCAGCGCTTCGGCGCGGTGGGGGTCATGTCCTCCTACGACCTGCCCGGTGAGGGCTCGCTGGCGCACAGCGGCAAGACGCTCCAGGCGCAGAACGGGCTGTCCACCATGCTGGGGAAGCGCAAGCCCGACGGCATGCGCTTCTACGTCCTGGGGGCGCAGGACGACTCCTCCGGTGCGGCCCGGGCCGCCTGGCTCATGGATGACGCGGTGCGCAAGCCGGACTCGTTGACGGTGGACACCCCGGCCTCGGGCGGGCACTCCTGGACCCTGTGGAACAACTACTTCCCGTCGCTGCTGACATGGTGGGGCTCGGACCCGGCCGTGTTCAAGGCGGCCGGCGTGACGGCGCCCCAGGGCGATACCTGGGCCAAGGCCACCGCCGCCGGCGTGAAGCCCCTGTCGGAGACGCCCAAGGACCAGCGCGTGGTGGGGTCGGTCTCGCCGGTGCGCGCCATGCCTTTCGAGATCAACGGTCTGGGCACGATCATCGTGGCCGTGGTCGCCTCGCTGGGGGCGCTGGGGGTGGTCATGTTCTGGTCGCCTCGCTGGGGCCGACGGCGCGAGGGCGGCAAGCGGTCGGTGGCGCGGCTGGGCGGCGCTATCCTGGGGCGCGTCGTGGTGATCCTGGTGGCTGCGGGTCTGGTCGCGGTGACGGCCGGGATCGGGGCCAACGCCAGCGGGGGCTTCTACACCTCGTGGCGTGACCTGCGGGCCTCGGTCCGGGTGAACGAGAGAGCCGGTAAGTAAGCGGGGTGCCGACGGCGTGCCCCGGCCTCGGGGGCGCCGTCGGGGCGCACAGTGTCACAGGGGCCGTCTAAACTCTGCTGCGTGGCACTTACCATCGGAATCGTCGGACTGCCCAACGTCGGCAAGTCCACCCTGTTCAATGCTCTGACCCGCGCGACCGTCCTGGCCGCCAACTACCCGTTCGCGACCATTGAGCCGAACGTGGGGGTTGTGCCCCTGCCGGATGCGCGCCTGGACAAGCTCGCCGAGCTGTTCCACTCCGCGAGGGTGGTGCCGGCGACGGTCTCCTTCGTGGACATCGCCGGGATCGTGCGCGGCGCCAGCGAGGGGGAAGGGCTGGGCAACCAGTTCCTGGCCAACATCCGCGAGGCGGACGCCATCTGCATGGTGACGCGCGCCTTCGAGGACCCGGACGTGGTCCACGTGGATGGGAAGGTGGAGCCTGCCGGGGACATCGAGACGATCAGCACCGAGCTGGTGCTGGCGGACATGCAGACCCTGGAGAAGGCGATCCCGCGCCTGGAGAAGGAGGTGCGGGGCAAGAAGACGGAGCCGGTGGTGCTGGAGACGGCGCAGGCGGCCCTCAAGGTCCTGGAGGAGGGGACGCTGTTGTCCGCCGGGGCGGAGGCGGCCGGGATTGATGCGGAGGTGCTCAAGACCTTCCAGCTCATGACCACCAAGCCGTTCATCTACGTGTTCAACATGGACGACGCCGGAATGAGCGACGAGGCCCGCCAGGCCGAGCTGCGCGAGCTGGTGGCGCCGGCGGAGGCGATCTTCCTGGACGCCCAGTTCGAGGCCGAGCTCGTGGAGCTGGAGCCCGAGGAGGCGGCGGAGATGCTGCACGACAATGGGCAGGAGGAGTCCGGCCTGGACAAGCTGGCCCGGGTCGGGTTCGACACCCTGGGGCTGCAGACGTACCTGACGGTGGGGGAGAAGGAGTCCCGCGCGTGGACGATCCGCAAGGGCGCGACGGCGCCCCAGGCAGCCGGTGTCATCCACACGGACTTCGAGCGAGGCTTTATCAAGGCCGAGATCGTGAGTTACGATGACCTGGTCCAGTACGGCAGCGTTGCCGAAGCCCGCGCTCACGGCCGAGTGCGCATGGAAGGAAAGGACTACGTTATGGCTGACGGTGATGTCGTGGAGTTTAGGTTTAATGTGTAATGAGTAGGTCGTCTTCGACCTTGATTGTGAAGTTCAAATGTTTTGGATTTCTGTGCATCCAAAAGTTAAGTCGACAGTACTTTTAGTGAGATTTAGAATGGAAGGTGTGACTTGAGTGAACTTACTCCCATCGAAATTCAAGTGATCGATAAAGATCTCTGGTATTATTCGATGCAGAAGGTTGACAATTTTGGACTCTCATCGGAAATCAAAGGGGGAGGCTTTTCCATTGCGGGTTCCGGGGGATCCAGGGAATCCGGCAAAAAAAGCGAAAGGGAGCGTCTCACTGATGTTGGAAATTTCCTATTAAAGAATAACTCACTATACACTCAGGAACTGCCTGCTGTCGGCAAGTATCTGCTTATTCGCACTAGCGCAACGTTTGGAAACATGTGGCGTTTCGGCATCGTTGACGAAGATCCGATTCGGAATGTCGTTTGGTGGGTTGGAGATGAGACCGAGAGTATTCGGATATTCGCTTATGGTGATAGAAGAAACTTTCGCAAACAAGGCGGCATCCCAGAAAAGAGGGCATATAAAAGCACGTGGTGGCCGTCAGATTACGGTGCGTACTCCAGTATACTTTCCAGCATTGCTGCTTCGGTAGGGGCGGAGGAGACTGTGATTTTGAATAATTCGAAAGTTAGCGGATTGCTCAGATACTGTTTTAACGACGGAGTTCTTAGAGGGCAGGGACTCCGAAGTACTTGGGATATTTTAATGCATGTTCACTATGTTGAAGTTCAGAATAATGAAGCGCCTTTAGTCTGCGGAAGTCCAGTTTGGGTTTCACTAGACTAGCGTAGATTGATTGATGTCACCCGCGTAGGTATTTTCGAAAGTTGCCGCTAACGAACGCATGAGGCACACAGTGAATCACCGCCGTTGAATGGTGTTCATATAAATGTAGCTAGATACTAGAATCACGATAGAGGAGCATGAGAATAACGCGCTTTAAAATAATGGCTTGCGAGAGAAGTAAAGTGATTTCGAAGCAAATCGGTAAATTTTCCGAAAGATTAAGCGGTAGACTACCCGCCCTCTTTAATTCAATAGCGCCAAAAGGATGGAGTGAAGGGGTCGATGTAAGTAGATTTCGCAAGTTCTTTAGTAATCCGCTCCTATTAATCTATCTAACGGCATTCTTATCAGTTAGCATCTTAGTGCTGCTAGTACTTCCATATGCGCTATTGGTGGATCCCTTGACGGCGGAAATAGTAACGGCCGTCCTTGGGTTTATTTCGGTCGTCTCTTTGTCTTCAATTGTAGCTCCTTTAGGGGTGCTGCTTGTATGTTTTCTTGCGCTTCGAATAACAAGAGTAATTACATGGAGAATTGACATTAAATCCATCTTAGTGCATCTGAGCAACTATGTAGGAGTCGGTGGGGTGATTGGTTCTTTGTCTGCCTCGATGGCTCCGTTGGTGTTTAGCCTTGCTCGTCCAACAAACGAGTTCTCGTCATCGATAATGTTTGATGGAAGTGTCCTGTTAAAGCTTCCCGCCTCTTTTGGTGTTGCAGGATTATTGCTGGGATTGTGCACAGCTTCGTGTCATGCTGTAAAAGGAATAGAAAATGTCTTCTATAAGAGTGTCATGCCAGTTCTGCTGTTCGACATACTGGCCGCAATTTTTGCTCTTGAACTGCATGTAGATCCATTTAGTTTATGTGCCAAACTGAGTGAAAGGTACTTGCTCGATAATTCTCTTCTTGTGTCGCAAATGGATTCTATATCGGATGCTAGCGCGCCTGGTTTTGTCCGAGACCACCTCCCCCTCGTTGCTGCACGAGCATTCACTACGTTGGATTTGAACACTACATCTGTTCGTATATGGTATGTTGGTGCGGTAATAGCTGTGTCCACGATTGGGATGTCATGGAATATTCGAAAATCAGCTCATGTGAAAAGAGATGCTGGACATACTGTGAAGTCTGTATTCACGGAAAATGAAGCCGGTCGAAAATGCTACGGTGACGAATTTAGCTGCGTCGGAAACGAATATGGATCTCTAGGCGGTTTGGGTTGATTGTCTAGAAAGCTGATCGGCCTGATTGGGCGTCTTAACTGATATACAGTTCTGCTGCATAGTTTGTGTGCAAATCGGTTCGTGTCCAGAAGTTCGACATGGACGATGACGATATTATAGTCGTTTGTAACGCGGGGAAAATTGTCTTCTTAAGGTATGCATCTGAGTCTTTATGTAGTTGTATTGGGGTAAGCTCTGAGGTTTTATGGTGAGCGAAATTACGATTTTGTTTGGCTGTGGGCCTGATTGCTGATAAGGATCGTATTAACCTACCTCGGGGGTTTGATGTTTTTGTAACTTCGGCTGAGTGATGAAGTCCTAGTTGAAGATATCTTCCATTTGCATGGAAGGGTTGTGGAAGTGTATGTGAGGCAATGAGAGGGTTGTACTCCTCAAGGTTGTGCACTGTTCGTATCGGGGGGTGTATATATTGGTCTTGTTGATGGGAGTCGGGGTTAAGTCGGCCTCTGCTGTCCAGGCGTGAATGCGAATTCCGGTGAGTTGAATCGTTGGGAGATTGCGTCGGTCCCCTTCTGAAGTTAGGTGTAGATCTTGATCTCAGTTTTGGGTTCAGTTGGGTTCTCGATATCATGCAGATTCCGCTCGATTCTCCGTCCTGCTTATCTGAACGCATTTACCATTCAGAACTCGGCAGGTAGTCGCGTGCGTTGTTCTTCCGGTGATTAGACAGAGGGTAAGTCGAGAACTTCACGATCGTCGTATTCGTCCCGGCCGCTATTTTCTCGCCTTGTGGTGAAGTGGAGTTGGGGTTTCGGATCTCAGGGAGTTGTCGTCCGGTCCGTAGACCTAGCGTAAGGATCAGTGGGCCCGCCTGCCCCCGAATAGTCGTGTACACCGCAGATTTGCCTGTGGGGATGGGGTTGAGGTTGAGTTGAGTCCAAGGTAATGCTATAAACTCACTCAAGTATTTTATCAATTGCGGTATATATATTACAGCAATCAAAAGATGTATATTTGTGTCTTTGGGGTGCCGAGATGTCGTTTGGTAATGTCCGTGTTCAAAGCGAGCTGGGTTTCCAGTGATCATTATTCTCAGTGAGGCGACAACATGGGTATGGAGATGGCTTCGGTGGCTACGTGGACCTTCTTGGCTGAGGTTCCGATTCCTCAGGACGTCCTCGGCGTTCTTGTTCAAGGGGAGCAGCCGTACGCTGCGTTCAAGACGATGCGCGACTCAGCTGTGTTCACCTCGAAGCGGTTGATTGTCCGTGATGCTCAAGGCCTGACCGGTCGGAAGGTGGAGATCTACTCGCTGCCCTACAGTGCTATCAACATGTGGTCGACCGAGAACGCGGGAACATTCGACGTGAACTCTGAAGTCGAACTGTGGACGCGGGCGGGTCACATCAAGATCAAGCTTGGGGCTCAGATCGATGTCCGCAAGATCGATAGGCTTATCTCGGCCTGCGTTCTCATGTCTCACTGAGCATCGGCGACTGTGGCGCCAGCACTATGGGAAGCCCTCACCTCGTCTTTGCGGCGGCAGGCCGCCAGTGCGTGCGGGAGTCGAGCACGCTGAACTGCATGAAGAACGTCGGGCGGAGAGTTAGGCTGCGTCAGCCGACCTTGCAGACGGTATCGGCGGATCGGCGTGCCGATCGCCGGCAGTTCTGCATTCACCGCGTAGTCGTAGTTGATCGCGCGGTTGCGGGTAGCCGCGACCCGCTGCGGTTGCCTCTTGCTCAGGATGAGGTCACGACCGGCTGGCCATCGGCGGGCTGGATCTCTGTGGAGGTCGGGCCGCGGAAGGCTTGCTGAAAGGACTCGCCCGAGTTGCGGCCAATGAGGGGACACCTCGAAGCCGCTCTTGAGCCGAGGCTGCAGGTTCGTCGGCTGGCAGATCGCCGCCTTGTGGGGCAGCGAAGGTCGACCGCTGGTAGTAGCTCAGAAGCGTCCGCGGGCTGGCAGAGCGCGGGGTCGTTGTCTGGCTCGGTGGTGGCGACTGGCTGTTGAGTATTGCGGTAGAGAGGAAGACTCTGCGACCGAGTTTCGTATACGATATTGCCATGGGTGAGCACCTTCTCCACGGACGTCGCGTGAGTGACGAGCAGATCCAGGCCTGGGCGGACGAGGCTGAAGCCGGCTACGACCTTCAGCAGCTGCCCCGTCCTACTCCCGGGCGCCCGCCAATCGGGCGGGGGTCTGGCGCGGTTGTGACTGTCCGACTCGACGAGGAGCTTCTTGCTGCGTTGCTGAAGCGTGCCGCTGATGAGGGGATTGCGAACCGTTCGGAGGCCGTGCGGGCCGCTGTCAAACAATGGGCTCATGCCGCAGCCTGATATCCATCGGTCTGCCCGCAAGCACTATGTGAAGGACCATCTCGGCGATGAGGATCTGTGGCACGCTTACGGTCATGTGTTGAACTCGCGCCCTCTGGACGATGAGGATGATCCGCGTCGATGGCTTGTTCTTGGCGTCGATGAGTCCGGAAGAGTGCTGGAGCTCGTGGTCCTTGTTTTCGACGACGGCTATGAACTGCTGATTCATGCTATGAAGGCTCGAAAGCAGTTCATGCGTGAGATTCGGCCAGGTGGAGCCGACTCCTCTGTGGTCTGACCGATTCGGGTCGGCTTCTCGTTGCTGATCGCACGGCTACCGGAGCCGTCTGCTCCGTCGTCGTCGCCTCGTTCAGGACCAGGTCATTGCCGGCTAGCCTTCGCTGGGCTGGGCCGCCATGCCCTGCCCCTGAACTGCGAGGTTGAACAACCCGCCAGCGAGCGGCCCAGGCGTCCGGGGAACGATCTTCAGTTGCCGCAACCGTTGTCCACCCCAAGTTCGCTGAACCATATGACGAGCAACATCGCCACAACTCTCAGTTCGGGCTACTATGGTCGCCATAGTGAACGGAGAGACATGTCGGGCTACAGGATCAACCGTCAGGTGACGGAGTTCGGAGAGCACGTGCGGGGGTGGCGCATGGTGCTCGGCCTGACAGCGCAGCAGGTCTCCGAGCGAGCGGGTATCACTCGTGACACTCTGCGCAAGATCGAGTCGGGCAACCCCAACGTCAGCTTCAACAGCGTCACCCAGGTGCTGCGCGCCCTGGGCATCCTCGACCAGCTTGTCGACGCGGCCGATCCCCTGGCCAGCGACATTGGCCGCCTCCGCGCCGGCCGCCTCACTAGAAAGCGCGCCCGATGACCACTATCGAGGTCGTCTCCGATGCCCATGGCTCCCACCGTCTGGTCGGCCAAGCGCACTTCACCCGATCGCGCGGCCAGGTCTCCACCACCTTTCTCTACGACCCCACCTACCTCGCCGGATGTGAACAGAGGTCACACACGCGAATCGAGTATCCCCAGGGGCACCGAAGGAAGCGTCTGTAGGCTGCGCGCGGTTTGGACTCCGGCCCAGGCCCAGCCGGGCGCAGTCCTGACCCGGACCTGACACAGGCCTGGCCCCGAGCTCGGCTGACTGCGCCCCTCTTTCGGGCCGACCGCAGCCCGCCCGCCACACTCATCCCAGGAAGGGAACCCGGCAGCCTCATGACAATCGAGATGATCGTCGCCCTCATCGGCGCCTCTGTTGTCGCCTACGCGATCGCCAACAGGTTCCGCCTCATCGCACCAGTACTTCTCATCGCCGCCGGCGTGGGCGTCGCCCTGCTCCCGGTGGGGGAGGAGATGTCCCTGCCCAGCACCGTGGTGCTCACGATCTTCCTGCCGATCCTCCTGTACTGGGAGTCACTGTCTGTCTCCCTCAACCGCATGCGGCGAAGCTTGCGCGGCATCATCCTCAGCGCCACGGTCCTTGTCGCCATCACGGCTGCCCTCATCACCCTCATCGGCGTCCTCACGGGGCTGAGCGTGGGAGCCGCTCTCCTCATCGGAGCCTGCCTCGGCCCCACCGACGCCACCGCCGTCTCCAGCCTGGGACGAGGCATCAACCCCAACGGCCGCACCGTCCTCCAAGCCGAGTCACTCCTCAACGACGGCACCGCCCTGGTCATCTTCGCCATCGCCCTCCAAGCTGCGCAGGACTCCTCCGGCGTCACCTTCGGTCTCGTCACACAGCAGCTCCTCCTGTCCTTCGGGGGAGGCATCGGTGCAGGAGTCCTCGTCGGTGCGGCAGTCACGAAGATCGGTATCCGGGTCCGCACCATCACCGACGACCCCATGCTGGCGACGATCACCGCCCTGGCCACGCCGTTCCTCACCTTCTTCGTCGCCGAGGAGATCGGCGGCTCGGGTGTGCTGGCCGTCGTCACCTGCGGCATCGTCATCTCCCGCTTCGCTGCCCCGCACATGTCCCTGGGTTCCCGAGTCCTCGGCATCCCCTTCTGGACGATCCTCACCCACATCCTCAACACCATCCTCTTCGTCATGGTGGGGGTGGCACTCCCCGGCATCGTTGCCGAGCTCCCTCGCGCCGACCTCGTGCGCGGCCTCATCCTCATCCCCATCATCTACATCGCCATGGTCGCGGGAAGGTTCGCAGGCCAGCACCTCATCATCTACTCCATCCGCGCCCTCGACCGCCGCCCCGAGCAGCGCCTGCGCCGCACCAACATCCGCGGCCGCATCGTCTCCACGGTCGCCGGCTTCCGCGGCGCGATCTCACTGGCGATGGCACTGTCCATCCCGACCTCCTTCGACGGCGCTGCCTACGCCGAGCGCAACCTCATCATCCTCGTCGTGGCCGGCGCGACCCTCCTGTCCCTCCTCATCCAGGGCCTCGCCCTGCCCTACGTGGTCCGCTGGGCCAACGCCAGGCCCTCGGCCGGCACACAGACCGCCGAGTCAGCCGAGTCGCAGGAGACCGAGGCCCTCGCTGACATCCTCGCCGACACCATCAACCAGCTCGATGCCATCGCCGAACGCGCGGGCGTCGACGACGACACAGCCATCGAGGCGGTGCGCGCCGACTACGTACGTCGTCACGACTCCGTGAGCAACGCCAGCGCGGAGGAGGAGGCACGCATCTACGGTGACCAGGAGAGCGCCCTGCGGCTCGCTGTCATCGAGCACCTGCGCGAGCGTGTACACAGCCTGCGCTTCGCCGGTCGCATCGACGACTCCACCGCCTCGCGAGTCAACCGGCGCTTCGACGCCGAGACCCTCCACATCAACGGCCCCCTCGACGTCGAGTGAGCGGGCAAGGGTGAAGAACGACAAGGAGGGGGTGGGGTGCCGGCGCACCCCACCCCCTTCATTGACCGGCTAGTCCATGGAGCGGACCTGCAGGTAGTCGATGTCGAACTGCGCTTCCTTGAAGTTCCTGGTGTCCAGCTGCCCCCAGTAGTGGCTCCCCGTCTGCGTGATGAGAAGGAGGTGGTAGGGGGTGTTGGCGCCGAAGCAGCGATCGAAGGCCTGCTGGTCGTTGGACCGCAGTACCTCGTGGAATCGCTGGTTGTCGAAGAAGAACGTGATGCGTTCCGGAGTCTTCTCCATCCGGTAGGTGTGCCAGGCGCTCAAGTTCGGCTTGTTGCTGATGCCCTTGCCGCTCTTGTTCTTCCCGGACTGGTCGAAGTGGACCGTCGACTCGGCGACTCCTTTGGCTCGGCCGCCCCCGTAGGTCTCGACGATGTCGATCTCTCCGCCGTTCGCGGCCCCGTCCGGCCTCAGCCAGATTCCGGCCCACAGGCCGAGGTGGCTCTGAGGGAAGCGCGCCCGTACCTCGACGGAGCCATACACGAAGGAGAAGAGCCCTTCGGAGGTCAGCGATGCCTCGTTGACGTGACGAACGGTTCTGCCCGTGTCGTGCTTGTTCTGCCAGCCGGTCTTGGGAGTTGAGCGCTTGCGCCAGAACAGGTGGCCCGCTCCACCACTCACGCTGTGGGTGTCATGCGTGATGACGCCCCAGTCGTAGTCCACGTAGGTGTCGCCCTTAGGTTCCTTCTCCCGCCACCGTGCGGCGCTGAAGTCTGAGCCTTCCGTGAACTGCTCATCGAAGACAAGGGTGCTGAAGGAACGCGATGGAGTGCTTGCGAACGCCGTGGTGGGTGCGAGTAGGCCTGCGGCTGTGGCTCCGGCGCCCAGTCCGAGGGTGGTGATCAGTGAACGTCGTGTCAAAGGGCTCATTGTTCTCCTTCTACAAGTTACACGAATGGTATTCCCGGTGACTGTCTGGTTTATTCTCGGCGTCACCTCCTGCTCTGCCAGCGAGTATGTGCCATGTGAGCGCTCGCCCGGCGTGGTCGTGTCATCACGCAGAAGTTGACCTGCGATTGTTGTTATCCTACAAGACGATTAATAGCCCGTCTCGTGAACGGGATATGGGTTGTGAGGAATCTGAGGACGGACTCTCGGTGTGAAGGCGCGCAGTGAGGGGGTGGGACGCGCCGACGTCCCACCCCCTCAGTCAGTGCTCAGAGCCGAATGGCCGGCTCGTTGTGTGTTCAGTTCTTCGGGCGGCGCCCGCAGTAGCAGGTACCCGCTCGCCGAGTATGAGCCTCGGTCACGTATGCCGTTTGCGGTGTCTGCGCCCCCGACTGCAGCGGCACGATGCTGTCCAGCTGCTCGCGCAGGGCCCGGTGCTCAAGCCTGAGCTCGTAGTGGCTCTGCAGGTTCATCCAGAACTCGGCAGATGTGCCGAAGTGCTTGGCCAGTCGTACAGCGGTGTCCGCGGTGATGCCGCGCTTGCGGTGCACGATCTCGTTGATGCGGCTCGGGGGTGCGCCGATGGTCGTGGAGAGCTTGTTCTGGGGGAGCCCGAACCCCTCGATGAAGTCCTCCATAATGACCTCGCCCAGGTGAATCGGGTCGATCTGGTCGGTGTCGGTGGCAGTCGACGAGCTCTACATCATTCGCACCTCCTCAGTGATAGCTCCTCGCAGGAAGTGTCCCGGTGACTGCTCCTGAGGCCGTTGAGGTGCAGTAGGTGGCTGCTCGGACCGTGTGAGGGAGTAAGAGAGCCTACAGCGTATCGTCTCAGGTGGTACCGTATTCTGGTACGACTGAGGGGGGAGGTGCTCTGATGTCTATCAGTGCAAGCGAGGCGCGCAAGACGTTGTACCCGCTCATCGAGCGAGTCAACGCCGATCATGACGCCGTTGAGATTGTTTCACGTAAGGGCAGTGCTGTTCTTATGCCCGCCGACGAGTACGCTGCTTGGCAGGAGACCGCCTACCTGTTCCGATCACCTGAGAACGCGCGACGCCTTCTTGATGCGTATGACCGGGCTCGTGCGGGCCACACGGAGATGCATGACCTCGACCAGGAGGACTGATGCGTCTCGTATGGGACCCGTATGCTTGGGAGGACTATACGCACTGGCAGAAGGCGGACCGCCGGATCCTCAAACGGGTCAACACGCTCATCGATGCGGCCCTTCGCGATCCCTTCGGAGGTATCGGTAAACCTGGGCGGCTCAAGTACGGCGCCTCGGGTGCGTGGTCGCGAAGGATCACTGACGAGCATCGCCTCGTGTACCTCGTTGCTGGTGATGACCTGGTGATTCTCCAAGTTCGCTACCACTACTGATAGTGAAGGCGGTCGTGTCGTCTCGAACAACGGCCGAGCGGTTCTCATGTCGGCCGAGGAGTACGCGAGCCGGCAGGAGACCGCCCTCCTCTTCTGCTCGCCCAAGACGCCCGGCGTCTGCTCGACGCATACGAACAGGCTCTCACGGACTCTCGCGCCCGAACTTGACCGCATTGCAGGGGCGCTGGAGGGCGTCGGTGTCCAAATCGGATACAAAGGAGCCCCGATGTCGCCGGCCCGGGAAACAGAACGTTGGAATCATGCGGTTTCTTCGCGCCGGTTCCGTCCCGTTCTGGGCCTTTGTATCCGATTTGGACATCGTTGGGCGTTCTGCACCTGAGGAAGGCCAGGCCGCGCTGCAGATGCGGTCAGCTCCGCCGCCCAGGACAGCACTGAGGGGTGGGGCGCGCCGGCGTCCCACCCCTCAGTCAGCGCTCAGAGCCGGATGACCGGCTCATCGAGTGTTCAGTTCTTCGAGCGACGAGCCCGCAGCAGCAGGTACCCGCCGACAACCGCGACACCCGCAAGGCCCAGGACCAGCAGCGCGTTGGTCCCCGTGCGAGACAGCCTGCTGCCGGCCTTCGCCGCCTGCGTCGGCACGGCGCTCGGCGTGCTGGCACCACCGGTCGGCTGGGCCATGGCGCCGTCAGACGGCCGATCGATCTCATCGGGCTCCATGCCCGGCTTCGACGGTGCCGCCGCGCTCCGGCTCGGTGCCGGGTTCGCGCTCGACGACGGCTTCCCAGGCTGTGTCGCCGCCGCGGTCGCCTTCGGGTTCGCCACCGACGGCGCCTGACTCGTCGCACCCGGCTTGGGGGCCGAGCTCGGCTGCGCCCCCGGCTTCTCCGACGGCGCGGCGCTGGGCTGCGCACCCGGAGCCTGCGTGGGCTCAGCAGAAGGCGCCACCGTCGGGGCCTGCGTCGGCTCAGCAGCCGGAGCAGACGAGGCCTCCGGTGCGGGCGCAGCGGTCGACCCGTCGGTCTGCTCAGGTGCGGAACTCGGTGCCGGGGCCGGCGTGGGCTCCGTACTCGGAGCGGTTGTGGGCTCCGGAGCCGGGGTGCTGCTTGGCTCGGGCGCAGCGCTCGGCTCAGGCGCGGAGGACGGTGCCGGGGCCTGCGTGGGCTCGATGCTCGGCGCGGCCGACGGGGCGGGCTTCTCCGACGGTGCCGCCGACGGTGCCGCCGTCGGCGACGGCGCCGGGCTCGGCTCTGCCGGCTTCTGGCCGCACTGCTCGCCGAGCCAGTTCATCGTGAAGTTGCGGTACCAGATACCGCCGTAGTTGGCGCCGTCATGGGCATCCTCGCTGAGCAGCCCGATGCTGCCGTCGGACTGCACTGCGATTGTCGTGTAGCCGACGAAGGGCTCGTGGAAGACCTTGCTGGTCGTCCAGGAGGCGCCGTCGTCGCAGGACATCGAGATGGTGCCGCGGTCACGCGACCACGGCCGCGGGTTCGGCGAGTGGCTCAGCAGCAGCACCTTGGCGCGCGGGTCGTCCGGGGCAGCGTTCGGGAAGGCCCGGATGATCTGGGCGTTGTCCACCGAGTCAGGCAGGTTCTTGTCGGAGACGGGCTCGCTCCAGGTCTGCCCGCCGTCGGTGGAGTGGGCCACCTTGCGGAAGCCGGAGCTGTCCGAGGCGCGTGAGTTGAGCATGAGGGAGCCGTCGGAGAGCTCAACGACCTTGTTCTCATCCATGCCGGTCCCGATCGGCGTGCCGGCCTGCCACGTCTGCCCGTGGTCGTCGGAGTAGACCGAGACAGCCTGCACCGCGCCGCCGGCGGTCCTGATCGTGTACTGCTGCACCAGGCGCCCGGCGTGGGGGCCGTGCTGAATCTGGATGCCCTGGCCCGAGGCCGCGAAGCGCGCGGTCCACGGGTTGTCCTTCGTGATGTCCGCGGTGATCGTGCGGTGCGTCCAGGTCCAGCCGTTGTCCGTGGAGGTCGACACCTCCGCCTGGATGATGCCCCGGTTGTCCGGGTCGGTGCCGGCCTGCGAGTTGCCCCAGCCCTGGTCGTAGGACTTGACGTGGAAGTTGAAGATCGTGCCCGTCTGGTGGTCGACGACGTAGCTCGGGTCGGAGTAGCCGACCTTCTTGCCGGTCTCCGTGCCCTGGTGGATGTAGGTGGGTGCCGACCAGGTCTTGCCGCCGTCGGTGGAGCGGCGCTGGACGATGTGGTTCGGGTTGGGGGCGTCGCTGCCGCCGTTGCCGTTGTCCTTCGGGCGCTCGTCGTAGGAGATGAGCAGGTCCCCGTTGGGGGCGGTGGTGATCGCCGGGATGCGGTAGTTGTCGGTGGCAGTGTTGGGGGCCAGGTGCTGGGCCTGGCTCATCGAGGCCGGCAGCTCGGTGCTCGCGTCGGGCGCCGGGGCGGGCGTGGCCTGCGGGTGGTCGCCGACGACGTTGATCGGGTTGCCGGTGGCGGTGAGCGTCTGGAGGGCGGCGCCGTCGGTTCCGGTGGCCGTCAGGGTGATCGACGGCGTCCAGCGGCCGGCGTCGACGTCGGCCTGCGTGATCGTGTGGGTGAGCGGCTTGCAGTTGTAGACGGCGCCCTTGCCCGGCTTGAGGCCGCCCCAGTGGCACTGGCGGCCCAGGTCGTCGAAGGAGGACTCGGTGGCGGCGACGTTGATCGTCTTGTCCGACACCGAGCGCACGCGCACCGTGTAGGTGACGGTGTCGCCCAGCTTGTAGTTCTCCTGGCTCGACGACGGCGTGATCGACTCGACCCGCAGCGAGGTGGCCTTGACCGGGCTCGTCGCGCCCTTGATCGTCTCCGGGGTGCTCAGAGCCTTCCCGGCGTACTCCACGGCCTTGACCTCGTAGGCGATCTGCGGGGTGAAGCCGCCGGCCTTGAGGTCCTCGGCGGTCACCGTGTGCGTGGCCAGGCCGGTGCAGTCGGTCTTGGTCGTCCCGGCGGGGACGTTGCGCCACCGGCACTTGGAGACGTTCCCAGACAGGTTCGTCGAGGCCGGGGCGTAGGAGTGGGCCTCACCGCTGGTGTTGGTGAGGGTGATGTTGAAGGTCATGACGTCGCCGACGGAGTAGAGGCCGTCCGCGGGCGCGTTCACCTGCGTGATGGTGACGTCGGCCAGACCGTCAGACGTGGGGACGGCGTGCGCCGGGGGCGCGGCGGCGATCAGGCCGGTAGCGGCCAGTGGCAGGGAGCCCAGGAGGGCCGGCAGGCGCCTCCGGGAAAAAGGACTGTGCGATGTCATAGGTGTTCCGTTCTAGGGTGCCGAGGCGGCCTTGCCTTCAACAGGAGACGTAGACGGTAGATGTCAGACGTCTCACGATAAGGTAACGGAATATCTCGATTCTGCAAAGCCGGGCGAGTCGCCGACGGCCGACCGCTCGGCCTCTGACGGCGCGGCGCGTGCCACACACTTCGACAAACCGACAAAAACTTCAGAATCGACCCGGAGCCGCGTCGTTTCTGAAGTTTTTGTCGGTGTCTATGCGTCGGCCAGGAAGTCGCGCAGGATCGTGTCCATCTGCTCGGCCTCGATGAGGAAGCCGTCGTGCCCGTGCAGGGAGCTGATGGTCTCGCGCCTCGCGCTGGGGATGCCTCCGGCCAGCTCCTCGGCCTGGGCGGGCAGGAAGAGCCGGTCGGAGTCCACATCCACCACGAGCGTGCGCGCCAGCACCCTCGCCAGCGCCGCCTCGATGCCGCCGCGCCCCGTGCCGACGTCGTGCACCATCATCGAGTGGGTGACGATGAGGTAGGTGTTGGCGTCGAAGCGCGCCAGCAGCTTGCCGGCGTGGTAGTCCAGGTAGGACTCCACCTGGTAGCGCCCGCCTACCGCCGGGTCCTCCTCGCCCTGGTGGCGCCGCCCGAAGCGCTCGTCCAGCTCGGCGGCACTGCGGTAGGTCGTGTGGGCCAGCGCCCGCGCCAGGCCCAGCCCCCGCACCGGCCCGACCGAGTGGGAGTAGTAGTCGCCGTCGAAGAAGAAGGGGTCGGCCACGATCGCCAGCTCCTGCAGGTGGCACCAGGCCAGCTGGTCGGCGGTCGTTGAGGCGCCGGTGGCCACCAGCGCCAGGTTGCGCACCCGCTGCGGGTGGGTGACCCCCCACTCGATGGCCCGGTGCCCGCCCAGCGAGGCCCCGATGACCAGGTGGAAGACCTCGATCCCCAGGGTGTCGGCCAGGCGCGCCTCAGCCTCGACGGCGTCGCGCGTGGTCAGCCACGGGAAGCGCGACCCCCAGGGGCGCCCGTCCGGCGCCGTCGACGACGGCCCCGTCGAGCCCTGGCAGCCGCCCAGGATGTTGGCGGCCACGACGAAGTAGCGCTCGGTGTCGATGGCCCGCCCGGGCCCCACCAGGTCCGACCACCAGCCCGGCGTCGGGTGCCCGGGCCCTGCCTCACCGGTGACGTGGGAGTCGCCGGTCAGGGCATGCAGTACGAGGACTGCGTTGTCGCGCTGCGGACTGAGCTCCCCCCAGGTCTCGAAGGCCAGGACCGTGTTGGGCAGGACCTCCCCGGACTCCAGGGGCAGGTCCCCGATCTCCAGGAACCGGCGATGCCCCGGCTCGTCGCCGGGCCGCCAGGCGCCCGTGGGGGAGCCGGCCATGCGGTCCACCAGCTTGGAGGAGGCCGTCCCGACGCCGTAGGCGGCCGGCTCAGTCTCGGCGCTGCCGCTGGAGACGGGGTAGGAGGAGGACGTGGTCGCACTCATGACAGACCGCCTCAGGCCCCGGCCGCCGCGCTCGGCTCGCCTGCCCCGACGGCCCGGGCCGCCGCCAGGCCGCGCTCGAGGTCGGCCAGGATGTCGTCGATGTGCTCGATCCCCACGCTCAGGCGCACGGTCCCGGCGGTGATCCCGGCCGCGGCCAGGCCGGCGTCGTCGAGCTGGGAGTGTGTCGTGGTGGCCGGGTGGATCGCCAGGGAGCGCACGTCCCCGATGTTGGCCAGGTTGGAGAACAGGCTCAGGGCGTCGATGAAGGCCGCCCCCGCCTCGCGCCCGCCGGCCAGGTCGAAGGTGAGGATCGAGCCCGCCCCGCGCGGACAGTACTTGCGGTGCCGCTCGTAGTAGGGGCTGGAGGCCAGCCCCGAGTAGCGCACCGAGGCGACGTCGTCGCGCCCCTCCAGCCAGGTGGCCACCGCCAGGGCGTTGTCCACGTGCCGCTCCATGCGCAGCGAGAGCGTCTCGATGCCCTGGGCGATGAGGAAGGCCGAGTGCGGTGCTAGCGCGAAGCCGAGGTCGCGCTGGCCCTCGGCGCGCGCCTTGAGGATGAAGGCCAGGTTCGCGCCCAGCGGGCTGCCCACGCCCAGGTCCCTGGCGTAGACCAGGCCGTGGTAGGACTCGTCGGGCGTGTTGAAGCCCGGGAAGCGCTCGGGCTGGGCGGCGAAGTCGAAGCTGCCGGAGTCCACGATCACGCCCGCCACGGAGGAGCCGTGCCCGCCCAGGAACTTCGTTGCCGAGGCCACCACGATGTCGGCGCCCCACTCGAAGGGGCGGGTCAGGAAGGGTGAGGCCACCGTGTTGTCCACGACCAGTGGGATGCCCAGTTCGTGCGCGGCCGCCGCGATCGCCTCGATGTCCAGGATGTCGCCGCGCGGGTTGGGGATCGACTCCCCGAAGAAGGCGACGGTGCGCTCATCGGCCAGCGCTGCCCAGGCCGCCGGGTCGCCCGTGTTGTCCACGAAGCGCGTCTCGATGCCCAGGCGCGGCAGGGTGTGGGTGAGCAGGTTCGTGGTGCCGCCGTACAGGGAGGGTGAGGCCACGATGTTGTCCCCGGCCCCGCCCAGCGTCAGGAGGGCCAGGGTCGTGGCCGCCTGACCCGACGACGTCAGCAGCGCCCCGACGCCGCCCTCCAGCGCTGCGATCCGCTGCTCGACGATGTCATTGGTGGGGTTGTTCAGGCGCGTGTAGATCGGGCCGAGGTCACTCAGGGCAAAGCGGGCGGCCGCCTGCTCGGCCGACTCGAAGACGTATGAGGAGGTCTGGTAGATCGGGATGGCCCGGGCGTGGGCGGGCTCGGCCAGGGGGTCGTGCCCGGCCTGGACCTGCTTGGTCTCGAAGCGCCAGCCCGCCGGGCTGGTGGGGGAGGGGATCGGCTCCGCGCTCTGGGGGGCGGCCTCGGGGGCGGGGTGCTGGTCGGTCATGAGGGCTCCTTGGTGATTCCCAGTGACCGGCGGCGATGTCAGCGTCACGAGTGGTGCCTGCCTCGCGCCGGCGGTTGCGGCGCGCTGGTGGCGGCTGCCCGGGGTCCGCTGGGGCCGGCGTCGGAGCCGGCCCGGCAGCAGGAGGGGGCGAGGCGTCGTGGTGCTGAGTCGTCCGCCGTCACCGTGCTGCAACTTCTGTGATGGTGCGGGTGAGGGCGGGGACGCGCACGTGGGCCGACGGCGGCGTGCGCGTCAGCTGCGCATTCGCCCCGTGGTGGGGTTGTCCGGCCGAAGGGCCTCAGGACGACGGAACATGCTCCGACTTTAGCGGTTTCCTCCGCAGGTGGTCCAAACGGGCGTCCGCCATGCGGCTGCGGTGAGGGCTCGGCGCGGGTGTGGCGTCGGTGTGGCGCCTTTGCGACGCCCCCGTGCCGCGGGGAGGTGACGGCGCGGTCGACCGCCTTTCCTAAGCGACGATCCGGCCGATTAAACCCGCACTGACCTGCACAAACGGTCATTTGTGCCGGATGCCATATCGGTCACAGACATATGACGTCGGCCGCAAGTCCCGTCAATGCAGGCACAACCTGCTAACTACAGGGACGTAAGTTACGATTGCGAATAGTGTGAATTCTGTTTTCAGATGGGACCAAAGCGACTAGTGTGGCTTTGTCGCATCCGGGCTGACGCTGCCTGCCGTCTTCGTCCCCTGATCCGCTCCGCGCCCCCTGATTCCGTGGAACGGATCCCGACGGCGGACCGGCGTCGGTCCCCGGGTGAGGCGTCATCCTCACGTTCAGCCCCATCACGACGGAGAACCCCTGTGAGCCCGATCCCCTCAAGACGGCACGGACACGGTGTCGTCGCCACCGCAGTGGTGGCCCTGGCATGCACCCTGGCGCCGTCGGTGCTGGCCGACCCCGTGGACCAGAGCGACATCGATCGCTCCAAGGCCTCCGAGCGCTCGACCTCCACCTCCATCGCCTCCCTGGAGGCCCGGCTCGCCCAGGAGAGCAGCAACCTGGAGGAGGCCCAGATCAAGGCTCAGTCCGCCAATGAGGACTACCTGGCCGCCGTCGACGAGCTCAACAAGGCCACCAAGGACGCCCAGACCGCCCAGGCCAATGCCGACTCCGCCGCCTCCAGCACTACGTCGGCCCGCTCCGACCTCGGCTCGATCGTCGTGCAGACCTATCAGGAGAGCGGCAACCCGCTCGACCCGCTCACCCCGTACCTGACCAGCGAGTCGCTGGCGGACCTGGCCGACGCCGACGTCGCCCTGACCCGGGCCGGGGAGAAGAACAACGCCAAGGTCCAGAACGTCGAGGCCCTCGAGGCGGTGGCCACGAGCATGCAGACCATCGCCGACCAGAAGGTCAAGGCCAAGGAGACCGCCAAGACCTCCGCCGAGACCGCCAAGACCGACGCCGAGACCGCCGCCAACGAGGCCCAGAGCGCCGTCACCACCACCCGCACCAACCGCCAGAACCTCATCACCCAGCTGGCCGCGCAGCGCAACACCACCGTCGATCTGGAGACGAAGTACCAGAACCAGGTCGAGGCCGAGCGCAAGGCCCGCGAGGAGGCCGCCGCCCAGGCCGCAGCCAAGGCAGCCTCGGAGAAGGCCGCCGCCGACCTCGCCCAGAAGCAGGCCGAGCAGGCCGCCGCCCAGCCTCAGGAGTCGGCCCCCGCTCCACAGGAGCAGGCGAGCCGGCTCAGCCCGGGCCAGCAGTCCTCGGCCCAGGAACCCGCCACCACCTCCCAGCCGGAGCCCGAGGCGGCCGAAGAGGACACCGCACCTGCACCCGCTCCGGCACCCGCTCCGGCCCCGGAGCCTGCGCCCGCGCCGTCGCGCTCCGGCAGCGCCGCCTCCACCGCCATCAACGCGGCCATGGGCTACCTCGGCACCCCCTACGTGTGGGCCGGGGAGTCCGCCGCGGGCCTGGACTGCTCCGGGCTGACGATGGTCTCCTACGCGGCCGCCGGCGTGGAGCTCACGCACTCCTCACGCGTGCAGTACGGGGAGGGCTCCCTGGTCCCGCTCGACGCCGCCCAGCCCGGGGACCTCGTCTTCTGGTCCTCCGACGGCAGCCAGTCCGGCATCTACCACGTGGCCATCTACCTGGGCGACGACACGATGATCGAGGCGCCGACCTTCGGCATGACCGTGCGCGTCACCTCCATGCGCTACTCCGGCATCATGCCCTACGCGGTGCGCCTCTAAAACGGGGGCGGGGCGGAGCGCGTATGACGCCCCGCCCCGCCCCGTGCGGTTGGTGCGCGTCAGTGGCCCTCGCGGGCGACCCGGTCGGCCTCGCGCTGGAAGGACTGACGGATCTCCTCCTCGGCCTCCTCGCGGCCCACCCAGTGGGCGCCCTCGACGGACTTGCCGGGCTCGAGGTCCTTGTAGACCTCGAAGAAGTGCTGAATTTCCAGGCGGTGGAACTCCGAGACATCCTCGATGTCGGTACGCCAGGAGGCGCGCTGGTCGGCGCTGGGCACGCACAGGACCTTGTCGTCGCCGCCCTTCTCGTCGCGCATGCGGAACATGCCCAGCGCGCGGCAGCGGATGACGCAGCCGGGGAAGGTCGGCTCCTCCAGCAGGACCAGCGCGTCCAGGGGGTCGCCGTCCTCGCCGAGGGTCCCGTCGATGTAGCCGTAGTCGTCGGGGTAGCGCGTCGAGGTGAAGAGCATGCGGTCCAGGCGGATTCGGCCGGTCTCGTGGTCGATCTCGTACTTGTTGCGGTTGCCCTTGGGGATCTCAATCGTGACGTCGAACTCCACGGGGAGCCTCCTTCGCTCGTGTCTTCAGCTCGTTGGGCGCTGGAGCGGCACCTGGTGGTCGGCGTCGATCCGGCGGGGCGGGTATTGATGGCACTAGTGTGGCGCACGACAGCGCCTGAGGCCGGTAAACGCGTACTCTGCACGTCGGTGCACGGGTGGCAGTAACCTCCTGGGCGCCCCACCCACTTGATATACAGGCCATCCCAGCCTGTCCACAACCCAGTCCGGAGGACGTATGCGCAAGGTCCAGACCGCTGCCCTGACGGCGGCGAGCCTGCTGGTTTTCTGCGGCTACTACAGCCTGGGCGATGCTCTCGACCTGTTGCCCGGCCCGGTGACGGTCGCCTACGCCGACGTCGCCCCCCGGCCCTTCCCGACGCCGGCCGCCCCCAGCGCCAAGACCACCGCCCCCTCCGGCCTGGACCAGGGGGCTCCCACGCCCTCCAAGGCTGCCCTGAACGGCTACATCCAGGGCGTGGTCTCCGACGCCGCCCTGACCGGGGGGAACGTGACGGCCTCCGTCGTCGATATCGCCACCGGCGAGGAGCTGCTGGACCGCTCGGCCGCCTCCGGGGTGACGCCGGCCTCCACCAACAAGGTGCTCACCGCCTGGGCCGCCCTGTCCTCTATGGGGCCGGGCCACACTCTCCAGACCAAGGCCGTCCTGGAGGGGCAGACCCTGACCCTCGTGGGCGGCGGTGACGTGCTGCTGGCCGAGAATGAGGGCGACCCGAACGCCACGGCCGGCCACGCGGGCCTGGGCGACCTCGCCCGAGCCACCGCCGAGAAGCTCAAGTCGCAGGGGGTGACGTCGGTCTCCCTGCGCCTGGACGACACCCTGTTCACCGGCCCCCAGTGGAACGAGAAGTGGGAGGCCGGAAACGAGCAATACGTGGCCAAGATCCAGCCGATCATGGTGAATGTCTCGGCCACCCAGAACCAGGGCTACCCGGAGGACCCGGCCATGGAGGCCGCCCAGGCCTTCGCCAAGCACCTGAGCGAGGCCGGCATCACGGTCGACGGCGAGCCGACGCGCGCCGCAGCCTCCGGCAGCGCCCGGGAGGTGGCCTCGGTCTCCTCCGCCCCGCTGTCCGACATCCTCTCTGTGTCGCTCAAGACCTCTGACAACACGATGACCGAGGTCGAGGGGCGGCTCGTGGCCGCGCACGCCAAGGAGACCACCGACTTCGCCGGGGCCTCCAAGGCCGTGCTCGCCCAGCTGAGCAAGGACGGCTTCGACACCTCCGGGGTGACGCTCCTGGACTCCTCCGGGCTGGCCAAGGGCAACAAGGTCCCCGCCAGGCTCCTGACCCAGATCATGACCAAGGCCGCCGGAGGCGAGGGCGGCTCGGCCGGGCGCACCCTCATCGCCGACCTGCCCGTCGGCGCCCTGGACGGCACCCTGGGCAAACGCCTGCACGACACCGCCGCGGCCGGGACGGTGCGCGCCAAGACCGGCTCGCTGGAGCAGACCGCCTCCCTGGCCGGGGTCGTCACGACCGCCGACGGGCGCCAGCTGGCCTTCGCGATCCTGGCCAATAATATCCCCGCCGGCACCAGCGAGACGGTCGCAGCCGCGATGGACAACCACTTTGTGGCGCCCCTGGCCTCCTGCGGCTGCTCGTGAGGGGTGCGGCGGCGTGTTCAGCGCAGCGGCGACAGGCAGGGGCTCGGGCAGCCCGGTGAACTCGGCGAGAAAGGTGTCACGGTGACGACCCATGGCACAGCGGCGGGACTCGTCGACTGGCGGACGGTGGAGCGCCTGACCGCGCTCATCCCGGCGGGCCCCAGCGCCTCGCGCTCAGCGCGCGCCAGCTCGGTGGCGGTGCTGCGTCGCTCCGCCCAGGAGGCACCGGCCTGGGTCGCCAGGATCACCGGCCTGAACCGGGCGGCCCAGCAGGTCGCCGAGACCACGCGGGTCAGCGTCGTCGACCGGGCCGGGCTCGTGCGCGCCTCCAGTCGGGCACTGCGCGGCCTCATGGAGCAGGTGCCCGCCCCGCCGGCCTCGGAGGCGATCCAGCTCGTCGGGGCCGCCGAGGTCGCCGGGGCGATGAGCCTGCTGGCCACCCGGCTCCTGGGGCAGGTGGTGCCCGCGGCCCCGAGCGGAACCCGCGGTCACGGGGCCGGTAGCGCCGGCCCGGCTCACCCCTCCGGTGAGGGGGACGGTGAGGGGGACGGCGTCGTGACCCCCGGCACTGGCCCGGCCCGCGAGGCGACCACGGACGCAGATGGGGAGGGGGTGGCCCCGCCGCACCTGCTGCTCGTGGCCCCCAACGTGCTGGCGGTGCGCCGCCAGATGGACCTGGACATGCTCGACCTGCCCGCCTGGGTCTGCCTGCACGAGATGACCCACGCCGTCCAGCTGGCCGCCGCGCCCTGGCTCGGCCCCTACCTGTCGGACTCCATGCGCATGGTGATCGGCGCCGTCGTCGAGGCCGCATACGGCAGTGCCGACGGTGCCCGAAGCGCCGGCGGCGGGAGCCGGCAGGAGCGGGGGAGTCGGTCGCGGCGAGGCCGGGCGGTGCGCCTTGCGGCGCGCGCAGGCCGAGGGCGGGTGCTCGAGGGTCTGATGAACGTCACGGACCGCTCCGAGGTCGCCTCCCTGGCGGCCGCGCTCACCTTCCTGGAGGGGCACGCCGAGGTGGTCCTCGATGACGTGCACCCCAACCGGATGCCCTCGGTCCACCGGCTCCGGGCCGTGCTCTCGCGCAGCCGCGCGGCCGACGGCGGCATCGGCCCCGGTCCCGGACTGGGCTCGCTCCTGCTGCACCGGCTCATGGGCCTGGAGGCCAAGGAGGCCCAGTACGCCGACGGCGCCGCCTTCGTGCGCAGCGTTGTCACCCGTATTGGGCACGAGGGGCTCAACGCCGTGTGGGCCGATCCCGAGCTGCTGCCCACGCCGGCTGAGCTCGCCCGACCCGACGTGTGGGTACGCCGCGTCAGCTGACGTGTCAGGCCGGGGCCCGTTGTGGCAGGCTTATGGCGTCGGCGCGGACCGGTGGCCTCCCCGGCCCCGGTGAGCCCGCGCAGCCATGACGACACATGAGGAAGGCAGGGCGTATGGACGCCACGGACATGGGATCGGACCTTCAGCAGGTTCTCATCACCGAGGAGCAGATCGGGCAGCGCCTCGATGAGATGGCCGCGCAGATCGACGCGGACTACGCCGGCCGTGACCCACTGCTCGTCGGCGTGCTCAAGGGGGCCGTCTACGTCATGGCGGACCTGTCGCGCCGGCTGCACATGAGTGCGCCGATGGACTGGATGGCGGTGTCCTCATACGGCTCGGGCACCAAGTCCTCCGGCGTGGTGCGCATCCTCAAGGACCTGGACACCGACGTCACCGACCGGCACATCCTCATCGTTGAGGACGTCATCGACTCCGGCCTGACCCTGTCCTGGCTGGTGGGCAACCTGTCCTCCCGCGGCGCGGCCTCGGTGGAGATCGCCACGCTTCTGCGCAAGCCCGACGCCGCCAAGGTTGAGGTGGACGTCAAGTACGTCGGCTTCGATATTCCTACGGAGTTCGTCGTCGGCTACGGGTTGGACTACGCCGAGCGGTACCGCAACCTGCCGTTCATCGGTACGCTGCGCCCTGAGGTCTACGGGGGCTGACTGATCCAGGTCAACCTTGACGTAACCTGAGGGTCAGACGGAAAAATAACGGGATGTGGCGCCTGAGCGCCGCCGTCGGGCGGGGCTCAAGGGCCCCCGGAACTGCGACGTACCCCCTTTTCAAGGTGGTCGGAGTCGCGTACGTTACGTTAAGATAACAAGTGTAGGTCGCCGGTGGATGTCCCCTCCCGGCGGGTGATGTGGAAGGACTGTTGGTAACAGTGAAGAAGGCTGTGCGTCGACGCGCTCCGAGGCTAGTCGGCCTCGCCGGTGCGGTGGTGCTGTCGTCCTCGCTGAGCATCCCCATGATGGCTCCGGTGTCCGCGGAGCCGACCTCCGGCGACACATTTAATACGGTTGCTGAGATGGCGCAGGTCAGCGGTGCTTCGGGCACCCTGACCACCCTCGGTGACGAGGCGCCCGGTGATGGCGGCGGCCTGACCTACGACGTGCAGAGCACGAGCCCCGAGGGTGCGCTGGGCGCCGTCTCGGTCATGCTCGCCGATGGCCAGTGGGCCGTGCCGCAGGGTCTCCCCGCCTCTCCGGCCGTTGGCGCGGACGGTACCGCCGCCAACGACGTCGTGGCCCGTACCCAGTCCTTCGTCAACGCCGGCGGGTCCCTGGTCTCGGACGCGTCACGGCCCACGCCGCTGTCGGGCGCGAACGCCCACGCCAGCGGCCCCGCCCCGTACGCGATCACCTCCTCGGCCCTGGTGGGCATGGTCCTCTCCGGCTGGGACTACTCGCACACCACGTATGCGGCAGACCAGAACACCCAGGTCGGCTACCGGGCCGACGTCGGCCAGGACCTCTCCGGGAGCTGGAAGCCGGACGACCTGGCCGGCTGGTTCCACTCCCAGGGGCGTCTGTGGCTGAACACGGACGGCTCCATCAGCCCCGGGGACATCGTTTTCTTCTCCAACCCCCTGACCGGGGAGTCAGGCGATTCCGGTTCGGCTCCCGCCCAGTCCACGGTGTTCGGGAATGTCTACGACGTCGGCATCTACGTGGGTAACAACCAGGTGGTGCGGGCCTCGATGGGTACCGCCCAGGCGCAGACCCTGGACGCACAGACGATGGCCGAAGTGGCTCTCGTGGCTCGCCCGCAGTGGTCCGCCCCTGCCGGTGGTGCGCCTGCGCCTTCGGATCAGCAGCGCGCCGGTGCTGGCGGCGGTGCGGGTGCCGGGAGCACTGCGACGCCGGGCCCGGAGGCTTCGGCGTCGGCCTCGGCTCAGGCGAAGGCTCAGCAGGGCCCGGCCGCGGGGGCCCCGTCCTCCAAAGGCGGCTCGGTGCCGGACGGCTCGAGCGCCGGCTCGAAGTCCTCGGGCGGCGCTGGGGGCGGTGACCACAACGAGGTCGTGGTGGGTGCCGCCGGTAGCAGCCAGGACGCGAAGGGCGTCACGAGTGTCGCTAAGCGGCCCGCCGCCCAGAGTGTTCGGGAGCGGTGGCTGCCGGTGACGGGTGTGGCGATCGGCGTGCTGTCCGTGGCCGCGATCCTGCTGTCTGCCGGCCTCATCGTCCTGCGCCTGCGCCGCGCCTGAAGCAGGGGCGGTGCGCGGGGCGGCTTGGCCGGGCTGTTCTCGGCCCAGCCGCTGATCGCCTGACTGCCTGCCCGCTTGTGGGCGGGCGAGGAATGAGTGGCGAGTGGGCGGCTGCCGATTTTCTCGGGGCCGCCCGCTTTTGTGTGCGTCCGCTTGGCCAGCTCCTGCGGTAGAGGCGTTTCGGCTGCGTGACGTTTCCTGGAATCGCGCGAGCTCACCTCGCATGAATCCCGCTGGCGTGTATGTCTTGAGGATTACTCACAAGCGTCTCGCCTGTTCGCGCTTGCTCAGGTCGGCGGCAGCTCGCTTGGCTCCGGGAACGAGTTTTGTTGAGGGTGTCGAGGAGGACTGTGTCCGTGGTGGGCAGGATTGGCCCAGGTCGGCTTGGAGGGCCTGTTCAAGGGAGTGGAGATCCGGCTGACTGATCTTCTGAGGTGGTGTGAGTGGCTTGTTGTCTTCACGGTGAGCATGGATTGTTGCCTCTGCCGTCGGAGGGAAGGCCTGGGAGTCTGTGGTTCTTTCGATTCTTCCGAAATCTCGGCAGTGTCTATGTCGCTGCGCGGGTGTTGTGCCATCAATTCCCATCCCTGTCAGCAACTGTTGTGGAGCTGACTGTCGTCCTTGCTGGATTGGTGATTGAGGGATGCTCTCGATAGTGGAGATTCTGCTTCTGCTGCCGGTGGACCTTGTCCGCCTACTCCTGCTCCGTAGGGGAGTGTTGGGGGTGCTGCAGGCCCCGGGTGGTCAGTGGGGGCGCCCAAGCGACCTGGCACCCCGGAGGTTGACGCGAGGCTGGTCGAATGTCCTGGTATAGCAACGATTCCTGCCTGTAGGTGGCCCTCCGATCCGGTGGCCTCCTCGCCCCGGACACCATGTATGTGGGCGGTCCGCCAGGATCGTCGTCTGAAGCTAGTCCGTGTTCCAGCGCGGAGGAGAGGATCCATCATGACCAAGACAACCAATCGACGCGATCGCCTGAACCGAGCAATCAGAAGCAAGTGGGGACACTTTGCCTGGCTCTCTGTGGGCCTGCTCATGGTGCCGCTTATTGTGTCTCTGACCAAACTTACGTTGTTTCAGATGGTGGGGGTGTTCGGGCCGTCTTTCATTGTGTCGCTTCTGCAGATTTTCTGCGCCTGCTCTAAGCGGCCTTGTCTGTTTGATCTCAAGGTCAATGAGGAAGCAAGTAAGTTTGTGAGTGACCACATCGTGGCGCCCATGATATTGCTCTTCCTGGTGGGTGCTGCAACTCTGGTGTGCAGTGAAGGAATGAATAAACTTTTGGGTGGCCAGAAAGGAACTCTCCAAGGTTTGATTGCTGTTTACCCTTGGCTTGCTCTCATCTGTGCGGCTCTTGCGGTGCTCCGGACGAAGAAGAGTGCTGAGAAGGCCGGTGCACCTGTAGTTAATGCTGCCGATGCGAGTACTTCTGCGGCAGCAACAATTACTGTATCTGTCGCAGCGTGCGGTAGTGAGGACCATTCTGACGTTACTGTGATGGTTGAGCGCAGTCGGGCAGGTGAGGAAGGCGCAGATGCTGCGAAGCAGCTGTTGGTCAAGAACGCTCAGAAGCAGCAGTCGCTGCCAACAGCCGTGGTGATTGGCGCGGTGTCCTGTGTCCTGATTGTTCGCTACCTGCGTCGCCGTACCTGATGTAGTCGGTGGCGATCCTCGCGTCGTCGGGATGCACCCTGGGGTCCGAGGACTGCCTTCTGGGGCTGAGTCCTCGGGCCCGAAGGTACGTCCTCGGGGCAGTGTCGGGGAGGCGGCTAGGTGAGTCCACGTGGGTGTAGGCAGACGGTGTGGGAGGGTGGGCAAGGCTGGTGACATGGGGGGCGCGTCGTCGTGGTGCGCCCACTCGGCCGGATCTTCCCGGCCACGCCCGGCGCGAACGTGAGCAAGCGCAATGGGACCTTTGCCGTGCTATCCGCTAACGTCTGAGGAATCAGTATGTTGAAGGGACCTACCGCACGATGAAAGATTCTGGGCGCGAGCCCGGCCGCAAGGACTCGGGGAAGCCGGGCAAGGCCGGTAAGAACGACCGCAACAAGCGCGACCGCAAGCTCCGCGACACCCTGGGCAACCCGTTCCTGTGGCTGGTGCCCTTCCTTCTGGTCGTCATCCTCGGCTGGGCCGTCTTCTCCTCGATGTTCGGCTACCGCACCATCGACACCTCCGACGGCCTGACGCTCCTGCGGGACAAGCCGGACACGATCAAGTCGATCACCGTCGTCGACGGCAACCAGCGTGTCGAGCTGGACCTCACCACCACCTACGTCCAGCCCAAGAAGAAGGGCATCGAGTCCCGCCCGGTGGGCAAGAAGGTCGAGTTCTCCTACACCGACGCTCAGGCCGAGCAGGTCGACCGCCTCGTGCAGGCCGCCGCTCCCAAGGAGGGCTTCAACTCCGTGGTGCCCACCACCAGTTGGTGGTCCTCCCTCGTCCAGCTGCTCGTCCCCGCCCTGCTGCTGGGCGGCATCATGTGGTGGCTCATCGGTCGCATGGGCGGCGGGCGCGGTGGCGCCATGGGCTTCGGCCGCTCCAAGGCGAAAGTCGGCTCCAAGGAGATGCCCGACGTCACCTTCGCCGACGTCGCCGGCGAGGACGAGGCCGTTGAGGAGCTCGAGGAGATCCGCGAGTTCCTCTCCGAGCCGGAGAAGTTCCGCGCCGTCGGCGCCAAGATCCCCAAGGGCGTCCTCCTCTACGGCCCGCCCGGAACCGGTAAGACCCTCCTGGCCAAGGCCGTCGCTGGCGAGGCCGGCGTGCCCTTCTTCTCCATGGCCGCCTCCGAGTTCGTCGAGATGTTCGTCGGCGTGGGCGCCTCGCGCGTGCGCGACCTGTTCGACCAGGCCAAGGAGAACGCCCCCGCCATCATCTTCGTCGACGAGATCGACGCCGTTGGCCGCCACCGTGGCTCCGGCACCGGCGGCGGGCACGACGAGCGCGAGCAGACCCTCAACCAGCTCCTCGTCGAGATGGACGGCTTCGACGCCAACACCAACGTCATCCTCATCGCCGCCACCAACCGCCCCGACGTCCTGGACCCGGCCCTCCTGCGCCCGGGCCGCTTCGACCGGCAGGTCAGCGTCGAGGCCCCCGACATGGCCGGGCGCGCCGCCATCCTCAAGGTCCACGCCAAGGGCAAGCCCCTCAACGACGACGTCGACCTCGACCTCGTGGCCAAGCGGACCCCCGGCTTCACCGGTGCTGACCTGGCCAACGTCCTCAACGAGGCCGCCCTGCTCACCGCCCGCTCCAACGCCCACCTCATCGACAACCGAGCCCTGGATGAGGCCATCGACCGCGTCATCGCCGGCCCGCAGAAGCGCACCCGCGTCATGCGCGACCACGAGAAGCGCGTCACCGCCTACCACGAGGCCGGCCACGCCCTGTGCGCGGCCGCCGGCGCCTACTCCGACCCGGTCACCAAGGTGACGATCCTGCCGCGCGGGCGCGCCCTGGGCTACACGCAGGTCATGCCCCAGGACGACAAGTACTCCACCACCCGCAACGAACTGCTCGACCAGCTCGTCTACGCCATGGGCGGGCGGGCCGCCGAGGAGATCATCTTCCGCGACCCCACCACCGGTGCGTCCAACGACATTGAGAAGGCCACCGCCACGGCCCGCAAGATGGTCACCGACTACGGCATGACCAGCGCGGTCGGGGCCGTCAAGCTCGGCACCACCGAGAGCGAGACGGTCCTGGGGCTCAACGCCACTAGCCGCGACTTCTCCGAGCAGGTCGCCGCCACCGTCGATGCCGAGGTCCGCAACCTGCTGGACACCGCCCACAGGGAGGCCTGGGAAATCCTCACCCGCAACCGTGCCGTGCTCGACCAGCTGGCCGAGGAACTCCTCAGCCGTGAGACGCTCCTGGAGAAGGACCTGGAGAGGATCTTCAAGGGCGTCATCAAGCAGCCCGAGCGGCCCCTGTGGCGCAGCGACGAGTCGCTGCCCGTCGTCGAGGCCGCCCCCGCCAGTGACGAAGCCGGCGGTGAGTCCGATGACTCCCATGGCAGCGACGACTTCTGGGGCTACAACCATTAAGCCGGCCCGGGCCCGGCGGCCCGGCAGGTGCGGAGAGACAAGAGACAGAGGCTGACCATGAGCTATGACGCCGAGGGCGTGCGGCGGGCGGTGCGCGACCTGCTCGTCGCCATCGGGGAGGACCCCGAGCGCGACGGGCTGCGCGACACCCCCGAGCGCATGGCGCGCGCCTACGCGGAGATGTTCGCCGGCCTCGACCAGGACCCGGCCGAGCACGTCGAGAGGGTCTTCGACGTCGGGCACGAGGAGATGGTTCTCGTGCGCGACATCCCCATGTACTCGGTGTGCGAGCACCACCTGCTGCCCTTCCACGGGTCGGCGCACGTGGGCTACATCCCCGGCGAGGACGGGCGTGTCACCGGTTTGTCCAAGGTGGCGCGCCTCGTGGACGGCTACGCCCGGCGCCCTCAGGTCCAGGAGCGGCTCACCCGGCAGATCGCCGATGCGCTCGTCGAGCGCCTGCAGTGCCGGGGGGTGCTGGTGGTCGTTGAGGCCGAGCACCTGTGCATGTCGATGCGGGGTGTGCGCAAGCCCGGTTCCAACACGGTCACCTCCGCTGTGCGCGGCATCATGCGCAACGCCGCCACCCGCTCCGAGGCCATGAGCCTGGTCCTGGGCCGGCGGTCCTGAGGTCTGGTCAGGCCTCGACACCGGGGAGGGCCGGTGAAATAGTGGGGAGATGAGTCCCACGTACAAGAGGCTGCTGGTGGCCGTCGATGCCGGACTGCTGCTCTACTGGGCGGCCGTCTTCCTCAACCTCATTCCCGAGCACCTGCGTTTCAAGGACTACTCCAACCAGGTCATCCAGGCCTGGAACTGGTCCTTCTTCCCACTCGACGTGGCCGCCGCACTGACCGTCTTCCTCGGCGCCCATCTGACGCGCGTGGGGAGCAGGATCGGGGACCTGGTGCTGACGGTCGGGCTCATGCTCACCTTCTGCGCCGGGTTCATGGCGATCTCCTTCTGGTCCTTCTACCGTGACTTCGACCCGCTGTGGTGGGGGCCCAATGCCCTGCTCATGATCGTCCCGGCACTCGCCTTCGGCTCCATGGTCTGCCGGCGCCTCGAGACCGCGGAGAACCGCGCGTGACGGTCAGGGACGTGCTCTGCCCGTCGATGTGGGGGAGCGTGTGCCGCCCGGGCGCGCCCACAGGCCGGATGGTGCTTGGTGCGCGGAAGGAGTGTCCGGGGGCGACGGGCCACGGCGTGTGCGCCTGGCCGGCGCTCGGAGGCGCCATCATCTCCGAGGTGTCGGCGACCCTCGCCCTGCGCCAGGCCCTCAACCAGCCGGGCTTCTACGTCATGGTTGGGATCGGGTACGCGCTGGCCTTCATCCTCCTGTCGCTGACCCTCAAGGCCGGCATGCCGCTCGGCGTCGCCTACGGGCTCTGGGGTGCCCTGGGCGTGGCGCTGACCGCCGTGCTGTCCATGCTTGTCTTCGGTGAGCCGATCACGGTGCTCGTCGCCCTCGGTATCGCGCTCATCATGGCCGGGGTGCTCCTCGTCGAGGTCGGGGCGCAGCGAGCAGGCACGCAGGACAAGGAGGGCGAGGCGTCATGAGCGGGCTCTACCTGGTGGCAGCCATCGCCTCCGAGACCACCGGCACGCTCTCGCTCAAGCTCGCCTCCGACGGCAGAGGACTGCGATGGTACGGCCTCGTCATGGCCGGCTACCTGGGGGCCTTCGCCCTGTTGACTCTGGCTCTCAAGGAGGGCCTGGCGCTCGGTGTCGCCTACGGGATCTGGTCGGCCGGGGGAGTGGCCGTCACGGCAATCGCCTCCAGGCTTCTCTTCAGTGAGCCGCTGACCCGCACCATGGTGGCCGGCATTGCGCTCATCATGGCCGGGGTACTCCTCGTCGAGCTCGGCAGCGCACACTGACAACGCGCCGGAGGCGATCGCGGGCCAGAATGTCCAAAACGGTGACAAAGGACCGCCAGCGCTCCTTGGCCGTCCATATGAACCGCGGAATCATGCCGTTTTCTTTCGTCAGTATGTGTCCGTTCCGAGCCTTTGTATCCGATGTGGACACGATCCCGCTCATTTCCTCCGTGGATGGACCGGCCGAGCGGCCCTCGTGAGGGACGTGGCGTGGCAGAAGGCCCTCTCGGCCGGGGACATTCGACATCGACGGGTGCAGTTCACGCGTTCGGGGACAGCCATCCTGTCCCCGAACGCGTGAACTGCACCCGGCTGGAGTGGTTGGCACCCGGCCGCGCGGAGTGTCTCCGCCCGGACATCATGGTTGCGACGACACATCCGGCCGCGACGCCGGGAGGGCCGTATGTCCGGGCCGCGACTCCGGCAGGGTCTTGTGTCAGGCTGCGACGCCGGGCGGGCCTTTCAGGAGACCGCCTGGAAGGGGACGCTGAAAACCGTGGTCCAGCGGCCTTCGCCCTGGCGCACGCTCAGGCTGCCGCCCAGGGCCTCCACGCGGCGTCGCGCCCCCTCCAGGCCCAGGCCCGAGGAGAAGGCGTCATAGCCCGGTACGCCACTACCCGGCGCGCCGGCGCCCGCCCACACGCCGCCGACCTGCCCCGGGAGGCCGACGTCATTACTTGCCATCGCCTCCAGGGAGCGCCCGTCGGACTCGATGACCAGCCGCGCCCGTCCCTGCGGAGCCGTGTACTTGGACATGTTCGACACCAGCTCGCCCAGCACCCGCAGCAGTTGGAGGCGCACGCCCGGAGGAATCACGGGGATCCCGAGCAGCTCCAGGCCCTCGACCTCCAGGTGCGCCCCCCGCTGTCCCAGGATGGCCGCGGCATCGGAGATGACCACCTCCAGGGGGCGCGGAGCGGAGGTCGCCTCGATATCCAGCCGCTCGCCCCCGCGGATGTCACTCATGGCGCGCAGCGCGTGCCGCATCTGCTCCACCGCCGCGCGCACCGCCGCCGTCATCGCGTCCAGCTCGGGCGCCAGCGCCGCGTCCTGGGGATGCGCGAGTCGGGCCTGCTCGGCCGTCATGACCGCGTGGGTCAGGTCCCGCACCACCGTGTCATGCAGCTCGGTGACCACCAGGAGGCGCTGGCGCTCCATGCTCTCGCGGTAGGTGTGCAAGGAGCGCTCGGCCTGGTCGCGCGGGCTGCGGATGAGCTCGGCCACAGTGATGGCCCCGCCCCCGATAAAGAGCGAGACCTGCATCAGCGAGAACCAGGCCGGGCTCGCTCCGTTCCACTGGATATCGGCGATGAGGATCACCAGCGAGAAGACCACCAGGCTGTAGGCGGGCATACGCGAGAAGCCGCGGGCCACGAGGATCGCCGTGCACAGCCAAGGGATGATTCCCGGAGAGAAGGGAACGTCGGTCAGCACCACGGTGGCGGTCCACGCCGACGCGCTGCCCAGCAGGGCCCCGGGCCACGGGAAGCGGCTACTCAGCGCCAGCGCCAGCCCCCCGATGATCTCGGAGAGGACCGCGATGGAGGACATTGGCCAGGTCGCCGCGATCGAGAACAGAGTAATCAGCGCGGCCAGGGAGGCGTGCGCCAGGTGCAGCCGCCAGGTCGGCCGCCACGTCGTGTACCGCGTGGGCTGCATCAGATTCGCTGCAACAGCGGACACCGTCTCACCACCTTCCCCTGAGCTGATCCGGATAATATCCCTCCATGACGGTTCCCAACGTGACTGATGCTCCGGCTGCTCCCTCGCAGGTCCTGCGCGTCGCCATCGTCGATGACGACCCCTTCGTCCTGCAGGCACTGCGGGCCTACCTCAGCTCCGACGAGCGCATCGAGGTGACCAGCACCTTCTCCCGCGCCGCCGACGCTCTGGCCTTCCTCCACAAGATCCGGGTGGACGTCCTGCTCACCGACGTGCGCATGCCCGAGATGGACGGCCTGGAGCTGCTCACCCGGGTGCGCCGCCAGTGGCCCCGCACGGCCGTCGTCGTACTGACCTCCTTCGACGACGACGAGGCGATGGTGGCTGCGCTGGCCCAGCACGCCAATGGCTTCCTCCTCAAGGACGCCTCGCCCGAGGAGATCATCCGCGCCGTCATCGCCGCCAGCGCGGGCGGGACCACGATCTCCCCGGCCGCCACCTCCCGGCTCGTCACCCGCCACCTGCGCTCCCCGCAGACGGCCCAGGCCCCCGACGTCACCGAGGCCGAGCAGGCGGTCCTCACCCTCCTGTGCGAGGGCTACTCCAATGCCGAGATCGCCGAGCAGCTCGTCGTCGCCGAGTCTACGGTCAAGACCCACGTCTCCCATCTCATGAAGAAGTACGACGTCCCGTCCCGACTCAAGCTCGTCGTCGCCGTCCACAAGACCCAGGGGGCCTGAGTCCGCCGTCCCGGTCACTGGAGCAACCCTCACCGCCGGTCTCCTTACTCCTCGGACAAGGCCCTGACCGGCGGCACCGAGGCGGCCCGGCCGGCCGGGCGTAGCGAGGCCGCCAGGCCCACGGCCAGCGTCACGGCGAACATGCCGATCAGTGCGAAGTAGGGGACGTGCGCCGTCATGCCCTCGGCGGACTTGGCCATCGCGAGCGTTTCGGAGACACCCAGTGCCGTCCCGACGAGGAGCCCCAGGCCCCCACCCACGGCCGCCACGAGGACCCCCTCGGTGACGATGAGGCGGCGGATTTCCTTGCGGGAGCTGCCGGTGGCGCGCAGCACCCCGATCTCGCGGACCCGCTCCAGGACCGAGACGTCCGTGATGTTGGCCAGCCCGGACAGGGCGATGACCAGGGCGGCCCCCAGAACCAGGCAGACGATGAGGGCCATCTTCATGATCTGGGCCGACATCAGCTCGACACCGGCGGCATTCCCGCTCACCATGAGCTCCTGGCCCCGGACCGCGGCATGGAGGGCGTGCTCGGTGGCCGGCGTCATGGTACTGCCGGTGGAGCGCACCCACATGGTGGTGTCGGTGGGAGTGTCCCCGTTGAGGCGCTGCGCCGTCGCCGGGGTGATGACACCGCCCCAGCCCTCGCGAACGCGGGCCGTCAGCTCGACACTGCCGGCGGCGCCGGTCAGGGTCACCTTGGAACCGTCCGGAATGTCGTAGAGCTCGCCCACGATGAGGGTACCGTCATCAAGGTCCTCCAGGCCGCTCGTCGTGCGCACTATGGGGGCGATGGCCTTGGTGTCGATGACGTCGACGACGATGCTCTTGGTCTGTCCGTCAACGGCCTGAGTCAACTCGAGCGTCGGGACGTAGGTGACGTCCTGGACGCCGTCGACCGCCTTGATCTGCTGCGTCAGGCGCGTGGTATCGGTCTGCGGTGTGACCCCGAAGACTCGGGCGTCCACGGGGGAGCTGTGGCCGAGGATGCTCTCGAAGGAGGCGTTCAGGGAGGACAGGCCCACGAAGAGCGCCGACCCCACCAGGACGCAGACGAAGAGCGTGGCGGCGGCCGCGGCGGATCGGCCGGAGTTGCGGGCCAGGTTGCGCGTGGCCAGGTGCAGCACCGGCAGCCGCGTGCCGCTGCTGACACGGCCGATGAGGCTGATGATGGCGGTCACCAGAGCCGGCAGACCGAGGACCGTGCCGAGGACGACGACGGCGCTGCCGCCGGCGGTGACGTAGATGTCGGAGATCTGAATGCCGAGGGCGATCACGGCCGCGCCGGCGCCGGCGACGACGACCCCGGCGACGGCCGCCCACACCCTGGCGCGGCCGGCCTGCTTGACGCTGGCCACCTGCCCGGTCAGGGCCACGAGCGGGGAGATGCGGGTGGCCTTGCGGGCCGGGCGCAGGACCGCGATGAGGGTGACTAGCGTCCCCAAGGCGACGGTGAGCCCGAGCGACACCGGGGAGATGGTCAGCTGATCGGCCTCGAGGTCCGCGAAGCGCCCCGAGGAGATGACGGCGGAGGCGATCCCGGTTCCCGCGGCCGTGCCCAGGACGGACCCGAGCAGGCCGGTGATGAGCCCGGTGCGCAGCACGGCGAGCATCACCTGACGGCGGGTTGTGCCGATGCAGCGCATGAGCCCGATCGTGCGCGTCTGGCGCGCCACGAGGGTGCTGAAGGTGGTGGCGATGACGATGACGGCGACCATCGCGCACACCGGTGCCAGGATGTTGAGGATGGCGGCGATCATCGTGCCGCCCTGCTGGTTCTCGGAGCGCTGGGAGATAACGGTCTCCCTGTCCTGAACCAAGGCGTGGGGCTGGACGGCGTGGGCCGTCTGCTCCACCGCGGACGTCAAGGCGGCGGTGTCGGTTCCCGGCTTCGCGGTGACATAGAGCTGGTGGTAGCTGGTGTTGGCTCCCATCGCCTTGAGCTGGTCGGTGGTGGCGTAGACCGCTCCGATTCCCTCCACCTCGGTGTCGGGACCGGGGGAGACGATGCCGACGACCGTGGGTGCGCTGTGCGGAGCCTCGGCGTTGTCATCGGCGTCGTTCGTGGTGAGGCGGATCGTGTTGCCGACGCTGAGGCCCTGCTGCTCGGCCAGTAGCGTGCTGATGGCGACCTCACCGGAGGTGGTGGGCAGGCGGCCGCTGCTCAGCGTGGTGAACCGGCTGAGGGTCGGAACGTCCTGCGCGCTGACGGCGATGTGGGTGGCATTGCGCAGCTGCTTGGGCAGATCGAGGACGAGGACGCTCCAGTGGCGGCCCCGCACGGAGGCGACCCCGTCGAGGGCGGAGATCTTCTTGACAAGGGAGTCGTCCAGAGGGCCTTCCGTGCTGTTCGCCCGACGACCTTCCTGTACGACGACGCTCGCGTCCCCCACGGACAGGCGCGCGCCGGTCTGCATCTGGGTGCGGGCGGAGTCGGAGATGATGAAGGCGAAGGCGATGAGGGCGGCGCTCATAGCCACGGCCACGAGGGCGGCGGCGGTTCGCCGCAGATCGAGCAGCGAGGGCATCAGCGGGCCTCCGTCCGGGGAGTCGGGCAAGTGGTGGTGGGGCCGGGCACCGAACCGGAAGCCGGAGCCGGACCGGAAGCGGGGGAGGGGCCCGCGGCGCGACGGACACCGGGCGCGGCGGCCGGGGCCGCTGCGGAGGCCGGGGCGGCGTGGCCGCCGGTCGGGCGGCGCACGGCCTCGACCCCGGTGATGCGCCCGTCGCGCAGGCGGATGATGCGGTTGGTAGTGGCCGCTGCCTGCTCGTCGTGGGTGACCATGACAACCGTCTGACCCAGGCGCTCGCACATGCCGGCCAGGGTCTCCAGCAGGGCGGCGGCCGAGGCGGTGTCCAGCGCCCCGGTGGGCTCGTCGGCGAAGACCACCTCGGGGCGGCCCACGAGGGCGCGGGCCACGGCCACGCGCTGCTGCTGGCCGCCGGAGAGCTCGTAGGGGCGGTGGGACAGGCGGTCGCCGATGCCCAGGGTGGAGATGACGGCGTCGTACCAGTCCCGGTCCGGCTTGCGGTGGGCCAGGCGCTGGGGCAGGAGGATGTTCTCCTCGGCGCTCAGGGTGGGCAGCAGGTTGAAGGACTGGAAGATGAAGCCGAGGCGGTCGCGGCGCACGGCGGTGAGCTGCTTGTCCTTCATGCCGGACAGGTCCTGTCCGGCGATGAGGACGCTCCCGGAGGTGGGGGTGTCCAGGCCTGCCAGGCAGTGCAGGAGGGTGGACTTGCCTGACCCTGAGGGGCCCATGATGGCCACGAACTCGCCGCGTCCCACCACCAGGCTCGCCGAGTCCAGGGCGACGACCCGGGCCTCGCCCTCGCCGTAGACCTTGGTCAGACCGCGGGCCTCGACGACCCGCATCGGTGCGGAGGCGGCAGGAGTGGTGGGCGCCGTCGGCGCTCCCGGGGCGGCCGGTGTCGCCTGGGGGCTCGGCGCGGGATGGGCGGGGTGGCCGAAGGCCTGCGGCTGGGGTGGATACGTCATCTCATGACCCTTCTCGGTGGCTGACTCGAGTGGCGGATGGAGCCGGTCGCTGGCATCGCGCTGCGTCCCGCACCGCCCTGGTGACATGAAAAAGCCTAGAAACGGCGCCATTGCGCCGGAATGCGTCGAAGGGACGGACTGCGGCCGGCGTCTCCGCCTTTTGGGTGACGGTGACCGCTCAGCCGTACTTCGAACGTTGTCCCCACTCACTTCGACCAAAACTTCATCATCGACCCGGCTCCGTGTCTTCTATGAAGTTTTGGTCGAAGTGAGGCGCCCTGACCCTGCCGGATCGTGTCTCGGCTCTCAGTGTGAGGTGGGCTGAAGATGTTTCGGTCCTCCCGCTGCGGCGGGCCAACCGTTAGCCTGACCCCGTGACGAATCTTCCCGCCGCCGCCCCGGCCCCCCTGCCGGGGTTCGTGCCCCGCGATCGGACGCTCCTCATGGGCGTCCTCAACGTCACCCCCGACTCCTTCTCCGACGGCGGCCGCTGGGTCGACCCCGAGGCGGCCGTCGCCCATGCTCGCGAGCTCATCGCCCAGGGCGCCGACATCATCGACGTCGGCGGGGAGTCCACCCGCCCCGGCGCCCAGAGGGTCGACGTCGACACCGAGATCTCCCGGGTCCTGCCCGTGGTGCGCGCCCTCCTCGCCGACGGGGTAGGCAGTGCCGACGGGGCCGGCGCCTCCGGCAGCGCCATGGTCTCAGTGGACACCATCCACGCCGCCACCGCCGAGGCCGCCATCGACGCCGGCGCCCACATCATCAACGACGTCTCCGGGGGCCTGGCCGACCCCGCCATGCACAGCCTCATCGCCCGCACCGGCGTCGTCTACGTCTGCCAGCACTGGCGCGGCGACCCCGAGACCATGGACCGGCTCACCGACTACCCCGGCGGCGTCGTCGCCGGAGTCGAGGCCGAGCTGCGCGAGCGCCTGGCCGAGCTGGACGCCGCCGGGGTGGAGCGCTCGCAGGTGGTCCTGGACCCCGGCCTCGGCTTCGCCAAGACCCACGCCCAGTCCTGGGAGCTGCTGGCGGCCACCTCCCGCCTCATCGCCGACCTGGGCCGGCCCCTTCTGGTCGGCTCCTCCCGCAAGCGCTTTCTCGCCCAGGCCGCCGAGGCCGAGGCCACCCCCGTCCAGCGCGACGCCGTCACCGCCGCCACCACCGCCCTGGCCGCCGCCGCCGGCGCCTGGGCCGTCAGAGTCCACGAGGTCCCGGTCAACCGGGCCGCTGTCCGCACCGCCTCCCTCTGGAAGGAACACCAGTGAGCACCACCGTCTCCGCGACCACCGACCGGATCAGCCTCATCGGCCTGTCCGCCCGCGGCCACCACGGCGTCCTGCCCTTCGAACGCGAGGAGGGCCAGCTCTTCACGGTCGACGTCATCCTCGACCTGGGGCAGCGCGGCACCGCCGTGGCCGCCGTCACCGACTCGGTGACCGACGCCGTCGACTACTCCCGCGTGGCCAACGGCATCGTGAGCATCATCGAGGGGGAGCCGGTCAACCTCATTGAGTCCCTGGCGGACCGGATTGCCGAGCGGGTCCTGTCCTTCCCCCGCGTCGTGGCCGCCGAGGTCACCGTGCACAAGCCCGAGGCTCCCCTCGACGTCGCCTTCGAGGACGTCTCGGTGACCATCCACCGGGTGGCCGACGCCGCAGCGGGCCACGACGGCGCCCCCGCCACCAGCCAGGCCGCCTGGGCCGCACAGGCCGAGGCGCCGGTGGCCGTCTCCGCCCAGCCCTACGCCTCCCCCTCCTCGGCCTCCCCGGCGGCGCCCGCCTACGAGCCGCCCGCCGCCCCTGCCGCCCCCGCGGCCCCCGTCGTCTCGGAGGTCCCCGACTTCTCGGGCGCCTCCTTCACGGGCGGCGACACCGCTCCGGCCGCGCTGGCCTCCGAGGCCCCCATCACCCCGACGCCCTCGCCTGCCTCGCCGATGGAGGCGCCGGCCCGCTCGTCCTTCGCGGCCGCAGCGCCCTCGGTCCCCACGCCGATGCCGACCGAGCCCGGTACTCCCGGTGGGGGCGCCGAGTCGACCCAGCCGTGGGTGCCGGACTGGGCCACCGAGAGTGCGGACTCCTCCGTCTCATCATCGGCCCCCGCCTGGGCCCCGGAGACTCCCGAGGCCCCGGAGGCCCCCGGCCTGCCCTCCAGCGAGGCTGCCGGTTCCTACTCCGCGTCGAGCGCGCTGGATGCCCCCTCGACCAGCGCCCCCACCGCGGCCTCCGCCGGCAGGACCGCCGGCGCCGACGGGTTCGTGAGCCTGGCGGCCGAGGCGCTGGGCGCGGCGTCCGCCCCCAGCGAGCCGGAGCCCAGTGTCCTCAGCTATGCCGAGGAGGTGGCTGCTGACGCCTCCGCAGCGGCTTCGTCCGAACCGACCCCCGCCGCCGGTAACCTCGCTGTCCAGCTGCCCCATGAGGGCCGCCATGTGGCCTCCTCCGAGGAGGGCGAGGACCAGTCCGCTCCCGCCGTCGAGGGCTCCGCGGACCTCCTGGGCGGGCCCGTCGCCTTCGACGAGTCCGGCTCCTACAGCGGGGCCGCCTCCAGCCAGACCGGTCATGCCGGGGACGCCGCCCCCGAGGCGGCGGGCGCCGACGCGTCCGGCTTCGCCCTCCCCGCACTGGGCGGTGACGCCGCCTCTGGGACCGCCGGCGCCGACGGCCTCATGGACGCCTCCTCCGTCCCGGCCTCCCAGCCCCTGGGCGAGCCCGGGCCCAGCCCCTTCGCCGTCCCCGGTGAGCTCCCCGGGGCCGCGGGCCAGGAAGGCGTCGCACCGGCCTACTCCGAGCCCTCCTACTCCCAGCCCTCTGTCTCTGAGGACTTCTCTCAGCCCGCTGAGGGCTCGTACGCCGCGCCGTCGGCGCAGCCCGACGTCCTGGGCGCCCCCGGCGCAGCACCGGCTCCCGCCGCACCTGGGGCCCCGGCGGCTCCCGCCGCTCCGGTCGACCCGCTCTCCGAGCGGCCCACCCGTCCCGTGGGCGTCGTCTTCGGCCTGGGCGCCAACGTCGGTGGAGTCGTGGACTCCCTGCGCACGGCCGTCCAGAGCCTCAAGGCCACCGAGGGCATCGAGGTCACGCAGGTGGCGCCGCTGGCCCGCACGATCGCCGTCGTCGCCGAGGGCGCCGAGCCCCAGCCCGACTACCTCAACACGGTGGTCACGGCCATGACGACCCTCGCTCCGCGCGAGCTGCTCGAGGTCTGCCAGACCCTGGAGATCGCGGCCGGGCGTGTGCGCACCGAGCCGTGGGGTGTGCGCACCCTGGATGTCGACCTCATCGAGGTCGAGGGCGTCACCTCCTCCGACCCGGCCCTGTCGCTGCCGCACCCGCGTGCCGCCGAGCGCGCCTTCGTCCTCGTGCCGTGGAGCCAGGCCGACCCCTTCGCCGAGCTGGCCGGGCGCTCCGTGTCCGAGCTCGCCGAGAACGCCCCCGACCGCGGTGGCCTGCGCTGGCTGGCCTTCGACTGGCTCGACTCCGAGTCCCTGCCGGACAAGCCCACCGGCCCCTACGTGGAGCCGCCGGTGGAGCAGGACGCCGCGGGCTCCGAGCCCGGCCTGGTCTACGACGCCACCCGGGATGAGTCCTCCGTGGCCGACGCCTCCCTGGCCGCCGACTACGCCGGCAGCATCGCCGAGGCCTCATCGGCCGCCCCGGAGCCGGCCCCCGCGCAGCCCCTCGGTGACCAGGGGCAGGTCGAGTCCTCCCCCTTCGGGCAGATGCCTTTCGACACCTCCAACGAGGCGGGCTCCTGGACCGAGCAGGCCCCGCAGGTCGACTCGCCCTACCAGGCTGCCTCGGCCCCCGAGGCGGCCGGCCCGCAGGGCTCCTACGCCCCCGGTCTCTCGGCCGGGTCGGACGGGTTCTCCCAGAGTCAGCAGGATGTCGGCAGCTACGCGAACTACGCCTCCAGCCAGCAGGAACAGGCCGATGCTCCGGCCTCGCAGCAGCAGAATGACGCCGCCGGGGACGCCTGGAAGTCCCCGCTCCAGTGGAATGACGTCATCGGTGGTGGCGCCCAGGGGACAGGTCCCCGTCAGGACATCTGATGCGGCGCACCCGCTGGACCAGCGCCGTCACCTGGTTCATCGCCGCTGCGGTGACCTCCTGGGTGACCGGTGACCTCCTGCTGCGCCACGTCGGCTGGGTCCCGGTCCTCTCCCCATGGGGGGCGGTGACCGCGCTGGTCATTGCGGGCGTCGTCCTGGTGGCCGGTCTGGCGGTCAGGCGCCTGCGGGCGCGCGAGCGCACCTGGATCACCCCGACCGGTGCCGCCACCACGGCGGCCGCCGCCCAGGCCTCAGCCATCGTGGGGGCGGTGCTCGGCGGCGTCTATGGCGGCGGGATCATCCTGGCGCTGGTGACGCCGCGCTCGCCGGCCATGACCCACCTGGCCTGGACCTCGACCGGCTGCCTGATCGCCTGCCTCGTGTGGTGCGTCGTCGGCTTCGTCGTCGAGCAGTGGTGCTCCATCTCCGGTGACGGCGACGACGACGGCTCGGCCGGTCCCGCCGGGCGGGCCCCCGAAGGACCAGGCGCCCCCGCATGACCAGTCCTGGACCAGGTCTCGGCGCGATGCCCGGTACCAGCCCCGCCGCACCTGCTGCACCCGCCGGCCCAGCCTCGGCCCCCGGCCGCGCCGGTGAGCCGGATGCGCGGCCATCAGCCGGCGCCGACCCCTTCGCCCCCGACGGCGTCGTCTTCCACCCGGTCTCCCACCGCCTCATCACCGCCCGCATCCTGGGGGTCGGTCTCCTCTGCGCCATCGTCATCATCGGTTTCGCCATCCCCGGGGCGCTCGTCTCCTCCGGATACTTCATCCCCGCGGGGGTCTTCGCAGCGCTGTTCCTCTGGCAGCTCTGGCTCATTCCGCGTCAGGTGCGGGCCATGGGCTACGCCTTGGCCGACAACCACCTCCTGTGGCGCCACGGCGTCATGTTCCGCTCCATCACCGTCACCCCCTACGGGCGCATGCAGTTCGTGGACACCTCCCAGGGGCCGTTGGCCCGATGGCTGGGCATCGCCGAGGTCAGGCTCCACACGGCCTCGGCCAGCACCGACGCCACGATCAACGGGCTGCCGGTGGCCGAGGCCGAGCGCCTGCGCCAGGTCCTGTCCCAGCGCGGTGAGGAGAGGATGGCCGGGCTGTGAGCCCCAGCTGGGAGAGCCGGCTGGAGGCCGCCCGCAAGGCGAGGACGGACGCCGCGAGGGAGAGCGGGTCCGCCGCCTCCCGGGATCTGCCCCTGCCCGCGAACGTCACCTGGCACCGGGTCAGCCTCGTCACGCCGGTGCTGGAGGGCTGGAAGATCGTCACCGGTGTCCTCGCCTTCGTCACGGTCCAGAACCTCGACGACCTCGTGCGCGCCTACCGCTTCATCAGTGAGCACGGCTTCTCCCTGGGCGGTCAGATCGGCTACTACCTGCTCGGCCTGGTCGCGCTCATCGCCCTGTGGGTGGGGCTCGGGCTGCTCAGCTGGTGGCGGCGCGCCTACGCCGTGGATGCCGACGGCGTCTACCTGCGCTCGGGCATCCTCAGCCGCAAGCTGCGTACGGCCCGCCTGCCGCGCATCCAGTCGGTCGACGTCGTTCACCCCCTGCTCGGGCGCATCTTCGGTCTGGGGCAGCTGACCGTCGAGGTCGCCGGGGGCCGGAACTCGCGGGTCGTCATCGGATTCCTCACCACCTCCGAGCTTCAGACCCTGCGCGACCGCATCCTCGACCTGGCCGCCGGACAGATCGACCTGCCCGGAGCGGCGTCGGAGGACGGTGCCGTCCACGCGAGTGGAACGGGCCACGACACCGGTGGTATCAACGACCTCGCCTCCACCGCCCACCCCGAGGGCCTCACGCCGGAGGAAGCAACTGGCTCGGAAGCCGCCTCCGCCCCCGCGCCGCGCACCTCGCAGCTGCGGGCCTCCCACTTCCAGGAGCACCCGCTCTACAGCGTCGACAGCGCCACGCTCCTCGGCTCCCTGCTGCGCCACCCCATGACCTACACGCTTCTACTGGCGATAGTCGGCACGCTCGTGGTGGGAATCCTCATCATCGTCACGGACTCCATGACCGGCAGTGAGGCGCTGACGATCATCTCCTCCTACATCACGATGGTCATCGCGTTGGCGACCATGGTGTGGAACCAGTTCAACAGTGCCTGGAACTTCCACGCCGCCGCCACCCCCAGCGGCATCCGCATGAGCTACGGCCTCACCGCCGAGACCTCCCGGACGCTGCCGCCCGGGCGGGTCCACGGCGTCGGGCTCACCGGGCCGATCCTGTGGCGCCGCAAGGACTGGTGGAAGGTGGACGTCACCGTGGCCGGCCGCGACGAGCGCCCCCACGACGGCCAGACGCGGGAGATCGGCAACCTGCTCCTGCCCGTAGGGAGTCGGGACACCGCCCTGCGCGCGCTGTGGCTCGTGGTCCCCGACCTGGGCGTGTCCGACCCCGACAGGCTGCTCGCCCAGGCCCTCACCGGCCGCGACGATGACGGCGTCGGCGACCCACAGGCCCCGGCGGGCTCGGCCGAGCGCGGCTTCGTGCGCATCAGCCGCCGCGGACGGATCTTCCGCCCCCTGACCTGGCGGCGTGCAGCCGTCATCCTCACCGACACCTGCGTCATCATCCGCCACGGCCGCTGGCGGCGGCGAGTGGCCGTCTTCCCCTACGAGCGCATCCAGTCCCTGCGTGTGCGCCAGGGGCCACTGGCGCGCCGGCGCAGCCTGGCCTCCCTCCGACTCGACATGGTCGCCCAGGAGGTCCCTGCCTCGATCACCAACCTCGATGCCGCCGACGCCAAGGCCCTCGCGGCGCGGATCAGCCGGCGGGCGCTGCAACGCGCCCATGCCGAGCAGCTCGACCGATGGCTCGCGCGCGCCGTCGCCGCCACGCAGCCTGCCGGGCCCTCAGTGCGCTAGATCCTGTTGCCTATGTTCGGGCGGAGGCCGGTTCTCGCCAGTGGCCGACGTCGCGGTCGTATCTTAGGGCTCGTGTTCGAGGGGTAGAGGGTACGAATGCGCGCCCTAAGGTACGAACACGCGGACGCGTCACCCCACTTTCGCAACAGGCCCTAGCTGCGCAGGGTGTCGCGCAGGTGCAGGGCCTGCTCGGCGGTCAGGCGCCCGGTGGCCTCGCAGCGCTCGGTGGCGGCCGCGGCCAGCTGCCGGTAGGAGGCGACCACGTCGTCGAGGCCCCGTCCCTCGCTGTCACGCAGCGCGGAGAGCGCCTCCAGGTGGGAGGCCACCGTCCCGACGTCACCCCTCGAGACCGGGCCGGTCAGGCCCGCCTCGCCCTCGTGCAGGGCCCGGTCCAGGGCCGCCGTGAGCAGGGGGCCGAGCGTGGCCGCACCGTCCTCGACCCCGGCGGCCGCCAGCACCCGCACGGCCTGCGTCACCACGGTCAGCAGGTGGTTGGCGCCGTGGGCGAGGGCCGCGTGGTAGGCAGGGCGCGCCGACTCCTCCAGGACGAAGGGCTCCCCGCCGAGCTCGACCACCAGCGCCTGCGCGATCGGCAGCACCGCCGCGGGCGCAGTCACAGCCATCGGGCAGCCGACGAGCCGGGCCACATCCGTGGAGAACCCGGAGAAGGTCATCGCCGGGTGGATCGCCAGCGGGATCGCCCCGCAGCGCTGAGCCGGGGCGAGCACGGCGGCCCCGTAACGACCCGAGGTGTGGGCCACCAGCTGGCCCGGCTGCCAGCGCCCCAGGTCCGCCAGGCCCTGGACGAGCGGCTCGAGGGCGTCGTCGGGGACCGCCAGCAGCACCAGCTCGGCGCGCTCGACGATCTCCTCGACCTCCAGGACCGGCACACCGGGCAGCAGCATCTCGGTGCGCTCGCGCGACTCCTCCGAGACCGCGTGGACGCCGACGACCTGGTGCTCCACCGCCCGCAGCGCGCAGCCCAGCACCGCCCCGACGCGGCCGGCGGAGATGATGCCGACGCCCAGCCGGCCCGGCCTGCTCGGGCCGGCAGGGGCGGCCGGAACCCGGCCCGCGTGCTCGCTGCCTGTGCCTGGGCCCGTGCCATCGATGTCGCTCATGCCCCGATGCTCTCATGCCTGCCGCCTGCCCCGGCCTGGAGTGCGCCATCAGGGCGATTCTGTCCAGTTTGGCGACTTATCCGCCGGCCGCAGGCGGCCCGCGTTCAAGCCGACCCCTGTGATCTGCGGAAACGTGAATCGAGATGGCCTGGTTGCTCGGATTCGGCTCGGAAAAGTCGCCACCGTGGACACTTTCACCTTCCTGCGCGGGTCATCGGCCCGGGCGGGGCGACTAGCGTGGGGCACGTGAGCACTGAACCCGCACCGACGCCCGTTCCCGACCCCCGATCCGCCGGCGCCGCAACCGTCCTGGCCCGCAGCCGCGCCGACCTCGCCGCCGCCCTGGCCGAGTCCCCGGACCCCCGGGCGGTCGTCATGACGATGGGCGCCCTCCACGAGGGCCACTTCGACCTCGTGCGCGAGGCCGCCCGGCGCGTCGGGTCGACCGGCACCGTCGTGGTCACCATCTTTGTCAACCCCCTGCAGTTCGCCCCTACTGAGGATCTCGACGCCTACCCGCGCGACCTCGAGGGCGACCTGGCCGGATTGGCCCGCACCCTCACCGGCGCCGACGGCACTCTCGGTGTGGGACGGCTCATCGTCTTCGCCCCCACCCCGGAGGTCATCTACCCCTGCGGGCAGCCTGCGGTACGCATTGACCCCGGTCCCATTGCCACCGTCCTGGAGGGGCGCACCCGCCCCACCCACTTCGCCGGCGTGTGCCAGGTGGTACTCACCCTCATGCACCTGATCGCCCCGCGCTGGGCGCTGTTCGGCCGCAAGGACGCCCAACAGCTGGCGATCATCGAGTCCATGGTGCGCGACCTCGCCGTCCCGCTGGAGATCGTGCCGGTCGACATCCGCCGCGAGAACGACGGCCTGGCCATGAGCTCACGCAACGCCTACCTCAGCCCCGAGCAGCGCCACCAGGCCCTGGCCCTGTCCCGCGCGCTCCAGGCCGGCCGGGACGCCGCCGCGCAGGCCACCGGCTCCCAGCCCGACCCCGTCGCCATCCGCCAGGCCGCACTGGCCTCCCTGGAGGCGGCCGACGGCGTCGAGGTCGACTATGTGGCTCTTGTCGCCCCGGAAAGCTTCGAGGACCTGGCGGGCGCCGGCCTCGGCCTGCCGCGCAGCGAGCCCGTGGGGGAGGACAAGGAGGAGGGGCTGCCCGCGGTGGGCCTGCTGGCCGTCGCCGCGCGTGTGGGCACCACTCGCCTCATCGACAACACGCTCATCGACCTGCGCCCCTGAGCACCGTTCCGGCCCGCCCGAGTACCTGCGAGGGGCCGGGCGCCGCAAGCCGCGCCGCCCCGCGCGAGGACGCACACGAGTCCCCGAGGACGCACCCTCGAGCGACAGACCCGGCGCCCTATGCTGCGTTCTCCGGAACCGTCGGGCCGGAGCTTGCCCCGCTCAGGTCCGACCGTTCCTGTCAGGTCGCTCACCCTGTGCCGCACCGTACAGTGCGCCGGGCCCTGCGCCGTCTACGCTGTGCGGCGATGAGTTCCCGCACCCGGACGATGATGACGTCCAAGATCCACCGCGCTACCGTGACCCAGGCCGACCTCGACTACGTCGGCTCCATCACGGTGGACATCGACCTGCTCGAGGCCGCCGACCTCCTGCCCGGCGAGCGCGTCGACATCTGCAACTGCACCAACGGCAACCGCCTGTCCACCTACGTCATCCCCGGCGAGCGCGGCGCCGGAGAAATCTGCGTCAACGGCGCCGCCGCCCACCTGGTCAGCCCCGGAGACGTCGTCATCCTCATCGCCTACTCCCAGATGTCCGACGCCGAGGCCCGCACCTACCTGCCCCGGGTCGTCTTCGTCGACGAGGCCAACCGGATCGTGGAGCGGGGCACCGACCCCGGCCAGATCCCGGCCGACTCCGACGTCGCCCGCCTCCAGGGCCTGCGGCCCACCGGCATCCCCCTGGCCGAGGCCCGCGCCTGACCGCTCCGCAGGCCGGCTGCCCGGTGTGACCAGGATCGGAGGTGGATCGGGCATCGTCGGGACCCAGGGGGCGGCCAAGGAGGGTCGGCGCCGTTAGACTCCTTCACGTGACAGACGAGAGCACCCCCAGCCCCGACCCGACCGCCACCGACGCCGCCGGCACCCAGTCGCCGAAGTCTGCAGACGATTCATCGGCCCAGCCCAAGCAGCCCAAGGCCGACCCGGGCCCGGGCGAGCAGTTCGAGGTTCGCGCCGGCAAGCGCGAGCGCCTGCGCAGCGAGGGCTGGGACCCCTACCCGGTCTCCGTGCCCGTCACCACCACCATCGCCGCCGTGCGCGAGGGCTACGCCCACCTCGAGGCCGGGGAAGAGACCGACGACGTCGTCGGCGTGGCCGGCCGCGTCGTCTTCCTGCGCAATACCGGCCGCTTGTGCTTCGTCACCCTCCAGGACGGGGCCGGCACCACCCTGCAGGCCATGCTCTCGGCCAAGGCCCTGCCCGCCGAGGGCCACACCGCGCTCGCGGCCTTCAAGGCCGACGTCGACCTGGGCGACCACCTCTTCGTCCACGGCCGCGTCATCTCCTCGCGCCGCGGCGAGCTGTCCGTCATGGCCGAGCCGGTCTTGCGCGAGGGCGCCGAGGCCGCCTCCGCCGGGGATGACGACGTCGAGGTCCCCGCCTGGCGGATCGCCTCCAAGGCGCTGCGCCCCCTGCCCAAGACCTGGACCAACGAGGCCGGCGAGGCGGTGACGCTCTCGGAGGAGCAGCGCGTGCGCCGTCGTGAGCTCGACCTGCTCACCCGGCCCGCCGCCCGCGACATGGTGCGCACCCGCGCCGCCGTCGTGCGCTCCATCCGCGAGAACTTCTTCCGCCGCGACTACCTGGAGCTGGAGACGCCCATGCTGCAGGTCATTCACGGCGGGGCGGCCGCGCGCCCGTTCATCACCCACATGAACGCCTTCGACATGGATCTCTACCTGCGCATCGCCACGGAGATCTACCTCAAGCGCGCTGTGGTCGGCGGCGTCGACCGCGTCTTCGAGATCAACCGCAACTTCCGCAACGAGGGCGCCGACTCCTCCCACTCCCCGGAGTTCACGGCCCTGGAGGCCTACGAGGCCTACTCCGACTACGACGGCATGGCCGAGCTGACCCGCAACCTCGTCCAGCAGGCGGCCCGCGACGCCTTCGACCTGCCCGAGGGCGGCGAGGTCGTCACGCTGGCCGACGGCACCGAGTACGACCTGTCGGGCGAGTGGGACAAGATCGACCTCTACACCTCCGTCTCCGAGGCCCTCGGTGAGGAGATCACCGTGGAGACCCCGCGCGAGCAGCTGGTCGCCCACGCCGAGAAGATCGGCCTGGAGATCGACGACTACGCCGTGGCCGGCAAGGTCGTGGAGGACATCTTCGAAGAGCTCGTCGGCAACAAGCTGTGGGCGCCCACCTTCGTCTACGACTTCCCCGAGGACACCTCGCCGCTGACCCGCTACCACCGCAGCAAGCCGGGCCTGACCGAGAAGTGGGACCTCTACGTGCGCGGCTTCGAGACTGCCACCGCATACTCCGAGCTCGCCGACCCCGTGGTCCAGCGCGAGCGCTTCGAGGCCCAGGCCCTGGCGGCCGCCAAGGGCGACCCCGAGGCTATGATCCTGGACGAGGACTTCCTGGTGGCCATGGAGCAGGGCTTCCCGCCCAGCGGCGGCATGGGCATGGGCATCGACCGCCTCCTCATGGTGCTCACCGGCCAGGGCATCCGCGAGACCATCACCTTCCCGCTGGTCAAGCGGGGCTGAGCCCTCGAGCCGTTACTCGGGACCGCGAAACGTCTTTCGATAGGCGCTGGGCGTGGTGCCCACGTGTCTGAGAAAGTGACGACGCAAGGTGCTGGCCGTTCCTAGGCCCGTGCGTGTGGCGATGGCCTCCAGAGGCAGGCCGGTCGTCTCAAGCAGATCCATGGCGGCCAGCACACGCTGGTGGAGAAGCCACTGCAGCGGACTCTGGCCTGTCTCGGCGACGAACCTGCGTGCCAGCTGCCGTTCAGACAGGTGCGCACGGCGAGCAAGATCCGCGACGCCCACTGGGCGATCGAGGTGCGCCACGACCCAGGTGGTCAGCTCCGCCAATCTGTTCTCCGGATGACGGGGGCGGGCTGCCGGCGCGACGTACTGGGCCTGGCCTCCTGCGCGGTGGGGTGGGACGACCATTCGCCGTGCGATGCGATTGGCTGTTGCGGCCCCATGGTCACGGCGCACCAGGTGCAGGCACAGGTCGATTCCGGCGGCGACCCCGGCGCTGCTGGCTACGTGCTCGTGGTCGATGTACAGGACATCGGGTGTGACGTCCACGGCCGGGTAGGCTGCGCGTAGTTCCTCGGCGTCCTGCCAGTGGGTCGTGGCTGACAGGCCGTCCAGAAGCCCCGTTGGGGCGAGTGCGAAGGCCCCGGTGCATATGGAGACGACTCGGGTGCCGCGGGAGTGCGCTGATCGCAGTGCCTCGAGTACGTCATCACTGGGCGTGGTATGGGGGCTGTACCCGGGAATGACGATGGTGTCGGCCTGGCGCAGAGAGGAAGGATCGCCTACTCCTGCGATCTGGAATCCGGTGGACGATGGCACCTGGCGGCCATCAGATGTCACCACCTCGAAGGAGTACTCCTCCTCCTCAGGGTGGCCGAAGACCTGAGCGGCCGTGGACAGGTCGAAGGCGACGACGCCTGGCAGGGCCAGAGCGACAACGGCATGTGTCATGCGCACATGATGGCAGGAATTGCGCGCAGCGTGTCGTTCCTGCCACTCGTGCTCGCCCCTCGTGACGACCAAACTGCGGTGATGAGTCGACGTGTTGTCGTCAACCTGTTCGAGTGGGGCGCGTGGCTGAGCATCGCCTCGAGCTCTCTGGCGTCACTTGAACAGACAGGTATCGAGAGAAAGACAGGTGCGCAATGAAGATCGTTACTGCTGGTGATGTCACACTCGACCGGGCGTGGGCCGCTGTTGACCTGGCCCGCATCGCGGATGCCACGGTACGGCTTCACTGGACTGACGAACCCTATGTCTGGCACACCAACGACGGCGTCGAGGTCTTCGTTGTTCTCGATGGAGCAGTTGACATGCACTATCGTGACGAGGCCGGGACCCACGTGACTCGGCTGGAGCCCGGACGCATCTTCGTCGCCGAGGATGGCGACGAACATGTTGCCCACCCTGTGGGGACGGCCCGGATCCTCGTCATCGAGCAGGCGGGATCCATCTGACCGCACTGTTGTCCGCGGAGGGGACTCCCAGGACGACGCACCATGTGTGTGGTGCGGATGGCCGGACAGGCCGCTGCGGGCGGTTAGGCGCCGAACATCTCCAGGCGGCGCTGGGCGGCCTCGAGCTCGGCGCGCAGATAGGCGTTCTCCTGCTGAAGCTGGGCGATGTACTGGTCCCGCTGGGCGATCGCCTGACTACTGGACGACTCGGTGCCGCTCGGCGCGGAGTATGACGCACTGCCGTACGTGTTGACTCCGGTGCTCCATGAGCTGCCGCCCCACTGCGATTCGTATCCCGAGGTCTGCGTGGCGCCATGTGCTTCCAGGTACCTCATCGTCTCCACGACGTGGTCGAGGAACCTGTCGACCTCGTCCTGCTCGTAGCCTTCCCGGAGCCTGGTGGCTGCGAACCTCACGTTCTGCACGTCATCGACCGTGAGCACCTGGACATGGGTGGAGTCGGACGCGTACCCGGAGGAATCTGCTCTCTCCTGAAGAACCTTCAGCGTGATGGCGATCTTCTCAAGGAAGCTGTCGACCTCGCTCTGGCTGTAGCCCTCTCGGAACTGGGTGGCTGTGAACTTCACGTTGTCCACGTCATGGTTCGTCAGGATCGTCATGCGATCTGCTCCTTGCTGTGACTGCTTGGTGGTTGAAAAGGGTGGCTGGGCCTAGGACCCGGTCGTCCCCAGGCGGCGCTGGGCGGACTCGAGCTCGGCGCGCAAGTAGGCGATCTCCTGCTGGAGCTGGGCGATGTACTGGTCCCGCTGGGCGATCACCTCGGTGTACTGGGAGCCGCCGGCTTCGGCGGTGCCCGGGGCGTACCCGGCCTGGGCCGGGCTCATGCCGTAGGTTCCGCCGCCGTAGGCACCGCCGGCTCCGGCGACGGGCTGGCCGGCGAATGCGTTGGTGCGCAGCTGCGCCTCAAGGGCCTCCATGGTCGCGAGCACCTGGACGAGGAAGGCATCAACCTGGTCGATGCGGTAGCCCGACCACCGGGTGGTCGAGAACCGGATGTTTCTGACGCCCTCGGAGGTCAGGAGAATCTCGGCCTTCCGGTGTGAGGGGCTCGAGGATTCCTGTGACGTGCCGAGCCGCTCCTCGAACTCCCGCATCGTGGTCGTCACGTCATCGAGGAAGACGTCGACCTCATCCTGGTTGTAGCCCTCCTTGAATGAGGAGACGTCGAACTTCACGGTGAGAACGTCGTCGGCTGTCAGCAGCGTCATGCTCGTCTGCTCCTTGTTGTCACATTCTGTACGTGATCCTGATCCGTGACCCGCAGCCCCAGGTGCTGCGCCAGCAGCGGCGCGAGCTCGCTGAGCTGCCCGCTGCTGACGGTCGCCCCGGCCAGGGAGCCGACCCCGCTGACTGTTCTCATCTCCAGTCCGCGCAGGTCAACGTCTCTCAGGCTCCCGCCGTGCAGGCGCAGCGTGCCCACCCGGCAGTCCTCGAAGTGGACCCGCTGGGCGTCGATGCCGCTCAGGTCCAGCTCGTCGATCCGGGTGGCCCGGATGAGGAGGTCGCGCACAGTGGTTCCGGCGAGGTTCGTGAAGCCCAGGCGGCAGTCCTCAATGAGGAGTGACTCGACATCGGCGTCGTAGAGCTCCCAGGCCCCGATACGGGAGTCGATCAGCTCCACCGTGCGCCAGGTGGAGCGCGGGCTGTGAAGGTAGGTGGCGCTCAGACGCTCCAGGCGGCAGTCGACCAGCCGCGCCGCGGCCAGGTCGGTGTCATTGGCGAAAACCTCCGAGAACCGGCAGCTGAGCAGCGTGAGCGCCGACAGGTCGCCGCCGCTCAGGTCCGCCTCGACCAGATCCAGGTCCTCGACCATCTCACCGGCGGTGAGCTCATCGGCCTCGCCGTCGCGCAGGCGGCCGAGGTCCGGTGCCGTGAGGACCGGCGGCCTCGGGGAGGCCGGGGCGGCGGAGCCTGAGGCCGTGTCGGTCCGTCCTGCGGTCATGGTCCTGTTCTATCGCAGATCAGCTCCGGGCACCGGGGGTTGTTCTCCCCGGTGCCCGGGCTCGCAGGAGGGGTAGGTGTCCATATCGGACACAAAGGAGCTCGCAGGCCGTCACTCCGTCGAGAAGAACCGCGGAATCATGCGGTTTCCTTTTCTGCGACTGAGGCTGATCGCGGCCTTTGTCACCGATATGGACACTGTGGGCCGCTTCTACTCGAATCGGACGGTGGTGCCGGCCAGCATGCGCCGGCCGTAGCGGGCACTGGCCAGGGCCGCCACCACCACCAGCGCCAGGCACGCCCCCAGCGCCAGCCAGTAACCGCCGCCCGGCCAGCTGATGCGGCGCCCCGATACCCCGCCGACCAGAGCCCATGCGGTCAGCCAGCCCAGACCGATGCTCATGGCCAGGGCGGTGACCGCCGGCAGCATCGTCTCGTAGGACACCATGGAGCGCAGCGTCGCCGCCGGCATGCCGACCAGCCGTAGCAGACCGAGGACCCGCCGGCGCCCCAGTAGCGCCGCCACCGTTGAGACCCCCAGCGAGACCGCGGAGATGCCCGCGGCGATGAGGATGCCGATGTAGCCCAGCTGGGCGAACTGGTTCTCCATGGCGGTGTCCTGGAGGGCCTGGATCGAGCTGGGTGAGGTTGGGGCGGTCCCCAGGGCCAGGCCGGAGGTGGCCAGGGCGGTGCGGGCTCGCTCGACGGCCCCGGGGCTGGCCGGATCGGTGCCCACCAGGACGATGGGCGCGCAGTGCTCACGGGCACTCGCCAGCTCCTCGGCGCTGACCGGCGACGGCGAGGCCGCCGCGTTCTCGTACAGCCAGCGGGTACTGATGCTCACCGCGCCATCCGGGGACGCCACGTGCGGCGCCCCGAGGGCCTCGGCCTTGTCGGCCTCGAGGATGACCCGGCTGTCCTGCTTGCCGTCCCCGCTGATCCTCCCCACGGCGACCGTCGTCACCCCGGGCACGGCGGCGAGCCGGCCGACGGCGCTGTTCAGGGCGCCCTCGTCGCTGACCGCCGGCGTCGCCTCGAGCGACGTAGGGCTCAGATGCCCACCACCCTGGGTGACGTCACGGGTCCCGGCGGCCACCGTGATGGCGACGGCGAACACCGTCATGGCGTAGACGGCGACGACCACGCCCGCCACCGCCCGGAAGACCGCCCGGGGGTGCTGTGTGATCCGGTTGAAGCCGATGACCTGTGCCGCGGAACGGGCCAGGGCCCTGCCGCCTCGCGCCACCCACCAGGTCAGGACCGGCCCGGCCCACAGCAGCCCCAGCATCGCGCACAGGAAGGAGACCGGGAGCAGGTAGATAGTCAGATCGGAGTTCTGGTGGGCCACCGTCGGGGTGCTGATCAGCCCCGCCGTCCCCAGGATCACGGGTGCCAGCGAGATGAGGCGGGGGCGGCGCTCGGTGCGCTCACGGGAGCCGCCCAGCGGCCCGAGGTCGGCCCGTCGCGTGCGCCACCAGGCCACGGCCGCCGCTCCCGCCGTGGTCACGACGACGGCGATGACCGCGTTGACCGGTGAGCGCAGCAGGTCGGAGTAGTAGAAGCGACTCGACTTCAGTGTGATCTGCGCGGCCAGCGGGATCAGGGCCAGGTAGAGGGCCACGCCCGCCAGGGCGCCGACGAAGGTGGTCGCCCCGATCTCGAGGGCCGCGGTGCGGGCGACCTGCTGGGGCGTGGCCCCGATGAGGCGCAGCGTGGCGAAGCGCTCGGCCCGCTGCGCCGCCCCCAGATCCGTGACGATCCCGACGAGCAGCAGCGCGGGCACGAGCACCGCGATGGCACCGACGATCGTGGCGATCCGATACGCCTCGTTCTCGTAGGGGATGCCCTGGAAGGAGGTGACCACCTGGGGCGGGATGTAGAAGTTGGAGGTCGCCACGGTCCCCAGGTCCGTCCCGACGACGGCCACCAGCGAGTCCGGGCCCTCGACGGCCTCGGGTGACAGGACCCCTACCTGCTTGCCGTAGCGGTTGCCGAGCTGGTCGGCGGGTAGGGATGCGATGCGCTTGGCCAGGGTGGGGGAGGCCAGGTACTCGCCCGGCTTGGGGACGGTGTCGGAGCCCGGGATCCTCACCGAGGTGGTGCCCGACTTCGGCAGGGCCACCCTCAGCACGGTGATCGTCTGGTTGCCGACGACGTCGACGTTGGTGGCGACGGCCAGCTCGCCGGCGGTGAGGGCATGGTCGGGCCGGAGGTCGGTGTGGTTCGACTGCCCGGGGAGGCCGGGCATGAGGGCGGTGGACGCCCAGCTCGAGCGCATGCTGCGTTCGGGGAAGGCCTGGGCGGCGGCCAGCAGCATGAGGAACAGGGTCACCCCCACCATGACGCCGGCGACGATCCCGGCCAGGCGGCGCCGGGCGGAGCGGTCGTTGGCGACGAGCAGCCGGGTCAGGGCGATGCGGCTCATGACCGGCTCCTCTCACTGCCCGGGCTTCCCGGCTCTGCGTTCCCCGGCCGGCTCGGGCCGGCTGCGGTGTGCGTGGCCCCGGGGCCGATGCGACCGTCGCGCACGGTGACCTCTCGGTCGGCGTAGGCTGCGACGCGCGCGTCATGGGTGATGATGACCAGGGCGGCGCCTCGGGAACGCACCGAGTTCAGGAGCACCTCCATGGTCCGTTCGGCGGCCAGGGAGTCCAGGGAGCCGGTGGGTTCGTCGGCGAAGAGCAGACGCGGGTTGGTCACCAGCGCCCGCGCGACGGCGGCCCGCTGCGCCTGGCCGCCCGAGAGTTGGGTGGGGCGCTTGTCCAGGTGCTCGCTCAGCCCCAGCTCGCCCAGGGTCTCGCGGGCCTGGGCCAGCGCCCGCCGGCGCGGGGTGCCCGCCAGGAGCAAGGGGATGGTGACGTTGTCCAGGGCGGAGAGGTCCGGCAGGAGCTGGCCGAACTGGAAGATGAAGCCGAACTCTTTCAGGCGCAGGCGGCTGCGGGCGGCCTCGTCGAGGGCCGCGATGTCCTGGGTCGTGTCGCCTCCGTGGTAGTCGACGCGCCCGGCGTCGGGCACGAGGACCCCGGCCATGACGTGCAGGAGCGTGGACTTCCCCGAGCCTGACGGGCCGGTGACGGCCAGGACCTCACCGGCTGCGACATCCAGGTCGACGCCGCGCAGCGCGTCGGTCTGCCCGAAGCTCATCTCCAGGCCGTGGGCGCGCATGATGACCTCGCCCGGCAGATCAGTCGCGCCCCGACCGGGAGGGGGCGTGACTCCGGCGGTCGTGACGCCGGCGGTAACGGCGGTGGTGACGGGGGTGGCGTTCATGAGCGCACCTCCTCGCGCAGCTCGCTCAGGCGGGCCGCGGTGGTCTCCATCCAGCGCAGGTCGGCCTCGATGTGGAACAGGGCGTGGTCGGCCAGCAGCACCGTGCGCAGGTCTCCGTCCTGCTTGAGGCGGGTCAGCTCGCGCATACGCGCCATGTGCTCGGCGCGCTGGAGGTCGAGGAGGCGTCCGGCGTCGTCGTCGAGCATGAGGGCGATGACGGTCTTGGCGAAGATGTCGGCCTGGACGTCGCCGGCCGGGGTGACCGGGGTCAGCAGCCACTGCTCGACGCTCTGGCGCCCGGCGTCGGTGACCTCGTAGCGCTTGCGCTCCGGGCCGGCGCCGGGCTCGGTCTCGATCTGAGTGATGAGCCCGTCGCGCACCAGGCGGGCGAGCGTGGCGTAGACCTGGCCGTAGGCCAGCGGCTTGGAGGCGGCGAACCAGTGGTCCCAGGAGCGTTTGAGGTCGTATCCGTGCCCGGGCCCGGCGCTGAGCAGCCCAAGAAGAGTGAGTCTGGATTCCATGTCCATCACTATGCACTGAGTGCATACGCGCACGACATACTCCGTGAGGAGGATATGCACGAGCATGTCCGTGCTGTTGGGTGGGGGTAATACGGTGAATAAACCAACAGGCCAGCCTGTGTTTGACAGACTCTGGCTGACATCTTAGGTTAGGTTGACCTTTGTACTTCAGGTGTGGGGAGAGTAGATGCCGATTAGGGTCCTCGGGGCCGTTCTCACCCCCGTTCTCAGGCAGTGGCGGAGGTGAGTGCTCGCGTGATCGCACGCCGCCCGGCCATTCTCCTGACCGCGGCCATCCTGCTGGCCCTGTGCGTCCTGGCCTCCCTGTTCGTCGGCTCCTCCAAGATCCCCGCCGGCCAGGTCGCCCACTACCTGCTCCACCCCGACGCCTCCAACATCTCCTACAACATCAACGTCCTGCGCGTGCAGCGCACCATCATGGGCGTGCTCGTCGGGACCGCCCTGGCGGTGGCCGGCGCGGTGATGCAGACCGTCACCCGCAACCCCCTGGCCGAGCCTGGACTGCTCGGTGTCAACGCCGGGGCATCGCTGGGCATCGTCCTGGGAACCGCCGCGCTCGGCGTGCTCCCGATCTCCAACCAGCTGGCCCTGGCCGCGGGCGGAGCGCTGGTGGCGACCGCACTGGTCCAGGTCATCGGCATGATCGGCGCCTCGAGCTCCTCGCCGGTGCGCCTGGTGCTCATCGGTGTCGCCTTCTCGGCCTTCGCCGGGGCGGTCATCCGGGGTGTCGTGCTGACGATGCCGAACCTGTTCCGCACCTTCATCGACTGGGAGGTCGGCTCCCTGACCCGCACCGACATCCCCCTGCTGCCCGTGGCCGCCCTCGTGGTGGCGGGGACCGGCGCGGCCATCCTGCTGGCCGGCGCCCTGGACAACATCGCCCTGGGCGACGACGTCGCCGCCGCGCTGGGCACCCGGGTCGCCCTCGTGCGGGGCCTGAGCCTGGTGGTCGTCACGCTCCTGTGCGCCACCGCCACCACGGTGGCCGGCCCCATCGGGTTCGTCGGACTCATGGCGCCGCTGACGGCCTCCTGGCTCATGGGACCCCACCGGGGCTGGATCGTGGCCCTGTGTGCGTTGGGCGGCCCCGTCGTCGTCCTGGCCGCCGATGTCCTGGGCCGCGTCCTGGCCCGTCCTGGTGAGATGCAGGTCGGTCTGCTGACGGCCTTCGTCGGCTCACCCGTCCTGCTGCTCATGGTCCTGCGGATGAAGGACCGGGCCTCATGAGGGGAATCAGGCCGGTCCGGGCCGCCGCTCCGGTGCGTCCTGCCGCCGGCATCGGCCCGCGGCGCAGCCTCCACGTGGGGGCCGACGCCGGACGCCTGTGGATCGTCGTCGGCCGCTGGTCGGTGCTCATCGCCCCGAGCCATGTCATCGTCGGCCTCATGCTGCTGGTGCTCAGCCTCGCAGTGGCGGTGGTCTCTCTGCGTCTGGGGAAGTTCCCCGTCTCCACCCAGGAGGTCATCGACGCGCTCCAGGGGCAGGGGCGCAAGATCGTCCAGGTCGTCGTGGTGAAGTGGAAGCTGCCCCGGATCGTGCTGGGGCTCGTGGCGGGCCTGGCCCTGGGCGTGGCCGGCGCCCTCTTCCAGACCATCACCCGCAACCCCTTGGGCTCACCCGACCTCATCGGTTTCAGCACGGGTGCGCAGACCGGGATCCTCGTCAGCATCCTCCTCCTGCCCGGCTCCATGCTCTCGGCCTCCCTGGCCTCCTTCATCGGCGGGGCCGCCGTCGGAACGGTGACCTACCTCGTCTCCCTGCGCGGCGGATTCACCGGTCTGCGCTTCATCCTCGTGGGGATCGCCATCAGCTCCATGCTCGTCTCCGTCAACCGCTGGCTGCTGGTGCGGGTCGACGACGACGAGGGCCTGGGCGCCCTCAAGGCCATCACCGGCACCCTCGGGGCCGCCCGGTGGCCGGTGGTGGCCCCGACCTGCCTGGCCATCGGGGTCACCGTCGCCCTCATCCTCCTGGCCTCCCGCCACCTGCAGGTCCTGGCCTTGGGGGAGCAGGTGGCCACCATCCTGGGCAGCCCCACCCGCCGCGCCAGCGCCGTTCTCATCCTGCTGGGCACCGTGCTGGTGGCGGTGGTGACGATGGCGGCCGGCCCCATCGGCTTCGTGGCCCTCGTGGCCCCTCACCTGGCCCGTCTCCTCACCGGCTCCCCGCAGTCCCCGCTGCTCGTGAGCGGCCTGACCGGGAGCCTTCTGATGGTGGGTGCCGACCTGCTCAGCCAGCTCGTACTCGAGTCGATGCCCGTGAGCGTGGTGACCAACGCCGTCGGCGGCCTCTACCTCATGGTGGCGCTGACCGTGGCGGCGCGCGGAAGGAGAACCCTGTGACCGACCTGCCCTCGACCGAGTCGAACACCGCCGCCGGACCGGCCGCCCCCGGGGCTCGCCTGGCCGCCCGGGGCGCGACCATCGCCTACGAGCGCCACGTGGTCTCCCACAACCTCGACGTCGATATCCCCGCCGGTGTCTTCACCGCCATCGTGGGGCCCAACGCCTGCGGGAAGTCCACGTTGCTGCGTGCCCTGGCCCGGTTGCACCGGCCCGCCCGAGGAGCGGTACTCCTCGACGGCGCCGACATCGTTCGCCTGGGCACCAAGGAGGTCGCCCGTCGGGTCGGCCTGCTGCCCCAGAGCGCCACCGTGCCCGGCGGCATGCTGGTGCGCGATCTCGTGGCCCGCGGTCGCTTCCCCCACCAGGGCCTGTTCCGCCAGTGGTCGCGGCAGGACAGGCAGGCCGTTGAGGAGGCCATGGAGATGGTGGGGGTCACCGAGCTGGCCGCCCGCCCCGTCGACGAGCTCAGTGGCGGCCAGCGCCAGCGCGTGTGGATCGCCCTGGCCCTGGCTCAGGGCACCGAGACGATCCTGCTCGATGAGCCCACCACCTTCCTCGACCTGGCCCACCAGGTCGACATCCTCCAGCTGTGCCGCCGCCTCAACGCCGACGGCCGCACGGTGGTGGCCGTCCTGCACGACCTCAACCAGGCGGCGCGCTGCGCCGAGCACATGATCGTCATGCACGAGGGCCGGGTCCGCACCACCGGCTCCCCGCGCGCGATCCTCACCGAGGACCTCGTTGAGGAGGTCTTCGGCCTGGCGGCCGTCATCGCCCCTGACCCGGTGGCCGGCACCCCCATGGTGGTGCCCCGTCATCTGGGCGCGAATGCGCCGGCCGGCCCTGACTCTGCCGCGACCCGCGCCGCTCCCACCGACTCCACCGGAGGTCCGGCCCCGCAGCCCTCTGCCGATCCCGCCTCGGCAGGAACCAGCCCGACTGCTCGTTCCCAGCAGGACGGACAAGAAAGGAACACAGATAGATGAACGCATCCTCGCGGCGCTCCAGCCGCCTGAGGCAGGGCCTCCTCGCCGTGGCAGCCATGGTGCTGAGCACCGGCCTGGTGGCCTGCGGCTCCTCCAGCTCAACCTCCACCTCCACCGCCGCCGGCTCCGCAGGGGCCTCCGGAGCGGCCTCAGCCGGAGCCTCCGGTGCCGCCTCGGCCGAGGCCTCCACCAAGGTCACCTGGCCGGTCACCATCAAGGGGGACGACGGCGTCGACGTCGAGATCAAGGCCGAGCCCAAGAGCATCGTGTCCACCTCCGTGACCCTGACCGGATCGCTGCTGGCCCTCGACGCCCCGGTGGTCGCCTCGACGCCGGCCAAGAAGAAGGATGAGAAGACCGACGACAACGGCTTCTTCACCCAGTGGTCCAAGCAGGCCACCGACAAGGGCGTCAAGGCCATCGACGGCACCGAGGACAACCTCGCCCAGACGGTCGCGGGCAGCAACCCCGACCTCATCATCGTGGCCAAGACCGGACAGGACTCGGCCGCCAAGGTCGTCGAGAGCCTGCGCCAGCTCGAGGTGCCCGTCCTCGTCATCGATTACGGTTCGCACTCCTGGCAGGACGTCACCAAGACCCTGGGGCAGGCCACCGGCCGCCAGGCCAAGGCCGACGCCGTCGTCAAGGACTACACCACCAAGGCTGAGAAGGCCAAGAGCGCCATCTCCGTCCCGAAGGGGGCGACCTCGGTCTTCACCGTCCCCGGGGACGGCACCAAGGGCGCCAACGCCTTCACCGAGGAGGCCCCGCAGGCCCAGCTCCTCAAGGACCTGGGCTTCACCATTGCCGCCGTCCCCGACAGCGTCAAGGGCGACCAGTCCATGGGCGATCGCAAGGACATCGTCCAGCTCTCGCCGGAGAACGTCCAGGCGGGACTGACCGGTGAGAACTGGGTGGTCATCGCCGCTGACGAGACCGCGAAGAACGCCGTCACCACCAACGAGACCTTCAGCTCGGCGGCCCCGGTGACCGGTGGCAAGGTGCAGTACATGCCGCCCTCGTCCTTCCGACTGGACTACTACTCGGCCCTCGAGATGCTCGAGGCCGTCCAGAAGGCCTACCCCAAGGCCTCCTGAACCGCTGACGACCTGAGCGTCAACGTGCTGGTGCCCCGGGCTCTCGGCCCGGGGCACCAACACATATCGATGGCATCGACTCCCGCAGCCGAGCACTGCTGGGGAGCAGACCCCTCAGCTCCAGGCGACCGAGTAGTACTGAGTCTCCTGGAACTCGCGGATCCCCTCACGCGCGCCCTCACGCCCGATGCCGGACTGCTTGACGCCGCCGAAGGGGGCGGCGGGATCGGATACGAGCCCACGGTTGATGCCGACCATTCCGACCTCCATGCGCTCGGCCAGGCGCAGCGCCCACCCGAGGTCACGGGAGAAGACATAGCCTGACAGCCCGTAGTCGGTGTCGTTGATCCACGTCAGCAGCTCGTCCTCATCGTCCCAGGTGATGATCGGGGCGACGGGGCCGAAGATCTCAGTGCGCACGATCTCGGCGTCGGGGGCGACATTCGTGAGCACCCGCACCGGTATGAACGCCCCCGCAGACTCCTGGGGCCAGGAGGACTCGGCGTAGACGACGGCGCCTCCGGCCACCGCCCCGTCCACCAGGGCGTTGATCTTGTCGCGGGCAGCCGTTGTCACCAGGGGGCCGATCTGGTTCGCCTCGTCCGCCAGAGCCGGCCCGACCCTCAGGTTGCGGACGACGGCGGAGAACTTCTCGGTGAACTCCTGGGCGACGTCCTGGTGGACGTAGAAGCGGTTGGCGGCGGTGCAGGCCTCGCCACCACCCCTGAGCTTGGCCTGAACAGCGCCCGTCACCGCGGCGTCGACATCGGCATCGGCCGCCACCACGAAGGGCGCGTTGCCCCCGAGCTCCATGGACGACACCAGCACCTTCTCCGCCGCCTGCTTCATGAGCACACGGCCGACCTGAGTGGACCCGGTGAAGGAGACCGCTCGGACCCGGGGGTCCTCCAGCCACGTCGTCGACACCTCCGCGGAACGGCTCGAGGGCACGATGTTCACCACGCCCGCGGGCACGCCGGCCTGCAGGATCAGATGGCTCAGCGCCACCGCTGTCAGAGGTGTGAGGGACGCCGGGCGGAGTACCACCGTGCACCCGGCGGCCAGGGCCGGGGCGATCTTGCGGGTCCCCATCGCCGCAGGGAAGTTCCAGGGGGTGATCATGGCGACCACCCCGATCGGCCGGTGCGTGACGATCGTTCGGGTGCCGCCCGCCGGGGAGGTGCCGAAACCGCCCTCGGTGCGCACCGCCTCCTCGGAGAACCATCGGAAGAACTCCGCCGCGTAGAGAACCTCCGCCCTGGCGTCATCCAGGGACTTACCGTTCTCAGCGCTGATGAGCACCGCGAGCTCCTCGACCTGGCCCACCATGAGGTCGAATAGGGTCCGCAGCAGCTCCGCGCGCTGCCGGGGCGGGGTGGCGCTCCATGCCGGCAGCGCCTCGGAGGCGGCGTCGACGGCGCGTGCGGCGTCCTCCGTCGTCGCATCCGTGCAGCGTGCGAATACGGCGTTACTGGCAGGATCGACGACGTCGAAGGTCCCGCCGTCGGACGCTGCCGTCATCCGCCCGCCCAGGAGCATCCCCTCCTCAGGGCGGATCCTGCGCAGGTAGTCGGCCAGAGCCGGGTGGGCTCCGAGAGTCGTGTACGCCGCCGCCGTGCCAGCCGCCGCGCCGGGTCTTGTGTCAGCCATGGTTGTGCTCCCTGAGTATCGACTGTCGCCTGCCACGCATCACGGGTAGAGCCCGCGGGCGACGTGGGCCTCGGCGACGCGCTTGACGGCCATCGTCGTCGCCGCGGTGCGCAGCGAGAGGCCGTGATCCTTGGAGAAGTCCGTGACCTCCTCCCAGGCTCGGTCCATCCTGGTACGAAGACGCTCATTGACCTCGGCCTCGGTCCACCAGTAGGACTGGTTGGCCTGCACCCACTCGAAGTAGGACACGATGACGCCTCCGGCGTTGGCGAGGATATCCGGCACGACCAGGATCCCCTTGTCCGCCAGGATCGCGTCGGCCGCGGGCGTCGTCGGCCCGTTGGCGCCCTCGACGACCAGCTTGGCATCGATCATCGGCGCCGTCTGCTCGGTGATGACCCCCTCGATCGCCGCAGGAACGACGACGTCGCAGGCGACGGCGAACAGCTCGCTCGCAGGCATCGGGTCCGCACCGGGGAATCCGTCGACGGTACCGGTCTCATCCACGAAGGCCTCGAGCGCGGGGATGTCGATACCCTTGTCGTTGCGAATCGTGCTGTAGACGTCCGCCACGGCCAGGACCTTCACGCCCGCCTCGTGGAGGAAGCGAGCAGCGCCGCGACCGACTTTGCCGAAGCCCTGAACGACCGCGGTGGCCTGCGAGGGATTCACCCCGATGCTCTCCATCGCGTTGAGGACGGAGTAGACGACGCCGCGGGAGGTGGCGGCGGCCCGCCCCTGTGAGCCGCCGAGGTCAACAGGCTTGCCCGTGACGGTTCCCAGCACGGTGTGCCCGGTGGCCACCGAGTAGGTGTCCATCATCCACGCCATGGTCTTCTCATCGGTCCCCATATCGGGAGCGGGGATGTCCTTGTCGGGGCCGATCAGGGGGATCAGCTCCGAGGTGTAGCGCCGGGTCAGACGCTCGAGCTCTCGTTCCGAGTGGGCCCGTGGATCGACCTGGACACCGCCCTTCGCGCCGCCGTAGGGCAGGTTGAGAAGAGCGCACTTCCACGTCATCCACATGGCCAGCGCCCGGACCTCGTCAAGGTCCACGTTGGGGGAGTATCGGATTCCTCCCTTCGCTGGGCCTCGAGAGATGTTGTGCTGGACGCGGTGCCCGATATACAGGTCCATCGTGCCGTCGTCGCGTCGCAGCGGGATGGAGACTGTCACCTCCTTCCGGGCGGTTTCGAGCATGCGGCGCATTCCTTCGTCGAAGCCGAGGAACTGGATCGCCTCGGCGAGCTGTGTCCGAGCGTCGGCGAGGGGGTTCTGGGTCGAGGGCATAGAGCTGTCTCCTGGACTGGTCGGGTGGAGGAACGTGAGCTGAGGCCGGTACGGCCTCGAGAAGTGGGTGGGGTGTCAGGACTGGTCTCGGAGTGCCTGCTCAAGAATCCCCATGCCCTCGACGAACAGCTCGTCTGGCATGGTGACCGGCGGTAGCAGGCGGATGACGTTGCCGTAGGTGCCGCAGGTGAGCAGGATCAGACCGCGTGCGCGCGCGGCCTGTGCGACGGCGGCGGTCAGAGCGGCATCGGGCTTCTGTGAGACGGGGTCGACGAGCTCGAGAGCCATCATGGCGCCCTTGCCCCGGACCTCGCCGATGCGAGGATCCTTCGCCTGCCACTGCTCCATCAGGCGGATGCCGGCCTCGCCGATCGCGCGAGCCCGTTCAAGGAGATCGTGCTCCTCGATCATGTCCAGGGCCGCCAGGGCGGCGGCGCAGGCCAGGGGGTTGCCGCAGTAGGTTCCTCCGAGGGCGCCCGGTTCGGCGGAGTCCATGATCTCGGCCGAACCGGTGACTGCCGACAGCGGCATGCCCCCGGCCAGGCCCTTCGCGGTCGTCACCAGGTCGGGAACGACTCCCTCGTGGTCACAGGCGAACCACGCCCCGGTGCGAGCGATTCCCGACTGAATCTCGTCGGCGATGAAGACGGCGCCGTTGTCACGGCACCAGCGCTGGAGCGCGCTGAGGAAGCCTGGCGCCGGAACGATGAACCCGCCTTCGCCCTGAATGGGCTCGATGATGACAGCGGCGACGGAGGAGGCCCCCACCTGCTTCTCGATCTGACTGATCGTGCGCTCGGCGGCGGCCTCGCCGTCCAACCCGTCTCGGTAGGGGTAGGAGCCGGGGACCCGGTAGAGCTCCGGGGCGAAGGGACCGAAGCCGCCCTTGTAGGGGGCGACTTTGGCCGTCAGTCCCATGGTCAGGGAGGTGCGTCCGTGGAAGGCGTGGTCGAAGCAGACCACTGCCTGGCGGCCGGTGTACCTCCGGGCGAGCTTGATGGCGTTCTCGACGGCCTCCGCCCCGGAGTTGAACAACGCGGTCTTCTTCGGGAAGCTGCCCGGAGTCAGTGCGTTCAGGCGTTCGGCGACCTCGATGTACCCGGCGTACCTCGTGACGGCGAAGGAGGTGTGTGTCAGATTCTCGGCCTGCTTCTGGATCGCAGCGACGACGGGCGCCGCCGCTCCGCCCACGGTCGTCACCGCGATGCCTGATCCGAAGTCGATGAGACGGTTGCCGTCCACGTCCTCCAGGACACCGCGGTCCGTGCGCCGTGCGAAGGTCGGCATGGCTGCGGTCAGGGCGCGTGGTAGTGCGGTGCCGGCGCGTTCGTCAAGGGTACGGGCCTCGGGGCCGGGCAGTGGAGTGGCGAGATGAATGGTCTGGGGCAGCGTTGCCATGTGGACCTCACAGTGTGTCGTGACGGGCGGAGAGCTGCAGTGGAACAGAGCGCTCCGGGGATGTCGTAGAAACGAGCTCGGCTATGAGTTCTGCTTCAGGCTAAGCCTGTGCCTAGGGCAGAGCACCTAAGCGTGCTGCACAAGATTTCACGAATCCTGTGCAGCACGCACAGAACAGTGTTTGAATCCAGGCATGGTGCTGGTGTCGGATCTCGTGGATCGAGCGGAACTGGGGGTTCGCGCGGTGCTCCTGCCCGCACCGAGCGCCGCAGTCACCTGGGTCGTCGCGACCGAGCTCCTGCAACCGGCTTCCTACCTCGAGGGTGGTGAGTTGGTTCTCACCACGGGCCTCGTCATGGCCGACACCGAGGCGGGCACATGGCGGCAGTACGTGGCATCACTGGTCGAGGCAGGAGTCGCCGCGCTCGGGCTAGGAACCGGCATTGCCTTCGACGCCGTGCCCGACGACCTGCGCGAGGCCTGCCGTGTCGGAGGACTCAATCTCCTCGAGGTCCCCCTCGATGTCTCCTTCGCCTCCATCAGCCGTGATGTGGGGGCCATGCTTCAGGCGGCCGGGCCTGCGGTCGGCGCTGAGGGGGCGGGCGACGAGGAGATCCTGGTCCTGCAGCAGCTGACGCGCGCGGCCGCCAAGGACAACCAGAGCGCGATCATGCGCGCCCTGGCCTCGATCCTGCGAGGGGAGGTGTCCTTACGGGACGCCGCGGGCCGCACAGTGGTCGGTCCCTTCGGTCCGGCAGCCCCGCAGATCGACGACGAGGTCGCCGAGTGCATCGCCAGGATCCGTCCGGGAGGGATGCGAGGAGCCGGGGCGGTCGACCTTGGCGACATGCGGCTGGTTGTCCGTCCTGTCGGCATGACCGGGGAGCCCGAGAGCTACCTGGCGACCGTGCAGTGGGAGACGCTCACGCGCGCCCAGGCCCTGGGAGTCGATCTCGCCTGGTCATTCCTGAATCTCATCGCTGAGTCCTCCAAGGCGTTCACCGGATGGCTCCTCCAGCTCGTGGGGGCATCAACCGGGCATCTCCTGGCAGGTGAGGTCGCGCAGGGGATGGCTCTGGCCGATCAGGCCCGGGTTCTCGTCCTCACACGCCTTCCGTCTCCGCCGCGGCGGTCGATGATCGGACCCGACGGCGGCCATCAATGGCGCGTCATCTGCCTCGAGGGCGATAGTGCCGCTGTCGCCGGGCTCTCGACGGCGTTGGCCCGGCTGCTTGTCGAGGAGAGGGGGGCTCCGGTGGGGGAGCGTCTCCTGTGGCGCACGGACCGGAGTGGGGGCCGCCTGACGGTTCTTGGTGAGGCCGAACGCGTTCTCGGGCTTCTCAAGGACAGTCGTGTCACGCCATGGGCGGGGCGGATGCGGATCGGCGTCAGCGGCCGTGCCGGTGTCGCCGACCTGCCGCGGGCCGCACAGCAGGCGCTGTCCGTCTGCACTGGCGCTCGGCGGCTCGGGCAAGCGGTGCGCTGGGAGGCCTCGGGACTGCCGTCGGTCACGGATCTCCTGGACGAGGATCGGGCCCGCGCCTTCGCGCGCACTCGTTTGGGGAGCGTCGTGGATCGGCCCGACCTGCTCGAGCTGCTGGAGGTCTACCTCAGCGAGGCCGGGGCGGTGCAGCGCATCGCGGAGCGCCTGGGGGTGCATCGCAACTCCGTCCCCGCGCGCCTTGTGCGCCTGAGGAGGGCGCTCGGCGTCGACATCGAGGACGCCGAACAGCGGGCGAATCTGTGGTTTGCGTTACATTTTTTGACGAAGTAACGGCCAGGTGCCTTGCGCGGGGGCGACCTTTCCCCGTGTTTCTGCGGTTCCTTGAAGCGTGAAACGTGACGTTCGACATACTTGGTTGTGTGTGTTTACGATACTGGCGTCACCTAGGACCTTAGCCCGCGCTGTAGTCGCGCAACGCGTGTCGCACCGGGCTCCAGCGGCGATGTGGCCTGCGCCGGTCCGGCGTGAGCTTGGGCAGCAGATGCCTGAGCCGTCTCATTTTTTCGACTCTCGACACCTCTCGTCTCGACTCTCATCTCGACACCGACGTCCCGCCAAAGCCAAGAAGCAGAGTGATTCACATGAGCCTTCCTCTCCTCCAGAATTTTATTGACGGACGATTTGTTCCGGCAACCACCGATGCCACGTTCGACGTCGTGGATCCTCGAACGGAACAAGTCGTGGCGCAGTGCCCGGTCTCAGGGGCCGCCGATGTCGACGCCGCCTACGACGCCGCCCTCAAGGCCTTTGAGAGCTGGCGGCTGACAACGCCGGCGGACCGGCAGCTGCTCCTGCTTCGACTCGCCGATGCCCTGGAGGCCAATGCCGACCGCCTTGTTGAGGCTCAGCGCCGCAACACCGGTCAGCTCGCCGAGATGATCCGGGCGGAGGAAGTCCTGACAGGGGCCTCTCAGCTGCGGTTCTTCGCCGGAGCCGCACGACTCCAGTCGGGTGTCGCCTCGGGCGAGTACGCCGAGGGCCTGAACTCGCAGATTCGCCGTGAGCCCATCGGCGTCGTCGGGCAGATCGTCCCGTGGAACTACCCCTTCATGATGCTCATCTGGAAGGTCGGGCCCGCTCTGGCGGCGGGCAACACGGTGGTGCTCAAGCCGAGTGCCAACACGCCCGAGAGCGCCATCGTCTTTGCTGAGATCGCCGGCGAGATCCTCCCGCCCGGGGTCTTCAACCTGGTGCTCGGCACCGGAGAGACCGGGCGCCTCATGAGCGCCCACCCGGTGCCCGGGCTGGTCGCGCTCACAGGTTCAGTGCGCGCCGGCTCGGATCTCGCTGAACAGGCGGCCGGAAACGTGACTCGTGTTCACCTCGAGCTGGGAGGCAAGGCCCCTGCCGTCGTCTTCGCCGATGCCGACATCGAGGCGGCTGCCGAGGGCATCGCCGCCGCAGGGACGTTCAACGCCGGGCAGGACTGCACCGCCGCCACCCGCGTGCTGGTCGAGGCCTCGGTGGCCAAGGAGTTCACCGATGCGCTGGTGCGTCACGTCGAGTCCTTGCGGACCGGTCCGATTCCGGAGGAGGAGGCGTTCTACGGCCCCCTGAACAACGCCCGTCACTTCGCCTCCGTGCAGAAGATCGTTGAGGAGCGGCCCGCACACTCCCACCTGCTGACCGGTGGCCACCGCGTCGGCGAGAGCGGGTACTACTACGCGCCCACTGTCATCTCGGGGCTCAAGCAGGACGACGCACTCGTGCAGCAGGAGGTCTTCGGGCCGGTCCTGACCGTTCAGGAGTTCTCCTCCGACGACGAGGCCCTGGCCCTGGCCAACGGTGTGGACTACGCCCTGTCCTCGTCCATCTGGACGACCGACCACCAGCGTGTCCTGCGATTCAGCAGGGACCTGGACTTCGGGTGCGTCTGGGTGAACTCCCACATCCCCCTCGTCGCGGAGATGCCGCACGGCGGATTCAAGAAGTCTGGTTACGGCAAGGACCTCTCCATCTACGGCGTGGAGGACTACACGCGTATCAAGCACGTCATGAGTGCTCTGTGACCTCCTGGAAGCTAACAGGAGATCACCCCCATGCGCATTCTGACGGCTTTCACCAATTCGCTCGGCGGCAGAGACTCCTACCACCTGGGGGTATCTCTCGCTGAAGCGTTCTCGTGCCCACTCGATCTCGTCACCGTCGTCAAGGGCGGCGGAGGGCGCTACGTCCTTGATGTCACCGATCACGCCTTCCAGGACGTCGTTGCCACGCAGGTCGACGACTGGATGTCGGAGATCATGGAGGAGCATCGGCCCCGTGTGCCGGTGAGCAAGTACCTGCGGTACAGCCTCTCCTTCCCCGAGGGCATCATTGCCTCGGCCGAGGAGCTCAAAGCCGACCTGCTCGTAGCCGGCGGGGGCCGTCACGGGGTCCTGGGACGAGTGTCCCTCGGCTCCGTGGGGCAGACCCTGCTCAACTCCTCGACAGTTCCGGTCGCCCTGTCCCCGCGCGGCATGAGGCACGCCCCTCTTGATGGACTCTCACGCATCACGGTCATGCTGGGGGAGTCCGGCAGGTGGAGGGGGGTGCTCAGCAAGGCCAGGACCTTCGCTGACAGAGCCGGTGTCCCGTTGCGTCTCATCACGGTGGCCACCGGCGACTCGCAGAACACCGCGGAGATCGGGGAGAGGACCGAGGCCCTGCTCGCCGAGGTACGCCTGGATCTCAAGGGGCTGGATGACCAGCGTGTCCAGATCGTCCACGCTCACAGTATGAGCGCCGCCGTGCTGGCCATGGAGTGGAACAGGAATGAGCTGGCCTTCCTGGGATCGGCGCGACTGGCCCAGAGCGGGCGCCTGTTCCTGGGGCCGGACGCCAACAAGATCCTGCGTGTCCTGCCCGTGCCTCTGGTCGCGGTCCCAGCCGACGCGGCCGACGTCGGGGGTGCAACATGAGCGCGGCTACCACGAGCTCCGGAGGCGGGCTGTCGAAGAAGGGACTGGCCGAGGGCTCTGTTGGTCTGCTCGGCGCCATCATCATCGGGGTGTCCTGCATCGCGCCCCCGTACACCCTCACCGGCGCGCTGGGGCCGACCGCCTCAGAGGTGGGCGAGCAGGTACCGGCGATCTTCCTCGTCGGATTCATCCCGATGCTCCTGGTCGCCTTCGGGTACCGAGAGCTCAATGCGGCGATGCCCGACTCGGGCACATCCTTCACCTGGGGGACGCGTGCCTTCGGTCCGTGGATCGGGTGGATGAACGGATGGGGGCTGATTGTGGCGACCGTCGTCGTCCTGTCGAACCTTGCGGCCATCGCCGTCGACTTCTTCTATCTGTTGCTCGCACAGGTGACTCGCAATTCCGCCATTGCGGATCTCTCCGACAACGTATGGGTCAATACCCTCACCTGCCTGGTCTTCATCACGCTGGCGACCTGGATCGCGTACCGCGATATGCAGACCACCCAGAAGCTCCAGTACTGGTTGGTGGGGTTTCAGCTGACGGTGTTCCTCGGCTTCGGCGCGGTGGCCATTTACCGCTACTTCACCGGAACCGCCGTCAACCCGACACCCGTGAAGCTCGAATGGTTCAATCCGTTCGCCGTCGACTCGCTGGGGACTTTCGTGGCGGGCGTGTCCCTGTCCTTGTTCATCTACTGGGGCTGGGACGTGTCGCTGACGGTCAATGAGGAGGCCGACGACGCCAGTTCCACTCCAGGGCGCGCCGCCGTGCTCACTGTCATGACAATTGTCTCGGTGTACATGTTCGTCACGATTGGATCCATGATGTTCGCCGGCCTGGGGGAGGACGGGATAGGGCTGGGCAATCCTGCGATCCAGGACAATGTCTTCTTCGCCTTGGCCAGACCGGTTCTGGGGCCGTTCGCGATCCTCCTGTCGACGGCGGTGCTGGTCTCGTCCGCGGCGTCCTTGCAGTCCACCTTCGTCTCTCCCGCCCGCACCTTGCTGTCGATGGGATACTACGGGGCGATGCCGGAGAAGCTCGGCGAGATCTCTCCGCGCTTCCTCACCCCTGGTCGCGCAACAGTCGTCTCGGCGGTCGCCGCCTCGACCTTTTATACCCTGCTGCGATTCGTATCCACCTCCGTCCTGTGGGACACGGTTCAGACCCTGGGGGCGATGATCGCCTTCTATTACGGTCTCACCGCCTTCGCCGCGGTATGGTACTTTCGAGGGAAATGGTTCTCCTCAGTGAGGAACTTCTTCTTCACGCTGGTCTCGCCGGGACTGGGAGGTCTTATCCTCTTCTTGCTGCTCGGCCTGACCCTGAAGGACTCCCTCAACCCCGAGTACGGGTCGGGATCGCAGGTCTTCGGCGTCGGTCTCGTCTTCGTCCTCACCCTCGCCCTCATTCTCCTGGGCGTGGTGCTGATGCTCGTACAGTACGTCCGAGCACCGGCCTTCTTCCGCGGGGAGGTGATCGCACGATCCGACGCTGTCACCGAGGAGTTGAAGGTGGCAACTGTCTTAGAGGAGGACGATGGTGAAGCCTCCCAGCTCCGTGCTGCGTCATAGATGCAGTGAACCGGAGCGAACACACACATGAAAACAGCTCACTCCGCGCCAGGCCGGCGGAAGGAGCTGAGAGGAATCACATTGTCATCGTATCGACGGCCACAGCTGATCGATGCGCCGGTAATCAAACGCACGATATGTGGACGCCAGGCCGGACCACGAAGGAGTGACCAATGAGCATCAACATGGAGCGAGTCGCTGAGCTGACGGAGATCGAGTCCAAGCGCCTCAATGAACGGACCAAGGGGTCCGGCGACATGTACAACCGCGCGAGAAACAGCCTTTCCGGCGGTGTCGCCTCCTCGTACCAGCTGCGCGAGCCCTGGCCCATTTACCTTGAACGGGGGCAGGGGCCGAAGGTCTGGGATGTTGACGGCAACGAGATGTGGGACTTCCACAACGGCTTCGGATCGATGCTTCAGGGGCATGCCCACCCGGTGATCGGAGAAGCCATTCAGGAGCGGTACGGCAAGGGCACCCACTTCGCCGCCCCGACCGAGGACGCCCTGGCGGTGGCGGAGAACCTCTCGAGCAGGTGGGGGCTGCCGAAGTGGCGCTACACGAACTCGGGCTCGGAGTCCACGATGGACGCGATCCGTATTGCACGCGCCTACACCGGTCGCGACACGGTCATGAAGATCTTCGGCTCCTACCACGGGCACCACGACACCGTCATGGTCTCGATCGGCGTCGAGTACGACAAGATCGGTGACCGTGACAACCTGGCCTCGCTGCCCTACGGAGGTGGCATTCCCGACGCCACCGTCCAGATGACGGTGCCGGTTCCCTTCAACGATGCCGAGGCCATGGAGCGCCGCATCATCCGGCTGACCGATGAGGGGCGTAAGCCCGCCTGCGTCATCATGGAGCCGGCCATGATGAACCTGGGCGTCGTGCTGCCGGAACCGGGATATCTGGAGCAGGTCCGCGAGATCACCCGGCGACACGGCGTCGTCCTGATCTTCGATGAGGTCAAGACCGGCCTGTGCATCGGTCCGGGCGGCGCCACCCAGCGCTTCGGAGTGACTCCCGACCTGGTGACCATGGCCAAGGCCCTGGGTGGCGGTCTGCCCTCGGGCGCCATCGGAGGCACCGAGGAAGTCATGTCCGTGGTGGAGGACCACACCGTCTTCCAGGTCGGCACCTACAACGGCAACCCCCTGGTGATGGCCGCAGTGCGGGCCAACCTCGAGAAGGTCCTCAACCCGGAGGCATACGCCCACCTCGATCACCTCAATGAGCGCATTCTCGCGGGCTGCACAGAGGTCATCGAGCGCTACAACCTTCCGGGCTACGCGGTGGGCGTTGGTGGAAAGGGGTGTGTCACCTTCTCCCCCAAGAAGGTCGTCGACTACGAGTCCTTCAAGGAGCACCAGAACGCGGAGCTGTCCGAGCTCGCCTGGCTGTTCAACATGAACCGGGGAATCTTCATGACCCCGGGCCGCGAGGAGGAGTGGACCCTGTCGGTGACCCACACGGACGAGGCGATCGACGACTACGTCAGCTGCTTCGAGGAGCTCGCCAAGGCGATCACCACCAAGTGATGTGACAAGTGACGTGAGTACTCCCTGATCTCATGGGGGCCACCGACGGCGTCGGTGGCCCCCATGAATCGTGTCCTACCCGCGGTGGCGCTCGGTGGCATTCAGTGGCGTTTCCAGGCGCGGATCCTCGTGCGGAAGGAGGTGAAGGGCGCCACCGTGTTGATGTGCACTCACGTGGCCACCGGCCAGGCCGACGGCGTCGAGGAGGCCCACGCCTGCTGCCCGGAGGTGAAGAGCTGGTCCCGGTCCAGCAGCAGATCCATCCACCCCAGCTGGTGGGCGAGCATCTGCGCCGGCGTGCGGTCCACCCCGTCCTTGAGCGTGTGGAGCCCGGAGGCGGGGACGTCGTCGAACTCGGCGACGAACAGCTCGGCGCGCCTGCGGATCTCCGCGATGAGCTCCTTCGTCATGACATCTCAGGACACCGGTGGGGTGGGTCTACCAGGTGGGGGAGCTGCTTCGGCCTGTTGGAGGGGGCAGGCCCGGTCGCCGTGGTGGCTGCCGTCGTCGTCTGGGTGCACTGCACGAGAGTGGGGTGCTACTGGACGAGGGTTGGGGGTACTGGAGGTAGGTGGGGCCTTCGTGCAGTACGCACAACCCTTGGCCAGTAGATCCCGACCCTCGTGGAGCAGGCCGACTCGAGACGAGACTCAAGGCGGAGCCGGCCTCGAGTCATAGCCTCCAGGCCCTCTGCGCAGACGGCGAGCAGGGGACGGTGGGGGCGGACCTGTGACGGAGGCGCCGGGCTGTGCCGTGAGGACCCCGGACTCACTCCTGCGAGGCCCGGTGTCCACAGTGCTGACATCAACGGGCCCAACGTCAGTGCGCTCAGCGGAGATCATTGGAATCCTGCGGCTCTTCTTCGGTGTGCAGCGCCGATGCGCTTGTGATGTCAGCACCGTGGACACTGACACCCCGCCAGAGCTCTTCCCTTCCAGGGCCACCAGCCTGCCCCGGGGTCCCGCCCGAGCGAGTGTCTCAGACGTCATGACACCCACCTGTCTCAGAAGTGAGGAGACAGGTGGGTGCCCTAAACCTACGAACGCCCGGCGTTTCAACTGCGCCTAGTTCTGCGCGATGACCCCGACGTCGGCCATCTTCCGCTCCGTCCACGGGGCGACGATGAACAGGATGATGGCCACGGCGACCGTCACAGCCCCCAGGCCGTAGTAGTAGGTGGAGTTCGCGATGTTCTCCGTCCTGGAGATGATGAAGCCGGCCAGCCCCTGACCGGTGGCCGTCGTCAGCAGCCACAGGCTCATCGTCTGGGAGGCGAAGTTCTTGGGTGCCAGCGCCGACGTCGTGGACAGGCCCACCGGGGACAGGAAGAGCTCGGCGACGGTCTGGATGATGAAGACCACCGCCAGGAACCACCAGGGGGACAGCTTTGCGCCGCCTGGCCAGATCTGGAAGCCGTAGCCCAGGATGAAGGCCGATCCCCCGATGATGAGTACCGAGATCGCGAACTTCATGATGGTGGAGGGAAACCTGCCCGCCCGCCGGGTGAAGAGCCAACCGATGAATGGTGCCAAGATGACGATCGTGGCCGGGTTGATGGACTGGTAGGTCTCGGGTGTGATGGCCCAGCCGAGCCACGGGATAGTGCCGTCGGTGTTGTCCTTGGCGAAGGTGGCCATCTTGCCGGCCGCCTGCTCGGAGATCATGAAGAACAGGACCGCGCCGATCCACAGGGGGATGTAGGCGCGCAGGTGGGTGCGCTCGCGGGCCGTGACCTTGGGGGAGCGGAACATGAGGACGAAGTAGCCCAGGGCGGCACCTGCCGGGATGATGAGCATGGTCGCGGAGATGGCGTCGAGTAGGCTGCCGGTCAGGACGTTGAGGACCGAGACGAGTGCGGCCGCGGCCACCACGGTCAGGAGCGAGGCGAGTATGAAGCTCCGGCGTTCCTGGGGGCGGATGGGGTTGGGGACGGTGAAGGCGAAGGCCGAGAGCTTGTGTCGGCCGTAGATGAAGGCGATCAGGGCCACCCCCATGCCGACGGCGGCCGAGAAGAAGCCGGCGTGGTAGCCGTAGTGCTCACGCAGCCAGCCGGTTACCAGCGGAGACGCCAGTGATCCGAGGTTGACCGACATGTAGAACAGCTGGAAGCCGGCGTCGCGCCGCGGGTCGTCGTCATCGTAGAGACCCCCGACGATCGTGGACAGGTTCGGCTTGATGAAGCCGGTGCCCACGGCCACCAGCACGATCCCCGTCCAGGCGAGGGCGGGCGCGGGAATGGACAGGCAGATGTGGCCCGCCATGATGACGACGCCGCCGTAGAGGGTGGACAGCCACGGTCCGATGATGCGGTCGGCGAAGATGCCCCCGGGGATGGCCAGCAGGTAGACGGCCGCACTATAGGAGGCCAGGATGACCTGCCCGGAGTTGGCGCTCAGGCCCAGGCCGCCGCGGGCCACGGTGTCGGTGATGAAGTAGAGCAGGATGGCGCGCATGCCGTAGTAGGAGAAGCGCTCCCACATCTCCACGTTGAGCATCCAGGGCAGTCCGCGGGGGTGACCGAACAGCCCCCGGTCCTGCTTCGACGGCGTCGTGCGCAGGGTGGCGGGGCGCCACCGACTGGCGATCATCCGACCAGTATCGAGATCGTCCTCGACGGGAGTCGGGGTCGTTGACATGAGACTCTCCCTTCCTGTGGTCAGGTGAGGCGTGCCGCCGGACCGTCAGTGTCCGGCACGAACCACAGGTACTCATGCACCCTACCCCGACCGTGAGGTAATTTCGGGAGAACGTGACGATGGCTGTCCGAAAGTGGCCATGAGGTCGGCGAGTCCGGGACGCCGCTCGTTGCCCCCTCTGGGATCCATCGTCGGCAGCCGGACCTTGCGGTCGTAGGGTAGGTTGCGAGGTCGTGCCCTGAACCTACTGTGCCCTGAACCTACGAACCCGAGACTCAACCGAACTCGCGGCGCTTCAGATGCGGCTTGTCCAGGCGCTCCTAGTCCTGCGCGGCGACCTCGACGTCGGCCATCTGTCGCTGCGTCCACGGGGCGACGGCGAACAGCACCAGAGCCATGAGCAGCGTGGCCACACCCAGGCCGTAGTAGTAGGCGGCGTCGGAGGCATCCTCGGTCTGGGCGATGACGAAGCCGGCCACGCCCTGCCCGGTGGCGACGCTGAGCCACCACAGCCCCATTGCCTGAGAGGCGAAGCTCTTGGGGGCCAGGGCGGTCGTCGTGGCCAGGCCGACCGGGGTCAGGAACAGCTCGGCGACGGTCTGGATGACGTAGACCAGCGCCAGAAACCACCAGGGGGACAGGTCCTGCCCACCCGGCCAGATCTGGAAGCCGTAACCCAGGATGAGCGCCGAGAGTCCCACGATGACCACCGCGATGACGAACTTCATGATGGTGGAGGGGAACCGGCCCGCCCTCCGGGTGAAGAGCATGCCGATCAGCGGAGCCAGGATCACGATCGCCGCGGGGTTGACCGACTGATAGGCCTCCGCAGTGATCGACCAGCCGAACAGGGGCAGCCGCAGATCCGTGTTGGAGTCGGCGAAGGTGGCCATCTTGCCGGCCGCCTGCTCGGTAATCATGAAGAACAGGACTGCCCCGATCCACAGGGGAATGTAGGCGCGCAGGTGCGTGCGCTCGGGGGCGGTGACCTTCGGGGAGCGGAACATGACCACGAAGTAGGCCACGGCCGCACCGACCGGCACGAGCAGGCCCGCCGTGGCGACGGTGGTCACCAGGTTTCCGATGATCGCCTGGAGAACGGCCACGACGGCGCCGACGGCCACCAGGACGCCGAGGGAGCCCAGCAGCAGCCGCCGGCGCTCCTGGGGGCGGATGGGGCTCGGGACGGTGAAGGCGAAGGCGGAGAGTTTGTGGCGGCCGTAGATGAAGGCGCCCAGGGCGAAGGCCATGCCGATGGCGGCCGAGGAGAAGCCGGCGTGGTAGCCGTAGTGCTCGCGCAGCCAGCCGGTCAGCAGGGGAGAGGCTAAGGCACCGACGTTGATGGACATGTAGAACAGCTGGAAGCCTGCGTCGCGCCGGATGTCATCGTCGTCGTAGAGGCCGCCGACGATGGTCGTCAGGTTCGGCTTGATGAAGCCGGTTCCGACGGCCACCAGTACGATCCCCGTCCAGGACGTCACGGCGCTGGGGATGGTCAGGCAGATGTGGCCCGCCATGATGACGACGCCGCCGTAGAGGGTGGACAGCCAGGGCCCGATGATGCGGTCGGCGAAGATGCCCCCGGGAATGGCCAGGAAGTAGACGGCCATCCCGTAGAGCGCGATGACGACCTGTCCGCTGGTCTCGCTCAGGCCCAGGCCGCCGCGGGCCACGGTGTCGGTGATGAAGTAGAGAAGGATGGCGCGCATGCCGTAGTAGGAGAAGCGCTCCCACATCTCCACGTTGAGCATCCAGGGAAGCCCCCGAGGGTGGCCGAACAGTCCCCGGTCCTGCCTCGACGGCGTCGTGCGCAGGCTGCGGGGCCGCCACCGGCTGGAGATGAGACGGCCGGGCTCGGCGAGCCGGCCCTCTCGCTCGTCGACCGCCGTCGCGGCGGCTGACATCAGGCCTGACGTCGAGTCGAACGTTGAGCTGGACTCGGTCTGTGCCATGGCGGTGTCCCTTTCTCGGGGCGGTGGCCGCTCGAGGCCGGCCGCAGGGGTGATCCAGGGCGCCGGGTGCTCCGTCTGACGTGAGGGGCACAGACCTGTCGCCGAGGTCAGAAGTGATGGTGCCCAGACCATAGCGCCCGGCCTGTTTCCGGCATGCTTCCGGTTCTTGGCCAGACGACGGCGGCCCCGGAGAGGACCGCAGGGGGGGGCTCTTCTCCGGGGCCACCGGGTACCGCCGCGCCGGGCGGATGACGGGGACTCCTCTAACGACGCGCGGAGGGGTAGGTCGGTAGGACTATGCGGACCGGGGTCCTCAGCGGGCCAGGGCGTCGGCCGCGGCCTTGACCTGCGGGCGCACCGGGGTCAGGCGGGTCAGCTGGGTGACGTGGCGCGGCTCGAGCTCGTTCAGGCTGGAGACCCCCAGGAGCTTCATGGTGCGGATGACCTCGTCGGAGAGGATCTCGATCATGCGGTCCACGCCCTCGCGCCCGCCGGCCATGAGCCCGTAGAGGTAGGCGCGGCCCACGAGCCCGAACTTGGCGCCCAGGGCGACGGCGGCCACGACGTCGGCGCCGTTCATGATGCCGGTGTCCACCATGATCGTGGCGTCCTTGCCGACCTCACGGACCACCTCGGGCAGGAGGCGGAAGGGGACGGGGGCGCGGTCGAGCTGGCGCCCGCCGTGGTTGGACAGCAGGACGCCGTCGACGCCCAGGTCGATGAGGCGCTTGGAGTCCTCTACCGTCTGGACACCCTTGATAACGATCTTGCCTGGCCACATGGAGCGGATGACCTTGAGGTCCTCGTCGCTGATGGTGGGGTCCATGGCGTTGTCGAGCAGCTCGCCCACGGTGCCGCCGGTGGACTTCAGGGAGGCGAACTCCAGCTTGGGCGTGGTCAGGAAGTCGAACCACCACCACGGGCGGGGGATCGCGTTGAGAACGGTGCCGGCCGTGATCTGGGGCGGGATGGAGAAGCCGTTGCGCTTGTCGCGCAGGCGGGCCCCGGCCACGGGGGTGTCCACGGTGAACATGAGGGTGTCGAATCCGGCGGCCGCAGCACGCTCGACCAGCCCGTAGGAGATCTCGCGCTGGCGCATGACGTAGAGCTGGAACCAGTTGCGCCCGTGGGGGTTGGCGGCCTTGACGTCCTCGATGGATGTGGTGCCCAGCGTGGACAGGGTGAAGGGGATTCCGGCGGCGCCGGCGGCCCCGGCCCCGGCGACCTCACCCTCGGTCTGCATGAGGCGGGTGAAGCCGGTGGGTGCGATGCCGAAGGGCATGGACGAGCGTCCGCCCAGGATCTCGCAGGAGGTGTCGACGTCGATGGCCGGGCGCAGGATGTCGGGGTGGAACTCGATGTCGCGGAAGGCCTGGCGGGCGCGGCGCAGGGAGACCTCGCCCTCGGCGGCGCCGTCGGTGTAGTCGAAGGCCGCGGCCGGAGTGCGGCGCTTGGCGATCTTGCGCAGGTCCCAGGTGGTCAGCGCGGCGTCGAGGCGGCGACGCCTGGGGTTGAGCTCGGGCGTCTTGAAGTGGAGCAGCTCGAAGATCTCGCTCGGGTTGGGCAGCTGGCGCTTGACCATAGGAACCTCATCGGTGAGTCGGATTCTGGACGCTCCGCGCGGCGCGGAGTGCTCGTGGGAGGCGACCGGCCCCCGTGGCCGGCACTGAGGTCCACGAACCACCTCATGCTATGGGACAAAGGTCACCGAAGCAAGGTTAGCCTAAGCAATCCGTCTAACGGGAAGGGGAGATTCGCAATGTCTGCGAGGCGCCAGTCTCCGGTGCGGTGGCGCCTGCTCGACGGCCGGGGATGACGAGCGCAGGACAACGACAGGGACGACAGCCCGGGCTAGGCCGCCCGGGTGTGGCCGGCCAGAGCGCGCAGACGCGCCCGCGCCCCCTGGCGTCGCAGGGCCTCGAGCTCCTCGACGAAGGTGCGTCGGAAGCGCTCGTTGGTCGCCAGGTCCCCGAAGACGCCCTCGTGGGAGATGAAGGCCGTCTCGTGGCCGGACTTCTGCGCGGCGGCCAGGAGCAGCAGCTCGTCGGCCAGCGGGTCGTCGATGGCGATCGTCTTGCCGTTCTCGGCGACGCCCTCATCGCCCAGCGCCCAGGCCGCCACCATCGCGGTCCCCAGACGGATTGGCCCACCGGCGGTGAGGTTGTCGCGCACCGTGCCCAGGACGAACTTCGGCATCCGGCTGGAGGCGTCCTGTGCCAGGCGGAAGAGTGTGTCTGCGATCGCCTCGTTGGTGAAGCGCCTGAAGAGCGTGCTGATGTAGTCGTCCAGATCGATCCCCGGCACCGAGCGCAGGGTGGCCCGCGCCTCGCGCTCAAGATAGGCCCTCACCCAGGCGGCGATATCCGTATCTGCCGCGGCCTCGTGCGCGTACTCGATCCCCAGCAGCCGCCCCCAGTGGGCCAGCCCCTGGTGGGAGGCGTTGAGAAGACGCAGCTTCATGAGCTCGTAGGGCACGACGTCGTCGACCATCTGCACCCCGACCTCCTCCCACGGGGGCCGCCCGGCGGGGAAGTCGTCCTCGATCACCCACTGGGTGAAGGGCTCGCAGACCACCGGCCAGGCATCCTCCACACCGAGTGCCCGCCGCAGCTCGGCGACGTCGGCCCGCGTGGTGCGCGGGGTGATGCGGTCCACCATGCAGCTGGGGAAGGCGACATTCCCGTCGATCCAGTCCGCCAGCTCGGGGTCGCTCATCGCGGCCTGGCAGACCACCGCCGTGCGGGCCACCTTCCCGTTGCCGGGCAGGTTGTCGCAGCTCATGACCGTCAGCGGCGCGATCCCCGCCTCCCGGCGACGCCTCAGCGCCTCAACGATGTAGCCGAAGGCGGTCGTCGGCTCGCCGGGGTGCTCGGCGTCGTGGACGGCTCTAGGTGCCTCAGTGCGGAACGCGGCGGTGGCGTCGTCAACGTTGTAGCCGCCCTCGGTGACCGTCAGCGAGACGATCCGGGTGGTCGGTGCGCTCAGGAGGGCCAGGACGGCCTCGGGGTCGTCGGGGGCGAAGAGGTAGTCGTGGATCGAGCCGATGACCGCTGGATCGCGCAGCCCACCGGGATGCTTGAGCAGCAGGGTGTAGAGGTGGTCCTGAGCCGCCAGCACGTCACGCATCCGGGCGTCCCCGGGCAACAGGCCGACGCCGCAGATCCCCCACTCCAGGCAGGATCCGCCCGGTGCGGCGGGTGCTCCTCCGCCGGGGCCGGGCCCGGCGCGCCGGCGCATGAGCCGGTCGAGGTAGGCGGCCTCGTGGGCGCGGTGGAAGCCGCCCACACCGATGTGGACGATCCCGGTGGTCATGGCGGAGCGGTCGTAGTCGGGGGCCAGGGGTGACTCAGTCAGTGAGGTGGTCAAGAAGAGGTCCTTTCCGCGCTGCCAACAGTCATCTCCAGTCAACTCCGCCTTCATGGAAAACTGATGTGCGTCCGCCTTGAGCGGCTTCACTCGGCCGTCCCGCTGCCCGCTTCAGCTCGCTGACATCCTTGCGGGAGCAGGGAAGAGACGACAAGACTCCGCGCCGCCCGAGCAGTGAGCAATCGGGCGACGCGGAGTGTAGGCGGTCTTGATGAACCTCAGTGGGCGATGACGACGCGCAGGTTGCGCGGGCCGTGCACGCCGTTGACACGTACCAGCTCGATGTCGCTGGTGGCCGAGCCGCCGGCGATCCACGTCATCGGGCGCGTGGGGTGCTCTCCCAGGACGTCGACGGCCTGCGGCACCGTCGGCATGATCGTCTCGCGCTCCAGAACCACGACGTGCTTGTCCGGCACCAGCGAGATGGCCCGGCGGCCCTGGTCCGGCTCGCCGTCGAGGACGATCGTCCCCGAGATCGAGATGCCCACACGCGAGCAGGTCAGCACGGCGTCGATCTCATTGAGGTCGAGGGTGGCGATGGCCTCCTCGCGGGAGTCCTCCACCACGGTGCGGCCGTTGCGGGCCGCCGCCTTCTTGTAGTCCTCGGGCAGCCCGGCGGGGACGACGACGGAGCGAGCCTCACCGAGCAGCTCGTCGATGGCGTCCAGGATCGCCGCGTCCTTGGGAGCGACAATGACCTCGGCCGAGTAGTCCTCGAGCTTCTCGATCATCTCGTCAACCACGGGCTTGGAGCCGGGGGGATTCTCCCCGGAGCGGATGTAGTTGCGCGGGATCGGCCCCACCGGTCGGGTCTGGGACCGGGAGATCGCGTCGCGGGCGCGGGCCAGGATCGCGGACTTCGCATCCATCACAGCTCCTCCTCGCTGGTCGAGCCGGCCGGGGCCTGGGTGGCGGATGCCTCCGGGGCGATCGGCTCAGGGTTGTTGATGGCCGAGCGTGCGTCCAGCGCGGCCGGGGTGGGCTCGCCGTCGGCGCTCGCGCTGCCGGACACCGGCTTGCCAGGAGGCGGGGGCGGGTCGGCGGGGAAGCCGTCCGCGTGACCGTGGCCGCTCTGGGCGTCGGCGACCTGGCTCAGCGGAGTCTCGCCCTCGGGGTGAGTGCGCTTCCACCACTGGCGGAAGGTCTCCGAGGGGGCCACCGGCAGGTCGCGCGCTCCGGTCCACAGGGAGGCAGGGAAGGGCAGGGCGCCGATCTTGCCGTCCTTGCCGCCCAGCAGCGCTGAGGCCTTGACCGTCTGCGAGGCGGCCGCCCACAGCGAGCTCTTCGACATCACCGGGGCCGAGACGTTCATGGCCACGTCCCACACGTCCGGCACCGCGCGGCGCTTGACGTCCACGGAGCGGGCCCGCAGGTGGATGAGGATCGTGGGGATGTCGATCTTGACCGGGCACACCTCGCCGCAGGCCCCGCACAGGGAGGAGGCGAAGGGCAGGGTGTGGACCGGGTCGTCGTCGGCCAGCCCCTGAGTGAGCTGGGGCGTGATGATCGAGCCGATCGGGCCGGGGTAGACCGAGCCGTAGGCGTGCCCACCGGTGTGCTGGTAGACGGGGCAGATGTTCATGCACGACCCGCAGCGGATGCAGGCCAGGGCCTGGCGGCCCACCGGGTCGGCCAGGGTCTTGGTGCGCCCGTTGTCCATGAGCACCAGGTGGAACTCCTTGGGGCCGTCGCCCTCGGTGACACCGGTCCACATGGAGGTGTAGGGGTTCATGCGCTCACCGGTGGCCGAGCGCGGCAGGAGCTGGGAGAAGATCTCCACGTCCTGGAAACGGGGCACCAGCTTCTCGATGCCCATGAGGGTGATGAGCGTGTCCGGCAGGGTCAGGCACATGCGCCCGTTGCCCTCGGACTCGTAGATCGAGACCGTGCCGGTCTCGGCCACGCCCATGTTCGTGCCGGAGACGGCCACCGAGGCGTGCAGGAACTTGTTGCGCAGGTGCGAGCGGGCCGCGGCCGTCAGCTCCTTGGGGTCGTCGGAGAGGTCCTCCGGGGCGTCCTCCATACGGTCCAGGAAGATGCCGCGCACCTCGGAGCGGTTGCGGTGGATCGCGGGCACCACGATGTGCGAGGGCATGTCGTCGGCCAGCTGGACGATCATCTCGGCCAGGTCCGTCTCGTGGGCGGTGATGCCCCGATCGGCCAGGTACTCGTTGAGGTTCGTCTCCTGGGTGGCCATCGACTTGACCTTGACGATGTCGTCGACGCCCTTGGAGGCGATGATGTCGGTGATGATCCGGTTGGCCTCGGCGGCGTCACGCGCCCAGTGGACGATGCCGCCGCGGGCGGTCACGTTGGCCTCGAACTGCTCCAGCAGCTCGGGCAGGCGCGAGGCCACCTCGAACTTGACGGCCTCGGCGGCGTTGCGCAGGTCCTCCCAGTCGGGCATCTCGGCGACGCGGTCGGCGCGCTTGGAGCGGATGGTGCGCGTGGCGTGACCCAGGTTGCGGCGCATCTGGGTGTTGGCCAGCGTCTTGTGCGCGCCCTCGGGGAAGGTGGGTCCCCAGCGCAGCGTGTCCTCGGGCTGCTCGACCTCGGTGCGCCACCCGCCCGTGTGGGGCATACCGAGAAATACCTGTGTCATCGTGCCACCGCCTGTGTGTGCTGAGAGTTACCGGTGTGCTGGACGTGCTTGGGGGCGAAGGAGATGTTGCCCTCGAAGGGAGCGTCCTTGGTGGAGGCCAGGATCTCGGCCAGGTGCATGATGCGCACCCCGGAGTTGACGCGGGACAGGCCGCCGCCGATGTGCATGAGGCAGGAGTAGTCGCCGGCGCACAGGACCTCGGCGCGCGTGGACATCACGTTGCTCATCTTGTCGGCGAGCATCGCGGTGGAGGTCTCGGAGTTCTTCATGGAGAAGGTACCGCCGAACCCGCAGCAGACCTCGGCGTCGGGCAGGTCGATGAGGGTGAGGGCCTCGACGGCCTTGAGGAGGCGGTAGGGGCGGTCGGCGACCTTGGCGACGCGCAGCGAGTGGCAGGTGGGGTGGTAGGTGACCGTGTGCGGGAAGTAGGCGCCCACGTCCTCGGTGCCCAGGACATCGATGAGCAGCTCGGTCAGGTCGTAGGTGTGCGCGGCGATCTGCTCGACCCGCTTGGCCAGGGCCGTGTCGCCCACGTGCTCGGCCACGAGACCCTGCTCGTGGCGGGCTGCGCCGGTGCACGAGCCCGAGGGGATGACGATGGCGTCCCACTCGCCGTCGAGCACGGGGGAGAAGGTCTCCACGTGGTTGCGGGTGATCTTGGCGGCCTGCTTGAAGTAGCCGGTGTTGGCGTGCATCTGGCCGCAGCAAACCTGTCCCTCGGGGAAGCAGACCTGGTGACCGAGGCGCTCCAGGATGGTGACGGTTGCCTGCGCTGCCTGCGGGAACATGGTGTCCGCAAGACAGGTGGCGAAAAGGGCGATTCGCACGATATGCCTCCACGACGTCGTAACTGAGACTGTCACGAGGACCGCCCGGACTCACCTGCTTCGAAGCGGGATGTGATGCGGCCTCGGCTGTATCTCAGGCTACGGCCCGGTGGTGGTGCTCATCTGACGACGACGGACTCCCGGTCGGTTGGTTCCGCTCTCTGAGACAGGTTTTCCGTTGAGGTGGTGCGATTCTGTGAGGGATGAAGGTGGGTTGAGCAGAGGGTGTCTGCGGCGTGTGGGAGGTAAGTCCTAGAGGTGGATTGCGTCATGCATTACTGCCCTTATCTGCGATGGGCTTCGAGGGGGCCTCGGCGGGAGCGCGGCCGACGCCGTCGAGAACGCACTTTTGCGGCGGGGACGTACTTTCGCGGCGAGGACTACGTTTGCCGCCAGAATGCGAGTGCCGGGGCGCAGTCGCCGGTGGGAGAACGCAGTCCTCGGCTGGGAAGTAAGTCCCCGATCGGTGCGGCTAACCCAACAGGCCCAGGGCGCCTGCGCTGCGTCCGGCAAGGTGGAGACCGAGGATCGCCGCGACCCACAGGAGGGTGACCTTGGCCTCGTACTCCAGTCGCGGAGCGATCCTGACCAGTTTGGGTAGAAAGCGCTGCCCCAGCGTATCGGCCAGGATGAGCAGAACGAGAGCGGGTGCGATCATGATCAGGCAGTACAGGGTCAAGGTGACAATCCGTACCGGCCAAGCCTCTGGTGAGGAGGCGATGATCCCGGTCGCCGCGATGTAGGGAACCATGGTGGCGGCTTCGACCAGTGACGCTCCCAGTCCCAGAACGACCATCGCCCCGGCTGAGGCGGGAGTGGGACGGCTCCCCAGAGAATCCGTTCCGGGCTCGGGTTTGGGTGGGTTGGGGCTGAGGATGCCGAAACCCGCCAGCGCCACTCCGATGACGAGGGTCGCCCACTGTGCCGTCTCGGTGTGGGCCAGGCGTGCCGCGGCGGTACTGATGAGGTCGAAGCCGGCCACGAGGGCGATCCCGAGGCTGAGATACGCCAGGCACACGGTGGTCAGGTAGATGGCCATCGGCCCGCGGTCCACGCGACGGCTGCGCACGACGAGAGCGATCGGGATGACCAGCGTGCCCAGGCTGGTGGAGTCCAGCAGGGCGAGTCCTGCCAGTGTTGCGGCGTGTTCCATGGGGTGCCTCGATCGTTGAACGGCTGTTGTCGTACGACCGTACGACAGTTCGCATACGATCGTACGAGGGATACTCTGGTGAGGCAACCGCTCTTGAGCGCCCGAGAAGTCGGTGGGATGAACGACGGCGGATGGCGCTGGCGAAGGAACTGAGACGGACAACCGCGGAGGGCAGCGTCATGGACCAGGAATCGGGCCGGCGATCGGTCCTCGACATCCTGATGTCACCGGCCGTGAGCATGACCGCTGACGCCACCATCTCGATCATTGCCGAGGAGGGCTTCGACCGGGTTAGTGTTCGCAGCGTGGCCGCCCGGCTCGGCGTCGCCCCGGGCACCGTCCAATACCGCTCGCCGAGCCGGCGAACCCTACTGACCGACGCCCTTATCCGCTCCGTCCAGCGCCAGGCCGGCCGCGTGGTCTCTCACGAGGTCGCCCCCGCGCAGCCGGAGACCTTCGTGAGGGCTCTTGCCGAGCTTCTGCCGACCGGGACTGTGCAGCGCGAGGACGCGGCCGCCTGGGTCGCCTTCGGTGCTGCCGCATCCACCAGGCCCTGGCTGGCCGATCCCTACTGGGAGGCGCTCCAGATCATGCGTACCTGGGTCGAGGGTGTTCTGGCGGATGCGCGGAAGGCCGGTCGTATGCGCGCGGACCTGTCACCCGCCGAGGGGGCGCGCCTGGTGACCGCCCTCGTCAATGGGCTGGCCCTCGACCTGCTCAACGCCCCGCCAACGGAGTCTGACGAGGTGATCGGCCAGCTGCGCTCGGGGCTGGGCCTGATCCTGCGAGGCCTGTGAGACCCGCGGAGCCTACGACGGTGTCCGTCGGCCGTGAGTGCCGTCAAGGACGCACGTCGAGGTTTGAGGGACGTGATCCGGGCATCCGTCCTCGAGCCCCAAGGTGCGTCTTCGCGGAAGCATCGGGCTCAGCCGGCGGGGCAGGCCCCGACCTCGAGCTGGCCGTGACTGTTGGAGCCAGTGGCCACGACGCCGCCGTCGGCGCGTAGGCCCACGGTGTGGGTCGCGCCCGCCGCAATGGCCACGATGTCGTGCCAACGGCCCACATCGCACTGACCGGCCTCCGATCTGCCCGCTGCGACGACCGTCCCGTCGGCCCTCAGTCCGACGCTGTGATAGCTGCCCGCCGCCACGGCGGTGATATCGGTCCAGCTCTCGATCCCCGACCAGAACTCCGGGCGCCCGGCCGCGCGAACAGTGCCGTTGTCCAGCAGGCCGAGGGTATGGAGGTAGCCCGTGGAGACCGCGCGTACTCGGCGCCAGTCGTGAACCTCGCACTGGCCCGCGGTGTTGTTGCCTGCTGCGCAGACGCTCCCGTCGGCACGAACGGCCACCGTGTGCCAGTCGCCGCAGCTGACACCCGTGAGCTCGCGCCAGTGGCCCACCTGCCGTTGCCCCTCGACGTCGCGGCCGGTGGTCATCAGCGTCCCGTCGCCTCGCAGTCCTGCGCTGAATCTCCATCCTGCGGCGATGGCGACGACGTCCCACCACTCCTGGACATCGCACTGCCCCTGCGCGTTCCAGCCGCAGGCCAGCACCGTTCCGTCGTTGCTTAGGCCCAACGTGTGGGACCGGCCGGTGTTGGCGGCCACGTGGACGCTGCCCGCCGCCACGGAGGCGACGCCTCGCCACTGCGAGACCTGGCACTCTCCGGCACCGTCCGCTCCGACGGCGACCACCTTCCCGTCGGGGAGGCACCGGACGGTGTGCCGACGTCCAGCGGCCAGGGGAGCATGAGTCATCACGGGGCCTCCTTCGTGCCCATCCCAGCAGAATCGCGTCGCTCTAGCCAGTGAAGCCGCCGCGGGGACGTACTTTCGTGGCGAGGACTGCGCTTGCGGCCAGAATGTGCGTGCCGGGGCGCAGTCGCCGGTGGGAGAACGCAGTCCTCGGCCGGGAAGTACGTCCCCGATCCGACGCCGTAGGCGCGAGTACGCGCACGGCGCCCCCGGAACCGCGAAGGAACCGAGGGCGCCGTGCGTAGGAGTCAGGCTCTGGCGGCCTCAGACACCCAGCCCCACCTGGGAGGCCAGGAACACCAGGGTGCCCAGCACCAGCAGCAGCCCGATGGAGTAGGGTGCCGCCTTCTTGAGAATCTCGGCGTCCGTGCCGGGGGCATCCACCGCGGTCGAGGCGATGGCCAGGTTCTGCGGGGAGACGATCTTGCCCAGCCCGCCACCGATGGTGTTGGCGGCCAGCAGGATCTTCGGGTCGAGCCCGGCCCCCTGGGCGGCGGTGGCCTGCAGGTTGGCGAACAGGGCGCCCGCGCTCGTCGCCGAGCCGGCCACGGCGGTCCCCACCCAGCCCAGGGCCGGGGAGAGGAAGGCGTAGGCGGCGCCCGTGGCGGCCAAGGCCGCACCGATCGCGGAAGTCTGGCCGGAGAAGTTCATGACGTAGGCCAGGGCCATGACGGCCGCGATCGTCAGGATCGCCATGCGCAGCGTGTAGCAGGTCTTGGCCAGCGTGGCGAAGCCCTTGCCCACGCTCATCTCGAACTTGCCCGGCACCGAGCGCGCCGCGTAGATGAAGGTCACGATGATGGCGGTCAGGAAGATCCAGGTGCCCGGGTTGGACAGGGTCTGAAGGTTGTAGATGGCGCTCTTGGAGGCCTCGCCCTTGGCGTTGAGGAGCTGGCCGTACACGCCGGGCCACTTCAGCGGCAGGTCGGTGGCCTTGAAGGCCTTGTCGAGGTTGATGCCCAGGGTCCACAGCTTGGTCGTGGCGATGATGACCACCACCAGGATGTAGGGCAGCAGGGCCAGGATGACGCGCTCGCGGTCGGGGGCGTCGTCGGCGGCCACCTGGGAGCGGTACTCCTCAGGGGTCGTGGGGGTCCACACCAGCAGGAAGACGTAGGAGGCGGCCAGACCCAGCAGGGAGGCCAGCACGGCGGTGAGCTCGTAGGAGATCGAGGGGGTGAAGAAGTGACCCACCCCGGTGGCCAGCCCCGCCACGATCGCCAGCGGCCACAGCTGCTTGACGCCGCGCGCGCCGTCGAGGATGAACAGCAGCAGGAGCGGGATGAAGGCGCAGAACACCCAGGTCAGGTGCCCCATGGCGGTGGCGACGCTCACCGGCTCCTGGCCGCCGAGCTTGCCGGCCGTCGTGGTGGGAATGGCCATGGCGCCGAAGCCCACGTTGATGGCGTTACCGACCATGACGACGACGGCCGCCTTGAGCTTGGGCAGGCCCAGGGTCGCCACCATGGCGGCGGCGATGGCCACCGGGGCGCCGAAGCCGGCCAGTCCCTCGAGCAGGCCGCAGAAGGAGAAGGCCACGATGAGGGCCTGGGCGCGCATGTCGCCCTTGCCGATCACGTTGAACACGGCCTTGAGGTCCTTGGAGCGACCCGAGACGTCAGTGAGGTTGTAGAGCCACACGGCCGCGATGATGATGTAGATGATCGGGACGAATCCCAGCGCCATGCCCTGGGTGGCGCTCATGACCGTCATGCCCACCGGCATGTGGAACAGGGTGATCGCGGTGGCGGCGGCGATCACCAGGGAGATGATGGCGCACCAGTGGGTGGCCACCTTGAACACGCCCATGAGGACGAAGAACACCACCAGCGGTAGCAGCCCCACCGCAGCGGTGAGGTAGACGTTGCCGCCCACGGCGGTGGTCGACGGCGTGAAGGCGGCGGGCAGTCCCGCCAAGGCTGGGACGAGCGGTGCCGGATGCATCGGCAGGGCTGACAGGACGGCTGGCGTCATGGCTACTCCACTGTGAGTACTGATGGGTCGTCCAGGTCGTCAGCGGGGCTGAGTGAGCAGCCGCGCTGCTGCGTCCTGGGTACTAAGGCCCAACGATCATGCCATGGAGATGGTGGGTTGTGCACCATATGAGACGGCCGCGTGCCATCTTCTCCCGTCCTTCCAGGTGAAAGTGGGGCCCGGGGCGCGGCGGTCGAGGCGGCCCGGAGCTCATGGCGCCCAGTGCCAGGCCCTCAAGACGTGGGTGCTGCGGCCTGTGTCGGTGGGTGTCGGTGGGCGGACGGCTCAGCGCCTGCGGGTACGTCGGGGCACCAGTCGGGCCGAGTTGAGGATGAAGGCCGATTCGGAGACGACGTGCACGAGGGCCGCGGCCACCGGCCCCAGCAGCTCCAGCCCGGCGGCGATCATGCCGACGACGTCGACCACCACCGTGCCCACGAAGTTCACCATGATGATGCGCCGGGCCCGGCGGGCCACCCGCACGGTCTCGACCAGGTCGGCCGGGGCGGAGCCCACGAGCACGACGTCGCCGGCCTCGCGGGCCACGTCCGTGCCGGTGCCCATGGCGATGCCGACGTCGGCGGCGCCCAGAGCGGGGGCGTCGTTGACGCCGTCGCCCACCATGGCCACCCGCCTGCCCGCCCGACGTAGCGAGTCGACGACCTCCTCCTTGTCGGTGGGCAGCAGGTCGGCGCGCACCTGCTCCTGGGTCAGGCCGAGCAGGCCGGCCACGTGGTGCGCGGAGGCGGCCGAGTCGCCGGTGAGCATGAGGACCTCCAGTCCCATGTCACCCAGATCCCGCACGGCGGCGGCCGCTCCCTGACGCAGCCGGTCGGCCAGGGCGATGGTGCCCAGGAGCTGTCCATCGGCCCGCACTTCCACCACCGAGGTGGCCGACGGCGCCTCCGGGTCGGACTCGGTGTTCGCGGCGGCCGCGTCCTCGCAGTCGTCAGTGTCCCGCTCCGGTTGGTGCCCCTGCCCCCGGCAGCGCCCCACGGTGATCTGGCGTCCTTCGACGTGGGCGCTCACGCCGGCTCCGGGGGAGTAGGCGACGTCGCCGGGCACCGGCACCGTCAGGTCGCGCACGGCGGCCTCGGTGTAGATGGCCCGGCCGATGGGGTGCTCGGAGTTCCACTCCGCCGCGGCCGCCAGTGCCAGCACCTCGTCCTCCCCGGCGGCGGCCTCGGTGGGGCGGACACTCACGACCTGGGGCTCGCCGACGGTGAGGGTCCCGGTCTTGTCCACCACCACCGTGTCCACCGCGGAGAGCTGCTCCAGGTGGGTGCCGTCTTTGACGAAGGCCCCGCAGCGGGCTGCGCGGGCGATGGCCGCCAGAACCGCCAGGGGAGTGCCCGCGGCCACCCCGCAGGCCCCGGCCACGATGATGACCGAGATGGTGGCGCGTACGTCCCGGGTGACCAGGAAGGTGACCAGGGCCGCCGCCAGCGCCAGGTAGACGATGCGGGCCGCCAGCCGGTCGGCCAGGCGCTGGACCGGTGCGCGCGATGACTGGGCATGGCGCACCGCGGCCACGATCCGCCCGTAGGAGGACTCCTCTCCGACCCGCTCGACCTCGAGCTCCAGGGCGCCGCGGGTGATGGAGCCGGCCGGCACCCGGTCACCCGGCCCGACCTGCACGGGCAGCGCCTCCCCGGTGATCCGGGACTGGTCGACGTCGGCCCTACCGGTGCGCACGACGCCGTCGACCGGCACCCGGCCCCCGGGACTCAGGGCGATGACCTGCCCCGGGCGCACCTCATCCAGAGGGACCTCAGTGACCCCGGAGGACTGCGAGGACTCGGCGGCCTTGGCGGACTCAGTGGCCACCGGGGTCCCCACCACCCGCGCGGTCTGCGGCAGGAAGGACATGAGGTCGGTCAGGGCGTCGCGGCCCCGATCCATCGACAGCTCCTCGAGGACCTCGGCGCACAGCGCGAAGACCGTCACGGCCAGGGCGGTCACCCACTCGCCAATGACGGCGGCCGCCACGATGGCCAGGAGCATCGACAGCTCCATGCTCATGCGCCGCTCGCGCAGGTCACCGGCCGCCTCGACCAGGAGCGGCCAGCAGCCCACCGCCAGCACCACCGCCCCGACGGCGCCCACGGCCCAGCCGGGAGTGCTGGTCGCCTCCGCGATCCAGGCGCCCAGTGCCGCCAGGCCCACCACCGCGATGCGCACGACGTCGGCCCACTCGATCCGCTCGAGGATCCCCTCGCCCGTGCGGGCACCGGCTGAGCCGGTGGCGGCGCCGGTACCGGAGAACTCGTCGGGCTCGTCGACGGGCAGTGCCGGCGTCGAGGCCGACGGGGTCGAGGCGGGCGGGGACACGTGGGCAGCGGGTGGGTGAGCTGTCATGCAGGGACTCCTCGCAAGGGGGACAGGAAGTACTCCCCGGTCGGGCCGGGGAGCGCCACCCAGGAATCTACCGACCATTCACGGGCCTCGATAGTGTATGAGAGGACTAGTAGTGCATGAGGACGCCGCCAACGGGCCCGTGGGGAGACGGGAACCGTCGGCGGCGTCCGGGGCAGTGGGCGCTCAGGCGGTGCCGGCGAGCGTCGCCTGAGTACTGTCGGACATCGGCCCTACTCGACGACGTCCTCGTCGACCCAGTCCAGCGTGCGCTGGACGGCCTTGTTCCAGTTGCGGAAGAGCCGCTCGCGCTCGGCCTCCTCCATGGTCGGCTCCCAGCGTTTGTCCTCGGCCCAGTTGTCGATGACGTCCTGGGTACCCGACCAGAAGCCGACCGCGATACCGGAGGCGTAGGCGGCCCCCAGCGCCGTGGTCTCGGCGACCTTCGGGCGCACCACGGGCACACCCACCTGGTCGGACTGGAACTGCATGAGCAGCTCGTCGCGGGTCATGCCGCCGTCGACCTTGAGCTCGGTCAGGGCCTGCCCCGAGTCGGCGTTCATGGCCTCGAGGACCTCGCGGGTCTGGTAGGCGGTGGACTCCTCCACGGCCCGGGCGATGTGCGCCTTGTTGACGTAGCGGGTCAGACCCACCAGGGCGCCGCGGGCATCGGGGCGCCAGTGCGGGGCGAACAGCCCGGAGAAGGCCGGCACGAAGTAGGCCCCGCCGTTGTCCTCGACGCTGGAGGCCAGGGCCTCGATGTCCTTGGAGTCGGCGATGATGCCCAGGTTGTCGCGCAGCCACTGCACCAGCGAGCCGGCCACGGCGATCGAGCCCTCCAGGGCGTAGACGGCCGGCTCGTCACCGATCTGGTAGCACACGGTGGTCAGCAGTCCGTTCTCACTGCGCACCGGGGTGGTGCCGGTGTTCATGAGCATGAAGCAGCCGGTGCCGTAGGTGTTCTTGGCCTGGCCCTTCTCGAAGCAGGCCTGCCCGAAGGTGGCCGCCTGCTGGTCGCCCAGGATGCCGCTGATGGGGGTGTCCACCAGCAGGCCGTTCTTGCGGCCGTAGCCGAAGACGCCCGAGGAGGGGCGGATCTCGGGGAGCATGGAGACGGGGATGCCCATGTCCGCGCAGATCTCCGGGTTCCAGTCCAGGGTGTCGATGTTCATGAGCATCGTGCGCGAGGCGTTGGTGACGTCAGTGGCGTGCACACCTCCGTTGACCCCGCCGGTGAGGTTCCACAGCGTCCAGGTGTCCATGGTGCCCATGAGGAGGTCGCCGGCCTCGGCGCGCTCGCGGGCGCCCGCCACGTTCTCCAGGATCCAGGCCACCTTGGGGCCGGCGAAGTAGGTGGCCAGCCCCAGGCCCACGCGGTCCTTGTACTTGTCCGGGCCGTCCTCGCCGGCCAGGCGGTCGCAGATCTTCTGGGTGCGGGTGTCCTGCCAGACGATGACGTTGTAGACGGGCTCGCCGGTGTTCTTGTCCCACACGACGGCGCTCTCGCGCTGGTTGGTGATGCCCACCGAGGCGATCTCGTGGCGGTTGATCTGCGCCTTGGCCAGCACCCCTCCGACGACGAAGCGGATGTTGTCCCAGATCTCGTTCGCGTCGTGCTCGACCCAGCCGGCGCGCGGGAAGATCTGCTCGTGCTCCTTCTGGTCGACGGCGACGATCTCGCCGTCGTGGTTGAACAGGATGGCGCGTGAGGAGGTCGTACCCTGGTCGATGGCCAGGACGTACTTCTTCTCAGTGCTGTTGGGGCTCAAAGGAATGTCCTTTCACTGCGTTGTGAGGGGGCGGTGGTGAGGGCTGCGCTGGGCAGCGATGGTGTCGATGCGGTCAAGGGTCGTGCGGGCTCAGAACAGCCCGGCGAAGTGGGGGACGATGAGCCCGGCGGCGACGGCGCCGATGAGCGGGCCGACGATCGGGACCCAGGAGTAGGCCCAGTCCGAGCCTCCCTTGCCGGGGATCGGCAGGAGGGCGTGGGTGATGCGCGGGCCCAGGTCACGGGCCGGGTTGATGGCGTAGCCGGTGGGGCCGCCCAGGCTCATGCCGATGACGACGACGACCATGGCTACGGCCAGTGGGCCCAGGCCGGAGGGGGTCTTGCCCGAGGCGATGATCCAGGCCAGCAGGACGAAGGTGCCCACGGCCTCGGTCACGACGTTCCAGCCGTAGGAGCGCACCGCCGGGCCGGTGGCGAACACGCCGAGCTTGGAGGCGGCGTCGGCCTCCTGGTCGAACTGCTTCTTGTAGGACAGCCACACGGTGGCGGCGCCCGCCATGGCGCCCACCATCTGGGCGGCGCAGTAGACGAGGATGTTGACCGGCGTGGCCGAGATTCCCTCGGCCAAGGGGCGTCCGGCGACCGCCAGACCGATGGTCACCGCCGGGTTGAGGTGTGCGCCGGTCTTGTAGGCGGCGTAGACACCCACAAAGACCGCCAGACCCCACGCCATGGTGATGACGATCCAGCCGCTGTCCTTGGCCTTGGAGGTGGGCAGCACGACACCGGCGACGACGCCGCAGCCCAGAAGAATGAGAAGGAATGTCCCCAGAGCCTCCGAGGCGAAGATCTGGGTCAGGGTCGCAGACATGTGCGGCTCTCTTTCTGCACGACGGTGTGCGGGTGTACTCGGGACGGCGAGGTCCGGGTGTGGGTGGTGGGTGGTCGCGGTGCCCGCCTCTACGGGAACTGACGGGCGCCACGGGGAGCCTGCTGGCCGAGCGGTACCGGCAGCGGTCCGCTCGGCAAGCAGGGGACTAGATCGGCTCGGTGATGTGCGCCACCGCGGCGGCGTCAGTCAGCTCGGACTCGGCCGCGGCGATCTGGGCCACGCGCTGGGCGTAGGCCTCCTTCTGGGCGGCGACGTCCTTCTCGGACCAGTTCAGCAGCGGCGCCATGATCGCCAGGATCTCGTCGGCGGCGGCCAGGCCCCGGTCACGGCGCGAGAGGTCCAGGCGCACCCGACGCAGCAGGACGTCGTCGAGGCTCTCGGCGCCCTCGTGGGTGACGGCCCAGACGACCTCGGCGCGCAGGTAGGTGGGGGCCTCCGCCAGCGGCTCGCCCAGGCGCTCCTCGGGGCCGGCGGCGTCGATGGCCTCCAACAGGGCCGGGGTCTCATCACCGTAGCGGTCCAGCAGGTGGGTGACCCGCTCCAGGGTCCAGCCGCGCTCACCGGCGATCCGCCCGGCCCGCTTGGCCAGGGCGTGGTAGCCGGCCGCACCCACCAGGGGCAGCTCCTGCGTGGCGCAGGGGTGGGCGTGGGACAGGGCCTCGCCCAGGGCGTGGTCGACGGCGTCGGAGGCCATGACCCGGTAGGTGGTCAGCTTGCCGCCGGCGATGGCGGTCAGCCCCGGGGCGATCCGGGTGACCGTGTGCTCACGGGAGACCTTCGTGGAGGCAGCCTCGGCGCCCGGCTTGAGCTTGGGCTGGAGCAGGGGGCGCAGGCCCGCGTAGACGCCGATGATGTCGGCGCGAGTGATGGGCCGCGACAGCACGGAGTTGGCGTGCTCGAGGATGTAGTCCACGTCGGCGGCGGTGGCCACGGGCTTGGAGACGTCCAGGTCCCAGGGGGTGTCGGTGGTGCCGATGACCCAGTACTCGGGCCAGGGGATGATGAACAGGACGGACTTCTCGGTGCGCAGGAAGACCCCGGTCTCGGCGTCGATGGCCTCCTTGGGGACCACGATGTGGATGCCCTTGGAGGCCAGGACCTTCAGGCCTCCGGCGTCGGTGGCCAGGTCCTGGACGGCCTCGGTCCACACGCCGGCAGCATTGATGGTGCGCTTGGCCCGGATCTCGTGGTCGGTGCCGGTGGCCAGGTCGGTGACGCGGGCGCCGTGGACATGGCCGCGCTCGTCGGTGAGGAAGCCGGTGACCTTCGTGCGGTTGGCGGCCAGCGCCCCCAGGCCGACGGCGGTGCGCACCAGGTCGATGACCAGGCGGGCGTCGTCGACGCGGGCGTCGAAGAAGCGGATGGAGCCGGCCAGGCCGCTGGTGTCCAGGGAGGGGGCTAGGGCGGAGGTGCCCTTGCGGCCCAGGTGGCGTTGGATCGGCACGGTCTTGCGGCCGCGGGAACCGGCCAGGGCCAGGGCGTCGTACATGCCCACGCCGACGGCGGAGTAGGAGCGCTCATAGTGGTGCTTGAGCGGCCACAGGAAGGGCTGGGCCTTGACCAGGTGCGGCGCGGTGGTGCTCAGCAGGCGGCCGCGCTCGGTGAGGGCCTCGTGCACGAGGGCGAAGTTGAGCTGGTAGAGGTAGCGCAGGCCGCCGTGGACAAGCTTGGAGGACCACGAGGAGGTGCCCGAGGCCCAGTCGCCCATCTCCACGATGCCGGTGCGTAGACCGCGGGCCGCGGCGTCCAGGGCGATGCCGGCACCGGTGACGCCTCCACCGACGACCAGCACGTCCAGGCCCTCGGCGGACGACATCTCCTCCAGGGCGCGCTCGCGCTGGGCGGCGTTGAGCGCGGTGTCCTGGATGGGTGCGGGGTAGGAGGGGCCAGCCGGGCCGGAGCTGCGGGGGGTCTTCTTGGACGAGGGCTTGCGGGTGGAGGTCATGGCTCCTGGGCTCCTACGTGTCGTGAGATCGAAACTGGTGGGGCTGTGCGGGGCCGGTCGGCGTTGACCGGGGTGCCGAATGGAAGGCAGGTCGGGTCCCGGCTTCCGGTGCCCGCCGTGTCCCGTCGCGCTCGCACGGCCCCTGTGAGGTGGCAGACAACACTGTCCGCCGTGCGTGGGAGAATGCGCAAGGGCTGTGCACGAATGTGCACAAGGCTTTCGAGGTATCCACAAGAATGTCCGCGCATCTGTGTGGACGGTTCTCCTGAACAGGACATCCGACGCTGCAGGCGGCAGGATCGTTCCCTCCCGCGGTGCGCAGCAGCCGTGTGGAACGGCCCCGTCGTCGGAGGATGGAGCCGGGTGGAGCAAGGAGGAAGACGTGACTGGCAGAACCGCTGCTGACGCGGCCGGGGGCGCGGTGAGTGCTGCCGACCCCGGCGGCCTCCTGCGCGCCTATGAGGCGGCCTCCATGTACTACGTCCAGGGCGAGACGATGGAGGTGATCGCCCACCACCTGGGGGTGTCGCGCTCGACCGTCTCCCGGCTCCTGGCGCGTGCCCGCCAGGAGGGTGTCGTACGGGTCAGCCTCGTCCAGCCCGGGGGTGCCGGTTCCCTGGAGGGGCGGATGGCCCAGGTCTTCGGGGTCCGCACTCATATCGTCCCGGTGCGCGAGGGCACCACGGAGATCCACCGCCTCCAGCAGGTCGCCTCCGTCGCCGCCGCGCACATGGTCGATCTCATCGAGGCCCTGGCCGAGCAGGGCCGGGGCCGAGGTGCCGGTGCGCCTGAGTCCGGTGGTCCCGAGGATGACAAGCCCGCCGCGGCCGGCGAGCCCGCCGGAGCGGGCCGGGATGCTGACGCAGGAGGCGTCGTCGTCGGCGTCGCCTGGGGCACCACCATGTCGGAGGTCAGCGCCGCCCTGCCCTCGAGGTCCGTTCCGGGACTGACTGTCGTCCAGCTCAACGGCGCCTCGGATCCGGTGCGTGAGGGGCCCAGCGCCGGCGAGGTGCTCTCCCGGATGCGCCTGTCGCTGGGGGCGCGCACGATCTCCTTCCCGGTGCCGGCCTTCTTCGACCATGTGGCCACCCGCGAGGCCATGTGGTCGGAGCGCTCGGTCAAGCGGGTCCTGTCGGTGGTGCGGCGCGCGAGTCTGGCCGTCTTCGGCGTCGGCGCCCTCGACGCCCTCAACGGGGCCCTGCCCTCCCAGGTCTACGAGGGCGGCCACCTCACGGCGCGGGACCAGGCCGTCCTGCGCCGCCAGAACGTGGTGGGGGACGTGTGCACCGTCCTGCTGCGCACCGACGGCTCCTGGCGCGACGTCGCCCTCAATGCTCGGGCCACCGGCCCGACTCCCGCCCAGCTCGCCCGGATTCCGCGCCGCCTGTGCGTGGCGGCGGGAACCGGCAAGGCCCGCGCCCTGCTGGCCGCACTGCGTGCCCGGACCGCCACGGATCTCGTCGTCGACGACGCCACCGCCCGCGCCGTCCTGGAGCTCGCCGAGGTCCGCGGGCAGACCGGAGGCGGTTCTCGATGAGTTGTGAACGTGGCAGGATGTGGCCCCGGATCGCGCTGCGGTCTGCTCGCGGCTCCGACATCGCCGGTGGTGCGCCGGCTCGCGGGACCCACGACCAGAACTGAGCCCTACTGAATACGGACGACGATGAACAGCACTGCGCTCAGGACAGATGAACACCTGCCCACCGGCCGGGCAACTCGCCGGGCCGAGGTCTACGGGGTCGACGGCTCCCGCCGTGTCCTGCGGCCGGCCCGCCCGGCGGACGTGCGTGCCATCGCCGAGCTGGTGCGGCCCTACGCCGAGCGCCGCGTCCTCATCGCCAAGGACCTCATCTCCTACTTCGAGGACATCCAGGAGTTCATTGTCGCCGAGGAGATCCCCGGCGTCGTCGGGCCCGGCGGGGCAGACGGCGGGGATACACCGGCCGCTCCCAGGATCGTGGGCTGCGGGGCTCTGCACGTCATGTGGGACGACATTGCCGAGGTGCGCACTCTGGCCGTCCACCCCGATGCCCTGGGGACCGGGCTCGGTTCGGCCATCCTGCGCGAGCTCATCGCGCAGGCCCGGGAGATGGGGCTCAAGCGGGTGTTCTGCATGACCTTCGAGGAGCAGTTCTTCGGCGCCCACGGTTTCGAGCCCATCGAGGGCACCCCGGTAGGCGCGGACGTCTTCGCCGAGATGCTGCGCTCGCATGACGACGGCCTGGCTGAGTTCCTCGACCTGGCCCGCGTCAAACCCAACACCCTGGGCAACGCCCGCATGCTCCTGCACCTGTGAGTCGATGAGGCTGAGCGGACCGGGCGCGGTTCGCTGCGGCGGGCCGCGGTCCTGTGCGACCTCGTGGTCAGGTGCGATCCTGTCGGACAAGCGGCCGACAGCTGTGTGACAGTCAGGAGACAACGGTGGAGGAGCACCCATGATTCGCAATGTTCACGAACGCGTCATCAACGCCCCTATCGAGGCCCTCGGCGCCCTGCTCGACGGGCTGGGGCAGAAGGACGATCGCCTCTGGCCCTCGCAGTCCTGGACGCCGATGGTCCTGGACCGCCCCCTGGCGGTGGGAGCCGACGGCGGCCACGGCGTCATCCGCTACTACGTCAGCGAGTATGAACCCGGCCGGCGAGTGCGGTTCACCTTCCGTCCGCGAACAGGGATCGTCGGTGCCCACGAGCTGAGCCTTGACGCCCTGGACGATGAGCACACCCGCATCCGCCACGTCCTCATCGGCCGTGCCCGCGGCGCCATGCGACTCATGTTCTCGGCCGTGGTCGAGCCCTTGCACGACGCCGTCATCGAGGACCTTCTCGACAACGCCGAGCGGGAGGCGACCGGTTCGGTGGCCCGGCCCGCGTCCTGGAGTCCACGGGTACGCGTGCTGCGCCGCCTCACCGGCGACAGGTAGCTGGCAAGCGCGGGCTGGACTGATGGGGAGTTCTACCAAAAGCCGGCACAGAGCCAGGGCGATAGGCTGATAAAGCGTCGTCAGCCCCATAAATCCGAAGAACCCCTCGAGGAAAATACTCATGAGTCAGCCGCCGGTCAACGATTCCCATGGTTGGCCCGCCCAGTGGAATCCGGGACGGCGTCATCGGGTGCCGCCGATCTCGCCGGTCACGGAGAAGCTGGTGCGTAGAACCGCATTCACCGGCTCCGGCTGGATCGTGTTCATTTTCTGTGGCATCCCAGGGCTGTACCTGCTGAACATCGCGCGACTCTTCGTGGGGGAATGGGGTGGTGCTTTTTTCACGGCTTTGATACTCGGACTGTTGCTCCTCGTCCCTGTCGCGGTGGCGGCCTCGAGGAGAACGCAGTTCGATGCGGATGGGATCCATGTGCGGGGGCTGTGGAGCGCGCACGACGTCCCGTGGCCCCGCTCCCGCAGCGGGCTGGTCGTCCAGCGGCCGGCTAAGAACCCGGTCCTGGGGCTCCTCATCATGGCCTTCGCCGGACTCTTCATCGTGGTTCTGGTATTCCTGAGCGATGGGAACCTGACCCCGGATGAGTTCCCCGGCATGAGTCTGGCCGCTCGGACCTACGTCCTCGACGCCGAGGGAGAGGCCGTCTGGCTTGCAGGAATGTCGCGCCGAGGATTGTCCAGGTCCGGCACGGAGCGCAGAAGCTCGGCGGAGCTGGATCGGATCTGGAACTGGGCCATCGCGCGCGGCTACACCTGGGAGACCGATACGTACGTGAGTCCTGAGCGCCTCCGCGCTGAATGAGAAAGGACCACGGGGACTATGAGTATCGCTGCGGCCCACCTCGTCGCCGGGGGTGCGATGGGGAGCCCTGCCTGAGGCTGCCGTGCGACTGTCTCGGTATCCTGTCCAGGTCCGATCAGGACTCCGCGCACGTGAAGAACCGTCGAGGAAAGTGCTCATGAGCCAGCCACCGGTCAACGGCCCCTACAGTCAGCCCGGCCAGCCCGGCCAGTACAGCGCCCCCGCCCAGCAGAACCCCTACGGCCAAGCCGGCGTCCCCGGACCTCAGGCCCAGTACGGCCAGGCGAGTCAGGCCGCTGCCGCGCAGTGCGGTCACCCCGGACCTCAGGCCCAGTACGGTCAGCAGGCCGGACAGCCCGCAGGGACTCAGCCGGCTTCCTACGGCGTCGCGGGCGCGCAGCAGTCCTCCTCGGCCCCGCAGCACGAGTACCAGCCCTCCCGGCTCGGCCCCATCCCCGTGGAACGGGACAGGCTGGTCCTCAAGCCCACGGCGACGACAGCCAGCCGCATTCAGTTTCTCGTGGGTGGCGGCTTTGGGCTGGTGTGCCTGGTTGCGGCGGTCAAGGAGCTTCTTTCCAATGGGCCGACGGTCAGCTTCGTCGTCTTGCTGCTCCTCGGGTTGGTTCTGCTGCTCGGCGTCCTGTTCCTCATGTCGGTGCGCACGGTGTTCGACGCCACGGGCATCCACATCGGGGCCGGAGGAAGGGGCCGCGATATTCCCTGGCCGCGGTCGCGCACGGGGCTGTTCGTCAAGGTCTCCGGTGCGCCGGCGGCCCTGGGCGTCGCCGCCGGCAAGGTCCAGATCCGTCATGCCGAGGGGCACGTCGTCGACCCCGCCGGCAAGGCATTCACACTGGCTGGTCTGACCTGGTCCGGAGTCAGTGCCCAGGCGCTGGAGGCGAAAGGCACCGCCGAGCTGGACCGCATCTGGGAGTGGGCGGTCGCGCGCGGATACACCCAGGAGACGGGCGAGTACGTCGAACTCAACGGCGTGCTCGGTGTCCAGCAGGGACTCCGAGCGAGGCAGGAGCGCCGTCAGGGCCTGAACCGTCCCTGACTCGGGGAGCACACGGCGGACGCCGACGCGCAGCCTCCTCCAGCGTTCTCGGTCCAGGGGGAGGACTGAGCCCTTGGAGGCGGTGTGGTCGCGGCCGGTGGGGCGCCGTCGGGCTGCTGGTCCTGGCGTCCAGGGTGCTGACATTAAAGGCCCGCCGGAGCCGCACGCCGAAGAAGAACCGCAGGATTCCAATGATCCCCGCTGGGAACATTGACGTTGGGCCCGTTAATGTCAACGCTGTGGACACCAGGCCGCGCAGGAGTGAGTCCGGGGCCCTCACGGCATGGACCGGCGCCTCCGTCACAGGTTCTACTCCACCGTTCCCTGCCCGCCGCCTGCGCTGGGGTCCGGTGGTCATGGTTCGACTCTGGCCCCGCCCAGAGTTGGCCCGAGTCTTACCTCGAGTCGGCCTGCTCCACGAGGGTCGGGATCCACTGGCCAAGGGTTGTGCGTACTGCACGAAGGCCCCACCTACCTCCAGTACCCCCAACCCTCGTCCAGTAGCACCCCGCCCTCGTGCAGTGCACCCAGACGACGACGGCAGCCACCACAGTGACCGGGGCAGCATCTCCGACAGGTCGAAGCAGCAGCTCTCCCATCTGGCAGACGCACCCCACCGGTGTCTCAGATGTCATGACATCCGAAACTTTCAGAAGTCATGAGACAACGCAGTAGGGCAAAGGGTACGAACCGGGGGCCTACCCTACGACCGCGAGGAGTGCGACGAATCTCAGCCGGCTGGTGACGACGGTATCCGGCCTCGCCCAAGCCGTTGCCGCTACGGTGTCCCCCGTGCCCGACCGCCCCACCCCTGACGACACGCTCACTGCTGCGACCTCGGTCGAACCGGTGACGCCGCCAGCCGATCCGGCTGAGCCCTCGGCGCAGGACGTCATGACCTGGTACGACGCCCACGCCCGTGACCTGCCGTGGCGCCGGCCCGGTACGACCCCGTGGGAGGTCCTCGTCTCGGAGGTCATGAGCCAGCAGACCCCGGTGGCCCGCGTCGTCCCCGCCTGGCAGGAATGGATGCGGCGCTGGCCCGGCCCCGCCGAGCTCGCCCAGGCCCCCACCGCTGCGGTGCTGCGGGTCTGGGGTCGTCTGGGCTACCCGCGCCGGGCCCTGCGGCTCATCGAGTGCGCCCGCAGCGTCGTCGAGCAGCACGGCGGCGTCCTGCCCGACGACCTGGACGCCCTCCTGGCCCTGCCTGGGGTGGGCGAGTACACGGCCGGCGCGGTCCTGGCCTTCGCCCATGGCCGGCGCGCCCTCGTGCTGGACACGAATGTCAGACGGGTCCTGGCCCGCGCCGTCGGCGGTCAGGCCCTTCCCGCCCCCAGCCTCAACCGGGCCGAGCGCGAGCGGGCACTGGGCCTGCTGCCCGACGACGACGCTACCGCCGCCCACTGGTCAGTGGCCGTTATGGAGCTCGGCGCCCTGGTGTGCACCGCCCGCGAGCCGGACTGCGGGGCCTGCCCGTGGCAGGCCGGCTGCGCCTGGCTGGCGGCGGGCCGCCCCGCGGACGTCCACGCGGGCCGGCGCCGCACCCAGGCCTGGCACGGCACCGACCGCCAGGCCCGGGGGCTGGTGATGGCCCGCCTGCGCACGGCTCCCGACGGGCAGTGCGTCGAGGCCGCTGAGCTCAGGGCCTGCGCCGCCAGGGCGGGGTCGCGAGCCTCCGGTGGTGCTCGCGACCCCGAGCAGCCGGTGCGTGCCCTGGCCACCCTCCTGGCCGATGGGCTCATCGTCACCGACGACGACGGCGCCACCTACCGGCTTCCCTAGCCGCCCACCGATCCGCGGACCGCCCCGGTAGCCGGCCGGGGACGCGCTTGGGGCCTGTGCGGACAACGACGAAGGTCTCATCGGCCTCGCGCATCGCCGGGGCGGGGCGCTCACGGGCCTGGGGCCGTGGCGCCGGTAGAGTCGTGACCATGGCCAAAGGACGCGGACGCAACCATGGGGAAAGCGCAGGACGACGAGGCTCGGCCCGTCGCGGCGCAGGATCCTCATCGGGGCGTTCCTCCTCGGGCTCCCAGTCCCGGCCCCACCGGCAGAGCGCTTCCGGCGGCGGGCCGCGGTCCGGAGCTGGACAGTCCTCCTCAGCCCGCTCCAGCGGGACGCCCCGATCCTCCCAGGCCAGGGGACGCGGCGGCCGCGCCTCGGGCACCAAGTCGACCGGACGCCCCCTGCACTCGGGGCAGACAGGCCGGCCCGCCGCCGGACAGTCGGGCACGCCGGCCCGGGGCGGCAAGAACCGCCGGTCCTCCCAGGGCGGCCAGGGGGCCTCGACACCCCGCTCACGGCAGGCCGCTCCGGGAACCGCTCGCTCCTCCCGGACAAGCTCGACTCAGGCCGCGCGCTCCGATCGTCGTCGACACAACTGGGGTGCGGGCCTCCAGTGGACCCACATCGGCGGCGGGCGGCTGACCGGAGCCCCTGACTCGATCCCGCAGGGCCCGGACCAGCCCCGCAGCGGGCGCCTGCGCAAGCCGGTCCCGCCCCAGCCCCGCTACGGTCTGCGCCGTGCCCTGGTTCTGGGCGGGGTCGTGCTGGTCCTCCTGCTGCTCATCGTGACTTTCGTCGTCGGCTACCTCTGGGTCCGCAACACCATCCGCACCCAGGATGAGGAACGCGCCGCCGCCCAGGTGCACACCGTCTACCCCACGCCGGGGAAGTGCGACCCCTCAACCTTGAAGAGCACGGTGCAGGGGCCCGAGTCCGTCAGTGTCGGTGCCGGGGCGACCTTCTCCATCTCCCTGGTCAACAGCGGCCAGGCACCCTGCCTGGTCGACGTCGGCAGCCAGGCCCTGGGGGTGCGGGTCTCCTCGGGCTCTCAGCAGGTGTGGGACTCTGTCACCTGCCCCGTGGGCCAGACCGAGAAGGCCCTCCTCCTGCCTGCGGGGAAGGGTGCCGATGTCAACGTGACCTGGAACGGCAACGCGGCCACCTCCGACTGCGCGGCGGCCAACGCGGCACCGGCCTCCCCGGCCGGCGCATCGGCCTCCTCGACACCCAGTGCCACCGCCTCCTCCTCCGCAAGCCCCTCGGCGGGTCAGGCGCAGACCGCCCCCGGCAGCGCCGCGGGCGCGGGAACCTACCGTTTCCGCTTCGTCATGGGGGACAAGGACCTCACCGAGGACCGGGTCTTCGTCGTCGGCTGACGGCCTTCTGCAGGCGGACTCCGGGGCGGCCGGCGAATACGACTGGCGACCGACGAGCTCAGGAGTAGCGCTCGACGACGGAGATCTCCGCCAGCCGCGACAGCCCGTCGCGCAGGGTCCGGGCCCGCTGGGCGCCCACGCCCTCGACGGCCTCGAGCTCCTCGATGGTGGCCCCGAGGACCCCCTGCAGGGACCCCCACTGCTCGACGACGGCGCGCGCCGTCACCACGGGCAGGCGCGGGATCTTGGACAGGATCCGCAGGCCGCGCGGGGAGACCTGGGCGTCCAGGTCCTGGCCGTCGATGCCGCCCAGTCCCATGGAGCGCGCCACCATCGCCAGGTCCAGGAGGGCGGGGGAGCCCACCCACTTCAGGCGTGCATCGACGGTGGTCGTGTCCAGGCCCTCTGGCAGGTAGTCCTCCAGGAGGAAGCCGTGCTCGGCGAGCAGGCCCCGGGTGAGCTCTTCGACCTGGAGGGCCAGGAGGCGCCCGTCGGTGCCGAGCTCCAGGACGTAGGAGTCGATGTCGGCGGAGATGCGGCGGACCATCTCCATGAGCTGGAGCACCGAGGTGACGTCACGGACGGTGACGAGGTCCTCGATCTCCAGGGAGTCCAGGCCGGCGGAGGTCTGGTCGAGGCGGGCCTTGTAGCGCTCCAGGGCGGACAGGGCCTGGTTGGCGCTGGCCAGGATCGACTCGCTGGGCTCCAGGACGTGGCGCTTGCCGTCCACGTACAGGGAGATGATCCGCATCGACTGGCTCACGGAGATGACCGGGTACCCGGTCTGGCGGGCCACGCGCTCGGCGGTGCGGTGACGCATGCCCGTCTCCGAGGTCTGGATCGAGGCGTTGGGCAGCAGCTGGACGTTGGCACGTCGGATCCGGGCGGTGTCCATGTCGACGACGACGCCGCCGTCCATCTTGGCCAGCTCACGCAGGCGGGCGGCGGAGAGCTCGACGTCGAGGTGGAAGCCGCCCGAGGAGATGGCCTCCACCACCGGGTCGAAGCCCAGCACGATGATCGCCCCGGTACGTCCGCGCAGGATCCGCTCCAGTCCGTCACGAAGGACAGTGCCGGGAGCGACGAGCGCAAGCGTCTCGTGCAGCTGGCCAGCGGCCTCGATCATCATCTCTCCTGATCTCGCGGTGTCCTGGGGAAGGGATCGCACAGTGTGCCTGCCGGGGCATGGGCCGCGCTCGGGACTCTCCGGTCTCGCGGCATCCAGGTGAGCGCACGCCCCGGTGCTCACGCTCCCATGGTATCGGCAGGCGGGCCGACCTTCGGCGAGGGCCTTCCCACACTGGACCAGTCGGTCTGTTGGCGGCGCCCGGTCGATCCATGGCTGTTGCGTCACCTGTTCGGCTGCCGTGACCGCTCCTCGCCCCGGCGTTGTCTGCGTTTGCCAGTGCGGCCCATAGTGGCCGTGCTGTCCTGTCAGCCGCGCGGGAGTGCCGCCCCCATGGCCTCACCCACGTGTGCGACCGGCAGGACCTGCATCCCGGCGACCTCGCGCAGCTCGGCCGAACCCGCCAGCGGCACGATCGCCCGGTCGAAGCCAAGACGGGAGGCCTCCGCCAGGCGCCGCTGGATACCGACGGTGGCCCGCACCTCGCCGGTGAGCCCCACCTCGCCGAAGGCCACGAGGCCAGCAGGTGTGGGCAGGTTGCGCGCGGCCGAGACCACGGAGATGGCCACGGCCAGGTCCGTGGCCGGCTCGACGGCGCGGGCCCCGCCCACGGTGGAGACGTAGACGTCCGCGCTGGAGGTGTCCACCCGCAGTCGGGCGCTGAGAACGGCCAGCGCCATGGCGGTACGTGAGTGGTCCACTCCGGAGGTGGTGCGCCGCGGGGAGCCGGCGTTGGTGGGGGCCACCAGCGCCTGGATCTCCACCGGCATGGGGCGGCGCCCCTCCAGGGTCACAGTGGCGCAGGTGCCCGGCACCTCGGAGCGGGCGGCGGACAGGAACAGGCCCGAGGGGTCTGCCAGCCCCACGATGCCCCGCTCGCCCAGGTCGAAGCAGCCGACCTCATCGGTGGGGCCGTAGCGGTTCTTGACGGCCCGCAGCAGCCGCAGACGGGCGTGGCGGTCCCCCTCGAACTGGGTGACGACGTCGACCAGGTGCTCCAGGACCCGGGGCCCGGCGATTCCGCCGTCCTTGGTCACGTGACCCACGAGCAGCACCGGGATGTTGCGCTCCTTGGCCACCGCAATGAGTGCGCCGGCCACGGCCCGCACTTGGGTGACGCCCCCGGCACTGCCCTCGACCTGCGCTGAGGCGATGGTCTGAACCGAGTCCACTACCAGCAGGGAGGGACCGGCCGCCTCCACGTGTCCTAGAAGGGCTCCCAGCTCGGTCTCCGCGGCCAGGAGCAGCCCCGGATCCAGGGCGTCGATGCGCTCGGCCCGCAGCCGCACCTGCGAGGCCGACTCCTCACCGGTGACGTAGAGGACCGGCCCGTCCCCGCGCTCGCGAGCCACGGCGGCGGTCTTCGCGGCGACGTCGAGCAGCAGCGTGGACTTGCCGACTCCGGGCTCGCCGGCCAGCAGTACGACGGCACCCGGCACGATCCCGCCGCCCAGGACCCGGTCCAGCTCACCCACCCCGGTGGGGCGGGCCCTGGCCTCCGTGGCGCTGACCTCCCCGATGGGGCGGGCGGCCACGGTCGGTCGCACGGCGCCGGCAGCGCCCAGGGCGCCGCCGGCGCCCCCACCCGGGGAGTCAGCGGCCCGGGTCTCCTCCAGGGTTCCCCACTCGCGGCACTCCCGGCACTGTCCCATCCACTTGGGGCTGGACCAGCCGCACTCAGTGCAGCAGTAGGAGACCTTGGGGGCCTTGGGACTCTTCGATGCGGGCATGACCGGAGAGTATCGGGCCCCACCGACATCTATTCAGACCTCGACATGGGTGCCCTGCGGGCCTCAGTAGCCGACCGAGCCGTTCTGCCCAGGCTGTCCTGCCTGACCGTGGGGCTGCTGGTTCTGAGAATCCTGACCGTACTGGCCCGACGGCGGCACCTGGCCCGGCTGCTGAGGCTGGCCGTGCGGGGCCTGCTGCGGAGCGCTCTGAGCTGCCTGCTGGCCGGGCGCCTGGCCGTAGCCGGCGCTCTGCGGCGCCATCGGCTGGGCGGCCGGCTGTCCGTACTGGGGCTGTCCGTACTGGCCTTGCTGCGGGACCTGCCCTCCCTGGAAGTACGGGGCCGCGTAACCGGGCACCAGGTGGGGAGACTTCTTGGCCAGGGCCGCGTCGGCGAACCTGCCGACCGCCAGAGCACCGACAACGGGAAGGATGAAGACTAGGTAGGGGATGCGCACCCTCCCCTCGGCGTTCGTGATGATCCCGATGAAGATCGCGATGTCGATGACGACGCCGATCACGACCATGATGGTCATGATGAGGTAGTAGTAGCGCGTGCGCAGGGGCTGGTCCTTACCGGAGTCGTCGCTGTCAGGGATCTGGGGGTCGTTCTGGGCGGGTTGCTGTGCGCTCATGAGAGACGGCCTTTTCTGTATTCGGGGATTGGTGTCGCAGTGCGCCAGGAGGCGCGACCGGGTCCCAGCCTGCCCACATTTGACCGTCAGGTCACCCCCTCACTCATGGGGAGGGGTACCCCCGTGACATGTGCTTTCTCACGCCGAGCCGGGCACCTCTCGCGTGGCCCTACAGAAAAACCGTAGGACGACTCGAAAGATGCCCGGCTCGGTGGCGGTGAGGCCGGTGGGCGTCAGCCGCGGGTGCGAGCCAGGGCCCGGCGAGCCCGCTCGGCGACGTTGTCCCCGGTGAAGCCGTACTCCTCGAACAGGGCGGTGCCGGAGGCGGAGGAACCGTAGTGGTCGATGGAGACGATCTCGCCGGCGTCGCCGACGATCTCGCGCCAGCCCAGGGCGATGCCCGCCTCGATGGCGACCTTGGCGGTGCCGGCCGGCAGCACCCGGTCCCGGTAGGCGGCGTCCTGCTGGGCGAACCACTCCAGGCAGGGGGCGGAGACCACCCGGGTGGGGGTGCCCTCCTCCTGGAGGATCTCCCTGGCGGCCACGGCCACGCCGACCTCGGAGCCGGTGGCGATCAGGACGACCTCGGGGGCCGTCTGGTGCCCATCAGCGTCGGTGGCCTCGGCCAGGACGTAGGCGCCGCGACGCACGCCCTCGGCGGCGGCCTCGGCGGAGGCGCTCACGGTGAGGTTCTGACGCGACAGGGCGATGCCGGCCGGCTCATCGTGACGGCGCAGGATCTCCGCCCAGGCCGCGGCGGTCTCGTTGGCGTCCCCGGGGCGCACCACGGACAGGCCGGGGATGGCGCGCAGCGCCGCCAGGTGCTCGACGGGCTGGTGCGTGGGGCCGTCCTCGCCGACCCCGATGGAGTCGTGGGACCACACGAAGACCGGGCCGATCCCCATGAGTGCCGCCAGGCGCACGGCCGGGCGCATGTAGTCGGAGAACACCATGAAGGTGCCCCCGTAGGGGCGGGTGAGCCCGTCCAGCGCGATCCCGTTGAGGATCGATCCCATGGCGTGCTCGCGCACACCGAAGTGGAGGGTGCGCCCGAAGGGTCCGTCGCCCTCGGACTGCGCCAGGGTGGCGGGCAGGAAGGAGGGCTCCCCGGCCATGGTCGTGTTGTTCGAGCCGGCCAGGTCCGCCGACCCGCCCCACAGCTCGGGCACCACGCCGGCCAGGGCGGAGAGCACCTTGCCCGACGCCGCACGGGTGGCCAGCGACTCATCCACCTCCCAGGTCGGCAGGGCCTCCTCAAGGCCCTCGGGCAGGCGGTGGGCCTCAAGGCGCTCCAGCAGCGCGGCACCGGCGGGTTTGGCCTGCTGCCAGGTCGCGAAGCGCGCGTCCCAGTCGGCTCGGGCGGCCCGGGCGTTGTCGGCGGCCTGCTTGCGGGCGTGGGAGACGACGTCCTCGGGCAGGATGAAGCTCTGCTCGGGGTCCAGGCCCAGAGCCCGCTTGAGCCCGGCGACCTCCTCGGCCCCGAGCTTGGAGCCATGGGAGGACTCCTGGCCCTGCTTGGTCGGGGAGGGCCAGGCGATGACCGTGTGCAGGCGGATCAGCGACGGGCGCGCGCTCTCGGCGCGGGCCGCCACGATGGCCTCGTGCAGCGCCTGGAGGTTCTCCGCGTAGCCGTCGGGGCCGGTGCGCCAGTCGACGTCGAGCACCTGCCAGCCGTAGGCCTCGAAGCGGGCCGAGACGTCCTCGGTGAAGGCGATGTCCGTGTTGCCCTCGATGGAGATGTCGTTGTCGTCGTAGATGGCGATGAGGTTGCCCAGCTGCTGAGTACCGGCCAGGGAGGCGGCCTCCGAGGACACGCCCTCCTGCATGCAGCCGTCGCCCAGGACCGTGTAGACGAAGTGGTCGAAGACCGACTCGCCCAGCGGGGTGCCGGCGTCGAGCAGCCCGTGCTCGCGGCGCGCCGCCATGGCCAGGCCCACCGCGTTGGCGAAGCCAGCCCCCAGCGGGCCCGTGGTGGTCTCCACCCCGGGAACCTCGCCGAACTCGGGGTGGCCCGGCAGGCCGGCTGGAGAGCGGAAGGCCGTGAAGCCCTCCAGATCGATGTCGTATCCGGCCAGGAACAGCTGGATGTACTGCACCAGCGAGGCGTGCCCGATGGACAGGACGAACCGGTCCCGTCCCAGCCAACCCGGATCCGCCGGGTCGTGGACCATCTCACGCTGGTAGAGCAGCCACGCCACCCCGGCCAGGGAGATCGGCGTACCGGGGTGGCCCGACCCGGCCTTCTCCACGGCGTCGGCGGCCAGGGCCTTGGACACCGCGATGGTCTGACGGTCAAGGTCGGTGAGCAGCGGCTCAGTGCTCATAACTGAGGACTCCTTGTGCATGAGGGTGCGTCTTGCTCGCGGCCACGGGCGCCGTGACGGTGGTGCATCGCGGTGCATCCGCGGGCGGTCATCAAGGGTGATCCTTCCCGCTTCCGTGGGGGCGGGCAAGTACAGGCACGAGTGCGTGTGTCTTTCACACTCCGGGCTTGTTCCCGGAGGCGGGCTCCTTTGCCCGTAGATTGGGCCGCATATGGGTACAGCAATGGGACGCGCAGCGCCGCCGGCAGGGCGCGGGAGCGCTTTGGAGCAGATCGACTCCCGGCCCCTGACGGGCCATCAGCGAAGCATCATCGCTCTGGCCGTCGTCGCCAACATCTCTGAGTTCTTCGACATGTTCCTCATCGGCTTCGCCGTCGTCCAGCTTCAGAAGGAATGGAGCCTGGGCGGCTTCGAGACCGGTGTCATCCTGGCCTGCTCGGGGCTCGGGACAGTGCTCGGAGCGGTCCTGTGGGGCTGGGCCGCCGACCGGATGGGCCGACGACGCACCTTCTTCTGGTGCGTCCTGCTCTTCACCGTCTTCACCCTGGCCTCAGTGTTCACCCCCACCGGCTGGTGGATGATGCTGGCCCTGCTGCGGGTACTGGTCGGAGTGGGCGTCGGGGGCCTCAACATCGTCTCCATCCCCTACGTCCAGGAGTTCGTGCCCACCAGGCAGCGCGGTCTGCTGGCCGGACTGGGCTCGGTGTTCATCCCGCTGGGGCTCTTCCTGGGCTCCCTGGCGCAGCGGCTCCTGCACGACAACTGGCGCGGCCTCATCGCGCTGGGGGTCGTCCCGATCCTCCTGCTGGCCTGGATCCGGATCGTCCCCGAGTCGCCCCGCTTCCTGCTCTCCCACGGCCGCGAGCGCGAGGCCCGCGAGTCCATCGCCTGGGCCCTGGAGCTGAGCCCCGACGCCGTCGGAGCCCTGCCGCCGGTGCGGACCGGGCCGCGCATCGCCTACGGCGAGCTGCTGCGCAAGCACCTGCGGCCCCTGCTCATCGTCTCGGTGGGCTCCTTCTGCTTCATCCTGGGCTCCTTCACCGTGCAGTCCTGGGGACAGACGCTCCTGGAGGTCGGCTTCACCGACATCGGCGCCGACGCCGTGGGGACACTGTTCATGGGGGTCTCCCTGGTGGATCTGCTCGGCCGCCTGGCCTCGGCCTGGCTTGCCGACCGGATCGGGCGGCGCTGGACCGTGTTCTCCTTCGGTCTCATCGGGGCGCTCGGAGCGGTCATCGTGGCCCTCTCCGCCCACTGGGAGACCTCGTGGATCGTCTTCTTCACCGGCATCTGCCTCACGATGGGCTTCGGCGACGGCGCCTTCGGGATCCTCAACGCCTTCGGCGGTGAGCAGTTCCCCAACAGTGCCCGGGGCACGGGGCTGGGCCTGGGCTACGGCATCGGCGCGAGCGCCAAGGTCATCGGGCCCCTGCTCATGGGGGTGATGATCGGCTCCGGCAGCCTTCAGGATCTGGCGCACCCGCTGGCGGCCGTCTTCCCGGCCTTCCTCTTCTTCGCGGTCATGCTGGTCCTGGGCGGCTTCATCTACCTGCTGGCCCGCGAGACCAAGGGCGAGAGCCTCGAGGACATCTGAGTGCCCAAGCGCTTCGAGGGCGTCAGCGGCGGCGGGCTCAGGACTTCCAGGCGGTGGCCGGGTAGAAGGCGCTCTCGTTGCAGAACCCGTAGGGCGTCACCGTCACTATCTCGTGCTGGCCGCCGGTTCTGGACTGTGAGATCACCTCACCGGTGTCCAGGTCGATGAGGTGCAGGCGGCCGCCACTGAGGGTGAGGTAGAGGATGGAGCCGTAGATCGCCGCACTCTGGTAGGACTCCTCCTCGGTGGACTCCCGGGTCAGCAGCGCGGTCGCTGAGCCGTTCTTGCGGACCTGGATGTGGTCGGTCCTCCTGATGACGTACCCGTTGCTCGCGGTCAGGGTGGGGTGCGTGTCCTCCTTGTCGACCGGCAGGTCCGTCAGCTCGGTGCGCTCACCGGTGGCGAGGTTGATGCTCAGCTCGGGGTAGGGCGGCTCCTTCGTGCGGCTGTCGATCGCGTAGAGGTAGCCCCGGTGCACGAGCTGTGCGCTCAGGTTCTCGATGGGGTGGGTGAGGCCGTCGGCGAGCGTGACGATGGCCGTCTGGACCTTCGCGTCGTCACCGAGCAGGGCCACCGCCTCGCCGCCAGCCACCGCGCAGAAGCTCTGGGAGGTGGCGGAGGCCAGGTCGAACTGCACGGACAGGTCCTTCGCAGACAGCCGCAGGGCCCGGTGCGGGACGCTGGTGGTGACCAGGAGGCCCGCGCCGTCGGAGGTCAGCGTGATCGAGGAGCCGGCGCGGTAGGTCGACTCCCTCGCCTTGAGGGCGAGATTCTCCCCGAGCAGCGCGCTGGCGACGATGCGGCGGTCGGCCAGACGGATCTTGAGCAGACTGACCCGTCCCCGGTTCTCGGGGCGCTCGTCGAGGACGTCCTCGCGGCCGGTGATGAGGTAGGCGAACTCGTCGTCGCAGGTAGCGGCGCAGGTGAACTGCTCGGTGACGAGTGTGCCGGGGCTGGGGGCGATGGGGTTGCCTGTGGGAACGCCGCCGACGGGGGGAGCAGTCATCGACTCGATGCGATACCCGTGCTCGGAGTCCTCCGGCACGATGCCGTAGGTCGTCGGCCCCTTCAGGTCAACGATGATGGGGCGGTCGCCGGACAGGCCGGTGGTCTCGTCATCGCTGTTGACGTCATAGGCGATGAGAAAGGAGCCGTGGACGGTCTCGATCATCGCGTTGGTGGGCCAGGGATGGTTCTGATTCTCCTTGACGCGCAGAGGCCATACCGCCTCACCGCCGAAGTCGGTCGGGATGGAAGGGGCCTTCGGGGGCGTGGACAGTGACGCGTGAAGGACGGTGGGGGGCTGAGGGGTCAGGGTGCGTGCGATGCGCTGGCGGACGTCCGCGCAGCCGCTCAGGGACAGGGCACCGGCGCCCGCGGTGGCGCCGAGAGCGGCGGTGAGAAAGACGCGACGACGCATGATGACCTGCCCGGTACTGACTGTGCGGAATAACGGGGACATGCTACGTGGCCGGGTGCGGTTGATCGGAGATATTCCGCACCCGGCCACGTGGATGATCTCGATTTGTTTCAGACCTACCGGTTGTCAGTGCTCCGGGTGCTCGACGACGGCGGCCGGGGCTGCGCCGTCGTGGTTAGCGGAACCGGCATGGTCGGCGGAGGCATCCGAGCCCGGCAGGTGGCTGCCCACCATGTCGGTCAGTCCGGTGCCCACGAGGCTGCGCAGGATGAGATCGAGCTGCTCGACGTTGTTGGCCACCGCCTTGGGCAGGGCGGAGGCGCCCTCGGTGGAGATGATCGACAGGTCGCGCACGCTGGCCAGCGGCTCGCTCAGGGCCCTGGCGATCTCGGGGGCCTTGTCCAGCAGCATCTGGCGGGTGGCGGCCTCGCCGTACTTGGCCAGGGCGTCCGCCTTGTCGCTCATGGCCTTGGCCTCGGCCTCACCGGCGGCGCGGATCGTGTCGGCCTCGGCCTGGCCGCGGGCCGCGATCGCGTCGGCCTCGGCGCGGGCCCGGGCGGCGGTCGCCTTGGCCTCGGCCTCGGCGCGGGCCACGGTGGCCTGGGCCTGGGCCTCGGCGTCCAGGCGGGTGCGCTCGGCGTCGGCCTGGGCCCGCAGCAGCGCCTCGGTCTTGGATGCCTGAGCCTCCTGCTCGCGCTGGTAGCGGGCGGCGTCGGCGGGCTTGCGCACCGTGGAGTCCAGCTCGCGCTCGGTCAGGGCGGCCTTGGCCTCGGCCGCCTCCTGCCCGATGATGGCGATCTCGCGCTCCTTGGCGGCGCGGGCGATCGGGCCGGCGGAGTCGGCGTCGGCCTGGGCCTTGTCCGTCTCGGCCTTGAGCTGGGCCTGACGCAGGGACAGGTCGCGCTCGCGCTCGGCGATCTGCTGGCGGGAGGTGACCTCGGCGTCGCGGGCCTCGCGCTCGGCGTTGGCCCGCGCGATGCGGGCGTCCTTCTCGACGCGCTGCTGCTCGGGCACGCCCAGGGACTCGATGTAACCGCCGGCATCGGTGATCTCGGAGACCTGGAGCATGTCGATCTCCAGACCCATGTTGGCCATGATGCTCTTGGCGTCGTCGAAGACGTTGCGCTGCAGGGCGTCGCGGTCGGAGATGAGGTCGGTGACCGTCATGTGGCCGATGATCGAGCGCAGGGAACCGATGAGCGCCTCCCGTGCGGAGTCGGCGATGGCCTGGTCCGTGTTGGGCTTGCCCAGGAAGCGCTTGGCGGCGGCCCGCACCTGCTCGTCGGAGTCGCCCACCTTGACGGCGGCCACGGCGGCGACGTTGACGTTGATCTTGTTCTCGTCCTCGGCGGTGACCTTGAAGCCGATCGTGGTCTGAGTGAAGGGCAGGTACTGGATGGTCTGGATGACCGGCAGGACGAAGTCGCGTCCACCGGGGTGGACGATCTTGACCGTGCCCCGGTTCGATCCGGAGATCAGACCGGTGAGGTTGGAGGGGACGACGACGATGCGGCTGAACAGGTAGGCGACCGCCGCCAGCACGATGATGGCGACGACGGCGATCAGGCCGATGAGTGATACACCCATGCGGGTTCCTTTCTATGCGGGAAGGTGGGATGAAGGAGGACGGTGGGCAGACGGCGCTGCAACGGGTGGGGTGCGGTCCGTCAGCGGCTCCCGGTGGGCTCAGTCGCTGATCTACTCCCAGGGGACGATGGCCAGGGTGGAGTCGACGGCGTCGAGCACCCAGGCGCTCTGCCCTGAGCGCAGTGGCTGCTCGGATTGTGCTGGCAAGGTGAGCTGGTGGCCACGCGTGACGGCACGAACCTCACCGCTGCCGTCCTTCCACCACAGGACGGTGACCTTCTCGCCGACCAGCTCGGCGGGGGTGGGTGGAGCCGTGTCCAACGGCATGGAGCGCCTGAGCCGGTTCCACAGCCAGCGCATGAGCGCACCGGATCCGAGGGCCGCTGCGGTGGGAACGCCCCACAGCACCGCCGCCGGTACCTGCGCGGCGGCCGAGCCCGTCGTCGCCGTCACCCCCATACCGATGGCGCCGAACACGGCCACCGGCAGAGCGAGAATCGGCACGAGCCCGTCGGGCAGGAGGGCGTCCAGCAGTCCGTCGAACAGGATGCCGGCCACCAGGACGGTGCAGCCGATGATCGCGCACCAGGCGAAGACGCCCACACCAGCTCCCTTCCGCGCAGGCCCCTCGACCTCCGACACCTGGATTCTGCCACGCAGGCCGGTACGTCAAGTGGGGGTTGGGATGGGAAGAACAACCCAGTTGGACTCAGGCGCCGCGGGCGCGCGGCAGCTGACCGGAGTCCTGCAGGGGCTGCGCAGCCGAGGACCAGGACGTCGCCGTCGGGATGGCTGTCGCAGCAGAGGGGTTGGCGGGAATGGTCATGGTCTCCTGCATAGCCGGATCGGTCCTCTGCTCAGGGCTGGCCGGGGCGGCGGTGCCGGCGGTCCTACCTGTGCCGGCTGTGCTGCCCGTACTGGCTGTGCCAGTCATGGCCGCTGCCTTCCGGTGGGATCCGACGGCGTCGGCGGGGACGGCACCGGCGGCCGCCACTGCCGAGGACTGCTCGGCCTGCTGGGAGGCGGTCAGGATGGGCGGGCCCGACGGGTCGGAGACGGGATGGCCGGCGCTCCCGGGGGCCTGGGCAGAGGCCTGGGGCCCTCCTTGGGGCGGGAGGAGTCCGTAGCCGGCCGCCGTCGTCGGGCCGGCGGCCGCGGCCGGGACCGCAACGGCCGCCGTGGCTGAGGAGGACTGGGGTCCGGTGGTCCCGGTGGTCCCGGTGGCCACGGTGACGGTCTGCGCAGATACAGCCACGGCCCTCACCGGTGACCCGACCTGGCGCTCGGCCGGCGGGCCCGCCTGGGTGCCGGTGTGCTGGGGACGCGGCTGGGCCGGCTGGGGCCTTGCCGGTGGGGAGGCGGACGCGGCCGCTGCGATCGGTGAGGCGGGCGCCTCGGTGGCGTGGCGCCCGGTCTGCGTCCCGGGGGGAGTCGAGGCCAGAACCGGCTCGGTCTCCTCGGTGTTGGCTGAGGCCGTCGACGCTCCCGAGGTCACCGCCACGGAGGCGGACAGGGGCGATGTCGTCACCGTCCCCGTGACCGTGATCGCGTCAGGGGCCGCGGTCGCCTGCATGGATGAACCAGACAGGGCGGCCTGGGTCCGTCGACGCCGGGAGATGCGACTGGGGGTCGGGTCCTCGAAGACTCTCCTGGGCACCTGGGGCTCTCGGTGATTTCTCGGACCTGCGGAGGAGTGCTGGGGCTGGACCTCAGGTGCGGAGGTCTGCTCCGGTGGCGCCGACTGGACGCCGGCGGCCTGTGGCGGGGCCTCGGGCAGAGAGGCGGTGGACGGCCCTGAGGGCGCGTCGGTCCGCGGCTCCGGGAGGGAGGCGGCAGCCGCTGGGGCCGACGGCTCCGCGCCGCCGGGGCGCTCACCCAGGACGGAGACCGACGAGGCTGGCGCGGCCACCGGCGCATGCGAGCCGGTGGCGGTCGTCGTCGCGGGCGCCGCTGGCACCACCGTCCGGGCCGGCTCGGGAATGGTCATGGAGCGTGCCGGAGCCGCTGCCCGCCCGCCTCGGGGCCCGGGGGTGATCGGAGGCCAGACGACATCGGCGTTGGACACTGGGGTCGCGGCCGGCCTGGAGGGCGCTTCCGAGGTCCTCCGCTCCACCCGGCTGCGCGCCCGCCGTGAGCGCCGCCGGGGCTCGGAGCCGGAGGCGTTGGCGCCGTCCGCGGCGGGTACGGCCCTCGTGGTTCCAGTGACCCCACTGGCCCGTGTGGCCCCTGCGGGGGAGGCGGGACTCGGGTAGTCGGCGAACTTGGCGATGTGGTCCAGGTCGTAGTGGGTCGGGTCCTGCCCGGCGTTGCGCAGCACGTCCTCCAGAGGACTGAGTAGGGCCAGCCGGAAGGCGGGGTCGACGCAACGGGCGTTGACCGCGCCCCAGATCTGGTCGGCGGTCAGGGACTCCTCGGAGGATCCCAGGTCGTTGCGGATCGCGGTGACCAGGTCCGACTCCAGGCGCGCGTAGGCCATGGCGTAGGCACTCGGCCACGGGGCCTCGGGCCGCTGAGTGCGCAGGAGGGCGAAGTTCCGCATGGCGCGCAGCACCTCGTCCGAGCCACCCACCAGGGCCCCCACCCGCAGGCGGTCCAGCGCCTCGTTCTTCATCGTCCCGGTGCCCTCGGGGCCCAGCAGGTGCTTGGAGTCCTCGACGACCTCACGCAGGAAGACCCGGTAGGCCGCGACGCTGTCAGGGGTCGTGCGCTCCTTGGTCATCGAGCGCAGCCGCTCGGCGGCGTGACGCGCCGCCAGGCGGGCCGAGCTGGCCTCGGACTGGACCTCGTTGATCCGCGAGATGCTCGCCCGGGAGATCCGTGAGGCCTCTTTAAGGGCCAGGTCCGCATGCGCCGTCGAGCGCCGTGCGGCGAAGACGGCGGCAACGGCGACCAGGATGGAGACACCGGCTGCGATAGTGGCCACGACGGCGACGACGGACAGATCCATACCCCTATCCTGCCCGTAATCGACTCGGTGGTGCCGCGAAAAAAGGACCTCCCCAGATAGTCCCCAGAATCTCTGCGGGTGACGCCCAGGCCGGACGGTGGCCGCGCTCACGCTGAGGAGGGCGGCAGGAGGACGCCGCCAGGGCGGTGCGTCGGGAGGGGGCGCCGGTCGCTTCGGCGCGCATCCGCTCCGGCAAGGCCGCGGCAACCTGCACCGATATGCACAGGGTGAGACCCTCGGTGCCCGAGGCGCCCCACTCGGGCCCGTGGCGCGGTAGCGTCAGCACCATGAAGAAACTCATCAACGCCGTTGACAACGTGGTCACGGACGCCCTGCGGGGCATGGCCGCAGCCCACCCCCATGAGCTCGACATCGACCTCGACCAGCACATCGTCTACCGCCGCCTGCCCAAGGAGCAGGGCAAGGTCGCCATCATCTCCGGGGGAGGCAGCGGGCACGAGCCCCTCCACGGCGGCTTCGTGGGCACCGGCATGCTCGATGCCGCCTGCGCCGGAGAGATCTTCACCTCCCCGGTCCCCGACCAGGTGGTGGCCGCCACCAGCGCCGTCGACCGCGGAGCCGGCGTGCTGCACATCGTCAAGAACTACACCGGCGACGTCATGAACTTCGAGATGGCCGCCGAGATCGTCGACGCCGAGTCCGGCATCCAGGTCGCCAGCGTCGTCACCAACGACGACGTCGCCGTCGAGGACTCCCTCTACACCGCCGGACGTCGCGGCGTGGGCGTGACCGTCATGGTGGAGAAGATCGCCGGCGCCGCCGCCGAGCAGGGACGCCCGCTGGACGAGGTCGCCGGTATCGCCGCACGCGTCAACGCCGCCGGCAGGTCCATGGGCATGGCCCTGACCTCCTGCACCGTCCCGGCCAACGGCAAGCCCTCCTTCGACCTGCCCGAGGGCGAGATGGAGATCGGCATCGGCATCCACGGCGAGCCCGGACGCCACCGCGAGAAGATCGCCCCCGCCGCCGAGATCGCCGAGCGCCTCGTCACCCCCATCCTCGCCGAGCTCACCGAGCTGTACAGTGCCGGCGCCGACGAAGGCGTCATCGCCATGGTCAACGGCATGGGCGCCACCCCGCTGCTCGAGCTCTACCTCATGTATGGGGAGATCGCCAGACTCCTTCAGGACGCCGGGATCACCGTGGCCCGCAACCTCGTGGGCAACTACATCACCAGCCTCGACATGGCCGGCTGCTCCCTGACCCTGGTGCGCGCCGACGCCGAGCTGCTGAGCCTGTGGGACGCCCCCGTCAACACGCCCGGCCTGCGCTGGGGAGCGTGAGGACCTGACACAATCGGGGTGCCCGATCGCCTGCGGGCACCCCAAGGAGACTGTAAGGAGAAGCGACATGACCGCAGAGGTGGGAGCCGCCCGCCACTCGCTGAGCGTGGCGGACCTGGCGACCTGGGTGCGCCGCAGCGCCGCACTCATCGCCGAGCACGCCGAGGAGCTCACCGACCTGGACGCCGCCATCGGCGACGCCGACCACGGCACCAACATGAAGCGCGGCCTGGCCGCCGCCGCCGAGGCGGTGCAGGCCGGCAGCTTCGCCAGCGCCGACACCCTGCTCAAGAAGGTCGGCACCACCCTGGTCTCCACCGTCGGGGGTGCCTCCGGGCCCCTGTACGGCACCTTCTTCCTGCGCGCCGGGGGCGCCGTGGCCGGCCTGGAGGTGCTCGACGCCCAGGCGCTCGCGGGCGCCCTGGAGGCCGGGGTCGGCGGTCTCGCCGCACGGGGGCGGGCCACCACGGGGGAGAAGACCATGCTCGACGCCTGGAGTCCGGCCCTGGAGGCTCTGCGCGCCCATCCCGGCGACCTCGCCGCCGGCGTCGCGGCCGCCGTGCAGGCCGCCGCCGAGGGGCGCGAGGCCACCAAGCCCATGGTGGCCACCAAGGGGCGGGCCTCCTACCTGGGGGAGCGCTCGGTGGGGCACATCGACCCCGGTGCCGCCTCCACCGTCCTGCTGCTGACAGCCCTCGACGACGTCGTGGCCGGAAGGGTGTCGTGATCCCGGTGAGTCCTGACAGTTCCGCAAACCTTCCCCAGTCCCCAGCGGTCCCCGAGTCGGAGCGGCCGAGCGGTGGCGCCGTGAGCGTCGGCATCGTCCTGGTCTCCCACTCCCGGGCCCTGGCCGAGGCCGCCCTGGACCTGGCGCGCCGGCTCATCGTGGCCGTCGACGTCCCCGTCGAGCTGGCCGCGGGCCTGGCCGACGGCGGGTTGGGCACCGACCCGGGGGCCGTCGTCGAGGCCGTGGAGCGCCTCGCCGAGCGCTGCGAGGGCGTCCTGGTCCTGGCCGACCTGGGCAGCGGGATCATGAGCGCCGAGATGGCCCTGGAGATGCTCGATCCGGCCCTCGCCGAGCGGACGCGCCTGTCGGCGGCGCCCTTCGTCGAAGGGCTGCTCGGTGCCTACGGCGCGGCCGGCATCGGCAAGGACCTTCAGGCCGTGGCCGCTGAGACCGACGGCGCCGCCGAGGCCAAGCGATCCCAGGTGGCCGCCTTCTGACGTGACGGCTGACGCGCGTCGTCGCATCAGCCGTCACGTCAGGGGCCGCCGGGCCGGTTCACGCGCGGTTGGCGAAGCGCTCCAGGAGGGCGGCGTCCCCGCCGACGACGAGCACGTCCTCGGCTGAGACCAGGGTGTCCGGGGTGGCGTACTCGAAGGGCTCGCCCGGGCTCATGAGACCGAAGACGGTCACCCCGTAGCGCGAGCGCACCTTGGACTGTCCGATGGTGAATCCGTGCAGCTCCGTGGGCGGACGCATCTTGACGATGGTGAAGCCGCCCTTCTCCATCTCGATGTAGTCGAGCATCCGGCCCGAGACGAGGTGGGCGGCACGCTGACCGGCGTCGAACTCGGGGTAGACGACGTGCTGGGCTCCGATGCGGCGCAGGATGCGGCCGTGGGCGCGGGAGATGGCCTTGGCCCAGATCTGGGGGGTCTCGAGGTCCACGAGGTTACCGGTGATGAGGACGGAGGCCTCCAGGGAGGTCGCCACCCCCACGACCGCGGTGCCGAACTCGGTGGCGCCCAGCTGCTCGAGGGCCTCCACGTCCGTGGCGTCGGCCTCCACCAGGGGGATGCGGCCGGTCCACTGGCGCACGGTCGCAGGATTGGCTTCCACGGCCAGTACCTCGCGCCCCAGCCGGTCCAGGGTGGCGGCCACGGCCGAGCCGAAGCGTCCCAGCCCGATGACGAGCGTGGAGTCGGTGCGCGAGAGCGGGGCAGGCATGAGGTCTCCTGAGGTCGGCCGTGAGGCAGTGGCCCCTACGCTACCGCCTGCGGCGACGTCGGAGGCTCAGGCCGATCCCGCAGGCCACCAGGACCGTCGCCGCCCCGGCCAGGATCCACGTCATCATCGTGAAGCCGCCGGAGTAGGCCTCGATCTGCGCGCGGTCGACGAGCTGGGCCTTGAGGGTCTCGATGATCTGCTTGCCCGCGGGCGACTGCGGCAGGGCCTGAGCGCGCATCATCGCCTCCATGGCTTCCGCCCTGACCTGCGCGGCATGGTCGGTCACGTAGTCCTGGGCGTGCTGGGTGGCGTAGGAGGTCATGAGTGCCACTCCGAAGGAGCCACCGATCTGCTGCGCGGCGCTCAGGATCGCCGAGGCCAGTCCGGTCCGCTTCGCGTCCACCCCGCGAGTGCCGGAGTTGAAGGTGACCGGCATCGTCAACCCCAGGCCCATCCCGAAGACGATGAGGCCGGGCAGTGCCACGTGCTCGTAAGTCGATTCCGTGGTCATGCGGGAGAAGATGAGGAAGGAGCCCGTCAATACTGCCAGCCCCAGTGGCAGGGTGCCGCGCGCCCCGAGCCTGGGCACGATGATGCGCCCGGCCGGGATTGCGGTGGCGATCAACGCAAGGACCATCGGGAGGAAGACGACCCCGCTCTTGAAGGGCGAGTAGCCGAAGTGGTTCTGCATGTAGTAGGTCAGGTAGATGATCGCCCCCATCTGGGCGGCGCCGGCGACGAACTGCGTGGCGTAGGAGGCCGCCCGCACGGGCAGTGCCATCATCGACAGGGGCAGCACCGGGCGGCTCGCGAAGCGCTCGCGGACCACGAACAGCACCGCGGCGATGCCGCCGAGAGCAAGCCAGCTGACGGTGGACGTGGATGTCCAGGAGGTCTGCTGGGCCCGGTCGAGCCCGTAGACGGCGCTGAAGCAGGCCCCGCATCCCAGGACCAGGCCGCTCAGGTCGTCAGTGATGCGTGAGGCGCGGTCGCGCTGGTCGGCCGGCGGGAGGCTGCGCTGCCCGATGAGCAGGGAGGCGGCGGCCAGGAGAATGTTGATGTAGAGGGCCCAGCGCCAGCTGAACCAGTCGGTCAGCGCCCCGCCGACAAGTAGTCCGACGGCCGCTCCCAGGCCGCCAGTGGCGCCGAAGATCGCGAAGACCCGCTCGCGCTCAGTGCGCTCGGTGAAGGTGACATTGAGCAGTGACTGCGAGGTGGGGGCCAGTAGGGCGCCGAAACAGCCCTGGGCCACGCGGGCCGCCAGCAGGACTGGGAAGGAGGTCGCCATCCCGGCTGCGAGGCTGGCGATCCCGAATCCGATCAGACCGACCTGGTAGGAGCGGCGGATGCCGACCACGGCGCAGAGCCTTCCCCCGAAGAGCACGAGGCCGCCGAAGGCCAGGCTGTAGCCGGTGACCGTCCACGGGCTCTGGGACACGGTCATTCTCAGGTCCTCCTGCATGTGCGGCAGAGCGATGGCGATGATCGTCAGATCCAGGACGATCATCAGCTGGGTGAGGACGGCGCTGACCATGACCGCACGTCGATTGGGCCGCTGCGCGGCCGCGGGAGTCTCCTCCTGTGTCGTCTCCTGTGCTGGCTCGGTCTGCTTGAGAGTGGATGTCGCTGTGAGTGTCATCGCGAACTCCATATCAAAACTATCGTTTTCGTTTGCGTTTGGGAGTCTAGGCTTCCTGCGACACCTAGTCAACAACGATCGTTTCGATTTGTGATGTCTGGGGTCACCTATGCTGGGGGTATGCCACGAGTGACCGCCGCCTACCGGGAGCGTCAGACCGACCGGATCCTGCAGGCCGCCGAGGAGTGCTTCGCGCGCAACGGCTTCCAGGCCACCTCCATGGACGAGGTCATCGCCGCGGCCGGAATGTCGTCGTCGACCGTCTACCGCTACTTCCCCGAGGGCAAGCGCTCCCTCATTCGGGCGGTCTTGACCAGGCGCATGGGGCCGCTCGTCGAGCGGATCAAGCGGATCGCCGAGTCCGAGGAGCCGCTCGACTTCGAACGGGACTTCATAGAGGCGCTGACCCTGCTCAACTATCAGCGGCACGGCGCGGCAGCCGGCTCAGAGGCGGACCGGCAGGATGACGCCCATGAGGCTCCTGGCGACGTCGGTCTGAGCTCCTGGGCGCCTCTGGCCTACCATGCCTGGGGGGAGCTGACCCGTGATCCTGAGATGAGCGTCCTGGTCCAGGAGAGCTACCGGGACATCCACGGCGGTCTTATCCGCCTGTGCCGCAACGGGCAGAGGGTGGGAACGATCTCCTGCCGTCTGAGTCCCGATCAGCTGGCCTCCCTCATCCAGAGCGTCTCCTTCGGCCTCATCGTCGAGCAGCTCATCACCGGCCGTGCTGATGTGGAGAGTGCCGCCGCCACTCTCAGGCAGCTGCTCGCTCCAGAAGGGGCCTGATCCAGACAGTTCCCGACGGCGTTCACCGGTTCCTGGAAACAGGGGCCGTCCGACGTCAGTGGGGTTGCCGCCCCGGTCAGCCGATCATCGGGCTGGCCTCGGGCATCCGGATGACACGGCGCCGCTCGCGCAGCGCCAGGGCGCTGGCCGCCGTCATGGTGCCCACGCGGCCGACGAACATGAGCGCCACGATGACGTACTTGGCCCCGTCTGGCAGGGAGGGCGTGATGCCCGTGGACAGGCCCACGGTCGCGAAGGCGCTGATGACCTCGAAGAGGATCCGGTCCAGGGACAGGTTGGTCATCTGCAGCAGCAGGAGTGTGGCCAGCCCGATGATGCTGGAGCCGATGAAGGCCACCGCCACGCTCAGGCGCACGGTTGAGGGGGTGATGCGCCGCCCGAAGGCCTCGATGTCCTGGTCACCGCGGGCCTCGGCGAGGATCGCCAGCAGCAGGACCGCGAAGGTCGTCACCTTGATGCCGCCGGCCGTCGAGGCCGAGCCGCCCCCGACGAACATGAGGGCGTCCTGAAGGAACCAGGTCGCCTCGTGCATGTGCTCGGGCGGGATCGTGGACAGCCCCGAGGAGCGGGCGTTGACGCCGTTGACGAGCGCGGTCATGATCTTCCCGCTCGTGGGCAGGGAGCCGTAGGTGAGTGGGTTGTTCCACTCGAAGGTGGCGATGGCGATGGTCGAGGCGACCGTGAGGGCCAGGTAGGTCGTCAGGGTCAGCTTGGTGTGCAGGCTCCACGTGCGGGGGCGGCGGCGTCGGCCCATGATGTCCAGGATGACGGGGAAGCCGACGGCGCCCATGAAGGTCCCCAGGATGATCGGCAGGCCGATCCACCAGTCGGTGGAGTAGGCCTCCAGGCCCTCGGGCATGATGACGAAGCCGGCGTTGTTGAAGATCGACAGCGCCATGAAGACCGCGTACCACAGGGCGTGGCCCACATCGAGGCCGTGACTGAGGAAGGGCGGCAGCAGCATGAGCGTCAGGAGGAGCTCGCAGCCGGCGGCCGTGTAGATGACGGCGCGCAGCAGCCGCCCCACCTCACCCAGGCGCGACTGGTTCTCCGAGGCCGCCAGCATCCGCTGAGTCAGTCCCACGTGCCGGGACACCGCCAGGGACAGCAGGGAGGCCAGGGTCATGACTCCCAGACCGCCCACGGCCGCGGCCAGGATGATGACGACGTGTCCGAAGGTGGACCAGTAGATCGCCGTGTCCACCGTGCTCAGGCCGGTGACGCACACGGCCGAGGTGGCGGTGAACAGGGCGTCGAGGAAGTCGGCGTGCTCCCCGCTGGTCGTGGCGATGGGGAGGCTGAGGAGGCCGGTCACCACCACGATGATGGCCGCGAAGACGATGACGGCCAGCCGGGCCGGGTAGAAGCGGGCTGCCCTCGCGATCTGGCCGAGGGGCTCGATGTGCCTGAGCAGACGGCGAATCCCAGTGGGCTCCGTGCCTGGTAGTGGGGGGCGGGGCAGCGGCTCCTCGAGGGGGCCGGCTCCCTCTGCGGAGCTCGGGTGCTTCTTGTGGCGCTTCCACGCATGGCCGACGACGCCCACGAGTGGGGCGTGCCAGTGGGCCTGACGTCGCCGGCCGGCCTGGGAGGCGCCGCGCTTCCCGGTCGGGGTCTCGCCGCGGGATCTGCGGCCGGGCTCCGGCTCCTGGGCGGTGTCTGTCTGGGGCACGGTCGCCATTGTGGTCCCGCTGGTGGGGCTTCGTCACGTTTCCCGGTGTCGTGGGTCGGGTGTGTTCGGGTGGGGCCGGTGAGCGGGCTCCGGTACTCGCTGTTCTGACGGCCGGATCAGGGGTGGGTCAGCGAGGTTGCGGCAGCGACGATTGGTGACCGAGTGTGAAATGCGACGCCTGTGGCGAATGGTGCCCGAGAATCCCTGTGCGAAGGCTGGTGCGGAGATATATTGGCTGTGTTCCTGCCCCGACGGGGCCACCCGCGACGAACGGACCTCAAGCTCATGGCACCGGGCCTTCCCACATCCCCCAGCGCCTCCGGCGCCCCCTCGTTCCTCACCGTGGCTGAGGTGGCGGCGATGCTGCGCGTGTCCAAGATGACCGTCTACCGGATGGTGCACTCCGGCGATCTGCCTGCGATGCAGGTCGGACGCTCCTTCCGCGTCCCCGAGCGCGCCGTTCACGACTACCTGTCCGCAGGTCTGGGTGACTGGGGCCACGACGCGTCAGAGGCATCAGGGTCCTAGGAGCCGCTACACTCAGGCGGTCACCTGCGTGGTCGGCCGCTGAGCCTCACGCGCCGACCAACCGCCCCATGGCATAACCCTCGCCGGCCTGCCTCGGCCCGCAGGGAGGGTCTGCGGGCACTACAAGCGAACTGCGAGGAGATCTCATGGGATCCGTCATCAAGAAGCGCCGCAAGCGCATGGCCAAGAAGAAGCACCGCAAGCTGCTTCGCAAGACGCGTCACCAGCGTCGCAACAAGAAGTGAGACGAGCGGCCCGTCCGCGTCTCGGGGCTCCGTGCACACTACTGGTGTGAGCGGGGCCCTGCTTGTCTCACGAGGAACCGATCAGGAAGAGCGGAGACCTCCGTTGACCACCACCCCAGATGACCGCGCCCCCATCGATCCGTCAGCTGCACCGCGGGCTGCGACGTCGACCGAGCCGTCGATCGATCCGCGCCTGGCGGAGGGTGACTGCACCGTCCCGCTGAGTGCCGACGTCGACCCCTCGGCCTGGCCCGAACCCGTCCAGGCCCTGGCGCACACGCCCGACTCCGGCGCTCGGCCGACCAGCCTGGCCGAGCTGACCACGCTCCGCGTGGGCGGCCCGGTGGGCAGCTACGTCGAGGCCACCACGCAGAGCGAGCTGACCGAGGCGATCCGCGAGGCCGATGCCGCCGGAACGCCCGTCCTCGTCATCGGCGGCGGCTCCAACATCTTGGCCTCCGACGCCGGCTTCGACGGTCTCGTCATCCGGGACGCCCGCGCCGAGGTCTCACTCGTCTCGGATTCGGTGTGCGGCGGCGTCGAGGTCACCGCCACCGCCGGCACCACCTGGGACGACCTGGTGCGCGAGGCCATCGCCAGCCAGTGGGCCGGGTTCGCACCCCTGTCCGGGATCCCCGGCACGGTGGGCGCCGCCCCCGTGCAGAACATCGGGGCCTACGGCGCCGAGGTCGCCGAGCTCATCGCCAGCGTGCGCGCCTGGGACCGTCTGCGCAACCGGGTGGTCTGGCTGGCCCTGGGCGAGCTGGGGCTGGCCTACCGGGACTCGCGTCTCAAGCAGTCCCTCACCGACACGGAGGTGGGTGGCGGGCGCCTGTGGGGGCCGACCGGGCGCTGGGTGGTCCTCGACGCCACCTTCGCCGTGCGGCAGGGCTCCCTGTCCTCCCGGATCGCCTACTCCCAGCTGGCCGGGGCACTCGGAGTCGAGCTGGGTGAGCGCGTGCCCGAGCGCGAGCTGCGTGAGGCGGTTCTTGAGCTGCGCCGTTCCAAGGGGATGGTGCTGGACGGTGCCGACCACGACACCTGGTCGGCCGGCTCCTTCTTCACCAACCCGATCCTGACCACGGAGCAGGCCGAGCAGCTGCCCGAGGGCGCGCCGCGCTTCCCGGTCACCGACCACTCGCAGGTGGTGCTCGGTACCAAGGCCGCCCCCGTCATCGAGGGGCTGGTCAAGACCAGTGCCGCCTGGCTCATCGACCACGCCGGCTTCAGCAAGGGCTTCGCCGTGGAGGCCGGCGCACCGGCCGGGCTTTCCACCAAGCACGTGCTGGCCTTGACCAACCGGGGCGGTGCGACTGGGGCCGACCTGGCGCGCCTGCGCGACGCGGTGGTGGCCGGAGTGCGTGAGCGTTACGGGGTCACACTCGTGCCCGAGCCCGTCCAGGTCGGCTTCTAGGCCGCCTGTCCAAAGCCGTGGCGGCCCCGTGGTTCGCCGTGCGAAGATGTGGTCCGTTGTGGGCGCCCCCTGGCTCTGGGGAGTGGGCGTTGCTGGCACGGCCCCTGATCCTGGGGCGTGGTCCTGCGTCCCGGAATCCTTATCCGGGCGTGCTCACAGCCGGTTCTAGCCCCTATCGTGCGAGCGCGTCAGGGTCGAGGTCGCCGGCCTCCGGGCCGTCGGACTGCGCTCCCGGAGCCTGGTCGGGTGCCGCCAGCCAGGCGTCCACCTCGGCCAGCCAGGTCCGCTTGGCCGTCGGGGAGGCCAAGCAGGCGTGGATCGAGCCGCGGGCCAGTTCGGCCAGCTCGGCGTCGTCGCAGCCCAGGGCCCGGGCGATCTCGTACTGGTCGACGAGGCGGGACTGGAAGAGCAAGGGATCATCGGCGCTCAGGGCGATCTGCGCTCCGTGGCTCATGAGCGTGCGCAGAGGGACGTCGTCGGGGCTGTGATAGACGCCCAGGCTCACGTTGGAGGCGGGGCAGACCTCGAGGCTGATGCCAGAGGCGACGATCGCGTCCAGCAGCGCGGGGTCCTCACCGGCGCGTACCCCGTGGCCCAGGCGTGTGGGGCCGAGCGCGGAGACGACCTCGCGCAGGTGGTCGGGCCCTAAGAGCTCGCCTCCGTGCGGCATGGAGGCCAGGCCGCCCCGGCGGGCGATGGCGAAGGCCCGCTCCCAGGAGGAGGTCTGCCCGGCGCGCTCATCGTTGGACAGGCCGAAGCCGATCACCTCGCCCGGCTGGTCTCCGGCGTAGCGCACCGCCAGGCGCGCGAGCGTGCGGGCGTCCAGCGGGTGACGCATCCGGGAGGCCGCCACAATGACCGCCACCTCCACCCCGCTCAGGGTCGTGGCCTGCTTGGCGGCGTCGAGGATGATCTCCAGGGCCGGGGTGATCCCTCCGACGAAGGGGGCGTAGCTGGTCGGGTCGACCTGGATCTCCAAGCGGCGCGAGCCCTCGACGGCGTCATCCAGGGCGGCCTCCAGGACGATGCGGCGCATGACCTCCTCAGTACGCACCAGGGCCCGGGCCGTGTCATAGGCGCGCTGAAAGCGGAACCAGCCGCGCCGGTCAGCGGGCACGCGCAGCGGATCGCCGTCCAGGAAGTTCGAGGGCAGACGCGTGCGCGCGCTGGAGGCCAGCTCAATGAGGGTCTCCAGGCGCATCGACCCCGTGAAGTGCAGGTGCAGGTGCGCCTTGGGCAGGGTGGCGAGGTCTCGCATGGGTGGATTCTTCCACGTGTTCGCACTCCACCGGCAGCCCTCCCACGCGAGGCGGGAGGCACCGAAGTGTCACGATTGGCGACTTTTCCGGCAGGCTCCGACAGCCTGTGAGGGGAGAGGCGGGAGCGGACCAGCGCAGATAGTGGAGAGGCGCCTGGCCACTCCGCCTCGACTCGACCTAAAAGTCGCCTGGAGTGACAGATCTGTGCCCCTGCACGTCCTCCATCTGGACCACCCAGCGCGTCGTGCGGGGACGGACGGGCTTCCGCTGTTGTCGAACACCAGGGGCCGTTTTGGAGGCGAACCATCAGGTGGGTGGGGCAGACTAACTGCTATGAACCACTCGTCGGCGTCCCAGGAGCCCGAGGAGGTGGCCCTGCTGACGGGGCCGCGTGCCGCGTCCGTGCTCTCCGCCGCCCTCGCCCCGGCCGGCCAGCGTCTGGCCAGCTGGGAGGTCCACTCAGTCCACCATCGCCCTGGAGCGGGGGTGTCGGTGGGGTACACGGCCGTTGTCGTCGCGCCCAACGGGCGTTCCACCACCGAGTACCTGTGCGCCACGACGGCTCGCCTGTCCAACCCGCACGCACCGGGACTGACCCGGGTGGCCCCCACCGGCGGGGACGGCCCCGCGGTCCATGTGTGGCGCCACCCGGCCGACCCCGAGCTTCCCGGCCTGGTGGTGGCCTGCACGCCCTCGCTGCTCTCGGCCCGGATCGGCACGCAGGTCAAGGCCACAATGGTCGCCTACCGGCCCACGCGTCGAGCGGTCGTGCGCGCCACTTTCCCGGATGAGACCACCGCCTACGCCAAGGTCCTGCGCCCGAGCCAGGCCCCGTCCTTCGCTCAGCGCCACCGCCTGCTGACGGCCTCAGGCGTGCCCGCGCCCGAGGTTCTGCGGGAGGACCCCGACGGGCTCGTCCTGCTGTCCACCGGTCGGGGAGTGGCCCTGTCCGGTCTGCTGTCCCAGGGCATGAGCGTCTCGCGCAGTGAACGCGTCTTCAACGGTCTCATCTCACTGCTGGATGCCCTGCCGGCCAGCGCCATGCAGCTGCCGGCGCACGCCGCCTGGTCGGAGCGGGCCCGCCACTACGCGCACGCCGCCGCCACGGTCCTGCCCGAGCACGCCGCCCGCGCTCGGGCTGTGGCAGAGGGGGTCGAGCAGCTCATGGCCGCCTCCGACGCCGGTCGGCCGGTCCCGGTCCACGGCGACTTCTACGAGGCCAATGTCCTCATGGAGGGCGAGTCCGTCACCAGCCTGCTCGACGTGGACTCCCTGGGGCCCGGCTACCGGGTTGACGACCTGGCCTGCCTGCTGGGGCACGTCAGCGTGCTGGACCACCTGGCGCCCGCCTCCTACCCGAAGCTGCGCCCCATCCTGGAGACCTGGACCCGCATGGCCGAGCGGCAGGTGGATCCGGTCTCCCTGCGTGCCCGCTGCGCCGGCGTGGTCCTGTCCCTGGTGGCCGGCGCCCGCCGCGAGGACGGCGGTCCGTGGCGCCCCGACGCCGAGGGCCGCCTGGCCCGGGCCGAGACATGGCTGGCGCAGGGCCGCGAGATCCAGGCCCGCCGCGGCGCCCACTGACACTCCCGCCGGATGCTCGGCTCGAGGCCGTCAGAAGCGGATGAGTGACTTCCTGGAGATGGTGAATCCTCGTCCAGTGATCGTGTTCCAGCAGGTCATCCCCTTGGACTGCGAGGTGCAGGCGTAGTCGGAGAACATCGTGGTCTCCCCGTACTCGAGCGTGTGGAAGGTGTCCCCGGACTGTCCCAGGTACTCCTCTCCGCAGCGGACCTCGGTGCGACCGGCGAGCGCCACGATGGAGAACTCCCGATCGGGGCAGTCCTGCATCCCGGAGGAGGCGTAGTTCCTCTCCAGGATCGAGCAACCGACTCCCTCGTTGGAGAGGATGCAGGAGATGTTCTTCGACGGGGTGTCCACGTACTGGTAGGAGTACGTCGTTGTGGACGTGGGAAGGGCGGGGCCGCTGGGGAGTATCGGCCCGGCGGTGGGAGGTGCGGCCTGCTCTGCCGCAGTACCCGCGCTTGAGGAGGGGGCCGCAGTAGCGGCCGGGGCGGATGTCGTATCGGACTGTCGTCCACGGTTCGCCAGCAGCATGCCACCGAAGACTCCGGCCGCAGCGACGACGAGGATCAGAACGACAATCAGTGCGGTCATCAGCCCAGCATGAGAGTTGGAACGAGGCGCAGGACGGTCGAGGGACGGTGCCGGTGCCGCCGAGACTGTTGGGGCGCTGTCGGACATGGGTGGTGCTGTGGTCCCTGGGGCTGAAGCCGTTGCTGGCGCTGCCGACGAGGCTTCCAGCGCCATCGTCTGAGGAGCTGTCTCGACGGGGATCGCGGAGTACGTCGAGACGCTGCTTTAGTCCGCGGTTGATGCCGTGGGCAGGTACGCGGTTTCCGCGGTCCTCGGACGGTTCGTGTCTGATGCGTCCGTGGCGCTGGTGGGGGACGCGGGTGAGACGTTGGGGAGATCGTTCGCGCCCATCTGGAGAACATGCTCGCGCAGCACTGCGGGGATAGCGGGATTGGCGGCGACGACCGGTCGCAGATTGGGAAATGCCTTGGCGAGGTACTCCAGCACCTCGGGCTCAGTACTGGGGTCGGCGGCACGACGTTCATCGTCGGGAGTGTGGGCGGGCACAATTCGGATGATAGGTCTTTGAAGCATACAGAAGGCCCGTCCGCAACCACATTGGTATCAAACGCCGAGCCGGGCAGGTTTCGCGGCGCCCGACAGACTCTCTGTCGGCTGGCGCGAAACCTGCCCGGCTCGATGGCGGAGGCGGAGCCTCAGGCGCTACTCGACCTCGGCCAGCAGCTTCTGGACCCGGCCCACTCCCTCGACCAGGTCGTCGTCGCCCAGCGCGTAGGACAGCCGCACGAAGCCCGAGGGGCCGAATGCCTCACCGGGAACGATGGCGACCTCGGCGTGCTCGAGGATGAGCGCGGCCAGCGTGGCCGAGCTGTCGATCGTGGTGCCGCGCAGCGTGCGCCCCACGAGCCCCTCGATGCTGGGGTAGGCGTAGAAGGCGCCGCGGGGCACGGGCACGGTCAGTCCCTCGATCTGCGAGAGCATCTCCACCATCGTGCGCCGGCGCCGGTCGAAGGCGGTGCGCATCTGCTCGACGGCGGCCAGGTCGCCGCTGACGGCTGCCAGCGCCGCGCGCTGCGAGACGTTGGCGACGTTGGAGGTCAGGTGCGACTGGAAGTTCGTGGCCGCCTTGATGACGTCGCTGGGGGCGATCATCCAGCCCACGCGCCATCCGGTCATGGCGTAGGTCTTGGCCACGCCGTTGAGGACGATCGTCTGCTCAGCCAGCTCGGGAACCAGCTTGACGACGTGCGCGCTCTGGGCGCCGTCGTAGAGGAGGTGCTCGTAGATCTCATCGGTGATGACCCAGATCCCGTGCTCCAGGGCCCACTGGCCGATGGCGGTGAGCTCCTCGGGCGTGTAGACCGAGCCGGTCGGGTTGGACGGCGAACACAGCAGCAGCACCTTGGTGCGCTCGGTGCGGGCGGCCTCGAGCTGGTCGACGCTGACCTTGTAGTCCTGGTCGGCCCCGGCGAAGACCTCGACCGTCGTACCTCCGGCGAGGGCGACGGCCTCGGGGTAGGTGGTCCAGTAGGGCGCGGGCAGCAGGACCTCGTCGCCGGGGTCGACGAGTGCGGCGAAGGCCTGGAAGACGGCCTGCTTGCCGCCGTTGGTGACCAGGATGTCATCGGGGGAGACCTCGTAGCCGGAGTCGCGCAGCGTCTTGGCGGCGATGGCCTCGCGCAGGACTGGCAGTCCCTTGGCGGGGGAGTACTTGTGGTTGGCCGGGTCCTTCGCGGCGGCGACGGCGGCCTCAACGATGTAGTCGGGGGTGGGGAAGTCGGGCTCTCCGGCGCCGAAGCCGATGACGGGGCGGCCTGCGGCCTTGAGGGCCTTGGCCTTGGCGTCGACGGCCAGGGTGGCGGAGGGGGCGATGGCGGACAGTCGGGCGGAAACGCGGTGCGTGGGTGCAGGTGTCACCCGACCATGGTCCCACGACCAGCGACATCCGTGCGTCTGAAACACGTCTGATCCGCTGATGACGACGCCGGAGAACCTCCTAGGCGCCTCCAGGGCTCCTCCGGGGACGTGGCAAGGCGCTGCACCCCGGCCGGCCCCGGCGTGGCGCACCCCACGGCCTGCGGTTACCGCAAAGGCTTCCTCGTATGGCAGACTAGAGCACCGCTGAAGGGCAGTGGCGCAATTGGTAGCGCACCGGTCTCCAAAACCGGCGGTTGTGGGTTCGAGTCCCGCCTGCCCTGCTGAGAACGGCGGATCTGTCGGGAGATCCCGTCGGTTTCGTCTTCTCCCCGCTGTGCGGGAACTGACCTGACCGTCGACCCTGAGGACCCAGATTCATGAGCGAGAGCGCACGCGCTGCGACAGGCAAGTCGGCCACCAAGCGCGGCTTCTTCGGGCGCATCGCCCTGTTCATCCGCCAGGTCATTGACGAGCTGCGTAAGGTCGTCTGGCCCACCATGAACGAGCTGTGGACCTACTTCACGGTAGTGGTCGTCTTCATCATCGCCATCATGGCCTTCACCGGGGTACTGGACTTCGCCTTCAACCGGGCCGTCATGTGGCTCTTCGCCTGACCTCCCGGCCTCTGCGGCCGTACCCTCATTGGGGATGCGCGGTTGCGCCCCTGACCACGTCTACTCCCGACGCCGCTGCTGCTCGCGCGGCCCGTCGCATCCGCTCGTCTCACGCCACTGGAAAGCAGGTACACCATGTCTGAGGATGTCTCCTCGCAGACCACTCCCGACGACGTCGAGGCCCTGACCTCGCTCGCGACCGACGAGGCCGGTGACGCCGTCGAGCCGGTTGAGGCCGCCCAGGCCGATGCGACCGACGAGGCGGCCCAGGCGCAGGTCGACGACGCCGCTGAGCCGGCTGTGCCGGTAGAGGAGGCGCCCGTCGTCGACCCGCTGGCCGAGTTCCGCCGCCAGATGTCGGCCCTGCCGGGGCAGTGGTACGTGCTGCACACCTACTCCGGCTACGAGCGCCGCGTGGCCGCCGACATCATGGCCCGCGCCGAGAACTTCGAGGTCGAGGACTACATCTTCGACGCCACCGTCCCCATGGAGACGGTCATCGAGATCAAGAACGGCAACAAGAAGAAGGAAGTCTCCCGGGTGCGCATCCCCGGCTACGTGTTCGTGCGCATGGACCTGGATGACCCGGAGACCTCGGACAAGGTGTGGCGCACCATCAAGGACACCCCGGCGGTGACCGGCTTCGTGGGTGACCGCTACAACCCGGTGCCGCTGACCTTCGAGGAGGCCGTCGCCCAGCTCGGCCCCACGCCCGAGGAGCTCGCCGCCAAGGAGGCCGCCGCCGCGGAGGCCACGGCCCCCGAGTCCGGCTCCGGCACCCAGATCGCTACGGGTGGGCAGGTCTTCGAGGTCGCCTTCGAGGTCGGCGAGTCCGTCATCGTCACCGACGGCCCCTTCGAGTCCTTGCCGGCGACGATCGCCGAGATCCACCCCGAGACCCAGAAGCTCCAGGTGCTCATCTCCCTGTTCGGCCGCGACACTCCGGCCGAGCTCTCCTTCACCCAGGTCGCCAAGATCTGAGGCGGACCTGAGGACAGGCCCCGTCAGCCGTTGTGGCCCGACGACGCAAGCAGGCGTCGTCGGGCCACAACCGCCTGGGTCGCCCAGCGGCCACGGCACGGGAGCCGTGAATCACAGGCAGATCTCCTGTGATACCGCGCACCGGGCGCCCTGCTCGGCCCGGCAGAGGGCTACGATGAGCGCTTGTGTGTGCGCATGCACCCACGGCTGCACGGCAGGCGTGCAGCACATCCGGACAAGTAAGAAGGACCCATTCCTATGGCCCCCAAGAAGAAGGTCGCCGGGCTGATTAAGCTCCAGATCCAGGCCGGCCAGGCCAACCCCGCTCCGCCGATCGGCCCCGCCCTGGGTGCCCACGGCGTCAACATCATGGAGTTCTGCAAGGCGTACAACGCGGCGACCGAGTCGCAGCGCGGCAACGTCATCCCCGTGGAGATCACCGTCTACGAGGACCGCTCCTTCACCTTCATCACCAAGACCCCGCCGGCCGCCGAGCTCATCAAGAAGGCCGCGGGCGTCCCCAAGGGCTCCGCCACCCCCCACACCGTGAAGGTGGCCTCCCTGACCCAGGCTCAGGTGCGTGAGATCGCCGAGTCCAAGATGCCCGACCTCAACGCCAACGACGTCGAGGCCGCCGCCAAGATCATCGCCGGCACCGCCCGCTCCATGGGCATCACCGTCGAGGCCTGAGGCACTCGCCGGCTCACCGGCTCTCTCAACTCAATCCCCATACGAAACCGTGGAAGGGCCTCGCGCGGCCCGAACACCACGACTGCAAGGAGAAGCAGATGACCAAGCGCTCCAAGGCCTACCGCGCCGCGGCTGAGAAGATCCAGTCCGGAGTCCTCTACACCCCGGCCGAGGCCGTTCACCTGGCCAAGTCCACCTCGATCACCAAGTTCGACGCCACCGTGGACGTCGTCTTCCGCCTGGGGGTCGACCCCCGCAAGGCGGACCAGATGGTCCGCGGCACCGTGTCCCTGCCGCACGGTACCGGTAAGACCGCCCGCGTCGTCGTCTTCGCCCAGGGTGAGCGCGCCGAGCAGGCCCTCGCCGCCGGCGCGGACGAGGTCGGTGGCGACGAGCTCATCGAGAAGGTCGCCAAGGGCTACACGGACTTCGACGCCGCCGTGGCCACCCCGGACCTCATGGGCAAGGTCGGCCGCCTGGGCCGCGTCCTGGGCCCCCGTGGCCTCATGCCCAACCCCCGCACCGGCACCGTGACGATGGACGTGGCCAAGGCCGTCTCCGACATCAAGGGCGGCCGTATCGAGTTCCGCGTGGATCGCGCCTCCAACCTCCACTTCATCATCGGCAAGGCCTCCTTCACCGAGGAGCAGCTGACGGAGAACTTCCAGGCCGCCCTGGAGGAGATCCTGCGCCTCAAGCCCTCGACCTCGAAGGGCCGCTACATCCTCAAGGCCACCATGACCACCACCATGGGCCCCGGCATCCCGATGGATGTCACCAAGGCCTGAGGCTCTTTTTCTTCACGACGGCGTCGGCCGCCTCCTCATGCGGGAGGCGGCCGACGCCGTTCTTCGCCTGTGTGCGGGGTTTTCGTGCTGTCGGGGGGGTGCCCCTATGTGGTGTGTCAAGCGGCGGCGGGTAGTTTCGTGGCTGGTTGTGGGTCGTAGAGGGCTCCATCTCGGATCATGGCGTGCAGGGTCAGGATGCGGCGGTGGGCCAGGGCGAGGACGGCCTGGTTATGGCGTTTGCCTTGGTCTCGTTTGCGCTGGTAGTAGGCCCGGGAGACGGGGTCGGAGCGCAGGGAGGCGAAGGCGGACAGGAACATGGCGCGCTTGAGCCTCTTGTTGCCGCCGTGGGAGACGTGCTCGCCACGGATCGATGAGCCGGAGCGGCGTGTGACGGGAGCGAGCCCGGCGTAGGAGGCCAGCTGGGCGCCGGTGTCGAAGGTCTTGCCCAGGGTCTCGGCCAGGAAGACGGCGGCGGTCCTGACCCCGATCCCGGGCATGGAGATCAGGACCTCATAAAGAGGGTGGGCCTCCACTAGGGCCTCGACCTGGGCGGCGGCATCGGCCCGCTGAGCGTGCAGGGAGATGAGCTGCCTGGCCAGGTGAGGAAGCACCACTGCGGCGGCGTCGGTGCCGGCGACCACCACGCTCTGGTGCTCCAAGGCCGAGACGATCTGGCCGGCCCAGGTGGCGTGCCGCCTGCACCCGTGCTTCTTGAGCCTGGCGTCGATCCTTGCCTTGCCCGCTCGCTTCAGGTCGGCTGGGGTGGGCCAGGCGGCGATGACCTCCAGGACGGCGTCGTGCTCCAGCCAGGGCCCCAGCACCTGCTCGAGGGTGGGGTGGATCTGGGTGTACAGGCCCCGGATCCGGTTAGCGCTCTGGTTGACCTGGCGGGCCAGGTCCAGGTCGAATCCCGTGAGCATCGACAAGGCGGCCGCGTCCTCGTCCGAGGCGTTGATGGCTCTCAGGGTGTGGGGCATGCTCCTGGCCGCGCCGGCGATGACGGCCGCGTCCTTGGCGTCGGTCTTGGCGCTGCCCGGTGTCAGGTCGGCGATGCGCCGCATCGACAGTCCGGGCAGATAGCCCACGGTGATGCCCATGTCCTGAGCCACTGCCACGGCCAGGGCCCCGATGGTGGCGGGCTGGTCTACTACCACCAGCAGGTGTCCGTGATCGGCCAGCTTCTTGTAGAGAGCACGCAGGCGCTCCTCGTCGTTGGGCAGGGCCTTGTCGAAGACCTTCCGCCCTTCCCGGCTCAGGGCCGTAGCCCAGTGCTCGCTCTTACCGACGTCGATGCCGATGAAGACCTCGATGTCCTCGGTATTCATCTTCGTGCCGCCTCTCGCTGCATGGGTGTGGGGCCAGCCGGTGGACGACCGGTTCCGCACCCACGTTACGAAAGACCTCACACTCGATGGGTCGTTCCCCTTATCAGCGGTCACCAGTGCCCGGCTGCTGCGGGTGACAACACCCCCCGGATCATCTAAGGACAGGGGCAAGACATCATGCCCACAGCAGCTGGCCCAGCCCCGGACGACCCGGGACCACCAACAAGGTAACGGGCTGTCTGGGGCTGCACGAGGCCTCCACGGGGGCATCTGCCCATGGTCCGTGGGGTGCCGCGCTGACTACGGTGAAGGTGTCGGTGGCGCACCGGATGGGGGAGGGGAGAAGCCGGTTGTCCCCGTCCTTGTCTCTCCCTCTCGCAAGGACGGGGACGACCTCTCCGCCTTGAAGGAGGCCTGGATGGGCTTCAGTATCGGAACCGGCTACCTCGCGGAATTTGCAGTACAGTGGAACTCGATTGAGTTAGCCTGGTGTCATTTTCGACGTCGAATGATCCATCCTATAGTAGTTCCGAACAATGAGGTCAGGAGTCCGAGCGATATGACTTCGGAAACATATAGTTCGCGGTTGGGGATTCCGTAGGGGATCATGAAAGTCGATCCGATGCACAGAAGTGACGGGACGAGGAAAGAAAATGCGCAGCATGTCATGAATCTCTTGACCCACCAACGAGGGATGAGGAAGGTGCTGAAGAGCGCAGTGCTCGAAGGTACCATAAGTGCGAGAATGCCGGCACCGCTCACTCCTATGGAACTGATGATGGAGTCGTGTAGGGCCGAAAGGCCCAGGCACGACAAGAGGAAGTATCCGGCACTTAGTGTCCAGGTCAGCAATAGGGCGGGATATGGACTTCGTTTTTGTGGTGTGCTGTGAGTGCCAATCATGGTTAACCTCGATTCCGGATGCAAACGTCTTCAAAGGCTCTTCCGTGATCCTGGGACCCGTCAGGCTGATGATCGCAAGTTCCGGTTGTCCGTAAAATCTCGACGTCGCATAGCATCCTCTCTGTTGTGTGCGCTCCGCTGAGGTGCGGTCTCCAGTTCGTGGACAACCTCGCCTCCTTTGCTTCTTCAGCTGTTCTTGATGGGGATGTCGGTGAGGCGGTAGGCGGTGTTGGGGGTTGAGTACTTGCCCTCGGGGTGGTCGAGGGTGATGGTGTTGCCGCCGGGGTCGGGCCAGACGATGCAGATGGTGGTGGTGCCGGTCTTGAGGTGGTCGCTGAGGTTGAGCTCGGTCAGGGGGAGGTGGTGGTCGACGTCGGCGTCGTTGTAGTCGGCGGGGAAGATGCGTTCGCCGTTGCTCAGGAGGGTCAGGCCGTCGCTGGCGTAGAAGGTTGACAGGGCGCCGGATTCGGAGCGTTGGTTGGTCAGGGCGGTTTCGGGGTCGTCGAGCAGGGGGTGCAGTGGTGCGCCGGTGGAGCCGTTCTTGACGGTGCAGGTGACGGTGCCTAGGAGGTAGCCGCCTTTGCGGGTGACGTGGTCGAGGGTGATGGTGACCTCTCCGCTGGTGTCACCGCTCTTGGTGGTGAGGGTGACGCCCTCAGAGCCTTTGGCGACGGGGCCCTTCGGGTCGGGCAGCTTACCGCCACCACCGCTGCTGGTGGGGGTGGCGGTGCTGCTGCTGTTGGGGGTGGGGGTGTTCTTGGGGGTGGTGCCGCCGGTGGGGGTCAGGGTGATCTCGACGCGTCGGTTGGCGGCGCGGGCCTGGTCGGTGGTGTCCTTGATCTTGGGCTGGCTCTCGCCTTTGCCGGACACGCTGGTCTCCCACTTGTCGAGGCTGGTGAGCTGTTCGAGGCGGGTCTTGACGGCGTTGGCTCGTTTCTCGGACAGGGTTTGGTTGTAGGCGTCGTCCTGGATGTCGTCGGTGTGGCCCACAATGGTGAGTGTTCCGCCGTCGGGGTGCTGGTTCAGCTGGGTGGCGACTGTCTGGAGCTGGGCCTGGGCTCCGGGGGCGAGGTCGGCGGAGTCGGAGGCGAAGGTGACGTCTGATGCGAGGGTGACGGTGATGTCCTTGCCGCCGGCGTGGGTGCTGGTGGAGTCGTCCAGGGCCCGTGTGTAGCGCTCGATGGCGACGGGGTCGGCGAGCTCGGGGACGATGTGGGAGGACTGCTTGAGCGCTGCCTGGGCGATGGACAGGTCGATCTTGGCTTTCTTGGCGTCGTTGGCGTCCAGGACGGAGACGGTGGTGAAGCCGGCCATGGGGACCATGACGGTGACGGTGTCGGTGTCGACCTTGCCGAAGGACAGGTAGGAGGTCATGTCCTCGCCGGGGGCGAGCTCGAGGAACAGTCCGCTGCCGTCGGTGGCGCTCCACACGCGCCCCGAGGCGGTGTCAAGAAGCTTGACCAAGGAGGCTCCGGTAGCAGGGCGGGAGATTGACGGTACGCCCAGGTAGTTGGAGATGTTGAGCTTGTCGTCCCTGGAGGTGGAGGCATGGGCGTTGACGGCGTCGATGGAGGCGTCGTCGGACGCGCGGGTGAGCTTCACGGCGATGTACGAGGTCTTGTCGTCCTGGCGGACGACGGGGGAGACCTCCACACTCACCTTGTGGCCCATGACGTGACCGTCGAGCTTCTGCCACTCAGTGCTCCCCGCCTTAGCCGGAGCGCTGACCGAGGCAGAACCCTTAGCTGAGGCTGTGGAGCCCGACCGAGAGGCTGATCCACCCTTGTCCTTCGATGCTCCCGGCAGGTCACAACCCGCCAGCACCGGCAACCCGAGTCCCGCCAGGGCCGAGAGCGCCACAAAAGACCGACGAGACGGCGCCGAAGGAACACACGAAGAACCAGACGATACGGGAAACACAAGAACTCCTTCATGGGTCCGCTGAAATTTCTCAACGACCGAGAGTAATCATAACGTAATCATCCCAGCAAGAGGGGCTCCCCGGGTACTCCCCATCGCTTCCCGGGTACTCCCCATCGCTGTATGCGGAGTATGTGAGTCCCCTGGGGTCACCGTAGAGCACCGGGTACTGCACGTATTTTCCCCGTGGGAGTCTCCCCATTTCCCGAATGATGGGTGCTGCATAGAGTCTCGGTATTCCTCAGGTCAACGTGGCCTGATCGAGAGCAACGGAGGTTCCATGATGATGACTACTTCTAAGCGAATCCTGGCTGCCGTGAGCGCCATTGGTGTGGCGGCAACCCTGGCGTCCTGCCAACTGCCGGGAGGTTCGGGGGCGAACGGGGAGGGTGCGTCGGCGTCCGCGTCGAAATCGGCGCAGGCCGGGGGTGGTGGGCATGGTGCGGCCATTGAGTCCCATCCCACGACCGTTGACAGTAAACCCGGGACTGTCTCCCTGAACTCCGTGTCCGGTGCGGGAACCACGATCACCGTCATGTTCTCCGTGACGAATAATGACAAGAAGAACGATATGTGGATCTACGACTCATTCTCCGACGGAGACGACTCGGTGCCTCAGCCCAGTGGAAAGGCGAGCCCGGGAGGGAGTACGAACAACGCTGACGGTCTGACTCTCATTGAACCGTCCTCCTCAAGCATCTACCGCGTCTCCTACGACTCCCAGGGCGGCTGCCTGTGCTCCAGCGACCTCACGGAGTACATCAAACCCGGTCAGACGATCGCGCTTCAGGCGACCTTCACCGGTGTGCCGGCCGAGGCGAAGAACGTCACCATCACCATCCCGAATGGGGGGACCTTCAGCAACGTGGCGGTGACCCGATGAGACGGCAGATGAATGGGGGATGGGCAAGGGGCGCCACGTCTCGGTCCCGGTCCGGGGTGCTTGCCGCCGCGGTCGCCGTCGTGTGGGCAACATCGTGGTCGATGTCCGCCGAGGCTGCTGCCTTACCCGCAGCACCGCAAGCGGGACACCCGTTGGCGGCTGCGAACAACAGCGCTACAGCCGATCCGACGACGATCACCAAGCAACCGGAGAGCGCCGGGCCGGGCAACCCCCGGGTGGCTCAGACCGTGGATCGCGTCGTCACGCCGGTGTCGCGTTCGAGCAGCTCGGACAGCGCGGTCACCTATTCCTCGGACGGCCAGACCACGGTGGCCTCACTGTCCGGAGACGTCACCTTCGACGTCGACTCCACGGCCTTGACCGACCGCGCCAAGCAGGTGCTCGACGAGATCGTCAACCGCTGGAACGGTAAGCCGCCCGCCACGGTCACCGTGGTGGGGCACACGGATTCCGTCGCCGACGACGCTTACAACCAGACGCTCTCCGAGCAGCGAGCCAAGGCCGTTGCCGACTACCTGACCTCCAAGGTCCCCTCCCTGAACGTCCAGTCCTCTGGCAAGGGGGAGAGCGAGCCAGTGGCCTCCGAGACCAACGCGGACGGCAGTGTCAACGAGGCAGGCAAGGCCGCCAACCGCCACGTCGATGTGCGATGGGGGTGATGCCGAGATCGAGTACGTGTGTGATGGCGGTACCCTGGCGCACCTCGATGCGAGGGGCGCATCCCGTCCCGAATCGCCCATTTCCTGTGCAGACACGAGCACACCGCAGCGAAGGCGCCCTGCGAGGGCTATGCCAGTAGGGGGCACCATGAAGGGCGATCGCCCCTGGCTGGATGCTTGACTGGTGAAGGAGAATCTGCCGCAGCAGGATTGTTTGTGTTTTAGTAGAAGGGACTGGCATGCATTCATCATCCCGGTCGATTCGAGAACGTGGCCAGAGCTCGGCAGCCTACGCTGGTGTGATCGTGGTCGTCGTGGTAGTGGTGCTGGCACTATTAGCCTACGCTACACCCATCGGGCAACGTCTTGCTTGTGGAATTGCTACGTCCATTTCCAAGGTTTTTGGAAATGAAGGTGACGTCTGCGGTGCTGGCTCCAACCAGTCAGATCCATATAAGGTTGATGAGTCTACCATCGTGAAGGATGCGCACGAAGAAGGTCGCTCAACTGGTGCCGCCGTAAGAGTCGACGGGAAGGTTGGATATGCCTCGCTTGAGGCAACGGATGCCTCAATCTATAACGAGACCTCCTATATTAATGGACAAAAACTGCGAACTTTGGAGAATCGTCAACAAGTATCGCTCACCGGCGGATTCGGTACCGAAGTAAAACAGAACAACAACGCTTCCAGTGTAAGTGTCAATGTTGACGCTTCGGCCGCACTTAAAGTCACTCATGGTCAGAAGAGAGGTTGGTTCTGTGATGGACCGTCGGCATCACGCGAATGTGCATCCTGGGATGCCCAGAACGCTCAGAACATCGAAGAGCAGCAGAGGTACCTTGCGTTTGCGCGAGGGTTAAAGCACAAAGATATTAGCGATCGACCCGACCTTGACGTGGACGTCTGGCAAGCCGAGCTGGCGGTGAATGCAGGCGCCGGGGCGAACGCAGGTTATAGTGCATCCAAGGATGTCAAGGGTGAAGCCAAAGTTACGACCAAAGCGAATGCAGAGGCGAAGGCTGACATCAAAGGAAATGTTCTCTATAGGAAAGAGGAGATAAAGGACAACCGCAAGAAGGATGGTGAGAATAAGACGTTCTCACATACCTTCCAGTACTCGGGAGAGGCGCAAGCTAAAGTGGAAGTGGACGCCTCAGTCGATGTTGAAAAAAAGAATCCTAAAGGTGATGCTACCTTTGGGTTATCTGGTTCCGCCAACGCTGAGGCCTACGGTAAGTACACTGGCACATATAACTTTACTACCGACGAGAATGGTAATCTCAAAACCATTACTTTCATCGGATCTAAGGAAGGTCGAGCCTCTGCGGAGGCAGAGGCTAAAATTAAGGCCATGGGTCACGAGGCGTCGGTGAAGACAGACGGGGATAAGCCCATCGTCCGGTCGACCGTCACTTCGACCCTCGACGTTGACTCCTTAAGTCCTGAGGAACGAAAGGTCGCAGAGGAATACGTCCGATCATCCTGGTCCAATGGGGCGTTGATCGTCCCCCAATCGAGCCTCAATCCTGACAGGCCCTCGGATAATAAGTTCGACAATCTTCTACACGACAAGGCGAAGGTGCACAGAGTGCAGCAGGAAGTGAGAAAAGATGAGCGAGAAAACAAGGACTGGGGACCTTTTGCCCAGAATTTTGAGACATCGGAACGCAGTAAAACTGTGAATGTAGAGGAGCTGGGAAGACCTGGGGCGGACGGGGTTCGGTCATACCAGAACAAGGATGTTCATTGATGCTCGGCCATAAACGTGGGATCTATTTCGGTAGCATCCGGAATGTTGTAGCCGTCATGGCATGCCTTCTGTTGGCGTCGTGTGGCAGGGTCGGCGGTGCAGCCTCCAGCAGCGGGTCTTCCCATGCCGGCTCCACCTCTGCGACGTCCGCTACGGTGGGCAAGAGCGATACATCCGGAAGCAATAGCGGTGTTCTGATTGCAGAGTCGGCTCCGGGTGTGACCATCAACATCTCGTCAGCTGTTCGTACGTCGGATGTAAGAAACTATAAGGGCGGCGGGCAAACTATACGATACGATCTTGACGACGATGCGGCGCCGTATACCGTGATGGTGGACAACTATCATCTGTCGGATAAATCAGCGAGTGCGCTGGTCGGTGAAGAACAGGAAGCCTTCAAGCAAGGTGGAGCCGTTGTCGAATCCAAAGATGTCTCGGTTTCAGGAGGGAGCAACGCTCACCGTTTGGACTGGACCCAGCAGGCGCAGTCACCATGGCAACTGGACGACAAGGCGCCTTCGATATCGATTGCCTGTACCGCCGTAATTTTCGAAGGTCCTCAGAACTACACCTACGGCGTATATGTAATGGCAGATGCCTCCAAACCAGAGTCGTTGAAGTCAGTGCAGAAGATTATCGATTCAATCACGGTGAACTAGTTATGAAAATGGATCGACGCGAAGTTCTACTGCGTGCCCAGATTGTTTTGGCTGCGTCTGTGCTCGCTGCCTGCAGCAGGCCGAAGACTGGGGTGGCCTCAGGATCTTTGTCTCCTATTTCAAAAGTGAGTCAGCCGCCATCGCCGATGCCCGATCCAACGCAAGATCCGGCACAGTGGAAGGAGGCTCAGTCAGACCCGCTTAGTTTTCGGATACCTGCGTCGTTCTCAGGCCCTGAAGGAGTCACGAACTGGGGATTCTATACAACAAAATACGATCACGGCAGCAATGATGGCAGTGGAACTGTTGAACAGCGTTTAATTGTGGGCAGCATCAACGATGCACCTAGTGGGGAAACCGCCCGTAGGCAGGTGAATGACACTAACGCCCTGATTATCCAGAACTATGCGCCGGTCGACGTGATCAGCTGGGAACAAGATGATGTCACTGCTATTGATAGAATAACATTCACTTGGGGAGATGGTCAGAAGGCTTCGGGGGTGAGCTGGCTGACCGCCGATAAACAGGGACACCTAGTTGTAGCAACATTGTTTGGCGAGTCGATTGATGACGGAATGAGAAACGGGATGGAAAAATCTCTAACTCTCGTTCCCAAGGGGGCGTGATGAACAACGTTACGCGGCGTACTATGGTCCTAGGGTGTTCTGCAAGTGCCCTTTCAGTCTTAGTTGGATGTTCCCAGGTGGGTGGTAAATCTGGCTGGGATGATATTGAGGTCGACGGCCTTCATGCCGTGGTACCCTCTGGCTGGAAAAAAACGAAGTCCGATTCCGATATGTGGGTTGGGGCGTGGGAGAGTCCTAATAAGAAGAATAGGCTCCTAGCGGCCCCTCTCCTTCAGGCAGAAGACGTCTATGGCGCTTTGAGCTTGGCGATGTCTGCTGCTCGTGCGGCGACAAGAGGATTTCAAGTGCTCGGTGAACGAACCGCGGTGAGCGGCAGCGGAATGATTGTTATCCGTCAGGACTACAGTACGGATTGGCCCCTCGGAGGCAAAGGTACTTTCTGGGCCGTTCAGGTGAAAGAGCGTTGTGCCCTGATTAATTTTGCAGGTCCTGATATCGTTGACCAACAACGATCCGATGTGGGTAAGAAAATTACCCTCGATCCCTCCGTGCAGCCTAGTGGTGTCGCAACTGGAGGAGGTAATCAGCCGATGGCGTCTTATGCTCCTGGTGGCATGGTCCCAGTACGGGCAGGAGGAGTCTCGCTTGTCGCACCGCTAGGTTGGGTCGATACACATGGTATTAAAGATTCCAAACGCTGGACATCGGGGTGGGCGAAAATCGATGACTCAGTGGTTCAAGCCAGGATATTGGTTGCACCGGAGATGCCACAGAAGAGCGTCAAGGATGCTATTGCACAGATTGAAGTGGATCATGCAGGTGGAACGTTGTCTGGATACAAGATGCGTTCTCGGTCGCAGATTAGTGTTCAAGGAGCAAAGGAGGCTGTACGAACCGACTTCGTTTCAGGAAGCGGCGGCGACGAAGGTTGTCTTTGGGTCGTGAGTAATGGGTCCCGAGTCTCGGCGGTGCAATACAACGTTGTTGGTCAGCTCGACTCCTCCATCCGGGACTCGGTGGAAAAAAGTCTGACGGTCTCATCCTGATGAGCTGACGGTGTGGGTGATTCTGACCGCCATAACAAGGAGACGCAGGGCGCAATGGAGCGAAGTGCCTATATTTCAGTAGTGAATGTCGTTGTAGTAACCATGATTGGGATTTTCGGAGTTCTGGTCCTGCCGTATGGCCCTATACCGCGTTCGGGGAAGCTCTGGGTTGCGCCGTTCCTGGGTGTGCCTAACCGTGTCCTGCTTGAAGGCGCATGGGGGTTTCTTACAGGTAGATGTGGACTGCTCATGCTTGGAAGATTTGTCAAGAACTCAGATCGAGGCATGAAAATAGCTCACCTTGTTGCTTACGTAGCTCTCGTTCCGATGGGAATTGTCGTGACCTACGTATTTCTCGGAATCCCGGTGGATACTCCGATGCTGCAAGGCTTGTCTGGACTTGTTTTGGGGTTGTTGGTGCCTGCGCTCATGATCGGGTCGGCAACGACAGCTCGGGGTGGCCGTCGCTGGTTGGACCGCGGAGGCAGAATCGGTGATGGTCACCGCTACTAATCTCGAAGTGGACAACGAGATGGATGTCGGTGAAGTGCGATCGTCTTGGGGGCACTCGTCGGTCGAGAGCTTTGGCGATTAACGAGAACGTAGGTGATGCGTCAAGGTGTCGATCCTCTCGGTCGAACGGGGCTCGGCGACATCACGATTAGGTTACAGTTGACGTATCGTGCTCCCGAAGGGAGCAGCATACGTGTCGAACGTCACGTTCATACCATCGAAGACGCCTTGTGTTTGCGCAGGAAGGAGAGGGTTGATGATCTTTGTCTGCTCTGTGGAGGCTGGAGATCCCGCTCCGATGTATGTTCACACAATCTCTTCACTGGACGATGCGGTCAACGCTGTGTCAAGTTTCGAGGGCGATGCTCTCCTTGTAGCATCTCACGATGATGATGCCCGCCCGTCGCTGACAACTAGGGAGGTCCTGGCGCGCGATGACCTCGCGTCGGTGATACTCGGTGGCCCGGTTACCAGCAGGGCCCTTGCGTTACGCGCAATGACTATGCTCCCCCGCTCTTCCTTCGGAATGGCGCAGCGTGTAGCGGATGTCGTGCGTTCTCGTGTCCACACGCATGTTGCCTTGTCCTCGGTGGCTGGTCTTGCTCAACCTCGTCCGGGCATAGGACAGCATTTACGCAGCTTTCTTCCGAGAGCGTCGTTCGATGTCGATCTCGAGTCGGGAATAGTTCGAACTGCTTCAAGAATAACCTGGGACACCAGCGCGTCGAAGGAGGTCTGTTGGGCCTCTTCCCAGGATCAAGGATCGTTGAAGGTGACGCTGACCGGAGGAAATCCCACTATTGTCCTGCGTCCTCGAAGGGCATCGCCGTATGGAGCGCGGCGGTGGATTGAAGTGTCGCATATTGAGGACCTGCGCACCTTGGTCGGCGCGACGCTGAACGGCACCCGAATAGTGGCGTGTAGTGGATGCGGTAGAACTATTCCTGTCAGTGGTTGCCCCTTCTGTGGAACTTCAAATCTATCCGTGTCGGTACTCGACTCTTCGAACGTGACGTCTGAGAGGATTGCATCATGAACCCACGACAGCGACGAGGAGTTCTCTTACTTCTCGTAACTCTGCTCGGAGCGGCGTTGACCTTCGTTGGTGTTGCTGCGTATGTGAACTCGGTGTCTTCACAGGTTGGCCCAATGACGAAGGTTCTCCAGCTTACCACAGACATTAAGCCCATGCATAAGATTGAGGAGAAGGATGTCGAACTTGTTGAACTACCCAAACGGTGGGCCCCTTCGAAAGCAGTTTCATCGTTTGGGCAGATAGAGGGGTTGGTTAGCGGTGGAACTTTTACTGCGGGTTCTGTCATTCAGGAAGGTATGCTGATTGAACAGCCGGGACTGAAGGAAGGAAATCGCGAAATTTCCATCAAGGTTGACGCTGAAACGGGAGTTGCCGGACATGTTTCTCCAGGGGATCACGTAGATATAGTGGCTGCCACCGAAAGCAAAGAAGGCACCGACAATGAGGATCGCGTGGCGGAGATTGTTGTAGAGAATGCTCTTGTCACAGATGTTGGGGAAATTCAGGCTACGCGAGGCGAAGGTGCGTCCGGGGACTATTCAGAGGGAAAACAAGTCCCCATGACATTCTCGTTAACTCCTGAGCAAACCCTGAGAGTGACCTATGCTGAGGCATTCGCTAAAGAAGTGCGAATTTCACTGCGCGGGACTGGTGATTCCGGCGCACTGTCCCAGGAGCAAAAGACCTACAAAGGTCCTAACAGTAATGCGCAACAGGCCGCGGGTAGCGATGGCGCTTCTGGTGAGCAGCAGTCTGCCACACCGCCAAAGAACGGCCAGGAAGGAGCCGGTCAGCGATGAATAGGACTCTCCTTGTCAGTTCGGATATGGATTCTTCCGCCGCTGTGTCGGCAGTTTTGTCCGAACTGGATGGATTCAATGATCCGATGGTCCTGGCATCCGCCGCACAGGCTCGCCTCGAACTTCAGCGTCAGGATGTCGATATCGTCCTCGTAGACGAAGCGGTCGAGGGCGGGCAAGGACTTGCCGTCATGCGCGAGATAGCTGCTTTAGAACCGCTCATCCCCGTATGTCTGCTATCGCCCAGAACTGATAGCGAGGCCGTGCTTCGTGCAATCGATTCCGGAGCTCGTGCTGTCCTCCCTTTGCCGCCATCTGTGGAACGCTACGCAGAACGGCTACGATCTCTATCGGCCTGGGCCCGTGCTGCTAGTGGACAGATCCTGAGCGAGCGGGAGTCACTCAACCGTACCGTTGGGCGAATGGCTGCCGTGATTGGCTCGAAAGGTGGCGTCGGAACGTCGATGATCGCAATGAGTGCGGCCAAGGCCGCGGCTTCGCGGGGTCATACGGCGTTACTCGACCTCGATGTGCGCAACGGCGACCTGGCCTCCTACTGCGGGATACGTGTGCGTCACTCCGTGGCGGATCTTGTTGCGGTGGCCGCGGAAGTCGGAGGTAGGGAGCTGTCGGAAGTAGCCTATCCGGTGCGGTCGGGTATCGAACTCTTGCCGGCTCCCGAGCACGGCGAACTGGGTGAAGAAATGACGGAGGGCGCGACGCGACAGATTCTTCAAGCGATGCGTTACCAGTACAGACATATTATTGTCGACTGCGGCTCTCATCTTGATGATGCAACGGCAGCGGCACTTGATCTTGCTGACGTAATCATTATTGTTGCAACTCCTGAAGTCCCGTCACTGAGGGCGGTCCGCCGTCTGAAGGAGACGATGGACCGTTTGAGTCTGGGCCAGAATACGCCGATACGTATCGTCCTCAACCGGACATCGCGGCATAATGAGATTCAACCGGCTGGGGCGGCCAAGCTCGTCGACAGTCCGATATTAGGTGTACTCCCGGAAAACGGTCAACGTATCGAGGCCGCAGTTAATACGGGTTCTCTTCTGGAGCTGGATCTCTCTCCCCTGACGGCTATCGGTCGATCGATCGCGGAACTGATTCGACTTGGCGATTCAGAGCGGTCAGTGACTGAAGGAAGGCAGGAAGTTGGTTCTACTCAGTCTTATCGACGTCCCTCCAACCCCCCTGCGCGTCGAATGCAATCGCTACCTGCGTTCCCGAATCCGCACGAGAATAGACCTCAGTCGTCAGCCCGCGCAGTTCCGGCACCGGCGCCCGCTGCTCGCCCGATATCGGAGCCAACGCCCGCGCCACATCCAACGTCTCCGGCCAGATCGCAAAGTTACGAGGCCGTGATAACACCTCAGGAACCGGCTGTAGCACGCCGACAGGTTCCGGCACCGGCGCCTAGTGATGAAGTTGCTCCACTACCGGCGTCACCTGTGTCGGCACCTCTACCGCCTTCGCTTCCTCCGCGACGGGCCGCTTCCGAAGTGCCCGAGACCCAGATGCAGCAACCACGTCAACCTGCTAGTGGAGAGCGACGATCCCGGCGTGCTCTCTCTTGGAAACGGGAGACCGGCGGCTCAAACGAGCAGGGACAGACGGCTGTTGAGTTTGCCGGTGGCTTCGTCGTTGCGATGGGACTCTTCTTCCTGTGCCTTGAACTGCTGCTTCTGGGTGGGAGTTCTTTCGTCGCCCATAATGCGGCCCAGGAGGCTGCGCGCAATTTTGGCGTAGGAATGTCACACAGTCAGGTCGTGCATGCCGTCACCGAACGTATGCCGAGTTCTTGGGCGCCAAGGACGACCGTGACGTGGACCGGTTCGAACGAGGTTCGTGTCAGTATCGACCCCCCAGGCCTCATGCCCGGGCTGGGGCCGGCGAGTGCAACGGCCAGGGTCGACTGGGAAAGGTGATTCGTCATGGACATGTTCTTCCGGGTAGTTATTCATCGGTTCCGTAGGCGATCGGCGCACGGGCAGGCCGCAGTTGAGATGGCTGCATTTGCTCCCATCGTCGTTGTGGTTGTTCTGGTTCTCATGCAGGGAATTACTGCAGTGGTGGCCGCCTCACAGATCCGTGACGCGGCCCGTGACGGAGCTCGGGCTGCGGAACGAGGCGACTCAGTGAACCGCGCTGTTCACTCGTCTCTGCCAAGTTGGATCGACTTGGATTCGATCGGATCATGTGGGCGTGGTTGCGTAAGAGTTTCGGCTCAGATGCCGATCGGCATTCCTGGATACATGGAGGTTAGTCACGTCACCATCAGTGATACCGCTACCTTCCGCCTTCGAGGGGAGGCGGCATGGCACTGAGAGATCGGATGCTGCCAGAAGTGGCGAAGGATGAGAATAGCGAGCTCATCAAACGGTTTCGTGCGCGGCTCTTAGATGAGATCAACATCGAGGAGGTGTCTGCGCTTGACATGCCGCAGAAGCGCGCTCGTCTGGAGCGCGTACTCGCTCGTATTCTCTCGTTTGAGGGACCGGTTATGTCCACCCGTAGCCGTGCGAGGCTCATTCAGAGGATCGTTGACGACACGGTCGGTCTGGGAGTGCTGGAGCCTCTTATTGCGGATCAGAGCATCACTGAGATCATGGTTAACGGCGTTCATGATCTATTTGTCGAAAGGAACGGCAGGATCGAGCGGATCCCTTCAGCTTTCACGTCGGAGGACGAGCTTTATCAGACCATCGATAGAATTGTATCCACGGTTAATCGTCGAGTGGATGAGTCCAGTCCTATGGTCGACGCTCGACTCATTGGAGGAGAGCGCGTTAATGTTATTATCCCGCCGTTGGCTCTCGATGGTCCGACGATGACAATCCGCCGCTTCCCCAGGCCATTCCGAATGCACGATCTTGTGGCTAAGGCGTCGTTACCTCTGGAGGCAGCCGAATTACTGGGGGCAATGGTGCGTGCTCGGTTCAACATCCTCGTCTCAGGAGGTACGGGCACAGGTAAGACAACCTTCCTCAACGCACTTTCGGGTCTTATTCCGGATCATGAACGTATTATTACGATTGAGGATTCTGCTGAACTCTCGCTCCAGCAGAGCCATGTGGTGCGCTTAGAAGCGCGTCCAGCGAACTCAGAGGGTAAGGGGCAGGTTACTATTCGTGATCTTGTACGCAACTCCCTGCGTATGAGGCCAGACCGAATCGTTGTCGGTGAGGTTCGTGGTGGCGAGACGATGGACATGCTCCAAGCCATGAACACAGGGCACGAGGGATCGCTAACCACTGTTCACGCGAATTCTACGCGTGATGCAATGGGGCGCCTGGAGACGCTCGCCAGTATGTCGGACCTTAAACTTCCAGTTGATACGATTCGAGATCAGATCAATAGCGCCATTGACGTTATTGTTCAATTAGAACGAGACTCGGATGGTGTGCGTCGAGTGCGACAGATCGATGCGGTTACATCTGAGAGACGCGAAGGATACGCTACGGAACCTATTGTTGATCACGTCGAAACAGATGCCAAGACTTCCGGATTCCGCTTCTTCCCGCTTCCTGAGGTGACTGCAGCGCGCCTGAATCGCATGGGCCAACAGGTGTCGCTGTCTTTATCGGGGGGAGAGCGATGAGTATTACCGTGAGGTTGATCTTCTTGCTCCTACTCTTCACTCTCGCGTTCGGAGTGTGGGGCATCACTCTCCTCCTCGATGAGTCTGCTCGAAAGCGAGCATTGTGGGCTGAGGCTACAGGTGGCGCCGTTAGCGCAGCTGAGCGGATGAAGCGGATCGAAGGTAGGCTCACAGTCAAAGGGCCGTTTGCCGTTTTCGCGCGAAAACTGGTTTCCGCTGGATTATCGTGGTCACCTTTGGGTACTTTTTCTACGCTGGTGGCGGTGATGGTTCTTATCATCATTGCCGGTCAGGTTATTCTGGGGCGAGTCAGCAGCATCATTATTGCTGCCATGGTGCCACTTGCCTTCTTTCAATGGATTTCGCGACGTAGCGTTCAGCGCAAAGAAGGCTTCATCTCGCAGCTACCGGAGTTGGCGCGAATCATCGCTAATGGAAACGCCGCAGGGTTGTCTATTGGTCGGTGTCTGGCTATGGCCGGGCGTGAGATGCCTGAACCTGCTGGTCAGGAGATGCGCAGAGTATCTCGGGAACTCGATTTGGGATGGAGTGTGGATCAGGTCCTGACCGCCTTGTCTGAACGGCTACCGTCGCGTGAGGTTAACGTTCTTGTGCACACTATCGTCATTCAATCTCGTACCGGTGGGGCATTGAGTGATGCTCTGGCCGATATATCTCAAACGTTGGAGGATCGTAAGGAGCTTCGGCGTGAAGTTAGCACCGTTATTCTGGGATCTGCCGTAGCGGGTTACGCCGTTATAGGAATCGGCCTCGGCGCTGTTGTCCTGCTCAATTTCCTCCAGCCAGGTACTCTCGATTATATGGCAGGTTCTTGGGCCGGCAGGATCCTTCTCGTGATATCGGCGACCCTTTTCGTCATGGGAACGTTCCTCATGCGGATCGTCTCCCGGATAGAGGTATAGAGTCTTGGTTATTCCGATCCTATTTGGACTCTCTGCAGCGATAGTCATTCTTTTGGGGGCGCAAGGGATTCGCTTGATGCGAGGATCACTTGTGGATGACCTGCTTCAGGCGGAAAACAGTGGCATCCCTGATGCTGGGACCCGCGTAGGGCCGTTCACTCGCGTGGTGGATTTCTTCGGCCGTCTGACACAGCGATTCCTACTGAACATTTATGGCGCTGAACGGGTTCGGCGGCTGTCCTGGCAGTTGCGTGCCGCCGGACAACCCGCCGGGCTGACTGCTCAGGTGTTCATTCAGAGGGAGGCAGGATTTGCGACAGTCGGTTTGCTTGTCATGCTTCTTGCGGTACTGAATGGACAGACGCTGATCGGCGTGGCCGTGGGAGTGCTGTTTGTGGTGTGGATGCACTCCTGGTTGTATCTGACGGCTCGCCGGCGGCAGGAGATGATTGAACGCGACCTACCTGACTTCCTGGATGTTCTCGCTGTTACGGTGGCGGCCGGACTGCCTTTCCGAGTGGCACTCCAACGCGTCTCCGACCAGTACTCCGGGCCTCTGACCGAGGAGATGCGTCTGACGCTGAGGGAGATGCAGCTGGGAGTACCTCGCCGGGATGCTTTGGAGGGACTCAGAGAGCGGACCCGCTCAGACAGCACATCGGCATTCGTAACGGCGCTTCTTCAGTCGGAGGAGTTGGGAACTCCACTGGAGGAGGCGCTTAAGCAGATTGCACAGGAGGTGCGGCGGCAACGAGGCCAGCAGGTACGGCGAGCCGCTGCCAAGGCGCAGCCTAAAGTGTCGCTCGTGGTGACGATGTTCATCGTACCTGGAGCAATTATCCTCATCGTTGGTGGCATGCTTCTTAACAATATCAGCATGATTAAGGGGCTTTTCAATGGCTGAAGGCGCCCTCACGGAAGCTGCCTTGGCCCCGGTGGTTCGCTTGCTCAGTAACTTACGGCTCACCTTGATTCTGATTCTTATAATGTGGGACGTAGTAATTTCGCATGTCGACGCCCGATGGGTGGTTATGGTGTCCCTTTTTGCGTTACCTGCCAACTGCCTTCTTCTTTTTAGGTGGGGGCGTCCGGGTGCGGCGCTGGTTATCGGCTCGTACTTCACGACTTGGGATGCCGTTTCATCGATCGCGGTACTCATTGCTGATTTTGTATCGGAACGCTCCGCGCCGGCTCTTAGTGTGTCCTATCTTCTGCTTTCGGCGCTTCTCGTTGGTGTGATATCGGGGGATAAAGCGCTTTTCGCATGGTGTGTTCCTGTGACCGCCGGGGTTGGTGGCCTTGTTTATGCGTTCTCTAATGCTTCTACTCGGCTGCTCGTGTTGGTTCTATGTGGCGCTGCGGTTCTGGTGGTTCTAGGACGTCGTATGAGCAACCAAACAGCGCGCATCGAAGGGCTGGCTGCCGATGCGGCTGAGGCTCATTCGCTTCAAGTTGGCGCCGAAGAACGTCTTATTCTTGCCCGTGACCTGCATGACACTGTGGCTAAGTCGGCTGCAGGTGTGAGAATGCTGGCTGAAGTCCTCAGAGATTCTCTTGAGAAGACAGACTATGCGACGGAGGCGATAGCTCTTTTTGCAGCGGCCGATGCCCTCAGCTCAGAGTCTCGAGCGGTGCTTGATGAGCTTCGGTCTCTTCCGACGGACGACCTTCGTGTTCGTCTCGCACAGGATGCCGAGACGTGGGGACGACGCACCGGCGTCCCTGTGGGCGTTGAGTGTTTCGGTAACAGAATCTCTGGTGACGCCAGCATCACTTGGCAGGCTCAACGGGTTCTAGGGGAGCTGCTGTCCAATATCGAGAAGCATGCCAACGCATCTAAGGTGCTGGTCCGCATTGGCGGTGATTCGACTCTATGCATCCGGGTGGAGGATAACGGTATTGGTCTACCGCAACGTATTCTCGATGATTCCTCCAACTTGCGAGGCTCAGGGCATTACGGGCTCTGTGGTGTAGCTGAACGTCTCGATGCTCTTGGGGGCAGGCTCGGGCTCAGCAGCAGACCTGGCGGAGGCACGACAGTCTGCGTCAGTATCCCCTATTCACAGACATCCTCAGATACCACCGCGTCGGGCGGTTTCTCTGCACCAGGAAGGACGGCAGCATGAAGGTACTGATTGTTGACGACAACGCCATTGTGAGACTCGGCTTGGGGCGCATCTTGAACCGCATCCCGGATGTGGAAGCGGTGGCTGAGGCGGCCGACGGATCTGAGGCCATAGAGATAGCGCGTACCTTTGTTCCTGATATTATTCTCCTCGATGTTCGCATGCCACGTATGAACGGCTTGGAGGCTCTTCCGTACCTTACGGAGACTGCGGCGGTCATCATGCTCACCTCGGACGAGGACGCGGCCACCGTGTCTAAAGCCATGGACTGCGGCGCTCGTGGCTACTTGGTGCACGGCAGCCTTGGTGCTGAGCAGGTAGCGGGTGCCATAGAAACCTGTCGACAGGGCGGCCTGGTGCTCGGGCCAGAGGCCGCAGCGCATCTCACTCTTCAGGGAGCCGAGCGTGAACGTCGTGGCAACCCGCTTCTCGATCAGCTCACGGAGCGAGAGGCAGAGGTGCTGGAGGCGGCCGCTCGTGGCAAGAGCAACAAGGAGATCGCCGAGGAGCAGTTCCTAGCACCTCGTACGGTGAAGAACTACCTCAACGCCGCGTATGTCAAGCTCGGCGTGCACAACCGTGCTGAGGCGATCATCGCCTGGCGTGAGGCAGAGGCCTCATAGATCGTGTGGGACCTAGGGGCGTTGAAGAGGGCGCCCGCCCCTAGGGCTGCGGCAGGTCGGCTCGTTAACCTTGTGCACGTCAACGAGGTACAGGTCCTCGGTTCAATCGTGATTCTCGTTCGGAGGCAGTTTCCGGCTCGAGGATTCAACGCAGGAAGGAAAGTTGTCATGTCAAATTCGATCCTCGCCGCACAGGTCCGTGCTCGTGTCTGGATGATGGATATCGCTGATCGTCTCCGTAGTTCCGAGAAGGGGCAGGGTGCGACGGAGTACGCCGGTGCCATTGTCGTCGCGGTTGTTGTTGTGGTGGCGCTTATCGGGGCAGCCAAGGGATGGAATGTCGGCGAGAGGGTTAAGGAAAAGATCGATAAGATCTTCGAGTGATTAGACTTCAATCAGCGAGTTGGGGGCGTGCGTTTATCGCACGACCCCAACTCGCTATGTTTTGTGATGCGACGGGCGTGTGAACGGTGCCACCTAGGGCGCTGCCTCCGTCCTTGAGGCAGGATATAGTACGAGGATAACTACAAATGCTGTGTATCACTATCTGCTCGCCACCTGTTCGTGTGTCATCGTCAATGTGGTAGCTTCGGCAGTAGTTGTGTTTTGCCGCGAGGGAGGGGATTCATGTTTTTTCTCGAAATCGATCCTGGCTTGTTGTGCCGTCTGATGCGTAGGTTGCGTCGACACGCGTCCGACGATGAGGGATCTGTCAATGTGCTCCTTGTTGGCGTTCTTGTGGTACTCATCACTGTAGGGCTCGTCATTATGATCCCTCTAGGTGATGCTATCGCCGACAGACGTAACTCCAACACGGCCTCCGACTCGGCGGCCTTAGCGGCGGCGGGCTACTGTGCCGACAAATTGGAAGACGCATACGGCAAGGCGATCCGCGCTTCCGATGGCAAGGGCTTCTGGGAGCAGTTCGGTAAGCCGGTCTCGTTCTACTGTGAGGGAGCCTCTCAAGAGGCGGCCCGTTATGCGCAGGACAATGGAGCCACGCTCACTGCCCTCGTTGCACAGGCGCCGCTGCGCTACAGCGTTTCGGTCGAGATGAATGACGAAGTTGGTGACACTGGACTCCACTCTCCATCCAAGGCTTCAGCTGAGCTCAGTTTGACGAAGGGACTATGCCTCAAGAATAATAGAATTGGTGTTCGCGCCGAAGGTCGTTGCATGACGTCACCGGATGATCGACAGGATAAAGAAGAAAATCGGAAGGAGGGCGGAGAGGGTCGTCGTAAGGGCGATCAGAAGCGCAAAGATAATCCCCCTCGTCCTTCTGGATACGCTCAGAAGGCAGAAGTCGATACCAGGCTCATTGTGTCATGAAGATAGTTCACTGGATTTTAAGCGTACCTCGCCGTTCTTTCCGGCGTAACAGGCTACGTGCAGAGTCTGGTACTCGTGGATACCGCGGGATTATCGTGGTGATTGTTCTTATCGGGATGGTTGGCGTTATCGGGTTGACAGGTATTGCTCGTCATGGTATCTGTTTGTTAGATATCTCATTCTGTAGTTCGGCCTCTAGTGTCAAGTCCATTTCCAGTGCCATCGACCCGGGTGAGCTGCCTGCGCCGACAGATGAACGCGCTATCAACTCAGGTGCTGGCCTCGTGCCGCCAGGGCATCATAGGCGGGTTCAAGGTAAAAGGGCGGTTCTTCCCCCCGGCCCGCCATCGGAGTTGGGCAGTCTCTGGGCGGCTGGCCAAGATGAGCAAGAGCAGTCGGGCACGCAGAAGTCCTCACCGTGGAGCGCGTCTATCTTCCTTTCGCTGGACGCCTTGTCCTGTGGGACTACCACCACCTGTGATGCCCTTGATGCAGCACAAGGGCTGCCTAGTGATTCGACTGCTGGCCAGACTCAAGGAGCTTCGCGTCTTTCCTTGCTCGGTCTGGACCCGTTCGTCGGGAATGAACAAGCTCTGAATATCGTGGACCTGTCGCTACCTAAGGGTAATACCATCCTTGCTGCGCCAGGCAATGACCCTCTGCTCTACAGGCATTCCGAGCGGTTGCGTGATGGAATGACGATTGAGACATGGACTTGGAAGGATGCTGCGGATCTGAATCAGGTTCGTGTCGAACGAACGAGAGAGGGTATTCTGCGCGGGTTGACGATGGTTGGTGTCAGAACGTCTTCTGCGGGACAGACTAGGCGGACCACCGTTCAGATACCGGTGACTGATGCCAACCGTGACGCTCTCGACGTGTGGATCACCGGTTTCGCAGTCGATGGGCCTGTACTTCCCTCCGGTGTCTTCGAGCCCACCAAACCGGTTGGCGCTGACGGGGATGTGATTCTTCGCCTGACGTACTCCAAGGGGCAGGTCACTCGTGAAACGCTGACCATCCCCTCTGGCTCTGGTGGTCCGACCTCCCAGACTCTGCGAGACGATCCCGGGCTGCGTAGCATGCCTCCTGTGGCGTCAGAGACGCTCGGTGCCCCCGACAAATCGGGGAGGCGCACATTTTCGTCGGGGAACGGTTGATAATATTGGATATTGGGCAGCGACACCATCGATATAGCGATTCAGTAGTGAAATCTGGGAGAGGCAAGGGGGTGACACGTCGGTTTTTAATGCGGCTGCTTGCCCTGAATGCTGGAGTATCCCCACTCATATTATCTCTGGGATGCTCCGTTCTTGGGGGACGTTCGGCGCCCACTGTGGCCGGCACAGCGACTCATGGCATGCCCACTGTGAAGCGTTCAGTCAACGGGCTGGAGCTGGAGGTTCCCGCGGCATGGAAGGAACAGGTGCGCACGCCCGTTCCCGCCGGAACTGCGAGCGAGGAGGGCTCCAGCGGCTCAACTGGATCCGGTGATCCCTGGGTGCTCACGATGGTAGATCCGGGCGGCGACGACGCACCGATTCTTGCTGTGAGTAGTCCTCTTCCCGCGAACACGCAGGGGCAGGCATCGGAAGTCGCGGTGTCGTTGCTGTCCTCCTCCTTCCCAGGCTATCGCACTACGGGCTCGTTCTCGTTGACGGAACACACTGACTCTTCGACTCCCTCAGAAGGGCCCGCGCTGCCAGCCGCAACGGCAGCAAGCACCAATGGTGGGTCTGCTACGTCGGTAGCGACTGAGACGTCGTCGAGTAGTGGTGCCAATGCGACTACGGGAGTCGAGAGCATTACTCGACTGGCTTTCTCCTACTACCGTAACTATGAGGTGATGCAGGCCCGCGCGTGGGTCGTACGTACGCAGGGGTATGTTGTCGTCACGCTCCTCAAGCCTGACGACATGGTGGCCAGAGTACTTGAGACGTCGATGCTCGAGGCAGCGTCGTGAGTAGGGCGATCAAGCTGCGCCGAAGATCCGCCCTCGCTCTTGTCGGTGCCGTCCCGCTCGCGGTGGGCCTGAGCGCCTGCTCGGCGATATCCCCGGTCGCGTCGCGCGGCTGGAGCAAGGTGCTGGCCGCCGGCACCTACCTCCCTGTACGTACCGACTGGAAGCACTCCGCTGCTTCCGAGGCGATAGCAGTCTTCTCCGACATGTGGGCTCAGACCTCGGGTGCGCCCTATCGTATGGTTGTTGGAATCCCGTCAGCACTCTCCAGTGCGGATGCAATGATGGCAGAGGCTGATTCTGCTCTACGTGCAGCGCTGCCCGGTTACCGTGTGACTACTGAGGAAGGAGAAGCTGAACGTAGCAAGATGACAGTTCACTTCAAGGACTTCGCAACCGACGCTGAGTTCGCCAGGACGGGACGGCTGTGGATTCTGCATAATGGAGTGAGCGCTGCGGCTGTGGCGCTCATGGCGTCGGATCTTAGTGAGTCGTACCGTTCAGTCGTTGATGAGGGCCTATCGCTACTGGATCCGCAGGGTGTTCCTGCAGTCCCGGATGGCTGGGGCAGAGTGGGGCGAGACGGTACTGCGCTTGCGGTCCCCAGCACTTGGTCGATCGTCGGTGCGGTAGCAGGCTCGAAACGATGGCGGGAGAGTTGGGTCGACGCCGATCTTGACGGTGCTACTCGGACTCGGGTCCTGCTGGCCCCTAACACCGGTAAATCCAGTGCTACTGATGCCCTTGCCCAGATCGAGGCCGACTCGATCGCAGGCTCATTGAAAGGGTATACGCGTCGTGGAGCGCCGCAGCCGCTGAAGTTAGGACAGGATGGTGTATCGGGGGTCCGGGTTGATTTTACTTATGGATCGTCGGCGGCAGAGGGAACTTTGTGGGTTGTCCAGGCGAAAGAGCGTGTCAGTGCGATTCAGATAGCTTTCTCAGGAAGAACTGACAATGATATCGTGGCGAGGATGGAGAAAAGTATATGGGTGACCGACATGAAATAATTGTGTCGCGCCGTCCTCTACTTCTTCTGGTGGCAGGGGTTGTGTTTCCAGTCGCAGCTTGCGGGCGCTCGGACAGCGCTGGTCACGATGCGCAGGAGGTGGAGGCTCGGCCGACCACTGACGGAGACTCATCCACCCTAGAGGCCCCCGATGCCGCAGCGGCGCCTCTAGCGGTAGCAGGACGAAAGGTCAATCCAGTCAGTGGCATACGGTTGAGTCTTCCAGGTGAGGCCTCTGCACTGGCGCCTGAAAAGTTGGGAGACAAGCGGCTATCGGTTGTCTACGTGTGGCCCACTGACGATTCATGGGGATATCTTGCTGTTGAAGGGCCTGCTTCCTTTCAGGTCGGTGCCGATATTGACGCCGCCAGAGCTGCCGCAGAGGCCGAGCGAGAGCGGCTCGTGTCTGCTCTCGTCAACCCTTCCGAGGTCAAGGCGTCTCAATGGGATGGGTTCTCCCAGTGCGTTCAGCTCACTTGGAGTCAACGGACCATTCCTCCGGGCTGGTCCGAGGAGACGTCTGTGGACGCAATCGCGTTGTTCCTTGTGGACGGGGTATCACGCTCGTACACCCTTGTGGCCTATGTAGCAAGGGGGAAGTTGGATTCCCAGTCCCCGGCCTTCAAAGCGATGTGCAGCCTGGGCTCGGGCTGAGCGGAGATTGAAGGTACATATGTGGGCCCGAACATCACTGATGCGTTGTTGCAAGTCAGGATTGCTTCGTGTGGTTCACGGATCGCTGCGCTATTGAGGGGCAGAGGACACGATACTCCCTCTTTCCAGTCCAAGCCTCTGTGCAACCCCTGCGGTCAGTTCAACTACTGCGCTTGCCCGAAATCGAGGGGCACCAAGCCTGTTGGGCGGAGTGTGAACCACGGATAGTACTAGTCCCTTTCGACTGACATACACCGCGTCGATGGCGTATCGCATCCCAAAAGTATGGATCATGTTGCAGTGCCGGATCCATAATGCGCCGGCGAGGTTATCCGTGCCCAGAAGGCCGGTATTCCGTTCATGGCGTGTACGTGCCGTCCATAGGGGCATGTTCGTTACCCGGCCGTCAATGACCAGTACGTCGGACACATCCTTGCCCGGCGCCCAAGTGGGAACTGTAATCCCCAGGGGGTTGTTAGGGCCCTCCGGGGCGTGTGGGTTCATGCCACCGCGAGCATCCACGTCAACCACCCTCCTGCGGCGAGATAAGGGCCGAAGGCAATCAGTGTCTTCCTGCTTGCGATGCGTGTGACCATTAAGATGATGGCGGCTACCCCCCCGATGAAGAATCCAAGAATGATTCCCAGCGCAGCGTACTCGGTGTTGAAGTATCCCAGCCAGAGCCCCAAGACAGTGCAGAGCTTCGCGTCTCCGAGACCCATTCCTGACCAGGGGATCAGTGCAATCATTGCTACTATCACTAAACCTGCGCACAGGGCGCACAGAATAGTTCTTGCTGCAATCCACGCTGCGTTGGACAACGGAGTCCCTGCTGCAACGTGCAGAATGAGGAGAGTAAGTGTTGCGGCACCTGTCCACGTTGCCGTGGGCCAAAGAAGTCGATCAGGTAAACGGTGACACACGGCATCGACGCTGCAAGTGGCCCCCAGAAGCGCCACAATCGGTAGGGCGACGACTGTTTCCGCCCAGGCTCCCCAGCTCGCGCCCCATACGAGGGTCAGTCCGCACAGAACAGCTGCAAGGACGGTCTGCGGCATGGGGAGCAGCAACCATCGAACACGTATGGTCGTTCTGTCGGACGAGCTACTGCTGCCTCTGAGAGATGACTCCGAGTCGCAAGCCGCTGGCTCAGCGCCGGGTGATGGTGGTCGATCCTCTTCATCCTTGTCGGAATGAGAAGCGGCCTCCTCGGCGTCGGCCAGTTCCAGGTCGTATACGTACTGCCGAGCAAAGGCGGACACCGGTCGTGCTACGACCATGATGGCCGTACCTCCGACGGCGAAGGCGCTCAGCGCTGCTAGGACACTCACCGTCATACCCTTGCACAACTGAGGCCTGCCCGCTTGAGACGAACGCCCTGAGTCCTGCGGCGATGCGTCGGCCGCGGTAGATTCGGGAACTTTGTTCTGTTCATGTCAGGGCCTTGTGCGGCAGTCGATGGGGCTGTGGGTGTGGGTGACCTGTGTTCTATGCTTCAGTGACCGGGATGTCGGTGAGTCGAGCGTTGAGGGGAGGGGCAGGGTTGCTGTTGCCTCCGTGAGGCAGATCGAGTGTGACCGTATCCTCGCCGGTGTCGGGCCAGACTGCTGGCAGTCGCATGGCCTCTCCGGCCTTAATGTCGTTGACGACGCTGTTGGCGATCGGGAATCGGTCGCCGTCTCGGGAGGCGTGGTCGGCCTCCAGATAGCGCGTCCCGCCGCTGAGGAGTGTGAAGTTGTAGACCCCGTGAACCAAGGAAGGCCATCGCAGCTCCTGAAACTTGTAGGGCAAGGCGAATACTCCCGGCTTAACTGGGACGTCCTGGTCCGCCTTGAGCAGTACAGTGCCGGCCAGGTACTTGCCCACACGTATCACATGATCGATCGAGAGATGGACCTTCTTATCATCTATGGTCACATCCACCCCTTCTGAGCCCTTGCCTGTCGGCACTGCGGCCTGGGACGCTTCGGCTGACGGCGCGGCCGATGATGACGTACCGGCGGCGTTCGCCTCGTCGGGGTTCGACGGTGTCAGCGTGATCTCCACGCGGCGGTTGATCTGTCGATGCTCGTCGGAGTCATTGCTGACCCGCGGTGCGGATTCTCCCTTGCCCGACACCGACTGCTTCCACTTCGACAGATCCGTCAGTGCCTTCAGTCGTGCGGCCACGGACTGGGCGCGCCGTTCCGATAGGCCCTGATTGTAGGCGTCGTCCTGGACGTCGTCGGTGTGGCCCACCACCGACATCTGACCACCGGAGGGGTATCTCTTGATCTGATCAACCACATTGGACAGCACGCTGTCAGCCTGAGCCGAGAGCTGATCGGAGTCGACCGCGAAGGTCACATCCCCAGATACTGTCACTGTCGTCGACTTCTCGTCCTTCTTGGTGTCCGCGGAGCCGTCGGCCGAGATGGTCGCCGTCTCGATGCGGAATGGGCCGGTGGCATCACTATCGAGTTTGGCGCCCGCCAGGGCCTCGTCGACCTTGAAGTCGGCGTCGGTCTCCTTGACTACTGGGACGTTGGTGACTACGCCCATGCTGGGTAGGAACATCTCCACGGTTTTGACGGTGTCGCTGGTCGCGGCAAACACCGCGAATAGTTTCAATGGTTTACCCTTTCTCACTCCATCGATAAGTCCTTCGGTGCTCTGATTGAGTTGACGGAACGCCAGGCCCTGGTTCAGTGACAGCATTTGGATTGTTGACATCGAGTACGGGTCGAACAATGTGCTGAATGGTCGTTCCATGCTTATCTTCTCTTCAGAATTTGTCGAGAGATTCAAAGGCACCACTGTATGCTTCTCTTTGACTACTGCGGGACCAACCTCGACCGAGAGCGTCTTTCCCTCCCAAGCGGTCTCCAGCGCTGCTCCGCCATGAGACCCCGTTGCTCGGGCGGCTGTGTCCGTGCTTCCGGTCCGAGGTGGTCTCGCTGAGTTGGAGCCGCTTCCGTTGGCGGAGTGGGCTTTCCTGATATCGCACCCGGCTAGCGCGCCACCCGCAGCGGCCAATACGGGTAGTATCAAGGTGTGGCGACGCGTTATCCGCTTGTGAGATTCTGCTGGCGACTGCGCGAAGAGTGGCATAGTGAATCCTATCGTCGTCCTTATCCTTCAAGAAATCCTGTCTAACACGCTACACCTCACACTCTGTGTCTACGATGGGTACCTACCCATGTCGACCTGGGTACTCCCCTACGCTCCACGGGGAGGTTGGGGGAGTGGTGAGTGTCGTCATCCGATCGTGTCCAGCACCACGCACTCACCTCTCCCTCCGCCCTGGCGCCCCGACACGGCGAACGGGTAGCCTGGCCGACGGTGCCCGCAGACGGGTCACCGCATCTCCATTCCGTTCCCAGCGACGTCGGCTTCGCCCAGGCCTCAGGCTTGCTCGGCTCAGGTGCGACATCGTGACGCGGGTCTGCCGCGGCGGGAACCGACGGGCCCCTGACTGCGGGGCTCCGGACGTCGTTATCGGGCCCGCCCCGATCCCGGCGGGCCGGCCCTCTCCGCGGTGGCGTGCGCCGTCGAGCCACCAGTGGGGGAGCGGCCCGGCACGCAGGCAGCAGCCAGATACAGACTCACGTCCCAATGGAGAATCAGTAGTGCCTACCATTCAGCAGCTGGTCCGCAAGGGCCGCTCGACGAAGCGCTCCGCGTCCAAGACGCCGGCGCTCAAGGCCAGTCCGCAGCGCCGTGGCGTGTGCACCCGCGTGTACACCACGACCCCTAAGAAGCCGAACTCCGCCCTTCGTAAGGTCGCCCGTGTGCGCCTGTCCACCGGTATCGAGGTCACGGCCTACATCCCCGGTGAGGGCCACAACCTCCAGGAGCACTCCATCGTGCTCGTGCGCGGTGGTCGTGTGAAGGACCTTCCCGGTGTCCGCTACCACATCGTGCGCGGTGCCCTCGACACCCAGGGTGTCAAGGGCCGCCAGCAGGCACGTTCCAAGTACGGCGCCAAGAAGGAGAAGAAGTAATGCCTCGTAAGGGTCCCGCACCCAAGCGTCCGCTCGTCGTCGACCCCGTCTACGGCTCGCCGGTCGTCACCCAGCTCGTCAACCGCGTTCTGCTGGACGGCAAGAAGTCCACTGCCGAGCGGATCGTCTACGGCGCCCTGGAGGGCGTGCGCTCCAAGACGGACCAGGACCCGGTCTCGGTCCTCAAGCGCGCTCTGGACAACATCCGCCCCGCCCTGGAGGTTCGCTCCCGTCGCGTCGGTGGCGCCACCTACCAGGTGCCCGTCGAGGTCCGCCCCGGCCGCGCCACCACCCTGGCGCTGCGCTGGCTCGTGGACTTCTCCCGCCAGCGCCGCGAGAACACCATGACCGAGCGTCTCATGAACGAGATTCTCGACGCCTCCAACGGCCTGGGCGCCGCGGTCAAGCGCCGTGAGGACATGCACCGCATGGCCGAGTCCAACAAGGCCTTCGCCCACTACCGCTGGTAGTGCCGGAATCAGCTCCGTACCCCACACGAACGAAGGACACCACCAGTGGCACTTGACGTGCTGACAGACCTCACCAAGGTCCGCAACATCGGCATCATGGCCCACATCGATGCCGGTAAGACCACCGTGACAGAGCGCATCCTGTTCTACACGGGCATCAACTACAAGATCGGCGAGACGCACGACGGCGCCTCGACGATGGACTGGATGGAGCAGGAGCAGGAGCGCGGTATCACCATTACCTCCGCGGCCACCACCTGCTTCTGGAAGAACAACCAGATCAACATCATCGACACCCCCGGACACGTGGACTTCACGGTCGAGGTCGAGCGCTCCCTGCGCGTGCTCGACGGCGCCGTGGCGGTCTTCGACGGCAAGGAGGGTGTGGAGCCGCAGTCGGAGACGGTGTGGCGCCAGGCGGACAAGTACAACGTCCCGCGCATCTGCTACATCAACAAGATGGACAAGCTGGGCGCGGACTTCGACTTCTCCGTCCAGACCATCCGCGACCGCCTCCACGCCACCCCGATCGTCCTCAACTTCCCGATCGGCGCCGAGAACGACTTCTCCGGCCTTGTCGACGTCCTGGAGATGCGGGCCATCCGCTTCCCCGAGAAGGACGCCGATGGCAAGGAGACCCGCGGCTCCGTCGTCGAGTACGAGGAGATCCCCTCCGAGCTGGTCGCCAAGGCCGAGGAGCTGCGCGCCCAGCTGGTCGAGACGGTCGCCGAGGCCGACGACGCGCTCATGGAGAAGTACCTCGAGGGCGAGGAGCTCAGCATCGCCGAGCTCAAGGCCGGGATCCGCAAGCTCACCGTGGCCGGCGAGGCCTTCCCGGTCCTGGCCGGGTCCGCCTTCAAGAACAAGGGCATCCAGCCCGTGCTCGACGCCGTCCTGGACTACCTGCCCTCCCCGCTCGACGTCCCCGACGTCGAAGGTCACGCCGTCGGTAACGAGGAGGAGGTGCTCACCCGTCCGGCCGACGAGAAGGCTCCCTTCTCCGCCCTGGCCTTCAAGGTGGCCACCCACCCCTTCTACGGCAAGCTCGTTTACGTGCGCGTCTACTCCGGCAAGGTCTCCCAGGGCGAGATGGTCCTCAACGCCACCAAGGGCAAGAAGGAGCGCATCGGCAAGCTCTTCCAGATGCACTCCAACAAGGAGAACCCGGTGGAGGAGGCCCACGCCGGCCACATCTACGCCTTCATCGGCCTCAAGGACGTCACCACCGGTGACACCCTGTGCGCCCAGGGCTCCCCGATCGTCCTGGAGTCCATGACCTTCCCGGCCCCGGTCATCCACGTGGCCATCGAGCCCAAGACCAAGGGCGACCAGGAGAAGCTGGGTGTGGCCATCCAGAAGCTCTCCGAGGAGGACCCCACCTTCACCGTCTCCCTCGACGAGGAGACCGGCCAGACCGTCATCGGCGGTATGGGCGAGCTCCACCTGGACGTGTTCGTGGACCGCATGCGCCGCGAGTTCAAGGTCGAGGCCAACGTGGGTGCTCCGCAGGTCGCCTACCGCGAGACCATCCGCAAGAAGGTGGACAAGGTCGAGTACACCCACAAGAAGCAGACGGGTGGTTCCGGCCAGTTCGCCAAGGTGCAGATGAGCTTCGAGCCGCTCGTGGCCGAGGAGGCCGCCGAGACCGCCGATGGCGAGAAGGCGCACTACGAGTTCGCCAACGCCGTCACCGGTGGTCGCGTGCCCCGCGAGTACATCCCCAGCGTGGACGCCGGGGTCCAGGACGCCATGCTCACCGGTGTCCTGGCCGGCTACCCGATGGTGGACATCAAGGCCACCCTCATCGACGGCGCCTACCACGAGGTCGACTCCTCCGAGATGGCCTTCAAGATCGCCGGTTCCATGGCGTTCAAGGAGGGTGCCAAGAAGGCCTCGCCGGTCCTCCTCGAGCCCGTCATGGCCGTCGAGGTCCGTACTCCCGAGGAGTACATGGGCGACGTCATCGGTGACCTCAACTCCCGTCGCGGCATGATCGCCTCGATGGAGGACGCCGTCGGCGTCAAGGTCATCCGCGCCAACGTGCCCCTGTCGGAGATGTTCGGCTACGTCGGTGACTTGCGCTCCAAGACGCAGGGACGTGCCGTGTACTCCATGACCTTCGACTCGTACGCCGAGGTTCCCAAGAACGTCGCCGACGAGATCATCGCCAAGGTCAAGGGCGCCTGACGCCCTGCCTCCGGGGTCCGCACCGGCTGCACGCAACCGCGGCGGGCCCCGGCCCGACGGCGCCCCTCGGGTGCCGACCGGGACCCAGTTCAGTAAGATTTCCAACATCCACCAGTAGAGACTCTCGACGCCCGGGCGGCTAGCATGTGTGCTAGTCGAATCCCGACGAAGAGAACTACCCGAGTCCCAGGAGGACACCAGTGGCCAAGGCCAAGTTCGAGCGGACCAAGCCGCACGTCAACATCGGAACGATCGGTCACGTCGACCACGGTAAGACGACGCTGACCGCTGCGATCTCCAAGGTTCTGCACGACGAGTACCCCGAGCTGAACCCCTTCACCCCCTTCGACGAGATCGACAAGGCTCCTGAGGAGCGTCAGCGCGGTATCACCATCAACATCGCGCACGTCGAGTACGAGACCGACAAGCGCCACTACGCGCACGTCGACGCCCCCGGGCACGCCGACTACATCAAGAACATGATTACCGGTGCCGCCCAGATGGATGGCGCGATCCTCGTGGTCGCCGCCACCGATGGCCCGATGGCCCAGACCCGCGAGCACGTCCTGCTCGCCCGCCAGGTGGGCGTCCCCGCCCTCCTCGTGGCCCTCAACAAGTCCGACATGGTGGACGACGAGGAGCTCCTCGACCTGGTTGAGATGGAGGTGCGCGAGCTGCTGTCCTCCCAGGACTACGACGGCGACGAGGCTCCCGTCATCCGCGTCTCCGCTCTCAAGGCCCTCGAGGGCGACGCCGAGTGGGCCGGCAAGATCAAGGAGCTCATGGACGCGGTGGATGACTTCATCCCCACCCCCGAGCGTGACATGGACAAGCCCTTCCTCATGCCCATCGAGGACGTCTTCACCATCACCGGTCGCGGTACCGTCGTCACCGGTCGTGTGGAGCGCGGCAAGCTCCCGATCAACTCCGAGGTCGAGATCCTCGGTATCCGCGAGGCCCAGAAGACCACGGTCACCGGTATCGAGATGTTCCACAAGCAGATGGACGAGGCCTGGGCCGGCGAGAACTGCGGTCTGCTCCTGCGCGGCACCCGTCGCGAGGACGTCGAGCGCGGTCAGGTCGTCTGCAAGCCCGGCTCCATCACCCCGCACACCGAGTTCGAGGGCCACGTCTACATCCTCACCAAGGACGAGGGCGGCCGCCACAACCCCTTCTACTCGAACTACCGTCCGCAGTTCTACTTCCGTACCACGGACGTCACCGGTGTCATCACCCTCCCCGAGGGCACCGAGATGGTCATGCCCGGCGACACCACCGAGATGACCGTCCAGCTCATCCAGCCCATCGCCATGGAGGAGGGCCTCGGCTTCGCCATCCGTGAGGGTGGCCGCACCGTCGGCTCCGGCCGCGTCACCAAGGTCATCAAGTGACCCACTGACGCTCCGCGCCTCCGCGTAGCACCAGACCTCCCCGGTCAGAGCAGCTGCTCTGACCGGGGAGGTCTTTTTCGTGTCCCATCACGGGAGGTGACGCAGCCGACCGTCAACATGAATAGAGATATGAATGACACTGTTTTCTTGTCATTGTGACGCTGGCGTAATCAATGGTGTCGCAATGCCATAACGGCTGATTTCAGATCTGTCACCGATCCCGTATTGCCCAATTGTGTCAACTAAGTTAATCCCTGTTGCCAAGGGCATGGAGTCGACGCCTATGAGAAGGCGATCCCAGCGCTGTTGGTCTCTCATGAATTGGAGTGTTCCCTTTGCTGTCTCGTCGTGCCATCAAGCCGCGCCTGCGCAAGCTCATCGCCGGCGCTGCGGCACTCACCTGCGTCGGTGCGGCGCTCGTGGGCACTGAGCAGCCTGCTGCCGGGGCGGCCCCGAACGGGCTCCCCGCCGACGCGCTTCCGGCGGTCTTCGCCCAGGGCGGCACCAGCTGGTACCGGGACACCATCCAGTGGCTCCAGTGGGCGGACTACGACCAGAACTTCGCCGGCCAGACCAAGCCGAATGTTCCCGTGCTCGACTACGGGCAGCGAAAGACCTTCACCAACTACCGAGACCTGGGTGAGGCCGGATATCTGGTCACCACCTGCAATCTGTCCAATCTCAAGCACCTTGGTCACCAGAAGGGCTTTCCCGACGATCTTGCCCGCGGCCCGCTGGTCGCCACGATTCCGGGTACCTGGGCCGGTGACATCCTCGACAACCTCTACAACACCGGTGGCGCCGGGGGCTGGAGTGACGGCAGCTCGGAGTGGCACAACGGCCTGAAGTACCCGGACAACTACACCAACCACAACCGGATGGTCATCGGACTGGCCAACGGATACGCCTACAACGGTGACAAGACCTGGGACGGCAGGGACAAGAACGACCGTTGGGCCAACCGCACGCCCACGGGCGGATACTCACGCATCAGCTTCGATGTCTCCTGCTCTGCGGCCGTCCAGGCCCCCGACGGCAGCTCCACACCGGTGGCCCTCAACGGCCTGGTCTTCGCCGACGCCGAGGCCTCCAACCCCGGCAGCACCAATGACCCTTTCGACGGCGAGTGGATCCAGGCCGAGGTGCCCAGCAACCAGCGAGTCACCTGGCGCCTCCTCGACGGTGGGCGCTCCAGTAACTGTACGGACACCAGGGGAGGTACCGGGCGGCCGGTCACGACCCGGGCGACCTTCTCCAACGGGAACCGCACCCTGAGGCTGGACAACACGGCGCAGGAGTGCGTCTACCAGAACGGTGGAGGCTACTCCAAGCCCAACGGTATCGGTGGGCCCGCGGTCTCCATGTTCATGGAAGGGGCTACCAGCGCCACCATCACCATGCAGGGGTCGGGCTACTCGGCCGTCGCCCTGGGACTGGTCCTGGTCACCGACTTCGGTGACGCGCCGGTCTCCTACGGCAGTGCCTCCGCCCTCCTGCAGCCCAGGTGGGACGGTGGTGAGGTCACGAACCGCAACGGCTACGACCTGTTCGGCGGCCGCCTCATCAACACCACCCGCATGCAGCCCACCGGGCCCTACCTGGGCTCGGGTACTGACGCCGAGTCCCAGCAGCGCTTCAGCGACGGGGCCGACGGCGACGACAACGACGGCTGGTACGGCAACGACGAGGACGGTGTCTCCATCCCCGACGCAGGCATTGCAACAGCCCCGGGACAGCAGTACACCACCAATGTCCGCTGCGGAGGCAGAGGAGCGGTGGCCGGCTGGATCGACTGGAACCACAACGGGGTCTTCGACGCCACCGAGAAGAGCGCTCAAACGACGTGTGACAGCTGGGGCAACGCCCCGCTGCGGTGGACCGTGCCCGAGGACGTCGTGCGCAGCATCGACGGGGAGGCCGGTTCCCAGCCCCACACCTACCTGCGGGTGAGGACGGCTGAGGCAGGAGTGAACCTCAAGCCCACCGGCAGCACGATGGGCGGCGAGGTCGAGGACTATCGGATCGCGGTGCGCGTCCCTACCATCCGGCTTGTCAAGGACGTCCAGGCCCCCTACCGCGGGCAGGTCAGGGCCCTCGGGGCCGACCAGTGGACCCTCAAGGCCCAGCAGAGCAACGGTGGGGCGGCGTCCCAGCAGGTGACTGGGGCAGTCGACACCGGGATCAAGGCGGTGCATCAGGGACAGTACGCGCTCAGCGAGTCCTCCACGAACCCCCAGGCGCCGGGGTACGAGGCGAGCGCATGGCGCTGCGCCCAGACCCCCGGGACTCGCGGCAGCTGGGCCGGTTCGAGCCTGGCGGGCTCCACCATCCAGGTGCGGGGTACCGATCGCCTCACCTGCTCGGTCACCAACACGACCAAGCCCGGGGCGCTGTCCTGGACCAAGGTCGACCAGGACGGTCAGACACCCCTGGGCGGTACCAGCTGGACCCTGACCGGTCCCGGCGTCCCCGCCGGCACCGTCGTCGAGGACTGCCAGGCGGCCGGCTGCCGCGGCGGCGCCTACCGGGACACCAACCCGGCTCCGGGTGTCTTCGAGGTCAGCGGACTGGCATGGGGGAGCTACTCCGTCACCGAGAGAACCGCCCCCAGCGGATACCAGCGCCTGGACAAGGCACTGGCCTTCAACGACGTCTCCGGCGCCAACCTCAAGGCGGGACTCAAGGACACCACCGGTGTCACCAGAGGGGCCGTGACCAACCAGCGGCTGACCGGAGCCGTGTCCTGGAAGAAGCAGGACACGAGCGGACACGCCCTGGGCGGCTCGGAATGGACGCTCAGCGGCCCCGGAGTCCCGGCCAGGACCACCGTCACCGACTGCGTCATCGCCGGTGGTAGGGGACGGTGCCCGGGCGGCCCCTACGCCGACACGGACCCCGCGGCCGGTTCCTTCACCGTGACCGGCCTGCCCTGGGACACGCGCTCCTACTCCCTGGTGGAGAAGCGGGCTCCCACGGGATACCGGCTTGACACGACGAGCCGCAGCTTCGCCATCAAGCCCAATGCCCTCCAGTACTCCTTCTCGAAGGCCTTCACCAACGAGAAGGCGGCCACCCCCCGCCTGCCCCTGACAGGCGGACGCGGTGCGCACATTTTCCTGATCGCAGGAGCGGTCGTCTCCGCTCTGGCGATCTCCACCGGACTCCTCAGGAGGCGCCGTCACTGCAACCTCGACTGATCCGCCCGCCGACCCACGCATGAAAGGTCGGAGGCGCCGGTGACGCCGTCGGACAAGACGGAGCCGTCCACCGGAGAAAAACTCCCTATCCATACCTCTGCCACGCGTTCGCATCTCCCCGCGGCGCACAGTGAAAGGAAATCCCAACCCATGAAGCACAACGCCAGCACGCTGGGGCGTCGGGCTGCTGCCGCAGCCGGTGTCCTCACCCTGGCCTTCCTCGGCCTGGCCCCTTCGGCCGTGGCTACGGAAACGCCTAACTACGGCAACATCAAGACTGAGGTGAAGGGCTCCCTGGCCATCCACAAGCACCTCACCGGCGGCGGCAAGGACATCGGTACCCCCACCGGTACTGAGCAGAACGCCGATGACAAGGGCCCGGCCGTCGAGGGCGTCGTCTTCACCGCCTACCCGATCACCGACATCAACCTAAAGGACCCCGCCGGGTGGGACACGATCAGCAACCTGGCCAGGACCGGCGTGCCGGACAGTGCCTGCACCAACCCCGCCGCGCCCACGCTCGGAGCGCACACGTTTGGTAAGGGCATGGCCTCCCCGGCCACCAACAGCGAGGGCCTCGCCACGATCACGGAGATGCCGGTTCAGGCCTACCTCGTGTGCGAGACCACGACCCCAGGTGACATCGTCCAGAAGGCCAAGCCCTTCGTGGTGACGATTCCTCACCCGAACACCGCTGCGGGTGCTGACGGCCAGTGGATCTACGACGTCAACGTCTACCCCAAGAACGAGGCCATTGACGTCGACAAGACCATTCAGGCGCAGAAGCTCAACGGCTACGGTGTCGGCTCCCTCATCAAGTTCCCGGTCAGCTCGACGGCGCCGACTCTCGACGCCAAGTCCTTCTACAAGTACTTCCAGCTCAAGGACACCCTGGACGAGCGCCTGTCGGAGGTGACCGCCACCGAGGTCTCCCTCGAGGGCACGACCCTGCAGCCCACCGACTACCAGGTGGCGACCAATGGGCAGACCGTGACCGTCACCTTCACCGCCGAGGGTCTGAAGAAGATCAAGGCCGCCCCCGGCAAGAAGGTGTCCGCCGTCTTCCAGGGCAAGGTGACCAAGGCCGGCAGCAATGGCACCATCACGAACCGGGCTCAGGTCATCAGTGACACCCTCTACGCCGAGCAGCCCCCGACTCCTGAGACGCCCCCGACGAACCCCGACAACCCGCCGACCTCCGACGAGGTGACCTCGAACTGGGGCGACCTGAGCATCAAGAAGGTGGACACCCACCAGCAGGGCCAGACCAAGGCCGGCCTCCAGGGCGCGCAGTTCCAGCTGTACAAGGCCAAGGACGCCTACGCCAACACCTGCTCCAAGGTGAAGGACGGCGACCCCATCGCCATCAACGGCCAGACCACGCTGACCACGGACGCCCAGGGTGCCATTGACATCAAGGGCCTGTTCATCTCCGACTCCATCGACGGTGCAGACCGTGACAACCAGAAGGATGCCACCGAGCGCTGCTACGTCCTGGTTGAGACCAAGGCTCCCGCCGGCTACGTCCTGCCCGCCGGTGACGCCGCCGTGACCGCTGTCAAGGTCAAGGTCGGTGAGGTGGCCACGGACAACGTCACCGTTGAGAACACCAAGCAGTCGGTTCCGGGCCTGCCCCTGACCGGTGCCAACGGCATGCTCATCCTGACCGCCTCCGGTGCGTCCCTGCTGATGATCGCCGTCGGCTCCGTCCTCGTGGCCCGCTACCGCGAGCGCAAGCAGAACGCGAACCTCGCGCTCTGACGACACCGGCTGTCGGCCGGGGGCGTGAGCCCCGGCCGACAGCCAGGACCGCAAGCGCACTGCCTCACCCACGTCGTGATCGGGTTCCGAACCCGTGTCGATCGTGAGGTGGTGGCCTGAGCGGCACCGGTGCAGGCACTCGACGGACCCCGATCCGTCGAGCGCCTGCACCGCCATGTGCGAACCCGCACCATCCCCACCCCGTCCACCGACCCTGGAAGCGCACGAGGCCCCATGATCTCCCGCAAAGCACGCACACCCCGCACCGCCCGGACTCCGCGCACCCGCGCCTCGAGCCTCCAGAAGCACCGCCGCCCCCGCGCCTGGCGCCTGTCGGTCTCTGCCCTGGTCACCTCCATCATGGCGCTGGTGGGTATGGGCCTGCTGACCTATCCGACGGCGGCCTCCTGGGTCGCCCAGTACAACCAGTCGAAGGTGACTGCCGACTACTCCGCCCAGGTCGATGGGGCCCGTCCCGATGCCAAGACCCAGGTCGAGCAGGCGCACGCCTACAACGACGCGCTCTCGGCCGGGGCGGTCCTGGAGGCCAACAACCACGTCCCCACCGGTGCCGGCTCCAGCAAGGACAGCTCTCTGAACTACGCCAACATCCTCAAGGCCAACAACGAGGGACTCATGGCCCGGCTGAAGATCCCCTCCATCTCCCTGGACCTGCCCGTCTACCACGGCACTGCCGATGACACCCTGCTCAAGGGCCTGGGGCACCTGGAGGGCACCTCGTTGCCGGTCGGGGGAGAGGGGACCCGCTCAGTCATCACCGGGCACCGCGGCCTGGCCGAGGCCACCATGTTCACCAACCTGGACAAGGTCAAGACCGGTGATAGCCTCATCGTCGAGGTCTTCGGAGAGGTCCTCACCTACCGGGTCACCAGCACCAAGGTCGTCGAGCCCGAGGAGACCGAGGCTCTGCGCGTCGAGGAGGGCAAGGACCTGCTCACCTTGGTGACCTGCACGCCCCTGGGCATCAACACCCACCGCATCCTGCTGACCGGCGAGCGCATCTACCCGACCCCGGCCAAGGACCTCGCGGCGGCGGGCAAGCGCCCCGACGTTCCCCACTTCCCCTGGTGGGCCGTCGGCCTGGCGGCGGGGCTCATCGTCATTGGGCTGTACCTGTGGCGCTCGGGCTACGCGGCGGCGCGGGCCAAGGAGCGGGCCCTGGCCAGGGCCCGTGCCGCGCAGGAGGATCCGCGCCCCCAGACCTGGGCGGAGCAGATGCGGATCTGGATGGATGACGACGCCGGCGTCGAGCCCCAACGGTGGTTCACCGACCTTCCGGTCCCTCCCCAGCCCTCCGAGATGGAGAACCTGGCGCTCCTGGAGGAGATCGCGTCGCTGTCGGCGCCGTCGGGACAATCAGATAACCAGGAGCTCATCGACACCGCGGAGATCCCTGTGCTGGACGCGACACGCCCGAGCGCGGGGGCCAGTGGGCGGACTCACAGCCTCTAGGCCCGATCCTGGGTTCCGCTGCCTGCGCGAGCCCTGATAACGTAATCCGGCCGGCCAAGGGCGCGCGCATGCGTGCCCCTGGTTGTGCCGCCCCGGGATCACCCCGGGATTCATTCTGACGGACCCGTTCCTCCTGAACGGGTTTCCGTGTGTCCAGACCGGTTCACCGCCTCCCACCACGGGAGCGGCGCGCGTCCTGAAGCGACACGCCCGAGCGCGTGGACCGGCCAGAAGCAAGTACAAGAGAGGTTAGGCGCCATGGCGGGACAGAAGATCCGCATCCGGCTCAAGTCCTACGACCACGAGGTCATTGACTCCTCGGCGCGCAAGATCGTCGACGTCGTGACCCGCGCTGGCGCGACGGTCGTGGGCCCGGTGCCGCTGCCGACCGAGAAGAACGTGTTCTGCGTGATCCGGTCGCCGCACAAGTACAAGGACAGCCGCGAGCACTTCGAGATGCGCACGCACAAGCGGCTGATCGACATCGTCGACCCGACGCCCAAGGCCGTCGACTCGCTCATGCGTCTCGACCTGCCCGCTGACGTCAACATCGAGATCAAGCTCTGAGGACTGCCATGACAACGCTTAACACGCCGGCTGCCGCCGCGCCTGCCAAGGCGCTGCTCGGCACCAAGCTCGGCATGACGCAGATCTGGGACGAGAACGGGGTCCTGCGCCCTGTGACCGTCGTCCGGGTCGACACCAACGTCGTGACCCAGGTCCGCACCATCGAGACCGATGGCTACGAGGCCGTTCAGCTCGCCTTCGGCGACATCGACGCCAGCAAGGTCACCAAGCCGCTCGCCGGTCACTTCGCCAAGGCCGGGGTCGAGCCCCGCCGCCACGTGGCGGAGATCCGCACCTCCCTGGCGTCGGAGTTCACCCCCGGCCAGGAGCTGACCGCTGACACCTTCGAGGTCGGCCAGCTGGTCGACGTCACCGGAACCTCCAAGGGTAAGGGTTTCGCCGGTGTCATGAAGCGCCACGGCTTCGCCGGTGTGGGCGCCTCCCACGGTGCTCACCGCAACCACCGCAAGCCCGGCTCCATCGGCGCCTGCGCCACCCCCGGGCGCATCTTCAAGGGTCTGCGCATGGCCGGTCGTATGGGCCACGCGCGCCGCACCGTCCAGAACCTCAAGATCCGCGGCATCGACGTTGACAAGGGCGTTCTGCTCGTCAACGGCGCGATCCCCGGCCCCAAGGGCTCGGTCGTCGTCGTCCGCACCGCCGTGAAGGGAGCCTGAGACCATGACTGAGGCACTCACCGTCGACGTCGTCGACTCCGCGGGCAAGAAGACCGGCAGCGTCGAGCTGCCCGCCGAGGTCTTCGACGCCCCCCTCAACATTCCGCTCATGCACCAGGTGGTCGTCGGCCAGCTGGCCGCGGCCCGCCAGGGCACCCACGCCACCAAGACCCGCGGCGACGTCCGCGGCGGTGGCCGCAAGCCCTACCGCCAGAAGGGCACCGGCCGCGCCCGCCAGGGCTCGACCCGCGCCCCGCAGTTCGTCGGTGGTGGCACCGTCCACGGCCCGCAGCCGCGCGACTACACCCAGCGGACCCCCAAGAAGATGAAGGCCGCCGCCCTGCGCAGCGCCCTGTCCGACCGCGCCCGCAACGGCCGCGTCCACGTCATCACCGAGTTCGTCACCACCACGGTGCCCTCCACCAAGAACGCCCTGGTCGCGCTGCGCAACCTCACCGACCGCAAGGCCCTGGTGATTGTGGACCGTCAGGACGATCTGTCCAGGCTCAGCCTGCGCAACGCCCCCGAGGCGCACGTCCTGTGGGCCGACCAGCTCAACACCTACGACGTCCTCAAGTCCGACGACGTCGTCTTCACGGCCTCTGGCCTGGACGCGTTCCTGGGCAAGGGTGAGGAGGAGTCCAAGTGAGCCTCGAGAAGTCCAAGAACCCCCGCGACGTCATCATCGCGCCGGTGGTCTCCGAGAAGTCCTACGCCTGCATGGACCGTGGCCAGTACACGTTCATCGTGGCGCCGGGTTCCAACAAGACCGAGATCAAGCAGGCCGTCGAGGCCATCTTCGATGTCAAGGTCTCCTCGGTGAACACCATCAACCGCAAGGGCAAGACGCACCGCACCCGCACCGGGATCGGCAAGTCCAAGGACACCCGCCGTGCGATCGTCACCCTGCGCGAGGGGACCATCGACATCTTCGGTGATGTGGCCTAGTGCGCCACGGAAGGTAAAGGATCGATATGGGAATCCGTAAGTACAAGCCCACGACCCCGGGTCGTCGCGGCTCCTCCGTGGCCGACTTCGTGGAGATCACGCGTAGCACGCCCGAGAAGTCGCTGGTGCGCCCGCTGAGCAAGTCCGGTGGCCGCAACTCCTCCGGCCGTATCACCACCCGCCACAAGGGTGGTGGCCACAAGCGCGCCTACCGTCTCATCGACTTCCGTCGTCATGACAAGGACGGCGTGCCCGCGAAGGTCGCTCACATCGAGTACGACCCCAACCGCACCGCGCGCATCGCCCTGCTGCACTACATGGACGGCGAGAAGCGCTACATCATCGCCCCGAACAAGCTCCGTCAGGGCGACGTCGTCGAGGCCGGCCCCAGCGCCGACATCAAGCCCGGCAACAACCTGCAGCTGCGTCACATCCCCACCGGTACGGTCGTCCACGCGGTCGAGCTGCGTCCCGGTGGCGGGGCCAAGATCGCTCGCAGCGCCGGCACCTCCGTCCAGCTGGTCGCCAAGGAGGGCAAGTACGCGCAGCTGCGCATGCCCTCCGGGGAGATCCGCAACGTGGAGGCCGCCTGCCGCGCCACCATCGGCGAGGTCGGCAACGCCGAGCAGTCCAACATCAACTGGGGTAAGGCCGGCCGTATGCGCTGGAAGGGCGTGCGCCCGACCGTCCGCGGTGTCGTCATGAACCCGGTGGACCACCCGCACGGTGGTGGTGAGGGCAAGACCTCCGGTGGTCGTCACCCCGTCTCGCCGTGGGGCAAGCCCGAGGGCCGCACCCGCCGTCCCAACAAGTCCAGCGACCGCCTCATCGTGCGTCGTCGTCGGACCGGCAAGAAGCGCTGATAGGAGCCTGAATCATGCCGCGTAGTCTGAAGAAGGGTCCCTTCGTCGACGACCACCTGATCAAGAAGGTGGACGCTCAGAACGAGAAGGGCACCAAGAACGTCATTAAGACCTGGTCCCGCCGTTCGGTCATCACGCCGGACTTCCTGGGGCACACCTTCGCCGTCCACGACGGTCGCAAGCACGTGCCGGTCTTCGTTACCGAGTCCATGGTGGGCCACAAGCTCGGTGAGTTCGCTCCGACCCGCACCTTCCGCGGGCACGTCAAGGACGACCGCAAGTCGCGTCGCTGACGGACGTCGGAAAGTTTGAGAGGCAGAGAACATGGAAGCCAAGGCGCAGGCCAAGTACGTGCGCTGCACGCCGATGAAGGCGCGCCGGGTCGTGGACGTCGTCCGCGGCAAGCGCGCCGTCGAGGCCGTCAACGTGCTCCGATTCGCCCCGCAGGCCGCTGCGGTGCCGGTGCGCAAGGTCCTCGAGTCCGCAATCGCCAACGCCCGGTTCAAGGCTGAGCGTGACGGCGAGCGTTTCGACGAGAACGACCTGTTCATCATCGAGGCGTTCGCCGATGAGGGTCCCACCCTGAAGCGGTTCCGTCCCCGTGCGCAGGGCCGGGCCAGCAGGATCCTCAAGCGGACCAGCCACATCACCGTCATCGTCGGGGACAAGTCCGACGCCGCAACGAAGGAAGGAGCCCGGTAATGGGGCAGAAGGTCAACCCGACCGGGTTCCGCCTGGGCATCACCACGGACCACCGTTCGCGCTGGTTCGCCGACTCCACCAAGCCCGGTCAGCGTTACCGCGACTTCGTGGAGGAGGATGTCAAGATCCGCCGCCTCATGGAGGACGGCATGGAGCGGGCCGGTATCTCCAAGGTCGACATCGAGCGCACCCGTGACCGCGTGCGCGTCGACCTGCACACCGCCCGTCCCGGCATCGTCATCGGTCGCCGTGGGGCCGAGGCCGAGCGCCTGCGAGGTCAGCTCGAGAAGCTGACCGGCAAGCAGGTCCAGCTCAACATCCTCGAGGTCAAGAGCCCCGACCTGGACGCCCAGCTGGTCGCCCAGGGGATCGCCGAGCAGCTCGCCTCCCGCGTGTCCTTCCGTCGCGCCATGCGCAAGGGCATGCAGTCCGCGATGCGCGCCGGCGCCAAGGGCATCCGGGTGCAGTGCTCCGGCCGCCTGGGCGGCGCCGAGATGAGCCGCAGCGAGTTCTACCGCGAGGGGCGCGTGCCGCTGCACACCCTGCGCGCGAACATCGACTACGGCTTCTACGAGGCCAAGACCACCTTCGGCCGCCTCGGCGTCAAGGTGTGGATCTACAAGGGCGACATCACCGAGCGTGAGTTCGCCCGCCAGCAGGCCGAGTCCGGCTCCCGTGGCCGGGGCCGGGGCGAGCGCCGCGGCGGCCGTCGTGGCGACCGCGGTGAGCGCGGTTCGCGTCAGAACACCGAGCAGCAGCAGGCAGCCGAGCAGACGCCGGCCGCCGAGACCGCTGCCGCAGACCAGGGAACGGAGGCCTGAGCCGTGCTCATCCCCCGCCGGACCAAGTTCCGCAAGCAGCACCGCCCGCACCGCACGGGCCTTTCCAAGGGCGGCAACCAGATCGCCTTCGGTGAGTACGGCATCCAGGCCCTCGAGCCCGCCTACATCACCAACCGCCAGATCGAGGCGGCCCGTATCGCCATGACCCGCCACATCAAGCGTGGCGGCAAGGTGTGGATCAACATCTTCCCGGACCGCCCCCTGACCAAGAAGCCCGCCGAGACCCGTATGGGTTCCGGTAAGGGTGCACCCGAGTGGTGGATCGCCAACGTCAAGCCCGGACGCATCCTGTTCGAGCTCGGCGGTGTCGACGAGGCCCTCGCCCGCGAGGCCATGCGCCGCGCACAGCACAAGCTTCCGATGAAGACCCGTTTCGTGACTCGTGAGGGTGGTGACGTCTGATGGCAATCGGTTCCAAGGGCCTGACCCCCGCCGACCTCGACGGCATGGACAACGAGCGCCTCTCCGAGGAGCTCTCCAAGGCCAAGGCCGAGCTGTTCAACCTCCGGTTCGCTTCGGCGACCGGCCAGCTCGAGGACCACGGACGTCTCAAGGCTGTGCGTCGCGACATCGCCCGTATCTACACGATCGTGCGCGAGCGTGAGCTCGGTATTCGCACCGCCCCGAGCACGGAGGAGTCCAAGTGAGCGAGCAGACCAGCACTGAGAACGTCGAGCAGTCCACCGAGCGCCCCCAGCGCAAGGTGCGTCGCGGCTACGTCGTCTCCGACAAGATGGACAAGACGGTGGTCGTCCTCGTCGAGGAGCGCTACAAGCACTCCCTGTACGGCAAGGTCCTCCGTCGCTCCAAGAAGGTCAAGGTCCACGACGAGAACAACGAGGCCGGTGTCGGCGATCTCGTCTCCATCATGGAGACCCGCCCGCTGAGCGCCACCAAGCACTTCCGCCTCCTGGAGATCCTCGAGCGCGCCAAGTGATCCTCGGCTGAACGCCGCCCTCGACGCCGTCGAGCCGGCCCCCGACGCCGCAGCATCCCACCCGGGAGGCTGCGGCGTCGGCGTTGTTAGCCGCCAGCCGTTACATCTGACAGTGGGTGCTGCTCACCAGAAATGTTGCATACCAGTCAACACCGCGGTCCACAGTGCGTTGCCGGATGCTGCTCCTAGAGCATTCACGAGTGTGTCCTGTCCGAGTTCCCGTAGGCCTTGAGCTGTACTGTGCTTGTCCTTCTGTTCAACAGCTACGCGGATTCGCTCAACGATTGCGCGGTCTGTCAACTGGGTGACCTTCTCGGCAAGACGATCAACGAGATCGGCGATCCGTTACTCTTGCCCGTCGATCTGTAACATGAGGTCGCCGTTAACTATTACGATGACGGAATCGGTTTGATTAAGTTTGTCCTGCTGCAATTCGGTGTGCTCAGCTCTGGATGCATTGGCGTAGGATCTTGCTGCTTTGGACCATCTTTCGTCGCGCCGTAGAGGCTTTTTTTCAACAAGGCCGAGTCGCCGTGCCATGCGTAGGTCCTCTTCTGATGCTCTGCTCAACCAACTGTCATCCAGTTCCGCCGCCGCGTCGAGCACTCGGTGTATTGCCTCATCCTCCTCTGGGGACTGCTGGCGCGGCTCAACTCCGATTGGCTCAAGGATCAGTGTTGTGTCGTCAGGTCCATAGATTATAGGATTCTGACAACCTGCAAGGATCACTTCTTCCTGAGGCGAGGCGTCACGAACGGAGTTTCTGTGAAGGACGGGGAATGCATTTGGGAATAGTTTAATCTCCTTGGAGGGGACTATAAGGTCGTTGGGTTGAAGGTCGAGAACTCTGCGGCCCTCAACTTCGGAGGGGATGAGCTTTGTGGTTATTGCGATTGCGGTCGCTAGAGCTAACAGAATAGCCAAGCCCCAAGAGAACCAAGCGGGCATTGTGAGGCTGTAGATCCGTGCGGCAATGAATACGAAAATCGGTGATATGATTCTCAGTGCTGTGAACGCTCTATGTGGAACGAGCGTCCCGCCAGACCGGCGAGCTAGTGCGGTGTCGTTGAATGTGGGACGGTACTTACGCATCAGGTCCTCCTGTGTCGGTAGGTCGTTCTGATGGAATTGATGGTAGAGCGTGGCTGTGACATCTATGAGAGACGGTTAGTGAGAGGTTGATTGAATCGTCGCGCATGGTTGCCCTGCTATACGGACTTTGGGTACCAATGGTGGACGCAACGGCCTAGTCGATGAACGGCCAGTGTTCTGTGTTGTCTCATGACTTCTGAGACCCTCGGATGTTCGGTCATTCGAGACGCCAGTGGGGTGGGCGTCGAGTCTGGAGGTGCTGATGATCCGTCCGTGTGGAAGGTACTTCAGGTAGGTCGGGACTTCGTGCGGTGCGTGCCCTCTGGCCAGTAGAACCTGGCCCTCGTGGGATCGGGTGGCGCTGAGAAGGGCTGGGCCGGGGCTAGCGTCGAACCTCGAACGCTGTGCCTCGCATGGGATCCCGAGGAGCTGGGGGTGCGTCCAAACCATGCCCAGCAGCTCTCGGCTCCTGAAGTAGCTGTGAGTCTGGCTTGCAGATAGGTATTCCTTCATGGCGGGCAGTGTCTTGAGGCGGGATGTCCAGGTGGTGGCGTCGTCGGGTGCATACCGCGGGTACCGAACCTGGTGCAGGTCGCATCTGACCGGAGCTGGCTGCGGATCACAGCTGACCGTCAGGCGGATCGGGGACTGCGGTGTGCGACGGGGACGTCCCTGACCTCCAGAAGGTGACGGTCGCGTCCCAGTGGCCTGGAGGACAACGCAGTCCTCGGCGGGCAGGTACGTCGTCGACCTGGGGCCGGTGGGCCGGCCGGGTGCTTCGGGACGTCAGTGCAGGAGACCCGGGAAAAGCCGGTGAGCAAAGGCACAGGCCCTGGTCGTCATCTCAGGTTCCGCGCGATGTGGCGGCTGGACTAGGCTAATGGAGTTGCGCGCGCCCTCGGTGCGTCCGGCAGAGACCTCGTGCAGTCTGCGCCTGTGTCTGTCGGGACAACGTACCGCGGGAATCCCCTATCCCTGGGTCAGCCTCGTGCGGCCTGCGGCCGGGGGAGACGTGTGCAAGACCAGAAGAACGTTCGGCCAGGCTCAGGAGCTTCCTGAGAACCGGCTCGACGACAGGAGAACACTCAATGATCCAGCAGGAGTCGCGACTGAAGGTCGCCGACAACACCGGTGCCAAGGAGATCCTTTGCATCCGTGTTCTCGGTGGATCGGGTCGGCGCTATGCGGGTATCGGCGACACGATCGTCGCCACCGTCAAGGACGCCATTCCCGGCGGCAACGTGAAGAAGGGCGAGGTCGTCAAGGCCGTCGTCGTGCGTGCCCGCAAGGAGCGTCGTCGTCCCGACGGCTCATACATCCGCTTCGACGAGAACGCCGCCGTCATCCTCAAGAACGATGGGGAGCCGCGCGGTACGCGCATCTTCGGCCCCGTCGGCCGTGAGCTTCGCGAGAAGAAGTTCATGCGCATCGTCTCGCTCGCCCCGGAGGTGATCTGAACATGGCACGCATCAAGAAGGGCGACCAGGTCATCGTCATCGCCGGTAAGGACAAGGGCAAGACCGGCCGCGTTCTGGAGGTCCTCAAGGGCACTGACCGTGTCATCGTCGAGGGCGTCCAGCGCGTGACCAAGCACACCAAGGTGGGGCAGTCCCAGCAGGGCGCCCGCACCGGCGGCATCGAGACCGTTGAGGCGCCCATCCACGCCTCCAACGTCATGCTCGTCGACCCCAAGACGAAGAAGCGCACCCGCGTGGGCTTCCGCGTCGAGGAGGGCGTGCGTCCCGACGGCCGCAAGCGCACCGTCCGCGTGCGTTACGCCAAGAAGAGCGGGGAGGACCTGTGACCATGGCTGAGAAGACCACCCCCCGTCTCAAGACGAAGTACACCGAGGAGGTGCGCCCCGCCCTGCTCAAGGAGTTCCAGCACGGCAACGTGATGGAGGTCGGGCGCGTCGTCAAGGTCGTCGTCAACATGGGTGTGGGCGAGGCCGCCCACGACTCCAAGATGATCGAGGGCGCCGTGCGCGACCTCGCCGCCATCACCGGCCAGAAGCCGCAGGTCACCCGGGCCCGGAAGTCCATCGCGCAGTTCAAGCTGCGTGAGGGCATGCCGATCGGCGCGCACTCCACCCTGCGCGGCGACCGCATGTGGGAGTTCCTGGACCGCCTGGTCTCGATCTCGCTGCCCCGTATCCGCGACTTCCGTGGTCTGAGCCCCAAGCAGTTCGACGGGAACGGCAACTACACCTTCGGTCTGACCGAGCAGGCTGTCTTCCACGAGATCGACCAGGACCAGATCGACCGCGTCCGCGGCATGGACATCACCGTGGTGACCACGGCCAAGACCGACGAGGAGGCCCGCTCGCTGCTCAAGCAGCTCGGCTTCCCCTTCAAGGAGAAGTGAGATGGCGAAGACCGCACTGATTGAGAAGGCGAACCGTAAGCCCAAGTTCGGTGTCCGTGCCTACACGCGCTGCCGGCGCTGCGGACGTCCGCACTCGGTCTACCGCAAGTTCGGCCTGTGCCGTATCTGCCTGCGTGAGATGGCCCTTCGCGGCGAGCTCCCGGGCGTGAGCAAGTCCAGCTGGTAAGAACTTACGTCGCAGGTCCGCTGAGGAAACCACGACGAGGAAGGGCTAAGGCCCACTCATGACAATGACAGACCCCATCGCAGACATGCTGACCCGTCTGCGTAACGCAAACAGCGCCTACCACGACACCGTGTCGATGCCGTCGAGCAAGCTCAAGGTGAACATCGCTGAGATGCTCAAGGCCGAGGGCTACATCGCCGGCTACGAGGTCACGGACGCCGAGGTCGGCAAGACGCTCACGCTGAGCCTCAAGTACGGAGCCAACCGCCAGCGGGCCATCCAGGGCCTGCGCCGGATCTCCAAGCCCGGCCTGCGCGTCTACGCCAAGTCCACCAACCTGCCCAAGGTCCTCGGCGGCCTGGGAGTGGCGATCCTGTCCACCTCCTCCGGCCTCCTGACCGACAAGCAGGCCGAGTCGCGTGGCGTGGGCGGCGAAGTCCTCGCCTACGTCTGGTAAGAGAAGGAACGGAGGAAAACCATGTCTCGTATTGGACGGCTCCCCGTTCCGGTTCCTGCCGGAGTGGACGTCACCATCGACGGCCAGGACGTGACGGTCAAGGGCCCCAAGGGCACCCTGTCCCGCACGATCAGCGAGCCCCTGAGCGTCACCCGCCAGGAGGACGGCTCCATCCTGGTCACGCGCCCCGACGACGAGCGCCGCTCGCGCTCGCTGCACGGACTGTCGCGCACCCTCATCAACAACATGGTGATCGGCGTCACCGAGGGCTACTCCAAGCAGCTCGAGATCGTCGGCACCGGTTACCGCGTCGCCGCCAAGGGCCAGGGCATCGAGCTCTCCCTCGGCTTCTCCCACACCGTGACCGTTGAGCCCCCCGAGGGCATCACCTTCACGGTCGACGGCAACCTGAAGATCACCGTCTCCGGTATCTCCAAGGAGCAGGTCGGCGAGGTCGCGGCGAACATTCGCAAGATCCGTCCGCCGGAGCCCTACAAGGGCAAGGGCGTGCGCTACGCCGGCGAGAACGTGCGCCGCAAGGTCGGAAAGGCTGGTAAGTGACCATGGCTTACTCGATCAAGAGGGGCAAGGGCAACCCCCGCGCCATCGCCCGCAAGATCCGTCACCAGCGCGTGCGCAAGCACATCTCCGGCACGCCCGAGCGTCCCCGCCTGGTGGTCACCCGGTCCAACCGCCACATGGTGGCTCAGGTCGTGGACGACACCATCGGCCACACCCTGTGCGCCGCCTCCACCCTGGAGGAGGCCGCCAAGGGCGTCGAGGGCCACAAGGTGGGCGCCGCCCACAAGGTCGGCGAGCTTATCGCCGAGCGGGCCAAGGCGCTGGGCATCGAGGCAGTCGTGTTCGACCGCGGCGGCAACAAGTACCACGGCCGTGTCGCGGCCGTCGCCGAGGGCGCCCGCGAGGGCGGCCTGAAGCTGTGAGCACTAAGACGACGAGAAAGCAGAGGAACATCTGATGGCTGCACCGCAGCGAGACAGGTCCGCGTCGTCCGACGGCTCGGCCCAGCGCGAGAACGACGAGCGCCGGGGCGAGGGCCGCGGCCGCCGCGACCGCAACAACGACCGCCGCGACCGTGGTCGCGGCAACGACGACAAGTACATCGAGCGCGTCGTCACCATCAACCGCGTGTCCAAGGTCGTCAAGGGCGGCCGCCGCTTCACCTTCACGGCCCTCGTGGTCGTCGGTGACGGTGAGGGCACCGTCGGCGTGGGCTACGGCAAGGCGAAGGAAGTTCCCTCCGCCATTGCCAAGGCCGTCGAGATCGCGAAGAAGAACTTCTTCCACGTCCCGATGATCCGCCGCACCATCCCGCACCTGGTCCAGGGCGAGGACTCCGCCGGAGTCGTTCTCCTGCGCCCGGCGTCCCCCGGTACCGGTGTTATCGCCGGTGGTCCGGTGCGCGCCGTGCTGGACTGCGCCGGTGTCCACGACATCCTGTCCAAGTCGCTGGGCTCGTCCAACGCGATCAACATCGTGCACGCCACGGTGGACGCCCTTAAGCAGCTGGAGCAGCCCGAGGCCGTCGCGGCCCGCCGTGGCCTGCCCCTGGAGGACGTCGCCCCGCAGTCCATGCTGCGGGCCCGCGCCGAGGGCGAGGCCGACAAGCGCGCTCAGGCTGAGAAGCAGGAGGCCGAGAAGGCCGCTGAAGGAGTGGGTGCGTGATGGCTGAGTCCGCATCGAAGCAGATGACCAAGCAGCTCAAGGTCACTCAGGTCCGCTCTGGCATCGGGGGCACCCACCGCCAGCGCGAGTCCCTCAAGACCCTGGGTCTGCGCAAGATCCGCCAGTCCGTCGTGCGTGAGGACAGCCCCAGCGTGCGCGGCCTGATTGCCACGGTGCACCACCTGGTCACCGTTGAGGAGGTCTGAGATGGCTGACACCGAGAACACGCAGGAGGAGAAGGTGCGCGTCGTCAAGCTGCACCACCTGCGTCCCGCCCCCGGCGCCAAGAAGGCCAAGACCCGCGTGGGTCGTGGTGAGGCGTCCAAGGGTAAGACCGCCGGTCGCGGTACCAAGGGCACCAAGGCTCGTTACCAGGTCCGTCCTGGTTTCGAGGGTGGCCAGATGCCGCTGCACATGCGTCTTCCCAAGCTGCGCGGCTTCCGCAACCCCAACCGGGTCGAGTTCCAGCCCGTGAACGTCGGCCGCATCGCCGAGCTGTTCCCCGAGGGCGGCACGGTGACCGTGGAGGACCTCGTCGCCAAGGGTGCGGTTCGCAAGAACCAGCTCGTCAAGGTTCTCGGCGGCGGCGACGTCACCGTGGCCCTGACGCTCACGGTCGACGCCTGGTCCGGCTCCGCCAAGGAGAAGATCGAGGCCGCCGGCGGCAGCATCGCCACGCGCTGAACGCCGTCGGGCCGAGCCCGGCACGGGTGACAACCCCGAAGGAGCGGCCCTGACGAGAAGCGACATCACAGACCCCGGCGGTCCAGGGAAACCTGGGCCGCCGGGGTTCGTCGTGCGCGGGCGCCACACCGCAGGACGGCTCCGGCGCATCGGTAGCGAGGTGCCTTGGATCACCCCGGGCAACGGCACCGGGACGAGACGTGAGAAAACCCGCACCTCAGCCACGTTGCAAGCCCATCTCAGCGCCCAGGTGACGAGCTCAGCGGGGTAGTCTGGGCCGGGCGCAGTTCCCCTGCGCTCCGCCTTGCTGCCCGCAAGGCCGAACCCACCCCCGAGTCCACAGGAGATCGAGTGCTCAGCGCGTTCACTCAGGCGTTCAGAACGCCAGACCTCAGGGCGAAGCTGCTCTTCACCCTCGGCATCATGGCCCTGTTCCGGCTCGGGTCGATCCTGCCGGCGCCCGGCGTCAACCTGGCTAACGCCAAGTACTGCATCGGTGAGGCCGGCAAGGACCAGAACCTCCTCAGCCTGGTCAACGTCTTCTCCGGTGGCGCGCTGCTCCAGCTGAGCGTCTTCGCGCTGGGCATCATGCCCTACATCACGGCCTCCATCATCATCCAACTGCTGCGGGTCGTCATCCCCCGCTTCGAGGAGCTCCACAAGGAGGGCCAGGCGGGCACCGCCAAGCTCACCGAGTACACCCGCTACCTCACCATCGGCCTGGGGCTGCTCCAGTCCAGCACCATCGTGGCCACGGCCAAGAGCGGTCAGCTCTTCCAGGGCTGCGCCAGGGCCCAGCACATCGTCGCCGGCGACTCGATCGTCACCCCGCTGCTCATCATCATCACCATGACCGCCGGCACCGGCCTCATCATGTGGCTGGGTGAGCTCATCACCGAGCGCGGCATCGGCAACGGCATGTCGCTGCTCATCTTCACCTCCATCGTGGCCCAGTTCCCCTCCAACATGTTCTCCATCGCCGGAGGCAACAACGGGGCGGCCAACTTCGCCATCATCGTGGCCGTCGTCCTCCTGGCGACCCTCGCGGTCGTGTACATCGAGCAGGCCCAGCGGCGCATCCCCGTGCAGTACGCCAAACGGATGATCGGGCGCCGCCAGTACGGCGGCTCGACCACCTACATCCCGGTCAAGATCAACACCGCCGGCGTCATCCCCGTCATCTTCGCCTCCTCGATCCTGGCCATGCCCCAGCTCATCGCCGGCTTCGGCAACCAGACGAGCAAGTGGGTGCAGTGGATCATGACGAACCTGCAGCAGACGAGCCCGATCTACCTGACCGCCTACGGCGTCCTCATCCTGTTCTTCGCCTTCTTCTACACGGCCATCACCTTCGACGCCGAGGAGATCGCGGACAACATGAAGCGGTACGGCGGCTTCATCCCCGGCATCCGCGCCGGTGAGCCCACTGTGCGCTACCTGTCCTACGTCATCAACCGCATCACGACGGCCGGCTCCATCTACCTGGTGGTCCTCGCCCTCATCCCGACGCTCGCCGTCATCTGGCTGGACCTGGCTCAGCACCTGCCCTTCGGCGGAACCACTATCCTCATCATGGTGGGTGTGGGCCTCCAGACCGTTAAGGAAGTCAACTCCCAGCTGCAGCAGCGTCACTACGAAGGGTTCTTGTCATGAGCGCACGCATGGTTCTTCTCGGTCCCCCCGGAGCGGGCAAGGGCACCCAGGCCGCCCGGATCGCCGAGCGCCTGGGCATCCCGGCCATCTCCACCGGAGACATCTTCCGCGCCAACGTCGCCGGCGCCACCGAGCTCGGCACTCAGGCCAAGGCCTACATGGACAAGGGCGAGTACGTCCCCGACTCCATCACCAACGCCATGGTGGCCGACCGCATCGCCCAGGCCGACTGCGAGAACGGATTCCTCCTGGACGGCTACCCGCGCACCACAGCGCAGGTCGGTGAGCTCGACTCCATGCTGAAGGCCTCAGGTCTGGCCCTCGACGTCGTCGTCGAGATCACCGCCGACGCCGAGGCCGTTGTCGCCCGCCTGCTCAAACGGGCCGGTGAGCAGGGGCGCGCCGACGACACCGAGCCCGTCATCCGCCGCCGCCTCGAGGTCTACGCCGAGTCCACGGCGCCGCTGGCCGGGCTCTACGCCGAGCGCGACCTGCTCGTCCAGGTCGACGGCATGGGCGAGATCGACATCGTCACCGGCCGCATCATGGAGGCCCTCGTCTCCCGCGGCATCACCGGCTCCTGAAGCCCACGCTCACCGGCGGGTCGTCTGCTCACGCGGACGACCCGCCTGCGCATGCTCCGGCCCGTCCCCGTCCCTGACGGGGGAGCCGGAACCGCCCCAGGCCCAGCCCGCTCCACACGACCCCAGGAGGCACCCGTGCTCTCACGCGAACAGATCCAGATCAAGACGCCGGAGCAGGTCCGCCTCATGCGCCGGGCCGGGCTCGTCGTCGCCGACATCCACGCCGCCCTGCGCGAGGCGGTGCGCGCCGGGATCACCACCGCCGAGCTCGACGCCGTCTCGGCCGGGGTCATCGAGGCCGCCGGTGCCCACTCCAACTTCCTGGGCTACTACGACTACCCGGCCACCGTGTGCATCTCGGTCAACGACGAGGTCGTGCACGGCATCCCCGGTGAGCGGGTCCTGGCCGACGGCGACCTGGTCACCTTCGACTGCGGCGCCTATATCCTCGACGAGGACGGCACCCAGTGGCACGGCGATGCCGCCTTCACCACCGTCGTCGGCGGGACGTACCTGAGCGAGACCGACCGGCTCGTGGACACCACCACCCGGCAGGCCCTGTGGGAGGCCATCGCCGCCGTCGCCCGCGCCGCAGCGGGGGAGGGGCGTGGGCGTCAGCTGTGCCTCAACGCGATTGGCGACGCCGTCGAGACCGTCGTCGCGGACGTGGCCGAGCGGGAGGGCCACGAGCTGGGGATCCTTCAGGAGTACGTCGGCCACGGCATCGGCACGAGCATGCACATGGCCCCCGACGTCCTCAACTACTCCGTCAAACGGCGCGGCCCCCGCCTGCGCCCCGGCATGGTGCTGGCCATTGAGCCTATGCTCACCGCCGGCAGCCCGGCCACGCGCGAGCTCGACGACGGCTGGACCGTCGTCACCCGAGACGGCTCCCACGCCGCCCAGTGGGAGCACACCGTGGCCATCGTCCCTGGAGGAGTCTGGGTTCTCACCGCGCCCGACGGCGGCGCCGAGGGCCTGGCCCCCTACGGCATCGAGCCCAAGGCGCTGGGCTGAGACGCTGAGGCGGGGACTGCTGCGAGGGGGGGTGCCCCTATGTGGTGTGTCAAGCGGCGGCGGGTAGTTTCGTGGCTGGTTGTGGGTCGTAGAGGGCTCCATCTCGGATCATGGCGTGCAGGGTCAGGATGCGGCGGTGGGCCAGGGCGAGGACGGCCTGGTTATGGCGTTTGCCTTGGTCTCGTTTGCGCTGGTAGTAGGCCCGGGAGACGGGGTCGGAGCGCAGGGAGGCGAAGGCGGACAGGAACATGGCGCGCTTGAGCCTCTTGTTGCCGCCGTGGGAGACGTGCTCGCCACGGATCGATGAGCCGGAGCGGCGTGTGACGGGAGCGAGCCCGGCGTAGGAGGCCAGCTGGGCGCCGGTGTCGAAGGTCTTGCCCAGGGTCTCGGCCAGGAAGACGGCGGCGGTCCTGACCCCGATCCCGGGCATGGAGATCAGGACCTCATAAAGAGGGTGGGCCTCCACTAGGGCCTCGACCTGGGCGGCGACATCGGCCCGCTGAGCGTGCAGGGAGATGAGCTGCCTGGCCAGGTGAGGAAGCACCACTGCGGCGGCGTCGGTGCCGGCGACCACCACGCTCTGGTGCTCCAAGGCCGAGACGATCTGGCCGGCCCAGGTGGCGTGCCGCCTGCACCCGTGCTTCTTGAGCCTGGCGTCGATCCTTGCCTTGCCCGCTCGCTTCAGGTCGGCTGGGGTGGGCCAGGCGGCGATGACCTCCAGGACGGCGTCGTGCTCCAGCCAGGGCCCCAGCACCTGCTCGAGGGTGGGGTGGATCTGGGTGTACAGGCCCCGGATCCGGTTAGCGCTCTGGTTGACCTGGCGGGCCAGGTCCAGGTCGAATCCCGTGAGCATCGACAAGGCGGCCGCGTCCTCGTCCGAGGCGTTGATGGCTCTCAGGGTGTGGGGCATGCTCCTGGCCGCGCCGGCGATGACGGCCGCGTCCTTGGCGTCGGTCTTGGCGCTGCCCGGTGTCAGGTCGGCGATGCGCCGCATCGACAGTCCGGGCAGATAGCCCACGGTGATGCCCATGTCCTGAGCCACTGCCACGGCCAGGGCCCCGATGGTGGCGGGCTGGTCTACTACCACCAGCAGGTGTCCGTGATCGGCCAGCTTCTTGTAGAGAGCACGCAGGCGCTCCTCGTCGTTGGGCAGGGCCTTGTCGAAGACCTTCCGCCCTTCCCGGCTCAGGGCCGTAGCCCAGTGCTCGCTCTTACCGACGTCGATGCCGATGAAGACCTCGATGTCCTCGGTATTCATCTTCGTGCCGCCTCTCGCTGCATGGGTGTGGGGCCAGCCGGTGGACGACCGGTTCCGCACCCACGTTACGAAAGACCTCACACTCGATGGGTCGTTCCCCTTATCAGCGGTCACCAGTGCCCGGCTGCTGCGGGTGACAACACCCCCCGGATCATCTAAGGACAGGGGCAAGACATCATGCCCACAGCAGCTGGCCCAGCCCCGGACGACCCGGGACCACCAACAAGGTAACGGGCCGGCGGATGCCGAGAACGCGCCCACGGGCCCGTGGATTGTGACTGGGACGTGCGTCGTCGTCGGCGGGGGTGCGTCCTCGACGACGCACACACCTGCGGTGTGTCAGGAAACACCGCGTGATCGCGCCATCTGGCATGGTGAAGCCCGGGCCGTCTGCCGTAAAGTTATCCGCTGGACGCGCGTCCGTCGATGACGCTTGCCCTCATGCCGCATTCATGACCCTGGCAACAGGGACCCGCCTGCGGTGGGCCTGCGCAACGGCGACCGCGGCTGCCCGGCGGCGACGTCGTCGGGGTGAACTCGAGCGAGAAAGCACCGATGGAGGAACATGGCTAAGAAGGACGGAGTCATCGAGGTCGAGGGATCGGTCGTCGAGGCCCTTCCGAACGCGATGTTCCGGGTGGAGCTGAGCAACGGGCACGTCGTGCTCGCGCACATCTCCGGAAAGATGCGGCAGCACTACATCCGCATCCTCCCCGAGGACCGGGTGGTCGTGGAGTTGAGCCCCTACGACCTGTCCCGCGGCCGAATCGTCTACCGGTACAAGTGACATGTCGGCTCCCAGAGCCGGCGGAGGAACATCATGAAGGTCAAGCCGAGCGTCAAGAAGATCTGTGACAGCTGCAAGGTGATTCGTCGCCACGGCCGCGTCATGGTCATCTGCGAGAACCCGCGGCACAAGCAGCGTCAGGGCTGAGTTCCCGGCGCCGGGCCGCCCAGAGAGCTGGACGGCCCTTTCCAGCACCCATCCCAGCGCACCCGCACCGCGGGTCCGCAACCCCCGGTTCTCGGAGGCCGGGGCCACCAGGCGAGGTGGGGGAGATGGGTGACGACCTCCGGGAGCACACAGGAGAACCACACCGTGGCACGCATTTCCGGTGTCGACCTGCCTCGCGAGAAGCGAGTCGAGATCGCACTCACCTACATCTTCGGGATCGGACGCACCCGCGCGGACGAGACCCTGAAGGCGACGGGCGTCAACCCCGACACCCGCGTCAAGGACCTCACCGAGGAGGAGCTGGTCAAGCTCCGCACCCACATCGACGGCAACTACCAGGTTGAGGGTGACCTGCGTCGTGAGGTTCAGGCGGACATCCGCCGCAAGATCGAGATCGGCTGCTACCAGGGCCTGCGCCACCGCCGCCACCTGCCGGTGCACGGTCAGCGCACCAAGACCAACGCGCGCACCCGCAAGGGCCCCAAGCGCACCGTGGCCGGTAAGAAGAAGGCCAAGTAAGCAGCAGCTCGCGCCCCGCCCAGCGCAGGGCGCAGTGACGACCTCATCACGAAGAAGGAAGAATGCCTCCCAAGACCCGCGCCGCCGCGCGCAAGACGCGCCGCAAGGACCGCAAGAACGTTACCCACGGTCACGCCTACATCAAGTCCACCTTCAACAACACCATCGTCTCGCTGACGGACCCGCAGGGCGCCGTCATCGCCTGGTGCTCCTCCGGCCAGGTCGGCTTCAAGGGCTCGCGCAAGTCGACCCCCTACGCCGCCCAGCTCGCCGCCGAGGCCGCCGCCCGGCGCGCCCAGGAGCACGGCATGAAGAAGGTTGACGTCTTCGTCAAGGGCCCCGGCTCCGGCCGCGAGACCGCGATCCGCTCCCTCCAGGCCGCCGGCCTCGAGGTCGGCTCGATCACCGACGTCACCCCTCAGGCCTTCAACGGCTGCCGCCCGCCCAAGCGCCGTCGCGTCTGAGCTTCAAGGGACGACGGCGCAGCCGGTTGCTGCGTCGTCGTCTCACCACGTTCCGCCCCCACGGCGGGACGCGGAGTAGGGCCGGCCCGGTCGGGCCGGCTGCTCCACCCATGAGGAACGGCGTCATATAGCGGGCGCCGCGACGAAAGGAAACCACGTGCTCATTGCACAGCGACCCACGCTCACCGAGGAGGTCGTGGTCGAGGACCGCCGCTCGCGCTTCGTGCTCGAGCCCCTCGAGCCCGGCTTCGGCTACACGCTCGGCAACTCCCTGCGCCGCACACTGCTGTCCTCCATCCCGGGGGCGGCCGTGACCAGCGTCCGCATCGATGGGGTGCCCCACGAGTTCCGCACGATCCCCGGGGTCAAGGAGGATGTCGCCCAGATCATCCTCAACATCAAGGAGATCGTCCTGTCCTCGGAGAACGACGAGCCGGTCGTCATGTACCTGCGCAAGTCCGGTCCGAGCGAGGTCACCGCCGGTGACATCACCCCGCCGGCCGGCGTCGAGATCCACAACCCCGATCTGGTCATCGCCACTCTCAACGAGAAGGGCAAGCTGGAGATCGAGCTGACGGTCGAGCGCGGCCGCGGCTACGTCTCCGCCAACCAGAACAAGGACCCCAACGCGGAGATCTCCCGCATCCCGGTGGACTCGATCTACTCGCCGGTCAAGAAGGTCTCCTACTCCGTCGAGGCCACCCGTGTGGAGCAGCGCACCGACTTCGACCGTCTCATCGTCGACGTCGAGACCAAGTCCTCCATCACCCCGCGTGACGCCCTGGCCTCCGCCGGTAAGACGCTCGTGGAGCTCTTCGGCCTGGCCCGTGAGCTCAACGTCGAGGCCGAGGGCATTGAGGTCGGCCCCTCGCCGATCGACGAGGCCTTCCAGCAGGACCTGGCCCTCATGATCGACGAACTCGACCTTCAGGCCCGCTCCTCCAACGCCCTCAAGCGCGAGGGCATCCACACCGTCGGTGAGCTCGTCTCGCGCAGCGAGGCCGACCTGCTCGACATCCGTAACTTCGGCGCCAAGTCCATCTCCGAGATCAAGGACAAGCTGGCCGAGCTGGGGCTCTCCCTCAAGGGCTCCCCGGTCGACTACGTCTCGGACGACGACTACGCCAACCCCACGTTCAGCGACGAGACCCAGGCCTGAGCCGGCTCGTTATTCACCTAGGAGACAACCATGCCTCGCCCCACTAAGGGTCCCCGTCTGGGCGGCAGCGCCCAGCACGAGCGTCACCTGCTCGCCAACCTGGCTACGCAGCTCATCGTTCACGAGTCGATCAAGACCACGGAGGCTCGCGCTCGTCGCCTGCGTCCCTACGTCGAGAAGCTCATTACCAAGGGCAAGCGCGGTGACCTGCACGCCCGCCGTACCGTGCTGAAGAAGGTGACGGACAAGTACGCCGTCTACCGCCTCTTCGAGGAGCTCGCCCCCAAGTTCGAGGGCCGCGAGGGCGGTTACACCCGCATCATCAAGACGACCCCCCGCAAGGGCGACAACGCCCCCATGGCGGTCATCTCCCTGGTGCTGGAGTCGGTTGCCCGCAAGGAGATCGTGGAGGACGCGGTCGCCACCGCCAAGAAGGCCGCCCAGAAGGCCGTCGCCGACGAGGACAAGGCCGAGAAGAAGGCCACGACCGAGAAGGCTGAGGAGAAGGCCGACAAGGCTGACAAGGCCGAGTACGCCGGTGCGGTCCGTCTTGAGGAGGGCGCCACTGACGCTCCCGACGACGACCACCTGGTCAAGGGCAACGAGGACTCCATGAAGTACCACGTTCCCGGCTCGCGCTGGTACGACGCCACGGTCGCCGAGGTCTGGTTCGCCAGCGCCGAGGACGCCGAGGCTGCGGGCTTCGCCCCCGCTGGCGGCGCTGCCGCCCAGAAGGTCGAGAAGTGAGCCAGAGCTGACGCTCTGAGTGAGAACTCCGGGAGGGCCGGTCACCTGATGGTGGCCGGCCCTCCCCGTGTGTGCTGGCGGATGGTGTCGGGTGGCGTCGTCGCCGGCTGGGGCCTGGCGCGCGCCAGAGAAGAATGCGGTTTGCCCGTGTCGAGTCCAGGCGTCAGCGGACGATGACCGTCTAGACATCCCGCGATGGGGTGGGGAGGACGAGGCCAGCGGGAAGCTCAGGGCAGGCCGGTAGATCGGGGCCTTGAGCGTCGGACATCCTGATCGGGGACGTACTTCGCCGACGAGAACTGCGATGTCCTCCAGATCACTGGGGGAAGGCCGCGGTCGTATGGGGGAGAAGTACGTCCTGGGCGCAGAACGCAGTCCTCGATCCGCCCGGCTTCGAGTCCACCACGTGCGCCAGCACCGCCGGGCCGGCGCCGCCCCTCAGAAGCCTCTGATGGAGTCCTCCAAGGCCTTCTGCTCCGTGGCGGCCTCGCTCTCCCGGCAGATGCGGGCGGCGTCGGCCTCCTTGCCCGCCCACCCGAGGACTGACGCATAGGTCCGCAGCGCGCCGGCGAGCCCTTGGTCGAAGTCCTCCGGGCGCCTGCGGACCAGGCTCCGGTAGGCGGCGACCGCCTCCCGTGCGGTCTGCAGGGCCTCGCCCCGGTGACCGGCCTCGGCCAGGCGCTTGGCGAGTCGGTGCAGGCACGGGGCCAGCGCCGGAGCGTGAGTCGCCGGGTCGCGCTCGGCCAGCTCCCGGCGGATAGCCGCCGTCTCCCGGATCGCGGCCAAGGCAGCGGAGCGGTCCCCGACGTCACCCAGGCATGTGGCCAGGTTGTGCAGGCAGGCCGCCAGGTCGGGCTTGTAGGCGGTCGGATCGACCTGGGCCAGGCTCCGGTAGAAGGTGACCGCCTCCTGCACCGCAGCCAGGGCCTCATGCGCGCGCCCGGCTCGGCTCAGGTTCAAGGTGAGGATGTTGAGCGCCCGAGCCAGGTCGGCGGTATGTGGAGCCGGGTTGGTGCGGACCAGCTGCCGGTAGATGTCGATGGCCTCCCAGGCCATGGCGAAGGATTCCTGCAGCTGCCCGGCCGTGTACAGGTAGACGGCCAGGACGTACAGGGACTCAGCCAGGGCCGGGGTCTCAGTGCTGGGGCGGCTGTGCTCCAGAGCGCGTCGAATGCTGACCGCCTCCCGGGCCGAAGCCAGCGCGCGGTTCAGGCTGCCGCCATCACGCAGACAGGCGGCCTGGACCGTGAGGGCGTCGGCGAGGTCGGGCAGGTGGTTGTCGGGGGCGCTGTGGGCCAGAGCGCGAGAGAGGCTGACTGCCTCCTCGACTGCGGCGAGTGCCTCACGATGCCGCCCCACGTCGCTCAGGCGCCGAGCCAGTGTCGCCAGGGCGTGGGTGGCCTTCGGTGAGTAGAGCGCCGGCGTGCGGCGGGCCAGTCCCCGGTAGAGCGCAGCGGCTTCCTCGGCCGCCTCCAGGGCCGTGGTTCGACGCCCGACGGCGGCCCCGCAGGTGGCCAGCACCTCCAGGGCTCCGGCAAGATCGCCGGTGCAGGAACCGATCTCCTCCTTGTCGAGGCGGCGGTAGAGACCCACGGCCTCCCAGGCCAGCTCGAGGGCCTCATCGACATAGCCCACCGTGCGCAGTCTGGGAGCCAGATGGGCCAGGTCCGCCGCGAGTCGGCGCGTGTGTACATCCGGATCAGCCCGGACCAGACGCCGTAGGACAGTGAGGGCCTGCTGGGCGGTGACGAAGGCGTCGCTCGGCCGACGGGACTCACTCAGGCAGCAGGCGAGTGTGACCAGTGCCTGAGCCAACCCGGTCTCGTCGCCGAAGGGATCATCCCGGCGCAGGCTCCGGTAGAGGTCCACGGACTCCTGAGCGCTGGCCAGCGCGTCACGCAGATCGCCGGAAGTGCTCAGGTCGACGGCGAGGCGGCACAGAGCCCGTGCCAGCCCGGAGGCATGGGCGTCGTAGTCGTACCGGGTCAGGCGCCGTCGGATCCGGACCGTCTCCTGTGAGGCCGCAACGCCCTCACGCATGCGACGGGCCTCGCGCAGGCGGTCCGCCATGACGAAGAGCCCCTCAGCGAGATCTGGCAGGTACGTACCTGAATCGAGCTGGGCCAGGTCCCGGAGAACCTGGCAGGCCTCCCGTGCGGCATCCAGTGCCTCCCCCCGACGGCCCGATTCGGCCAGGCGCTCACTGAGCTCCAGCAGCCGACCGGCGCGAGCAGCCCCCTCGGGGGCGGCGTATGGGGAGGGCAACACGTCTGACAAGCCTCAGGAACAGGGGGAAGATGGTGTGCTCACGCTAAACGGTGCCTGTGCGGCGCCGCGATGGGGAGATATCACCAAAGGCGCGCCCTGCCAAGGGCTCCTTTAGAATCGGCGCTGTGCTGGCAGCGGGCCGGCAGGGTGCCGGCGGCTGCCGGCAGGACAGGCACGGTGACGACACGGAAGGGAGCCGGTGTGGACACGCTGTTCAGCCTGAACCACGTGGGGGTTCAGGTCGTCGCGATGCTCGCCACCTTCGTCCTGTGCATGACGCTGGGCGCCGAGCGCCACCTGCGCCACAAGGACGCCGGCGTCAAGACGCATGTCCTGGTGGGACTGGGCTCGTGCCTGTTCACCCTGGTGTCCGCCTACGGCTTCGCCCCGATCACCGGCTCGGATGTCGCGGTGGACCCCAGCCGTGTGGCCGCGCAGATCGTCTCCGGTATCGGCTTCCTGGGCGCCGGGGTCATCTTCGTCAACAACGACACCGTCCGAGGCCTGACCACCGCCGCCACCGTCTGGCTCAGCGCCGCCATCGGCATGGCCTGCGGGGCGGGCATGATCCCCCTGGCGGCCACGGCGGTCGCGCTGGACTACATCGTCGTCCTGTTCCTGGGCCCCCTCACCTCGCGCCTGCAGCGCCGCCGCGGCGAGGTGACCGTGCGCATCGACTACGAGATCGGCAGCGCCGTCATGCCCGAGATCCTCCAGGTCGCCACCGCATCGGGCTTCACCGCCACACTGGAGGAGACCGAGGTGACCCGCGGCGAGCACGGGCGCACCATGAACGCCGTCATGCGCTTCCACGGTCAGCGCCCCGCCGTCAACCTCATCGAGGCCCTCTCCGGCCTCGACGGCGTCGACGGCGTCGAGTGCCTCGAGGGAGGCCGGCTCGACTGAACCCGCTCCAGGGGAGGGCTCCGGCGACGGACGGAGTAACGGGAATTAGGGGCGGGCCATGTCCCAGCAGCGGGCGCCCCCGGTCATGCCGGCCTCGTTGGGGACCACGACGACGTCATCGCCGATCTTGGCCAGCTGGGCCGCCGTGATCCGCCGCGAGTTGCCGCCGCCCAGGTAGAGGCGGTCCCACAGGTACATGGGGCGCAGGGCGTCGACGACGCGGCGCACCCGGCGCGACCAGTGCGCGTCGCCCAGGCGCAGGCGCTCGTGCTCGCCGATGTAGTCGTCGTACGTCAGTCCCCAGCGCACCGGCCCCTGGGAGACCTCCACGTGCGGGGCCAGGATCCCGTTGTCGAAGACGGCGTTGCCCAGGCCCGTGCCCAGGGTCACGATCATCTCCAGGCCGTGGCCCGTGACGACGCCGGCCCCGGCGACCTCGGCGTCGTTGAGGACCAGGGAGGGGATGCCCAGGGTCCGGGAGATGGCGGCGCCCATGTCGAAGCGGCCCCAGGCCTCCACCAGGTCGGGCAGCACCTTGGAGCGCGGGCCGTCCTTGGTGATGTAGTGCGGCGTGGCGATGACGACCCCGTGGCGGATCATGCCCGGCATCCCCACCGTCACCCGGTCCGCGCCCGGCAGCTGGGAGGCCAGCGAGGCGATGGTCTCCACCAGCTTCTCCGGCGGCAGCGGGTAGGGGGTCGGGGTGCGCACGGCGCGGGAGATGATGTTGCCCTCGCAGTCCAGCACCGAAGCCTTGATGCCGCCGCCTCCGCAGTCCACGGACAGAGTCGTTGTGCTCACGGCCGCGAGCCTAGTGGAAGCGCGAAGACGGTGCGGTTCAATGGGGGCATGCCACGCATCCGCCTCGACCTGGCCTACGACGGCACCTTCTTCTCCGGGTGGGCCGCCCAGCCCGGGCTGCGCACCGTCGAGGGGGTCCTCACCTCCGCCCTGGCCACCGTGCTGCGTGAGCCCGTCCGCCTCACCGTGGCCGGACGCACCGACGCCGGCGTCCACGCCGCCGCCCAGGTGGTCCACCTCGACGTGAGCCCCGAGGCCTGGGCCGCGCTGCCCGGACGCTCCGGGCGCCTGCCCGAGGCCGCCCTGCTCACCCGGGTGGCGGGCGTCCTGGCCCGCGAGGCCCAGGAGAGCCTGGCCCGCACGCCGCGCGGGGCCGGCGACGTCGTCGTCACCGGGGCGCGCACTGTGCCGGAGGCCTTCGACGCCCGCTTCGGCGCCCTGAGCCGCCGCTACACCTACCGGATCTCCGACGCCGCCGCCCCGCGCGACCCCGCCCGGCGCGCCACCGTCCTGTGGCTGCCCGATGCGCTCGACGTCGAGGCCATGGACGCCTCGGCCCGGGCTCTGCTCGGCGAGCACGACTTCCTGTCCTACTGCAAGCCCCGCGAGGGCGCCACGACCATCCGCACCCTGCGCACCCTGCAGTGGCGCCGGGCCGAGGCTGGGGCGGACGCAGGGCCGGACGCGGGGCTCGTGACCCTGTCCGTCGTCGCCGACGCCTTCTGCCACTCCATGGTCCGTTCCCTGGTGGGGGCCGGCTTGGCCGTCGGGCAGGGACGCAAGCCGGTCACCTGGCCGCGCGAGCTCCTGGACGCCCGCACGCGCCAGAGCGCCGCCCCCGTCGCCCCGCCGCACGGGCTGACCCTGGAGGAGGTCACCTACCCGGTCGACGACGAGCTCGCCGCCCAGGCCGAGCGGGCCCGCACCACCCGGCGTCTGAGCTGCTGATCGGCGGTCAGGGGCTCACCTGGCCGCGTGGCGCGATTCACGGAACTGGGAAGCCGCACCTTTTGACCCTCCCGCGGGGCGCCCGGTACTGTTGGCAATCGTCGTGCAGCACACGTGTGCGTGTCCGCGGTGCCGTCCCACTCGCCCCGGATCGCCTGTGCTCCGACCACTCACCTGACCATGGTGGTCTCGCCGAACCGCGAACGCTTCACCGCGCTTCGGCGTGCCCACTCGCCAAGAGAAACGAAGGCAACGCCCGTGCGCACGTACACACCGAAGCCCGGCGACGTCGAGAAGAACTGGTACGTCATCGACGCCACCGACGTCGTCCTGGGTCGACTCGCGGCCCAGGCCGCCACCCTGCTCCGTGGGAAGCACAAGCCCCAGTTCGCCCCCAACGAGGACTGCGGCGACTACGTCGTCATCATCAATGCCGACAAGGTGGCTCTCACCAACGGCAAGGCTGACAAGAAGTTCGCCTACCGCCACTCCGGCCACCCGGGTGGTCTGACCGCCGTCTCCTACCGCGAGCTGCTGGCCACCCGCCCGGAGCGCGCCGTCGAGAAGGCCATCAAGGGCATGGTTCCCCACACCAAGCTCGGTCGCGCCCAGCTCAAGAAGCTCAAGGTCTACGCAGGTGCCGAGCACCCGCACGCCTCCCAGAGCCCGAAGACGTTCGAGATCACCCAGGTCGCCCAGTAAGCGCTCCAGCGCTCGGCACCCCGCGACAAGCAAAGGACATATCGTGGCTGAGACCACTGTCGACATTGACGCGCTGGACGAGGAGAACGCCCCCTCCAGCTACACCACCGAGACCGAGGAGTCCGCTCCGGGTCGCGGCCAGTCCATCACCGCACCCGGCTCCGGTCTGGGTCGCCGCAAGGAGGCCGTCGCTCGCGTGCGCCTCGTTCCCGGCACCGGCCAGTGGACGCTGAACGGCCGCTCCCTGGAGGACTACTTCCCCAACAAGCTGCACCAGCAGCTCGTGCGCGCCCCCTTCACCATCCTGGACCTCGAGGGCCGCTTCGACGTCGTCGCCCGTATCAACGGCGGTGGCGTCTCCGGCCAGGCCGGCGCCCTGCGCCTGGGCATCGCCCGCGCGCTCAACGAGATCGACCGTGAGGCCAACCGCGCCACCCTGAAGAAGGCCGGTTTCCTCACTCGCGACTCGCGCATCGTGGAGCGCAAGAAGGCCGGTCTGCACAAGGCCCGCCGCGCCCCCCAGTACTCCAAGCGCTGATCGGGTCAGGTCCTGGCCGAGCCGGCCGGACCTCTCCTCCGCTACGACGGCGGTCGTCCCCTTCCCGGGGCGGCCGCCGTCGTCATGTGTCAGGGGTGGCGGGGAGCCTCCCGGGTGGCGGCGCATCAGTCGATATGCGGCCGACAGGCGTCTGAGGCATGCCGGTGAGGGGCGCGATCTCGGGCGCGAGCCGCCGGGCCGGGGTCGGCGCAGGACATCAGACCTTGTGCGCTGGCTGAAGGTTGGGCCCCGATGTTCGGCGCCCCGTGGCAGGATGGTGCTGTTTCGTCACCCTTCAGGAGGATTTCCATGGCTCGTCTCTTCGGAACCGACGGCGTACGCGGCCTGGCCAACGACCTGCTCACGCCCACCCTGGCCGTACAGCTCGGTGAGGCCGCGGCCCGCGTCCTGACCAAGGACACGTCCGCCGCACGGAGCTCACGCAGCGGCCGCCCCCGCGCCATCGTCGGCCGCGACACCCGCGCCTCCGGAGAGTTCCTCGACCACGCCATCAGTGCGGGCCTGGCCTCCTCCGGCATCGACGTCACCCGCGTGGGCGTCCTGCCCACCCCGGCGATCGCTCACCTGACGGCCACCCAGGACATCGAGCTGGGCGTCATGATCTCCGCCTCTCACAACCCCTTCCCGGACAACGGCATCAAGTTCATCGCCCGCGGCGGCTACAAGCTCGCCGACGCCGTCGAGGACGAGATCGAGGCCCTTCTGGGCACGGTCAACGACCGCCCCACCGGCGCCGACGTCGGCCGCGTCATCAAGGGGGAGACCGTCGCCGACCAGAACTACATCAACCACCTCGTCGACTCCGTCGCCACCGACCTGTCCGGGCTGCGCATCGTCGTCGACGCCTCCAACGGCGCCGCCTCCGTCGTCGGCCCGGCCGCGCTGCGGGCCGCCGGCGCCGAGGTCATCGTCATCAACGCCTCCCCGGACGGCCTCAACATCAACGACAACTGCGGCTCCACCCACCCCGAGCAGCTGCAGAACTACGTCAAAGCGGTCGGGGCGGACATGGGTGTGGCCTACGACGGCGACGCCGACCGCTGCCTGGCCGTGGACGCCAACGGCAAGCTCGTCGACGGCGATCAGATCATGGGCATGCTCGCCATCGGCATGAAGGCCGACGGCACCCTCGGCTCCGACACACTCGTCGTGACCGTCATGAGCAACCTCGGCCTCATCCTGGCCATGCGTGAGCACGGCATCCGCACCGTCCAGACCGGCGTGGGCGACCGCTACGTGCTCGAGCGGATGCTCCAGGGCGGCTACACCCTGGGCGGCGAGCAGTCCGGGCACGTCATCGACACCGTCCACGCCACCACCGGTGACGGCGTCCTCACCTCCCTGCACGTGGCTGCGCGGGTCAAGCGCACCGGCAAGACGCTGGCCGAGCTCGCCAGCGTCGTCACCCGCCTGCCCCAGACCCTCATCAACGTCAAGAACGTCGACAAGGGCGCCGCCAGCACCAACAAGGCCGTGCAGGACGCCGTGACCTCCGCGGAGAAGGACCTGGGCGAGACCGGCCGGGTCCTGCTGCGCCCCTCGGGCACCGAGCCGCTCGTGCGCGTCATGGTCGAGGCCGCCACCCAGGAGGAAGCCGACCGAGTGGCCCGCTCCCTGGCCGACACCGTCAAGAACAACCTCAGCCTATGAGCTGACGGCGGCTTCCTCCCCGGGGCCGGTCGCGGCTGGCGCCACCAGAACGGTGGCCGGCGTCGCGACCGGCCCCCGCATGCGGAACACCGCCTCAGGGAGATGGGTGAGAATAGGCCCGTGACCTCCCCGTACCGCCTGGCTCTCCTGACGGAGCCTCCGACCTGGCAAGGCCGGCCCCTGAACGGAAGGAGCCTTGACCTGCTCGCCGTGCTCGCCGGCAGCCAGGACGCCAGGGTGAGCGACGCCGCCCTCATTGAGGCCCTGTGGCCCGACGACGCCCCGGCCCGGCCGCTGCGGGCGCTTCACGTCGTCGTCTCCCGGCTGCGCACCGTCGTGGGGGAGGGCGTCGTCGAGCGCAGTGGCGACGGCTACCGACTGGAGCTGGCGGAGGCGGAGGTCGACATCCGGGACCTGGCGGGCAGGGCGCACAGAGCCAGGGCCTGCGCCGCCGCCGGCCAGTGGGAGCAGGTCCTCGATCTCACCGGCCGACTGCCCCAGGTGCCCGTTCCCGACGAAGCCGACGACAGTGTTGGAGCAGGAGCCGCCCCTGTGGCCCTCTTGCGAGAGCGGGCCGCAGCCCTGACCGAGGAGGCCTACCGCAACCGGGGGCTCGCCCTGGAGGCCACCGGTGAGCACGAGCGGGCCGCGGATCTGCTGCGCGAGGCCTCCCAGCGCGACGGCGGCGACGAGACCGTCCTGGCCGCCCTCATGCGCGCCGAGTCCTGGGTGCGCTCACCGGCTGCGGCCCTGGAGATCTATGAGCAGCACCGCCGTCGCCTGCGTGAGCTGGGAGCCGTGCCCGGCCCGGCCATGCGCGCCGCCCACGAGGCCGTCCTGGCCGCTGAGAGCCCCGTGCGCCACGGCCTGCAGCCCGAGCCCGAGCACTTCCTAGGGCGCGAGGCGGACGTGACCGGTGTTCTCAAGGCCCTGAGCACCCACCGTCTGGTGACGCTCACCGGCCCCGGCGGGGTCGGCAAGACCACCCTGGCCCAGGCGGTGGCGGCCCGCAGCCGCCGCCCCGCCGTCTACGTCGTCGCCCTCGCCGAGGTGTCACCCGGGGCCGATCTGGCCAAGGTCGTGCTCGACGCAATCGGAGGCTCCGCAGTCGTCAACGGTGACCCGCACCGCGATCTGGCCCCCGCCCTCTCCCAGCCCGGAACCGTCCTGGTGCTGGACAACTGCGAGCACCTGGCCGGCGAGGCGGCCGACCTCATCGGGCCGCTCCTGGTTGCCTGCCCCGACCTGCGCGTCCTGGCGACCTCGCGCCGCCCCCTCGACCTGGCCGCGGAGCACGTCCACCGCCTCGAGGCCCTCGATGCCACCTCCTCCGCCGAGCTGTTCCGCGCCCGCGCTCTGGCCGCTCGCCCCGGCCAGGTCATCGACGATGACGACTTAGGCGAGCTCCTGGGGCGGTTGGAGGGCATCCCCCTGGCCATTGAGCTGGCCGCCGCGCGCACCCGCAGCCTGTCGGTCGGCCAGATCGCCGAGCGCTTGCCCGGCAGACCCGATCTGCTCACTGCCGCTCGCGACGCCCCGGCCCGTCAGCGCACCCTGACAGCGGTTATCGAGTGGTCCTGGAACCTGCTCGACGCCGCCGAGCGTCGCGCCCTGGCCCGGCTGGCCCTGCTCGCGGACGGCTTTACCCTCCTGCCTGCGGAGGCGCTCATCGGTGCGCAGGCCGCCGACCTCCTCGACGCCCTGGTCTCCCACTCCCTGCTCGTGGTGCGCGACCACGGCCTGCCCCGTTTCCACATGCTTGTCACCGTCCGCGACTTCGCTCTGGAGCAGTTGTCCGCCTCCGGCGACGAGGCCGAGGCCCGCGCGGCCCTGCGCCAGTGGGCGGTGGACCTGTGCTCCCAGATCCGTTTTCCCGTGGACGCCGGCGACTTCGGCGACGCCCGTCACCCTGAGGTGCGCCGCCACGACCGCCTCTTCCGGCAGGTCTCCCACGATGAGGCCGTCATCCTTCAACAGCTCGACCGACTCCTGGCACAGGCCGACGGCCACGGCACGGATCACCTGCCGGCGGAGCTGCGCGACGCCATCTGCCTCATCGGTGCCGCCCTCATGCGCCTGTGGAGCGTCACCTGGAGCTATGAGCGCATCGCCGACTACGGTGCGCGCCTCATCGCTTCCGCTGTCCAACCCGCCCAGGACTCACGCGGCAATGAGGCAGGCCTGAGCGTCCTGGCCCTGTGCGTCACCCTCTTCGGGCTCCTGAGCCACGTGCCCGCACAGGTCCGCTCCCTGCTGCCGGCCTCCTTCGACGGAGAGGGACCGTTCAGCCGGGTCAGGCGCTTCCTGCGTGCGAGCGACGAGCAGTGGCCCGAGCTGACCGGCGACGCCGACCCCTGGGTCGCCTGGGCGGCGACCCGCTGCCTGGCCGCCCAGCAGGAGGACGACGGTGATCCTCAAGCCTCCCTGGAGACCATCGAGGCCCTCCTGGGGCGGCTCCATGGCCACGACCTGGCCGGCATTCACCTGCTCGAGCTGCACCTCCACCGGCTGCAGGTGCTCATGTCCCTGGGGCGCTACAGCCAGGTCGTCGACGCCTGCTCGCGCGCCCAGGTGCTCCTGGAACGGGTCCTGCCCAGCTGGGGCGAGTTCTTCCGCACGACACTGCACATGGAGGGGGCCTACTGCGCGGTCTACCTCGATCCGCGCCCCGAGACGGCGGGCAGGCTGCTGGAGAGCCTGGAACCGGTCGACCTGCCGGGAACCATGCGCTTCATCGCCCGCTCCGTGCGCGGCGAGCTGGAGCTCACCCGCGGGAACGTGCGCACCGCCGCCCTCATCCAGCGCGTGAGCCTGCGCTACGCCGGGAACTGGCGCTCCATCCTGGGATCGGGCTCCCAGTGGGAGCTCTACATCCTGAGCATGTGCCTGGTCACCGACGTCGAGCTCAGCCCCGATGACGCCGTCGAGCTCGATGCCCGAGCCGTCCGTGCCCGAGCCACCTCCCTGCTGCGTGAGATCCTCTCCGATCCGGCTCCACGGCAGCGTGACATTCCCACGCTCATGGCTTTCGCGGCGGCCGTCGGCCTGTCCGCCGTGGCTGCTGAGGATGCGGGCTCCGACCGGCGGGCAGTAGGAGGCGAGCTGGTCGCCACCGCCCTGGCGGTGGGCACCAACCAGACCTGCCGCCTGCTCTCCCACGACTACCTGCGCAGCCGCACTGAGCGGCTGGACGCCCGGGCGCTGACGCAGGCCGAGGAGAGGATTCGGTCCCTGGACCGCGGCGGGCTCGTGGCTCACGCCGCCGACCTCGCCGGCCGTCTGGCGGGCGAGGTCGGCTGAGTCCCTGAGGCGCGGCTCAGGCGTTGCGCCGCTGGTAGCGCACGACCGTCAGGGGAGCCATGATGGCCAGGATCAGCAGCGAGCCGATGATCGCGGCCCGCACGTCCCCGGCTGAGCCCGCTGTTCCGTCCAGCAGGTACCGGCCGCCGTCGACGATGTGCGAGACCGGGTTGTGGCGCACGAAGGCCTTGAGCCAGCCCGGTAGCGTCGAGGTGGGCACCATGGCGTTGGACAGGAAGGTCAGCGGGAACAGGACGATCACAGTGAAGGAGGTCACCGCCTGGGCCGAGGAGAAGACCGTCCCCAGGAAGAGGAAGATCCAGGCGATGGCCCAGGCGCAGCCCGCCGCCAGGGCGATGGCGCCCAGCGCCCCGGACCAGCCGTTGGCAGGCCGATAGCCCAGGACATAGCCGGTGAGTACGGTCAGTGAGGTGCAGATGAGGTAGCGCAGCATGTCGGAGACCATGGGCCCCAGGACCGGCGCGATACGGGACATCGGCATGGTGCGGAAGCGGTCGAAGACGCCCTTGTCCATGTCCTCGCGCAGGTCCACGCCCACGCTCTGGCTCGTGGTCAAGGCATTCATGATGATGAGACCGGGGACAATCGTGGGTAGGTAGGCCTTGACGTCGCCGGCGATGGCGCCTCCGAAGAGCTCGCCGAACAGGACGGTGAACATCACCGGCTGGATGAGGATGTCGTAGAACTCTCCGGGGTTGCGCACCATGGTGATGAGTGAGCGCCAGGCCATGGTCATGGTGTCCGGGACGAGCCGGGCCTCGCTGAAACGCCAGACGCCGGGGGAGAGGGAGGTACTGGTTGGTGCGGTCGCGGTGGCGGGGACGGTCATGACTGCTCCTTGACGTCTGAAGGACGGGCGGACGGGGATGCGGGCGAGGCTGCGTCATCGTGCTTGGTGGGCTGCCCGGTCAGGGCCATGAAGACCGAGTCCATGCTGGGGCGGTCCACCGAGACGGTTCTGGGAGACAGACCGGCGTCGCGAAGGGCCACGAGCACCTCGGTGGCCACCGACGCCTCGCTCAGCGGCGCCTGCAGGTGGGTGCCCTGATCGACGGTCACCGGGGCGTGACCGGTCACCCGCTCGATGATGGAGGCGGTAGCGGCCTGGTCCTCGGGGGTCGCCGGCGTCAGCACCAGAGAGCTGCTGCCCACCCGGTCCTTGAGCTCATCGGGGGTGCCCTCGGCGATGAGCCGTCCGGTATCGATGATGCCGACCCGGTGAGCCAGGCGGTCGGCCTCCTCCAGGTACTGAGTGGTCAGCAGGATCGTGGAACCGCCCTCCACCAGGGAGCGGATGACGTCCCACATCTGCTCACGCGTACGCGGGTCCAGGCCAGTGGTGGGCTCGTCGAGGAAGATGAGCGGGGGCCGGGAGATGAGTGAGACCGCCAGGTCCAGTCGGCGCCGCATCCCACCGGAGTATCCGCTCACCCGCTTCCCGCCGGCTTCGGTGAGGCTGAAGGCGGCCAGCAGCTCCTCGGCCCGATCCCGCGCCCGGCGTCGGCCAAGGCCCAGAAGACGCCCGAAGAGGCGCAGGTTCTCCGAGCCGGTGAGCGTCTCATCGACGCTGGCGTACTGTCCCGTCACCCCGATGAGGCTGCGCACCGCGTGGCGCTCGCGGACGACGTCGTGCCCCAGGACCATCGCCCGGCCCAGGGAGGGGGCCAGCAGGGTGGTGATCATGCGCAGCGCCGTCGACTTGCCGGCGCCGTTGGGGCCGAGCAGGCCGTAGACGATGCCGGTGGGGATCTCCAGGTCCAGGCCGTCGACGGCGGTGAAGGAGCCGAAGGTCCGAGTCAGGCTATCGGTCCTGATGGCCGGTGCCTCGCCCGGTGAGAGCGATTCGTTTGCTGTTCGTGTTGCCATGCCGCCAAGGCTGGACCCCGGCGGTTTCACCGCGGCTTCACTGCGACGCCACTCGGTTTCACGCCGTTTCGTTCCGTTCACGGACCATGCCAGGTAGGTGCTGATCGTGACGGGTGGCCTTGTCTCGGGCTGCCTCGTAGCTTCTGTAGAAGATAGGCGCAGAGACTCCGTTGGTCCGGCCCTGCTCGTAGACGGTCCGGCACACGAACAACAGGTCAGCGGTGTTGCCATGCAGTGTCATGATCCGTCGGGTGAGGAGATTCCTGGCGAACATCCGCTTCATGAGGGGTGCGGACACGGCGGTCGGCAGCCGGTAGACGAGCATCTCGCTGCGGTAGCGCCTCAGATCAACGCCGCGCGAGGCCACGATCCTCGATGCTTCCCGGATCGCCTTGACCACCCGGGCGAGCATCCTGGTAGAGCCCATGAGGTGCTCGGCGGCGCGCGTCGTGTCCTCGACGTCGCCGTACATTGCTGCCACGGCACCGACACCGGCGTTGATCGCCATATGCAGCCAGATCCACTCGAGCATGTCATGGGGGCGCTCGAGGCTGATGCCGCAGGAGCCGAACAGCGCCTCCACCCTCTCGTAGCCTGGGAAACGGGCTTTGTCGCGCCGCTCCAGCATGACGTGGTCGAAGACGCAGCAGGTGAGCCGTTCTCCCGTGATGCTCCCGCCCGCCACCGGGTACCCCAGGAGGACATCGCGGCCGGCCATCAAACGGTCGAGCTCCTCGCGTTCTCCCCAGAACCCGCAGAATAGAAGCACAGGTCCCTCTATCCCACCCGTACGGAGGGCGGCCATTGCCTCGGCGATCCTGCCCTGCGGCACCGAGACCACGATGAGGTCGTAGCTCGTGTGTCCCCGGTGGTGAACGGTGTACTGGTCCTGGGACAGCGAGCCTTTCGGGTCACGCCTTCCATCGAGGATCTCGACCTCGAGCGAGCTGACTGAGGCCCTCGTACTGCTTTGCCGCACCAGGTGCTCGACGTGGTGACCGGCCTTCTGAAAAAGGTATCCGTAGGTTGTCCCGATGACTCCGAGGCCGACGACGAGGATGCTCATCGGAGCCGTGCGTGTTCCCTGTGCTGTCATGACCGTGAGTCTGCTGCCCTCCGGTTTCAGACCGCCTTCACGGTGGCTTCAGGGACGGGCGCTCAGGACTTGCGCAGCAGGACCCGGCTCATGCGGTGCTCGGCGTCCTTGGTCAGGACCAGGGTGGCCCGCCCCAGGAAGGTCGTCAGATCAGACTGATGAAGAGTGGGTTCGGTGTGATTCAAACAGGTGCGGATGCCACTATTTTTAACATGCAAACCTCATTGTGTCTGTATTGTTTGATTGACGACCACAGTGTGCTGTTTTATTATTTGTTTATGATTAACAGCAACATCGCCACCTTGCGTAAAAAGCATCGTTGGACTCAGGAAGCGTTGGCGAACAAGGTTGGTGTCTCTCGACAGACCATTGCCAAGTGGGAGGCTCCGGGTGGTAATCCCGACATTTCCTCATGTGTTCGGTTGGCGCATGTGTTCGATGTTTCGATCGACGATCTTGTCAACGGCGACACTTCATTTGTTGCGATGCTAGATCGCCCCGGTAAATACATATTTGGCACCGTTGTGATTGATCGGGACGGGAGACTTACGCTTCCAGTACGTGCCAGAAAGGTTTTCAACATTAAGGCTGGTGATGAGCTCCTACTTATTGGCGACATCGACCGGGGGCTTGCTTTGATGGATACGCAGTTCTTTGTGCAGGCTGCTCTTCATGTGGAGGGGGACCATCGTGCGGCACATGACAATACTGAAAACTAAGCGAAAGAGGGTGCGTGTGCTGATAATAATGTGCGCCGTGCTTGGCCTGCTCGGAGGAGGTGTGACTTATTATGCTCATCGAAATATGACGTATGATCGGGCTGCGGGGGCGGTTGTTCGTCGTGCTGGTTTTATTGAAAGGAAGGTGATGCTGCCGAGTGGTGCGATCATTAACTATGGTGAGGGGCCGAATAATGGTTCGCCGCTCATGTTGGTCCACGGTCAACAAACAACGTGGAGGGACTATAGTGCAGTGCTTGGAGAACTATCTCAACGCTATCACGTGTTTGCGGTCGACTGTTATGGCCATGGTGGATCGAGTAAAAATCCGGCAGATTATACGGCGATAAAGAATGCGATTGATTTCGTGTGGTTTATCCAGCATGTCGTCAAGTCTCCAGTCTTGATCTCCGGCCACTCTTCGGGAGGTCTGTTGGCGACCATCGTTGCCGCCAGGGCTCCACAGCTTGTCACCGGTTTATTGATTGAGGATGCGCCATTCTTTGCGACTGAACCTGGAAGGGCTGAGAAGACATTCGCCTGGCTCGGGTTTCGCGATATGCATCATTTTTTGCGAAGTGGTGAACGAAATTTCACTCGCTACTCGCTTGAGCACACCTATCTTGCGCAAGTTCTTGGGCAAAAGAACTTTGATGTGTTTGTTAAGCGTCCTGCCCTCGATTACATGAGGCGCCACCCCGGAGAAATACCGCGCCTTTGGTACTATCCTCCTGAGCTGCATGTCAATGAGTTCTTCGACTTGACGGCTAACTTGCAGGATGGTTCGGGCGCCTATGATTTAAGATTTGGTGAGACCTTCTATGATTTCTCGTGGTTTGCTGGTTTTAATCAGGTGGAAACGCTGAAGGCTGTTCGCTGTCCGTCAATTATTTTACATGCTGCTCATCCGTCAAATATGCGGGGCTACTATGATGGTCGTGGGGTGCTTCTCGGTGCTATGGATGATCGTGATGCGTCGCGTGTCCACTCGCTTCTCTCTCGTGGCACTCTAGTCGACAATGTTAAAAGTGGTCATGATATTCATTCTGAACAACCTGATGTTTTTATCAAGGCTGTCGATGATCTTCGTTGATCTTGTGGAAGGAGTGGGGTGGGAGTGTTTTCTGGGAATTTAGATCGGTGCCGCTATTGCGGTGTTAACGCTGGGTGAGATCGGCATCCGGTAGGTGAGAATGATCCAAGCCTTTGTCGCCGATGTGGACATCCTTGGCTCCTCGTCGAGTTGCTGACGGCGCACACTTGATGTCGGTTCGGGCATGTTCCTCTTCTGAGGCGGTCTACTCCACGAGGACTGGGATCTACTGACCAGGGGATGTGCGCACTGCACGAAGGTCCCACCTACCGGGAGTGCACCCGACCCTCGTGCAGTGCACGCCCAAGGCCAGTAGGGAGGCTACGGGCGACCCGACTCGCCCCTTCCGGCGAACCGGCTGTCGGCGTCCCACCCCAGACGGCTCGCCCCATGGGAGCCTTGCGCGCGAGGATGAGGAAGACGAGGAATCAGGACTTGCGCAGCAGGACCCGGCTCATACGGTGCTCGGCGTCCTTGGTCAGGACCAGGGTGGCCCGCCCTCGGGTGGGGGCGATGTTCTCGCGCAGGTTGACCAGGTTGACGCTCTCCCAGATCTCATTCGCTCCAGCCAGGGCCACGTCGTCGGGGATCTCGGCGAAGCGGCGGAAGTAGGAGCCCGGCTGGGTGAAGGCCGTGTGCTTGAGGGTGAGGAACCGGTCCAGGTACCAGCGGCGGATGTCGTCGGGGTCGGCGTCGACGTAGATCGAGAAGTCGATGAAGTCGCTCACCGCCAGCGCAGAGGCCCCCGGCCGCGACCCCCGCGGGGCGGGCTGGAGCACGTTGAGCCCCTCCAGCACGAGGATGTCGGGGCGTTCCACTGTCACGTGCCGGTCCGGGACGATGTCGTAGACCGTGTGGGAGTAGACGGGCGCCTGGACGCGCTTGCTGCCGGACTTCACCGCCGCGACGAACTCCAGCAGCGCACGACGGTCGTAGGACTCGGGAAAGCCCTTGCGGGCCATGAGCCCGCGTTCCTCAAGGACTCGGTTGGGCAGCAGGAAGCCGTCGGTGGTCACCAGATCCACCCGAGGCGTGTCCGGGAAGCGGGCGAGCAGGTGGGCGATGAGACGCGCCGTCGTCGATTTGCCCACGGCGACCGACCCGGCCACCGCGACGATGAAGGGCGTGGGCGGCTCGCTCACCCCCAGGAAGGCGCCGGTGCGGTGCGCCCGCTCGCGCGAGGTGGCGATGTAGTCCTCCAGCAGAGCGGTCAGGGGCCGGTAGACGGCGTTGACCTCGGCCAGGTCGATGGGGTCGCCCAGCCCCCGCAGCTTCTCGACATCGGCCTGGGTCAGCGGCAGCGGCGCCGAGGACGCCAGGGCGGACCACTGGTCCCGGTCCAGCTCGATGTAGGGCGAGGCGTCCGGAATACCCAGGTCACTCGGGTCGCTCAGCTCGGATGTCACTGACACAGTGTCGCAAATGAAGGTGCCCGGCGGACAATCTCCGAGGGGTGAATGGGACTCGTCGGGGCGGCGGTGGAGCTCCGGCGGGGAATCGAGGTCACACTGAGATCACACCGAGATCACATCGACGTGTCCCGGCGCTCGTTGTCAACGCCGCGCCAGCATGATTCGATCGGAGCATGTGTGGAATTGTCGGCCACGTCGGCCCTCCGAGTGAAACTGGTTCCTCCCGTTCCCTGACCGTTCTCATGGATGGCCTCGGCCGTCTGGAGTACCGCGGCTACGACTCTGCGGGCGTTGCGCTGGTGGGTCCCTCCGGCCTGGATGTCATCAAGGAGGCTGGCAAGCTCTCCGGGCTGCGCGCCATCCTGGAGGCCACCCCGCCGGCTCCCGCCACCGCGGGCATCGGGCACACCCGCTGGGCCACTCACGGCGGCCCGACGACGGCCAACGCCCACCCCCACCGCGCCGGCCACCTCGCCGTGGTCCACAACGGCATCATTGAGAACTTCCGCCCGCTGCGCGAGGAGGTCGAGGCCGCTGGGCGCGAGCTCCTCTCCGACACCGACACCGAGGTCGTCGCCCATGTCCTGGACATCGACTTCACCTCCCGTCTGCGCCAGGACCCGGCCGCCGCCTCCGACCCGGCCCGGGTCGCCGACCTCCTGGTCGCCTCGATGCAGGCCGTCACCGCCCGCCTCGAGGGTGCCTTCGCGCTGCTGGCCGTCACCGACCTGGCCCCCGCGGCGATCGTCGCCGCCCGCCGCTCCAGTCCCCTGGTCATCGGCCTGGGCGAGGGAGAGAACTTCCTGGGCAGCGACGTCGCCGCCTTCGTCGCCTTCACCAAGAAGGCCGCCGAGGTCGACGACGACCAGGTCCTCCTGCTGACCGCCGATGCCGTCCACGTCTGGGACAAGGACGGTAACGCCGTCGAGCCCAAGACCTGGGAGGTCTCCTGGGACGCCTCCGCAGCCGTCAAGGGCGGCTACGACACCTTCATGGACAAGGAGATCCACGAGCAGCCCGCCGCCGTGGCCGACACCCTGCGCGGCCGCGTCGACGAGCGCGGTGAGCTCCAGCTCGACGAGATGCGCATCGACCCCGCCGTCCTGCGCAGCGTCGACAAGATCATCGTCATCGCCTGCGGCACCGCCGCCTACGCCGGGCACGTCGCCAAGTACGCCATCGAGCACTGGTGCCGCATCCCCGTGGAGGTCGAGCTCGCCCACGAGTTCCGCTACCGCGACCCGGTCGTCAGCGAGAAGACCCTGACCGTGGCCATCTCCCAGTCCGGCGAGACCATGGACACCATCCAGGCCGTGCGCCATGCCCGCGAGCAGGGCAGCAAGGTCCTGGCCATCGTCAACACCTACGGCTCGACCATCGCCCGCGAGGCCGACGCCGTGCTCTACACCCACGCCGGCCCGGAGGTCGCCGTGGCCTCCACCAAGGCATTCCTCGCCCAGATCACCGCCTGCTACCTGCTGGGGCTCTACCTGGCCCAGCTGCGCGGCAACAAGTGGCCCGACGAGGTCGCCGAGTACCTGGACAACCTCGCCGCCATGCCGGACCGCATCCAACAGGTCCTGGACAACCAGGAGGCCCGCGTGCGTGAGCTGGGCACCGAGCTGGCGGACAAGTCCTCCTTCCTGTTCCTGGGCCGCCACGTCGGCTTCCCGGTAGCGCTGGAGGGAGCGCTCAAGCTCAAGGAGCTCGCCTACGTCCACGCGGAGGGCTTCGCCGCCGGCGAGCTCAAGCACGGCCCGATCGCGCTCATCGAGGAGGGGCTGCCGGTCTTCGTCATCGTGCCCACCCCGCGCCGCCCCGTCCTGCACGACAAGGTCATCTCCAACATCCAGGAGATCCGGGCCCGTGGCGCGCGCACCATCGTCATCGCGGAGGAGGGGGATGCCGACGTCGAGCCCTTCGCCGACCACATCATCCGGGTGCCCGCCACCCCCACGATCCTGTGGCCGCTGCTGACCGTGGTGCCGCTGCAGATCTTCGCCGCGGCGCTGGCCGGGGCCAAGGGGCTGGACATCGACCAGCCGCGCAACCTGGCCAAGTCCGTCACCGTCGAGTAGGGCAGAGACGGAGCCGTCGACTCGACCCTCAATGGTGCCGAGCCCGCATCCCGGGCTCGGCACCGTCGTCTACAGGGCAGGGCGTAGAGACTTGATCTGCTGCTTCGTGCGGGCCTGTGAGCGCTGAGAGGACAGAGTCAGGTCGTCGTCGTTGTCGACGTGATCGGCCTGGGCGACGACAAAGGCCTGGGCCATACCGCCGTCGTGTGCCAGGGAGAGATGCCAGTGGCCGATGCCGGCCTGGCGGGCGGCCATCGCGGCCGCCCCGGTCAGGCGCAGGCGCGGTGGGGTGCCGGGCGTGGAGGTCACCTCGATGTCCTGGTACTCCCAGCCCTGGGGCGCGTCCAGCCCGAGCTCGGCGTAGGCCGACCCCAGGGCCTTGAGAACCGCCTCCTTGGCCGCCAGGCGCGCCCCGAGTGAGGCGGCCCGCTTCTGGCAGGCGGCCAGCTCGGCTGGGGTGAAGAGCCGCTCGCGCAGGCCGGGTACCCGGTCCATGTAGCCTTCGAGGCGGGGGATATCAACCAGGTCGGTCCCTACAGCGCGGATCACTCGGCCATTGTGCCGGGTGAGCGGGCAGCGCGAGGGGTGAACGCGCCACCCAATTCTGGAAGAGACAACTTCTTGGTGCCTAGCCGTTGAGGGGCGATGCGGACCAGCGGCCACCCATGAAGTCTTGCTCTGTGAAACTGCCTGTCTCAAAACCGTGTTGGAGGAGCGAGGAGAACGGAGCGGAGGACAATGGGACGGATGAGTGACCTCAACGACCTCCCGTGTTCCCACGACGTCACCGACCCCACCACCTGCGCCTGGCCCGCCCAGGAGATCGCGGCCGCGGAGGCTCCTGTCACCGCGGGCACCGACCGCTACATGAGAGCCGCCGCCCACGCGGTGGCCCGGGCGGCGCTGCGCGAGCTGCGCCAAGGGGCCGGCACTGCAGGCACTGCGGTGGCCCCCGCCCGGCCGGTTCCGGCGCCGTTGACCTCGATGAGCCCCATGGGGTCGGCTGCCACCCCCGCCTCACCGCTGTCCCCGGCGACGCCGCTGGGAGGAGCAGGTGAGGCGGCGGGGACGCAGTCCGGCCCCGGATGGATCTCCGGGGCCCCGGTGCTCCTCCTAGTCGGCGGCGGCCACAACGGTGCCGACACCCTCCTGGCCGGAGGTCTGCTCGCCCACAGCGGCTGCGCGGTCAGCGCCGTGCTCGCCACCGAGCACCCTCATCCCGTCGCCCTGGAGGAGGCCCGCGGCCAAGGCGTCACCATTCACGGCGCCGGCTACCGCAGCCACGACGGAACCGGCCAGGACGCCGCCGAGGCCATCGCCGCTATCGACGCCTTCCTCGTCCACGGCGGACTCGTCCTGGACGGCCTCACCGGCATCGGCGCCACCGGGGCGCTGCGACCCGACGCCGCTGCCCTCATCGCCCCGCTCATCGCCGCCGGGGAGCCGGGGCGTCGCCCACTGCGCGTCATCGCCGTCGACCTTCCCAGCGGAACCGGCGTCGACGACGGTACGGTGAGTGGCCCGGTCCTGGCCGCCGACCGTACCGTTACCTTCACCTGCCTCAAGGGATGCCAGTGCCTGCCCCCGGCCCGGCACCTGTGCGGCGTCGTTGAGGTCGTCCCCCTCGGGCTGCCCGCGCCCACGAGCCGGCCCCTGGCCCGCCGCCCCGTCGACGGCGCCCTGGGCGACTACCTGACGCGCGCCGTTGGCGAGCCCGGCCCCGATGACCACAAGTACACCCGCGGCGTGGTCGGCCTGTGGGCCGGCAGCGAGTCCTACCCCGGCGCCGCCGTCCTGGCTGCCAGCGGCGCGGTACGCGCCGGCGCCGGCATGGTGCGCCTGTCCGCCCCCAGACGCGTGGAGGATCTCGTCCTGGCCGCCCGCCCCGAGGTCGTCCCCGCCGCCGGACGCGTTCAGGCGCTCGTCCTGGGGCCGGGCATCGACCCCGCTGACACCGCCAGGACCGATGAGCTCCGAGCCGTGCTCACCTCCACCCTGGCTCCCTCAGGCAAGGACCGGCAGTGCCCCACCCAAGTCCCCACCGTCGTCGACGCCGGTGCCCTGAGCATCCTGCCCGAGCTCCTCACCGAGGACCTGGGATGCACGCCACTGCACGTGCTGACCCCGCACGCAGGAGAGGCCGCCGCGCTGCTGATCGCGCTGGAGGATAAGGAGACACCGGCGCAGGAGACCCGTCGCTGGAGCCGCGAGCGCGTCGAGGCCCACCCGGGGCTCGCCGCCCGCGAGATCTGCCGCCGCACCGGCGCCACCGTCCTGCTCAAGGGGGCCACCACCCTCATCGCCGCGCCGCAGCGCCCCCTGGTCAGTGTGGACGGAGGACCCGGTTGGATGGCGAGCGCCGGAAGCGGGGACGTGCTGGCCGGGATCCTCGGAGCCGTCCTGGCCGGCGCGGCCGCCCGCTGGGAGCAGGGCGCGCCGGACGCCTCGGGGCCGGCCCCGGTCCTGGACACGCTGGTCGACTCGGTGGCCGCCGGTGTCAGACTGCACGCGCTCGCGGGGGCCTATGCCGCAGCAAGCCCGCAGGGCGCCGGGGGAGCGGGGACCGGCGGGCACCCGATCGCCGCCCTGGACATCGCCGCTGCCCTCGGCCCGGCCCGTCTCGAGCTCAACTGGCTCCAGGCGGTACCCCACGCCTGAGACGCGTCAGCCACGTGGTATCCGTCGGGCCTTCTGACCGGAGGCGTGCGCCAGGAAACAGCGGTGCTACCGGCCCCAGTGCGACAATCGCGCCGTGACCACCTCCCCGGACTCAGCCGCAATGCCCCCGTCCACCGCTCCGCGCCCCGCAGCCGCCCAGTGCGCGCGACCGCCGGCAGCCACTACCTCGCGGGCCGTCATCGACCTGGCGGCCGTGGCCCACAACGGGCGGCGCCTGGCACAGGTGGCGGGCGTGCCGTGGATGGCCGTGGTCAAGGCCGACGCCTACGGTCACGGGCTGGGGCCGGTCGCCCTGACAGCCCTGTCAGCGGGAGCCTCCTGGCTGGGGGTGGCCCAGCTCGCCGAGGCCCTGACCCTGCGCGCCCTTCTGGATGAGGCGGGCGTGAGCCGCCCGGCGGGGGAGCCCTCCGCGCAGGCCCCCCGGCTCCTCACCTGGCTCCTGCCCGTCATGGAGCCTGATCGGGCGGCCGCCGAGGACTCGCCCCTGCGTGCCGCCCTGGCGGCCGACCTGGACCTGTCGGTCTCCACCCTGCCCCAGCTCGAGGCCCTGTCGGCGGCGGCCCGGGCGCAGGGGAGGGCGGCGCGTGTCCACCTCAAGGTCGACACCGGCATGTCGCGCGGCGGTGCCACCGCCGAGGAGCTGCCCGCACTGGCCGCCGCGTTGAGGCGGGCCGCGGATGAGGGAACGGTTGACGTCGTCGGCCTGTGGTCGCACCTGTCGCGCGCCGATGAGCCGGCCAGCGGCTCCACTGAGGAGCACCTGGAGCGCTACCGGCAGGCCGAGCAGGTCGTGCGAGCCGCCGGCCTCAACCCGCCCACTCACCACCTCGCCGCCACCGGAGGACTCCTGTGGCACCCGCAGGCCCGCATGGACCTGGTGCGTGTGGGGATAGGCCTGTACGGGCTGAGTCCCGACCCCTCCGTGGCCACCGGCGCCGAGCTCGGGCTGCGCCCCGCCATGCGCCTGGAGTCCCCGCTGGTGCAGGTCAAGCGCATCGAGGCCGGACAGGCCGTCTCCTACGGGGGGACCTGGAGCGCCCCCACTGATCTCTGGGTGGGGCTCGTGCCCCTGGGCTACTCCGACGGCATCCCGCGCGCCGCCAGCTCCACCGGCCCCGTGGGAGTCGGCAACCTCATGACCTCCATCGTGGGGCGGGTGTGCATGGACCAGGTGGTCATCGACCTCGGCCCGGCCGTGGACGAGACCGGCGCGCCCCTGCCGGCAGCGGCCCGGGTCGGGGACACCGCCGTGCTCTGGGGAGCCCCCGCGGTATCAGGCCAGGAAGCCGTCCCCACCGCGGATGAGTGGGCGCAGGCCTGCGGCACCATCAACTACGAGATCGTGACCCGGTTGGGAGCTCGTGTCCCGCGCTGCTACGTCGGGGAACCCGGCACCGGCGACTACTCTCGACCCTAGACAGCAGACGTCGGATATCGCCGGTCCCCACCGGGCAGACCGGCTCCACCATTGGATCCATGCACGGAAGAGGAGGGAATATGAGCCCAGCGCCGCACACACCGCAGACCGCCCCCGGGATCACCGTCGCCACCGGCGACGCCGACGAGACCCGGGCACTGGGGGCCCGCCTGGCCCGCCTGCTGCGCGCCGGTGACCTCGTCATGCTCTCCGGCGGGCTGGGGGCCGGCAAGACCACGCTCGCCCAGGGCATCGGCGCGGCCCTTCAGGTGCGCGGCCGGGTTTCTTCACCCACCTTCATCATCGCCCGCGTGCACCCCGCCCTGTCTGACGGCCCCGACCTCATCCACGTGGACGCCTACCGGATCACCTCCCTGGAGGAGATCGACGCACTCGACCTGGACTCCTCACTGGAGCGGGCCGTCACCCTGGTCGAGTGGGGCGAGGAGAAGGTCGAGGCCCTGAGCCCCGACCGCCTGGAGATCCAGGTGCTGCGCCCCCACGGAGCCGTGCGCGCCGAGCACTCGCAACCCGAGGACGCCCCCGCCGGGGTGGAGTCTCCCGCCGGCTCAGTGACCGGGGAGCCGGTCGTGGACCTCGGCGAGGTCGACGACGGCAACCGGACGATCATCGTGCGCGCCGTCGGTCCGCGCTGGGCCGACGTCGACCTGAGCCCACTGGGCGCAGACGCCTCCTGCCAGCCTGGAGCGCCGCTGTGAACACTCTCGCCACCGTGGCACCGGTCCGCAACGCCACCCCCATCCGGCCTGCCCGACGCTCCCGGCGTCCTCGGCGCCTGATCCTGCCGGCTGCGGCGGCGACGCTCCTGGGTGTCTGCCTCCTGACCCCGGGGCCGGCCCGAGCCGTTGCCGACACCGGCCCCCGCCTCGCGCCGATCACGTCGGCCGGCGGCGTGGCGGGTTTCCCTGCCGACGCCGACTCGCGCGACGAGGCCAAGGCGCTCATGGAGAGCGAGTGCGTGGCACAGGTGCGTCAGAGCACCGGTGAGCAGGGCGAGATCACGGTGGGCGACCCGCGCAGCGTCTACACCTGGGCCTCCGGCTTCCTCGACGGCTCCCAGCCCTCCGCGCAACCCGTCGACACCGGCGACTGGGCCGCGACCGTCTCCTCGGGCGGCAAGCCGGTCGGTCTTCTCGAGGTGGTCCATGACAAGGGGCACGCCACCTGCACCCCCGTCTTCGACGACGACCTGGCCACCGACGTCGACCAGATGGGCGAGGCCCACCTCGTCCACGACCGCAACGCCAACGCCTGGTACTCGTTGAGCGGCACCACGGTGACGGCGATGGGGGAGGCCGCCACGCGGCGCCTGGCCGGCCCCATCGAGCTGCGCGACTACGGAGAGATCCTGCGTGAGCGCGCCGGGTCCAAGCCCAAGACCTCCGCCGCTCAGGGCGAGGAGCGCTCCACCACGGGGGGCTGGGCGATCTGGGGGCCGGTCCTGGCGGTCGTCGTCGTCGGGATCCTCACCGTCATCATCACGGTTCGTCACGAGCGCAAGGTGACCGCCCCGCTGCGCCAGGCTCGCAACCGCGCCGACATGGCCGAGCGCGCCGACCGGCTCAGCCGGGACGAGTCCGACACCCAGGGTGCCGCAGTACGCCGGGGCATCCCCCGCGCCGCCATCGACCTGTCCCTGCTGGGGGACGGGGCCGAGGACGACGCCGATGCGACCGCCGGAGAGACCCTGGGGGACACGATCCCCGAGAGCCGCGTCAACCTGCCACGAGACCCGAGGGCATAGGCTGGTCCGGTGCGAATCCTCTCCATCGACTCCTCCCTGGGGACTCAGCTCGCGGTCGTCGACGCCACCCCCTCCGCCGCCGGCGCACGCGCCCTGCAGGTGCTGAGCCAGGACGAACAGGCCGATACCCGCCGTCACGCCGAGTCCCTCGGACAGATGCTCTCCCAGGCCCTGTCGGCCCCTGAGGCGGCCGAGCGCCCACTGGACGCCGTGGTTGCCGCCACCGGGCCGGCCCCCTTCACCGGACTGCGTGCGGGGCTGGTGACGGCCGGGGTCGTCGGGCGCACCAGGGGCGTCCCCGTCCACGGGGTCTCCAGCCTCGACGCCGTCGCCCGCCGCGCCCTGGACGAGCTCGGGTCCCACGAGGCACAGACGGGGCCGGTCGTCCTGGTCGCCACCGATGCCCGCAGGCGCGAGGTCTATACGGCACTCTTCCGCGCCAACGGTCCCGACGACGTCACCCGCCTGACCGAGATCATCGTCTGTCCCCCGGCCCAGGTCGCCCAGCGCCTCGCTGAGCAGGCACCGGGACCGGGTGGGGGGAGTGGAGGCATCGACGTCGTGGCCGGCTCCGGCGCCTCCCTCTACCCCGAGCTGGCGGAGATGGCTTCCTACCAGAAGGCCCTGGCCCCCGTCTCCGGCGACGCCCTGACCCAGGTGCGCATCGCCCTGGCCCGCCTCGAGCGCGGCGAGGAGCTGAGCACACAGCCGCTCTACCTGCGCCACGCCGACGTGCAGATGCCCGCCGCCCGCAAGCGCGTGCGCTGACCCGGGGCGAAAAGGACACTGAGATGCCCGAGGTGACGGGAATCGGCCGGGCCCCCGGGCTGCGGGAGATGGCGGCGGGGGACCTGGAGGCCATCGCCCGCCTCGAGAGCGAGCTCTTCGGGGCCGAGGCCTGGAGCCGCGACCTGCTGGCCGCCGAGCTGGCGGCCTCCCACGGGCCGATGGCGGACCGCCGCTACGTCGTCGTTGATTCCCAAGAGGGCGATGGCGATGGTGACGCCGATGAAGCCGCGGATCGTGCCGCCGGGGCTGGGCCGAACGGGCCGCGGATCCTGGGCTACGCCGGGCTCTACCACGCCGGCGGTCTGACCAGCGCGGACCTGCTGACCATCGCCACCGTCCCGGCGGCGCGCGGGCGAGGGATCGCCTCCTTCATGCTCACCGAGCTCGTCTCCACCGCCCGGGAGGTGGGCTGCCCCGATGTCCTGCTGGAGGTGCGCCAGTCCAACGAGGCCGCCCAGCGGCTCTACGCCAGGCACGGGTTCGTCCCCATCGGCCGGCGCCGCCGCTACTACCAGGCGCCTCCGGAGGACGCCGTGGTCATGCATCTGACCCTGCGCCCGCGCCCGGGGCCGGTCGGTGCCGAGCCCGGTGATCCGGGCGAGGCCTGAGCCCGCGGGGCGACTCACCGGGAGCAAGCCCTGGTGTCCGACTGGACGGATTGCGCTGGAGCCGTAGAGGCAGATAGGCGCCACAACGGCCGGAGATAAACACGGACCGTGGGGAGAGAAGCGGTGAGTGTTGGCCACTTCACAGATTTGTCTGACACCCCCGTGACGAAAAGGAGGCCTCAGACGTCGGCGTCAGCATATTCCGCGGCGTTGAATGACGAATCGAGACCCGGTGAGATCCCCAGGATTCCGCGGATCGTCTCCCCAACATCGCTGGTGGAGCACAGATCGCGCCTACGGGAGCCGGTGCCCGGCTAGCCTTTTGCCGTGGCCAAAACATCTGCTCCTTCCTTGAAGAGGCGGACCGCCTTCTCCACGACCGTCTTCATGAAGCGCATGATGGCGATCTCGGGACTGGTGTTCCTGTTCTTCGTCCTCTTCCACGCCTACGGCAACCTGCACTACTTCGAGGGTGAGGTCGCCTACGATCACTACGCCGTGTTCCTGCGAGCACTGCTGGTACCGATCATGCCTTACGGCGGTGTCCTGTGGATCCTCCGCCTGGCTCTCATGGCCTGCCTCCTGGCTCACGCCGGCAGCGCCTTCCACCTGTGGGCGCGCAACAAGCGGGCCCGCGGCAACGACAAGTACGCCGTCAAGAAGCCCGGCGCCGAGTACTTCGCCTCCCGCTACGCCATGCGCACCATGCGCTGGGGCGGCGTCATCCTCCTGCTGTTCATCATCTGGCACCTCCTGCAGTACACCACCCTGTCACTGACGCCGGGGGGACACTACGTGCACGGACGGGCCTACCTGAACATGTACTACGGCTTCCAGCTGTGGTGGGTGTGGCTCATCTACGCGATCGCGCTGGCCGCCCTGTGCCTGCACGTGTGGCACGGCGTGTGGTCCGCCCTGCAGACACTGGGCGCGGTGCGCGGAAACACCATCCCCTTCATCCGGCTGATCGCCTTCGTGCTGGCCTTCGCGCTGTTCGCCGCCTTCATGGCGGTTCCGACGGCGATCCTCTTCGGCTATGTCGATGCCCCCATGGCCACTGGCGACTACTACCCGCAGTTCTGTGACGCGATCGGCTCCTCCGCCGAGCACTTCGCCGAATGTGCTACGGCGACCCACTGAGAGTGAACGACTATGACTGAACTCATCGACGGCCTGTACTACGAGGGCGAGAAGATCGCCGACACCAAGGCCCCCCACTCCGTCCCGATCGACCGGCGCTGGGAGCAGCGCAAGTTCGAGGCCAAGCTGGTCAACCCCGCCAACCGCCGCAAGCTGGACATCATCGTCGTCGGCTCCGGCCTGGCCGGCGGCGCTGCGGCCGCCTCCCTGGGCGAGCAGGGCTACAACGTCAAGGTCTTCTTCTACCAGGACTCGGCTCGCCGGGCGCACTCCATCGCCGCCCAGGGCGGTATCAACGCCGCGAAGAACTACCGCAATGACGGCGACTCCGTCTACCGGCTCTTCTACGACACGGTCAAGGGCGGTGACTACCGCGCCCGCGAGGACAACGTCTACCGCCTGGCGGAGGTCAGCGCCAACATCATCGACCAGTGCGTGGCCCAGGGCGTCCCCTTCGCCCGCGAGTACGGCGGCCTGCTGGACAACCGCTCCTTCGGCGGCGTGCAGGTCTCCCGTACCTTCTACGCCCGCGGCCAGACCGGCCAGCAGCTCCTCATCGGCGCCTACCAGGCCCTTGAACGCCAGGTGCACGCCGGCACGGTCAAGGAGTTCCGCCGCCACGAGATGGTCGAGCTCATCATTGTCGAGGGCCGCGCCCGTGGCATCGTCACCCGCGACATGGTCTCCGGGAAGATCGAGACCCACCTGGCCGACGCCGTCGTGCTGGCCAGTGGCGGCTACGGCAACGTGTTCTTCCTGTCCACCAACGCGATGGGTTGCAACGCCACCGCCGTGTGGCGCGCGCACCGCAAGGGCGCCTACTTCGCCAACCCCTGCTACACGCAGATCCACCCCACCTGCATCCCGCAGTCCGGCGACTTCCAGTCCAAGCTCACCCTCATGAGTGAGTCCCTGCGCAACGACGGACGCATCTGGGTGCCCAAGAAGGCTGAGGACTGCGACAAGGACCCGCGCGACATTCCCGAGGAGGCGCGCGACTACTACCTCGAGCGCATCTACCCGGCCTTCGGCAACCTCGTGCCGCGTGACATCGCCTCCCGTCAGGCCAAGAACATGTGCGACGAGGGCCGCGGCGTGGGTCCGGCCATCAAGGAGCGCGACGCCAACGGCAACGAGCGGATGATGCGTCGCGGCGTCTACCTGGACTTCTCCGAGGCCATCAACCGCCTGGGCAAGGACGCTGTCTCGGCCCGCTACGGCAACCTGTTCGAGATGTACCAGCGCATCACCGGGGACGACCCCTACGAGGTCCCCATGCGCATCTACCCAGCCGTGCACTACACGATGGGTGGCCTGTGGGTGGACTACGACCTGGAGTCCAACGTCCCTGGCCTCTACATCGCCGGAGAGGCCAACTTCTCCGACCACGGCGCCAACCGCCTGGGTGCCTCCGCCCTCATGCAGGGGCTGGCCGACGGCTACTTCGTCCTGCCCGACACCATGAACGACTACCTGGCGGACATGCTGCGCCTGGGCAAGGTCGACCCCAACGCCCCGGAGATCGCCGAGGCCAAGCGCTCCGTCGAGGAGCGCGTCGCCCGCCTCATGGCCCTGCGCGGCACCCGCAGCGTGGACGACTTCCACATGGCCCTGGGCCGCATTATGTGGGAGTACTGCGGCATGGAACGGCGCGACGCCGGGCTGCGCGACGCCATCGGGCAGATCCGGGCCCTCAAGGAGGAGTTCTGGCGCGACGCCCGTATCACGGGTCAGGCCGACGAGCTCAACCAGGCCCTGGAGAAGGCCGGCCGACTGCTGGACTTCTTCGAGCTGGCCGAGCTCATGTGCATCGACGCCCTGCACCGGCGGGAGTCCTGCGGCGGCCACTTCCGGGCGGAGTCCCAGACTCCCGAGGGTGAGGCCCTGCGGCACGACGACGAGTTCCTCTACGTCGCCGCCTGGGAGTGGGGCGGGGAGAACCAGCCGCCGATCCTCCACAAGGAGGACCTCGTCTACAAGGACATCGAGCTCAAGCAGCGGAGTTACAAGTGAACATCAAGCTCAAGATCTGGCGCCAGAAGAACCAGGACTCGAAGGGCCACTTCGAGGAGTACGCCATGAGCGGGATCGAGGAGCACATGAGCTTCCTCGAGGTCCTCGACCTGCTCAACGAGCAGCTCTTCGCCGAGGGCAAGGAGCCGGTGGCCTTCGACTCCGACTGCCGCGAGGGCATCTGCGGTCAGTGCGGTGTGGTCATCAACGGGCAGGCCCACGGGCCCATCCGCTCGACCACCTGCCAGCTGCACATGCGCCACCTGGCGGAGGACCCCTCCTTCAAGGACGGCTCCACCATCACGATCGAACCGTGGCGCTCCACCGGCTTCCCGGTGCTGCGCGACCTCATCGTGGACCGCTCCGCCCTGGACCGCATCGTCCAGGCCGGTGGCTACATCTCGGTCAACACCGGTGGGGCCCCGGAGGCCCACTCGGTGCCCGTGCAGAAGGAGAAGGCCGACGCCGCCTTCGAGGCGGCCGCCTGCATCGGCTGCGGTGCGTGTGTGGCGGCGTGCCCCAACGCCTCGGCCATGCTGTTCACCGGTGCGAAGATCTCGCACCTGGGTCTGCTGCCGCAGGGCCAGCCCGAGCGCCTGGCTCGCGTGGTGAGCATGCTCAACCAGCACGACGCCGAGGGCTTCGGCGGCTGCACGAACATCGGCGAGTGCGCGGCCGTGTGCCCCAAGTCGGTTCCGCTCGAGGTCATCTCGCGCCTCAACCGGGATCTCGGCCACGCCCTGTGGAAGGGCCAGCACGCCCACTGATCCATCCGCCTCACTTCATACCGAGCCGGGCACGTCTCGCGTTGCCCCACAGACATTCTGTTGGGGGTCGCGAGACGTGCCCGGATCGGCGTTAATGGGTGGTGACGGTGATCCCGGTGAAGTCCGCGATGCGGGGGACGTGGGAGTCAGCCTCGGGGACGCCGTCGCCCACGAGGAGGACCTGTGCGCCCGCGCGCCGGGCGGAGGTATAGCCCGAGGGAGCATCCTCCAGCACCAGGCAGGAGGAGATCGGCACCCCCAGGAGCTCGGCGGCCTTGAGGTAGGGATCGGGATCGGGCTTACCGCGCTCGACGTCGCCGGCGGAGACGGCCACCGGGGGAATGGGGACGCAGGCTTCCTCCATGCGCACCCGCATGAGTTCGATCGGCGCGGAGGTCACCAGGGCCAGCGGAACGCCGGCATCGATCAAAGCCGCCATGAAGGAAGCGGCGCCGGGAATCTCTGCCATCCGCCCTGCGGTCTGCGTGATCTCCTCACGAGCGAGGCACTGGTAGACGGCGTCCCGCTCTTCATCCGTCAGCTCCGGCAGGAACCGCCGGATCGTGTCGAGCCCGGTGCGGCCGGGGGAGTAGGCCATGATCTCGTCGAAGCGCTCACTCATGCCGTGGTCGCGGGCGAAGGAGGCCCACATCGACTCCACGACTGCCGAGGAGTCCACCAGCGTGCCGTCCATATCGCACAGAAGGGCCTCGGCGCTGCTCAAGGGCGCCTGCCCCTCGGTGGCCCTTCCCGACGATGACCACAGCTGAACGGACATGACGCCTCCTGGGACGGAATCGACGTGAGCAACACTGTCAGCCTATCGAAGGAGGCGTGAACCTGCGCCGCGACGCGGTGCTCAGCGAGTACCCGAGGCCTCGATGGGCGCCTGTTCGGCGTCCGTCTCTCCAGGCGATAGTCTGGTCCCGTGAGCGCTCCCCTCATTCTCGGTATCGAGTCCACCTGCGACGAGACCGGCGTGGCCCTCGTGCGCGGCCGCGAGCTCCTCGCCGACGTCACTGCCACCTCCATGGACCAGTACGCGCGCTTCGGCGGCATCATCCCCGAGATCGCCTCACGCGCCCACCTGGAGTCCTTCCTGCCGACCCTCGACGCCGCGCTGGAGAAGGCCGGTGTCGACCTCGGTGAGGTCGACGCCGTCGCCGTGTGCGCCGGCCCCGGACTCATCGGCTCCCTGACCGTCGGCATCTCCGCCGCCAAGGCCCTGGCCGCGAGCCTGAACCGGCCGATCTACGGCGTCAACCACGTCATCGGCCACCTGGCGGTCGATGAGCTGGTCGACGGCCCTCTGCCGGAGCGCTTCGTCGGGCTCATCGTCTCCGGCGGCCACTCGAACCTCCTGAGCATCCGTAACATCGCCACCGACGTCGTCGAGCTCGGCGGCACTCTTGACGACGCCGCCGGCGAGGCCTTCGACAAGGTCGGCCGCCTCCTGGGCCTGCCCTACCCCGGCGGCCCGCACGTGGACCGACTCTCCCAGGAGGGCGACCGCGGCGCCATCCGCTTCCCCCGGGGGCTGGCCGCGGGCAAGGACAAGGAGCGTCACCGCTACGACTTCTCCTTCTCCGGCCTCAAGACCGCCGTGGCCCGCTATGTCGAGTCCCTGGAGGACTCCGGCCGGGAGGTGCCCAGTGCTGACGTCTGCGCCGCCTTCTCCGAGGCCGTCAACGACTCCCTGACGGCCAAGGCGGTCCAGGCCTGCCTGGACACCGGCTGCGACACGCTCGTCGTCGGGGGCGGGTACTCGGCCAACTCCCGCCTGCGGTCCCTGGCCGCCGAGCGCTGCGAGGAGGCCGGCATCACCCTGCGCCTGCCGCCGCTGCGCTTCTGCACTGACAACGGCGCCCAGATCGCCGCCCTGGGGTCAGCGGCCGTGCGGGCCGGTGTCGCCCCCAGCCCCATGGACTTCGCCCCGGACTCGGGGATGCCGCTGAACGTCAGCGTCGCCCACTGACATCGCCCCCTGACGCCGGCTTCCCTCCCGTATCCGTTGCGCTCGGGGCCAGGCCGGCGGCCACTCCCCGGATGATGATCTCGATCTTGCGGTCCAGGCCGCCGCGCTCCAGCCAGCTCTCGTTGGGTGTCAGCGCCTCGGGCAGGGCCGGCCTGTCGGCGGCGGCTGCGAAGCGGCTGGTCTCCTCCAGCCCCGTGGGTCCGCCTGGCCCCGAGGGGGCCACGGGGGAGCGCATGACCTCGATCTGCGCGTGCGTGGAGATGACGGTGTCACCGACGAAGTCCAGAACCACCCCGGCCTCCTCCACCTCTAGGCCGCCGTCGACCAGGACCTGGCACGCCTGAGCCACAGGGGCGGCGAAGAGCTGGTGGGCCCACGGCACCCCCATGATGACTCCGGCCAGGCCGGGGTAGCGGTCCAGCATCACCCAGATGGCCTCGGCGTGGGCCCGCACCGCATCGGGCCAGCGCCTCCCGGCCGCTGGGACATCGACCTTAGCGGCGATCCTCTCCAGGCAGGCGGCCAGCAGATCCTCGCGCGAGGAGATCGTGCGGTACAGCCCGGAGACCGCCACCCCCAGGTGCTTGGCCACCGCTGTGAGCGTGAAGTCCGCGATGCCGATCCCGAGGGCGGCATCGACGACGTCGTCGCGCGAGAATCCCGGTCTCGGTCCGGTCGGTCGGCCCAGTCGCGCAGGTCGTGTCATGGCAGCACCGTAATGGTCCGCGGGGGCTGTTGCTCGAGGTTCAGCGGTGAGAGTAAGGTGGACCTCACTAAGTTCTGAAAGCCATTCAGAATTAGGGTCGACGGAAGGTTGGGACACCTGATGAGCACGCGGACACAGTCATCAGCTCCGGAGGCCTCGTCGCACTCATCGCCCGAGCTGTCGTCTCCGCCCTCAGCCGGCGCAGCAGCGCCTGACAACGCCGCTGAGCCGACCCCTCTGGGCAACGCCCAGCGCTCGCGCGAGGGGCAGGCCGCCATCGCCCGCCTCGGCGCCCCCGTGCGCACCCGCCTGCGGATCGGTCAGGTCCTCGTCCTGCTCTCCGCGGTCCTGGCGGTAGCCCCCTACATCGCGCTGGTCCAGCTCGGCGACATCCTGCTGCGCGCCCACCGGGCGGGGCTGAGCCCGGACACCCAACAGGTGTCAGGCGTGGTCATGGTGCTCGTGAGCGCCTACTCCACCCGCCTGCTGCTGTACTTCCTGGCGCTGCTCATCACCCACCTGGCCGACCTGTCCCTGCGCGACCGCCTGCGCCGCGACATCGTTGCGCGCATCTCCCACGCCCCGCTGTCCTGGTTCACCGCCTCCACCTCCGGGCGCCTGCGCAAGGCCGTCCAGGACGACACGACCCTCGTCCACACCGTCATCGCTCACGGCCCCGTCGAGCGCCTCAACGCCATCGTCACCCCGCTGGCCCTGCTGGGCTGCGCCTTCTGGATCGACTGGCGTCTGGCCCTGCTGGCCGTCTCCACACTCGTCCTCTACGTGCTCACCTACTCGGTGTCCATGCGCGGCATGAACGAGAAGACCGTGGAGATGGACCGCAAGCTGGCCGCCATCTCCTCGGCCATGGTCGAGTTCATCTCCGGGATCGGCGTGGTCAAGGCCTTCGGACGCGTGGGACGAGCGCACTCGGCCTACCTCGCCGCCGCGGACGAGTTCTCCGCCTTCTACCGCGCCTGGGCGATGCCCCTGGTGACCGTCACCTGCCTGTCCTTCACCTGGGTCTCCATCCCCGTGCTGCTCCTGGTCAACCTCGGCGGCGGGGCGCTGCTCATCCACGCCGGGGCCGTCACCCTGCCCCAGGTCCTGGCCACGACCCTCGTCGCCCTGGTCCTTCCCGCCGCCCTCATCACCATTGCCTCGATCTCCTGGTCCTACCAGCTTGCCGGCGCGGCGGCCCTGCGGCTGTGCGAGGTCCTCGACACCCCCGTCCTGCCCGCCGCCGACCGGCCCGGACGGCCCCGCGAGGTGCGCGTCGAGATCGACCACGTCTCCTTCTCCTATGGGGAGGTTCTCGCCGTCGACGACGCCTGCCTGACCCTGGAGCCGGGAACCGTGACCGCGCTGCTGGGCCCCTCCGGCTCGGGCAAGTCGACACTGGCCACCCTCATCGCCCGCTTCGCCGACCCCGACGCCGGCGCCGTCCGTATCGGCGGGGTGGACCTGCGGGACATGGACGAGTCCACCCTGTACTCCACCGTCTCCTTCGTCCTCCAGGACGTCCAGCTGCTCGCCACCACCGTGCGCGAGAACATCGCCCTCGGGCACCCCGAGGCCGATCTGGCGCGGGTGCGCGCCGCCGCCCGTGTGGCCCGCATCCACGACGAGATCATGGCGCTGCCGCAGGGCTACGACACCGTCCTGGGGCAGGACACGGCACTGTCCGGTGGACAGGAGCAGCGCATCGCCATCGCCCGCGCCATCGTGCTGAACACCCCCGTCATCGTGCTCGACGAGGCCACCGCCATGGCCGACCCCGAGTCCGAGGCCGAGATCCAGCAGGCACTGAGCGCCCTGGTCAAGGACCGTACCGTCCTGGTCATTGCTCACCGGCCGGCCGCCGTGCGCGGCGCCGACCGCATCGCCGTCATGGACGGTGGACGCATCGTCGCCGGCGGCACCCATGATGACCTGGTCGATGAGCCCTACTACCGGGCCCTGCTGCGCCAGGCCGGCGAGCTCGAGGGTGCCACGGGATCGAACGTCCACGAGACCACCACCGAGAAGGAAGGCCCTTCACTCGCCGACGGTGCGACTGACAGCCCGGATGACGGTGTGGCTGACAGTGCGGCTGACGTCAGGGTCCTGGCGACGTCGCCCTCCCGCATTGATGATCGGGATGGGCGGACGGGGGCCACGCGTCCGGTGCCCTCCATCCCCGGCGAATCCTCCCGGCCGGTGGACTCCCTGCTGTCCCGCTTCCGCCGGCTCATGACCGACTCCTCCTGGCGACAGACCCGAGGGTGCATCGCCCTGGCGGGAGTCAACGGAGTCCTGTCGGGACTGGCACTGCTGGTGCTGCTGCCCGCCTTTGTGGCTCTGGCGACCGGTGTGCCCCGATGGGGGCTGTCCTTCGGCGGCTGGCTCATCGTGCTGGTCGTTCTCGGTCTCGGCGCGGCCGTCTGCGACTTCCAGGGGCGGCGCATGGGTATGTCGGGGGCGCTGGGCTTCATGCACGACGTCCACCACGCAGTGGGCGACCGGATCGCGCGCCTGCCCCTGCGCTGGTTCACCGCCGACTCCGCCGGCACCCTGTCGCGGGCCGTGAGCCAAGAGATGGTGGCCCTGGGGGAGTCCGCCGCCCACTTCATGTACCTGCTCACCTCCACCGCTGCCGCATGCGTGGTCGTCGGGGTCGGCTCCTGGGCTTGGGACTGGCGCCTGGGGCTCCTGCTGACGCTGGCCGCGCCCCTGTTCGCCGGACTCGTGGGCCTCTCGCGCCGTCTGCTGGACCGAGGCAAGTCCATCTCCGAGCCCGCCGAGCGTGAGCTCGCCACCCGCATCGTCGAGATCGCCCGCTGCCAGGGGGCTCTGCGCTCCTGCCGGGCCGCCTCGGGCTACAGCCGCCTGACCGCCGCCTTCGACGACGGGGTCCGCGCCTCCAGGCGCGCCCTGTGGTGGGAGTCCGCCGGCAACCTCGTCAACGGCGCACTGAGCCAGATCGTCGTCGTCGCCATGATCGTCCTGACCTCCTCACTGGCCGCCTCCGGCGCCATGGAGCCTCTGGTGGCCATTGCCGTCATCGGCATGTGCCTGCGTTTCACCACCATGCTCGACGACATCGGAGCAGCCGTGATGGGCGTGGAGGAGCGGCGCCAGATGATGAACCACCTCGACGCCGTCATGGACGCCGAGCTCATGGCCGAGCCGCAGGAGCCCAATGCGCTGCCCGAGCCGGGCGCCGTCGAGCTTGACGACGTCGTCTTCGGCTACCGCCCCGACGCGCCCGTTCTGACCGGGGTGTCGATGAGCGTGCCCGCACGCACCATGTGCGCCATCGTGGGCCCCTCAGGCAGCGGCAAGACGACCATCGCCCGCCTCGTCGCCCGCTTCTGGGACGTGGGCTCGGGGGCCGTGAGAGTCGGCGGCGCCGACGTGCGCGACATGCCGACCTCCCAGCTCATGGAGCAGCTCTCCATGGTCTTCCAGGACGTCTACCTCTTCGACGACACTCTGGCCGCCAACATCCGCATCGGCAATCCCGCGGCCGACGACGCCCAGGTGCGCTGGGCCGCGGGGCTCGCCGGCGTCACGGAGATCGTCGACCGCCTTCCCCATGGCTGGGACACGCGCGTGGGTGAAGGCGGGCGGTCCCTGTCCGGTGGGGAGCGTCAGCGCGTCTCCATCGCCCGCGCCCTGCTCAAACGAGCCCCGATCGTCCTGCTCGATGAGGCCACCAGCGCACTGGACGCCGAGAACGAGGCCAATATCGTCGCCGCGATGCAGGAACTGCGCCGCACGTCGACCCTCATCGTCATCGCCCACAAGCTCGAGACGATCGCCGCCGCCGACCAGGTCGTCGTCCTCGACGACGCCGGGCGTATCGCCCAGCAGGGACACCACGATGAGCTTGTGTCCGTCGAGGGGCCCTACCGCAGCTTCTGGGAGCAGCGCACCCGGGCCCGCGGATGGGAGCTCGTATCGAGGCAGGAATGATCGCCCCGGGAATCACTGATCGTCGGGCGAGACTCGGGACCGTGCCGACTCGCAATAGCAGTGGGGAACGGGCCCGGATGTCAGGCTGACCTCTCAGTTATCGGCGGACTTAGCGGCTCAGGGGACCCATGAGGCCGTCAGAGGAGGACCGAGAAGGAAATGAGGTCAAGGGTGCGAATGTGGGATGCGCTTTATTGAAGCACAATGTTTTAGAGAATTATGGCGGCAATGGCGTGATGACTTGGAAGGTATGTGCTGCGGGCGGAGAGGAAAATGCTCTGATGTGCTCCGGGCATTGAGCTCCATGTTCTGTTAAGACGTCAGCGCATGTTGTTCTCTCTTGCATTCTCCGTTGTTCGTTCCACAGGAGGATAAGGTGAATTCGTGTCCACCTCCTCCGCTGCGGCGCACGTCGATCCCTCCGCCTGGGTCCTCACCGCCTCCTCGGCAGTGCTCCGAGCACAGCTCGGAGCACTGGTCGTGTTCGTGGTCGCCTGGATCGTGAGCATGTGCCTGTGGGCGGGGTACCCGGTGGGGCTCATGTCGCAGCACCGCAGGCTGCCCGTGATCGCGATCATGGGCATGGTCGACCGCGCTGTCGGACTGCTGCTGAGCCTGGCTGACCTGTAGGGATACCTCTCCGTCCCCAAGCCGATCCTGGCGATCGACTCCGCGGGTGGTGCGCAGGCGGGAGAGGAGGTTCTCCCACAGTCACACGAGGATCCCGCTTCCCGCCCGGCTGGGGAGCCCCGACGCCACCGACCACAGGTGGGTCGCCGGCGCTTCGCTCAGGACTTGGCCGCCAGCGAGAGCACCTCGGTGGGACGCAGGGGCCTGCCCGCCCGGGCCTCGGCCAGCAGCAGCCTGACGGCCGCCTCCCGCTGTCCGCCGTAGGCCCTGACGGCGGCGATCTGACGCTGGTAGGAGGCCCCCGTCTCCAACGTGGTGCGCACGGACTCCAGCTCCGCGGCGCAACCGAGATCCTCGGCGACGGGAGCGAGCTCGGTGAGCATCCGCTCAACCGTGTCTCCCACCAGCTCCTCCTCACCGGCGGAGTTGACGATGAGGATCGCGTCCATGCCGTAGCGGGCGGAGCGCCACTTGTTCTCGGCGACGTACCAGTCCGGCAGCGCATCGAGCTCCTCACCCCGGTCCAGGGTGCGGGAGAAGGACTCCACGAGGCACTGGGTCAGTGCCGCCATCCCGGCCAGCTCGGTCAGGTTCGTGGCGGCATCGCAGGCCCGCACCTCGATGGTCCCCAGGCGCGGCGAGGGGCGCACGTCCCAGCGGATCTCGGTGAAGTCCTCGATGACCCCGGTGTGGACCAGGTCCCCGGTGTAGCTCTCCAGCTGCTCCCAGGTGCTGAACTGCTCGGGGGCGCCGGCGGTGGGCAGCTGCTGGAACATCATGGCGCGGTTGTCCGCGTAGCCCGTGTCCGCCCCCGCCCAGAATGGCGAGGAGGCGCTCAGGCACTGCAGGTGGGCGGTACGCGTGAGCAGGGCCTTGAGGATCGGAAGGACCTTGCTCCGGTCCTCGACGCCGACGTGGACGTGGGTGCCGAAGATGAGCATCTGGTGACCCCACAGCCGGGTGCGGTCCACCAGGCGCGCGTAGCGCTCGGCATTGGTCACCTTCTGCACCAGCGGGTCGGCGAAGGGGTGGGTCCCGGCCGAGGCCAGGTCCACGCGCAGGGGATCGGTGACGGAAAGAACGCGGTCGAAGGCGAAGGCGATGTCCTCCATGCACTCGGCCACGGTCCTGCGGGCCCCGGAGACCAGCTCGATGGTGTTGAGCATCATCTCGCCGTGCACATGCGGATCCTGGCCCACCTTCTGGAGGATCTCCTCGGCGCACTGGCGCAGGTCGAGGCTGTCGCGGTCGATGAGGGCCAGCTCCCACTCCACCCCCAATGTGGAGCGGGCCGAGCCGGCGAAGGGGAGGGACTGGGGGCGGTGGGCCGGCGACGGCTGAGCGTCGGCGGACGCGGCGCTCGGGCCTGTCGTGTCAGTCGTGTCCTGCATGTCCTGGTCTCCTCGGGTTCCTCGGGGCTTTCGCGGGTGCTGACAGGGGTCTGTTGTCGCGGGAAGGGTTCTGTTACGTCGGTGAGTGAGCCGACGAGACGCCGGTGATCGGTTCGACGACGAGAACGGCGCCCTTCGCCTTGTCTCCCACCCGGGTCAGAATCCAGGTCTCCGACTCCTGACCGCTGAGCCTCAGCGAGGCGCGCAGGGCGTCGGGGGAGACGTCGACTCCGCGCTTGAGGATCTCCAGACGCCCGATACCGAGCTCGCGGCCACGGGAGCGCAGGGCCTTGAGCCGTAGCGGCAGGACCTCGGTGAGACGGAAGGAGCGCACGAAGGGGGCAGTCGCCTCATCGGGCAGGCGCTCTCCCGTGAGGTAGCCGATCCGGGGCCCCACCGGCCTGGCGTCCAGGGTCTCGCACAGGTGGGCGATGAGCCCTGCTCGCACGGCGGCGCCGTCGGGAACGTGGATGATGCTGCCCAGTTCATCGGGCGAGCCGATCGGGTCGACCTGGACCGGCGGCTGCGAGGGGTCGGTGGTGCTTGGATCGACCAGCGTGCAGGCGTTCGTGCCGCCGCCCCCTGAGCGCAGGATCAGTGCGGAGCGCCCGGGACCCTCCGGCGCCAGCGGCCCGCACCAGATGGCCGCCTCGACGACGTCGCCGTCCACGCTCACCCACTGGGTGTGGGAATCCGGCGGCAGCGCGGCGTGGTCGATGCCGGGAGCGACCTTGACACCGACAGCGGGCACGGACTCGCGCAGCGCGAGCACCTGAGACAGGGGCGGCGACCACTGCTCGGGGTCGGTGATGCGCCGCCCGTCGGCGCGGCGGGCGGGATCGGCGAAGACGGCGTCGACCCCGCGCTCGACCAGGTCGATCTCCATGGCGTCGGCGCACTCGACGCTCGCGTGGGGGAAGGGCATGAGGTTGATGGTGGCCAGGGCGGCCGCGGCCTCATCTCGGTCGACGGCGAGCACCGGCAGATCGAGCCCGGCCAGGGCGACGGCATCGCCCCCGATTCCGCAGCCCAGGTCCGCGACCTTCGACACGCCCGCGGCCGCGTACCGGGCCGCATGGTGAGCCGAGACCACCAGCCGGGTGGCCTGCTCCAGGCCGTCGGTGGTGAAGAGCATCTGCTGGGCGAAGGGCCCGAACTTCGCTGCGGCCCGCTCGCGCAGGCGCTGCTGCGTCAGCGCGGCCGCCACCAGGGCGGGGGAGTGTCCCTCCTCGCGCAGAGAGCGGCCCAGGGACAGGGCCTCGGACGGGTCGTAGGGGGGCAGGGAGGACAGAAGCTCCCAGCCCTCGGGGGTCAGCAGGAGCGCGACGTGGTTCTCAGCCATCACCCCCGATCATTCCATGGAGAGCCTGCCAGTGGGCGTGATGTTCACTGGGTGGAGTGGGAAGGGGAGGAGGGGGTCAGGAAGGGCCTGAGAGGGAGTGAGGGAGCCTGCCCGGTGGGCGGTGAGTAGGGTTGTGGCCGAGACTCCGCCCGCTGGTGGAGTCGACAGGCGCTGGACGGGAAGGCGGGCGACTGATGACTGAGGAGGAGCCTCGACTCGGTGCCACTCAGGGGGCCGAGGCCGTCGCGGCGCACAAGGACGATGAGGTGAAAGCCTCGCAGGGTCCCGGCGCTGCGGGCCGTCCCCGGGCGCTTCTCGGGCGGCTGGTGCGGATCTCGCTGGCAGTCATGGGGGTGGTGGCACTCCTGGCGGCCGGGGCCAGTGTCTGGGCATGGACCGTCAGCGCCGGGCACATCGAGATCGCCGGTGGGAGCAACAGCAACGGTGAGGCGGCCAGGGCGCCGGTGGCGATCGTCCTGGGAGCGGCCGTTCACGCCGACGGGCAGCCCTCGCCCTGGTTGGCCCACCGCCTCGACGTCGCCGCTGACCTCTACACCAGCGGCCGCGTCGAGGCGATCCTGGTCTCTGGGGACAACCGGCGCGCCGGCTACGACGAGCCCACCGTCATGCGCAGGTACCTCCGCTCCCGGGGGATTCCCGACCAGGCGATCGCCATGGACTACGCGGGCTTCGACACCTACGACACCTGCGTGCGGGCGCGCAGGATCTTCGGGATCGATCGGGCCCTGCTCGTGACCCAGGACTTCCATGAGCCGCGCGCCGTCGCCATCTGCCGCTCGGTCGGTGTCGACGTCGACGGTGTCGGCGACTCCCGGGCCCGCAGCGACCGCATCGGGTGGGCGGTCAGTTGGATGCGCGAGCGACCGGCGGCGATCAAGGCCGTCATCGATGTCGTCTCCCGGCGGGACCCGACCCTGGGGAGCCGGGAGACGAGCGTCGGGGAGGCCGTTGTCTGGACTCGGGAGCACCGACGCTGACGAGGGCTGACGCCCACGGCGAAACCGCCGCCACGCTTTGGCACTCGCGTTGACTGAGTGCTAACGCCGTCGTAGATTCTCCGTCAGGCGCAGCGGAGTGCCCGCCCAGTCCTGGGACGCAGGCGGGCACCTTCTGCGACTCGCACTCCTGCATCGTGCCGGACCGACTCCCGCGACGGCGGTCGGGCGCGTCTGGGGAGGGCGAACAAGCCGTTCTACTGCACGTTGAAAAGAGGAGGAGGAGGTCTCCAATGTCGATCTCCATCAAGCCGCTCGAGGACCGCATCGTCGTCCAGACCGCTGAGGCCGAGCAGACCACCGCATCCGGTCTGGTCATTCCCGACACCGCCAAGGAGAAGCCCCAGGAGGGCAAGGTCGTGGCCGTGGGCCCCGGCCGCGTCGACGACTCCGGCAACCGCGTGCCCGTTGACGTCGCTGAGGGCGACGTCGTCATCTACTCCAAGTACGGGGGCACCGAGGTCAGCTACGCCGGTGAGGACTACCTCATCCTGTCGGCGCGTGACGTCCTGGCGGTCGTCACCAAGTGACCCGTTGAGCTCGTGCGCGCCGCCCGGCGCCACGGCACGTTGAAAGGGGAGGCACCTCAGGGTGCCTCCCCTTTCAGTATGCGCTCACAGAGTCTGCTGCATGTGTGCGCCATGTCCGGACTATTGTCTGGATGTTGAGTTGGGAACGTCTGTGCGGTCGATTCCCTGAAACAGGGCGGAGCATTAGGCCGGTTCGTTGGCGAAGCGGCGCGCCTGCCGCTCGTAGTAAGCGCGCCGTTCCTCCTCGCTCATGCCTCCCCAGACGCCATAGGGCTCGCGAGTGCTCAGGGCGTGGTCCCGGCACTCCTCCAGGACGGGGCAGTCCTGACAAATGGCCTTTGCTCGTTCGTCCCGTCGTCGACGGGAACCGCCTCTCTCTCCTTCGGGGTGGAAGAAAACCGACGAGTCCATGCCGAGGCAGGCTCCCCGGTACTGCCACTCCCAGAGGGTGGAGATCGGACCGGGCAGACGCGATGAGTCGTGCATTGCCTCCCTCCCCTCCTTTGGATATGGCGGTCGGGCGCACCGAACTCGATGCGCTATATCTAACGATAAGATCGCGCGGTGCGTTAATCAAGAAGAATCATTCTATCTCACAATGAAATTTTCTCCAGATTTGCTGGGTGTCTACGTTCTTGCTGTCTGAAAACGTGCGCCAGAATATGGCGTTCGAATAGCAGAAACGTTTTGTGAATGATGTTTGTCTGAAGTGTCTCTTTTTTCTGAAACGTTCCGCATTCATTGTTGCTTTATTTTTGGGATGCGCGTCACGTCGCCGCGGTGGTCTCTCCGCAGGGGCGGGTGCTGAGCGGCTGCCGGGTGGAGTGCCCGGCCTCACCCCTCCGAGCGCATCGGCGCCGGGCGGCTCGATGGCGCGGGCGGGCCGGTGGTCGGTGGGCTGGACAGGCCGGTGCCGGCGTATATGCACAGGGCGGTCAGCTCGTCCTACGATGTCCCCGTGAGCGACTCGATCACCAGCCCTGACGTCTTTGCCCCCACCGGACTCACTTACGACGACGTGCTCCTGCTTCCCAGGCTGACCGACGTCATCCCCTCCGAGGTCGATACGGCCTCCAGGCTGACCCCGAGGATCAGCCTGGCCACCCCGCTGCTCTCGGCCGCGATGGACACGGTCACCGAGTCGGACATGGCTATTGCCATGGCTCGTCAGGGTGGTATCGGCATCCTCCACCGCAACCTGTCCATCGAGGATCAGGCTCAACAGGTGCGACGCGTCAAGCGCTCGGAGTCCGGCATGGTCACCGACCCGGTGACCGTCGGACCGGACGCCACCATCGCCCAGCTCGACGAGCTCTGCGGCCACTACAAGGTTTCCGGCCTACCCGTCGTCGATGCGGGAGGCAACCTTCAGGGGATCATCACCAACCGCGACCTGCGCTTCGTCCCCCCGGAGCGCTGGGCGAGCCTGACCGTGCGCGAGTGCATGACGCCGCGTGATCGCCTCATCACCGGCGAGACCGGCATCTCTCGGGAGGACGCCAAGGCGCTCCTGGCTGAGCACCGCATCGAGAAGCTGCCCCTGGTCGATGCCGAGGGGCGCCTCACCGGTCTCATCACCGTCAAGGACTTCGTCAAGACCGAGCAGTACCCCCACGCCACCAAGGACGCCGAGGGGCGCCTCGTGGTGGGCGCCGCCGTCGGCTACTGGGGAGACACGTGGGAGCGTGCCAGTGCCCTGGCTGAGGCCGGCGTGGATGTCCTCATCGTCGACACCGCTAACGGCGGCGCCAAGCTGGCCCTGGAGATGATCTCCCGCCTGAAGTCCGATTCCGCCTTCGGCGGCATCGAGGTCATCGGCGGAAACGTCGCTACCCGTGAGGGGGCTCAGGCGCTCATCGACGCCGGGGCCGACGCCGTCAAGGTCGGGGTGGGGCCGGGCTCCATCTGCACCACGCGCGTCGTCGCCGGCGTGGGTGTGCCCCAGGTGACGGCCATCTACGAGGCGGCTCGCGCCTGCAAGCCCGCCGGGGTCCCCCTCATCGCCGACGGCGGCCTGCAGTACTCCGGTGACATCGCCAAGGCCCTGGTAGCCGGTGCGGAGACGGTCATGCTCGGCTCTCTGCTGGCGGGCTGCACGGAGTCTCCCGGCGACCTCGTCTTCGTCAACGGCAAGCAGTGGAAGCGCTACCGCGGCATGGGGTCGCTGGGGGCCATGAGCTCACGCGGACGCACCTCCTACTCCAAGGACCGCTACTTCCAGGCCGACGTCTCCTCGGACTCCAAGATCGTCCCCGAGGGCATTGAGGGGCAGGTCCCCTACTCCGGAGCGCTGGGCGACGTCGTCTACCAGCTCATGGGCGGGCTGCACCAGTCCATGTTCTACGTGGGTGCGCGCACGATCCCCGAGCTCAAGGAGCGCGGGCAGTTCGTGCGGATCACGAGCGCCGGTCTCAAGGAGTCCCACCCCCACGACGTCAAGATGACCGTCGAGGCCCCCAACTACACCGGGCGCGACGGGGTCTGAGACATCGCAGCCCGTTGACCAGACAGGCTCAGCAGAACCTTGCCGCGTAGGGAGCCGGCCGGAGTGATCCGGCCGGCTCTCTACGTATGGGCGTGCCTGCCGTTTGTGCGGCAGGGGTGCTTGGAGGGGCTCAGTGCGTGGGGGAGTCCGGCAGCGGCCAGGCGGTCTGGGCCGGGGTCCGTGAGGGGTTCTTGCGTGCCAGCCACTCGTTGAAGGACTCCGCCCAGGTGCGGTGGGCGCGGGCCTGGTAGGCCACGAGCTCATCGGGGCTGAGCTCTGAGAGCTGCGGGTGGGCCGCGGCCAGGGCCTCGAGCACATCGAGTGTGGCGGCCACGTCCACCTCCGCGGTGTGCAGGGCCTCATCGACGTGCACGCCGTAGACCTCGCAGAGGTCGCCCAGGCGGCGCTTGCCGCGGCGGTAGCGATCCACGGCGCGGTCCAGGACCAGCGGGTCGGCGATGGGGCCCAGCTCTCGGCCAAGGCGCGAGCGCATCGTGGGCAGCTCGTGGCGAGCAAGCTCGGCCTCCATGAGAGTCAGGTCGTAGGAGGCGTTGAAGGCGACGACCGGGGTGCCGGCTGCCATCGCCGCCACCAGGTGCTCACTGACCTCCGCCAGCACCTCGCACGCCGGCCGCCCCTCGGCGCGGGCCCGCTCGGTGGTCACGCCGTGGACCGCGGAGGCTGCCTCGGGGATCTCCACGCCGGGGTCGGCGAGCCACGTGGTCACCGACTGCGCCCGGACTCCGTCTGCCTGAGGCGCCGCCCGCCAGACGAGCGCCGCCGTGACCAGGCGGTCGCCGCAAGGATCCACTCCGGTGGTCTCGGTGTCGAAGCCGAGCAGGGGACCGTGGGGCCAAGAGGAGGAGACGGTGGTGGTGTCGTCGGACACGGAGGAGGAGTGCGGGGTGCTCATGGGGCCAGCATGCCACCGGGGTAGGACATCAATGCGTCAGTAATGAGTCAGTGCCGGCGCCTCTCGGCCGACGTCGGGGCGCGCTCGTGCGCGCGGCTGCCCCGCCGGTCGCTCCGGTGGATGCCGGACCGGCCCCACTAGGATCGGGCCATGAGCACAGAGGTCGAGATCGGACGCTCCAAGCGTGCCCTGCGCGCGTACTCCTTCGACGACATCGCCCTGGTGCCGGCCCGTCGCACTCGGGACACCTCTGAGGTGCGCGTGGGCTGGCATATCGACGCCTACCACGTGGACCTGCCGGTCATGGCCTCCCCCATGGACTCGGTGATGAGCCCCGAGACCGCCATCATGGTGGGGCGTCTGGGCGGCATCGGCGTCCTGGATCTGGAGGGTCTGTGGACCCGCTACGAGGACCCCACCGAGGCCCTCGAGCGCATCCGCCGGGCCGATCCGTCCTGGGCCACCGGTGTCCTGCAGGAGGTCTACCGCGCCCCGGTCAGACCCGAGCTCATCACCGAGCGGCTCAGCCAGATCCGCGCCTCCGGCGTCGTCGTCGCCGGGCGGCTCAGCCCCGCCCAGACGCAGCGCCACTGGCGCACCGTGGTCGAGGCGGGCGTGGACCTCATGGTCATCCGCGGATCCTTCGTGTCGGCCGAGCACGTCTCCGGATCCGTCGAGCCCCTCAACCTCAAGCGCTTCATCTACGAGCTCGACGTGCCCGTGGTCGTCGGCGGGGTGACCACCTACACCGCCGCCCTCCACCTCATGCGCACCGGCGCGGCCGGGGTCCTCGTGGGGCAGGGTGGCGGCGCCTCCTCCTCCGTGCGCCAGGTCCTGGGGCTGCACATGCCCATGGCCACCGCCGTGGCCGACGTCGCCGGGGCCCGGCGCGACTACCTCGACGAGTCCGGGGGCCGCTACGTCCATGTCATTGCCGACGGCTCGGTGGGCAACTCCGGCGACGTCGTCAAGGCCATCGCCTGCGGCGCGGACGCCGTCATGCTCGGGGCCGCCCTGGCCCGGGCCGAGGAGGCTCCCGGCGGCGGTTACCACTGGGGCGCCGAGGCCCGCCATGAGCGCCTGCCGCGGGGCTTCCGCAGCCACGTGGGCACAGTGGGCACCATGGCCGAGATCCTCAACGGCCCCTCCGACCGCGCTGACGGCACGCTCAACCTCATGGGCGCCCTGCGCCGCACCCTGGCCACCACCGGCTATGCGGACGTCAAGGAGCTCCAGCGGGTCGAGGTCGTCCTGGCGCCATACACCGGTTCTTGAGGAGGCCTCCTCGACGAACCGTGATTTTGAAGGGAGGAACAGTGCAACAGAGCCGTGATCTCGGGTAGTCTCGGCCGGGACAGCAGCCGCTGCGCTGCTCAGTTCGGTGTGGGGGCATGATCCGCTTCCCACACTGTTAGCCCCCACATGTCACAAGGAGCTTCACATGGCCCAGGTCACCGCCACCATCGCTTCCAAGGTCGGTCTGCACGCCCGTCCTGCTGCCACCTTCGTCAAGGCCGTCGCCGAGAAGGGCGTCCCGGTCACCATCGCCAAGGAGGGCGGCGCTGCGGTTGACGCCTCCTCCATCCTCGGTGTGATGACCCTGGGCGCCGGCTTCGGCGACGTCGTCACCCTGGCCTCCGACGCCGACGGCGCCGAGGCGGCCCTCGAGGACCTCAAGGCCCTCCTGGAGACCGACCTGGACGCCTGAGAACAAGCCCAGCCGGACGGGGCGCGCTCCACTGCGGGGCGCGCCCCGTCCGCGTTGAAACGCAGACAAGTACCCGTGTCGAAGAGCGTTGCGGACCCGCCATGAGCATTGCCATCGCCCTCGTGCCCTCCCTGCTGTTCGGGGCACTGTCCCTTCTTCTCGGAGCCTTCCCCACCGACATCCGCCGCCAGAACACCGCGGTCATGGTGGGAGCGGGAGCCGTCTCGCTCGGATGCGCCGCCATGCTCGGCTCGCCCTGGTCCCTGAGCGCCACCGTGTGGGGCGTGGCCTGCGGACTCATGTGGACCGGTGGGCAGGTCTCCGTCCTGTGGGCCTTCCGCGCCTGGGGCGTCAGTCGCACCATGCCTCTGACCACCGCCCTCCAGCTCCTGCTCAACGCCACCCTGGGCGTGAGCCTCTTCGGTGAGTGGCGCGCTCCCGGGGCCCTGATCCTGGGGGTGGTGGCGCTCGCGCTCATCATGCTCGGCGCCGCCGCTTGCTCCTGGCAGGAGCGCACCGGCCCCGGTCCCACGGCCGCGCAGCGACGTGACGGTCTGCTGGCCACCGCCGCCTCAGCCGTCCTCTACGGCTCCTACCCCTCGCTGCTGCGCGCCGTCGAGGTGCCTCCGGCCCACGCCGTCGGACCCATGGGGCTGGGGCTGCTGGCCGGTGCCGGACTGTGCGCCCTCATCCTGCCGCGGCACGCGTCCCTACGGGGCCCGCGGATCGTTCCGGCCGCGCTCGCCGGGGGCCTGTGGGCGGTCGGTAACGCCCTCATGCTGCGCTCGACGGCGGCTGTGGGTGTGGCCTCCGGCTTCACCCTCTCCCAGCTCGGCTTCGTCCTGGCCACCGTCGGCGGCCTGACCATCCTGGGGGAGAAGCGCACTGGCCGGGAACGCGTGGGTGTGGCCGCCGGCGTCGCGGCAGCCGTCGTCGGCCTGGTCCTCATGGGGCTGGCGACCGGCATGGACACCGGCGCGTCCCCCTCACAGTAGCCGGTGCTCTGGAGGCGGATCTTCTGACCTGAGTTGCACAGTTTTTAGTGCCCTGTTGGGATGCTCAGGGCGGTGAGGATTTCTTCGGCTTCGGGGGTCAGGGGGTCGGCGGCGGTGAGGTGGTGGCCGTTGAGGTTGATGGTGACGTCTTGGAGGGGCTTGAGGGCACGGATGATGCGTTTGATGCTGATCCCGGTGGCCTCCTGGAGGTGCCGGGCTATGGCCAGGGAGGCCATGACCACGGTCAGGTGAGCCTCGATGGCATCGCGGGTGTGGTGGAACACGGGGCGGGCTCTCAGGTCGTGCTTACTCATCCGGAAAGACTGCCCGGGCGTGCCACAGCTCGTGATACGAGGAGACCACCTCACCAGCGCCCATCAGGCGGGACGGAACGAAAGGTGGCGTAGCCCTTGAGTCCCACCAGGGAACGGGCCCTGGCCAGGGAGGCCTCGTCCAGGGTGGTGTCACCGGCGTGGGTGGTGACAAAACGCGTGCCCTTGGGACGCTTCTCGCCGGCGACGGATGGCCCTGGCGCGGTTGGCCTGGGCGGTCAGGGTCTGGTTGTCCCTGGCGGCGCGCTTCTTGGAGTAGACCCAGATGGCCCTCCATGAGCCCGGGTGAGTGTCCGGGTCCCAGACGGGCTCACGACGCTTGCTGACGTCGCGCTGGCTCCTGGAGCCTTTCTTGGGGGTGATGGTGTCGATGACCTGGCCGTCGGTGAAGGCGTCACCTTCCCAGTGGAAGTGGGCCTCCAGGTCGCCTGGGGCCCGGACCTGGCGGGCCCCGACAATGAAACGTAGCTGCGCCTTGTCCAGGGTCGTCAGGTTGGCGGCCGAGAGCATGCCGGCGCCCGTTGACGATGATGAGGTCCTCGATGCCGTGGGCGGCCTGGAAGGCCTCCACGATGGGGATGATGGTGGTGGTCTCAGCCTTGTTTCCCTCCCAGCAGCCGACCTGGAGGGGGAAACCATGGCGGTCGACCAGCAGGCCGACGATGATCTGGGGGGCGACCCTCCGCTCTTTGGAGTAGCCGACCCGCCGCAGGTCGTCCTCACGCTCAGCCTCGAAATAGAGCGTGGTCACGCCTGCAGGCACAGGGCCAGACCGGAGGTGTTGGTGACGTGCTCGAACAAGGCCCCAGAGATCGCCTGGCGGTAGCCCCGCTCGATGCAGCGGCCCAGGGACGCGTACAGGGTGTTGCGGTGAGCCGGGAACGACCACCCCACCCCCACAATCCCAACGAAAAACCCCACCCTGAAACACAAACCACCCCAACCTGTGCAACTCAGGATGGAAGCATCTACGGCCCATTCGCCGCTATTACTGCTGGCTCATCTCGAAGATAGAGGGCTTCCCGCCGACGCCGCTGACCATGGACACCATGCCGTTGTCATCCGTCGAGTGCGCCTACCTTCTGGCGGAGCAGAGGCGGCTGCGCCGTCCTGATCTACCACCCGCTGTGGGGCCGGTGCCCGACCCGTCTTCCAATGAGCGGTTCACCGTGCTGGAAGTGGATAGCCGGGTCGATATGGCCGAGGCGTTGAACTGCCTGTATCGGGAATACCTCGAGCAGTCCAGAAGGGCCGGGCTCATTCCTCTCGCCGATGCTCCCGAGGAGGATGCTCCACCGGATGGCGGTGCGGACGGGCGGCAGCGCTGATCGGGCGGAGTGCTGCGGGTCCTCCGGGGCGGCGGTGGTCGACTGTGGTGGGCAGCGGTCGGCGGCGGGCCTGCCGCTCAGGACACCGGGGCCGTCTGTGCTCGTGCCGTGCTCGCGGGGCTTAGCATGCTCGCTGTGCTTAACCTGCTCATGCCGACAGACGCTCCTTCATGTGGTGATGCCCCACGGTCTCCACGCCGGCCACGTTAATCCATGGTGCCAGGACGATGACTGCCAGGCAGGCTGCGAAGGGGACGCCGGCCAGGGACAGGAGCACCGACCCGGCCAGGGCCGCGATGGTCAGGCCCAGCATGAGTTGGTAGATGCGCCCCAGGGCGCGCAGGTTCACCGCGACCACGAGTGCGTACAGGATGATGACGAACACGGCCACGGGTACTGCGACGCTCAGGACGGCGCCGGTGGACGAGATCACTGCGTGTCCTTCCTCGCGCAGGGCGGCGACGTGCAGGCCCGTCCCGATCGCCGCCAGGGAGGCGAAGAGGATGAAGTGGACGTAGGCCACCGTCACGGTCCTGGCCGGGTGCTCATGGAGGATCTGGCCGAAGGGTACCTCGAAGTAGACCCACCACAGGCCCAGCGCGATCGAGACCCCTGAGGCCAGGACCACGACCGTGGAGGCAGACCATCCGTGCTCGGTGTACAGAGCGGTTACGGACTGCGCGGTTCCCACCAGCACCTCGCCCAGGGTGATGATCGTCAACAGGCCGAAGCGCTCGGCCAGGTGATGAGGGTGCCAGCCCATGTGGTCGTAGCGGCGCACGAGGTGCATCGGCACCGCCAACTCCATGGTGAACAGCAGGACCGAGACGATGAAGAGCGACAGGGCGTTAAGGTGGACGAAGAGCGTGCCGACCCACAGCACCTGGGCCAGTGCGATCCACAGGGCGTGGATCCGGCAGGCGCGGGCCTGGTCCGGGTTGGCCCGCGCGGCCCGCAGCCACAGCGCGACCAGTGAGACCCTCATGACCACGTACCCGGCCACTATGGTGCCGCTGTGCAGCTGCCATCCGTGCTCGAAGCCCTCGTAGAGCGCGGGGATGCCCGTGGTCATCATGATGATGCCCACCATCTGGACCGCGACTCCCGACCGCACGCCCCAGTCGTCGGTGTCGTAGGAGGAGGCGAAGCTGGAGTAGCTCATCCAGGCCCAGATCGTGCAGAACTGGACGAAGCCGAACGCCGCCAACCCGGCCGCCACATGCCCGGAGGCCAGGACGTGCGCCATCTGGACGCCGTTGACGCCGAAGGCGATCACCAGGGTCAGGTCGTAGAGGAGTTCCAGGGTGGTGGCCACCCGGTGCTCCTCGTGCGGGTCGCGTGAGCGCATGGGCGTCAGGGAGTGCAGGAAGCGGCCCGCGGTCGCAGAAGGGGGTACTGCAGTGGCTGAACGGGGTGCGTCGGTTGCGCTGGTATCGGTCATGAAGAGTGTTCCTGTCGGCGACATGCGGGCGGGCGGTTCTCGGGCGGTGCTGAAGATATCCGCTGTTCGACTACTGGGCGTCAGCAAGGTTATGGTGAGCAGCATATTGTGCGTCCCAGGGAAGTCGAACCTGAGTTGCACAGTTTTTAGTGCCCTGTTGGGATGCTCAGGGCGGTGAGGATTTCTTCGGCTTCGGGGGGCAGGGGGTCGGCGGCGGTGAGGTGGTGGCCGTTGAGGTTGATGGTGACCTCCTGGAGGGGCTTGAGGGCACGGATGATGCGTTTGATGCTGATCCCAGTGACGTCCTGAAGATAGCGGGCGACGGCCAGGGCGGCCATGACCACAGTCAGGTGCGCCTCGATCGCGTCACGGGTGTGGTGGAACACGGGGCGGGCTCTCAGGTCGTGCTTACTCATCCGAAATGACTGCCCGGGCGTGCCACAGCTCGTGATACGAGGAGACCACCTCACCGGCGCCCATCAGGCGTGCAGGAATGTTGGTGACGTAACCCTTGAGGCCCACCAGTGACCTGGCCCGGGCCAAAGAGGCCTCGTCCAGGGTGGCGTCACCGGCGTGGGTGGTGACGAACCTGGTGCCCTTGGGACGTCTCTCGCCAGCGACGGATGGCCCGGGCCCGGTTGGCCTGGGCGGTCAGGGTCTGAGTGTCCCTGGCGGCGCGCTTCTTGGAGTAGGCCCACACCGCCCGCCACGACCCCGGGTGAGTGTCCGGGTCCCAGACGGGCTCACGACGCTTGCTGACGTCCCGCTCGCTCCGCGAGCCTCTCCTGGGGGTGATGGTGTCAATGAGCTGCCCATCAGTGAACGCGTCACCGGCCCAGCAGAAGTGGGCCTCCAGGTCACCTGGGGCCCGGACCTGGCGGGCCCCGACAATGAAACGTAGCTGCGCCTTGTCCAGGGCCGCGAGGTTGGTCGCTGAGAGCATGCCGGCGCCCGTTGACGATGATGAGGTCCTCGATGCCGTGGGCGGCCTGGAAGGCCTCCACGATGGGGATGATGGTGGTGGTCTCAGCCTTGTTCCCCTCCCAGCAGCCGACCTGGAGGGGGAAGCCGTGGCGGTCGACCAGCAGGCCGACGATGATCTGGGGGTCGACCCTACGCTCTTTGGAGTAGCCGACCCGCCGCAGGTCGTCCTCACGCTCAGCCTCGAAATAGAGCGTGGTCACGCCTGCAGGCACAGGGCCAGACCGGAGGTGTTGGTGACGTGCTCGAACAAGGCCCCAGAGATCGCCTGGCGGTAGCCCCGCTCGACGCAGCGGCCCAGGGACGCGTACAAGGTGTTGCGGTGAGCCGGGAACGACCACCCCACCCCCACAATCCCAACGAAAAACCCCACCCTGAAACACAAACCACCCCAACCTGTGCAACTCAGGTCTGAAGCCCGTGCGCAGCCACGCCGACGGCGCCGCCGCAGCGCAAGGCTGCGGCGGCGCCGTCGATCGGAGGGTAGGTGATGGGCGAACGGCCCTCACTGGTACGGGCTCAGCAAGGCCCGATCAGTCTCAGCCCTGCTCGCCCCCGGAGGGATTTGGCTTGATCCACCACCACAGGCCCATGCCCGCGGCGATGGCCAGCAGGCCCAGGCCCGACCACAGGTTGGCGTTGATGCCGCCGGTCTTGCTCATCTCCTCGGCGCTGTTGAACAGGACCGAGCACACCACCAGGTAGAGGCCGATGAGCCCCAGAGCCCCGGTGATGACCGCCCGGATGTCCGTGAGTGAACGATTGCTCATGAGTGTTCTCCTTCGTGTGTCCGGGCCGGACTAGTGGAAGATGCTGTTGAGTACGATGACCAGGACCCCGGCGATGATCCCCAGCGGGATCGGACGGCGGTACCAGGGCAGCTCGTGCAGGTGCGGGTCGGTGCGCTCGCTCTTGGGGGTCAGGGCGTAGACGAAGCCCTTGAGCTCGGAGTCGGGCTTGGGTGCAGTGGCCATGGAGACCAGCACCGTGATGACGACGTCGACCGTGAAGGCCACGCCCGCCGCCAGGAAGGCGCCGCCCTGTCCCGGCATGACCAGGTGCTTGGTCCAGATGAGGATGTTGACCCCCAGGGCGCCCAGGGTTCCGCTGATGAGGCCGATCCAACCGGCGTGCGGGGTGGCCCGCTTCCAGAACATCCCGATGATGAAGGTCGCGAACAGGGGAGCGTTGAACATCGAGAACAGCGTCTGGAGGTAGTCCATGAGGTTGGAGTAGCTCGACGCGATGATCGCGGTGAGGATCGCGACTACGGAGGCCGTCAGGGTCGAGAGCTTGCCGACCATGAGGTAGTGGGCATCGTCGGCGTTCTTCTTGATGTAGTGCTGGTAGATGTCCACGCCCCACACGGTGTTGAAGGCGGAGATGTTCGCCGCCATGCCCGCCATGAAGGAGGCCAGTAGACCCGTGATCGCCAGACCCAGCAGACCGTTGGGCAGCAGGTCGCGCATGAGGTAGAGGACCGCGTCGTTGAACTGGTATCCAGCCCCGGAATCTGCCTTGAGCTGTTGGATCTCCGAGACCATGACGCCGGCGACCATGCCCGGGACGATGACGAGGAAGGGCACGAACATCTTGACGAAGGTGCCGATGATCGGGGTCGACTGGGCCGAGGAGATCGAGTCCGAGGCCATGGCCCGCTGCACCTCGACGAAGTTCGTCGTCCAGTATCCGAAGGACAGCACGAAGCCCAGGCCGAAGACCAGGCCGACGACGGACAGCAGGTTGGAGTCGAAGCCGGAGATCGAGTTGCCGGGCCAGGAGTGCAGCTGCTGAGCCGCGACCTTGGCTGCCTCGCCGGCGTCGTCGGGGTGGGCGGCCGTGGCAGCGGCAGTGATCTTGCTGGTCAGGCCGTGCCAGCCGCCCACACGGTGCAGGCCGATGAGGGTCAGGGGCAGCAGGGCCGCCACGATGACGAAGAACTGGAGGACCTCGTTGTAGATCGCCGCGGAGAGCCCACCCATGGTGATGTAGGAGAAGACGATGACGGCTGCCACGATGAGCCCCACCCACAGGGGCCAGCCCAGCAGCCAGTTCATGATCTTGCCCAGCAGGTACAGGTTGATGCCGGCGATGAGCAGCTGGGCCAGGGCGAAGCTGAGCGCGTTGACCAGGTGCGCGGCGGTGCCGTAGCGCTTGAGCATGAACTCGGGCACCGAGCGCACCTTGGAGCCGTAGTAGAAGGGCATCATGACCAGACCCAGGAAGATCATGGCCGGGACCGCGCCGATCCAGAAGTAGTGGAAGGTCGGCATGCCGTACTCGGCGCCGTTGGCCGACATTCCCATGATCTCGACGGCGCCGAGGTTTGCCGAGACGAAGGCGATACCCGTCACCCAGGCCGGCAGGGAGCGGCCCGAGGTGAGGAAGCCATCGGCTGTGGCCGCCTTAGCGCGGGCGATGAGTCCGACACCGATGACGAAGGCGAAGTAGATCGCGATGGGGATGTAGTCGTACCAGCGTGCGGCGATGAGCGTGCTGGATGCCGCTGACGAGGTTGATAAAGCGTTCAGCGTGGAGGACATCGGTGTACCTCTCAAGGGATAAGTGTTCACATGGGCAGGGTCGTTCATGCCCGCCCGGCAGGCTAACACAGTCCGTCCTGAGCAGGGCTTTTGCGGCTGGCTGCACGCCAGGGAAGATCGTGCGAGTTCGCTGAGTGAGGTGTGTGTCCAGCCAGGCGCACCGGGACGTGAGCACGGCGGACGAGGACGGGTGACCGGCTGGTGGGCCCGCGGTGGGTAGAGTGCCCTCCATGACGCTGACTGCTGCTGCCGACGGCTCCTCCCTGGGCAACCCGGGACCGGCCGGCTGGGCCTGGTACGTGGACGATGACTGCTGGGCCGCTGGAGGCTGGGAGAGCTCGACCAACAACCGCGGCGAGCTCACCGCCGTCCTGGAGCTCCTGCGGGCCACCGAGGCCGCCGGGCTCGCCGGCGAGGAGCTCCTCATCCAGTGCGACTCCCAGTACGTCATCAACTCCCTGACCAAGTGGCGCCACGGCTGGAAGAAGCGCGGCTGGCGCAAGGCCGACGGCAAGCCCGTCCTCAACGCCGACCTCGTCAAGGACCTCGACGCCGCGCTCGCGGGCCGCACCGTGCGCTTCGAGTGGGTGCGCGGGCACGTCGGCCACCCCATGAACGAGGCCGCCGACTCCCGGGCCCGCGGCGCTGCCACCGCCTTCCAGCAGGGCCGCCCGGTGCCCGCGGGGCCGGGCTGGACCCGGGGCGGTCGGGCACCGGGGAATCGGGAGGCGCAGCCGGCGCCTGGTGCGACGTCGTCGAGCGCCCCCGCCGCGCCGCAGGCCGACGCCCTGTTCTGAGAGCTGAGGAAAGGCTGAGGATCGGGGCGCAGCATCCGCAGGACCCCGGTGAGCGTCTCTCACAGAAACGGCACAGGTCCGTCAAACACGTGGCATAAGGCCTCCCGCGAGGCTTACTGCCATGACGACGACGAGCCCCGCCCTCCCCGCTTCCCACCCGACGATCCTGAGCCGCCTGGCCGGCCTGCGCCGCCGCATCCCCACGGTCATCCTCTTCGCCGCCGTGTCCTTCACCGGTTGGAGCGTCGACTACGCGCTGGTCCTCATCCTCAACTCGCTGACCGACTCGGTCCTCTACGCCGTCGTCGGAGCGCGGATCGTCTCCTGCACCCTGGGCTTCCTGCTCAACCGGCGCCTGTTCGGGGCGGGCCCGGAGACCTTCTGGCGCTCGGCCGGCGGCTACACGGCGGTCCAGGGCGGGGTCACGGTGACGTCCTACACCGGCATCGCGGTCCTCACCGGCGCCGGCGCGCCCCTGTGGCTGGCCAAGGTGCTGGTGGACTCCACGCTCTTCATCGTCAATTACCTGGCCCAGTCCCGCCTCGTCTATCGCGTCCCGGCGCAGCAGCCGGTCCCGGCCCCGGCCCTGGCCACCGCGGCCTGAGGGGACGGGGCGGAGGCTCAGGACTGGGCGTCGCGCATGAGGATGACGAGCTGGACCCGGTCGCGCAGGTCCAGCTTGGTCAGGATCCGGGTGACGTTCTTCTTGACCGAGTCCGGGGCCAGGACGAGGCGCTGAGCGATCTCCGCGTTCGTCAGCCCCTGGGCTACCAGGTCGGCCACCTCGCGCTCGCGGGGGCTGAGATTGTCGAGGCGCTGGCGTGCCGCGCGCTGACGGGGTGAGGCCACGGGGCTGAGCATGTGCCGGTTGAGCAGCTCGCGGGTGATGCGCGGAGTGAGGATCGCGTCCCCGGAGCTGACCGCCCGCAGCGCCTGGTGGAGGTCGGCTGTGCGGGTGTCTTTGAGCAGGAACCCTGAGGCGCCGGCCGACAGCGCCCCGAAGGCGAACTCGTCCTGGTCGTAGGTGGTCAGCACCAGGACCCGGATTGAGGGGTAGAGCTGGGAGATGCGGGCCGTGGCATCGATCCCGTTGAGTACCGGCATGCGCACGTCCATGAGGACGACGTCGGGAAGCGGCCGGCGCTCCTCAAGCAGGGCGGCGAGCTGGTCGAGGGCGTCCTGGCCGTGGACGGCCTCGGCCGTGACCTGCAGGTCGTCGGCCCGGTTGATGATGAGGGACAGGCCCATGCGGGTGGCTCGCTGGTCATCGACGATCATCACCGTGATCGGCCTGAGGTCGCTCGACGAGCTCTCGGTGCCTGACCCGGAGGGGGCGGATGGACTCACCGTGATGCACCTTCCGGGAAGGGGACGAGGGCGCGCAGCACCCAGCCGGATGCGCCCTCATCGGCTGTGGGGCCGGCCGACAGCGTGCCGCCGTGCTCACCGACCGCGGCGGCCAGGTTCGCCAGCCCGTGGCCGGCCGCTGCCGGTGCCTGAGACGAGCCCGGGAAGCCGTCTGCGTGGCCTGGCTGCGCGGCGCGACCGTCGTCGGACACGGTGATCCGCGTGGAGGCCTGGTCATGGTCCAGGGAGACAACGACGCGCGTGGCGCCCTCTGCGTGGCGCATGACATTGGTCAGGGCCTCCCGGATGACGACATAGACGACCTCCCCGAGGGCCTGACTGCAAGATGCGTCGAGAGGGCGCCTGCCGGTCTCGGTGAGAGCCGCACTGATACCGGTGGCCCTCACTGTGGTCAGCAGGTCGTTGAGCCGGTCCCAGCCGGCTGCGCCCGAGGGGGACTGCGGGCCCTCCAAGACCCGGCCGGTGAGGGGATCGGTGGTCTCAGCGGCGTCGTCGGGGGAGGGGCCTGGTGCTGCCTGGAGCGAGGCGACGGCGCGCCGGGTGTCCGCCAGACCCTCGCGGGCCAGGGCGTTCATCATGTCAATGGCCTCGTCTGTCTGTGGGCTGCCGCCGGCCCCCTGCATCCCCTCGGACAGGGCGATGATCGCGGTCAGGGCGTGGCCCACGGAGTCGTGGAGCTCGGCCGCCACCCGGGCCTGGTGGCGGGCGGCGTCGCGCTGGGCGACCAGCCGCTGCTCGGCGGACTGCGCCGCCAACTGGGCGTCCCCGTGCTCCAGGGCCTCCCGGCGGGAGCGGGAGATCGAGGCCACCGCGAGCACGAGCACCAGGGCGATGAAGTCAGGGCTCAACGCGCTCACCTGCGGCCACTTGGCCAGAGCCGTGGGGACGAGGGTGCACGGCGCGCAGATGCCGAAGCCGATGAGTCGGTCACGGGTGGGGGCGGCCACGAGCAGGGCGTAGAGAGCCAGCATGGACAGCAGGTTGAGTCCACCGCGCGGCCCCCACAGGTCGGCGGCGGCCGAGGCCAGGCTCGTGGCGGTGACGACGGCGAGGGGCCAGCAGCGTCGGGCCAGCAGCGATCCGGCGAGCAGCAGGGAGACGATGACCCAGCCCCGCATGGGCAGGTGCGGGTAGGTGTACGAGGCCACGTTCAGCACCATCAGCTGGAAGAGGCACGCGGCTCCGGCCACCGCCCACAGGGTCAGGGTGCTGGTGCGCCACCACTGAGCCACCCGGTCCAGGAGGGTCCGCGGGACCCGTGAGACGTGTGCCGCCTCGGGCACTGTGGGAACGTGGCTCATGACTGGCGCCTGACTGCTCGGCGCAGAGCCAGGGTCAGCAGGACCACCCACACCAGGCAGATGACTCCTTCGAATGCCGCGGCGCCCAGTGAGGTCACGTAGCCCGGGCTCATGGCCGAGGTGGTTCGGGTCAGTGAGGCTGCGGGGTTGAGGACGCTCAGCGGTCGAGCCACGAGAAGCATCGCCAGCCCCGCAATGATGCTCAGCAGGACCGTGGACATCGTGGTGGCGAAGGACGTCATGACTGCGCCCAGCCAGGTGACGAAGGTGAGGATGACCCACATTCCCAACGCGACGACGGCGAAGCGCGGCAGGAAGGCGACCAGGCCCACCAGGCTGAAGCCCGAGGCGAGTCCCGTCACCGCGGTGGTCAGGACCAGGACCGCGGTGGTGAGGACCGCGACCTGGAGCCCGTGCAGCAGCTTGCCCGCGACCATGGTGGTCTCCAGGCCGGTGGCGCTCATCCGCTGCCAGTTCCTTCCCTGGTGCTCACTGCTGGCGATCTGCGCGGCGAAGGCACCCAGCGCGAGCGGCAGGAACACCATTGAGAGCAGGAGCGTGGACTGGGACCACGTGATCTCCCAGGTGACGCCCTGGGCCTCGAACTCGCTCCGGTAGGTGCGGTACTGAATGTAGCCGGACAGGGAGCCCAGGGAGCACAGGGCGGTGACGGCGACCCAGTACCACCGGTTGGGGGACTTGCGGTTCTCCCAGTACCAGGCGGCTCGTACTGACGGGCGGGACTGGGGAGAGGGCGGGGCAGTCCGGCCCAGACCGGTCGGCTGCGGCGTCGTGGACGGGCCGGAGGGACCGGGGAGCGCTGACGGGTGCTGAGCAGGTCGGAGGGGCCGGCCTGCCGTGTAACGTGTGACTGGTGCGGTGGTGCTCATCGGTGATTCTCCTGGTGGACGATAACGAGGTGGGCGGCGACGGTCCACCCGACCGCGACCAGTGCGGCGAGGGCCGCCAGGGTCCACGGGTGGGACACGAGCGTCATGTCGCCGCTTTCCCGCATGGACGTGCGGGAGGCGACCGTGTCAATGGGGGTGGCTGCGGGAACGATGCCCCAGGGCAGCAGCCATGAGAACTTCCCGAGGTAGGCGTAGGGCAGGCTCTCGGCGATGAGACCGCCGATGGCCGCCGCACCCAGGCTGACGCCCTGCTTGTCGAAGCAGGTGGACAGCGTCAGCTGGACCGCGGAGATGGCCAGCGTTGAGCACGCCGCCACCGCGAGGGCGGGAGGCAGTGTGCTCCAGTAGGAGCCGGTGACGGTCAGTCCGATCGGGCCGGCCAGCACGGTGACAAGTGTGAAGAGGGTCATCTCTATGCACAGGACCGTGAGGATCACGATGACCAGCTTGCCTCGGTAGCGGGTCAGGGGGCTCTGCCCCAGCGCCGTCATCAGCTGGCCCATGCGCTCCTCGGTGTCCACGGTGACGATGCGCGAGGCCAGGATCGCGGTGATGAGGGGCATGAGGAAGGCGATGATCTGGATGAACTCGTCCAGGGCAAGCGTGGCGTGGCGTGCGCCAACCGGGCCGCTCGCCCGATGGGTGATGAGCATGCCGCTCCATACCAGGCACACGGCGTCGGCGCTGGCGGCAATGAGCCAGTAGCGCTTGCGGCGCAGCTTGCCCAGCTCGAGGGCCAGGGTGGTCCACGCCCGGCTCAGCGGGGAGAGGGGGAGTGCGCGCGGCGCCGCCGGTCGCGTCGGGGGCTGTGTCAGGTGCTGTGTCGGTGGTGTTGGCTGCGCGGCCATGGTGGCTGCCGGGCCCGCTGTACTCACTGGGGTGCTCATCGATTCATCTCCTGAGAGGCGAGGGGAGGCTGGGCGGCCAGGACCGGCTCGGTCAGCTCCAGGAAGGCCTGCTCGAGGGTCTTGCGCACGGTCTGGACCCGGTAGACGGTCGTCCCGGAGGAGACGATGCGGGTGATGAGCTCGCCGACGACGTCGTCGGGCATCATGGGGGTGCGCACGGCGCCGTCCCGCACCTCGTGGGTCACCCCGAGGGAGGTCAGGAGCGCGGCGACGGCCGTGGGCGAGGAGACGAGCAGCTCGATGACCCCCTCGTCGCGCAGCCCGGCCAGGGTGCCCTGATAGCGCAGCCGTCCGGCGCAGATGATGCCGACGGTGTCGGCCATCTGCTCGATCTCCGACAGGATGTGGGAGGAGACGATGATCGTCACGCCCTCCTGGCGGGCCAGGGTGACGATGAGCTGGCGGATCTCGGCCACCCCGGCGGGGTCGAGCCCGTTGGTCGGCTCGTCCAGGAGCATGAGGGCCGGGTTCGACAGCAGCGCCATGGCCAGTCCCAGGCGCTGCTTCATGCCCATGGAGTAGTGCTTGACCTGCTTGTTCTCCTGCCCGACGAGGTTGACGGTGGCCAGGGCGTGCTGGACTCGGTTGGAGGCCAGCCCCAGGTAGGAGGCCACCATGGCCAGGTTCTCCTTGCCGGTCAGGCTCGGGTAGTAGGAGGGGCCCTCGATGAGGGAGCCGATGGTTCCCGGCGGCAGGGGGTGGCGCTGGCTGACCGGGCGTCCCAGGACACTCATGCTGCCCGACGTCGGGCGGGTCAGTCCTAGCAGGAGCTTCATCGTGGTGGACTTGCCGGCGCCGTTGGGGCCCAGGAAGCCGTAGATGCCGCCGGCGGGCACGGACAGGTTCAAGCCGTCGACGGCGTTGACACCGTTATAGGTGCGGGTCAGTCCCTCAGTGACCACGACGAGTCCCTCGGAGGGAGAGGGGACGGCCGGGGCGGGCACGGCGCCGGGTGCTGCTGGGACGGGCACGGCGCCGGGGGCGGTCGGGGCTGGAACGAAGGGCGCGGCCGGTTGCGGAGCCGGTGCAGGGACAGGTGTGCCCCCGTTCATGGCTGCGGTCTGGTGCAGGGGCGTTGTTGGAGGGGCGGGGGGTCTTGGTGTGCTGGTGACAGGTGCGTTGCTCATGACTCCATGGAAGCCCTCAGGGCCTCGCGCGCGCACCGCCGTCGGCCGGTTTGTCCCCCCTGGGGGACGACGACGGTGCCGCAGCCTCCCCTGGTGGGGCGGCTGCGGCACCGCGTGATTGTCCGGGCCCGGCAGTGCTGGGCGTCAGATTCCTGTGCGCACTTCCGGGAGCGGCTCAGATGAGGGTGAGCGCCTGGCGTGCGATGGCGAGCTCCTCGTTGGTGGGCACCACGAGCACGGTGACCTTCGAGTCCGGGGTGGAGATGACGCGCGGCTCGTCGGAGCGGGTCTCGTTGACCCCCTGGTCGATCTTGACACCCATGAAGCCCAGGCGCTCGCCGAGCTCACGGCGCAGGTTCGCGTCGTTCTCGCCGATACCGGCGGTGAAGGTCAGGGCGTCCAGGCCGCCCATGACGGCGGTGTAGGCGCCCACGTACTTCACGAGCCGGTGCAGGTAGATGTCCATGGCCTCGCGGGCCTCCTGCTCACCGGCGCCGATGCGCTTCCACACCTCGCGCATGTCGTTGTCCCCGGCCAGGCCCTTCATGCCCGAGCCGCGGTTGAACAGGTGGTCGATCTCGTCGATGGACATGCCGGCCACGCGTGCCAGGTGGAAGACGGCGGCCGGGTCGATGTCGCCGGTGCGCCCGCCCATGACCAGGCCCTCCAGCGGGGTCAGACCCATGGAGGTGTCCACGGCGTGCCCGGCCACGACCGCCGAGGCCGAGGCCCCGTTGCCCAGGTGCAGGACGACCTGCTTGAGGTCGTCGCGCCCCAGGAACTCGGAGACCGCCCCGGAGACGAACTGGTGGCTGGTGCCGTGAGCCCCGTAGCGGCGGATGGAGTAGGTGTCGGCGACCTCGCGGTCCAGGGCGTAGCGGGCGGCCTCCTCGGGCAGGTCCTGGAAGAAGGCGGTGTCGAAGACGGCCACGTGCGGCACGTCGGACAGGAGGCGGCGCCCCACCTCGATGCCCTTGAGGTGGGCGGGGTTGTGCAGCGGGCCCAGCGGCACGAGCTGCTCGATCCGGGCCACGACGTCGTCGTCGATGAGAGCCGGGCCGGAGAAGTAGCGCCCGCCCTGGACGACCCGGTGGCCCACGGCCACGATGTGGGCGTCGGCCAGTGAGGGGCCCTGCTCCTCGAACAGGCGCAGCACCTCGGACAGGCCGAAGCCGTGGTCGGGGACCGGCTCGGTGATCTCGGTGCGCTCCTCGCCGTGCTTGTGGGTGATGGCGCCGGTCTCCTCACCGATGCGCTCCACCAGGCCCGAGGCGAGCGAGGCGCCCGAGTCGGGGTCGACCAGCTGGTACTTGATGGAGGAGGAGCCGGAGTTGATAACGAGGACGGTGCGCTGAGTCACGGGGTGCCTTTCAAGAACGGTCGGGGATGAACGCGGGGATGACTGGATGACTGATGCGGGTCCCGGGTGGGCCTCAGCGGCGTGGGGCCGGGACCCGGCCCCACGCCGCTGAAGGGCTCAGCCCTGGGCCTGGACGGCGGTGATGGCGACGGTGTTGATGATGTCCTCCACCAGGGCGCCGCGCGAGAGGTCGTTGACCGGCTTGTTGAGGCCCTGTAGGACTGGGCCGATGGCGATGGCGCCCGAGGAGCGCTGGACCGCCTTGTAGCCGATGTTGCCGCTGGACAGGTCCGGGAAGATGAAGACGTTGGCCCGCCCGGCCACGAGCGAGTCCGGGGCCTTCTTGGCGGCCACGGTCGGGTCGATGGCGGCGTCGTACTGGATGGGGCCCTCGACGGCGAGGTCGGGCTCCTTGGCCCGCACCAGCTCGGTGGCCTCACGAACCTTGTCCACGTCCGCGCCCTTGCCGGAGGTCCCGGTGGAGAAGGACAGCATCGCCACGCGCGGCTCGACGCCGAACTGGCGGGCGGTGGCGGCCGAGGAGATGGCGATGTCGGCCAGCTCGGCGGCGTTGGGCTCGGGGTTGACGGCGCAGTCGCCGTAGACGAGCACCCGGTCCTGCAGGAGCATGAGGAAGACCGAGGAGACGATGGAGGTCCCCGGCTTGGTCTTGATGATCTGGAAGGAGGGGACGATCGTGTGGGCGGTGGTGTGGGCGGCGCCCGAGACCATGCCGTCAGCGTCTCCCATGTGGACCATCATCGTGCCGAAGTAGGACACGTCCTGGACCTTCTCGCGGGCCTGCTCGAGGGTGACGCCCTTCTTGGCGCGCAGGCGGGCGAACTCCTCGGCGTACTTCTCCAGGAGCTCGGGGTCGTCCGTGGCGACGACTCGGGCAGCGGCGATGTCCAGGCCCAGCTCGGTGGCGCGGGCCCGCACCGTGGTCTCGTCACCCAGCAGCACCAGGTCGGCGATGCCGCGGCGCAGGATGGCGTCGGCGGCGCGCAGGACCCGGTCGTCGTCGGGCTCGGGCAGGACGATCGTCTTGCGGTTGGTGCGCGAGCGCTCCACCAGCTCGGCCTGGAACATGATGGGGGTGACGACCTCGGACGGCTCGACCTCCAGGGCCGACAGGAGGGCCTCGACGTCGGCCTCCTGCTCGAAGGTGGTCACGGCGACGTCGATCTTGCGCTCGGAGCCGTGGGCGAGCAGACCCTGCAGGGAGCCGGCCGCGGAGGCGGCGGCGAAGGTGTCCAGCGGGGAGGTGATGACCGGGATGTTGACGTCCAGCCCCTCCAGGAGGCGCAGCGCGTGGGGCGCCACCTCGAAGCCGCCGTTGAGGACGAGACCCGACAGGATCGGGAAGCTCGAGGAGGCCTGGGCCGCCATGAGGGAGATGAGCATGGCGGAGCGGTCGGCCGGGACGATGGCGAGCTGTCCCGCCGTCAGGCGCTCCAGGACGTGGGAGACGTCCATGGCGCACACGAGGACGGACTCGGCCTCGCGGTCGAGCAGCGTCTCGTCACCGGCGATGAGGGTGCCCTCGACGGCGTCGAGCACCTCGCGCACCACCGGGGCCGCCAGCAGCGGCACCTCGGGCAGCGTGGTGGAGGTGATGCCCTCGATGGCGGTCAGTGCCTCGCCGACGGCCTGGCGGGTCTCGGGCAGGCACTTGTTGGCCACGACTGCGACGGTACGGGCGTGGTTGTCGGCGATCTCGGCCATGGAGACCTCCACGGAGGCGACGACGTCCTCCACGTCATTCTGTCCGGAGACCACCAGCAGCACCGGGACGCCGATGTTGGCGGCCACCCGGGCGTTGAGGGCCAGCTCTGGGTTGCCGGCGACGTCGGTGAAGTCCGAGCCGTCGATGATGACGACATCGTGCTCGCGCGCCATGGCCCGGTAGGCGTCGACGATGCGTGCCAGGGCCTCCTCGGGGTCGGCGTGGAACTCGTCCCAGGTCGCGCCGACGCACTGCTCGGGGGGTGTGGTGGAGCCGGCACGGTTCAGCAGGAGGCTGAGGAAGGCATCGCCCTCACGGCTCTCCACGAAGGGGCGGAAGACGCCGACCTTGGCGACCACCTTGGTCAGACAGGAGACCAGCCCGAGGGCCACCGTTGACTTCCCGGTTCCGGCGTTGGGTGAGGCGATGTAGATACTGCGCGCCACGTTAGGTCCTTCTCGCGTTGTCTTGGAGTCAGGGGCGCCGGCTCATTCCGGTGCCGTACGGGTCCGATTGTGCCCCCACCCGAGGGTCGTCTGCGACCAAAGGCCCGATCTCCGCCTGTCTTGTGATGTGGGAACGGGCACATACTCGGGGGCCGGCACAGGTGTCATAGGCGCTAGTCCGCCCGCGTGGTCGGCCGGTGGCCGGGCGTGGAGGGGAGCGTGGTCCGCCCGGTTCCGGGGTCGACATTCACTGCGATGCTCACCGCGACGTCGTCGGGGGACTGCCCCGGGGTGAGCCGTTCTCCGTGAGCGACCCAGACCGTGTACGTCGACGACGGGTCGCTCGGCTGAGGCAGGAACAGGGCGACCGCCTGTCCGCCGCCGGCCTCCTGAGCGGCGGCGACGGCGCGATGAGGCCCGATGTCCTGGGCCGGGCCCGTGCTGGTTGATCCTGTCGGGGACTGGCGAGCGGTCATGGAGACCGGTGCGGCCGGTTGGGTGGGGCGGATGCTGAACGCGCTGGCGTAGTAGCCCCACAGGAACAGCAGGGGGAGGAGAACCAGTCCGGCTGCCTTGAGCAGGTCGGTGTCCCGGGAGAGGCGCTGCGTGCGCCGGCGGGCGGACAGGGCAGTGCGTCGATGGCGCTGCAGCGGCCACCACGTGCGCAGCCCACTGACGGTCAGGACCGCGAGGACCAGTCCCAGGGTGGCCACGACCAGCCCCCCGACGGTCAGTCCCCGGTGACCGTCACGCCAACCGGTGTGGGGGATCTCCTGGGACATCCAGCTCACGTGGCCGGGCCCCCGGCAGGACAGCAGACACCGGTGCAGGTTGTCCAGGACTGAGATCCAGACCGGGGTTGCCGAGGCCCTACTGGTCTCGTTCCCGGTGGCGGGGTTGACCGTGTAGGTGGCCTGCTCGGTCCGCACCTCGACGACGTCGGTGTCCCACCTCGCCGACAAGACGGGCTCGTCGGGATGGGCGTTCTTGATCGTCTCGACCGCCTGAGGCAAGGAGTCCTGGCCGGAGCCGGCGTCGCGGGTGGAGACGGTCGGGTTCAATACGTGCAGGATCTCCCCCTGGTGGGGCAGGAGCATGCCGCTGACAGTGATGATGAGCATCCCGAGGCCGGCCGCCGCCGACAGCCAGCGGCGCACGAAGGCCATCGCCCGGCGGGTGCGGGAGGGCGGGGAGGGGAGGGGGGCGACCGTGGGATCCATGGCAGTGCTTATCGGCGCGGGTTAGGACCCGGCGGGGGTCAGCAGAGCGGCCACGGCACACAGACAGGTCAGGGCCGCAATGAGGGCGTAGACGCAGTAGCCGCGCTCGCGCCGCCGCCACAGGGAGAAGGCGCCACTGACGCTGATCGCGGTGCCGGCGACCTGGATGACCAGGGCGGCGCCGATGGCCAGGGGGCCCGCGGCGCCGATGACGGGAGCCAGGGCGTAGACGATGACGCACCTCAGGCCCGAGGCCCACAGTCCCAGCATGACGGCATGGATATCGGCGCTGACCAGGAAGGGGGCTGCCGCCTCGTCCTGCGTGACGGGGGAGGTGATCGGGGATGCGACAGCGTCGACGTCGTCGCCGGCCACCTCGCCGGGCGAAACGTCAAGATAATCAATACTGGCCGAACTCTTCATACTGATGAATACGGTAACGGTCAGGATAAATCGCGTCAACGCTCCGCCATGAGCTGGCGATGTGATGTCAGACAGGCGTGTTTGAGGGAAATAACCGCTGGTAGGGGCCTGTTTTGTCGGCCGGAGAAATAGGGGCTGCGCAGCTGCGTGCCGGACGCGGCCCGGCAGTCGGACCGCGCTAGCGCAGCAGGGGCAGTGCGGAGACGACGGTCAGGACGACGATAATCGGCTCGAAGACCCGCTGATCCATGTGCTCGGCGAGGCGTCGACCGGCCAGGGCCGAGGCGATGACGACCGGAGCGGCGACCGCCGCCAGCGACAGGGTCGTGGGATTGACCAGGCCGGCCGAGACGGAGAAGGGCAGCTTGACCAGGTTGACCAGGAAGAAGAACCAGGCCGTCGTCCCCAGGAAGGCCTTGACCGGATAGCGGCAGGCCAGGAAGTACATGGAGGTCACCGGTCCGCCGGCGTTGGCGACCATCGTGGTGAAGCCGGCCAGGCTGCCGTAGACAAGTCGGGACAGGCGGCTGCCGGCCGGGGCCGGGAGGGTGGCCTCGGGCACGTCGTCGGACCTATTCCTGGTGGCCGAGCGGCGCTGGTACAGCGTGACGGCGACCAGGATCAGCAGGATGGCGCCGATGAGGCGGCGGGTGGAGTCGTTGGAGGCCAGGTGCAGGAACAGGGCGCCGGCAGCGACGCCGGCCAGGACCGCCGGGACGAGCCTGCGCAGCATGCGGAAGTCCGCGTCGCCGCGATAGCTCCACACGGCCAGCAGGTCGCCGGTCATGAGCATGAGCAGGATGGCACCGGTGGACTCCTTGGCGGGCAGGGCCGCGGTGCACAGGGCCACGGCGATGGTCGCCGTCCCGGGCAGGGCGGTCTTGGCGATACCGCAAAGGGCCGCCACGACCACGAGCAGGATCCAGGCGGTGGTGGTCAAGGTGGGGAGCACGGGACCTCTCAGCGGTGAGAAGAGTCGGAGTCTGGTCTGAACTTTGTCCAGACTAATGCATGGCCGTCGACGGCGAGGACCGATAGGGACCTCGCCGTCGACAGTGGTCTGCGTGAGTGCTGTTGGGGCTGCGTCAACGGGGCGCCGCGGCGGTGCGCAGCAGCGTGACGATTCCGGAGACACCCAGGAAGATGAGTGCCGTTGCGGGCAGGGTTGCGCTGAGCAGGTGGTCCCAAAGAGCAGTGTGCTGGGTTGTCAGTCCGATTCCGTGAAGCAGGCCGAGAGAGGCTGCTCCTGCACCGATCGAGAGGATCGAGACCGTGGATCGCAGCGCTCGTCTGGCAGCCGGCCAAGGGGTGATGAGCTGCAGCAGGGGCAAGGCCGCCCAGGCCGTGATCCCGGTGATGCCGCAGACAAGTGCGCTCGAGGCGGGCGAGTCGTCATGGAGGAGGTGTTCAGTCATCCCCTGGCCCGCGACGACCCAGAAGAGGACGCAGTAGGCGACCAGCAGGCCGTCGCCCCAGGTGAGGCGGTGGTCCGTGCGCTCCCAGCGGCGGACATCGGAGAAGAACCCACTCACTGTGCCTGGAACCTGTGTCGAGGACATGACCCTTCCTCCGGTGCGTCTTCGCGGTCAAGAGTGCCCTTTCCAGAATAAACCCGCCGGTGCGCCGGAGCGAAGGGTGACGGTCGTCGGGCCCCAGCGGGGCGGGCAGCTCGCACCGGGCGGTTGCCTGTGGTGCCCCGGGAACGACGACGCTCCCAACCATCACTGGTCGGGAGCGTCGAGGTGAGGTGTCAGCCGGTGGGATCCGCTCGGAGGGGGGAGTCCGCGCCAGCCCCGTGACGTCTCAGGCCTTGAAGAGGGTTCCCTCAAGGTAGGCGCGTGCCTTGCGGGCGTACTCCAGGGGGTTGGCGATGGCTGGGTCCTGCTCGGCCTCCACCAGAATCCACTCGGAGTAGCCGTGGTCCACGAGGAACTTGTAGGGGACGGTGAAGTCGATCGTGCCGTCGCCGGGGACGGTGAACATGCCGGCCAGGAAGGAGTCGAGGAAGGAGCGCTCGGCGGCCTTGGACTCCTCCATCTTCTCGGGACGCACGTCCTTGAAGTGGACGTGCTTGACGCGGTCGATGGTGGCCTCCAGCAGGCCCATGACGTCTCCGTCACCCACGTAGGCGTGGCCGGTGTCGAACAGGAGAGAGACCTTGGCCGGGTCGGTCAGCTCCATGAGGCGGATGGTCTCCTCCTTGGTCTGGATGACCGTGCCCAGGTGGTGGTGGTAGACGAGCTCCAGGCCGTGGGCGTGGGCGACGTCGCCCAGGCGGTTCAGGCCCTCGGCCAGCACCGGCCACTGCTCCTCGGTGAGCACCGGCTTGTTGGTGAAGATGCAGACGTCGCGGATGCCCTGGACCGAGCCGGTCTGCTCGGAGACGACGACGCGGGTGGCGCCCAGGTACTCCAGGTAGGCGCAGGTGGCCTCGAAGTCGGGGATGACGGCCTCGACGCCGTCGCGCAGGATGAAGGAGGAGAACCACTGGGCGACGATCTTGATGCCGCGGGCCTCAGCGGCGACCTTGACCTCCTCCTTGGGCGGGAAGAAGCCGGCGCACTCAGTGCCCGCGTAGCCGGTGTCGGCCAGGTCCAGGAGCATGTCCTCCAGGGTGTTGAAGGCGCCGACCTCGGGGATGTCGTCATTGCGCCAGGTGATCGGGTGCATGCCCCAGGAGATGCCGTGGGGGTCGGAGATAGCGGTTGCAGGGTCGAGGGTGAAGGACATCGTTGCTCCGTGTTCTCGCTCGGGTGGTGATGGGGGGTGGTCAGTGGGTGCGTGCGGTGAGGTGGCGGTGAGGTGCGGGCGGCTGCTGCGCCGTCGGCTCGGGGCCGCCAGCGGTGCGCTCCCGGGAGGAGGGTGCCGGCGTCGGTGCCGGGCGGTGGGCCCGTGCCTCGAACCTAGCAACAGGACTTTGTCCTGACAAGCCCTTTTCGGGTCCTCCCGGGAGCGCGTGTGCTGGGGGTGGGTCAGGAGTAGAGCTTCTCCATCTCGACCTCGATCTCCTCCAGGGACTTGTCCTTGGTCTCCGGCATGATCTTGAACAGGACGACGGCGACGACCAGGTTGAGCACGCCGTAGATGGTGTAGGTGATGCCGCCGCCCAGGGTCTCCATCATGGGCGGGAAGGTCCAGGTGATGATGGCGTTGGCGGTCCACATGCAGAAGATCGCCGTGCCGTTCATGATGCCGCGGACATTGGCCGGGAAGATCTCACCCATCATCGTCCACACGATCGTGCCGTTGGAGGACTGCACGATGAGCATGAAGACGGACATGAGCCCCAGGATGAGGTAGGCGGCCCAGGTGGGCGGAGTGGTGTGGTTGGCCATGTGCGGGGCGATGAAGAACTGGAAGGTCGCCGCGATGCCCAGCAGGGTGATGCCCACGCCGATGACGTCGCCGATGAGGACCTGGCGGCGCCGGAACTTCAGGATGAGCCAGATGCCGATGGCGGAGCCGATGACCGACATGACGCCGTTGGCCACCTGCGCGGTGATGGAGGCCGAGGTGGACATGCCGGCGTACTCCAGCACCTTGGGGGCGTAGTACATGACGGTGTTGACGCCGGTGGTCTGGTTGACCACGGCCAGGAAGATGCCGACCAGCAGCAGCTTGCGCAGCCAGGGCGTGGCCATGACGTGGCTGAAGCCCTTGCGCTGGGTCTCCTCGTCCTTCTCGTGCTGGCGGGCCTCGACCATCTCCATGATCTCGTCCTCGATGGAGCCGTCCTTCTCCGGGACGCGCACGCGCTTGAGGGCGCCGATGGCGTCGTAGAGGCGCTCCTTGGCCAGGTACCAGCGCGAGGACTCGGGCATGAGGCGGATGCCGATCCACAGGGCCACGGCCGGGATGGAGCACAGGACCAGCATGTAGCGCCAGGCCTCGCCGTTACCGGCGCTGATGCTGAGCTGGTCGAGGAAGGCGTGGTACTGCTCGGCGTTCATCGGGCCGCCCTTGGAGGACTGGAGCTTGGCGATCTCGTCGAAGACGTACTGGCCCGGGGCGAAGTGCCCGCTGGGGTCCTCGGCGATGGTGATCCTCGGGCCGCCCTGGAGGGAGTTGATGATGGCGTTCATCGAGAAGGCGAGCAGCTGGCCGGTGACGATCATGAGCTGGTCGATGGCCACGATGGAGCCGCGGATGCGTTTGGGTGCCGTCTCCGCCAGGTAGACGGGGACCGTCGCGGAGGCGGCGCCGACGGCGAAGCCCAGGACGACGCGGAAGGGGTACATGACCCAGACGTTGGGGGCGATGGTGGTGCCGATCGCGCCGATGAAGAACAGGAAGGCCAGGAAGGTGATGTTGTGGCGCCGGCCCCATCGGTCCGACATGAGGCCGCCCAGCAGTGCGCCCAGCGCTGCGCCGACCAGCAGGGTACCGCCGATGGCGCCCTCCTCGAAGGAGGTCAGCTGGAGGCCCTTGGCGTCGAAGGGCATGTACATGTACGGCAGGGCGCCGGAGATGACGCCGGTGTCGTAGCCGAAGAGCAGTGAGCCGAGCGTGGCCACGGCGGCGATGGCGATGACGCCGCGGTGCTTGCCCGAAGGCGGCGTCTCGGCCACCGCCTTGTTGAGCTCTTCCCTGGTGAGTCCACGCAGGGACGTCGTGACTCCCTGAGACATAGGGGGTCTCCTCTCAGTCCTGTGGCGGCGATGCCACAGGGGTTGTTGTGATGGGTGGGTGGTGGAGTGAAGAGAAAGGTACGGATCGGCGCGGCTCAGGCGTCGAAGGTGGTGCGTCCCTCGACACGGGGGACCTCGTGCCACTGGCCGTCGGCCGCCGAGGCGACAACGGCCTCGTCGACCTCCGCGGCGCACCAGGCGTCGGCAGCCGAGGGGGCCACCTGCTTGCCGGTGAGGATGGACTCGATGAACTGCGCGGCCTCAATGGCCTTCATGTCGTCAAAGCCCATGGAGGTGCCGATGGCGGGCTGGAAGCGCTGCCACTGACCCCACTGGGGTCCGGCCATGGCGCGGGTGTAGCCGTGGGAGGCCCCGCCGTCGAGCACGGGGCAGATCTCCAGCTCGTTGAGGCGCTCGAAGTTCCAGCGGGCCGAGCCCTTCGTGCCGTATACCTCGACGACGTACTCGGCGCGTGGTCCCACGCTGACGCGGGAGGACTCCATGGTGCCCACGGTGCCGTTCTCGAAGCGCACCAGCATGGAGACGTAGTCCTCGTTCTCCACCGGGCCCACCTCGTCGCCGATCTCGAAGCCGGAGTGGCCGATGCCCATCTTGGTGGGGATGGGGCGCTCGGTGATGAAGGTGTCGGTGATCGCGGTGACCGAGGCGATGCGACCCACGATGTACTGGGCCAGGTCCGCCCCGTGGCTCATGAGGTCGGGCACGACGCCGGCCCCGGCCTTCTCCTTCGAGGCCCGCCAGGTCAGGGGGCCCATGGGGGAGGAGTTGTAGTCGGCGATGAACCACACGCGCACATTCGTGATCCGGCCCAGCTCGCCGCCGCGCACCAGGGAGCGCAGGTACTCGATGGCCGGGGTGTGGCGGTAGTTGAAGCCGACGGCGGTCATCAGCCCCGCCTTCTCGGCGGCCTGGGCGATCTGCCGGGACTGCTCGGCACTGACCCCCATGGGCTTCTCGATCCAGAAGGGCTTGCCGGCCTCGACGGCCGCCAGGGCCATCTCGTGGTGGAGGAAGTTGGGGGCGCAGATGGAGACGGCCTTCACCTCAGGATCTGCCAGCAGATCGCGGTAGTCGGCGTAGGCGCGCTCGAAGCCCAGGTTGTCCACCGCCTCCTGGCGCACCTCGTCCACGGGGTCCGCGGCGGCGACCAGCCGTGGGGTCACCCCCAGCTCGGGGAAGCGCTCGGCGATGGCGCGGTAGCTGCGGGAGTGAAGCCGTCCCATCCAGCCTAGGGAGATGACTCCGATGCCCAGTGTTGACTTGTTGGCCATGAGGGTCCTTTCCGACAACGTTGTCGGCTGCTGCGTGTGTGAGGTGTGTCCGGAAGTCCCAGGAGACACCCGTCGTTAATGACGTCACAGGAAGATATCAGAGCAACTTTGTCCTGACAAGAGGGAAGTATGAGGTCTGATGACCTCTCTGAGCAGGGCCTCGTGCTCACCGATGTTGTCGGATAGGATGTGCTCAACCGGTGTCCAAGGATGGACCCCGGATCCCGCGGATCGTGCCGGTCCGTGAGGCACAACGGCGTGGAAGGGGAGACGTCTGCCGTGGAAGGACCTCGAGGACGAGGCGGGCGGGTCACGATCAGGACCGTCGCCGAGCGCGCCGGCCGTTCCATCTCCACCGTCTCGGCGGCTCTCAACGGCTCCGACGGCGTCGCCGAGAAGACCCGTGGCGAGATCCTGAGCATCGCCGCCGAGCTCGGCTACCAGGCCGACCCGCGCGCCCAGTTCCTGCGCCGCAGCCACACCGGGCTCATCGGCGCCAGCTTCGCCATCGGGCAGGCCTACCAGGGGCTCATCGTGGACGGGCTCTTCCAGGCGGCCTCCGCCCTGGAGCACGCGCTGGTGCTGGCCACCTCCACCCCGCACCGCGATGTGGCCGACGGGCTGCGCTCGCTGCTGCTCCAGCGTTGCGAGGGCCTCATCCTGGTCGACCCCGACCTCTCCGTGGACGCCCTGGCCGGCATCGTGGACCGGACCCCGACGGTCCTCATCGGCACCAGTGCCGAGCTGGAGGATGTTGACGAGGTCCACTCCCGCGACGACGTCGGCATCCAGATGCTCGTCGATCACCTGGTCGACACCGGGAGGCGCTGCATCACCCACGTGGACGGCGGGCAGGAGACCGCCGCGGGGCGACGTATCCAGAGATTCGGTCAGGCCGTGGAGAGCCGGGGCCTGGGGCGAGGCGCACGGGTGGTGCCCGGGGGAGGCGATGAGGACAGCGGCGCCAGGGCGGTCCACCACCTCATCGAGGCCGGCGAGCTGCCCGAGGCGCTCCTGTGCTTCAACGACCACTGCGCCGTCGGGGCTCTCATGGAGCTGCGTCGTCAAGGCGTGCGGGTGCCGCAGGACCTGGCCGTCACCGGCTACGACGGCATCCCGGTCACAGCGGCCTCGGCCTTCTCCCTGACCACGGTGCGCCAGGACGCCCGCCTCATCGCCGAGGTGGCGGTACGGGCGCTGCTGGCCCGGATGCACCCGGGCCAGGACGGCCGGATCCCGGCGGAAGTGGCCGGTGAGGACCGGCCTCTGGGCGGCCGCCTCTACCGGGTGGTCCCCGAGCTTGTTGTCCGCGACACGACGGCCCTGCCGTGCGAGCGTCGGGACGAGGCCTGTGCCTGATGCGGCACGCGGCTACGGTAAACCTCACCGAGGAAGCCACCACCGAGGGGCGCACGCCCCGCACACTGGGACAGGAACCATGATTAACGGAGAACTCATCGACCTGGTCGCCGGCGACTACGAGGCGCGTATCGCCTCATCGGGTGCCATGCTCGTCCACCTGCGCCGCCAGGGGCGCGACCTCATCATGCCCTTCGACGCCGAGGCCACACTGCCCGCCGGCTGGCAGGGCAAGACCCTGTTGCCGTGGGCCAACCGCATCGCCGGGTCCCGCTACGACTACGCGGGCACCGAGTTCCTCGTGGGCTGCAACGAGCCGGCCAGTGGCTCTGCCCTCCACGGCCTGGCCGGCTGGATGGACTGGCAGGTCGCCGACGACGACCCCTCCGGCCCCGATGACGGCGCCCCCCGCAGCCGCGTCGTCCTGGAGCTGAGCCTGCTGGCCTCCTACGGCTACCCCTGGAGCCTGGAGGCCAGTGCCTGCTTCGAGCTCGACGCCGAGCGCGGACTGAGCGTGACCGTGACCGCCACCAACGTCGGTGCGGCCCGTCCCTCTCCGCCGGTCCCCGGCGCGCCGGAGGTCGAAGGTGAGCCCGCCCCCGCTCCCTACGGCGTGTCCTGCCACCCCTACCTGACGCGCTCGGTGCCCCTGGACGACTGCGTCCTGACGATCCCGGCTGCCGAGGTCCTCGACGTTGATGAGCACATGGCCCCCACGCACCGGCGTGGCGTGGAGGGCACCGACTGGGACTGGCGGGGCGGCCGGCTCGTCGGGGCCACCCAGACGGACAACGCCTACACCGCCCTGCCCGAGGGTACCTGGGAGGTGAGCCTGCGCGGCGGGCAGGGGAACCGCGCCGTCGTCATGAGCTCGGACGTCCCCTGGGTGCAGGCCTACACCGCCGACGAGCTCTCCCGGCCCGGCGTGGCCATCGAGCCCATGACCTGCCCGCCCAACGCCTTCAACAGCGGGGAGGACCTCATCTCCCTGAAGGTGGGGCAGACCCACTCCTTCACTTACCGCCTCCACGAGGAGGACTGAGCGCGCACGCGGCTTTGGCTGAGCCCGCAACGGCCCCGCAGGCGCTGAGAACGCGCGGTGGGCGTCGTCGAGACGGAATGCTCGACGACGCCCACCGCGCGTCAGAGGGGGCGGTGCTCAGCTCAGACGCACCGGCTGCCCGGAGTGAGCCGACTCCGTGGCGGCCTCGGCCAGGCGCAGGGCGGCGATGGCGTCCTCGATGCCGGTGGGAGGCGTGGTGCCGGCCTCGACGGCCTCGATGAAGGCGCTCAGCTCGATGCGGTAGGCATCGGCGTAGCGCTCCAGGAAGAAGTCAAGGTAGGGCTCCTGGGCGTCGGTGACCTCGCCGTTGGACAGGCGCACCGTGGTGGCGCGGATGTTCTCGGCGAACAGGGCGCCCTCGCGGCCCGAGGCCTCGAGTCGCTGGTCGTAGCCGGAGGAGCAGTGGCGGTTGTTGATGATCGTGGCCACGGCGCCCGAGGCTGCCTTGAGGGTGACGACGGCGGCGTCGAAGTCGCCGGTGTCCTTCAGGGTCGGGTCGAGGTTCTGGCCGGCGGCATAGACCTCCTCGATCTCACCCAGGAAGAAGCGGGCGGTGTCGAAGTCGTGGATGGTCATGTCGCGGAAGATGCCGCCGGAGACCTTGATGTACTCCGCCGGCGGGGCGGCCGGGTCGCGGCTGATGATGGTCAGCTGCTCGATGTCGCCGATCCTGCCGGCCTCGACCGCGGCGCGCGCGGCGGCGAAGCTGGGGTCGAAGCGGCGGTTGAAGCCGAACATGACGGGGACCGTGACGGCATCGAGCTCGGCCTGGGCGGCCTCGACGTCCTTCATGTCCAGGGCGATCGGCTTCTCGCACAGCACCGCCTTGCCCGCCTTGGCGGCGGCCAGCAGGTGGGGGATGTGCAGCGGCGTGGGGGAGCCGACGATGACGGCGTCGATCTCGGGGTCGGCGAAGACCTCCTCGGCGTCCTTGCAGGACCGGGCCCCGTAGGTGGCGGCGAGCTTCTCGGCCGCGTCCTCGAAGGGGTCGCAGACCAGGGCGAGCTCGGCCTGGGGGTGGGCGGCGATGGTCTTGGTGTGGACGTGGCCGATGCGGCCGGCGCCGATGACGGCGATGGAGAGCATCCTTGCTCCTTCTGCGTGTGAGTGGGTGCGTGGGTTGGTGGCTGAACTGCGGAACGTGGTGGGGTGGGCGCATCGACGGCGCGGAACGTGCGGACGTGTCCGAACATGCCGTGGACCCGCCCGGTGCGGCGGGTGCCGCTGTGGTCGTCCGGGCCCCCACCGGGACCCGGACGATCCCGGCTGGAGCCGATCAGGGCTGGGGCATGATGACGTCGCGCACCAGGGCGTCCAGGTCGGCGTCGGCCTGGAGGAAGCCGCGCAGGGTGCGGCGGGTCGCGCCGAAGGTGTCGAACTCCTCAGGCGTCATGCCGTCGGGCTCGTAGGCGCGCACGAACTCGGGGATCGACAGGAGCGTCTCCATGATCTCGGGGGCCACCGGCTCGTTGATGCGCTCGACGACCTTGTAGTCGGAGTCGTTGATGAGCTTCTGCCAGGCGAAGGGCGGGGAGACGACCAGGTCGCCGCCGACCAGCTCGGACCACTGCAGCACGTTGCGGAAGGCGGCCGACAGCACGCGGGCGCGCAGGCCACGGGCCTGGAACTCCTGGTAGGCGCGCTTGAGGGCGGCCACGCCGCCCCACTCCAGGTGACCGGGGTCGATGAAGAGCTTGTCCCGCTTGGCCACGATCTTGAGCCAGTCGTCCAGGCGGCCACCCATGAGGGTGACGACCGGACCCATGGTGGAGACGTCCTTGCCCTCGGCCTCGCGGCGCTTGAGGCCGCGCTCGATGGCCTCACCGGTGGCCACGGCCTGGGGCACGGAGAAGGAGACGGTGACGTTGACCGACACGCCCCGGTAGGTGGCGTCCTCAATGGCCTTGACGCCCACGGAGGTGGCGGGGATCTTGACGATGATGTTCTTGGCCAGGTTGGAGAACTCCTCGGCCTGGTCGGCCAGGGCCTTGGCGCTGCGGGCCAGGCGCGGGTCGGTCTGCATCGACAGGCGGCCGTTGCGGCCCTTGTGCTCCTCGAAGATGGGCTCGAGCAGCGTGGCGGCCTCGATGCTCATCTCGCGCACGACTTGCCAGCCGATCTCGGACTCGGTGGCCTCGGGCATCTCCTCGGCCAGCTCGGCGATGCGGGGGAGCCACACCTCCTTGCGCTGGTTGATGCAGGTGTAGGCGATGGTGGGGTTGCAGGTGGCGCCGACGCCACCGAAGGAGATGGACTGGCGCAGCTCGTCGGGGTCGGCCGAGTCGTTCCACAGGGCGGTGGGCGTGTTGCGGGCGGCGTCGAGAAGGGGTCCGGGGGTGTAGTCGATGCTCATCGGTTCTGTGCTCTCTTTCGGGTTCATCCGCGCAGGCGTCCTTGCAGCCGCGGTCCGGTAGCCCCTATTGAAGTGTGCTCGACGGTATCTGTCAATAAAATGTCAGGACAAAGATTCCTGGGAGTGGTGGTGACTCCTGTGTCGGGGTGAGAGCTAGCTGGAGAACAGCGAGGTCTCGAAGGTGTAGCGCGAGGCCCGATAGATGTGCTGCCCGTACTCGATGATGCGGCCCGACTGGTCGTAGGTGATGCGGGTGGCGGTCATGAGGGCGGCGCGGCGTCGCTCGTGGAGGAGGTCGGCCTCGCGGGCGGTGGCGTTGCGGGCCCCGATGATCTGCTTGGCCGTGGTGGGGGTGACGTCCTGGGCGCGCAGCAGGTCGTAGAGGCCTCCGGCCTCCAGCTCCTCGCGGGTGGGGGCGATGGCCGCCGGCATGAGATTGGACAGCACCGCGATCGGCTCGCCGTCGGCGCAGCGGATGCGGGTGCAGGTCACGACGGCGGTGCCCTCCTCGACCTCGAGGTGCTCGGCGGCCTCGGCGTCGGCCTCGTGCTCGACGTAGTCCAGCACGCTCGTGGAGGTCGTGTGGCCGGCAGCGGACAGGTCTGACAGCAGGCTCGTCAGCTGCATGGGGCGGTGGACGTGCATGGGGGAGACGATCGTGCCCACGCCCCGACGACGCTTGACCAGGCCGCGGTCCACCAGGTGCTGAAGGGCCTGACGTGCCGTGGGGCGGGAGACCTTCAGTCGCTTGGCCATCGAGAGCTCGTCCTCCAGGCGGCTGCCGGCCGGCAGTGTGCCGTCAAGGATGAGCGCGGCCAAGGGCTCAGAAATTTGTGTGTGCAGCGGCGTCTTGGACTCGCGGTCGATCGTGATGTCGAGGGCGAAAGGGGATGTTGAATCGGGCATGAGATGAGCCTGTGTCAGACGTGATAATGCCTCGAGCATACGGATGCTGTGTGCTGATGTCACGCACTGTCGTCATCCTGCGGCCGCAGTTCGGGGCGATGGGCCTCCAAATGTTCTGACAAATGCTTGACCTGGAACGGTCCAGTGGGGCAGGCTTCGCAGTGACGCCCGACGCAGCCCTCCGTTCCGCAGGTCTGCAGGCCCCAAGGATGTGGAGACGCGATCACCGTGACGACAGCAACGACGGCAACGACCCAGGTGACCGAGGCGGTCGCGCCCGAGAGCTCGCCCGCAGGTGCCGGAGGCCCCGACCGGCTCGACGTGCTCACCATTGGGCGCTGCGGCATCGACATCTACCCCCTCCAGGTCGGCGTCGGGCTGGAGGACGTGGAGAGCTTCGGCAAGTTCCTGGGCGGGAGCCCCACCAACGTGGCGGTGGCCGCCGCCCGCTACGGGCACCGCTCCGCCGTCGTCACCGGCGTGGGAAACGACCCCTTCGGGCGCTTCGTGCGCACCGAGATGCGCCGTCTGGGGGTCGACGACCGCCACGTCGTCACCAAGGCCGCCTACAACACCCCGGTCACCTTCTGCGAGATCTTCCCACCGGATGACTTCCCCCTCTACTTCTACCGCGAGCCCTCGGCCCCCGACCTGGAGCTGACCTGGGAGGACCTGCCACTGGAGGCCATTCGCGACGCCTCGATCTTCTGGATCTCGGTGACCGGCCTGAGCAAGGAGCCCTCGCGCTCGGCCCACCATGCTGCCCTGGGCACGCGCGACCGGCGGCGCTTCACGATCGCCGACCTCGACTACCGACCCATGTTCTGGAAGGACAAGGAGACGGCCCACCGGGAGGTCTCCCGGATCCTTCCCAAGGTCACCGTCGCCATCGGCAACCGGGAGGAGTGCGAGGTCGCCGTCGGCGAGCGCGACCCCGAGCGGGCGGCCGACGCCCTCCTGGAGGCCGGCGTCGAGCTGGCCATCGTCAAGCAGGGCCTGGAGGGGACACTGGCCAAGACCCGCACCGAGCGGGTGGAGATGCCCGTGACCTCGGTGGAGACGAAGAACGGCCTGGGAGCCGGCGACGCCTTCGGAGGGGCCATCTGCCACGGGCTGCTCTCGGGCTGGTCCCTGGAGAAGACCATCTTCGCCGCCTCCACCGCAGGAGCGATCGTCTCCTCGCGCCTGGAGTGCTCCACCGCCATGCCCACCGAGCCCGAGCTGCTCGAGCTCATGCGCGCCCGCCGCGACGAGGTCGCCCCGGGGCTGACGGACCTGTGAGGAGTCCCCGATGAACGCATCACCCGCGCCTGCCGCCTCCGCCTCGGGGCCGCGGCCGCTGACCGACGCCGTTACCGAGATCCGGGCCACCGACCCCGGCCGCATCGGCCGGGCCCTGGCCCAGCGCCCCCGTGCCGACCTGGCCGGGGCCGGGCGCCTCATGGTCATCGCCTGCGACCACCCGGCCCGCGGGGCCCTGGGAGCCGGCGAGCGGCCCCTGGCGATGGCCGACCGTGAGGACCTCCTGCGGCGCTGCATGACGGCCCTGTCCCGACCCGGCGTCAACGGGTTCCTGGGAACCGCCGAGATCATTGAGGACCTGACCCTCCTGGGTGCCCTGGACGGCAAGCTCGTGTGGGGCTCGATGAACCGGATCGGCCTCCAGGGGGCCTCCTTCGAGATGGACGACCGCTTCGGCGCCTACGACGCCGACGGCATCGAGGCCTCCCACCTCGACGGCGGCAAGATGCTTACCCGCATCAACGGCGCCGACCCCGCCAGCGCCGCGACCCTCGAGGCCAGCGCCAAGGCCATCGACTCCCTGTCCGAGCGCGGCCTGAACGCCATGATCGAGCCCTTCATCTCGCGGTGGGAGGACGGCCGGATCGTCAACGACCTCAGCGAGGAGGCCGTCATCCGCTCGATCTGCATCGCCCAGGCGCTGGGGCGCAGCTCGGCGCACACCTGGCTCAAGCTGCCCTGCGTCAGCGATCCAGACTCGATGCGGCGCGTCATGGCCTCCACCTCCCTGCCCAGCCTCATCCTGGGCGGCGAGGTCTCCACCGACCCCGAGGCCACCCGCGCCTCCTGGGCGGCGGCCCTGGAGCTGCCCAACGTCAGGGGACTGGTCGTGGGCCGCTCCCTGCTCTACCCGGGCAATGACGACGTCGAGGCCGCCGTCGACGCCGCCGTCGCCCTGCTATGAGCACCTGATACGTCCCGCCAACGGACCCACCGCCACGGCACGTACGTACCGCAACCGCCGCAACCGCTGCAAACACCGTCAATCGGCCCCGGCCGGGCCACCCCATACGAGACAATCCCCACGAGTACCCCCAGGAGCTGAAGGAGCACCACCATGGGCCACACCGACCGCACCGCCCAGTCCGAGACGTCGGACCAGTCCCGCTACGTCATCCGCGCCGGCGGGCTCGCCCACGACAGCTACGAGCTGGACCTCACCCCGGAGCGGGCCGGCTGGGAGTGGTCCTCCCTGCGCGTGGTGGCGCTCGCCCCTGGGAAGCCCCTGACCGTGTCCGCCGGCGAGCACGAGTACCTCGTCCTGCCCCTGTCGGGAGGCTGCACCGTCCAGGCCGGCGGTGAGCGCCTCGAGGTGGCCGGCCGCGAGTCGGTCTTCACCGACATCACCGACTACGTCTACGTCCCCCGCCACACCGAGGTGACCCTCACCAGCGCCGACGGCGCCCGCATCGCCCTGCCCGGCTCCAAGGCCACCACCGACAAGCCGCTGCGCTACTGCCCACGCTCCGAGGTCGGCACCGGCCTGCGGGGGGCCGGCCCCTCCTCGCGCCAGGTCAACAACTACGCCCTGGGCAACGACGTCGAGACCTCCCACCTGCTGGCCTGCGAGGTCCTGACCCCCGGAGGCAACTGGTCTTCCTACCCGCCCCACAAGCACGACGAGCACACCGAGGTCGAGCGGGTCCTGGAGGAGATCTACTACTACCAGGTCCGCGCCGGAGAGGGCGACGCAGAGGGCTTCGCGCTTCAGCGCATCTACCCCTCGCCCGGCCACGACATCGACGTGTGCACCGAGGTGCGCGGCGGCGACGTCGTCGTCATGCCCTACGGCTACCACGGCCCCTCCGTGGCCGCCCCCGGCTACGACCTCTACTACCTCAACGTCATGGCCGGCCCCGCCGAGGACTCCGTGTGGCTCATGACCGACGACCCCCACCACACCTGGGTGCGTCAGACCTGGGAGGGCCAGGAGGTCGACCCGCGCCTGCCCATGACCCCCATGAACGACTAGCGATCCGCCTTTCGACCGCCCCACCACCTGAGAAGAGCAGAGAAGAACCACGATGAGCAACGAAGCCTACGCCGGCACGATCCGCCTGACGGTCGCCCAGGCCACCATCCGTTTCCTGTCCAACCAGTACTCCGAGCGCGACGGCGTCGAACAGCGCCTCATCGCCGGGGCCTTCGGCATCTTCGGTCACGGCAACGTGGCCGGCATCGGCCAGGCCCTCCTGCAGAACGAGATCGCCCGCGCCGACGGCGAGCAGGAGATGCCCTACATCATGCCCCGCAACGAGCAGGGGCAGGTGCACGCGGCAGCAGCCTTCGCCAAGACCACCAACCGCCTCCAGACCTACATGTGCACGGCCTCCATCGGCCCGGGCTCCCTCAACATGGTCACCGGGGCCGCCCTGGCCACCACCAACCGCCTGCCGGTGCTGCTCTTCCCCTCCGACCAGTTCGCCACCCGCGTCCCCGACCCCGTGCTCCAGCAGCTGGAGGACCCCACCAGCCTGGATGTCAGCGTCAATGACGCCTTCCGCCCCGTCTCGCGCTTCTTCGACCGCATCAACCGGCCCGAGCAGCTCATCCCCTCACTGCTCAACGCCATGCGCGTGCTCACCGACCCCGCCGAGACCGGCGCGGTCACCATCGCCATGCCCCAGGACGTCCAGGCCGAGGTCTTCGACTGGCCCGTGGAGCTGTTCCGCAAGCGCGTGTGGCACGTGCGCCGCCCGGTACCCGAGCCCGCCGCCCTGGAGCGCGCCGTCGCCCTCATCAAGGCCGCCAAGCGCCCCCTCATCATCGCCGGCGGCGGCACCATCTACGCCGGAGCCAGCGAGGAGCTGCGCGCCCTGGCCACCGCCACCGGCATCCCGGTGGGCGACACCCAGGCCGGCAAGGGCGCCATCAACTTCGACCACCCCAGCGCCGTGGGCGGCGTGGGCTCCACCGGATGCGACTCCGGCAACCACATCGCCGACAAGGCCGACCTCATCATCGGCGTGGGTACCCGGTACTCCGACTTCACCACGGCCTCCAAGACCCAGTTCAAGAACCCCGACGTGAAGTTCGTGAACATCAACGTCACCCCCTTCGACGCCGCCAAGGAGAGCGCCGAGATGGTGGTGGCCGACGCCCGTGAGGCCCTGGCGGCCCTGACAGAGGCGCTCGCGGACTACCGCGTCGAGGCGGCCTACTCCGAGGAGATCACCGCGGAGAAGGAGGCCTGGCTCAAGGCCACCGAGCGCTGCTACCACCTGGACCACGGGCCCCTGCCCGCCCAGACCGAGGTCTTCGGCGCCCTCAACGAGCTCATGGGGGAGGAGGACGTGGTCATCAACGCCGCCGGCTCCATGCCCGGCGACCTCCAGGCCCTGTGGCAGGCCCGCAGCCCGCTGCAGTACCACGTGGAGTACGCCTTCTCCTGCATGGGCTACGAGGTGCCCGCCGCCATGGGCGTCAAGCTCGCCCGCCCCGAGGCCGAGGTGGTCGCCATCGTGGGCGACGGCACCTACCAGATGCTCCCCATGGAGCTGGCCACCGTGGTCCAGGAGAACATCAAGGTCATCTACGTCCTGCTGCAGAACTACGGCTTCTGCTCCATCGGCGCTCTGTCGGAGTCCCGCGGCTCCCAGCGCTTCGGCACCAAGTACCGCCGCCGCGGCGAGGGCAGCCACCTGGCCGACGAGCAGATCATCGACGGCGTCGACATCGCCGCCAACGCCCGATCCTGGGGCCTGGACGTCCTCGAGGTCCACACCATCGCGGAGTTCAAGGAGGCCTACCGCAAGGCCGAGGCCTCCGACCGTCCCACGATGATCCACATCGAGACCGACCTCTACGGTCCCAACCCGCCCGGCTCGAGCTGGTGGGACGTGCCGGTGTCGGGGGTCTCCGAGCTGGAGTCCACGCAGCGCGCCTACGAGGAGTACCTGCGTGACCGCAAGCCTCAGCGTCACTACCTGTAAGGCCTCTACCTGAAGGGATCGCAGGTAGGACGCGGATGACGGCGCGCTTCTGCGCCGGCCGCGACGGTGGGGGTCCACGGCTGATGGTGCCGTGGGCCCCCGCCGTGCGCGTGCCCCCGTCCGGTGAGGGCGTCGCCGGTCGCTGTGCCGGTGGCGCCGCGGAGGGGACGCCAAGATCACGATGTGGTCAACGCCCCGATTATGTTCTGACAAAATGGCGCCATTCGCCGTCTGGGACGTTAGGCTGGGGGCACATGCAAGGCGCTGGGCGCCCGGCCGGTCCGCCAGTGAGACCTTGGTCTGAGTCCGGCCCTACCCACCCCATAGGCGGGGTGGGTCCGCGAAACCGACAATCAGGAGTCGATAACGATGAGAACCATTGCGCACTGGGTTGACGGACAGTACTACGAGGGAAACCCGATCGGGCGCTTCGCCGTCGAGAACCCGGGAACCGGTGAGGTCGAGGCCGAGCTGCTCCAGGCCTCCGACGCCGACCTCGATCACACTGTCGAGGTGGCCTGCCGTGCCCAGAAGGAGTGGGCGAAGGTCTCACTGGCCAAGCGCACGGAGATCATGTTCCGCATGCGCCAGCTGGTCCTGGACCACCAGGACGAGATGGCCAAGATGATCGTGGCCGAGCACGGCAAGAACTACTCCGACGCCATTGGCGAGATCCAGCGCGGGCGCGAGACCCTCGACTTCGCCACCGCCATCAACGTGGCGCTCAAGGGCGAGTTCTCCTCGGGCATCTCCACCGGCGTGGACATCCACACCCTGCGTCAGCCGGTCGGCGTCGTCGCCGGCATCTGCCCCTTCAACTTCCCGGCCATGGTGCCCATGTGGATGCATCCCATCGCCATCGCCACCGGTAACGCCTTCATCCTCAAACCGGCCTCGGCCACGCCGTCTGCGGCCCTGCTGACGGCCGAGCTCTACAAGGAGGCCGGTCTGCCCGACGGCGTCTTCAACGTCGTCTCCGGCAACCGCACCATGGTCTCCAAGGTCCTCGAGCACCCCGGCATCGATGCGATCTCCTTCGTGGGCTCCACCCCGGTGGCCCACATCGTCCAGAACACCGGCGTCACCCACGGCAAGCGCGTCCAGGCCCTGGGCGGGGCGAACAACCACGCCATCGTCATGCCCGACTCCGACCTGGACTTCGCCGCCCAGCACATCTCCGCCGCTGCCTTCGGCGCGGCCGGCGAGCGCTGCATGGCCCTGCCCGTCGTCGTGGCCGTGGGCGGCTGCGGCCCGGACCTGGCCCGCCGCGTCAAGGCCCACGCCGAGAAGATCAAGGTCGGCTACGGCATGGACGAGGGCGTCGAGATGGGCCCGGTCATCGACGCCAAGTCCAAGGAGTTCATCACCGGACTCATCGACGACGCCGAGGCCAAGGGCGCCGAGGTCGTCCTCGACGGCCGCCCCCTGGTCATCCCCGGACACGAGAAGGGCCACTTCCTCGGCCCGACCATCGTCGACAACGTCCCCCTGGAGTCCTCGCTCTACACCGAGGAGGTCTTCGGGCCGGTGCTCGCGATCGTCCACGCCGACACCTACGAGGAGGCCATCAAGCAGGTCAACTCCTCGCCCTTCGGCAACGGCGCGGCCATCTTCACCAACGACGGCGGCGTGGCCCGCCGCTTCGAGCTCGACGTCGAGGCAGGCATGGTGGGCATCAACGTGCCGATCCCGACGCCGGTGGCCTACTACTCCTTCGGCGGCTGGAAGGAGTCGCTCCTGGGCGACACCCACATCCACGGCCCCGAGGGCGTGCGGTTCTACACCCGTGCCAAGGCCGTGACCACCCGCTGGCCCTCGGAGAAGACCTACGCCGCGACCATGTCCTTCCAGCGCGAGGAGTAGGCCCGGCTGCTCCGCAACCCAGCAACGCGGACGCACCATAGACCTTGAGGACCGATCCTTCAGGATGAGTCCGCGAGCCCTATGGTGCGTCCGCGCCTTTGTCGGGATGGGAGGGCGACCCCTACTTCGTAGGTCGGCCACAGGGCTCCACAGACGCGCGTCCGCAGGAGAGAAAAGCGTCAGGACCCGGTGGCGCAGCGCGACCAGATCGCCGACACCGCCCCAGACGAAGCACGCTCGGTGCGCCAGCCGGGGACATTCCGCGCGGCCGGGTGCGGGTGTCTCCGACCGGGGACCTTCGACGCCGTCGGGGACAGGATTCCTGTCCCCCTACGCGCAGGATGTCCCCGGCCGCGAGATAGTGCACCCCTACGCGCAGGATGTCCCCGGCCGCGAGATAGTGTACCCCCACGCGCAGGATGTCCCCGCTGGCGAGCGGCCGACTCGTGGCGCAGAGCCAGGGCTGGGGTCGGGGCTCGGGGCTGAGGGTGCCTTCTCGCGGAACGGGGGAGGACTCGGTGGCATGGGCGAGTGGAGGAACATTAAAGATCTGACCTCTTTGTTCGTACAAAGTCCTAGATTCTTGGCCGGTGGGAGCGTAGAGTGGATGTTGCGTCCGAAACGATTCGGATTTCGCCCCACGAAGGAGACAATGATGTCCAAAGCCGTCAACACCAACGATCCCAAGTACTCCAAGCTCACCATCGGTGTCTGCCCCGACCAGTGGGGCGTCTGGTTCCCGGAGGACCCCAAGCAGATGGACCCCCGTCAGGCCTGGGAGGAGATGGCCGAGGCCGGCTTCGAGGTCATTGAGACCGGCCCCTTCGGCTACTTCCCGACCGACCCCAAGGAGCTCCAGAAGTGGTGCGACGAGTTCGGCATGAGGGTGGTGGCCGGCACCGGCTGGGGCGTCCTGCACAAGCAGGAGGCCTGGGAGACCACGCTCAAGACCTTCCGCGCCATCGCCGAGACCCATGCCGCCGTCGGCGCCGAGTACATCGTCCACCTGCCCCCGCTCTACCGCGATGACAAGACCTGGGAGTGGACCGACGACCGCGTCCTGTCCGACGACGCCTGGAAGCTCTACGTCGAGCACGCCAACGCCCTGGGGCAGATGCTCCTGGACGAGTACGGCCTCAAGATGGTCCTCCACCCCCACGGCGACTCCCACATCGAGACCCCCGAGGAGATCGCCCGTATCTTCGACGCCACCGACCCCACCTACGTCAACCTGTGTCTGGACTCCGGGCACGTCGTCTACGGCGGTGGTGACCCGGTCGAGCTGTGCCGGAAGTACCCCGAGCGCATCACCTACGTCCACATCAAGGCCTTCGACGAGGACATCACCCGCGAGGCCCACGAGAAGGACTGGCCCTTCGGTGAGGCCGTCACCAAGGGCGCCTCGGTCTGCCCGCCCGCCGGCCTGCCCGAGATGCACGAGTTCGTCGACGCCCTGGCCGCCCTGGACAAGCCGATCTACGCGATCTGCGAGCAGGACTGCTACCCCTGCGAGCCCACCTTCCCCAAGCAGAACGCCATCAACATGCGCACATACCTGGCCGAGTGCGGCCTGGGACTGGCCTGAGGCCCCTGCCGCATCACACAGCCGACCTACCACTGACACCACCTCAACGAGGAGACACGCATGACTGTACGCATCGGACTCATCGGCGCTGGCGGCATGGGCCGCGCCCACCTGGCCCGCATCGCGGGCGTCCTGTCCGGCGGCGAGATCGTCGCCGTGGCCGACATCAACCACGAGGCCGCGGTCTCGGCCGCGCAGCCCTACGGCGCCAAGGCCTACGACAGCGCCGACGAGCTCATCAACGACCCGGACGTCGACGCCGTCCTCATCGCCACCTTCGGCAAGGTCCACGCCCCCGACGTCATCAAGGCCATCGAGGCCGGCAAGTACGTCCTGTGCGAGAAGCCCCTGGCCACCACCGCCGAGGACTGCATCGCCATCATGGAGGCCGAGCAGAAGGCCGGCAAGAAGCTCGTCACCGTGGGCTTCATGCGCCGCTTCGACGCCGCCTACAACGAGATGAAGAAGATCCTCGACGACAGCGACAACGGCCAGGCCCTCCTGGTCGACAACCGCCACCGCAACCCCGCCGTGCCGGAGTCCTACACCTCGCGCATGGCCATCGACGACACGGCGATCCACGAGATCGACACGATGCGCTGGCTCCTGGGCGAGGAGATCGTCAAGGTGCGTGTCGAGCGCCCCAGGTCCACCACTCATCGCTTCGACCACCTCATCGACCCGGTCGTCGTCGTCATGTACACCGAGTCCGGCGTGCGCATCGACGACGAGGTCAACGTCAATCTGCAGTACGCCTACTCCATCGAGTGCGAGCTCGTGCTGGAGACCGCCGCGGTGAGGCTGGGAGACCAGGAGCGGATCCACATCCGCGACATCCACGGCAACCGCAACGCCATGTGCCAGTCGCACATCGACCGCTTCGAGGACGCCTTCAACCGCGAGGTGCAGGAGTGGATCCACGCCGTCGCCCGCGACGAGCACACCGGCTCGACGTCCTGGGACGGCTATGTGGCCACCTCTGTGGTCGACGCGGCGGTCGCCTCGCTGGAGGACGAGTCCTCCCCGTTGGTCGACGTCACGCTCATCGACAAGCCCGCCTTCTACGCCTGAAGCCTCCCGTCATCGTCCTCGCCGATGCGGCCGCCTTCCGGAGCGTTCGCGATTGCTGCGTGTTCGCGAGCGCACCGGGGTCACCCTCGGTGGGACGGTGACGGGTCACATCCGCCGTATTCGTCCCGGGAGGCCTGAGCCCCGCCTCCCGGGACGAGGACTTTTCGGTGGCGAGACAGGGATCTTCTGTCTCGCCGTCGAGGGATCTGAAAATACCCGCCCCGACCACTTCCCCAGACGCTATTGTCATGACATTATGGGGGTGTCGACATGGATGTCGGCACCCGAGAGGAGACCTCCTTGGTAGACATCGCCCTTGACCCGAACATGTACTACCGCACCATGTCCACGGTGCGCACGCTCTACAAGGCCGCCGAGCTGGGCTTCGAGCACGTCGAGCTCTCACCCAACGCGGACTTCCACTTCTGGCACCACCGCCCCGCCGCAGACGACGCCTTCGTCGCCGAGCTCAACAAGGCCCAGAAGGAGACGGGCGTCAAGGTGCGCACCCTCAACCCGGTCTTCAACTGGTCCTCGCCCGACGAGGAGGAGCGGCGCGCCCAGGTGTCCAACTGGCGCCGCCTGCTCGAGCTCGCCGACCAGATCGACGTCCGGGAGATCACCTCCGAGTTCTCCGGAGACCGCAACCAGGCCCGCCGCAGTGAGGAGCAGTGGTTCCGCTCCATCGAGGAGCTCATCCCCGACTTCGAGCGCTACGGCATCCGCCTCAACATGGAGGCCCACCCCTACGACTTCGTCGAGCTGCACGACCCCGCCCTGAATCTCGTGCGCGCGGTCAACAAGGACTGGATCGGCTACGAGTTCTGCTGCCCCCACGCCTTCCACCTCTCCGACGGCGCCGGCGACGTCGAGCGCATGATCCGCACCGCCCACGAGGCCGGCAAGCTGCGCGAGGTCCACATCGCCGACGGCTTCAACCACCGAGCCAACGACGGTAACCGCTACATCGTCAACCCGCCCGGCGCCGACGTCACCGTCCACCAGCACAACGAGGTCGGCAACGGCGAGGTCGACTGGGACGCCGTCTTCTCCACGCTGCGCGACATCAGCTTCGACGGCGTGCTCTCCGTATGCGTCTTCGGCTGGCACGAGCGCGCCGATGACATCAACCGCCGAGTGCTGGCCCGGCTCCGCGAGGAGCTCGGCTGACCCTCGTCGGCCCTCGCCGCTGGTGGTGAGGGCCGCCCATGCTGCCGGATCCCGCTCCTGCGCTGCGGGGCGGTCACCGGCGGACCGGGCCATCCGGTCCACCCAGCAGCGCTCTCTTTCGCCTCCGCCAATGATGGCGGACGACCCAAGGAGTTCCTTCATGTCCACAACACCCAGTTCTGCGGTGCACTACACGCCGGAGAAGATCCGGGAGCTGGTCGACCATACCCCCGCCTCAGGGCCGAAGCGCTCGCTCGGACTCATCGCCCTGGTCGCCACCCTCGGCTCGCTGCTCTTCGGGTACGACACCGGTGTCATCTCCGGTGCCCTGCCCTACATGTACCTGCCGCACGGCGCCGACGGCCTGCAGATCACCTCCTGGGAGGAGGGCTGGATCGGCGGCCTGCTCTGCATCGGCGCCGCGCTCGGCGCCTCGGTCGGAGGCAAGCTCTCCGACAAGTACGGGCGCCGGCACAACATCATGCTCCTGGCCGTCGTCTTCTTCATTGGGGCGCTGGGCTGCACGATCTCGCCCAACATCTGGGTCCTCTACTTCTTCCGGATCGTGCTGGGCTTCGCCGTCGGTGGTGCCTCGGCGATCGTTCCCGTCTTCCTCGGTGAGACGGCCCCCAAGCGCATTCGCGGCACCCTGGTGGCCGTGGACCAGATGATGATCGTCTTCGGCCAGTTCCTCGCCTTCTCCATGAACGCCGTCCTGGCCCGCATGCACGGCGGCCCTGAGGTCACCCTGGCCAACGACGTCGTCAACAAGTCCGGTGAGGTCGTCGCCAAGGTCGGCGACAAGGTCGCCTGGGAGACCGTGCAGCACTTCAGTAACGTCGTGGTCGAGTCCGGCAACGGCATGACCTGGCGCTACATGCTCGTCCTGGCCACCCTGCCCGCCGTGGCCCTGTGGTTCGGCATCCGCCTCATGCCGGAGTCCTCGCGCTGGTACGTCGCCAACCTGCGCATCGCCGAGGCCATCGGCTCCCTCAAGCGGGTGCGCGACGAGTCCAAGGACGGCTCCATCGCCGAAGAGGTCGACGAGATGCTGGAGATCCAGCGCAAGGAGGCCAACCAGGAGAAGTGGGGGCTGGCGCAGATCATGGGCGTCAAGTGGACCCGTCACCTGCTCTTCATCGGCATCATCCTGGGTCTGGCCGACCAGGTCACCGGCATCAACACAGCCATGTACTACACGCCCAAGGTGCTCTCCGCGGCCGGCCTGCCCATGAGTGACGCGATCTCCCTCAACGTCGTCTCCGGATTCGTCTCCTTCGTGGGCTCCGCCATCGGCCTGTGGCTGGTCACCAAGTTCGCCCGCCGCCACGTCGGCATCTACCAGGAGGCCAGCATCGTGGTCTCCCTCGGGCTGTTGGCAGCGGTCTTCTACTTCCTCATCCAGCCCTACCAGGACGCCGACGGCAACATCGCGGGAGCCCCCGCCTTTGCCCCCTACCTGGTGCTGCTCATCGTCTCGTTGTTCGTGTTCGCCAAGCAGTCCGGGACAGTCACCTGGGTCCTCATCGCTGAGATCTACCCCGCCAAGGTGCGCGGTACGGCGATGGGGCTGGCTGTGGGCACTCTGTGGATCGGCAACGCGATCGTCGCCGCGGTCTTCCCCGTCATGATGGAGAAGCTCGGAGGGGCGGGGACCTACCTCATCTTCTGCCTGCTCAACGTCCTGTCACTCATCTTCTACATGAAGTTCGTGCCCGAGACGAAGTACCACTCCTTGGAGGAGCTCGAGGTGCGCTTCGAGAAGGAGTTCAGCTGAGGCCAAGGGGAGAGGGACTGCGGCAGTGGCTAGTGGAGCTGGGCTGAGACGGTCGGATTGAAGCAACCGTCAGGCTCTGAGAAACTGCCGCAGTTCCCCTCCCGACCTCTCCTTGTTCAGACAGCACTCCTCCCAACTGAGCTCATCACATATCTGCCGCCTATGACGTACACGGTGACTGGTCCATGAACCCGCATCCGCCGCGCAGCGCGCCACCTGCTCCGCTCCGCCTCCGCCTGTACGCATGGGCGGCAGGTCTGTTCCTCGGCGCCTTGGAAGGGGCGCTGGCTATCGAGGTCGCCGGCGCGCGCGGCGCCGCTCTGCCCCTACTCGGTATCGTCGCTGCGGCGATGGTGCTGGGAACCTTCACCGGCCGCCCCCTCGCCCGGTACCTGGGGCGACGGAGAATGGGCCTGCTCATGGGGGCTCTGGCAGTGCTGGGCGCCGGGGTCGCAGCCGGGCTCGGTGGCGTCGTCGGCCTGATCGGGGCCGGCCTGGTGGGCCTTGCCGTGGGTGGGGTGCTCGTTGTGGCGCCACTGGTGTGCCACGAGCTCTCCCTGCGCGGCCACAAGCGGCTCATGCCGCAGGCCATGGCTCTTGGCCCGGCCGCGGCCGGCGTCGTGGTCCTGGCGGCCTGGTGTAGTCCCCCGCGGCTCCTCATCGTCTGGGCGATGGTCGCCCTCGCTGCGCTGGCGTACCTGGCCTGCGCCCTGCTCCTGCCCGAGAGCCCGGTCTGGCTGGTGCGGCAGGGGCGCGACGTCGAGGCCTTCGAGGCGCTGCGCCGCCTGCACGGGACCCTGGAGGCCTCCGTGGCCATCGACTGGACCCGGCTGGACGCGGAGATGATGGCCGAGCAGCAGGCCATGTCTCCCGCTGAGCTGCGAGTGCCCGAGGTGCGTGCCGCCGTGCTCACCGGCGCCGTCCTCATCATCGCCCAGGAAGCGCCCCTGGGGGCGGCGGCCCTGGTCCTGGCTCCGCTGATCGCCACCGAGCTCGGCCTCGCATCCTTAGCGATTGCTGCAAGCGCCGCGACCTGGATGGGACTGGCGCTCCTCGCTCTGGCGCTGGTGACCCGGGTCGGGCGGTTGCGCTTCCTGCGGGTGGTGCTGGGAACGGTCGTCGCCGTCCTGGGGTCCACCTTCCTGGTGACCGGCATGACCCTGGGGGGCGTGGGCGGCGCCTGGACGATCACCATCTCCCTGACGATCCTGGTCGCCAGCCAGTCCGTCCTGGTCCTGCCCGCCTGCCAGGGGGCGATCGACCCGCGGATCCCGCCCTGGCTGGTTGAGGCGCAGCGGCGCGCCTCGGCGACCGGGGGAGTCCTGGCGCGTGCCGGAGTCCTCCTGGCCTCACTGCTCATCGTGAGTTACCTCGGAACCCACGCCCTGTTCTGGGCGGCCTTCGCGCTGTCGGTACTCAGTGTCGCCGTCGTGCTCCTGCGCCTGCCGCGCGAGCTGAAGATCTAGGGGATTGGTGCGCGGGGCATCTTTGAGGATCGCGCCCTGAGCATCCGACTTCAAGCCTATGATTTGTAAGGACAAATGTCGTATGGTGGAGGTGTGGCCACAAGGAGCCACTCGGCGGCCCGACGTCGTCGACACCTGACAGAGAGGCACCTGAGCATGACGAGCAACGAGGCAGTCCAGGCCTCAGAGACGACCGCGTCCATCCCCGAGACCATTCCTGAAACCATGAAGGCCGCGGTCCTGCGGGACCATGAGGCCGGCCTGCAGATCGAGACCCTGCGCACGCCCCGACCCAAGGCCGGCGAGGTCCTCATCAAGGTGGCCGCCTGCGGGCTGTGCCACTCCGACCTCCACGTCATCGGCGGCGCCATCGCCTTCCCGCTGCCGGCGGTGCTCGGCCACGAGGTCTCCGGCACCATCGTGGAGCTCGGCCCCGGCAACGAGCACACTGGCCTGACGATCGGGCAGAAGGTGGCCGGCGGTTTCCTCATGCCCTGTGGTCAGTGCGACGCCTGCGCCTCGGGGCGCGACGAGCTGTGCGGCCCCTTCTTCGACCTCAACCGCCTCAAGGGCGTCCTCTACGACGGCACCACCCGCCTGGCGACCCCCGACGGCGAGCCGGTGGCCATGTACTCCATGGGCGGCCTGGCCGAGTACGCGGTCGTTCCCTCCACCGCGGTGGCCCCCGTGCCGGACACCATCGACATGGTGCCGGCGGCCATCCTGGGCTGCGCGGCCATGACCGGTTACGGGGCCGTGCGCCGCGGTGCCGACCTGCGCTACGGGGAGACCGTCGCCGTGGTCGCCACCGGCGGCGTGGGCACCAACATCGTCCAGATCGCCCGGGCCTTCGGTGCCAGCCAGGTCATCGCCATCGACGTTGATGACGAGAAGCTGGCCCCCATGCTCGACTACGGGGCCACGGCCGTGGTCAACTCCGTCACCCAGGACGCCCGCGAGGAGGTCTTCCGGCTCACTGGCGGCAAGGGCGTCGACGTTTCCTTCGAGGCCCTGGGCATCCCCGCTACCTGGGCCACCGCTCTGGACGTGCTGGCCGACGGTGGCCGTATGGTGCCGATCGGCCTGGGGGCCGGCGTGCAGACTGCCGGGGTGGAGATCAACCGCACCGTGCGCCGCTCGCAGTCGATTCTCGGCTCCTACGGGGCGCGCACCCGCCAGGACCTGCCGGCTGTCGTCGACCTGGCTGACAAGGGTGTCATCAACTACCGCGATGTCGTCTCGCGCCGCCTACCGCTGGAGGAGGCCGGTGCCGGCTACACCGCGCTGCGCAACCGCGAGATTCAGGGGCGCGCCGTCGTCGACATGTCGCTGTGATCCCAGGCGGTCGAGCCCCGGTCGCCGGGGCATGACCGCGCTCGCTCTCTCGTCCTCGCGCCTCCTGCTCGGGCCCTGCCGGTCTGAGTGAGAGGCGCGATGCTCGATCCGAGACCGAGGTGGCGGGCGCTCGGTGTCCACATCGGAGACAAAGGAGTCTGTGACTCGATCAGGTTGCTTATGAAACCGCGGAATCATGCGGTTTCTTATCGGTGGTGTGAACCTGGATCCCGCCTTTGTGTCCGATGTGGACATCTCGGGTGTCGCGGTGGTGTGCCACAGGCCGTAGAGGGCCGCTGACCGACTAGTGTGACCATCGCAAGGAGCGAAGGAGGAGCCCCGCATGTCCACTGAGCTGGAGCGCACTTTGGAGCGCAACAAGGAGAACGTCAAGGCCTTCTACGACCTGATGTTCAATCAGTGTCGGCCGAGGCAGGCGCTGGAGCGCTACGCCGGCGAGGAGTACCGGCAGCACAACACTCATGTGGCCGACGGCAAGGAGGCCTTCGTCGAGTACTTCGAGCGGATGGCTCGCGACTACCCTGGCAAGAGCGTGGAGTTCGTGCGCGCATTCGCCGAGGGGGACTACGTCATCCTGCACTGCCACCAGCGGTGGCCGGGGTCGGATGACTACGCGGGCATCGACATCTTCCGCCTTGATGAGCGCGGCCGGATCGTCGAGCACTGGGACGTGCTCCAGGTGATCCCGGAGACTTCCGCCAACGACAACGGCATGTTCTGACTCCTGCGTGAGTGCCGGTGCATTGGTTCGGCGCCGCTCTGCGTTCCGCTCCTGGTACTGGTTTGAGTATGAGAAGAGGGACGCCGCCTGTGCGGTGCCCCTCGGGTTGCCATGGCTGCGCGGGCTTCCTTGGCCGCGCAGCCTCGTTGTTCTGCGCCCTTGTCGGGCTGGGTCCGGGTCCTGCGTTGCTTGTGATGCGTGGTCCGGATCCGGTGGAGCTCCAGTGAGCCCGTTGGAGTCGTCTACGCTCAGCGGGCCTCGAGGAGGTTGACGCCGGTGTAGATGCCCACGCCCATGGTGATCGCGGCCAGGACGGAGGAGGCGAACATGAGGGTCGGGATGCCGGTGACGGCGCCGACAACGGCCATGACCATGACGGCGAACATGACGGCAATCATGGCGACGGCGAAGGTGAGGCGGTTGGCGTCGGTCTGCGTGTCGGTGGTCGCCTGGGTGGCGGTGGCGGTGGTCTCGGCGGTCTGGGTGGGGCGCTCGGTAATGGTGGCGGTCATGTGAGTGTTCCTCTCGGTGTGTATCGAGCAGGTCCGCCTGACCATGAGTCGTGCGTCCCTGCACGACTGTGTGCAGCCCGTGGGCCGGACGGAGGTTTCTCCGTCACGTAGAACTCTAGGAACGCTCCATCCGATTGTCTAGACAAAGGATCGTGACGTGCGTTGCGTCGGTGGTTCGTCGATCACAGGGGTCACAAGGAGAGGGGTGGCTCACCCTCGGAGGTGCGTGCCCGATCGTGGCGTCATTGAGGGGAATCCTGGTCTCAGAAGAACATTGAGGGGACTGGCGTCTCGGTGGTTTTGATACGGAGACGTGACCTGTGCGGCAGGAGTGCGACGTCAACCACTGGTCTAGTCATCCTGTGGTGGTGGGCAACGCTGAGAGGTGGCGGCGTCGTCGGCCGGCAGGGCGGAAGGCGGCCGGTTGCCGCCCCGGCTATTCTGTTCCGGTGACGACCAGCCAGACTTCTTCCAGCGCCGTCGGCCCCGTCCTCGTGGTGGACTTCGGCGCCCAGTACGCCCAGCTCATCGCCCGCCGCGTGCGCGAGGCCGGTGTCTACTCCGAGATCGTGCCCCACTCCATGGATGCCGCTGCCATGCTGGACAAGCAGCCGTCGGCCATCATCCTCTCCGGCGGCCCCTCCTCGGTCTACGCCGACGGCGCCCCCTCCGTTGATCCGGCCCTCTTCGACGCCGGAGTGCCGGTCCTGGGCATCTGCTACGGATTCCAGGCCATGGCCCAGGCCCTGGGCGGAACGGTCGGGCGCACCGGCACCCGCGAGTACGGGCACACCCCCGCCCGTGTGGAGGAGGGCTCCTGCCTGTTCGACGGCACCCCGGATGACCAGGTGGTGTGGATGAGTCACGGTGACGCGGTCCAGGCCGCCCCCGAGGGCTTCACCGTCACCGCCTCCACCTCCCAGACGCCGGTGGCCGCCTTCGAGAACCCGGGCCGCCGCCTCTACGGACTGCAGTGGCACCCCGAGGTCCTCCACTCCGAGCACGGACAGGCCGCCCTGGTCAACTTCCTGCACAAGGAGGCGGGACTGTCGGCCACCTGGACGCCGGACAACATCATTGACGAGCAGGTGGCCCGCATCCGCGAGCAGGTGGGCGACGCCCACGTCATCTGCGGCCTGAGCGGGGGAGTGGACTCCTCCGTGGCCGCTGCCCTCGTCCACCGCGCCATCGGCGACCAGCTCACCTGCATCTTCGTCGACCACGGCCTGCTGCGCGCCGGCGAGCGCGAGCAGGTCGAGCACGACTACGCCGAGGGCATGGGCATCCGCGTCATCACGGTCGACGAGACCGAGCGCTTCCTGAACGCCCTGGCCGGCGTCACCGAGCCGGAGGCCAAGCGCAAGATCATCGGCCGGGAGTTCATCCGCTCCTTCGAGGCTGCCCAGCGTCGGGTCATTGAGGCTGTCGGGGCTGAGGGCGGCGAGATCCGCTTCCTGGTCCAGGGGACTCTGTATCCCGACGTCGTCGAGTCCGGCGGGGGAGAGGGCGCCGCCAACATCAAGAGCCACCACAACGTGGGCGGCCTGCCTGAGGACCTCGACTTCGAGCTCATCGAGCCGTTGCGCGAGCTGTTCAAGGACGAGGTGCGCGCCATCGGCCGCGAGCTGGGTGTGCCGGAGAAGATCGTCGCCCGTCAGCCCTTCCCCGGGCCAGGGCTGGGCATCCGTGTCATCGGCGAGGTGACGGCCGAGAATCTGCGTGTGCTGCGGGCCGCTGACGCCATCGCCCGCGAGGAGCTCACCGCCGCCGGGCTCGACGAGGAGATCTGGCAGTGCCCGGTGGTGCTGCTGGCCGACGTGCGCTCCGTAGGGGTGCAGGGTGACGGGCGCACCTACGGCCACCCCATCGTTCTGCGGCCGGTCAGCAGTGAGGACGCCATGACCGCGGACTGGACCCGCCTGCCCTACGACGTCCTGGCACGCATCTCCAACCGGATCACCAACTCCGTGCCGGAGGTCAACCGGGTAGTGCTCGACTGCACGAGCAAGCCCCCGGGCACCATCGAGTGGGAGTGACGGGAGAGTCGGAACGATAGCCCGCCGCCTGCTGGGCTCCGCCGGTGCGATGCGCCGGCGGGGCCTTGTTGTGCTCGTGGTGAGCGCGATCCGACGTGCCTACTGGCCCGGGTGGGGGCGGGGTTGACTACTGGATGGGGTGGTGGGCCGGATCTGCGGATCGAGGACTGCGATTCTCGCCGAGGACGTCCTTCTCCTCCAGATCGCTAGGATTTCCCCGCAGTGGTCTGGAGGAAAAGTCAGTCCTTGTGCAGGAAGGACGTTCCCGATCCTGTGAGGCACCGCGCAACGTGACGTTGGGGCCGGCCACCAGGTGGTGACCGGCCCCAACGTCGTATTGGCGGGTGCTCCGCGCCCCTGTGTCCTACAGCGCTGACCGGGCTCGGGCGCGCCCCACGGCCACGGCGACGGAGAAGACCGCGACGGCGAACAGGGCGCAGATCCCGCAGTCCACCAGCAGGCGCCCAATGACGGCGGCGGACATGGAGGTCGCCTCGTACGCCCCGGAGATCGCTCGGTCCGCCCAGTAGCCGGGCGTGAGCCTCGCCGCCCGGGCGAGCGAGTCGGGCAACCCCTCGATGGGCACCCACGCCCCACCCAGGAAGGACAGGGCCATGCCGCCGATGTTGGCGACCGCGTTGGCCGCGTGCTGTCCCAGACCTATCTGCCCCATGAGGAATCCGATCGAGACCGCCACGAGCGTGTAGCTGCCCACGGCCGCAGCGACCACCCCCAGAAGCGGAGCCGACGTCGCCACGCTGCCCAGGCCGAAGGTCGCCACTCCCAGCCCGAAGACCCACAGCCACCCGGCGAGCCCCACCACGAGGCACGCGCCCAGCAGCCCAAGGCTGCGGGAAGTGCCGCTGACCGGGGTGGCCTCGAGGCGTGCGCGCACCGCCCGGCGCCCCAGCGCCGCCATCAGCGTGGAGATCGTGACGACCGCGAAGGCCATGAGCGGGTAGAAGGAGAACCTGGCGTAGGTGACGAAGCTGTGGGACAGGGGCGTGGCGTCCGGGGTGATCCGTTTCGCGGGGGCGGAGTGGTTCATCGTCTCCTTGGCAAGTGCCACGGCCCGGGCCGGGTCGTCCGTGGTGGTCGACAGGTAGTCGCTGACCTGCCCCACGTAGGAGTCGGTGCGCACATTCATGAGCGCGCCGGACGCCGACTCATACCCGATGACCGTGTCCATGCGGGGCGGCTCGGTGCCCTCGCGAGCCGCCTGCTGCAGCCTCTGCCCGTAACCGGCGGGAATGATGAGGATGTAGCTGATGCGGTTCTGCGCGGTGGCGTCCTGGAGGGCCTGCCTGGAGTCCTCAAGCGGCTGAGCCTCACCGACGGACTCGACATAGCCCTTGACCCCGCGGGAGATCGTGGAGCCGTCGCGGTCGATGACGGCCACACTCGCCGTGGCGACCGTGACCTCGTCTGAGCTGTCCTCGGACTTGGCCATCCCGGTGAACAGACCGAACAGGCTCAGCACCACCAGGTAGATGAGGATGTACAGCCGGTGAGCGGCCACAACTCTCACACATGTCTTAAAGGTGCTCATGGGTCATCCTCCTGGCGCGGATCAGGGCGATGGTCAGGAACAGGCACGTCATGCCCAGCAGGACTGCGCAGCTGCGGGCGAAGGGCGCCAGAGAGTCGTAGTACAGGAGCCCGTAGAAGCAGCGGGCCGTCTGCCACAGGGGATTGGCCTGCGCCAGCAGCGGTGCGTGCTGCTCGACGGAGCGGGCCAGGGACTGGGATGCGGGCCCGTACAGGCCGGTGAACAAGGACAGCAGAGACGTGAAGCCCGAGATCATCCCGATTTCCAGGCGGGCCAGCGTCCCCAGGGCGGCGCCCACCGCGCTCGCCATGAGGCTGCACACCCCGATCGCCACGAGGCACAGCAGCACATGGGGCCCGAAGTCCATACCCACGACCGAGGCCATGAAGGCGAAAGCGACGAGCAGGCAGACGAACACGCACACCCAGGAGGCCGCGAGCGTGGCCGTCAGGACCTTCCAGCGGTGCAGGCCCGCCAGGGTCTGCCGGGCGCCCACCGGTGAGACGGCCATGATTCCCTTCACGGCCACCGTGGCCACGGTCGTCCCCATGCCGCAGGCGAAGGCCAGCAGCGCGAAGTAGTAGTGGGTCTGGGGCTTGACCGGGGAGGGCGTCACCGAGATCGAGCGGGTGAAGGCCTGATCGGTCTCCAGCGCGGCCAGCTTCTCGGGAGCCGCCCCCGCCTTGGCCAGGGCCACGTACTCGGCCCGCCTCTGGGTGTAGGAGTCCATGACTACTCGCAGCACCCGAGTCGTCTCGGCCTCGTTGCCCTGCTGAGTCACGTGCAGCACGGGCTGGTCGCCCTCGACGGCGAGGTACCCGTTGGTCTCTCCCCGCTTCGCGGCGGTCTCGGCCTGCGCGGTCGTGGAGTGGGTGACCTTCGTGATGAGGTGATGATCGGCGTCGTCGGCGGAGATGCGCTCCACGACGGCGTCCAGCCCCGGAGCGGCCCGGTAGGCCTCGTCCTGGACGACGCCGAAGCTCATGGGGGTGGCCTCGTAGACCTTGTCCAGGTTGGAGAACATCGCCATGAAGATGAGGGACAGGACGACGGGGAAGCCGAGCGTCCACACGAGCAGGACCCGGTCTCGCAAGAGCCTGAGTACTTGATACAGGAAGACGGTCAACATCTCAGGCCGCCTCGTCTCGCAGGGCCCGCCCGGTGATCTCCAGGAAGACGTCGTTGAGGGTCGGGGGCTCGGAGGTCACCCGGCCGCAGGTCGCCCCCGCGGCATCCAGCGCCCTCATGACATCGGTGAGGTTGTGAGCCCCGGGGGAGCACTCGATGAGCACCTCACCGTCCAGGTAGGCGGCCGTGCGCACATGCTCCAGGCGGCGCAGGCCCTCCAGGGCCTCCTCGCCCAGCGGGGCGGGGTCGACGACCTCCACCCGGATGCGCTCACCGGTGCCGATCATGGCCTTGAGCTCGTCGGAGGTACCGGAGGCCACCTGACGGCCGCGGTCCATAATGACGATCCGGTCGCACAGCTGCTCCACCTCCTCCATGTAGTGGCTCGTGTAGATGACGGTGGCACCGCGCTCGTTGAGACGCTTGATGCCCTCGAGGATGGCGCCCCGGCTCTGCGGGTCGACGGCGACTGTGGGCTCATCGAGGAAGATGAGGTCGGGGCCGTGGGCGATGCCGCAGGCGATGTTGAGGCGTCGCAGCAGGCCGCCGGAGAGCTTCTTGGGCTTGAACCTCACGAACTTCTCCAGGCCGACGAAGGCGATCGCCTCGGCCACCAGGCGGCGCCTCTCGGCGCGGTCGCGCACGTAGAGGGCGCAGAAGGCGTTGACGTTCTCCGCCACCGTGAGCTCATCGAAGACGGCGACATCCTGAGGCACCACGCCGATGCGACGCTTGAGACCGTAGGAGGTGGGCGTCATCGGCTCACCGAAGACGCGGATCGAGCCCTTGTCGTAGGTGAGCAGCTGAAGGATGCAGCTGATCGTCGTCGTCTTGCCCGAGCCGTTGGGGCCGAGCAGCCCCAGCACCTGACCGCGCGGGATCGTCAGAGACAGTCCGTCCACCGCGACCAGCTCCCCATAGCGCTTGACCAGGGAGTCGACCTCCACCGCCAAGCTCGCCTCGTGGTTCTCATCCTCGCCGTCCATCTCGGCTCCTTCCTTTGTTCCGCCGGTGGTCCCCGGCTCATGGCATCCATGGTCCCGGGGCGCGAGGACGGCCAGAAGTGCCTGGTGTCATGACTGCGGCCGGGCCCCCATGACTTCTGTCATTGAGAAGCCGCAGCGCGTCCGCCAACGGCATGCCGGGCCCACGAGCGCCGGCCATCGACCGATAATCGAGGGGTGAAGGTTCTGGTCGACAAGGGCGTGCTGCTGTGCGGTTGCCTCCTGCTGGTCCTGCTCGTGGGGCAGGTGAAGACGGCGGCCGTGATCTGGCTGATCGCGGCCGTGACCATCGCCGGCCTGAGCATGAGCGCCGACCAGCGACAGTGGGGGATCGCCGCGCCGGCCGCCTATCTCCTGGTGGGAGCCCTCTCGACGGACTCCGTGACCGGGGCGCCGCTGGTCGTCTACGTCCTGGCCCGCCTCGGTGCGCTCGGAACCCGGCGTGCGCGAATGGCGGCGGCAGCCGCCTGCATTCCCTTCGTGGCCGCCGTTGCCGCCCGGGTTCGGGACACTCCCGTGCTGGCCCTGGCCCTGGTGTTCTGTGCGCTCGCGGTCCTCCTGGCGCTGCGCACCGTCCAGGAGGAGGCGGCGCGGAGGAGCCTGCACGTGGTGCGCGACGACCTGCGCGAGAAGGTCCTCACCCTGCAGGACACGAACGCTCAGCTGCTTCAGGCCCAGGACTACGAGCTGCGCGCTGCCGCCCTGGCCGAGCGCACCCGCATCGCCCGCGAGATCCACGACGGCGTCGGCCACCTCCTCACCCGCCTCCTGCTGCAGGTCAAGGCCCTCCAGGTCGTCCACCGCGAGGAGCCCGATGTCGTCGCCGACCTGGACACGCTGGACGGTGGCCTCGATGAGGCCCTGGACTCCATGCGCCGCTCCGTCCACGCCCTGTCCGACGACGGCGAGGAGCTGGCCACCTCCCTCAACCTGCTGGGCTCGCGCTGCGGCATCGACTCGGTGAGCGTGGACTGCTCCACCGAGGTCGAGCCGCCTGCGACGGTGGCGCGCTGCGTCGTCGCCGTGGTGCGCGAGGCCCTGACCAACGCCGCCCGCCACGGTGGGGCCCGCTCGGCCCGCGTGGCCGTCACCGACTACCCTGCGTTCTGGCAGGTGACTGTTGACAATGACGGCATCGTCCCCGCCGAGGGAGAGCCGGTCGCCGTTGGCCGCGGCGGCTCGGGCCTGGGCCTGCGCTCCATGACGGAGCGGGTCGAGGCCCTGGGCGGCCGGGTGCGGATCACCTCGCGGCCACGGTTCACGGTCTTCGCCACGATTCCCAAGGACGGACAAGGCACACAAGGAGCATCATGAGAGTCCTCATCGTCGACGACGACGCACTCGTCGCCCAGTCCCTGTCCACGATCCTGTCGGTCGAGGACGACGTCGAGGTCGTCGGCCTGGGCTGCTCAGGGCCCGAGGCCACCGAGCGCTACCGGGAGCTGACCCCCGACATCCTCCTCATGGACATCCAGATGCCCGGCGGGGACGGGCTCAGTGCGGCCGAGCGGATCCTGGCCGAGGACGCCGGGGCGCGCATCGTCTTCCTGACCACCTTCTCCGACGACGAGTACATCGTGCGGGCCCTCAGGATGGGGGCGCGCGGCTACCTCATCAAGCAGGACGTCGCCCAGGTCGCCCCGGCGCTGCGCTCCGTCATGGCCGGGGTCTGCGTCCTGGAGGGGGAGGTGCTCGAACGCAGCACCACCATGGGCCTCGGCGGACCCGCCGGAGGGCGGGGGCCGGCCGAGGAGGGCCCGGCGGCTTCCGCCAAGGACCTGCGGAGCACGGCTTTCGCGGCCCTGACCGACCGCGAGTACGAGGTCGTCGAGGCCGTGGCCGAGGGACTGGACAACGCCGAGGCCGCGACGCGGCTGTTCATGAGCGAGGGCACGGTGCGCAACCACATCAGCGCGATCCTGGCCAAGCTCGGCCTGCGCAACCGCACCCAGGTCGCGGTCATGTACTACCGCTCCGCACAGGCCGGGTGAGACGGGCCAAGACGCGCGGTCTTGACCTGGATGAGTTCTTCACCGTCGGTGACGTGTCTCCGGTGAGCGAGCCAGTTCGTGTTCACCTGGTCAGTAAACGCCACATGCCGGATCGAAACGGCGCCACATGCCGGACTGGATGGGCACCACATGGGGGATTAGAATGGCGCCAACATCCGGATCGAGGCCGGATCCTGCAAGAGAGGCTGAAGAACTGGTGGGTCAGAACGGCTATCTGCCGCGGGTTGTCGACCACGTCGTCCAGGACTCGCTCGGCTACTCGGGAGGCGTCCTCCTCGAGGGAGTGCGGGCCTGTGGCAAGACCATGACCGGTCGCCGGCACGCCTCCTCCGAGGTGGCCCTCGACTCAGGGCTGCCGCAGCTGCGCGCGGCCCTGGAGGTCGATCCGTCCCTGATTCTGGCCGGGGAGGCCCCGCGTCTTATTGATGAGTGGCAGATCGAGCCCTCCTTGTGGAATCTGGTGCGTCGAGAGATCGACTCACGTCAGCGTCCGGGTCAGTTCCTCCTGACCGGATCCTCCGTCCCGGTTGAGGATGCTGCCCGCCACTCAGGCGCACATCGGGTATCACGAATCCGTATGCGTCCGATGACCCTGTTTGAGCGCGGTCTCGGCGATGGAAGCGTCTCGCTTGCGGGACTGTTCGATGGTCAGGCTCCCGAACCTGTGCTGGTCTCGGGAACAAGCGTGGCCGAGGTCCTTGACGAGCTGGTCCACGGAGGGTGGCCCGGGGATCGTGATCTGACGACTTCTCAGGCACAACGTCATCTGCGGGACTATATCGACGACATCATCAGTATCGACATCGGCCGTCTCGATGGTGAGCCGCGCCGGGACCCCTTGAGGATGCGTGCCCTCATACGGTCTCTCGCCCGGCATATTTCGACGGAAGCCTCTTTCGCCACCATCGCGAAGGATGTCTCCGGACAATCGTTGTCCGGAGAGACGGCGATTGCTTACGTGAACGCCCTCAAGCGCCTGTTCGTCGTCGAGGAGCAGCCGGCCTGGGCTCCTCATGTGAGGTCTCGCTATGCGGTGCGGACGTCGTCGAAACTGCACTTCGTTGATCCCGCGCTGGCTGCGGCAGTGACCGCGACCTCGCCGGAGCGTTTGATGCAGGATCTGGAGACTGCCGGGTTATGGTTCGAGTCGTTGGTGGTGCAGCACCTGAGGGTCTTCGCTGAGGTACTGGGTGGTCGCATCTATCATTTCCGGGATAAGTCAGGCAGAGAGGCGGACGTTGTTGTCGAGCTCGATGACGGACGGTGGGCCGCCTTCGAGGTCAAGCTAGGACAGAGGCAGATTCCTGCGGCTCAGTCCTCGTTGGCGGCGTTCGTGGGAAATGTCGACACGGCGCGGACGCCTCTCCCACAGTTCAGGGCTGTTGTTACTGCGGATGGTCCCACGATGATGCTTCCCGATGGCGCTGTGACCTTCCCTCTCAAGGCGTTGAGTCCCTGATCGCCGCACTGTCATGTGACGACGATTGCCGCCGTACTTTTTACCGCCAGCGGCGGTTATGAGGGGGCATGGATGGGTCAGGCGAGCTCGCCGGTGACGAGGCGGACGAGGTCGCGGCGTGCCCGGCGGCCCTCGGGAGTGGGGAACATCGGATAGGCGTGGTTGAGGTTCTCGCCGACGTGCAGCGTCGAGTCAACGCCCGCCTCCAGGAGCTTGGCATGGAAGAGCGCATTGTCCGGCAAGAAGATCTCCCTTGTCCCCACGAAGGTCGTCACCTTCTTCAGGCCCGACAGGTCGCCGTAGATGGGTGAGAGGTGCCAATCGGTCAATGGGGTATCGCCTGCCCAGGAGCGACCGATCTCGGCGAGAGGCTCGGGAACCATGAGCGGGTCGGCGTCGACGTAGTCGGCGATATCCGGGTTGGTGTTGGTGATGTCGACCCAGGGCGAGATGAGAACGAGCTCGTCGGGCTGGGTGTCGCCGGCCTCGGCCAGGGAAAGGGCGATGACCGCCGCCAGGCCCCCGCCCGCGCTGTCCCCCATGAGGATGATCCGCTTACCCGGGTTCTCCGCGACCGTGCGCCGATAGAGGTCCAGCACCAGCCGGTGCGCCTCCTGCCAGGTGTGGTGGGGCGTCAGCGGGTAGAGCGGCATGACGACGTCGGCCCCCGTCCTGCGGGCCAGATGGTCGAGCAGCCAGGCGTGCGCCGAGACCGCCGTCGCGATGTAGCCGCCGCCGTGAAGATGGACGATGACGGTATTCGACGGCGTCCGCGGGCGGACGTGATAGACCGGCATGCCGGAGTCCTCGCGCCGCTCCAGGTCGTAGAAGAAGCGCCCCCAGGCCGGGAAGGTGACGGTGCGGGCAGGCTCGGGGCGGTCGGCCAGACGCGCGATCCGCTCGGTCATCGGAATGCGGGCCGCCAGCGCCTTGGCCGGCCGGGTGCCGTACTCCGCCAGGCTCGCCGCGGCTGAGCGGCCATAGCGCTTGCGGGAGTACAGGCTGAAGGCCCCTACCGTCAGGCCGACGCTGGCCACGCCGACGGCGATCCTGCTCCCGCTGAGTCTTTTGGGTGCCTTCATGATTCCTCCACTCCGCAGGGCCCCGAGCGCTCTCCGACAACATCTCCGGATCCGTGTCTGCTCCGTTATCGTAGGCATCAGAACGCCGCGATGATGGGGTGAATCCAGATCGTTCACTCAGTGCGGAGGCCGGCACGTGGCGCTGCCGTCGGCATGACAAGAGGAGATTGCGATATGGAAGCCTACGAGACCGACCACCTGGCCGCCGTCCGCGCTCTCGCCCCTGAGTGCATGGTGCTGCTGCGCTCCAATGGCGCCTTCCCTCTGACCGAGCCGGGCGAGATCGCCCTGTTCGGCTCCGGTGCGCGGCACACCGTCAAGGGCGGAACCGGCAGCGGAGACGTCAACTCCCGCCACGTCACCACCATCGAGGAGGGCCTGGAAGCAGCCGGCTTCACCATCGTCACCCGGCCCTGGCTGGAGGCCTACGACCGTATCCGTCTGCGGGCCCATGAGGACTTCATCGCCGACATCAGGGCCGAGGCCGCCGAGCGCGGCCTCCCCGCCATCATGGTCGGCATGGGCTCGGTCATGCCCGAGCCGGAGTACGCGATCCCCCTCGATATCCCGGCCGGTACAGACCCGCACGCGGCCGTCTACGTCCTGTCCCGAACCTCCGGGGAAGGCAGCGACCGCACCCCCGAGGCCGGAGACCTCAGTCTCACCAACACAGAGATCCGTGACATCCTCGCCCTCAACGAGCGCTTCGAGCGCTTCCTCCTCGTGCTCAACGTGGGCGGCGTCGTCGACCTCAGGCCGCTCGACGACGTTGCCAACATTCTCCTGCTCTCCCAGCTTGGCGCGACCGTCGGCGACGCCTTCGCCGACGTCCTCCTGGGGCGGACCTACCCCTCCGGGAAGCTCGCCACCACCTGGGCCGCCTGGGACGAGGACGACCAGATCGGCGACTTCGGCGACCCGGACGACACCCACTACCGCGAGGGCATCTACGTCGGCTACCGCTTCTACGACTCGACCGGCAAGGAACCGCTCCTCCCCTTCGGATTCGGCCTGGGCTACACGACCTTCGACGTCCAGACCCGCCAGGCGAGCCTCGACGGCGCCCGCGTGAGCATCGACGTCGACGTCACCAACACCGGCGGCTACCCGGGCAAGGAGATCATTCAGGTCTACGCCAGCGTGCCGGCCGGACGCCTCGACCAGCCCCTCCAGGCGCTGGCCGGCTTCACCAAGACCAACGAGATCGCCCCCGGCGCCACGGCACGGATCACCGTCGACGTCGACCTGACTGACCTGGCCTCCTACGACGAGGCTTCCCATGCCACGATCCTGGAGGCCGGCCGCTACCTGTTGCGGGCGGGGACCTCCAGCCGGCAGCTGAGCCCCGTCGCCGTCGTCGAGCTCTCCCAGGATGCAACCGTGCGACATCTGGCCGGTGACCTGGGGGAGCCCGGCTTCACCGACTGGAAGCCCGAGGCTCCGGCGTCCTTCGACATCCCGGCCGGCCTGCCGGTGCTCACCGTCAACCCGGCCGACCTGCGTCTGCCGGACCACGCCGAGACCGATGAGGGTTCCGTGCCGGAGGACCTCAGTGAGGCCCTCGCCCTGGCCCAGGAGTTGTCCGACGACGAGCTCATCTACACCGTCCTGGGCGACTACCGCCGCGGCGAGGAGTCCGGCTCCATCGTCGGGGCCGCCTCCACCACCGTCGTCGGCGCGGCGGGCCAGACCACCACCCGGATCCCCGGCCTGCCCAGCATCATCATGGCCGACGGGCCCGCCGGCTTGCGCCTGGCCCCCACCTACGGCGTCGACGCCGAGGGCCCCTTCTCCCTGGGCGACTCCAGCCTGCCCGCCACCTTCCTCGAGCTCATGGACGACGCCGGACGTGAGGCCCTCGGCATCGCCGATGAGCCACAGCCCCGCGAACTCACCGAGATCCGCGAGCAGTACACCACCGCCATTCCCATCGGCACCGCGCTCGCCCAGTCCTGGAACCCGGCGCTGGCCGAGCGGCTCGGCGACGTCGTCGGGGCCGAGATGGAGCGCTTCGGCATCCACCTCTGGCTCGCCCCCGCCTTCAACCTGCACCGCAGCGTCCTGTGCGGACGCAACTTCGAGTACCTCTCCGAGGACCCGCTGCTGGCCGGACGCCTCGCCGCCGCCATCACCCGCGGGGTCCAGTCCCACCCGGGGCGGGGCGTCACCATCAAGCACCTGGCCTGCAACAACCAGGAGACCAACCGCCTCAACTCCAACAGCCGGGTCAGCCCCAGAGCCCTGCGCGACCTCTACCTGCGCGCCTTCGAGATCTGCGTGCGCCAGGCCCGCCCCGCCGCCGTCATGACCTCCTACAACCTCATCAACGGCGTCCACACCTCCGAGTCGGCCCAGCTGCTCGAGGTGATTCTGCGCCGGGAGTGGGGCTTCGATGGACTGGTCATGACTGACTGGGTCGTCGACGGCATGACCCACAGCGACATGAAGCACCCGCGTGCCTCTGCGGCCGCCACCATCAAGGCAGGCAACGAGCTCTTCATGCCCGGAGGTGAGGCGGACCGGGAGGATCTACTGGTGGCCCTGGAGCGGGGGAGTGCAGGCCATGGGGCGGGTGACCGGACCGCGCCGGAAGACGGGGGCGCGTTCCTGACGCGGAGCGAGCTCGAGAAGCAGGCCGCTCGCGTCATCCGTGCGGCCTGGAGACTCGCAGGCTCCGAGCAGTGACTGCTCGCGGGTGTTGAGGCCGGCCGGCGCTCCGGCGAGGAGCCGGGCGGGATCGGTGCAGTCGGCATCCGTGGGCACGGCGCGTCGAAAGCCGATGGGGGTGAGTGAAAGAACCTATCGTTCGGGCGGTGGACGTGACATGCTCGGGTTGAGCCGCCCGCACTGAATAAGGAGCCCCTCCATGGCGCTGACACCTCAAGCACGTGAGACCTTCACCAGGCTGTTCGGGGTGGAGCCCCAGCCCCACCCCACGGACCCCGAGCTGTTCGACATCCTCCAGAACGGGATCTTCGACGAGGCCTTCTCCACGGGTGTCCTCACCGACGTCGAGCGCGAGCTGCTCACCATCACCGCCCTGACCGCCATGCAGACCCTCCCACAGCTGCAGGCCCACGTGGGAGCCGCCCTCAACATCGGAGCCAGCCCGCTCCAGCTGCGCGAGACCATCTATCAGTGCGCCCCCTACATCGGCTTCCCCAAGACCCTCAACGCCATCGACATCGCCAACGGGGTCTTCGAGGCCAATGGCATCTCTCTGCCCCTGGAGAACGCCGGCACCGTGGATGCCACCGACCCCAGCGCCCGCGAGCAGGCCGGCGCCGTCATCCAAGCCCCGCTGTACGGTAACGAAGTCAAGGAGGTCTTCTCCGCCCTGCCCGAGCCCTTCGACGAGTTCGTACCCCATCTGCTGACCTCCTCCGCCTTCGGCGACTTCGCCACCCGCGGCGGCCTCGACGTCGCCCAGCGCGAGCTCATCAGCCTTGTCGCCATCGCCGCCATCGGCGCCTCCACCCAGCTGCGCCCGCATGTGGCTGGGGCGATCCGGGCCGGCTCCTCCCGCCAGAAGGTGGCCGCCGCCCTGGTGCAGGTCATGCCCTATATCGGAGGCCCCTACGCCCTGTCCGGCCTGGTCCTCGTGGCTCGCTACGACGAGAGCGCCTCCGCAGAGGCCTACCGCTGAGGCTGCGCGTCCTCACCGGCCCCGCGGCCCGTCTACGATGGCCGCCGGGCCGGTTCTCGTTGCCGGCCCCGCACAGCAAGGAGAACACGTGACGACGCAGCCCTACCTCTCACGGCAGGTCACCCTCACCGTCCAGGGGCAGAGGCTCGGGGGACTGGCCTACGTCCCGCGCACGGCGTCGTCGACCCCCGCGCCCCTGGTCATCTGCTGCCATGGCATGGAGGGCTCCCACACCCGCGTCGCCCCCATGGCCCGGCGCTTCGCCGCGGCCGGGGCCGTGGCCATCTGCTTCGACTTCCGCGGGGGCGGCGGCAGCGCCAGCCAGGGCGAGACCACCGCGATGTCGGCCCTCACCGAGCTGGCTGACCTTGAAGCCGTCCTCACTGCCGCCTGCGCCTGGCCGGAGGTCGACGCCTCCCGGGTCGCCCTGTTCGGGCTGAGCCTGGGTGGGGCGGTCGCAGCACTCGCGGCCGCCCGTCACCCGCAGCGGATCACTGCCCTGGCCCTGTGGTACCCGGCTCTGCGGCTGGGGGAGAACCTGCGCACCGCCTTCCGCACGCTGGCGGCCGTGCCCGAGGAGTTCGACTGGGCGGGCACCCGCCTGGGGCGCGCCTACGCCGTCGACGGCTGGAACCTGGAGGTCGGGGCCGAGCTGGCCACCTACCGCCGCCCCGTCCTCATCGTCCACGGGGACCAGGACCGCGCCGTGCCCATCGAGGTCTCCCGAGCCGCCGCGAGCGCCACCCCCGACGCAGAGCTCGTCACCATCCCCGGCGCCGCCCACGGCTTCGGCGACGCCAACTGGGAGGAGGCCATGCGCCGCACGATCGGCTTCCTGGCCTGGAACGGGGTCCTCGAGGAGGACTGAGAGGACTGAGCCGCGCGGCGGACAGCGGGAACGGGCGGCGCAGTCCGTTTTTCTGACAGGGGTGGTTCCTTGAGCCGCAGGCGTCGCAGAATTGACCGCGTGAGCGCACACGAGACAGCAGACCTGACCAGTGTCAGCAAGACGATGCTGTTGACCCTCCACGCCAGGGCTGAGCACACGCTCTCCGAGCGGCCGCGCTTCACCGACCCCGCCGCCGTCGAGCTCGTCTCCCGGCTCGACTACGACTTCACCATGGCCAAGCAGGACCGGCTCATGGCCGACGGCGTCGTGCTGCGCACCCTCACACTCGATCCGCTCGTGGCCGGGTACCTGGACACCCACCCCGGCTGCACGGTGGTCAACATCGCCTGTGGGCTCGACACCCGCTTCCAGCGCCTCGACGATGAGCGCGTCACCTGGTACGACCTCGACCTGCCCGACGTCATCGCGCTGCGACGCCGGCTGCTCGAGGGCGGCGAGCGTCACCGCACCATTGCCGCCTCCGCCCTCGACCCTTCCTGGCCCGACCAGCTGGAGGACATGAGCCGCGACGTGCTTGTCATCATCGAGGGACTGAGCATGTACCTCGAGCAGGAGGAGGTGCGCGCGCTCCTGGACATCATCGCTGCGCGCCTGCCCGGGGCGACCGTCCTCATCGAGGTCATGCCCCGCCTGTTCCAGAAGTACGGCCGGGAGCGCTCAGTGGAGGACGCAGGTGCGCGCTACACCTACGGATGCTCCAGCGCCGCCGAGTTCCGCCGGACGGTGGCCCCCGGCTACACGCTGCTCCACGACGTCCCCTTCACCCGCACCATCGCGCGCTACCACCCCCTGCTCGCGCCCCTGACGCGGCTGCCGCTGGTGGGCAGACTCTCCGAGCGCATCGTGGTACTGCGGGAGCCGGCCTGAGCGCTGGATGGACGCTGGGCCGGTGCTGGGCCGGGCGTTGGGTAAGGACCTGGCTGGTGCCGGTCTGGCACTGATCTGCGCTGGACCGGCGCTGGCCTGGCACTGGTCGGCACTGGACCGACACGAGGACTGGGCGGCCGATCTCGACGGGGACATCCTGCGCGCGGGGGTGCATTCCCTCCCGGTCGGGGACACCCTGCGCGTTGGGGGACAGGAATCCGGTCCCCGACGGCGTCGAACGCCCCCGGCCGCACGGAAACGTCCCCGGCCGGAAGGACACGCACCCGGCCGTGTGGAATGTCCCCGACGGCATCGGATGTCCAGACCCGGAGGTGCACGTACCCGGCTGGTACCGATGGGGTGAGCCGGCACTACTATTCCCCCTGGACGTGCCCGCAGCGCTGCGGGCACGGGCGACGAGGAGGAATCATGAGTGAGCCGATGACGGCGTCGGATAAGGATGCTCAGACGGCCGAGGAGCAGGAGCGCGGCTACTGGCTCTACGTCCCGGGCGAGGGCGCCGGGAAGTGGGAGGAGTTTCGAACGGCCGGGATCATGGCGCTCAACTGGGATCGGATCGGCGACCCCACCAGCTACCCGAACGAGGAAGCCGTCATCGAGGCGCTGGAGGCCGGCTACGGGGACTGGGGAGGCAGGCCGACAGGCGCGGCGGGCATGATCCGGGACATCACCCGCACGATGCGTCCCGGCGACGTCGTCTATGCCCGGCGCAGTCCCACCGAGATCATCGGGCGCGGCATCGTCCGCTCGCAGTTCCGTTACGACGGCGCCCGGCCCGCCTACCGCTGCGTGCGCGACATCGAGTGGACGTATGTCGGTTCCTGGCCGCTCGAGCAGCGGATCGGCAGACTGATGCTGCAACGCCTCACAGAGAACACGAAGTACACACCGGACCAGCTTAACGCACTGATCGGAATCGAGGACTCGCACTCTCCCTCGTCCGTGGACGAGCGGTCCGGGAACAACGATCTCGATGAGGCGGATGAGCATTACACCAGTGCCGACTTCCTGGACGAGGTCTTTCTCAGGCCCGAGGACCTGGAGCAGATGCTCGGGCTACTGCGCCGCAAGAAGAACCTCATCCTCCAGGGCGCTCCGGGCACGGGGAAGACCTTCGCGGCCAAGCGCCTGGCCTACGCTCTCATGGGACAGACGGATGACTCGCGGGTGGAGGTGGTGCAGTTCCACCAGTCGACCGCCTATGAGGATGTCGTCGTCGGGCTGCGCCCTACGGTCGAGGGCGGGTTCGCGGCCGCCGAGGGCGTCTTCGCCAGGTTCTGCCGGCGTGCCGCCGCCGACCCGGGACGGGACTACGTGTTCATCATCGACGAGATCAACCGGGCCAACATCTCCAAGGCCTTCGGCGAGCTGCTCATGCTCATCGAGGCCGAGCACCGTGGGGAGACGCTGCGCCTGCCCGTGTCCGGGGAGCTGCTGTCCGTCCCGAAGCGGCTCCACATCATCGGCATGATGAACACTGCCGACCGGGGACTGGCCCTCATCGACTACGCGCTACGGCGCCGTTTCGCCTTCTTCGAGATGAGGCCAGCCCTCGACCACCCCGGGTTCCTCAGGCACGTTGAGGCCGTGGGCAGCGCGAGGCTGGAGGCGCTGGTCGACGTCGTACGCCGCCTCAACCAGCGGATCGCCGAGGACGAGGCCCTCGGGCCGGGGTTCCAGATCGGACACTCCTACCTGTGCCTGCCTGCGGCCGGCCCTGAGAACCCTGTGGGCACGGATGCTGATGTGACCTCGGTGGTGCGCTACGAGCTGGAGCCACTGGTGCGTGAGTACTGGTTCGACAATCCCGCAGCGATGGATGAGAGCATTCACGAGTTGGAGAGCGTCCTGGTATGACAGCCGCCCTGCCTGGCTGGGCGCGGGACGGGGCTCCCGGCCGACCGCACCAGCGTGGTCCCAGTACCGTCCTGCTCAGGAACATCTACTACATGCTCGCCTACGCCTTCAAGGCGCTGGATACTGGCGAGCATCGGCGCCTGGCGGCCGAGGACTTCGAGCATGTCCACGACATGCTCGCCGCCATCCTGGCCGGTGGGCTGGACAACCAGCGCCGACGCGGTTTCGAGCGGGACTATCAGCCCTTCAGCGAGGACCTGACGGTGGTGCGGGGACGCATCGACCCGGCCGCCACGATGCGCCTGAGGGCGCGTCGCAGGAGCCTGGTGCGCTGCGGCTACGACGAGCGCACCGAGAACACCCTCATGAACCGGCTCCTCAAGACCGCCGCCCTGCGCCTGATCCTGCACGGCGACATCGCCCCGGCCCGTCGGAAGCGCCTGAAGTCCACACTGCTCGTCATGGGTGACGTCGAGGTGATGAGCGCTGGGGACCTGCGCCAGCTGCACTGGGACAGCCTGCGCTTCCACCGCGGTCACCGCTCCTACCGGCTGCTCATGGGCGTGTGCCGACTCGTCCTGAACGAGCGGCTGCTCAGCGGCGCAGACGGCGCAGTCAGCCTCGCCGACTTCCTCGACCCCCAGGAGCTGAGCGCCCTGTACGAGCGCTTCGTCCTGGCCTACTTCCGCCGCCACCACCCCCACTTGCGCCCCGGTGCTCCCTGGGTGAGCGGCGGCATCGAGGACGCCCCGGTCTTCCTCCCGGGGCTGCACACCGATATTGTCCTGACCGGGCCGGAGCGGACCCTCATCATCGACACCAAGTGCTACGGGCGCATCCTCGGCTCCCGCTACGACAGGTCGATCCTGTCCCCGGCCAACCGCAACCAGATCTACAGCTACGTCATGCACGAGGCCAGCGACCCCCGGCAGTCCGGGCGTGAGGTTGCCGGCATGCTGCTCTATGCCCAGACCGCCGTCGATCCGCCGATGCGCGAGACCTGGATCGAGACCGGGCACCGCTTCCACGTGCGCACCCTCGACCTGGACCAGGACTTCACCGAGATCGCCGCACAGCTCGACGACGTCGCCGCCCTGTTCGCGCCAACCTGACCACTCGCGAGTCGCGAGCGCGCCGTTCCGCACTGTCCACATCGCATCCTTCCCTCGGCCGGGGACATCCTGCCCGTGGGGGTGCACTTTTTCCCGGCCGGGGACAAGCTGCGCGTAGGGGGACAGGAATCCGGTCCCCGACGGCGTCGAACGTCCCCGGCCGCGTGGAATGCCCCCGGCCGTCACCGCGTGTTGGCGACTGAAAGGCACGGGATGGGTACCGACGACGCCGGTGTCCACAAGGGCGACTGTCTTGCCGCGGAATCCCCGTGTTGTGGAGTCCGAGAAGGGCTGCTGGCGCCCGTTGGCATGATGGGTGATGCCTCCCATGGCATCTTCTCCCGGAACAGTCATGTCCTTGCCGGGGAGGAAGGAGCCGGGAGGAGATGAGGGCCGTGTCCAAGCCGACAGGACGACGCGCAGAAGTCCGCAAGGGCAAGGTAACGGCCCGGAAGGTGAGCGAAGTCTTGACCGCTGTCGCTCGCCTGATCCGGGCCGTCGGTGTCCTTGTGGATGCCCTCAGCACGTGGATCGGCTAGGCCGTTCCCTTGCGAGGGGAGTCGCCCGGCTAGCACCCGGGTGGCTCCCCACCATTATGAGGCCGCCCATCCGCACTGTCCACATCGCATCCTTCCTTCGGCCGGGGACATCCTGCGCGTGGGGGTGCACTTTCTCCCGGCCGGGGACGAGCTGCGCGTAGGGGGACAGGAATCCGGTCCCCGACGGCGTCGAACGCCCCCGGCCGCACAGAAATGTCCCCGCCCGCGGGGGAGGACTGGCAGCATCGGAACCGTGACCGAGAACCACGCCCAGCCCAGCCCCGCCAATCCGGACGACGTCGTCAACCCCCTCCTGCTCCAGGCCTTCGCCTGGGACCTTCCCGCCGACTCCACCCACTGGCGCCTCCTGGCGGACAACGCCGCCCTCCTGGCCGACTGCGGAGTGAGCTCGGTGTGGCTGCCGCCCGCCTACAAGGGACAGGCCGGCGTGGAGGACGTCGGCTACGGCGTCTACGACACCTACGACCTGGGCGAGTTCGACCAGAAGGGCACCGTCCCCACCAAGTACGGCACCAAGGAGGACTACCTCGCCGCCATCGAGGCCCTGCACGCGGCCGGAATCAGCGTCGTGGCGGACATCGTCCTCAACCACCGCATGGGCGGGGACACCACCGAGGTCGTGCGCGCCACGCCCGTCGACCCCCACGACCGCACGCGCACCATCGGTGAGGCCGAGGAGATCACCGCCTGGACCCGCTACACCTTCCCGGGGCGCGCCGGCGCCCACTCGGACTTCACCTGGGACTGGACCTGCTTCCACGGCACCGACTGGGATGAGGCCCGCCACCAGCAGGGCGTCTGGCTCTTCGAGGGCAAGCAGTGGAACGAGAACGTCAACGACGAGCTCGGCAACTACGACTACCTCATGGGTTCGGACGTCCACGTCATCGACCCCGCCGTCAGCGCCGAGATGGACCGCTGGGGGCGCTGGTACGTGGAGACCACCGGCGTCGACGGCCTGCGCCTGGACGCCCTCAAGCATGTCGGCGCCGACTTCTTCGCCCGTTGGCTGCCTGAGCTGCGCCGCGCCACCGGCCGCACCCTGCCGGCCGTGGGCGAGTACTGGTCCCGCGACGTCGCCGAGCTGGAGGGCTACCTGGAGGCCGTGCCCTTCATGAGCCTGTTCGACGTCCCCCTCCACTTCCACCTGCACGCCGCCTCCACCTCCAACGGCGACGTCGACCTGACCCGCCTCTTCGAGGGCACTCTCGTGGCCGCCGACCCCACTCGCGCCGTGACCTTCGTGGAGAACCATGACACCCAGCCGGGCCAGTCCCTGGCCTCCACCATCGAGTCCTGGTTCAAGCCCTCGGCCTACGCCCTCATCCTGCTGTGCGAGGCTGGAACCCCCTGCGTCTTCTGGGGCGACCTGTTCGGCACCCCCGAGACCGGCGACCTGCCGGCCGTCACCGAGCTGCCGCTGCTCATGACCATGCGACGCGCCCTGGCCCACGGCCCCCAGCACGATGCTCTCGACGACCCCGACGTCGTCGGCTTCGCGCGCGAGGGCGACGAGGCCCACCCCGGCTCCGGGCTCGCCGTCGTCCTGTCCGACCGCAGGGCCGCCACCAAGCGTCTCCATGTCGGGGCGCGGCACGCCGGCGAGCAGTGGATCTGCGTCCTGGGCGGGCACGAGCTGGTCACCATTGCCGACGACGGCAACGTGGAACTGCCCGTCTCCGACGGCGGCCTGAGCGTCTACGCCCCCGAGGCGGCCCGGCCGATCCTGGACAGCGCCGAGCAGCACCTCCTGCGCCAGCGCTGAGGATCGCCCCAAGGGCCGGGGAGCTGCGGTGTCCTTCACGCCCGGCGTCACGGGCGCGTAGGGTGGTGGCGCCAGCCGCACTGACCTGAGCCGACCTTCCTGGAGGAGACATGCCCGCTTTCCACGCGCCCACCGACCAGAGGACCGACAAGGCCGTCGCCGTGTTCATCGCCCCCGGGCTGGAGGAGGTCGAGGCGCTGGCGACCGTGGACATCCTCTTCCGCGCCGGCATCCCCACGACGATGATCTCCGTGACCCCCGAGCCGGCCGTCGTCTCCTCCCACAACATCGTCGTCACCTGCGACCTCGCCCTGTCCGAGGCGAACCTGGATGACTACGACATGCTCGTCCTGCCCGGTGGCATTCCCGGCACCCCCAACCTCAAGGCCATCGATCCCCTCATGGCCGCGGTCACCGAGCGGGTGCGCGCCGGCCGGCCCGTGGCCGCCATCTGCGCCGCCCCCTCGATCCTGGCCGAGCTGGGCCTGCTCGAGGGCCGCCAGGCGACGTCGAACCCCGGCTTCATGAGTGTGCTCGCCGAGCACGGTGCGCAGGTCAGCCAGGCCGCCGTTGTGGCCGACGGCCCCGTCATCACCTCCCGCGGCATGGGTACCGCCATCGACTTCGGGCTGGAGATCGTGCGCCACTACCTGGGCGAGGAGGCCGTCGACGACGTCAAGGCCAAGATCGTCTACCAGGGCTGAGCACTCGCCCCGGACTCCGACCGGCTCCGACCACCCCCGACCGGCTCCCTCACCAACGTCGCTGAGTGGGGGAGCCGACCTATGCGCTCTACGTCAGCTCCGCGGCGCACCTGCGGGCCTGAACGTGAAGGAACGCGATACCGGCAGCCGTCTGAACCAGCATGATGGCCATGGGGACCAGGATCGAGATCGTGTCATGCAGGACCGCCTGAATGGCGAAGAGGACAGCCGAGTCGAGGAGGACCACGCCCAGTCCCATAGTTGCCGCCGCGCACCGGGCCTGCATCGTGTACCAGTTCTCCTCCGAGCGCAGCGCGATCTCGTTGCGCACTCCCGCCCACGAGTTCGGCGGAAGCCTGCGCTGCGCCATCCGGCGCCCCAACACTACGAGCAGAATGCCGGTCACGCTCAGGATCAGGCTCATGAGTACGGAGCATGCTGTCTCAACCATCGATGTCCCTCGTCATCCGTCGCAGTGGTGGAGGTTCTCGGTCCCGGTGAGTTCTCTTCGAATAGTACGCCGCGAGGACGCACGGTGATGCTCGCGGACTCACCATGGAGGTGCAGTCGGCGGGCCCTGAGGTGCGTCCTCGCGGCTCGATGTGGCGAATATGTGGTGAATGCGGATCAGGACTTCTTGCTGCTGCGGCGCCCCTTGGGGATGAGAGCGACGACCACGAGCAGACCTCCTAGGCCCGCCAGGCAGGCGATGGCCGTCGTCGTGAAGTCGAAGCGCAGCCCCAGGCCCGCCGCGATGAGCAGCCCACCCACCAGGAGCAGGAAGGCCCCCCACAGGAGAGTCGAGCCCTTGATGTCCTGGGGTGCCTGCGGGCGGTCCCGGTCAGTGACCGTCCCGGCGCTCCACACCGGACTCGACGACGACGTGGGCGGCGAGCCCGCGGAGGCATTCTCCGCGCCGGCGTCCTGAGAGGCGGGCAGTGGCATGGTGACCGGCTGAGTCTCCGGCTCAGCTGCTGGCTCCGCCGCGGGCTGGGTCGCCGGTGGGGTTAACGGCTGGGTGTCTCCGGCGGCCGGGAAGGGCCTGGTGGCGTCCTCGCCGGTCGCCTCGGTGCTGGTGCTGCCGACGTCGTCGGGCGACGTCGTGGAAGAGGTGCTGTTCATGAGAGTCTCCTTGGGTGGGCCCGGGACGTGCCGGGGAAGAGTTCTGGTGGCTGAGGCCGGTGTGCCGGCGCGATCAGCCGGCTGTTGGACTGGCCGTGGCGGACTGCTTGGTGGGAGTCGGGGACGGTGTCGGTGTTGCTGATCCGGAGGGACTCGGGCTCGCACTGGGCTGCGCGGCGCCCTGCCCAGACAGGGTCCTTTGCACGCAAGAGTCGTAGGAGGCGCGCTCCTTGGAAGTCAGGTCGGACAGGTTGTCCCAGCCGGCGCCCTCGCTGCGGTCGCCCTCGTCCACGCTCTCGTGGGCCGTGCGGATGCAGGTCTCAGCGTCCTTGGCTGTGATGGCCTGGTGGTTCATACCCGGAACCGGCAGGTCGTCGCCGTGGGCATCGCCCTTCTCGTCGAACCACATGCTGACGATCCACACGGGCTCCTCGACGTTGCCGTACCAGGAGACGGTGTTGCTGCGCTCCTCGATGTTGATCGTCCCGGTGTCCACCGAGGCGTTGATGGTGATCCGCGGCCGCCCGTCATCGCTGTTGGGGGAGGCCAGGGTGCGTTTGATGTTCAGGCCGCCGCTGGAGCTGCTGTAAGCGGGGATGGTCTTGCCAGTCACGTCATAGGTGCGTGGGCCGTCGTCGTCCTGATCCATCTGGCGGCCGTTGACGGTCCAGGCCCGGGCGACTTGTGAGTCGATCGCTCCCATGTCGACGTCGGTCCTGACCTCCACCCGCTGGTCGGTGTCGGTCTTGATGCGGAGGGTCCCGACGTCGAGGTGGGCGGTGATGGTGGAGAGCTTGCCGGCCTCCGTGGCGGGCATGCCGCGCAGATCCAGGGTGAGGTCACCAATGTCCTTGTTGCGGGTGACGCTGCCACCGCTGGCCGACGCCGTCAGCTCCTGCCAGGTCACCGTGCTTGAGGAGGCGGTGGTCGCGTTCCTGAGGGTCTCGAAGGGCATGCGGGCCAGGCTCGTGGGGACGATCGAGGCGGTGGCCAGAGCGGGGATCGCAACGACGAACAGGACCGGCCAGCCCAGCACCGTCATCCATCCTCCGTGCCGACGACGCAGGCCACTGACGACGATGCCCGCTCCCAGGAGGGCGACCAGGATGCCGATGAGGATGAACTGGCCCTGGAGCAGACCCAGGTGGTGGGTCGCCGTCGCGTACCAGACGCCCGCCGCGGTCAGGAGTCCCAGGCCCAGGACCGCCAGCGACAGCGAGGAGCCGGGGCCGGGACGGCGCGGGCGCCGCGCCGGGCGGGTCGGTACGGGCGGCTGCTGGTAGGACGGGTACTGCCGGTAGGAGCGGCTCTGCCAGCTCGGGCCGCCGGCCGGCTGGTTGAAGGCCGGGGCGCCGGAGCCGGGCGTCGAGGAGTCCCAGGCCGATGCGGAGCCCGCCGCCGGGGTGAAGCCCCCGGCCTGACCCGCCGGACCGGCCTGGCTGCCGGGGCGGCTCCCCGGTGCCTGCGCGGCGCCGGCAGGGTAGGTCTGCCAGGGCTGGGGTCCCCGATGGCCTCGAGCGGCCTTCCGGTTCGCGCTCCGGTTCTGGGCGCTGCGGATGAGGAAGACGATGGCCAGGACGATCAGCCCCAACCAGAACAGGGGCCACAGGGCGGCGGCGATCCCCGCGGTGCCCGCCTCATGGACGTACCAGTTGGGGATGAAACCGCTACCGAATGTCGACATACCGATGATCGTCATCCCGATGGCGCCCGCCAGGCCCGCGTTGAAACGGCCGGAGAGGGCCTCCTCCAGATGGATGCGACCATCGGACTCCTCGGGCAGGAGGGCCCAGGCCAGGCCGTAAAGGACCAGCCCGACACCGGCGAAGAGCGAGAGCACCACCCACACGCAACGCACCAGGGTGGGGTCCAGGTCAAAGCGGTGGGCCACGCCACCGGCCACGCCCGCGATCCAGCGCTCGTTGGTGCGCATGAGGCCCGAGCCGCGCAGGGAGTCGAAGAAGCGGTGAGTCGAACCGCCCTGAGGCCCGGGCTGGGGGCCGCCGTACTGCTGGAAGGAGGGCTCGGGGCCCGGCTGCGAGCCGTACGGCGGACTCTGCCGGGAATCGCGCTGGGCGCCGTCAGCATCCTGTGTGTTGGAAGAGGGGAAGGATGCGGAGGAGTCAGAGGAATCGGAACCGGTGGGGGAACCACCGTCAGACGGGGAGGCGGGCTTGTCGTTCATGTCAACAATTCTTCGCGTCCGTGGCCTGCGGCACGATCAGGGGAACCCCTGAATGATCCCGGATTGTCCCCCCAATCCCCCGGGGGACCATCGGATCGGCGACCCCGACGTGCCACGATGGTGCCATGACGACAGCTCAGCAGCGGGGTACGCAGCCCGGGCCGACCGCCGGCGGGCCCGCGTACTCCTGGAGCCCCCCGCGCCAGCTGCGGCGACGCCCCCCTCTGCGCCGCCTGCCCCACCAGCTGGGGCCGGCACCGGCCGACCTGTCCGTCGAGGCCGCCCGTATGCGCCGCCCCGCCCGCATCGCCGGCGTCTGCGCGGGACTGAGTCTCCACCTGGGCATCCCCGTGCGATACATCCGCGCGCTCATGGTCGTCCTGGCCCTCGGCGGCGGTGCAGGAGCCCTGCTTTACGCCCTGCTGTGGGTGACCCTCCCCGGGGAGAACGGGCCATCAGGTGAGACTCCCGTCTCGGTGGTCTCCCGTGCCCGTCTGGCGGCTCGCCTCAGGAGTGGGAGAGGTACCGCAGGGTCTCGGGCCGACGGTGGAGCCCCCCTGGGCCTGTCGCAGACGGTCCTCGACGGCGGCGCACTCCTCCTGGCGGCCCTGTTCCTGGCCGCCTGGCGTTTCGGGCTGCTGGACCGGATCGGTGCGGTGGGAGTCATCGTCGTCGTCATCGCCGGGGCGGCCCTGGCCTGGTCGCAGATGGACAACCTGGTCGGCCCGGACCGCAACCTGAGCGCTGTCCTGCGGGTGGCGGGCGGGGTGTGCCTGGCCGTCGTCGGCATCCTGGTGTGGGTGGCCGCCGACAGCACCCCCTACAAGCTCATCTCCGGGCTCCTCACCGGAGGGGCGCTCGTGGTGGGCATCGGCGTGGTCCTGGCGCCCCTGTGGTTGCGGACCAACCGGGCCCTGGCCGATACCCGCGCCGCCGAGATCCGTGAGGCCGAGCGGGCCGACATCGCCGCCCACCTGCACGACTCCGTCCTCCAGACCCTCACCCTCATCCGCAAGCGCGCCGACGAGCCCGAGACAGTGGCCCGCCTGGCCCGCTCCCAGGAGCGCGAGCTGCGCGCCTGGCTCTACACCGACCGCCCCGCACCGGGCACCTCCGTGGCCGACGCCTTCACCGACCTGGCCGGCGAGATCGAGGACCGCTACGGCGTGGCCGTCGACGCCGTGTGCGTCGGCGACCGGGCCCCCGACCGCGACACCGAGGTCATCGTCGCCGCCGCCCGCGAGGCCCTGTCCAACGCGGTGCGCCACGGCGCCCCGCCGGTCTCCCTCTACGTCGAGGCCGGCGAGGAGGGGCTGGAGGTGTTCGTGCGCGATCACGGCCCCGGCTTCGACCTCGACGCCATCGCCGAGGACCGCCACGGCGTGCGCGAGTCCATCATCGCCCGCATGGAGCGCCACGGCGGCAGCGCCCGGGTGCGCCGCATGTCCACCGGCACCGAGGTGGCGCTGACTCTCCCCGTGCGCGCCCACTGAGCCGTCTATCGTTGCTGTGTCTCCTTGGGCCGCGCCCGGCCCCTCGCTCCTCGACCACCCCACGTCACCACCAGGAAGACCCTCATGGCTGACACAACCGCCGGTACCACCACAGACCACCACCAGCCCGCCGATGCGAGCGCGTCCCTGCGGGTCCTGGTCGTCGACGACCACGCCCTGGTCCGCTCCGGGGTGCGCTCCGAGCTGACCGCCCACGCCCCCGACCTGGACGTCATCGCCGAGGCCGACGACGTCGAGGGCGCCATCGCCGCCGTCCACGCCCTGCGGCCCGACGTCGTTCTGCTCGACGTCCACCTGCCCGGCGGCAACGGCGGGGGAGGGGCCGAGGTTGTCGCCTCCTGCCACGACGTCCCCGAGACGCGCTTCTTGGCCCTGAGCGTCTCGGACGCCAGCGACGACGTCGTCGGCGTCATCCGGGCCGGCGCCCGCGGCTACGTCACCAAGGCGATCTCCACCGAGGACCTGGCCCAGGCCGTGCGGCGCGTGGCCGCCGGAGACGCCGCCTTCTCCCCGCGCCTGGCCGGATTCGTCCTGGACGCCTTCGGTGCCGGAGCGGGCGAGGTGGCCGTGGCCGACACCGAGCTCGACCGCCTCTCAGCGCGCGAGCGGGAGGTTATGCGGCTCATCGCCCGCGGCTACACCTACAAGGAGTGCGCCTCCGAGCTGTTCATCTCGGTCAAGACCGTCGAGACCCACGTCTCCGCGGTCCTGCGCAAGCTCCAGCTGTCCAACCGCAACGAGCTCACCCGCTGGGCCGTGGCCCGCCGCATCGTGTAGGGACCGACGTCGTCCCGGGCCCGTCCCGGGAGCGGACCGGGGGATACGCAGGTGAGGGGAGACCCGCTCAGATGACGGTCCGGCATCGCGTCCGGGCCCACACCTCCGCACTGTCCCGTCACCGGCCCGATCCGTGGCAGGATGCGGGACGTGAGCCACCCCCCGCAGCCCTCCGCGAGCACCGCTCATCCCCACCCCGCCCCCCTCCAACCGGCCTGCGAGCACCTGCGCGCAGGCGGGCTCGTCATCCTGCCCACGGACACCGTCTACGGCATCGGCTGCAACGCCGCCGACGCCGGGGCCGTCGAGCGGCTGCTGGCCGCCAAGGGACGCGGACGCCAGATGCCCCCTCCGGTCCTCGTGGCCGACCCCGCCGACCTGACCGGGCTCGTCGCCCAGGTTCCCGAGGCCGCCCGAGCCCTCATGGAGGCCTTCTGGCCCGGTGCGCTGACCCTCATCCTGGAGGCCGACGAGACCCTGACCTGGGACCTGGGGGAGACCGGCGGCACCCTCGCCGTGCGCATGCCCGCCCACGAGCTCGCCCTGAACCTCCTGCGCCGCAGCGGCCCGCTGGCCGTCACCTCCGCCAACCCCACCGGCGCCCCGCCCGCCACCGACGCGGCCTCCGCCAGGGCCGCCTTCCCCGGCCGGGTCCGGGGCACCGAAGAGCTCGTGCTGGGTAGTGCAGGCGCAGGCGCCGTCCGGCGTGAGGACATTCTGCTGCTCGACGGCGGAGCCACCCCCGGACCGGTTCCCTCCACCATCGTCACCCTCGCCGGGGAGCACGCCCGCGCCCCCAGGATCCTGCGCCAGGGGGTCCTGGCGCCCGCGGACCTGGAACGAGTGGCCGGCGTCGCCCTGTACGAGGGGACGGCAGAGGCCGTGCGCGGCAGGACGGAGGCGGGCGCGTGAAGGTCTACCTCCTGGTCATGGCCATTGCTGCGGCGACCACCTACGTGGCCGTGCCGATCATCCGGCACGTCGCCCTGGTGGGTAACGCGTTGACCCCCGTGCGAGCCCGCGACGTCCACTCCACGCCCATCCCGCGCCTGGGCGGCGTGGCCATGTTCTTCGGCCTGTTCTCCGCGATCTCCGTGGCCTCCACCATCCCCTACCTCTCCGATGTCATCGACTCCAGTGCCTGGGCGGTGGTCCTGGGGGCGGGACTGGTGTGCCTGCTCGGCGTCGTCGACGACCTGTGGGAGCTGGACTGGATGACCAAGCTCGCCGGCCAGATCCTGGCTGCCGGCGTCATGGCCTGGCAGGGCGTCCAGCTCCTCACCTTCCCCGTGGCGGGGCTGACGATCGGCTCCTCGCGCCTGTCCCTCATCTCCACCGTCATCGTCGTGGTGGCCGCCATCAACGCCGTCAACTTCGTCGACGGGCTCGACGGGCTGGCGGCCGGCATCATCGGGATCGGCTCGACCGCCTTCTTCCTGTACACCTACGTCCTGACCCGCGCCACGAGCCCGGGCTCCTACAGCTCCCTGGCCGCCACCATCGTCGCCGCGCTCATCGGCGTGTGCGTGGGCTTCCTGCCCCACAACTTCAACCCCGCCACCATCTTCATGGGCGACTCCGGGGCGATGCAGCTGGGACTGGTCTCGGCCGCCTCCACCATCATCGTCACCGGGCAGATCGACCCCGGCAGCTTCGACGGCTCGCGCGCCCTGCCCGCCTTCATGCCGATCCTCCTGCCGCTGGCAGTCCTCCTGCTGCCCCTGACCGACATGATGATGGCGATCGTGCGCCGCACCCGGAAGGGGCTGAGCCCCACCCACCCCGACCGCATGCACATGCACCACCGGCTCCTGGCCGCCGGGCACTCCCACCGCCGCGCGGTGCTGGTCATGTACCTGTGGGCGGCGGTCGCCTCCTTCCCCGTGGCCGCCATGGCCTTCTTCCCCCTGCCCTGGGTGCTGGCGGGACTCGCCCTCGCAGTGCTGTTCGCCTTCGTCGTCACCGTCGACCTCATGCCCGGGGTGCGCCACGGCCTGCGCTCGGCGCTGCGCCGTCGCCAGGACCGCCAGGAGCAGCGGATCGTCATCTCCCGCAATGTCTCGGGAACCGGCGAGGTGACGCGCCCGGCCGAGGGGCAGGCGCCGCAGGGGAACGCCCTGCAGGCATCGCCCGGCCCCTCTGAAAGGACTCGGCAGTGAGCCAGACGCCTCCCACGAACGCCCGCACACTGTGCCAGGCCTCTGCGAGGCTGCGCCGGATCCTCGTCGTGGCCGCCGTGCTTCTGGTGGTCGGTGAGGCCCTGTGGTGCCTCATCGGCGGAGCCCGCGGTGCCGTGGACCGGCCGCTGGGCACGCTGCCGGCCGCAGCGGCGGCCACGACGCTGCTCCTGGCGGCGACCTGGTGGTTTCTGGACCGCATGGTCCACTCCGATACGGGGGGCCTGGTGGTCTGGGTGGCCGGCGGATACCTGGGGAAGATCGCGCTCCTGGCGGTTGGGCTCCTGGGAGGCAGAGCCCTGGGATGCGATATGAGAGTGATTGGGGTCTCACTCATTGTGGCGATCCTGGTGGGCATGTTCGCCGAGGCGACCGTCCTGGCACAGGCGCGAATCCTTGCGGTGGAGCCGAAGAGCAGGGATTCAGTGGGCCGTACATAGTCAGCGGGTGGGGCTGGTTGTTGGGGCGGGTGGCTGCAATAGGCCACCACGAGGTGTCCCGTTGGCTTCGTGAGGTCCCTGTGAGGCGCTAGCATGGCCCGTGATTAGTAGGCCTGTGCGGACAGGCCTCGAAGCGTGAGAGACATTGGGAGGATCTCCTGTCCACCAACACCGTCACCGAGAACGGCACGGCAGCCGGCGACGTCGCCGTGCCGCGGACGGCTGACGCCAAGCCGTTCACCAAACCGCTGTGGTACTGGGTGCTCCTGGTCGTCCTGGTCGCTGTCATCGCACTGACTGCGGTGCCCGCCTTCACTGTCACGGGGGGGCACAAGCTTCAGCAGCCCGGTGCTGAGGACTTCTTCCCCGGGGCGATCTTCGGTGAGGGAACTCTCCTGGAGTTCAACCGGCTCACTCTCGTCCGCGTCGTTATGGGGGTTGCTCTTTGCCTGATGGTGGGCGTGGTCGCCAGCCGGATCAAGATCGTCCCCGGGCGCGGCCAGGCCCTGCTGGAGATCGTCGCCGACTTCGTGCGCAGCAATGTGGCCTTCACGCTTCTGGGCAACAAGAACGGCCGCCGCTTCGCCCCGCTGCTGGGAACCCTCTTCCTGGGCGTGCTCGCCATGAACCTCGCCGGCGTCATCCCCGGCCTCAACATCGCCGCCTCCTCGGTGGTGGCCGTCCCCATGGTGTTCGCCGCCCTGACCTATGTCACTTTCATCGGCGCCGGCATCAGGGAACAGGGGGTCGGGCACTTCTTCGCCTCCCAGCTCATGCCGCCGGGCCTGCCCAAGGTGATGTACCTGCTCATCACCCCCATCGAGTTCCTCTCGAACTTCATTGTGCGGCCGGTGACGCTCACCCTGCGTCTGCTGTGCAACATGGTCTCCGGGCACATGCTGCTCGGCATGACCTTCTTCGGCACTACCAGCCTGCTCCTGCACCTCCAGGCATCCTCAACGATCAGCCTCCTGACCGGCGCGTCCATGATCGTGATGACCTTGTTCGAGGTCTTCGTCGCGGTCCTGCAGGCCTACATCTTCACCATCCTCAGTGCCGTCTACATCAAGCTCTCCATCGAGGCTCACTAGACGTCACGGTGCGTCGCCTCAAGCCTCTTTCCATCGCCCCCCCCACCTGCGCCATCCGGCGCCAGAAAGAAGGAACCACATATGACCTCCGCTGCTCTCGCATACGTCGGCTACGGCCTGGCCACGCTCGGCCCGGGCATCGGCATCGGCATCATGGTTGGCAAGACCCAGGAGGGTACGGCCCGTCAGCCCGAGGTGGCCGGGCGCCTGTTCACCAACATGATCATCGGTGCGGGCATGGTCGAGGCCCTGGCCCTCATCGGCTTCGTTATCCCGTTCGTTGTCAAGTGATGCTTCCCCTGGCTACCGAGGAAGGGCAGAGCGGAGGCACGGCCTTCATCCTGCCCCACGCCCATGAGATCTTCTGGTCGGCGATCGTCCTCCTGCTCATCCTCCTGGTGGTGGGCCGCTACGCCCTGCCCCGGCTCTACGCCGTGCTGGACGAGCGCGCCCAGCGCATCCAGGAGGGCCTCGACCTGGCCGACAAGGCCAAGCAGGAGCAGGCCGGCGCCGAGAAGCGCGCCACCCGGCTCGTGGACGAGGCCCGTCGCGAGGCCGCCCGCATCCGCGACAACGCCCAGGGTGAGGCCAAGGAGATCATCGCCAAGGCCCGCACCGATGCCCAGGCGGAGGCCGCCGGCATCATTGAGGGCGCCCAGCGTCAGATCCTGGCTGAGAAGCAGGCCGCGCAGATCTCGCTGCGCACCGACGTCGGCATGCTCGCCTCCACCCTGGCCGAGCGCATCGTCGGTGAGCAGCTGAGCGACACCGCCCTGTCCGAGCGGGTCATTGACCGCTTCCTCGACGAGCTCGAGACCATGGAGCCGGTCGAGGGACTCGACACCGGCGCCTCCTCCTCTGCGGAGGCGACGCGGTGAGAACAGGAACTGCCGCCACCCGGCAGACCGTGAGCCAGGCCTGGAGCCCGGTGCTCACGGCTGCGGGCGTCGAGGGCCAGGAGCTGGGTCGCCAGATCCTCGCCCTGGCCCACCAGGTCGCCGTCAACTCGCTGCCCGCTCCGCTGACCGACCCGGGCCGCGAGCCCGAGGACAAGGTGGCCCTGGCCCGCCGGCTCTTCACCGGCACCGTGGACGAGCGCGTCGTCGACCTGCTCAGCGCCATGGTCCGCGGCCGTTGGTCCAAGGCAGTCGACCTGGTCTCCGCCCTCCACGACCTGGGCATCGAGGCGATCCTCGCCGGCGCCCACGCGGGCGGCTCGGCGGAGGAGATCGAGCAGCAGCTCTTCGAGGTCCACGAGCAGATCGCCGACAACCGCGAGCTGCGCGAGGCCCTGACGCCCTCACGCCGTACCAGCACCGAGGCCCGGGTCCGCCTGGCCGAGTCCGTCTTCGCCCCCCACATCAGCGCCCCCGCCATGAGCCTGGTGAACTGGTGCGTGCGGCACCACGCCGAGGGCGGACCGCTGCGCAACCTGCGCCGCGTCGTCGAGCTGGCCGCCGAGATGCGCCGGCGCACCATCGTCGACGTCGTCACCGCCATCCCCATGACCTCCGCCCAGGAGGAGCGCCTGCGCACCATCCTGGAGCGCCGCCTGGGCACCAGGATCGACCTCAACTGCGAGGTCGACTCCGCGGTCATCGGCGGAGCCCGCATCTCGACGCGGAACTACGTCATGGACCGCACCGTGCGCAGCGCCGTCGCCGAGCTGCGCACCCGCCTGGCGGGCTAACCCGCTCATCGCACGCCGACCCACAACTTCACCACCCCACCCCGCGCCGTCGTCGCTCACGCCCAGCGCCGCCGGCCCCCAGAACGCAACCAGCAAGGAGACGAGATGGCAGAGCTGACCATCAGGCCCGAGGAGATCCGCTCGGCCCTGAACGAGTTCGCCGAGTCCTACAAGCCCGCCGAGGTCGCGGCCGAGGAGGTCGGGCATGTCGTCTTCGCCGCTGACGGCATCGCGCACGTCGAGGGCCTGCCCGGCGTCATGGCCAACGAGCTGCTCACCTTCGAGGACGGCACCGCCGGCCTGGCCATGAACCTCGAGGAGCGTCGGATCGGCGTCGTCGTCCTGGGCTCCTTCGACGGCATCGACGAGGGCCAGGTCGTGCGCCGCACCGGCGAGGTCCTCTCCGTGCCCGTGGGTGACGCCTACCTGGGCCGCGTCGTCGACCCGCTGGGCCGACCCATTGACGGCCTGGGCGAGATCGAGGCCGAAGGACGCCGCGCCCTGGAGCTCCAGGCCCCTGGCGTCATGGCCCGCAAGTCCGTCCACGAGCCCCTGCAGACCGGGCTCAAGGCCATCGACTCGATGATCCCGATCGGCCGCGGCCAGCGCCAGCTCATCATCGGCGACCGCCAGACCGGCAAGACCGTCATCGCCCTGGACACCATCCTCAACCAGAAGGAGGCCTGGGAGTCCGGCGACCCGAACAAGCAGGTGCGCTGCATCTACGTGGCCACCGGCCAGAAGGGCTCCACCATCGCCGCCGTGCGTGCCACCCTGGAGGAGCGCGGCGCCCTGGAGTACACCACCATCGTGGCCTCGCCGGCCTCCGACCCGGCCGGCTTCAAGTACCTGTCGCCCTACACGGGCTCGGCCATCGGCCAGCACTGGATGTACCAGGGCAAGCACGTCCTCATCGTCTTCGACGACCTGTCCAAGCAGGCCGAGGCCTACCGTGCCGTCTCCCTGCTGCTGCGCCGTCCGCCGGGCCGCGAGGCCTACCCCGGTGACGTCTTCTACCTCCACTCGCGCCTGCTGGAGCGCTGCTCCAAGCTCTCCGACGAGCTGGGGGCGGGCTCCATGACCGGGCTGCCGATCATCGAGACCAAGGCCAATGACGTCTCGGCCTACATCCCCACCAACGTCATCTCCATCACCGACGGGCAGATCTTCCTCCAGTCCGACCTGTTCAACGCCGACCAGCGCCCCGCCGTCGACGTCGGCATCTCCGTGTCCCGCGTGGGCGGCGCCGCCCAGGTCAAGGCCATGAAGAAGGTCGCCGGAACCCTCAAGATCACGCTGGCGCAGTACCGCTCCATGCAGGCCTTCGCCATGTTCGCCTCCGATCTGGACGCCGCCACCCGCGCCCAGCTCACCCGCGGCGAGCGCCTCATGGAGCTGCTCAAGCAGCCCCAGTACACGCCCTACCCGGTGGCCGAGCAGGTCGCCAGCGTCTGGGCCGGCACCAAGGGATACCTCGATGACATCGACGTCTCCGACGTCCTGCCCTTCGAGGCCGCCTTCCTGGACCACCTGCGGCGCAACACCGACATCCTCGACACCATCGAGTCCACCGGTCAGCTCACCGACGAGACCGAGGAGGCCCTGGTCAAGGCCGTCGAGGCCTTCCGGCGCACCTTCGCCTCCGGTGAGCAGATGCTGGGCGCCCAGGTCGCCGAGCCCGAGGAGGAGCCCGCCGCCGAGAGGACCACCGAGCAGCTCGTGGTCAAGAGGGGCTGACGTGGCAGGAAACCAGCGCGTCTACAAGCAGCGCATTCGATCGACCCAGACCCTCCAGAAGGTGTTCCGGGCGATGGAGCTCATCGCCTCGTCCCGGATCGGGCAGGCGCGCCGCAACGCGCAGGAGGCCTCGCCCTACGATCACGCCCTGAGCCAGGCGGTGGCCGCGCTGGGAACCTACTCCCGCTTCGAGCACCCCATCACCCAGGAGCGCACCGACACCAAGCGCGTGGCGATCCTCGTGGTCACCTCCGACCGCGGCATGGCCGGCGCCTACTCGGCCACCATCCTGCGCGAGACCGGCCGTCTCATCGAGGAGCTGGTCAAGGACGGTAAGGAGCCGGTGATCTTCACCTTCGGCCGGCGCGCCCAGAGCTACTTCAGCTTCCGGGGCACGCCGATCGAGTTCTCCTGGACCGGGCAGTCGGACCGCCCCAGCGACGAGGCCATCGAGGAGGTGGCCACCACCCTGTTGGACTACTTCCTCCAGCCGGCCGAGGCCGGCGGCGTCGCCGAGGTCCACATCGTCTTCACCCGCTACGTCTCGATGGTCTCCCAGGTCCCCGAGGTGCGTCGCATGCTGCCGCTCAAGGTGGTCGACGTCGAAGGGGCCGGTGAGCTCGACGACGCCGGCAACGAGGCCCTGGAGAAGGAGCTGGCGGCCAAGCACGGCAGCTCCATGCCGCTGTACGAGTTCGAGCCCGGGCCCTCCGAGGTGCTCGACGCCCTCCTGACCCGCTACATGGGCTCGCGCATCCGCAACGCCCTGCTGCAGTCGGCCGCCTCCGAGCTGGCCAGCCGCCAGCAGGCCATGCACACGGCCACGGACAACGCCGAGGACCTCATCATCACCTACACCCGCCTGGCCAACGCGGCCCGCCAGGGCGACATCACCCAGGAGATCACGGAGATCGTCTCGGGTGCCGACGCCCTGGGGACCGAATAGGCCGGGCAGCCCCCGACGTCGTCGAGAACCCACACAGACTCACCTCACCGAGCAGGACCCCTCTCAGCTCTGGAAGATACGGAAGAACGCACATGGCTGACACCACCACCCCCGGGACGGGACGCATCACCCGCATCATCGGCGCCGTCGTCGACGTCGAGTTCCCGCCAGATGCGATCCCGGCGATGTACAACGCCCTCAAGGTGACCGTCCAGGCCACCAGCGCCGGCGAGGAGCCCCACGAGATCACCCTGGAGGTCGCCCAGCACCTGGGTGACAACATCGTGCGCACGATCTCCCTCAAGCCCACCGACGGCCTCGTGCGCGGCACGCAGGTGCGCGACACCGGCGCGCCGATCTCCGTGCCCGTGGGCGACGTGACCAAGGGTCACGTCTTCAATGTCACCGGCGACGTCCTCAACCTCGAGCCCGGCGAGCAGCTGGAGATCACCGAGCGCTGGCCCATTCACCGCCAGCCCCCGGCCTTCGACCAGCTCGAGTCCAAGGAGCAGATGTTCGAGACCGGCATCAAGGTCATCGACCTGCTCACCCCCTACGTGCAGGGCGGCAAGATCGGCCTGTTCGGCGGCGCCGGCGTGGGCAAGACCGTCCTCATCCAGGAGATGATCCAGCGCGTGGCCCAGAACCACGGTGGTGTCTCCGTGTTCGCCGGCGTGGGGGAGCGCACCCGTGAGGGCAACGACCTCATCGTCGAGATGGACGAGGCCGGCGTCTTCGACAAGACCGCCCTGGTCTTCGGCCAGATGGATGAGCCGCCGGGCACGCGTCTGCGCGTGGCCCTGTCCGCTCTGACGATGGCCGAGTACTTCCGCGACGTCCAGCACCAGGACGTGCTGCTGTTCATCGACAACATCTTCCGCTTCACCCAGGCCGGCTCCGAGGTCTCCACGCTGTTGGGCCGCATGCCCTCGGCCGTGGGCTACCAGCCCAACCTGGCTGACGAGATGGGCCAGCTCCAGGAGCGCATCACCTCCGCCGGTGGCCACTCCATCACCTCCCTGCAGGCGATCTACGTGCCCGCCGACGACTACACCGACCCGGCGCCGGCGACGACCTTCGCCCACCTGGACGCCACCACCGAGCTCAGCCGTGAGATCGCCTCGCGAGGCATCTACCCGGCCGTGGACCCGCTGACCTCCACCTCGCGCCTGCTGGCCCCCGGATACGTGGGCCAGGAGCACTACGATGTCGCCACCCGCGTGAAGTCCATCCTCCAGAAGAACAAGGAGCTCCAGGACATCATCGCGATCCTCGGTGTCGACGAGCTCGGCGAGGAGGATAAGGTGACGGTGGCCCGCGCCCGCCGCATCGAGCAGTTCCTGTCCCAGAACACCTACATGGCGGAGAAGTTCACCGGCGTGGCCGGCTCCACCGTGCCGCTGTCGGAGACCATCGAGGCCTTCCGCCGCATCTGCGACGGTGACTACGACCACCTGCCGGAGCAGGCCTTCTTCAACATCGGTGGCATCGAGGACCTCGAGCGTCGCGCCGCCGAGCTCAACGCCTGAGTCGTTAGGATCCGGGTAGAACCGGGCACAGGAAAGGAGGGGGACATGGCCTTACGTGTTGAGGTGGTCTCGCCGGCGGGCGAGGCCTGGACCGGTGAGGCGACGCAGGTCTCCGTGCCCCTGATTAACGGGGAGATGGGGATCCTGCCGGGTCGTCAGCCCCTCGTGGCGGTCCTGGGGGCCGGCCTGGTGCGACTGAGTCCCACCGACGGCGAGACGTGCAGCATCGAGGTGTCCGGCGGCTTCTGCTCCGTGGACCACGACGTCATCACGATCGCCGCCGACCACGTGAAGCAGGGCGCGGAGGCCTGAGTCATGGGGCAGCACGTGTGGATGGTCGTGGCGATTGCCGTCACCGTCCTCGTGCTGCTGGCAGGCGGGTTCCTGCTGCGTCTGCGCTACCTGGCCGGGCAGGTCGGCTCCTTCGAGTGCGCCCTGCGTCCACGCGGGGCGCAGCGTTGGCTGAGCGGGGTCGCCTCCTTCCAGCTCGACTCCCTGGAGTGGTACCGACTCGTGTCCTTCTCAACCAGGCCGTCGCGCTCATGGAGCCGCTTGAACCTGGAGCTCTCCGAGGCACGGCGCCGCCGGGAGCAGGGGCGCGTCGTCGAGGTGCACTGCGTGGACGCCACCCGCAGCCCTGAGGGCTTCGACCTGGCCATGATGGAGGAGTCCCACTCGGCGCTGGTCGCCTGGGTGGAGTCCGCCGCCCCCGAGCAGCCCAGGCTGTTCTGACTCATCCGCGCTCGGACGAGATGATGATCGCGGCCGATGGTTCCCATGGGTGACACGATGCTCAGGCCCGCCGGCCCCGGTGTCGCGCCGAGGTCGGGCCCGCCCCGCTAGGGTGGGCGGGTGCGCCTCGTTATTGCCTCCTGCTCCGTCGACTACTCCGGCCGCCTGGACGCCCATCTGCCCCGGGCCACCCGCGTGCTCATGCTCAAGGCCGACGGCTCGGTCCTCATCCACTCCGACGGCGGCTCCTACAAGCCCCTGAACTGGATGAGCGCCCCGGCCCGCCTCGCGGTCACCGAGCCGGACGAGGAGGCCGCCACCGACGGCGTGCGCGAGGTCTGGGAGGTCAGCGCCACCAAGACCGACGACCGCCTCGTCATCCGCCTTTTCGAGACCATCTCCGACGTCAGCCACGAGCTGGGCGTGGACCCCGGGCTCACCAAGGACGGCGTCGAGGCCCACCTCCAGGAGCTCCTGGCCGAGCAGATCGAGGTCCTGGGCGCCGGCTACCGCCTGGTGCGTCGCGAGTTCCCCACCGCCATCGGCCCGGTCGACATCATGGCCAAGGACGCCGAGGGCCGCTCCGTGGCCGTGGAGATCAAGCGCGTCGGCGGGATCGACGGCGTCGAGCAGCTCACCCGCTACCTCGAGCTCCTCGACCGCGACCCGCTGCTGACCCCCGTCCAGGGCGTCTTCGCCGCCCAGACCATCAAGCCCCAGGCCCGCGTCCTGGCCGAGGACCGCGGCATCCGCTGCGTCACCCTCGACTACGACGCCATGCGCGGCATGGACGACCCGAGCTCCCGCCTGTTCTGAGGAGACTGCCGTGCCCGCCACCCGCGCCTCCTCCGCGCCGCTGCCGACCGAGGTGAGCCTGGCCCGCATCATCTCCCAGGGCCTCATCCCGGCCACCGTCGCGCCCGACGTCGTCGCGGCAGTGTCCCGCCAGCTCGCCATCCAGGGCCAGCAGGTCTCCGCCGTCCCGCACGCCCTGCTCGTGCGCGCCCCGGCCGCCACCCCGGCCGACGTCGAGGCCGCCTTCGCGCGAGGCGACCTGGTGCGCTCCTGGCCCATGCGCGGCACCGTCCACATCACCGCCGCCGCCGATCACCACTGGCTGCGGGCCGCCCTCATGCACCGCACCGACGCCTGGGTGCGGCGCAGCGAGGCCGACTACGGCGTCGATACCGCCCTGTGCGAGCGCGCCGCCGAGGTGGCCCTGGGCCTCATCGAGGACCAGGGCCCGCTGATGCGCTCGGTGCTGCTGGCGGCCTGGCAGGAAGCGGGCCTCATGGAGGCCTTCCGCGGCGAGGATGTCTCCTCCTACCGGCGCCGCCACCTCCTAGTGCGCCTCCAGCGCGAGGGGATCCTCGTCCAGGGGCCGCGGTCCGGCAACGAGCACCTCGTCATGGACGCACGCGACCTGCCCGACGCCGACTCCGGGCCCGCAGGGGCCGACGTCGCCCACGGCGGGACCGGCCACCGCGCCGCCTGCGCGCACATCGCCTACCGCTACGCGGCCAGCCACGGCCCGGTCAGCGCCGAGGACCTGGCCCGCTGGACCACACTGCCCAAGACGCAGGCCGCCCGCGCCCTGGAGGACGCCGTCGAGCTGGGGGAGGAGCCGGCCACGGCCGGGCCTGAGGGTGCCGGCGAGCCGGCCGGGAGCCGTGTCCCGCTCGTGCGCGCGGTCGCCGAGGGCGGGGCCCGCGGAGGCCTGCGCCCGCTCGGCCCCGGTGAGTCGGCCCCGAAGGCCGGCCTGCTCTACATGCGCGCCGACCTGCCCGACCTCCTGTCCGCCCACCGCAGCGCAGCGCAGGCCACCCACTTCCTGGGCTCCTTCGACGAGCTGCACGTGGGCTACAAGGACCGCTCCTGCCTCACCGATGAGGACGGCGAACGCCTCATCTGCCCGGCGAGCAACGGCATGTTCCGCCCGATCCTGGTGGACCGCGGCCGCCTCGTCGCCGTGCGGCCGGTCGGGGAGGGCCTGCTGTGGAAGGGCGGGGCGGCGCCGTCGGCCCGCGTGGAGCGCGACGTCAACCGGGCCGTGTCCCGCATGGAGCAGCGCCTGGCCGGTTGAGTGGAGCGTAGCCGGATCGCACCCGCGCAGTGTGGGGGAGGAGACGCCCCGAAGGAGGTTGTCTGATGTCTGAAGTGGTGACAGAATCCGACTCATGAGCAACGAAGCCATGCAGGTCCGCGCACTGCGGGGACGCGTCGTCACCCCCGACCACATTATCGACGACGGGGCGGTGGTTCTGTCCGGAGCCCACATCGCGTGGGTCGGGCCCGCTGACCAGGCCGCTCGGGCCGGCTTCGCAGACGCCGTCGAGCAGGCGCAGGCCGCACCCGAGGGCGGCTACCTCCTGCCGGGACTGGTGGACGTCCACTGCCACGGCGGGGGCGGCGAGTCCTTCCCCAACGCCGAGACCGCCGAGCAGGCGATGGTCTCCGTGCTCGAGCACCGCCGCTTCGGCACCACCTCGCTCGTGGCCTCCTGCGTGACGGCCGCCCCCGAGGTCCTGCGCGCACGCACCCGGGTCTTGGCGGGGCTGTGCGAGGCCGGAGAGCTCGCCGGCATCCACTTCGAGGGGCCCTTCGTCTCGGTGGAGCGCTGCGGCGCCCAGGACCCCACCTACATCATCGACCCCGACGCCGACCTGACCCGTGAGCTCATCGAGCTCGGCGGCGGGCACGTCGTCACCATGACGATCGCCCCGGAGAAGCCCGGCATCACCGGTGACGACGGCGTCAACGCGGCCCTCATCGAAGGAGGGGCGCTGCCCTCCTTCGGGCACACCGATTCCGAGGCCGCCCCCGTGCGCGCCGCCCTGGCCGATGCCGCCGCCCGCATCGCCGAGCGCCTCGAGGCCGGCAAGCCGGTCCGCGCCCCGCGCTCGACCGCCACCCACCTGTTCAACGGCATGCGCCCCATGCACCACCGCACGCCCGGGCCCGTGCCCGAGTTCCTGGCGGCCGCCCAGCGCGGCGAGTGCGTCCTGGAGATGATCGGCGACGGCGTGCATCTCAGCCCCGCCATCGTCCTGGACATGTTCGAGACCCTGGGGCGCGACAACGTCGTCCTGGTCACCGACGCCATGGCGGCGGCCGGTATGGCCGACGGCGACTACGTGCTCGGCTCCCAGCCGGTCACCGTGGCCGACGGCGTTGCCCGCCTCGCCGAGGGCGGCGCGATCGCCGGGGGGACCGCCCACCTCATCGACGTCGTGCGCACCACCTGGCAGGGGGGAGTCGACCTGGTCGACGCCGTCTACGCCGCCAGCGTCCAGGGCGCGCAGATCCTCGGCGACCCAACCGTGGGGGCGCTGCGGGCGGGCCTGTGGGCCGACGTCGTCGTCACCGACGCGGAGCTGCGGCCCGTCACCGTGCTGCGTCGCGGCGAGGTGGTGGAGCCCGCCGCCTGATCCTCCCGCACCACCGGCCCCCGCGGGCACCAGCAGACTCTTGTCATGTGGGAGCCGTTCGCCCCGACCTGAACCGCCAGGTCGGGGCGTGTGGGTTATCGGCGTGAACGTGGTGCTTTAGGCGGCGTGTCGTGGGGTTAGTGGGTGTGTCCGGCCCAGCCTTTGCGTGGCCATAGTCCTTCTTGTGGTGTGGGGGTGGTGCCCCAGTCGGCGGGGTGGGTGGTGCTGGTGATGGTTGGGGTTGTGGGGATGCGTTGGCGTGGGGGTCGTCCTTGGGTGTGCCAAGTGGTGAGGATCTGCTCGGGGGTGGCTGGTTGATGGGTGTAGGTGTGTAGTGTCCACTCGGCGATGGCTGCCTGGTGGTCGGGAGTGGCTCCGCGGTGGTGGCGCAGGGCGTCGCGGATGCGGGCGTTGATGGACTTCACGGGGTTGGTGATGCGTTCCAGGGCAATGTCGCCGCAGGTGTGTCAAGCCCCGGGTTTTGTGGAGGCTGGTTTATCTGGTGCCGGCGGTTGCCGGTTGTGATCGTTCGTGGCGGTGGGTGTCGGGTGCCCAGGCGGCTTCGTGCTCGGCTGGGTTTCGCATACCGATGGCGGAGTGAGGGCGAATGGTGCCCGCCCAGTGGACCCACTCGGCGGTGGCGAGCACGGGCGGCGTCGATGTCCTCCCAAGGGCCCTGGTTGCGGATCAGCTCGGCCTTGTGCAAGGAGTTCAGAGCCTCGGCCAGAGTAAAGCCGAAAGGAGGTCGCCCTTCGACCCCACCGAGGTGACCGCCTCGCACTCGGCCAGGGCAGCCCCGTAGCGAGTAGACCTGTACTGCACGCCGCGGTCGCAGGTGGTGCACCAGGCCCGTCAGGTCGGCCCCCTGACGTTTTCGTTGCCAGACGGCCATCTCCAGGGCGTCCAGAGCCAGGTCTGTGTACAGGCTCGTGGAGGTTTGCCAGCCGATGATCCTCCGCGAGTACACGTCGGTCACGAAAGCCACATAGACCCACCCAGAGAAGGCGCGTACATAGGAGGGGGCACCTCCCGCTTGCGGGGGAATGTCGGCGACCCACAGCCCACCCGGGGCAAACGCCTCGAAGTGGCGCCTGACCAGGTCGGCCGGGCACTGCTCTCGCGGCGCGCTGCACGTGGACTTGGCGCGTCTGACGCCGCGCAGGCCCAGGTCACCCATGAGGCGTTCGACGGTGCACCGGGCCACGTGACCAGCACCGTGACGCTCGGCAATTTCGGGCCGGCCCCGTATCGCGTGCATCTTGCGGGCCCCCAGAACCGAGTAGCTGGTTCTTGTGGCCCTTGGATATCTCGGCCTTGAGGGCCTCGTCGCGCAGACTCCTGACGCTAGGAGGCCGGCTACGGCGGGCGTAAGTCACGTGCTCGGGGCGATCTTGACTCCGGCACCAGTGAGCACCTTGCAGATCGGCCAGGCCCCAAACTCCTCCTTCTTGGTCTCGACGTACCGGCAGATCAACGGGACGGGCGCTCCGCTCACACTCCGCAGCGACAGACAAGCCGACTGTGCTCTTCAGGATCGCGTTGGCTCTTCGCAGCTCTCGGACCTCTTTGTCCAGCTCCTTGATCCGCTGTGCCTGGTCAGTGGTGGTGCCGGGCCGGGTACCCTGGTTGATCTGGGCCTTCTTGACCCAGGTGCGCAGAGCCTCGGGGTGGACACCCAGCTCGTCGGCGATCCTGCGGATCGCGCCCTTGGCCCGCGCCGGGTCAGCCAGTGCCTCCAACGTCATCCTCGTGGCTCGCTCGCGCAGCTCATCGGGGTACTTCCTTGAGTCCCATGACAGTGATCCTTCTGTGTCATCACTGCCTCCATCAAACCCGGGGCGATTCACTCTGTGGGGTCCAGGTCCCGCAGGACCCGGCGGATGGTCGGCTCCGACGCCCGTCTCCAGCCTCAGGGCTTCCAGGTCGGCTCCGGCCAGGTCGGTGGCGTGTTCCCATAGCGTCGTCAGGTAACGACAGCCCATGGGCGCCCGTTACCTTGTTGGTGGTCCCGGGTGGTCCGGGGCTGGGCCAGTTGTTGTGGGCACGGTTGTCTTGCCCCTGTCCTTAGATGATCCGGGGGCGAAAGTCACCTGCGGCAGCCGGGCACTGGTGACCGCTGATAAGGGGAACGGCCCGCAGTGTGTGAGGTCTAACGCATACGTGGGTGCGGGGGCCAGCCTGTCCACCGGCTGGCCCCGCACCCATACAGCGAGAGGCGGCACGAAGATGAATATCGAGGACATCGAGGTCTTCATCGGCACCGGGCGTCGGCAAGGAGCGAGCACTGGGCCACGGCCCTGAGCCGGGACGGGCGGAAGGTCTTCGACAAGGCCCTGCCCAACGATGAGGAGCGCCTGCGTGCTCTCTACGAGAAGCTGGCCGATCACGGGAACCTGCTGGTGGTAGTAGACCAGCCCGCAACCATCGGGGCCCTGGCCGTGGCAGTGGCCCAGGACATGGGCATCACCGTGGGCTACCTGCCCGGACTGTCGATGCGACGCATCGCCGACCTGACACCGGGCAGCGCCAAGACCGACGCCAAGGACGCTGCCGTCATCGCCGGCGCGGCCAGGAGCATGCCCCACACCCTGAGAGCCATCAACGCCTCAGACGAGGAGGCCGCGGCGCTGAGCATGCTGACTGGCTTCGACCTGGACCTGGCCCGCCAGGTCAACCAGAGCGCTAACCGGATCCGGGGCCAGTCGTTCACCCAAGACCCCGCCCAGCCCTCGAGGCCGTAGTGAGGCCCTGGCTAGAGCACGACGCCGTCCTGGAGGCCCGTCGCCGCCTGGCCCACCCCAGCCGACCTGAAACACGCAGGCAAGGCAAGGATCGACGCCAGGCTCAAGAAGCACGGGTGCAGACGCCACACAACCTGGGCCGGCCAGATCGTCTCGGCCTTGGAGCACCAGAGCGTGGTGGTCGCCGGCACCGACGCCGCAGCAGTGGTGCTGCCCCACCTGGCCAGGCAGCTCATCGCCCTGCACGCTCAGCGGGCCGATGTCGCCGCCCAGGTCGAGGCCCTAGTGGAGGCCCACCCTCCTTACCAGGTCCTGACCACACGTGCCCGGGATCATGGGTCCCGGCCGCCGCCGTCCTTGCTGGCCGAGACCCTGGGCAAGGACCTCCAGGCACCGGCGCCCAGCTGGCCTCCTACGCCGGTCTGGCACCAGTGACCAGGAGATCGGGCTCATCGATCCGTGGCGAGGCGCGTCTCCCACGGCGGCAACAAGAGGCTCAAGCGCGCCATGTTCCCCTCCGCCTTCGCCTCCCTGCGCTCCGACCCCGTCTCCCGGGCCTACTACCAGCGCAAACGCGACCAAGGCAAACCGCCTTGGGCCAGGCCGTTCTCGCCCTGGCCCACCGCCGCATCCTGACCCTGCACGCCATGATCCGAGATGGAGCCCTCTACGACCCACAACCAGCCACGAAACTACCCGCCGCCGCTTGACACACCACATAAGGGCACCCCCCCGGTAGCCGCAAGGGACCGGACCGTAAACAGGCTGTGACAGGCGCCGCTTCTGTCACAAGGGTCAGTCACGTTCCTAAGGACACTGCTCAGAGACCGACGCGAAGGGCAGACGCGGTGGAGGACGACATCGACGCAAGCTCCCAGGCCGAAAGGATGACTAGACAACACTCATCCTCTCCACGGGACTCGCGCCCCGTCTCAACGACACGCCACACCTGTCAACGCTCGGCCGTCTTCACCGACCGACTCTGCGACTCCCGGCCACATCTCGTCAACAACGGTGGGGCTGAGATGAAGTGGGATGACCTATGTCAGGATCCGAAACAAATCTACCAGTCCATTGACTAGACGCAACCTCAGCGCTAGTATCAATCGCATGCATAAACATCAGCAATGGCGGCAGCCCAATGGGAATCCCCAGTCTAAAGTGTGGTTGGTGCAAAGGGTTGCGAAGCAACTCAACTGCGCCGAAGAAGAAATCGACAGTCTGGCTCCGCTCAGCGATCTCGGTCTCGAATCGACCGAGATGATGCAGATCATGGGAGAGATTGAAGACATATGGTCGATCGAGATTCCGACCTCTCTTTTGTATGACATCCGAACTATCGAGGGGCTAGCGGATTACATCGACACAGGAGAGTGTAACAATGATGAAAGGATAGACGCGTTACCTGCAAAGAAAAGACTGCATATCAGACAAAATGCCATAAATGATGAAGATCCCGTATGTATTACTGGGATGTCTGCGCGCTTCCCGGGAGCAGACGGCGTAAAAGCTTTCTGGGATCTCCTAATCAAGGGTGAGACGATTTCCCAGCCGGTGCCAAGTGAGCGGTGGGACAGTATTAGACTTGTTCACACGGACTCGAGTCATCCTGGAACGTCCTACACAAATAAGATTGCTCCAGTCGAGAGGATGACTAGCTTCGACCGAAAATATTTTGGGCTGTCTTATCGCGAAGCACTTTTTATGGATCCGCAGCAAAGGATTGCGCTGCAGATAGCAAGACAGGCCCTCGACGACGCGGGCGTCGTGCGGGATCAACATGAAGTTTTAAATACGGGCGTATTTATTGGAATGATGGCCTTATCGCAATATGCGACGGTGCTGAGAGAAAAGCTTGGTGAAGATGCACTAGATGACCCATATTTTTCACTAGGGACGTCAGCTAGTGTTACAGCCGGTAGAATCTCATATCTCCTTAACTTGCAGGGCCCCAGTCTGGTGGTGGATACAGCCTGCTCGTCGTCGCTTGTCGCCCTAGATATTGCCATCAAGAATCTTAAGCAAGGTTCTTGTCGCAATGCTCTCGTCGTGGGTGTGAACGCTGTGCTTCACCCAGACTCACTCCGGCAGGGTAGTAAAATGCGGATGCTTTCGCCCAGCGGACGGTGCTGGACGTTCGACGCCAAGGCCGATGGGTTTCTTTTAGGCGAGGGCTGTGGGGCTGTCTATTTGGAAAGAATGTCGGACGCCGTAAGGAACGGGCACCGAATCGATGCCGTCATTCTGGGGTCAGCCGTGAATCAGGACGGGCGCAGCAATGGAATTACTGCACCGAATAGGTCAGCGCAGGTTGCTGTGATCAACAGTGCGTTAACCTCAGCAGGTGTTGACCCATGGGAGGTCGACTATGTTGAGGCTCATGGGACTGGAACTGTGCTTGGTGACACTATAGAAATAGATGCGCTTTCTGAGGCTTATGGTATCAATCGAAAGTCACCTTTGTATATAGGTGCAGTGAAAACGAATATTGGACATTTGGCTGGCGCTGCCGGGATGGCAGGGCTCATTAAAACCGTCCTTGCAATGAAACAGGGTGTGATTCCCTCAAATCGAAACTATGAAACACCCAATCCGCGAATTCACTGGGACTCTCGCGACTTTGCTCTACCGCTGAACGCCGTTCCCTGGGACACCGTGAGTGAATCTGGACGTGTTGCTGGCATCAGTTCTTTCGGGTGGTCCGGAACTAACAGCCACGTTCTTCTGTGTAATGTTGACGCTTTTGTCACGAGAATGAGTAGGGGGGGTGATGGCGGCAAGACGTCTGCTCTTACGGAACTACGCGATAAATCTCCCGTTTGCCGGTCGGGTGATACCGTTATTCCTTTATCGGCAGCTACTTCTTCTAGTCTAGTTGACTATGCAAAAGTGCTAGCTACAGAAATAGAAAATAATGATGATCAGATTTCGGCGATAAGTCAGACGCTCAAGGCGTATCGTGAGTCGTTAAGTCACAGAGCAGTTGTCGCTGGTCGCCGTGCGGATGAGCTTGTCCAGGCGCTCCACGAGCTTACCGATGCCGATGTGATGGACACTCGGGCCTCGAGACAGAGAACGCCTTACGGCGTATTCGTGTTTCCTGGATCCGGACATGACAATCAACAGTCCATAAAAATACTGTATGAAGCACATCCAGGTTTCAGACAGGCCATTGACCAGTGCGTTGAAGCTGGGCGTATCCTAGAACCCGAAGTCGATATTGCTGCGATTCTGGGGATTAGAGAGTCTGAGAAGGACTCGCCACAGTCTACTCTAGCCACACACCTGCTGGCGTTCTGTGCCGGATATGCGTCGGCGAAAATGTGGGAGTATGATGGGATAACCCCAGATGCGGTCATCGGCTATAGCATTGGCGAACTTAGTGCGGCTGCATGGGCGGGCGTCTTCTCGATCGAGGACGGTGTCCGTTTGGTATGCGAGAGAGCCAGGGTTCTAGAGACCGCATCTGATGGATACATGCTTGTTGCGGCGGCCGACTATAATCGTTTGAGCAGGATTGTCAGCTATCCAGTGGGGGAAGTGGTTATCAAGGCGGGTCCGCACGCAACTGTGGTCGCGGGATCTGAAAAAATGGCTGACGAAGCGGAATCGCTTATTCGAAAAGCTGGCATCGCTGTTTCCCGAATCCCGACTCATTTACCTATGCATTCAAGTATCATTGGAAGTGAAGTTGGTTCGGAATTGCGTCAGGCGTGTGCGAAAGTTTCCTACCAGGATTCTCGTGTACCTATCTTTGCTGGACTTTCAGGGGAATGTCTGAAATCGAAGAAGGCTCTCGGTGAGACATACTGGACTGAACACGCATGCAAGCCTGTAGATTTTGCGAGAAGTGTGCAGAATGCAGCCGAAGCAGCTAGTCTTTCAGAAAGGACTTTGTGTTTCTTCGACATGGGAACTGGCGAGATTGGCAGCATGGCGATGCAGGTTGTCTTCAGTCGGCAAGAGAAAGCAACATGCTTTCGAACGATGCGTACCCAGATGGACAAGATTACCGAAGACGACGGTATCTATGAGGAATCCTTGTGGCGTGCATGGATGAAGGGGTTCGACGTTGACGTGACGGAAAGAATAGATGTTACTCCGTACTCGTTGCCCCAATACCGATTTGATGAGGAACGACTGTGGCCTTCTGGAGATTCCGGGCCAGCGAGCGTTCAGAGCGATAGTGCGTCCATGGACGGCGGCCGGATCGCCGGTCCTGACGTCGAGCTGTTGGTTCCGGGATGGACACAATCAGATTCCGTCGAAATAGAATCGAATCGGGGGCCAGAGGCGGTAGTCCTAGTGGGTGCCGACAACGAGTTTGGCGAGTTAGTAGCGGTAATGTTGGCAGACATGCTTCCGTCGCGAAGCGTTGTTGAACGTTATATGGACTTGTCCGATCGTGAGGACTCGTTGAGCGACGTGATCGAAGGTGCCAAAATGCGCGTGGCAACGAATTTTGAAGCCGGGTACGCATCGACTGCTAGGTCAACTGTTGTGGACATACGGGCATTGCAGCACCCCACTAGTGGCCGAACGAGCCAGGACTTTGAGGCGAATTATCTGGATGTACGGAATCTTTGCAGAAATGTACTGAATTGCGCCCCGCTGGAGCTATTGGTCCTGACGCCTGATGCGTTTTCAAGCCGGACGGGAAAGCCCGTCCGCCCATCGTCTCGTGCCGCGTTAGGCCCACTCCTTTGCACGCATCAGGAGCATCCAGATGTGATCTGCCGACTCGTTGACCTTGAGCAGGCAGCTGTTGATGGCGTACCGTTGGAAATGGCCGCACGCTACGTGGCGCAACTTGTTGCTAAAGAAATAGAGTTACCTTCGGTCGGGGATGTGTCTCCGTGCGTGCGTTACGAAGGGAATCGACGCTTTGTCCGTCACTTGGACCCTCTTGGCATGGGACGGGCGGCTCGAGGTTGTGACACACCGGATGTAAGGCAGTATCGGAATATTGCTATCGTAGGAGGTCTCGGCCGCGTAGGGCGGGCGCTGGCAGGTGAGATGCTCAGAAGACACGCTCCGCAGTGCCGAGTAGCCGTAATCGGAAGGTTAGGTGGCCGACCAGGTCAATTGTGGACGGAGGTAGAACGGCAAGGAGCGACGCATGCCGAAAGACTACGCTGGCTCGATACGACAAATCAGCAGTACCCCGGACTATGTGGAATAGAAGGCGACGTTCTGGATGTTGCCTCGATTCGGGCTGCGCTTCTGCGGGCGAGGTCTGAACTGGGTTCTGTCGATCTTGTAATCCAGGCCGCTGGCAGCACGGAAACCTCGGAGTTCTTCCTGATCAGTTCTGATCAACGAAATGCACGAAAGAATAGTGAAGCAAAGGTATCTGGCACGAATTGTCTGCTGTCAATACTTAAGGATGATCTGCCAGGCTGTCCAGTTGTGCTGATGTCTTCCATCTCTACGTTATTAGGTGGGCTAGGATTCAGCGGATATATTGCTGCGAATGCGTATCTCGAAGCACTGGCCGAGTCTGAGCCCACTGGCAACAGAGTCCTAGCTATTGGGTGGGATACGTGGAGAGATACTCTTAAGCCTGAGTTTCCCCAAAACGATGCGTCAGCTAACATTAGACGGCAGCATGCATTGGGCAGTCCCGAGGCCGTGGAGGCTCTGTTCGTTGCGTTGGCCTCCGAGCATCGAGTTGTGATGGTGTCGGCAGGTGACATGACGAGTCGGCTTCATGGCAGCGTCAGGCTGGGCGCTATCTCTAACGCCAGGCAGAGTGTGGTACAACCTGGTGTATCGGATCACCGCAGTGGTCCTCGCAATACGGTTCTGTCTACTTCATCGATACGCAACACAGTTCGGCGAGCATGGAGCGAGGCGCTGGGAGAAGATTCTCCCAGCGACGACGTGAATTTTTTTGATGCCGGAGGAAATTCCCTTGTGGGCGTCCAGTTAGTCGAGACGATTTCACGAGATTTTAATATCTCTGTGCCGATCGCGTCGCTATACGAATCCCCGACTATCTCTCGAATGACAAAAATGGTAGAAGAAAGGCTCGGTAAGAGTCCGGATATGTCAACTGGAGTCGAGGGGCGGTATTCGGGAAACCAGATATTGAGCGATCTGAGTTCGGAGAAGGTGGCTCGGGGCTTGGATACTTCTACGTCTGATTATCGTGAAGAATTGGACAGTGAGTTAACGCCTAGAAGGACGATTCCGAATGAGCAGCAGTGTGTAGCTATCATTGGCATGTCGTGTAGGTTTCCTGGCGCGGATTCGGTGGACGAGTACTGGAAGAATCTTATTGAAGGCGTCGAATCCTTCAGTGAGTTCCCCGAAGACGGCAGCCAGGGTGGTTCGACACGTTCTTCGGTAGACAAGGCGAGAGGACGCTATATAAATAGGCGGCCAATTTTGCGTGATATTCGGCAATGGGATGCGGAAGCGTTCGGGGTATCACCGTTTGAAGCCTCAATTACTGACCCTCAGCAGCGAATTTTCCTGGAACTGGCATGGGAGGCTCTCGAAAGTGCGGGGTATCCAGCGCACGGCACGGACTGTGTTACAGGTGTGTTTGCTGGATCGAATATTAGTACGTACTTGCTCAATAATTTGATGCCAAATAGTGGCGTTCGCAATAAAATGAACGACTATCAGGTGGAGCTTACAAACGATAAGGATGCTTTGCCGTTAAAGGTGTCCTATAGACTCAATTTGACAGGGCCGAGTGTTGCGGTTCAGACGTTCTGTTCGACCGGCTTGGTGGCAGCACATCAGGCAATACGTAGTTTACGTGACCGGGAGTGCGACATGGCGCTGGCTGGCGGCATGTCTATTAGAGTACCGGACCATGTCGGATATATTTATCAGAATGGAAGTATGGAGAGTGCCGACGGCAAGGTCTGTGCATTCGACAGGCGGGCATCGGGAACAGTGTTCGGTGACGGTGGGGGAATTGTACTCCTCAAGCGGTACGAAGATGCTGTAAAAGATCACGACAATATTCTTGCGGTGATACGAGGTAGCGCTGTAAATAATGACGGCGCTGTGAAGGCAGGCTTCACAGCGCCCAGTGTTCAGGGGCAAGTTGAGGCGATCCAGAAAGCTCTGAAAGATGCTCAGTGCACTGCGGACGAGGTGGGATATATAGAAGCACACGGAACTGGGACGGCGATCGGAGATCCGATCGAGTATGAGGCGTTATCACGGATATATGGTAGTGGAAGAACGGGTAGGCTCTGCATTTTGGGGAGTGTAAAACCCAATATTGGTCACCTAGATCGAGCATCGGGTATTGCTAGTCTTATCAAGGCCGTGCAGATGGTCCGCGACAGGATCATTCCTCCTTTGATTAACTTTTCGGCCCCAAATCCGCATTTGGATAGTCAGACAGTATGTTTTGATTTCATGGTAGAGAAAAGTGCGTGGGTGGGCGCGGGAGAACCTATGCGAATTGCGATCAATTCGCTCGGTATGGGGGGCACTAATGCGCATATGCTCATCGAAGAGGCTCCTAAGATGCAACGGCAGCCTGAGATAGATTCTCCCCATATCGTTACGGTGTCTGCAACTACTTCGGACGGCCTCCAGTTGCTCTTAGCACAGCTTGAAAATACCTTGAGTTCGAGCCAAGCACGTCTGGACGATATAGCGTTCACGTTGAATCATGGTCGTGATCACTGGTCTTTGAGAGCAGGATGGGTAGTTTCGTCAACCAGCGAGTTGCTGGAAGAGCTCAAGGTAGCGGTTGAAGCTCCACAAAGTAGGAAGGATCCTGCCTCAGACATAGATAAGGTCGTCTTGGTGCTCGATGGAGGCTTAGGCAGGGTGACAGCTGCATTAGAGGAAGCTCTTACTCCCCCGTTTGTCGATGCCTCGGGCCTGGCTGCGGCTGTACAAGAGGCGGATCGACGGGGCATGACCGATGCGCCGGAGCTGATTAGGGAACTCCTGGATGACCCGAGAGGTCATCGCGTTGAATCACGACCTCTGGGCCGCGCGGAGCAGTATATCTTGAGTGTTCTGATTGACTACATGGTTCTGGACATGCTGGTAGATGCAGGCGTTCCGCTGTGTACTGTGCTTGCTGCAGGGCCGGGAAATTTGGCTGCGTCCATTTATTTTGGTGAGATGGAGTGGGAGGATGCCTTTGCATATGTTCTGGATCGCCACCCTGATGTTTCCGTGGACCAGACAGACTGCGGAACCGACCGGCCTGACGGCTGGAGGCGTTGGACACATAATGGCGACAGCGGGTGGTGCCAGGATAGAATCAACAGTTATAGCGAAGCTGTTGACGTATGCACTGGTTGTGCTACTTACGAATCCGATGACGCTGATAACACGGCTAGAGTCAGCAGCACTGCAAGTCCAGATGTGCATCAAGGTGATAGTACGATCCTAACCGTCTTCCCTAGCAGGGACTGGATCGGGTACAAACGGTATCCGCTTCGTAGCGGACTGCTGGCGGTGTGGCTCCGTGGAACGGACATTGCGTCGTCTCGCCTACTTAGTTGTGACGGACACCGGATCGCACTGCCAACGTTCCCTTTCAATCGTGCGCCGCATTGGATCGATGCGCCTGCGTTCGATGTGGAGATGGGGCATGCGGATATTGCAAATTCTAATGTAGAAGATCCTCTGAACGAGATAGAGCAGATCGTCCGGAGACCTTGGCCGCGGTGGTTTTATGAGCCCAGATGGGATCGTGTAGCGATGCTTCGTTCTACCTCGTGCCGGACCTTAGAAGGAAGACGAGTACTACTTCTCCTGCCGCAGGATCGTACGGTGGCGCAGCAGATCGTCGAGGACTGCCAGCGCCTTTCAGGGCTACGCCCCTGCACTGTTATGGTTGGCGATTCTACGCGCAGTTTAAGTGCGACGGATTTCGAAGTTGATCGAAACGACGTGGTAATTGGGCTCACCACGACGTTGCGTTCATTGACTGTAGCTGGCATCGAGATTGATGACATTCTGCATTGTTGGTCGTACGGTGATGCCCATCCACACGACGAGGAACTTGCACAGGGGCCTTATTCGTTAACCGCGATTGCTGCGTGGCTAGCGACTCGACGGGCGAAGGGGGACATTCGAGTCACAGTATTGGCCACCGACGGACTGAGCCAAGATGGAGATGCAGGAGGACGCGTCCCCGTACGCGCCATGCTTGCAGGCCTACTCAAAGGTATGTCTTTCGAACTAGAAGGCTGCGCCACGAGGTATATCGACCTGGACAGATATCAGGGAGATCTAGATGCTTTCATGACGACGGCCTGGCTGGAAAACGAAACATCCAAATCAACGCATTTGGTTGTCCGCTGCTCAGAGGCATGGAGCCGTTCGTGGAAGGAAACTGCGATTACAGGTAGTGGTGCTGAATGTAATGTAAATGGAGGTGACGCTAGGATTGAGTGCGACGGGGGCGTGTACCTAGTAACAGGAGGCACTGGAGGGCTTGGAATCGAGATGGCGATCAGACTGGCTGAGGGAGGAGCCAGGAAAATAGTTCTCGTGGGACGAGATTCTGCAAACATCATTGAGCGTCCAGACGGAACCTGGGCGTCGTGCGACGAGATACAGAGCAGTCGCATCGACCGGATTGGCGCGGCCATCCAGACAATGAGAGCATACGGAGCGGATGTCGAAGTCGTGTCGTGCGACATCAGGGACAAGGACGCCGTGGCCCGTCTCTTCAGTTCAGGGAGTCTCGAAAATCTCTGCGGTATTGTTCATGCAGCAGGCGTTCCTGGAGGTGCTCTAGTGCATGCGTCCGGACAGGAGGAATATGGCAGGGTTATGGCGGCAAAGGTGCTCGGAACGCTGAACTTGCTCAATGCGGTACGTGGCTTGGAGAACTCAGACTCCGTTCAGTGGATCGTACAGTTTGCTTCGCTTGCCTGCATAACTGGTGGGGGTCCTGGACAAGCGATTTACGCTGCCGCTAATTCGTGCATGGCCGCCATTGGGGAGACCTATACAGATCTTCCTGTGAAAACGATCTTCTGGGACGAGTGGAAGTGGGATGCATGGCTTGCCGCTGACGTCAATGTAGCGGACAGTGCTGTTGGGCGCCGTTTAAGCGAAATTCGACGTAGAATGGGTTTGTCGTTCGATGAAGGATGGGCTGCAATGGTTATGGCATTGAAGCTTGAGGCAAGAAGTGTCATTGTATCGACGAGGCCGCTACAGCAGTTGATCGACGCCAGCTCACGAATGACGTTGTCTCAGCTGCTTAATAATAGCCTCGAACAGGGGGGTGGCCGATGCAACAAGTTCTCAAATGTAGATTCGGCAGACTTAGATAACACCGTGTTAGAGGTATTAAGGTCAATCCTGGGCGTACCCAGCTTGGGCTTTAATGACGACTTTTTTGATATGGGAGGCAATTCTCTTCTCGCTATTCAGGTTGCGGCAGACCTAAGCGACTCATATGGTATTGAACTGAATCCGGGTGATATGTACTCGTATCGAACTGCTCGTGACATAACTGAGTGGGCGAAAAAGAACGGTTCAAACATCCATGGCAACATCCCAAGTGTGAAGGAGGGCTCCCGAAGAGGCAGTGCTCGACGCGCAGCTCGCTCGACGCGTCTGGCTCAGATGCGGGCAGATGCAGAATGGAAGGAAGACTGAAGAAGAATGGACAGTGTACTGATCACAGGTATGGCGTTTAGGCTTCCAGGAGCACAGACGTACAATGAGTTGTATGCCATGCTACATTCTGCTAGGGTAAACATACGTAGTCAGCCTCGGGATACCCAGGCGGACGACGTCACAGGACTTCCTTGGGCAGACGTGCCGTCGGCACCAGCGGCGGCCATCCTGACTGACATCGATAGATTTGAGAACGAAATGTTCGACATCGACGGTCACGAGGCAGAGCTCTTGGACCCGCAGCAGCGCGTGCTCATGGAAATTGTATGGAACGCGCTTGAATCTTCTAACACCGATCCCTCCAGAGGCGTACCCGGCGCGGGCTTGTTCGTCGGATCCACCCCGTCCACTTATGTTTTCGGCCTCATGAGTTCACATACAGTTGGGAGTGATCGGCTCGCGGAACTCCTTAACATTCACAGTTGGAGCGGCTTCGTAGCACGACTATCGCACGCCCTGGGAATCGATGGACCAGGACTGGCACTTGAGTCATTCTCATCCAGCGGGCTCGTCGCCTTTCACCTCGGAGTGGAGTCCTTGCTTAACCACGAGTGTGATAAGGCTATCGTATGCGGGGCCTCTATCAAGATACCGCAGTTCCCCCTTTATAAGGAGGCTTCACGTTCGGGACGCTGCCTCCCATTTGATAGGCGGGCAGACGGTACTGTGGTGGGCAATGGTGCAGTATGTTTCATACTAGAGAGAGAGTCTGATGCAAAGACACGTGGGGCTCCACACCGCGCGAGAATACTTGGCACGGCAACCAATATGGATGGGCGAAGTTATCCGGGAATCCGGTCATTCGAACGCTCAGCTAAAGAACGCGTGATGGTTGAAGCCATGATGGCGGGTGGCGTTGACCGCGAGTCGATCGATTATGTAGAGGCCCACGCTTGTGGTGTCGAACTGGCTGACCGTATCGAGCTAGCGGCTATATCGAGAGCCTATCAGAGTATGGGGCGATCCAACGAACTCAGAGTCGGTTCTCTCGCTGGTAACATCGGACACTTGGATTCAATTGCCGGCCTTGCCGGACTTCTCAAATGCGTCTTGATGGTGGAGCAGCGTATATGCTTTCCCCAGGTGATGGGAGAGTCTCCACTTATCACGGGGGAAGGGCTGCCAACGGGCATTGTTATCAGTCCTGAGCCTCGGGAGCAACCAGGCAAGAACGATCTAAGGGTTGCAGTAAACTCTTTTGGTTTGGGTGGCGTTAATGCCAACGTAATACTGGAACATGCATCTAATACATATCCTGCTCAGAAGACGAGTTCCCGCTCTTCGCCAGTCGAACTGCGCCTTAGTCAACGATCGGGTGCGATGCTAAAGGTTTACGAAAGACGGCTGCTTGACGCGATTCGTTCCACTCCTGGTCTTCCTATTGGCTACCTGCGGAGTGTGATGGCTGATGGGAGGCCGAGGTGGCGTGTTGGTGCAGACTACCTTGTGTCTTCTAGCGACGAACTGGCTGATCAACTTCGGAATTCAATCAATGACGGAACGCAGGAGGCACACGAGAGCGAAGGTTGTGATGTCACAGAAGGGCTTGAGTCGTCTCGTTGTCCGGAGCCAGTGCCGCGTCTGGGTACTGGAGAGATTCCAGGAACCGTGATGAGCGGAAAACGCTGGTGGCACAAGTCCATCGACAGGTCAAGGTCCATTTTTCGTGAGTGAGGAGCGACAAAAGTGAATGAGTTGAGAGTTGGCGTCATTGGTGCTGGTACTATGGGGACGGGGCTGGCGGAGCGCTTCGCCGGACATGGTTTAACCGTCACGCTTATTGACACAGATCCTGAACAGCTAGATAGTGCCAGGCGCAACGTAGAGACGTTTGAAAGGACATCGCCTTTGCTCGGGCTTGCGTACACCCCGTCTAGCAACGTTAGCGAATTGGTGACATACTCTGACCAAATGGCGGACCTTTGTGGGGTGGATTATGTTATCGAGAATGTTACCGAGGATTTTTCGGTCAAAAGGGATGTGTATTCTACCATCGATGACGTGTGCGGGAGCCAGATGGTCGTGGCTGCAAACACCTCATGTATACCGATTACAAGGCTTGCTGGGGTGCGGTCCTGTCCTGAGAATACTATAGGTATTCATTTCATGAATCCTGTCCCGAAGAAAGACACTGTCGAGCTCATCCGCGGGCGCCAGACAGGAGAGCGTGCCGTAGAGCAGACGCTAGGCCTGCTGAAGCGGACAGGTATACGTCCGATCGGAGTGAACGATTCCGCCGGCTTTGTCACGAACCGAGTACTGATGATGACGATCAACGAGGCAGCCTTTCTGGTGCACGAAGGAGTGGCTCAGGCTGAGCATATAGACGACATCTTCAGGTCGTGTTTTGGGCACGCGTCGGGACCGCTCGAAACAGCCGATTTAATTGGAATTGACGTCATTCTCGCAAGCATCGACGAGCTCTACAAGGAGTACGGCGATCCGAAGTACCGGGCGTGCCCGTTGCTCAGAATGATGGTGGACTCGGGAGACACCGGGCGTAAGAAGGGAGTGGGTTTCTATCAATATTGATGTCATACAACTACAATTAGTCTGAGTCGTGTAGACGATGGGATATTCGAGTCCCTCTGAATATTAGGAAGGTAGCACATGTACTCACAAGAACAGGTTCGGGACGAGCTCAAGACGTTTCTTGCTCGCAGAATTCCTGAAGACATCCTCGATGACGACCTGAATATTTTTGAATCTGGATACATTAACTCGATGTTTGCAATGGAAATCGTGATGCATATTGAAGAGATCCTGGGTTTTCGTATTCCTGCAAATAGGCTGGATATGAAGAGCTTCCGGACGCTGGGTAGCATCACACAACTGGTCTGTTCACTACGTGACGAGGCAGGTAACTTGGAGGGCGAGGAACGGTGAGTGTGCTGCATGCAAGAGAAGACAAGGAATGCTCTGAGAAGACCGAGGTCAGAGATAGGTGGTGTGCATGGGTCAATGAGCGGCTCCTGCCCCAGGCCGCGTCGATTGATCAACATGGGATCACTCCCAGGTCTTTGCTTGCCGAAATTGGCTCTATCGGTGGGTTCTCCGTTGGACTCGGAGAAGTGGAGGGCGAAGAATTTGGTTCCTTGAGGGACATGGCGATAGTACACGAGGAGGTGGGACGTGGATCTGCTGCCGTCAGGAGTTTTCTTACGGTGCACTGCATGCTTCTTCAGGCAGTGTGTCGATGGGGTCGTCTACCTGTAGGAGACAACAGGTTGCACGACCTACTCAAGGGGACGCGTCTGGGCGGGCTGGCATTCTCGGAAATGGGAATTGGCAGCGACCTCGCTGGTGTGAAGGCTACTGCTAGCCGTACAGCGAGCGGCCGCTATGAGCTTTGCGGGATCAAACGCTGGGTCACAGGAGGACAGGTTCTTGACAGTGCGCTAGTCCTAGCTGTCGCGGATGGGGGCCCAACTGTGTTCTTGGTGGACTGCCACTCTACGGGCGTACGTCGCGAGGCCTTGTGCGACGTAATTGGTGCGCGGGGAAGTATGATGGCCGACATCCATTTTGAGGATGTGACTGTTGGCGATGACGCGATCATAGGTGGAGAGGGGATGGGGCTGGCGATAGCCACCGGTATTCTTGATTACGGTCGTTTGAGCGTTGCTGCGGGATCGGTTGGCATAGTGCAAGCTTGTCTTGACTGTTCGGTAGACTACGCGTGGCCCTGCTCTAAGGATGGACGCCAGATCGGTGATTTCCAGTTGATTCAGGAACTTATCTCAAAAATGTCTGTTGCGGCTTCTGCCGGTCGAGCTCTTGTAGCTGAAGCCGCACTGTCTAAAGAGCTTGGACTTTCTTCGACTCTGCTCAAGACGTGCATAGCCAAGCAGTTTGCGGCTACTTCTGCAGTGCAGGCGGCGAACGATGCGGTGCAATTGCATGGCGCTGCTGGATTGACGACTAGATATCCTGTAGAAAGATTGCTTCGGGATGCAAAGGTGATGGAGATAATTGAGGGCAGTACGCAGATCCAGCATGGCATTATCGCAGAAGCTACACGTGACGCCTTACGGCAAGTTGGTGGAGTGAGATAGTACAGACATAACTGTCGGAGGAGCAACAAGTCATCAATATGAGTACAACAGCGAACAATAAGGTGAAGTGTCTCATATGGGACCTAGACGAGACACTATGGGAAGGTACCTTATCGGAAGGAGGTGGTCATGTTCTGTGTTCAGGGGTGTTGGATACGATAGTCGAACTGGATCGCCGGGGCGTACTGCACTCGATCGCAAGTAGGAACTCGTACGATATTGCAATTCAGCGATTGAGGGAATTGGGAATTGACGAATACTTTCTTGTTCCGCAGATAGGTTGGTTCGACAAGGCGGAAATGGTCGCTCGAATCCAGAGAGATCTTAATATTGGAGTCGACTCGTTGGCTTTTATTGATGATCAATTATTTGAGCGCGATGCTGTACGGCACAGGTTTCCCGATGTACGAACATATTCGGCGGAGCAGGTTACTGAAATTACGAGCCTTGCTGAGTTTGCTCCGACGGTTTTGACTTCTGACTCAGGGAGGCGTAGGGAATTCTATAGGGCTGCGCTGAAGCGGAATGCTGACGAAACGGAGTTTGGCGGAACTGAAAAGGAGTTTCTCGAGTCACTGAAGATGCGGTTCCTTGTGAGAGACGCTCGCGTCGAAGATCTTGGCCGGGCTGAGGAACTGGTCGTCCGAGCGAATCAACTGAATTCGACGGGCGTTACGTATTCCTTCGATGACCTTCATGCCATGGTTGAGTCCAATGAGAACATTGTGCTGGTAGCCGAGTTGGAGGATCGGTATGGGTCATATGGTCAAATTGGCATAGCTGTAATCGAGGTCGGTGCGGCGGAGTGGACGATTATGTTGTTCCTCATGTCCTGCAGAGTGATGTCGCGCGGAGTCGGAAGTCTTTTTCTTGGCTTGATAGCAGAGCGGGCAGCCCTGAAGGGTGTCCGGTTGCAGGCTAGATTTAGGGATACCGGAAGAAATCGTCCAATGTATGTGACGTACAGACTCGCGGGATTTACCGAGGCATCATCGTTGGATGATCGGACCCAGTTGATGATGCTGTCCGAGGGGTTCCAGTACTCAAAGCCTGCCTACGTAGAGGTCATTGAGGAGTGGAGTAATTGTGAGTGAAAGCCGACGATGTACGGTATGGTGTTGTGATGGTACGCGATTTCCTTGTGAGTGAGCTATTTCCGTACTCTCGGTTTGACCGGGAGAAGGCTGTCCATCTGGTTGTCTTTCCTTGGGCGGGAGCTAGCGCGCTCTCCTGCCTGCGGCTGTGCTCAGTGGTCGGTGAGGCTGTTGGGGTGCTTGCGGTTGAGATGGCCGGTCGTGGGACGCGGAGTGATGAGCCGGCAGTTCGGACCGTTGAGGATGTTGCCGCAGAGGTAACTTCGGCGCTGGTGGACATCACGGACACCTCTGCGTTGATCGTCATGGCGGGCCACAGTTTGGGCGCGGCCTTGGCATATGAGACAGCGTGCCAAATGTCCGTGGCGGGACTGACTCCTGCAGGCGTGATCCTCTCGGGCCGGGCGCCGTATCGGGTCCCTGGTGGTTCGTCGAAGCCTTGGAAGTGCGGAGGCTGCCCAGAGCGACCTGACGACGTGTACCTAATGGACTTCTTAAGGAGTACCGGTAGTGCTGACGAGATTGCGAGCCTCAACGAGTATCGGCGGCGCGAGGTACTCGATCGCCTGCGTTCGGATTTGCTGATGAACATGGACTACGTCCCGGAACTGCGACCAGTCAGGTTCCCGATGTTCTGCTTGACAGGCCGTGAGGATATGATTGCTACGCCTGAGGCGTGCCAAGCGTGGCGCAACTATACGGCTGGCTACTTCGAACTCGTAACGTTGGCGGGTGGGCACTTCTATTTCAGGAACTACGGAGCTGAGACGTTCTACTCGACGTTCAATAGGATTGTTCATTTGATCATGGACTGGTGCGTGAAAGGTGTAAGCCCGTGAGTGAATATGGTGGTCTTTATATCGTAAGGCCGTCAGGTTTCACAAATGTCGAATGGCTTGGACTCTATGCTCTTAGCGCGGTTGAGGTAGACCAAGCGATGCGTCTGCGGTCCGTCCGTGCCCGGGCAGCCTATGTGGCCTGCCGTTCACTACTGCGAGCACTCGTCTCCACCTATGCGCATGTACCTGTTGATCAGATCGAAATTGGCCAAGGTGAATATGGCAAACCGGTCGTGACCTATCCCACCGGGGTGTGCGTGGAGTTCAACATCTCGCATTCACGTCAGGTGTCGGTACTGGCTATGGCGCCGGCTGTGCCAATCGGAGTAGACGTCGTGGAGGTGGCGGAGGTGCCCGAAGGTCAGGGATTTGCTCGGCGAGTTCTGACTGACCGGGAACTCGGCGTCTGGTCTGCATTGCAGCACAACAGGAGGGCAGAATGGCTGGGGCGGGTGTGGGCGGCAAAAGAGTCGTATTTGAAGTGGATAGGTGTGGGTCTGAAAGTCGATCCAAGGACTGTGGATGTGTCCTGGTTGAGCGGTATGAGTTTTAGGGTCGCAGGAGAGAAAGGATCATTCCCGGCAGCGTACGGTTGCTGGCGTGCGTACGAAGGCTGTCAGATTGCTTTTGTGCCTGGAGACTTGGACTTGTCGGTGGTCTCGACGCCTTGGAGGACGGTATTGGATAAACTTACTTGTCAAGGGTTTTCGGAACTGACGTAAAAGGAAGAGTGTGGAGGACGACTTGTTGTCATGTTCTCGAATGGAGGTATAGTCGTGTCGGAAGTCGAGGCTAGCGTTAATGGTTTGATGGGAGTGCTACGATGGCGTGCGCAAACCGAAGGTGATAGAGATGTCTTTCGCTGGTTGTCTGCATTTGGAGAAGTTGAGGATTCTGAGACATTTCGTGGGCTCTATGAAAAGGCTCGAACTGTTTCGGCGACGCTCGGGGCCATTTCAGATAGTGGAACCGTCGCTGTGGCAGTGAGGCGGTCGCTGTGGTTTCAACGAGTGTTCGCAGGTTGTCTGTTAGCTGGCCGGGTTGTTGTTCCCTTGCCTCCTATTATAGAGGCTTCAGGGTACTCGGTTTCGGAGCGTTTCGTCGCGATTCTGTTGCACTGTCTTCCGAAAATTTTGGTAGTTTCAGAGTGTGATAAGGGGCTAGCGCTGAGACTTTTGCAGGAGCGTGGCTTGAGTGCTGACTGCAAGGTAGTTGCCGCCGAGGAGCTAGTTAACGGAAGTGCTTCAAATGAGAGGTATGTTCCGAATGATCTGGATAGTGTTGCGTATTTACAGTACTCATCCGGTACTACTGGTAGCCCGAAGGCGATCGAGATCTCCAATCGTAATCTCGTGGCTAACATGAGGGCAGTTCGGCAGTATGCTGAACTATTTTCGGATGCGGTTGGCGTGAGTTGGCTTCCAATGGAACACGATATGGGACTCGTTGCAGGTATGATGATCGCAATATATAGCGGTTGTCTCATTTACGGTATGAGTCCCGATGACTTCGCGAAGCATCCGGAGAGGTGGATGAAATGGATGTCGGAGAGACGGGCAACGCACTCGATCGCACCTAATTTTGCTTACGGCATTGCGGCGGCTCGGTGTAGTGAGCAGTTGGCGGTAAGTCTTGATCTATCTCATCTTCGAGTGGTGCTGTGTGGTGCTGAACCGATTGACTCGATGACATTGGAAACCTTTGGGGCGCGTTTCGCTCGCTCCGGGTTACGGCAGACGGCTCTGTTCCCTTGTTATGGTTTGGCTGAGGCCACATTGTTTGTCACCGGCGGCCCGGTGGGTGCTGGCGTCCGCAAAATTGCGGTTGATTGTGATAAATTAGCTGAGGGCGAGTTGGTGGAGGCGGCCAGTGAAGGGGGTACTGAGGTCGTTTCCTCAGGGGCTGTTGAAGCTGGCTCAACGGTGCGAATCGCCCGATTTGAGAAAGGTGGGCAGGGTGTGGCGTTAGACGAGGGAGGTATTGGCGAGATCTGCGTAGCGGGGGATAATGTCTCTCGGGGCTATTGGGGTGATCATGTTAGTACGTTGAATACATTTGGTTGGGAGATCGAAGGTGATCATGAGAGGTTCCTGAGGACGGGGGATGTTGGCGCTGTTAAAGATGGGCAACTGTATGTGACTGGGCGCATCAAAGATATGATGATTGTGAGGGGCAGGAACTATTTTCCAGACGATATTGAGAAGTCTTTGCGAAGGGATTTGCCAATCCTGCGTGGGCGGAGGTTGGTCGTTTTTCAGAATGCGGAGAACCTTATCTGTTGCTTCGTGGAGGAAGTGATTGAGACTGACGGTAGTGCGGATGTTCCAGGTCCAGCTCCGGATGGCGATGATGAGGCTGGCAGCATGTTGCGGTCCGGAATCGAGCGTAGCGTGGCGCAAAGATATGGTTTGCATGTTGCTGACGTGCGGGTGATTCCAGCGGGCAGCTTGCCGACGACTGTCTCTGGAAAAGTTATCCGGACAGGTTTGGAGGACCGAATCAGTCGGTTAGGCGTTGGAGAGAACGACGAGTGAGTTGATGGGATATGGGAGCTGCAGCAGAGTCCGGTAGTCGCGAAATAGCAGATTTAAGGGATAGTCGCGTTTTGGCGCTTGTGCTCGTCTGCACGGTGAGTTTCATGAACGTCCTGGATATCACGGTGGTGTCGGTGGCACTGGGGGATGTCGGGCAGAGTCTAGGTGCGTCGCAGAGTGAGTTGCAGTGGGTAGTGGATGCCTACACGCTGCCGTTGGGGGCGTTGCTGATGTCAGCGGCGACTTTGAGTGGAAGTCTGGGTCGACTGCGATTGTTCCGATGGGGGCTGGTCCTGTTTACGGTGGGGTCGGCTGTGTGCGCATTGGCCCCTTCGATGCTCGTACTCAACGTTTTCCGGGCTCTTCAGGCGGTCGGTGGGGCGATCTTCCTGGGCGTCGGCGTTCCGATGATCTCTGATCGCTACGCTGCCGGACGCGAGCGGGCACGAGCTACCGGGATCTACGGGCTCATCTCAGGGGTCGCTATAGCAGTGGGACCACTGGCAGGCGGGGGCCTGGTCCTAGTCGCCGGGTGGCGCTCCATCTTTTGGATCAACGTCCCTGTGGGAGTGGTGTCCTGGCTGGCGTCGTGGTACGTGAAGGATGGCGGCGCGGATCGCAGAGGTTCAGAAGTGGATTGGCCCGGAACGCTGCTGGCAGTCGTTGCCACCGGGGGTGTGACGGTCGTCCTACTGGAGGGGGCCGCCTGGGGGTGGACTAGTGCACGCACGCTTGGTGCCGTCGCCGTCGGACTGGCCGCGATGGGGCTGTTCATGGCCGTCGAGCGGCGCTCGGACTCACCTATGGTTCCGGGACGCCTGCTGACTGACCGGCTCTATGCGGTGAGTATCCTGACCGGCTTTGCCGTCCAGGCCGGTCTGGTGGGGCAGATGCCCTGGCTGTCGCTGTATGCGCAGAATATCTACCTGTTTTCACCCCTGCAGGCCGGACTCTGCTTCCTCCCGTTCAGTCTCTGTGCCATCGCGGGGGCGTGGCTGTTTCGTGGCGGTAGTGGGCGCTGGGCGCCGTCGGCCAGGCTGCTGGGGATCCTTGTCATCGGGTGCGCGGCGCTGATGTCATGGGTGCTGTTGTACGGCTCATCGACCTGGGTGGTGCTCCTGCCGGGCCTGATCCTGGCAGGCATCGCGGTTGGCGCTGCCGGGACCGTGGTCAACGAGCTGGCGGTTGCCTCCTTCGAGGGTGATGAGGCAGGTGCGGCCTCTGGGCTATCCGCTGCGATGAGGCAGATCGGCGTGGTGCTCGGCGTGGCTGTCTCCGGTGTGGGGTTCGGTGGTGCGAGCGAGCACGTGGTGCGTCATCAGTGGCCGGTGGGTGCGCAGGAGCTTGTCAGCAGCGTGCGCTCAGGACAGGGACTGCGTACGACGGCTAGTGCTCCCGGTGCCGGGCGCAGCCTTCTTGCCGACGTCGTGCACCGTGCCACCGACTGGGGGATGGTGACCAGTTTCGCGATCGGGCTGTTCATCATGCTAATGGTGCTGGTGACCGGTGTCCTGTGGCTACGACGAGGAGGCGTCAACATGTCGAGTCCGGGGAAGAAGAATCCCCCGGCCCGAGAAACACCACGCACCCCACACCGCTGAGCGCGACATCCTCAGAATCTGCACCAGATCCGCTTGCATGACGTCGACTTGCCGCTCGAGTCGTCCACGTTGCTGTCCGGCTCTTATCCGGACGGCAGCGGGTCGGTGGTGCGCTCAGGCGAAGACGACGGTGCGGTGTCCGTTGAGCAGCACCCGATGCTCGGTGTGCCAGCGCACCGCCTGCGCCAGCACCCGGCGCTCGACGTCCTGCCCCTTGGCCTGCAGCATGGACACCGAGTCCTCGTGCCCGGCCCGCGTCACGTCCTGCTCGATGATCGGCCCCTCATCGAGGTCCGCCGTCACGTAGTGCGCCGTCGCCCCGATGAGCTTGACCCCGCGCTCGTGCGCCTGAGCGTAAGGACGCGCCCCCTTGAATGACGGCAGGAACGAGTGGTGAATGTTGATGACGCCCCCGTGCAGCCGCTCGCACAGGGCGGGGGAGAGGATCTGCATGTAGCGGGCCAGCACCACCAGCTCGACGTCGAGGGAGTCCACCAGCCCCAGCAGCTCGGCCTCGGCGGCCTCCTTGGTGTCCTTGGTGACCGGGATGTGGTGGAAGGGCACCCCGTAGAACTCGGCGACGTCCCGCAGCGTCTCGTGGTTGCCCACCACGCCGACGACGTCGACCGGCAGCCCCTGACTGCGGGCTCGGAAGAGCAGGTCGGTCAGGCAGTGCCCCTCCTTGGAGACCATGATGAGGGTGCGCATCGCGCGCCCCACCTCGTCGAGGCTCCACTCCATCTCATACTCGCCGGCCAGCTCGGCCAGGTCCTTCTCCAGCTCCACGCGCGGCACGGTGGTGAGCACCTGGACCCGCATGAAGAACAGCCCGGTGGAGGAGTCCCCGAACTGCTTGGACTCGGTGATGTTCCCGCCGCGGCGCGCCAGCGTACCGGTGACCGCGTGGACGATCCCCGGGCGGTCGGGGCAGGACAGGGACAGGACCAGGTGGGCGGCGGAGTCGGTGTGCACCGTGGAATGAGCCATGGCCTCAGCCTAGTCGGCGCTCGCGCCACTTGACGACGGCGAGCATCAGCCAGGTGGTCACGATGAAGGGCCAGGTGTAGGTCGGCACCGGGATCTCCGTGAACACCCGGTCCACGACGACGGTCAGCACCGATCCCACCACCGCCAGCACCCAGGCCCGCCTCCCGGGAGGCAGGAGGACGACGCCGATCGCGATCGCCGTCAGGCACGGCGAGTATCCGCCCAGTCCGTGCGCCGCCTGGCCGGCGGGAACGAGCGCCAGCGTTGCTGCCGTCCCGACGACGCTGCCCAGCAGCGCCGCCGCCCCGACTCTCCACCCGGCGATGAACAGCCCAGCCAGGATCAGCGCCCCGCCGACCCAGGAATCGACGAGCACCACCTGGGACTCTCCCGTCAGCACCGCCTCCGGGACCAGCCAGGCCGTCGCCCCACTGACCGGCGCCGGATCCGGCACCATCGGCGCATCGATCGCCCTGAGCAGAGCGGTCAGCAGGCCGGAGACGATGCAGAAAGGAGCCGTGAGCGCCGGGAGCCCGACCGGGGCGAGTGCGCGCTCCAGCGCGCGGTGGACCGCGGGGCAGGCCGCCGCACCGACCACGGTGACCAGCGTCGCCGGCCAGAAAACCCCCATAGCGGCCCAGGCCGCCGCTCCCACCAACGCTCCGTTGTAGCCCTGGAGACCGTCACGCACACGTAGATCCAGCAGCCTGGCCGCCACCGTCGACACCGTCGTCCCGAGGACCACCTGAAAGGCCATGAGCGGTGAGTAGACGGCGATGCCGGCCACGATGAGCAGTCCGGTGAGCGCCCGGGGCTGGAGGAAGATCTGCCCCACCCCGCGCCCCAGTGCGCCCACGCCGGACGAGACGATCGACGGGACGGCCGAGGCGCCCGGTTTGTCAGCCGGGCGGTGGGACTGATGAACAGATGACTCAGGCATGAGGGGCTCCGATCGATAGAAGCATCGGGAGGTGCCCGCCGCCCAGGCGAGCGGGCTGTTGCTAGTACTTGCGCAGGTTGAGCCTCGGCGCGCAGAACCACCGGCTGCGCAGAAGCTCGCTGATGTCGAGCATGAGATCGGTCAGACGGGTCGTGTCATCGCCCAGCGCCCGGGCGATGAAGCCGGGTCCCTGCACCCGCGTCACTGCCCCGCGCACGCCGTCGACCTCCAGCATCTGGGCCACCTCATTGACGAGGGCGTCATCGACCCGGGCGTCGAGCACCGTGAAGGAGGCCAGGTGGCTGTGCCCCTCCAGGCCTCCTAGCCCCGCCAGCCCGGCCTCACCGGGGACCAGGCGCAGGTTGTCGACGACGGCGCACCGCCCACCGACACGGATGTCAGTGCGCATCCGCACACAGTCGTAGCCGAAGGCCGAACCGTCCGGGGCCCAGCCGGGGGTGAGGACCTCCAGGGACATGAAGGTCGCCGTCGGGTCCATCTCAACCAGGGTGGTCTGCCGGTAGGAGGACTCCCGGTAGGCGATGACCTGGTCGGGAACGAGCTCCAGCACGGCCCGGGGCCCCAGGCTCACCCGGGTGTCCTGGCGGACCGGGCAGGTGGGGGTGCGGTAGATCTTCGTGGCCGCCTGGGTCGTCAGCACCGCCGAGGCCCCCTGGAGGACCTCGACCTCGGTGAGATAGGAGTCGCCGTCCAGGTACCCGCCTCCGGGATTGACCACGTAGTAGGTCACCTGCCCGCTCTCATCGAGGTACAGCGGGCGGAAAACCCTCAGTGCTCCCCGGTGGTACTGCTCGACGGCGACGCTCCGGTCCCCGCCCCGGGCGATCCGCAGGTGCAGCTCGCCGGTGGTGCTCACGACTCCAGGTCCGTCATGAGCACGTCATGGTGGATCCACTCGATGACCTGCTCCAGGCCCTCGTCGGTCTTGAGGTTGGTGAAGCAGAAGGGCTTGTCACCCCGGAACACCTTGGAGTCGGCCTCCATGACCGCCAGGTCGGCGCCGACATGAGGGGCCAGGTCCGTCTTGTTGATGACGAACAGGTCGGACTTAATCATCCCCTGACCGGCCTTGCGAGGAATCTTCTCGCCCTGGGCGACGTCGATGACGTAGATGGAGAAGTCGACCAGCTCGGGGGAGAAGGTGGCCGAGAGGTTGTCGCCTCCCGACTCCACGAACACCACCTCCAGGTCCGGGTGGCGCTCCACCAGCTCGGCGATCGCCGCCTCGTTCATGGAGGTGTCCTCACGGATGGCCGTGTGCGGGCAGCCCCCGGTCTCCAGCCCGACGATGCGGTCCACCGGCAGGACCCCCTGCGCAGCGAGGATCTTGGCGTCCTCGATCGTGTAGATGTCGTTGGTGACGGCGGCCATGGAGACCTCCCGGCTCATGGCCCGGGTGATGCGCTCGATGAGCTGGGTCTTGCCAGCCCCCACCGGGCCGCCCACCCCGATCCGGACCGGGCCGGGGTGGGAACGGCCCGCTGGCTGCTCGGGCGCGTCCGCGTGCTGCTGGCTGGTTGCTGCTGACATGAGAATCTCCTCACTAGCTCTTCAGGAAGGTCTTTCAGGACATGAACATGCGGGCCCGCTGGCGCTCGTGCCGCATCTGGCTGATCTCGATCCCGGGCGCGGCTGCCCCCAGATCCATCTCGTCAAGGCCCCCGATCCGCCTGACCGCGGCGCGGACGTCGCCGCGCACCGAGGCGATGGCGCGCTGACCGGCGTCCTGCCCCAGGGGGATGGCCCGAACGGCGTTCTGCGTCAGTGAGATGACGCTGGACTGGAGGTAGGCCGCCGCGACCGCCGCCGCCGGCGCCTCCAGCGCGTAGCCGGCGATCGCCAGCACGATGGCGGGGTGGGAACGGCAGCCCCCGCTGCCCTTGGTGCCTCCGGTGCCCCCGGCGTTCCCGCTGCCCCCGGTGTCCACGAGCGCCGCGTATCGGCTCAGCAGCCTGCCGCCGTCGGTGCCCTCCAGGGCCAGGCGGGCGATGGTGAGCATCCTCCGCCCCATCGTCACCCCGGCCCGGCGCACCTGGATCGGCACCGCCTGAGCCACGAGGAGCGCGTCGAGGTGCGCGATCGCCTCCCAGTCATCGGCCGCCACCGCCTCGAAGGCCAGCCGCAGCCCCAGCCCCTCGGAGAAGGTCAGCTGGGTGGACACGAGCGCGCGCAGCCAGGACACGAAGGAGGCCTCACCGTCCACGACGCCCTCGCAGATGTAGGTCTCCAGCCCGAAGGAGTGGGAGAAGGCACCCGTGGGCAGCGCGGAGTCGCACAGCTGGGCCAGCGGCAGCTGCCAGCCGGCGGGCTCGCCCCACTGTGGGGCGGGAGTGTCAGTGAGTGTGCTCGGCATGACGGAAGGGGACGGGCAGGGACCGCTCCATCCGCGCGTGACGCACACCCAGGTGCTCCAGGTAGTGCTCGGCGGTGTGGTCGTACTGGATGACCATGACGCCGTCATGCCCCTCAAGGCCCGGGAAGGGCTCCTCCGGCCCGAAGAACTGGGCGGGCAGGTGCCGGTTGCCCAGGTTGTGGGCGACGACCCCCATCTCGCGCACCGTGGCGGGCGCGATGACCAGGACGTCGGTGGGCTCCAGGCGCACGACGACGATCCCGCGCTCGTTGCGAAGCAGGATGTCGCCCTCGCGCAGGTCCGGTGCGCCCGGCGCGAGCCGGATGCCGAGCTCGGTGCCGTGGTCGGAGCGCACTCGTTGGATGCGTTTCGTGAGGTCGGCCAGGGGGAGGACCACGTTCTCCACGTGCATGCCCTCCAGCTCCTCGCCGGGCAGGTCGTGGATATTGCCTGAGATGGACTCGATAATCATGAAGGCTCCAGGGGTGAGGGTTCAGAAGAGGAAGTAGCGCTGGGCCATGGCCAGGACGTGGGCGGGCTCGCAGGTGACCTTCTCGCCGTCGACGGTGACCTCGTAGGTCTCGGGATCGACTGTGAGCGCCGGAGTGGCGTCGTTGAAGGCCATGTCCGCCTTCGTCAGCCGCCTGACCCCGCGGGCCGGGCAGATCCTCTTGCGCAGCCCCAGGCTCTGGGGCACTCCCGCATCGATGGCCGCCTGGGACATGAAGGTGATCGAGTTCGACGCCGGCGCCGCCCCGTAGCCGCCGAACATGGTGCGCATGAGCGTGGGCTCGGGGGTGGGGATCGAGGCGTTGGCGTCGCCCATGACCGCCGAGGCGATCTGGCCGCCCTTGAGGATCAGGGACGGCTTGACCCCGAAGAAGGCGGGGTCCCACAGCACCAGGTCGGCCCACTTGCCCTCCTCCACGCTGCCCACGACCTCGGCGATCCCGTTGGTGCGGGCCGGGTTGATGGTGTACTTCGACACGTAGCGCTTGATGCGCAGGTTGTCGCCGCCCTCCGGGTCCCCGGCGAGCCTGCCGCGAGCCTTCTTCATCTGGTCGGCCACCTGCCAGGTGCGGATGACGACCTCGCCGACGCGCCCCATGGCCTGGGAGTCCGACGACGTCATCGAGAACACGCCCAGGTCGTGCAACACGTCCTCGGCCGCGATCGTCTCCGGACGGATGCGCGAGTCGGCGAAGGCGACGTCCTCCGGGATGGCGGGGTTGAGGTGGTGGCACACCATGAGCATGTCGAGATGCTCCTCAGCGGTGTTGCGCGTGAAGGGCAGCGTCGGGTTGGTCGAGGACGGCAGGATGTTGGGGTCCTGCGCCAGGGTGATGATGTCGGGGGCGTGACCGCCGCCGGCGCCCTCGGTGTGGAAGGTGTGGATGACCCTCCCGCCGATCGCGCGGCGGGTGTCCTCGACGAAGCCGCACTCGTTGAGCGTGTCGGTGTGGATGGCGACCTGCACGTCGAACTCGTCGGCGACCTTGAGGGCCTCGTTGATGACGGCGTGCGTGGCGCCCCAGTCCTCATGGATCTTGAAGCCGACCGCGCCGGCACGCAGCTGCTCGGCCAGAGGCTCCCGGGTCGAGGCGTGTCCCTTGCCCAGCAGGCCGATATTCATGGGGAAGTCCTCGACGGCCTGAAGCATGCGGGCCAGGTGCCAGGCCCCGGGAGTGATCGTGGTGGCGTTGGTGCCGTCGGCCGGTCCCGTCCCTCCTCCGATCATGGTGGTCACCCCCGAGGCCAGGGCGGTGGCGACCTGGGTGGGGGAGATGAAGTGAATGTGGGAGTCGATGCCCCCGGCCGTCAGGATGCGGTGCTCGCCGGCGATCACCTCCGTGGAGGCGCCGATGACGATGTCGACGTCGTCCATGATGTCCGGGTTGCCCGCGGCGCCGATAGCGCTGATGACGCCGTCGCGGATGGCGACGTCGGCCTTGTAGATGCCGGTGTAGTCGATGATGATCGCGTTGGTGATGACGGTGTCGGGGATGCCCTCGTCCCGCGTGCGCTGGCCGTTGTGGCCCATACCGTCGCGGATGACTTTGCCGCCTCCGAAGACGGCCTCGTCGCCACGGTGGGTCAGGTCCCGCTCGATCTGGGCGAACAGGTCGGTGTCGGCCAGGCGGACGGCGTCCCCGGTGGTGGGGCCGTACAAGGCGGCATGCTCCCGGCGGCTGAGTTCCTTGCTCATGATGTGCTCCTGTGCTCTCAGCCCTCGACCGGGCCGTTCGTCTCGCCTGCCAGACCGAAGACCCGTCGAGCTCCCGCCAGCGCCACCAGGTGGACTGGTCGGGAGTCGCCCGGCTCGAAGCGAACCGCGGTTCCGGCCGGAATGTCGAGGCGGAAGCCACGAGCGGCCCGCCGGTCGAAGGACAGCGCGGGGTTGACCTCGGCGAAGTGGAAGTGCGAACCGACCTGAATGGGACGGTCCCCGGTGTTGAGGACGTTGAGACGGAGGGTGGGGCGGCCCTCGTTGATGGTGATGGTGTCGTTCACGAGTCGGTACTCGCCGGGGATCATGGCAGGCTCCTGCGAATCGGGTCGTGAACGGAGACGAGCTTGGTTCCGTCGGGGAAGGTCGCCTCCACCTGGACCGCGCGGATCATCTCGGGGACTCCCTCCATGACGTCGTCGTAGGTCAGCAGGGTGGTGCCGTAGGCCATGAGATCCGTGACCGTGCGCCCTTCGCGGGCCCCCTCGAGGATCTCCGCGGTGATGTAGGCGACTGCCTCAGGATGATTGAGCCGGATACCCCTGTCCTTGCGTCTTCGTGCCAGGTCTGCGGCGACGACGATGAGTAGCTTCTCCTGCTCACGAGGGGTGAGGTGCATGGGGGCTCTCCCAGAGATGGATCCGGAGCGGGCGCATAGGCGCGAGCTTGTCCGCGCACGACGGACGCCTATAGGCAATGCCTGACATGTTGCAGAAATATTTCCGACTGTTGAGCGGCAAGGATCAGGGTGCTCCTGACCCCCTTGGTTTTCCGCGTCATGGTGGGAGAGAACTGAATATGGTTGACGTGCTATCAATCGTCGGCGACTGATGTCGATACTGAGGAAAAGAAGGGCCGGGATGCGTGCTGAGACGCATCCCGGCCCTGCGTGGGCGGTGGTGACCCTCAGCCCTGACGGGCCTTGAGGCGGGGGTTCTTCTTGTTGATGACGTAGGTGTGGCCGCGGCGTCGGACCACCTTGGACCCCGGCTGCTTGGCCAGGGACCGGATCGAGGCACGAACCTTCATGTCGGCTCCTTTCCTTCTTCGTGTCCAGTGAGGGCGGTGAGAAATTGAAACGAGGGGCGGTGCGCCCCGCCTGAGCGACTACCGCTTGCGCTTGCCGTAGCGGCGCTCGAACTTCTCCACCCGGCCGGCCGTGTCCAGGATCTTGCCCTGGCCGGTCCAGAACGGGTGCGAGGCACTGGAGACCTCGACGTCGTAGACCGGGTAGGTGTTGCCGTCCTCCCACTCGATGGTCTCCGACGACGTCAGGGTCGAACGGGTCAGGAAGGCGAAGCCTGCGGACTTGTCGCGAAAGACAATGGGCTGGTAGCTGGGGTGGATCCCAGGGCGCATACGAGCTCCTTGGAAGGGGTGAATATGAGAACTGACGTGGTGAACGAGTACCGGCAGCGGTGCTGAGAGGGGAGCGGCTGCGAGCGTGCTGCGCCGTGGGCCCCGGCGGGTGCGGGCCCGCAGACCCACCCCGCCCGCACTCGCCTACCAGGAGGACTTGACGATGCCCGGCAGCTCGCCGCGCAGCGCCATCTCGCGGAAGCGCACTCGGGAGGTGCCGGTGACGCGCAGGTGTCCGCGCGGGCGACCGTCCACCACGTCACGCCGACGCAGACGAGTGGGGGAGGCGTCTCGCGGCAGCGCGTGCAGCGCCGCCATCGCCTCATCGCGCTCCTCCTGGCTCAGGTGAGGGTTGACCGAGGCCCGCTTGAGCTCGGCACGGCGCTCGGCGTAGCGCTCCACCACCTGCTGGCGCCGCAGCTCGGCGGCGATCTTGGACTTCTTGGCCATCAGCGCGACTCCTTGTACTCCACGTGCCGGCGCACCACCGGATCGAACTTGCGCAGCACTAGCCGGTCGGGGGTGTTGCGGCGGTTCTTGCGGGTCACGTAGGTGTGGCCCGTCCCTGCGGTGGAGACCATCTTGATGATCGGCCGCAGGTCCTTGCCCTTGGCTCCGCTCATGACAGCTTCTCCCCTCGGGCGAGCATCTGAGCCACGACGACGTCGATGCCCAGCTTGTCGATGGTGCGGATGCCCTTGGCGGACACCGTCAGGCGCACGGTGCGCCCCAGGGACGGCACCCAGTAGCGCTTGCGCTGCAGGTTAGGGTCCCAGCGCCGGGGCGTGCGCTTGTGGGAGTGGGAGACGGACCGGCCGAAGACAGGCCGGGCCCCCGTGACTTGGCAGTAGGTGGTCATGACGAGCATGATATAAGAATGATTCTCAGTTTCGTCAACTCTGCTGGAGGACCTCGTGAGTGATCCCTCGGATGACTTTGCCGGCAACCTCGCTGACATCCCCGGCTCCCCGGCCGACGGCCGGCACACCCTGGCCGTCATCGGCGCCGTCGACCCCGCCCTGCTGGACCTGGTCGACCTCGCCCTGGCCGGTCAGGACGCCGTCGTCATCCGCGCCGGGCTCCACTTCGGCGCCGACGACGAGGCTGGGAGCGCGGACGCCGACGACGACCTGGTCCGGCTCGTCAGCCACAGCTCGGCCGAGGGCTTCGACGACGAGCCGGTCAGGCTCGACGTCCCCATGCCCTCCACCTGCCCCACCTGTTCCCTGCGGGAGGTCCTGGCCGCCGTCGCCCAGGACCGTGCCGCCCAGGACTCGCGCGGCACCACCGTCATCCTCCTGCCGGCGGCCATCGAGCTCGCCCACCTCCTGCCCGGCATGGCCGAGGAGCTCGCCGGCACCGGCGTGAGACTGGCCGGGGCCGCCCACGTCCTGGACGCCACCACCGCCCTGGACGAGCTCCTCGAGCACCGCCAGCTGAGCGCCTTCCCCGGTGACTCCCGCTGCACGGGCGCCGTTCACCTGACCAACCTCGGATACGCCGACCTCGTCCTGGCCCTGGGGCGCGACGAGGACCCGGCCGGGGCAGACCTCATCGAGCACCTGCGCCCCCACGACGCCCTCATGCTCCCGGGACTCGACGCACCCCTCCTGGAGACCCTCACCACCCTCACCCACGACGTCGCCGCCTCCTTGAGCCGCATCCACCCCGCCACCACCAGCGCCTGGGGCGGCCCCGATGAGCACGGCGTGTGGACCCTCGACCTCAGCGCCTCCCTGCCCTTCCACCCCGAGCGTCTGCGCTCCCTCGTCGTTGAGCTCGCCGGTCAGGGCCTGTGCGCTCGCGGCTGCTTCTGGCTGCCCAGCCGTCCCGGCCGGGTCTGTACCTGGGAGGTCGCCGGAGGTGCCGTGAGCGTCGGTGACGCCGGTACCTGGGCGGAGGTCCCGGCCGCCCCCTCCGATGCCGATGACGACGTGGCCGGCGAGCCCCGCTGCCACCTCGTGGTCACCGGCGTCGGGGACGAGGAGATGCGCGAGCAGGTGCGCCGCGCCTTCTCCCGGATCCTCCTGCGCCCCGAGGAGATGGCCCAGGCCCTGGCCTGGATCGGCGCCGACGACGGCCTGGGAGACTGGTTCGGGCAGGAGGACCCGGAGGGCTGAGCGCCCGCTGCCTCTATGTAAGCCGCACCACCCGGTGACACATGACGGCGCCGGGTGGTGCCGCGTGGTCGGTGTGGCGCGACTGCGCCCCGGCGCTGGGCTGCGCTGTGCGCTAGGGGACGGCACGGCTGTGCTCCGGCACGGTAGGGTGTTCCCGTCGCGACTGGCGCCGGGTGGATCACCACCGGGGAGCGGCACGAACACGACTCCGGGGTCGCCCGCCTGGGCCACGGATCGCCCACCAGTGCGCGCACAGCCGCCGGCCACGGCGCAGCGTGCGCCCCACACCTGAGGAGAGACATGACCGCGCAAGCCGTCACCCCGTCCCTGAACCAGCCGCTGGCCGAGCTCGACCCGGACATCGCCGAGGTACTCACCGGCGAGCTCGCCCGTCAGCGCGAGACCCTGGAGATGATCGCCTCGGAGAACTTCGTTCCCCGGGCCGTCCTGGAGTGCCAGGGCTCGGTCCTGACAAACAAGTACGCGGAGGGCTACCCGGGCCGCCGCTACTACGGTGGCTGCGAGGTCGTCGACGTCGCCGAGTCCCTGGCCATCGAGCGCGCCAAGGCCGTCTTCGACGCCGAGTGGGCCAACGTCCAGCCCCACTCCGGGGCCCAGGCCAACGCCGCCGTCCTCCACGCCCTGGCCACCCCCGGTGACACCCTCCTGGGCCTGTCCCTGGCCCATGGCGGCCACCTCACCCACGGCATGAAGATCAACTTCTCCGGCAAGAACTACAACGCCACCGCCTACGGCGTGGACGAGACCACCATGCGCATCGAGATGGACCAGGTACGCGAGGCCGCCCTGCGCGAGCGCCCCTCGGTCATCATCGCCGGCTGGTCCGCCTACCCCCGCCACCTCGACTTCGCCGCCTTCCGCTCCATCGCCGACGAGGTCGGCGCCACCCTGTGGGTGGACATGGCCCACTTCGCCGGGCTCGTCGCCGCCGGCCTGCACCCCAACCCCGTCCCGCACGCCGACGTCGTGTCCACCACCGTTCACAAGACCCTGGGCGGCCCCCGCTCCGGCATGCTCCTGTCCAGCCGCGCCGAGCAGTGGGGCAAGAAGCTCAACTCCGCCGTCTTCCCCGGCCAGCAGGGCGGCCCCCTCATGCACGTCATCGCCGCCAAGGCCGTGGCCATGAAGATCGCCGGCACCGAGGAGTTCCGCGAGCGCCAGGAGCGCACCGTGCGCGGCGCCGCCATCATCGCCGAGCGCCTGGGGGCCGACGACGTCAAGGCCGCTGGCGTCAGCCTGGTCACCGGTGGCACCGACGTCCACCTGGTGCTGGTGGACCTGCGCGACTCCTCCCTGGACGGCCAGCAGGCCGAGGACCTCCTGCACACCGCCGGCATCACGGTCAACCGCAACGCCGTCCCCTTCGACCCGCGTCCCCCGCGCGTCACCTCCGGCCTGCGCATCGGCACCCCCGCCCTGGCCACCCGCGGCTTCGGTGACGCCGAGTTCACCGAGGTCGCCGACATCATCGCCGCCACCCTCGTCCACGGCGCCGCCGGCACCGCCGACGACGAGACCCTGGCGGCCCTGCGCGGTCGCGTGCGCGCCCTGACCGACGCCTTCCCCCTCTACCCGGGGCTGGCCCAGTGAGGGCTCCCTGGAACGGAGCGGCCCGGGTCCTGGACGGCAAGGCCACGGCCGCCGCCCTCAAGGCCGAGCTCAAGGAACGCGTGACGGCACTGCGCGAGCGCGGCGTCACCCCCGGCCTGGGCACGGTCCTGGTGGGGGAGGACCCCGGCAGCGTCAAGTACGTCGCCGGCAAGCACGCCGACTGCGCCGAGGTCGGCATCCTCTCCATCCGTGAGGACCTGCCGGCCACCGCCACCCAGGCCGAGGTGGCCGCCGCCGTCGACCGCCTCAATGCGGATGACGCCTGTACCGGCTACATCGTCCAGCTCCCGCTGCCGGCGGGCGTGGACACCAACGCGATCCTGGAGCGCGTCGACCCGGACAAGGACGCCGACGGCCTGCACCCCACCAACCTGGGGCGCCTGGTGCTGCGGGCCTCGGGGCCCATCGACTCGCCCCTGCCCTGCACGCCGCGCGGCTGCATCGAGCTCATGGAGCGTCACGGCATCGACCTGGCCGGCCGCAACGTGTGCGTCGTCGGCCGCGGGGTCACGGTGGGCCGCTCCATCGGCCTGCTCCTGGGCCGCAAGGACGTCAACGCCACCGTGGACATCTGCCACACCGGCACCACGGATCTGGCCGAGCACGTGCGGCGGGCCGATGTCGTCATCTCGGCGGCCGGCAGCCCCGGCATCATCACCCCGGAGATGGTCGCCCCCGGCGCGGTCGTCCTGGACGTGGGTGTCTCGCGCGTCGTCGACCCGGCCACCGGCAAGGGCCGCATCGCCGGTGACGTCGCCGACGGCGTCGACGAGGTGGCCTCCTGGCTCTCACCCAACCCCGGCGGCGTGGGGCCGATGACCCGCGCCCTGCTGCTGGCCAACGTGGTTGAGACCGCGGAGCGCTCGCTCTAGGGGGGGCGTCGCCGCTCGCCCGACCGGCCGATAACCTTAAGGCCATGACGGACGAGTCCCACGGCGCCCATCCCTCGGATCCTCACCACCCCACCCATCCGGCTGAGTCGGCAGGCTCCCCGAGCTCCTCGGGACCTGAGCCGACTCAGCCGGAGGTGTGTCCGCCGGCCCCTGCGGGCACGGCGCCTGAGTCGCCCTCGCCGGAGGCGACCGACCCCCAGCATCCGCAGCCGCGCAGGACCGGCCTGCGGCGTCGGACCCTCATCCTCGGCGCGGCCGGCGCCGGCGCCCTCATCGTGGGCGGAGCCATCCTGGTGCGCTGCACCACGGGGCATTGGAGCTCGCCGACGCCCACGGCCACCGACTCGCCGGCCTCGGCCGCCTACCGCCCCGCCTACCACTACAGCCCCGCCACGGGGAATCTCGCCGACCCCAACGGCCTGGTCCTCTACGAGGGCGAGTACCACCTCTTCCACCAGCAGGACGGCACCTGGGGCCACGCGATCAGCTCGGACATGGTGCACTGGAAGCGACAGGGAACGGCCCTGGAGCATGACGCGCAGGGCCTGGCCATGTCCGGCAGCTGCGTCGTCGACGGAGCCAACACCTCCGGCCTGGTCGCCGGCGGCGGCCTGGTCGCCGTCTACACCTCCACCGAGGGCGGCGAGGCCCAGTCCCTGGCCTACTCCACCGACCGGGGGAGGAGCTGGCAGCGCTTCTCCGGCAACCCCGTCATCCCCAACGACGGGCGCAAGGACTTCCGCGACCCCAAGGTCTTCTGGCACGAGGACTCCAAGGCCTGGATCATGATCGTCTCCGCCGGGGACCACGTCTCCCTGTTCCGCTCCACCGACCTCAAGGCCTGGAGCCACGCCAGTGACTTCGGCCAGGGCATCGGCTCGCACGCCGCCGTGTGGGAGTGCCCCGACCTCTTCCCCCTGACCGACTCCAGTGACGGGCGCACCCGGTGGGTCATGACCCTCTCGGTGGGCGCCAACGAGGAGACGGCCGGCTCCACCGCCCAGTACTTCATCGGCGACTTCGACGGTTCCGTCTTCTTCCCCGAGGACCGCGACACCCGCTTCACCGACGTCGGCCAGGACTTCTACGCCGCCCAGAGCTTCGAGCACGTCGAGGGCCGCCGCGTGTGGATGGCCTGGCTGGGCAACTGGAACTACCCTTACTCGCTTCCCACCGGGGACTGGCGCGGTGAGATGAGCATCCCGCGCGAGCTGTCCCTGACCACTGTTGGCGGCAAGCGCACCCTCGTGCAGAAACCCGTCCCCGAGCTCGACGCCCTGCGCGGGCGGGCCACCGACCTATCCGGCCGCCAGGCCACCGACACGGTGACGGCTCTGGGTACGGGACGCACAGTCGAGATCAACCTGACGCTGGACGTCTCCCACGCCTCCGAGGCCTGGCTGGGACTGGCCCGCGGCACGGTCGACGGCAAGACCCAGGAGGTGCGCGTCGGCGTCGACATCTCGGCCGGCACTCTCTACCTCGACCGCACCGACGGCGGGCTCACACAAGTCGACGGCAAGGACGAGGGGACCACCACCGACTTCGCCCTGCGCCGCCAGACGCAGTACCGCCCCACCGGCTCCACAGTGCGTCTGCACCTCTACCTGGACCGCTCCAGCCTCGAGGTCTTCGTCGACGACGGCGCCACCGTCGGCAGCCTCCTGGTCTTCACCGCCCCCTCCTGCCAGGAGATCGTCCTAGGGGCCAAGGGCACGGCCACCATCACGTCGGGAAGCCTCACCCCCCTGGCCGCGGCCCTGTAAGGGCGCCGCAGGACACGTCGACGACGAGGAGGCGGGGCCGCCGGAACTTCTGTTCCGACGGCCCCGCCTCCTGTTCGAGCAGTGATGCCCTGAGTGCGGCGTCTACTTCAGCCGCTGCGGGCGGGTGTCACCGCCGTTGGAGCGGGCCCGGTCCGAGGGGATGTCCGCGAAGCCTCCCAAGCCGTTGGTGCCGTAGGTGCGGTCCACCGAGGTGGTGTCCCCGGAGATGTTCAGCTTCACCGTCGGGGCCAGCGAGCCCCCGCGCACCGGGTTGCCGTCCTTGTTGCCGCCGATGGAGTCGATGAAGGACTCCACCAGGCCGCCGGGCATGACGTAGTGCGAGTAGGACTGGAAGGTGTACGGGCTCTGGTTGAAGTCCGGCGAGTAGGGCTTGCCCGGGTTGTAGTTGAGATTGATGGGGTTGCCCAGCGCGATCCCCGTGTTCTGGTTGAGCGGCTTGTAGTCGCTTCGCAGCCCGTCGCCCACGAAGCCGTAGACGCCCTCGGGGCCCTGGAGCCCGTCGGCATAGGTCTCCCGGTGCGAGATCGTGAACAGGTAGTACTTGCCGTCCTGGAAGTAGATCTGGGGCCGCTCGGTCTGGTCATTGACGCAGTTGCCGCTCAGCAGCGGAGGCAGGTACTCCCACTGGGTCATCGCCTTGTTCTTGGCCCGGGCCAGGCCCACGTTGGCCAGCTGGTAGTAGCCGCCGCGCTGGTTGACCGCCTCGACCGTCTCCGCCTTGGGATCGCCCTGCTCGTAGCCCAGATCCTCCGCGGTGCAGGTGGCCACAGCGGTGTTCTGACCGGCCTTGGCCGCGGCGTCGACGTACTGCTGCTCACGGACGAAGGCCGAATTGCCCTCGAAGACCATGTACTCGGTGGGGTCCGAGGGGTTGTTCTGGTCGCGGAAGGTGAAGGGGTCGCGGAAGTTCACGCCCGGGTTCTGCTCGCGGGTCTGGTAGTACTTGCCGTCCGGCACGAGCAGCTGGTGCTGGGTGCGGAACCCGGTGAGCCACACGCCGTTCTCGTCAGCGTAGATGCGTCCCTCGGACTGCACGATCCGCGGGTCGTAGGGCTTGGAGGCCGCGTTGTTGCCGTCCTGACCGTAGCCCCCGTCGCCACTGCCGCCGGTGGTGGTGTTGTAGAAGGCCACCGAGGTGTAGAACATGCGGATCTTGTTGCCCTCCATGAGGCGGGCCGAGCCGGACCACTCGGTCTGGGCCGTGAAGCTCTGGTCCTCGAAGATCGAGCCTGAGGCGCCGTCGGGGAAGACGTGCCCCCCGTAGATCCACCCGCCGTTGGAGCTGCCTGCGCCGTCGGCCGAGGAGGTCTGCGTGCCGGCCTTGCGGTAGAAGAAGCCCAGGCGCGCGTGGGTGTGGCGGTCGTCGAAGGTGTAGCCGGCGTGCCGGTCGGCCACCAGGGAGAAGGCGATCTCCCATCCGTTGTAGGAGATCTGGTGGGCGGCCTCATCGGTCAGCGTCCAGGTGTCCCACACCCATACGTCCTCGCTCGTGGCCGGGAAACCGTTGGAGATCTCCGGCATCGTGAACTGCTCGGGCATCGAGTTGGTGCCCGACGGCGCATTGGGGTTGGAGACGCGCTGGATCTGCATGGCGTCGGCGCGGGTCCACTTGGCGGTGTAGTTCTCCTCGACCCCGTGCGCCGCACCGGTGTGCTTGGTCGCATTGGCCCAGCCGGGGTTGTCGGCCTTGAAGCCCTTCGCGTCCTGGGCCGCGGCCCCACCGGCGGCCTGCTGGTCGCTCTGGCCCGCCTGGCCCTGCTCCGCGGGGCTCTGGCTCGCCTGCGCCTGGCCGGCAGGGGGCTGGTCGTTCTTCTGGGCCGCTCCCGCCTCGGGTGAGGCCTCGGCAGTAGCGGTGGCGGTGGGGGAGGCGCTGGGGGAGGGCGCCTCATCGGCGAGCGCGGTGGTGCCGGACCCGGCCACCAGGAGTCCGAGCGTCAGCGCCACGGCCAGTCGTCTGCGACGGGCGCGGAACGAAGTGTGTGTCACGGTCATTGTCCGTACTGTCCTTACTCATGAGGGATGAGGGTGTCAGTGCGCCGTGAGCCGCTGTTATGTGATCTCCCAGGTCCAACCTTAGGAGAACCTGGAGGCGGAGGGACAGGTCTTTGGACCGCTCTGTCAATATCGGGACACCGCCACCAAAGACGTAGGCCCTGTGTTCTCAGGGTTTCTTGAGGTTCTTGGTAATTTGGTGACATAGACCACAAGCCAAGGGCTTATTGTCCGGTTAGTCTGAGCGCGTTCTCCGTGAGCTGTCTGGTCTCCCAGCCTGTCGGTTCAGGTGGTCGTCCGCTGCCGGGCGGCCCCGTGTCTAACGGAGATCCTGTGAATACTCTTCCCATCCGTCTGCGACGGTTATCCGCTTCAACAATCGCTTTGCTGGCTGCGCTCGCCCTGAGTGCGGCCGGCCCGGCGGTGGCCGCTACAGCGCCGAATACGGCGGGGCAGTCCACCACCTCCCTGCGCAACACCTCCACGGTGAGCGCCCAGTCCCTGGCCCAGATGGTCGCTGGTCCGAAGGCGACAGTCTCCAACGCATCCGTCTCCGGCAAGGACGTCCAGATCGGCACGGTCAAGGGACTGCCCGGTGACGGCAACGCCATCACCGAGGGTGTCGCCCTGTCCACCGGCTCCCTCGTCGACCCCGATCCCACCGCCGACTCCGACACCGACATCACCCGCTCCGCCGTCCTGGGACCCAATGACGCCCTGGACACCACCGGTGACTTCGGCGTCGTCGAGGACCCGGCGGGACTGGCCAAGGTGGCCGGCACCGACGTCTACGACGAGGCCGTCCTGGAGTTCGACGTCACCGCCACCAGCTCAAACATCGTCCTCTACTACAGCCTCGGTTCCGAGGAGTACGCCGGCGCCACCGAGGGCACCCCGGCCTCTTGGCAGTCGCGCGGATACAAGGACCCGCTGAGCATCCAGGTCAACGGCACCGAGTGCGCCCACGTCCCCGGCACGCAGACGGCCGTGAGCGCCGCCTCGATCAACGAGTCCTCCAACGCCGCCTACTACACGGCTAATGTCTCGGGACACACGCCGGGGCAGATCCCCGTGGAGTTCAACGGCTACACCTCCGCCCTGCCCTGCCAGGCCTCCGTCACCCCGGGGCAGAAGGTGCACGTGCGCGTGGCCATCGCCGACGCCCAGGACGGCCAGCTCGACTCCACGGTTCTCCTGCGCACCCAGGGACTGGGCTTCACCGACAAGCCGATCACCGACCCCTGCAACGCCAAGGCCGGCAGCTGTGACATCCCCGGCAACAGCAACGGCTCCAACGGGGCGAAGAACGGCAAGGACTCCGCCACTCCGCCCGGTCAGGGCAAGCCGGGCGTGACCGACTACAGCGCCGCCTCGCCCACCGCGAGCCCCAAGAAGACTGTGGCCGGTCTGCCCCTGACCGGAACCCAGGCGCTCTTCCTGGGAGGCATCGCCCTGCTGCTCCTGGCCGGCGGTGGTGTCGCGCTCATGCTGCGTCGTCGTCGCCTGACCGGCTCTGAGGCCGGCTGACTCAGACTACGGCCAGTAGACGGCTGACGGGGCGGATGAGGCTCTCCTCATCCGCCCCGTCAGTCTGTGTCTGCGGCTCATCGTTGCTGGGCGCTCAGTCCTCCTCTTGCCGGGAGGCGCGACGCGCCGCCAGCTCCTTGGCCAGCATCGCGCAGCCCAGGATGCACAGCGGCATGGAGGCCAGCCACAACAGGGTGCTGATACGGGACAGCAGCGAGGTCTGAGCCAGCACGGGCAGGACGGCGGCGATGACGATGACCGCCATCCACACGCCGACTCGCTGTGCGCCGCGCGGTGCTCGGGCGTCGTCGGGTTCCATGACCCGATCCTCTCACCCGGTGATCTCGAACCTGCGCTCATCCAGGCAGCCGGCGCGCAGGTCGGTGACGGTGAGCCGGCGCACCGAGGCCCACCGCGGGCCGTGCCGCAGCCACGCGATCAGCCGGCCCACGGCCTCAGGCTCGCCCTGGGCCGTGACCTCGACGTCGCCGTCGGGCAGGTTGCGGACCTGCCCCACCACCCCCAGCTCCTGGGCGGTGTAGGCGCAGTGGTAGCGGAATCCCACTCCCTGGACCGTGCCCTGGACCAGGACGTGAACGGTTCTCACGGTGCTGGCACTCCTACCGGCGTCGCTCATGGCCCTATCGTCTCAGGCTCAGGGCCGAGCGCGTAGGCTTGCCGCCATGCGTATCGCCACTGTCAACGTCAACGGCATCCGGGCCGCCGCCCGCAAGGGCATGGGGGAGTGGCTCGCCGCCTCCGCCCCCGACATCCTCCTGCTCCAAGAGGTCCGGGCCGACGAGCAGATCGCCGTCGACCTCCTGCCCGGCTACGAGGCCGCCATCTGGCCCTGCCGCATCAAGGGACGTGCGGGCGTGGGCGTCGCCGTGCGTGAGGGCGGCCCCGCCACCCTCGGCGAGCTGCGCTACGGCGTGGCCGCGCCCGGCACCGAGGAGCCCGACGTCGACTCCGGCCGCTGGCTCGAGGCCGACCTGAGCCTCACCGGCTTCGACGGTCTCGAGCGGCTCACCGTCATCTCCGCCTACCTGCACTCGGGCCAGCTGGGCACCGAGAAGATGGACCAGAAGTACGCCCACCTCGAGCTCGTCGACGCCCGCATGGCCGAGCTCCTGGCCGCCGCCCGTGATGGAGGGCCCCAGGTCGTCATGGCCGGGGACCTCAACGTGGTGCGCTCCGAGCGTGACATCAAGAACTGGAAGCCCAACCACAACAAGATCGCCGGCGTCATGGACGAGGAGATCGCCCACCTGGAGGGATGGTTCGCCTCCGGCTGGGTGGACGCCTCGCGTCACCTCGTGGGGGACGAGGAGCAGGGGCCCTACACGTGGTGGTCCCAACGCGGCAAGGCCTTCGACAACAACACCGGCTGGCGGATCGACTACCAGGTCCTCACCCCCGCCCTGGCCGAGCGGGCCCACAGCGTCACCGTGGACCGGGCGCCCGACTACGCCTCACGCTGGTCCGACCACGCCCCGCTCGTCGTCGAGTACCGCTGAAGACGCGGCTGACCTTGTCGGAGAACACGTCGGGGTCGGGCACCTGAACGGCCCGACCCCGACGGCCTCTCAGTAGCGGATCGCGTCGATCGGCCGGATGCGGGTGGCCACGATCGCCGGAATGATGCCCGCCAGCGCGCCCACGGCGGTGGCCGCGACCAGGCCGATGACAGCCGCCACCATGGGGAAGGGCGGGGTCGTGGTCACCGGGATGCCGAGGAAGGCGCTCAGCGGCATGACGCGCATCCCCACGATGGCGATCCCGATGCCGACGACGCCGGCGACCACGGTGGCCACCACCGACTCCAGCATGATGGAGAAGAAGATGCGTCGGCTCGTCGCCCCGAAGGAGCGCCGCACCCCGATCTCGTGGATGCGTTGACGCACGGTCACCAGTGAGATGTTGACCAGGCTCAGGGCCCCCAGCAGCATGACGAACACGCCGGCGGCCGTGACCACCTGGGTGAAGGTGTTCGCGCTGGAGCTGAAGCCGCCGCCCTGGAGGTTGTCCTCGGCCTGGGTCGAGCCCTGACCGAAGCGCGCGTCCAGGTCCTTCTTGGCCAGGCTGGCGACCTCCTTCGCGCCGTCCTGACCGGCCCAGATCTCCAGCGTGGGGGCGGGGCGGGCGGCGTCCTTGGGCAGCCAGTGCTCATAGGGCGTGTTGAGGGCGAAGGCGGTCACGGGCTGGGTGCACGGCAGGCCCGCGTCCCGCTCGGGGTCGCCGCTGCAGCCCATGAGGGAGAGGTCCTCCGCCTCCAGGACGCCGACGATCGTGAAGGAGGTCTGCACCGGGGAGAAGGAGGTGATGGTGACCGGCTCGGTGAGCTGCTGGATTCCCAGTGCGTCGAGGAAGCCCTGGGTGACGACCAAGCTCGGGGAGAGGTCGTCCTCGTCCTGCGCGGTGAACCAGCGCCCCTGGGAGACGGTCTTGTGGTGCAGGAGCCCGTAGCTCAGGCTCACGGTCTGGGTGGGCACGCTCCGAGCGCCGTCGGGGAAGGAGAAGCGCACGTTGGAGGTGTAGGTCGTCGCCCAGGACTTGACCTCGTAGCGCTCGACGAAGCTGTTCATCGCCCCTGAGATCTTCGCCGCGGTCGCAGCACTGGTCGTGGAGCCTCCGCCCGCGCCCCCTGCAGCGCCCGCACTGCCTGCGCCACTGGTACCGCCCGCACCATCGCTGCTACCGCCGCTGGCCCCTGAGTCTGCGCCGGTGCTCGACTCGGGGGCGTCGTCGGCCTGGAGGGCCTGGTCCAGGCCCTTGCCGGTGGGGCTGACGTTGATCGTCACCGTGCCCGGGCGGCCGGTGTACTTCTCGCTGACCTTGTTGATGGCGTCGACGGAGACCTGACCCAGGGCGATGACGAAGGTCATGGCCGCCACCGCCGCCGCCACGCCCACCAGCGACAGCAGGACCCTCAGCTTGCCGATGCGCAGCTGGGCCCAGGCCTCGACGATGGCGCCGAAGAATCCTGTGAGAATGCCGTTCATGAGGCTCCTTCTTGGCTGGTGGGCGCAGACGGGGAGGGGGATGCCGGAGGTGCGGTGACGACCTCACCGAACTCCTCCAGGCTGCCGACCTTGCGACGCATGACGGAGATCGGGGTGAGGGTGCCGTGATCGAGCCGGTACTGGGTGTGAGCGCGGCCGGCCACAGCCAGGTCGTGCGTGATGATGATGAGGGCGGCGCCGTTCTCGGCGCACTGACGCTCCAGGAGCGTCATGACTGAGTTGCCGGTGTCGACGTCGAGAGCGCCGGTGGGCTCGTCGGCCAGGATGACGCTGGGGCGGCGCGACAGCGCCCTGGCGATGGCCACCCGCTGCTGCTCGCCTCCCGACAGCCGCGAGATGGGCGAGCCCACCTTGTCACCCAGGCCCACGGCCTCCAACAGCTCGGCGGCCCGCGCGCTGCGGGTCCAGAAGGCCCTGCCGGTGTCGTACAGGAGAGGTGCCGCCACGTTCTCGGTGGTGGTCAGTCCCGGGATGAGGTTGAAGGACTGGAAGACGAAGCCGAAGGTCTGTCCCCGCAGGTGGGCGCGGCGACTCTCCCCGAGCCGGGAGGTGTCGGTGCCCGAGAGCGTGTAGTGGCCCGATGTCGGCTTGTCGATGAGACCCAGGATGTTGAGCAGAGTCGACTTTCCCGTTCCCGAGCGCCCCACGATGGCCACATGCTCACCGGGGGAGACGCTCAGGTTGACTCCCGTGAGGATGTGCAGGGGCTCGGAGTCTGGAACGGTGAAGGTGCGGGTGATCTCCCGCAGCTCCAGCAGCCCGCTCACAGGATCTCCTTGCCTTCGGAGTCGTAGCAGGCGGAGTTGTCCGGCTCGCAGGTGTCCGGTGTCCCGGTGCGGCGCGTGTCCTTGTTGGGGACGAACTGCAGGACCTGCTGGTCGGCCTTGAGGCCGGCGGTGATCTGGATGTTCGTGCCGTCCGTGATCCCCAGCTTCACAGCGGTCTTGACCGCCTTGGAGGCGTCCCCGGACTCGGGCACCAGCCACACGAAGCCCGAGCCGACCTTGCCCTCCACGGCGGTGACCGGAACCATCAGGGCCTCTGAGGCGCTGCCGGCGTCAACGCTGATGGTCACCGGCATGCCCGCGAAGACCTTCTGGTCGCCGGGAACCGCGCAGCGCATCTCCACGCTGGTGCCGTCACCGGAGGTGGTCGTCGTCGAGCCGTCCCCACCGGTGGTCGTGGAGGTGGAGGCCTTGGTACCGACCTTGAGGTTGTTGCACTGGAAGGGCGCCGGGCCCCCTTCCAGGGTCAGGGTCGCGGCAGTGGGCGCGTTGGTGAGCCGGTACTGCTGCGCGGCGCTGACGGTCCCGGTGGCCGAGTAGGTCGCGGGGGTGATGGTGGCCACGACGACGCCGACGCCGGTCTCCTGCTGCTTGAGGACCTTGGGGGTCACGGTGCCGCTGACGGGGGCGTAGATCGTGGACCAGGTGACCTTGTCCTCGGTCGGGGTCTGGGTGACGTTGCCGCTCTCATCGGTCTTGGTCACCGGGGGCTGGGACTCGGAGTGCTTGATGTAGAGCAGCGGGTCGCCGGCACTGACCTGGGTGTCCTTCTCCACGGCGACCGAGTCCACCACGCCGGCCAGGTCGGCCTGAACCTCGACCGTGGCGTCCTGAACGATGTGACCCTTGACCGAGACCGTGTTGGAGATGCTGCCTTTGGTTACGGGGACGGTTTTGACGTCGGCGGCGTAACCCGGGGAGATGTCAGCGGTCGTACCGTCGCCCTGCGAGGGGAAGAAAGCGATCTTCACCAGGGCGACGGCGACGATCACCGCGATGAGGGTCTTGAGGGCGGGCCAGACGAAGCGCTTCACGGCGTCCTCCATGGAAGGCGGCGGGATCAGAACCGGGTAGGGATCCCGGGTTCCTGATTAATACGCGCAGAGACTACGGCACAGGCGGTTGTCAGACCTCATCCTGAAGGAGGAACGCTGATGGTCTTGTCCAACCATGGTTGGACAAGACCATCAGCGTCAGGCGCGGGGGCTCAGCGGTGCCTCGGTCCGTTCAGGCGAGCCTGCCGGCAGGGGCGGCGGGAACCGCATCGAGGAAGGCCGGTGGGTTGAAGCCCTCGCGCTGGTAGGCCTCGGCCACGGCGCGGGCCACGTCGTGGACGGCGTCGGCGTCCACCAGGGCGATCGCCGAGCCGCCGAATCCGCCGCCGGTCATGCGCGCCCCGTGGGCGCCGGCGGCGCGGGCCGCCTCCACGGCCACGTCCAGCTCGGGGCAGGTGCACTCGTAGTCCACGCGCAGTGACTCGTGCGAGGCGTCCATGAGCCTGCCCGCCTCGGCGAGCTTCTCGCCGCGCAGGGGCTGCCCGTCCTGCAGGAGCGCCACGAGCCGACGGGTGCGGTCGATCTCGGTGACGACGTGGCGGGTGCGCTTGACCAGCTCGTCGGCGTCGTCGCCGTCGGTGGCCGCCAGGCACTCCAGGGCACCGGGCAGGTCCTCGATCGCGATGTCCGCCAGGAGCTCCACCCCGAGGAGCTCGGCGGCCCGCTCGCAGGCCGCTCGCCTGGCCCCGTACTGGCCGTCGTCCAGGGAGTGCTTGGCCTTGGTGTCGATGACCAGGAGGGCCAGGCCCTCGGCGGCCAGGTCGAAGGGCACGTGGGTCACCGAGCCGTTGCGGCAGTCCAGCTCCAGGGCGTGACCCTCGCGGCAGCGCAGGGAGGCCGACTGGTCCATGCCGCCGGTGGGGGCCCCGGCCATCTCGTTCTCCGTGCGCACGCAGTTGGTCACCAGGCGGGCGCGCCCGGCGTCGTCGGGCTCCTGCGCAGTCCCGGCCAGGCCCAGGTGCGCGACCTCGTCAATGGCGACGGCGGCCGAGCACTCCAGGGCCGCCGAGGAGGACAGTCCGCCTCCCAGGGGCACGCAGGAGACGAGGGCGGCGTCGAAGCCGGGCAGGTTCTCGAAGCCGTCGCGCTCCAGGGACCAGGCGACGCCGGCGATGTAGGAGGCCCAGTGCGCCACTTCCCCGGGGGTTCCCTTCGGGCCGATCGTGTCGAGGTCCATGACGTCGACCTTCTCCCGGGTCTGGGGGGAGACCAGGCGCATGACGCGGTCCTCGCGGCGCCGCAGTGCCAGGTGAGCCCGGTGGGGCAGGGCGATGGGCAGGGCCAGGCCGCCGTTGTAGTCGGTGTGCTCGCCAATGATGTTGACGCGCCCGGGGGCGTACCACACGCCGTCGGGCTCGGCCTCGAAGACCTCCCGGAACAGGGCGGTGGCGGCCTCAGCGCCCTCCTGGGGGCTCAGTGCAGGGGCGAAGACGGGAGCATCGTTGGTCATCGTGTTCTCCTGTGGTGGGTTGTTGTGAGTGAGCGGACAGGCTGAGGAAGGGGTAGGGTCGGGCCGGGTCACGTGGCGATGGTCAGGCGGGTACCGGCCTGCGTGAGCGCGTCGACGACGTCGGCGTCGGGCTCGGCCTCGGTCACCAGGACCCCGATGTCCCGGGTGGCGCAGAAGGAGCGCAGCCCCAGCACCCCCCACTTGGAGGAGTCCAGCGTGGCCACCACCGTGCGCCCGGCGGCGACCAGTGCCTGGTTGGCGGAGGCCTCCTGCAGGTTGGGGGTCATGAGCCCGGCCTCGGGAGTGAAGCCGTGGGCGCCCAGGAAGACCCACTCCACGCGCATCGTGCTCAGTGCGTCGATGGCCACCAGCCCCACCAGGGCGTTCGACGGCGTGCGCTCGCCGCCGGTGATGACCACCGTGGGGGCGTCGCGGTTCTCGGCGCGGGCGGCGTCGGCGGCGTCGAAGAGCACCTGCGCGGCGGGAAGCGAGTTCGTGATGACGGTCAGGGTGGGGAAGTACTCCAGCTCGGTCAGGGCCTGGGCGAGCGCGAGCGTGGTGGTCCCGGCCGACAGCGCCAGGGAGTCACCGGGGCGGACCATGGCGGCCGCGGCCTGGCCGATGCGGCGCTTGGCCTCCAGGTTGAGGGTCGACTTGGCGGTGAATCGCGGCTCGAGGGTGGTGGGGCCGGCGGCCACCGCCCCGCCGTGGACGCGCTCGACCAGCCCCTGGGTGACCAGCTCGGTGATGTCGCGGCGCACGGTCATCTCGGAGATGCCCAGCTCCTCGACGACGTCGGCCACCCGGACCCCGCCGGTGGCCGCGACCCGTTCCAGGATGTGCTCCTGGCGCTGGCGGGCGAGCATCGGGGCCGGACGGGGCGATCCGACGGCGGAGGCTGAGGGGCCGGGTTGCATGGGCCCAGTCTGCCAGACCTCGGCGCCGAAAACGCCATGTCCGCACGTTCCCGCACAGAGTCGCACAGGCGGCGGTGAGGGCGGCCGTTCCACCCGTTCGGTCGGTCATGGCACACTTATCCCGCTCGTGCCGCGCCCCCGGCTGGGATAACAGGGGCGTGACACGGTAATGTGTTCGGGTCGCCCTCAGGGCATCCGTTCGTCCAGACGCCGACACCTCATCAGCCCGGTCAACCAGTCATCCCGTAGGAGCCCAGGAGTCATGCAGATCCCCGCACCAGGCGCGCACCAGTGCGTCATCGGTGTGGCCATCGCCCTGCCCTCCCACTACGCCGCCCAGGTGCGTGCGGTGCGGGAGGCCGCCGGGGATCCTCTGGCCGAGGTCGTGCCGCCCCACATCACGCTGCTGCCGCCCACGGCCGTCGACCTCGACTCCCTCGACGAGGTCATGCGCCACCTGCGCAACGTGGCCGCCGGGACGAGCCCCTTCGAGGTGCGGCTCGACGAGGTCGGCACTTTCCGGCCCGTCAGCCCCGTGGTCTACCTCGGGCTGCGCAGCGGCGCCGAGGAGTGCGACCGTCTTCAGGTGCGGGTGCGCGACCGCCGAGGGCCCCTGGCCCGTTCGCTCAGCTTCCCCTTCCATCCTCACGTGACCCTGGCTCACGAGGTTGCCGAGGACGGTCTCGACACCGCGGCGAGGAAGGGTGCGGACCTGACCATGAACTTCACCGTCACCGAGCTTCATCTCTACCGACACCGCAGCCGGCCCGCCGGCCACGGCGATAGCCAGTGCCCGGCTTCGGAAGGGGGCTGGGACGTGGTGGCCGCCTTCGCCTTCGGAGGCTCCCTGGCCCCTGACGCCTCCGCTGACACCGCGGCGACCGCACTGCCGGTACCCCCGACGACTCCGGTGGTCTCGGTGTGATCGAGCGCGTCAAGGAGCTGTTGGCGGTCGGGCGGCGCTTGCGGGTCGGCCGGGCCCTGATCCGCTACGGCACGGCGCGCGGCGCGCTCATGGCCGGGGGAATCGCCTACACGGGCATGTTCTCGGTCTTCGCCGTCCTCGTCATTGGCGTGAGCATGCTCATGGCGATGCTCGGTCAGCACCCCACCATCCGGGTCGCCGTCGTGGACTCCATCAACTCGCTGCTGCCCGGTGTCATCGACAAAGGCAACGGCCAGGGGTTGGTCTCGGTCGAGCAGCTGACGCTCCCCTCAGCGCTCAACCTGGGATCGGTGCTGGCGGCCGGGGCCTTCATCTACTCCGTCATCAGCCTCATGGGCACTCTCAAGATCGCCTTGCGGGCCATGTTCGGACTGGTCAATCCCGTCATGAGGCCGGTGATCGGGCAGCTGGCGAATATCGCGGGGTTCCTCGTCATCGTGGCCGGAGTGCTGGTGACGGCCGTGGCCTCGGTGGTCACCACGACGCTGTCGGGCAGTGTCGGTCGCTCCCTGGGCCTGCCGCAGTCGCTGACCGGAACCGGGGCGTGGGTGATGACGCTCTTGCTCTCCTTCCTCATCGACACCGGCGTCCTGGTGCTCCTCATCACCGTGTGCGGCATCCGCCCGCCCCGACGCGACCTGCTGCAGGGCTGCATGCTGGGCGCCTTCGCCCTGGGTGTGCTGCGCCAGGTGGGGACCGGGGCGGTCGGCTCGGTGACGCGCAACCCGCTTCTGGCCTCCTTCGCGGCCATCGCCGTCCTCATCCTGTGGCTGCACCTGACCAGCCGTGTCGTGCTGCTCGTGGCGGCCTGGATGGCCAACCCGCCGCTGCCCCGCGACGTCGACCACCCCGACGAGGTCCACGCCCACGAGCGCCCCAACTACGTGACGCTCTCCGTGCCCGAGACCCTGGCCTGGCCCCGCCAGTCCATCACCGGCAGTCTCGAGGCGGACCCGACGGCGCACCCCGACTACGTCCCCCCGGTGCCGATCCCGTGAGTGCATGGAAGCACTTATGGGAGAGGCGGTGAATGGTGGTGCTGACGCCCGACGGCGAGTTTTTCACGAGTCAAACGATGAGGATGATGTGTTCTTGAGGCCTCGGGTGCCTACCGAATCGATAGGGGATATATACGTCGGTGGTTCGTGAATCCTGGGTTGAGATTCTCGTCCACACGGGTAATACTGCGTATCGAACACATTCCTTGTTCTCTTCCCCTGAAAGGAGTCGTTGTGTCGGCGTCTAAACGAGTGCTCATCTTTGCGTTGGTTCTGCTGGTAGTGGGTGCGGGAGCCATTGGGGTCAGTCTTATTCCTGCGAGCGGAGAGGCCCCCAAGTACGAATGTGTCACCGATGGGTCCGTCAGTTCCGGGTTCAGCGATCCGGACCAGGGGGACTGTCCCATCACCATTGAGAGCTATCAGGCTCGTGCCCAGTGGAAGAGTCAAGGATGGCTTGGTGAGAGCGCCTATACGGTTCGCAAAGCAGCGGCAGGTGGAGTGGTACTCGGCATTATTGGTTTGATTGCCGCAGGTGTCATGAAAACGACTCAGCGGAAGAAGGTCTCTCGGCCCGGGATGTAGATGCTGAGACTGGGGCGGTAGTGTGTGCGAGGTTGCGGTCCGAGCGCTAGCCTGTGCCGGTGACTGAGATTTCTGGCAACCCTGGCACGTCCGATCGCGCCGTACAGCCCGACGGGTCGGCGCCGGCCATTCACGCCATCATTCCCGCAGGCGGTGCGGGCACCCGGCTGTGGCCGCTCAGCCGGCGCCGGCGCCCCAAGTTCCTCCTCGACCTCACCGGGGCCGGCCGCAGCCTTCTGCAGGACACGGTGGAGCGACTGGCCCCGGTGACCGCGACGACGACGGTCGTCACCGGCGTCGCCCACATCGCCGCCGTGGCCGACCAGCTCCCGAGCATCCCGCGCGACAACCTCCTGGCTGAGCCCTCCCCGCGCGACTCCATGGCGGCCATTGGCCTGGCCGCCGCCGTCATCGCCCACCGACACGGACGAGACGCCGTCGTCGGCTCCTTCGCCGCCGACCACACCGTGGCCGACCGGGCCGCCTTCGCCGACGCCGTCCGCCAGGCCGCCCGCCTGGCCGAGCAGGGCTGGGTGGTCACCATCGGGATCGAGGCCACCGGCCCCTCGACCGCCTTCGGCTACATCCACGCCGGCGACCCCACCGACGTGCCCGGGGCCCCCGACGGACGTCGGGTCCTGGGCTTCACCGAGAAGCCCGACGCCGACACCGCCGCCGCCTACCTGGCCACCGGCGACTACCGCTGGAACGCCGGCATGTTCGTGGTCCGCGCCGGCGTCCTCCTGGACCACCTCGCCGAGCTCAGACCCCAGCTGGCCCAGGGCATCGAGGCCATCGCCGCCGTCTGGGACGCCCCCGAGCGCGAGGAGGTCCTGGCCGAGCGCTGGCCCGCCCTGGAGAAGATCGCCATCGACCACGCCATCGCCGAGCCGGTGGCCGCAGCCGGGGGAGTGGCCACCGTGCCGGTCTCCATGGGCTGGAACGACGTCGGCGGATTCGACGCCCTGACCGACCTCGTCCCTCCGCGCACCGAGGGGCCGGCCACCGGTGCCGGAGTGCTCGACGACAGCGACGACACTGACGGGTCTACCGGCGCCGCCGGCGACGCCGCCCCGCGCGCGGAGATCCGGGCCCTCGACTCCGACGGGGCCCTCATCGCCTCCACCTCCGGACGCACGGTGGTGCTCTTGGGAGTGCCGGGCACCGTCGTCGTCGATACGCCCGACGCCCTCCTGGTCACCACCCCCGAGCACGCCCAGGACGTCAAGAGCGTCGTCGACGCCCTCAAGGCGGCCGGCCGAGAGGACCTGCTCTAGCCGGACCACTGCACCGCGGGCGCAGCAGCCGTCGAAGTCGCTGGGACCGCTGGAACCGCTGAGGTCTTGAGGGGCCCGGCTCGGAAGAAGACAGTCCTCCGGCGCCGGGTCCCTCATCGAAACCACGACGATCGCGAGCTCATCCCGGAGGAAAGGGTGGTGTGAGAATGAGGGATTCTCGCCTATCCTTGACATTCGAATGTGTCCCCCGTCGCACGGGAGAACCACGGAGGTTTCCATGAAGAAGGCCTGCTCCGCGATGACGCTCGGCGCGGCTGTGGCCCTGGCCCTGGCCGCCTGCGGGACGCCACCGGCCCAGCGGCCCACCCGCAACCTGGAGGGAGCCAAGAACTTCACCGCCTGCATGCTCTCCGACGAGGGCGGATTCGACGACCATTCCTTCAACGAGTCCGGCAAGAAGGGCCTGGACCGGGCCGGCAAGGAGCTGGGAGTCAAGACCATCGCAGTGCAGTCGGAGAGCTCGGCCGACTACGCCACCAACATCTACGCGCTCATCCAGCAGAACTGCAAGCTCGTCATCGGCGTCGGCTTCAACATCGCCGCCGACCTGACCGAGTCGGCCAAGGCCAACCCCGACATCCAGTTCGCCCTCATCGACGCCTCCTTCATCGGCGCCGACGGCAAGCCCGCCGCCCTGCCCAACACCAAGCCTCTGTTGTTCAAGACGGCCGAGGCCGCCTACCTGGCCGGGTACGCCGCCGCCGGCACCTCCCGCACCGGGGTCGTGGGCACCTACGGCGGCAAGCCTCTGCCCACCGTCCAGATCTTCATGGACGGCTTCGCCAAGGGAGTGGCCCGCTACAACCAGGACACCGGCGCCCAGGTCCAGGTCAAGGGCTGGGACACCACCACCGGAAAGGGCGGCTCCTTCGTCGGCAACTTCACCGATGCCGCCAAGGGCCAGGCCATCACCGAGCAGTTCATCTCCCAGGGAGCGGACATCATCATGCCGGTGGCCGGCCCCGTCGGCCAGGGCACGCTGTCCTCCGTGCGCCAGAAGAACGACGCCGGGGGCACCAACGCCGTCATCTGGGTCGACTCCGACGGCTACACCTCCTCCGGTGACGGCAGCATCATCATGACCTCTGTGGTCAAGGAGATCGGCAACTCGGTCTTCGACACCGTCAAGAACGCCTCCGAGGGCAGATTCTCCTCCGAGCCCTACATCGGAACCCTCAAGAACAGCGGGGTGGCCGCCGCACCCTTCCACGACTTTGACTCCCGGGTGCCGGCGCCGGTCAAGGCCAGGCTCGAGGAGCTGCGAGGCCAGATCATCGACGGGTCCCTCGACGTCTCCACCCCCTACGACCCCTCCTGACCGCCCGGCCGGGGCCGGCGCCCCGAGCCTCCACCGCCACCCGGAAGCGAGCCTGTTGTGAAGCTTGAGCTGCGCGGGATCACGAAGGCCTTCGGGCCGCTCGTGGCCAACGACCACATCGACGTAACCGTCGAACCCGGCCAGATCCACGCCCTCCTGGGCGAGAACGGCGCGGGCAAGTCCACGCTCATGAACGTCCTCTACGGCCTCCACCAGCCCGACGCCGGAGAGATCCTCATCGACGACGAGCCCGTCACCTTCTCCGGTCCGGGCGACGCCGTGGCCGCCGGCATCGGCATGGTCCACCAGCACTTCATGCTCGTGCCCGTCTTCACTGTGGCCGAGTCCGTCGCCCTGGGCTACGAGCCGGTCGGGTCGCTGGGGCTCATCAACACCGGCGCCGCCGCCGCCAAGGTCACCGAGATCTCCCGCCGCTTCGGCTTCGACGTCGACCCCGACGCCCTCATCGAGGACCTGCCCGTGGGCGTCCAGCAGCGCGTGGAGATCATCAAGGCCCTGGCCAGGGACGCCAGGATCCTCATCCTCGACGAGCCCACCGCCGTGCTCACCCCGCAGGAGACCGACGAGCTCATCACCATCATGCGCGAGCTCAAGGCGTCGGGCACCTCCATCGTCTTCATCACCCACAAGCTGCGCGAGATCCGCGAGGTCGCCGACACCATCACCGTCATCCGTCGCGGCCGCGTCGTCGGCACCGCTGAGCCCACCGCCTCGGCCGCCGAGCTCGCCGGTCTCATGGTCGGCCACGACGTCTCCTTGACCGTCGACAAGCCCCCGGCCGACCCCGGGGACGACGGGCTCGCCCTGGAGGGCATCAGCCTCATCGAGGACGGCACCGCCCTGCTTGAGGACATCGACCTGCACGTGCGCGCCGGCGAGATCCTTGCCATCGCCGGCGTCCAGGGCAACGGCCAGACCGAGCTGAGCGAGGTCATCCTGGGACTGCGAGCGCCCACCACCGGCTCCATCGCCTTCGACGGCCAGGAGGTCACCCGCCACACGGTGCGCCGCCGCCTGCGAGCCGGACTGGGCTTCGTGCCCGAGGACCGCGCCACCGACGGCATGGTCGCCGAGTTGTCCGTCGCCGAGAACATGGTCCTGGACCGCTACGACGACCCCTCCCTGGGGCGGGGCCCGTCACTGTCCCCGACGCGCGTGCGCCACGCCGCCCACCGGATGCGCGAGGAGTTCGACGTGCGCGTCACCGACGTCGACGACGCCATCTCCACCCTCTCGGGAGGCAACCAGCAGAAGGCCATCCTCGCCCGCGAGCTCTCCCGGCCCCTCAAGGTCCTCGTCGCCTCCCAGCCCACCCGCGGCCTGGACGTGGGCTCCATCGAGTTCGTCCACCAGCGCATCGTCGCCGAGCGGGACACCGGCACCGCCGTCCTCATCATCTCCTCCGAGCTCGATGAGATCTACGCCCTGGCCGACCGGATCGCCGTCATGTACCGCGGACGGATCGTCGGCACCGTCCCGGCTGACACCGCCCGTGACGCCCTGGGCCTCATGATGGCCGGCACCCCCGCCGAGCAGGCCCTCGACCCTCAGGAGCAGACACGATGAGCACCTCCACGACCGGCTCCAGCACCGAAGCGACCCCGAAGCCCCCGTCCGAGGACCACGCTGAGCACGGCCCGAGCGGCCAGGCCGCCCTGCTGCGGCAGATCGCCTCCTCACCGGCCGTCGTCGGGCTGCTCGCGGTCCTGACCGCCCTGATCCTCAGCTCGATCCTCATCCTCGCGGCCGACTCCGAGGTGCGCTACACCGCCACCTACCTGCTCAACCGCCCCGGCGACTTCCTCCACGCCACCGCCTCCACCCTGAGCGAGGCCTACAGCTCCCTGCTGCGCGGCGCCGTCTTCGACTGGCGCGCCACCACGGGCGTGCGCATGATCCGCCCCATCACCGACACCCTGACCAACGCCACCCCACTCATCATCGCCGGGCTCGGCATGGCGGTGGCCTTCCGAGCCGGCCTGTTCAACATTGGCGGCCAGGGGCAGATGATCCTCGGGGCGATCACCGCCTGCTACGTGGGCATCGCCTGGAACCTGCCCCCGGTGGCCCACCTGCTGCTGGCCGTCGTCGGGGCGGCCCTGGGAGGACTGGTGTGGGGCGGTATCGCTGGCGTCCTCAAGGCCCGCACCGGCGCCAACGAGGTGATCGTGACGATCATGCTCAACTCCATCGCCGCCCACCTGCTGTCCCAGGTGCTCAGCCTCAAGGACTTCAACGGGGAGGGGGAGACCGGCAACCGCAAGTCCCTGACCGTGGCGGATACCGCCCAGTACCCCTCACTGGCCGGCGACTCCTTCCGCCTCCACACCGGCTTCCTCCTGGCCCTGCTGGTCGCCGTGGCCGTGTGGTGGCTCATGGAGCGCTCCCGCCTCGGCTTCCAGCTGCGGGCCACCGGCCTCAACGCCGACGCCGCCCGCACCGCAGGCATGAGCGTTCCCTGGGTGACGAGCCTGGTCATGATGATCTCCGGCGCCCTGTGCGGGCTGGCCGCCACCGCGCCGGTCCTGGGCACCCAGAAGAGCATGGACGAGTCCGTCGTGGGCACCATCGGCTTCGACGCCATCACGGTGGCACTCCTGGGCCGCTCCCGCCCCCTGGGGACCGTGCTGGCCGGCCTGCTCTTCGGGGCGCTGCGCGCCGGGGGCACCGCCATGCAGGCCGCCCCGGGCACCCACATCAAGATCGTCCTGGTCCTGCAGTCCACGATCGTGCTGTTCATCGCCGCGCCGCCCCTGATCCGGGCCATCTTCCGGCTCCCGGAGCGCCGAGAGCCACTCGGTGGCACCGATCCGTCCCCCGCCTCAGTGCCGGCCGCAGCCCCGGCCGCTCCCGCCGCGAAGGAGGCCTGAGCCATGAGCGCATCAACTGCTTCCGCCGACTCTCACGCCGCGACCGCACCGGATGCCTCCGCGCCCGCGACGGCGGCGCCCATGGATCTGAAGATCCCGATCACTGGCGTCGTCGTGCTCCTCCTGCAGGGGCTCATGGCTCTGGGGGCCCGCGGCTCGACGACCTTCGACCTGACCGCCTCCTCCGACCTCTTCCGGCTCGGGGCCCCCGAGCTCAACGCGCGCCTGGTCATCCTCACCGCCGCAGGGATCGTCGTGGCGGCCACCGCCGTCGCCTTCGACCGCTCCCGGCGCCGCCGCAGGATTCCGACCTGGGTCGCCGTCCTCATCGGCATCGGATTCGTCCTGGCCTTCCTGGCCTGGGCAGGGGCCGGAAGCCGCGGCGTCATCCCCCTGGTGACCATCCTGTCCTCCGCGCTGGGACTGAGCGTCCCCCTCGTCTACGGCTCACTGGCCGGGATCATCGGGGAGCGCTCGGGCACCATCAACATCGCCATCGAGGGCCAGCTCCTGGGCGGGGCCTTCCTGGGTGCCGTCGTCGCCTCGGCCTGCTCCAACCCCTGGGTGGGGATCCTGGCCGCCCCCGTGGCCGGAGTCCTCGTGGCCCTCCTCCTGGCCCTGTTCGGCCTGCGCTACCGGGTCAACCAGATCGTCGTCGGCGTCGTCCTCAACGTCCTGGTCTCCGGGCTCACCGGCTTCCTGTTCTCCACCTTCCTGTCCTCCAGCCCCAGCCTCAACCGGGCCCTGCGCCTGCCCACCCTGGCGGTGCCGCTGCTGTCCCGGATCCCGATCATCGGGCCGGTCCTCTTCCGCCAGACGATCCTCGTCTACCTGATGTACGCGGCCGTGGCGGTCCTGTCCGTCATGCTCTTCCGCTCCCGGTGGGGACTGAGGCTGCGGGCCTGCGGTGAGCACCCCAAGGCCGCCGACACCGTCGGCATCAACGTCATGCGCACCCGCGTGGCCAACCTGGCCCTGGCCGGGGCGCTCGCGGGACTGGGTGGGGCCTTCTTCACCGTCGGCTCGGGCCTGTCCTTCGAGAACGACATGACCGCCGGCAACGGCTACATCGCGCTGGCCGCCATGATCCTGGGCGCCTGGCGGCCCCTGGGCTCCCTGGGGGCGGCCCTGCTCTTCGGCTTCGCCACCTCCGTGGCCCAGACCCTGCCGGTCATCGGCAGCTCGGTCTCACCGGACATCATCTCCATGATCCCCTACATCGTCACGATCCTGGCGGTGGCCGGATTCGTGGGCAAGGTGCGTGCGCCGGCCGCCGAGGGGGTGCCCTACCCGTGAGCAGCATCGTGCCCACCGATCTGACCGACGCCCACTGGCGGGCCCTGCACGAGCTCGCTGTGGAGGCCATGACCCACGCCTACGCCCCCTACTCCCGCTTCAAGGTCGGCGCCGCCGCCCTGGTCGACGACGGCCGACTCGTCTCGGGATGCAACGTGGAGAACGCCGGCTACGGCGTCACCCTGTGCGCCGAGTGCGGCCTCGTCTCCGAGCTCACCCGCACCGGGGGAGGCCGCCTGGTCGCCTTCGCCTGCGTGGACGCCCACGGCCGGGCCCTCGCGCCGTGCGGGCGCTGCCGCCAGCTCCTGAGCGAGCACGCCGCCGACGGTATGGTGCTGGCCATGCCCTCGGGGATGATGAGCATCGACGAGGTCCTGCCCGACCGCTTCTGCGCCGACGACGTCGAACGCGTCGTCGGCCCGCAGAGCTGAGGGCCGGCTGACCAGCAGCCACAGATGAAGGAGAACCCCGTGACCGTCCCCGCCACGCCCTCCGTCGAGCCCTTCGACGCCGTCGACGTCATCGCCGCCAAGCGCGACGGCGCCGCCCTGACCGACGCCCAGATCGACTGGGTCGTGGATGCCTACACCCGTGGCGCCGTTGCCGAGGAGCAGATGAGCGCCCTGGCCATGGCCATCTACCTGCGCGGCATGAGCCGGGCCGAGATCGCCCGCTGGACCGACGCCATGATCGCCTCCGGTGAGCGCATGGACTTCTCCGGCCTGACACGCCCCACGGCGGACAAGCACTCCACCGGGGGAGTGGGGGACAAGATCACCCTGCCGCTGGCGCCGCTCGTGGCCGTCTTCGGAGTGAGCGTCCCCCAGCTGTCCGGACGCGGGCTCGGGCACACCGGCGGGACCCTGGACAAGCTGGAGTCCATCCCGGGCTGGCGGGCCGACCTCACGGGCGAAGAGATCCTGGCGATGCTCGACGCCGACGGCCCCGGCGCCGTCATCTGCGCCGCCGGGGCGGGACTGGCCCCCGCCGACAAGCGCCTCTACGCCCTGCGCGACACCACCGCCACCGTCTCCTGCGTCCCCCTCATCGCATCCTCGATCATGTCCAAGAAGATCGCCGAGGGCACCGGCGCCCTCGTCCTGGACGTCAAGGTCGGCTCGGGCGCATTCATGAAGGAGATCGGCCAGGCCCGCGAGCTCGCCTCCACCATGGTGGCCCTGGGCACCGACGCCGGCGTGACCACCCGCGCCCTGCTCACCGACATGTCCACCCCACTCGGGCGCACCGCCGGCAACGCCCTCGAGGTCGCCGAGTCCCTCGAGGTGCTCGCCGGCGGGGGACCGGCCGACGTCGTCGACCTCACCGTGGCCCTGGCCCTGGAGATGTGCGCCGCCGCCGGCAGACCCGTGGAGGAGCACGAGGCCCGTGCCGCCCTGGCCGACGGACGGGCCATGGACATCTGGCGCGACATGATCTCCCGCCAGGGAGGAGACCCGGACGCACCTCTGCCCGTCGCCCCGGAGACCGAGACCGTCACCGCCCCGGCCGACGGGGTCCTCACCACCTTGGACGCCCTCGCCGTCGGGGTGGCCGCCTGGCGCCTCGGGGCCGGGCGGGCCCGCAAGGAGGACCCGGTCCAGGCCGTCGCCGGCGTCACCATGCACGCCAAGCCTGGCGACGAGGTGCGCGCCGGCCAACCGCTGCTCACCCTGCACACCGCCACCCCCGAGCGCTTCACCCGCGCCCGGGAGGCGCTCGCCGGCGGCATCGTCATCTCCGAGGCCGGATCGCCGGAGGCGGCCGACGCCGTGGCCCGCCGTCAGCGCGGCGTCATCCTGGAGCGCATCGGATGACCACGCCCCGGCAGATGGAGCCCGCCATCGTCGCCCGAGCCGTCAACTCCCGGCTGCGAGTGGGCCGCCTCACCCAGGCGGGCCAGGCCATCACCCTGACCCAGACCGACGCCACGACCTGCGGGCCCACCTGCCTCCTGGCCGCACGCCTGCTCCTGGCGCCCGGCGAGCGCGCAGCCGTGACAGGCGACCTTGCCCAGGAGATGACCGCCTCGCTACCCGGCCGGGAGGGCAAGCAGCTGATCTCCGTCCTGTCCCGCCAGCAGCTGCGTCTCCAGCGGGCCATGAATGTCCGCGGCCTGGGGGTCCTGCCCTGGCCGAAGGCGCTGGGCTCCACGCCCTGGTCCGTGGCCCGGCAGATGACCGAGATCGCGAGCACCTGCACTCTGGGCGGCGGGCGCCGTCGTTACACGGTGAGGTGGGTGAGCGACCACGGCCCCGCCTGGGGCAGTGAGGTCGCCTCGATCCGTGAGGTGCTGGCAGGCGGACTCCCGGTCATCCTGGTCACCGGCGGCCCGCTCGTCCTCGACGCCGACGCCGACGGCGAGCCCACGGCGAGGGCGAGGCTGCGCGCGTCCCTGGCGCGCACGCCGGCCGTGCCCCGCCACTACGTCCTGGCCCTGCCCTGGCGGACCATCGGGCAGGAGGACCCCGGTGAGGGGCGCGCACACATCTACGAGCCCTCCAGCGGCGCCGTGCGCCCCCTCGACCTGACTGCCCCGCGCGATCCGCGCCGTCCCGGCCCCCGCGAGCTCGGCAACTGGCCCCGCGTCCTCGCCGTCATCGCGCCCGAGAACTGACCATGGCGAGTATTCTTATGGCCCGAGAGGTTGAGAACCGGATACGCGAATCTACGTTCCGCTAAGGGTGGTGTCTGATGTCGACTGTCAGCCATGATGCGAGTCTCCGGGATATTCAGCGAGCCCTGGCGATCATGATCTTCACCGTCGGAGTCCTCGGGGCGGTGGCGATCCTGTCGGTTCCCTTCGCCATCGGCCTGTACGGTCTACGCGGACTATGGATCCCGGCAGTTCTCCTCATTCCGCTCGTCCTGCAGGCGTGGGCGCTTCGCGTCCTCCGCCGGGCAGAGTCGACGTTGCCCCGATGAAATCGGTCGGGACATGATGTCGTGACTGCCCACCAGGAAGGACCCCCATGACCACGCGCGCCCGGATCGCCCGCCTCATCGACCACACCCTCCTCAAGCCCGAGGCCACCACCGCCCAGGTCAATGCGCTCATCGCCGAGGCTGCGGACCTGGGCACCCACAGCGTGTGCGTCTCCCCGAGCCTCCTGCCGGTGGACGTACCCGACGACCTGCACGTGGCCACCGTCAGCGGCTTCCCCTCCGGTGCCCACGCCACCGCCGTCAAAGCCGCCGAGGCCGCCGACGCCCTGGCCAAGGGCGCCGAGGAGATCGACATGGTCGTCAACCTCCGCCTCGTCAAGGAGGGTGACGCCGACGCCGTCGAGGCCGACATCCGCGGCGTGCGCGAGGCCTGCCGGGGCGCCGTCCTCAAGGTCATCATCGAGTCCGCCGCCCTCACCGATGAGGAGATCGTCTCCACCTGCCGCGCCGCCGAGGCCGCCGGGGCCGACTTCGTCAAGACCTCCACCGGCTTCCACCCCGCCGGCGGAGCTTCCACCCACGCCGTCGCCCTCATGCGCGCCACCGTGGGAGAGCGCCTCGGCGTCAAGGCCTCCGGCGGCATTCGCACCGCCGCCGACGCCCTGGCCATGGTCGAGGCCGGCGCCAACCGCCTGGGCCTGTCCGCCAGCGCCGCCGTCCTGGAGGGGCTGGAGGACTGAAAGGAACCGCGCGTCACCGCACATCACCGCACCTCACGGACGGGCCCGGCACAGCAGCCGGGCCCGTCGTGTCCCCTTCGGTATGCAGCAGGAAGGATCGCCTCAACTTGCCAAGTTTCGGGTCCCCGAAACTATACTCGGCTCTATGAGAACCATCCCCAGTATGAGTCGCCGCAGCGTCGCGGCGCTCGCCTGCCTCGCCCTGTCCGCTCCCGCCCTGGCTGCCTGTGGTCACAGCTCGACCTCGGCCGACGCCGCGGGAACGGTCAAGGCGGTCGCCTCCACCACGCAGATCTGCGACTACATCACTCAGCTCGCCAGCGGCGACGCCTCCAGTGACCTCTCCTTCGACCGCACCGGCGCGGACGGCAAGACCCAGCACTTCGGAGCCGACGCCGCCAAGGCCACCTCCCACCTCAAGCTCACCTGCCTGCTGGCCCCCAACGCCTCAGCGCACGAGCACGACATGACCACAGCCCAGTCCAAGGCCCTGTCCGAGGCGGATCTCTTCTTCGTCTCCGGCGTCGACCTCGAGCACTTCCTGGACTCCGCCGTCGACTCCACCGGCTTCAAGGGCACCATGGTGGTGACCTCCGGGGTCGCCGGGGCCGCCGACGTCGACGACCTGGCCGCCCAGAAGAAGAAGGAGGAGGCCAAGCCCTACAAGGTCGACCGGGGCAGCGCCAAGGTCGAGGTCGCCAAGTGGCCCTTCCCGCCGGAGGAGGGGGAGAGCGAGCCCGAGTTCCGCTTCGACCCGCACGTGTGGACCTCACCGAAGAACGCCATCGTCCAGGTCACCAACATCGGTGCCGCCCTGGAGAAGGCCGCCCCCGACCAGGCCGGCGTCTTCCGCAGCCACGTGGACGCCTACGTCGCCAAGCTCAAGAAGCTCGACGAATGGGCCGCCGGCTCCCTTAACTCGGTACCCCAGGACAAGCGGGTCCTGTTCACCAGCCACGACGCCTTCGGCTACTTCAGCAAGGAGTTCGGCGTGAAGTTCGAGGGGGCCGCCCTGTCCGACTTCAACGCCCAGCAGGACGCCACCGCCGACAAGATCCAGCAGACCGCGGACAAGGTCAAGTCCTCCGGGGCCGTGGCCATCTTCGCTGAGAACTCCAACAACCCCAAGTCCATCCAAAAGGTCGCCGAGGTCGCCGGAGTCAAGGCGGTCATCGGTGATGAGGCCCTCTACGGCGACTCCCTGGGGACCCCCGGATCCGACGGCGAGACCTACATCGGCTCCATCCTCCACAACGTCTCCAACCTCACCAAGGCCTGGGGCGGTACGGTCACCGAGATCCCCGCCGACCTCGCCCAGTGGAGCCCCAAGGCCTCCGACGTCAAGTGAGGAACCGTATGACAGACCCCCGTGATCGCACTCCCTCGATGACCTCCCCAACCACCCGGACCGCTGCTGCCGAACCGGTCGTCACCCTGGAGGACGCCTCCTTCTCCTACGGCTCCTCCACCGTGCTCACCGGTGTCACCGGTCGGGTCCCGGCCGGGCAGGCCCTCGCCCTCGTGGGCCCCAACGGCTCGGGCAAGACGACACTCATGCGGGCACTGCTCGGCATGGTGACCGTCAGCAGGGGCCGGGTGCGTGTCAACGGGGCGGCACCGGGCAGAGCGCCACGGGGGTCCGTCGGATACGTTCCTCAGCTCAGCGACCTCGACCCCACCTTCCCCGTCACCGTGCGGGAGGTGGTCCAGATGGGCATGTACTCCCAGCTCGGCATCCTGCGGCGCCCCGGCGCCGAGGCCCGTCGTCGGGCGCTGGAGGCCCTTGAGAGCGTGGGGTTGGCCGACCGTGCCGACAGGCGCTTCGGCACCCTGTCCGGCGGCCAGCAGCAGCGCGTCCTCGTGGCGCGCTGCGTGGCCGCCCGGCCCCGCCTCATCCTCCTCGATGAGCCCTTCAACGGCTTGGACCAGCCCAACCGGGACGCCCTGCTGTCCATCATCACTGACCTCAAGGACCAGGGCATCTCCCTGGTCATCTCCACCCACGACCTCGTTCTGGCCCAGGAGACCTGCGAGCAGGCGGCCCTCCTGGCCGGACGGCAGATCGCCTTCGGCCCGCGCGACGAGGTGCTCGTGGCCCGCTATATCGACGAGGCCTACGGCGGCCACGGCACCACCCGGCTGCTGGGGCTCCGTTCCGGCGCGGGCACGCAGGAGCCGTCATGAGTGAGGCGATGACGCTCTTCAGCCAGGCCCTCGAGCAGCTGCGCCTGGCGGCCCTCAACATCCCCGGGCTCATAGGGCTGGCGACGTACCCCTTCCTCTTCCGCCCCCTGGTGATGGTGGTGCTTCTGGGCGTCGTCGCCGGCGTCATCGGTGTCATCGTCAACCTGCGCAGCGCCGAGTTCAGCGCCGAGGCCATGGTCCACGCAGTCTTCCCCGGGATCGTCGCCGGCGCCGTCTACTGGGGGATCGACGCAATCATCCCGGCGGCCTCCGTCGTCGCCGTCGCCGCGGCCGTGGTGCTGACCATCGTCTCGCACCGCTCGCATCGGGGGGAGGCCTCCGAGGCCGGCACCGCCGTCGTCCTCACCAGCTTCTTCTCCGTCGGGCTCATCCTGTCCCTGGCCAAGGGCGACATGTCCGGCCAACTCGAGGCCCTCATGTTCGGCCGCCTCCTGGAGGTCACCGATGAGCGCCTCGCCCAGGCGCTCATCGTGTGCGCCGTCGCACTGCTGCTCATTGCGGCGACCTGGAAGGAGCAGGTGGCCTACGCCTTCGACCGCACCGGCGCCCGCGCCTCCGGGCTGAGACTCCTCGCACTGGACCTGGTCCTCAACACCGCCATCGCTGCAGCGGTGGTCTCCGCCTCGACGGCGGTGGGGATCCTCCTGGTCATCGGCTACCTCGTCATCCCCGGTGCGACGGCGCGCGTCCTCGCCTCCCGGGTACGCACCATGGTCCTGGTCGCCATCGCCGTGGGTGTGGGCGGGGGATACCTGGGCATGCTGCTCATGGCCCTGCCCGAGACCTCCGACAAGCCCATCTCCCCGCAGGCCACCGTGGCCCTGGTGATGACCGGGATCCTCCTGATCGCCGTCGGCGTCTCAACCGCGCGCGAAAGGCTGCGCGGGCCGGCTCGGTGGGCCGGCTCGGCGCAGTCCGCAACAGCTGGGGTGACCTCGACGACGGTGGGCGCGGAGGCCAGTACCGATCCCATCGGGGGACCGGAGGGCTCGGCGAGTACCGTGACCCCGGCGACCGAGAGGAGCCGGGTATGAGAATCGGCTTCGACATCCTCCTGCTGCCCATCGTCGAGGTCCTTCTCATGGGGCTCCTGGCCGGGCTCGTGGGGGCGCTTGCACTGGTTCACCGCCGGATCTTCTTCACCGAGTCACTCACTCACGCGACCTTCCCCGGAGCGATCGTCGGCGTGGTCACCGCCGCCTGGTTCTCGCGGGCGGTCCTCGGTCAGCGCGCCGACTTCACCCTCCTGTCGGCGCTGGTGCTGGTGGGAGCCGCCGTCATGTGCCTGCCGATGATCTGGCTCATGCGGCGCCTCTCCCAGGTCCCCGGAATCTCCTCGCAGTCGGCCGCCGGCGTTGTCCTCACCTTCGGATTCGCTCTGGGCTACTTCCTCAACAAGTGGTTCGCCCCGCTGCCGATCAAGGTGGACTCCTTCCTGGCCGGATCCGTGCTCAACGTCAATCGCGTCGATGTCATTGCCGTCGGCACCGTCCTGGCGCTGACGGTCCTCGTGCTCGCGGTGGCCGGGCGGTTCCTCACCTTCTACAGCTTTGACCCGCTGGGATACCGCGCCAGCGGGCTGAAGCCCGCCTGGGCCGAGGGAACCGTCATGGTCATGATTACCCTGACCATCGTGATGCTCGTTCCCGCCGTCGGCACGATTCTGCCCATCGCGCTCATCGCCGCGCCCGCGGCCGCGCTGGCGCCGTGGACGCGCACCATGAGCCGGCTGCTGATCGGCGCCCCGATTCTCGGTGCGGTGACGTCCCTGGCCGGGTTGTTGATCGCAGTGCAGCTGAACCTGTCGGCAGGCGGAGTCATCGCCGTGGCCTGTGGAGTGGTCTACCTGGTCTCAGCCCTGCTCCACTGGGCCGCGACGCGCGGTGCCTGGGTGCGAGTGCCGCTGCTACGCCGGGGCTGAGCCTGCGCCGATCCTGCGCGGGCGCTCCCGGCGACGCCGGAGCCAGGCATGCAATGGGGGTTGTTCAGGCAGCGATCCCCAGAATGCCGCGCAGGTCGGCCTTGATGGCCTCCAGACGCTCGGCGGCCGCCTCCCGCACCTGCGCCACCGGAGCGTCATTCGTCGGCAGAATCACCTCGCAGTAGCACTTGAGCTTGGGCTCGGTCCCTGAGGGTCGCACGACCACCCGGTCATCCGAGGCCGTCACCCACACCAGGCCGTTCGTGGGGGGAAGGGTGCCGCCGTTGCCGTCCGAGATGCCGTCGAGCAGATCCACCGTCTTGGTGATCGGGGAACCGGCGAGCTTGGCCGGTGCCCCGCCCGAACGCAGACGCTCCATGGTGCTGGTGATGATGTCAAGGTCCTCGACCCGCATGCTCAACGGGCTCGTGGCGTGCAGCCCGTGCTCCCGCGCGAGCCGGTCGAGCAGATCCTGCAAGGTCCGGCCCTGCTGCTTGAGCACGGAGGTCAGCACCGCCAACCGCACGGAGGCGGAGATGCCGTCCTTGTCCCGCACCGCGGCAGGATCGACGCAGTAGCCCAGGGCCTCCTCGTAGCCGAAGACCAGGCCCGGCTCACGGCTGATCCACTTGAAGCCCGTCAGGGTGCGGCGGAAGCCCAAGCCGTGGGACTGGGCGATCCGGCGCAGCAGGCGGGAGGAGACCACGGAACAGGCCAGGACCCCGTTGCCGGCGAAAGCGGCCAGCTCGGCGGCCTGCTCACCCAGGAGCGCGCCGACCTCATCGCCCGTCAGCTGACGCCAGCCGCCGGGAGCGTTCTCGTCCGGGATCGCCGCCGAGCAACGATCCGCATCGGGATCGTTGGCGATCACCAGGTCCGCATCGACCTGACGGGCCTTGTCCAGCGCCAGGTCCAGCGCCCCAGGCTCCTCCGGGTTGGGGAAGGCCACCGTCGGGAAGTCTGGATCCGGCTCGAACTGCTCGGCCACCTCGACGACGTCGGTGAACCCGGCTCGCGCGAGCACCTCACGGCACGTGGCCCCACCCACGCCGTGCATCGCCGTCAACACGATCTTCACCGGGGCGGGGGCCGTCATCCGAGCCGCCTGAGCGGCCCGCTCGATGTACTCCTCCCGGATCTCCGGGTCGACCGTCTCCCAGCCCGACTGCGGGCGGGGTACGGAGCTGACCGGGCCGACGGCGTCGATCGCCGCAGCGATCTGGCTGTCATAGGGGGGAACGATCTGGGCCCCCTGACCCGAGTCGGTCACGGCCCGCCCGCCCAGGTAGACCTTGTAGCCGTTGTCCTGCGGAGGGTTGTGCGAGGCCGTCACCATGACGCCGGCGTCGGCCTCCAGGCGCCGCAGCGCGAAGGCGAGTACCGGGGTCGGGCAGTGCGACTCGAAGAGAATGGCCCGACCGCCCGCACCGGTGACGACCGCGGCCGTATCGAGGGCGAACCGCTTGGAGTTGTGGCGGGCGTCGTAACCGATGACGACGCTGAAGCCCTCACCGAGACGGTCCTTGAGGTAAGCGGACAACCCCGCCGCGGCGCGGATGACGACGACCCGGTTCATCCGGTTGGGGCCCCCGCCCAGGCGGCCTCGCAGGCCGGCCGTGCCGAAGGCGAGGGTGCCGCTGAAGGCGTCGCTGAGTGCCCTGCGAGCCGCCTGGGCCTGCTCGCCATGAGAACGGGCGGCGCTCAGCAGCTCAGTGAGCTCGGCGCGGGTGACGGGATCCGGATCGTCCTGGATCCACGCGTCCACGGCCACGTCGTCGTACACATCTTCAGGGCCTCGGGTCATATCTGTGACGGTACCTCGCGATAACTTCTGGAAACGCTCACAATGACGCTCCTCACTGGTGTTTCCAAACACAAGGAGAATTCAGTCACCAGGGTGACGGAGAGCCCCTGAAGATAAGATGTCTTGAATTAAATTGGCGGTATAATTCGGGTTTGTTTTGAGAGTTCTGAGAGATGAGATGCTGGTGAGAAAGATGTGGGTGGCGGGAGTGAATTTCTGGGACTTCTGTCCTTCGTGTGTCCTCTGCTCCTGCCTTCGAACACATCGCCGCCTCGACAGGAATAGGGGATCATGGCCGCATGAGTACACGCGAGTCCTACCGCAAGGGGCCAGTGGTGCTGCGCGGCACCCAGATCCCCACCCAGACCACCGACGCGCGACTGCTGAGCAGTGACGCCGACGCCGACTGGCTCCACGCCGACCCGTGGCGGGTCATGCGCATCCAGGCGGAGTTCGTCGAGGGCTTCGGAGCCTTGGCGGAGCTGGGGCCGGCCATCAGCGTCTTCGGCTCGGCACGCACCAAACCCGAGGACCCTACCTATCGCATGGCCATGGAGGTCGGCGCCGGGCTGGCACGCGCCGGCTACGCCGTCATCACCGGAGGCGGCCCGGGCATGATGGAGGCCGCCAACCGTGGGTGCCATGAGGCCGGCGGGACCTCAGTGGGCCTGGGCATCGAGCTGCCCCACGAGCAGGGCATGAACGAGTATGTCGATCTCGGGGTCAACTTCCGCTACTTCTTCGCCCGCAAGACCATGTTCGTCAAGTACTCCGACGGATTCGTCGTCATGCCCGGCGGGATGGGGACCCTCGACGAGCTCTTCGAGGCCCTCACTCTGGTTCAGACTCAGAAGATCTCCTCCTTCCCCATCGTCCTGGTGGACAGCGGTTACTGGGGTGGGCTGCTGGAGTGGCTGCGCACCACGATGATCGAGCGCGGCATGATCTCTACGAGCGACCCCGACCTGCTGCACGTCGTCGACGATGCCGAGGAGGCTGTGGACTACGTGGTCAGCGCGGCCCGCCGGCTGCGCGACGGCCGGGCGGGGGCGTGAGTCGCGTCATGGCGGGCCCATCCTCGAACGTTGCACCTTGAATGTCGTAGAATATGACAGGTCGCGCGGCGATGTGCCCGCGCAGCACTGACGAAAGGTGAGCACATGGCTGCCATGAAGCCCCGGACCGGAGACGGCCCCCTCGAAGTCGTCAAGGAAGGCCGCGCCATCATCATGCGGGTTCCGCTTGAGGGTGGTGGTCGACTCGTCCTCGAGATCACGGCCGATGAGGTCAAGGCACTCGGAGAGGCCCTGGCCAACGCCAAGATCTGACCGATCCTGGCGCCCGGGGGCAGCCGGGTACCACTGGGACCTCGGCGTCGAGGAGCCGGTGGCCGAGTCATCCAGCCTCGCGAGAGAGGGCCGGACCCAATGCGGGTCCGGCCCTCTTCGTCGTTCCGGCCGGTTGGGCGGTGAACAGTCAGGTCTGGCGCACGGAGACGAGCAGGCCGTCTCCGACGGGCAGCAGTGTGGTCAGTAGCGCCCGGGAAGCGCGCAGCGCCTTGCCGAGCTCGCGGGCTGCCACAGTGGTGACGTCGCGGCGGGCCGGGTCGGCCACGTGGTCGTTCCACAGGGCCCGAGTGACGGCCAGGACCCCGCCGGGGCGCAGCATCCGCAGGGCGTTGGAGGCCAGGAGGATCGCCTCCTCCGGGGCGACGTCGAGCACCACCATGTCGTAGGAGCGGGCCGCCATCCGGGGCATGACGTCCGAGGCCCGACCCTGGATGATGCGGGTGCGCGAGGAGGGGTAGCCGGCCCCGTCGAAGGCGCGACGCGCCTCGCGCTGGAGCTCGGGCTCGACGTCGATCGTGGTGAGGACCCCGTCAGTGCCCATGCCGCCCAGCAGCCACAGACCCGAGACACCGGTGCCGGTGCCGACCTCGGCCACGGACTTGGCTCCCACTGAGGCGGCCAACATCCGCAGCGCCGCTCCGGTCCCCGAGGACACCGGGGTGATGCCGAGCTCGAGCCCGCGTATGCGGGCCTGGGCGGTGGCCTCGTCCTCCGCGGTGAAGTCCTCCGTGTAGGACCAGCTCAGCGTCTTGTCCGCACTCACTGTGAGCCTTTCTTCTGCTGCGGGGTGCCAGGCGCACCCCTCAAGCCACATTGTTCCAGGTGTTCGGCCCGATAGGCGGAAGGGCGCTCGCCCGGGTGAGTCCGCCGGTAGGCGAACCGAGGCGGATTCGGACCGGTGGGACTCCCTATACTGAGCGGCGTGTTCGGCATCAACGGAAATGAGTTCCTCGTCATCATCCTGGTGGCGGTGATCGTGGTGGGGCCGCAGCGCTTGCCCGAGTACACCCGCAAGCTCACGCAGCTGGTGCGCCAGCTCAGGGTGTTCCTGGACAACGCGCGCAGCCAGATCGCCGAGGAAGTCGGCCCCGAGATGGCCGACCTGGACCTGTCCAGCCTCGATCCGCGCCAGTACGACCCGCGCAAGATCGTGCGCGATGCCCTGGGGGAGGACATCGACGCCATCCGCGAGGACCTCGCCCACCCCTTCCGCTCCGTCGGCTCAGCCGCCAAGGAGATGTCCGACGACGCCGCACAGGCAGTCAACGACGTGGTCAAGAAGGATCGGGCCTCGTCGCTGAGCAAGCAGATCGAGGCCAAGCGTGACGAGCGGCTGGCCGAGAAGGACACCGAGAAGGCTGAGAACACCGAGAGCACTGAGGGCGCCGAGAACGCTGAGGGCCCGCAGAGTGCTGAGCAGCCCCCCGCCACTGCGCCGCGGGGAGTGCTCCAGCAGGCCGACGACGTCGAGCATGCCGTCGACGCCGAGGCCGAGACTGATGCTGGGTCGGTCGAGTCGGCTGAAGGGGCTGAGCCGGAGAAGACAGAGCCCGAGCAGTCCGGGGAGGCCGAGGTCGCCGAGGACGCGGAGAGCACTGAGCAGCCGGAGCAGTCCGACCGTCCGGCCGAGCCGGTGGAGGTCCCGACAAGCCTGGTCGAGCCGCAGGCCGCTGCCGCCGGTGAGGATGCAGGGGACGCCACCGCGGCGGGTGATGACTCCCGTAATCGCGTGCACCCTCTATCGCCGCGTGACATCGTGCGAGCCGCCAACGCCGCCGCCCGCACCCGCGCCGAGGCCGCGCGTATCGCCGTCGACTTCTGATTCGTCGAGAACCGGCGGGGCCGGTATTAGGCCGGGGTGACCCCCAGGCTCTTGCCGGCCAGGCCGCGGGAGCGGTGAGTCAGGCGCTGGGCCACAGCGGACAGTTCCAGGGCTGCGGGGGCGTCGGCGGCCGGCTTGCCGTCCTGGGCCACGGTGGCCGGCAGACCGGTGTCAGAGCCCTCGCGCAGACGGATGTCCAGCGGCAGCTGGGCCAGCAGCGGCACCTCGTAGCCGAGGGTCTCGCTCAAGGAGGCGCTGACGATCTCGCCCCCGCCGGAGCCGAAGATCTCCAGGCGTGAGCCGTCGGGCTGGGGCATGTAGGACATGTTCTCGATGACGCCCACCACCTTCTGGTGCGTCTGGGTGGCGATGAGGCCGGTGCGCTCTGCGACCTCGGCGGCGGCCGTCTGCGGGGTGGTGACCACGAGAATCTCGGCGTTCGGGAGCAGCTGGGCCACGGAGATCGTCACGTCGCCGGTGCCAGGCGGCAGGTCCAGCAGCAGGACGTCCAGGTCGCCCCAGAACACATCGGACAGGAACTGCTGGACGGCGCGGTGCAGCATGGGGCCGCGCCACACAACCGGCTGCTTATCCTCAACGAACATGCCGATGGAGATGACCTTCACCCCGTGGGCCACCGGCGGCACGATCATGCCGTCGAGCTGGGTGGGCACCCGGTCCACCCCCAGCATGCGGGGGATGGAGAAGCCGTAGATGTCGGCGTCTACCACGCCCACGCTCAGGCCCTGGGCGGCCATGGCGGCGGCCAGGTTCGCAGTCACCGAGGACTTGCCGACCCCTCCCTTGCCGGAGGTGACGGCGTAGACCCGGGTGAGGTTGCCCGGCTGAGTGAAGGGAACCACCGGTTCGGCGGCCCCTCCGCGCAGGCGGCGCCGCAGCTCGGCCTTCTGCTCGTCGTTCATGACGCCCAGGCTCACCTGCACCTCGGTGACACCCTCGACGGTGTTGACCTCGCGCCGGGTGTCGGCGGTGATCGTGTCCTTCAAGGGGCACCCGGCCACGGTCAGGAGCACCTCGACGCTGACCACGCCGTCCTCGGCGATGTCAACGGTGGAGACCATTCCCAGGTCGGTGATGGGGCGGTGCAGCTCGGGGTCGATGACCCTGGCCAGCGCCTCCATGACGGCGTCATGAGTCGGTTGCGTCATGGGCCCATCCTAGGGGTGCCGTCGAACGCCACGACAGGTGGCGAGTCCCACGTGAGGGCCGGGTGCTCCCTCACTGGGCGGTGCGCTGTCCAGGAGTGGTGCTGGGCTCGTCGTCGCCGCTGTCCTGGAACTCGGCGATCTCTTCACGGGTGAGGCGCTCCTCGGCGAGGATCTCGCTGAGCATGTCGCGAAGTTCGCTGCGCACGAAGTCGCGGGTGGCGACGTCGTTCATGGCCAGGCGCAGGGCGGCGATCTCCCGGGTGAGGAACTCGGTGTCCTCCAGGTTGCGCTGGGCGCGCTGGCGGTCCTGCTCGGCGGTGACGCGGTCGCGGTCGTCCTGCCGGTTCTGGGCCAGCATGATGAGAGGGGCTGAGTAGGAGGCCTGGGTGGAGAAGGCCAGGTTGAGCAGGATGAAGGGGTAGGGGTCCCAGGCCCGCTGCATCTTGGCCAGGATGAGGTTCGCCACGATCCACACAGCGACGAAGATCGACATGTAGAGCACGAACTTGGGCGAGCCCATGAAGCGGGCGGTGGCCTCGGCGAAGCGGCCGAAGCCGTCCGAGCGCGAGGCGTGGGCCGGATGCGTCCTGCGCAGCCACCGCAGGCGACTGTCGGGCAAGGGCTGGTCGAGCTGGTCAGGCATTGGCGCCCCTCTCGATCGTCTCGTCGGTGACGGCCTCGTCGGCCACGCGCCAGTCGTCGGGCATGAGGTGGTCCAGGACGTCGTCGACACTGACGGCGCCCAGCAGGCGTCCGGCGTCGTCGAGGACCGGCAGGGCCGTCAGGTTGTAGGTGGCCAGCAGGCGGGTGACGGTACCGATGGAGTCCTCGGGGCGCACGGAGTCGACGTCGGTGTCCACGATGGAGCCGACCATGCGCTGGGGGCGCTCGCGCAGCGCCCTCTGGAAGTGGATCATGCCCACGAACTTGCCGGTGGGGGACTCCAGGGGCGGGCGGCACACGAAGCCGATGGCGGCCAGGGCGGGAGGAACCTCGGCCTTGCGGGACTGGGCCAGGAAGGTCGCCACCGTCGACTCGGGGGGCAGGATGATCGGCTCGGTGGTCATCAGGCCGCCGGCGGTGTAGTCGTCGTAGGCCATGAGGCGGCGCACGTCCTCGGCCTCCTCGGGCTCCATGAGGCCCAGCAGCTCGGTGGCCTTGAGCTGGGGCAGATCGGCGACCAGGTCGGCGGCGTCGTCGGGCTGCATGGCGTCCAGGACGTGGGCGGCGCGCCCGGCCTCCAGGCGGGACAGGAGGGCGACGGCGTCCTCGTTGCCGAGCTCCTCCAGGACGTCGGCCAGGCGCTCATCGGTCAGCTCTGCGGCCACGCGCATCTGGCTGTCCTGGGGCAGGTCGCGCATGACGTCGGCCAGGTCGGCGGGCTTGAGGTCCTCCAGGGTGGCCAGTAGTGCGGTGGCGCCCTGCTGGTCGGCGCTGGCGGCCAGGCCGCTGACCTCGTCGGGGCGCACCGTGAAGGTCTCCCCGCGGCGCAGGCCCAGAGGGCCTGAGGAGGCCCGCTGGACGAACAGGCGGGTCACCTTCCAGTCCATGCCGCGGTCGCGCTCGATGGCCACGTCGCGCACCGTGACGTTGCCCGAGCCGTCGCGCATGGTGACCACCCGGTCCAGCAGCTCGCCGACGACCAGGGTCTCCACGTGGCGCTGGGTGAAGCGGCGGATGTTCATCAGGCCCGTGGTGATGACGGCTCCGGGCTCGATGGCGGTGATCCTCGACAGGGGCAGGAAGACGCGGCGCCGGCTGGAGACCTCGATGACGAAGCCGACGGCTCTGGGTTCTCCGCGCATCTGCAGCAGGACGACGACGTCATGGACCTTGCCCACCTCATCGCCCAAGGGATCGAAGACGGAGGTGCCGATGAGGCGGGCCACAAAAACCCTGCTGGTCGTGCGCGTCCTGGTGTTCTCCACAAGCCAAGCCTATGCGCCTGAGGCGTGATTGCCTCCCGATGGGTCCGTACCGCGTGCCCGCGCGTGCGACGATAGCCCCCATGAACGCCAATCCGAGCTCGTTGTCCTCCCTGACCTCGTCCAGTGGTGGTGTCATGCCCCAGGGGGAGGAGGTGGCCTCCTTCGCGACCTACCCCGAGGCGCAGGGAGCAGTGGACGCCCTGTCGGATCAGGGCTTCCCGGTGCAGCACCTGGCGATCATCGGCACCGACCTGCGTCAGGTCGAACGCATCACCGGGCGCATGAGCTGGGGGAGGGCGGCGATGTCGGGGGCTCTCAACGGCCTGTGGATCGGGGTGTTCTTCGGCATCATCATGTCGGTGGCCGGCAGCAGCGGTCCCAGACTCAACTTCTGGGCCTGCGTCCTGCTGGGGGTGCTGTGGGGCATCGTCTTCCAGCTCTTCAGCTACGCCCTGACCCGGGGACGGCGCGACTTCACCTCCATCAGTCAGGTCGTGGCCTCGCGCTACTCCATCATCGCCGCCCGAGAGATTCACGAGGCCAGCCAGGCCCTGGCCGATATCCCGGGCAACCTCGCGCGTGGGGCGGGCACGCTGCGGCGCTCCCAGGAGCGGCGTCGTGCGCGGCAGGAGGCCCCCGGGCCGACCGCCTTCGGGTCGCGCCCCGACGAGCAGCCCCGTTTCGGGGTGCGCCTGCCGCAGCCCGGCAGCGACACTGCTCAGCGGACCCCCACCGCCTCGGCCGGCCCCGCCTCCGGCGCCCCGGCAGCTGCCGAGGACTACGACCCCTTCCTGCGTCCCTCGCGATCGGAGGATCGCAAGGAGCCGGGGGCCCCGGCGTCGTCGCAGGAGCCCGGCGATGAGACCGGCTCCGGTGACGAGGGCTGAGCGGCACTGAGGGACGAGGGAGCGCGACAATGAGCATTCCGGTGGGGCTGTCGACAGCCTGCGTGGTTCCCGGCAGTGTTCCCGACACCTTCGCCATCGCCCAGGAGCTGGGCTACGACGGCGTCGAGATCATGGTCTGGAGCGAGAAGGCATCCCAGGACGCCACCCGGCTGGCGGCCCTGGTGGAGAAGCACGACCAGCCGGTGCTGGCGGTCCATGCCCCCACGCTGCTGGTGACCCGTGGGGTCTTCGGCGCCGATCCGTGGGACAAGGTGGACCGCTCCATCGAGCTGGCCCACTACCTCGAGGCGCCCACGGTGGTGCTGCACCCGCCCTTCTTCTGGCAGACCCGCTACGCGCGCTCCTTCATCGCCGGGGTCGCGCAGCGCGAGGCGACCACGGGCATCCACCTGGCGGTGGAGAACATGTTCACCTGGCGGCCCCGCCACGCCCACTCCACGCGCGACTTCCAGGCCTACTCGCCCACTTGGGATCCGGTGGGGCAGGGCTACAAGTCAGTGACGCTGGACATCTCCCACGCCGCCACCTCCGGCTCCGACGCCCTGGCCATGGCTCGGGCGCTGGGGCCCACGCTGCGTCACCTGCACCTGACCGACGGCGTGCCCGGGCCCCTGGACGACCATCTGCTGCCCGGGCAGGGCAACCAGGACTGCGCCGGGGTCCTCAAGCACCTGGTGGCCACCGGCTTCGAGGCCGGTGGGGGACAGGTCGTCGTCGAGGTGACCACCCGGTCCATGACGGCCGCCCAGCGTCTCGAGGGCCTCGCCAGCGCGCTGGCCTTCGCCCGTGAGCACCTGGAGGGTGGGGAGCCGGCTCACATTCCCGAGCCGACCCGCAAACGCTACCGCCGTTCCTGACCCGACCTAGCAGTAGGCGGCCTCGTGCTCGAGGTGCGAGACGGGCTCGAGCTGGAGGGTCGCATGCTGGATCCTGACCGGGAAGTGCTCGGCCACGCAGTTCTGGAGCCGGTCGAGGATCTCCTCGGTGTGACCGTCGCGCAGGCACTCGTCGCGCACGACGACGTGCGCGGTCAGCACCGGCATGCCCGAGGCGACGGTCCAGGCATGCAGGTCGTGGACCTCCTCGACGTGGTCGATGCCGAGCATGTGCGAGCGCACCTGCGCCAGGTCCAGCTCCCGGGGAGTGAAGTCCATGAGCACGGCCAGGGCCGAGCGCAGCAGCGTCACCGCCCGGGGCAGGATGAGGACGGCGATGAGCAAGGAGGCCACGGCGTCGGCCCGGGTCCAGCCGGTGCGGGCCACGACGGCGGCAGCGATGATGACGCCCACTGATCCCAGGGCGTCATTGAGGACCTCCAGCAGGGCGGCCCTCATGTTGAGGTTCTCGCCGTGTCCGTCATGCCCCCTGCCGCCGGAGAGAACCAGTAGCGCGATGACGTTGGCGGCCAGGCCGATGACACCCATGACGAGCATGCCCGAGGCCTCGACCTGCGGGGCCACCAGCAGGTTGTGAACCGCCTTGAAGGCCACGAAGAGCCCGACGACGGCGAGCATGCCCGCCTGGAGCGCGGCCCCGATGACCTCGGCGCGACGCATGCCCCAGGTGGAGCGGTCCGTGGCCGGACGCGTGGACAGGTGGGCGGCCGTCAGGGCCATGGCCAGGCCGGCGACGTCGGTGAGCATATGCCCGGCGTCGGCCAGCAGCGCCAGCGATCCGGTGACAAGAGCGGTGACGATCTCGGCCACCAGAACCGTGGCCGACAGGCACAGGGCGACCAGGAGCCGACCGCGCGAGGCCCCGGCGCCGTGGTTGTGCGAGTGACCGTGGGAGTGGTGGTGGGAATGGGCGTCGGGCTCGTGGCCGCCTGGGGTGCTCACTGCGGCTCCCTGCTCCGGCTCGCTCCGTCCCCGGAGATGATGGCGGCCAGGGACTCGGCGGCGGCCAGGACCTGCTCGATGGCCTCGGGGTTCTCGATCCGGCTGACGTTGGCCCGCCCGTGGGAGTGGCTGGAGATGAGACCGGCGCTGCGCAGGATCGCCAGGTGCTGGGAGACGGTCGACTGGGCCAGACCCAGGTGCTCGGTCAGCTCCACCACCCGGTGCTCGCCGCCGTGGAGGTGGCGCAGGATCGCCAGGCGGGTGGCGTCCCCCAGGACGTCGAGCAAGGAGGCCACGGTGGAGGCCTCGCGTACGGCTCCGTGGTCCTGGGGGCGGTCCTCGGGCAGCAACCCATGTTTCATCGTCATACGGCGATGCTATCTACGAATAACGATGAGCAGCAAGGGAAGTGACCGAGCAGTCAGTCAGTCGGCGATGAGCCAGCTCACCCAGGCCTCGACCTCCTCCACGGTGCGGGGCACGTCCTGAGTGAGGCGCTCCACGCTGCCGTCCTCGCGCACCACGACGTCGTCCTCGATGCGCACGCCCGTGCCGCGCATCTCGGCGGGCACCAGCAGGTCGTCCTCGCGGAAGTACAGTCCCGGCTCGATGGTGAAGCACATGCCCGGCTTGAGCTCGGCCTCCATGTACATCTCGCGGCGTGCCTGGGCGCAGTCGTGGACATCCAGGCCCAGGTGGTGGCTGGTGCCGTGCACCATCCAGCGCCGGTGGTACTGGCCCTCGGGGGCCAGGGAGTCGGCGGCGCTGACGCCCTCGGGCAGCATCCCCCATTCCTCGAGGCGGGCGGCGATCACCTCCATGGCGGCGGCGTGGACGTCCTTGAAGCGGCAGCCCGGCGTGCCCGCACGGGCGAAGGCGGCGTCGGCGGCGTCGAGAACCGCCTGGTAGATCCGGCGCTGAGCCTCGGTGAAGCGACCATCGACCGGGATCGTGCGAGTGACGTCAGCGGTGTAGAGGGAGTCGACCTCAACGCCGGCATCCACCAGGACCAGCTGGCCGGGCTCGACGGCGCCGTCATTGTTGATCCAGTGCAGGGTGTTGGCGTGGTTGCCGGCCGCGGCGATCGTGTCATAGCCCAGGCCGTTGCCCTCCTCGCGGGCCTTGGCCCCGAAGGCCCCCTCCAGGACCCGCTCGCCGCGCCAGTGGCCGCGGGCCCGGGGGATGGAGCGGATGAGGTCGTCGAAGCCGGCCTTGGTGGCGGCGACGGCGGCACGCAGCTGGTCGATCTCCCAGGGGTCCTTGACCAGGCGCAGCTCGCTGGCGGCCTCGGCCAGACCTGCGTCCACCTCCGCGGCGCCCTGGCCGGTCTGCAGCCCGACCTTCTCCCGCGTGGTGGTCACCAGTGCGGTGACGGACTCGTCGGCCTCGGAGACGACGCGCAGCCGCACCGCGTCGGGGCCGGCATCCTTGGCCAGCGCGTCGGGCAGGGAGTCGATGTGGGCGCAGCGCATACCGGTGGAGGCCTCGACCTCCTCCAGGGAGGGCCGCACCCCCACCCACAGCTCGCCGTAGCGGGGGTCGCCGTAGAACTCCTGGCTGGATCGTGAGGCCCGGGGCCGGAAGTAGAGGACCGCCTCATGCGTAGGGGAGGCATCATCGCCACCATCGGAGCCGTCCGGGGAACCCGCGCCCTGTCCCGGCGCGGTGAGGGGGTCCAGGACGAGCACGGCATCCGGCTCGAAGTCCGTGCCGGTTCCGGCCAGGTGGGCGAAGGCGCTGTGGGGCCTGAACCGGTAGTCGCAGTCGTTGTTGCGCACCTTGAGCGCACCGGCGGGCAGGACCAGGCGCTCACCGGGGAAGAGTCTGCCAAGAGCCTCACGGCGGGCGGCCGCCCAGGGCGCCGCCTCGCTGCGGACGGGCAGACCCTCGGGACGTGGGCCCCACCCCGAGCCGATGAAGTCGCGGAAGGCCTGGTTGTCGGGCTGGCGGGACCGGTTGGAGCCTCGCGCCGCCAAGGACTGGGGGGCCTCCTGCGAGGAGGCGGGGGTCTCGTCGGACGGGCGGTTGTCTGCGGGAGAAGTCGGTGCCATAGGGGCATCATTCCACTGTTGGGCCCCAACCGGTGCTCGGTGGGGTACTCAGGAATGCGGGGGCGGCTCAGCCCTGCTCGTCAGCTGGGAAACGCACCCCCACCTGGCGGCGGGCCTCCTGCAGGACCCCGACCGCCGCCACGGAGCGGCTCAACGGGTGCAGATCGGACTGGCGCGCTCCGGCGCGTACCAGGCGGCACACCTCGGCCAGCTCGTAGGCGAGCTGGTGACCGGGCGCCTCAGCGTCGCGCTCGACCGACAGGTCCTCGTGGGCCTGCGCCCCCTGAGCCTGATCCCCGTTCGCCGCCGGGCCGCGCAGCTCAATGCGCCGGGGCCACTGGCAGTCGTCAATGCTCAGCACGTCGTGGTCACCGGCGAAGCTCGACTCTATTCCCGGGGAGGTCTTGGAGTGCAGGCAGACGACCTCCAGCCCGGCGTGCTCACCGCAGTCGTAGGACAGGACCACCGTGCCCCGTGCGTCGACACCGCACTCCAGCAGCGTCCCCGTGGCCGTCACCCGGTCCGGCTCGCCGAAGAGGTGAATGGCCAGGCTGACCGGGTAGATGCCCAGATCCATGAGGGAGCCACCGCCCAGAGCCGGATCGAAGGCCGGTGGCAGGCCACCGGAGCGGTAGACCTCCATCCGCGAGGAGAACTGCTCCTTGGACAGCACCACCCGGTGCAGCCGCCCCAGCCGCGGCAGATGCTCACGCAGCCGAGCCACCCCGGGCTCGAAGGCGGACAGCCACCCCTCCATGAGGAAGCGGTCGGCCGCCCGTGCCGCCTCCACCATCGCCTCGGCCTGCGAGCGTGTCAGGGCGAAGGGCTTCTCCACCACCACGTGAAAACCGGCCTCCAGGGCCGCGATCGCGTGCTGCGCGTGCAAGGAGTTGGGGGAGCCCACATGGATGACGTCGATCGGGGCCTTGGAGCCCGGGCCGTGGGCGGCGAACATCTCCTCAAGCGAGGCATAGGCATGCGCAATCCCGTGCTCGGTGGCGAAGGCGGCGGCGCGCTCGCGGCGGGCGGAGGTGACCGCCACGATCTGCGCGCCCGGCTCGCGGGCGACGGCCTGGGCGAACCAGCGGGCGATGAAACCGGCGCCGATCACCCCAAAACGGATCGGGGCGTCGTCGGTGCGCCGCGTTGTGGGCACGGTATTGCTCATACGGCTCGGCTCGCTCATGCCGTCCAGTCTTCCACGCCTCCCTGCCCTCCTACCTACACTGTCTCGGTGCGCATCGACCCCCACACCCACTCGGCCTGCTCCGACGGCACCGACTCGCCCGCCGAGCTCATGGCGAAGGCGGCCGGGGCCGGTCTCGACGTCGTCGGGCTGACCGACCACGACACGATGGCCGGCTGGCAGGAGGCGGCCCGGGCCGTCCCGTTCACCGGTGTCGCTCTGCTGCGCGGCACCGAGATCTCCTGTGCTGCGGACGGGGTCACCCTCCACCTGCTGTCCTACCTGCACCGGGCAGACGACGCCGGGCTGGAGGCCGCCTTCGCCCGCGCCCGCCGCTCGCGCGACAGCCGGGCCCAACGGATGGTCGAGCGTCTTAGCGAGGACTACCCGGTCACCTGGGAGGACGTCCTGACCCAGTCGGCCGACTCCCACACGATCGGTCGGCCCCATATCGCCGACGCCCTCGTGGCGACCGGCTCCTTCCCCGATCGCAACGCCGCCTTCGCCGGGCCGCTGGCCACCTCCTCGCCCTACTACGTCCACCACTGGGCGCTGGACCCGGTGGAGGCCTGCCGCCTGGTGCGCGCCGCCGGTGGGGTCCCGGTGGCGGCCCACCCGCGTGCCGCCTCCCGCCAGCGCCGCCTCGTGCCCGATGAGACCTTCGCCCGGATGGCCGAGGCCGGCCTGGCGGCCCTGGAGATGAACCATCGCGACCAGGACCCCGAGCAGCGCGAGCAGGTTCGCCTCCTGGCCCAGCGCCTGGGCCTGGGGCTGTCGGGGGCCTCGGACTACCACGGCACCGGTAAGCCCAACCGCTTGGGGGAGAACCTCATGCCGCCCGAGCTGCTGGAACAGATCCTCGACGAAGGCACCCTCGACCTCGTCCGCACCTGAGGGCCGACCGGCCACGGCACCCGACTTCCGCCGAGCGGCGGTGATAGAAACGCCCCATGCTGCAGTCCGTCTTCGACACTACGGTCTTCGCCACGACCTTCACCACGCTCCTGGTCATCCAGGACCCCCTGGGCGCCATCCCGATCTTCCTGTCCCTGACCTCGCGGCAGACGCCCCCGGAGCGCGCCGCCTCCGCGCGCCAGGCCACGGTCGTCTCCTTCGCTGTCATCGTGCTGTTCGCGGTCTTCGGACGCTACATCCTGAAGTTCCTGGGCATCTCGGTGCCCTCCCTTCAGGTGGCCGGCGGACTGCTGCTGCTCCTGGTGGCCCTGGAGCTGCTGACCGACAAGGTCGATGAGAGCCCCGACCCCGAGGCCGTCACCGCCAACGCCGCCCTCGTGCCCCTGGGCACGCCCCTGCTGGCCGGGCCCGGAGCCATCGTCGCGGCGATGGTCGCCGTGGACACCACTGGAGGCGGGGTGGCCGGGTGGGTCTCCGTGACGGCCGCGATCATCGGCACGCACATCGCCATCTGGGCCGCACTGCGCTTCTCCCTGGGGCTCAACCGGGTGCTGGGCACCTCCGGCATCCGGATCCTCACCCGGGTCATGGGACTGCTCCTGGCGGCCATCGCCGTCCAGATCATGGCCGACGGCGTCTTCGCCTTCCTGGCGACCCGCCTGTGACTCGGCTCCGCCCGAAGTCGGACAGCGGCTGAGACCCAGGTGAGTCTCAGCCGCTCCTTCTCAGTCCTATTTCAGTCCTACTCGCCGGTCGCACCGTCAACCGGGCGGCCGCCGCGCGTGCGCTTACGGGTGCGCTTGCGCCGGGGCTTGGCCTCGCCGTCGGCGGAGCGCCGGGAGCGCTCACCGCGCTTGGAGTCCTTGGCGCCCCTGCCGCCACGGCCCCGGCCGCGCTCCGAGCGCCCGCCCTGCCGACCGGGCTGCTTGCGCCCACGCTTGCCGGTCTCACCCAGGTCCTCGATCTCCTCGGCGTCCAGTCCCTCCAGGGTGCGCTTGTGGCGGGGCAGGCGTCCGGTGACCTTCTCGGGGATCGACAGGTCGGAGAACAGGTGCTCGCTGGTGTGGTAGGTCTCCACCGGCTCCTCGATGGGCAGGCCCAGGGCCTTGGCGATGATCCGCCAGCGCGGCACGTCGTCCCAGTCCACGAAGGTGACCGCCGTGCCGGAGTTGCCGGCGCGTCCGGTGCGCCCGATGCGGTGGACGTAGATCTTCTCGTCCTCGGGGCACTGGTAGTTGATGACGTGGGTGACGTCGTCGACGTCGATGCCGCGGGCGGCCACGTCGGTAGCCACCAGGACGTCCACCTTGTTGTTGCGGAAGGCGCGCAGGGCCTGCTCGCGGGCCCCCTGGCCGAGGTCGCCGTGCAGGGCCCCGGTGGCGAAACCGCGGGCGCGCAGGTCGTCGGCCACCCGGGCCGCCGTGCGCTTGGTGCGCGCGAAGATGATGGTGCGTCCGCGTCCCTCGGCCTGGAGGATCCGGGAGACGACCTCCACCTTGTTCATCGAGTGGGTGCGGTAAACGACCTGCTGGACCGTCTGAACGGTCATACCCTCGTCGCCCGGGTCCTGGGCGCGGATGTGGGTCGGCCGGGTCATGTAGCGGCGCGCCAGGGCGACCACGGCCCCGGGCATGGTGGCGCTGAAGAGCATTGTGTGCCTGTCGGCGCGGGTGCGGGCCAGGATCTTCTCCACGTCCGGCAGGAAGCCCAGGTCCAGCATCTCGTCGGCCTCGTCCAGGACGACGGTGGTGACGTGAGCCAGGTCCAGCACGCCGCGCTCCATGAGGTCGATGAGGCGGCCAGGCGTGCCCACGACGACCTCGGCTCCCCGCTCGAGGTCCTCGATCTGGGGCTCGTAGGCGCGCCCACCGTAGACCTGAACGATGCGCACGGTGCGCTTGGCGGCCGCCGTGGACAGCTCCTCGGCGACCTGCTTGGCCAGCTCACGGGTGGGCAGGATGACCAGGGCCTGGGGGCTGCCGGAGGCGGGATCCTCGTCCCAGCCCTCCTCCCCGGGGCCCAGGGTGTCCATGAGCAGGGGGATGCCGAAGCCTAGGGTCTTGCCGGTGCCGGTCTTGGCCTGACCGATGATGTCCTGACCCTCCAGGGCCACCGGCAGGGTGAGGGCCTGGATGGGGAAGGGGTGGGTGATGCCCTTGGCGGCCAGGGCCTCGCAGATCTCCGGCTCGACGCCGAAGTCGGCGAAGGTCTTGCGGCTCAGGTCGGTCTGGGCGCCCTCGTCGGTGATGTCGGGAGTGGCCTCGTCCAGGACGGGGGCGTGGGCGCCGGCCGTCTCAATGATTCCGGACGGGGCGGTAGCGGCGTCGGCGCCCTCGATGATGGTCTGGTCGTCTGTGGAGTTGTGGTCGGGCTCGACGGCGTCGGCCCCGTGCTGCTCGTTGCTCACGAGGTTCCTTGTCTTCTGATCGGGTTGAACCGCTCCGGCGCGGCTGTCGCTCGCGCGCACAGTCGGGTGCGCTGCGTGGGCGTTGGCGCCGTCGGATCTGGCAGCCGATCGCGAGTCATATCTGAGTCCATCTGACGACCGGGCAACCGTGGACGCCGTCAGCGTAGCGGCTTTCCAACGTATTCGCGTCGGTGGGTGTCACCATGGCGGCTTGAGTGTGGGTGATGTCACGACTGGTGTGGGAGTGGCTGCGCAGATGTGGAAGGGCTGCAATGAGAAGACCGGTGTGGCGATCCTCGGGGGTCCCGTCGCTACAGGGAAGACGACGACTGATACCAGCGCTACGGCAAGGCTGCTCGGTGAGGGAGGGCTGACTACGATGGTGGCCATGTCCCAGATGCCGACTCCGTCACCTCAGCCCAGCGCCTCCACTCCGATACAGGTCGGTCCACACGAGCTGTCCGTCGTCGGCGTCGTCGCGATCTCCCGGACGGCCGCCTGCACCCGCTACGCAAAGGATGCCGACCGGGCTCCGCGGATGACGGCCCGGGTCGACCTGCTGCGTATGAGCGCCTGGGAGGTCGCCTCCTTCGATCGGGTGGTGGAGCTGGCCGCGACCCACGGCATCGACGCCCTGGGGGCGGCCGAGCGATTCACCGACGTCCTGGGCGACTTCGACGAGCGGCTGCGGCCACTGGACTGGGCCGAGCGCCTGCTCAAGACCTACATCACCTTCGGGCTGCTCATCGACTTCGGGATGGCGCTGAGCGAGTCGTTGGAGGATCCCTTGCGCAGGGGGCTCGTCCACGAGCTCAGCCAGGACCCGATCAGCACCTACGCCATCGCCGAGCTGGAGGAGGTCATCGCGGCCGACCCGCAGCTGGCCGCCCGGCTGGGGCTGTGGGGGCGGCGCGTCATCGGTGAGGAGATCGGAACCTTCCAGAGGCTCCTGGGGCAGTTCCCCGAGCTCCTCGGACAGATGGCGCAGGAGCAGCTCCACTCAGTGCTGAGCCAGGGGGCGGTCTCGCGCATGAGAGGGCTGGGCCTGAGGGTCTGATCGTCTTCCACCACCCCCGCGCGGCGGAGATGTGAAGTGCCCAACAGTGGAGTAGTGCCCGTGTCGGTGGCGTGACAGGACCCGGGCTGCGTTGGGTAAGGTGTCCGCATCCACATCCTCATCACCCGATGTGAGAGTTGTCGCTTTCACATCCTGAAGGAGTTCCCATGAAGCGAAGCGTATGGATGGCCGCGTCCGCGGCCGTGGCCCTGTCCGTCGTCCCGGTCGGCGCGGCTGCTGCCGAGACGGACCCCGCTCCCGCCGCCGAGCAGGTGGCACCGCAGGCCGGTGGCGCGAAGGCCGACGCTCCCCAGCCCGACACCCCCTCCCCGGCCGCCCCCAAGCCCGATGGCGACAAGCCTGCCCCCGCCCCGGAGCCTGCTCCGGCCCCCGCCGAGGACGCGGGTAAGGCGGCACCCCAGGCTCCGGCTGCCAACAACACCGCGGCGCAGCAGCAGGAGAACAAGCCGGAGGCTCCGGCTGAGCAGCCCCAGCCGAACCAGGGAGACCAGCAGCAGGGTGATCCTGCCGGTTCTCAGGCCGCTCCCGAGCAGCAGGCCCCGGCCCCCGAGCAGTCCTCTGAGGGCGGCGCCCCTGCGGCTGCCGAGGAGAGCGCCCCCCAGGGCGCCGCGGAGGCTCCCGGTGAGCAGGCCGCTGCGCCCCGCGAGCAGGCTGCCTCTGGCCAGCAGGGCACCGCCACCGCAGGTCGCTCCACCCTCGCCCAGACCGGGGCGGGAACGACCGCGGCTTGGATGGTGCTGGGCACCGGTGCGGCAGGCGCCGCCATGCTCATGGCTCGCCGTAGGCTGACCTACTGACACACATCGGTCCTTGACGTTGAGGAGAGGTCTGGCCCATGGATGACCGGATGCTCGACGGGGACAGGGTGCTGTGGTTCATCGGCGGCAGTCCTGAGCGTGCTCAGGAGGCCCTTGCCGCCGGACACGCCTGGACGCCCGAGCAGCGTGCGCAGCTAGAACAGATCGCAGCATCTGCCGGATATTCCCCTCAGCAGCCTGCCGGGTACCCGCCTGCTCAGCAGCAGGTGCCCGTTCAGGAGTCCGCGCCCATGTACGGGGCGCCCACACAGCCCGCGGCCTTTGACGGCGTATTCAGGGGCGACGGCGCTCGTGGCGACACTGTGGACTACGGAGCGGCTCAGCCGACTCAGCCTGCTCAGCAGCCGGCTGCGGTCGCGCCGCCCCAGCCGCAGATGGCGACACCGACGCAGCCTCAGCCGCAGGGCTACAGGCTTCAGCCGTTGCCCGCGGTGACAGAGATGGAGGCGCCGCAGAGCGATGTCTCCCAGTACCCGAGTAGTGCTCCACGTCGCGGTTGGGTCCTCCCGGTCGTAGCGGTCAGTGTGCTCGCCCTCGGGTTGGTCGGGGGTGCCCTGGGAGGGCACTGGCTGTGGCCCGGCAAGGACGCGGCGGCTCCGTCGTCCTCCGCTGCGGCGGCCCCTGCTGCCAGCAAGCCTACGACCCTGCGCGCCGGCAGCGGTTCCTTCGTCTGCTCCTCCGGTGGCACCGGAGTCTCCTGCTGGGGCGCTGACGCCCAGGCCAACACTCAGGGCGCACGTGTCTCGCCGACGGCGGTGCCCGGCCTGGAGAAGGTCAAAGTGTCTGCGCTGAGCGTGGGCAAGGGCTTCGCCGTGGCCGTGGATGACTCGGGCAAGGTCTATGCCTGGGGCGCCAATGAGGTCGGCCAGCTCGGCAAGAAGACTGATGAGGCGCTGGTCAACCAGGCCGTGGAGGTCGGCAAGCTGCCGGCCGCTCCCACCGCGCTCGTCTCCGGTTACGAGCACACCTGTGCGCTCGCCAAGGGCACAGTCTGGTGCTTCGGCTCCAACCGCTACGGGCAGGTCAACGGAACTGTCTCCGACACCCCGTCAGGGTTGGTGCAGGTGGACAAGATCGACGGGGCCACCCAGATCGGCACCTCCGGCTATGACACGTGGGCCACGGTTGACAAGGGGACCTGGACCTGGGGGAACAACTCCTGGGGGCAGGCCGACCCCTCGCAGAGCGTGGTCAACGTGGCTCCGACCCTGATCCCTGCGAGTAGCTGACGCCGGTCTCGGCAACGCAGTAGCGCCCAGCCTCTTGAAGGAGGCTGGGCGCTCGACGTATGTCGCGACGACGCTTACTTGTCGCCCTTGAGGTGGTTGACCGCACCCTTGATGGCGTCCTTGGCGTCCTCGGCGACCTCCTTGATCTTGCCCTCGGCCTGCTGGAGCTTGCCCTCGGTCTCGGTGTCCTTGTTGCCAGTGACCTTGCCCGCGGCCTCCTTGGCCTTGCCGGCGATCCTGTCGAAGGTTCCGTTGTCGCTCATGAGAGCTCCTTTCCGTAGTGAGTCTCCGCGAGGTGGAGACGGGGGGATGGTTCGACTATACATGTGTGCATCTGAGACACAGCCCGATATCCAGTGAGAGTTTCTATAGAAATCACTTCAAATGTGTGATATATCCTATTTCTTTGAGGGTGCGGTCGCTCGATTCCTCTCTCCGGCGTCGTTCGCCGCATCTCCAAGCCCGTAGACTTCAGGCATCTCTCCTTCGAGAGCCTCCTGATACCGACACCGAGGTCGATCGCCCATGAGCAGTGCACCCGCGGACGTTCCCGCCGCCACCCGCGTCGAGAACGCCGGTCTTGACGTCATCTCCGAGTCCGATCGCAAGGGACGACCGAGCGATCTCTTCATGCCCTGGTTCGCGGCCAACATCTCCGTGCTGGGACTGTCCTGGGGCGCCTGGGTCCTCGGATTCGGACTGTCCTTCTGGCAGGCGGTCGTTGCCGGCAGCGTCGGTGTCATCGTCTCCTTCCTCCTGTGCGGCGTCGTGGCCGTCCTGGGCAAACGAGGCAGCGCCCCCACCCTGGCGCTGTCCCGAGCTGCCTTCGGCTACAACGGCAACCGCCTGTCCGCGGCCCTGTCCTGGATCCTCACGGTCGGCTGGGAGACCGTCCTGTGCGTTTCCGCCACCCTGGCCTCGGCCACGGTGTTCCAGGCTCTGGGCTGGCACAACCAGGTCGGTGCCCAGATCCTGGGCTTCCTGCTCACCGTCGGCCTGGCCGCCAGCGCCGGCATCCTCGGCTTCGAGGCGATCATGAGGGTCCAGACCTGGATCACCTGGGCCACCGGTGTCCTCACCATCATCTACCTCGTCCTCGTCGCTCCCCAGATCAGCTTCCGCACGCTCCTGGCCCTGCCGTCGGGCGGCCCCGCGGCCTTCATCGGAGCCCTGGTCATGGTGGCCACCGGCTTCGGCCTCGGTTGGGTCAATGCCGCCGCCGACTACTCCCGCTACCTGCCCCGCAAGGCCTCGACAGCCGGCGTCATCGGCTGGACCACGCTGGGATCGGCGCTGCCCTGCGTGGTGCTCGTCTTCTTCGGCATCCTCCTGGTGGGCTCCGACGCCGAGCTCGGCCAGGCCATCAACACCGACCCCATTGGTGCTCTGACCACGATCCTGCCCACGTGGTTCCTCATCCCCTTCGCGATCGTCGCCATCCTCGGGCTGGCCGGCGGCATCATCATGGACCTGTACTCATCGGGCCTGTCGCTCCTGGCGACCGGCCTGCCCGTGCGCCGGCACGTGGCCACCTCCATCGACGCCACCATCATGACCGTGGGCACCATCGCCGTCATCTTCGGTGCCGATGACTTCCTCGGCGCCTTCCAGGGGTTCCTCACCACCCTGGGAGTGGTCATCGCCGCCTGGGCCGGAGTCATGGTCGCCGAGGTCATTCTGCGCAGGCGCGACTACGACGAGGAGGCCCTCTTCACTCCCGACGGCGTCTACGGCTCGGTCAACTGGGAGGCCATCACCCTCGTGGCTGTCGGTTCCGTCGTCGGCTGGGGGCTGGTCGTCAACTCGGCCGCCTCCTGGTTGTCCTGGCAGGGCTACCTGCTCGGGCCTCTCGGGGGTCGCGACGGGGCCTGGGCCGGAGCCAACCTCGGTGTGCTGGTCTCCCTGCTCATCGGTGTGCTCGGGCACCTCGCCCTCGGCCGAGGCCGGGTGGCCCGCCAGGAGGCGCGTTCGTGAACGACCATGCAGCTGTCCTCTCCCTTGAGCCTGAGCGTCTGGAGGCCCTGAGCGCCTCTGCCGGCGCAGAAGGTCCGGGCCCGGCCGTGGAGGGCGCCCATCAGATCGCCCGTCGTACCGGCGCGCCTGGCCACGACCTGCTGGTGGTCCTGGGGTCCGGCGCCGCCGACGCCCTGGTCTCCTGGGGTGAGCCGGCGGCGAGCCTGCACCTGTCCGACCTGCCCGAGGTCATGGTCCCGGTCGCGCCGGGACATGAGGATCGCCTCGACTCCTATGCCGTCGCTCGTGGCCGGAAGGCGGGCGCCCAGGAGGATGGGGGAGAGCGGCGCGTCCTCGTGGCTCGCGGACGGACCCACCTCTACGAGGGGCACGGGCCCGGACTCGTGGTCGCCCTGTCCCGTATCGCGGCCGCTGCCGGCGTACGCGGGGCCGTCCTGGTCAACGCCGGCGGGTGCCTGCGCAGCTGGCACATCGGCGAGGTCATGACGATCACCGACCACCTCAACCTCACCGGCTCCTCACCCTTCGACGGCCCGGTCTTCACTGACGTTCGCAGCGTGTGGGACGACGAGCTCGCTGACGTCCTGCGCGGTGTCACAGAGAGGTCAGGCGTCTATGCCGCTGTGCGCGGGCCGGAGTATCAGACCATGGCGGAGACGCGAATGCTGGAGTCCGCCGGTGCCGACTGCGTGGGCATGTCCACCGTCCTGGAGGCCATCGCCCTGCACCAGCTCGGGGTGCGCGTGGCCGGCATGAGCGTCGTCTCCGACCTGTCCTTCGCGCAGGCGCCCACCGATCCCGACGAGGTCGTCCGCCTCGCGGCCGGCGCGCACACGACGATCGCCGCCGGCATCGAGGCGGTGCTGGCGGCGATGTCCTGAGCTGCCGACGTCGAGGCGAGTCGCAGGGGCTCGCTCGGGTCAGTTCACGCCCATGAACATGTAGGCGCGCGTCACCTTGCCGTCGACGTCGCGGAAGACGGTGTCGACTCCGCGCCCGACGATGTCGCCGCTTGGGGCGGTCATCGACCAGCGCAGCAAAAGTGCGTCGCCGGACTCCATGCGCTGGTCATAGCTGAAGATCAGGCCCTGACCTGCAATGCGGTCGTTGTGGACGCGGTTGATGTGCTCAGCGATGTCGGCTGTTCCTGTAACGGTCAAGGCGGGTGAGGAGATGTGCAGCGACCCGTGCGGGGCCCACATCTGCTCGATGAGTGCACGGCGCTGACCGGCGTCGGGCTCAGTCCAGGTACGCAGGTAGCTCGCGTCGAAGTTGGCATCGGTTCGGGTGGTGTCGGTCATGAGTCGTTCCTCTTCTCAGGTTAAGTTGACAATGTCAGCATAACTGGAAAGTTGACTGTGTCAACATGTGAGTAGGCTTGGGTCATGAGCCCTCGTGATCCAGGTCCGACGCGCGCCGCCATCCTCGACGCCGCTGCAACGCTGCTCGAGGACAAGGGACCCGAGGCGGTGACGCTGCGTGCCGTTGGTGAGGCTGCCGGCGTGTCCCGCTCGGCGCCCTATCGTCACTACGCGGACAAGGCTGCGCTCATGCGTGCCTTGGCGGGCCGGACACTGCGGCAGATCGCAGAGCGGATTCGTCACGGTGCGGAGCGGCACCGGGGGGCGCGACAGCGGCTGCGCGCCGGTTGCTGGGCCTACATCGACTACGCAGTCGAGTGCCCCCACCACTACCAGCTGGTCTTCGGGGACGCTCCGATTGCGGAGCCGGACCCCGGGCTGGAGGAGGCCGCTGACGACGCCATGGCCGCCGTCGGCGAGCTCGTTGCCCAGGCTCAGGGGGCCGGGCAGCTACGACCCGGCCCCACCCGTGAGATCGCCACCGTCATCTGGGTTCTGCTTCATGGGCTCGCCGCCCTGCAGATCACCGGTCATCTCCATGAGCCCCGGACCATTGACGGCAATGACCATCTTGCGGATCTGCTGGACCTGGCCCTGGAGCAGCTGCGACCCGTGTGACGCGCCTTCGGCGGTGTTGGCCGGTAGCGATCTGAGACGTGTCTGGGACGCCCGTCCCCGCACGGCGGCGAGCACGAGCGCCTAACCTTGCATCTATGACAACTGATGCAAAGACGCCCAACCAGGCTGTCACGACCCGCACCGAATCCGACTCCATGGGCACCATCGAGGTGGACGCCAACCGCTACTGGGGGGCCCAGACCGAGCGGAGCCTGCACAACTTCGACATCGGCCGCGAGACCTTCGTGTGGGGCCGCCCCATGATTAAGGCCCTGGGGATTCTCAAGAAGTCCGCCGCCCTGGCCAACGCCGAGCTCGGCGAGCTGCCCGCCGACATCGCCGAGCTCATCGCCAAGGCCGGCGACGAGGTCATCGCCGGTGACCTCGACACCGAGTTCCCGCTCGTGGTCTTCCAGACCGGCTCGGGCACCCAGTCCAACATGAACTCCAACGAGGTCATCTCCAACCGCGCTATCGAGCTGGCCGGCGGCGAGCGCGGCTCCAAGACCCCGGTCCACCCCAACGACCACGTCAACCGCGGCCAGTCCTCCAACGACACCTTCCCCACGGCCATGCACATCGCCGTCGTCAACGAGCTGGCCGTCATGTACCCGCGCGTCCAGCAGCTGCGCGACACCCTGGACGCCAAGGCCAAGGCCTACGCCGACGTCGTCATGGTGGGCCGCACCCACCTGCAGGACGCCACCCCCATCACCCTGGGGCAGGTCATCAGCGGCTGGGTCGCCCAGATCGACTTCGCCCTCGACGGCATCCGCTACGCCGACTCCCGCGCCCGTGAGCTGGCCATCGGCGGGACCGCCGTCGGCACCGGCCTCAATGCCCACCCGAAGTTCGGGGCCCTGTGCGCCAAGAAGATCTCCGAGGAGACCGGCATCGAGTTCACCCAGGCGGACAACCTCTTCGCCGCCCTGGGCGCCCACGACGCCCTGGTTCAGGTCTCCGGCGCCCTGCGCGTCCTGGGCGATGCCCTCATGAAGATTGCCAACGACGTGCGCTGGTACGCCTCCGGCCCCCGCAACGGCATCGGCGAGCTCATCATCCCCGAGAACGAGCCCGGCAGCTCGATCATGCCCGGCAAGGTCAACCCCACCCAGTGCGAGGCCATGACCATGGTGGCCACGAAGGTCTTCGGCAACGACGCCACAGTCGGCTTCGCCGGATCCCAGGGCAACTTCCAGCTCAACGTCTTCAAGCCGGTTATGGCCTGGTGCGTCCTGGAGTCCATCCAGCTCCTGGGTGACGCCTGCGTCTCCTTCGACACCAACTGCGCCTACGGTATTGAGCCCAACACTGAGCGGATCAAGGCCAACCTGGAGACCAACCTCATGCAGGTCACCGCCCTCAACCGCCACATCGGCTACGACAAGGCCTCCAAGATCGCCAAGAACGCGCACCACAAGGGCCTGTCCCTGCGCGAGTCCGCCCTCGAGCTCGGCTTCGTCACCGCTGAGGAGTTCGACAAGTGGGTCGTCCCCATGGACATGACCCACCCCAGTGCCGCTGAGGACTGATCCTCAGGACTGTCCCTCATAGCCGACGACGGCGCCACCCTTCACGCGAGGGCGGCGCCGTCGTCGTACGAGCCGAGCCCGCATTCTGGCTTGCGCGCCAGCACGCGGATGCCGACTCACAGAAGCGGCACACCACGTCCTGGGATCGTCCGTGCCTTAAGGTGATGTGCTAGCCACGTACGCAGACACCCGAGCGAGGCACGCGACTGACTGAGCCGGAGGGAACCACGATGAACCTGCCACGACGCACCATCCTTGCCGCCCTGCCCGCCACGGCGGGACTCCTGGGCCTGGGAGCCTGCTCCACCGGAGGGGCCACCGCGCAGGCCTCCTCCGCAGCCTCGTCTCAGGCACCCACCGATGCCAAGCTCGCCCTGGACTCCGCCGCCTGGCGCTACGACGCGGACCACAAGGTCTACTACCAGCTGGGTCTGCGCTACGTGGCCACGCCCCAGGCCTCGGACTACGAGACCCTGGGCATCTACGTGCCCGGGCCCTACTTCACCGGGAAGGACAACGGCAACGGCACCTACACGGTCACCGTCAACGCCTCGGGCGCCGTCGGCAGCTTCACCGCCGCCACCGCACCCACCGTCTTCCCGGTCAACACCCCGGGATACTCCGCCCAGAAGCCGCCCACCGAGTACTCCTACGACACCATCAAGGCCTACATGGAGGCCGGCTTCATCTACGTCCACGCCGGTCTGCGCGGCAAGGACTCCAACTCCCAGACCTACTCCGGCAATGCGCCCTGGGGCGTCACCGACCTCAAGGCCGCCGTGCGCTACCGGCGCTACAACTCCGCCGCCGTTCCCGGCGACGCCGCGAAGGTCTACGTCTTCGGGCACAGCGGGGGAGGGGCGCAGAGCGCCGTCGCGGGAGCCTCCGGGGACAGTGAGTTGTTCGCCCCCTACCTGGCCGTCCTAGGGGCCGCCACCACTGACACCAGTGGCAAGGCCCTGTCCGACGCCGTCGCCGGAGCCATGTGCTGGTGCCCGATCACCAGCCTGGACAGCGTCAACGCCGCCTACGAGTGGAACATGGGGCAGTTCGCCTCCTCCGGCACCCGGGCCGAGGGCACCTGGACGAGGGCCTACTCCCAGGACCTTGCGGCCGCCTTCCCCACCTACCTCAACGGGCTGAAGCTCACCGACTCCCAGGGCAAGCCGCTGACCCTGGAGCCCTCCTCCCAGGGCACCTACCTGTCGGGCTCCTACTACAACCACCTCGTGTCGGTCATCCAGAAGTCCCTCAACGACTTCCTGGCGGCCACCACCTTCCCCTACACGCCCTCCTCCACCGAGATGGCCGGGATGGAGCCCAGTGGGGGCGGCGGGGCGCCGTCGGGAACCCCGCCCAGCGACGGTGGCGGCACGCCCCCCAAGGGCGGTACACCCGGAGGCGGCGGTCAGGACAGTGGTGAGTCCACCACCTACAAGACGGTGGAGGAGTACATCGCCTTCCTCAACTCCTCCTCGCAGTGGGTCACCTACGACGCCTCCAAGAAGACCGCGACGGTCACCGGCCTGCAGGGCTTCGTCACCTCCCAGAAGAACGCCTCCAAGGACGTGGGGGCCTTCGATGGTGTGGGGCGTGCCCAGACCGAGAATCTCGTCATGGGCTCAGGGGAGAACAAGCAGCACTTCTCCTCCTTGAGTCGCGAGGTCATCTCCAAGGGGCAGTCCAGGTACTCGGGGCTGTCGGGCTGGAACAAGGACTACGGCGTCGCCGCCTACGAGAAGGACCTGGCCGCCAAGGACTCGGTCGGCACCGACATGGTCACGCGTGTGGCGATGTACGACCCCCTGTACTACCTCACCCAGGACTCCAAGGGCCGGGGCACCTCCACCATCGCCCCGGCCTGGCGCATCCGCACCGGCATTACCCAGGGCGACACGGCCTCCACCGTCGAGGTGAACCTCGCCCTGGCACTCCAGCAGGCCGGAGCCGGCAACGTCGACTTCGCCACCATCTGGGGTCAGGGGCACACGATGGCCGAGCTGACCGGCACCGGCGAGGAGAACTTCATCGCCTGGGTGACCAAGCAGGCGGCCTCCTGACCTCAGGAGGCGCCGGCGACGTCCTGGTGAGCCTCGGGAATCCCGGGGAATAACGACGGCGTCGGGGTGGTTGAGGGGCCGGTTTCCATCCGTCTCATGAATCGAGTGCCCATGCTGACTGCCGCAATGGTCCTCGCCGTCCTGGCCGCTGCTCTCCATGTCCTCATCTTCTACATGGAGTCCATCGCCTGGGAGGGGCCCCTGGCCCGCAAGACCTTCGGAGGTACGCCCGAGGAGGCCAGGCCACACGCCTTCTACGCCTTCAACCAGGGCTTCTACAACCTCTTCCTGGCCCTCCAGACGCTGACCGGAGTCACCCTGGCGGCCCTGGGACACGTGGAGCTCGGCGCCGCCCTCATCCTGGCCGGGACCGGGGCCATGCTGGCCGCCGCCGTGGTCCTGGCCCTGGCCTCGGCACCCCACCGCGGCGCAGCTGCCAAGCAAGGCATCCTCCCGCTGCTGGCGGTCTCCTGCACCATCGCAGCACTGCTGGGCTGAGCTGCTCCGCTGCGACCCGGTCGTTCGCCGTTAGTCGCACAGGACGACGTCAACCCCGGCGCCCCGCAGCTCCTCGAGGGCCTCGGGGTCGATCTGGCTTGTTGTCAGCAGCGTGTCGAGGTCCTCGATACGCCCGAACCGGTAGGTGTTGGTCTGGGTGATCTTGCTCGGTGCGGTCGGCAGAACGCGTCGGGTGGAGGAGGCCATGATGGCGCGCTTGACCATCGCGTCGTCGGACTCCATGACGGTCAGGCCCTCACGGGTGGACACGGCGCAGGTGGACAGGACCGCGACGTCGGCGCGGAACGCGTGCACCGCCTCGACCGCCTCAGCGGAGAACAGGGAGAGGGACTCCGGATCCACCGGGCCACCCGCGATGGTCACCGCGGCTCCACGCACGGAGGCCACTGCAGCCCCGGCTCCCAGCGACAGGCACAGAACCCGGATGTCGCGGCCGGCCAGCTGCTCGGCCACCATCTCGCAGGTGGTCCCCGAGTCGATGATGACCGCCTCCCCGTCCTCAATGAGCTCGGCAGTGGCCTGCGCCAGACGGCGCTTGATCTCCACATCCTGCCTGCGACGCATGGAGGCCGGTCGGGCGGCCCCACGGCGCGGTGCACGCAGAGCCCCGCCGTGGACCCGGGTCACCAGGCCCTCATGGGCCAGCTCGGCCAGGTCCCGGCGGATGGTGATGACCGAGACCCCGGTCAGCCGGGACAGCGCCTGCACACTGTGGACCGTGGTGGGGCTCAGGGCACGCAGTATCGTGCGGCGCCTGTCGTGGGGACTGTCGCGCATGCTTCCTCCGCATCGGTAGCAACGAGGTGATCGTTTTGCTGGAGAACGAGCAATGACAATGATCGTATGGTCTTCTACTGTTGGTGTCAACGGATCGGAGTTCCGAGAATCCGTTGATTCAGTAAAGAAAAATCGCTGCCTGGAAGAGTGATCGTACGATCATCTCTGGTTGTCGGCAGTGATTCTTCACCGTCAGGAAAGGAATGACCATGCCGTACCTCGACCACGTCGCCATCTGGGTCGCCGACCTCGACAGCGCCCGCGACTTCTACTCCCACTGGTTTGACGGGCATGCCAACGGTCTCTACGAGAACCCCAGGACCGGCCTGCGCACCCATATCCTCCACTTCGCCGAGACGCCCGCGGACGAGCGGGGGACCCGTCTGGAGATCATGACCCGTCCGGAGCTGGCCGAGGGGCGCGAGGCCGCCGGGCTGGGGTGGGCTCACGTCTCTTTTGGTCTGCCGGGGCGCGAAGACGTCGACCACCTGGCCTCCTACATGTCGGAGGCCGGTGTGCCGGTCGTCGACGGACCCCGTGAGACCGGCGACGGATACTACGAGGCCACCGTGCTTGACCCCGAGGGCAACCGCGTCGAGCTCGTTGCCTCCGACTACTCCGACGACGTCGCCCTGCGCCCGGCCTTCTGATCCGGACCTTCTGATCCGGAAAGCCCGCCCGGGGGCGCAGCCTGGGCATGCAGTGCGGGAATGGTGCGCACTGCTGCGGTGTTGAGAGGGAGCAGCGCGTCGATATCTTCGACGTGTCGATGGTGAGCACCTGGGTGTTTGCTTTCAATCCTGCACCAATCGCCTTGGGAAAGGCCGTCACCTGGCAGATCGGCAGGTGACGGCTGGTACTGTTGCGATACGCCATCGGGCCGCGCCGCCTAAGGCCATGAGAGGACACCCGGCACCCGCAATGAGCAGCACCATTACCTTCGATACCGTTACCAAGTCGTACCCGGCCGGGAGGGGTGCCGAATCAGGTTCCCCCGCCGTCGACTCCTTTACCGCCCGTATCGAGGCCGGCACCACCACCGTCCTGCTGGGATCGTCCGGCTGTGGCAAGACGACCCTGCTGCGCATGGTCAACCGCATGGTGGAGCCCTCCAGCGGACGGGTCCTCATCGATGATGAGGACGTCGCCACCCGCGATGCCGTGGCCCTGCGTCGCTCCATCGGCTACGTCATGCAGAACGCGGGGCTGCTGCCGCACCGGCGCGTCATCGACAACATCACCCTCGTACCCCGCCTCCAGGGCGCCGACCGCCACGACGCCCGGTGCCGGGCCCTCGAGCTCATGGACATGCTCGACCTCGACCGCGACCTGGCCGGGCGCTACCCCCACCAGCTCTCCGGCGGCCAGGCCCAGCGGGTCGGTGTGGCCCGGGCACTGGCCGCCGACCCCGAGGTGCTCCTCATGGACGAGCCCTTCGGCGCCGTCGACCCGCTCGTGCGCCGCGACCTCCAGCGCGAGATGGCGCGCATCCAGGCCGAGCTGGGGAAGACCATCATCTTCGTCACCCACGACGTCGATGAGGCCCTGGCCCTGGGCGACGAGATCATCCTCCTGCGCGAAGGCGCCCAGGTCGCCCAGCGAGGCAGCGGCCCCCAGCTGCTGGCCGACCCGGCCGATGACTTCGTCGCCCGCTTCCTCGGCCTCGATGACGCCGCCCGCCAGCTTCAGCTCACGGACGTCGCCGAGTCCCGGATCGTCCTGGACCGGGCTGGCCGCGCCGTCGGGCGCCTGGCCGACGAGTCCTCCACGGAGGCGGAGGAACGGGCATGAGCTGGGTCCTGGCCAACCTGCCCACCATCGCCGGGCACCTCCTGGCCCACCTCCTCCAGGCGGTTCCCGCGATCATCGCCTCCTTCGTCCTGGCGATCCCCATCGCCCGGCTGGCCCGCGTGGCCCCGCCGTTGCGAGCCGTGCTGGTGACCGGCTCCTCGCTGCTCTACGCCGTCCCCTCCCTGGCCCTGTTCGTCATCCTCCCCATCATCCTGGCCACCGGCATCCGCGACCCGCTCAACGTCATCGTGGCCCTGACCCTCTACGGGCTGGCGCTCCTGGTGCCGGCCACCGCCGACGCACTCGACGCCGTTGACGCCCGCGTCCTGGACGCCGCCACCGCCATGGGCATGGGGCGCCTGCGCTGCTTCCTCACCGTCGAGCTGCCGCTGGCGGGCCCGGCCATCCTCACTGGCCTGCGCGTGGTGACGGTCTCGACGATCTCACTGACCACTGTCGGGGCGGTCCTCGGTGTGCGCAGCCTCGGCTGGCTGTTCACCGACGGCTTCCAGCGCGGCATCACGGCGGAGATCGTCACCGGGCTGGTCGCCACCGCGGCCCTGGCCCTCGTCCTGGACGGGCTCGTCCTCGCGCTGGGGCGGCTGTGCCTGCCCTGGACCTGGAAGCGCGCCGGCGACGCCGGGGCAGTCGCTGCCGGAGCCTGCGCAGCCGCCTCGAACAGTCAGGAGGGCAAGGCGTGAGGTTCGTCCTGGCCGCACTGGCCTACATCGCCGATCCCGCTCACTGGAGCGGGGCCATGGGGATCGGCCCACTGCTGGTCCAGCACGTCCTCTACTCCCTGGCCGGTGTCCTCATCGCCGCACTCATCGGGGTCCCCGCCGGCTGGTGGGTGGGGCACACCGGACGCGGGCGCACCTGGGTGCAACCGCTCAGCGGCACGGCCCGCTCCCTGCCCACCCTCGGCCTCATTACGCTGTTCGGCCTCGTTCTCGGGGTCGGCCTGAGCGCCCCCATGATCGCCTTCGTCATCCTGGCCCTACCCAGTGTCCTGGCCGGAGCCATGAGCGGTGTGCGGGCGGCCTCAGTCATGGCTGTCGACGGCGCCCGGGCCAGCGGCATGAGCGAGCTCCAGGTACTGAGCCGGGTCGAGATCCCCCTGGGAGCGCCGCTGCTCGTCGGCGGGTTGCGCTCGGCCAGCCTCCAGGTCATCTCCACCGCCACACTGGCCGCCTATACCGGCGCCGGCGGGCTCGGCCGACTCATGTTCCTGGGCCTCAAGACCCAGGACTACGTCATGATGCTCTCCTCGGCGCTCCTGGTCATCGCTCTGGCCCTGGCCTCCGAGGCTATCTTCGCTCTCATCCAATGGGGGGTCACGCCCCCGGGCGCCCGGCAGTACCGGAAGGAATCAGCATGACTGCACCGTCCCACTCGCGCCCCGGCAAGCAGCTGACGCGACGCGGCCTGCTGGCCGGTGTCGGCGCAACCACCGGTCTGCTCGCCCTGAGCGCCTGCTCCGACACCGACCCCTTCGCCGTCGACCAATCCTCGGGAGGTTACTCCGGCGGCCCGATCATCATCGGCAGCCAGCAGTACTACTCCAACGAGATCATCGCCGAGCTCTACGCCCAGATGATGGAGAAGACGGGCCTGACCGTTACCCGCCAGTACCAGATCGGCCAGCGGGAGGTCTACCTGCCCGAGCTCGAGGCCGGCAAGATCCACGTCATCCCCGAATACGGCGGCAACCTGCTGGAGTACTACAGCAAGACCTCCGCCTCAGGCGGCCCCACCGCTGCGACCGCCACCGCAACCTCCTCCCGCGCCGCCGGCGATACCGCCTCCATCCAGGACGCCCTGCTGAGGACCCTGCCGCACTCGCTGACCGTCCTGAACCTGGCCGAGGCGACGGATCAAGACTCCCTGACCGTCACCAAGGCCACCGCCCAGGCCCACTCCCTGACCTCCATCGGCGACCTGGCCTCGCTGGGGCGGTCCGTCACGATCGCCGCGAACTCGGAGTTCGCCACCCGCCCCTACGGCCCCAAGGGCCTCAAGGCCGTCTACGGGGTCGACGCCTCCGTCACGCCGGTGGAGGACTCCGGCGGGCCCCTGACCGTCAAGGCCCTCACTGACGGCACCGTCGACGTCGCCGACATCTACTCCTCCGATCCCGCCATCGGGGTCAAGGATCTCGTCATCCTGTCCGACCCCCAGATGCTCATCCTCCCGCAGAACGTCACCCCGCTGGTCTCTGCCTCACTGCCAGCCATCGCGGCCACCGCCATCAACCGGGTCTCGGCCCTGCTGACCCCCGATGAGCTGCGCTCCCTCAACCAGCGCTCTACCGGCGAGAAGCTCAGCTCCAAGACCATCGCCACCGACTGGCTCACCTCCAAGAAGCTGCTCTGAGCGGCGAGAGCCCCGCGGTGCTCGGCATGTCAGCGATGGCGGAGAGCGTGTGGACAACAGCCTGTGATCTCTTTCATACAGTCACTCTCTTCTGGAAAGTGATTGCGTGTGAGAGAGTTTAGTTGTTCGTTCAACAACTAACGCTCAAGGAGTTCTCATGTCCGTCCCCTCCATCTCCATCATCGGCGCCGGCAACATCGGATCGGCGGTCGCAGGTCTGGCGGTCAAGGCCGGTGCCACTACTCAGGTCCTGGTGCGCGACGCCTCCAAGGCCACCGACCTGCCGGGCGTCGACGTCGCCCAGATCGGTTCACCCCTGACCGGTGACATCGTCGTCCTCGCCCTGCCCTACGCCGCCATCGACGAGGTCATCGCCACCTACGGCGCACAGGCCTTCGCCGGCAAGATCGTCGTCGACCCGACCAACCCCCTGGACTTCACCACTCTCGACTCTCTCGTCCCGGCCGGTAGCTCCGCGACCGCCGAGCTCGCAGCGAACCTCCCGGACGCGCAGGTGGTCAAGGCCTTCAACACCGTCTTCGCCGCCGTCCTGGCGAGCGGCACCATCGGCGCTCGCCCGGCCACTGTCCTGGCCGCCTCCGACTCCGCAGGGGCCAAGGCGAGCCTGCGCTCGTTCGTCGAGGCCGCCGGACTGGTGTGGGCCGACGCCGGAGAGCTCAAGCGGGCAGAGCGTATGGAGGCGCTCGGGGCGCTGAACATCGCCCTGGGTGTCACGGAGCAGGTTGGTTGGACTGGCGGCCTCGCCGTCGTGTCTGAGTGAGCCCCGAGTAAGGCTCGAGTAAGGCTTCCGATTCGCAGGTAACCTATCGCCTATGCCCGTCGTCGGCCGCCCACACGCGTGGGCGGCCGACGACGGATCAGCGACCAAGCACACGAGGAGACGATGTGGCCGACACTGAGTCGCCGACCGGCACGCAGCAGGCGGGGGAGATGGCGCCCGACCCCTATAGCCGTAGCTGCCCCTCACGCGGTCTGCTCAAGTCGCTCGGCGACCTGTGGACCGTGCTCGTCGTCGGGGCGCTTCACGAAGCGGACCAGCCGCAACGATTCAAGGAGATATCGACCCGCGTCGATGGTATCTCCACCAAGATGCTCACCCAGACCCTCAGGGGCCTTGAGCGCGATGGTCTCATCGAGCGCCATCAGTACCCTGAGATCCCACCGCGAGTGACCTACGAGCTCACCGACTCGGGCAAGGGTCTGGCGGAGGCGCTGGCTCACGTCGAGGCCTGGGCCACTGAGCACCTCGGCGCTGTCAGCCAGGCCCGGGCGCGCTACGACGCCGACCACTGAGCCTCCGCTGAAACGCTCACCGAGGGCGTTTCGAGCGCGTCTATAGGTGCCGCCAGGTCTCCACGCGCCAGCGCGCGTCCCCGGATGCGGGGCGCCACTGCCCCCGCGGGTCGGAGAGGGCCGGGTCGATGGCCCACTCGTGAGTGCTGATCCCCGGCGCGCGCACCAGCGTCGAGTCGGGCAGGCCGCGCTCGCGGGCCCGCTGCGAGGCATCCAGGTCCAGGACGCTGACGACGAGCACATCGGGCAGGCCGTCAGCCAGCGCCTGCTCGTAGACGCTCCCACCACCGATGACCCACAGACGGGGCAGCCCGGCAGCATCCCCCTCGCGGGGGTCGCGGCCCAGCTCAGCGGCCAGGCCCCGCGCCGCCAGCGAGAGCCCCTCGCGCAGTGAGCCGGCGCGGACCGCCCCCTCGGCCCGCCAGGAGCGGTCACGGGTGAGGACCACGTTGCGCCGCCCGGGCAGGGGCCCTCCCAGTGAGTCCCAGGTGGTGCGCCCCATGACCAGCCCGCAGCCCATGGTCGTGGCCTTGAAGTGGGCGAAGTCCGCCGGCACGCGCCACAGCATGCCACCGTCGGCACCCAAGACGCCGGTGACGTCCTGGGCCCAGATCATCCCCAGGCCGCTCATACCGCGACCGGGGCCTTGATCGTGGGGTGGTGCTCGTAGCCCTGGGAGGCGTCGATGTCGTCCATGTCGTAGGAGTCGATGGACTCGGCCCGCTCCAGGCGCAACGTGGGGAAGGGGTGGGCGCTGGGCACCCGGGAGAGCTGGGTGCGGACCTGCTCGACGTGGTTGTCATAGATGTGGCAGTCCCCGCCGGTCCAGATGAGCTCTCCGGGCTCCAGGTCCGCCTGCTGGGCGAGCATGTGGGCCAGCAGCGCGTAGGAGGCGATGTTGAAGGGCACCCCCAGGAACAGGTCGGAGCTGCGCTGGTAGATCTGCAGGCTCAGGCGGCCGTCGGCCACGTAGCACTGGAAGAAGGCGTGGCACGGGGCCAGTGCCATGGACCCCAGCTCGGAGACGTTCCAGGCCGACACCAGCATGCGCCGTGAGTCCGGGTCGGTGCGCAGCGTGTCGATGAGCCCGGCGATCTGGTCGATCGCGCTCCCGTCCCGGGTGGGCCACGAGCGCCACTGCGAGCCGTAGACCGGCCCCAGCTCACCGGAGTCATTGGCCCACTCGTCCCAGATCGTGATGCCCCGCTCCTGGAGCCAGCGCACATTCGTCTCCCCGCTCAAGAACCACAGCAGCTCACCCTTGACGGCCTTCATGGCCACGAACTTCGTGGTGATGCGCGGAAAGCCGCGGCGCAGGTCGTAGCGCAGCTGGCGGGCGAAGAGCGACCGTGTCCCGGTGCCGGTGCGGTCGGACTTCGCGGTCCCGTTGGTCAGGACATCAGCCAGGAGGTTCTCGTAGGCGACGTCGACGCCTGGCGGGGGGATGAGCCCCATCTGCGCCAGCGCCGGGTACTGAGCGGCCGACGGTGAGGGCTCGCTGGCGCTGCCGATACCGCTCACGCTTCGATCACCTCGACGTGGGAGCTGTCGACGTAGTCGCTCAGAGCGAGCTGGGGCCCCAGCGCCGCCTGCGCACCCTCGATGACCTGGTTGGCCAGTGCTCGGCCCCCCTTCCAGCCGATGGCGGCGCCGATCCCGAAGGGGAGGAGGCGCCCCAGCGCCAGCGCCCCGCCCTTGGCGGCCGAGCGCTTGGCCACCCGCTTGATGAGGTGGGCGTTGATCGACTTCACCGACGGCAGGGGCATCTGCATGAGCAGCTGAGCCGCCCAGAACATCGAGGACAGACCCAGCTGGCCCTGAACCGCCTCGGAACCCTCCTTGCCCAGAAGGGCGGAGAGGACCAGGGCCCGACGGCGCTCGGTGTCGACGACGTGGACCCCCTGGATCTCCGCGACAGTCAGAACGTAGGTGACGGCCGAGGCGATGAAGGCGGCGCTCTGGCCGACCGTCAGGGCAGCGGCCGCGCCCGTACTGATGGCTGGGATGGCCGCCGAGGCCCCGACTGCTCCCGATGACAGCCCTGCATCCCGCCGGAAGCGGGCGCCGGCCATCTCGACGAGCTCGGCGGCGTCGGCCCCGGGGCGGTCCCGACGCATCCGTGCGACACGCTCCTCGATGCGGGAGGCCGGGATGGCGATGGCCTTGTCGAGGGCGCGTTCCAGCGCTGTGGGGCGCCCGGAGCGGGAGGTGTTCACAGTGGTCTCCTTACCTGAGTGACGCAGGGGGCCTCGGGGAGAGCGGCCGGTTCAAGGGCCGGGGTGCTCAGTCCTCGTTGGGGTCGACGATCGTCGTGGTGTAGGAAGCGCCGTGCTCGATGGTGTGGCCCACGGTGCAGTGACGGTCGACGGCGCTGGCGACTCGCTGGCTGAGCAGCTCGCGCTGCTCGGCGTCGAGGGAGGACAGGTCAGTGACGATCTCGACCTGGAAGGACTCGTAGCGCTCCTCGGCGTCGTTCTTGACGGTCGAGCAGCCCACGGTGGCCTCGAAGTCCTCGCCCAGGGCCTTGGCCAGACGGTGGTCGGCGGACAGGGTGTTGCAGGTGGCAAGGGCGATCTTCATCAGCTCACCGGGGGAGAACTCGCCCGGGCCCATGCCGATGCGGACCTCAGCCCCCGAGGAGTTGCGACCGATGTACTGGCGGGTGCCTGCGCGCTCGGCCCACACGGCGTTGGGGGCGGAGGCGGCTGCGTTAGAAGTACTCATGGCCTGATCGTGCCATGAAACCGGGCGAGACCCGGCGGTGGAACCGGCGCACAGCCCCGTGATGCGCCACTGGCGGACAGGGACGCATCACGGGAATAACGCCGCTGGGCGACGCAGCGCACAGTCCGTGATCGATGCGGGTGATCGAGGTGAGCGATGGAGGGGCGGCTCAGTGCTCGGCGAGCCAGGCGGCGGCCCGGCGCTCCTCGTCCGCCACGACTCGGCCCACCATGCCCATTGCCTTCTCCTCGATGGTCTTGCCGACCAACGGCACGGTGACCTTGAGGTCGACGTCGACGGTGACGGTGGTGGCCTCACCGGCGGCATCCGCGGCGGGAGACATGGTGGAGGTGGCACTGACTTTGACCGGGGCGTTCTTGATCGTCACGTCGTAGCCGCCGGAGCGTGAACCGTCATCCTTCGGCTCGCCCCAGGACTCGGCCACGGAGAAGGACACCGCCGAGCGCACGAACCTCGAGGCGACCGAGGGCAGCTGGGAAGGCTGGATGCTCCCGGCGATGGTGGCCACGAAGCCCTGGCCTCGCTGGGCGACGTCCACCGAGGCGTTGTCGAGCCCGGCCCGCGAGACCCGCGCCTCCTGATAGGCGGGGTCGGCGAGCATCTGCGCGGTGCGTGCCGGAGTGGCGGGATAGGTGATGGTGATGGTCTTCCTCATGGTGCGATCCTGTCATGTTTCGCCGGGGTAGGGCATGCTCCGACCGCCGCGGGGTCGGCAGTCAGGGCGCACTCGTGCGGTTGAATGCGGGATCATTCAGATCCCGAACATGTGTCCTGCTTGGCAAATAGCCGGCTCAACGAGCCGGTTCCGCTGACTGCCGATAACCTTGAGAGGTGCCTAATCTTCTGCCTAGCGCCCTGAGAGACGCAGTCGACCTCGCCGAGGCCGACCTCGACTGGATCCACCAGCTGGTGGCTGACTGGCAGTTGATTGCGGACCTATCCACCTCCGACCTGGTCCTGTGGGTGCGTACCCGTGCGGGGCGCTTCATTGCCGCGGGCCACACCCGCCCCTCGGGGGGAACCACCGTCCACCTCGAGGACGTTGTCGGGCGGCGCATGCCGGCCTCACGTGAGGCCATGGCCATGGAGTCACTGTCCACCGCCCAGATCCAGGACGCCGCCGAGCCCTACTGGACCGGTACCGCCGCGGTCCAGGAGGAGTACATCCCGGTCGTTCACGCCGGTACGCCGATCGCCGTCGTGACTCGGGAGACCTCGGTGGGTGTTATCCGGGGCGGGCGCATCGTTGAGCGGGAGATGGAGGAGATCGCCGAGGTCCTGTGCCAGATGACCGCCTCGGGCGAGTTCCCCATCCAGGGCGCCGGCACCACGATCCGTCACGGCACGCCGCGAGTGGCCGACGGCGTCCTGCGCCTGGACGAGGAGGGACGGATCGTCTACGTCAGCCCTAACGGGCGCTCCTGCTTCCACCGCCTGGGCATCGAGGGTGAGCTGGAGGGGATCCTGCTGGCCGAGGCCGTCACCTCGATCATTCCCGCCCGTACCCCCGTCGATGAGACGCTGGCCGTGGTTCTCATGGGCAGGCAGGCCTGGCTCACCGAAGTCGAGGTCGGGGGAGTGTTCCTGTCTGTGCGCTCCATCCCGCTGACGCTCAAGGGACGCCGATCCGGGGCAGTGCTCCTGGTTCGTGACGTCACCGAGGTGCGTCGGCGTGAGCAGGTCCTGCTCAACAAGGACGCCACCATCCGGGAGGTCCACCACCGGGTCAAGAACAACTTGCAGACCGTCTCGGCGCTGCTGCGCATGCAGGCCCGCCGCGCCTCGAACGAGGAGACCCGTCAGGCCCTGTCCGAGGCCGAGCGCCGGGTGACCACCATCGCCACTGTCCACGACGCCTTGAGCCACAACGTCAACGAGCACGTGGACTTCGACGAGGTCTTCTCCTCCATCCTACGCATGGCCGCGGTTGTGGCCACGCCCACGGGCGAGGTCAGCACCAAGCTGGAGGGCTCCTTCGGAGTGGTCGACGCTGACACGGCGCAGGCACTGGCCACGGTGCTGGCCGAGCTGGTGACCAACGCCGTCGAGCACGGCCTCGATGGCCGTGACGGCCGCGTGACGGTCACGGCCCACCGTGACGAGGACCGGCTCGAGGTTCATGTGATGGACAACGGTGCAGGCCTGGCGCCGGATACCCTTATGACCGGTCTGGGAACGCGGATCGTCACCACGCTCGTGCGCGGCGAGCTACGTGGGGTCATTGACTGGGAGCCTCTGAGCGGAGGGGGCACCGACGTCGTCATTCACGCCCGCCTTAATCAGCGGGCTGCCAGGGCTGAAGTCTGACCCTCCCTTTTTCTGCGGCTGAAAACCCCTGGATCAACAAAACGGTGTTCGCACGATTAACCGTGCGAACACCGCAGTGTCAAGAACTCGATCAGTTTTCAGGAGGACCGGCGGGCCCTGGCCGCCCTGCGCTTGAGAGAACGGCGCTCGTCCTCGCTCATGCCTCCCCAGACGCCTGCGTCCTGACCGTTCTCCAGTGCCCACTTCAGGCAGGTGTCCACCACCTCGCAGCGGCCGCACACCTCTTTCGCCTTGGCGATCTGGGCAATGGCAGGACCGGTGTTCCCCACGGGGAAGAAGAGCTCCGGGTCAACGGTGAGACATGCGGCTTGGCTGCGCCAGTCCATAAGGGCCCCCTACAAGGTCATCGGTCATGCGGTTGGCGCCGACCCAGCTTGTCAGGGAAGGGACGGCCGCGTCCGAGAACAACTTTCACACGACGGGGGGCGGCGAGCAAGACCTCGATCATGAGACCTGTGCCGATACCCTGTCGTGATCCTCACAGGATGCTGAGCTGTTGAGATAACACCACTTTCCTTCATTGAGAATGCCTGTTAAACAGGGTGTTCAATAGGACGATCATTGTCATCGGGCTGGGGTTGCACGATCTGAATGGGAAGGCACGTTCCGCGATAGACGAGTGCCCCACGACCAGGCAACGTCATCGCTCTGGGGTCAGTGACCGACCGCAGGGACATGCCTGCGGCCTGATCGGCAGGGCGCATACCGGGCCACAGCACGACGAGTGCCTCACGCTCACGCATCGTGGAGATCGCGCCGCGGAAGGTCGTGGCGACCTTCTCCGTCGAGGCGGAGGCCAGGACCACCTCGGAGCGCGCCAGCGCGGCCTCCACCCGAGTGACGGTGGCGATGTCCGCCAGGTCCAGGTCGTCAACGACGAGGGGGTCGGAGGCCATCGCCTGGGCCAGAGCCCGCAGTGCCGTGGAGCGACCCGAACCAGGAGGCCCGGCGACCAGGACGCTGGTGTGAGCCGGAAGCGTGACCGGTGCTGCCGCGTCCCCTCCCACGGCCCAGGTGCCCTCCGGGACGTCCTCCCAGGTGAGCCGGGTCGGCAGCGGCTCGAGCCGCAGCGCGCGGGCGCCGTCGCGCTCGGAGCCGGATACCGGGCAGTCCTCACGGAGCACGATCTGGCAGGCGGTCGTCGTCGCTCCGTCCAGGATGACGCCGCGCCCCGGAGTGCCGCCGGTGACCACCCCGCGCGGAAGACCTGCCAGAGCGGCCTGTGTGCCGGTGGCCGCACCGAGAACCAGCCTGAGGCCCATCGATCCGGCCCACCGGGCGGTGGAGGCGACCAAGGGCGCGGTCAGCAGCAGGGGAGTGCCTGCTGCTGACGTGGTGCGGATGACGGCCTCCAGCAGGGCGTTGCCCTGGCCGGGGCCCAGCACCTCATCGATGGTTGCGATGAGTGCGTCGACGTTATCGAGGCACAGGAGGTCCGTGCCGAGGTGCCCGCTGGCGGCGAGTCCCCACAGTCGGGCCAGGCGTCGCGGGTCCTCCGTGCCGACCACCGTGCCCACCCCGGGGTGGGTGAGGAGCTCGCGCATGGGTGAGGCCTCGTCCGGGGCCCGGCCGGAGGCGTCTAAGGTCGGGGAAGCGAAGCCGCACAGGTGTACTCCTCGGCCCGCGCCCAGTGCTGCCGTCGCGGCTGAGACGATGACTGTGGACCGCCCTGACCTCGGGGCCCCGAGGACCAGCAGCGGGCGTGTGACCCGCCAGTGCCACAGCCCCAGGCTCTGCTGGCGAGGAAGATCGGTCACGGCCAGGAGAAGATGGTCGTCTTCGCACCCGGACAGTCCTGCGTGGTCAGCAGGCTCCGTGGGGGCGAGCGCCCCGTCGGCTCCCTGCTCCTCACGATCACCCGGTGCCCGGGGGCCCCGGAGCCGAACCAGCTCGAGCGCCTCGGCCGCGCTGATCGAGGCGGGCAGGGCCGGCGCCCAGGGGCGCCACGGGGAGGCGTGCCCCTGGGCTGCGCGTGAGATGAGGTCGACGATCCTCTGGACCTCACGTGTCGAGCCGCACCAGGGGGCCTGAAGCACCTGACTGCCAGGGCTGGGAGCACCACTGACTCCGTTGCCGAGGCCTTGCCGGTCAGGGGCGCTCTCCTGAACGCTGCCGGCTCCACTGACCAGGACCCGTCCGGGATGATGACCGATCCGGGCGGCCCCGTCATGCCCCAGGACGTCCCGGGAGTCAGCGGCGTCGAGCACCCGCAGGCACACTCGCAAGGAGGTGTTGGCCCGAATCGCTGGGGACACGGCCCCCTGAGGGCGCTGTGTGGCCAAAATGAGGTGGATGCCCAGACTGCGCCCCTGGGCGGCGATACGCACCAGTGACTCCAGGACCTCGGCGTGCTCGCCGGCCAAGGTGGCGAACTCGTCCACCGCCACCACCAGATCGGGGACGACGACCCGTGGCGGCAGGCAGGAGAGGTCCTTGGCGCCGTGGGCGGCCAGGATCCGCTCGCGGCGGCGCACCTCGGCCTCCAAGGAGGACAGGGCGCGCTGGGTGCCGGCGGGATCCAGATCCGTCAGCACCCCAGCCGTGTGCGGCAGGTTGGCGAGGGGGCCGAAGGCGGCACCGCCCTTGTAGTCGACCAGGACCAGGGTGAGGCGATCCGGCGCTCGGCTCAGCGCCAGCTGCACCAGCCACGAGATGAGCAGCTCGGACTTCCCCGAACCCGTTGTCCCGGCCAACAGGGCGTGCGGGCCGTCCGCCACCAGGTCGGCACGTACCGGCCCCTGTGCTCCCACGCCGAGCACTGCTGACAGCGCCGGCGCGCCCCGGGCCGGCGAGCGCGTCTGCTCCTCCCACCGTGCCCGCAGCTCGTGGGCGTCGAGGTCGTCCATGACCGCCTTGAGGGGGACCACGTCGGGGACGCCATCGACCCGGGACGACGACCCGGGAGGTTCCGTGATCCGGGAGCGGCTCAGGTGTCGAACCGCCTCCCACCAGGCCGGCGAGTACGACGGCGCCCCGGCCGGAGCGGGCCGTGTGCTCAGCGCCTGGGGCGGGACCTCATCGTGGGAGCAGGTCACTATCTGCGCGCTGCGAGGGTGGGCCTGCGGGCCCCAGGCGAGGCGCAGCCCCAGCCGGTCGTCCGCCGCCTTCCATCCCTCACTCTGCGCACTGTCCCGATGGCCCGCGCGCTCATGCTGCGGCACTCCTGGTGGGTCATCCAGCACAGTCACCCGGACCTCGTTGCGGGCCAGAAGCTGGGCGCACCACCAGCGCAGCGCATTGCCGGAGCCCTTGCCCAGCAGGGCCAGGCTCTCGCCGTCGCAGAGCGTCAGGACGCAGCGTCGTCGGCGAGCGGCACTCCACGCGGCCAGGACCTCCTGAGCGGCGGAGGCGGGCGTTGAGCCCTCGGACGGGGAGTCCCGGACGGACTGAGACATGCTGGAGCGCGCCGCGACGGCCATCAGCATCGTGGCAGGGTCCGGCTCATGACGCCTCCAACCCGGTCGGTGTCCCCGGCGGCGCCGGCGAGCGCGCCATCGGGCCCCACCGGCACGCCCGGTGCGCCCGGCGCGCTGGGCTCGCCGTTGTTGCAGGAAGGGCACCAGACGCATGAGCGTCATCGTGACCATCGGCGCCACCATGACCATGCCCATCGCACCGCGGCTGCCCGTCCTGAGCGCGATCACCGTCGAGCCGGCCATGACCAGGACGCAGACCAGTGAGCCCACCATCAACCATGCCGTTGACGAGGCCTGCGTCGCAGGGGCCGCCACTACCAGGTCGCAGGGGCGCCTGCGCAGCTCGAGCACGCTGTCTCCCAGCCGCAGGAGCGCCCCCTCCTTCATACTCGTCTCCCGGCGCACACGCAGCCACAGGCCCAGGTGCCAGTAGCGGTAGGAGCCGTTGGCCGATCCGCAGTCCTGCGCCAGGACCCGGCCACCGTAAAACCTCAGGCGCAGATGGCGGCGGGAGACCAAGGGATCACTGAGAACCTCTCCCCGGCCCAGAAAGGCGCCGTCCCTGACGGCCATCACCAGGCCGCGGTCAGGACCGTCCAGGACCGCGAGGTGCCACGGACCGGCCAGGGCGGCCAGAGCCGCCTCAGCGGCCGCCTCACCCGCCGAGTGACGGCGCAACGAGGACGAGGCCTCTGCCCGCAGAAGCCAGTGGCGGTCTGGGACGGCGGTGGTAGTGCTCATTGCTCCAGAATCGTCGCTGGGGGTCGTCACGTCGCCGTCGGACAGCCCTGGGTGTGGACAACCTCGCCGTTCGGGGATGCTCCCGGTCACTGTGGACACGGGCGGATCCCGGTGTGAACCCGGTTGGGGGAAGATGGCCCCATGACTGACACCGACGCGCCCCGCGGATCCGCTCCCGCCCCGGCCCCCTCCTCGGCACGCCCCGATCAGCGCGGCTCCGAGGATCTGAGCGCCATCCCTGCTGCCGCCCGGGAGCGCTGGAGCGAGCTGGTGCGTGACATCGAGGCCGCCCGCGATGCCTACTACAACGCGATCGATGCCGAGAGCCCTCTGTCCGACGCCGACTACGACACCCTCTACCGGGAGCTGGAGGGACTGGAGGCGGCTCACCCTCTTCTAGCCCGAGCCGGGTCACCGACCCGCTCCGTGGGCGGGCGCGCCGTCACCGACTTCGCCCCCGCCCCGCACCATGAGCGCATGTACTCCCTTCAGGACGTCTTCTCCCTCGACGAGGTCCAGGAATGGGCCGAGCGCATGGTCTCCGAGACCGGGGTCGGTGACGACGAGCTCGCCATGACCGCCGAGGTCAAGATCGACGGCCTGGCCGTGGCCCTGACCTACGAGGACGGCATCCTCACCCGGGCCGCGACCCGCGGCGACGGCACCACCGGTGAGGACGTCACCGGCAACGTGCGCACCATCGCCTCGGTCCCCCTGGTCCTGGCCGGTGACGCCCACCCCTCCCTGCTCGAGGTGCGCGGCGAGGTCTACTTCCCCACCCAGGACTTCGAGGCCTTCAACGAGGAGCGCCGCACCCTCAACCTGCAGCGGCAGGCCGACGGCGCCCCCCTCCTGCAGGTCTTCGCCAACCCCCGCAACGCGGCCGCCGGCTCGCTGCGCCAGAAGAACCCCGCCGTCACCGCCTCCCGGCCCCTGGCGATGATCGCCCACGGGGTCGGCGCGATCACCCCCGCACCGGGGGAGAGGCTCCCCACCCGGCAGCACGAGTGGTACGAGATGCTGGCCGGCTGGGGGCTGCCGGTGTCCCCCTACAACGCCGTGGTGAGGGGACGCGCCGAGCGCGAGGCCTACATCGAGCGCTACGCCACCCACCGCCACGACCTCATCCACGAGATCGACGGCATCGTCTTCAAGCTCGACGACCACTCCCTCCAGCGCCGTCTGGGCCACACCTCCCGAGTGCCTCGCTGGGCCACCGCCTACAAGTACCCGCCCGAGGAGGTACGCACCCGGCTGCTGGACATCGCCGTCCAGGTCGGACGCACCGGCCGCGTCACGCCCTTCGGCATGATGGAGCCGGTCCTCGTCGCCGGCTCGACGGTGGCCCGCGCCACTCTCCACAACGCCACCGAGGTGGCCCGCAAGGGCGTGCGCATCGGGGACATGGTCATCGTGCGCAAGGCCGGCGACGTCATCCCTGAGATCCTGGGGCCGGTCGCCGACCTGCGTGACGGCAGCGAGCGAGACTTCGTCATGCCGACGCACTGCCCCTCCTGCGGCACTGAGCTGGCGCCGGCCAAGGATGGCGACGTCGACCTGCGCTGCCCCAACACCCGGTCCTGCCCCGCCCAGCTCACCGAGCGGATCGCTCATATCGGCTCTCGGGGCGCCCTGGATGTCGAAGGGCTGGGAGACGAGGCCGCCGGCGCCCTGACCCGACCCGATGCCGGACGCCGCGAGGCCCTGACGGCGCTCGCGGCAGGGCGGAGCCTGGAGACCGAAGGCGGACGGCTCAGCCTCCCGTCCGGCGAACTCGACTCCCTCCACGTCTCCCAGCGGGTGGAGGCCGTCGAGGAGCTCCTGAGGCAGGCGGGGATCACAGAGCAGATGCCGGTGCTCACCGGCGAGGCCACTCTGTTCGACCTGACCGAGGACGACCTGCGCGAGGTCTTCGTCTGGCGTCCCGTCTCCCGTCGGGGCGTGCCCACCGGGGACTGGCGTCTGAGCCGGTTCTTCTGGACCAAGCAGACTTACGACGCCGACGGTCGGGTCAAGAAGGCGACAGCGCCGGGGAAGAACGCCACCGCCATGCTCTCCCAGCTCCGCCAGGCTCGCAGCCGCCCGCTGTGGCGCATCCTGGTGGCCCTGTCCGTGCGCCACGTCGGTCCGACCGCAGCCCGGGCACTGGCGGCGCGCTTCAGGTCCCTGGAGGCCCTGTGCCAGGCCGATGTCGCCGAGCTGGCCGAGGTCGACGGCGTCGGCCCCACCATCGCCGAGTCCTGGGCCAGGTGGCGTGAGGTCGACTGGCACCGTGAAATCCTCAGCCGCTGGGAGGCCGCCGGGGTCCGTACCCGGGAGGAGGACTCGGAGGAGCAGGAGGAGCCCGCGCGCACCCTGGAGGGCCTGACCGTCGTCGTCACCGGCTCCCTGGAGGGATTCACCCGGGACAGCGCCAAGGAGGCCATCGTCTCGCGCGGCGGCAAGGCCTCGGGCAGCGTTTCGAAGAAGACGAGCTTCGTCGTCGTGGGGGACAAAGCGGGTTCCAAGGAGACCAAGGCCCGCGAGCTGGGGCTGACGATCCTTGACGAGGAGGGCTTCGTGGCGCTCCTGGAGGGCGGACCTCGGGCGGTCTCCTGAGGACGCACGAACGGGGCGGGGCACCTCCTGACAGGAGGCGCCCCGCCCCGTTCGCGAGTCGGCCGATACTGGCGCTGATACCGGGCTCAGTAGTGGCTCTGGACCACCGTGTTCGTGTCGACCCAGTTGTAGATCCACTGCGCCTCGGGGACCGGCATGTTGACGCAGCCGTGGGAGCCGGAGTACCCGAAGCTGGAGCGCCAACCCGCGCCGTGGAAGGCGTAGCCCTCGTAGAAGTAGCTCACCCACGGGACGTTCTCCGCAACGTACTCATCGCCATTGGGCTCCAGACCACGCATGGTCTGGGACTCGTACTGCAGGTAGACCTTGTAGGTACCGGTGACTGTCGGCGTCGCGGCTCCACCATCGACGATGGAGACCGGGCCGTGCACGACGGTCGCCCCCTCGTAGGCGGTCACCGTCTTGTTCGACAGGTTGAGGTCGACCCACTTCTCACCCGGGGCGGCCTGGTAGGGCAGCTTCTCCGCACCATTGGCGATGGTGCGCTCCTTCCACTCCGCCTTGACCGTCGTCGCCTCGAAGGAGCCGGAGTAGGCCTTGTTGCTGCCCAGGGACTGCGTGATCGCAGTGGTCACCGCGTCGGCGTTGTTGACGGTCTTGCCGTCCTTGGCCTCAGTCGGGGTGGAGACCACCTGGCCACTGGCATTGACGTTGCGCTCGCCGGTGACGGGCTCGGAGCTGGCCTCCTCAGCCTTGGCCTTGACCCACTGGGAGACCTTTGAGGAGTCCACGGCGATGGTCGGGGCGGACTCGGTCGAGTTGGTGATCTTGATCCACGAGGCCTTGTCCGTGTTCTCCGCCGTGTAGGAGTCTTCGCCCATGGTGATGGTGACGTCCTGGGATACCCAGCCGTTGGCCTTGTCAGCGACCTTCTGGGCGTCGGAGTCGGAGACCTTCGGGGCGGCGTCCGTGATCGTCAGGGAGATCGACGAGGAGTCCAGGGACGTGGCGGCCTTCTGCGCGGCCTGGGCCAGGGTGTTGGCGTCCAGGGAGGATCCCTTGGCCGAGCTCGTGGTGGTGAAGGTGGTGCCGTCCTCGCCCAGGACCACGGTGGCGTTGCGTGCCTTGGCGCGGTCCTCGGGGATCAGGGAGGTGGCGTAGCTGCTCACCTTGGTCTTGTCGGTGGTGGAGACCACCGGGACCTCGCTCTTGCCCTGGGAGACCAGGGCGCGGAGCTTCTCGCCGAGCGTGTCGCCCCGGGCCATGACGGCGTCAGCGGTGGCCTGGGCGTCCACGGTGGTCCCCAGGTCCGTCAGGGAGGCGCTGGCGGTGACGTCTCCGGAGATGTCGACCTTGGTGCTCTTGGCGCGCTCCTCGATGGCGGCCACCACCTCCTGCCGGCTCTTGCCGGAGACGTCGGTGCCGGCCACAGTGGTCCCCGGGACAGCCCGGCCGTCGTAGTGCGCGGCGTAGGCGTAGCCTCCGGCACCGGCGACACCCAGCAGGAGGAGCGCTGCGGCCGCGACCCCCAGGGGCCAACGGCGACGCCGCCGCGGCTCGTTCGGGGACGGCTCCGCAGCGGTGGGCGTCAGCGCCGGGAAGGCGTTCGTCCCCGGGACAGCTGCAGCGGGATCACCGGTGCTTACAGTGCCCTCGGTTCCTGACGCGACCTCGAGCATCGGCTGATCGCCGGGCTCGCTGCCGGAGCCCGGTTCCGAGGTCGCTGGCGGGGCGATGGCCTCGATCTCCTCAGTACTGCTCTGCTCGGCACTCGTACCGCTTGAGGTGGTATTGGCGGAATGGGCCTGCGGTGCCGTGGCTCTCGCAGCCGCCTGGAAGACGGACTGACGACGCACGCCTTCGGGCTGCCCGTAGGGCGTGCTAAGCACAGTGGTCTCGCTCTGTGAGGCTTCTCCCTGGTGTTGCGTACCAGTGGGGGAAGTGTTGCTGCTCATGCATCCTCGTCCCTCGGCCACGGGTCCCGTGTGGGGAGGGGGTGGCCGAATTCAGTGGTCCATCCGACCTCCTGTGGTCCAAGGTGGTGGATGGAGGTCTGACCCAAGGGCTGTTCCTGGTCCGACCTGCGCCGACGCGGCAGCGCCGTCGCCGGCGGGGCGGTCCTCACCCTGGTGATTACCATGACATCTGTGAAACGAGACGATGTCAATCATCCTTGCGGAGGAGGCTCTGTGAGATCGCACGAATTCGGTATCGGTTCAGTTTCGTAGGAACCCGCAGGGCTTGGCGCCCATGCACCACCGGTGGGCAGAGGGGCGCCTATGCGGGCCGGGCCTGCCGGTCGAGCCTGCGATGTCGACGCGGTGGGGCCGCAGCTCGGCTCGACCCGGCTAGACTCCACACCATGTCTGCAATTTCCACTGATGAGGTCGCACGGGTTGCGGCGCTGGCTCGGGTCGCCCTGAGCGATGAGGAGGTGTCGCGCCTGGCCGGAGAGCTGGACGCGGTTGCCTCCTCCTTCGCCCGGGTCACGAGCGTGGTCACGCCCGACCTGCCGGCGACCTCCCACCCCGTGCCCCTGACCAACGTGCTGCGTGAGGACGTTCCGGCCCCCACGCTCGACGTCGACGAGCTCCTGGCCGGCGCGCCGGCCAGCGAGGACTCCATGTTCCTCGTTCCGCAGATCCTGGGGGAGGACTCCGCCTCATGAGCGCTCACAGCACCAACGCCCTGGCCGACCTCATCAGGAGCAGCGCCGCCGAGCAGGCCGCGGCCCTGTCGGCGGGGGAGGTCTCCTCACGCGAGCTCACCCAGGCCCACCTTGACCGTATCGCCGCCGTCGACGGCGCCGTCGGGGCCTTCCTCAACGTCGATGCCGAGTGCGCCCTGAGTCAGGCCGACGCCGCTGACGCCGCCCGCAAGGAGGGTCAGGCGACCAGCGAGCTGACCGGTGTGCCGGTGGCCGTCAAGGACCTCATCGTCACCCGTGGCCAGGTCACGACCGCCGCCTCACGGATCCTCGAGGGCTGGGTGCCGCCCTATGACGCCACCCTCGTGCGCAACCTGCGCGCCGCCCGCACCCCGATCCTGGGCAAGACCAATCTCGACGAGTTCGCCATGGGCGGCTCCACCGAGCACTCGGCCTTCGGCCGCACCGCCAACCCCTGGGACCTGGGCCGCATCCCGGGAGGATCCTCGGGTGGCTCGGCCGCGGCCGTGGGCGCCTACGAGGCCCCTGTGGCCGTGGGCACCGACACCGGGGGCTCGATCCGCCAGCCCGCGGCCGTCACCGGCACGGTCGGTGTCAAGCCGACCTACGGCACGGTCTCGCGCTTCGGCGTCATCGCCATGGCCTCCTCCCTCGACACGCCGGGCCCCATGGCCCGCACGGTGCTGGACACCGCTCTGCTGCACGACGTCATCGCCTCTCACGACCCGCTGGACTCGACCTCGCTGCCGGACGCCCCGCGCGACATGGCCGCCGTGGTCCGGGCCGCCCAGGAGGGGAGGGATCTGACCGGACTGCGAGTCGGCGTCATCTCCGAGCTCGACGGCGGAGAGGGCTACCACGACGGCGTCGTGGCCTCCTTCCACGCCGCCCTGGAGCTGCTCGAGGCGGCCGGCGCGCAGGTGGAGACCGTCTCCCTGCCGCACCTGGAGTACGCGCTGGACGCCTACTACCTCATCATGCCCGCCGAGGCCTCCTCCAACCTGGCCCGCTACGACGGGATGCGCTACGGCCTGCGGGTCGAGCCGACGTCGGGACCCGTCACTGCCGAGACCGTCATGGCGGCCACCCGCGGGGCGGGCTTCGGCGACGAGGTCAAGCGCCGCATCATCCTGGGCACCCACGTGCTGTCGGCCGGCTACTACGACGCCTACTACGGCTCGGCCCAGAAGGTACGCACTCTCGTGCAGCGCGACTTCGCCGCCGCCTGGGACAAGGCGGACATCCTCGTCTCGCCCACCGCTCCGGTGACGGCCTACCGTTTCGGGGAGAAGGACGACCCGCTGGCGATGTACAAGCTGGACGTGACCACGATCCCGGCCAACCTCGCGGGGGTCCCCGGCATGAGCCTGCCCTCGGGCCTGAGCGATGACGGGCTTCCGGTGGGCTTCCAGATCCTGGCGCCGCAGAGGGCCGATGACCGCCTGTACCGCGTGGGTGCCGTCCTGGAGGCCGCGCTGGAGGAGACATGGGGGGCGCCGCTGCTGTCGCGTGCGCCCGAGCTGGAGGAGACACGATGAGTGACACGCTGATGGACTTCGACGAGGCTGTTCGTCGCTACGACCCGGTCCTGGGACTCGAGGTGCACGTCGAGCTGGGGACCGCCACCAAGATGTTCGACGCCGCCCCCAACGTCTTCGGTGCTCAGCCCAACACGATGGTGACCCCCACGTCGGTGGGACTGCCCGGTGCGCTGCCGGTGGTCAACGCCCGCGGCGTGGAGTACGCCATCCGCATCGGCCTGGCGCTGGGATGCGAGATCGCGCAGTCCTGCCGCTTCGCCCGGAAGAACTACTTCTACCCGGATCTGGCCAAGGACTTCCAGACCTCCCAGTCCGATGAGCCCATCGCCTACGACGGCGCCCTGGAGATCGAGATGGAGGACGGCTCCTTCTTCACCATCCCGATCGAGCGGGCCCACATGGAGGAGGACGCCGGCAAGAACACCCACATCGGGGGTGCCGACGGCCGTATCGAGGGCGCCAGCCACTCCCTGGTGGACTACAACCGCGCCGGCGTGCCGCTGGTGGAGATCGTCACCCGACCCATCGAGGGCACCGGCGCCAGGGCGCCTCAGGTCGCCGCCGCCTACGTGCGCACCCTGCGCGACATCTTCCGGGCCCTGGGCGTCTCCGAGGCGCGTATGGAGCGCGGCAACGTGCGCGCGGACGTCAACGTCTCCCTGCGCGAGTCGCCCGACGCGCCGCTGGGCACCCGCACCGAGACCAAGAACGTCAACACCTTCCGTGGGATCGAGCAGGTCGTCCGCTACGAGATTCAGCGTCAGGCCGCCATCCTGGCCGCCGGGGGAGAAGTGCTTCAGGAGACCCGTCACGGCCAGGCCGACGGCACCACCCGCGCCGGTCGCGTCAAGTCCGACGCCGACGACTATCGCTACTTCCCCGAGCCGGACCTGGTTCCGGTGGCGCCCAGCCGCGAATGGGTCGAGGAGATCCGTGCGGGGCTGCCCGAGATGCCCGCGGCCAAGCGTCGTCGCCTCAAGGCCGAGTGGGGCCTGAGCGATACCGAGATGCGCGACGTCGTCAACGCCGGGGCGCTCGAGCTCATCGAGGCCACCGCGGCAGCGGGGATCACCGGCCAGGCCGCCCGCAAGTGGTGGATGGGTGAGCTCTCCCGCACAGCCAAGGAGCAGGAGACGGCCCTGGAGGACATGGCCGTCACGCCTGAGCAGATCGCCGAGCTGCAAGGGCTGGTGGACTCCGGTCGCCTGACCGACAAGCTCGCCCGCCAGGTTCTCGAAGGGGTCCTGGCCGGCGAAGGTGATCCTGAGGCCGTGGCCGCCGCTCGCGGGCTCGAGGTCGTCTCCGACGACTCCGCGCTGCTGGTCGCCGTGGACGAGGCCCTGGCCGCCAACCCGGACGTGGCGGACAAGATCCGCGGCGGTAAGGTCCAGGCGGCCGGCGCCATCGTCGGAGCCGTCATGAAGGCGACCCGCGGCCAGGCCGATGCCAAGCGCGTGCGTGAGCTCGTCATGGAGCGCGTGCAGGGCTGAGGCGGGTCTCACCACTCGTCTCCTGAAGCCTCCCTCCGTACAGCTGCCCTCTTGCGTCGAGGCCGGCTCGGAGTACTCCGGCCCGTCACCGCTGCATCCAGCCAGTGGTGTCGGGCCGGACTGTCCGTTGTCGGCGGTTTCCCTCAGCTTCTCCGGTGGCTCGCGTCGGTGATGGAGAGGTTGCGCGCAGGGTGAGATTGCTTGCGGAAGCCACTCGGAATCTCAGCATCCGGTCCTAATAGGACCGTCATCCGAGTGGCTGGCGGTCGGTGGGAGATAGGCTCGGAGTACTGACGTCAAGTCCCGCCCATCCCACGAGGAGTGCCCATGGTTCAGCCCAGTCCCAGTTACACCGTCGCCCTGTACCTCGAGGTGCCCGCCTCCCAGAAGGCGGTGGCCCGCCTGGTCGACACTGCCACTGCGACTGGTGCCATCGTCACCGGCGTCGACGTGGCCGATTCCGACGGCGACAGGCTCACTGTCAATCTCACGGCCGACACCCGGGACTCCAAGCACCGCAACGAGCTGGTTGCCAAGTTGGAGGAGATTGACGGCGTCGTCGTCCGCAACGTCGGCGACTCGACCTTCCTGACTCACGTCGGAGGCAAGATCGAGATCGCTAGCAAGTACCCGATTCACAACCGTCGTGACCTGGCCCGCGTCTACACCCCCGGAGTGGCCCGCGTCTGCAAGGCCATCTACGACCACCCCGAGCGCGCCCGGATGCTCACCATCAAGAAGAACACCGTCGCCGTCGTCACCGACGGGACCGCGGTCTTGGGGATGGGGGACATCGGCCCGTCCGCCGCCATGCCCGTCATGGAGGGTAAGGCCGTTCTGTTCAAGCAGTTCGGCAACGTGGATGCCTGGCCGGTGGCCCTGGACACGAAGGACCCCGAGGAGATCATCTCCATCGTCAAGGCCATCGCCCCGGCCTACGGCGGCATCAACCTGGAGGACATCGCCGCCCCCAAGTGCTTCGACATCGAGGCCCGCCTGCGCGAGGAGCTCGACATCCCGGTCTTCCACGATGACCAGCACGGTACCGCCATCGTGACCCTGGCGGCCCTCATCAACGCTCTGAAGATCGTGGGTAAGAAGATCGAGGACGTGCGCATCGTCCTGTCCGGTGTCGGTGCGGCCGGCAGCGCCATCGCCAAGCTGCTCATGGCGCACGGCGCCACAGACATCGTCGGCTACGGGCGCACCGGGGCCCTGTCCGCGGCGGACACCGAGGGTATGAACGAGCACCGCAAGTGGCTGGCTGAGAACACCAACCGGCGTCAGGTGACCGGCTCCCTCAAGGAGGGGCTCAAGGGGGCCGACGTTTTCATCGGCGTCTCGTCGGGCAACCTGCTCGAGCCCGAGGACCTGGAGGTCATGAACGACGGCGCCATCGTCTTCGCCATGGCCAACCCGATCCCGGAGGTCGACCCGATCCGTGCTGCCGACTACGCCGCCGTGGTGGCGACCGGACGCTCGGACTTCCCCAACCAGATCAACAATGTGCTGGCCTTCCCCGGGCTCTTCCGCGGCCTGCTGGACACTGGCATCACCGACATCTCCACCGAGCTGCTGCGGGCCGCGTCCACCGGCATCGCCTCGGTGATCGCCGACGACGAGATCAGCCCGGTGTACATCATCCCCGGCGCCTTCGATACCCGGGTCGCCGACGCTGTGGCCAAGGCGGTCCGCAAGTTCGCCGAGGCGGAGTGAGACGCGTAGGTTCCATGTGACATGGCCAGGGGCGTGAAACACCTTCGGGTGTTTCACGCCCCTGGCGGTACTCAGGACGCGGCCTGAGCTCGCTCGTCGGTCACGACGACGTCGGAGACATCAGCGCAGCCAGGAGTCGCCGACCAAACGAGACCACCAGGTGCCCAGCCCCAGGGTGTCGCCGGCCCGAGTCAGGGCGAAGAGGATGGCGGACAGGGTCAGAACCCAGTGGAGATCGACCAGGGGGTTGGTCGCCGCGTTCTCGGTACCTCCGGTTCCGATGGGCCACAGGGCCAGATACAACGGCACCATGAGTGCTGAGGCCGCGAAGGCGCTCACCTTGAGTCCGATGCCCAGAGTCAGGGCGACGCCGACTCCGAGCATCCCGGCCATGAACAGCCAGTCGCTCACCGGGTTGGCCAGCAGCTCGAAGGCGCTCCCGAAGGGGCTGTGGACCGCCACGCCCTTGATGAAGCCCTGGGCGGGCTGACCTCCGTTGATCCAGGCCATCTGACGAGGGGTAGAGAATCCGAGGCCGAAAGTCTTGTCCAGGAAGGTCCACAGGAAGATGAAGCCGACGACGATCCGCAGGACGGCCAGCACGATGCGAGCTGACGGGCTGGTCACGATCTCGGATCCGGAACGAGGGCGCTTGGCGCCGCGGGTGGAAGCAGGCACGGGAGGTGCTCCTTGATGGTCGCTGGGGTCCGATGCCGGACACCAGTAGTTGAATGGTAAACTGACTGGCCGATTGTAGGCATATGAAGTGCTTGGTGGATACTGACGAACGACGGGGTGTCGCCAACACGTATCGATGCGTTCGTTGAAACGGTTGGAATGACAAGGGAAAGTCGATGTGTCCTGGATCATGGGAGATCGGTTTGACGTCCGTGGGGTGGACCTGCCTAAAGTACAGCCCGCTGCCGAACGGCCCGGGCCTTGCTCGGAAGCTTCCGGCGGCAAGCTCACTACAACAGAACGGCGATCGGTGTGACCGGGAACAATGCTTCTGAGGTTGACGTCGAACCAGCAAATGTTCTAGAGTAGCGGAGTTGCTCGCCAGAGCGAAGTCAAGTCGGAAGGCTTGATCGAGTTCCGGCTGGGTGTGTTGTTTGAGAACTCGATAGTGTGTCATGTTTTTTATGCCATGGCCCTGGGGCTGCGCATGATTTTGTTTGTGTGTGGTTTTTTGGGGTCTTGTTTTGTTTTGGTTTGCCTGGCTCTTTTTTTTGGGGTTGGGTTGGGCCTGGTCTGGTTTTCTGGACTGTTGTACTGACTGTGGGTTCTGGCTGGCTGTTTGTGGTTGGTTGGGGCTTGTTTTTGTTGGTTTTGTTTGGAGAGTTTGATCCTGGCTCAGGACGAACGCTGGCGGCGTGCTTAACACATGCAAGTCGAACGGTGAAGGGATCAGCTTGCTGGTTCTGGATGAGTGGCGAACGGGTGAGTAACACGTGAGTAACCTGCCCCCTTCTTCTGGATAACCGCATGAAAGTGTGGCTAATACGGGATATTCTGGGTCTGTCGCATGATGGGCCCGGGAAAGATGCGCCTTTGGGTGTTTTTGGTGGGGGATGGGCTCGCGGCCTATCAGCTTGTTGGTGGGGTGATGGCCTACCAAGGCGGTGACGGGTAGCCGGCCTGAGAGGGTGGACGGTCACACTGGGACTGAGACACGGCCCAGACTCCTACGGGAGGCAGCAGTGGGGAATATTGCACAATGGGCGCAAGCCTGATGCAGCGACGCCGCGTGAGGGATGGAGGCCTTCGGGTTGTAAACCTCTTTCGCCAGTGAAGCAGGCCTGCTCCTTGTGGGTGGGTTGACGGTAGCTGGATAAGAAGCGCCGGCTAACTACGTGCCAGCAGCCGCGGTAATACGTAGGGCGCGAGCGTTGTCCGGAATTATTGGGCGTAAAGAGCTCGTAGGCGGCTGGTCGCGTCTGTCGTGAAATCCTCTGGCTTAACTGGGGGCTTGCGGTGGGTACGGGCCGGCTTGAGTGCGGTAGGGGAGACTGGAACTCCTGGTGTAGCGGTGGAATGCGCAGATATCAGGAAGAACACCGGTGGCGAAGGCGGGTCTCTGGGCCGTTACTGACGCTGAGGAGCGAAAGCGTGGGGAGCGAACAGGATTAGATACCCTGGTAGTCCACGCCGTAAACGTTGGGCACTAGGTGTGGGGGGCCTTTTCCGGGTCTTCCGCGCCGTAGCTAACGCATTAAGTGCCCCGCCTGGGGAGTACGGCCGCAAGGCTAAAACTCAAAGGAATTGACGGGGGCCCGCACAAGCGGCGGAGCATGCGGATTAATTCGATGCAACGCGAAGAACCTTACCAAGGCTTGACATGTGCCGGTCGGCTCCGGAGACGGGGCTTCCTCCTTGTGGGGCCGGTTCACAGGTGGTGCATGGTTGTCGTCAGCTCGTGTCGTGAGATGTTGGGTTAAGTCCCGCAACGAGCGCAACCCTTGTCCCGTGTTGCCAGCACGTTGTGGTGGGGACTCGCGGGAGACTGCCGGGGTCAACTCGGAGGAAGGTGGGGATGACGTCAAATCATCATGCCCCTTATGTCTTGGGCTTCACGCATGCTACAATGGCCGGTACAGAGGGCTGCGATACCGTGAGGTGGAGCGAATCCCTTAAAGCCGGTCTCAGTTCGGATCGGTGTCTGCAACTCGACACCGTGAAGTTGGAGTCGCTAGTAATCGCAGATCAGCAACGCTGCGGTGAATACGTTCTCGGGCCTTGTACACACCGCCCGTCACGTCATGAAAGTCGGCAACACCCGAAGCCCGTGGCCCTACGGGGAGCGGTCGAAGGTGGGGCTGGTGATTGGGACGAAGTCGTAACAAGGTAGCCGTACCGGAAGGTGCGGCTGGATCACCTCCTTTCTAAGGATTGATGTTGTGTGGGGGTGGCTTCCTGGTCGTTGTTGTCTGGGCCGTTGTATGGGTCTGGGCCGGCCGGGGGCTGCTCCTCGCGGAAGGCCGGGCGGCTGGTGCTCTGGTTTCCTGCCTGTGTGGTGGGGGCTGGGGTGGTTGGTTGTCTGGTTCTTGGTGTAGGAAACACGCCCGTCGTGCTTCTGCTTCCTGCTTGTGTGGGGAGTTGGGGTGTGGTGGGTGCCCCTGCGTGTGTGGGGGTGGCATGCTGTCGGGGTTCTGGGGCAGTGCGCCCTGGTTGCCTGGCCTGTCTGGGGCTCCTGGTTGTTGGGGGTTTTGGGTGGGTGTGGGTGGGTTGGTTGTGAACTGTATAGTGGACGCGAGCATCTTACTGTAAGATTTCTGCGACAAATGTTTTTGTTTTGTTCGTGTGTCTTTGTTGTTTGTTTTTTTGAGCGTTCGGTGGATGCCTTGGCATCAGGGGCCGATGAAGGACGTGGTGGCCTGCGATATTCCTCGGGGAGCCGGCTGGCGGGCTGTGATCCGAGGGTTTCCGAATGGGGGGACCCGGCACGAGTTATGTCGTGTCACCTGCATCTGAATTGTATAGGGTGTGGGGGGTGACGCGGGGAAGTGAAACATCTCAGTACCCGTAGGAGAAGATATTCCGTGAGTAGTGGCGAGCGAAAGCGGATGATGGTTAAACCGTGTGCGTGTGATACTCGGCAGGGGTTGCGTGTGCGGGGTTGTGGGGCTGTTCTGTTCCTCTTCTGCCGGAGAGGGGGCGCGTGTGCTGGCTGGTAGCTGAATCGTCTGGGAAGGCGTGGCGTAGTGGGTGATACCCCCGTAGGCGGAACTGGTTGGTGCGTGTCTGGGATGGTGCCCGAGTAGCACGGGGCTCGTGGAATCCTGTGTGAATCTGCCAAGACCACTTGGCTGCCTGAATACCTCCTGATGACCGATAGTGGATAGTACCGTGAGGGAATGGTGAAAAGTACCCCGGGAGGGGAGTGAAATAGTACCTGAAACCGGGCGCTTACAAGCCGTCAGAGCCTTCATGCTTTTGGTGTGGGGGTGGTGGCGTGCCTTTTGAAGAATGAGCCTGCGAGTCAGTGGCGTGTCGCGAGGTTAACCCGTGTGGGGTAGCCGTAGCGAGAGCGAGTCCGAATAGGGCGATGTGTAGTGGCGCGTTCTGGACCCGAAGCGGGGTGATCTACCCATGGCCAGGTTGAAGCACGTGTAAGAGCGTGTGGAGGACCGAACCCACCTAGGTTGAAAACTGGGGGGATGAGCTGTGGGTAGGGGTGAAAGGCCAATCAAACTCCGTGATAGCTGGTTCTCCCCGAAATGCATTTAGGTGCAGCGTCGCGTGTTGCCCGGCGGAGGTAGAGCTACTGGGTGGCTGATGGGCCCCACAGGGTTACTGACGTCAACCAAACTCCGAATGCCGTCGGGTTGTAGCGTGGCAGTGAGACCGCGGGGGATAAGCTCCGTGGTCGAGAGGGAAACAGCCCAGATCGCCGGCTAAGGCCCCTAAGCGTGTGCTAAGTGGGAAAGGATGTGCGGTCGCGCAGACAACCAGGAGGTTGGCTTAGAAGCAGCCATCCTTGAAAGAGTGCGTAATAGCTCACTGGTCAAGTGATCGTGCGCCGACAATGTAGCGGGGCTCAAGCACACCGCCGAAGCCGCGGACCCATGACGTGTTCCCTTCATCGTGCGCCTTGTGCGTGTGGTGGCAGGGGTTGTGGGTGGTAGGGGAGCGTCCTGCACCGGGGGAAGCCTGTGGGTGACTGTTGGTGGACGGTGCGGGAGTGAGAATGCAGGCATGAGTAGCGATACTAGGGTGAGAAGCCCTAGCGCCGAATGACCAAGGGTTCCAGGGCCAGGCTAGTCCGCCCTGGGTGAGTCGGGACCTAAGGCGAGGCCGACAGGCGTAGTCGATGGATGACGGGTTGATATTCCCGTACCGGCGAAGCACCGCCCATGCTGACGCGCGGGTGCTAACCCACGCCCAGCCACCAAATTCAGCCGCGCCTACTCCTTTCGGGGGGTGGTGTGGTTGTGGTGGTGGGGTCTGGGGATCCTCCGTGCAGGTAGGCAAGCGTGTTAACAGGGGTGACGCACAGTGGTAGCCCGGCGGACCTGATGGCTTGGTCCGTTCAAGCGCGCAGCCCGTCCTCCAGGTAAATCCGGAGTGACTGCCTCCTTGAGAGGTGAGGGTGAGGCGTGATGGTGACCCTACTTTGGTGGGGGATAACAGGGTGATCCTGGGGTGCCGAGAAAAGCCTCGACGCGATGGTGCCAGCCGCCCGTACCCTAAACCGACACAGGTGGTCGGGCAGAGTATGCCTAGGCGCACGAGTGAATCATGGTTAAGGAACTCGGCAAAATGCCCCCGTAACTTCGGGAGAAGGGGGGCCTGATCCCTGAAGCCCCGTTTGCGGGCTAGGGGGGAGGGTCGCAGAGGCCAGGGGGAAGCGACTGTTTACTAAAAACACAGGTCCGTGCGAAGCCGTAAGGCGATGTATACGGACTGACGCCTGCCCGGTGCTGGAAGGTTAAGAGGAACCATCAACCCTCGGGTGAAGTGGTGAATTTAAGCCCCAGTAAACGGCGGTGGTAACTATAACCATCCTAAGGTAGCGAAATTCCTTGTCGGGTAAGTTCCGACCTGCACGAATGGCGTAACGACTTCCCCGCTGTCTCAACCATGAGCTCGGCGAAATTGCAGTACGAGTAAAGATGCTCGTTTCGCGCAGAAGGACGGAAAGACCCCGGGACCTTTACTACAGCTTGGTATTGGCGCCCGCTATAGCTTGTGCAGGATAGGTGGGAGACTGTGAAGCCGTTACGCCAGTGGCGGTGGAGTCGTCCTTGAAATACCACTCTGGTTATGGCGTGCGCCTGAACCTGGGCCCGTGATCCGGGTTAGGGACAGTGCCTGGTGGGTAGTTTAACTGGGGCGGTTGCCTCCTAAAGTGTAACGGAGGCGCTCAAAGGTTCCCTCAGCCTGGTCGGCAACCAGGTGTTGAGTGCAAGTGCACAAGGGAGCTTGACTGTGAGACCGACGGGTCGAGCAGGTACGAAAGTAGGAACTAGTGATCCGGCGATCCCGTGTGGGTGGGTCGTCGCTCAACGGATAAAAGGTACCCCGGGGATAACAGGCTGATCCTGCCCAAGAGTCCATATCGACGGCATGGTTTGGCACCTCGATGTCGGCTCGTCGCATCCTGGGGCTGGAGCAGGTCCCAAGGGTTGGGCTGTTCGCCCATTAAAGCGGTACGCGAGCTGGGTTTAGAACGTCGTGAGACAGTTCGGTCCCTATCCTCTGCGCGCGCAGGAGACTTGAGAAGGCCTGTCCCTAGTACGAGAGGACCGGGACGGACGAACCTCTGGTGTGCCAGTTGTCCCGCCCGGGGCACGGCTGGTTGGCTACGTTCGGGAAGGGTAACCGCTGAAAGCATCTAAGCGGGAAACCATCTTCAAGATAAGGTCTCCACAAGAAGGACTTGTCCTTTTTGGTAGGCCCCCAGCAGACTACTGGGTTGATAGGCCAGAAGTGGAAGACCGGCAACGGTTTAGAGCTGACTGGTACTAATAGGCCAACACAAACAACAACACCCCCAAACACACACCACACACCTAGCGTGCGTGGGAGTACCGGGGGGTGAGCGATACGGTAAGAGCGAAGCGTCCACTATACGGTCCACACCCAACCCAGTCCACCAACCACACACCACCAGCGCGTGTGTCGGCAGGCAGCCTGATAACAGAATCACAGGAACACTGACGCACTGCCCATGTAGTCGTCTCGGTGGTCACAGCGACAGGGAAACGCCCGGCCCCATCCCGAACCCGGAAGCTAAGCCTGACAGCGCCGATGGTACTGCACCCGCCAGGGTGCGGGAGAGTAGGACACCACCGAGCACACACCACACAGTCGGCCCCCGGGGGGCTCCACAAAGGAGCACCCGGGGGCCGAACCAGTTGCGGCCCTTAAGACAACTCCACCACGAAGAAACCCCTCTCGGGGGCCGGATCGTTCCAGCCTGCACCAGGAACCACCCCCAACATCCCCAACCAGATGGCACACTTCAGCATCTGAGACTGAGAGGTGCCCGGACCGAACTGACAGCGGGATACGAAACGGTGCACCATTGTCTTTGTGACTCATAGCGACCTCCCTACCGCTCCATCGGGCAACGGCCACGAACCGAGTCTCGATGCCGATCGGCTCATGCAACAGTCCGACGTCGTGCTGCACCTGGGACGGCTCATGCTCGCCGCCGGTGCCGGCTCCTACCGCATCAAGTCCTCCATGGCCAGGGCCGCCTCGGCTGTCGGCCTCGACCGGCATGAGGCGACCGTGACGATGACCGAGATCGTCACCTCCTCCTACGTCGGCAACCGTTTCCGCACCGAGGCCTGCGAAGTGCGTCGGGTCGGTGTCAACGTCGGTCGCTTGGAGGCACTGCGCCGCATCGTCCACGACCTGCGCGCCCACGAGACCGTCGAGCACCTCGAGGCCAAGCTTGAACAGGTCGAGAAGATGCACGCCCGCTACAACGCCTTCACCAACGCGGCGGCCTCGGGCGTGGCCTGTGCCGGATTCTGCTTTCTTAACAAAGGCGGTTGGGTGGAGTGTCTGACGGTCCTCGTCGCGGCATTCCTCGGACAGTTCGTTCGCCGACAGATGCTGGAGCGCCACTATCAGCACTTCTTCACCTGGCTCGTCTGCGGAGTTGCGGCTTCCGGCACCTACATGGGCATTGTGACATTGCTGAACGCTACTGGCGCGGTGGCGGGAAACCACCAGGGCGGTATTATCTCGGCGATCCTCTTCCTCATCCCTGGTTTCCCAATGGTCACCGCCATGCTGGACCTGTTCCGACAGGACTTCTCCTCGGCGCTCTCCCGCAGCGCGTACGTGCTCATGGTCATGGCGGCGGCCGGCGTTGCTGTGTGGACTGTCACCTTCATCTTCCGCTGGGATGTTGCTGCGGCCAGCGGTAGCACTCTCGACGGTCCTGTACTCTACGTTCTGCGCTGCTTCTGCTCCTTCATCGCCGCGTACGGATTCGCCATGCTGTTCAATGCAGGTGTGAAGGCCAGCATGCTGGCTGCAGTGGTCGGGGCTCTTGCCAATACCGGCAGACTGCTTCTCATTGACGTCTTCCACGTGCCATGGCAGCTCGCAGTGGGCCTGGCCGCGGTCACGATTGGCCTGCTCGCCCAGCTCTTCGTCTCCCGCGCCTCCCTGTCCCGGGTGGCTCTTTCCGTTCCCGCCGTCGTCATCATGATCCCCGGGGTTCCCTTCTATCGGGCCATTTCCGCGCTCAACACGCTCTCCGTGGACAAGCTCGGCGTCGACGTCGGCGAAGCGGCCACGAACCTGGCTGAGGTCTTCTTCGTCATCACCGCCATCGGTGTAGGGCTGGCCCTGGCGCGCATCATCACCGACCACAACTGGCGTCACGACGTGGCCACCTCCGGGCACATCACGCTGCCTCGCACACACGTTGAAACCGTGGAGCAGCCTCTGGAGGACTGAGTTTCGGCCCGCACTCGCTTGAGACGGATGATGGTGGCCCGCCGCTGACACGCAGCGACGGGCCACCATCAATGATGCGAGACCGGTGAGCCTGCGGCGCGGGTCACAGCCCGCCGAGGACCTGTGCAATGAAGATCTTGACGATCATCGCTACGGGGTAGACCATCGCGTACCCCAGCGCCACCCGCGGGTCGGCGCCGGTGCGCTCGTTGGCGAAGGCCAGAATCGCGGGCTGGGTCTGTGCGCCACCGATGAGGCCGGACAGGCGAGTCCCACCCATCTTGACGATCCAGCGCATGGAGGCGTAGATCCCCAGTCCCACAATGGTGGTGACGACGAAACCGGTGACGAAGATCCTCCACCAGTCACCACCGGTGAAGGCGTGCGCGATCTCCCCACCGGCCTTGGTGCCCGCCTGGGCCAGGAAGACCAGGAGCCCGAACTCCGAGAGCACCGCCGTGGCAGTGAAGGGCATGGCGGTCACGAACTTCCCGATGCGGCCGATGCGCCCGAAGATGAGGCCGATCAAGAGCGTGCCGGCAGCCGATCCGATGGAGAAGGTCGCTCCAGTGGGCGTGAGGAACTTCCACTCACCGATGAAGATGCCCAGTGCCATCCCCAGGCCCAGTGCCACCGGGTTGATGGAGGACAGCCCCCGCGAGGAGTCGCCGAAGTATGTGGAGATCTCCTTCATGCGTCCGGTCGGGCCGACGACGCGCACCCGGTCTCCCTGTTGAAGCACCAGATCCGGGGTGCCCACCATATCGACGTCGCCGCGGCGTACCCGCGAGATCGTTGCCCCGAAACGGCTGTCGATGTCCAGCTCACCGATGGTACGGCCGGCCAGCTTCGGGTCCGAGACCGTGATCCTGCGGAAGTCGAGGTACTTGCGGTCCTCGATGAGTGAGTGCGAGGAGCCGTGGCCCACCGCCTTGATCGCCTGGTTGACGGCGTCCTGAGTGCCGACGACGGTGATGAGATCGTCCTTGTGCAGCCGGTCGTCGTTCTTAGGCCGGGTGATCGGACCCTTCTCACCCCGGCGCAGACGAGAGAACCGCAGCTGTCCCGAGATGGTCTCGACGATGTTGCCCAGGAGCGGGCCGTCCTCGCGCTCCACCCGGATGGTGCGGTTGATGAGCGGGGAGGGAGTGTCCTTGTCGCTGCGCCGGTAGCGCAGCGCCAGCAGACAGAAGAACAGCATGCCGATGACACCGTAGAGGTAGGTGACGGCATAGGCGACGGTGGCGTCACCCGGTCCGGCCTTGTCTCCGGCCATGGCGGCGGCGTTACCGGCTGCGGCCAGGGCGGGTGTGTTCGTGACGGCACCGGCGAAGGCCCCGGCGATCATCGCTGCCTTGAGTCCGAGGAGACGTCCCACGCCCACGGCGGCCAGGGTCGCCACACCCAGAATGCCCAGGAGGAGGGCCAGCGGCCCGCCGGCGGTTCGGATGACGTGGAAGAAGTTCGGCCCGGACTGGATGCCGATGGCGAAGGTGAAGATCGCCAGCCCCAGGGTTCCCAGCTCCTTGGGAACCTCAATGGGGGTGGCGGCTGCCGCCCCCCAGGCCGCCAGCGCAATGCCGCAGAACAGCACCGCCGCTGCTCCGAGGCTGACTCCCTTGATCTTGACGTGCCCGAGCAGCATCCCGGTGCCGACCAGGACGAACAGGACGAGCACCACGTTCCCGGCCAGGTGGTGGAGGATGTTGGCGTGAGCCACCTTCCAGATCAGCAGGGCGGTACTGCCGATCAGGAGGGCCGCTGCCGGGACGCGTATGTTCCCGCGCCTGGCGCGCCAGAGCAGCATTCCGGAGCCGACCATGAGCAGGACGATGACAACCGGGTTGTCTAACAGATAGTCCAGGACCATAGCCACGTCGCTAGTTCCGCCTTCCGAATCGCTGCTGAAAGTGACGCAGCGGATGTTTTGTCAGGAGTAATAGCAGCATTGTGTCATCTCCGCAGGCGCTGATGACCTACCAAGGTCCGTGATTCACCGGGGGAGTGGATCGGCCCTCGCGCGTCGGGATCCTCCACGCCACCGAGCCCGTGATTCCACGATGTGAGATCGCCGCCGTCTCATTATGACTCTGTGCGGAGACTGATCTAACGTTCATTACCCGGCAGGTCGCCGGACAGTAGGCACGGAGAAGGAGAGCGAGCGATGACACGCGAAGACGCTCCCGCACGTCAGGACCAGCAGGTCATGACAGGCGCCCAGGCTCTGGTGCGCGCGCTGGAGGAGCTAGGCGTCACAGACATCTTCGGGATGCCGGGCGGCGCCATCCTGCCCTTCTATGACCCCCTGCTCGCCTCGACGAAGATCCGCCACGTCCTGGTGCGCCACGAGCAGGGCGCTGGTCATGCCGCCGAGGGATACGCCATGGTCACTGGTCGCCCCGGGGTGTGCGTCGCCACCTCCGGCCCCGGAGCCACCAACCTCATCACCCCCATCGGTGACGCCCACATGGACTCAGTGCCCATGCTGGCCATCACCGGGCAGGTCGGAAGCCGCGGAATCGGGACGGACGCCTTCCAGGAGGCCGACATCGTCGGGGCCACGATGCCCTTCGTCAAGCACTCCTTCCTCATCACCCGTGCCGAGGACATCGTCCCGTGCGTGGCTGAGGCATTCCACATCGCCTCCACCGGACGTCCCGGTCCTGTCCTCATCGACATCTCCAAGGATGCCCAGGAGGGGCTCACCGAGTTCGTGTGGCCCCCGGCCCGCGACCTGCCCGGCTACCGCCTGCCGGGCAAGCCCAACCAGCGGCGCCTGGCTCAGGCCGCCGAGGTGATCTCCGCTGCCGAGCGCCCCGTCCTCTACCTGGGCGGTGGCCTGAACCGGGCGCAGGTTCCCACCGAGGACCTCACCGAGCTCATCGAGCTCATCGGAGCGCCCTTCGTCACAACTCTGACCGCCCTGGATGTCATGCCCAGTGAGCACCCGCTCAACCTGGGGATGCCCGGCATGCACGGCACCGTGGCCGCCGTCGGGGCCCTGCAACGGGCCGACGTCGTCGTTTGCCTGGGAGCCCGCTTCGACGACCGGGTCACCGGCAAGCCGGACACCTTCGCCACCAAGGCCTCGGTGATCCACGTCGACGTCGACCCCGCCGAGATCTCCAAGATCCGCACCGCCGACGTCCCGATCGTCGGGGACCTGGCCGACGTCGTTCCCGCGCTGAGCGCTGAGTTCCGCGACCACGTCGCCGCCGAGGGGCGGGTGGACATCGCCCCGTGGCGCCAGGAGATCGAGCGCATCCAGGCCACCTACCCCACGGGCTGGACCGACACCGATGACGGACTGCTTCAGCCCCAGGAGGTCATCACCCATCTTGATCGGGCGGCCTCCGAGGACACCATCTGGGTCACGGGCGTGGGGCAGCACCAGATGTGGGCGGCGCACTACCTCACCTTCCGCCGTCCTCACACCTGGCTCAACTCGGCCGGCGCCGGCACCATGGGCTACGGCCTGCCCGCAGCCATGGGTGCCAAGGAGGCCTGCCCCGACCGGCCGGTGTGGCTCATCGACGGGGACGGCTGCTTCCAGATGACCAACCAGGAGCTGGCCACCTGCACCCTCAACAACATCCCCATCAAGGTCGCCATTATCAACAACTCCTCGCTGGGGATGGTGCGGCAGTGGCAGACGCTGTTCTACGGGCAGCGCTACTCCAACACCGACCTGCACACCGGTGCCGGAACGAAGCGGATTCCCGACTTCGTCAAGATGGCCGAGGCCTACGGGGCCGTCGGGCTGCGGTGTGAGCGCCTGGAGGACCTGGACGACGTCATCGCCCAGGCCAATGCCATCAACGACCGCCCCGTCGTTGTCGACTTCATCGTCTCCGCGGACGCGCAGGTGTGGCCCATGGTCGCGGCCGGGGTGTCCAACGACGAGATCCAGCACGCCCGCGGCATGAGCCCGGTGTGGGAAGAGGAGTGAGCGCCGTGAGCGAGAAGCACACGCTGTCCGTCCTGGTGGAGAACAAGCCCGGCGTCCTGACCCGGGTCTCGGCGCTGTTCACGCGCCGGGGCTTCAACATCCACTCCCTGGCCGTGGGGCCCACCGAGCACGAGGACATCTCGCGCATCACGGTGATCGCCGACGCCGAGGGACTGGCCATGGAGCAGGTCACCAAGCAGCTCAACAAGCTGGTCAACGTCCTCAAGATCGTCGAGCTCGACCCCGACACCTCGGTCGAGCGCGAGCTCTACCTCATCAAGGTGCACGCCGATGACGCCAACCGCACGGCGGTGCTCCAGGTCGTCGACCTGTTCCGCGCCCACGTCGTGGACGTCGCCCCCACGTCGGTGGTCATTGAGACCATCGGCTCAGAATCCAAGGTCAAGGCTCTACTGACGGCTCTCCAGCCGTACGGTGTCAAAGAGATTGTCCAGTCCGGTGCCGTGGCGATCACGCGCGGCCCACGATCCATCACCGATCAACTCAAGGAGAAGTGAGAAGCAATCATGGCAGCTGAGAAGTTCTACGACGACGACGCCGACCTGTCCGTCATCCAGTCCAAGAAGGTCGCCGTCATCGGCTACGGTTCCCAGGGGCACGCTCACGCTCTGAACCTGCGCGACTCCGGCGTGGAGGTCGTTGTCGGCCTGCGTGAGGGCTCCTCCTCCGTGGCTAAGGCGGAGGAGGCGGGCCTGCCCGTCAAGCCGATCGCCGAGGCCGTGGCGTGGGCCGACGTCGTCACCGTCCTGGCCCCCGACCAGGTGCAGGCCACCCTCTACCGCGAGGAGATCGAGCCGAACATCAAGGCCGGCTCCGCCCTGCTGTTCTCCCACGGCTTCAACATCCACTTCGGCTACATCAAGCCGTCCGCGGACATCGACGTCGTCATGGTGGCCCCCAAGGGGCCCGGCCACACCGTGCGCCGCGAGTTCGAGTCCGGCCGAGGCGTGCCCGTGCTCGTCTGCGTGGAGCAGGACGCCACCGGCACCGCCTGGGACCTCGTCCTGTCCTACGCGAAGGCCATCGGCGGTACCCGCGCTGGCGCCATCAAGACCACCTTCCGCGAGGAGACCGAGACCGACCTCTTCGGTGAGCAGTCGGTCCTGTGCGGCGGTGTCTCCAAGCTCATCCAGTATGGTTTCGAGACCCTGGTCGAGGCCGGCTACCAGCCCGAGATGGCCTACTTCGAGGTCTGCCACGAGATGAAGCTCATCGTGGACCTCATCAACGAGGGTGGTATCTCCAAGCAGCGCTGGTCCTGCTCCGACACCGCCGAGTACGGCGACTACGTCTCCGGCCCGCGCGTCATCACCCCCGAGGTCAAGGAGCACATGAAGGAGGTCCTGTCCGACATCCAGGACGGCACCTTTGCCAAGCGCTTCATGGACGACCAGGCCGCCGGTGCTCCGGAGTTCAAGAAGCTCCGGGCCGAGGGCGAGGCGCACCCCATCGAGGCCACCGGCCGCGAGGTGCGTTCCATGTTCGCCTGGCGCGCCGACGTCGACAAGGACTACACCGAGGGCTCCGTGGCCCGCTGAGGACTTGTGATCCGTTGACAATGGGCGGTGCCCTGATGACCTGACGTCATCGGGGCACCGCCCATGTCGTGCGACGGCACTACTGGGGCGACGTGAGCCGGCGTCGCTGGAGACGAACGGTGAGGGCCACCAGGGCCATGACCGCGCCCATAAGGCCCACGAGCAGCGCGGCGCCGCGTCCTGGGCCGATGCCGACGACGGCTCCCACACTGGTGGACAGTGACCGTCCGGGCTCCAGCAGGGGCTGGAGCACATGGTCCACCAGGACTCCGGAGCACAGGTAGGCCACCAGGTAGCCCATCTGGGTGACCAGGCTGATCGTGCCCCAGGTGCGTGCCTGCCGAGTGTTGTCGACCTGCGTGCGCACCAGGACCTCCGCGCCTGCCTGGGACAGGGGCAGGCAGGCGAAGGTGAGGAAGCCGCAGGCGGCCACCCACCAGGCGCCCGGCCCCAGGGGGACCAGTGCCATGGCGGCGCCGGTTCCGGCCAGCCCTGCGGCAAGCAGCGTCGTGGGCCGGGCACTCTTCCAGGCCGTGACCAGGGCGGCGCCCACGAGCATGCCGGTGGCGGCCACTGTCTCGACCACCCCCATCTCGGCGGTGCTCACGGTGGGCAGGAGAATCGGCTTGATGAGAACCTGGATGACTCCGATGGCGAGGGTCGCCAGCGTCATGAGGACTACGAGGGCGCGCAGGCCGGGGGAGGCGATGATGGTCCTCCAGCCCGCCATGACGTCGCGGTCGTCACCTGGCTGGGATGCTGCGCGTTGCGAGGCACCGGCTGCCAGAGCCTGGCGCACTGTCATGGTGCATGCCACCGTGACCAGGCAGGTGCTGGCGTCCAGCAGGACGAGACCCCGGGGGCCGACAAGAGGCATGAGGAACCCCGCCGCGGCCGGCGCCAGCAGGTACTTGGCGGCAGAGGCGAGCTGGAGCAGACCGGAGGAGCGCACGTAGTCCTCCTCGGTCACCAGGTCGGTGACGCTGGCCCGCAGCGCCGGCTCGGTCAGGGCCGCCAGGCAGGAGGAGATGACGGCTCCTGCGCAGATCCAGCCCAAGGAGGGCCGGGGCGAGGACAGGGCCGCCAGGATGACGCCCAGCCCGAGAATCGAGCCGGCGTCACCGATCATCATCATCAGGCGGCGGTCGTAGCGGTCTGCGAGGACCCCGGCCAGGGGTGCCAGAAGAACAATGGGGGCGAAGGCGCTCATCTGGACGGCTGCCACCGAGGAGGCCGTCCCGTAGGCGCGCAGTATGACGACGGCCAGGCCGAAGGCGCTCAGACCCGTTCCCAGCGAGTTGATGAAGGAGCCCAGGACCAGCAGCCCGACGTGCTTCATGGCTCCGCCTTCGTCAGGAAGTCGAGGCTGCCGGGCTCGGCACCTAGGAGGGTCTCACTGGCCCAGATGAGAGTCTCCTGGCGGCGGGCGAGCTCAGCGGGGCTGGACTTCATGATGTCCTGGTCCAGGAGGATGCCCGAGGCGCTCAGCAGCAGCTCGATGACGTCATGGGGGCGCTCGGTGGTGAAGGTCCCCTCGGCCACCCCCTGGGTGATGACCTCGGCCAGGACCGGGGTGAGGTGCTCGATCATCGCTGTGATGGACAGCAGGTGGAACTCCGCGTTGCCCGGCGCGTGGAACTGGTCGACGAGCTCGGTCTCGGTGTCCACCAGCCTCATCGCGCTCATGATCGCTGCGAGCTTGTCGGCCGCCGGGGCCGGTGAGGCGGCGATCGCGCGGGCCTGCTGCTCGACCTGGTGGACGATGCGCAGGACCAGGGCCTTGAGGATCTGCTCCTTGCTGGGGAAGTGGTAGTAGAGCGTCCCCTTGGCGATGCCCACGATCCTCAGGATGTCCTCCATGGTCGTGGGTTGAAAGCCCTTGGTGGTGAACAGGGTGTGGGCGGCGTCGAGAATCTCCTCGCGACGTTGCGCGGCAGGGCGGTGGATGCGCGGCATGGCTCCTCCTTGGTACGTCGGAAACAGACTAACCGACCGATGGTCGAGACGCGAGTGTGCACTTCCGTCATGCGGACTCTTTGTCTCGCATCCTGATCCTGCCCTAAGGTGGCCTCATGACGCAGACCATCAAGCTGGCAGTAATCCCGGGTGACGGCATCGGTAAGGAGGTCGTCCCCGAAGGTCTCAAGGTCCTCGAGCGAGCGCTGGAGGGAACCGGGGTCGCGGTCCGTCCCACCACCTTCGACCTGGGGGCCGAGCGCTGGCACCGCACCGGCCAGACCCTCACCGACGAGGATCTTGAGGCCATCAAGACCCATGACGCCATCCTGCTGGGAGCCGTCGGCGATCCCTCCGTCCCCTCCGGCGTGCTCGAGCGCGGTCTGCTTCTGCGCCTGCGCTTCGCCCTGGACCACTACGTCAACCTGCGTCCCTCGGTGTACTACCCGGGCGTGCCGACGCCGTTGGCCGATCCCGGCGACATCGACTTCGTCGTCGTGCGTGAGGGCACCGAGGGCCTCTACTGCGGTAACGGCGGCGTCGTGCGCCAGGGCACGGCGCACGAGATCGCCACCGAGGTCAGCGTCAACACGGCCTACGGTGTGGAGCGCCTGGTCCGCTACGCCTTCGCCAAGGCCCGGGCCAGGGCGGCCAAGCACCTCACCCTCGTCCACAAGCACAACGTGCTCGTCCACGCCGGCGACCTGTGGCGGCGCACCGTGGAGGCCGTCGGCACCGAGTACCCCGAAGTCGCCGTCGACTACTGCCACGTGGACGCCGCCACCATCTACATGGTGACCGACCCCGGCCGCTTCGACGTCATCGTCACCGACAACCTCTTCGGCGACATCCTCACCGATGAGGCCGGCGCCGTGACCGGCGGCATCGGACTGTCGGCCTCGGGCAACATCAATCCCGAGAGGGCCTTCCCCTCCATGTTCGAGCCCGTCCACGGCTCGGCCCCGGACATCGCCGGTCAGGGCAAGGCGGACCCGACCGCCACGATCAGCGCGGTGGCCCTCATGCTCGACCACCTTGGGCTGCCCGAGGCCGCGGCGAAGGTCGAGGCCGGAGTCACTGCGGACATGGCCACTCGGCGCGGTGGCGCCCAGCGCTCCACCAGCCAGATCGGTGACGCCATCGCCGAGGCAGTGGCGGCCGGGGCCGATACGTCATCGCTTTGAGACCCCACGGCCCTCTTCGTGTCCGGAGCGTGATCGCAGTACGCGAGCGGGTCGTTACATTCCGAGTATGTCGTTACTCGGTCCCCGACGTCAGACAGCCGCATGCCTCCTGCTCGCCGGCCTCGCCGGCCTGTGCGGGTGCGAGGTCCTGACCGACGCCCCACTGACCGACTCCGAGATGTCCGCCTTCCTGGCTGAGGCGGACTCGTACGCCACCCGATCGCGGGGACGGGCCTTCCAGGCGACCGCGGTGGCGGCAGCGGATCAACGCTCCGCCATCACGGGAGCCCAGTCGGTCTCCCGGGTCCGGAGTGATGCCGCCGCGGAGGCCGCGACGCTGGCCACCAGGGTCGGAGCAGTGGCGAGCGACCTGAGCCAGGCCGAGTCCACCGGCCTCGAGGTCGCGAGATCAGCGCTCGACCAGGCAATGCAGGGCGAGGACGTCGAGGCGATCACGACGGCGCTCTCCAACCTTCGTCACGCCGTGGCTGCGGCCGAGTCCGCGGTCTCGGCCCGGCGCTCCTCAACCGGCCAGGACCAGGTGCCTGCGGCCGGGGAGGAGAGGCCGACAGGAGCTCCAAGCGGGAGAGGGGACGGCGAGTCTGCAGAGGTGGATCGGCCGGGGGAGGGGGAGCCCGAGTCCCCCGCTCAGGTCGGCGCCCCGTCCGACGCCGAGCCATCGGATCCCCAGGACTTCGCTGAACCGGCCCAGGGACCGCCTTCTTGAGGGGGGCAGTCTCAGGAACTGTGATGAGGCGGGCTCATCCGGTGGCGGAGGCGGTCGGGGTCTCAGAACCGGGTACCACCTTCGTGGGCCAGCGGGACTGACCCGACAGGCCGTCCACGGCGACGCCGCGAAGGACGGCGTCCCACGGCGCCTCGTCGAAGACCCCCTGCTGACAGACCTGGGTCACTGACACGGCTGCGCCGTCGGCCGACCACACCCGCACGAAGGACCTCCCCGCGACCCGGGAACCGCGGAGGCTGGCGCTGAAGGCGGTGGCGATACCGGCATAGGGGGTCGAGCGGTTCGTCGCCGTGAGCTCCTCTTGGCTGGTTTGCCGGTAGTCCGGGTAGGTCCCCGCCAAGGAGGCGGACCAGTGCTCGGACAGAGCGCGGTCGTCGCCACCGGCGACGAGCAGCGCCGCTGCGCTGGTCACCTCGGCGCTCACCTGGCATCCGGAGGAGGCCGAGGCATAGGAGCGCGACCAGGATGCCTCTGGGGTTGACGACGTCGCGGGTCCGGTAGGGGCGGTGCTCCCGTGCGCGGCGCTCGTGGAGGGCGGGGCCGTGGTGGAGGCGGTGTATCCGGGAAGGTCCGGGAAGCTGACCGTGAGTGCGGCCGCAGCCGTGGCCTGGGTGGTCGGCAGCGAGGTGGGCATCACCATCCGGGGTGGAGCCGTTGAGGACTGTGGTGCCGCGGACGGAGAGGCGGGCCCCGACACCGACCCGGCGAGCTGATCCAGGTCCACCTGCGCGCATCCGTTCACCCCGGTCAGGAGGACTGTGCCGGCCACCGCCGCCCGGGTGAACCGGACTCGTGCGCCCATTCGGCGAGTACTGACCGAGGGGCGCTGAACGGAAGTCATGGCCGGAACCTAGCTCTGCGGCCGCCCGCCCGCCAGCATATGGGAAGGCCGTGTCCGAGTTGTGGCCTCGGCGGTAGGGTGGACCTATGCCCGAGACAGACGCCACCTCAACCGACTTCGCATCCACCTCCTTGGCTCGCGCCGCCGAGGTCCCCGTCCCGCAGGCCGATGCGCTCGCCGGTCGATTCCCCTTGACCGCCAACCCCTCACCTGTCGCCGAGGACGAACGGGCAGCGGTCCTGAGGAGTCTCCACTTCGGTAACGCCTTCACCGACCATATGGCTCACGCCCGCTGGAGGCAGGGCGAGGGGTGGGGCGACTATGGCGTCATTCCCTATGGCAGCCTCAGCCTGTCCCCGGCCGCCGCTGTGCTCCACTACGGCCAGGAGGTCTTCGAGGGCATCAAGGCCTACCGGCACGAGGACGGATCGGTGTGGACCTTCCGCCCCCGCTACAACGCGGCGCGCCTCAACGCCTCCGCCCGGCGCATGGCTCTGCCTGAGCTGGCGGAGGAGGACTTCGTGGCCTCCCTGGTGGATCTGGTGCGCGCCGACGCCGCCTGGGTGCCCTCAGGTGAGGGTGAGTCCCTCTACCTGCGTCCCTTCGCCTTCGCCTCCGAGGCCTTCCTGGGCGTGCGCCCCGCCGCTGTGGTGGACTACTACGTCATCGCCTCTCCCGCCGGCTCCTACTTCCCTCACGGCTTGGAGCCCGTCTCCATCTGGGTGACCACCGAGTACCACCGTGCCGGGCGTGGAGGGACCGGGGCGGCCAAGACCGGAGGCAACTACGCCTCCTCCCTGCTTCCCCAGCAGGAGGCCTACGCGCAGGGCTGCGACCAGGTCTGCTTCCTCGACGACGTCTCGCAGGAGAACATCGAGGAGCTCGGCGGCATGAACCTCATGGTCGTCGACGCCGACGGGACCGTGCGCACACCGCGCCTGACCGGGACGATCCTCGAGGGCTGCACTCGCAGCGCCATCATCCGCCTGCTGCGCGAATCCGGGCGCAACGTCGTGGAGGAGACCATCAGCCTGCAGGGACTGCTTGCAGACATCGAGTCGGGCCGAGTCAGTGAGGTCTTCGCCTGTGGGACCGCCGCCGTCGTCGTGCCTCTGGGGCATCTCAAGGGCGAGGGCTTCGACGCCCGCATCGAGGGCAGTGAGGTCACCCGGCAGATTCACGACCGGCTCACCGCCATTCAGACCGGCCGCGCCGAGGACCCCTACGGGTGGATGTATCAGCTTGTGCCTCCTCGTTCATAAAACCACTGACGATATTCATTCTGAACGTCCAGAAAGATATTGTTTATGTGATGTGAAATGATGACAGGGAGATTGCGGCGGTCTCAGTTGCATCTCATTTCATGAGCATTTTGCCCGGAATTCCTAACACAAGGAGGTTCCGGGCAAAACGCTCGAGAAATATGTGGTGCCATTGGCCCATGACGCAGTCCCTCCTACCAGAACCCGAAAGCAGTCCGATTGAAAAGGGTGATGCTGAAGCAGCCTCGTCAGGGGCCGACACGACCTCGGCGCGCAGCGCAGGTAGCGCTCTGCGCCGTCCCGGACGAGGATGGAGGATCGCCCTTCTCAGTGTCCTGGCGATCTTCCTGGTTCTGACCCTGGCCACAGGAGGCCTGGCCCTGTGGGTGCGACACTCCATCGCCTCCGGCATGGAGTTCATCGCCGATCCCTTCGCGGGCATTCCCACGCGGGCCCCGCAGCAGAAGGTGGCCGCGGGCGAGGAGCCGGCCGTCAACATCCTGGTCCTGGGGACCGACTCACGCACCTCCGCCTCCGACCCCTCCCAGTGGAAGGAGGGGGCCCAGCGCACGGACGCGATCATGATCGTTCAGGTCAGCGGAGACCGGAAGACGGTCTCAGTCATGTCGATCCCCCGTGACTCATGGGTGGAGATTCCTGGTCACGGCCAGGGCAAGATCAACGCCGCCTACTCCTACGGGGGGCCCTCGCTGACGATCCACACCGTGGAGAACCTCACCGGCATCCACATCGACCACTTCGCGGTGGCGAACTTCGAGTCCTTCGTCGCGCTGACCGACGAGATCGGTGGAGTGCGAGTCAATCTCAAGACGCCTCAGACACTCGCCGGCAAGGAGCTTGGTGCAGGGGCTCAGGTACTCAACGGGCAACAGGCCCTGGCCTACACCCGCGAGCGCTCCTCTCTGCCCAACGGGGACTTCGACCGTGTCAAGCGCCAGCAGACCTGGATGCGCTCCATCGTGAGCAGGGTCCTGACCAACGGCACCCTGAGCAGTCCCACGGCGCTGTACTCCTTCCTCAAGACCGCATCGCGGACAGTCGCCGTGGACGAGTCCTTCACGCTCAACCAGATGCAGTCCCTGGCCCTGGAGACGCGCCACCTCCACAGCAACGACATCGCCTTCATGACCGTGCCGACCGCCGGTACGGGAACCTCCGCGGACGGGCAGTCCATCGTCACGCTCGACGCCGACGCGGACGCCCCCTTGTTCAAGGCCTTCGCCGAGGACCGGGTGAGCGCCTACCTCACCGAGCACCCCGACGCCGTCGAGCTGCTTCCCGCCACGGTGAACTAGAGGTACGGACACGTGGCTCACGGAGCGGCGTCCCCGGGGAGCTCCTCGGGGACGCGAACAGATGCATGGAGACTTATGACTGACACTGTTGAAGTAGCCGACGTCGCAGTCATCGGGCTGGGGTACATCGGCCTGCCCACGGCAGCGGTCCTGGCCCGCGCCGGGCTCGACGTCGTCGGCGTGGACCGGGTCCGGGAACGTGTCGAGGCCGTCAACCGCGGAGAGCTTCCCTTTCTCGAGGAGGGACTGGCCACCGTCCTGGCCGAACAGGTCGAGGCCGGCCGCCTGCGCGCCCAGATGGAGACGCCCTCGGCGCGGACCTACATCATCGCGGTGCCGACCCCCTCGATGGGCCCGGACCATGTGGCCGATCTGTCCCTGGTGGAGGCCGCCACCAGGCAGATCGCACCCCGTCTGACAGGCGGAGAGCTCATCGTCCTGGAGTCGACCTGCCCGCCCGGCACCACTCGGGCCCTGGCTGAGGCGATCGGCTCGATGCGCCCGGACCTGTCAACGGACGGCAGCGGCTCTCGGCCCCAGGTGCATCTGTCCTACTGCCCCGAACGCGTGCTGCCCGGGCGCATCATGACGGAGATGGTGACCAACTCCCGGGTCATCGGCGGCCTGACCCCCCAGGCCTCACACCTGGCCAGAGACCTGTACGCCACCTTCTGCGCCGGCGAGCTGGTCCTGACCGACGCCACCACCGCCGAGATGACCAAGCTGACGGAGAACTCCTTCCGCGACCTCAACATCGCCTTCGCCAACGAGCTGGCCCTCGTCTGCGAGCGGGTCGGGGTGGATGTCTGGGAGCTCGTCGACCTGGCCAACCGCCACCCGCGGGTGAGCATTCTGCAGCCGGGCCCCGGCGTGGGCGGCCACTGCATCGCCGTGGACCCCTGGTTCCTGGTGTCCAGCGCTCCGGAGGAGACCAGGCTCATCCGCACCGCCCGCCAGGTCAATGACTCCCGGCCGGCCCACTACATCGGACGCATCCTTGAGGCGATGGAGCCCGTGTCCTCGCCGACCGTGGCGGTGCTCGGCCTGACCTTCAAGGCCGATGTCGATGATCTGCGCCAGTCGCCGGCGCTTGCGATCACCGAGCAGGTGGCCGCCGCCGCGCCCCATGCCCGGGTCCTGGTGGCCGAACCGCACGCCACGGAGCTCCCGGCGTCCTTGGCACGGTGGGACAACGTGCGGCTGACCGGGTGGCGGCAGGCCGTCGAGCAGGCTGATGTCGTGGCAGTGCTGGTTGCCCACCAGGAGTTCGCCGACCTCGATCCGCATCTGCTCGAGGGGCGCAGCGTCATCGACGCCACGGGGCTCTGGCGCGCCCGAGCTCCCGAGCTGACAGGGTAGAAGGACATGGGCGGCAGGCGTCTAAGACGTCTCATCGGTGCCGCTGTGCGCGGCGTGCACCGGCCCCGACTCAGCGTCATCGTCCGGGCGGCCGGGACCGGTCCTCACGTGGAAGGGGCCATCCGCTCCGTACTCAACCAGACCTTCAGGGACCTGGAGGTCCTGGTCGTCGTCGGGCCGGGGGCCGATGCGCTGAGCTCCGGTGAGCAGGTGGCCACCGGCCTGTCCGCCAGGGACCGGCGCGTCCGGGTCGTGTCCTGCGGCCGGGACGATCACCGGGGCGCTGGCCCGAATGGCTGGCTGGATACCGCCCTGAAACGAGCCAAGGGGAGCCTGGTCACCGTTGTTGACGGCGGGGACGGACTTGTCGGCGGTGCCTGCCAGTCGATGATTGAGTGCCTGGAGCAGTCGGGCTCCGACGTCGTCGTCGCGCGCTCGCGGTCCTTGACACCGGCAACCGGGGCCGGGCCGGGGCCGGTACCTCCCCGCGCGCCTCGCCTCGCGCAGCCGCTGGCTCGGGTGCCCGAGGCGGCTGAGGAGCTGGTGGCCGGCGCCGTCATGGCACGCCGAAGCCTGTGGGTATCGCAGAGACGGCCCGGTGCACTCCGCGCCCCCACTGTGTCACTGCCCGCCAGGACTCTCGCGGTGCTTCTGGCCGCAACCCGGATGGACATCCTGGATGAGGAGGTCTACACCTGGCGCGCGGGCTCCGCGGCCCGTGGCCTCAGCGCGGACACGGATCCCGGCGGCCTCCTGGCGGAGGTGGACGCCTTGGCGCAGCTGGCCGCCGACGCTCCGGAGGCGGTGCGTCGGCGCCTGGTCGTCGGACGCCTGAGTCAGGACCTGGTTCGTCTGGCTGAGGTTGCGCACCGGGAGGGGCCCGACCTCGCCGGCAGGCTGCGCCGCACCGCGAGAAGGGCGCTCGCCGACGCCGACGACCTCGTGTGGGAGGCGATCGGGCTGCTCGACCGACTCGTGCTGTGGCTCCTCATCCAGGACGAGCCTGCCGGTGCCGTGGAGCTCGAGGAGCTGATCGGCAGACGCTGTGAGGACCTGGGCCACCTTCCCCTGACCATCGAGGCGGACACCGTGCGCCCCGAGCATGCCCTTCTGGAAGGAATCACGGCGCCCCGCCGACTCGCCGAGATCCGAGACGTCGACTTAAGACTGCACATCGGTGTCGACATGGTGCGCTGGCTGGGCCCCAGGACCCTGGAGGTACGCGGATGCGCCTGGGTCTGGGGGCTCGACCCAGGCATGACCGACCGCCCGACCGTCGAGGTGGTCGATGAGACCGGACGAGTTCGAGGCCGCGCCCAGGCTGATCGCTGTGAGGCGCCCCGAGCCGACCTGGAGGCCGGCGACCCGTGGCGCTCCTACCTCACCTCGGGGATCGTGGTGCGTCTACAGGTCGAAACGGGTCGCCGCCCCTCCTGGTTCCGGGTGGTGACCCGCGTTGCCGGGCGAGAGGTGCGGGCATGGATGCCGCAACCGGCCGGCTCCAGCAGGAGGTGCCCGGCGCCGCCGGAGACCGGGCAGCATCTGGAGGCGCGCGGTCAGCGGGGGCTGCTCCAGGTCGCTCCGGCGCCGAGCGGGATCCGGGGGAGCGAGGCTCGGCCCGGCGGGGAGATCGACGTCGTGCTCCTCTGCGCGCGCCTGGGCACTGACGCAACGCTGGAGCTGAGCGGAACGGTGGCGCCGGCCCCGGATGGGCTGGATATCGTCCTGGGCGGCAGGGCCGCCGAGGCTCAGGCGATGACGGTGCCGGCCGTCCTGGGTCCTGGTGATGGCTGGTCGGCGTGCATCGATCTGGCTGATCCCGGCGTCGAGCTGGCGACTTACCCGCTGAGCTGGAGTGCCGTATCGCAGGACGAGCCCGATCGTAAGGTCGAGGGGGCCTGCCTGGCCGGGGAGGGGATCGACGGTCCGGCCACAGAGGTCCCCATCGCCGCGGCGGCCACTAGCTGCGTGGCGGAACCCGATGGCGATGTCACCGGGGCGGATGCCGGGCGCCCGGCGCGCCGCGCGAGAATCCTCACCCGCACGGACGGCTCCGTGGCCGTCGCTGTCATCCCCCCGCTGACTCCTGGCGAACGCTCACGACGGGGCCACCGGCTCCTCATCGAGAGCGAGGCGGGCCCCCTGAGACCGGGAGTGTTCCTGGAGTCCTTCGGTGGCCGCAGCGGGGGAGACAACCCGGCCGCCATCTGCGAGGACCTGGCGACCCACGGCGTGGGGGCGCCCCTGTGGTGGTCGGTTGTCGACGGGACGGTTCGCGTGCCGACGGGCGCACGCCCCGTCGTCGTCGGATCCCCGCAGTGGGTGGAGGCGCTGCGCACCTCACGTGTCATCGTCACCAACGACCACCTCCCCTCCTGGTTCTCCAAGCGTGAGGGCCAGCACCTGCTCCAGACCTGGCACGGCACTCCGATCAAGAAGCTGCTGCACGACGCGCCGAAAGCCGTCACCCTGAGATACCGGCGACTCATGGACCGCCAGGTCCCCCAGTGGGACCTGCTGCTCGCCCAGAGCCCGCAGGCCGCTCGGCGCCTTCAGCAGGCACTGGGATACCGCGGGCCTGTTCGGGTGGGGGAGTACCCCCGCAACGTGAGGCTGCTCGGAGGCGCTGAAGTACGGCGACGGGTGCGCCACGAGCTCGGTATCGCTCCGGTAAAGCCGGTCATTCTCTACGCCCCGACCTGGCGCGAGAGCCTGCGGCCCTCGACGGGTGCAGCCGGCTGCGCCACCGTGCACGGGCCGGGGCCTGTGGGGGAGCTGGACGGGCCTCGTCTGGCTGAGCTCCTCGATGCGGTGGTCCTCATGCGCAGCCACCACATGAACCGGGGCGGATGCGTCCCAGGGATGATCGATGTCAGTGGGTACCCGAGTGTCGAGGAGCTCATGCTGGCGGCCGACATCCTGGTCTCGGACTACTCGAGCATCTTCTTCGACTTCGCTCTGACCGGGAAACCTGCAGTGGTCTATACACCCGACCTGGCCTCCTACCGAGATGTCGAAAGGGGCCTGTACGGTGACTGGCCCCTGGGCTCGGGACTGCCGGTCGCCGTCGACCACGATGAGCTCACATCCCACCTGCAGCGGCTCCTCGGCAGTATCGACGCCGCTGAGGGGCGCTGCTCCCCACGGGAGGTGGATCCCGCGCCGATCCTGGACAACCTCACGTGGATCCGGGGATGGATCGCTCGTTTCCTGAGTTGATAAGTGACCGGAAGGGCGGATGAACACCGCCTCTCAAAAGAACTGGAAAGAATAATTGTGGCGAGAGTGTGAGGCGGAGAGAAAGGTGAGGCGGAACTCTCTGTGATATTCGACGGCGAACATCGGGTATTTCGGCGGCATATCGGTATCGCATCGATTCTATGACATCTTCGATATTGGTTCTCGGGGTGGGGAATAATCACGGTGGTTTGTCCGGAGTGTTGTTGAGGGCGAGCCTCGAACGTCCAATCAGGAAGTGACCCCATGAAGCGCGTGATTACCTATGGCACATATGACCTGCTCCACTATGGTCATATTGCGTTGCTGAAGCGTGCGCGAGCGCTGGGGGACTTCCTGATGGTGGCGCTGTCCAGTGATGAGTTCAATGCCGGAAAGGGTAAGCAGGCCTACTTCTCCTACGAGGAGCGCAAGGTGATGCTCGAGGCCATCCGGTATGTCGATCTCGTGGTGCCCGAGCTGACCTGGGGGCAGAAGACCGAGGATATCGCCAAATACGGTATTGATGTCTTCGTCATGGGGGACGACTGGAACGGCGAGTTCGACGACCAGCTCAAGGGTCTGTGTGAGGTCGTCTACCTCCCGCGGACTCCCGAGGTCTCAACGACTCGGATCAAGAGTGATATGCGCCTGGGCTGAGTGGTGCGCTGAGCGGCGACTCGCTGTGCGGGCTGTATCCAGGGCCGGGCGGAGGTCCGGGTCGAGGCTCGCTGCATGCTGTGTCAACTGGCGCAGGATTAAATACGCGTAATGTTCATACTGAAATAAGGGCGACCATCATGAGTAAGGATGCTGTTCTCAGAAAAATGGGGCGTGCTGTTTCCGGCCGCCTGCAGCTGCCGGCCACCACCCGGCTGGTGCGCTATGCCGCCGCCAGGGAGTACGAGGACGGTAACCTGGCCGAGGCCAAGCGTCTGTATGAAAAGCTCTCTGAGAGCGGCCACGACACGGCCAGCCGGTTGCGGCTGGGGGTCATCGCAGAGCGTCAGGAACGGTTCGAGGCGGCCTTGAGAACCTATACCGAGGTGGCCGACCGCGACCCCTCCTGTGGAGAGGCCTTCTACCGTGCCGGCTGCCTCCTCAAGCGACAGGATGACCCAGAAGGGGCCTCCGTCTTCTTCTCACGCGCCCTCTCCTCGGGGGTGCGGGACCGGCGCTACTCGGAGAACCTGCTCGCCTGCCTGCCCGCGAGCACCCCGCAGTGGCAGCGCCTGGAGGTTCTGCTCTCCGGACTGCCGGAGCACGAGAACGACGCCGCCTGGCTGCGCAAGCTCCTTCAGGCTCAGCTTCACCTGGGGCTCAACGGGCCGGCCAGGTGCACCCTGGACGCCCTGGCCGACATCGATGAGCTCAGCGCGCAGGAGCTCTTCGAGCAGGGGGTCATCGCCCACCGTGAGGGTGATCGGGCCTCCGCCGCCGCCAGCTTCGCCGCCGCCTGCAAGGCCGCCGGAGGAAAGGCCTGCAGCAAGGGGCCGGCCCAGTTCGCGTGCTCCCGGGGCGACTGGAGGCTGGCGGCCGAGCTCTTCGAGATCTACCCGGGCGAGGGGATGTCGAGGGTGGAGCGGGCCTACGAGCTGGCCTACTGCCTGGACCGTCTGCGCGAGCACGAGCGGGCACAAGGACAGTACGCCCTGGCCGCCTCACTGGACACCGGCAACGGGAACACTCTTTACAAGCTGGGACTCGCCTCGGAACGTGTCGGCGACCTCGCCACCGCGGAGCGCTCGTACCAGGAGGCCCTGCGGACGCTCAAGAAGCCCGCACGCAGCTGGTGGAACTATCGCCGTGGGGTCTGCCTGGCAAGGCTGGGACGCTACGACGAGGCGCTGGCCTCCTTCTGGGCCTACCTGGGGCCGGCTCCGCGCGGGCTGGCATCGGTGTCCAAGCAGCTGGCCAGCACGGGCTTCCTCGACCTGGTCCGCGCGAAGAGCACACCCCCGCCTCGGCAGCGGCCGGAGGATCTGGTCGAGTCCACCATCGGCGATGTCATGCTCGGCCTTCACGAGGCTCTCAGCTCCCATAACCCCGCGGGTGATCCCGGCGCCGGTGAGGTGATCCCGCCCGCCGCAGCGCAGGCTGCCGCTCAGTCCATCCGGCATATCCTCCCGCTGGTTCTCAAGGGGGACCGGAACCACCGCCTGGTCCTGGCCCAGCTGGCCCAGGACGCCGGGCAGGTGGAGCTCGCCTGCGAGATCCTCGAGCAGGCCGAGGAGTTCGGCTGCAAGGACGGGCTGGACCCGCGGGCCTATGGACGCACCGCGACAGCCGCCCGCAACATCCGCTACGCCGAGGCCCTGGAGGTCCTTCCCGTCAGCCCCCACCTGGTGCTGTGGGAGTCCAACCACGGCGCCTCGATCGGCTGTCACCCCCTGGCCATCTTCCGGTGGATGGTGGACCGGCCGGAGTACTCCCACCTATTGCACGTGTGGGCCGTCAATGACCTCGGTGCCATCCCCGCGGATCTGCTGGGGCGTCGCAACGTCGTCTTCGTCCCCCTGCACAGCACCGAGTACATGCAGTACCTCGCCACCGCCGGGTACCTCGTCAACAACGTCTCCTTCGCCCCCTACTTTGTGCGCCGCCGCGAGCAGCGCTACCTCAACACCTGGCACGGCACTCCCTTCAAGACCCTGGGGCGGTCCATGCGGGGAGGTCTGCTCGACTACGAGAACCTGCAACGCAACTTCCAGCTGAGCACCACGCTCATGGCGCCCAATGAGCTCACCCGATGGGCGCTGGTCGAGGACCATGATCTGCTCGACGTCTACCGGGGCCGCACCATCGTCGCCGGCTCCCCCCGACTGGACACCTCGCTGACGATGAGCGCCCAGGAGCGCACGGCGCTGCGAGGTCGCCTGGGACTGGCTGAGGACGATGAGCGCCGTCTGGTCCTGTTCGCCCCCACCTGGCGCGGCGGGGTCAGCAAGCGGGAGCTGGACCGTGAGGCCCTGGTCGCCGACCTGACCGCCATGGCCTCCCGTGACGACGTGCTCGTGGTCTACCGCGCCCACCGTCTGTCCGAGAAGCTGCTGGCCGGCGTCGATCTGCCGGTGAGCGTCGTCCCCAAGGACATCGACACCAATGAGCTGCTGGCCGCCGTTGACGTCCTGGTGACTGACTACTCCTCGATCCTCTTCGACTTCCTGCCCCAGAAGCGCCCCATCGTGCTCTACATGCACGACATCGAGGAGTACCGGGCCGAGCGGGGCCTGTACCTCGATCCCGAGGAGGTCCCCGGGCTGGCCTGCTATGACCGCGCTGAGCTGGCCTCAGCCATCGGGCGTGCCCTGGCTGGGGAGGGGATCGCGCCCCAGAAGGCCCTCGACCGGTACTGCCCCTACGAGGACGGACAGGCCTCGTCGCGCCTGGCCCGAGCCTTCTTCGACGACGACCTCGACCACGGACGTCGGGCCATCATCAGGGACCACGCCCTTGAGCCCGCGTCCGGCGACGATTCCCGCAGGCGCCGCACCCTCCTGTTCCACGCCTCCATGATCCCCAATGGGATCGCCTCCGCCCTCCTGGCCCTCCTGGAGGCGCTCGATCCGGACCTCTACTCGGTCAACCTCATCGTTGAGCCCTCCGTCCTGCGCAACAACGAGGACCGTCAGGAGATCTTCCGATGCCTGCCCCGCCACGTCCACGTCATCTGCAAGCCCGGGGCCGCTCCCTGGCGCATCCACGAACGGGCCTGCGTCAACGACTTCGCCCGGCACCCCGAGGCCTTCACCTCGCAGAGCTTCTGGGACTGCTACTGGGCCTACTACGAGCGCGAGACGCGCCGCATCCTGGGCGACTTCGTGCCCGATGCCGCCATCGAGTACGACGGCTACGCCGAGACCTGGGTCTCGCTCATCGCGGCCTGGGGTCGTCGCGGATCGCGCACCTCCTGCTACCAGCACAACCAGATGGACAACGAGTACCGGGACAAGTACCCGGGCCTCAAGCGCGTCTTCACCCTCTACAGCGCCGTCGACGCCGTCGTCGCCGTCAGCCCGGGACTGGCCCGCCACAACCGCAGCGGGCTGGCCGGCCTGGGCATCGACCTCACCCAGCACCAGCTCTCTGCCCGCAATCTCCTTAACGTCGAGCGGGTCCGCCTCGGGGCGCAGGCACCCGCCCCCGAGGCCTTCACCGCGCTGAAGGACGAGCACGACATCGTCCTTGCCACCATGGGGCGGATGTCGATGGAGAAGAACCAGGCGGCTCTCATCGAGGCGCTCGCCCTTCTGCGCAAGCAGGACGGCACCGAGGACGGCGGCGCTCAGGGACTGAACGTCGGCCTGGCGATCGTCGGCTCCGGGGTGCTCGAGGCGACGCTGCGGGCCAGGATCGACTCCCTGGGCCTGTCCGGGCACGTCGCGCTGCTGGGACAGATGGACAACCCGTTCCCGGTCCTGGGCGGAGCCGACCTTTTCGTCCTGCCCTCCCTGCACGAGGGGCAGCCGGTCACCCTGCTGGAGGCGATGACACTGGGAACCGGGGTCGTGGCCTCAGACCTTCCGGGCAACCGGGAGCTGGTCGACCTCGGATACGGGGTTCTGAGCGGCACCTCTCCCCAGGACATCGCCCAGGCGATCCGCTCGGCACTGGCCGAGCCCCGCCTCGCCCACGGAGACTTCGACGTCACCGAGCACAACGCGCGCTCACTGCGGGACACCCTGGCGGCAGTGCTCGGCCCCGAGGCACTCCACCAGCAGCCCCAGGGGAAGACGGCTTCCAAGAGGCGGCGGCGCAAGCGGGCGGCCTCGCGAGGGAAGCTCGCATGACGCACCGACCCGCCCCCGAGCTGCGGCGAGCCCTGTGGCACCTGCGCCACTCGGGGCTGACGGGGCTGCGTGAGCACCTGCGCCGTCGTCGGGCCACCGCCTGGGCCCGCCCCCGCCAGTGGGCCTCCAGGCGGCGGGACCGGACGCTCCTACCGGACTGGCCGCTGCCCTCACCGCAGGAGACCGGGCCCCGTCACGACGTGACCGTCGGGGTGATCGCCGACGAGTTCACGGCGCTCGCCCTGGGCTACGAGTGGCGCTCGGTGCCCCTGACCCCCACCGGCTGGCGCGAGCAGGTCGAGCAGACCCCCATCGACCTGCTCTTCGTGGAGTCCGCCTGGCACGGCAACGACGACGCCTGGCGCTTCCAGGTCATCGGCTCCCAGGGACCCTCGGGCCACCTGAGGGACATGGTCACCGCACTGCGGGACCGAGGAGTGCCGACGGTCTTCTGGAACAAGGAGGATCCCGCCCACTACGACGAGGCCATCGAGACCGCCCGCCTCTTCGACTGGGTCTTCACCACCGATGAGGCGATGGTGGAGCACTACCGGCGTGACCTGGGACATGACCGCATCGGGATCCTGCCCTTCGCCGCCCAGCCCGCGATCCACAACCCGATCCGCCTGCTGGACGAGGAGGGTCGCCCCGCGCCCCTGAGGGATGTCGCCTTCGCCGGCACCTACTTCGCTCACAAGTACCCCGAGCGGCGCGAGCAGATGGAGATCGTTCTGGGCGGCGCCCACGACGTCTCGGCACGCCTGCCCCGCGGGCTGGACATCTTCTCCCGGTACCTCGGCGGCGACGACACCTACCAGTTCCCGCCTCCGTGGGACTCGCACGTGCGTGGCAGCCTCACCTACACCCAGATGCTCAGCGCCTACCGCGCCTACGCCGTCTTCCTCAACGTCAGCTCCGTGGTGGACAGCCCCTCCATGCTTCCGCGTCGCATCATCGAGGTCCTGGCCTGCGGCACTCCCGTAGTGAGCACCCCGACGCCGGCCACCGACCGCCTGCTGCCCGCAGGCGCCCTGGCCAAGGTCACCGACCGCGCTCAGGCCGGGCACACCGTGCGCGCGCTCGTGACCAACCCGGCCCTCGGGGAGTACATGACGCATCTGGCACAACGGGAGATCTGGAGCCGGCACACCTACAGCCACCGCGTGGAGACCGTGCTGCGAGTCGTCGGCTTGGGGGAGCGGGCCACGCGCCGCCCCACCATCGCACCGCTGGTGTCCACCATCCGGCCAGAGCAGATCGACCACGTCCTTGAGACCCTGGCCGGTCAGAAGCAGGTGACGATGACGCCGGTCATCCTCACCCACGGCTTCACCGCCCCGGCCCGCAGCAGGGCCCGGGCCCGCGATCTGGACCTTGAGATCGACTGGGTCAGCGCCGAGACCAGCACTCCCTTGGGTGGCTGCTACAACCTCATGCTCTCGCGGGTCGAGGCCGACTACATCGCCAAGATGGACGACGACGACCTCTACGGCGATCACTACCTCTTCGAGTCGCTCGCGGCGGCCGACTACGCCCGTGCCGAGGTCGTGGGCAAGCACGCCCACTACCTGCACCTGACGGGCCCGGACCTGACGGTGCTGCGCTTCGCCGACTGGGAGCACCGCTATACGACTTTCGTCTCCGGGCCGACCCTGGTGGCTCGGGCGGACCTGGCGCGCGAGGTCACTTTTCCCGAGACGACCACCGGCGAGGACACCGGTTTCCTCAATGACTGCACACGTGCCGGGGCCCGTATCTATTCGGCCTCCCGATTCGGGTTCGTCCAACGGCGAGGGACGACTTTCGGACACACCTGGGACATCTCCAACGCGGAGGTGCTGGCTACGTCCACCATTAGTCATTGGGGACCGCCCCACGAAACGGAGATGCCCACCTCATGAATGCCCGCAGCACCGAGACCTTGCACGTCATCATCATCGGTTCCGCAGATGGGCAGGCCACACTCGACTCTCTTGGCCAGGACTCGCCCGAAGGCGGGATCGTCCCCATCGGCTGCCCCGATCCGGCGGGACTGGGCCAGGTCCTGCGCCCCCTGGCCGCAGGGACCCGGGTCCTGCTCCTCCAGGCGGGAGACCGGGTCGAGCCGGGCTATCTCACCTCAGTGGCCCAGCACGGCACCGGCGAGGCGGTCGTCCTCACCCCAACCGTGACCATCCGCCCCGACGGCGCCCGCGACGAGCGGCTGCAGTGGCGCTTCAAGCACGGCAGCCGCACCGCTGACCTGACCGTCGAGCCCCACATCTTCCCCGATACCGTCAGCGGAGCGGTGCTCACCATCCCCCGTCACGGCCTGCAGGACTGGGGCGGACCAGGGGCCCTCCACACCGGGGACGGCGCCGTCGGCGCTCAGACCGCGGCCGATGACGACAACACCGCCCTGAGCGGGCTCATTGCTCACATCATGGCCACCGGCAACCGGGTGGGCCTCCACGACGGCCCGGCCGTCATCCGCCACGCCCCCCAGCCCCCCGGCCGCTGGGGAAGGATCGACCACTACCGCCACCTGCTGGGCACGGTGCTGCCGGCGTGGCTGCAGGCCGGAAGCCCCCCACCGGCCTGGGTCCAGCAGCTCATCATCCACCGCCTCATCCAGGTCACCGACGCCGACCGTGGACTGCGCTTCCCCTCGGCCGGGCTCACAGCCGCCGAGCGCGCCGAGGTGGCCCAGCTTCTGCGCGCCGTCACCCGGCGCGTCCCCGCCTCCCAGATCGAGGCGTACTGCTCCACTCCGCTGGCTGTGGGCCGTCGCACCGCACTGGTCGCCATGGCCGCCGGGCCCATGCCCGCCCCGATCCTGCCCTCGGCGCGCAGGTTCCGCAACGACCAGAAGGCCACCTACTTCTACGTCGGCGACATGCCTCAGGAGCAGTGGAAGGTGGATGGTGCCTGGGCCCGACCGACCAGCGCCAAGACGGTCGATCACCGCTACTTCGACGACGTGGTGCTCCACGAGCGCATCGTCTGGCTGCCCAAGGGGCAGATCACCGCCGTCATCGACGGCCAAGAGCTCCCGGTGGCCCCCTACCGGGGCAACCCCAGGCCACCTGAGACGCCTCCGGGGCGAGGCCGCCCGGGAGGGGCCTCATCCGGGCTGCGCCGGCGCCTGGCCCGGCTCCTGAGTCCCACCGGCACGCAGGAGACCCAACAGTCCGGCGGCACGTCACCGGCCGAGGAGGCCTCCTCCGCGGCGTCCTCCACGACTTCCGTGGCCTCCTCCTCAGCGCCCACGCCGTACACCGCCTCATCCCCCTCCGACTGGCCCCGCACCTGGCTCTACATGGACCGCCACGACAGCGCCGGCGACAACGCCGAGCCGCTGTACCGCTACGCCCGCACCCACGCACCCAGCGTCCGGCACATCTTCGTCATCGAGCGCAGCAGCCCGGACTGGGAGCGCCTCGCGCAGGACGGCTTCGTCCTGCTGGACCCGACCGGCCCCGGATTCGACGCCGCCTGGAGCGGCGCCGAGACCATCCTCCTGTCCGACATCGGCGACCCGCTCATCGCGGGCCGCCTCACCGGCACGGGAGTCGGCCCCGACCAGCGCCTCGTCTTCCTCCAGCACGGCGTGACCATGCGCGACATGTGGCGCTGGTTCAACGGCGCCCGCATGGACGTCGTCGTGTGCGCCACCGCCGCCGAGCAGGCCGGGCTGACCGCCGACCACACCTCCTACACCCTCACCGACCGAGAGGTCTGGCGCACCGGCTTCCCCCGCCACGACCACCTCCACAGCCTCCTGGGACGCGAGCGCGACAGCATCCTGCTGGCCCCCACCTGGGACCCCGAGGTCTCACGCGCCCTGGAGAGCGACCCCGACGCCGTCGGACTCCTCAGCGCGCTCTACCGGCCCTGGCTCGAGCTGGCCGCCGGCCTGACCCAGGCCGGCCACCGCACCGTCCTGTTCGCCCACCCCAAGCTGGTACTGCACGCACCCGAGTGGTTCCGGGCTCTGGGCGTGCCCGCCGTCACCGGCCGCGAGCTGCCCGAGACCCTGGCCCGCTCCTGGGCGGTGGTCTCGGACCGCTCATCCGTCCTCGACGAGGGCATGATCGCCGGCTGCGTCGGCATCGTCTGGGACCCCCGCGCACGGCCGGACACGGACCGCTACCGCGCCCGTCACGAGGCCATCGGAGCCATCGGCGCCGACACCAGCGCGCAGGTGCATCAGGCGGTCGAGGACGTCGTCGCCGGACGAGTCACCGCCCCCGAGGACCTCCTCCTGCTCGACGCCGGAGCCTGCGCCCGCCTGACCGCCCTGCTCCGACGCGACGTGATCTGATGCTGGCCCCGCTGGCGGGGGCCCCGCGGATGCGCCGCCGCCCGCCACTGGTCAGCCTCGTCATCCCCGTCTACGGGGTGGCCCCATACCTGCCCCGCTTCCTGAGCTCGCTCGACGCCCAGGACCACCCCCACGACCGTCTCCAGGTCGTGCTCGTCCTGGACGGGGCCTGCGACGACTCACCGCGGGCCTGTCGGAGCTGGGCACGGCGAACCGACCTCGACGTCGAGATCATCGAGACGGACAACGGCGGACAGGGCCGCGCCCGCAACCTCGGGATGGAGCGGGCCCGGGGCCAGTGGATCGGCTTCCCCGATCCCGATGACTGGCTCGCCCCCGACTTCCTCACCCGACTCCTGGCAGCCAGGCGCCGCGGCGATGTCCTCCTGGCCGGCCGCACCCTCATCCACCAGGACGGCGAGCAGATCCCCCACCCCCTCGACTTCCGCTTCCAGGGCGGGACGGCCCGGGTCGACGCCGCCCGGCAGCCGCAGGCCATCCAGCTCTCCGTCCACGAGTGTCTCATCCGGGCCGACCGGGCGCTCGCGGCCCGGTTCCCCGAGGACCGTGAGGCCCCCACCTTCGAGGACGCCCTCTACCTGGGGCGCATCCGCAGCCGCTGGGGCCGGATCGTCTACGTGCCCGAGGCCGTCTACCACTATGACAAGCGGGTCTCAGGAGACTCCGCGGTGCAGACCGCCTGGTCGCGGCCGGGCCGCTACGTCGCTCAGATGCGCACGCGCTACCACGCCCTTCTCGATGCCGCAGGTGGGGCGCCCTGGGCCCAGCAGACGATCCTGTACGACCTGGGCTGGTACTTCGGGGTCGTCGACGCCGGCCGGATGCCCACCGAGCCACCCGGATTGGGCCAGGCGCACGCGGCCGAGATGCGTGTGTTGGCGCAGCGTCTCGACACCGAGCAGGTCCTCCGCAGCCCCTGGGGCAACCTCGGTGCCCGGGACCGGGCCCGCCTCCTGCTGTGGAAAGGCCGGCCCGAGGTGGCGGTGGTGCGTGACGGCGAGGTTATCGAGCTGTGCACCGTCGAGCCTTCCCGCCGGCAGGCGGAGCCCCTGGGCTACGCCGGGATCGACGTCGGCTGGGTCCTCACCGGGGCCGAGGCGGCGCAGCGCCACTCCGGTGCAGGCATCCCCCGCATCCCCCTGTGGCCCCGCCGGCCACGGCTGGTTGAGCCGCGCCCGACTGGGACAGGGCGCCTTCGCAGACTGCTGCGGCGTCGTCGCTGAAGCGGGTCGATCCCTCCCGGTCCGACGCCGTCCTGCCTCACGGGGCTGGGCTCACAGCGCCGGGGCGAGGCGGCGCGGTGCCAGGGCGACCTCCAGCTCGTCGGCGACCCACGAGTACAGGGAGGGGGCGTAGTGGAAGGGAGCGGCCCCCCAGCGGTGCGCGTCGTCGGCCACCACGAGCTCGTCGGGCACCTGCAGAATCCGCAGGTCGGTCTCCTGGTAGACGAGCTCGGTGTAGCGGGTCATGACCCAGTTGGCCTCCATGGCGGTCTGTCCCCAGCTCGGGACGGTGGACATCCCCGAGGTGGTCCGCGTCGCCCAGGGAACGTTGATGAGGATCGTTCGCCTCGCCAGGTCGAGCCGCTCCAGGAGGGCGTGGAAACGCAGCAGTGCGGGTCGCCACAGGTGCAGGTGCTCGGCGGTCCCCAGCTCGAGGAACCTGGCGGGAAGCCCCTCGTAGAGGCCGGCCGTCAACGCCTCGGTCGAACGCGTCAGGAAGGTCCCGGGGGAGGTCTCCAGGACGCCGAGGCGCTCGTCGGTCAGATCCCACAGCAGGAGGTCGGTGTAGGAGGCGACGGCCGTGAGCTGTGCCTCCAGGTTGCCCACCATGTCGGACAGGAAGGACCGACGGGCGAAGGACGAGCTGAGCAGGGACAGATCGACGTCGCCGACGTCGGCCGGGCACCCCGCACTGATGAGGGACTGGCGGGCGATGTAACGCTCCACGCTCCAGCCCCGCCGCTCCATCTCGCCGGCCACGTCCCTGGCCACGCAAGAGCCGTAGACCGTGATTCGTCCTGCTGTCATCGTGCTTTCCTCACTGCGCATGGTCATACTCCTCGAGCGTGTCGGTAGGGCAGGGTGCGGCTCTCCGAGCGTTGGATCCGCACCCCCGCCGGTTTCCACTTCTCCCGGCACTCGGCCAGGATCGTGGCGGCCTTGTCCGGCTTGTTCTTGGCGATGTTCCAGGACCACCACCGGTAGTCGTGGGCGATCTGGGGGCCCGGGCCGTCACCGATGAGCTCGCCATCCATGAGCCACAGCGCCCGGGTGCACATCTCCTCGATGACCTGTGCGGCATGGTTGACGATGAACACCGTCCCGGCGGCGCGCCGCAGCTCGGTCATCTTGATCTCGCTGCGCTCCTTGAACGCGGCGTCACCGGTGGACAGGGCCTCGTCGATCAGGAGGATGTCCGGGTTCGCCGCGGCGGCGATCGCGAACCGCAGACGTGAGGCCATCCCCGAGGAGTAGGTCTTCATCGGGCGGTAGATGGCCTTCCCGATCCCGGCCAGCTCGATGATCTCCGGAATGATCGCCTCGATCTGCTGGGGAGTCAGCCCCATGGCCAGGCAGCCCAGGCGCACATTGCGCTCGCCGGACAGGTCCGGGACGAGGGCCGCGTTGACGCCCAGGAGCACCGGGGTGGAACGGGCGCTCACCGTTCCCGAGGTCGGCGTCTCCAAGCCGCCCATGACGCGCAGCAGCGTGGACTTCCCCGCGCCGTTGCGCCCCAGGATCCCGATCGACTCCCCGGCGCGCGCCACGAAGGAGATGTTCTTGAGGGCCTCGACCCTCACTTTCGGCCTGTGCCCAGTCAGCCCCATGACGATCTTCTGCGCCACGGAAGCGGCGCGCAGATCCTCAGCATCCGTGGAGGGCGCCCGGTAGCTCACCCCGATCTCGTCGACGACGACGGTGGCCGTGCCGATGCCGGCCTCGTGACCGTCGGCCGCGGTCATGACGGCGGAAGAGGAGTCACCGTCCGATGTCATCGTGACGATGGGGGAGGGGGATGCCGCCTCCCCCGGCCCGTCCGCCTGGAGGGATGCAGACTCGTTCTTCGGCCCGGTCTCAGCGCTCGACACCGTAGGCCTCCTCCTTCTCCCAGAAGAACACGAAGGACACGGCGGTCAGACCCAGCGACCAGGCACTGAGGATGAGCCACATGCGCGGCTGCGGAACGCGCTGGTACAGGATCACGTCCCGGTACATCGTGATGATGAGGTAACCGGGATTGAGGTCCATGGCCCGCAGCATCACCGGGTGATGGATGAACCGTTCGTAGGAGAAGAAGACTCCCGAGGCGTAGAACCAGAACTGAGTCAGGAAGGGCCAGATGTTGCGCATGTCCGGGATCGTCGTCGTGATGCGGGAGGCCGCCAGCGTCAGCCCCAGGCTAAGGAGCACCTGAAGAGCCAGGACCGGGACGATGAGGACCCAGTGCCAGCTCGGCCAGGCGTGAGGGGGAAGGACCACCACGAGGACGAGGAGCGCGATCATCGGCGGGACCAGGTCGATCGCGCTGCGAATCGTGTACGACGCGGGCAGGGCGGCCCGAGGGAAGGAGAAGCCTCGAATGAGGTTCCTGCCGGTGACGATCACCTGGCTGCCACCGGTGACCGCCCGCTGCAGCGGCGGGAAGAACGTGACGCCGATGATGAGGTAGCCGATGAAGTTGTCGATACCGCGGCTCGTCTGCAGAAGCAGACCGAAGACCAGGAAATAGACGATCGCGTCGAGCATCGGCTTGGCGATGAGCCAGGCGTTGCCCAGGAAGGTGCCCCGTTGAGAGCCCAGGGCCTTGGCCCGGGCATCGGCCCAGATGAAGTGCCGGCGCTGCCAGAGCTGGCGGATGTAGGCCACCAGCGGCGGGCGCCGGCCCACCGGGTAGAGCTCGCTGAGCTCGACGACGCTGACACTGACCTCCGAGCTGCCGCCCCAGAACGGCTGCCCATCGGGCCACGGGGCCCAGGACGCCCTACTCATACCAGCTCCTTGTAGATCTCGGCCTGACGGACTGCGTTGCCGCTCCAGGTGGGCAGCATCTGATGCGTTGAGGGCGTCGAGGGCAGGGGCTCTCCAGCCGCCATATCAGTCAGCACTCGGCTGAGCGCCTCGACGTCGCCGGCCGGGAAGGACCGATTCGTCGCTGCGGCGGTGAGCTCGCTGAGCGCGGGGAGGTCGGAGACCACCACCGGCCGACCCAGCGCCATCGCCGTCATCGGCTTGAGCGGCGTCACCAGCCGGCACACCGGCGTATCCAGCCTCGGCACACAGAAGACGTCCAGGGCCTGGTACCAGTCCAGGGCCCTTGTGCGCTCCACCCGTCCGGGAAGGACGCACACCGAGGCCTCCAGCCCCAGCTCTCCAGCCAGGGCCACCAGCCCGGGACGGCTGACCCCGTCACCCACGACGGCGCACCGCACGTCGTCCCCCCGGGCGCGGCAGAGTGCCACGGCCCGAAAGAGCACGTCGAAGCCCTCATAGCCCACCAGGGAGGAGACGCTGCCCACCCACAGGCCCTCGGGGGGCAGTCCCAGCCGTTGGCGGGCATCCACTGGCGAGTACCTGGTGGCCTCCAGGACATCCTGCTCCACGGCGTTGGGGACGACCGTGATCCGGCCGGGCTCGACACCCCGGGCCGCGAGGTCCTCGGCCTGGACCTGAGAGAGGACGACGACGGCGTCGGCCCGCCGGGCCATCTCGGCCTCCTTGGCCCGCAGCAGCGCGAAGCGCTCGGAGCCCAGCGCCTCGGCCTGCTGACTCACCGGCCTGGAGGCCACCCAGGTGCACTCCAGCACCCCTCGCATCTCGTAGACCCAGGGCAGGCTGAAGGAGCGCGCCACCGCCTGGGCGACCAGGGCGTTGACGTAGTTGGTGGTCGTGTGCAGCAGGTGGGGGCGGAACGCCTCCACCTCCCGCGCCAGCAGGCGGCTCATCTGAGCCAGCCGGGCTATCGGGGCGGCCTGCGTGCGCGCGGGCAGAAGCCTCCGGTAGGTGACTGCGTCGACGACGTCGGTGGCCTGAGCCGAGGCCCTGCCGATGATGACGGGGTAGCCGATGCGGGTCACCGCCCGCACGTCGATGCCGGCGTCGGACTGCGCCTGCAGGAGCGCGTGCGAGCGCACGGTGTAGCCGGACTGGGTGTGGGGCAGTGAGCTGGTCAGTAGGTGAAGGACTCGCAGCGGCTCGCCGGGGTCAGGAGTGGTCCAACCCGGTGAGGGGGACAAGCGGGGCAGGTGGAAGCCCGGGCTCATCATGGCGAGCTGGGAACGCAGGCGGGCCCGCAGCGCCCCGGAGCCGGGCAGTGCCTCCAGCGTGCTGAGCGCGGCGCTCAGGTGTCCCCGGGACCACAGGTCCCGCGCGCGCACCGTGGGGCTCAGGCCATCGGCGTCAAGATGCCTGTGCTCGGCGGAACCGAGGTGGATCGCCATCTCGGCGGCGAGCCTGCGGCCGAGGGCCGATCGCGGCACCGCCCGGCTCAGCGCCTCACTAGCCGAGTCCGGTCGGTCGGCGATGAACGCCGACAGTGCCCGGCGCAGCTCGTGCTCGCCTGCGCCGATGCCGAGAGCCCGAGCGCTGCGGCTGCGCCAGGGCTCAGACAGCCGACGTGCCCCCTGCAGGGCCAGGAGCACCGGGTCCTCGACCATCTGCCGGGCGGCGGAGGTGCTCAGCAGCGCGAGGTTGTTCAGGATCTGGAGGTCAGCCACCGGCCACCTGCCTCAGGAGGGACTCGTAGCGGTCGGTCATGGCCTCGGCGTCGGCGTGGTCCGCCAGCCAGCGCCGTCCGCCCGTCACGTCCAGACGGCTGCGGTCGGCAGCCAGGGCGCTCCACAGGGAGGCCAGGGCCTGCGAGTCCTGCGGGGCGGTGACGTCACCGCAGCCGGCGTCCTCCACGATGCGCCGGGCCTCTCCGTCCACCGAGGCGCACACGTGAACTCCGGCGGACATGATCTCGTAGAGCTTGGAGGGGACCGTCACGGACATGGCCGGCCAGTCCTGGAGGCTCACCAGCGCCGTATCGGCCCAGGCGTAGTGCTCAGCCACCTCGCTCCAGGGCACAGGGGGGAGGATCTCCACAGGGGCGGCGAGCCTGTGGGCCAGGGCCGCCACCTCCTGGAGCTGTGCGCCGTCGCCGACGATCCGCAGTACCACCGGGGTGCCGTTGCGCTGAGCGATGTGCGCGGCCCTCACCGCAAAACTCAGGCCCTGAGCGCGCCCCACGGTTCCCAGGTACAGCACGTGCAGGATGTCGTCCGATCGGCGTCGGTCGGCATCCGTGCGGCCTGTCTGCACCGCGGCGCCGGTGTTGCGCACCGTCACCACGCGGCGTACCCCGCGCGAGCGCAGGACCTGGGCGAAGGAGTCCGTCGTCGTCACCACGGCCGCGGCCTCCCGCTCCAGGCGGGTGATGAGGGGTGGCAGGAGGCTGCGCGTGCCGTGGTCGACGATGTGGAGCCGGCGGGCCCGGTGGGCCCATGCCAGTGCCGATGGGCAGGCGGCCGGCTCGGACCACTGCGCGGCTGACAGGAGCAGATCCGGCCAGGCGTCGCGCAGCTCCACCACGACCGGACGGTGCAGGACCCTGCCGACGGCGAGCGCCGCCGGGAGGGTGGGGAGCCCGGGAACTGAGCCGAGGATGACGTCTGGACGGTTACCTCCCCGAAAGCGCGCCACCCCCAGGCGCACGGAGTCGGCCGCCGCGACCATCTGATCGGTCCCTCGTCCGCACACTCCGCTGCTGTAGGGGCGGAAGATCGTGCGGTGCACCATCGCTCCGGTGACGTCCCGCCTGATCGAACCGGCCACGTGGGCCGCGCCGCCTGGCAGGAGACGACCCCCCGGGTAGTGGGGGGCCGGAGCCAGCACCGCCAGCTCGTGGCCCCGTGAGATCAGCGCTTCGGCCAGCCGGTTCCAGCGGCGTTGGGGGGCGCCGACCTCCGGTGCCCAGTAGTGGGTGAGCAGAAGGATGCGCATGTCCTCACCTCGCCCTTCGAAGGGTGGGGAAGGGGTTGGGGGCTCCGATGATGGAGGGCATCTTCAGGTAGAGGATCAGGACTGCTGCCATGGCGAGCTGGGGCATCCAGAGCCGGTTGCTGGTCAGGAGGCTGCCGGCCGCCAGGGCGGAGCACGACGCTGCCGCCAGGGTCACCAGGAGGGCCGAGGCCCAGTGCGGCCATCCGGCGCAGACCAGGCGCTGGTAGACGTGCAGCCGGTGCGGCTCGTACCAGCACTGGCCCGCTCTCAGCCGCATCCACAGGGTGTAGCCGGTATCGGCCAGGAGCACGAGGACGGGGGCGAGAGCCGCCTCCACGGCCACGCCCCGGGACAGGCAGGCCGTCACGGCGAAGGCCCAGGCGCCGCCCAGGGCGTAGGAGCCGGAGTCACCCAGGAACACCTTGGCGCGAGGGGTGTTGAATGGCAGGAAGCCGAGGCAGGCTCCGGCCACCGAGACCATGACGAGCCCCAGCCCGGCGACCGGGGCGACGGCCGCCACCTGGACATACCACAGGGAGGTCAGCAGGGCGTGGCCGCAGGCCAGACCATTGGCGCCGTCCATGAAGTTCGTGGCGTTGACCAGCGCGGCGGTGCCCACGCAGATCGCCGGGGTCCACCACAGTGAGACCTCGAAGGCGCTGTGCGCCATCAGACCGAGCCCTGCGCCCAGGACGAGCTGGAGAACCAGACGGGTCCTGACGGACACCGAGAACAGGTCCTCGATCAGTCCGAGCAGCGCGAAGGCGAGTACGGTCGCCAGCCCCATGAGCGCGACGTCGACCCCGGTCATCGCGTGAACAGCACCTTGCAGGTGCACCGCAGCGAGGACCGCTGTCCAGGTGGCCAGTGAGGCGGCCAGGACGATGGCGAGTCCACCACCGCGGGGGACAGGCATCCGGTGCAGGGATCTGTCCCCGGGGACGTCAACGACGCGGGCTCTCCTCAGAAGCGGGATCACGGCCGCGGTCAAGGAGGCGCAGACGGCTGCCGTCAGGGCGAGCCCGCTCAGGAGCAGGGTGGTCATGAGGCTGTCTCCAGGGTCCGCCGGGCGTGAGCCCGCCATCTCAGGCGGCGCCGCCACTGATCCGCCACCGCGATGGCGGACCCTGCCAGGCCTGCGGTCCACGGAAGGAGATGGACCTGCGTGGCGAGGTCGAGGAAGCAGGAACCGACTGCGAACCCGGCCCCGGCCACGATGATGAAGGGCATGACCCGCGTCGAGGCCCACGGCCAGTAATGCCATGTCACGCACCAGGCGGTCACCTGAATGAGAACCGCGGCCGCGACCCCTATCAGGAGCAGACGCGGATAAAGAATTCGATGCGTTGATAAGAGCGTCCTGATAAGGGTCGCCAGGAAGAGCCATAGCGCCCAGGAGGCGATGTCTCGGCTCACTGCCGAGAAATCGGACGGGAGGCCGGGCACTGAAGCGGCCACAGAGGGGACAGTGGAGGAGGTGCGGGAGGGGGCGGCAAGGGGTCGGGCAGGAACTACTGCGACCACTGGTGACCTCCGGTCTTCTGGGACGGGAAAGGCCTGGGTTGCGGCCTTCTTTACTCGCTTTCTTATAACGGTAGTTGGGTCGACCAGTAGGAAAAGCGGTAGTCGTCATGATTGGCTCGTCTGCAATCAGACTGTGATGTTCAGGGCTTATCGTGACGGCGCCGAAACCGCTCGTAATCGTTGCTATATCGCGGAATACTGGGGTTCTGTCACATGATGGCCTCAGCTTGTGGCGCCCCGAGCCGAGGGGTGGTGCGGCGGTTTCGCGCATTCATTGGGTTACGCGATAGTGGGTGACGGCCGACATAGTTGAAAGCCTGCTTCAGAGGGGTAACAAAGGATTCTTGGGGGGTGTCTCGTGCCTAGACTTAGTGGCGAGCGCGTTCAACCGCCATACGCGCAACCAACGACAACACCATCGATTCTTGTGTGATTCATACAAAGATCGATGGGTTCAACCCGCGAGGACAATCCCTATGAAACGCATCATCACCTACGGCTCCTTCGACCTGCTCCACTACGGGCACATCGAGCTGCTGCGCCGGGCCAAGGCCATGGGTGACTATCTCATTGTTGCGCTGTCGACCGATGAGTTCAGCGCCTCCAAGGGGAAGCGCGCCTACTTCACCTATGAGCAGCGCAAGGCGATGCTTGAGGCCGTCCGCTATGTCGACATGGTCGTTCCCGAGCAGACCTGGGGGCAGAAGAGTCGGGACGTCGACGAGTACGGAATCGATGTCTTCGTCATCGGCGATGACTGGATCGGCACCTTCGACGAGCAGCTCGAAGGCCGCTGCGAGATCGCCTACCTCCCGCGGACCCCGGAGATCGGCTCCTTCGATCGGGCGCGACCGTGCGGCGAGGGGCAGGAGGAGGCCCGGGAGACTCTCGCGCGGTGAGCGCCCTCAGGCGTGGCGATTATGACCGGGGCCGAAGTAGACGTCGTCGAGCGTGGCCGTCTGTAGAGAGCGCTGACGCAGAATGTCGATGATCTGACCGTAGACGGAAGTGACGGTGGGGAAGTTCGCGTGACCGATGACGATGTGCTGGGCGAGCAGCCACTTCTGCGCCTCACCGAGAAGGACCTCCGGCGTGAGCTGTCCTGAGTCTCCGAAGGAGCCGTACCACATGGTCGTGGTCGTGTAGCCGATCTTGGCGCAGACCGAGTCGGTGTAGGAGCTGCGGCCGCCGTAGGGGGGTCGGATGAAGGGCGCGCCTGTGACACCGTAGGTGTTGCGCAGCAGGTTCTCGCACTGGGTGAGCTCGTCAATGATCCCGCCCTCCGACAGCGTTGTCAGGTCAGGGTGAGTCCAGGTGTGGTTCGCCAGCTGAATCTGCCCGGATTCCACCAGGGGCCTCATCTTGTCCCGGTTGTCGGTCCAGCTCGGATAGCAGCCGGTGACGAAGAAGGTCAGGCGGACTCCGGAGTCCTTGGCGAAGTCCAGGTAGGCGTCCACGACAGAGGAGTCGACGCCGTCGTCGATGGTGATGGCCACGACGTTGCCGACGTTCTCCGGCAGGCCGGTGATGAGCGAGTCCGCAGGCGTGGGTGCGGGAAGTGGCGGTGGGCCGTCCTGAAGGTGGAGCGGGCTGAGGGAGGGGGTCGGTGAGGGCGTGGGGGAGGGGGATGTGGAGGCCCGGGGTGAGCCCTGCGTCGGAGGTGAGGCCGGTGAGGCTGAATGTGCCGCCGGCCGTGCGGTGTTGCAAGCACTGAGGCAGCCTGCGGTTCCGGCGGCCAGGGCGAGTAGGAAGTCGCGGCGTTGCATGGGAGGGACTTTCTCGAAGGGTGGTTGTCGAGGCATCGAGCACCTGCTCCGCCGGCAGGGGCGTCGCAGTGAGCGCGCTGCTTACTTGTCGGGGCGCAGGGGAGAGGCTGAAGCCATCACTGTCCGCAGCAAGCCTGCGCCGCTAGGGTGGCAGCGTCGTTTGCTGCCTTGGGAGGGGGGATGGGGCGGATGATCCGCCATCAGTGGGGTGGCTGACGGGGTTTGAACCCGCGACCTCCTGGACCACAACCAGGCGCTCTGCCGACTGAGCTACAGCCACCATGTACGGTATCACCGCAACGAATCGGTACTGTATCCGCTCCTATCCCCGCACACCAAACTGGAGTCGGTGCACTACGTCACGTTCGAGGGGTGCGCCGAGGACACCGTCGTCCCGCTCACCTGGTAGGCGTGTTGAGGATCCGCTCAGCCGCGTCCTTGCACTCCTGAGAGCTCGGGCCCTCCCCGGCGGGGAACAGGACCTCGCGGTAGTAGCGCAGCTCGTCGATGGACTCCAGGATGTCCGCCAGCGCGCGGTGGCCGCCGGCCTTCTTCGGTGCGTGGAAGAAGGTCCTGGGGTACCAGCGCTTGGCCAGCTCCTTGAGGGAGGAGACGTCCACGATCCGGTAGTGGAGGTGCTCGATGAGCTCGGGCATGTCGCGGGCCAGGAACGCCTTGTCCGTGCCCACGGAGTTGCCCGCGAGCTGGGCGGTGCGGGGCTCGGGAACCAGGGAGGTCACGTAGTCCAGGACCTTGGTGCGGGCGGTCTCCATGGTCACCCCGTCCTCCAGGGCGGCCAGGAGGCCCGAGGAGGTGTGCATGGTGCGCACGTAGTCGTCCATCTGCTCCAGCGCGGCGGCGGGGGGCTTGATGAGCACATCGATTCCCTCCGCCAGGGGCTTGAGCTCATAGTCGGTGACGACGACGGCGACCTCGATGAGCGCGTCGGCGCTCTGGTCCAGCCCCGTCATCTCACAGTCGATCCACACCAGCGGGTCAGAGGTAGTCATCTGTTTGCTCACGGGAACCACTGTAGTCACCTCGGCGAGCTTCAGAACCGAGGACCCTCCCATGGGGTGGTGAGATTCGAGGCGTGATGGGTGACCGTGTCCTGGCGTAGCGGTCCGGCGGCGTAAAGATCGCGATAAGGTCTCTATGAAGTCTGACCGCCCTTGAGCAACACGGAGCACTCATGTCCCAAAGCCCCGCCCCCCGTCACCTCGGAAGCTCCTACATCATGGAGACCCGGATCGGTGCGGGTGCCCAGGGAGAGGTCTGGCGCGGTCGGCGCACGGACGCCCGGGAGACCTTGGCCTTCAAGGTTCTGCGTGCGGAGCTGGTGGAGAACCCCGACGTCGTGGAGCGCTTCATCAAGGAGCGCTCCACTCTGCTGCGGGTGCGCAGCCCCTATGTCGTCGCCATTCGTGACGTCGTCATCGAGGGCTCCACCTTCGCGATCGTCATGGACTACGTCAACGGCGGCGACCTGCGAGATCTTCTGAGGTCTCACGGCAGTCTGCCACCTGCGCAGGTGGCGTCCCTGGGGACACGTATCGCTCAGGGACTGTTCGCGGTTCATCGCGCCGGCGTGATCCACCGGGACATCAAACCCGCCAATGTCCTGCTCAGCTCCCGTCCCAGCCGGGGCGGCGACCCGGCTGAGACGGTCGTCGTTGGTGTCGCCCCGGGAGGGGAGGTGCCCGAGACCGTTGTGCCCCGACTGGCGGACTTCGGGGTGGCGCGCATCTGCGACACCTTCTCCGCCTCCCACCTCACCGGGGCCATCGGTACACCGCTGTACATGGCGCCGGAGATCCTGTCGCTACAGGCCCCGACCTCCGCCGCCGACATCTACTCACTGGGCATCATGCTCTACGAGATGGCGTGCGGGACGACGCCGTTCGTGGGGGAGCCCGCCCAGCTGCTGAGCCAGCACGCCCGACGTGATGCGGGCCGGCCCCTGGGAGTGCCCGACCCGCTGTGGGAGCTCATCGCCGCGATGATCTCCAAGCAGCCCGACATGCGTCCTTCCATTGAGGAGGTCGCCCAGCGCCTGGACGTCATGCAGTCCGCTCTGGCCGGTCTGCCCGCAGCGCCGCGACTGGCCTCGCCCCCGCAGTCGACGGCCTCGCTCGTTCCCTACGACTGGGACGCCGTTCCTGCTGCCGAGCCCGCGGCGCCGCCGGCGACGCTGCCGAGTCCCTCGGCGACCTCGGCCACGATGGCCTTCGCCCCGGATGCGCCGACCCTGGTGGGCGGGCAGCAGTACGTCCCCGGCCCCGGACAGGTTCCGCTCAGCCCGGGAACGGCAGGGACCGCGGGCTTCGCCGGTCCTGCGATGCCGGCCAGCCCCGGTATCTCCAGTCCCTCCGCCCCCGCTTTCTACAGTCAGCCGGGCTCGCAGCACCCGCAGGCTGCAACGGGGGGACCGCAGGCCGGCGCGCGTCGGCGGTGGTGGCGCCGTCGATGGGTGGCTGTGGCCGCCGTGGTCACCGTCCTGGCAGTGGTGGGGGCGAGCGCGACCTGGTGGTACTTCTTCTCCGGAGCGCAGATCGACAACCGGTGGGCGGCGGCGCTGCCCGCCGGCAACAGTGTCCGGGAGGAGCTGCGCTACGCGGAGACCTCCGAGCCCGTCCCGTCCGCAGACGGAACCACGATCGCCTTCCAACGCGATGGCAAGAAGCACCTCGTGGATCTCACGAAGAGCACGACGACGCCGGTGTGGAGCGGTGAGTGCTTCAAGGTCCGCCCCTGGGTCGGTGGCTCGATGCTCTGCACCCAGGCCAGTGACGAGTCCACGGTGATCGGGGCCGCGGGCAAGACCTCCAAGGTGCCTTTCTCCAAGGGGTCCTTCTATATCGGCGCGACATCTGACCTCGGCATCGTGTCCGACAAGGGGGAGTCCTCCGACGGCGGCTCCATGAAGGCCTACGACGCATCCGGCAAGGAGAAGTGGACCGCTTCGGGTCAGTACGAGGCAGGCCGGGTCGACAACGGTTTCATCCTCACCTACGAGAACAAGTCGCGACAGTTCCAGGTGCTGTCCGCCAAGAACGGCGAGGTGCTCGTCTCCGAGCCCGGCAAGCAGCAGGGCTCGGACTTCGATGAGGACACTCGATTTCCCGGTGGATTCAATATCGCGTCCGGGTCGGAGGCCTTCTCGAGAGTGACGTCCTCGGGCGCCACGATCTACAAGGCCAACGGCAGCGAGGCGGCAACCGTCTCAGGCAAGTTCTCGGAGAAGCACTGGTGGGCTGCGTCAGCGCCCCTGGATGCCTCGTCCCTGAAGGATGCGTACTCCTCCTTGGCCAAGGCATCGTCCTCGACCACCCCGGTCATCGGCCCCAGCGGCACGGTCGACGTCGTCATCGATACGAGCGCCTGCACGGCCAAGGTCGGCAGTAAGAAGCTCGCGCTGCCTGAGTTCTCGCAGCGCGAGGGCTGCCACATCAGGCCCATCGGGCTACTCAGTGACGGGCAGGTGCTGGTCGAGGTCGGAAGGCAGAGCATATGGGACAGTGAACCGGGCAACCTCGTCGTCGCCGTATCGCCCGATACGGGCAAGGTCGGTTGGAAGACCCCCGGCGCCTATGGCGGTACGGTCCCTCCCGCCAAGGGCCAGAGCGACGCCCGTCTTCTGGTCGCCCAAGGCGCCTCCTACTACTTCGATCTGGTGGTCTGCCGCATCACCAGCAAGTAGGAGCACCCGCGACACACGGCCGATACGTGACGCCGGGGTGCCGACCAGCTCTGTGGTCGGCACCCCGGCGCCCATGTCGGGAGAGCTTGAGAAGAGGATCAGCGACGCCCGCGGCGGGCCAGGGCAACGTAGCACACCACCATGCACGCCAGGCCGATGGCTGAGAGTATGCCGTAGTCCGTCAGCCACTGCCCGGTCTCGTGCTTCCACAGCGCGTCGTCACGGTTGGGCAGGATGGCGAGCATCTCCAACGTGGAGGAGGCCATGGCGTAACCCCATCGCGACGGCATGAACCAGGCGAGCTGCTCGAAGACCGCCCGTCCCGCGATCGGGATGATGCCGCCGGACAGGACCAGCTGGGCCATGATGGAGACCACCAGGACCGGCATGACCTGTTCGGAGGAGGAGACCATCGCGGAGACGGCCAGCCCCAGGAGCCCGGAGACGAAGGCGACGGCCCAGCAGCAGAAGGCCAGCTCCAGCCCCGGCCACCCCTCCAGGATGACGGCATCTGAGGGGCCCTTGTTGAGGGCCAGGGCGATGCCCAGCATCAGTGCGGTCTGAATGGTGGTGATGAGCGCCAGGATGGTCGCCTTGGAGAACAGGTAGGCGCCGGATCTCAGGCCGACGGCCTTCTCCCGCAGGAAGACGTCCCGCTCCCCAATGAGGTCACGGATGGTCGCTGACATCCCGGAGAAGGCTGCCCCGGTGATGAGAATGACCAACAGCTGCAGGGCCTGGCTGGAGTACTTGATGATCGGGGGAGTGGGGTTCTCCGGCGTCGGGGGAGTGGGCTCCGGGTAGTGGGGGACCGCGAAGCCGTCGCTGCCCTCAATCGCCTTGGTCAGCAGTCCCATGATGATGGGGAGCAGCAGCATGAAGGCGAGGTAGGACGGGTCGGCCGCCACGATCCGCAGCTGGCGCCGCACGAGGGTCGAGACCTGCCTGAGCACGGACTGCTGCTTGGGCGGCTTCTCCTGCGTCGCCGGTCCCGCGGCCGCTGCGGGAGCCCCTCCGCGCCGAGTCGAGGGCACCGTGGCCTCCATGTACTGACGCAGCTCTGCGGTGTGGTTGCGGATGAGGGCGTAGACATCGGCGTAGCCGTCCACGGCGGGCGGGTCGGGCAGGGTTCCCTTCGGCGTGTTGAGCAGCAGGCGGCCCTGAGAGGCGATCTCGTTGAGCCTCTGGCGGAAGTAGGGGAGTACCTCGCGGGGGGAGCCGTAGTAGACGGGCTTGCCTCCCGCAGCCAGGATGAGGACCTTGTCCGCGCGGTCGATGTGGTTCTCGTTGTGGGTGACGACGACGACCGTGCGGCCGCTGTCACCGGGACGTGTCCCGTGAGCCAGGGACGCCAGCAGGTCCATGACGTCACGGTCCAGCTGGGGGTCCAGGCCGGAGGTGGGCTCGTCGAGGAACAGGAGGCTGGGGCGTGTCAGCAGCTCGATGGCGGTGGAGACCCGCTTGCGCTGGCCTCCGGAGAGCTTCTTGACCCGCTTGTCCACGTGCGCGGTCAAGTCAAGATCCTCCAGGACCTCGGCGATGCGTTGGCGCCGCTCGGCCTTGGACACGTCCTTGGCGAAGCGCAGCTCAGCGGCGTACTCGAGGGTCTTGCGGACAGTGAGGGCCGAGTGGATGACGTCGCTCTGGGGGACCACACCGATCTTGTTGCGCATGACCGGGTAGTGCTCGTACACGTCCAGCCCGTTGAAGAGCACCTGGCCCTCCTGGGCCTTCTGCTCGCCGGTGAGGGCCTTGAGCAGCGTCGACTTCCCAGCTCCCGACGGGCCGACGACGGCCAGCAACTCGTTGCCCGGCAGGGAGAAGGAGATGCCGTCGAGCAGCGTCATGCTGCCGTTGTTGACCCGGAAGGTCAGGTCCTTACCCACCAGCTCGCCGCCGGCTCCGCCGGCAACCTGGACCTCGCACAGACCGTCCGGGCTCAGGGCGATGAAGGTCGATCCCAGACCTATCAGCACGGGCTGGGTGACTTGGACCTGTGACACGCGCTGCCCGGCGACGTAGAGGCCGTTGGTGGATCCCAGGTCGGTGACGACCATGCCGTTGGGGGAGACGTCGATACGGGCGTGGTGCTTGGAGATGAGCGGGTCATCCAGGACCAGGGTGTTGTCGGGCGCGCGCCCGATGGTGCCCGAGGAGGTGATGCGGAAGGACTTGAGCGTGTGGCGTGAGGTGGGGAAGGCTCCCGAACCCGCTGAGCTCGATGAGGGAGGCGCCTGGCGGCCCGGGGGTGCCACGTAGGTGGCCGCAGAGGATGCCGATGCCATGGCCTGGGGCATGGGCGCGGACTGCGCCGACAGGGCCGCGGCCGGGGGCGGACCCGCCGGGCGCTGGAGGGGGGCGGCTTGCGGTGCGGAGGCCGCGCTCGGCTGTGATGGGATGAAGGGGGCGCTTGGCGCGGATGGCGCGGGCCGGCCCATCTGCTGGGGCTGGTTGGGGGCACCGGCCTGAGGCAGGCTACCGGAGACGACCGGAGTGAGCCCCAGCGCCGGTCCGGAGGCGTCGCCCAGCTGGATTCGAGTGCCCTGAGTCACGAGCGCCTCGTGCGTCACGGCCCCGTTGACGAGCATGCCGTTACGGCCCTGGCACCTCACCGCCCACCCGGTCGGGGTGGGGGTCACCTGGAGGTGGGTGCGGGAGACGAGGGGGTGGACGATCTGAACGTCGCTGTCCGGTGAGCGTCCCACGGTGAAAGGAGTGGTGAAGGTGTGGGGCTCCAGTGATGACTGGGCGGAGAGGGAGCGCACGATGAGTGCGGGAGTGGGCAAGGCGCAGTCCTTCCGGAGGGGTGGGATGGGGCTGCGGCCACGATACTGTTGTTTCGTCGTCGTCGCTAAGAGTGAGGACTCCCCGGCGTGAGGTTGGATACACGCGGATGACGCCGTCGGGGCAGGTGCGGGCCCTCCCTGGTGTTGATCGAATCGGTCACAGGGTTGTTGCAGTGCAATCACGGTCGTATTGCGGCGAGGGTGCTCAGCAGCGTGAGATGTCAACGTCGCGGCTGCGCAGAACCGTTCGCTCGTTCAGATCGATGCGTTCTCGTCATGGCGACGTGATCTTCTCGAGATCGCCTTCTGGTGCTGACGACCGCCTCGGGGCGTCCCCCTCGTCGGGGCGGGGCCGCCGGGTTGATGGCGTAGGCTGGTGAGGCGCTTCGCGCACGCCTCCGTAGCTCAATGGATAGAGCATCGGCCTTCTAATCCGCAGGTTGCCGGTTCGAGTCCGGCCGGGGGCACTGGCGGTCGAGACCGAGAAGGTTGATATTCCGCGGACTATCGACCGTTCGGGTCGCCGACTCGCCGGGGCTGTGACGATGGTGTCGCCTCATCGCCCCGTTAACGCACCGCTGTGGAGGACGCGGTCGACGGCTGCGTTCCCGGCCCGTCTGAGAGTGTCATCCCCCTTCTCGAGGGGGACTCGGCGCGCGCTCGCGGTGGTCACAGCGGAGTGACAGGAGATTCTCACTGAGCTTGCGACACATGTGGTGTGAACTGTCGAGATCAATCGTCGACTCTGCTGCGCTGTGCTCATAGTGTTGGCACATGCCCGCTCCTGTCCCCTCGCGCCACTCCAAGGACGACACCCCCGTCTCCGCCCTGAGTCGCGCTCAGCTCCTCGATGTCCTGTCCGACCTGGTCCGGGACCTCGAGCGCCTCGACCTGGCCCTGAGTGCCGACGGCATCGAGGCTGCGCGCACGTTGCGCGACGGTCTCATCGGACAGGTCCGTGACCAGGTCATTCCCCGCCTCCAGGATGCTGATGTTCCCTCCATCGTGGTGGTTGGGGGATCCACGGGGGCCGGGAAGTCCACACTCGTCAACTCCGTGCTCGGCCAGGAGGTCTCAGTTGCCGGAGTACTCCGGCCCACCACTCGGACCCCTGTCCTGGTGGCCAATCCTGAGGATATGGACTCGCTGTCCGAGCACCCTCTGACCCAGGTCTGCCGCCAGGAGGTCTCCGCTGCCATTCCGGCCGGCCTGGCCCTGATCGATGCCTCGGACCTGGACTCCGTGCACGAGGCCAACCGGGCTCTGGCCGGCAGGCTGCTGGAGGCCGCCGACCTGTGGCTCTTCGTCACCACCGCGGCGCGTTACGGCGACCAGACGCCGTGGACGACGCTGGAGGAGGCCGCGCGCCGCGAGACCCCCATCGGCGTGGTTCTCAACCGGGTACCGGCGAAGATCCTGCCCGAGGTGCGTCGGGATCTCATCACCCGTTTGCAGGGGCTGGGGCTGTCGGAGGCGCCCTTCTTCGTCGTCCCGGACGCCGGGCCGCACGAGGGGCTCCTGTCGGGTGACGGCGTCAGCGAGCTGCGTGACTGGCTGCAGCTCCTCGCCGGGCGTCACCGTGCAGCCGGTCTCGTGCGGCGTACCGGCAGAGGGGTGTGGAGCACTCTGCGCGTCGACCTGGAGCGCCTGGCCGACGACGTCGACGCCCAGGACGCGGTGGCCCGGGAGCTGGAGAGGACGTGCCAGGAGCTGAGGGAGACCGCCATTGAGGCGTTGAGCGCCGACATCAGGGCCGGTTCAGCAGGCCAGGGCGCCACCGCCACCCGGTGGATCACCCTGGCCTCGTCCGGAGGCCCCCTGGCCTCGCTGGCCCAGGGGGGCAGGCTGCGCAGAGGATTCCTGGGGCGGGCGGACAAGGCCCGGGCCGAGGGGCTCTCCCAGCTGGCCAACGATGCCCGCGAGGCCCTGGCCAACCAGCTCCAGGCCGCCATGATCGCCTTGAGCGCCGAGGCTCGTAGGGCCTGGGCCGAGGCGGGGGCCGAGGAGCATGCCCGCAGGCTCCTGGGGCAGGGTGATGACGCAGCCGCGACCATTGAGGCCTGGGTCGGCTACCTGGAGGCCAATATCGAGAGCCCGCAGGACATCCGTAGACTGAGCCCCGGTAGTGTCATCGACCTCCTCATCTCCGCGGCAGCCGGTGTTGACGGGGCTGTTGCATCCGCCAGACGCCTGGGACTGGAGGAGCAGACCGCTCAGGCCAGTGCTCTTCTGGTGGAAGCGGTCACCGAGGCGCTGACTGCCACAGTCCCCAAGGGGGCGGCCACCTCGCTCGCCCCCGCCCCTGGGTTCGCCGCTGCGCTGCGTCTGCGCTCGGGCGAGCTAAAGCCCTTCACCCGTCCCGGAGCCATAGCATGAGCCATTCCGAATCCGTCCCCTCCACCTCCTCGGCGCACACAGGGTTCGAGGTGCTCGACGCCGAGCACCTCGATGCCCGTCTCAGCGCGGTTCGGGAGGCGCTGCGCCTGTGCCCCACGGAGGTCCCGGCCTCCCTGTCTATCCCTGCTCACAAGGCGCTCGATGCCGTGGCCCAGCGTCTGGCGCTGGGAGTGGATCACACCGTCGTAGCGCTTTTCGGGGGCACCGGTTCGGGCAAGTCGTCGCTGTTCAACGCCTTGACCCAGCTGAACTTCGCAGATGTCGGCGCGCGTCGCCCCACGACCTCGCGGGCCGCCGCCTGCTCCTGGGGTGACGACGCCGGCCCGCTCCTGGACTTCCTCGGGGTCTCCTCGGAACGGCGAATCCGGAGGGACTCGATCCTTGACGGCGAGGACCAGGGCTCCATGGCCGGCCTGGTCCTGCTCGACGTCCCCGACTACGACTCGGTGACGACGGAGCATTCCCTACAGGTGGATCGCCTCGTTCCGCTGGCAGACATCCTCGTGTGGGTGGTCGATCCTCAGAAGTACGCCGACGCGGCCCTGCACGACGGCTACCTGCGCGGACTGGGCGCCCGCCAGGAGGACATGCTCGTCCTGGTCAACCAGGTGGACACCCTCCCGGAGAGCGGCTTGGCGAGTCTGCTCGACGACGTCGGCTCTCTTCTCAAGGACGACGGGCTCAGTCAGGTTCAGGTGCTCCCGGTCTCGGCCGTGCGCGGCGATAACCTCGATGTCGTGCGCAGCATGCTGCGTCAGCGCGTCGCCCGGGAGTCCAACGCGGCACGCACGGCCTCGGCCGAGCTCGACGCGATCACCCGTCGCCTGCGTCCCACGGTGGCTCGCAACAAGGTGGAGCTTGATGCCGAGCTCACCGAGGAGACCACCAAGGTGCTGCTGCAGGCTTCCGGCGCCCAGGCGGTGGAGGACTCGGTGAGGGCAGGGCTGTCCAGGGTGCTTCCCAGGGCCCTGGCCCGTCCCGAACCACCCTCGCGCACCGCAGTGTCCTCGGCCCACTCCACCTGGGTCCACCGCACCTCGCAGGGGCTGCCGCCCACGTGGGCCCGGAGTCTGGAGGCCTCCGTCGTTACCCCGGAGACCTTGGCGGGGCAGACCGCCGAGGCGGTCGGGTCAGTGGCGCTGCCGGGGCACCGCCAGCCGCTGATCGACCTGCTGTGGTGGGGAGGCCTGCTCATGGTGCTCGGCGGGGTGTCATGGCTGACCGCCTCCGTGGTGCGAGAGGGGCTCGAGGTCCTGCACCGCAGCATCGAGATCGCCCCGGTCTGCCTCATCGCCGTCGGTCTCATGGCGCTGCTGGTCGCCACGGTGCGCCGGCGCAGCAGAGCGCGCCGTGAGGCGCAGCGCTATGGACAACGGGTGCGTGACCGCCTGGAGTCCGTGGTTGAGCGGGGACTGAGCCAGCCGGCCGGCAAGATCCTGGACAAGCACCGGGTGCTGCAATCGGCTCTGGGGCTCTAACCCCGTCTGTGCAAGGCCGCCGTGTGGCCACAGCCCTGAGCCTGCCCTTCGGTGAGACAGAGGTGGGGACTGAGCACGGGGCCGGCTGGGCACCTGAGGGACGGGCCGAGCACCGTTGTGGTGAAGAGGCGGCAGAGGGCCGCCCGCCCACAACCAAGGAGCCCCTCATGACTCGTCAGCTCGACCTCACCGTCCAGGGCGTCGTCGGAACCAATCCGGTCCTGTCCCGTGTCGGGGACAATGCCCGTCCCTACTGCCGTTTCCGCGTCGCCGTCACCCCCACCTACCGCACTGAGCAGGGCTGGAACAATGCCGAGACGATCTGGTTCACCGCCAAGGCGTGGGGCCAGCTCGCCGCCAATCTGAGCCATTCCCTGCGCAAAGGGGACGCAGTCCTGCTCACCGGACGGTTCTCCCAGGAGTCCTGGGAGAACAACGGCAGGAAGCACGAGACCAACGTCATCACGCTTCAGTCCGCCGGTCACGACCTGACCAGAGGGGAGTCCCGCTTTGCGCGCGTCAGAGCCGCGGAGTCGGCGCCGTCGGCCTCCTCGGGGGCGGGAACCGGTGATGCCGAGCTCGAGCCCGGTAGCGAGGAGCGCGTCCCGTCGGATCACTGGGAGGTTGAGGCGGCGGCCTCGGACGCATCGGCTTCACCGGCCCCGGGGTCCGCAGTTGCCCAGGAGTCCGCAGAGTCCACCGAGCTCACTGAGTCCACCGGGCTTGGTCAGTCCAGCCCGACGCACGCGCAGAGCCCTGAGTCCTTCGTCATCGATCCGGCCTGTGCGCACACTGAAGATCAGTCCGGGGAGTCGTGGCCCGTCTATGAGCTCGCCGATGATCTCGTCGAGCAGGCCCTCGGGGTCAGTTGATGTCGGAGTGCGCGCGCAGAAGGTAGTCCAGGTCTGCGGGATGGGCGACCTCGAGGACCTCGATGAGGATGCGGGTCACCAGGTCGGCGGTCTCGTCTGCGTCTGACAGCAGCCTGGCGAAGACGTGATGGCTCTCCTGCCAACCGATCGCACCCAGGATTCTGCGCTCGGTGGGGCCCAGCAGCACCCGTCCCTGCGCATCGAGCTCGGGTAGCGAGACCTCGATGCCGTCGGAGCGTCCGACGAGGACCACGCCCGGCAGGTCCGGGGAGGGGACCGGGGGAGTGATGAGGGACAGTCTCGCCAGCAGCTGCGACCAGCGCCCCTGGGGAACCAGCTCCTCGGGCTTGACCATGGGGAGCGGGGCAGTCAGCAGCAGGGTGCCGCCGGAGGGGTCAATGGCGGCCTCGACGGATTCTCCCCGCTGCGCGGGCGGCCTGCACACCTCGTCGAGGAATCGGGCCAGCGACGAGGTGAAGCCCGCCCAGGAACCCAGGTCGACGCGATCCTCGAAGGCGCGTGTCAGCGCGGGCGATAGGGAGGTCTCACTCATGCTGCCAAGCCTAGGGTGCGTTGCCGGTCAGTGGTTGGAGCTTGGGGTTGTCGAGGTCTGGGATCACAGGAGGATCACGCCGCGTCCCGGCCATCACAAGCCACATCGACGCTGGGCGTGTCACGGCGGAAAAATGGCGTGTCGGCGCATACGGTGGCCACAACGCCATGAACCCGAGTGCCGTGCTCGGGGCGCAGCAGGGGAGCAACGAGCAGATGATCCGCTTCAACCACGTCTCGAAGGTCTATGACCGGGGGATGCGTCCGGCGCTCGACGACGTCGACATCAAGATCAATCGTGACGAGTTCGTGTTCCTTGTCGGCGCCTCGGGATCGGGCAAGTCGACCTTCCTGAGGCTGGTCATCCGGGAGGAGCGCCCCACCAAGGGACGCATCCACGTCCTGGGACGTGACCTGTCGAAGATCTCCTCGTGGAAGGTGCCCCAGCTGCGGCAGGAGATCGGCTTCGTCTTCCAGGACTTCCGGCTCCTGGAGAACAAGACCGTCCTGGAGAACGTGGCGCTGGCCTCCCAGGTCATCGGTAAGCCGCGCCACTACATCCTCTCTGCTGTGCCCGAGGCCCTCGATCTGGTGGGGCTGGCCGGCAAGGAGAGGCGACTGCCGCACGAGCTCTCCGGGGGTGAGCAGCAGCGCGTGGCGATCGCCCGGGCCATGGTCAACCGGCCCAAGCTCCTCCTGGCCGATGAGCCCACCGGGAACCTGGACCCCTCGACGTCGGTCGGGATCATGCGTCTGCTCGACCGCATCAACCGGCAGGGGACCACGGTCGTCATGGCGACTCACGACGACGAGATCGTCGACCAGATGCGTAAACGCGTCATCGAGCTCAAGGGCGGCGAGGTCGTGCGCGACCAGGACCGCGGCGTCTACGGCTCGGACCGCTGAAGGAGAAGAACTGTGAGACTGCGTTTCGTCCTGTCGGAGACCGCCAAGGGCATGTACCGGAACCTGGCGATGACGGTGTCCGTGATTCTCGTTGCCTTCGTGTCGCTGCTCTTCGTCGGGGCCTCGTCGCTGCTACAGAGCCAGATCTCGACCATGAAGGGCGACTGGTACGACAAGGTCGAGGTCTCGGTCTACATGTGCCCCAAGTCCTCGGCCTCCTCCAGCTGCGCCAACGGCGAGGCCACCGCCGCTCAGATCAGCGAGGTCGAGAACCTCATCACCAGCGGCGCCCCCTCCGGCTACGTCAAGTCCTACCAGATGGAGACCAAGGCCCAGGCCTATCAGAACTTCATGAAGGCCTACGCCAAGTCCGCCGTCGGGAGGAACGCGACGGAGGACATGATGCCTGTGTCCTTCCGCATCAAGCTCAAGGACGCCGAGAACTACAAGCTGGTGGCTGAGCAGTTCGAGGGGCACAGCGGCGTGGAGCGGGTGGTCGACCAGCGTTCCACCCTCGAGCCGCTCTTCCTCGTGATGAACCGGGCCTCCTGGATCACGGGAGGGCTGGCGACCATCATGGCGGTGGCCGCGGTGCTGCTCATCTCGACGACCATCAGGCTGTCGGCCATGTCCCGCTCCCGACAGACCGGGATCATGCGTCTGGTGGGGGCCTCGAACCTCTTCATCCAGCTGCCCTTCATCCTCGAAGGGGTCATCGCCGCCCTCACCGGGGCGATTCTCGCCGTGGCCACGCTGTGGCTGGGAGTCCGCTACGTCGTGGAGGGGTGGCTCGCCTCATCCATCTCCTTCACGAGCGCCTTCATCAGCACCAGGGATGTCCTCTTCCTGTCGCCCTGGCTGATCCTGGCCGCCATCGCGCTGGCCGCGGTCTCCTCCGCCCTATCGCTGTCCAAGTACACGAGGATCTGATCTCACATGCTGTCTCGTCTGTTCCTGCGCCGCTCACGCCGGCGTGCCGCAGTCTGCGCCCTGGCGGCCGCCAGCCTCGTCTTCTTCTACTCCGGGGACATCTCCCTGGCTGATGAGCGAGACGACGCCGTTGCCAAGCAGAACGAGGCGCAGCGCAAGCAGCAGCAGGTGATGTCCTCGCTGGAGGGGGTTAGTGCCGATCTGGGGCAGGCATACATCTCGCTTCAGAACGCCCAGGCCTCCTTGAGCACCGCGGAGACCCAGCTGACCACCGCTGAGACGAATCTGGCCGCCAAGGAGAGGGAGCAGCAGATCGCCAGTGACCGCCTGACCACGGCGCAGAACAGCCTGGAGACGGTCAAGAAGGAGTCCGAGGCGTCCAAGAAGACGGCCGAGGAGACCTCCGACTCTGTGGCGGAGATCGTGGTGTCCACCTATCAGGGGGACAACTCGGTGACCTCATGGAGCTATGTCCTCGCCTCTCAGGACGTCGAGGAGCTCAGCCAGCGCGCCTCCGCGGTTGAGATCGGCTCGGGGGTCCAGGAAGCAGTACTGTCCGCCGCCGAGGTCGAGCGTGCTCAGAACGCCAACCGTGAGGCCAGGCAGAATGCTGCCACCACGCGAGTCAGCACGCTCAAGACCGAGGCCGATACCGCCGAGGCGAACGCCAAGGCCGCCCGGGACGCGGCCAAGACCAAGCGGGACGAGGTCGCCAAGCTGGCTGCCCAGAAGAAGTCGGCCGCCGAGGCGCTGGAGAGCCGTAAGAGCGATCTGCAGTCCCAGCTCAACCAGGCCAACGCCGATGCTGCGGCAGCGGCCGCACGAGTCGCCCAGATCGACGCCGCCAACCGGGCCGCGGCGAGCGCCGGAACGATGCCCTCTGTCCCCGCCAGCTCGATCGGCGCCGACTCCCTGGGAAGCGGGTACATCGGACACCCGATCACCGGCCCGCTCGAGGTGACCTCGCCCTTCGGGTACCGCGTCCACCCGGTCACCGGTGTTGCCACAGGGCACCAGGGGGTTGACTTCGCCGCGAGTGAGGGAACTCCCCAGTACGCGGCGGTCTCCGGGGTGGCCACCTACTGGGACTCCGAGTCCTGTGGCATCGGCATTGACATCAACGGCGGCATCATTGACGGGCACTCCTACGTCATCACCCTGTGCCACCTCTCCTCGCGCAGCATCGCCGACGGCCAGCAGGTCAAGCGCGGCGACGTCGTCGGCGCGACCGGCTCAACCGGCTATGCCACCGGGGCGCACGTCCACTTCCAGGTGGCCCAGGACGGGGCGTACATCGACCCGATGTCCCTGCCCGGCTTCTAGTCGGGTCGTTCTTGACGGGGCCCGTAGACTCCTGTCCCTGCGCGTCGTCGTGTCGCGCCACGATGCCCCGGTCGGGCTCGGCCCGCTCGGAGGGGACTCCGGGCCGTGCTGACATGGGAGCGCCAGCCATCCCGTACTCGTGAAAGGACAGGCCGATGACCCCTGCCTCCAAGTCCACTCGGGCGCCCAAGCCAACGGCCGGGCAGAAGGCGAAGGCCGCCTCCGACGCCCACAAGACGGTGGCCCGGAATCGCAAGGCGACCCACGACTACTTCATCGAGGACCGCTACGAGGCGGGGCTGGTCCTCACGGGTACCGAGGTCAAGGCGCTGCGCATGGGGCGGGCCTCGCTGACCGAGGCGTGGATCGAGATCGACCGCCATGGCGAGGCCTGGCTCCAGGGGGCGCATATCCCCGAGTACCTGCAGGGGACGTGGAACAACCACTCCCCGCGTCGCAAGCGCAAGCTGCTCCTGCACCGCAGCGAGCTGGAGCGCCTTGCGACCAGGGTTCAGGCCAAGGGCTACACGGTGGTCCCGCTGGAGCTGTACTTCATCGGGGGACGCGCCAAGCTGGAGATCGCCCTGGCTCGGGGTAAGCAGGACTGGGACAAGCGTCAGGCGCTGCGTGAGGCGCAGGACAAGCGGGAGGCGGCCCGGGCCATGGCAGCCGCCAACCGGCGTCGGGGCTGAGGCAGGAGGGAGCAGGGCTCCTTGAGCGTTTCTATCTGCTGACCGGCCGCGTGAGGAACGGAGCAGTAGCCCTCAGTGCTCTCGTCTCCTGGTTCTGCTAGAGTGGTCTGGCTCTGTTGAGAGCGCGTTCCTGGTCTCCTGCGGGAGCCCGGTGACACTTCCATAGGGGATGATCGGTTTCGACGACGGTCGTAGGTTCAGGAGAAGCGGGTCGAGGATGCGCAGTCATCTCGTCAACGCTCTGCGCGAACCAATAGGTGCCGATAACACTCGCACCGACTTCGCCCTCGCCGCCTGAGCGAGCCTCGAAGTCCGTCAGCCCGGGGAGCGCTTCCGCCCCGGTTCCTGGCGTCATCTAGGAAGCCACTGCTGAGAGCCCGTGTCGGTAGGGCTCTCGGGACTTTTCATCGACTGAGCCCGTCGGCGTCCTTGCTCGCGTGAGACGCCGGGGCTGAGAAAAACGCTAGCGAGCTGCACCCGGAGAAGTCCTGTTGTGCGGCCGTCGGACGGGGGTTCGATTCCCCCCATCTCCACTTGAGGGGGAAGTGTCGAACTCGTGCTTTCGGGCATACATTCGCACTTCCTCCGCTCTGTCACCGCTGAGAAGGGCCTCTTCCAGGTCCTCGAACTCGATGGGCTTCTCGCTGTCGTAGTAGTAGGACACGATGACGATCTGGTTCGGCCCGACGAAGACCTTGTCGACGAAGTAGTCGAACAGCTGATCGCGTGTGTCGACGGTGTCGATCGTAGCTTCGGCGAACCTCTTGTAGAACGATCCGATTGAGACCTCGTCCTCGAAGAGGGTTGCCTTGACACGCTCGGTCTGGATCGCGGCGTCGAGTTCTTGTTTCTGGGCCTCCAGGGCGTTCATGGCCTCAGCGGTCGACGCGTTGAAGATCCCCTGGGCGATCGCCTTGACGAAGTTGGCGAGCTTGGCCTCGATGTCCCTCCTGCGGGCCTCCAGCGCATTGAGGACCTCATCGCCGCGCTCGTGGGTCTTGCGGTAGTGGTCGGCTAGGTCGACAGCCAGCGAGGCCAGCATTTCAGGCTGATGGAGGAAGGACTCGATGATCTCTATGACGCGGGTCTCGATCTCGTCCTTGCGCAACGTCTTGGCTGAGCACTTCTTCTTGCGCTGATTGAGGCAGTAGTAGTAGCGGTAGGTTCGGCCTGTCTTGGATGTGCCGCTCACGCCCTCCATCGATTCGCCGCACGTCAGACAGTACATGCGCCCCGTGAGCCAGTAGACGGGCGCTTCCTCGCCCTGGGCGGCCAGTTCGGCCTTTGTCTTGGCCCCGCAACGCTTGTTGATTGCGAACCTGCGTTGGACCTGCTCGAAGACGTCGTCGGCGACGAGGCGGGGCATGCCGTCCTCGATGACGTGCTCCCCGAAGGAGTACTCGCCGATGTAGGCGCGGTTCTTCAGAAGCTTGTTCAGGTTCTTGGGTGTGAACTGGTATCCACGGATCGTGCGGATGCCCTGGGCGTTCAGACGATCCGCGATCTTCTGCATTGAGACGCCGTGGGCGTAGTCGTCGAAGATCTGGGTGACAATGGGCGCGGTCTCCGGGTCCGCTACGTACCGTTTGTCGGAGCCCACGGAGAAGCCGAAGATCTTGTGGCCGTTGCTCAGCGCCCGCTCGGCGTTATACCGCTGGCCTCGTCGGATGTTGGCTGAGAGCTGGAGCGAGTAGTACTCGGCGAAGGCGTCCGCTACTCCCTCCATGAGAACCGAGTCGGGTGAGTCGGTGGGGGAGATTCCCTCGATGTAGTGCACACGGGCACCGGCCTTGCGGATTGTCTGCTTGACCAGGATCAGCTCGGTGCGTTTGCGTGCCAGACGGTCGTTCTTCCACACCGCGACGTAGGCGGGCTTGATCTTCGGGAGCTCGCGCAGCATGAGCTGGTAGCCGGGCCGGTCGGCGTTGGTGCCGGTCTTGGCTGCGTCTTCGTACTCGTTCACGACGACGAGACTCTGTGACTTCGCCCACTTGTGGACCATCTCGCGCTGCTGCTCGATAGAGGCCTCGTTCTGGGAAGAGGAGGAGTACCGGTAGTACGCAACGACCATCTGATTGTCGTTGTACGGGGGCATAGGCCTCACGATTTTCCTCCTCGTCCAGTCTCATCAACAATCCTACGGCGTGATCGTCACACTGAAGGTCAGGCCGGCCATGGGGTGGGAGCAGGGGGCCGTCGCCGACGGCCCGAGGTTGGCAATAGAGGTGGTCGGGCTGTTCCCGTGAGTGTCCTTACCGAGACTGGAGTATCGCAGCCCGACCTCTCCTTACTTGGGAGGTTCCAATGTCAATGAAAACCGATGCTCAGCCCGCTGTGTGGCTCGGATGCTTGAGCTGCAACAACAGCGGCCACCTGGTCGGCCGCTGGTTCCCCTGCGACATGATCGAAGAGGTTACCCTCGCCGAGGTCCACGGAGGCCAGGAGTATGTATACCCAGGCTGCGAAGAGGTGCTCGCGCTCGACTCTGAGTACCTCCCACGTGGCGTCAGTAAGATCTCGCAGCCGCGGGCGGCTGCCTGGGGTGAGATCTTCGTCGACGTCGGAAGTGACCGCTGGGAGGAGCTTCTCGCCTGGTACGAGAACTGCTCACCTTCCCTGGACGTTAACGGCGTGCCGTCGGCCAGCGAGTTCGAGGAGGCCGATCAGGGCTGCTGGGACTCATTCCGTGAGTTCGTGGAGTCCTGGGCCGACGACTGCGGCGTGTTCTACCAGTGGCCGGAGGACGCTGTCCGGCACTTCGACTGGGACAAGTACGAGCGCGACTGCCGGCACGACTTCACCGTTGTCGATGCCCCTTGCGGCGGTGTCTTCGTCTTCCACAACCTGTAGAGGAGGGGTGTCGTTGTGAGTGTGGAGTCGAATGCGTGCGACCATGTCGCACGGTTCAGATGGCACGTGGGTGACCCCAGCATGTCGCTTGGGGAGGCGGAGCTGCGCGACTTGGCGGCACTGCGTGACGCTGTGGATGTGGCGATCGCTGTCCGCGTGCGTGAGCTTGTCCAGTTCGGGGCAATGAGCTGGAGCGCCGTGGCCTCATCACTGAGTCCGGGTCCAGCAGTCCTTCAGCGTCTCTACGGGCGCTGAGCCAGCCCTTCGGAGGGTGTGCTGGCCAGCAGGTCCAGGGCGTCGATCCCAAGTTCCTGGGCCAAGGCGTCAACAGAGTCGAGCGTCATGTTGCGCTCCGCCCGCTCGATGCCGCCCAGGTATCGGGCTGTCACCCCAAGCTGCTCAGCCAGGTCCTCCTGCGTGAGCCGACGGCGACGACGCTCGGCGCGCAGATTTGCACCAAGCCGTTGCCTCAACGATGTCGCCACGTCCCCATCGTGAGAGGCGGAATCCATCGATTCCAGGAACTCATCGCTTCCACTGGAAGCGATGAGTTCCGTATGATCGTGCTGAACCACCAACCGAATCGAGGTATCCCTGTGTCCTGCCCCTCCAGAACCGTCCTGGCGTTTGCCCTGCTTGCAGGCGCTGTGTCACTCACCGGGTGCTCAGCCGCCACCGCCCCGTCCGGCAGCGCCTCAGGCGGTGCGAGTAGTCCGTCAGCCCAGATTTACGAGTTCGCCTCGTTGAGCAACTTCGTCTCCAAGGGCGCAGCGACCGCCCAGGTGCCTCAGGGACTTATCGACGTCGTCACCAAGGACGGCAATCAGGTCCCAGTCACCGGCGTCACCTTCACCGCACACAAGCTCGACTCATCGAGTATGTGCGCTGTCGATGGCGCGGTTACCTACGCGAGCGGCGGTGAGGCCGTCGCATCAGCGCCCGAGCAGACCAAGGAGCAGCAGGCGACGAAGAGGGCCAAGAACGTCGATGAACAGCTGCGCGAGGAGTTCGGAGGCGCCACCGAGGACGAGATCCGCAAGGATGTCAAAAAGGAACTCGGCGATACTGCCAGTGAGGCAGATATCGAGCGAGAGACCAAGGACCGCGCCTCTGATCTCAGCACCCGTCGGGCCGAGCTCGAGCAGGAAGGCACTGGAAGCAGCGAGGAGAAGACGCCCGCCCAGAACGTGGCCGCCTTCCTGTTCCCAGGGAAGACAGACTCCTTTGACAACAAAGAGCTCAACGAATCCAATCCCGAGAAGGGCCTGTACATGACTTCCACGAGCAGCTTCACCATCGTGAAGTCCTGCGCTTCGAGCTTCGATGACACATCGGCCTCCACCGACATGACCTTCCAGATGTACGACGGCAAGCACCGCGACGGTATCGCCGAGGTCGGTATTACCGTGATGCAGGACGGCTCTATCGGATTCGTCAACAACAAGACCAAGAAGTACGAGCGAGACACCTCAGGAAACTGGCTCAAGAAGAAGTAGGCTCAACTGGCTCTCGAGGCGCCCGCGAGGAGAGACATAGATGAGAGGTGCACAATCCCGCTCATGGACGCTCGGCCGCGTGCTACGTAAGCGGTGGTGGGCTCTGTTGCTCGTGTGGATCGCACTGATCACCGTGGCGTTCAGGGCGATAGACGTGATCTCCACGAATATCGTCGCCACAGGCAAGCCCGTGATGGGGGTCGCCCCTGATCGCGACGTCATCTTCCCAGTCGCTTTCGCGGTGATAGTCATGTTGGCGGTGGCTTTCGTTCCCGTGTCGCTGGTCATCACCAAGGCTGCTTGCAACAGCCGGTTCTGGGGGTGGCTACGCTTTCAATGGGACAGCCCAACGGGACGACATGCTAGAGAACTCGCGCCCGGTCTAGTGGCTGTAGGTGCCTTCTGCCTGACCCTAGCCACAGTGGCCGACGTGCTTGGGCTCGACATGATGATCGAAGTTCTCAAGGGTGCCACTACCGAAGAAGTACTCGAGGACAACCCCCTGTACCTCGCGGGCTTCCTCTTCCCCTTCATCAACCCCACCCTGGTATGGGCCATTCCCGCTGTACTGCTTGGCTTCATCGCCACGAAGCTCGACCTGCCGCTACGAACCCTGGCGAAAAGAAGCGCCATCACAGCAGGCATCATGATCGTCATCTCGTTTACACCTCTAGGAGGATTCCTTCCCCTGATCTCCCTGGCCGCCGGCCAGACAATCCACCTGCTCACAACAATGTGACCTGGTTCCGCGGAGGTGCCAGTGGGGCCCTGAGGCCGTCGCAACGGTCTCAGGGCCCCACTGTTTCGGTACGTCGTGATTGCTACCAGCGCGCGTACTCATCGGCGAGCCGGTGCGAGATCCACCAGACGAGCCAGGCGAAGGCCGCAACGCAGCTGAGCGTCCCCAGTGCGATCAGTGCCTTGGCCCACCATGCCTGAGCCGCTGCGAACGATGCCCACGCCCACCCCAGAAGGGGGCCCATGCCGAGCGCGTGGAAGGCCCCCATGGTCAGGCCTCCAACCACCAGAAGCACTACAGCAAGTGGAAGTAGCGCAAGGCACATGCGTCCTGCGCTCACCCAAGTCACTCGGGCTGAGAGTCTGCCAATACGAAGCTCGGCGTCTCGCATCGCTTCCGTCAGTTCGTCGGTTTTGGTGGTTACCCGCTCAACCTCGCCGACGGCACGAGAGATCTCCTTGGCGCCCAGAGATGACACACGTCCCTCAAGGCCGTCCAATCTGTGCTCGACACTCTGTAAAGGGCCCTCGACGGCCACAGCTAGTCGTCTATCGAGGACGTCAAGGCAATGCTGGGTGAGTTTGTCGGTATTGATGCGAACAGTGCCGCGTTGACGGACTTCCTTAGCGAGATGGTCACAGCTCGAAACCATCGTCTTGAGCTGGTTGTTGATCCTCTGTGTCAAGTTGTAGGCCTGAAAGTCTGCTGATCGTACGGTCGTACCGTCGGGGAGTGTCACGTGTCGTGATGCGGTGAGCGTTTCGGCGACGGCGGCGATCGTCTTCTCGATCTCGCTCAGCCTGTTCCGCATCTCGACGAACTCGGTCGAGTGCTGCTCGCCTGGATGCGAGATCAACAGGCTCTCCAACTGTGCTGTCGTATTCTCGTCGATGCTCTTTATGTAGGCTGTCTGATCCGAGATGTGCTTTGTGAGCTTGGACAGATGCTGCTCTACGCTGTCGAGCCTCGAGATCAAGTCGGGCAAGATCTCCGTAGTTGCGTTCCGTTCGTCTTGCTCCTGTATCTGCTTGAGAATCCCCATCACTGTTTCCTTTCGTGTGAGGGTTGTGTTTCATCTTCTTGGCGTGGTACTCGAAGATCTCCTGAGCACCTTCAGAGGTGAATTCTGGGGTAAGGGAGGAGGCCTTGCGTCTGCCTAACTTTCCGCTGTCTTTTCTGCGCATCTTGTAGCTCCAGCCGTCTCGTTTGGTCACCGCAAGGCGGATGCCGTTATTTGCAAGAATGCTTTCGAAAGCTGCCTGGTCAACGCATCTAGGATCGGAGAGGGCGTCAGCGACGATGTCGCCTAGCACCTGCTCGAACCCGCCCGCCTCAAAGTCCTCGCGACGCTGGTCCCAGTCGGGCTTAGGCCTTCCTGGATCCGGCAACACCTGGAGGCCAAGCTCCTGCATGAGCTCATCGTTGAGTTGGCGCACCCCGTGTGCCCAGCTCGTGTTGCGATTTAGGCACTTTCCCGTCAGATTGTCGTGGTTAGCGACGACAATGTGAGCGTGAAGATGATGCCCCTTAGCGTCGCTATGCACCGCGATGAGATAGTCAGCACTGTGCATCCGGTTCGTGAGCATCTCAGCGATGTCGCAGACCCGCTGGGCGTCTTCGGAACTGCGCACATCGAACTCGTCAGGGCTGAAGGCAAGAATGTAGGTATAGGCCTCCACCTTTCGACTGCAAGCGTCGTTGTGAGCCTGAGTCATTCGTACGAACTCACTCGGGTCAGTACTCCCGTTTGCCACGGACACGGAAAGCGCCGCTGCTCGGTGCTGCTTGGCAGCAGCACGCTGCCTGCCCTGCTTGCCTGATCCGTAGAGCACGTAATGAACCGTGCTCGCGACACACCTCGAGCTCTTGACATTCACTATCGACATCTCACACCACCGTCCTGTCACCCAGTGACCCACGCAGGGTGCAGACCGCATCCCGCAACTCACACAACAGATCTGCATCAACAACATCCCCTCGACGGAGCACCTGATTGAGGTTCACACCTACTCGCCGTAACTGCTCAACAGCTTCGGATACCTCGGGAGCGGGCCGAGGCGCCACAGCGTGAGCCGCAAGATCCCTGGCCTCATGGCGTCGGGTATCCAGCGCATCACGCAGTACCGCCCGTGCCCATGCACTGGGCTTGACGCCCAGCCCACGAGCTCGACGCCTGACGGCGTCGAGCTCAGCGAGGGAGACACGCACAGCGATGCGAGCATCGAGCGTCTCCCTGCCCTCCACCACGCGCAGTGCTTCCCGATGCCGCCGCGTGGTGGAGACAGAACCGGCACGGTGATCTTCCTTCTGAGCCGGTTCTGAAGAGAGGCCAGCAGGGGATTTGTCGAACAATCGGGCTCCGCCCTCGTTCCCCAAACCCCGCTGGCCTCCGTCCTCACTCGCTACGCTCGCTGCGGGCGGAGGGGAAACGGGACTCGCGAGCGAGTCCCACTCAGCCACACATCGCTCAGCCATGGTGACCACCACCGGCAACGCCCTGGTGGCGCTCGCTCTCCGTGCCCTGCTTGGGGGCATCACTATTTCGTTCAAACCCGGACCTAATGCGAGCAATCAACTCAGCATGCCTCTCATCTCGAGAGCGCATAACCTCACCAACCAAACGCTCGCAGATTTCCGCATACTCCCGGCGCAACGACTCAAGGCACCCCAAATCAACTTCCTGGCAGTCCTTGACGGACTGAGTTCCTGACCTGCGTAAACGCCCACCACCGTTCTGCTCAGCAGGGACCAACTCATCAAAAGAGTTCGTCTCCGACATTTAAAGCTCCTTTCGATTGACATCAGATATCCGCATCTACTCAAGTATCTTGATAACATTGAACAAGCGTTCTAGTTTGAAGTCATGCCTCCCAAGGACTGGTCCACTGTAGGGTTCTCAAGGAAACGTCCTGATCCTGCGCGCCCATTTCCGTTAGAAATTGGAAGTAGATCTCGCTAGTTCGACTACTGATGAACTTCTCGTCAGGACCTGGAAACTCTCCCTTCATTGCGAGCGCAACGCGCCGCTCCTTGTCTTCCTCTTCCGCCTGTTTTCGAGCCTGGGTGCGGAAGTTTGCTTCACGCGAACGTCGCGCTTCCTCCTCAAGAGTTGCTGTCTCAAGGCCAGCGTCCTCAATCGATTCAGACGTCGCAGGCGTGGAAGGAGTTGATGAGATAGGTGTGAACGACTTCCCTGAATCCGCAAACTCCGCTAACACGTCCTCCATTGAAGCTGTGTCGGATGAGTTAACGAGTCGGTCAGCTTGTTCAACTATTGGAGCAACCGTTTGCCGCTCGATTTCCTCAATGGTACGAATACGGTCAGCCACATCCTGAATGCCTCGGCAACGTCGCCGCAGAGTCTCCAAGTCCTGACGCATATGCTCAAATTTTTCATATGCTTGGTATTCTCGGGTGCCATTAAGGACGCCAAGGTTAATATAAATAGAGAACTCGCGCTCATCAACTGGGATGATGATCGGGAACCGCCGAAATCCTTGAGACAAGTTCTCTGCTTCATGCCTAACGGCAATTCCGCCTCGCATCGACGTGTACTCACCCGCGAGTCCTCGCAGGAAAACATCGTATTCTTGTGGTCCCGTAACGATATTGATTCGATTAACGAGCTGAGTCTTAGACATCTTGATGTTGACAACCGGCGCTTCTTCCGCCTCGCGCCATGGACCAAGAATGCGAAATAAAGTGCCCCGCCCTCTGGTTGCTCGAATCATGTCAGCGACCCGGAAATCTTCCCAGACTACAACAGGCTGGCCATCATAGCCTTCAAAAGAAACATTCTCACCACCAATTTTAAAGTAAGGTAGCTTAGTTTCCGGCGCTAGTGAACGAGCGAGCGCCTTAGCAAGGAGATCCTTTCCGGTACCGCCAGGGCCGCAAATGTAGAAGTTAATTACCTGTTCTGGAGCGGGTAAGTGCGAAAGATAGTCTCCGCGCAGCTTCTCGAAGTGTGCTTTCGCACCTGGATTAGTCCAAAGTTCTGGAGCTTTCGTACGAACTTCCGAAAGAGTCATTCCGTCGAAAGTTACCGCAAGCTCCAGTATTTTCTTCAGCTTTTTCGACTTTCCGGAAGTGGAGCCGCTACCCCCAGGAAGGCCAGCATCAAGAAAATCGGAATAGTTAAAGTTAGACCTAACCTCCGCCCTAGGGTAAATGAACTTGTGTGTTTTTCCGCAATCGCGAGCTTTTAGGTTTTTAAAGTGTTCGTGCGTCAGGTAGGTGCACAGGTGCCAAAAAGCTTTCTGCGCTGCACTATTTTTACCTGCAATTGACTCGCCATGGATTGCAACCGCTGTGCCACCAAGTTCAATCCTAGACGCAGGAATGTGAAAGAGATCAGAAACTGAACGAATAGATTTACGTACATTCAGAATGAGGGCGAGGTGCAGATGAACTGGCTTAAGATCAACAGTTGATGAAGGATAGTCCTCTGGATACTCTGACCGCTCCTCCACTGGGCAGCGATCTTGCCAAATCATCGCATATCTATCAAGAACTCCCTGATTTTCTAGCTCCTTAATCGCGGCGTCGATACCCTCTTGCGTAAGAAGGATCTGACCTGTATCGGGATGGCGTCGGTACTGCATGATGCTGAAGACTGTGCTTTGCTGTCGAGCTCTTTTCTTTTGATCACTACTTTCCTTCTTTTTCCATCCGACAAAGAACGCAGTCGACGCATCCTGATCATCTTGGGTTGAATTTACGACTTTGAACCCCGGTTCGTAACAACTAGAGGTGATCTCCATGTTGCTAAAGCTGGCGACTGAATGTGTCTTTACCGATGGATCTACTGACGCAGTCCCCTCGTGCGCGGGCGAATCCAAGGGATCGCCCGCGCACGTGTAGGGATGCCCTTGAGATTCGAACTGGAGTTCGTCCGTGATGGGATCGACGGCGATCCTTGCTGGAGTGTCGTTGCAGCACTGCGTCAGTGCAGATACAGAGCCGTCGTCCAACAGCGCGGTTCCAAGATCCGCCTCCGCTATTTCTCCTACAGAGTTGCAGACAGTGTTTGACATGTGACGCTCGACCGCTTCAGCCTGTCCAGCATCACCAAACGAATCGACGCTATCGAGGTTCTCGGCACCACTTAATTGCCGTTCGATATGTATGTTCATCGTGCACCGCCAGCGGTAGCAACGCGATGGGCTTCCATGAAAGCAATAAGGTCATCATGCCGATAGGCGATGCGGCCTGCTCGGCCGTGCGAGTATCGTATATATGACGGGCCTACTCCTTGTGCTCGCCAGTTTGCGAGAGTTTTAGGTGATAGTCCAAGGAAATCGCCTGCCTGAACCGATGTCAGAGCGTGGACATCATCGTCTGCGACACCCTTGTGCTGCGTTTTAGCCACAGTTTCCTCCCAGAGACGAGCACACATGATGTGTGCTGCGATCTCTGGTCGACATTCCCGTAGCTGGCGTTGTCTTTCACGCCAATGTCACCAGATGGAGGCCCCTGGCTGACTCTTGGTCAGCTGGTACCTCGCCCGTTTACAGGTTGACTCTCGTCTTCCCCCATGCTGTCTGGAAACCATGGGCTTCGACGGTGAGGTGGACGTTCCTCGAGCAATCTCTTAAGGGGCTTACGAGACCCCACACGCTACCGGTCCAGTCCGGCTTTGGCCTACTTCAATTCCTAAGGGGCGCAGCCATCGTCCCCACCCGTACCCGCTCGAGCCTAACGGCTGCTCAGTGAGAGGAGCGGGTGCCCGATCCGTCGGGCGCGATTTGATTAAGTTGTCGCGACCTATCCTAGCACGTCCCGTCAAGTCCATCAACCCACCGCCGAGACTCATCAAGGATGCCCGCGAAGTCCGTGGACCGTGGCATGAGGTTGCCTGATGCAGGCTAGGGCAGGGGTCCGCAGGTATTCCTGACGGGCACCTTGGAGGTGTGGGCTGCCAGTGGCGGGCAGTGCGGCAAGATTCTCAAGGAGTCCATGCCGCTGCTGCCAGGCCTGCTGGAGGTGGGTCGTGAGCTCGACGACGAGCTCCGCTGCAAGCCCACAGCCAGAAGTGAGCCGAGTGGCCACGAGCGCAACAGGCCATCGGTCACTAACTTGCCCCGGTGCGAGCCACCGACCAGCTGCGGGGCAAGTCAACGACCATGGCCGGTCCGTTGCTGCGCGACTCCATTAAGATCCGTAAGGCCGGCTGGCGAGGCTCGTGGCCGAGCCTGGGTTCTTCGAAGCCTGTCACCGTCGCCCACTGCGGGCCGACCCTCAAAGGAGAAGTTCACCCGGACCGTGAATATGACTGACGTGCTCACGGGATGGACTTTCACCCGCTCGATCCGCAGGCGTCGCCGACAAGACTCATCATCTTCGCCCTGAAAGCTGCTGTGGACTTCCTGCCGTTGCCCGTCCTGGGCATGAACTTCGTAGGCTGCTCGGAGTTCATCAACCACGGCGTGGTGAATTGAGCCGGGAACCGGGGCATCTACTCCCGCCCGCTCGCGCCCCTACAGGAAGAACGACCAGGCCATCATCGAGCCCCGGGCAACCACCTGGTACGCCGCTACGCCGACTTACTAACCACTACGACACCAGCGAGGAGCGCGAGGTCCTGCCCTTCTGGGAGCAGGTCAACGTGAAGTTGTACTCCCCTAGACTCCCACTCGCAAGGCCCGTTGGGTGGGGCGCTGACAAGGCCGGCAGGCGCAAGCGCCTCTACGACGCTCCCCGCACTCCGCCAGGCCGGCTCCTGGATACCGACGCCCTGACCAAGGCTCAGAAGACTGACCTGATCTCCTACCGCAACCAGCTCAATCCCGCTGCCATCACCCGCCGCATCATCGAGTTCTAGGACGTCCTCATCCGCCTGGCCAAGGACAAGACCGACGAGCACCTGCCTCGCCCAGCTCCCCAGCATCCTGCCCGACGTCCACAAGGTGTACGACTCAGGAAAGCCTCCTGACCACCACCGGGCTACGCGGGCATTCCTACATGAGGTACCGAAGACACTTCGCGGCCATCATGACACGAGGCACCCAGCTGAGTGGTGCTCCAGTCTGTTTCTGCCGCATCGCCGCCTTACGCAGACAGCGCCACCAGCAGTAGGTGGTCTTGCGCCGGGATGAGTTCGACACGTGCTCCCTGAGCCCCACCAGCACATGAGTTTCCAGCGAAGAATGCCTGTCAGTGCCCGGTAGCGATACCAGGCGAATACAGCGTTCAGGAATGTAGCACGGAGCCCCCACGACCCATTGCGGGTGGTGGGGGCTCCGTTGTGTTGCGTCGGGAAAGCGCCGCCAGGGGTTCTTCGCTGGGTTGTCTTAGGTGAGGACGGCGAGGAGTGGGGCGTAGTGGTCGGTGATGGCTTTGCGGTAGGCGGGGGTGTCTCCGGCGTGGGCGGCTTGGAGCATGGCTCGGTGGGCTTTGGCGGTGCTGGTGAGGTCTTCGAGCTTGGGGGCGTCCAGGAGGGGGACGGTGAGGGTGTGGATGGCCCAGAAGGCTTCGGTGAGGTGGAGGTAGAGGTGGTTGTCGAGGGGTTGGAGTAGGCGGGTGTGGAAGCAGCGGTCCTGGTCGGTGAAGAGCTTGCCTTGTGAGGCGAGGTGCTCGATGTTGTCGACGAGGGTGTCGAGTTCGGGGTCGTGGCGGTTGTGCCAGGCGTGGGTGACGGGTTCGGCCAGGGCGTTGTCGAGGGTGATGCGTACTTCGACGATGTCGCGTAGTCCGCGGTGGTCGTCTCCGGGGTTGAGGAGGCCTTTGAAGATGAGGGACTCGACCATGGGTCGCATGGAGACCTGGCCGACGAACATTCCGTGTCCGTGGCGTACTTCGACGATGTCCAGGGCGACGAGGGTGCGGACGGCCTCGCGCACGGAGGAGCGGGATACTCCCAGGTCGGTGCACAGCTGGGACTCCGTGGGCAACGCGTCACCAGGATGCAGGCCCTTGGTGAGAATGTAGTTCTTGATCTCGGCCATCGCCGTGGATGACTGAGTCATCGGGGTGGTGGTGAGGCCGGACATGACACCGCGGGATATCTGCATGACCCCATTGTCCGACTTTTGGTTCATTTACGCTGGTGAATGTCGAATCGGCCTCACCCGTACGATCTCGAGGCTCCGGGCGGATGCCGCACTGAGGGCGGGCGTCATCGAGGGACCCATCGTTGGCCGGATGGCGGCGGGTACCGGTAACGTAGGCAAGTGACTGATTGTGAGTGAGTTGCCGCCACAGCGCTCACAGTGCAACAGTTACGGCATGTCCCGCACGCATGAGGAGCTCCCCGCCCGTCCTGCCTACGACAGTGCCACCGCCGCTCTGCTCGAGCGCATCGAGCCGCTCGGCGTCTTCGGGACCATGACGGTGCAGAAGATCCCGAGCTGGCGCCTACCGGCTGACGAGGTCCGGGCGAGTTTCCTGCTCAAGCACCCCGACATCGACCTGGAGGACGTTGACGTCCTTCGCCAGGACGGGACGACGCTTCCCGCCGCGGTTGCACGAAGCGCCCAGGGTGCCTGCGTGGGCCGCCCCGGCCCCCTGTTCCTCTCCCTGCACGGGGGAGGGCTGGTGATGGGGTGCCGTTTCAACGGTCTGTCGACCGTTGTCCCGTGGCTGCGGCGGTACGGGGGCGTTATCGTCAGCCCCGAGTACCGTCTGGCACCCGAGGATCCGGCACCGGCCGGCGTCGAGGACTGCTACACCACGCTGTGCTGGGCGGTCGAGCACGCTGAGGAGCTCGGTGCCGATCCGGAGCGCGTCATCGTCGTCGGGCCGAGTGCCGGGGGCGGGCTGAGCGCCGGCACGCTTCTCATGGCGCGAGACAGGCGAGGGCCGGCCGTTCTCGGCGGGCTGCTGGACTACCCCATGCTGGATGACCGTACTGGCATGCCGCACTGGCAGGGCTCGGTCTCGGCGCGTCAGTACCCGGACGACGGCACCTGGCCGACGGCGTACAACAACGTCGCCTGGGACGCGGCGCTGGGGGAGCGGCGTGGCACGGACTCGGTCACCCCCTACGAGGCCCCCGCCCGTGCCGCGTGGTTGGGCGGGCTGCCGCCGCTGTTCATCTCGGTGGCCTCCGCCGAGGTCTTCCGGGACGAGGACGTCGCCTTCGCCTCCAGGGTGTGGCGCGATGGCGGAGACGCCGAGCTGCACGTCTACCCCGGGGGCACTCACGCCATGGAGTTCGTCAACGCGCGATGGCTCGCGCAGGGGCTGACGGCGGCACGCGACCTGTGGATGGACAGGCTGCTTCGTCCGGAGGACCCGCGCCTCAATGTCGTGGCCGTGGCACAGGCCGGCACCTATCCGGCTCTGACGGAGGGGTTCTTCGCTGGTTTGTCTTAGGTGAGGACGGCGAGGAGTGGGGCGTAGTGGTCGGTGATGGCTTTGCGGTAGGCGGGGGTGTCTCCGGCGTGGGCGGCTTGGAGCATGGCTCGGTGGGCTTTGGCGGTGCTGGTGAGGTCTTCGAGCTTGGGGGCGTCCAGGAGGGGGACGGTGAGGGTGTGGATGGCCCAGAAGGCTTCGGTGAGGTGGAGGTAGAGGTGGTTGTCGAGGGGTTGGAGTAGGCGGGTGTGGAAGCAGCGGTCCTGGTCGGTGAAGAGCTTGCCTTGTGAGGCGAGGTGCTCGATGTTGTCGACGAGGGTGTCGAGTTCGGGGTCGTGGCGGTTGTGCCAGGCGTGGGTGACGGGTTCGGCCAGGGCGTTGTCGAGGGTGATGCGTACTTCGACGATGTCGCGTAGTCCGCGGTGGTCGTCTCCGGGGTTGAGGAGGCCTTTGAAGATGAGGGACTCGACCATGGGTCGCATGGAGACCTGGCCGACGAACATTCCGTGTCCGTGGCGTACTTCGACGATGTCCAGGGCGACGAGGGTGCGGACGGCCTCGCGCACGGAGGAGCGGGATACTCCCAGGTCGGTGCACAGCTGGGACTCCGTGGGCAACGCGTCACCCATCTGCAGACCGGAGCGCAGGATGTAGTTCTTGATCTCCGCCATCGTGGCCTCCGCCTGGGTGGTGGGCGACGCCATCAGCGTGGAGTAGGGGCCGTGAGGGATGATCGGCTCATCAACTGCGGACGTGAGGTTCATCTCTTTTCCTGCGGTGGTGCTTGCTTGCGGTGCGGAGGCTCTGTTCATGGTGCTGCTCTTCTTGGTGTCGGCCACGGTTCTTGCTCTGTCAATCATTGTTGGTCACTACGATGTGATTCCGCTCGTCGAACGACTCGCCCCAGCGGTGGGACGGCAGTTCGCGAACGCCTTGCCTGCGAGGTCGCGAGTGGTCTGGACGCCCTGACTTCTGCTACAGTCATCCTACCAACGTCAGACATAAGACGTCAGACATCAGGAGAGAATCAATGGCGATCACGACTCCGGCCGGCTCCAGCCGCCGGGACTTCATCAGGCTGACCGGCACCCTCGGAATGGCTGCTGGCCTGGCTGTCAGCCTTGCGGCCTGCGGCGGTAAGGGCAAGACCGCGGGTGGCGCAAAGGCCAGTGGTATGGCGACCGATCAGGAAGTCACTCACAAGGACGGTGTCATCACCGCCGGTATTTCCTACGAGCTGGGCACCAACGGCTACGACCCGATGACGACGTCGTCGGCTCTGACGGTCGCTGCCAACTGGCACACCCTGGAGGGGCTCACCGAGCTCCACCCGGCCACCCGCGAGGTGTACGCGGCTCTGGCTGCGGAGATGCCCAAGAAGGTGGACGACACCACCTATGAGGTCGCGCTGCGTAAGGACGCGAAGTTCTCCGACGGCTCGGCCGTGACTGCCGACGACGTCGTCTTCTCCTTCACGCGCGTGCTCGACCCGGCCAACAAGTCGCTGTACTCGCAGTTCCTTCCCTTCATCGACAAGGTGGAGGCCAAGGATGCGGGCACGGTGACCATCAAACTCAAGTACGCCTTCTCCCTGGTGGCCGAGCGTCTGAGCGTCGTCAAGATCGTCCCCAAGGCGGTTGTTGAGGCGGACGCCAAGAAGTTCGACATGAACCCCGTCGGAAGCGGTCCGTACAAGATGACCGACAACGGTGCCGCCAGCCAGAAGCTCGTCTTCGAGCGCAACGACAAGTACAACGGTCCTCGCCCGGCGCTGGCCAAGTCCATGACCTGGCAGGTCCTGCCTGACGACACCACTCGCACCAACGCGATGACCTCTGGCTCCGTGCAGGCCATCGACGCCGTCCCGGCGGCCAACCTCAAGACGCTCAAGGACCCGGTCAAGGTGGCGGCGCAGCAGGGCTTCGGACTGGTCTTCGCCATGTTCAACAACACCACCTTCTCCAACGTCAAGGCGCGTCAGGCGGTGCTCTACGCGCTGGACTACGCCAAGATCTGCGACACCGGCATGGCCGGCCTGGCAACGCCGGCTACCTGCTTCGTCCAGGACGGGCACCCGGCGTACAAGAAGGCCAAGACGGTCTACTCCAAGGACGCGGCCAAGGCCAAGTCGCTCCTGTCGGAGGCCGGCATCACGACCATCAACCTGCTGTGCACGGACCACGGCTGGTTCTCCGCCGTCAGGCCCATCATCCGCGAGAACCTCGAGGCCCTGGGGGTGACGGTCAAGTACGACGAGAAGAAGTCCGCGGACACCTACTCCTTCATCGACTCCGGGCAGGGGGCGTGGGACGTGCTCATCGCTCCTGGAGACCCCTCGGTCTTCGGCAATGACGCGGACCTGCTCATGCGCTGGTGGTACAGCGGTGACGTGTGGACCGAGAGTCGTATGCACTGGAAGGGTTCGGAGAGCCAGGTCGCGGTCCAGAAGCTGCTCGATGAGGCGGTCAAGCTGGAGGGTGACAAGCAGGTCGCCAAGTGGCAGGAGATCTTCGACAAGCTCTCTGAGGACGTTCCGCTCTACCCGATCTTCCACCGCAAGGCTCCAACGGCCTACGACTCGACGACGTTGGAGAACTTCAAGCCGATCGCACTGACCGGCCTGTCCTTCGTGGGGACGGGTTCGACCAAGTCCTGAGACTCACGTGCGGGCGGTGCGGCAGTCGCTGGAGGTTGCTGCACCGCCCGTGTCGTGCTCGGGGTGTCAGTGTGTCCAAGGCGAAAGCAACGGACTTGCAATCTGACATCAGACGTCAGACAATCGGAGTGGCGGCTGGCTCTGCGGCTGCCACGTGACCCGGCCGCCCTCAAAAGGCGGCAGGACGCTAACGCAAAGGAGCATTTCAGTGTCCAACCTCATCCGCCTGATCGGACGGCGCCTGGTCGCGCTGCCGGTCATGGTGCTGGGCGTGACGCTGCTCGTCTTCATCGTCATGTCGTTCTCCTCGGCAGACCCGGCGCGTCTTGCGCTGGGTGAGTCGGCCACGCCAGACGCCCTCGAGCAGTACCGAGCCGCCCACCATCTCAACGACCCTCTTCTCAAGCGGTTCTGGGAGTACCTCCTGGGCCTCATCCACGGTGACCTCGGCACCTCCTTCACCGGAGCCAAGATCTCCGACATGGTGGCTGCGGCCTTCCCGATCACGCTCCAGCTGACCTTCATTGGAATCTTTGTGGCCGTCATCCTGGCCACGATCCTGGGAATCATCGCGGCCCTCTACCGCGACAAGTGGCAGGACCAGGTCATCCGCGTCATCTCCATCGCCTGCCTGGCAACCCCGTCCTTCTGGCTCGCCCTGCTGCTCATCCAGTGGTTCTCCGACATTCCGGGCGGAACGGGGGCCTTCCCCGCGCTGGTGTCCGAGTGGGTTCCCTTCAGCGAGGATCCCGGAACGTACCTCAACCAGATCTTCCTGCCGGCACTGGCCATCGCGGTTCCCAACACCGGCTCGCTCACCCGCGTGGTGCGTACTGCCATGGTCGAGGAGCTCGACCGCGACTACGTGCGCACCGCCATCGGCGGCGGTGTTCCCAAGAACGTCGTCGTGGCCCGCAACGTGCTGCGCAACGCGCTCATCACTCCGCTGACCGTGCTGGGCCTGCGTATTGGCTACGCCATGGGAGGCGCCGTCGTCATCGAGATGATCTTCAACATCAAGGGGATGGGACAGCTCATCTTCCAGGGCATCACCCGTAACGACGTGAACATCGTCCAGGGCGTCTCCATCACGGTGGCACTGGCCTTCATCATCATCAACATCGTCGTTGACATGCTCTACGTCCTCGTCAACCCACGAATCAGGAGCATCTGATGCTGCACCGCTCCACACTGGATAAGGCCTCGCGGCCCGGGCTGCGCTTCCAGGGCTGGAAGGCGCTGCCTGTCGGCTCCAAGATCGCCATCATCGTGCTGGGCCTCATCGCCCTGATCGCCATCCTGGCTCCCGTCGTCGCCCCCTACTCTCCCGGTGCCACCGGGCTGGCGGAGACCAAGACGACCTCCTACATCGAGGGCGTCGGTGAGGTGACCTCCTCCGATCCGGTCGTCGCCCCCTCCGCGTCCCACCTGTTCGGGACGGACGGCACCGGTCGTGACATCTTCTCCCGTGCCGTCTACGGCGCCAGGGTCTCACTGGTCGTGGGCCTGACGGCCACCGGCCTGGCCCTCGTGGTGGCCTCGGTCCTCGGGGCCGTCGCCGCCACCTCGCGCAAGTGGATCGCTGAGACGCTTATGCGAGTGCTCGACGTCGTCATGTCCTTCCCGGGCATCGCTCTGGCGGCCGTTCTCGTCTCGGCGATGTCGACCCGCCTGCCGATGCTGCCGGTCATCATCGTCTCCATCGGCATCCTCTACATCCCCCAGCTCACCCGCGTGGTGCGCGCCAACATCATCTCCCAGTTCGGGGAGGACTATGTGGCCGCCTCCAAGGTGATGGGGGCGCCGGTGCCGTGGATCCTGCTCAAGCACGTGGCCCGCAACTGCATCGCCCCGATCATGGTCTTCGCAACCGTCCTGGTGGCCGACGCGATCGTCTTCGAGGCTTCGCTGTCCTTCATCGGTGCGGGCATCAAGTCCGTCAACACTCCGACCTGGGGCAACATGCTCTCCGAGGGCAAGGAGCTGCTCCTGTCGGGCCACTGGTGGCCGACCTTCTTCCCCGGCCTGCTCATCCTCATCACCACCCTGTGCCTCAACGTCCTGTCCGAGGGGCTGACCGATGCGATGGCCTCGCCGCGCATCAAGGCCAAGCCCGATGTTCAGGCCGATGAGGAGGCCATGGAGGCTCAGGAGACCCTGAACGCCTGGGACGACGCCGCTGAGGCGGTGGTCGCCAACGCCTCCGTCGCCGACGGGGATGACGCCACGAATGGGCTCAGCTCCCTGACCGGCGTCGCCGCCCCGGCAACCGAGGATGTTCCTCTGTCCGAGCGGCTCAGCTCCCTGCGGGTGGCCGAGCTCGCCCGGCGAGACCGCCTGGTCTACGAGGACACCGGCGAGGACCCGGTTCTGGAGGTCAAGAACCTCTCGATCGCCTTCCCCGAGCAGCACGGTGAGGTCAATATCGTCGATGGCGTGTCCTTCTCCGTGCGTCCGGGCGAGACCATGGGCCTGGTGGGGGAGTCCGGCTGCGGTAAGTCCATCAGCTCGATGGCCGTCATGGGGCTGCTGCCTCCCTCGGCCCGGATCTCCGGAGAGATCCTCTTCAAGGGACGCAACATCCTTGAGATGACGCCGGCCGAGCACAACGCGCTGCGTGGTCATGAGATGAGCATGGTCTACCAGGACGCTCTGTCCTCACTGAACCCCTCCATGCTCATCCGCACCCAGATGGCACAGCTCAGCGCGCGCGGAGGCACCCGCAGTGCCGAGGAGCTGCTCGAGCTGGTGGGACTCGACCCCAAGCGCACGCTGCGCAGCTACCCGCACGAGCTCTCCGGCGGCCAGCGTCAGCGCGTCCTCATCGCCATGGCGCTGACCCGAGACCCCTCCCTGGTCCTGGCCGACGAGCCGACGACCGCGCTGGACGTGACCGTTCAGAAGCAGGTCATCGACCTGCTCAACGAGCTGCGTGAGAAGCTCGGCTTCGCGATGGTCTTCGTCTCGCACGACCTGGCCCTCGTGGCCAAGCTGGCACATCGGATCACCGTGATGTACGCGGGCCAGGTGGTTGAGCAGGCGCCCACCAGCGAGCTGCTGGCCAACCCGGTTCACGAGTACACCCGGGGCCTCCTCGGCGCGGTGCTCTCCATCGAGTCCGGCTCCAAGCGACTCCACCAGGTGCGAGGGGTCGTCCCCTCACCCAGCGAGTTCGTCAAGGGCGACCGGTTCGCTCCGCGATCGTCCCACCCGACGGTTGGACTTGAGACCCGTCCGGTGCTCAAGCCCGTGCCGGGCACGACGGAGCACAGCTACGCCATCACCCCCGAGCTCGAGGCTCTGCTCGCGAAGGAGAAGCACTGATGTCCCCCAACACGTCTGCATCGTCCTCATGGAGCGAGGACCAGCCGGTCGTCGAGCTCAGGAACGTCAATGTCATCCACAAGTCCCGCACCGGTGGCCTGTTCCACCCGGACACGGTTCACGCGGTCAACGACGTCTCGCTGAGCGTCAAGCGCGGAGAGACGCTGGGACTCGTGGGGGAGTCGGGTTGCGGCAAGTCCACCACGGCCCGAGTCATGGTGGGGCTGCAGCCGGTCACCTCCGGTGAGGTCATCTTCAAGGGTCGTCCCTTGGGGCGCTCGGCCTCGGACCGTCGCGACCTGGGCCGCAGCATCTCGGTGGTCTTCCAGGACCCGGCCACGGCCCTCAACCCACGCATGATCGTGCACGACGCGCTCATCGACCCGCTCAACGTCCACGGAATCGGATCCCCCAAGGAGCGTGAGGCCAAGGTGCGCGATCTGCTCCACCTGGTCGGGCTGCCCCCCAGCGCACTCAACGTGCTGCCTCGGCAGATCTCCGGTGGTCAGCGCCAGCGCGTTGCCATCGCCCGAGCGCTCGCCCTGGACCCCGACATCATCGTGGCCGACGAGCCCACCTCCGCCCTGGACGTCTCGGTGCGCGCCCAGGTGCTCAACCTCCTCCAGGACCTCAAGGCCTCCTTGGGACTGGGGCTGGTGTTCATCAGTCACGACATCAACACGGTGCGCTACGTCTCGGACCGGATCGCCGTCATGTACTTCGGCAAGATCCTCGAGCTCAACACCACTGAGGAGATCTTCAACAACCCTCAGGAGGACTACACGCGCACTCTGCTGTCGGCAGTGCCCTCGCTGCTCGATGTCTGAGTAGCCGGCTCCGGCCGCTGCCGGCGTCAGCACCTCCAGGTGAGGGGCGGACCCACTCGGGTCCGCCCCTCACCTGTCTATCGGTTCCGTTTAAGAGGGGGATTGTTATCTATACCGATGCTGCTAGAGGTGGGGAGCTGGTGTGGTGATTGCGAGAGATTGCTCTTCCGATCTCGTATGAAATCTGAGTGTGTGAGCATTGACTTCCGGGTCACATGTCGTGTAGATTACTTTTATCAGTTCAGAGAGGAGCTGATAGCGGCACGCACAGCCGTCAACAAAGGTGTTGAATGTAAAGGGGGGTCTCCTATGTATGTCACAGCGCCATGGCGTGTGACCACGACGGCACGTCGCCAGTCCGTCGTGCGTGAGGGTCGGGGCCCGTCCTTGATTCGCCTCTGACCAGCTGGTGAGAAGCCAGGGGTCGCGTCAGGGGTGAGTGAGGCGCAGTAAGCGCTCCTCCGGTGCCGCCTTATCGCTGCAAAGCATGAGGTGATGAGAAAGTCGAGACGCGCGTGAGTCGCTGAAGCCGAGCGCGTCCGCGATCAGACGCATTCTTGATGAGGCCGGCCCATGATGTTGGGTGCGGAATTCCAGGGATTGCGATCCATATAGTGACTGATGGGTAGTTCTATGCCCATTTTACGAAACAGGTGACAAGTGACTGAGTCAGTCCGTGCCGCATTGCGGCTTGATGAAGAAATCCTCGACTCTGAGACAGGAAGCATCTCCTGTGAGTTCCGGTCGAGGTCCGACGGTAACCTCTTCGCGCTGCGAGGTGCCGACGGGGCCGGTCTTGAACTGCGCATTGTCGGATCGTCACTCGTGTACGAGGCGACAGTTCCAGGCAGGTGGAGCAAGCTGGAGGCCGAGGACGTGCGCTCGCTCGACGACGGGCGCTGGCACAGCGCCGTCGTCACCGTCAGCGCTGCCGGTACCCGCCTCTACCTCGACGGATATCAGGTCTTCTGCGGTACCACCACGGCCTTCCTCAAGGACCTGACCGGTCTGAGTCAGGCCGTCGTGGGGCAGGGGGACAGTCCTGAGGTCACAGCCTTCACGGTGCACCCCCGGGTCCTGACAGCCAGAGAGGTCCTCGCCCTGTCCAAGCGAGCCGAGCCCCTGGTCGAGGTCGCCGCCAACCGTCTGAGCCCTCACGACGTCGCCCGCTTCGCCGACGTGCAGCACGGCTCCTTCTGGCTGCGCTTCCGGGTGCGGGGACGGATGCAGCAAGGAGCCCTCCTCGCCGCCGGCGGACACGGGCGCGAGCAGCTCACCGTGTCCGTGGGGCCCGAGGGGATCAGCTACACGGCCGTGAGCACCACGGGGGAGTCCAGGGAGGTCAAGGCCACAGGCGCCTGGAGCGATGGTGGCTGGCACGAGGTCGTGGTCGCTGTGGGGCACGGCGCGGTCGACCTCTACGTCGACGGCTTCCGTGAGACGCACGCTCCTGGCGAGTTCTTCCTCGCAGGTGTCGAGGGGCTCGATGAGATCGTCGTCGGCCAGGACTGCGAGGGGGTGCGTCTGTCCGGAGAGGTCCAGCGAGCGGGGCTCTACGACTACGCGCTCAGCGACGCGCAGATCAAGCGCTTGTCCGAGGTGGAGCCGATCGAGACCGACGCCCTGTTCGACCGCGGCTACTGCGGCTCGGCCTCCTACCGGATCCCCTCCCTGCTGACACTGTCCTCCGGCACCATCCTGGCCGGGGCCGACCAGCGGGTCTCCAACGCCAACGACTCTCCCAACGACATCAACTTCGTCGTGCGCCGCTCCCTGGATGAGGGACGGAGCTGGGAACCGGCAAGCACCGTCATCGACTGCCCGGGAAGCGGGGAGGACGCCTCGTCAGTCATCGACTCCTGCATGGTCCAGGATCCGGGTACCGGGCGGGTCTACGTCCTCATCGACCACTTCCCGGGAGGGATCGGACAGCCCAACTGCTGGGCCTCCACCGGATTCGACGAGCACGGCAGGCGGCTGCTCAGAGACCTCGACGACGGACGCTACGTCGTCGAGCCCGATGGCGCGGTCACAACGATCGAGGGCCAGGCCACCGAGTTCCGAGTGTTGGATGACGGCACGGTGCTGTGTGACGGCAACCCGGCGGGCAACATCGAGCTGGCGCCCGGAGCGGACCCGGCCGAGACCCTCCTGGCCATCCCCACCAGCTACCTGCAGATCGCCTACTCCGACGACGACGGCCTCACCTGGAGCCGGCCTCGGGACCTCAACCCTGAGCTGAAGCAGCCGTGGATGAGGTTCCTGGGAACCTGCCCGGGTAACGGCATCGCCCTGAGGAACGGCCCTCACGCCGGACGCCTCATCGTTCCCCTCTACTTCAACAACGACCAGAACTGGCTGGCGATGTGCGCGACGGTCGCCTACTCCGACGACCACGGCGAGACCTGGCAGCTCGGTCACGGCCCCAACGAAGGGCGGCAGACCCCCCAGGGGGAGCTCGACCCGCAGACCTTCGTTGACGAGACCTGGTCACTGCACGAGGCCGCTGTGGTTGAACGGCAAGACGGCGTGCTCGTGCTGTTCATGCGCAACCAGCACCCCCGTGGGCGTGTCGCCGTCAGCGAGTCCCACGACGCGGGGCAGACCTGGGGGCCGATCCGCTTCGATGAGGCGCTTCCCGAGATCTGGTGCCAGCCCAATGCGATCACTCTGCCCTCGCCCGAGGGGGAGGACCGCATCGTCTTCGCCAACGCCTCGCTCATGCTCCCGTTTCGAGGCTGCGGAGTCATTCGGCTCAGCCTCGACGGCGGACACAGCTGGAAGCACTCGCGGACCTTCAACCCCGGGCACTACGTCTACCAGTGCATGTGCGTCCTGCCCGACGGCAGGATCGGGATCCTCTGGGAGAACGAGTGCCAGGGCCTGTACTTCTCACGCCTGCCCCTGAGCTGGTTCTCCGACGGCCTTGAGACCGTCGATCCTCGTCAGGCCGAGTCGCAGGACGTGCGGTCATGACGATGAATCACCCGTCATCCACACCTCACTTCACCACCCATCCGTCATCCCCCGTTCAAAGGAGAACTGTCATGACTCCCTCCACCCCCGTCTCGTCCCACCCGGCCTCCGCACTCAGCCGTCGCGGCTTCATGGTCCTGGGCGGCATCGGCATGTGCGGCGCGCTGGCCGCATGCGGCGGCAAGGACTCCGCCGAGGACGAGGGGACCGGGCCCCTGCGCGGCACGGTCACCATGTGGTCCTCCTTCACCCAGGGGCCCCGTGCGGACTGGATGAAGAAGATGGCCGAGGAGTTCCACACGAAGAACCCCGACGTCACCGTCAAGATCGAGCAGTTCTCCTGGTCCGAGTTCAAGACGAAGTGGACCACTGGACTGACAGCGGGCCAGGTGCCGGATATCTCCACCGCACTGCCCAACGACGTCGTGGAGATGATTAACTCCGAGGCCCTGGTGCCGCTGGACAAGGTCATCGACTCCATTGGCCGGGACCGCTTCCCCAAGCAGGCGCTGGCCGAGGGGCAGTCGGACGGAAAGTCCTACTCGGTGCCCATCTACTCCCATGCCCAGGTGATGTGGTACCGCAAGGACGTGCTGAGCTCCAAGGGGCTGTCCGTTCCCACGACCTGGGAGGAGCTGGCCAAGGCCGCCAAGGCCATCGGAAAGTCCGACAGCCTCTACGGACTCTCCGTGCCTCTGGGAACGGGGGACATGCTGGGGGCCCGCTACCTCAACTTCTATGTGCGTTCCGCCGGCCAGAGGCTGCTCAAGGACGACGGGACGGCCAACCTCACCTCCGAGGCCGCCTTGGGCGGCATCAAGTACTGGACCGACCTGTACAAGTCAGTCTCCCCGGAGGGATCGCTGGACTATGCGGTCCTCGACCAGGCAACGCTCTTCTACCAGGGCAAGACCGCCTTCGACTTCAACTCCGGCTTCCACATCTCCGGAGTGGCCAAGGACAGCCCCAACCTGGTCGACTCCATTGCTGCGGCGCCGCTTCCCCGTATGAAGGCCTCCGACCCGGCGAACTACCCGGCCGAGGTGTCCAACGTGCCCCTGGTGGTGTGGGAGGCCTCCAAGGTCAAGCGGGAGGCTAAGGCCTTCCTGGAGTTCCTGTTCACCAAGGACAAGTACATCGAGTTCCTGCACTCGGTCCCCGGCGGCATGCTGCCGGTCCTCAACGACATCGCCAAGGACCCGAGCTACACGAACAACGAGACGATCACGAAGTACTCCGACTCCATCAAGGTGATTCAGGACCAGGTGGGTGTCGGTACCGCTATCGGCATGGAGAAGGGCCCGCTCGTCCAGGCAGGAGTCCTCACCAGCCAGGGGCTGATCGAGAAGATGTACCACTCGATCATCATCGACAAGACCGATGTCGAGGCCGCCGCCAAGGACTGCGAGAAGAAGCTCAACGAGGCCTTCAAGGCCGCCGGAGCCAGCATCAGGTGACTCGGCGACGCGGTGGGGAGAGGAATCTCCCCACCGCCCAGTCCGAAAGGTGAGCTCATGACTCGAATGAAGCGAATGAACTGGACGGGCGTCGTCTTCGTGGCGCCATCCATACTCATTGTTCTTGCCCTGCTGATCTACCCGGTGTTCTCAAGCATCTGGTACTCCTTCACCGACAAGCACCTCTTGCGCCACAGCTATCACGTGGTGGGTCTGTCCAACTACACCGACCTCCTGGCATCCTCCAGCTTCTGGAACGCGTTCGGGGTGTCGATCAAGTGGACCGCGGCGTCGATTATCGGCCAGCTCGCTGTGGGCCTGGTTCTGGCCCTGGCGCTGGACCGGGTGCCCCGGGGCTCTGGGGTGTTCCGGACACTCCTCATCGTGCCCTGGGCCTTCCCGGCGATCATCACCGCGTTCGCCTGGAAGTGGATCCTCAATGACGTCTACGGGTTCCTGCCCAATCTTGCGACCACTCTCGGTCTCACTGATAAGAACATGGCGTTGCTGGGCAATCCCTCGACGACCTTCTGGGTGGCGTTGCTCATCAACATCTGGTTCGGCGCCCCGATGTTCATGGTGAATATCCTCTCCGCCCTCAAGACCATCCCTCAGGAGCAGTACGAGGCGGCCATGGTGGATGGTGCCTCTGGGCTGCAGAGGTTCAGGTTCATCACGCTGACCCATATTCGAGAGGTCATCGGCCTGCTGGTCATCCTGCGCACCATCTGGGTCTTCAACAACTTCGACATGCTCTTCCTCCTGACGGGCGGAGGTCCGGGGGAGAGGACGACGACGCTACCGATCTTCGCCTACCAGGAGGGCTGGAATCTGCGGCAGCTCGGGGTCGCCTCCACCGTGACGATCCTGCTGCTTCTCTTCCTGCTGGCGCTGGCCTTCGGCGCCTTCAAGATGCTCAACCGCTGGGAAAAGGAAAGGGGCTGAATCATGCGACGTGCTGGTCGTGGTCCGTGGGGTACCGTGTGCGTGTATCTCATTCTCATTGTGGCTGCTTTCGTTGCGGTCTTCCCGCTCGTATGGGTGGTCTCCTCATCGTTCAAGACCTCTCACGAGCTGGCGCAGAATCCGTTGCAGCTGTTCTCGAGCTCGCCGACCCTCGAGCACTACCGCAAGGTGGTCGAGGAGATCGGGTTCCTGACGAACCTGAAGAACTCACTGCTGATCGCGGGCTGCTCGACGGTTATCGCGGTCCTGGTCTCGTTGCTGGGCGCCTACGGGATCGTGAGATTCTTCCCCCGTGTCGGCAAGCAGCTGACCAAGCTCCTCATCGGCACCTACATGTTCCCGCCGATTCTGCTCGCCATCCCGTACACCATCACGATGGTGAAGCTCGGTCTCATGAACAGCTATTTCGGGCTCATCATCGCCTACCTGTCGTTCTCGATCCCCTACGCGATCTGGATGCTCATCGGTTTCTTCCAGACGGTCCCCATCGGGGTGGAGGAGGCGGCAGCCGTGGATGGGGCCAGTCGGTTCCGGGTGTTCTGGCAGATCTCGGTCCCGATCATCCTTCCGGGGATCGTGGCCACCGCCGTCTACACCTTCATCAACACCTTCAACGAGTTCCTCTACGCGCTCCTGTTCATCACCGAGTCGGACAGGATGCCCGTCGCAGTCGGCCTCTACTCTCTCCAGGGGTCGGAGGTTCTTGACTGGGGAGCCATGATGGCTGCTTCCGTGATCGTGATCGTCCCGTCGGTCGTCTTCTTCATGGTCATTCAGAAGCACATCTCCGGAGGGCTCTCGGAGGGCTCCGTCAAGTAGTGCCTCCGGGGCGGTCCCCGGTCCGCCTCCTGCCGCTCCGGTGCCTGTGACGTGAGTGATCGCATGCTCACAGGCACCGGGGTGGCGCCAACCGGGAGCATCTGCAACAATACCTCGTGACGTCAGATGTCAGACGTCCGATATCCTTTCAATGAAGAGAGTCACCACAATGGACAACCGTTTCACCGGCGTCATCCCGCCGGTCGTCACCCCTTTCACCGCTGCGGGCGAGGTTGACTTCGACAGCCTGGACAAGGTCGTCGAGCACCTCATCGCCGGTGGTGTCAACGGCCTGTTCGCCCTGGGGTCTTCCGGAGAGGTCGCTTACCTCACTGACGCCCAGCGCGACGCCGTCATCGAGCGGGTCGTCAAGGCTGCGGCAGGACGCGTCCCGGTGCTCGCCGGTGCCATCGACACCACCGCCCACCGGGTCATCGACCAGGCTCGTCGGGCAGCCGCCCTGGGCGCCGAGGCGATCGTGGCCACCTGCCCGTTCTACGCGCTCAACGACGCCGAGGAGATCAAGGCTCACTTCCGCGCCATCGCCGCGGCCATCGACGTCCCCGTCTTCGCCTACGACGTCCCCGTGCGCCTCGGCGGCGCGAAGCTCGGTTGCGACTTGCTCGTCGAGCTGGGCAAGGAGGGCGTCCTGGTCGGTGTCAAGGACTCCTCCGGCAACGACGTCGCCTTCCGCAGGCTGGTGGCCGCCAACGAGGCCGCGGGCCATCCCCTGGCCCTTCTGACCGGCCACGAGTGCGTCGTCGACGGCATGCTGCTGCTGGGTGCCGACGGCCTCGTCCCCGGGTACGGCAACGTGGACCCGGTCCGCTACGCCGAGATGTGGAAGGCCTCCCGCGAGGGGGCGTGGGACGAGGTGCGCCGCCTCCAGGACGAGGTCTGCGCCGGCTTCGAGATCGTCTTCGTACCCCAGGGCCGCTCGGCCGACGCGACCGGCATCGGCGCCTTCAAGACCGCCATGGAGGCGATCGGGATCATCGCCACCAACGAGATGGCCTTCCCCGTCAAGGCGCTCGAGGGCGAGACCAAGGAGCGGGTCCTGGAGATCGTCAAGGCCCAGGGCCTCATCTGACGTCCCGGCGGCTGCATGGCCGGTGGTCGCGGCACCGACCGATCCGGACATGCAGCCGCCGTGGCAGCAGCGAGGCCTAGAGCCTCGCATCAGGCGGCCTCCTGCGGCCGCCCCTCATTCATTCTTCACCCCGGTGCGCCAGCGCCCAGTATCCCGTCGGAGAGCGTCATGAGTCAGGATGTCCTCCCATCCACCCCCCTTGCCCCATCATCATCGTCGTCCGGTCAGGCCCCGCTCGTCGTCGGACTCGACCTGGGCGGCACCAAGATGGCCGCCGCACTGGTCGACTCCGGCGGGACCCTGCAAGGACCGGTGAGCTCCTGCCCGACCCCGGCTCACGAGGGTCCCTCCGCCATGCTCAATGCCATCAGCGGCCTGATCGCGACGGTCGTCGAGACCGGAACGCACCAGGAACCCGGCAAGGCCGCGGCGATCACGGCGGTTGGAATCGGTACCGCCGGCGTCGTCGACGTCGAGCGGGGGACCATCCTGTCGGCCACTGACGCCATCACCGGATGGGCCGGCACGCAGGTAGCGGCCGGCGTTCGCGAGCGGCTCGCCGCCCAGGGGCTGGGTGAGCTGCCGATCCACGTCGAGAACGACGTCGACGCCTACGCCGCCGGAGAGGCCTGGCTCGGTGCCGGTACCGGGGCCGAGGTCGTCCTCATGGTGGCGGTGGGCACAGGGGTCGGCGGCGCCCTCGTCCTCGATGGGCGAACCCGCAGGGGCGCCCATCACGTGGCCGGCGAGATCGCCCACGTCCCCGTCCCCGGGGCCCAGGGCGAACCCTGTACCTGCGGCAGGACGGGGCACCTGGAGGGCGTCACCGCCGGACCTCAGATCCACCGCCGCTACCTGGCCAAGGGCGGAGACCCCGACGTTCCCGACGCCCGCGGGGTCGAGGAGCGTGCCGCTGCTGGGGACGACATCGCTACGGAGGTCTACCGTGACTCGGCCACCTGCCTGGGCAGGGCACTGGCAGGACTGGTCACCGTGATCGACCCCGACGTCGTCGTCGTCTCCGGTGGCCTGGCCCGCGCCGGTGACTTGTGGTGGGAGCCCCTGCGGCAGACCTTCGCCGCAGAGATCATCGACCCCCTGGCTCCCATCAAGATCCTTCCCGCCACCCTGGGGACCACTGCGCCGATCGTCGGCGCGGCTCGCGGTGCCCTCGCCCTGGCTTCCAGCAACGACAACCACCGCCCCTAGCCGCCGGGCTTGGGCGCCATCAGACAGGACACACCTATGACCGAGCAGTCGTCTTCACAGCCGTCAACGCAGGCGCAGAGCGCCACGGCGGGGGGCCACCCCGTCCTGGAACGCCTCAGGGGAGGGCTCATCGCCTCCGCCCAGGCCTACCCGGGCGAGCCCATGCGCGACCCCCGCACCATGGACCAGGTGGCCCAGGCCTGCGTCGCCGGCGGCGCCGTCGGCATCCGTGCACAAGGACTGGCGGACCTGGCCCTCATCTGCCAGCACGTCGACGTCCCCGTCATCGGCCTGTGGAAGGACGGGCACGACGGCGTCTTCATCACCCCGACCCTCACCCACGCCATCGCCGTGGCCGCCACCGGAAGCCAGATCGTGGCACTGGACGGCACCCGGCGCCCCCGCCCCGACGGGCTGAGCCTGGCCCAGACCGTCGAGGGGCTGCGAGCGGCCCGCCCCGAGGTCCTCATCATGGCCGACTGCGGCTCCCTGGATGACGCCAAGGCCGCACAGGACGCGGGAGTGGACATCCTGGGGACCACCCTGGCCGGCTACACCGGGGAGCGTCCCAAGACCGACGGGCCCGACCTCGAGCTCGTCGACCAGATCGCCGGCATCGCGGAGGTCCCGCTGGTGGTGGAGGGCAGGGTCCACACGCCCGCGCAGGCGGCCGCCGCCATGGAGCACGGCGCCTTCGCCGTCGTCGTCGGAACCGCCATCACCCACCCGACGACCATCACCTCGTGGTTCGCCAACGCGCTGCCCGGCGCCCTGTGGAAGGAATGAACGGAAGGGCGCAAGGAAACGGCGCCGTTCCGCGACTCGCTCCGCGTGTGACGGATGTGACTGCTGTGGTGTAAATGTGCGAATTGTTACTCGCTACCCAGCGCGACACTCCGGTCTGACCTGACAAACCCAAGGTTTTATGCGTAGCGTTGCCAGAAGTGGCACCACACAAGGGTGTCCGTCCACGATCGAGAGGGAAGACATGTCCGTCAACCGCACCGAGCTCATCGCCGCCATCGCCGAGAAGGCCGGCCTGACCAAGACCGACGCCGACGCCTTCCTGGGAGCCTTCCAGGATGTCCTCGTTGAGAACGTCGCCAAGGGTGAGGCCGTGAAGATCACCGGCCTCATGGGTATCGAGCGCGTCGAGCGTGCCGCACGCACTGGCCGCAACCCCCGCACCGGTGAGGAGATTCAGATCCCCGCCGGCTACGGTGTCAAGGTCACCGTCGGCTCCTCGCTGAAGAAGGCTGTCACCGAGTGATACGTGGGGCCGCGCCCCTGATGTCCTGATTCCGGCCCGTTGCCGCCCAGCCGAGGCGTGGCAACGGGCCGAATCGTGTTCTCCTGCGGTGCCCTCCTCATCGGGCTGATGATGCTCAGGGCGGTTCTCCGGGAGGATGTCGGGATCAGTGATCTCCTCCCTGCGGCCGAGGGCTGAATAGGATAAGGCTTTTACAGTGGAAACATGTCTGCTTCCACATTCGCGGTGAGCTCGCCCGACGGCACAGACGCGGTTGGCGCACTGGCCGGGGCCTCGCCCGCTCCTGCCTCCGTTCCAGCACTTCAGATGAGGGGGCTGGTCAAGGCCTTCGATCGCAAAGTCGCGGTGGATCGGTTGAGCCTCGACATTCCCGTATCGAGCTTCTACGGCATCGTCGGCCCCAACGGAGCGGGCAAGACGACCAGCCTGTCGATGGCCACCGGCCTGCTACGACCCGACGCCGGTCAGGTACTCGTTCATGGCGTCGACGTGTGGACGCAGCCTCAGCGGGCCAAGACCCTCCTGGGGGTCCTGCCCGACGGGCTGCGCACCTTCGACCGACTCAACGGTCTTGAGCTCGTCACCTACTCCGGACTCCTGCGCGGGCTCGAGCGCGACGTCGTCGTGCCCCGGGCGACCGAGCTGGTCAAGGTACTGGGGCTGTGGGATGCCGGAACCACCCTGGTCGCCGACTACTCGGCGGGTATGCGCAAGAAGATCCACCTGGCCTGCGCCATGGTTCACTCGCCCTCCATCCTGGTCCTGGATGAGCCCTTCGAGGCCGTCGACCCGATCTCCGCCCAGACGATCCAGGCGATCTTGCGGGACTACGCCGCCGCCGGCGGCACCGTGGTCATCTCCAGCCACGTCATGGCCACGGTGCAGCGCCTGTGCGACCACGTGGCCATCATCAATGCCGGCCGGGTTGTCGCCGCAGGCACGACGGAGCAGGTCGCCGCCGGTGCGGACCTCGAGCAGCGCTTCACCGAGCTGGTGGGGGGCCATGTGCGAACGGAGGGGCTGTCATGGTTGCGACCCTCGTCAAGCTGAAGTGGCGCCTGACCCTCAACGCGCTGACCAAGAACGTCTGGGCCGTCATCGGGACCGTGTTCGGGGCCCTCTACGGTATCGGGGCGCTCGTCATGGTACTGGCCGGCGCCGTCGGACTGGGGCTCAAGGCCGCCCCTGACGTCATCGGGCTGGTTCTCGGGGCTCTCGGGGCGCTACTGGTGGCCGGTTGGGCCGTGGTGCCACTACTCGTCACCGGGGTCGACTCCACCCTGGATCCCCGCGCCATGGCGGCCTGGGCCGCTCCGTCCAGAGGGCTGGCGCTCGGCCTGGTGGCTGCCGGCGCCCTGGGGATCCCCGGTTGCATCACGGCTGCCGTCTGCCTCATCCCGGTTCTCACCTGGCTGCTGGCGGGCCAGCTCGCGGCGGCGCTCCTGGCGCTGCTGTGCGCTCCGGCCGCCCTGGCCGCCTGTGTCCTGCTGTCCCGGATCCTCGTGACGGCCGCAGGCATCTCCTCCTCGCGCCGGGGGCGTGAGACGACGGCGATCATCGCCTTTGTCGTCTTCTTGGTGGTGACGCAGGCACCGAATCTCATCGCCCGGATCCTCGGGGACGATCTCACCGGTTTTCTTCAGCAGCTCCGGACCCTGGCCAAGGTCATGGGGCTGAGCCCCTTCGGGTGGGCCTTCGCGGCTCCTGGCTTCATGTCCGCCGGTTCCGTGCCGGCGGCCCTGGCGCTGGCGGTCGGAGCGTGGATCCTCCCCGTGATCCTGCTGCCCCTGTGGCAGCGCGTGGTGGGCAAGGTGATGACCTCTCCGGGGGCGTCGCACACCCGGACGCGGGCCTACGCCGCCGATAGCGCGGGCTCCGACGCACGGAATCAGGGCCTGCCCGACGTGCTGCCGTGGGCCCGCAGGCTCAGCGCCGCTCTGCCTGCGCCCGCCGCCGTGGCGGCCCGCAGCCTGCGCTACTGGCGCACCGATCCCAGGTACCTGGTTCAGTTCCTGTCCGCCCTGCTCCTTCCCGTTGTGTTCGTTCTGGGTCCTTCTCTCAACTCCAGTCGGTTCTCCGCCAGCGCCAACGGCCAGCCGGTGGACACCAGCTTCGCCCTCGGGCACGCGCCGGCCCCGCTGCTGTTCATGGCACCCGGCCTGGCCGTCTTCATGGGATGGGTGATCCACGATGACCTCGGCCTGGACTCCACCGCCCTGTGGAGTCATATCAGCGCCGGGATCCGCGGGGCCCACGACCGTCTGGGGCGGGTGGTCGGGGCCGCCGTGTGGCAGGTTCCCGCGCTGGTCGTCATCGACCTGCTCATGGTCGCGTGGACGGGACGATGGGAGGCGCTGCCCGCCGTCACCGGCGCCTGCCTGGCTCTCTACGGCTGTGCGCTGGCCTGGTCCTGCCTTGCCAGCGTCCTGCTGCCCTACGAGACACTCGCCCCCGGGGACAGCCCCATGCGCTCGCGGACCTCGGGGACGGCCTTCCTGGCCGCGCTCATTCAGATGGCGGCGATCCTGCTTCTCCTGGCTGTGTGCTCCCCGGTCCTGGGGGTGGCGGTCTACGGCGTCGTCCAGGGGGCGCCGGTGTGGGGCTGGGTGGCGCTCGTCGCGGGGGGCGTGTGGTGCGGTCTGCTGCTGTGGGGCGGAGTCGTCTTCGGAGGGCGGGTGCTGGATCGGCGAGGACCTCAGGTTCTCGCCACGATCCGCACCTGGCCGGGACACTCCCAGCCGGTGTGATCGCCCTGGTCACACCGCAACGGAGTGATTGATTCTGATGACTCGGGGTAGGATTGCTTTAAAGTCGCTCACTCAGTGAGCGGCTCTCAGAGATCCGTACACCCCAAACCACCAGTTGTTATGTCAGAGAGGACATCACCGTGCAGCTTGTCATTCTGGATTCCGCGCAGGCGATCGCGCAGCGAGCGGCCGACGAGATCGAGGCATTGCTCAAGGACAAACCGGCCGCCGTGCTGGGGACCGCCACAGGCTCCTCACCCCTGCCCCTGTACGACGAGCTCACTGCTCGCTGCGCCGCCGGACGCCTCAGCTTCGCCGAGGTCACTGGATTCATGCTTGACGAGTACGTCGGCCTGCCCGCAGGCCACCCGGAGCGTTACGCCACCTTCATGGAGACCAACCTGCGCTCCCGCGTCGACATGCGTCCCGGCGCCCTCCACGGCCCGGACGCGCTGAGCGAGGACCTCGAGGCCGCCTGCCGGGACTACGAGGCGCAGATGGCTGCGGCCGGATACTGCGACCTGCAGATCCTCGGCATCGGCTCCGACGGGCACATCGGGTTCAACGAGCCCGGCGGCGCCCTCGACTCGCGCACGCACCTGGGCGAGCTCCACGAGCAGACCCGCCGGGACAACGCCCGCTTCTTCGGCGGCGACGTCGAGGCCGTGCCCACCCAGTGCATCACCCAGGGGCTGGCCACCATCATGGAGGCCCGCAAACTGGTCCTCATCGCCACCGGCGAGGGCAAGGCCGAGGCCATCGCCCAGCTCGTCGAAGGGGAGGTCAGCGCCCAGTGGCCGGCGACCGTCATGCAGCGTCACGACGACGCCCTCGTGCTGGTCGATCCCGCCGCCGCCAGCCGGCTCACCTCGACGCACTGACGACGGCGCAGGCTCTCCTCAAGGGAGAGCCTGCCCACAGGGGCGGGGCGGGCGACTGCCGGTGCGCGCTGTCCGACCTACACTGGGCGGCATGACAGACGTCCTCGCCAGTGCCGATCCCGGATCGCCCGGAGCCCCGACAGACCCGGCCGCCGAGCCCACCCAGGGCGTCGGTACGGCTGTCCTGGAGCGCGAGGAGCTCCAGTCGACCGATGACGGCGACGCCGACCGCTTCGCCCACTACGTCCGCAAGGACAAGATTGCCGCGGCCGCTGTCACCGGGCGTCCCGTTGTCGCCCTGTGCGGCAAGGTGTGGACGCCCGGGCGCGACCCGTCGAAGTACCCGGTGTGCCCCACCTGCAAGTCCATCTACGAGGAGATGCGCAACGGGGAGGGCTCCGGCGACGGCAAGGGGCCTCGCTTCCCCCGCTTCCCGTTCGGGCGAGGCGGTCGGTGAACGCCGCCCGCGGCGGCCAGGCGACCCATCCCACCCCGACACGAGCCTCGACGTCGGCGGCCCAGAACCTCTCCCCGGCCTACCCGCGCCGCGCCGCCTGGGGGACAGCAGGTTCACTGCGCGCCTGGCAGGCCGCTGCGCTCGGGCAGTACCTGGAGACGATGCCCCAGGACTTCCTGGCGGTGGCCACCCCCGGGGCGGGTAAGACGACCTTCGCGCTGCGAGTGGCCACCGAGCTGCTCAGCTCCGGAGACGTCCACAAGGTGACGATCGTCTGCCCCACTGAGCACCTCAAGTACCAGTGGGCCGAGGCCGCCGCCCGTGTCGGCATCCATATCGACCCCTCCTACTCCAACTCCCAAGGGGCACTCGGCTCGCGCTTCGACGGCGTCGCCCTGACCTACGCCCAGGTGGCAGCCAACGCCAACCTGCACCGCGCCCGCACCGACCAGGCCCGCACCCTGGTCATCCTCGACGAGATCCACCACGGGGGAGACGCCCTGAGCTGGGGAGACGCGATCCGGGAGGCCTTCACCCCGGCACGGAGGCGACTGGCCCTGACCGGGACCCCCTTCCGCTCCGACACCTCCCCGATCCCCTTCGTGCGCTACAAGGAGGACGCCTCCGGGGCGAAGCGCTCCCAGGCGGACTACTCCTACGGCTACTCCGACGCCCTGCGCGACGGAGTCGTGCGCCCGGTGATGTTCATGTCCTACTCGGGGCAGATGCGGTGGCGCACCAAGGCCGGCGACGAGGTTGCGGCGCGCCTGGGCGAGCCCCTCACCAAGGACCTGGAGTCCCAGGCCTGGCGCACCGCGCTCGACCCGGCGGGGGAGTGGATCCCCGCGGTCCTGGCCGCCGCCGACCAGCGCCTGACCGAGGTGCGCCGCCAGGTCCCCGACGCCGGAGCCCTCGTCATCGCCTCCGACCAGGCCAAGGCCCGCGCCTACGCCAAGCAGCTGCGCGCTATCACCGGTGAGGCCCCCACCGTGGTCCTCTCCGACGACAACGGCGCCTCCAGCCGCATCGAGGCCTTCTCCGCCTCGACCGACCGCTGGCTGGTGGCCGTGCGCATGGTCTCCGAGGGAGTGGACGTGCCCCGCCTGGCCGTGGGCGTCTACGCCACCTCCACCTCCACGCCGCTCTTCTTCGCCCAGGCCGTGGGGCGCTTCGTGCGCTCGCGGGCTAGGGGGGAGACCGCCTCGGTGTTCCTCCCCTCGGTCACGCCGCTGCTGGCCCTGGCCGGGGAGATGGAGGTGGCCCGTGACCACGTCCTGAGCCGCCCCGACTCGGCGGCGCAGGAGGACGCCCTGTTCAGTCCCGAGGACCGGCTCCTCGCCGAGGCCAACAAGACTGAGAACGCCTCGGCCGAGCTGCTGCCGGGCTTCGAGGCCATGGACAGCCAGGCCGAGTTCGATCGGGTGCTCTTCGACGGCGGCGAGTTCGGCACCGGCGCCATGGTGGGCAGCATCGAGGAGCAGGAGTACCTGGGGCTGCCCGGTCTGCTGGAGCCCGAGCAGGTGACCGCCCTGCTGCGCCAGCGCCAGGACAAGCAGATCGCCTCTCAGAAGAAGCAGGCCGCCGCTGAGGCGCAGAGGCGCAAGAACTCAGGCGTCGACGACGCCCGGCGCCGAGCAGCGGCCCGTAAGGAGCTCTCCCAGCTGGTGGCCGCCTGGGCCCGCCGCTCGAGCCAGCCCCACGGCGTCGTCCACAACGAGCTCAGGCGCGTGTGCGGGGGGCCGGAGGTCGCGGCCGCCTCCACCGAGGAGATCGAGAAGCGCATCCAGACCCTGCGGCGCTGGTTCGTCGGCAAGCGCTGACAGCGCTGATAAGGCTGACGACACAACGCCGACAACTCTGACAACGCTGACAAGGAGCGCCGGCCAGGGGCGGGATGCGCCCCTGGCCGCCGGTCAGCGTCGGGTGGCGCCTCGCCCGTCGAGGTCGATGTGACGGGTCGGCAGCGCCGACTCGCCGTCGCTCAGACGCCAGGCGTCGTAGGGGAGCTCGGCGCGCGACGCCCGGTGCCGCTCCGCTGCGGCGCTCAAGGCCTCCTTGCCGCGGTGCTCCTCGATGATCCGGCCCTCATCGACCAGGAGCACCTGAAGCGGCCGGGCACCGGCCTGGCTCAACGCCGACATCCCCTCGTCCTGCGAGCTGGAGGCGACCACCAGCTCCTCGGCGGCCGTGCCCTCGGAGCTGAGGATGCGGCCGGCCCACTTGCGGCCGCCCACGGTGGACTTGCCGCCCGAGGAGAACTTGGCGACCTCCTCCATGGTGCCGTCGGCGCCCTCGCGCTCCACCAGCTTGTAGACGAGCGCCGCAGTCGGGCGCCCTGAGCCCGTGACGAGCTTGGTGCCCACACCGTAGGAGTCCACGGGGGCCGCCCCCAGTGCTGCGATGGCGTGCTCGTCGAGGTCGTTGGTGACGGTGATCCTCGTCGAGGTCGCCCCCAGGGCGTCGAGCTGGGCACGCACCTTGAAGGCCTCGGCCACCAGGTCGCCGGAGTCCAGGCGCACCGCCCCGAGCTCACCGCCGGCGGCGCGGGCCGCCTTGACCGCCCGCTCCACGCCGGTGGCGATGTCATAGGTGTCCACCAGGATCGTGGTGCTCGGTCCGAGGCTGGCCACCTGCGCCGCGAAGGCCTCCTCCTCGGTGTCGTGCAGGAGGGTGAAGGAGTGAGCTGAGGTCCCCACGGTGGAAATGCCGTAGAGGAGCCCCGCCTCCAGGTTGCTCGTCCCCACGAAACCGCCGACGACCGAGGCCCTGGCCGCGGCGACGGCCGCCTGCTCGTGAGCCCGGCGCGCCCCGAAGTCCACGCAGGGACGCCCGTGGGCGGCGATGGTCATGCGGGAGGCGGCTGCGGCGACGGCGCAGTCGTAGTTGTAGATCGACAGGGCCAGGGTCTCCAGGATGCAGGCCTCGGCGAAGGTGCCCTCCACGGTCAGCAGCGGAGAACCGGCGAAGTAGCACTCGCCCTCGGCGTAGCCGCGGATCGTCCCGGAGAAGCGGTAGTCGCGCAGGAAGTCCAGGGTCTCGTCGTTGACGACCCCGGTGCGGTGCAGGAAGTCGATCTGCGCGGGGGTGAACGTGAAGGCCTCGATGGCGTCCAGCAGCCGACCGGTGCCCGCCACCACACCGAAGCGGCGTGACCCGGGGAGTCTGCGGCCGAAGAGCTCGAAGACGCTGCGCCGTGAGGCGGCCCCCGATGCCAGTGCACCTTGCAGCATCGTGAGCTCGTACATGTCGGTCAGCAAGGAGGTTGAGGCCGTGGACACGTCCACGGAGGCGGCGGTGGAATCGGCAGAGGGCGCGTAGCTGTTCACGGGAACAACCTATCGCGGCTCACCGCTACCCTGGTGGTATGAGCACCTCGTTGCCCGTTGCGGAACCGGAGATCCTGGAGGAGTCGCGCGTCCGTGCCCAGCACCTGTGGTGCACCGTGGTTCACGATGACCCGGTCAACACGATGAGCTATGTGACCTGGGTGTTCCACTCCTACTTCGGTTTCTCGCTGCCTGTGGCCGAGGCGCGGATGATGCAGGTGCACACCACCGGCCGTGCCGTGGTCTCCCGGGGAGCCCGCGAGCGCATGGAGGTCGATGTCACGGCGATGCACGGATACGGCCTGCACGCCACCATCGAGCCCATGGGTGACGACGCTGGTGCGGACGACTCTCCAGGAGGTCGCTGATGCGAGCCTTTCGCCGCGTCCCCGAGGGGCTGGCCTGCGGCCTTGAAGACTGGGAGCGCGAGCTTCTGGCCAGGCTGGCCCTGGAGGTGAGGGCCCTTCTCCAAGCGGATGCTCCCGAGGGGGCCGGCCAGTCCGAGACCTCCTTGCCGTCGCGCCCCGACCCGGTGCGCCCGGGGGAGAGCGAGCGGGATCGTGAGGTCCTGGAGGCCCTGGACTTCGATCTCGATCCGCCGACCAACCACGTTCACCCCGGCCGCCCGAGCACGGACCCCGTTATCGCCGTCCTGCTCCCGCAGGCCTCGGAGGATCCCATCACCTCGATGGAGGTCAGCAGTCTGACTCGTGCGCGCCTGCGGGGTGACAAGGTCGACCGCCTGGCGCACATGGCCGCCGAGCTGCGTGCGCCGTCGGGCCCTGAGGGAACGGTGCTCGTGGCCCCGGGCCAGGAGTCCGACTGGCTGGGGGCGAGCAATGACATCCGGCTCGTGCTGGCCCAGCGCCTGGGCATCGAGTCGGCTCAGGACGCCGAGTCCGTTCACGCAGCCGCCTTCCAGGAGGCCCCTGAGGAGGAGACGTCTCGCGAGCAGTGGTACCGGGGGACGGCGCTCGTCTACGACATGATCACCTGGTGGCAGGAATCACTGATATGCGCGCTGTTCGGGGGCACAGGGCCCGCATAGTCTCGCGGTGTGAATGATGCTCCGATCGGGATGTTCGACTCTGGGGTCGGTGGCCTCACCGTCGCCCGTTCTGTCCTCGACCAGCTGCCCCAAGAGCAGGTGCTGTACATCGGGGACACCGCCAACAGTCCCTACGGTCCCAGGGACATCGCCGAGGTCCGGTCCCTGGCTCTGGGCATCATGGACGAGCTCGTGGACCGCGGGGTCAAGCTGCTCGTCATCGCCTGCAACACCGCCTCGGCGGCCGTCCTGCACGATGCGCGCGAGCGCTACACCCTGGGGCGGGGAGTCCCGGTCATCGAGGTCATCCACCCGGCGGCACGTACCGCGGCCCGAGTGACCCGCAACGGCAAGGTGGGGCTGATCGCCACCCGCGGGACGGTCGACTCGCGCGCCTACGACGACGCCCTCCAGGCCGTTCCCGGCGTCGAGCTCGTCTCACAGGCGTGCCCGCGTTTCGTCGAGCTGGCCGAGCGGGGGGTGACCACCGGCCCTGAGGTGCTCGACGTCGCCGAGGAGTACCTGGCCCCCATCAAGGCCGCCGGCGTGGACACCCTCATCCTCGGCTGCACCCACTACCCGTTGCTGGTGGGGCCGATCTCCTACGTCATGGGGCGGGACGTGACCCTGGTGACCTCCTCGGACGAGACCGCCAAGGACGTCTACCGGGCACTGGCCGGCAAGAACCTTCTGCGCGGACCGGAGGCCCCCGAACCGCGCCACGACTTCGCCTCCACCGGCGACCCGGAGGCCTTTTCTGTCCTGGCCCGGCGCTTCCTGGGCCCCGAGGTCACCGCCGTTGAGCATGTCGCCTTCGCCCCTGGGGCAGCCGGCGCCCCTGCCGGGCCGCCCCACCCTCCCTCACCTCCCACCTCCCACCAAGGATCCGCATGAGACTCACGATTATCGGCTGCTCCGGCTCCATGTCGGGCCCCCAATCCTCGGCCTCCTCCTACCTGGTGCAGGCCGAAGGAGTCGACGCTGACGGCGCGGTGCGCACCTACTCGATCGTGCTGGACCTCGGGCCCGGGTCGATGGGGCAGCTGCTGCGCCACCTCGATCCCGCCGAGCTCGACGCCATTGCGATCTCTCACTGCCACGCAGATCACATGGTGGACCTGGTGGGCATGCACGTCTACCGGCGCTGGCTACCCACCGGGGCGCTCGGGCCGGTGGCCTGCCTGGGGCCCTCGGAGCTGCTGGAGCGCCTCCAGGGGGTCGACGGCGTCCCGCCCAGTGAGCGCTACGCCACGGAGTTCGGCTTCGTCACCGCCGTGCCCGGCAGGTCCTACAGCGTGGGCCCCTTGGTGATCTCCCCCTTCGAGGCGCTCCACCCTGTGGAGGCCTACGGCTACCGGATCGAGGGCCCCAGCGAGGAGGATCCCTCCCGTCGGGTCAGCCTGGCCTTCACCGGGGACACGGACACCTGCCAGACGATGAGCGACATGGCTCAGGGAGTAGACCTCCTCCTGGCCGAGGCGGCCTTCGTCGAGGGCCGCGACACCGTGGGCGGCATGCACATGACGGGGCGTCGCGCCGGCGAGCTCGCCGCCCAGGCCGGCGCGGGGCACCTGGTCCTCACCCACATCCAGCCCTGGACGGATCCGGCCGTGCCCCTCAAGGAGGCCGCAACCGTCTACTCCGGCCCATTGGAGGCGGCGACGGCGGACGCCGTCTGGGAGCTGTGAGCGCTGACGGGCACGATCGCCCCGCCCCGCGCAGAACCGTCTCCTTCACCCCGGCTCTTCCCGACGGGGAGGACTGCCCCTGGACCCGGGGAAGACGGACTCGCTGGTGGCTGGTGGTTCCCGCCGACCTGGCGGCGGTGGCCCTCGTGGCCCTGTTCGGTGCCGCCTCCACCCGCAGCCTCGGGCAGGTTCCCGCCTCCCTGTGGCAGGCGGGTGCGGCCCTCCTCGTCGCCTGGGGCGTGACCTGGCTCGTGCGACGCTCCCGCCCCGATCACCTGGAGATGGCGCTGCCCGAGGGGCTCATCGTCGTGGGGGTCAGCTGGGTGGTCTGGACCGCGTTGCGCCAGGCGGCATCCGCATTCGACAACGTGTCCGCCATGGCCTCCTGGGCGGTGATGACCGGGGCCTTCCTCCTGGTGTTCCTGGGCGGATGGAGATGGCTCTACGGCTATGTGCGGGCCCACGACTCCCTGACCCCCAAGCCCGTGGCGCGGCGCCTCGCCGAGCAGGAGAGGGAGGGCACCTAGCCCCGCCGGAGGCGGCCCGACTCGTTCCGGTAACAGGGCGCTGTCTTTAGCTGTCTTTATGGCGTGACAACCTGGTCATTCGTACTTTGGCGCCATGCAGCACTGCGCCAACCGACGTCGACCGCATCGGTGGGTCGGCGTCCTGATCGCCGTCTGCCTCATCCTGGGAGGAACGGTGGGCGGATCGGTCGTCTACCTCCACAGGCGCGAGGGGCGGGCTCCGCGCGGAACCATCCTCATGGGCCAGGACGTGACCGGTATCGACCGGTCGACCCTGACCGCGCTCGTGCTTCAGCGGGCCGCGTCGGCGTCACTGACGCTGACAGTCGACGGAACCCCCACCACGGTTCCGCTGGCCCAGATCGCCCAGGTCGATGCCCGGGCCACCGTGGAGGCCGCCGTGTCCGGGGCGGGGTCACTGGTGACCCACCTGCACGGCGTCATGGGGACACGGCAGGTGGCGGTGCGGTACGTGGTCGACAAGGAGGCCCGCGCCGCACTGGTGTCGCAGCTCAGCAGCACGCTGCGCAACCACGTCGTCGAGCCGGCAGTGACCTGGAACGAGGGCAGCGGCGGCTTCACCGCCTCAGCGGGACGAGCCGGCAACGCCATCGACCCCGTTGATCTCGACTCGGCGCTCGACGTCGCCGCACGCGAGCTGGCGAAGAACCACACCGCGCCGGTGTCGATCCGCCGGACCGATCCCACGGTGAGCGCCCAGGAGGCGAGCTCGGTCGCACAATCGGCAACCGCGCTGCTGGACGCCGAGCTCCAGCTGACGGTTGACGGCGTAGCGCACGCCGCCTCCAAGGCTCAGAAGGCCTCATGGATCGACTTCCCCGTCAAGGAGGGCCGCATCGTGCCGACGGTCTCCCAGGAGAGGATCAGGACCTGGGTGACCTCACTGAGCACGCCGGAGGAGCGCACACCGGTCAACGCCATCAACGACGTCGACTCAGCCGGCACGGTGCTCCAGCTCGCCCGCCCGGGCAAGGCCGGAAGGAAGGCCGGCAACATCGAGCCGGTGACGGCGGCGCTGGTCAAGGGACTCGGCCAGGGCAGGAGCGTCAGCCAGCAGATCAGCTGGGACGAGGTGCCCCACTCCACCGAGAACCGAGTGGTGCCCAACGGGCCGGAGCGCTTCGCCTACCAGGCCAAGGCGGGGGAGAAGTGGGTCGATGTCAACCTCACCGACTCAACACTGACCGCCTACGAGGGGCAGAAGGTCGTCTACGGGCCGATCCTCATCAACCACGGCGGTGTCGGGCACGAGACCGTCACCGGCACCTACAAGATCTACCTGCGCTACCAGGCGCAGGACATGGGCTGCACCCCCGAGTGGCCCTACTGCGAACGAGGGGTCCCGTGGGTGAGCTACTGGCACGACAGCTACGCCCTCCACGGCGCCCCCTGGGTCAAGGAGTTCGGTATCGGGACGGATGAGTCCTCGCACGGCTGCATCAACATCCCGGTGCCGGACGCTCAGGCGATCTGGCAGTGGTCCGAGATCGGTACCACCGTGGTGACACACTACTGACGGCACTTCACTGATGGCGCCCTCGCGGGCTCAGCCGGCCAGGACCTCGGCCAAGACCGGCGCCAGGGCGCGGAAGGCCTGTCCCCGGTGGGAGATGGCGTGCTTCTCCTCAGGCGTCATCTGGGCGGTGGTGCGGCCCCGACCGCCCGGCTCATCCTCCTGGACGGGCACGAAGATCGGGTCGTAGCCGAAGCCCCCCTCACCCTGAGGAGCGTGGACCAGGCGCCCCTCCATGGAGCGCTCGATGGTCGTGACCTGCTCCGCCTGCCCGCCGGAGGCCGGCTGGACCAGGACCGCCGCGCAGGTGAAGCGGGCGCCGCGGTGCGGGTCGGCGACGTCGCCCAGCTGGTCCAGGAGCAGCTGAAGGTTCGCGGTGTCGTCCCCGTGCCGGCCGCTCCAGCGCGCCGAGAAGATCCCCGGAGCCCCGCCCAGGACGTCGACGCACAGGCCCGAGTCATCGGCGACCGCGGGCAGGCCCGTGGCCCGGGCCAGGGCACGGGCCTTGAGCAGGGCGTTGTCGGCGAAGGACAGACCGTCCTCCACCGGCTCAGGCGCCTGGAGGGAGGCAGCCGAGATGACGGATTCGGGCACCAGTCCGGGCACGAGCGGCGTCAGGATCTGCCGCAGCTCGGCCAGCTTGCCGGCGTTGTGGGTGGCCAGGACGAGGCGGGCTCCGGCGGGCACCTGGACCCGGTTCGTGAGCGGGGCGCCGTCGGCGCCTGATGAGGCACTCACGGCTCAGGCCTGCGTGGACTGGGGCGAGGAGTCCGCCGAGGACACGGTGAAGGGCTCACCGCTGGGGCCGGCCAGGGCCTGGCGCTGGAGCGCCGCCAGGCGGCTGTTGCCGGTGGCGGCCAGGTCGAGCAGCTCTCCGAGCTCGGAGCGGTCGAAGGGGGCGTGCTCGGCGGTGCCCTGAACCTCGATGAAGCGTCCGTCCCCGGTCTGGACGACGTTCATGTCGGTCTGGGCGCGCACGTCCTCCTCATAGGGCAGGTCGAGGCAGGGGACGCCGTCGATGATCCCCACCGAGATGGCCGACAGGGAGTCGGAGAGTACCGGCTTGCCGGGGCGGGCCTTGATGAGGCCGCGCTGCGTGCCCCAGGCGACGGCGTCGGCCAGGGCCACGTAGGCGCCGGTGATCGCCGCGGTGCGGGTGCCGCCGTCGGCCTGCAGCACGTCGCAGTCCAGGGCGATCGTGTTCTCACCCAGTGCGGCGACGTCGATGATGCCGCGCAGGCTACGGCCGATGAGGCGGGAGATCTCGTGGGTGCGGCCACCGACCTTGCCCCGTACGGACTCCCGGCTGGAGCGCTCCGAGCCGGCCCGGGGGAGCATGGCGTACTCGGCGGTCACCCAGCCCTCGCCACTGCCCTTGCGCCAGCGCGGGACGCCCTCGGTGAAGGAGGCGGCGCACAGGACCCGGGTGCGCCCGAAGGTCACCAGGACTGATCCCTCGGCGTGGTCGAGCCAGTGGCGGGTCATGGTCACGGGGCGCAGCTCGTCGACGGCGCGGCCGTCCTTGCGGGTGAAGGGGGCAGTTGTCATGGGCTCAGGCTACCCGGCGGCCATCCGGTATCGGGGCGGCTCAGCACCGCGGGATGCTTCATGTCTGTAGTCCGCACCGGTGGTCAGGCGGTAGCGTTCGTTGAGATATCTGCTTGCGGCCGTGAGCCGACGGAGACAACAGAGGAGAACACCTATGACCTATGTCAACATCACCGCACTGACCTTCCCCGAGGGCGCCCAGGCCGAGATCGAGAAGCGCTTCGCCGCCCGGAAGCGAGGCGTTGACACCTCGCAGGGCTTTCAGGGCTTCGAGCTGCTGCGCCCGCTGGTCGGAGAGGACCGCTACTTCGTGGTGACCCGGTGGGACAGGCGCGAGGACTACGAGCGCTGGAGCGCGGCGCGGCCCGCCGGCGGGCACGAGGACGACAAGCGCCGGGGCATGAGCGTGGAGGTCCTCGGCTTCGAGGTCGTCCAGCACGAGGAGTGACTCAGGACGTCGCCGGGCGTAAGTGCGGTGATGGGGAGGGAAGCGACACTGCGTCATAGCCCGGCGCCTCCGCCTCCCGGGACTGGAGGCGGGAATCAACTCTTCGGGCGAATTCCTGGTCGGATATGGCCCCTCACCATCTTGAGGTCACTAGGGTGGGGGTGCGTATCCGTCGTACCGATGAGGAGTAAGGAGACGAGTCACGTGGGAGTCGATACCGGACGAGTTCGCCAGATGAGCGAGCAGCTGCGCAGCACCGGGATGCTCGTTATTCCGGAGTCCCCGACGCGTCTCTGGGGAAGCCTTCTGGGCTGCATCGGCTTCACCGCGCTGGGGGTTGGGATCATTCTGATCGCGAATCAGTCGAGCTCCCCGCTCCTCTACATGCTGGCTGGTATCGCCTGTATCGGTTTCTTCGGCATCATCGGTATCCCCGGCATGATGAGGAAGATTATCCTTCGCAGTCGACTGGTGGTGACGCCTGAAGGGCTGCGCCTGGAACGGCGCAACATCGTCAATGAGTCCGCACGTTGGACAGATATCGCTGAGTTCTTCGGGCAGGAAGTCACTCCCGACAGTGGCACACAAGCACAGCTGGTGATCGGCTACATCCTGACGCCGTTGGGACAGCAGATGCGCCGCCAGGACGCGACCACAGCCCAGCTGAGCCAGCAGATCAATGAGGCTGCCGACCGTGGGATGGGCAAGGAGGAGCGCGTCTACCTTCCTAGCACCTTGGAGGGAAGTAAGGAGGACCTGCTGGCCCTGCTTCAACAGACGCACCAGTTCTATCGCGCACCGGGTCGCGTCTAGTTCCCTCGGCTGCTGGGAGACCGCTCCCGTCTTCGTCCACTACGCACTGCGCCTGCGGCCCGGCGGGTGAAGGGCGGCTCAGGGAACCGGGGAGGGGGCCGTGACGAAGACCGACGCCGGCACCCCGCACCGGGAGTAGACGAGCTGGCAGGAGTGGCAGGGGCCGAAGGCCTTGGTCGGGGTCTGGATCTTTACCCGGGTGACGGTCTCGGGCAGGCGCTCGACGCCGAACTCGGTGGCGCTCTGCTCAAGCATCTTGTAGGCGGCATCGACCTGGTAGGACCACCGCCCGAAGGAGCCGCCGCCGCGGATGGCGTGGTCGAGCCAGGCCTCGTACCAGGAGATGAAATTCGGGGCCACGCGGGTGAAGCCGTCGTCGCAGGCCCGTGAGTCCAGCCAGACGCTGCCGTCGTAGGGACTCATGCGCCACTCGGCGCCGCAACCGGCGTCGGCCAGGTGGATGCCTCCGTCATCGGCCGGGTAGACGTCCAGCCCGTAGCCGGGGCCGGCGCCCGAGCCCGCGATGGTGCTGAGGAACCAGCACAGGTCCTCCGGCAGGGAGAGTCCCGCAGGAAGGCTCGGTGGCCCCAGCCTCATGCCGTGGTGGCGGCTGCCGAGCCAGCCGGCTTCGCTGCCGGGATCGTAGGAGGTCGCGGCGATGAGGTTCAGGGTGTGCTGGAGCCCGTCCCTGGTCAGGGGTGGTGCGGGCTCCAAGGGCATGAGTATCGACCACTCCCGGAGCATGCGATGGCCACCGGGCTCGGGCGGGATCGCGTCCAGGACGCTGCGTCCCGCGGGCCAGTCGGCGCCGGCGAGCTTGAGCTCGGTGATCGAGTGGGGGCCAATGCCCGCATAGCAGCCCAGTGCCACCGGCTCATTGGAGCGAGTGGCGGGAATCAAGGGACTGGCGAGTACCCGGTCGGTCAGGGCGCGGGGGCCACCCAGCCGCCGGCGGTAGGCCTCCACCTCCTCGATCGGCATGTTCATGCTGCGGTCGAGATGCCCGGTGGTCACCCGGTAGCGTCTGCCTCCCACCGTAGCTTCGAATAGCTCGACGTCGGGATTGTCAGAATCAATGAGGTCCGGGCGGCCGACTCCGGTCAGCAGGACAGGGCCGAAGGCACAGGCCCAGTTGCAGCCGGCAGTGACCACCGACGCCAGCTGGCTGGAGCCGTAGCCGCTGGCCGTGACCAGGACCGGTCTGCCCCCGAAGGCGCCTCCACTGATCTGAAGGAAGAGGAACGCGCCGTATGGCTCGTGGTCCTGAATCTCGTCAATGAAGCACTCGATGGTGGGCAGGCCCTCGCCCAACCGGACCGTCTGGGCATCGTCGATGGTCTCGGTCGTGGCGCCGCGGAAGTGTCTGGCGATCGTCTGCGCCAGCACGACGTCGAATGCGGGGGTGCCCGAATCGAAGGAGTTCTCTTTCATCGATGCCTCGGAACAAGTCAGTGGAAGCGGCAGGTGTCGGAGCATGCGAAGAAAACGATCCCGCTCGTCAGAGCACGCAGGCTCTGGCGTCCTCGGAATCTGAAATCTGTACACCTGGGCAGCATTAAACCAAAGAGCGGCTGCTTCCGCTCGCCTTCCGCAAGCGTCTCATCGTGGGCGAGGTGGCTCCGGAGTCGAGCACGCCTAGCGTAGCGTCTACTGCGGGGGTGTGCGAGACCTCGACGGCCCGCGGCATTCGAAACGCGGTCTGTCGTCCGACCGGTGCGACGAACAAGCAACAGATTCTCGACCTGGTCTGCGCGGGCCTAACTGTCAGCCAGATCTCTGCGCAGATCGACGTCGTAGCGACCACCGTCCATACTAACTGTGCCGCAGCGACGACAGGTTCGGATGCAGCGGTCGTCTGCTCCAAGCGGCGATACCTCAAGCTACATGGAGGCGGTTTTCAGGGCGTGCCTGATGGCAAGTGATGCTGTTGCAGGCAGAAGGAAAAGTGAGATGTAGCATCATCGGCCTGATGAGGGCTCACATGATCTGCTAATGAGGGTGTGGTCGAATAGATATCGACATTTGTCTATTGTGGTCGGTTTTTGGTGAGAGGCTGGGAATTATCGGTGCATTCCTTGGCGCGTGCATGCCGTCTTGTCAATCGAATAGGTTTATCCTCCATTTCCTCTAGCCTAGATCTCGGGTAGCCGAAATCTATGGTTTATTGTGTCGTCTTACCAAAGTAGTTAAAATGACGTGAAAAACATCTTTGATGTACTGTAGGTTCAATGACATGTTTTGCGGGCATAATCTATGTTGTGGCCCCAATCTTTCGTTTAATTGTGCCCTGAACATTACGTCGTGCTTTAGATAGTATCTTGCTCGCGTCACCACCAAGAATTTCTTCTATCTCCCAGGTTCTAACCGTTGCCTGTCGTGGTAACCAGATGCCGACGCGCTGGGCTTGGTAGTCGTTGTCGAGATCGAGGATGAGGTAGCCCAGGAGCTGCATGAGGACTTTCCGCACCCATGGTGCGCTGATCTTGTCCACGACCTTGAAGTCGAAGAGGGTGTCGTCGATGAACCAGTCGCCGTCGGCGCCGCCGACTAAGAAATCGCCGGAGAAGGATGGGTTCGAGATGAAGAAGGCCCCATGCTTCATGCGCAGGCGCCAGTGCTTGATCTGGCGCTGGTTGACGATGCGCAGACGGGCGATGTCTTCGAGCATGAGTGGTGGGATTGAGTCGTACACCTCGTCAACGTTCCGTGCCGCTGACAGGCGTTCGCCCAGCGAGCTGCGTATCGCCCGCCCGCCGGCGCGGTAGATCGACTCGCACCAGGCAAAGACGATGCTGGCATAGTCCTGGTCAACGTCGTCGCCGTCCCTGGTGAGTCGCTCGGCTTCGAGGAAGGCATCGCCAAGCACGTCCGATATATGCTGGCCGTTCGGCAACAGCGGAGCGAGGAGATGGTTGAACACGTCCATCCCCATCGCCGAGGCGCTCCGGCGTGGTTCGAACTCGCCCAGCATCATCCTGGTGCGGATGTCGAAGGCCATGCCGACAGTTGGTGAGTGCCGCCGTGCGTCAGTCACTCCATCCGGCAGTGGTGCCAGGGAGCGTGCCTTGACGAGATCATAGAAACCAAGCCGTTCAGCGATCCTTTTGCCTTCCGGGGACCTGCCACCCGCTATGGCTAGAGCAGGGGCGCACCCTTCCACCAGCTGCCGAAACGGAGACTGTTTCTTATTCAGTTCGCGCGTCAGGCTCATGGGAGGCTCCACCGCAGGATTGAGAGGGATATACGGCAGTGCAGAGCCGAGCGACGCCGGTGTCGCCACAGGGGACAGGGTGCTAGGAAAACTCCAACAGGGACGGGGCTGCGTTGCCACAATCGATAGTAGATCGCCGCACGACCAGCCTGCAGCGGTCTCCCGCCCCAACGGGGTGTTTTGCGGCCGAATCGTGATCTGATGTGGGTGAGAGCGGGGCAGTTAGCTATGAGGGCCCGCATCCTGCTATCAGGGATGACCAGAGCGTCTTTGTGAATCACCCGCGCCTGTGTCTGAGTGTGGGGGAGGACTCTTCGCGTTGGCGCTCGAGGGCGTCATTTCCGCAGTACGGAAGAGCGGCGGACGCTGGTGAGCAGGCGTCCAACGGAGCGATCGAGGTGCCTGCGCCGGTACGCCTCCTACGACTTGCTCGCGTATCCCGCCGACCAACCTCTCTGCCCGCATGTCCAGCGTGTCGCTAGGGCGATGTGGGCGCACACGATGAGCAGGATAGCGCTGGAGAAGAAGAAGGAACTGGCGATGCCAGTGGGGGAGAAGGTGCCAATGCTGACACGTCAACCCTGACGCCTCACTCCATCCATCTCGCCGATACCGGCTTCGGCACTCGCCTCAGCGCCCTGCTCACCCCTCCCTTCAACCAGCTAACCAGCCCCAGCCTGCACGCCGCCGCCCATGCGCACCACCTGCAGCATGCAGCTCAGCCTGACAAGCCAACCACACCGCCCGCCGCCGACGACACGCCGATGAGCCCCGCAACACGAACAACGCCCACCCTGGTGGGTGAGCGTTGTTCATCATCTGGAACCGCATCCCAGCCTGTTTCGACTGGGGTGGGTTCGGGTAAGAGCTTGTTGGTACGCGAGAAGGGACTCGAACCCTCACGCCCGAAGGCACCAGGACCTAAACCTGGGGCGTCTACCAATTCCGCCACTCGCGCTGTGCGGTGCCCACTCTACCGACCTGAGTCCCGGATAGCAGAATGCGGCGACCGCTGCCGTGCTCGTATCAGTCCACGCCCAGTGCGGCGCGCAGCCGCTTGACGTGACCGGTGGCTCGCACGTTGTACTGGGCCAGCGCCACGGTTCCGTCCGGGGCCACCACCACGGTCGAGCGGATGACGCCGGTATAGACCTTGCCGTAGTTCTTCTTCTCGCCCCACACTCCCCAGGCCTTCATGACGGCGTGGTCGGCGTCCGACAACAGGGGGAAGGGCAGGTCGTGACGGTCGGAGAACTTGGCCTGCGCGCTCTGCGGGTCGGGGGAGATGCCGACGACGGCATAGCCGGCCGCCTCGAGTGCTTCCAAGGAGTCCCTGAAGTCGCACGCCTCCTTGGTGCATCCCGGAGTGCAGGCCTTGGGGTAGAAGTAGACGATGACGCCCTTGTCCGTGCTGGCGCAAAGGTCGCCAAGGGTCACGGTACGGCCATTCTGATCGGGCAGGGCGAACTCCGGGGCTCGGTCACCGGCGGCGAGCTGGGTCATGGGTCCTCCTCGGGCTCCTGGGCGGATGCGTTTATCCTCGCATCGCCTCCGGTGCCTGCGGCAGTGAATTCGAGGACTTACTTTCGTGATCTGGCAGACGTTCAGGACGTCAGCCGCACGGGACCTCTGACCCGGCTCCGTGTGGGACCTTGGAGTCAGGCGGCCTGGGCGAGCACTCGCCGTGAGGCCTGCTGCGCCGCCTCCAGGCGCTCCAGCGCCCGCTCGAGGCGGGAGGGGGAGGCGGTTGCCCCCAGAGAGGCGAGCTCGGCGCGGGCGGCGAAGAGCTCCCTGATGGCGGCCTCGTCGGCCAGAGTGTCGGTGGCTGCCGGCCCGGTGGCCGGAGTCGTCATGGTGGTCATGGTGTGAATGTTGCGTGTCATACGTATCTCCTCATCTTCCTTCAACATCGTCGGTCCGAAAGGGCCTGGGGTAGCAGCGCATGCTGGGGTAGATGCCTACCTGCTAACTGCTAAACCGGCGCGCTTGCGGAGCAAGACTCCTGGCACGGCGGCTGGTTGCGCCGCTGCAGACAGTGGTCACGAGGGCGTGGGAACCGATGAGACGGTGGCGTCCTGAGAGCTTCTCAGTGCGGAGGAGGTTGTCTTCAACCTCCGTGACGCGCCTGCTGATGTGCCTTCGGGATTATCCCGGGCGAAGCGCGTGCCCTTCGTGGTACACCGCCAGGGACTTGAACCCTGAACCCGCTGATTAAGAGTCAGCTGCTCTGCCAATTGAGCTAGCGGTGCTCGGTCAGTTGTGACCGGCTCTTCCGGCCTCGAGGGCTGGAAGATTCGTACACCGCCAGGGACTTGAACCCTGAACCCGCTGATTAAGAGTCAGCTGCTCTGCCAATTGAGCTAGCGGTGCCTTCACCACAGCGATGTCATTTGACGTGCCTCGCTGGGCGACGGAGGAATACTTTACGGATGGAGGAGGGCTTCGTCCAGTCAGGATTCGTGAAACCAGGCGATTGTGCGGCAAGTCTCAAGGGTGCGGTGAGGGTGGGTGGGTAGACGAAGTTGCCACTGCGTGCTGCCCGGTGTCCCCATTCAGTGCGACGAACGGCCCTCGCGGCCTTGCCTGCGACGGCGCACGTCGGCGGCACGGGCGCGGTCACGCTTCGACATCGCTCCGGTCGAGGAGGACCCCCTCGACGGCGCTGCCTTCGACGTGCCAGCGCCGGTCCGCCCGCTGCGGTGATGGCCGCTCCGTCCGGCGGAGGTGTGCTTGGCGTCGTCGTCCTGCTCGATGCGGCCGGTGCGAGACCACTGGTGGTACTGCTTCAGCGTGGCCGCCTGCTCCTCGGTGAGGCGGTGCCACAGGGGAAGGTCGAGCTTCTTGCGGTCGCGCACCCGGGTGCCGAGGGTCCAGCCCGCCAGCATGACCAGCGCGACCACCATGCCGCCCCACATGCTGCTGCGGCCCGCGCGGGCGCCGGTGAGTATCGAGACGGTTCCTCCGAGCAGGCCGGCGGCGAGAATGGTCACGACGACGATGGCGGCCATGGATGCCCAGTAGCTCTGCGCGGCGGTGATGCGCGGCCTGCGGGTTTGAGAAGTCACCTCGGCATTGTGGCACCCTCGCACGCGCGGGCTGGGCAGCGTGTGGGTGTCGAAAGGTTGCGGAACGGAGACCCGCTGGTCGCCCCAACCGGTAGGTAGTCATGTTCGCTGGTGTGGGCGCGGTTCAGCGTCACATGTCGGTGGCTCTCGCCGCGGTGCTGCGCGCGGTAGCGTGGGCCGCATGAGCGACCCGATCGTGACGCTGGCGACCTGCGCCGACTTCCCTGACCTTGATGACGATGACCGTGGCCTGCCCGATGCCCTACGTGCGCGCGGCATTGAGCCGCGGGTTGCCGTATGGGACGACCCCGACGTCGACTGGAGCCAGTCCGGCACGGTCGTGCTGCGCAGCGTGCGCGACTACGCCACCAAGGGCAACTACTCCCGGTTCCTTCAGTGGGCCAGGTCGGTGCCCAGGCTCGCCAACCACCCCGACGTCGTCACCTGGAACTCGGACAAGCACTACCTCACCCGGCTCAGCGAGTGGGGAGTCCCCATGATCCCGACGATGTGGCTGGAGCCCGAGGCCGGATACTCCAAGCACCAGGTTCACACCCGCTTCCCGGCCCATGGCGACTTCGTCGTCAAGCCGGCCGTCTCCTCGGGCGGGCGCGGCACCGGGCGATACACCGCCACCGACGCAGCCTCCCGGTCCGCGGCGATCAATGACGCCATGCACCACCTGCGCCGCGGGCGCACCGTCATGGTCCAGCGCTACCTCGAGGAGGTCGACCGCAAGGGTGAGGTCTCCCTGGTCTACTTCAACGGCGTGCTGTCCCACGCGGTGGAGAAGGCCCCGATGCTCCACCCCTCCTTCAAGTCCACCGACGAGATCCACGAGGAGATCGTCACGGCGCGCGAACCCAGCGAGCAGGAGTGGCTCTGGGGTGAGCGGGTGCGCAAGGCCATCCACACGCTGATTAAGGAGGTCTCCGGCCGGGACATGCAGCTCCTGTTCAACCGTGTCGACGTCGTCGGGGACGGTCAGGGAGGTTTCTACCTCATGGAGGTCTCGCTGATCGATGCGGGCCTCTACCTCGGGGCGGCACCGGAGGCGCTGGACAACTTCGCCGACGCCATCGCTCAGCGCATCTTCTGGTGACCGTGCGGGAACGGGGCTCTCGAGGTGCCCGGGTGTGGTAGATAGGTGCCATGCGCACGCTGCTCAACATCATCTGGGTCGTCTTCGGCGGGTTCTGGCTCTTTCTCAGCTACCTCTTCTTCGGACTGATCGCCTGCCTGCTCATCGTCACGATTCCCGCGGGCGTTGCCTCCTTCCGTATCGCCGCCTACGTCCTGTGGCCCTTCGGACGTGAGGTGGTTCCGGCCCCCGGGGCCGGTGCCATGAGCGGGATCAGCAACATCATCTGGTTCCTCGTCGCCGGGCTCTGGCTGGCCATCGGCCACCTCACCACCGCCGTAGCGCAGGCCATCACCATCATCGGGATCCCGCTGGCCGTGGCCAACATCAAGCTCATCCCCGTCACCTGCTTCCCCTTCGGCAAGCAGATCATCGAGACCCGCTAAGGCCCCTCGGGCGCCGGACCGCCAGCGGGACTCACAGGCTGACGCGGCGGTTGACTCCCCAGTAGCCCACGTAGCAGACCACGAGGAAGACGGCGGTGATCGCCAGGCCGGCGCGCTGCTCGGGATCGAAGACGATGAGCAGGCACGAGGCCATAGACAGCCCCAGCGCCGCGATCGAGACCCACGGATACCCGGGAGCCCGGTAGGCCAGGTCCCCAAGGCTGCGGCCCTCAGCGAGCCAGCGCCGTCGGAAGGACAGGTGGCACGCGGCGATCACCACCCACACCAGGACGACGGCGAGACCGGAGACTGACACAAGGACCAGGTAGACCGTGGAGGCCGCATAGGTCGAGGTCAGCAGCGAGGCCAGCCCGCCGACCATGGACAGGCCCATCGCCAGGGCAGGCACCCCGAAGCGATTAGTGCGCGCCAGGACCTTGGGCAGCGTGCCCTCGTTGGCCAGCGACCACAGCATGCGGGTCGAGGCGTAGAGCCCCGAGTTCGCCGCCGACAGGATCGCGGCCAGAATGACGATGTTCATGAGGGTCCCGGCGTAGGGCACACCGATTCTGGACAGGACCGTCACGAAGGGGCTCTCCTCGACTCCGGCCTTCTCCCACGGGATCAGCGCTGCGATGACGACGATCGAGCCGATGAAGAAGATGACCAGGCGGGCCAGGGTCGCCCGGATCGCGCGCGGAACAGTGGTGCCCGGGTCCTCGACCTCCCCAGCGGTGATGCCGATGAGCTCAGTGCCGGAGAAAGCGAAGTTGACGGCCAGGATCGTGGTGAACACTGCGCCGAAGCCGTTGGGGAAGAGGCCGTCCCGGTACAGGTTCGTCAGCCCCAGGAACGAGCGGTGCCCCTCGTAGGGCAACAGCCCGACGATTGCGGCCGTGCCCAGAGCGATGAACACGATGATGGCCACCACCTTGATCCCTGACAGCACGGTCTCCGCCTCGGCGAAGACCCGGACCGAAACCATGTTGAGCACGAGAACCAGGATGATGAAGGCGGCCGCCCACACCCATACCGGAACGCCCGGGAACCACCCGTACATGATGATCGCCGCGCCGGTGAACTCACTTCCCAGAGCGACCGTCCACGTGAGCCAGTACAGGATGGCAGTAACGAAACCCGTGGCGGGCCCCAGGTACTGGCGGGCGTAGACATGGAAGGCGCCGGTGAAGGGCATCGCAACGCTCAGCTCTCCCAGGCACAGCATGACCAGGTAGACGATGACTGCGCCGATGGAGTAGGCCAGCACGGTTCCCAAGGGGCCGGCCTGGTGGATCGTGTTGCCGGTCGAGAGGAACAGCCCCGTGCCGATGACCCCGCCGAAGCTAATCATCATGAGGTGACGTCGGTTCATGCGGCGTTCCAGCGCGGTGACACGCCCCTGGTTGTCGGGGCGTCCCGGATCCTCGGGACCATCGTTCCGGGGCTGAGGGGGAGCGGTGGGTGAGGTATCCGATGCGGCGGCGGGCTCGCGGTGATGTGCAACCGGGTCCATGCCTGAGACGCTACCGGTGCCGTCTCGAGCCATTCGATACCGTGTTGCAATGCGAACGCTCTCGGTATCCGCCACGTTCTTCGGGCGAGAGTCGGTCCGGTTGTCTGATCTACTGGCCCGAGGTCCGGTCGTCCTCGACGGGGCGATGGGGACCGAGCTTGACGCCCGCGGGGTCGACACCCGCAACGCGCTGTGGTCGGCGCGTGCGCTCGCCATGGCGCCTGACGTCGTGCGCGAGGTGCACTCCGACTACCTGGATGCGGGGGCTCGTGTCATCACCACCAACACCTACCAGGCCACGCTCCCGGCGCTGATCCGCTCCGGGGAGGATGCTGTCGGCGCGAGGCGGGTCATCGCAGCCGGTGCCCGCCTGGCCAAGGAGGCGGCCCAACAGTTCGGCAAGGAGCACCCCGAGGAGCCGGTGCTCGTCGCCGGAGGGCTCGGACCTTATGGAGCCTATCTGGCTGATGGCAGCGAGTACACCGGCGCCTACGGCATCGACATCTCCGAGGCCCCCGGTTTCCAGGAGGTTCACCTGCCTCGCATCGAGGTGCTGGTGGGGGAAGGGATCGACCTGTTCGCCCTGGAGACGCTTCCGCGACTGGATGAGGCGCAGGTGCTCGCCTCCATGGTCAAGGACCTCGCCCCTCAGGCCCAGTGCTGGGCCTCCTTCCAGGTGCGCCCCGACGGAGTCACTCTTGCTGACGGCACGCCCCTGGCTGAGGCGGCAGCCTGGGTAGCGCAGGAGGAGACGGTCGTCGCGGTCGGCGTCAACTGTGTGGCCCCGGGCGTCGTTGCCCGCGCGCTCCCGGTACTGCGTGCGGCGACCAACAAGCCGCTGGTGGCCTACCCCAATGCGGGCGATCTCTACGACCCGGCGACCAAGACCTGGCAGTCCACAGGTGATGGGGCTGGAATCCCGGAGCTGGCGCCGTCGTGGATCGACGCCGGGGTCCGGCTCGTCGGCGGCTGCTGCCGTACCCGGCCGGCCCAGATCCGCCAGCTCGCTTGCGCGGTCTGCCTGTAGCCACGCAGCCTCCGACGTCGCAGGCCCGGTGAAGCAGCTCATGGCTGCTTTGCCCATCATTACTCTAGTGCTAGAGTAATGGTATGTCCTCCGACGCCGACATCGTTGTCCTCTCACTCCTTGCCGAACAGCCGCGCCATGGTTACGACCTTGATCGGGTCATCGAGCAGCGTGGCTACCGCCAGTGGACCTCCTTGGCCTTCTCCTCCGTCTACTACCTCCTCAAGCGCCTGTGGGAGCGAGGGCTCCTCGAGCCCGACGAGGGATCTCAGGGACGGCGCACCGTCTTTCGCGTCACCGAGGCTGGGCGCCGTGAGCTGAGACAGGCCGCCGGTGAACGTGTCCTCGCCCCGGCTCCGCCTTCCGCCGGAGTGCTTCCGGCGCTCAACGCCTATAGCCGGCTCGATGATCCTGAGCTCGTGACCCTCCTCGTGCGTCGTGCCGAGGCCCTCCTCGGCAGGCTCGATGAGCTGCGCGCCCTGCGTGCCCAGGTCGATGAGGAGCACGCCCTGGCCATCTTCGACTACGAGATCCTGCGCCAGGAAGCGGATCTCGCCTGGACCCGATCCCTTCTGAAGAAAGCAGGCAGTGATGAGGACTGACATCAAGAAGGACCGCAAGGACCTGTACCTGCCGGGGCGAGCCGACTTCACCGAGGTGGACGTACCGGCCATGACCTACCTGGCCATTGACGGCCACGGCGACCCCAACACCTCACCGGCCTACGCCACCGCGATCCATGCGCTCTACGCGGGCGCGTACGCGATCCGCGCCGTGCTAAAGAAACGAACCGGCGACGACTTCGTCGTCGGCCCCCTGGAGGGTCTGTGGACGAGCGCCGACAACGCGGCCTTCGTCGCCGGTGACAAGGGGGAGTGGGACTGGACCATGATGATCCCCCTGCCCGAGGCGGTCTCCTCGCAGGACATCGCCGAGGGGCTGGCGCAGGCGGCGCGTAAGAAGCCGGAGCTGCCCGTCTCCGCTCTCAAGGAGCTCTCCCTGAGCGAGGGCAGGTCGCTGCAGATCCTCCACGTGGGTACCTACGACGACGAGGCCCCCACCCTGGCGCGCCTGCACGACGAGATCATGCCGGGCCTCGGCCTCACCTGGAACGGACCCCACCACGAGATCTACCTCAGCGACCCCAGGAGCGTGGCACCCGAGAGGATGAAAACCGTCCTGCGCCAGCCGGTCAGACCCGTCGCGGACGCCAGCGAAGCGGGCTAACCCTGCTGCGGGCCCACGGACAGCAGGTGGACGACAGCGCGTCCCTCCCGGTCGCACTCAGCCAGATCCACCAGGGCCGTCAGCCGCCAGTCGTGATCGCCGTCGGGGTCCTCCAGGACCTGCGTGGCCAGCCACACCTGCCTGCCAGACGCCTCCAGGGCCTCGCGCAGGCGCTCACTGACCCCGGCGGCCGCCAGGGCCGTCTCATCGGGGGCCTCGTCGAGCGGCGCCAGCGAGATCGCCCGAGCCGAGGTGTCGGTGCCGATCCAGTCGTACTCGTCCCAGTAGCGGCCCAGCACCTCATCCCAGCGGTCCTCACCCCAGCCGGAGGAGGCGTCCAGGCGCCCCAGGGCCTCGACGTCGTCGCGTGCCATGAGCTCCACGCGCCGGAACATCTCCCGGCGCACCGCCACCCGGAAGGCGTGACGGTTGCGAGTGAAGGCCACCGTCCCATCCTCGTCCGCGCCGAAGGCCCGCTCCACCCCGGATGAGTCGTCCGCGCCGGGACGGTCGCCCTCCAGCAGGCCGGCGGCCTCGCCGGCCTTGCCCGCCTGCGCCTGACCGAGCGCCTCCCACTCATCGAGCAGGGAGGAGTCGACGGCGCGCACGAGCGCCCCCAGCCAGTCGATGAGCTCGACCACCTCAGGAGTGCGGTGCTCCTCGGGCACGACCTGGCGCAGCGCCCGGTAGGCGTCGGTCAGGTAGCGCAGCACCACGCCCTCGCTGCGGCCCAGCTCGTAGCGGGAGATGAGGTCGGAGAAGGTCATCGCGTTCTCCACCATCTCGCGCACCACCGACTTGGGCGCCAGCTCGTGCTCGGCGATCCACGGGTTGGCCTGCTTGTACATCTCCAGGGCGGGGGAGAGCATTTCGGCCTGCGGCTGGGGCCAGGTGACCTCCTCTAGGGCGGCCATGCGCTCCTCGTAGTCCATGCCCTCGGCCTTCATCGCGGCGATCGCCTCACCGCGGGCGGCGCGCTGCTGGGCATAGAGCAGCGGACGCGGATCGTCCAGGGTGGCCTCGACGACGCTGACGACATCGACCGTGTGCTCCGGGGCCTCCACGTTGAGCAGGTCCATGGCCGCCAGGGCGAAGGGCGCCAGGGGCTGGTTGAGGGCGAAATCGGCAGGCAGGTCCACCGCCAGGCGGAGCCGTGGGCGCCCATCGGCGGCTGCCTGGGCGCTGGAGACATGCGTGAGGACCCCCGCCGTGCGCAGGGACAGGTAGATCTCCAGGGCGCGGCGAACGTGCCGGCGCCGCTGGGCCTCGGGCTCGTGGGCGCGCTCCAGCAGTTCCGCCATCGCCGCCACCGGGTCGCCGGCACGCTCCATGAGGTTGAGCACCATGGTGGTGGTGACCTGGAACTGGCTGGTCAGTGTCTCCGGGGCCGCGTCGCGCAGCCGCTCGAAGGTCTTGTCCGTCCAGTTGACGCGCCCCTCAGGGGCCTTCTTGCGCACGATCTTGCGGCGCTTGCGCTCGTCGTCGCCGGCCTTGGCCAGCGCCTTGGCATTCTCGATGACGTGCTCGGGGGCCTGGACGGAGACGTAGCCGCGGGTATCGAAGCCTGCGCGCCCCGCCCGTCCGGCGATCTGGTGGAACTCGCGAGCGGTGAGGTGACGCTCCTTGGAGCCGTCGAACTTCACCAGGGAGGTCATGACCACCGAGCGGATCGGCACGTTGATCCCCACCCCGAGCGTGTCCGTTCCGCAGATGACGGACAGCAGGCCCTCGCGGGCCAGGCGCTCCACCAGCCGCCGGTAGCGCGGCAGCATGCCCGCATGGTGCACGCCGATCCCGGCGCGCAGCAGCCGCGAGAGCGTCGCCCCGAAACCGCCCCCGAAGCGGAAATCGCCGAGCGCCTTCACGATCTCGGCCTTACGCGACTTGGACGCCAGATCCACGCTCAGCAGGGAGGTCGCCCGCTCCACCGCCTCCTTCTGGGAGAAGTGGACGACATAGACCGGCGCCTTGTCCTGCCCCACGAGGCGCTGAAGCAGCTCACCGATCGGCTCGACGACGTACTCCATCTCCAACGGAACCGGCCGCACGGCGTCGTCGACGACGGCGACCTCGCGGCCCGTGCGCTCGCGCAGGTCCCGCACGAAGAAGGAGACGTCGCCCAGCGTGGCCGACAGCAGCACCATCTGCGCCTGGGGCAGCTCCAGGAGGGGCACCTGCCAGGCCCAGCCGCGCTGCGGGTCGGCGTAGTAGTGGAACTCGTCCATGATGACGCAGTCCACGTCCATGTCCTCGCCCTCGCGCAGGGACTGGTTGGCCAGGATCTCCGCGGTGCAGCAGATGATCGGGGCGGCGGCGTTGATGGAGGTGTCCCCGGTGACCATGCCGACGTTGTCCGCCCCGAACAGGCGCACCAGCTCGAAGAACTTCTCACTGACCAGGGCCTTGAGGGGGGCCGTGTAGTAGGAGCGGCCCCCGCGGGCCAGGGAGGCGGTGTGGGCTGCCAGCGCGATCATCGACTTGCCCGAACCCGTCGGGGTGGCGGCGATGACGTGGCGGCCCTCAAGGATCTCCGACAGCGCCTCATCCTGGTGCGGGTAGAGAGGCCGGCCGGTCGTCTCCGCCCAGCTCGAGAAGGCCAGGTAGATCTCCTCAGGCTCGGGGACGCGCTCGGGATCGTCAGCCGGAATGAGGGCGTCGAGCATCGCGTTGAGGGCCGGAGCAGTCTGGGAGGTCACGGCGTTATCGTCTCATGGGGCTGGATTACGAACGATCCGGGGAGGAGGGCGGGAATCCGATGCTGGGGAGCCGCGCCCGCATCCTGAGGAACGACCGCACTATGTTCCGGGCGGCGATTCATGAGAGCATGCGGGCCGTCCCCACCTGTCGCGACACCGTGAAAGGCTGAATCTCCCATGGATGCCCTCGCCGCTCAGCTCGAGGCCGTCTCGGACTGGATCACGCTCCACATCACCATGTGGGTGCTCGTCGGTACCGGGATCCTGCTGACCGTCCGCACCGGCTTCGTGCAGCTCCGCCGCCTGCCGGACATGTTCCGCCAGGTGGCCGGGTCGCGTTCCGGGGCTCAAGGAGGCATCTCCTCCTTCCAGGCCTTCACGATCTCCCTGGCCGCCCGCGTGGGCATCGGCAATGTCTTCGGCGTGGCCGCCGCCCTCATTCTGGGCGGCCCCGGTGCGATCTTCTGGATGTGGGTGGTCGCCCTGGTCGGGATGGCCACCGCCTTCTTCGAGGCGACCCTGGCCCAGATGTTCAAGGTCCGCCACACCGACGGCTCCTTCCGCGGCGGGCCCGCCTACTACATGGCGCGCGGGATGCGCAGCCGCCCCCTGGGTGTCGCCTTCGCGGGACTGACGATCTTCACCTGCGGCTTCTCCATCATCATGGTCCAGTCCAACGCCGTCGCCGGGGTCATCGGCCCTGACTCCCCGCTGCACCTGCCCCCGAGCGCCGCCGCCGCGGTGCTGGTGGGACTCTCCGCCCTGGTCATCCTGGGCGGAGTGCGCCGGGTCGCCCGCGTCACCGAGTGGATGGCGCCCATCATGGCCCTGGTCTACGTCGTCATGGCCGTTGTCATCGTCGCCCTCCACATCACCCAGCTCCCGGGACTTGTGGTCACGATCATCTCCTCGGCCTTCGGTCCGGTGCCCTTCGCCGGAGGGGTGACCGGCGGCATCATCGCCGCCCTGACCAACGGGACCCGCCGCGGCCTGTTCTCCAATGAGGCCGGACAGGGCACCGCCCCCTTCGCCGCCGCTACCGCCACCGTGGCCCACCCCGTCCAGCAGGGGCTCATTCAGTCCCTCGGCGTGTTCGTCGACACCATCATCGTGTGCACCGCGACCGCGTTCATCATCCTGGTCTCCGGCGTCTACAGCCCCGCCCTCGTCCAGAACGGCACGCTGACCCCCAAGGCCGCGGGCACTTTGACCTCCGACGCCGTCGCCGCCGCCCTCGGCAGCTGGACGGCCGTCCCCATGGCCATCGTCATCTTCGTCCTGGCCTTCTCCTCCATCATCGCCGCGGCCACCTACTCCGAGGTCTCCATGACCTTCATCTCCGAGCGGCCCGAGTGGCGCTGGCTGCCCCGGCTCGTCTCGGTGGTCTCCACCGGGCTGGGGGCGCTCGCCTCTCTGACCGTCGTGTGGAACACCGTCGACATCACCATGGCCATCATGACCCTGACCAACCTGGTCGCCCTCATCTGGCTCGCCCGCTGGGGAGTGGGGGCACTCAGGGACTGGGACGCCCAGCGCTCGGCGGGACGAGTCACGCCCCTGTTCAGCGGTGTGGGTAACCCTTACCTGCCCGGCGACCTCCCCGGTGACGTCTGGACCGGCGAGAGGACCCACCTGGACGAGGCGGGCGGCACCGCCGACGACGGCGTTCCCGCAGCCACCCCGGCCAGCAGCCAGCCCGCCGCCTCGACAGGAGCCGACGCATGAACCTCACCAGTATCGAGAACCTGCTCAACTCCGTCGACGACTTCTTCTACACCTATCTTCTTACCGCCCTGCTCATCCTGGCCGGCATCTACCTGACAGCACGTAGCCGTCTGGTCCAGCTGCGCCACTTCGGCACCATGGTCAACTCGCTGTCCGGGTCCCGATCCGGTGCGCAGGGCGGCATCTCCTCCTTCCAGGCCTTCGCCGTGGGGCTGGCCGCGCGCGTCGGCATCGGCAACATCGCCGGAGTCGCTCTGGCCATCGTGGCAGGCGGCCCCGGTGCCTTGCTCTGGATGTGGGTCGTCGCCCTCATCGGCATGGCCACCAGCTTCGTGGAGTCCACGCTCGCCCAGATCTTCAAGGAGCGCGGCCGGGACTTCACCTTCCGCGGGGGCCCGGCCTACTACATCAAGAACGGGCTGGGATCGGCCCTGTGGGGCAAGATCTTCGCCGCCATCTGCATCGTCTCAGTCGGCGTGACGGTGGTCATGGTGCAGACGAACTCACTGGCCCAGGTCATTACCGCCACCGTCCCCAGCGTCTCGGCCTGGATGGTGGGGGTCTTTCTCGTCCTGCTCACCGCTCCCGTGGTCCTGGGAGGGGTCCGGCTCGTGGCCCGAGTCGCGGAGTGGCTGGCCCCCATCATGGCGCTCGCCTACGTGCTCATGGCCGTGGTGGTCATCATCCTCAATATCGGCAGGCTCCCGGAGGTCCTGGGGAGTGTCCTCGAAGGGGCATTCGGTCTCAACCAGGCCCTGTTCGGCACCGCCGGAGGCATCCTCGCGGCGCTGCTCAACGGCGTGCGCCGCGGGCTGTTCTCCAACGAGGCCGGTCTCGGAACCGTCCCCAATGCCGCCGGCACCGCGACCGTCGCCCACCCCGTGCGCCAGGGCCTCATCCAGTCCTTCGGCGTCTTCGTCGACACCATCCTCGTGTGCACGGCCACCGGCCTGCTCATCCTGCTGACCACCAAGACCTACCACCCCGGCGACGACTCCCTGGTCGGAGCGATCCTCACCCAGCAGGCCGTTGCCGAGCACCTGGGTGCCTGGACCACCTGGCCCATGGTGGTGCTCATCTTCGTCCTGGTCTTCTCCACGGTGCTGGGCTGCTACTCCTACGCGCAGGTCAACGTCAACTTCCTGGGCGGAGAGCGCCGGTCCGAGCAGATCTTCGGGATCGTCCTGACCGCTGCGGCCTTCGGCGGCACCGTCCTGACCCTGCCCGTCGTCTGGGCCCTGTCCGACATCGCCCTGGGGCTCCTGGGCGTGCTCAACCTCGTCGTCATCATCCGGCTGGCCCCCTGGGTCATCGGAGCCCTGCGGGACTTCGAGTCCCAGCGCGCCCGGGGCATCACCGAGCCCGCTTTCGTGGGCCACGGCAACTCCCTCCTGCCCGGTGATGTGGTCCCCGGCATCTGGGAGCCCGACGACGTGGCGAAGCGGGGCTGATTCTCATGGCACCTCTGGGGCGCATCTCATGGATGGGCCAGGTCGACGCCGTCCTGGCCTCCGTCTCCGACATGCTCTACTCCTGGGGCCTCATGTGGCTCCTCATCGGGGCGGGCATCTTCTTCACCGTCAGGACCCGGGGCGTCCAGGTGCGGCACACCGACGCGATCGCCGCCTCAGTGATCGGCTCCCGCGACGGCAGCCACGGCGGCATCACCTCCTTCCAGGCCTTCGCCGTCGGACTGGCCTGCCGGGTGGGGACCGGCAATATCGTCGGGGTCGCACTGGCACTCATCCTGGGCGGGCCCGGAGCCGTGCTGTGGATGTGGCTCGTGGCGATCCTGGGTACCGCCACCGCATTCAGCGAGGCCACGCTCGCCCAGTTGTTCAAGGTGCGTCGCCCCGACGGCACCTTCCGCGGCGGTCCTGCCTACTACATCTCGCGAGGACTGGGGCTGCCGATCCTGGGCGGGGTGTTCGCCGTCGTCTTCCTCATCGCCAACGGCCTGGTCATGCCCATGGTGCAGGCCAACGCCATCACCGCCTCCCTGCAGGGGGCCGGAGGGCTCTCACCGAGCCTGGGAGCCGTCCTCGTCGTGGCCCTGACCGCGCCGGTCCTCCTGGGGGGCCTGCGCGCCATGGCCCGCGTGGCGGAGTACCTGGCCCCGCTCATGGCGCTGGCCTACCTGGTGCTGGTTCTCGCCATCCTCCTGACCCACCCCGTCCAGGCCTTCGAGGCGGTGCGCTCCATCATCGAGGGCGCCTTCGGCCTGCGCCAGGGGCTGGGCGGCCTGGCCGGCGGAGTGACCGCCGCGCTGCTCAACGGTGTGCGCCGCGGCCTGTTCTCCAATGAGGCGGGACTCGGAGGGGCAGCCTGCGCCGCGGGCTCGGCCACCGTGAGCCACCCCGTCCAGCAGGGATTCATCCAGGCCTTCGGGGTCGTGGTGGACACCCTGTTCGTCTGCACGGCGACGGCGCTGGCGATCCTGGTCGCCGGTGCGGACGTCCTCCAGCCCGGGGCGAGCGCCAAGGAGAGTGCGGGAACCCTGACCCAGGACGCCATCGCCCACCTCGTGGGGGAGTGGAGCCGCTGGCCCATGGCGCTGCTCGTCGTCGTCCTGGCCTACACCACCATCATCGGGGCCTTCTCCTACGCCCAGGTCTGCCTCGACTACCTCACCGACCGTCCCTGGGTCGCGCGTGCGCTGCAGATCGGCGCCGTCATCTGCACCGGCATCGGCAGCGTGCAGCAGCTGACCACCGTGTGGACCCTGGCGGACGTGCTCCTGGGGCTGGGCGCCATCATCAACCTTGTGGCGCTGGTGCTCCTGAGCCGATGGGTCGTCGGCGCACTCAGGGACTGGGAGGCCAGGCGGGGCAGGTCGACGGCGGAGGGCGACCAGTCGGTCTTCCGCAGGGACTCCGAGTACCTTCCGGCGCCTCTGCCGGAAGGCGCCTGGGAAGGGGCAGGCGACCGGTAGATGGGCGGTGTCGCGCACAACGCACCACGTCGCCTCGCACACGTGCGGCAGCGACGCCGCAGGGCCGTCACCGAATCGAAACACTGTATCCGTAGCCTTCGCGAATACGGTGCCCTCCCTCCCGAAGGAGGGTGACGTGGGCAGGACATGTATCCCGGTACGGACCGCTCCCGTGCTGGGTCGCGCGCCCGACGCCCACCGCGCCCGCGCCGTCGTCCCACCCCTACGGAGGATCTCACGTGCAACCGGTTCTGGCTTCTCTGACCAGTGCGGCATCCAGCGCAGACAACAGCTGGACCGCATCCTTGGAGCGCTTCTTCAACGATGGCGCCAAGATCCTCGATGATGCCGCCGGGTACCTGTTCCTCTACCTGCTCGCCTGGCTGCTCGTGCTGGGGGGCCTGTACTTCACAGTGCGGACCGGATTCGTGCAGCTGCGGCTCTTCCCCTACATGGTCCGGGCCATCACCTCCTCCCGTGACAGCAAGGAGGGCGGGATCTCCTCCTTCCAGGCCTTCGCCGTCGGGCTGGCCTCCCGCGTGGGCACCGGCAACATCGTGGGTGTGGCCATCGCCATCACCATGGGCGGCCCCGGCGCCGTGTTCTGGATGTGGATCGTGGCGCTGGTGGGCATGGCCACCGGATTCATCGAGGCCACCCTCGCCCAGCTCTACAAGGTCACCCACCCCGACGGCACCTTCCGCGGCGGCCCGGCCTACTACATCCAGCGCGGCCTGGGGTCCAAGCCCGCCGCCAAGCTCTTCGCCGTCGTCATCACCTTCGTCTTCGGCTTCGCCTACGAGGCCACCCAGGCCAACACGATCGCCGCCACGTTGGAGAGCACTTTCCACGTCGAGCCGTGGATGACCGCCGTTGCTCTGGTCGTCATCACCACGCCGATCATCTTCAAGGGCATCAAGTCGGTCGCCGCCGTCTCGGAGTGGCTCGTGCCGATCATGACGGTGGTCTACGCCCTCATCGCCGTGGCCATCCTGGTGCTGCACGCCAGCGCGATCCCGGGAGCGATCCTCTCCATCTTCGAGGGCGCCTTCGGAGTCGACCAGGCCTTCGCCGGGACCGCCGGGGGATTCACCGCCGCACTTCTCAACGGCACCCGCCGAGGCCTGTTCTCCAACGAGGCCGGTGAGGGATCGGTCCCCAACATCGCGGCCACCGCCACCGTCCCCCACCCTGTCCAGCAGGGATTCGTGCAGTCCCTGGGCGTCTTCGTCGACACGATCGTGGTCTGCACCGTCACCGCCCTCATCGTCCTGCTCTCCGGGGTCTACGACCCGGTGGCCGCCCAATCCGCCCCAGAGGTTGCCAATGGCGCCGCCAACACCCTGACCTCGGCATCGGTCACCAACGTCCTCGGTGGCTGGGCGCAGTACCTCATGGCCGTCATCATCTTCGTCTTCGCCTACTCCTCGCTCCTGGGCAACTACACCTACGCCCAGGTCAACATGGACTACCTCCAGGGCAAGCAGCACAAGCACTACGCCCTGCGGGCCATGATTATCGTGGCCACCGCCGTCGGCTCCCTGTCCACCCTCACCTTCGTGTGGAGCCTGTCCGACCTTGTCATGGGGGCCATGACCGTCATCAACATGGTCTCCATCCTCGCCCTGGGAGGCTGGGCCTTCGGGGCCCTGCGCGACTGGGAGGCCCAGCGTCGCGCCGTCGAGGCCGGTGAGAAGGAGGAGATCCGCTTCATCGCTACCGACAACCCCTACCTGCCCGGCAAGCTCCCCGGAGACATCTGGGCCGTTGACGGCGCCGCCCACGCCGCCATCACGGAGCGTCGCGCCGCGCTCGAGGAGGCTTCGGGCAGCTGATCCCAACAGCGCTAGGCTGAGGCCCATGAAGATCGCGCGCTTCTCCACCGGCGACGAGCCCCGCTACGGCATCGTCCAGGGCCTGCCCGAGCACGAGACCGTCTCGGGCGAGTCCGAGGGGCACCTCCTGGTCCTCAAGGGAGACCCCCTCTACTCCCTGCCCGAGGCCACCGGGGAGGTCGTCGAGCTGCGTGAGGCCCGGCTCCTGTCACCGGTCATCCCGCGCTCCAAGGTCGTGGGGATCGGGAAGAACTACGGGGGCCACATCGCCGAGATGGGGGAGGACGAGCCGCCGCGTGATCCGGTGGTCTTCCTCAAGCCCAACACCTCCGTCATCGGACCGGACGCTCCCATCGTCCTGCCCGCCTGGAGCGAGGAGGTCCACTACGAGGCTGAGCTCGCCGTCGTCATCAAGACCCTCGCCAAGGACGTCCCCGTGGAGCACGCCGACGACGTCATCCTGGGGTACACGGTCGCCAACGACGTCTCGGCCCGCGACCGCCAGCGCGCCGAGCCGCAGTGGGTGCGGGCCAAGGCCTTCGACACCTCCTGCCCCCTGGGGCCGTGGATCGAGGTTCCCGAGCCCGGCCGCGAGCCGCTCTTCTCACCCGGAGACGCGGTGGTGCGCGCCCGGGTCGACGGCCGCCTCGTCCAGGAGGGGCGCACCGCTGACATGATCCGCTCGATTCCCGAGCTGGTCGCCTACGTATCGACGATCTTCACTCTTCTTCCCGGCGACGTCATTCTCACCGGCACACCGGCGGGAGTCGGCGAGATCCGAGCCGGTCAGCGCGTCGAGGTCGAGGTCGAGGGCATCGGCTCCTTCTCCAACCCGGTGGTTCGTCGCTGAGGCGACGCGGCCAGCCCCGCGGAGCTTAACTCCTCGTCCCGACGACGATGGGCGGGGACTCCCGGGGCGTGCCCTGAGAATCCCGCCCATTGGCGAGTGCTGGTGTTGCCCCTCGGCTGTTGCTTCTCGGCCATGGGGCGCCGAGGCAGGCGATCAGGTGTCCTTGGGTGAGCTGCCTGAGCTCTTCTGGTCACTCTTCTTGTCGTCGCTCTTGGAGTCCTTGCCCGTGCCATCGCCGGATGCGCCCTCATCCATGTCGGCCGGGCCCGGGTCGGTGACGGTCGTGTCCTTCATGAGATCGTCAAGAACGGCGGTGGAGTACTTGTCCTTGGGGCAGATGAGAGTTGCGGTGAGCATAGTCGGCCTCTTGATGGTCGAGAATGCTCTGATGAACTCAGTGGCTTGGTATTCCTTGCCGTCCTTGCCGGTGTAGGTCCAGTCCAGCCTCTTGGTCTCAATGGCGTTTCCAGAGGCGTCTTTGACGGAGGTCGAATCATCCTGTGCGGGTTTGAAGCTCACATGGGTGACACCCTGAGAGAACTTCTGCTGCTCGCTCGCCGCGTGGGTTTCTGTGTCCTCGCGGTCAGTGGAGAGCTGTCCGTTGAGGAGGTTCTGCATCGTCACGAACTGGCAGCCGTCGTCGCTGACCAGTTCATTGACTCCTCCGGTATCGCGCTTCGTGTTGGTCCAGCCCGGTGCTGACACGATGATGTGCCAGCCGGCTGCTCCTCCATTGACCTCCGTGCCCTCTGTGCTGGAGGAGTCGGAGGGCTTGTCCGAGGACTGCGACGAGCTCTTGCCTGATGAGGTGCTGGAGCGCGCTGGGCCGGACTCGTCCTGACACGCAGCGAGAACCGGGACCGCCAGGGCGAGGCTGAGGCCGGCGACAAGGGGGAACCTGAGAGCCGATCGGCGGCGGCTGGTGGAATGTGCCGCGGGATGTGGGGACGGGGACATGAGGCCTCCAAGGAACGATGAGTCGGGAGCCTTCCCGAACGGACTGGGGATGTCATCACCTCTGCTGGGAGCCGCGAGAACTTCCTGGCGGCGACATCATGATCTCACGGGTGCCACGTTAATTCGTCTGAGTGCGCAGAGCGATGGGGTAAGTTCCCCATCCCTCAGAGTCGAGGTCGAGTACTCCAGATGAGGGACTTCCTCATAGCGTCCCCGTGTCCGATGATGAATTCGGGCAACACATGATCCTCAGACCATGTTGACGCACGAAAAGGAAGTCGTGGCTATGAGGACAGTGCCTGCTCGGCATATTGCCGCAGGGGCCTCAGTGCTGGTCATGGCCGCTGGAGCGTTCACGGTGCCGGCCACGGTGGCCGGTGTGGCCGGGCCCCGCCCGAGGGGGTTCCCGACCTGTTCCCTAGGTGTACTGATCGGGGAGGTTGGTTAGGCGGGTGATGGGTGGGTGGCCTTGGGTGGCGGTGTGGGGTCGGTGGTGATTGTAGAGGTGCAGCCATGCGGGTAGGGCCTGGCGGCGTTGGGTCTCGGAGGTGTAGTGGCGGGCGTAGGCCCAGCCGTCGGCCAGGGTGCGGTGGAAGCGTTCGATCTTGCCGTTGGTCTGGGGGCGGTAGGGGCGGGTGTGCTTGGCCTTGATGCTCAGCTGCTGACAGGCGGCTTGCCAGGCGTGGGAACGGTAGGCAGAACCGTTGTCGGACAGGACTCGCTCCACCTTGACTCCTCGGGCGCTGAACCATGACACCGCGCGCTGGAGCACTCCGACGGCGGTATCGGCCTTCTCATCGTCGTGGATCTCGCTGTAGACCACGCGGGAGTAGTCATCAATCACCGAGTGCACGCAGGCGTAGCCCATCACCGGTCTGCGGCTGGCCTGGCTACGGGCCTTGCCGGGGGTGGAGGCGCGGTTGCGCGCGCCCTGGCGCGCACCGACGTAGCGCCATCCACCACCGTCGGGGATGTTGCCGATCTTCTTGACGTCGACGTGGACAAGAGATCCGGGGTAGGGGTGCTCGTAGCGGCGCACGACCTGACCGGTGGCCCGGTCGGTGTACGACAGGCGGTTGAGGTGGGCGGCTCGCAGGATGCGGTGGACGGTCGAGGCCGCGACCCCGGTGCGGGCAGCGAGCTGGACGGGGCCCTCACGCAGGCGCATGCGCAGCGAGACGATCCGTTTGACCACTGCCTTGGGTGTGCGGTGAGGGCACGAGCGTGGGCGGCTGGAGCGGTCGGTCATGGGCTGGCCGGCCCTGTACCTGTCGGCCCAGCGCTTGACGGTGGGCCATGAGCACTGGAACCGGGCAGCAACCTCGCTGACGGGCCAGCCCTCCTCAACCACCAGACGGGCGACCCTCAAACGAGCACGCGGGGTCAGGGCTGCGTTAGCGTGGGACATGAGGAGAGCACCTTTCGTGTCTGGCTGATGGGGAACTGCAACACCTCCACTCAACCAGCCCAAGGCGCTCTCCTCACCTCAAAGACTCAGATCACACCCCCTCAACCAACCCTCCCGATCAGTACACCTAGGTGGCGTCAGAGGGGACTATCCTGGCCCCATCATGCCTGAACTCAGTGATCACTCATCCGCTGTCCGTCCTGAGCCCCCCACCGTCTCCGGTATCCCGGAGCAGGGCTCATCGTCCGTGCGCGTACGTTTCTGCCCCTCACCCACGGGAACCCCTCACGTGGGCATGGTGCGCACCTGCCTGTTCAACTGGGCTTACGCCCGCCACACCGGCGGCACCTTCGTCTTCAGGATCGAGGACACCGACGCTGCCCGTGACTCCGAGGAGTCCTTCGACGCCATCCTGGACTCCCTGACCTGGTTGGGCCTGGACTGGGATGAGGGAGTGGGTAAGGGGGGCCCTCATGAGCCCTACCGTCAGTCCCAGCGTATGGACCTGTACAAGGAGGTGGCCGCCGAGCTGCTGGCGGCGGGCTACCTGTACGAGTCCTTCTCCACCCCTGAGGAGATCGAGGCGCGTCACCGTGAGCGTGGTAAGGACCCCAAGCTCGGTTACGACGGCTTCGACCGCGATCTGACCCAGGATCAGAAGGACGCCTTCCGCGCTGAGGGGCGCCTGCCCGTCTTGCGGATGCGGATGCCGGATGAGGACATCACCTTCACCGACCTGGTCCGCGGCCCCATCACCTTCAAGGCCGGCAGCGTGCCGGACTACGTCGTCGTGCGCGCGGGCGGTGAGCCCCTCTACACGCTGGTCAATCCTGTTGACGACGCCGCGATGGGCATCACCCACGTTCTGCGCGGTGAGGACCTGCTGTCCTCCACCCCGCGGCAGGTGGTCCTCTACCGGGCCCTCATGGACATCGGTCGGGCTCAGGTCATTCCCAAGTTCGGGCACCTGCCCTACGTCATGGGGGAGGGCAACCGGAAGCTGTCCAAGCGGGACCCCCAGTCCAATCTCCTCATCCATCGCTACCGCGGCATGATCCCCGAGGGCCTCCTCAACTACCTGGCCCTCCTGGGGTGGTCACTGAGCGCGGACCGCGACGTCTTCTCGGCCGCAGAGATGATTGAGGCCTTCGACGTCCATGACGTCAACCCCAACCCGGCCCGCTTCGACCCCAAGAAGTGCGAGGCCATCAACGCCGAGCAGGTGCGTGCACTGGCAGAGACCGACTTCCGGGACCGGCTGGTGCCCTACCTCGCCGACGCCTACCCCGACCCGACCGGTGAGGCCGCTCAGGTGCCACTGGTCTCAGCGGAGGTTTTTGACAAGCTCACGGCGCGCGAGCAGGAGATCCTCAACGCGGCGGCCCCCCTCATTCAGACGCGGATCCAGCTGCTGCGCGAGAGCCGCGACATGCTCGGCTTCCTCTTCGTGTCCGACGACGATCTCGTCGTCGACGACAAGGCCCTGGCCAAGCTCAAGGCGTCGGCCGGAGACGTGCTGGATGCGGGCATCAGCGCCCTGGAGGGGCTCAGCCCTGAGCAGTGGGACAAGGACCATCTGGAGGAGGCCCTCAAGACCGCCATCGTCGAGGGGCGGGGCATGCCCGACGGCGAGGGGATCAAACCGCGTCTGGCCTACGGCCCGTTGCGTGTCGCGGTGACCGGACGACAGGTCTCTCCGCCCCTGTTCGAGTCCATGGAGATCCTTGGAAGCAGCTCCACTCTGGCCAGGCTGAAGGCTCTTCGGGCCCGGCTCGGGTGAGGTGACTGCACGATGAACTGAGCCGGTGGGGCCGGGACGCGGCGTTGAGTGCGCGCGTCCCGGCCCCACCGTCCAGTGAGTGCAGAGCTGAGTACAGGACCGCACCAGCCGTCCCGCTCTTCTGCGGGCCGTGCTGGCCGATTACATGGCTCCGGCGTCGATGCCCTGGAGCCGGATGCCTCCCAGAATCGTGTGCCACTGATCCAGCCCGATGAGGGAGCCCTGGGGGCACAGCAGCATGACCTCGAGCGCAAACCCCTTCTCTCCCACTCGCCTGTCGAAGCGATATCCATCCATGGGCGTATTGGGTGCGTCCGAGAAGTTGACGGTCACGGAGAAGGTCTCCTCATAGCCCGGCAAGGTCCCGCTGTCGTCCCGGACGGCGTCCACCTGGTTTGGACCCTGTGTCGTCTGATATCCGGAAAAGATCGTCTGCTGACTCTTGAGAGCCGCCTTGGACTGAATGTCGTCCCCGACTCCTCGGAGGCTGTAGTACCTCTCCTCGGCGGTTGTAGAAATATAGCCGAAGCAGGCGGGGTTGGCGTTAACCGTGTATCCGTCAATAGTTCCGTTAGGGCCGGCCGAGTCCTTCTTGATGCGTTCGTCGTCATGCGTCCAGACCGACGAGTCCTCACTGGAGACCGTGACACTCGGTGCCGTCCATGTCGTTGCTGAAGGGGAGGGCGTCGACGCTGAGGCGGTCGGGCTCGGTGACTTGGACGGTGCGGGCGAGCTGGATTCGCTGGCCTCGGCACTGGCCTCGGCGGAGGCGTCGGCTGGCTCGACCTTCAGCTGTCCCTTGTGGGCGGGGCCGCAGGCGCTCAGCGCCAGACTGGCTGCGAGGCACATCCCCAGGGCGAGGCGACGAGCTCTGGTGGGGGTGCGGGCGAGGAACATCTGGCGATGGTGCGGTGCTGGATGAGGCAATGCGGCTCTCCTGGTGGTGAGGAAGGAGGAAGGGAGGTGCTGTGGATCGGTGCTGGAACTCATCTAATCCATGGCCCCAGCATCGAGTCCCGCCACTCGTGTCGAGGACAGGAACTGATGCCATGCATCGGTGGAGGCGAGCGCGTCCGGTATGGCTTCGACGGGAGTCGACCCTGAGGTCACCACGAAAGAAGTGTGGTTGGGCATCGTCTGCCGTACCTTGACGGAGGAGATTGTGTTGTCTCCACCCCTTTTTCTTTTGCTGTTGATCGACTGATCTGTGTTGGAGAAAATGATGGCTGGATATCCTCCTGTGTGGAAGTTGTAGGCCTGGCTGATTTTTGTCGACGTCGCGACCGGTTCTTTGAGTATGTCGTACTGCCGGTGCCACGTGCCGGTCTTGTTGTTGGAGATCGTGACGTTCAGGACCGTCCGGGTTGTCGCGGAAGGTGTTGCCGACGGTATCGGGGGCGGTGTTGTGGACAGCGCTGGTGAGCCTGAGGGATCGGTCCTGGTGGAGACGCCGGTGGGCTCGGCGCCCAGCTGTCCTTCGTGTGCGGGGTCGCAGGCGCCCAGTGGGAGGGCTGCGATCGGGGTCAGTCCAAGGGTGAGGAGGTGAGTGCTGCAGGGGCCGTTACCTAGGCGGTGACGGTGCCGCAGGCGGGTGGGCATATTGCCTCCCAGGAGGGTGGGGTGAGCAGGAACTAGACGGGAGTGTAGGGGATGCCTCTGGAGCTCCGCTTGGTTGTGAGCGCTCAGGAGGGGCTGCGGTGCCGGTTGCAAAAGTCCTGTGAGGCCGCGAGTGCGAGGATGGAGAGGGAAGACCTCGAGACGTCCGTTGTGTGTCGGTCTTCACCCCCTGGCGATTTGATGGGGTGGGGGTGGGCGTGTAGATTACTGCCCGCTGCCTCGGACGTGATCCGTTCCGAGGTCAAGCCCTTTGGGGTATGGTGTAATTGGCAACACGACTGATTCTGGTTCAGTTATTCTAGGTTCGAGTCCTGGTACCCCAGCGGATCTGATGATCTGTGGCCCCCATCGTTTAGTGGCCTAGGACACCGCCCTCTCACGGCGGCGGCGCCGGTTCGAATCCGGCTGGGGGTACGAGGGTCCGGTTGCCGATTTCGGTGCTCGGACTGTCATATGCCCCCATCGTTTAGTGGCCTAGGACACCGCCCTCTCACGGCGGCGGCGCCGGTTCGAATCCGGCTGGGGGTACGGATCAAGCAGTCTGATGAGGTCTGCTGGTTCACAACTCCATAGCATGCCCCCATCGTTTAGTGGCCTAGGACACCGCCCTCTCACGGCGGCGGCGCCGGTTCGAATCCGGCTGGGGGTACGAGGAACAGGCGCCCGCTCCACCACATGGTGAAGCGGGTGCCTCGTGTATTCCCCATCTGTTCGCCCCATGCTGCCGCGGTGAACCGCGCTCATGCGGGTGAGGGTTCCTCAGTCGTCCATTAGGCGGAGGCCAGCAGGTCGCTGCCCGTCGTGACGGTGAGCCCTCGCTCCAGCAGCGAGTGCAGGCCTCCTTCCAGGGCGGAAAACAGGTCCTCGGAGGGCTGCGTGCGCCCGTCGTGGCACAGCACCACCGATCCGGCGCCGGCAACGTCCTTGACAGCGGCGGCCGCCGCCGCCGTTGGCGTGTGAACGCTCCACAGCAGCAGGTCCATCCTCTTGAGCGAAGCAACCATCATGGCAGGTGCGTCAACCCGGCCGTAGGGAGGCCGCCACAGGTGCGGAGACGGGGCGCCTGCCGCCACGATCGCCTCGCACGTGCGGTCCACCGAGTCGCTCAGCTCGGAGAAGCTCACGCCGTAGACATCCGTGTGCACCCAGTTATGGACCCCGACCTCGTGTCCTTCGGCGACCTGTCGTGCGATCAGCTCAGGGTGGGCCTGCACCGCGGAGCCCAGCACGAAGAAGGTGGCCCGCACGCGCAACCTCGCCAGCATGTCGAGCACCCGTGGAGTCCAACGGGGATCCGGCCCGTCGTCGAAGGTCAACGCCAGCTTTCCGGACTTCCCGTCGGTCTGGAAGACCACTCGCGTACCGAGCGCGCTGCCGGGGCCCGCCGGGCGAGGGGCGGTTCTGGCCGTGGGGGAGAGGTGGGTCTCCCGCCAGTGAGTGGCTCCTGCGCCGCCGCCCGCGCCGAGCACGCCCGCCGTCGTCGCCAGGGCGGCTCTTCCCAGGAGGCCTCGCCGGCTCTCACGAGGAGCGGGACTTAGCTGTGACTCGGTTGACGAAGAGGGCTCGGTGTCCTTGGCTCCGTCATCCGGCAGGCTCGTGGTCGTCACCGGCATATCGTAGAGCGAACCCGGCAAGCCCCTGAACTCGCCGTCGGAACGTTGCAGAACCACGACGGCGTCGAACTGGCTCGCGCCGTATCAATCGATATCCGAGACATCCTCGGTAGGATGCCCGCGTGACGAACTTTCCCGCGCTGAAGACCCCCGGCCCCCTCGCTGATGGCGCCATGCGCATCACTCCCCTGGGAGGCCTGGGCGAGGTCGGCCGCAACATGACCGTCTTCGAGCTGGACGGCAAGCTGCTCATCGTTGACTGCGGTGTGCTCTTCCCCGAGGAGGACCAGCCGGGCGTCGACCTCATCCTTCCTGACTTCTCCTCCATCGAGCACCGCATCGACGACGTCGTCGCCCTGGTCCTGACTCACGGGCACGAGGACCACATCGGGGGCGTGCCCTACCTGCTGCGCCTGCGTGACGACATCCCCCTGGTAGGAAGCGAGCTCACGCTGGCCTTCGTGGAGGCCAAGCTCAAGGAGCACCGTATCCGCCCGGTGCTGCGCCAGGTCATCGAGCACGAGGAAGTCTCCTACGGCCCCTTCGACCTGGAGTTCGTGGCCGTCAACCACTCCATCCCCGACGCCATGGCCGTCATGATCCGTACCGATGCCGGCAACGTGCTGGCCACCGGCGACTTCAAGATGGACTCCCTGCCCATCGACGGGCGCATCACGGACCTGCGTTCCTTCGCCCGTTTCGGTGAGGAGGGCGTGGACCTGTTCTGCGTGGACTCCACCAACGCCGAGGTCCCGGGCATGGTGGGCCATGAGGGCGAGATCGGCCAGGTCCTGGACAACGTCTTCGCCGACTCCGACGGGCAGATCGTCGTGGCCTCCTTCGCCAGCCACGTTCACCGCGTCCAGCAGGTCCTCGACGCCGCCGCCCTGCACGACAGACGGGTCGCCCTCGTGGGGCGCTCCATGGTGCGCAACATGGGGATCGCCGCCGAGCGCGGCTACCTCAAGGTCCCCGCCGGCGTCCTCATCGATGCCCGGGACATCACCTCGCTGCCCCCGCACGAGAGAGTCCTCATGGTCACCGGCTCTCAGGGAGAGCCCATGGCGGCCCTGTCCCGGATGGCCCACTCCGAGCACCGCAGCGTCACCATCGAGCCCGGCGACACCGTCATCTTCGCCTCCTCCCTCATCCCCGGCAACGAGAACTCCGTCTTCCGGGTCATCAACCAGCTCATGAGGCTGGGGGCACGCGTGGTCCACCAGGGCAACGCCAAGGTCCACGTCTCCGGGCACGCCTCCTCCGAGGAGCTGCTCCACGTCTACAACATTGTCCAGCCCCGCAACGTCATGCCCATTCACGGTGAGATTCGTCACCTGGTGGCCAATGGTGGGCTCGCCGTCAAGACGGGAATCGCCCCGGAACGGGTCATGCTGTGCGAGGACGGTGTGGCCGTCGACCTGGAGGGGGGAGTGGCCCGTATCGCCGGCCAGGTGCCCTGCGGCTACATCTACGTCGACGGCTCCTCGGTGGGGGAGATCGACGAGGCCGAGCTCAAGGACCGACGCATCCTTGCGGAGGAGGGCTTCGTCTCGGTCTACGCCGTGGTGGAGACCACGACCGGCACGATCCTGGCCGGCCCCCACATCCAGGCGCGGGGCGTGGCGGAGGACGACTCGGTCTTCGAGGAGATCCTTCCCGATGTGACTGAGGCCCTGTCGGCTGCGCTGGAGACCGGGAAGGCGGACGCCTACTCCCTCCAGCAGGTCATGCGCCGCACCCTGGGGCGCTGGATCGGGCGCCGCCTCAGGCGCCGTCCCATGATCGTCCCGGTCGTCATCGAGGCATAGCGGGAGGGCGCTTACTGCATGACTCTCTTCCGGCCCGCGTGCTTCATATCTACCGGATCCATCCTCATTGACATCCCCCTCCACGTCAGCAGCGTGCCGACGCCGGGAGGGGCGATCACCGGGGCGTCGTCGGGTCCGGTCGTCGGTGGCGGGTACACCGTGGTCTCGGCCGCAGCCCGGCAGGGCGTTCCCACGGCCCTGGCCGCCACCCTGGGAACCGGCCCCAACTCCGCGCGGGTGCGTGAGTCGATGCGGCTGGACCGGGTGGAGCTACTCGTCGAGGAGCTCGTCGGGGACATTGGCACCTGCACCACGCTCATCGAGCCCTCCGGCCGACGCACCTTCATCACCACCGCGGGCGTTGAGGGCGAGCCTCAGCGTGAGGATCTCGAAAGCATCGACCTGAGGGCCGGGGACTGGGTCTACGCCACGGGTTACGACCTGGCCCACTACACGAGCCGCGGCATCCTGACCGACTGGCTCCTGTCGATCCCCGACGGCGTCGGGCTGGTGATCGACCTCGGCCCGGTCCAGCCCGACATCCCCGACCAGGTGCTCCTTCCGCTGCTGAGAAGGGCAACGATACTGACCGGGAACGACCTGGAGATGGGGCGCCTCGAGGAGCGACTGGGCGGCACCGGTGCCATCCGGCAGGCCTGCCCTGAAGCACTGATCGTCCACCGTACCGGCGTGAACGGCTGTGTTCTCCACCCGGTGGGCGGCGAGCCGATCGAGGTACCCGGTTTCGTGCGTGAGGTCGTGGACACGACGGGAGCGGGAGACACGCATACCGGCGTCCTGGTCGCCGGCCTCCTGGGCGGGCTCGACGTCGTCGAGGCGGCCAGGCGAGCCAACGCGGCCGCCGCCCACGCCGTCGCCCGCAGTGGCCCGGCCCAGGCACCGCTGTGCGAGGAGATCGATGAGTTCCTCCGCGCCGACGACGAGAGGCCCTGACGGGGGTCCGGGGCGCGCCTGCCTCTGCCCTCAGGGGGACGAGCCCCCGCACCGGGCCGCGGCACCGAGAAGGTGACGTGTCTCCGGCCGGGGCGGGCGGCGTGGCAAGGTCAATGACACCGAGAATCCGATAGTTTCTAGGGCATCATGGCCAATCGTCGCACCACGAGAACAGCTGCGCCTTCACCGGGAACCGGCAGAGGACGTAATCGAGGCGGTTCCGCCCCAGGAACCGCTCCCTTCTCCGCGCCCGGAACCGGGCCCTCGGGCGGACGCTACCGCCGTACCGGCTGGGCCTTCCTCATCCTGGCCCTCGCAGCGGTGCTGGCACTGCGCGAGTGGTTCGGGATCTCCGGTGCCGCAGGCGATCTCCTGCACCACATCGCCGCGGGCCCCGTCGGCGTCCTGGGTGTCTTCGTGCCCCCGCTCCTGGCGGCGCTGGGCATTGCCATGCTGCGGGTCCACAGCCTGGGGGCGGTGCACGCACGGGTCTCCGTGGGCTGCCTGGGGCTGCTGACCGCTCTGACCGGAATGATCCAGGTCGGCAGCGGCAACCCGGTCCTCAAGAACAACCTCGGCGGGCTGGAAGCAGCTGGGGGGCTGCTGGGATGGCTGGTGGGCTACCCGTTGGCGGCACTGTTCTCCTCCGTGGGGGCCTTCATCCTGTTCCTCCTCCTGACCGCGTTCTCCGCCCTGGTCATGTCCGGCAAGACCGTTGCCGAGATCCGCGAGCTTCTGGAGCAGTACCGGGCGGCGGACGGTGACGGCGCCGCCCAGGGCGCCGATGGATCGGGTGACTCCCTGGCCCGGCGCCTGCTGGGGCGGGTCCGCGGAGGCTCTGAGCGGGCCGGCGCCTCGGGCGCGGACCCGGATCAGACAGCGCTCCTGGACTCCTACGACGGCGACGAGCCCTTCCGCTCCGCCCTGGAGGTTGAGGAGTCGACCTCACGTAAACGGGGCAGTGGCCGGCGTAAGCGCTCGGCCGACCGGCAGGCCCAGCAGACGACGATCACCGAGCTCTTCGAGCCGGGCGGCGATCACGGCGCTCACTCCGGGAGCGAGGACTTCGTCATCCCGGACGTGGGCGAGGAAACCGACGTCATCGCCTCCCCGGCGTCCTCGGCCGCCTCCGCCACCAGAAGCAGGCCCGCTGGCCCGGCAGGTGGCTCCGTGGCCTCCGGGCCGGCCGCAGGGGGGCAGCGCAAGCCCTCATCGGCCAAGCGCAGCACACCGCAGCCGCCCCCGCAGTCGCCCTCCGGTTTCGACGCCGTCACCGAGGAGACCCCCGAGGTTCCGCTCGAGGAGCCCGACCTCGCCGACCAGATCGCCATGAGCGACATGGCTCTGCCCGACGGCTCGACCTACACCCTGCCCGATGACGCGCTGCTCGGTCCTGGGCCGGGTCACTCCACCCGCACCCCCGCCAACGACGCCATCGTGGAGTCCCTGCAGAACGTCTTCGCCGAGTTCAACGTGGACGCCACGGTCACCGGCTACACGCGCGGCCCCCAGGTCACCCGCTACGAGGTCCACCGGGGCCGGGGGGTCAACGTCTCCCGGATCACGGGGCTGGAGAAGAACATCGCCTACGCGGTGGCCTCCGACGAGCTCCGCCTGCTCACCCCCATTCCGGGTAAGAGCGCCATCGGCATCGAGATCCCCAACAGCGACCGGGAGATGGTCAAGCTCGGCGACGTCCTGCGCTCCCAGGCCGCGCGCAAGCAGGCGCACCCGCTGGTGGTCGGGCTGGGCAAGAACGTCGAGGGCGACTACGTCGTCACCAACCTGGCCAAGACCCCGCACCTGCTGGTGGCCGGGCAGACCGGTTCGGGTAAGTCCTCCTTCGTCAACTCGATGATTACCTCGATCATGATGCGCGCCACGCCTGAGGAGGTGCGCATGGTGCTGGTGGACCCCAAGCGGGTGGAGCTGACCATCTACGAGGGCATCCCCCACCTCATCACCCCGATCATCACCTCCCCGAAGAAGGCGGCCGAGGCCCTGGAGTGGGTGGTGCGCGAGATGGACGCCCGCTACGACGACCTGGCCTCCTTCGGCTTCAAGCACATTGACGACTTCAACAAGGCGGTGCGCGCAGGCGAGGTCCAGCCCCTGCCGGGATCCCAGCGAGAGCTGAGCCCCTACCCCTACCTCCTGGTCGTCGTCGACGAGCTCGCCGACCTCATGATGACCGCCCCCAAGGACGTGGAGGCCTCCATCCAGCGCATCACCCAGCTGGCCCGCGCTGCCGGGATCCACCTGGTGCTGGCCACCCAGCGTCCCGTCGCCCAGGTGGTCACCGGCCTCATCAAGTCCAACGTCCCCTCGCGCCTGGCCTTCGCCACGGCCTCCCAGCTGGACTCCCGGGTCATCCTCGACCAGAACGGGGCCGAGACGCTTACCGGCCAGGGTGACGCCCTCTACCTGGGCCCGGGCGCCTCCACGCCAGTGCGCATCCAGGGCTCGTGGGTCACCGAGTCCGAGATCCGCTCCGTCGTCGAGCACGTCAAGTCCCAGCTGACGCCCGAGTACCGCGAGGACGTCGTCGTCCCGGAGGTCAAGAAGCAGATCGACGAGGAGATCGGTGATGACATGGACCTGCTCCTGCAGGCCGCCGAGCTCATCATCTCCAGTCAGTTCGGCTCCACCTCCATGCTCCAGCGCAAGCTGCGCGTCGGCTTCGCCAAGGCCGGACGCCTCATGGACCTGCTCGAGTCCCGTGAGGTCGTCGGCCCCTCGGAGGGATCCAAGGCCCGCGACGTCCTCGTCCAGCCCGAGCAGCTCGAGGAGACCCTGGCCTGGATCAAGGGCGAGGGCGGTGCGCCGGGAAGCGCGGAGAGTCCCGAGGCCCCTGACGCGTCTCAAGGCGAGCCCGATTCCGAGGCCCCGTCGGCTCCGGCCGCGAATGAGCCCCGTACTGCGGTCATGCCGTCGAACCGCTACAGCACGGACCCCTTGGAGGTCGCCTCCAGCCTGCCGGAGTCGGAGTCCTGGGACGACACCTCCGCCGATGAGGACTCCGAGGACGCCTGGTCGCTCACAGGCCGCGGCTCATCGTGGTGAGGCGGAGGCCGACGCCGCGCCCTGCGGGGCCGGGTGTGCCCCTGCCCGTGTGATGACCTCTTCCCGACTGGGAATCGTCGGAGCCGGTCCGGTGGGCTTGGGCGGTGTGGTGGCCATGGTCGAGGCGTCCTTGACCTGAGAGGTGAGCAGGCTCCAGCGCCGGTCGATCTGCTCTTTGCTCAGCCCCAGGCCGGCAGGCTGCTCGCCGTTGTGAAGCGCCGCCAGGTCCCTGATTTTGTGGCCGCCGGCGAGATCCATGGTGAACGGGTGCCAGTTCAGCTTGTCCACGCTCACCGAGCCGTCGGCGTGGGAGGTGACGTCGGCCCAGACGAGCTGACCGACGTCGGACAGCGGGGCGCAGCACTCCTCATCCTGGTTCGAGATGTAGTTGCCTGCCGAGTACGACACCCACATCCCCTTGCCCCCGACTCCTCCGGAGAGCTTCTCGGCGGGCTGAGGCACATGGGGATGAGCGCCGAAGAAGATGTCGACCTGCCCGGTGTCGGCCAGGGACTGGGCGTAGGAGACCTGCTTGTCGTTGGGCGTGGTCTCGTACTCCTCACCGAGCTGGGAATGGACGACGACGAGATCGGCACCCGCCGCACGGGCCGACTTCGCCGCCTTCGTGATGGCGCCGATGTCGTTGAGCGACACGGAGTATCCGGTGGGATCCTCCAGGCCGTTGAGGTCCATGGTCGTGGAGATCTGGGCGACGGTCACGGTGCGCCCGCCCCGCTCCAGCTCGTAGAGCGCGAAGGGCACCGAGGCGTCCTGCTGGCTCCGGTAGGTGCCCGCGTGGCCCAACCCGTGAGCGTCCAGGGCGTCCAAGGTGGCCACGACGCCGGCCTCCCCCCGGTCCGCGGCGTGGTTGGAGGCGGTCGCGCAGCCGTCCCAGCCGGATCTCGCCAAGGCGGCCACGACCTCGGTAGAGGTGCCGAAGGCGGGGTAGCCCGAGTAGACCCCGTCCGGAGCGACAGGCACCTCCATCCCGCACAGGGCCAGATCCAGGCCCTCGACCCAGGGGGTCTCAGCGGCGATGTTGGCGGTGATATCCCCTGAGCCTGCCGGAGTGGACTCCATCACCGGCATATGCATGAGGACGTCGCCGGCGTAACCCACGGTGAAGTGGACGTCCTGCGAGCCGCCGACGCTGGCGGAGGCGGACGGAGTCGGCGATTGAGCCGGCACAGCCTGATCGGAACTCGTCGAGCAACCGTTCATGGCGACGGATGCGGTGAGAACGACGGCGGTCAGCAGGCCAGGACCCCGTGACCTGCGGCTGAGGCCGGCGGAGTCCGGTGACGATGATGGTGGAGGAGTGGAGGGGTACATGATGATGAACGTATGAAGTGAACCTTAAGAGTGTGTGCGCGGTTCGTGCTCGTTCCAGTGGTGCGGGGGAGGCTCCCGGATGTCGGTGTGAACCGCGGGCGAGAACGGATCTTATGCCGCGTGTCGTCTGCGATGGAGCATGACGCGTACGGTGCAGCCGCTCGGATGCGAGGCCGTTGAGAAGATGGATCGAGGTTTCTGTGTCGGTGGGAGGTCGTCCGCGACTAGGCTGGACCTGATGAACGCCCCGACCGCCCCGGATGGCGCCGCGCCGTCAGAGCAGGCGCCGCTGCTCAACATCGCCAATGTTCTGACGGTGCTGCGCCTGCTGCTCGTGCCCGTCTTCATCTGGCTCGCCCTGCTGCCCGGGGACCGGGCCAGGCTCGCCGCAGTCGTGGTCTTCGTCGTCGCGGCCTTCACGGACCGCCTGGACGGCCAGCTGGCGCGCTCATGGGGTCTGGTGACCTCCTTCGGCAAGATCGCCGACCCGATCGCGGACAAGGCTCTGACCCTGTCCGCCTTCGTCCTGCTGAGCGTCAACCAACGACTGTGGTGGTGGGTCACCATCCTCATCGTCGTGCGCGAGCTCGGCATCACGGTCATGCGCTTCTTCATGCTGCGCCGCGCCGTCATGGCGGCCTCACGCGGCGGCAAGATCAAGACGACGCTGCAGATGGTGGGACTGGTCGGGCTGCTCACGCCGTGGTCCATGCTCATGCTGCCCGCGGGGCCGGCCGTGTTCCTGACCAAGGCGGCCTATGTCATTGTGGCTGCGGCGCTTGTTGTCACGGTGGTGACCGGCCTGGACTACGTCCGCCAGGCGATGCTGCTGAGCCGTGAGAACGGAGGGAACGGCCAGTGACCGCCCCGGGGTGGAAGCCGTGGTGATCGAGGATGCGGCCGGCACTGAGGACCGCATCCGCGCGGCGAGGGCTCTCCTGCGGGCCGCCGCGCATCGCGGAGTGACCCTGGCGATCGCCGAGTCCTTGACGGGTGGGCAGGTCGCCTCCAGCCTGGTGGAGGTTCCCGGCGCCTCCCGTGTGCTCGTGGGGGCGGTCGTGGCCTACGCCACCCGGATCAAGGCGCAGGTCCTCGGGGTCGATGCTGCGCACCTAAAGCTAACCGGGCCGGTGGACCGCGATGTCGCCCTGCAGATGGCGCACGGAGTGCGCCGGCTCCTCGGGGCCGATCTGGGACTGGCGACCACCGGGGTGGCCGGGCCGGGGCCGGCTGACGGCCATCCGGCCGGAACGGTCCATGTCGCCGTCGCCGCTCCATGGGGGCAGAGGCACCGCGAACTGCACCTGAGCGGTGATCGCCCGCAGATCCGGCACGCCACCGTGATGGAGGTGTGTGAGCTGGCCATCGGTTTCCTGCGGAAAGACGAGTGTGGGCTGCAGCCCTGATTGCCTCACATCGACGACTGACCAACTACAGACCGCAGACTAAGACGTATTTCAGATTTCTCTCAGGAATGCCGGTAGAGTGGTTGTCAACGTCACCGGAGCCGGAGAACTGGCCCCAGGTGGCGGGAATGAATCCACGACGTGAATGGTTGTGCTAGACGATGAACAACACGACTCACCCCCGCACCACTCGCCCGATCAACAACCGGATGCCGATGCGCCAGGGACCCGGGGCAGGGTACGGTGTGTCCGTGGACACCCCGAAGCACGAGAATGTCGTCCTGCGCCGCGAGATCGGAGAAGTCCTGCGCGGCGTCCGACAGCACCAGGGACGCACGCTGCGCGAGGTCTCCTCGCAGGCCCGTGTCTCCCTGGGGTACCTCTCCGAGGTCGAGCGTGGCCAGAAGGAGGCCTCCTCCGAGCTGCTCGCCTCCATCTGCCAGGCGCTTGACGCCCCTCTGTCCATGGTGCTGCGTGAGGTCTCCGACCGCATCGCCCTGACCGAAGGTGTCATGATTCCGGACACGGTTCCCGATGAGCTCGTACGTCAGCAGGGAGTCGCCCTGCGGTGACCATCCGCTGACGCTCTGCGTGCGCTGTTCCTGCGGCGCGCAGGTCGTTACCAGTGAGCCGACCTTCCCGGCGGTGGGGCCACCATGAGTGGACTCGCCGCCGGGTTGCCTGTTGACAAAGGGGGAGTGGTGAAGCACTCGGAGTTCTGGAGCGCCGTCGAAGCGGTCTTCGGTCCGGCCTACGGTCGCTCCCTGGCCCAGGATCTGGTTCTTCCGGGGCTGGGGGTGACCTGCGTGCAGGCGCTCGACGACGGGGTGGCGCCGGAGCGGGTCTGGGGTCTTCTGTGCGAGGAGACCGAGCGCTCGGATGCCGAGCGGTGGATCTTCCGCTCGGATCCGCGTCGCTGAGCCCAGATGACGAGAGCGGGTGCTGGGGGCAGGTTTGGAGCCGCCGACACGCGCATGACGATGATGTCATGATCGAACAGGTGTTCGGGTACTGTTCTCCACGAACGACGACGATGCCCCCTGAGTCCACAGGGCTGATGTGGGGCGGAGATAGATGTCAGTGGTCAGGCATACCGTCGTTGGTGAGCCCCGGAGAGGGGACCTCGCCGAAGTTGACCAGCCATGCCCGCCGCGGCTGCGCGCCGCCCTGAGAACCGAGGTAGAACAATGCCTGCTGCCAGCCAGACCCAGGACCGCTCCAAGGCCCTGGCCACAGCCCTCGCCCAGATCGACAAGAGCTTCGGTAAGGGATCCGTCATGCGCCTGGGGGACGAGTCCCGTCCTCCGGTCTCCGTCATCCCGACGGGGTCGGTCGCCCTTGACGTGGCTCTGGGAGTCGGAGGGCTCCCGAGGGGACGCATCGTCGAGGTCTACGGGCCGGAGTCCTCCGGAAAGACCACCGTCGCCCTGCACGCCGTGGCCAGCGCGCAGAGGGCCGGCGGGAACGCGGCCTTCATCGACGCCGAGCACGCCCTCGACCCGGTCTATGCCAAGGCCCTGGGCGTCGACATCGACAACCTCCTGGTCTCACAGCCGGACACCGGGGAGCAGGCCCTGGAGATCACCGACATGCTGGTGCGCTCAGGCGGCCTGGACATCATCGTCATCGACTCCGTGGCGGCCCTGGTCCCCAAGGCCGAGATCGAGGGGGAGATGGGGGACTCCCACGTCGGCCTCCAGGCCCGCCTCATGAGCCAGGCGCTGCGCAAGATCACCGGTGCGCTGTCCTCCACCGGCACTACAGCCATCTTCATCAACCAGCTGCGTGAGAAGATCGGTGTGTTCTTCGGCAACCCGGAGACCACCACCGGTGGGAAGGCCCTGAAGTTCTACGCCTCCGTGCGCCTGGACGTGCGCCGCATCGGCGGCCTCAAGGACGGGGACCAGCCCGTGGGTAACCGTACCCGGGTCAAGGTCGTCAAGAACAAGATGGCGCCGCCCTTCAAGCAGGCCGAGTTCGACATCCTCTACGGCCAGGGCATCTCCCGCGAGGGCAGCCTGCTGGACCTGGGCGTGGACAACGGCGTGGTGCGCAAGTCCGGGGCCTGGTTCACCTACGGGGAGGACCAGCTCGGTCAGGGCAAGGAGAATGCCCGCAACTTCCTTAAGGACAACCCGCAGCTGGCCGCCGAGATCGAGGAGAAGATCCTCGCCGCCCTGGGCATCGGTGAGCCCGGCCGCAAGGCCCGGGAGGCTGAGGAGCTCGCTGCTGCCGAGGCCGCCGTGGCTGCGGCCGCCGTCCCGGCGGAGAGCGCTGACACCGCCGCCACGAGCGCGGTCAAGAGTGCCCGAGGGCGTGGGAAGAAGACCGCCGCCACTGCTAAGACCTCCAAGAGCGTGAAGGCTCCCAAGGAGGCGTCGGCGGATGAGGCGGACACCATCTTCGGTGAGGAGGCCGGCGGGTTCTGATGCCCTGGCTCATCCCTGACGCCCATACGCAGGCGGTCGAGGCAGCGCGGGAGATCGTCCTGCGCCGCCTGGACCGCAGCGCGGCTCCTCGCGCCGCCCTGGCCGAGCTCCTCGAGCGCAAGGAGGTGGACCCCCGTGTAGCCTCCGAGGTCCTCGACCGCCTGGAGGCCGCCGGAGTCATTGACGACACCGCCTACGCAGCCCGCCTGGCGCGCACCCGCTTCGCTGAGAAGGGGGCGGCCAGGAGAGCCATCGCTGAGGAGCTGCGACGCAAGGGGCTGGGTGAGTCGGACGTCACCGAGGCCCTCGAGCAGATCAGCTCCGAGGACGAGGACTCAGCGGCGCTGGCGCTGGCCCGCAAGAAGCTCTCCGCCACCGGTCACCTGCCCTGGGAGGTGCGCCGGCGTCGCACCGCAGCCGTGCTGGGGCGCAAGGGCTACAGCCGGGACGTGACCATGCGGGCCATCGCCAAGGCCCTCGCCGAGGAGTAGTCCCGAGGGGAGCCCATGGCTCAGGAGCCCGACGGCTTGAGGTCCTTCTCGCTGAAAGCGGTCACGGTTGAGATGCCGTCGGCAGAGGTGGAGTACACGAGGTGGTTGTCGTGGGCGCTGGGGACCGGCTTCTTCGGCAGATCGACTTTCGTGGAGCCGTCGGCGCTGATGTAGCGGAAGGAGAAGGTCTTTCCCTCATCGGCGGTGGAACGAACGATGATGCTGCCATCGCTCAGGGTGGTGCTGATGGTGTCGGCGGGGTTTCCAATGGTCTTGGAGAGGCACTCAGTGGTCCCGTTCTGAGCGATCCGCAGCTGCCCGAGGTGGTCATAGGTGTCGCCGCTGCCGACCGTGAGGTTGCTCTTGGGCGGAATGGGGCATCCCTTGAGATCCAGGACCTGCGCCCCACTGTCGGTGACAGACTGCAAACGGCTGTCCGACTGGTCCAGAACCAGGATTCTGCTGGGCGTGGTCCAGATTCGGGCGTCGGCGCTGAGGTCGGGGATGGGTTTGGAGGTGTTGAGGCGGAGGAGATCTCCGGGGTCGGCGGGCTCAGTGCCTCTGAAACGCACCTGCCCCTTCCATGAGTAGAACTCGCCCCGACTGCCGCCGCTTAGTCCCAGCTCTTGCGCGGAGTGACTCACAAGGGCCTGTGAGGAGTCCACGATCTTCACCGCGCTCATTCCGCCGTCGTTGCTCAGCTGAAGCCCTCCGACCAGCTGGCTGTGCGACGAGTAGGTGTTGCCGTCCTCGGCGAAGGGGTCAGAGCCCTGTTGTCCAGTGCTGGTGTTGAACCAGTGAAGCTTGCCGACGACCGGGTGGAGGCGGAGGGTGGAGTCCTTCGGGTCGACCTGGTCGGTGGTGAACCAGTAGGAGACGACGCCGAGCGCATCATCGAAGCTCATCACAGGACTCAGCGAGGCGGGATCGGCGCCGCTGGGGACCGGCACGCTCGCCTTCCAGGTCTCCTTACCGTCCCAGGTCACGTGATGGACCGAGAGATTGGCCGCCGGATCCGTGATCGGGTCGACGTAGGTGAGGCCCTTCTCGTCGAAGTTGCTCAGTCCGGGAGCGGTCTTGATACTCATTGTGGCCTTCGACAGGCCGAGCTTGTCGAGGCCCTCGATCTCCGACGGCGGATCGACGGTGCCGACAGGGCCCGCGGGCGTCGCATTCGCAGAACCGCTGGCACCGGCCTGCGATGTCCCCGATGTGCCGGAGCACCCCGTCACGGCAAGGCACAGTGAGGCCGATGCGGCGAGGGCGGAGACGACGATCCGACGGTTCACAGCAACCTCCATGGTCGACCGATGGGTAACCGACACACTAGTCGAATAAGACTCAGTGTGCTGAAGATACGACTTTTTGCCAGGAGGAACCCTTGCTCCACTGACTGGCGGCTCCGTGGCGAAAGACAGAAGCCAGGAGCCGGTTCCGACTAGGCTTCATCCATGACCCAGGTGATTGCGGCCACTGGCGGCTCCGACGCTCCGATCGATCTCCACGCGCTGGCGGCGTCAGCGGGAATAGCTGCCGAGCACGTCATTCCCTATGGCCGTGATGTGGCCAAGATCGACCTGCGGGCACTGGAATCCAGCCAGCACGTGAGCGGCGGTGGTGCGAGTAGCCCTCACTACGTCGTCGTCACTGCGATCACACCGACGCCTTTCGGGGAGGGCAAGACCACCACGGCCATCGGACTGGCCCAGGGGCTCACCCGCCTGGGCCAGCAGGCCGTCCTGACTCTGCGCCAGTCGGCCATGGGCCCCACCTTCGGCATCAAGGGCGGAGCCGGAGGCTCCGGAGGCGCCCGCATCCTGCCTGCCGACCGGATGAACCTGCACCTGACCGGCGACTTCCACGCCATCACCGCCGCCCACAACCTCCTGTCGGCGATGATCGACAACCACCTGCACCACGGCAATGAGCTCGACATTGACGAGCGCACCATCACCTGGCCCCGGGTGCTGGACGTCAACGACCGCGCCCTGCGCCATATCGTCACCGGCCTGGGGGCCAAGATCGACGGCGTCACCCGGCAGGCATCCTTCGACATCACCCCGGCCAGCGAGCTCATGGTCATCATGTCGCTGGCCATGGACCTGGCCGACCTGCGCAGGCGCCTGGGGCGCATCGTCATCGGCCGAAGCCGCAACGGGGAGTGGATCAGTGCCGAGGACCTCAAGGCAGCCGGGGCCATGTGCGCCGTCCTGCGCGACGCGCTCGAGCCCAATCTCCTGCGCACCGGCGAGGGCACCCCCGTCCTGGTCCACACCGGGCCCTTCGGCAACATCGCCACCGGATGCTCCTCGGTCATCGCCGACCGCGTCGCCGCGGCAGGAGCCCGCGACGGCGGCTACATCCTCACCGAGGCCGGCTTCGGATCCGACATGGGCCTGGAACGCTTCGTGGACCTCAAGTGCGCCGTCTCCGGGATGCGTCCGAGCGTCGCCGTCGTCGTGGTCACCATCAGGGCGCTCAAGGCCCACAGCGGACGCCACCGCCTCGTCAGCGGCAAGGACCTGCCCGAGGACATGCTCCAGGAGAACATCGATGACGTGCGCGACGGCGCCGCCAACCTGCTCAAGCACCTGCAGATCGTGCGGGGCTTCGGCATCACCCCGGTCGTGGCCATCAACGTCTTCCCCACCGACCACGACGCCGAGATCGAGGAGGTGACGCGTATCGCCGGCGACGCCGGAGCCCGAGTCGCGGTCTGCCACCCCGTCACCAGGGGAGGCGAGGGCTGCCTCGACCTGGCCGGAGCCGTCGTCGAGGCCTGCCAGGAGGCAGGAGAGCCGGCCTGCAGCCGACCCGCCTACGAGCCGCAGGACGACCTGCGCACCAAGATCTCCAAGCTCGCCGACCTCTACGGCGCCGACGGCGTGGACTACACCCCCGCCGCGAGCAGACTGCTGGAGTCCTACGAGCAGGCAGGCTTCGGCCACCTGCCCGTCATCGTCGCCAAGACCCCGCTGTCCCTGTCGGCCGAGCCTGGCCGCAAGGGCGTACCCACCGGGTGGCGCCTGCCGGTGCGCGAGGTGCGCCTGGCCGCGGGGGCCGGCTACGTCTACGCGATCTGCGGCAGCCTGTCGACCATGCCGGGGCTGCCGAGCCGGCCCGCAGCCGAGCGCATCGACGTCGACCTCGACACCGGGCAGATCGTGGGGCTGCGCTGACAACCACGGGCCGGGTCCGGCGCACGGCCGGACCCGGCCCGTGGCTGGTCACGAGCAACCAGTCCGTCAGCTCTTCTGGTGCTTGGACGTCTTGAACAGGAGGTTGACCTGCTCGTTGTATGTCGTCAGCGTTGAGGCCGGCACCCGGTTGGCCCACAGGTCGTCCGTCGCCGGCTTCATGATGGCGCCCACGTCCGCCCCGAAGTAGGTCAGTGGGAAGAAGAACGTGGACTTGTCCTCCAGGTGCTGGGTGAAGGGCTTGGTGGGAAGCCCCGTTGCCTCGAAGACCTTGACGGCCTTCTTCGTGGAGGAGGCGATCGCCGGGAAGACGATTCCGTGAGAGGCCACGATGTCCTGCGCCTCGGCGGTTCCCAGGAAGGCCACCCACTTGGAGGCGTTGTCGATATTGGCCGACTGCTTGGAGATCGAGTCGCCCAGCCCGTTGAACAGGGAGACCGACTTGCCGTTGGGGCCCACGGGGTTCGCCGCGATCCCGACCTTGACGTCGAGCTTGGCGTAGGTGCCGAACATCCACGAGCCGTTGAAGCACATGGCGATCTTGCCGCTGCCCAGCTGGACATCGGTGCTGGTCGTGGAGGAGAAGGCGCCGCGCGGAGGCATGTATCCCTTGTCCACCAGGCCGAAGTACCAGTCCATCGTGTCCTGGAAGACCTTCTCGTCGTAGCGGTAGTGGTCGCCCCAGGTCTCCTTATTCGTGTAGAACCAGTCGCCGGCCGAGCCGGTGAAGGGGCTCCACTGAGTCTGGCCATCCCCGGTACCGGCGTCCTGGATACCCAGGCCGTAGACGGCCACGCGGTTCTTATCGAAACCGGGCTCGTCTCCGCGCACGCCGTTCTTGTCCACGGTCAGGTGGGCGATGACCTTCTCGAAGGTTCCGCCGTCTTCGGGATTCCAGGACCAGTCGGCCAGGTCTGCCTCGGACAGGCCGGCCTGGGCGAGCATGTCCCGATTGTAGAAGACCGCCACGGTGTCCCAGTCCTTGGGGCAGCCGTACTGATGGCCGTCCTCACCCTTCCACAGGTCGATGAGGCCCTCCTGGAAGGCGGACTCATCGACGCCCGCCCAGGCGGCCTGCTTCTCCAGTGGAACCAGGACCTCCAGGTCCACGAACTGGGCGAACTTGGAGATGTGGTCGGTGAAGGCGTCCGGACCTGTCCCGGCGATGAAGCCGGCCGTCAGCTTGGTCCAGTAGTCGCCCCAGGCGATCTGGGTGATGTTGACCTTGATGCCGGTCTTGGCCTCGAAGGCCTTGGCGCATGCCTCATAGGCGGGCAGCTGGCTGGCGTCCCACATCCAGTACTCGACGGCGCCGGGTCCCGACTTCCTGGAACCGCCGGAGCAGGCGGCCAGGGTCAGTGCGGCCGCTCCCGAGGCCAAGCCGCACAGGAGGCCTCGGCGCGACAGTGAGGAGCGAAGAGGGCTGATCGGTTGAGTCGTCATCTGGTGCCTCACTTGATTCCGGTAAAGCCGATGGAGTTGACGATGCGCCGGGCGAAGGCCATGAACAGCAGGAGCATCGGGAGGGCGGCCACGAGCGTGGCGGCCATGAGCCCGGCCCAGTCGGGACCGGTCTGAGGGGCCTGTGAGCGGAAGACGGCCAGAGCCACCGTGAGTACCCGCGAGGAGTCCGTGTAGGAGACCAGCAGGGGCCAGAAGTAGTCGTTCCAGGCCGTGATGTAGGTCAGGATCGCCAGCGTCGAGATCGGGGCCTTGGCCATGGGCAGGATGAGGGTGAAGAACACCCGGACCTTGGAGGCTCCGTCGAGCAGTGCGGCCTCCTCCAGCTCACGTGGGATGTTCATGAAGAACTGCTTGAGGAAGAACACCGCGAAGGGCGTCATGAACATGGTCGGCAGCGCCACCCCGAGGAAGGTGTCGATGAGGTGGAGCTGCTTGACCAGCACGAAGTTGGGCAGGAGCGTGAAGATCGAGGGGACCATGAGGGCGCCCAGGAACACGGCGAAGACCGTGTCGCGTCCCCTCCAGCGCAGGCGGGAGAAGGAGTAGGCGGCCATCGCGGAGAAGAACACCTGCCCCACGGTGACCAGTGTGGAGATGATGACCGAGTTGCGCAGGTAGAGCCAGAAGTTGATGGCTGCGCCGCTGCCGCCGTCGGCCAGCGCCTCCTCGGTGGACTGCATGCCGAAGACGCGGGCGAAGCCGCGCAGGTTGATGTCCACCGGCAGCAGGCTGGTGGGGTGGGCGGTGATGCCTGCGTTGGAGGACAGCGCCGTGCGCAGGACCCAGTAGAAGGGCAGAAGCGTGAACAGCATGATGAGGATCATCGCCGCCCAGGCCAGTGCCTTGCCGACGGTGAGCCGGCGACCCGGGGCCTTGGAGGACGCCGCAGCGGCCGCCTTGGGGGACTGCGCGGAGGAAACGGATGCGGGTGTCGTGGTCATGGTTGGTCCTCCTTCAGTCCAGGTCCGTCTCGCCGGCACGGGTCATGCGGTACTGCAGGATCGTGATCGCCGCCAGGACGAGCAACAGCCCCACCGCCATGGCGGAGGCGTATCCGAACTGGAAGCGTCCGAAGGCCATGTCGTAGATGTAGTACTGCAGCACGCGGGTTGCGTTGACCGGGCCGCCCTGGGTGGCCACCGAGACGGTGTCGAAGACCTGGAAGGAACCGATCATCGTCATGATGAGCACCAGTGCCAGGATGGGACGCAACAGCGGGACGGTGATCCGCCAGAACATCCGCCACTCGCTGGCGCCGTCCATCTTGCCCGCCTCATAGACCGTGTTCGGGATCGACTGCAGACCCGCGAAGATGAGCAGGGCCGTGTAGCCCACGTGCCGCCACACGTTGATGATGGCGATGGTGGGGATGGCCATCGACGAGGAGAAGAAGTCGACGGCTGAGCCCGTCAGGGACTCCAGGAGCTGGTTGGTGATGCCCAGCGTGTTGTCCAGGATCCACAGCCACAGCATGGCGGCGACCACGTTGGAGACGAGGTAGGGCGTCAGCACGATGGATCGCACGAAGGTGGACTGGGTCAGGCGCTGCATGAGGACGGCGATGAGGAGTGCCAGGATCGTCTGCAGACCGATGTTGATGACAACGTACTCCACGGTGACGACGACGGCGTTCCAGAAGGTGTCGTCCTGGACCATGCGCTTGTAGTTGTCCAGGCCGGTGAACTCCTCGGGGGTCAGGAGGTTGTACTCGGTGAAGGACAGCCAGATGCCTCGGATGAGGGGCCAGATGTAGAAGGCGACGAGGCCGATCGTCGCCGGGAGGATGAAGGCGAGGCCGAGCTTGAGGTCGGAGCGTGGCTTGCGTTGCCGACGCGATGGTCGTGCGACCGGGGTCGAGGTTGACATCGGGTCTCCAAATCGACGGTGATGAGGGAAAACGGGTCGAAGACGGATGGGTGGGGTAGGGACGGGTGGAGGAAGACAGGACGGACCGGCGACTCGGAGGGGCGCCGAGTCCTCAGTCGACGGCGCTCACGTGCAGCAGGACGAGGTGGTCGGGGTGCAGCACCGGCAGCGCCAGCCCCGTGGTGGTCAGGTAGGAGCCCGGCAGGGTGACGCCCTGGGCCATCCAGCCCGCCGCCAGACGCAGCTCGGGGTAGACCGGCGCCGCCAGGCGCACGTGGTAGCGGCGTGAGGGGTCCAGGCCGGGCAGAGGGCGCGGCGCCGTGGGCCAGGCCAGGAGCTGGCCCAGCGAGGCGATCTCGAACAGGGCGTCGGAGCCATCGGGGGCGACGACCCCCTCAATGCGCAGCACGTCGTCGTCGGGCAGGTCCGCATGGACCGTCACCCCCGAGTGCAGCAGGCCGCGCAGCTCCTTGTGCAGCGCGATGATGGAGGCCAGGCGCTCGCGGGTGGCGTCGTCGGCCTCGGTGAGGTCCCACTCCACACCCATATGGCCCCACAGGGCGGTACCGGCCCTGAAGTCGAGATCGAGGTCGCGCAAGGTGGTGTGGGCCCGTCCCGAGCCGACGTGGGTGCCCACCATCTCGGGAGGAAGCAGCAGCGTGGTGCCGCGCTGGATGTTCTGGCGGTCATGGGCATCGATGCAGTCCGAGGCCCACACCCGCTGAGTGCGCTCCATGATCCCCAGATCGATGCGGCCGCCGCCGCCGGCGCAGGACTCGATCTCCAGGGAGGGGAAGCGCTCATGGAGCGCGTCCAGGAGGCGGTAGACGGCCAGGGTCTGGTCGTGGACGGCGGCCGCCCCCTGGCGCCCCGCGGTGGGGTCGGAGACCTCATGCCCCGTGGCCAGCAGAGGGGAGTTGTGGTCCCACTTGAGGTAGGCGATGCCAAGGCGCTCCACGAGGGTGGAGATGGCGTCGAACAGGTAGTCCCAGGCGCCGGGGGCGGACAGGTCCAGGACCCGCTGGTGGCGGTGCTCGGGCGCTCCACCGGCGCCGTCGGACAGGATCCACTCAGGGTGGGTGCGGGCCAGCTCGGAGTCGACGTTGACCATCTCCGGCTCGAACCACAGGCCGAACTCCATGCCCAGGGCGTGGACGTGCTCCACGAGTGGCTCCAGGCCGTTCGGCCAGGCCTCGGGGGAGACCTGCCAGTCGCCCAGTCCTGAGGTGTCGTCGCGGCGGGATCCGAACCAGCCGTCGTCCAGGACGTAGCGTTCGATACCGACCTGGGCGGCGGCGTCGGCCAGGGCCTTGAGCTTGTCCAGGTCGTGGTCGAAGTAGACAGCCTCCCAGGTGTTGAGCAGCACCGGGCGGGGGCGGGTGGGGTGGGACGGGCGTGAGCGCAGCCAGGCGTGGCTGCGGTGGGCCAGGGCGTCCAGGCCCTCGCCCCAGGAGAAGACCGTCCACGGAGAGGTGTAGGTCTGCCCCGGGGCCAGCGAGACCTCGCCCGGCAGGAGCAGCTCTCCGGCTCCCAGGAGCTTGCGGCCCGAGGCCGGGTTCATCGCCAGGTGGCGGACGTTGCCGGACCATGCCGCGTGAACGCCGTGGACGCGCCCGCTGCGCCATCCGAAGCCGGTGGGGCCGGCTGCCAGCCAGGTGACGGCGTCGTGCCCCGGGCGTCCCTCCCAGGACTCGCGAAGGCGAGTACCCGGGGTGAAGGGGGTGCGCACGAGCCGACGCTCCTGGACATGGTGTCCGGTGGTGTCCAGCAGCTCGTCGGCGCTGTCGGGCAGCGGCAGTACCGGCGTGAGCTCGCCGACGACGAGGTCGGCTCCCTGCTCACCGTCGGACTCGGGGCGGTCATTGCGTACCCAGGCGCGTAGACGTACCAGGCCGCAGGCCTCCAGGCGCAGCTCAGTGCCCAGGGTCAGCGCGTGGACGGTGTCGGTTCCGCTGGAGCGCACAACGAGGGCGGTCCCGGCCGGGGTGTCCTCGGAGCTCTCCTCGTGGGTGAAGGCGGTGGGGTGGGGCGAGAAGGCCGAGCCGTCGGTGCGTGAGAGCGCCACAGCGGGACGTGAGTTCCAGCCCAGGTGGGCCAGGGGCAGGATCGGCAGGTCGTTGGTGATCCAGGCGGTGTTGGTGCCCAAGGACGTTTGCGCGGCCAGGGCCACGTCGGACAGGTCGTCACCGCTGACGTCACCCAGGTCAGGGCCCCAGTGGCGCACCACTGGGAAACGGTCGTCGGGCAGGTCGAGGACCACGGAGGTGTCGGCGCATCGCAGATGGAGGGTCATCATCGTCCTTCCAGGGGAGGGGGGAGGAACCGGGAGCGATTCCTTGTAAGGTGAAAATAATTGACGATGCTAGATTTTGCAAGGGTTTGCTCTACAGTGTCGGTACGACGTGGATGGCGGTGAACGTCGTCCCAGGTCACAGGCCGTGCGGCCCCAGTGGTAGCTGACGACGATGGGAGTGGGAGTCGACGATGGGTGGTGGACGCAGCCTCGGCGCCAGGGCGCTGCTCGCCCTGATCTCCGCCGGCCCCATGAGTCGCGGCGACCTCGCCGAGCGCCTAGGGCTGTCCGCGGCGACGACGACACGCACGGTGCGTCCCCTCATCGAGGCGGGGCTCATCGAGGAGCAGCCGCCGGTGGAGGTGGCCGGGCCGGGACGACCCACCCGCCTGCTGGCCGTCGTCCCGAGCAGTGTCACCGTTGCGGGCATCAAGCTCACAGATGACCGCCTCTACGCCGTCCTGACCGACCCGCTGGGCGAGGTCCTCATCAGTGACGCACGGCCGTTGACCGACACCGATGCCGGCTCCGTGACCGCCCTCATCGCCTCGGTGGTGGCGCAGCTGGCCGAGCGCGGCGGGCGACGGCCCGACGCCATCGGAATCTCCCTGGGGGCGGCCGTCGTCGAGAGACGGACTGTGGTGGTGGCCAGCTTCCTGGGATGGCGCAACGTACCTCTGGCCGCCATGGTCACCGAGGCCACCGGGCTGCCCTGCGTCGCGGCCAATGACGTGCGCGCCTTCGCCTATGCCGAGGCATGGTTCGGGGCCGGCCGCGGGAAGGACCCCTTCGCCATGGTCACTCTCGGCGCCGGGATCGGCTGCGGGGTCGTGGTGGACGGTGAGGTCGTCTCCGGTGCGCAGGGGGCGGCCGGCAGCGTCGGGCACCTGCCGGTGGATCCCTCGGGGCCCAGCTGCGAGATCGGGCACCCCGGGTGCGCTCGGGCCCTCGCCGCGACCCCCGGGATCCTGCGGGCGGCCGCCGAGCGCCTGGGGTGTGAGGTCGGCGAACTGAGCCTCGATCTGCTCCTGAGTCCCGACATGCGTCGCCGCAACAACGGCGTTGACGACGTGCTACGGCGCGCGGTGCTGGCGATCGGAAGGGTCGTGGGGACTCTCATCGCCTACGTCGACCCCGAGCTCGTCGTCGTCTCCGGGGAGGGGGTCGCCGTGGTGGAGACCTACCGCGAGATCTTTGATGAGGAGGTGGGCGGCCTGCGGCACTGGGCGGCGGCGCCCGTGCCCGTCCTGCTGCGTCCCTTCGAGTTCGACGAGTGGGCGCGAGGGGCGGCTGCTCTGGCCCTGGATCAGTGGACGGTGGTCGCAGGTGGCCGGTGAAAGGCGGCTCTTGGCCGGGCGTGCGCACTGTGACAGGAACCATGTCAAGGAACAAGGTCCCAACGTGGTGTCGAACTAAGGGCCCCCTTAGATTGTGCGCATGATCCGCCGCACCACCATCGCGCTGTCCACCGCAGGTCTTCTCGCCGCCGGGGCCGCGCTCGCCCTGGCCGCCCGTCCGACCCGCCCCAGCGTCTCCGCCGCCTCCGCCTCCGAGGGTAGGACCCGTCCGCCCCGCGTCGTCATTGCCGGCGGAGGGTACGTCGGCTTCTGCACCGCCCGTGCCCTGCGGGCCCGCCTGGGCACCGACCAGGTCGAGATCGCCATCATCGACCCGCGCCCCTACATGACCTACCAGCCCTTCCTGCCCGAGGTCGCCGCCGGATCCATTCAGCCGCGCCACGTTATCGCCTCCCACCGGCGCTCACTGGCCGGGTGCACCATCCTCACCGGCTCCGTCGCCGGCATCGACCACGCCTCGCGCACCGTGACCATCGCGCCGCCGGTCCCGGGCTCCACCCACGAGGAGGGCACCCCCTACCAGATCGGCTATGACCATCTGGTCCTGGCCCTGGGGGCCGAGGCCCGCACCCTGCCGATCCCGGGCCTGGCCGAGCAGGCCCTCGGCTTCAAGCAGGTCGAGGAGGCTCTGGCCCTGCGCAACCGCGTCCTGTCGCGCATTGAGGACGCCGCCTCCACCTGGGACGCCGAGCGTCGACGCCGGCTGCTCACCTTCGTCTTCGTCGGCGGGGGCTTCGCCGGGGTCGAGGCCATCGCCGAGCTGGAGGACATGGCCCGAGCCCTGGTGTCCACCGTCGACTCCGTGGAGCAGGAGGACGTGCGCTTCATCCTCGTGGAGGGATCGCGCCGCATCCTGCCCGAGCTGACCGAGGAGCTCTCCGGCTACGGCCTGGAGCAGCTGCGCGAGCGCGGCATCGACGTGCGCCTCAACACCTTCCTGAGCTCCTGCGTCGACGGGCACGTCGTCCTGTCCGATGGCACCGAGTTCGACGCCGACACCATCGTGTGGACCGCCGGCGTCAAGGCCGCTCCCGTCCTGGGTGAGTCCGACCTGCCCGTCGAGGCGCGCGGCCGCGTCACCACGCTGCCCACGCTCCAGGTGGCGCGTGACGGCGTCGTCGTCCCCGGTGCCTGGGCGGCCGGCGACTGCGCCGCGGTTCCCGACCTCACCAGTGAGGACCCGCAGGCCACCTGCGCCCCCACCGCGCAGCACGCCGTGCGTCAGGCCGCGATCCTGGCTGACAACCTCGTGGCGACCCTGACCGGTCAGGGGGAGCAGTCGCTGGCGGTCTACGCCCACGAGAACCTCGGCACCGTGGCCTCCCTGGGGATCGGCAAGGGCGTGGCCCGCATCATGGGTCAGAACCTGCGCGGCTTCACCGCCTGGACCGCTCACCGCGGCTACCACGTCTACGCCATGCCGACCTTCAACCGGAAGGTGCGCATCATGATGGACTGGCTGGCCGCCGTCGTCTTCCGCCGAGACCTGGCCTCCTTCGGCTCCGTGGCGGCTCCCGGGGCGGCCTTCGCCCAGGCCGCACGCAACGACGCCAAGATGGCTTCGCGCAAGAAGTCCTGAGACTGGTTCTGCCCGTCACTGGGAGAGCCGAGGGCCCGCCCCGGCGTGCATCTGGTCACGACGCCGCGCCAGGGCTGGGGCGGGGCCCCGCCGCCACCTACACTGCTCGGCGATGACCACGCTGACCACCTCCGCCCCCGTTCTCGACGCCCGAGGCGGCCTGCCGCGCACCTACCATGTGCGCACGCTCGGCTGCCAGATGAACGTCCACGACTCCGAGCACATGGCGGGACTGCTGGAGAGAGCCGGCTACCTGCGCGTCGAGGACGTGCCCGAGGCCGCCGCCCGCGCCACCGACGCCGGTGACGGCGGGGCCGATGTCGTCATCATCAACACCTGCTCGGTGCGTGAGAACGCCGCCACCCGGCTCTTCGGCAACCTGGGCCAGCTCGCCGCCGTCAAGCGCGAGCGCCCCGGCATGCAGATCGCCGTGGCCGGCTGCCTGGCCCAGCAGATGGGGGAGGGGATCGTCGAGCGGGCCCCCTGGGTCGACGTCGTCTTCGGCACCCACAACCTCGACGTCCTGCCCGCCCTGCTCGAGCGCGCCCGGCACAACTCCGCGGCCGCCGTCGAGCTCGAGGAGTCCCTCAAGGTCTTCCCCTCCACCCTGCCCACCCGCCGCGAGTCCTCCTATGCCGCCTGGGTCTCCATCGCCGTGGGCTGCAACAACACCTGCACCTTCTGCATCGTGCCCTCCCTGCGCGGCAAGCAGCGCGACCGCCGCCCCGGCGACGTCCTGGCCGAGGTCGAGGCCGTCGCCGCGCAGGGCGCCATCGAGGTGACCCTCCTGGGGCAGAACGTCAACTCCTACGGGGTCGGCTTCGGGGACCGCGGCGCCTTCGCCAAGCTGCTGCGAGCGACCGGCGCAGTCGAGGGCATCGAGCGCGTGCGCTTCACCAGCCCCCACCCCGCCGCCTTCACCGACGACGTTATCGAGGCCATGGCCACCACCGAGGCCATCATGCCCAGCCTGCACATGCCCCTGCAGTCCGGATCGGACCGGGTGCTGCGCGCCATGCGCCGCTCCTACCGCACCCAGCGCTTCCTGGGCATCCTGGATAAGGTCCGCGCCGTCATGCCCCAGGCCGCCATCACCACCGACATCATCGTCGGCTTCCCCGGCGAGACCGAGGAGGACTTCCAGGCCACCCTCGACGTCGTCGAGCAGGCCCGCTTCGCCTCGGCCTACACCTTCGAGTACTCCCCACGCCCGGGAACCCCCGCCGCCGACCGCGACGACCAGGTTCCCACCGAGGTCGTCAAGGACCGCTACCGGCGGCTCGACGCGCTCGTGCGCCGCATCGCCCACGAGGAGAACGAGCGCCAGGAGGGACGCGTCGTGGAGGTGCTTGTCGCCGAGGGCGAGGGGCGCCGCGACTCGGTCACCGCCCGCATCTCCGGGCGCGCCGCCGACAACCGCCTCGTCCACGTCGCCCTGCCCGAGGGCCTGGCCGAAGACGACTACGCCGGCGGGGCTCCGCGCCCCGGCGACATGGTTACCGTGCGCGTTACCCACGGCGCCCCCCACAACCTCATCGCCGACTCTGCCCGCTGCGGACGCGAGCTGGACCCGCTCGCCTCGGCCGCCAACGAGGCCCTCAAGCCCGGCGACCGCCTCTGGCTCGACGGCGGCCCCGCCCTGTTCCAGGTGCGACGCACCCGCGCCGGAGACGCCTGGGAGCGCCGCCAGGCCGAGGCCTGCGCCACTCCCGAGCCCGACACCGCCCCGGTGAGCCTGGGTCTGCCCACCCTGCGCGTGGGCGCGCCGGTCTGACTGAATCCCACGTGAGGCTCTCTTCAGTGAATGAGTGCCCTTGTGTTCTGTACCTAGAGGTATGTACAGTTCTGGTGTCAGTTTCAGGAGGGAGCAGACTCGGGCGGCCGCCGTGCCTCCCGGGGGTATGTCATGGTGAGGTATGTACAGTTCTGGCGTGGACTCGAGAGAGAAGCTGGTTGAGGCGATGGCAGAGCTGATGTGGGAGCGTGGTTACAGCGCCACGAGCCCGCGAGCGGTTCGCGAGCTCTCCGGCGTCGGTCAGGGGAGCATGTATCACTACTTCCCGACCAAGCGGGATCTCGGGCTGGCAGCCCTGAATCACAACTGCCAGGTCCAGCTGGATTCCTGGAAGGCCGTGCTCCAGGACCTTGAGGACCCGCTCGAGATCCTCACCGCCTACCTCACCCTCCCGCGTGATCCACTCAAAGGCTGCCGAGTCGGTCGGATGGCCCAGGACAAGGCGGTAGTGGCTGATGACGGTCTTCGTCAGCCGGTCGCCGAGGCCTTCGCCCGGCTTCGCGAGATGCTGGCCGCTGTCATTGGCATGGCCAGGTCGCAGGGGCATCTGCCGGCAGACCTTGAGCCGGACCACCTGGCTCGCACGATGGTTGCCGTTGTTCAGGGCGGTTACGTCCTGGCCATGGCCGAGCAGGACAGGGCCCCGTATGACGCGGCCTGTCAAGGTGCTCTCGAGCTGCTCCGCGTAGCGGCCGGGACCGCCGGCGCGGCCCCTGGCGGCGACGGGTCCGCCTCCTCCTGATCCTGACAAGTCGGCGTCGGTGTCCGCCGGCGCCACCATTCACCGAAGGAGAAGGATCATGACTATTCGTATCGGTATCAACGGCTTCGGACGTATCGGACGCACCTACCTGCGTGCTGCGCTGGCCGGCGCAGCGGACGTCGAGGTCGTTGCCGTCAACGACCTGACCGACGCAGGCACGCTGGCCACGCTCTTGGAGTGGGACTCAGTGGCCGGGCACCTCGACGGCGTTGCCACCGACGGCGAGGATCTTGAAGTCGCAGGGCGGACCATCAAGGTCTTCTCCGAGCCGGACCCGGCCAAGATCCCCTGGGGTGAGGTCGGGGTCGACGTCGTCATCGAGTCCACCGGATTCTTCGTTGACCGGGATAAGGCCGCCCAGCACCTCAAGGGAGGCGCCAAGAAGGTCATCGTCTCCGCACCCGCCAAGGGCGACGTCCCCACCTTCGTCCTGGGGGTCAACGACGGCCAGCTGGATGTTTCCGCCGCCGACGTGTTCTCCAACGGATCGTGCACCACCAACTCCCTGGCCCCGCTTGCCAGGGTCCTCCACGACGCCTTCGGGATCGAGAGCGGTCTCATGACGACGATCCACGCCTACACCGGGGACCAGCGGCTTCACGACGCGCCTCACAAGGACCTGCGTCGGGCGCGCGCTGCCGCCGCCTCCATCGTTCCCACCTCCTCAGGGGCCGCCCGGGCCATCGGTCTGGTCATCCCCGAGCTCGACGGGCGTCTGACCGGTGCTTCCTTGAGGGTTCCGGTCCCGGTCGGCTCGATCACCGACCTCACCGTGGTCACCTCCCGCCCGGTAACGGTCGAGGACGTCAACGCGGCCTTCCGTGAGGCTGCCGATCACGGACCGCTGGCCGGATACCTGCAGTACTCCCAGGCGCCGATCGTCTCCCACGACATCGTTGGCAACCCGCACTCCTCGATCTTCGATGCGCCTCTTACCGAGGTGATCGACGGTCAGGTCAAGGTCTTCGGGTGGTACGACAACGAGTGGGGCTTCTCCAACCGCCTCGTGGAGTTCTCCCAGAGGATTGGTGAACAGCTCTGACTCGTGCTGCGCCTTGGATGCGGTGCGGTGCGGGCTCAGTGCCGATTCCGGTCGCACAGCCCGCATCCTCCGCATCCGACGGCGAACGATGGGAAAAGGGACGGGGGCCGTCTGAGAATCCTGTCTGTTTTGCGCTGACGGTGGAGCGGGCCGGGCTGCGCTGGGGAGCAGCCCGCAGGCCCCGCTAGGCTGGGAAGCATGCCCAGCTTCGACGCCAGCTCTGCTGCCGCCGCCACGGTCCCCAGGCCCGTGGACGTCGACCGTATCCACGAGTGCGTCAAACGACTGGGACTGCGCTACTTCATCGACGACGAGGGCGACATCGGCATCCCCTGGCGCTATGTCACCGTCCACGCCATCTTTCAGGACACCAGGGCCGTCCAGATGCGCGGGATCTGGCACCGCATCGCCGACACCGAGCACCTGACCCAGCTGCGCGCCCTGGTCGAGGACTGGAACACCACCCGCATCGGCCCCAAGGCCTACCTCACCGTCGCCGACGGCGGAGTCGTGCGTCTTCACGGCGAGTACACCTACCCCCTCGAGGCGGGAATGACGGACCGACAGCTCGAGGACTTCGTCTTCGGCGGCTGCCGGCTCATCGTCGCCCTCATGCACGAGGCCGAGGAGCAGTTCCCCGACGAGCTGCGCGGAAGCCTGGAGCCGTGATGCCCAGACTGCAACGCCTCACCGACTTCATCGCACGCCTCCTGGGCAAGGAGTGGGATGTGCGGGCGCTGGACCGCCGGCGCAGCAGCGGGCCGGTCGAGCCCCAGAGCCGACCCGACGAGCCCCCGACCATGTCGCCGTACGTCACAGGTCACGTGGAACCTTCAGCCTCAGGGGAATCAGCCGACTCAACCACTCCGGCCGACTCCAGCGGTCCATCGGAGCCGGCCAGGACAACCGCCTCGGCGCAGACCCTTGACGCCTCACGCAGCTGGTCGAGTACATCAGGCCGGTCGGAGGAGGAACCTGCAGCGGAAGGACCGGGCGCCGACCGCTCCTCGGACCTGGAGCCGGCCGACGAGGAGCCCCAGGCACTGACCCTGGCCCGGATCGAGTCCATGCTCACCGGCCCCATGGAGTACAACGTCCAGCTGACCGAGGACCGCGAGCACCCCTGCCTCCTGGGCACCTGGGACTCCTTCCCCTTCGTCATCGAGATTCCCGAGGGGCACGAGGGCTGGCTCCTGGTCTCCGGGGACTGGGAGGAGGCCGCCCCCGCCTCCCAGAGGGACGAGATCGCCGCCAGCGTCAACGACTGGAACCGGGACAAGTTCTTCCCCACCGTCGGCGTCATCGACACCCCCATCGGTCCGCTGGTGCGCGCCACCTATCTCACCGACCTGTCCGCCGGGGCCACCGACGCCCAGCTGCGCCTCCACCTGGACACGGCGCTGTCCGCATGCACCCAGGCCCTCAGCCTCGTGGGCCCCCTCCTGCCGGAGATCTGAGCCCTATGAGCCCAGCGTCCCCGAGCGCCCCCCGTCTGCCCAGACTCGTCATCGTAGGCCCCACGGCCACCGGCAAGTCGGCCCTGGCCCTCGACCTCGCCGAGAAGATACAGACCGACGAGCCGGAAACCCGCGCCGAGATCATCAACGCCGACGCCTCCCTGCTCTACCGCGGCATGGACATCGGCACCGCCAAACCCAGCCCCGCCGAGCGGGCCCGCGTCCCCCACCACCAGATCGACATCCTCACCGTCAGGGACCGGGCGTCCGTCGCGGCCTTCCAGCGCAATGCCCGCGGAGACATCGACGCCGTCGAGTCACGGGGCCACCTGCCGATCATCGCCGGAGGCTCCGGCCTGTACGTGCGGGCCCTGACCGACGACCTCGACTTCCCCGGCACCGACCCGGCCGTGCGCACCCGCCTGAGCGAGCGCGCCGAGCAGGAGGGAACCGCCGCCCTCCACGCCGAGCTGGCCCGCCTCGACCCGGCCGCCGCCGAGCGCGTCGAGACCTCCAACACCCGCAGGATCGTGCGAGCCCTGGAGGTCATCGAGATCACAGGCCGTCCCTTCTCCGCTTCCCTGCCCCGCTACGAGGACATCGCCCCCACCGTCCACATCGCCCTGCGCTGCGAGCGCCGGCTCCTGGATAAGCGCATCAACGAGCGGGCCCGCGCCATGTTCGACGGCGGCCTGGTCGAGGAAGTGGAAGCCCTCATCGACCAGGGCATCCGGGAGGGGGAGACCGCCCCGCGCGCCATCGGCTACGCCCAGGCGCTCGCGGTCATCGACGGGACCATGAGCGTGCCCGAGGCGGTCGACTCCACCGCCCTGGCCACCCGCCAGCTCGCCTCCCGCCAGATCAAGTGGTTCCGGCGTGACCCACGGCTGCACTGGATCGACGTTGCCCTCACCGAGGCCGGGCAGTGCACTGACTCCGAGCGCTCCCGGCTTACCCGGCAGGCATGGGAGCTCGTCTGCGCGCGTCGCGGCGTCGCTTAGGCTAGGGGCCATGCCGCACTCGACAGGTCTTCGCGGTCGTGAGCTCATCAAGGGCCACGCGACCCTCAACGACTTCCTCATGCTGGTCGACCCCGGCTGCGAGGTCGCCATCAGCGGCGCCGACATCGCCGCGGTCTGCGACCGCCACAGCGGCATCGGCGCCGATGGCTTCGTACGCGTCGTGCGGACCACCGCCTTGCCCGGAGCCGGGGCCTTCGCCGCCTCCGTGCCCGAGGCCGAGTGGTTCATGGACTACTACCGCGCCGACGGATCCGTGGCCGAGATGTGCGGCAACGCCGCACGCCTGTTCGCCCACGTCCTGGACCGTGAGGGGCTGTGCCCCATCGCCGACGGCGAGTCGGTCACCATCGGCACGCGCGGCGGGGCCCGCACCATCACCCGCCTGGGCGAGCTGTGGACCGTGGACATGGGGCCGGCCCGCCTGGCCAGCCCCGAGGAGGCCGACGACGAGGGCTGGGACACGGCCGTCGACGTCCCCGGCCTGGCCGGACAGCGGGCCGCCCTGAGCGTGGAGATCTCCGGCCCCCACACCGTCGTCGCCCTGGGGGAGGAGGGCGAGCTCGAGGCGGCCGCCTTCGCTGGGCTCACCGACTCCGCGGCCCCGGTCGCCTACGACCCCGCCCCCGAGGTCGGTACCAATCTCGAACTCGTGGTGCCGCTGGGGGAGGAGACCGACCCCGACACCCAGTCATCGGTGGGTATTGCCCGCGTGCGCGTCCTGGAGCGCGGCGTGGGGGAGTCCCTCTCCTACGGAGCGGGGTGCTGCGCCGTCGCCGTCGCCCTGCACGCCTGGACCGGTCCGGACGCTCCCGAGGACTACCGGCTGCTCGTCCCCGGCGGAGAGATCGGGGTCCACGTGGGCGCCGACCCCCTGGGCGAGGACGGCAGCGTGCTGCTGACCGGCCCGGCCACGATCACCGGGCGGGTCACCGTCGTCTGAGGTGCCTCAGACCCACCGCCACCCGCACTGCTCCCGGACGTCGCACCGACGCCACATCCGAGAAGAGAAACCGACCACCACTATGAGCCAGCCATCCACACGCTCTGCCGTCAGCACCATCCTGCCGACCGGCCTGATGCTCTTCGCCCTGTTCTTCGGGGCGGGCAACCTCATCTTCCCGCCCCTGCTGGGCGCCGCCTCGGGCAGATCCTTCATTCCGGTCATGGTGGGTTTCCTCGCCACCGGGGTGCTCATGCCACTCATCACCGTGGTCGCCGTCTCCACCTCCGGTGAGGGAATCCTGGGCCTGGCCCGCAGAGTAGGACCCCGATTCGGTGCCGTCATGCCTCTGGCGGTCTATCTGGCGATCGGCCCGCTCTACGCCATCGCCCGGGTCACCACGGTCGCCTACGAGCTGGCGACCCGCCCGGTGCTCGAGCTGCTGGGGATTCAGGACTCCCGTCTGGCCCTGCTGGTGCACGTGACGGTGTTCATGGGGGTGTCCTTCAGCATCGCCCGCAGCCCGAGCCGCCTGGCCGACCGCGTCGGGCGCTGGCTCACTCCTGCCCTGCTGGCCCTGCTGGCCCTGCTGTGCGGGGTCACCATCGTGATGTCGCCCAGGGTGGAGCGCGAGGCCATCGAGCCCTACGCGAGCGCTCCCCTGACCAACGGGCTGACTCAGGGCTACCTCACCATGGACGTCCTGGCGGCCACCGTCTTCGGCATCGTCGTCATCACCTCCCTGCGCGAACGCGGCCTGACCTCCCCTCGCGCCCTGGTGCGCGGCACGGTCCTGTCCGGTGGTATCGCCGCCGTGCTCCTGGGGCTGGTGTACGTCGGCCTGGCCGTCCTGGGGACGCGTACCCGCGGGCAGATCACCGTCGACACCAAGGACGGCACCGCGCTGCTGCGCAACGCGGCCTCCTCCACGCTGGGGACCTCGGGCGTCGTCATCTTCGCCGCCATCGTCATCCTGGCCTGCCTGACCACCGCCGTGGGCCTGATGGCCTCCTGGGCCGGCTACGCCTACACCGCCTGGCCGGCCGTCTCCTTCAACCGACAGCTCGCCGCCTGCGCGATCGTCTCCTTCACCCTGGCCAACCTGGGCCTGAGCGCCATCCTCAAGATCGCGGGACCGTTGCTGTTTCTGCTCTACCCCCTGGCCATCGCCCTGGTCGCCGTGACCCTGGTCGACGCCGTGGCACCCGGACGGCTCAAGGCCGCCTACCGGTGGTGCGTGACCACAGCCGGGATCCTCGGATCCGTGCCCGCCATCACCGCCGCCGGCTGGGATGGCCCCAGCAGGCTGCTGGCGAGAACCGGGCTGTGGAGCGACTCCACCGGATGGATCCCTCCGGCACTCCTCGCCCTGGGGATCGGCATCGTCCTGGACATCCGTTCCGGAGCCTGGTTCACGCCCGCCCCCGGGGAGCCTCCCAGCCGTGCTCAGCAGGACGTCGAGCACGCCGCGGCCTCGCAGCTGTGAGCGGTCCGGCACGCGGTAGCCTCTCGACGTGCCCACGCCTCACCCCCGCGACCCAGCCCAGACGCCGCGTACGAACCATGAGCGGCTTCTGCCGACGCTTCTCATCCCCGCCTTCGTCACGCTGCTGGCCGTCTCCTCGGTCAATGTCATCCTGCCGGCGGTCTCCCACAGCCTGAGCGCCGGCACCGCCGGGCTCCAGCTCGTCGTCTCCGGTTACGCCCTCGTCTTCGGGGTCGTCCTCGTCCCGGCCGGCCGCGCCGGTGACGTCATGGGACGAGGGCGGCTCTTCGTCATCGGCATGCTCCTGTTCGGCGCCGGTTCGCTCGCCTCGGGGCTGGCTCCCGACGTCGTCACCCTCAACCTGGCCCGTGTCGTCATGGGAGTCGGCTCAGGGCTGCTCAACCCGCAGGTGACCGGCATGATCCAGCAGTACTACTCCGGTGAGGCCCGAGGACGCGCCTTCGGGCTCTTCGGCGCCGTCATCGGGGTCTCGGTGGCGCTGGGGCCCGTACTCAGCGGCGGGTTCATCGGCTGGCTCGGGGACGACTGGGGCTGGCGCGCCTCCTTCCTCGTCAACGTCCCTCTCACTCTGGCCGGCGTGTGGGCCGCGCGCCGCTACCTGCCGGCCTCCGCCTGGTGCAGGGGAAGCGACACAGGCCAGACGGAACAGGCGGACAGCCCCGACGGTGATGCTGCCGGGGCCGCCCACCGCGGCGGAGTCGATCTCGACCCGGTGGGGATGGGGCTGCTCGCCGTCGGCACGCTGCTCATCATGATCCCCTTCATGGAGGCCTCGGCCGGCACCTGGATCTGGGGCCTGGAGGCCGCCGGCATCGGCGTCATCGGCGCCTGGGTGGCCTGGGAGAAGCGCTACCGGTCTAGGGGCGGCGCCCCCATGGTCGACCTCAGCCTGCTGGCCATCCCCTCCTTCGCCTACGGCAGCCTGGCCATCGCCGTGTACTTCCTGGGCTACACCAGCGTGTGGATCATCGTGGCCCAGTACGTCCAGGCCGGCCTGGGATCCACCGCGCTGGCCAGCGGCCTCATCGGAGTCCCGGCCGCCCTGGCGGGATCGGTCGCCGCCGCCGTCGCCGGCCGCCGGGTGATCCGGGTGGGGCGGGCCATGGTGCTCGGTGGCATGGTGCTGGGCATAGCGGGGCTGCTGGCGAGCATCGGCATCATGCACATGCACGCGCGCGCGGGGTGGAGCCCCTGGTGGCTGACCCTCACGCTGCTGGTGCTCGGAGTGGGGCAGGGCCTCGTGGTCTCCCCGAACCAGACCCTCTCCCTGGCCGACGTCCCCCTGGAGTACGCCGGGGCCGCGGGAGGCATCCTCCAGACCGGTGAGCGCATCGGCACATCCATCGGCATCGCCGTCATCACGGGCCTGACCTTCCGCGTCTCGCACTCCTCGGGCTGGGAGGCCGCCGCCCAAGCCGGCCTGCTGGCCGTCGTGGCCACCATCGCCGTCGCCGCCGGGGTCGCCGTCATCGACCTGCGCCTGGCGAGGCGACGACGCCGGTAGTCGGGCGGGCCCCGTCCGGACACGGCCCGGCGGTGTGTTAGTCGTGCCGGCGGCGCACTCGCAGGACCCTGAAGCCCTTCGAGGAGGCCATTCGATTCACGTCCCAGCCCTGGTTACTCAACCAGGTCGCCAGGGAGTCGGCTCCCAGGTTCTTGAGCACCACCAGCCAGGCCTCGCCGTCGTCGGACAGCAGCGCCAGCCAGTCCAGCAGCAGGGCGTGCAGGGCCTCCTTGCCGATGCGCACCGGAGGGTTGGACCAGATGAGATCCACCGGCGTCGAGCTCTGGCGCAGCTCGGCCAGCAGCGCGTCGGCCGGGGCGGTCCGCACGTTGTCCAGGCCTGCGGCAGCGGCGTTGCGTGCGGTCAGGGCCAGGGAGCGCTCGTTGACATCGGTGGCCAGGACCTGTGCCTGCGGAGCGGCCCCGGCCAGGGCCAGCGTGATCGGCCCCCATCCGCAGCCCAGGTCAAGGAATGTGCCGGTCTGGGCCGGATCGGGGACGTGATCGAGGAGGACCTGGGTGCCCTTGTCGAGGCGGTCGGCGCTGAAGACGCCTGAGGCCGTGACCACCGTGTGCTCGACGCCGCGGATCGAGAAGCGGTGGCTGCGCTCCTCGGCATCGACGGCGGGGGAGGTGGTGAAGTAGTGCTCGCTCACGCCCACCAGGCTACCCGGGCTCTGCTCGTCGACAGAGGGAGGAAAGCAAGGCGGTCATCAGTCCGCTGCCCCCTTGCCAGGCGAGGAGTGCCGAACTTGCGAGACGCGGCATTATGATAATACGGTCCATGTCTCCATGGGGTGCGGACGGTAGGAGAGGGATGTTGTCATGAGCCGATACATGGCTCTTGCAAAGGCGCTCAGCGGCTGGGCAATCTTGACGTTGGGGGTGACTCTTTCGATAGCGATCGCACAGGCTGTCGGATCCAGGACTGAGACCGGACCTGCATTCATTCGCGTGTCTCAGGCAGTTCTGGTCACATTGTTCGTTGTTCCCGCGATCGTGGCTTGTCGTCGTCTCCTTGACCGCAGGACTCTCGCCGGGATGGGCCTATCACGTCACTGGCCCGCCGCGGCCGCGACCGGGGTGGCCGTCGGTGTCGTGACCGGGGCTGTTGTGTGGACACCCGTGTTCTTGATCGGCTGGGCCCGGTTCGATCACCTCGAACCGGCGGCGCTCGCAATCTTCCTCGCAGTCAACGCGGTCGTCCTGCTACTGTACGAGGCATTGCCGGAGGAGATCGCGCTGCGCGGCTACGGGTGGTCGACTCTACGGGAAAGTTGGGGCCCGCTCGCGGCCACCATGACGATCACGGTTCTCTTCTGCCTCAGTACGGCGTTGAGCAATCTGATTCGAATGACGTCAACGCTCGTTCTAGGGGGCGGAACGACGGGCTTCTCTCTGGCGCCGAGCGGTAACGACCCCTTTTTCTACATAGTTTTGCTGTTCGTCTTCGGCCTCACACTGGTTGCGGCCCGACGGATCCCACTACCGGGTGCGCTCACCTCTGCGATCGCCTTCCATCACACGTTTCTCACCATCAACCGCGTGCTTCTGGGCGGTCTTGGCTGGATCGACTCCGGGGTCGGGATCGAGTTCGCCACGCCCGAGGTGGCCGGGATCAGCCTTGTGCACGCTGCGCTTGCCGGAGCTGTCTTCATGGTGGTGCGGCGGTGGCTGGAACGCCGCACAGCGGTTGTATCGAGGCGGGTAGCCTGATGTGATGACGATGTGCTACCGGACCTTCCGACACGGGGTCGGAAGGTCCGGTAGCACATCGGAGAAGCCAACGGGAGGTGCCTCCGGCGCCGTCGTCGGAGCCCTCACCCCGAACATCGAGGTCTACGTCCTCGGGGAGATTCTGCGGGGCCTGGCCGCCGGGGCCATGGCCACAGGTGTGGCGATCATCGGGGCGCTGCGCGTTTCCAGCCCCTGGTTCTGGCCCGGAGTCGCCGGCGGGACCGCACTGGTGCTCTGGTCCTGCTCCCGCGTCCTGCCTGCAGGGACCCTGTGCCTGGCGGTCGGCCGGCGCGCGGCATCGCCACCCTGATGTGGGTGTGCGCCTTTTTCCTGACCCTGGACTACCTGGTTGCTCCCAGCGCCCACGATGTCCTGGACATGACCCCGACCCAGGTCGGCTGGGCGCTCACCGCAGGCGGTATCGGCTGGTCGGTCGTCGCGCTTGTCTGCGGGGCCCATCCGGCGCGGGAACCGAAGGCCTACCGCCGCCGCACCACGCTGGCCGCGGCCTTCGTCGCCCCCACGGCATCCGGTGTCGAGACGGACCGGCTGTGGCCGACACTCATCTTGCTCGCCGTGGGGCTCCTCCTCACCCCGCTGCTGGCCCGACGCGCCGCCCGAGTCGGTGGGTGGCCCCACGCGCCCGCGGGCAGTACCATCGCCCCCATGTGGATCCTTCGTATGCGCTGAAACGGCGGCCGGCGCCGCTCCCCGCCAGAACATCGCGCCCCATCGGAGGGGCGCAGGCATACGACGAAGGACATTTTGTGACCCATCACCACTCCACTACCCCCACCACCCCCTCTACCGCTGAGGACACAGCAGACCTCCACGACACCCGTGACGACCATGAGGGCCGTGACGTTCATGACGTTGTGGCCCGGGTCCTCTCCCGGACCGGAACCGCCCTGGCCTCCACCGCCGCCCAGCACGAGCACGCCGATGGCTACGCGGACGGCCTCGACGACGGCGCCCTGGAGCGCGAGGCCCGCGCCGCCCGCCGCCGTGTGGCCGGACTGTCCACCGAGCTGGAGGACGTCAGCGAGGTCGAGTACCGCCAGATCCGCTTGGAGAAGGTCGTCCTGGTCGGCCTGGAGGTGCCGCGGCCCCACGGCCCGGCCACCGGCGCCCCGGGCGGCAGCGGCCAGGTGCGCGACACCCAGGACGCAGACACCTCCCTGCGCGAGCTGGCCGCCCTGGCCCAGACCGCCGGCAGCGAGGTCCTCGACGCCCTCATCCAGAAGCGCGACCACCCCGATCCCGCCACCTACCTGGGCAGCGGCAAGGCGCGCGAGCTGGCCGACGTCGTGGCCGCGGCCGGCGCCGACACGGTGATCGTCGACGGCGAGCTCGCCCCCTCCCAGCGCCGCGCCCTGGAGGACGTCGTCGGCGTCAAGGTCGTTGACCGCACCGCCCTCATCCTGGACATCTTCGCCCAGCACGCCACGTCCCGCGAGGGCAAGGCCCAGGTTGAGCTCGCCCAGCTCGAGTACCTCCTGCCGCGCCTGCGCGGATGGGGCGAGTCCATGTCCCGACAGGCCGGAGGCCGCGTGGCCGCCGGTCAAGGCATCGGCTCGCGCGGCCCCGGAGAGACCAAGATCGAGCTCGACCGGCGCCGCATCCGTCAGCGCATGGCCCGCCTGCGCCGCGAGATCCAGGCCATGGCGCCCTCGCGGGAGACCAAACGCGGCTCGCGCCGGCGCGGGGCCATTCCGTCGGTGGCCATCGCCGGCTACACCAACGCCGGCAAGTCCTCCCTCATGAACCGCCTCACCGAGGCCGGCATCATGGTTGAGGACGCCCTGTTCGCCACCCTCGACCCCACCGTCCGGCGGGCCGAGACCTCTGAAGGGCGCACCTACACCCTCACCGACACCGTCGGTTTCGTGCGCAACCTGCCTCACGAGCTCATCGAGGCCTTCCGCTCCACCCTGGAGGAGGTCGCCGGGGCCGACCTCGTGCTGCACGTCGTCGACGCCGCCCACCCCGACCCCCTCAGCCAGGTGGCCGCCGTACGCACCGTCCTGTCCGAGATCCCCGTAGCCCTGGACGTACCCGAGCTCATCGTCCTGAACAAGACCGACCTCGCCGACGCCGTCACCCTGGCCGCGCTGCGCACCGGCCTGCCCGGAGCAGTCGCGGTCTCGGCCCGCACCGGGGAGGGGATCGAGGAGCTGCGCGCCCGCATCGAGCAGATGCTGCCCCACCCGCAGGTGAGCATCGACGTCGTCGTGCCCTACTCCCGTGGGGACCTCGTCTCCCGGGTCCACGCTGAGGGGGAGATCGACACGGTCGACTACGTCGAGGCGGGCACTCACGTCGTCGCGCGCGTCGGCGCCGCCCTGGCGGCCGAGATCGAGGGCGCCGCCGCAGGCGTCACCGTCGACTGAGAGGCGCCGTGACCCCGAACGAGCCGAGCCGCACGGACCGGCCTGACACTGACGGTGCCGGCGACCGCAGGGTCCTGGACGTCCTGGACGCCGCGGTGCGCTCCATGGGCGGCAGCCCCCGCCAAGGGCAGACCACCATGGTCCGGGAGGTCGCACAGACCCTGGCCGACGGAACCCACCTCCTGGTGCAGGCCGGCACCGGGACGGGAAAGTCGCTGGGCTACCTGGTGCCCGCCATGGTCCACGCCGTGCAGGCCGGTGCCCGGGTCGTGGTCTCCACCGCCACCCTGGCCCTGCAACGGCAGATCCTCACCAAGGACGCGCCCCTGGCCGCCGACGCCGTCGAGCAGGTCACCGGAGCCCGCCCCGAGGTGGCCCTGCTCAAGGGCTGGCAGAACTACCTGTGCCGCCACCGCCTCGACGGCGGCTACCCGCAGGAGGAGGACGAGGCCGCCCTCTTCGGCGTCGGGGACGCCATCTCCCAGCCGGCTGCCGGGCACGGGAGCGACGCGAGCCTGGGCGAGCAGGTGGTCCGCCTGCGCGAGTGGGCGGCCAGAACGGACACCGGTGACCGCGACGATCTCGTCCCCGGCGTCTCCCAGCGCGCCTGGGCACAGGTCTCCGTCTCCCGGGCCGAGTGCCTGGGACAGTCCTGCCCCCTGAAGTCCGAGTGCTTCCCCGAGCTGGCGCGCGCCGCCGCCTCCCGAGCCGATCTCGTGGTGACCAACCACGCCATGCTCGGCGTGGTCGTGGCTGGCAACCCCGGGGTCCTGCCCGACCACCAGGTCCTCATCGTCGACGAGGCCCACGAGCTGGCCGACCGCATCCGCTCCCAGGGGACCATCGCCCTGTCGGCGGCCGCCGTGGCGCGCACCGCCGCCACCGCCCGTAAGCACGCCTCCGTGCTGGTCAGCGAGCTGGAGTCCGCGGGCCAGACCCTCCAGCTCGCGCTGGCCGAGCTGCCCGACGGCCGCCTGGAGGCGCCCCTGCCCACTGCTCTGCACGACGCGCTCGTGCTCCTGGACGGTGCCGCCCGCCAGGTCGCCTCCGACGTGCGCGACCAGGCCCGCGCCCTGGGCCGCGACCGCTCCAGCGAGGCCGCCGGGGGCCTGGCGGTCGCCCGCACCGCCGTCGCGGACCTGGTCGACGCCCTGGACCGCATGACCTCGGACTCGGTGGCCCAGGGGCGCGACGTGGCCTGGATCGAGCGTCCCCGCATGGGCGCCGAGCCCCCGCGCCTCCTCCTGGCCCCCATCGAGGTCGCCGGATCGGTGGCGAGCCATCTGCTGAACGGCCGCGCCAGCGTCATGACGTCGGCGACCCTCGCCCTGGGGGACAGCTTCGATCCCATGGCCCGCTCCCTGGGACTGACCCTGGCCGAGCAGCCCTGGAGAGGCCTCGACGTCGGTTCCCCCTTCGACTACCCCCGCCAGGGCATCCTCTACGTGGCCGCCCACCTGCCTCGCCCCGGCGCCGGCATCTCCGAGGCCGCCCTGGATGAGATGCTCGCCCTGGTCGAGGCCTCCGAGGGCGGCATGCTGGGCCTGTTCTCCTCCCGGCGCGCCGCCCAGGAGGCCGCCGAGGTGCTGCGTGGAGCCACCGGCCTACCCGTCTACGCCCAGGGCGACGACCAGCTGCCCACCCTGGTGCGGGCCTTCGCCGAGGACGAGGCGGCCTGCCTGGTGGGCACCCTCTCGCTGTGGCAGGGCGTGGACGTGCCCGGACGCACCTGCCGCCTCGTCGTCATCGACCGCATCCCCTTCCCACGCCCCGACGACCCGGTCGCCCAGGCCCGCACCGACGTCGTCGTGGCCGCCGGCGGCAACGGCTTCATGAGCGTATCGGCCACCCACGCGGCCCTGCTCCTGGCCCAGGGAGCGGGGCGCCTCATCCGTCGCAGCCAGGACCGCGGCGTCGTCGCCGTGCTGGACTCGCGCCTGCGCACGGCGCGCTACGGGGGATTTCTCACCCGCTCCATGCCCGCCCTGTGGCCGACGACGAAGCCCGACGTGGTCCGTGCCGCTCTGAGGCGCCTGGCTGTGCGGACCGATGCCCCGGGGGAGGAGTGAACCCGTCGGCTGGGCCTTTGGGTATGTGCCCCCCGGGAGGATATGCACGTAGGCTTGAGGCGAGCGGGTGCTCGCGCCCCTGCGGTCCTGCCCAGCAGATCCCATCGAGGAGAAGAACGTGTCAGACCACATCACCACTACCGCTGAAGGCTCCTACCCCACCAACCGTTCCGGCCGCCCCTCCAAAGTCGCTGTCATCGGTGCCGGGGCCGTCGGCTCCACCCTCGCCTACGCCTGCGTGACCAAGGGCGTTGCCCGCGAGGTTGTGCTGCAGGACATCGTCAAGGAGAAGGTCGAGGCTGAGGCCCTCGACATCGCTCAGGGAATCCAGTTCACCTCCGCCGGCTCCGTCTCGGGCTCCGACGACCCCGAGATTTGCCGCGACGCGGACGTCATCGCCATCACCGCCGGCGCCAAGCAGAAGCCCGGCCAGTCCCGCCTCGAGCTGGCCGGCGCCACCGTCGGCATCATGGAGAAGATCCTCCCCAAGTTGGTCGAGGTCGCTCCCAACGCCATCTTCGTCCTCGTGGCCAACCCGGTGGACGTGGTGACCTACTGCGCCAAGAAGATCACCGGTCTGCCCGAGAACCAGGTCTTCGGCTCCGGAACGGTGCTGGACACCGCCCGGATGCGGTACCTCATCTCCCTGGAGACCGGCACGGCCGTCCAGAACATCCACGGCTACATCGCCGGTGAGCACGGCGACTCCGAGGTGCCCCTGTGGTCCTCCACCGAGATCGGCGGTGTGCCGATCACCCAGTGGGGCACCACCCTTGACGGCGGCGTGTTCGACGAGACCAAGCGTGAGCGCATCGCCCACGATGTGGTTCGCTCCGCCTACCGCATCATCGAGGGCAAGGGCGCCACCAACTACGCCGTCGGCCTGGCCGTGCAGCGCATCATCGGCGCCGTCCTCAACGACGAGCAGCGGGTGCTGACCATCTCCCCGCTGCTGGACGACTGGCACGGCATCTCCGACGTGTGCATGGCCGTCCCCACGATCGTGGGACGTGAGGGCGCCGGGCGTCGCCTCGAGCTGCCCCTGACCTCCGAGGAGAAGGAGCGTCTGACCGCCTCGGCCGACCACCTGCGCGAGGTCGCACGTGGCCTGGGCTACTGAGCCACCGGTCTGAAACGCGGAAGGACCGCCCCGATCAATGGGGCGGTCCTTCTGTCATGCGGTCCTGGCGTGGCTATAGGGCGCGCAGCACCGTGACCACCTTGCCCATGATCGTGGCCTGGTCTCCGTCGATCGGGGCGTAGCTGGAGTTGCGGGGGAGCAGCCACTGGTGGCCGTCGCGCCGCGAGAGCACCTTGACCGTGGCCGAGGCGCCGTCGACGTCCTCGATCATGGCCGCCACGATCTCGCCGTTGGCCGCGTCGGGCTGGGAGCGCACCACCACCCAGTCGCCGTCACAGATGGCGGCCTCGATCATCGAGTCCCCGTGCACCTCCAGCATGAAGAGCTCGCCCTCGCCAGTCAGGCGGCGGGGCAGGGCCATGACATCGGCGACCTCCTGCTCCGCCAGGATCGGGGCCCCGGCAGCGATCCTCCCCACCAGCGGAACGGCGACCGCCTCCCCGTCCTCGACGCCGGGGACGCTGGGGGAGTCAAGAGAGCTGACGTGAGCGCCGCCGGGGGTGGCCGCGCGGCCGCTCGGGGCGCTGTCGGCGGAGACCACCTCCATCGCCCGAGGCCGATTGGGGTCTCGGCGCACCAGGCCCAGGCGCTCGAGCTTGTCCAGCTGGTGCTTGACGGAGGAGGGGCTGGTCAGGCCCACCTGCTCGCCGATCTCACGCAGTGAGGGCGGGTAGCCATGGGCGGCGATGGCCGCGCGGACGGCCTCATAGACCGCGCGGGCGCGCTTGTCGAGGTCGTTGACGGCCTCCATGGCCGCTTCTGCACTGATCTGCTCAGCACCGCCGGCTCCGGCGTGCGGCATCGGGGTCGATGAGTCGCCCTGGCGTGCTGTGGTGCTCATAGTCCTGGCCCTCCCTGCCGGACAACCCTCAGGCCCGGGGGCGTCAAGGGCGCGGAATAGATGTCGGTGGTCCGTGATCGTCTTGGACACGACCAGCCTACCGGCGACGCGACCACGATTCAAACACATGTTCGAAGACGTGCTGGACGTGTTGCTCCTCAGGCGCTAATGTATCGAACAAACGTTCGTCGAACACGTGTTCAGGAGGTTGCCGTGAGTGCCATCGCCATCCCGCTCCCGTCCCGTCAGGCTTCTCGGACTCGGAGTGTTGAGCCCGTCGCCGTGTCGGCCAGCGGCCGGGCTGGCGGGCAGCTCTCCCGTCGGCCCCGGCTGCGGCTGGTCACTGACGACTTTGTCCCCGAGGCTCCTGTGCGGCGTAGCGTCGAGGGCGCGCAGCGCCCCGTGTCCGCATCCGCTCGTGTCCCAGTGCTGCCGGCGGTGCCGCCAATGCGTCGCCCCGCGGCGCCCGCTGCCCTGCGAGGCCGTCGCTTAGAGCTGGAGAGGCTGGCCCCGCAGCATCCGGCGGTGCGGGCCGCCGGGCTGCGACGTAGCGCCCTGCAGGAGGAGGACCGGACAGGCGGCGCCGCTCGGCGTCCTAGCAAGAGCGAGTCCGTCCCATCCCGCCCGCGGGAGGTGGCGGAGACGGAGGTGCGCTCCCCAGTGGGGCTGCGGCTTCTTCGTGGCGGTCTTGCGGTCGTTGCCGCGGCCCTCGTGCTCGCCTGCTGCGGACTGGCCATCGGGGCCCTGGCGGGCATGGCCTGGGCGGGCCCCGCCACGGCGGTTGCGCAGGTGCCTGCGGATACCACAACGACGGTGGTTCGTCCCGGTCAGTCCCTGTGGGACATCGCCGAGGCGAGCGGGACCGCGGACGTCCCGGGGATGGTGGCCCGGATCGCCGAGCTCAATGACCTGAAGGGAACCACCATCCGTGCCGGGCAGACGCTTGAGATTCCTACGGCGTGAGAACCGGTGCGGGGGTCGCCCCTGGAGGTGGGCTTGCGGGGCGGCCCGCCGGGCGTTTACTCTCCGATGGACTGACACGTAGTCCAGTGAGTTCGGAGGTTGTAGGCGTGCATTGCCCCTTCTGTCGTCATGACGGCTCGCGCGTTGTCGACTCCCGGACCGCTGAGGACGGCACCTCCATCCGTCGTCGTCGTGAGTGTCAGCAGTGCGGGCGTCGATTCACCACATTGGAGACCGCCAGCCTGTCGGTCCGCAAGCGCTCCGGCGTCGTCGAGCCCTTCAGTCGGGACAAGGTCGTGGTCGGGGTCAGGCGAGCCTGCCAGGGACGCCCCGTCTCCGACGATCAGCTCGCGCTTCTGGCGCACCAGGTTGAGGAGGCCATCCGCGCCGGAGGCCAGGCGATCGTCGACTCCCACAACGTCGGGCTGGCGATCCTGGGCCCTCTGCGTGAGCTGGATCAGATCGCCTACCTGCGCTTCGCCTCGGTCTACTCCTCCTTCGACTCCCTGGAGGACTTCGAGAAGGCCATCGCCGCGCTGCGCAGTGCCGAGGCGACCAGCTGACGTCACCGGCCGACGAGGGCCCACGCGGTGTGAGGGTTCCGTCAGGGACATGCGCCCAAGCAGGACGTGGCAGACTGAGGCAATGCGCGTCCTCATCGTCTCCGACTGTTATGCGCCCAGGCTGGGCGGCATCGAGACTCAGGTGCGGGATCTCGCCCGCAACCTGAGGCTGGCCGGCCACGAGCCCGCCGTCGTCACCGCCACGCCAGTCGGTGACGGTCGTGGCCGCAGCGTCGAAAGGGTCGATGGTTTCCCCGTCTACCGCACCACCGCGCACCTGCCCAGTGAGCTGCCCGTTCATCCTCGAGCCGGCCGTGAGCTCGACGACCTCCTGTCCCGCCTGCGCCCCGACGTCGTTCACGCCCACGTCGGCGTCGTCTCGCCCTTCGCCTGGTCCGGAATCGCGGCGGCCCAGCGAGCGCGGCTCCCACTGGCCGTCACCTTCCACTGCGTCCTGGGGTCCTGGGCGCGCGTGGCCGGAGCGCTGGGATCTGTCAGCCCCGTGCGGCTGTGGCAGCGCAGTTGCGCCGACCTGACGGCCGTGTCCTCCATGCTCGCCGCCCAGGTTCGCCGCGCCGGCGCTCACGATCCCGTCACCGTTCTGCCCAACGGCATCACTGTCGAGGACTGGCGCCTGGAGCGCCCCGGTCCCCAGGAACGACGACCTCACCGGCCGGTCACGGTCGTGGCCTCCCTGCGGTGGGTGGAGCGCAAGCGCCCCCTGCAGGTCGTGCGCGCCTTCGCTCAGGCCGTCAGGAGCACCCCCGGCACCGATGCGATCCTCAAGATCTACGGGGACGGCCCGCTGCGTGAGCGACTCACCCATGAGGTCGCCGAGTCCGGCCTGGCCGACCGCATCGAGCTCGTGGGGCGCGTCGAGCGCACTGAGCTCGCCCAGGCCTTCACGCGCGCAGACATCTACCTGCAGACATCGCCCGCCGAGTCCTTCGGTATCTCCACCCTGGAGGCTCGCAGTGCGGGGCTGGCCGTCGTCGCTCGGCGCTCCAGCGGAGTGCGCGACTTCATCACCGACGGAGTCGATGGCCTCCTCGCTGACGACGACGCCGGTCTGGGCCGCGAGCTCGCCACTCTCCTGGGGGACGACGAGCTGCTCGAACGTATCAAGACCCACAACTACGAGGTCGCCCCCTTGGCCGAGTGGGGCGCTGTGGTGCAGATGCACGTCGATGCCTACCGGCGCGCCATCGCCCTGGCCGGCGCCTGAGGGGCAGCGGGTGCCGCAGTTGGCGCGGAGATGGGGATGAGGTGCGACTCCCGTCAGACGGCACTGGCGTCGGTGAGCACCTCGGAGAGCCTGCGCGCCGCGGCCATGACCACGTGTCCGTGAACCCTGCCGGGCTGACGCCCCATGCGCTCAATAGGGCCGGAGATCGAGATCGCGGCCACCACCTTGCCCCCGGGGCCGCGTACCGGCGCCGAGACGGAGGCGACCCCGGGCTCGCGCTCCCCAACTGACTGAGCCCACCCTCGACGTCGGACCGCCGAGAGCATGGTGGCGGTAAAGCGGGCCCCCACCAGGCCGCGGTGTAGGCGGTCGGGCTCCTCCCAGGCGAGAAGCACCTGGGCCGCCGAGCCGCCCTGCATGGACATGGTGGCGCCCACGGGAATGGAGTCGCGCAGCCCGATCGGGCGCTCGGCATTGGCCACGCAGATGCGTACGTCTCCCTGGCGGCGGTAGAGCTGCGCCGACTCGTGGGTCTTGTCGCGCAGGGCCGCCAGGACTGGTCCGGCGGCGGACAGGAGGTGGTCCTCTCCTGCGGCGCTGGCCAGCTCGGTGAGCCTGGGGCCCAGGATGAAGCGTCCCTGGGAGTCGCGAGTGACCAGGCGGTGGAACTCCAGGGCGACCGCGATGCGGTGAGCCGTGGGCCGGGCCAGGTGAGTGGTGGACACGAGCTGGGCCAGGGTCGCCGGCCCCGACTCCAGTGCACTCATCACCAGGGCCGCCTTGTCGATGACGCCGACGCCGCTGCTGTCGTTCTCCGGGGAGTTCTCTGAGGGGCTGTCCATAATCTGATACTGGCATTTCAAGGTATGAGATTTCAAGTTAGGGTCCGCCAGGGAAGCGGCGCAGTGTCAGCATCCTTCAGGCCAAGGCTATGGCCTTGGGTGCGGCGCGGCCGCCTCGTGCGGTCTGCGCGAGTCAGTGGCGTCGTCGGGCGCTGCTGAGTGCGGGCGGATCGGGAACACTGTTGCTGAGAGGATGAAGTCGATGGGAATGACTCTCGCCGAGAAGGTCTGGCGCGATCATGTGGTGTCCAAGGGTAGCGACGGCGCCCCCGACCTGCTGTACATCGACCTTCACCTGGTCCACGAGGTCACCAGCCCCCAGGCTTTCGAGGGGCTGCGTCTGGCCGGACGCCCGGTGCGTCGCCCCGACCTGACGATCGCCACCGAGGACCACAACACCCCCACTGTGGACATCGACCTGCCGATCGCCGATGTCACCAGCCGTGCTCAGATCGAGACCCTGCGCGCCAACTGCGCCGAGTTCGGGGTGCGGCTGCACTCCCTGGGGGACGCCGACCAGGGAATCGTCCACGCCGTCGGCCCGCAGCTGGGCCTGACCCAGCCCGGCATGACCGTGGTCTGCGGCGACTCCCACACCTCCACTCACGGCGCCTTCGGGGCCCTCGCCTTCGGCATCGGCACCTCCCAGGTCGAGCACGTCCTGGCCACCCAGACCCTGCCCATCGCCCCCTTCAAGACGATGAGCGTCACCATTGACGGGGACCTGCCCTCGGGCAGCGGGGCCAAGGACATCATCCTGGCCATCATCGCCAAGATCGGTACCAACGGGGCCCAGGGGCACGTCATCGAGTACCGCGGGCGGGCCATCGAGCAGCTCTCGATGGAGGCCCGGATGACGATCTGCAACATGAGCATCGAAGGCGGGGCCCGGGCCGGCATGATCGCCCCGGATCAGACCACCTTCGACTACCTCAAGGGCCGTCCTCACGCCCCCGTCGGCGAGGACTGGGACGCCGCCGTGGAGTACTGGTCCAGCCTGCGCACCGATCCCGACGCAGTCTTCGACACCGAGGTGGTGCTGCAGGCCGAGGACATCGAGCCCTTCGTCACCTGGGGGACCAATCCCGGACAGGGTCTGCCACTGTCCGCGCGGGTCCCCGACCCCGAGGACATCGCCGACGCCACCGAGCGGCTGGCCGCCGAACGGGCCCTGGAGTACATGGACCTCGTTCCGGGAACGCCTCTGCGCGACATCAAGGTTGACACCGTCTTCATCGGCTCGTGCACCAACGGCCGCATCGAGGACCTGCGGGCCGCCGCCGAGGTGGTGCGCGGGCGCAAGAAGGCCGAGGGGCTGCGCATGCTCGTGGTGCCGGCCTCGGCCCGGGTGCGTCTGCAGGCCGAGGCAGAGGGCCTGGACCAGATCTTCACGAGCTTCGGCGCCGAGTGGCGCAACGCCGGCTGCTCCATGTGCCTGGCTATGAACCCCGACAAGCTCTCCTCCGGGGAGCGTGCGGCCTCCACCTCCAACCGCAACTTCGAGGGGCGTCAAGGAAAGGGCGGACGGACCCACCTCGTCTCGCCCGTCGTCGCCGCGGCCACCGCCGTGCGCGGGGCGCTGTCGGCCCCGGGGGACCTGCCGCCGCGTCCCGAGGTCGCGCAGGACTCGGGTGATATCCCGACGGTCTCGGCGATTGCGCCGGTCTCCGCCGCGCCTGAGGCAACCGTCCAGTAGGGGCTGGCGCGCAGGAGATGAAGGCATACAGGCGAGGACAGGCCCGGTAGGGGCCGAGTAGAGGCAAGGAGCTCAAAGACCGTGGACAAGTTCATCCGACACACCGGCATCGGCGCCCCGTTGCGGCGCAGCGCCGTCGACACCGACCAGATCATCCCGGCGGTGTATCTCAAGCGCATCACCCGCACGGGCTTCGACGACGCCCTGTTCGCCTCCTGGCGGGCCGGTGAGCCCGACTTCATCCTCAACCAGGAGGCCTACAAGCGGGCCTCGGTGCTCGTCGCCGGTCCCGACTTCGGCACGGGCTCCTCGCGGGAGCATGCCGTGTGGGCGCTCAAGGACTACGGCTTCAAGGTCGTCCTGGCACCGCGCTTCGCCGACATCTTCCGCGGCAACGCCGGCAAGCAGGGACTGGTGGCCGGCGTGGTCTCCCAGGAGGACTGCGAGCAGCTGTGGAAGATCCTTGAGACCGAGCCGGGCACCGAGGTGACGGTGGACCTGGAGAACCGCACGGTCGAGGCCGGTTCCTTCCGCTGCGCCTTCTCCATCGACGACTACGTGCGCTGGATTCTCATGGAGGGGCTCGACGACATCTCCCTGACCCTCACCCAGGAGGACGCCATCCGCGCCTACGAGGAGGCCCGCCCGGCCTTCAAGCCGCGCACCCTGCCGGCCAGGCACCTGCCGGCCCAGGAGGTCGTCTCGGCCCGGGCCGCGGATATGCCCCGGTCCTGAGTGGGGCCGGGAGAGCTGGTAACGGGGGCGCGGACGAGCCCATCCTGCGAGTTTCATCGGTATTGGCACGGTGTCGAGTGGGATTAATCGGGACTTTCTGTGAGTCGAAGGCCACCTGATACGGCCCTGAAAAAGGTCCTGGGAGCCCCTTCGGTGCGCTTATGCTGGGACGGCCTCGCGCGCCTGCGCGGGGATGGGTGAGCGGCTCACGCGCGCGGCACGCCCAGATGACGCATGGAGGTGTGCATGGTCGACGGTCTGCTCCAGGTCGAGGGTGGTCGCCCGCTGACTGGTGAGATCACCGTCCGCGGAGCCAAGAACCTGGTTCCCAAGGCGATGGTGGCAGCGCTGCTGGGGTCGACTCCCTCAGTGCTGCGCAACGTCCCGCTCATTCGTGACGTCGACGTGGTCTCGGGGCTGCTGAGCCTGCACGGCGTGAGCATCGACTATGACCAGCGCGAGGGCATCCTCCAGCTGGACCCGTCCAAGGTCGAGTCGGCCCACATGGCCGACATTGACGCGCACGCCGGCTCCTCGCGTATTCCGATCCTCTTCTGCGGTCCGCTCCTGCACCGCCTGGGGGAGGCCTTCATCCCCGACCTGGGTGGGTGCCGTATCGGTGACCGCCCCATCGACTTCCACCTGGAGATCCTGCGCCAGTTCGGCGCCGCGGTCGACAAGCAGGCCCAGGGCATCCGGCTCACCGCGCCGAACGGTCTCAAGGGCACCGTCATCGAGCTTCCCTACCCCTCGGTCGGAGCCACCGAGCAGACCCTGCTCACCGCTGTGCGCGCGCACGGACTGACCGAGCTGCGCAACGCCGCCGTCGAGCCCGAGATCATGGACCTGGTCGACGTCCTGCAGAAGATGGGCGCCATCATCTCGGTGGACACCGACCGCACCATCCACGTCGAGGGCGTCGACGAGCTGTGCGGCTACACCCACTCGGCCCTGCCGGACCGCATCGAGGCCGCCTCCTGGGCCTCGGCCGCCCTGGCCACTCGCGGGGACGTGTTCGTGCGTGGAGCCCACCAGAGTCACATGACCACCTTCCTCAACACCTTCCGCAAGGTGGGGGGCGCCTTCGACGTCACCGATGAGGGCATCCGCTTCTACCACCCCGGCGGTGACCTGAAGTCGATCGTGGTGGAGACCAACGTCCACCCCGGCTTCATGACCGACTGGCAGCAGCCCCTCGTCGTGGCGCTCACCCAGGCCCAGGGCCTGTCCATCGTCCACGAGACCGTCTACGAGAACCGATTCGGCTTCACCGGCGCCCTGTGCAAGATGGGGGCCACCATCCAGGTCTACCGCGAGTGCCTGGGTGGCACCGAGTGCCGCTTCGGCCAGCGCAACTTCTACCACTCCGCGGTCATCTCCGGGCCCACGCCGCTGACCGGTGCCGACATCGTCGTGCCCGACCTGCGCGGCGGCTTCTCCCACCTCATCGCGGCCCTGACCGCCGAGGGCACCAGCCGGGTCGAGGGCGTCAACCTCATCGACCGCGGCTACGAGCACTTCATGTCCAAGCTGGAGTCCCTCAACGCCGCCGTCACCCGCCTGGCCTGAGGCGGGCCGGCCCCTGCCCGTGGATTCGCGAGGCGGGGGCCCGTGCGGGCGGCGGGCCCGGCTCGGACAGCCGCGTTCAGAGCGCTGAAGCGGATAGAGTTCACCCGTGCCTGCAACACGTCCCATGACCCCGTTCTACCGCTTCGCCGCGCGCGGGGCGATCATCCCGTTCCTCAAGATGGTCTCCCGGCAGTCGGTGAGCGGCCTGGAGAACATCCCCCGCGAGGGCGGCTTCATCGCCGTGGCCAACCACCTGACCGACCTCGACTCGCTCACGGCCATGCGAGCCCTGGTCGATGCCGATGTCCCCGTCTACTCGCTGGCCAAGTCCACCCTGTTCAAGGTACCGGTGCTCGGCTCCATCCTGCGGGCCGGCGGCCAGATCCCGGTCCAACGGGGCACCCAGAACGCGGCCACGGCCCTCAAGGCCGCCAGTGAGGTCCTGGCCGACGGCGGCGCCATCATGATCTTCCCCGAGGGCACGCTCTCCCGCGACCCCCTCAAGTGGCCGATGGTGGCCAAGACCGGGGCGGCCCGGCTGGCCATGACCAGTGGCGCCCCCGTCCTGCCCATGGGGCAGTGGGGGGCCCACGAGATCCTGGACACCTACGGGCGTTCCTTCCACCCCTTCCCCCGTAAGGACGTGCGCGTCACCATCGGTGAGCTCATGGACCTGTCCCGCTTCGGGCAGGACACCCAGGACCGCGAGGCCGTGCGCGCCTGCACCGCCGAGATCATGCGGGCCATCACTGCCCTGGTTGAGGAGCTCCGCGGGGAGAAGGCCCCCCGCCCCTTCGACATGCACTACGACGGCGACCCCGGCAAGGGGAAGATCGGTGTGCGCCGCCCCGACCCGCTGCCCGAGGCGGACACTCAGGAGGAGGGCCAGTGAACGGCGTCGACCCCGCAACGAGTGCGCCGCTGCGCCCGGCCGCTGCCGTCATCGGCTCAGGAGCCTGGGGCACCACCTTCGCCAGCCTCCTGGCCCAGACCGGCACCCCCACGACGATCTGGGCCCGGCGCCGGGAGGTGGCCGAGGAGATCAACGCCGGCACCAACGAGCGCTACGTCCCCGGTCACCGCCTGCCCCAGGGCCTGAAGGCGACCACCGACCTGGCCCAGGCCGTCACGGGGGCGAGCATCGTCGTCGTGGCCGTGCCCTCCCAGGAGGCCCGGAGGGTCCTGGAGCCCCTCAGGGGCGCCCTGGCCGACGACGCCGTGGCCGTCTCCCTCATGAAGGGCATCGAGCTGGGTACCGGGCTGCGCATGAGCGAGGTCCTGGCTGAGGCCCTGGGCATCGACTCCTCCCGCGTCGTGGTCGTCTCCGGCCCCAACCTCGCCGACGAGATCGCTGCGGGCCAGCCCACCGCCACCGTCGTGGCCGCCGACGACGAGCAGGTCGCCGCCCGGATCGCCTCCCTGTGCGCCACCGGCACCTTCCGTCCCTACACCAACACCGACGTCCTGGGCGTCGAGCTGTGCGGGGCGGTCAAGAACGTCATCGCCCTGGCCGTCGGCGCGGCCGCAGGCCGGGGCCTGGGGGACAACTCCAAGGCCACGATCATCACCCGGGGCCTGGTGGAGATCACCCGGCTGGGCCTCAAGCTCGGGGCTCGCCCGGAGACCTTCTCCGGGCTGGCCGGCATGGGGGACCTGGTGGCCACCTGCTCCTCGCCCCTGAGCCGCAACCAGACCTTCGGCCGCCACCTCGGCGAGGGGATGAGCGTGGCCGAGGCCGCTGCGGCCTCCCGGGGCGTGGCCGAGGGCGCCAAGTCGGCCCGCGCCGTCCTGGACCTGGCCCGGGCCCACGGCGTGGACATGCCCATCACCACCGGGGTCGTCACCGTCGTCGAGGGCGCCGCCAGCGTTGCACAGGTCACTGACGCGCTGCTGGCTCGTCCCCGCAAGGCCGAGGGCGTGCATGCGGCACCGTCGCAGGCCTAGCCTTCCAGGGGTGTGGAGGCCCGCTTTATCCCGGGTTCGTTGTGCATTATCAGCATGTGGGGCGCAGCGCGGTAGCGTGGGACCTATGACAGCCCTCCAGGAAACCGGCTCCTCCGTGCCCAGTTCTCACAAGTCCACCGTGCGTGTTGCCGTCGTCTTCGGCGGACGCAGCGGTGAGCACACGATCTCCTGCGCCACCGCCGCCGGTGTCCTGTCAGCCATCGACCGCGACCGCTACGAGGTCCTTCCGGTGGGCATCACCCCCGAGGGCCAGTGGCTGCTCGTCGAGGACGATCCCGCCGCCCTCGAGCTCAGCGACAACCGGCCGCCGGTGACCATCACCGCCGAGGGCCTGGGGCAGGGGAGACTCACCGCACCCCTGGGAGGCGGCGAGCTCACGGTCCTCGGCCCCACGGGGCCTGAGGCCCTGGGACATGTTGACGTCGTCCTGCCGCTGCTGCACGGGCCCTACGGCGAGGACGGAACCATCCAGGGCATGCTGGAGATGATGGGCATTCCCTACGTCGGCTGCGGGGTGCTGGCCAGTGCCGCGGGCATGGACAAGCAGGTCACCAAGGTGCTCCTGGGGGCCGCGGGCATCGCCACAGCGCCGCACGTCGTCGTCGGCCCCCATGCCTGGAAGCGCGACCCCGAGGCGATCCTGGAGGCCTGCCGGTCCCTGACCTACCCACTGTTCGTCAAACCCGCCCGCGCCGGCTCCTCCCTGGGCATCAGCAAGGTCGACCGCCCCGAGGACCTGGCCGGGGCCATCGAGGCGGCCCGCGCGGTCGACCCCAAGGTCCTCGTGGAGAGCGGCATCGTGGGACGCGAGGTCGAGGTCGCCGTCCTTCAGGGCCGCGGCGACGACGCCCCCCGGGTGGCCGAGCCCGGCGAGATCGCCATGGACGCCTCCCAGGGCGCCGGCGAGTTCTACGACTACGAGACCAAGTACCTGGCCCACGACGCCGTGGCCATGGTGTGCCCGGCGCGCATCAGCCCCGAGGCGCGCGATCTCCTCATGGACACCGCGGCTCGGGCCTTCGAGGCGCTTGGCTGCGAGGGACTGGCCCGCGTGGACTTCTTCCTCACCGATGCCGGTGAGGCGGTGGTCAACGAGATCAACACGATGCCCGGATTCACCCCCTTCTCCATGTACCCCTACATGTGGCAGGTCTCCGGCCTGGGCTACACCGAGCTGGTCTCCGAGCTCATTGAGCTGGCTGTGGCCCGCTCCACCGATGTCAACCGCTGAGCCGGCTCCGGCCGGCGCAGAGGCGGCGGAGCAGGGCGCGCGGGTCGGTGACCTCAGCGAGGAGGAGCTCCTCGCCGTCATCACCCCCCTTCTGCCGCGCGGCCCGCAGACCCCCGTCGGCACGGGGGACGACTGCGCGGTCCTGTCCTTCCCCGACTCGCGCACGGCCGTGAGCACCGACGTCCTGGTCGAGGGACGCCACTTCCGCACAGACTGGTCCACGGGCCGCGACGTCGGCGCCAGGGCCGCGGCCCAGAATCTGGCCGACGCCGCCGCCATGGGGGCCAGGCCCGTCGCGCTCGTCGTCGGCCTGGTCATGCCTGCGTCCACCCCGGTTGGCTGGGTACGGGACTTCGCCCAAGGACTGGCCCAGGGCTGCGAGCCCTGCGGGGCGGGCGTCGTGGGCGGTGACCTCAGCGCCGGCGACTCGCTGATCGTGTCCGTCACGGTCCTGGGCGACCTCGAGGGCAGGGCCCCGGTTCTGCGAAGCGGAGCCCGGCCCGGCGATGCCGTTGTGCACGTTGGAACCCTGGGGCGCAGCGCGGCGGGGCTCGCCCTGCTCAGCGCGGGCTCTGACTGCGCATCAGGTTGGGGAGCCGTTATTCCCTCGGGTCAGGAGCACCCGCAGGCGTGGGCCTGCATCGAGGCCTTCCGCGCCCCCGCCCCGCCCCTGGCCGCGGGCCGAGAGCTGGCGCTGGCCGGCGCCACCTCCATGCTGGACGTCTCCGACGGGCTGCTGCGGGATGCCGGTCGGATCGCCCGCGCCAGCGGCGTCGTCATCGACCTCGATGATCCCGGCGACCTGCCGGACGCGTCCTTCCTCGAGCCGGTGGCCGCGCTCGTGAGCGGCGGTGACGGATCGGCCGCTCACGCCCTGGCCCGCAGCTGGCTGCTCACCGGGGGAGAGGACCACGGACTGCTCGCCACCGTCCCGGCACACGCCCTTGATCGGCTGCCCACCGGCGCCCGTGTGATCGGCCGGGTCCTGAGCCTGCAGTCCTCACCGGGCCGGGTGCTGGGGCACCGACCGGGTGTCCTGCTGGCGGGAGAACCCGCGCAGGAGCACACCGGGTGGGACCACTTCTCCCACACATGACGGGTCGTCACCCGTTGAGGGACACGGGGTACGACAAAGGCCGCCGACTGCTTGCGCAGCGGCGGCCTCGTGCTCGAAGGACTCGAGATGATGCGCTCAGATGTTGCGCGTCACCTTCCCGGCCTTGAGGCAGGACGTGCACACGTTGAGGCGCTTGGGGGCGCCGCCCACGAGAGCACGCACACGCTGGATGTTGGGGTTCCACCGGCGGTTGGTCCGCACGTGGGAGTGCGAGACGCTCTTGCCGAAGATGGGGCCCTTGCCGCAAACGTCGCACACAGCAGCCACGGTCTCACTCCTGATCTTCAATGCTTCAACGCTCAGGCTGATGCCTGGCGCCAGGTCTTACCGCCCAGGCGCGGGGCGCCGGGCAACCCGAACACAATAGCGGACCCGTGTGCGGCGCCCCAAGCTGCCTTGGCGTGCGTTCGGGCACATGCTGCTCGGTGTGGTGCTTGGTGAGTAAGGGCGGACTAGGTCTGCAATGTGTTGTATTTCACTGCTTGTGGGTCGTGTGTCCCAGGTGGGTGCGGTGGTAGCGGCCTGACCAGCGCGCCGGTGGCCCGAGTACCCCTTCGGTTCCGTGTCGCCCAGAGCGTGGTCCTTGCGCCGGCACCTCGCTCCGGTGGGAGGAATGTGCCTGGGACGGTACTCTAAAACCACATATCAAACCGAAGGCTCGGCCCAGCCATGAACCAGGCTCGCTGAACGCCTGCACATATGCAGATCATGCAATGGAACAGAGGGTGTTCGCAGCGTGACACACATGGTGTGCTGGTCGTAGCCAGGACCCAGGGGAGGCGAAGATGGCGCAGTCTCAAGGACACCGCCCCGTTACCCCTGTCTCAGGGACCCATGTGCTGCAGGGGGCCGCAGTGCGGCGCTGGATCGCGCTGGCCGAGATCGTTGCCGATCAGACCCGGGATCTGGTCGATGTCCTCAATGTCTTCCCCGTACCGGACGCGGATACCGGAACCAACGTCCTGCTCACCCTGCGCTCGGCCTCCGACGCCCTCCATCGCCTGGGCCGGGCCGCGGATGCCGCCCAGGTGGCCCGGGCCGCAGCCGACGGCGCCGTCCGGGGAGCCCGAGGGAACTCGGGTCTTCTGATCTCCCAGGCCCTGGCCGCCTTCGCAGACGTCTGCGCCGAGGCCCCCGATCCCACCGGCCTGCGTCCCGTCGAGCTCGTCCACGTCTACGAGGCCATGGCAGACACCACCTGGGCCGCGGTCTCCCGCCCGGTCTCTGGGACCCTGCTGTCAGTCGCCCGGGACGCGGCCACGGCGGCCCGCTCCGCCCTGGAGGAGGCGACGGCGAGCTCGCCCGCGACCCTGAGCCTCATCGCCGCCGCGGCCGCCTTCGGCGCCCAGGAGTCCGTTGTGGAGACCTCCGGCCTCGGACACGGCCCGGTGGATGCGGGGGGAGCGGCCTTCATGCTGCTGTTGACCTGCCTGTCGGACACCATTGACGCGATGCAGGACGACGGCCGTGGGGCGACCGAGGCCCCAGAGCTGCGCCAGGGCCACGAGGACGCCGACGAGCACGCCCCCTACACCGCCGTCGCCCGCCAGATGCTCACCGACCTGGCCGCCGGCGGGGTGCCGCACAGCGTCGGTCCCGACCCCCTGGGCATGTCCACCGGCGAGTTCGAGGTGATGTACCTGCTGGAGGCGACCGCGGTCCAGGCCGGTCAGCTGCGTCGGGACCTGGAGCGCATCGGCGACTCGGTGGGCGTCGTCGGCACCCCGGACGCCCTGGGGGTAGGCCTCTACCAGGTCCACGTCCACACCGACACGCCGCGTGCCGCACTGCCGCATGCGGGCCGCGCCCGGCAGATCTGCATCCACCACCTCCATCCCACAGCCCTGGTGAACCCCACGGACGAGCCGCCCTCCCCGTGGGAGGCGTTCGACTCCGACCCCACGGGGCACGTGGTCTCCTTCGAGCGACTGGCCGCGCGCCGGGCCGAGCGCAAGGCGCAGTCGGTGCGCATGCACCCCTCTCAGGCGGCCGCCCCCCGTCCCGCACCGGCGCAGGCCCCGCATCTAGCTGTGCGCTCACGGCAGTCCGGCGTCGGTGTCATCGCCTGTACCCGGGCTCCCGGGCTCATCGAGCAGCTCGCCCGCTCCGGCGCCGCCGTCGTCCTCAACCCGGATCGGGAGGGGATCGCCCGCGCTGCCGCGGACCTGGGGTCCTCCCAGGTCATCGTGCTGCCCTGTGACGCCGCCTGCACCGAGGCGGCCCACGACGCCGCCCGCTTCCTGGCGGCCCGCTCCGCCGTCTCCACCGTCCGCCCTCCGGTGGGTGCCACCCGCAAGACGGACGCCGCTCGAGAGACCGCCCGCGCCGGGGTGTCCTCGGAGCGCTATGAGGCCGAGGGCATTCAGCTCCTCGTGTGCGACACCGACGACGAGGCCCGGGTCCTGGCCGCCGCGGTGGCCCTTGCCGGCAGGGGCGAGGAGGCAGAGCTGGCCGAGCTGGCCCGCCGCGCCTGGAGCGCCGCCGCGGGGCTGCGCACCATCGCCCTCAACGGGGCCCAGGCCGACGGTGAGGCCGTGGCTCGCGCCGTGGCCTCGGCGCTGCGGCCCTCCGATGAGCTGCTCACCGTCATCACCGGCCGCAATGCCGGCCGCGACGTCGGTGCCCTGGCCGCCAGCGCGGCGGTGGGGGCCCGGGGGCACGTGGTCGGTGAGGACGTGGAGGTCGCAGTCCATGCCGGCGGCCAGGAGCACCCAGACGTCCTCATCGCCATCGAGTAACCCTCCCTGCGTGCTGCCATGCTTCGAGGTCGCCCGTATATGCAAGCGCCTCGGGTCATGAAGGGCTCCCAGGCTCCTTCGTCATAGGGTGGGGCCGTGTCCGGATCGTCTGATCGCTCAACCCGCACGCCCCGTCCCGGCAGCGTCGGCCTGCTCGAGCGTCCCGTGACCCGGCTCGTGGGCAAGCGCACGGCCGCACAGCTCGCCAAGCAGGGGGTGGAGACTGGGGCGGATCTGCTGCGCCTGCTGCCCCGGCGCTACGACACCTGGGGAGAGCTGACCGACATGCGCACCCTCGTCGAGGGCGAGCAGGCCACCATCCAGGCCCAGGTCGTGCGCGCCTCCTCCCGGCGCACCCGCTCCGGACGGGTCCCGGCCCTCATGGAGGCCACCGTCACCGACGGCGCCTCCACCATGGACCTCGTCCAGTTCGGTGCGGCCGGCCAGATGCGCGCCCGAGCCGCCCAGCTGGCCCCCGGAACCACCGTCCTGCTCAGCGGCAAGGTGGGACTCCACCGCGGACGCAAGCAGCTGTCCAACCCACGCCTGTACGTCCTCGACGAGCTCGATGAGGACGAGCGCGAGGCCCTGCTGGCCCGCCCCATGCCCATCTACCCCGGCACGGAGGCCCTCCCCTCCTGGCTGGTGGCCAAGGCGGTGCGCAGCGTCCTGGACCAGCTGGAGCCGGGCGATGTCGCCGACCCCCTCCCTGAGGATTTGCTGCGCGAGGCGGAGCTGGTCGACGCCTACACCGCCTACCGTTGGGTGCACCGGCCCGAGGACTCCGGGCAGTGGAAGGCCGCCCGGAAACGGCTGCGCCACGAGGAGGCCCTCATCCTGCAGGTCGCCCTGGCCCAGCGCCGAGCCCATCACGAGGCGACCCGCACCGCGGTCGCCTGGCCCGTGCCGGAGGAGGAGGGCTCCCTGAGAGCGGACCTCGACGCCCGCCTGCCCTATGACCTGACCGCCGGGCAGGAGCGGGTCGGTGAGGAGATCAGCGCCGACCTGGCCCGCACCGTTCCCATGCAGCGCCTTCTTCAGGGCGACGTGGGGAGCGGCAAGACCCTCGTGGCCCTGCGCGCCATGCTCCAGGTGGTCGGAGGTGGCGGGCAGGCCGCCCTCCTGGCCCCCACCGAGGTCCTCGCCGCCCAGCATCACTCCTCACTGGAGGCGGTCCTGGGGCCCATGGCCCGCCTCGGGATGCTTGGCGGCGCCGAACGCGCCACCCGCGTCCACCTGCTGACCGGCTCCACCCCCGCCGCTCAGCGCCGTCGGATCCTCGCTGAGCTGGCCGCCGGTGAGCCGGCGATCGTCGTGGGGACCCACGCCCTGCTGTCCGACACGGTGCAGATCCCCTTCCTCGGCCTGGTCGTCGTCGACGAGCAGCACCGCTTCGGCGTTGCCCAGCGTGACGCCCTGCGCGAGCGCGGCGGTCTGACCGACCCGGCCACCGGACAGACCCACACGCCCCACCTCCTGGTCATGACCGCCACCCCGATCCCGCGCACCATCGCCATGACGGTCTTCGGAGACCTGGCCACCTCCGTCCTGGACGAGCTGCCCGCCGGGCGCAGCGCCGTACCCACCCACCTCGTCCCGTGGTCGCGCACCTCCTGGGTGGGGGGCATCTGGCGCCGCGCCGCCGAGGAGGTCGCCTCCGGGGGGCGGGTCTACGTCGTGTGCCCACGGATCGAGGTCGACGACGAGCCCCGGCAGACGCCGATTGACGGCGCAGCGGCTGTCGATACCGACGACGGGCCGGGGCGGGAGGCGCTCGTGGAGGAGGATCCCGACCGCCCGCTGGCCGCCGTCGAGGACTGGAAGCAGCGACTGGAGGGTGAACCCGCTCTGGGGGGCATCGGCGTCGGGAGCCTCACCGGACGCATGAGCGGTGAGGACAAGGCGGCCGCCATGGCCGACTTCGCCTCGGGCACCACCCCGGTCCTGGTGTCCACCACCGTCATCGAGGTGGGGGTGGACGTGCCCGAGGCCTCCATGATGGTCATCCTGGACGCCGAGCGCTTCGGACTGTCCCAGCTCCACCAGCTGCGCGGGCGGGTCGGACGTGGCAGCAGGACGTCCCTGTGCGTGGCGGTCACCGGTGCACAGGTCGGCTCCACCGCCTTCCACCGGCTCAAGGCCTTCGCCTCCACCACGGACGGATTCGCGCTGGCCGAGGCCGACCTCGAGCTGCGCAGCGAGGGTGACGTCCTGGGGGCCTCGCAGTCGGGGCGCACCTCCGGGCTGGACCTTCTGCGCGTGACCCGCGATGCCCGCCTCATCGCCACCGCGAGGCGTCAGGCCGAGCGGATCGTGGCCGCCGATCCTCAGCTGAGCGACCACCGGGCCCTGGCCGCAGCGATCGTCGAGCGCCTCGATGAGGAGTCTCAGGCCTTCCTCGAAAGAGCCTGAAGCACCGGGGCACGGGCCGAGGAGCGTCCCCGGCTCAGGCCGGCTCGGCGAACCAGATCGTGGTCTCGCCGTACCGCTTGTCCGCGAAGCGCTCCAGCCCCGCCGGCCAGGTGGGTTCCGGTGAGCGCGTCGAGCGCTCGACGACGACGATGGTGCGCGGCGCCAGCCACGGGTCCTCACTGCGGACCAAGGGGGTGAGGATCGCCGTGAGCTCCTCCTCACTCAGCTCGTAGGGAGGGTCGATCAGCACCAGGTCCGCCGGGGTACCTGCCGGGCCGGCCAGGAAGGTGGCCGCCTTCGCGGTCACCGCCGATACCCCACTCAGGCCCAGTGAGCGGATGTTGCGTTGGCAGGTCTGCGACGCACCGCGCGAGGAGTCCACGAGCGTGACCTCGCCGGCTCCCCGGCTCGCGGCCTCCAGGCCCAGGGCGCCGGAGCCTGCGCACAGGTCCAGCACCCGGGCGCCGTCGAGCACCCCGTAGTGGTCCAGGCGGGCGAAAAGAGCCTCGCGGACGCGCTCGGAGGTGGGGCGTGTCCCGGAGCGGGGCACCTCGATCCTGCGTCCGCCCACGGTTCCGGCCACGATCCTCGTCATGGGGAAGACCCTACCCGGCTGGCAGGCCGCGGTCCCCTGTGGCCGCGGCGCTCAGCCCTCCTCGGCCGGGGCGTGCTGACCGTAGCCGGTGTCCCGGATCTTGCACGCGACCGCCTCGATCTGCTCGTCGGTGAGGATCTTGGGGCTGCCGACGGCGAGCGTGCGCAGGTAGAGCTCGCAGACCCACTCCAGCTCCTGGGCCAGGACATAGGTGGAGGGTAGATCCGGGCCGGTGACCACGGAGCCGTGGTTGCTCATGAGGGCCGCGGTGCGTCCCTCAAGGGCCTTGGCGACATTGGCAGCCAGCTCGGGGGAGCCGTAGATGGCGTAGTCGGCCACCCGCACGTCGCTGCCACCGAACATGCAGATGTAGTAGTGCACGGCCGGGAGTGCGCTCACGCCCTCGAGGCTGGCCACGGTGGTGGCCGCATAGGAGTGGGTGTGCACGACCGACATCTGTCCGGTCGCCCGCAGCGCGGTCAGGTGCAGGTCCAGCTCGCTGGCGGGCTTGAGCGGCCCCTCGACCTGCTTGCCGGTGGCGTACTCGACCACGGCGACCAGGTCGGGGCGCATCTCCTGATAGGGCAGCCCCGAGGGGGTGATGGCGACCAGGTCCCCCTCCCTGACGGACAGGTTGCCCGCGGTGCCGACGACCAGGCCGTCGTCGGACAGGTGGGAGCAGGCGTCGGCGATCTGCTGTCGAGCGTCGTTGAGAAGCATGATGGGCTCTTTCCCCGGGGCGTACCGCTGCGCGCCCCGTTGCGTCAGAAGTGGTACCGAGGCATCGTCTCATGTTGGCGCTCTCATGTCCATGATTTCGCGATTTTGTTTTCATGCTTGACATGACCGCTCGGTCGGGGCCATCCTATGTTTGCGCTCACATTGATGTGGGTCCTGGTCATCGTCGCCCAGTGAAAGGAAACTTGCCATGTCCGCTGCGTCCTACCCCGCCATCGGAATCCGTCCCCTCATTGACGGACGTCGTCGTGGCGTGAGGGAGTCCCTTGAGGACAAGACCGCTCAGCTGGCCAAGGATGTCGGCGAGCTCATCTCCTCGCGCCTGACTTACCCCGACGGCAGCCCGGTGCGCTGCGTCGTCTCCGAGACCGCGATCGGGGGCGTGGCTGAGGCCAACCGCTGCAAGGAGCAGTTCCGCACCGAGAACGTGTGCGCCGACCTGACCGTCACCGCCTCCTGGAACTACATCACCGAGGTCCTCGACCTCGACCCCTCCATCCCGCATGCCATCTGGGGCTTCAATGGCACCGAGCGTCCCGGGGCCGTGACCCTGGCCGCCGCGGCCGCCGCCTACAACATGCTGGGCATCCCCTGCTTCGGCATCTACGGCCACGACGTGCAGGACGCCGACGACTCGGGCCTGACCGACGACGTCGTCGAGAACATTCTGCGCTACGTACGAGCCGCCCTGGGGGTCGGCCTCATGAAGGGGCGCAGCTATCTCTCGATCGGGACCGTCTCCATGGGGATCGCCGGCTGTCGCGTCCCGGAGCAGTTCTTCGTCGACTACCTGGGGATGCGGGCCGAGTACATCGACATGATTGAGATCGACCGCCGTATCGCGCACGGCATCTACGACCACCAGGAGTACGAGACCGCCCTGGCCTGGGCCCGGGAGCACCTCACCATCGGGGAGAACCGCAACCCCGAGGCCAACCGCTTCACCCAGGAGGAGTACGACGAGCAGTTCGACTACTGCATCAAGATGCTCCTCATCGGCCGCGACCTCATGGAGGGCAACCCCGCCCTGGCCGAGCTGGGCTTCGTCGAGGAGGCCGAGGGCCACGACGCCATCGCGGCGGGCTTCCAGGGGCAGCGTCAGTGGACCGACTACAAGCCCAACGGCGACATCCTCGAGACCTTCCTCAACACCACCTTCGACTGGAACGGCAAGCGGCCCGAGAAGGTCTTCGCCACGGAGGGCGACGCCGGCAACGCCGTGGCCATGCTCTTCAACTCCGTCCTGACTCACCGTCCCCAGCTCTTCAGCGACGTGCGCACCTACTGGAGCCCCGAGGCCGTTGAGCGGGTCACCGGTTACAAGCTCGAGGGGCGCGCCGAGAACGGCTTCATCGACCTGCGCAACTCCGGGGCCACCACCCTCAACGCCACCGGCGAGGAGAAGGATGCCGAGGGCAACCCCATCATCAAGCACTGGTGGGAGATCACCGAGGCGGACATCGAGGCGGATCTGAAGGCCTCTACCTTCCATGCCGCCACCCGCGAGTACTTCCCCGGAGGCGGCTTCTCCACGCACTTCACCACCGCCGGCGGCATGCCCGTCACCGCGACCCGCCTGAACTTTGTGGCCGGCCAGGGACCGGTCCTCCAGATCTCCGAGGGCTGGACCGTGGAGCTGCCCGACGACGTGCGCGACCAGATCGTCAACCGTACCGACCCGACCTGGCCGACGACCTTCTTCGTCCCGCGCCTGACCGGCCAGGGCGCCTTCACCTCCGTCTACGACTGGATGGCCAACTGGGGTGCCAACCACACGGCCACCGGCTACGGGCACTTCGGCGCCGACCTCATCACCCTGGCCTCGATGCTGCGCATTCCTGTCTACATGCACAATGTCGAGCCCGAGAGGATCCTGCGCCCCAAGGCGTGGGTGCCCTTCGGCACCGCCGAGCCCGAGAGCGCCGACTTCCGGGCCTGCGCCACCTTCGGTCCTCTCTACCGCTGAAGGATCGCCGTCATGACGAGCACCGACGAGCACCACGCCCTTGCCCTCGACCTCGGCTCCAGCTCCGTGCGAGCGGTCCTGGGGACCTACCGGCAGGGGACCATCAGCACCGAGGAGGTCTTCCGCCTCCACCACCAGGTGGTGGACGACCGCGGCACCCTCACCTGGGATCTCGAGCGCATCATGGATGGTGTTCGTCGGAGCATCGCCATGGCGACGCAGCGCCTGGGGCGGGTCCCCGACTCCATCGGCATCGACACCTGGGGAGTGGACTACGGCCTGCTCGACGGACGCGGAGAGCTGCTGCGTGCCCCGCGCGCCTACCGGGACCGGCGCATGGCCCGCTGGGCCGCGGATTTGGACCGCGCCCTGCCTGCGGAGACGGCTTGGAAAGAGACCGGCATCCTGCCCCAGCAGATCAACACGGTCTACCAGCTCTACGCGGACCTGAGGCAGGAGCCCGACCTCATCGGTCGCGTGGATCGCTTCCTGCCCCTGCCCGACCTCGTGGCCCACCTGCTCGGGGCCCCTGTGCAGGCGGGGCGGGCGATCGCCTCGACCACTGGGCTCGCCTCACCCGGGGCGCGCGAGTGGTCGGCTCGCGTGCTCCAGGCCGCCGGGATCCCCGAGGAGTGGATGCCCCCGCTCGTCGACGACGCCACGGTGGCCGGCGCGACCCCGGAGGGGATCACCATCGTGCGTCCTGGCGGGCATGACACCGCCTGTGCCGTTCACGCGCTCGGTCTGGCCGGCGACGAGGTGCGTCTGTTCATCTCCTCAGGATCCTGGAGCCTCATCGGGGCCGCCGTTCCCAGTCCCGTCCTGGATGAAGCGGCGCTGCGGGCCGGACTGACCAACGAGGTCCGCACCGACGGAGGTATCCGGCTGCTGCGCAACCTCACCGGCTTTTGGCTGCTCCAGGAGTGCCAGCGCTCCTGGAACGAGCCCGATACCGGTGCGCTGGTCGAGGCGGCAGGGGAGTGCCCCTCCCTCGGGGTCGTCATCGACCCCGATGACGAGCTCTTCGCCAGTCCCGGCGACATGCCGGACAAGATCGCCCAGTGGTGCCGCAGTCACTACAAGGTGGCTCCCGAGGGGCCGGCACAGATGGTCCGGCTCATCCTCGAGTCGCTCGCCTGCGCCCACGCCGCCTACGCCCAGGGGCTGCAGGACGTCGTCGGCGACCAGCTGGATCCGGCGGCACCGATCCACCTGGTGGGAGGCGGGGCTCGCAACAGCCTCCTGCCGGCCATGACGGCGGCGGCCTGCCACCGTCGGGTCATCGTGGGCACGCCGGAGGCCAGTGCCCTGGGCAATATTCTCGCCCAGCTCGAGGCCACCGAGGTCCTCGACCCCAGCGCGCGCGGTGAGGTGCTGCGCCGCAGCGTCGGCTCCGTGGAGGTCGAGGCCTCCGGGACCATCGCCGATCCCGGCGCCTTCGACGCCATGCGGGAACGGCTGGGCAACGCCACCGCCGACTGACCGCCTGGCACGTCGAGCGCAACCACACATTGAACTGAACACCCACCACACGAAAGGAGCAACGATGCTCCGCAACATTCCCGCCAACCTGTCACCCGAACTCGTCAAGATCCTGCTCGAGATGGGCCATGGAGATGAGATTCTCCTGGCCGATGCGAACTTCCCCGGGCACCACCTCCACCCCACTACGGTGCGGGCCGACGGCTTGGGGATCCCCGACCTGCTGAGGTCCATCCTCACGCTCATGCCCCTGGACCGCTACAGCAGCTACCAGGTGGCCCTCATGGAGACGGTGGGCGACGACCCTCGGCCTCCGGTGTGGGACGTCTATGAGCAGATCTGGAACGAGGCCGAGAAGGATGCCGGACCGGTGAGCGTCAGGACGATTGAGCGCATGGCCTTCTACGACTACACCCCCAGCGTCTACGCCGTCGTCCTCACCGGGGAGACCGCCCTGTACGGCAACCTCATTCTCAAGAAGGGCGTGCTGTGATGACTGCGATCCGTGAGTCCGTGGCTGAGGAGGCCCCCGTCCGGGAGGGGACGGCCAAGCGGGGGTTCCTGTATCCCGGCATGGTGCTGCCCTTCTGTCTGCTGGTCTCCTGCTTCGCGGCGTGGGGAATGGCTGGAGACATGACCGCACCGCTCGTCAAGGTCTTCCGTTCGGTCTTCTCCATGAACAATGCCCAGTCCTCCTTGGTGCAGTCGGCCTACTATGGGGCTTACTTCTGCCTGGCGATCCCGGCGGCCTTCATCAACAGTCGTCTGGGATACAAGGGAGGGGTCCTCATCGGACTCGGCCTGGCCGCTGCGGGGGGACTTTTGTTCATTCCTGCGTCCCACGTCATGACCTACTCGATGTTCCTGGCCGCGTTATTCACCCTGGCCTCAGGGCTGTCCATTCTGGAGACGAGTGCCAACCCCTTCGTGATGTCGATGGGGCCGGAGCACAATGCCACGCGGCGCCTCAACTTCGCGCAGGCCTTCAACCCTATTGGATCCAACCTTGGGGTGCTGATTGCGACGACACTCATCCTCCCCTACGTCAATCCCGCGACGGCGGAGCAGCGAGCGTCCATGAGTGAGGCCGAGCTGCTGTCCACCCGCTCCTCCGAGCTGCAGGCCGTCATGGGACCCTTCGTGGCACTCAGCCTGTTCTACATCGCTCTGGCGGTATCGATCGCCTTCGTCAAGGTGACCGAAGCGCCTGTGGCCACCTCGGGGCAAACGGCTTCATCGGGTGGGCGGCTCACGCGACTGCTGGGCAATAAGCGCTACAGCTTCGGGGTCGTTGCCCAGTTCTTCAACATTGCGGCTCAGACTTGCATCTGGACCTTCACCCTTCACTACGTCACAGATGCTCTGGGGGTGTCGGACAAGGTCGCCGGATACTGGTTGCAGGCGAGTCTCATTGTCTTCCTGGTCTTCCGTTTTCTCATGGTGGGGCTCATGGGACGATTCGATGCCCGCAAGCTCATGATCGTCATGTGCCTGTTCGGTGTCGGGCTGTCACTGTTCGCGATGGTGAGTGTTAATATTGCCGGAGCCGTCGCAGTGGCGATGATGTCAGCCAGCATCTCGCTGCTGTTCCCCACCATCTACGGTGAGGCCCTCAAGGGGTTGGGAGAGGACACTAAGTTCGGGGCCGCCGGCCTGGTCATGGCCATTATTGGTGGCGCTACGATGCCTCTGGTTCAAGGGTGGATCATGGACCGCACCTCAGCGTCATTCTCCTATGTGACGGTGGGTGTCTGCCTGAGTATCGTCGCCGCCTACGGGTTCTACACGCTGCGCGTGGACTGCGAGGACACCGCGACGGCCACCGTGTCTGGAACCTGAGCGTTCGGTCTCTGCAGGGTGGTGCCGAAGACAACCGCGCCGTAAGAACCTGCCCATGCGGATGGGGGCTGCCTGGAGCACAGGGAGCCCCCACCCGCACTTATGACGATGTCACCCGGACGACTGACCGGGCGAGGAGTCTCGAATCACCAGCTGTGGGGTCAGGGTGACCTTGCGAGGGGCGCCTCCCTCCATGAGCTCATCGGACAGGCTCAGTGCGGCCCTTCCCAGGGCGTCGAAGTCCTGCGTGACGCTGGACAGGGATGGGGTCGCCCAACGTGCCAGGGGGATGTCATCGAAGCCGACGACGGCGACGTCATCGGGAATCCTCACGCCGGCGGCGAGCAGCTCATGGCACAGCCCCAGGGCGATGTCATCGTTGGCGGCGAAGACGGCGTCGGGCAGACCGCTGTCGAGCAGGCGCTGAGCAACTCTGGCCCCGGCCTCTCCCGTCCAGGCGTCCGTACCCACCCAGCGGCCGGGAACCCTGGCCTGCGCGCACACCGACTGGTAGGCGGCCAGGCGCTCCGAGGCGTCCTGCCAGGACAGGTCCCCGGTGACGTGCAGCAGGCGGCTGCGACCCTGATCCAGAAGATGCTCCGTGGCCAGCCTGGCGCCCCGGGCCTGGTCGATGGAGACGGTGGCCAGCTCGGAGAACTCGTGCTGACCCGAGATGATGGCCACGACCGGACCGCGGTGGCGCTGGGACGAGAGGATGGTCAGGACGTCGGCGCGCTGGGCCAGGACCACGATGGTCGCCACGCGGTGACCGTGCAGGTGGGCCAGTGCCTGTCGCACGGACTCCGGGTCGCTTCCCTCGGCGGTGGCCAGGACGAAGGTGTCCCCCCGCTCGCGCACCGCCCTGGCGATCGCGGAGAAGGTGGAGGCCATCCCGTGTGCCAGCCCGGCCGTCAGCAGGATGCCCACGGCCCCGGAGGAGCCCGAGGCCAGTGACCGGGCGGCGAGGTTCGGCTCGTAACCCAGCGCTTGAACGGCCGCCAGAACCTTCTGACGTGTCTCGGGGCGGACCGACGGGTGGTTGTTGAGTACGCGGGAGACGGTCTGCGCTGAGACTCCGACGGCCTCGGCCACGTCACTGAGGGTCACGCGTGTGGACACAAGGGAAATATAGCAGCGCCGCCCCAGGATCCCGGGGTGGCGCGTTGGCGTGCTGGCGCGGGTGGTGCGGCGCGCGTCCCGCACCGCGGCGGGCCCAGCCAGTAGCGTGACCGTATGAGCCTGGCCGTCTACCCCGGAAGCTTCGATCCCCTCACCCTGGGGCACGTCGACATCGCCGCCCGCGCGACCACGCTCTTCGACGTCGTCGTCATCGGAATCGCCCACAACGCCGCCAAGGCCGGACGCCACCTGCTCGACGTCCACGAACGCCTCCGCCTGGCCAAGGAGGCCACCTCCCACCTGCCCGGCGTCGAGGTGGACATCATCCCCGGGCTCCTGGCCGACTACTGCAGCCGGCGCGGCGCCAGCGCCATCATCAAGGGCCTGCGCAGCGGCAGTGACCTGGACGCCGAGCTGCCCATGGCCCTGCTCAACCGCGACCTGGGGGCACCCGAGACGGTCTTCCTGCCCGCGTCCGCCGCCTACGCGCACATCTCCTCCTCCCTCGTCAAGGACGTCGCCGGCTATGGGCGGGACGTCTCCGCCCTCGTCCCGCCCGCTGTGGCCCACGCCCTGGCGGTCAGGCTGGCTCAGGCCTCCGGGGCCGCAGCCCACGACGGCGTCGAATCAGGACTCGTCCCGCCCGGGACCCCGCCAAGCCGCTTCGTCGGCGCCGACCACACTCGAGAGGACCTACCGTGACGACCAGCCGCGATGCCGGAGAAGACCTGCTGCGCATCCTCGATGAGCTCGACGAGCTCATCAGCAACGCCCGATCCATGCCGATGAGCGCCTCGGCGATCGTCAACCGGGAGAACGCCCTGCACCTCATCGACAGGGCTCGTGACGCGGTCCCGAGTGCCGTTCGTCGCGCCGAGAAGATCGTCGCCGATGCCGACGCCGTCCTGGCTGAGGGACGGGCCGAGTCCGAACGGCTCGTCCAGTACGCCCAGGAGGAGTCCGAGCGGCTCGTGGCCGGGGAGAACATCGTGCGCATGGCCAATGACCGGGCCGACAGCATCGTGGCCGCGGCGGAGGACAAGGCCGCCTCCCTGCGTCACGGGGCCGATGAGTACTCCGACCGCACCCTGGCCTCCCTGGAGGCCGAGGTCGCCAAGGTTGCCGAGCAGATCCGCGCCGGCCGCGAGGTCCTGGCCGGCCGCCTGGGGGACGGCGCGGGCCAGCCGGTGGAGATCCAGGAGCCCGTGCGCCGTCGCTCGGGCTGGTCCGTGGACCCCTCCGCCCACTGAACCAGAGGCGCCGCAGCCCCACCGGGTACGCTCGCACCAGAAACCTCGTCCATCACCCCGCCCACCAGCCGCCCAGCACCTGGTGCATCACCTGGGCATCACGCGGACATCATGCCGTTGGGCCCCTCGGTCATCGCTGGATGCGGCGCGGTCAACCCGCTGTGGAGGAACCCCATGTCAGGACTCGTCGTCGATATCGTCGATCTGCCCCGTGCCACCGGCTCGGTCAAGAACCTGCAGATCCGCACCCCCGCTCCCGCCGACCTGGGCACCGAGGTCATCGGCGTGCCCGAGGGCAGCGACCTCGCCCTCGACGTCACCCTGACCTCCATGGACGACGGCGTCCTGGCGCAGGCCGACGCCGACCTGCACGTCCACGGCGAGTGCGTGCGCTGCCTGCGCGACCTCGATGAGGACCGCAGCGTGAGGATCGACGAGCTCTACCTCTTCCCCCAGGTCATCGAGGCCCAGCGGGCCGAAGGAGATGAGGAGGCAGAGGACCTCCTGGCGGTGGGGGAGACCACCCTGGACCTCGAACCGGCACTGCGCGACGCCCTGGTGCCCACGCTGCCCTTCCAGCCCCTGTGCCGCCCCGACTGCCCCGGACTGTGCGCTGACTGCGGCAAGCGGCTCGAGGACCTGCCCGCCGACCACCACCACGAGGTCCTCGACCCGCGCTGGTCCGCCCTGGCCGGCCTGCTGGAGACCGAGACCGGTCAGGAGGGCGAGCAGGACGCGGCCACGAGCGGGGAGGAACAGGCCTGATGGCCAAGCGCCGCAGCGCCCCGCCCGCGCGCACCGACACCGAGGCCCTCGTCTACCGCTGGGGGCCGAGCATTGACACCCAGCTGCTCGACCTGGCCCTGACCCACCGCTCCTACGCCCACGAGAACGGCGGCCTGCCCACCAATGAGCGTCTGGAGTTCCTGGGCGACTCCGTCCTGGGCATCATCGTCACCGAGTACCTCTACCGCACCCACCCGGAGGTCCCCGAGGGCCAGCTCGCCAAGATGCGCGCAGCCACCGTCTCCGAGCCGGCCCTGGCCGCCGTCGCCCGCGACCTGGGACTGGGGGAGTTCATCAAGCTCGGCAAGGGCGAGGCGCTCTCGGGCGGGCGGGACAAAGACTCCATCCTGTCCGACACGGTCGAGGCCCTCATTGGCGCCACCTACCTCACCCACGGTCTGGAGGAGACCCGCACGGTCGTCACCCGGCTCGTCTCCCGCTTCCTGGACTCGGCCCGCACCCGCGGCGCGGGCCTGGACTGGAAGACGAGCCTCCAGGAGCTCACTGCTGTCCACCAGCTCGGCAACCCCGCCTACGAGGTCACCGGAACCGGTCCCGATCACCAGCGGGTCTTCACCGCCAGCGCCATCGTTGACGGCCGGGTTCTGGGACAGGGCACCGGCAGCTCGAAGAAGGTCGCCGAGCACGACGCCGCTGAGGCCGCCTACGCCGCCATCCTGGCCGCCCGGGGCGATGGCGGTCTCAACCTCCCCGGTGTCAACGAGGCCCTGCGCGCCGACCTGCTCACCGGGCAGACCCTCCAGACGAGCTGATGCCAGAGCTGCCCGAGGTCGAGGTGGTGCGTGCCGGTCTCGCCCGGCATGTGGCCGGACGCACCGTCACCCGCGTCGAGATCCTCGACCCGCGTCCGCTGCGCCGCCAGGACGGGGGAGCGCAGGCCTTCGTCGACCAGCTCACCGGGCGCACCCTGACCGCGGCCGTCCGCCGCGGGAAGTTCCTGTGGCTGACCCTGGACGACGGACGTGCCCTGTCGGCCCACCTGGGCATGAGCGGCCAGCTGCTCGTGCGCGGCACCACCGCCGCGACCGCTCCTGACGTTGCCCCGGAGTCCAACCGTGCCGCGGCCTTCCTGGCCGACCCGGACACCCTGCCCGGCGGGCGCCCCGTGGACCTGAGCGCCACTGAGCAGCCCCGCTACGTGCGGGACATCTCCACCTCCGCCCGTCACCTGCGAGTGCGCCTCCACCTCAGTACCGACCGCGATGACGACAGCGGCAACGGCGACGACGACAGGGCCGGCGGGGCGGTGCTCGACCTGGTCGACCAGCGCATGCTCGGTGGCCTGCACGTCGTCGACCTGACTCCCACGGTCGACGGCGCTCCCGGCGGGATGGGTGACCCGCGGCCGCTGCTGCCCGCCGACGCCACCCATATCGCCCGTGACCTGCTCGACCCCGCCCTGGAACTGACCGGCCCCACCGGCGTCGTCGCCCAGGTGCGCGCCTCGAGGCGCGCGATCAAGACCCAGCTGCTCGACCAGGGACTCGTCTCGGGCATCGGCAACATCTACGCCGACGAGGGCCTGTGGGAGGCCGGGGTGCACGGCCTGCGCCCGGGAACCGGTCTTGGCCCACGGGTGGTGGCCCGGATCCTTGAGTCCACCGCTGAGGTGATGCGCCGGGCCCTTGAGGTAGGCGGCACGAGCTTCGATGCCCTCTACGTCGATGTCGAGGGCGCCGCCGGGTTCTTCGCCCGTGAGCTGGGCGCCTACGGGCGCCAGGGACTGGAGTGCCGCCGCTGCAAGACCACCATGGTGCGCGAGGCCCTGGGAGGGCGTTCTCACACCTACTGTCCCCGTTGCCAGACCCGTCCGCGCCGGCACCGGTAGGCGCCGCCAGTGCTCGCAGGGAGCCTCCGCAACAGCATCGCCACAGCGCTGCCAGGGTTGTGACGTAGGTTTCCATACCCTGGTAATGTCACGAGTATGGCACACACCCCATCGTCGGAGATCGTCCGCGTCATGATCGTGGACGACCACGAGATCGTCCGTCGCGGCATCGCCGAGATCATTGACCGCGCCGATGGGCTCGACGTCGTCGCCGAGGCGGGATCTCGGGCCGAGGCGGTGCGTCGGGCCGAGCTGGTTCGCCCCGATGTCATCCTCGTGGACCTCCAGCTGCCCGACGGCACTGGCATCGAGCTCATGCAGGAGCTGAGGGACTCCGTGCCCCAGGCCCTGCCGATCGTGCTGACCTCCTTCGACGACGACGAGGCCCTGGCCGAGGCCCTGGCGGCAGGTGCCCGGGCCTACCTGCTCAAGACGGTCCACGGCGCTGAGATCAGCGACGTCGTGCGGGCCGTCGCCTCCGGGCGCGTCCTGCTCGACGAGCGCACCGTGACGCGCCGCCGGGCGGACCACGACGACCCCACCGCCGACCTGACCAACGCCGAGCGCAAGGTCCTCGACCTCATCGGTGACGGCCTGTCCAACCGGGAGATCGGTGAGCGGCTCGGAGTCGCCGAGAAGACGGTCAAGAACCACATCACCTCCCTACTGGCCAAGATGGGTCTGCAGCGACGCACCCAGGTCGCGGCCTGGGTCGCCGGCCAGCGGGCCTCGGGCTGGCGCAACAGCTGACGGTTCCTCCGACGCGCTGAGCCCGCCACCGAGGGACGCACGTGGACTCAGCGCACCCGGCCGCCCCCGTCCAGGGGCACTCGCCAGGTGAAGCAGGTGCCGCGCCGCTCGCCGTCGGAGCGGGCCCGCGGACCGATGACGAAGCTGCCGCCGTGGCGGCGGGCCCGCTCGGCCATGTTGGCCGTCCCCGAACGGCGCGTCACTGAGGGATTCACCCCGACGCCGTCGTCACGGCAGACGATCTCCACCACCGGGCTGCCCCGGAAGGGCTCGGCGTCTCCCGAGGCGTGACCCTCGTCGTCGCCGGGGCCGCAGCACTGCTCCGAGCCCGGCTGCACCCCTTCGATCTTGACGTCCACCGTCACCGAGGAGGCGTGGGCGTGACGGGCCACGTTGCTCAGTCCCTCGCGCACGACGGCGACCATGTCGTCGGCGATGTCCGGTGGCACGGCGGCGTCGACCGAGGCGATGAGCCGGTCCTCCTCGTCGCGGTCCACCTGGGCCAGACCCCGGCCGTCGACGCTCAGCAGCAGCGAGGGGGCGTAGCCCAGGGCGTTTCGGGCCAGGGATGCCTCGCGCCGCAGCCGCTCGATCACCCCGACCTCCTCATCGCGGTCGCGCAGGGAACGCACGATGGAGCGGATCTGGCCCACGGAGTCGTCCACCGCCTCCAGGGCGGTGCTCAGCACGGAGCACACAGCGTCCAGGTCCGCATGCTCGCTGGAGGCCAGCCGTTCCCGGGCCGCCGAGATTTGCATGCCGGTGGCGAAGAGCTGCTGGATGGCCAGGTCGTGCAGATCCCGGCCGATCCGGGCCCGCTCATCGAGCAGCGTGGCCATCTCCTCAGCGTGCTGGGCGTCGGCCAGCTCGAAGGCCATGGTGGCCTGCCCCGCCACGAGCTCGGCGATCTCCAGGTCCTGGGCGGTGAAGGGTGCCGCGCCGGGGGAGCGCAGCAGCAGCATTACCCCCACGCCCCGCCCCCGGTGGATCATGGGGGCGTAGAGGGCCGGCCCGAACTGGGCCAGCTGGGGGACCATCAGGTCGCCGTCGCCCCAGGCGTTCTCCAGGGAGTCCACGACCAGGCCGGTCTGATGGGCCAGGGTGGTCAGGGCCCGACCCTCGGGCGGGAAGAAGGTGCCGATCAGCTCCCGGGCGTGCTCGCCGTCGGCGATCTCGCAGATCCAGCGCTCCCCGATACTGGGCAGGATGAGGGCGGCCGTGTCGGCGTGAGCGACCTGGCGGACGCGGTGGGCGATGAGTGTCAGCGCGTCATCCTCCTCGGCGCCCGAGAGCAGTAGCGTCGTCAGCTCCTGGGAGACGACCATCCACTGCTCGCGGTCACGGGCCTCGCGGTACAGGCGGGCGTTGTCCACGGCGACGGCTGCGGCCTGGGCCAGGGTCAGGACGGCGTCGGCGTCCGAGCGGGTGAAGCCCCCCGGCTTGTCGCACAGGTAGAGGTGTCCGTAGACCTGGTCGTGAAGGCGCAGCGGGGCTGAGAGCAGGCTGCCGGTCTCCTCACCCTCGATGGCTCCGGTGAAGGCCGATGTCCTGCCCAGGTCGTTGTCGATGACCATCCCGGTGTTCTCGAGTCCGCTGAGCAGGGACTCAGAGGAGGTGCGCGAAGCGCCGGTGGTATCGGGGGCGCCGGCCATCTGGGCGAGCTCATCGAGGGTCGCCGTGGGCACCCCGCTGCACAGACCGGTGCCCGAGCTCGCGTCGGAGGGATCGGGCGAGAGTATGCCGGCCGGGTCAACATCCATGTCCGCGTGGTTGAGCACGGCGATGGTTCCCCACGAGGCACCCGTGATGGAGCAGGCCGACTCCACCAGACGGCGCAGCGCGTCGGGGACCCGCAGAGAGCTGGTCAGGCTCAGGGCCGCCTGAATGAGGGCGACAGTCGCCTCGTCCAGGCTCGGCTGAAGGGCCGACGCCCGGCGGCCACGGGTGGAGACCAGCTGGTCGGCGTGGACGGCGTAGGCCAGACGCCCCGCCGCGGCGTTGTCCTCCGAAGAGGTCGCCAGCGCCTCCTCACGTGGCGCCGGGGGGCCGTCGAGCTCCTCCGGGACGTCCTCAGGCACACCGGGGAAGCCAAGACCGTCGCCGAGAGTGTCTGCTGCGTGCTGCGGGTGGGGTGTCGTCATCGTGCTCAGCTCATTCAGCTCGTACCGAATACGTGGTCCTGCTGTCTGTCCTGATCCTCCTGGGAGAGCGACCACCGGTAGGTCTCGGAGACGTCCTGGAGCTCGCGGTGGCTGCCTCGGTGCAGGATAGTCGCTGGGGCCTGCTCGCCGGCGGCCTGCGGCCGGTGTCCCATGACGAGGACCTCGTCGGCGTGCTCCAGGGCGCTGAGGCGATGGGTGACCAGGAGAGTGCCGCGGCCCTGGTCGCCCGCTGTCAGCAGGTCGGTCACGAGCCGGTCCGCGGTGACGGCATCGAGATGCTCACCGGGCTCGTCCAGCAGCATCAGGGGAGCTGGAGCCGCCAGGGCCCGGGCCAGCAGGAGCCGACGCCGCTCCCCACCTGACAGCGTGGTGGCATCGGTGCCGATGATGGTCTCAACTCCCTCGGGAAGAGCCTCGAGCCACCTCCCCAGGCCGGCCCGCCTCAGTAGCTCGCCGGCCTCGGTGGGGGTGACGTCCCCGCGTGCCACGCGCAGGTTCTCCAGGACGCTGGTGTGGAAGACGTGTGCGTCCTCCGCGGTCAGGCACTCCCTGGCCGCCACCTCTGAGCGGGCCGCCTGCCACGGGGGGACGCCGTCGAGCGTCAGCGTGCCGCCCCGAGGCTCCAGCAGTCCCGCCAGCGTGGCCAGCAGTGTTGACTTGCCGATCCCCGACGGCCCCACGATGGCCACTCGGCGACCGACCCGCAGATCCAGGTCGATGCCCTCGGCCACCACCGGGCCGCCCGGCCAGCCCACCGCCAGGCCCCGTGCCTTGAGGTACGGGCCCTGGGCGGAGGGCTTGGGCAGCTGCAGAGGCGCGCAGGACGTCGCGCCGCCGCTGGCGGCACTGGCCTCAGCGGCCTCGATGAGCTCCACAATGCGGCAGGCGGCGCCGGCCGACCTCACCAGCTGCACGCTGGCCGGGCCGAGCGCGGAGGTGGCCTCGAAGGCCGCCAGCGGAACCAGGACGATCACTGCCAGCCAGACCGGGGCCAGCTGCCCGGCGGACACGGCGCTCACCCCCACCACCAGGTTGCCCAGGACCGCCAGGCCCATGGCGGCCATGTCCACGGCCGCAGCGATCGCGGCCGGTACCGCGGCCCGGTCCCGTAGACGGGTCAGGCTCTCCTCCCGGGAGGCGACCTGGCGCATCGCGCCGGCCAGACGCCCGGAGACGGACAGCTCGGGCGCCCCCTCCAGGACCGCCAACACCTCCGCGGACAACTCAGTGGCCTGCCTCTGACGGGCCTGCTCGGCGATTCTCGCCGAACGGATGGTGGCCAACGGGCCCACCAGTCCCGACAGCAGCAGACAGGCCAGCAGGATGAGGCCCGCCGGCCAGTAGACCGCGCCGACGCCGAGACATGTGGCCGCGCCCAGGACAGCGGCGACAGCCGCCGGCAGATAGGCGCGCACCACGAGATCCCCGACCGCGTCGATGTCGGCGCCCACTCGCGCCAGGACGTCGCCGCGGCGCAGGCCCGCCACCGTGTCCGTGCGGGCTGAGGCCAGGGACTCATAGAGGCGGGTGCGCAGCGCGCCCATGCCTCTCAGGGCGGTGTCATGGGAGACGAGGCGCTCGCAGTAGCGCAGCACGGAGCGTGAGATGCCGAAGAGCCGCACCGCTACCGGCGCCACCCCCAGCGCGACGACGTCGGGCATCTGGGAGGCCCGCGCAATGAGCCAGGCCGCCACCCCGGACAGGGCTACCGCCGAGGCCATACCCGATGTCCCGGCGACTACGGCCAGGATGAAGCGTGAGCGGTCCAGGTTCAGCAGGCCCATCGCCCGGCGCAGGGAGCGTCGCTCATCGGCGGACAGCGCGGGGGAGAGGGCGGAGGCAGTCGGATGTGCGGGGTTCACGGGGTTCTCTGGGGTCTCAGGGGGCTCAGGGGTCAATGTGCGTGCCGTGCTCACCGGGCCTCCTCCTGCGCCGTCGCCGCCTCATGGGCAGATGCCCGGTCAGGTGCGATGTCCTCTGGCGGTACTGGTTGGCTCGTCACGGCGATGGTCTGCTCGGCCAGGGCCATGAGCGCGGGACGGTGCGCAATGACCACCACCGTGCGCCCCGAGGCGTGCAGCGCACGGACTGCGTCCAGGACGTGGGCCTCACTGGCAGCGTCCAGGTGCGCGGTCGGCTCGTCCATGACCACCAGGGGCGCCGTCGAGCACAGGGCCCGGGTCAGGGCCAGACGCTGGCGCTGCCCCACGGACAGTCCCACACCTGCAGTGCCCACCGGGGTCCGCCACCCCTGCGGCAGGCCGTCCACGACCTCATCGAAGCCCGTGGCCCGGGCCGCCTCAATCAGTACCTCGGGGACCCGCTCCGCCGTGGAGGCTCCCGGCTCGGCATGATTCAGGACGTTGTCCAGCACCGTGCCCGGGGTGATGGTGGGGCGCTGGGGCACCCAGGCGATCTGCTCCCACCAGGTGGCCGGATCGATCTGGGAGAGGTCGACGGCGCTGCCGGGATCACCGCCGTCGGGCACGATCCTCACCCGCCCCCGGTCAGGGGGCAGCAGGCCAAGGAGGACCTGCGTCGTCGTCGTCTTACCCGCACCTGACGGGCCGGTCAGCGCCACCAGGCTGCCCGGTCGGATCGAGGCGCTGAGCCCGGCGGGGGCCCACGCGCCCCGGGAGGCGACGGACACCGCATCGATCTCAATCGTCGATGAGCGCAGGTCGGGGGCCGGCAGGTCGCCATGCTCGGGCACCGGGGTCTGAAGAACCTCGAAGACCGCGTTCGCCGCCGCCACCCCGTTGGCCGAGGCGTGGAACTGGAAGCCCACCTGCCGCAGCGGCTGATAGACCTCAGGGGCCACCATGAGGACGAGCAGGCCGGTGAACAGATCCATGCGTCCGGCCACGAGCCGGAACCCGATCTGGACGGCGATGATCGCCACCGACAGCGTCGTGATGAACTCCAGGACCGCCCCCGACAGGAAGGCGACCCGCAATGTGGACATGGTGGTGCGCCGGTAGGAGCGGCTCAAGGAGCGCACCTGCTCAACCGGTCCCTGTTCGCGCCCGAGGGCCTTGAGCGTGGGCAGGCCCGAGATGAGATCGAGCACCTGATCGCCCAGGACCTGCATGGTCTTGAGACGCTCCTGGGAGACGGACTGGGTCATCCTGCCGATGAGGATCATGAAGATCGGAATGAGGGGCAAGGTGCACACCACGGCCACCGCGGCCGACCAGTCCTGGGTGAGGAGCACCAGCACCGTGGCCGGTGTCACCGTCGAGGCCAGCACCAGCTGGGGAAGGTAGCGGGTGAAGTAGGGCTCGAGGTCGTCCAGCGCGCGAGTCAGAAGAGTGGTCGTCTGCGTCCCGTGAATCGCCTGCCAGCGGGGGCCCAGTTGGGCCGCGTGCTCCAGAACCAGCCGGCGCAGCTCAACGATGGTCTCCGTGGCGGACCGGTGGGCGTGAACCTCCTGGAGCAGGACCACCAGGGCCCTGGCCGCTAGGACCCCGCCCAGAGCCACCGCCAGTGCCCTGACGGCAGACGGTGCGGCCCCCTCGGAGATGACCGAGGAGACCGCACCGGAGATGAGGAAGGCCTGAACCACCACCAGCACGGCGGTCACCATTCCGGTGACGGCGGTGGCGGCGATGTATCGGCGGGCGGAGCGTGCGTAACGCATCAGCCGGGGATCGAGGGGCTTCACCTGCTCAAGGATAGGGGAGTAGGTCCAAGGGCCCGGAGACCCCCGGCCGATGCGTCGCGCTGTCCGTCAGTACCCGAAGTGCGCCTCGGGCTGGGTCGAGTCGCGCACCAGCGTGGGGTGCAGCCCGCCCTGGTCGGGGTTGATGCTCTCAACGCTGATGCGCGAGGCGAAGACCTTGTAGCTCCAGATCGTGTAGGCCAGGACCCCGGGGACGAACACCGCCGCGGCGACGCTCATGATGAGCAGTGTCGTGTCGGCGCTCGCGGCCTGCTGGATCGTCAGCGAGTAGGCCGGGTCCACCGAGGAGCGCATGACGTTGGGGGCCATCGCGGCGAAGATGAAGACGACGGCGAAGGCGATCCCCACGAAGTGCAGGGCGAAGGCCCGCCCCTCGTTCCCGGAGCGTCCCATGAGCAGGGAGCCGATGAGTCCGGCCGCGGCGATGACCAGCGGAATCCAGGACAGAGCGTTACCCGAGTAGGCCAGCTGCGCCCACAGCGCCCAGGCGGCGGTGACCGCGGTGGCCGCCGGGGCGAGCCGGCGTGACATCCGCAGCGCGCGCTGCGACAGGTCACCAGTGGTCTTGAGGGCCACGAAGAGGGCACCGTGGTTGAGGAAGAGCAGGCAGGTGACGGCCCCGCCCAGCAGGGTGAAGGGTGTCACCATGGTGAGCAGGCCCCCGGTGATCTGGTGGGCGGCACCGGGTACCAGGGAGTCGGCCGGCACCTGGGCGGCTGGGACGACGGCGCCGTTGGAGGTCTGGACGACCTCGATGTGCATGCCCTGAACCAGGTTGGCGAAGGCCACACCCCACAGGATGGAGGGTAGCCAGGCGCTGATCGTGTGGACCCAGTCCCAGCGGTCGCGCCAGGTCTGGGAGTTGACCTTGGGGCGCCACTCGATGGCGCACACGCGCACGATGAGGCACAGCAGAATGATGAACAGGACGATGTAGGCCCCGGAGAACAGGGTGGAGTACCACTCGGGGAAGGCGGCGAAGGTCGCCCCGCCGGCAGTCAGCAGCCACACCTCGTTGCCGTCCCAGTGGGGGCCGATGGTGGACAGCGTCGCGCGCCGTTCGCGCTCGTCGCGGCCCAGGATCTTCAGAATCATGCCGACGCCGAAGTCGAAGCCCTCCAAAGTGAGGTAGCCGATCCACAGGACGGCGATGAGGATGAACCAGAGGATGCTCAGTGTCATGGGTTTTCTACCTTCCTCGGCTCAGTAGGCGAAGGACAGGGCCGGGGCGGCCTCGGAGGAGTCATGGGAGTCATCGCTGGGGTCCGTGTCCTTGCCGTCCTGGTCGGTTTGCTCGGACGTGCCGGTCTTGTCCGGCACCGGGGTGCGCACCCCTTCACGGATGTAGCGGCGCAGCAGCACGAACCAGACCACTCCGAGAGCGGCGTACAGCAGGGTGAAGATGACCATGGAGGCCAGTACCGTGCCTGAGGAGACCACGGAGGAGACGCCGTCGGCGGTGAGCATGTAGACCTGGGAGACCGGGTCGGACAGGTTGGGGACGATGACCCAGGGCTGGCGGCCCATCTCACGGAAGATCCACCCGAAGGAGCAGGCGATGAAGGGCAGCCACATGGTCGCCAGCGCCGCCTTGCCCAGAACCGGACGGGAGATGAGCCTGTCGGAGCGGGTCAGCCACAGGGCCAGGGCCCCCAGGGCCATCGAGGCCATGCCCAGTCCGATCATGAGGCGGAAGGACCAGAAGTTGACCATGATGTTGGGGCTGTAGTCGACGGCGTTGCCGCGTGCATCGGTGGTGCCGTACTGCTTGGCGTAGGTGTCACCGGCCTCCTTGAGCCCGGTGATCTTGGCGTTGAAGTCGTTGGTGGCCATGAAGGAGTAGACACCGGGAACCGAGATGAACCGGACCATGCCGTCCTCGTTCTTGCAGTCCCCGAAGGCGGCCACGGTGAAGGGGGCTCCGGCCTCGGTGTGGCACAGGCCCTCGGCGGCGGCCATCTTGGCCGGCTGGTACTCGGCGACCAGCTGACCCTGCATATGGCCTGTGCCGACGGTGACCAGACCTGCGGCAACCATGGTGACGGCCCCGAAACGAGCGACCCGCCGCCACAGCTCACGCGCCTCGAAGTCCTGCTTGGCCTGGGCGGCCTTGACCATCCACCACACGGACACGCCCATGACGACGGCCGCGGCCACCAGCAGGGCCGAGGAGATGACGTGCAGCACGGTGGTCCACACGAGCTCGTTGGACAGGAGCTTGAGGAAGCCGCTCACCCCATCGAGCTCGGCGCGCCCCGTCCTGGGGTTGACGACGGCGCCCACCGGGTGCTGCATCCAGGAGTTGGCGGTGAGGATGAAGAAGGCGGAGAAGTTCGTTCCGGCGGCCACGGCCCACATGCACAGGTTGTGCAGCCTGGGGGACAGGCGGTCCCATCCGAAGATCCACAGGCCCAGGAAGACGGACTCCATGAAGAAGGCCAGCAGGGCCTCGAAGGCGAGGGGGGCGCCGAAGATGTTGCCGACGAACCTGGAGTACTCCGACCAGTTCATGCCGAACTGGAACTCCTGAACGATGCCGGTGGCCACGCCGAGCGCGAAGTTGATGAGCAGGATCTTGCCGAAGAACTTGGTGGCCACCAGCCACTGCTTGTTGCCGGTCCTGCGCCACAGCGTCTCCATGAGAGCCACCAGCGGGGACAGCCCGATGGTCAGCGGAACCAGGATGAAGTGGTAGACGGTGGTGATACCGAACTGCCAGCGCGCTAGATCCAGAGAGTCCAGCGCCATGGGAGAGATGGCCATCCTTGCCACCTTTCGGAGATGACGATGAGATCGATAGGTTGTCCTGTAGAGTTTCCTGCAGGTCAATAGGAGTATTGTACGGCAACTATGACGTCGTGTCGCGAAACGCAGGGCGGGTGAAGGTGCTGCGGGATGTGGTCCGACCGGTTCTTTTCCTGTCGATGCCTCGCTGACGAGGTGATGTTCGGGGTGCTTGTCAGGCAAGCGGTACGGTGTGGTTGTCGCAGAATGGGGATGAAAGTCCGTGGCACGTTGTGGGGCTTGCTGTGTGTCTGACCGAGGGGTGAGTGCCTGCTGGGGGCGTGATGAGGGCAACGTGAACGCAGATCGAGGACGCCATGAGTCGCACAAGCGCATCTCGGCGTTTGTGTGGGATACTTCGAGGCGGCATCGGGTGCCTCGTACCAGTACCTGACGCCGCGCCTTACGGCCGACCCTGTCCGAGGACCTTGCGCCGCCTGAGATGCGCCGCTGCGAGCCCGGTCTGAGTGGACGCCAGGTAAGGCGTGCGCCCTCGCGGCGCGCTCAAGACTTTTCGCTGCTCCCGCTAGGGAGCACAACCGCGCTGACGCGTCGAGGGTACGGCGACGGCGTCGGCCCCGGAGAGTGCAAGCCCCATGGCACGTCGCACCACATCAGAATCAACAGAATCATTCGAGCACGGCGACGGTGAGGCCGTGAGCTCCCCGACTCCGCGCCGCCGCCGCAGGGTCACCGCGGCCGCTGCCGCCCCCGCCCAGGCCCCCGTTGCCGAGCAGCCCGGCTCGGTGGAGGGCTCGGAGACCGTCACCACGTCCGGCTCCGAGGTGCCCGGCGTTCAGCAGGCCCCAGCGGCCCCGGCGGCTGAGCCGGTCCCGCCTCGTCGGCGCCGGAAGGTCGTCGCGGCCTCCGCCGCTCCCGAGAAGGCTCCCGCCGCCGAGTCCCACGTCGCCGTCGAGGCCGACGAGCCTGACGAGCCGGGCATGACCGAGGACGCATCGAGCAGCGAGGCCGCGCAGGAGGAACTCGAGGACCAGGTCGAGGAGTCGGCCGAGACCGACGAGACCGACGACGAGGAGGCCGAGCAGCCCCACGAGAACGACGAGCCCGTCGGCGCGGACATCGATGAGGAGGAGGACCTCCAGGTCCCCCGGCTGCCTGCCGCCTCGCTCCTGTTCCAGGCCCCCGACCCCAGTCGGGCCCGTCGGCGCCGTCGGGTCACCGCGGCGAGCGCCGCTCCCCAGGAGGCGCCGACCGCCTCGCGTCACCAGGGCGCCAAGGACGGGGCGGATGAGGAGGACACCGACGCGCGGACCGGTTCCCGGGGACATGACGAGGATGCTGAGGCCGAGTCCTCCCGAGCCGACCGCAGTGGCGGTCGCGGCCGTCGGCGTCGGCGGGCCGCCGCCGGTACCGGGGCCCCGCAGGAGCGCCGCGAGGACTCCTCCCGCGACGAGGCCGACGCCGAGTCCGCCCAGGTCTCGGAGGCTGATGGCTCTGACGGTGCCGATGGGGCCGATGAGGCCCGGGCTGATTCTTCGGAGGACGTCCGCGAGGGCGGGGCCCGCCGCAAGCGGCGCCGTGGCGGGCGCGGTCGGCGCTCGCGCTCGCGTGGCGAGGACCCGGCACGCACCGACGCCGATGATGAGTCGCAGGCGGCGGAGGATGACAGCGCCGATGAGGCTCCCTCGCGCGAGACCTCCTCCGATGCCGCCGCGGAGACCACCACGAGCACCGTGTCCGGATCGCGCCGCCGGCGACGTCGCTCCCGTACCCGCTCGGAGGGTGGCGACCCGCGTGACGAGGTGACCGCCCTCAAGGGGTCCACCCGTCTGGAGGCCAAGCGCCAGCGCCGTCGCGAGGGCAGGGCGGCCGGGCGCCGTCGTCCCATCGTCACCGAGGCGGAGTTCCTGGCCCGTCGTGAGTCCGTGGACCGGCAGATGATCGTGCGCGAGTCCGACGGCCTCAACCAGATCGCCGTCCTGGAGGACGGGCTCCTCGTGGAGCACTACGTCTCCCGGCACACCCAGACCTCCATGGTCGGCAACGTCTATGTCGGCCGGGTTCAGAACGTCCTTCCCTCCATGGAGGCTGCCTTCGTGGACCTGGGCAAGGGGCGCAACGCTGTCCTCTATGCCGGCGAGGTCAACTGGGACGCCGCCGGCCTGGAGGGCAGGCCCCGCCGCATCGAGGACGCCCTCTCCAGCGGCGACACCGTCCTGGTCCAGGTCACCAAGGACCCCATCGGCCACAAGGGCGCCCGCCTCACCAGCCAGATCACCCTGGCGGGCCGATACCTGGTCCTGGTCCCCGGCGGCACCATGACGGGCATCTCGCGCAAGCTGCCGGATACCGAGCGCAGCCGCCTGAAGAAGATCCTCAAGCGGATCGTGCCCGACTCGGCCGGAGTCATCGTGCGCACCGCCGCAGAGGGGGCCACCCAGGAGCAGCTGACCGCCGACGTCGAGCGCCTCGTGGCCCAGTGGGAGGCCATTGACAAGAAGGCGTCCTCCGTCATGAAGGGCAGCGGCAAGGCCCCCGTCCTGCTCAAGGGCGAGCCCGAGCTCGCCGTGAGGGTCATCCGCGACGTCTTCAACGAGGACTTCCGCAAGCTCATCGTCTCCGGGGACAACACCTGGTCCACGATCTCGCAGTACATCGACGAGGTCAGCCCGGATCTGTCCGAGCGCCTCGAGCACTGGGTCGGGCCCGAGGACGTCTTCGCCGCCCACCGCGTCGACGAGCAGCTCGCCAAGGGCTTCGACCGCAAGGTCTGGCTTCCCAGCGGCGGCACCCTGGTCATCGACCGCACCGAGGCGATGACCGTCATCGACGTCAACACCGGGCGCTTCACCGGCGCGGGGGGCACGCTGGAGGAGACCGTCACCCGCAACAACCTGGAGGCCGCCGAGGAGATCGTCCGCCAGCTGCGCCTGCGCGATATCGGCGGCATGGTTGTCATCGACTTCGTCGACATGGTCCTGGAGTCCAACCGGGACCTCGTGCTGCGCCGGCTCGTGGAGTGCCTGGGTCGCGACCGTACACGCCACCAGGTCACCGAGGTCACCTCACTGGGTCTGGTCCAGATGACCCGCAAGCGGGTGGGCCAGGGCCTGGTCGAGGCCTTCTCCACCACCTGCGAGCACTGCAAGGGACGGGGGTTCATCGTCCACGACGAGCCCGTGGAGAACCAGCAGGTCGACATGTCGGCCTCCGCCTCACGCGGTGGCGGGCGTTCGCGCGGACGCAAGAATCGTGAGGAGCAGGCCGCCGGCGGGGGTAAGAAGGAGGCCAAGCAGGACTCTCAGGAGACCAAGGGCTCCAAGAGTTCCAAGGGCTCCGGTCGTGGCAAGGCATCGGCAGGGCGCGACGTCGCCGCATCGCCGGAGCCCGGAGTCGACGACGAGGCCCGGGCGGCAGTGCGCGGGGCCCTGGCCCAGATCGCGGCCGCCGCCGAGCAGGCTCACAAGGACAGCCAGCAGGAGGGGCTGGAGTCTCATGAGGATCAGGGGGCCGTCGAGGCCCCGGAGGCCGGCGTGAGCGACAGTGCCCATGGTGCGGTGCAGCCCGCCGACGGCCAGGACGCTTCGGACTCCCCGGTCGAGGACAAGCCGGTCAAGAGCCGGTCGAGGAAGGCGGCTGACAAGAAGTCGGCGAAGAAGTCCAGTGAGAAGAAGGGCGACAAGGCGGACAAGAAGTCGGGGAAAAAGACCGGCAAGAAGGCCGAGAAGAAGGTCGCCGCGACGTCCGAGGACCCCGCTGAGCCGCAGTCCGGCGAGGCGCCGTCTGAGTCGGCCGAGGACAAGCCGGCGAGGAGAACGCGACGGCGGGTCACGGCCAAGAGCGCCGCGCCCTCGCCGGAGAATTCTTCAGACACCCCGGAGGTGTCGGCCTGACGACGCCTCCGTGCCCAAGAACACAGGGAGTGGGGCGGATCGGAGGTTGGTGCTGGCGACATGATCGCCTAGAGTTATCTGCCGGTGCTTCTTGCGCCATTGCCCAGACAGGGCCCTCCCGGTGAGGCCGATCCCGGTCTTGCAGCGAGTGAGAGCCTTTCGAAGAATCTACAGAGATGAGCATTCAAGTGGTCTACGCGATCGTCAAGGCCGGCGGCCGTCAGGAGAAGGTCTCCGTCGGCGACGTCGTGGTTGTCGACAAGCTTGCTGGTGAGATCGGCGATGAGGTCACCCTCGCCCCCGTCATGCTGGTGGACGGCGACAAGGTGACCACCTCTGCCGCCGATCTGGCCAAGTCCTCCGTCACCGCCGAGATCATCGGCGACGAGAAGGGCCCCAAGATCAACATCCTCAAGTTCAAGAACAAGACCGGCTTCCGCAAGCGCCAGGGCCACCGCGCTCAGCTGACGGCCGTCAAGGTCACCGCCATCAAGTGACCGCCCTGGCGTCAGCCAGTACGCGGGCATCCTGAACGCACACGCTCGAGAAGAAAGAAGCCTTCAACCATGGCACACAAGAAGGGTCTTGGTTCCTCCCGTAACGGCCGCGACTCCAACGCGCAGCGCCTCGGCGTCAAGCGCTTCGGCGGCCAGTTCGTCAAGGCCGGCGAGATCATCGTCCGCCAGCGCGGCACCCACTTCCACCCGGGCCGTAACGTCGGCCGCGGCAACGACGACACCCTGTTCGCCACCGCCGCCGGTAACGTCGAGTTCGGCACCTTCCGCGGTCGCCGAGTCGTCAACGTCGTGCTCCCCGAGGCCTGAGCCCCGAGCACATCACCACGTCGCGAGAGGGCGGACGGCACCTGCCGTCCGCCCTCTCGCGCTATCCCGGACTCACAGGAGACCCCATGCCCAGCTTCATTGACCGAGTGGTCCTCCACGTGGCCGGCGGCGACGGCGGCAACGGCTGCACCTCCGTGCACCGTGAGAAGTTCAAGCCCCTGGCCGGGCCCGACGGCGGCGACGGTGGTCATGGCGGCGACGTCGTCCTGACTGTCGACCCTCGGGTGACGACCCTGCTGAGCTATCACCGATCCCCGCACCAGCGGGCCGGCAACGGCACCCCCGGCATGGGGGACTGGCGCCGCGGTACCGACGGCAAGAACCTCGTGCTGCCCGTTCCCGAGGGCACCGTCGTCAAGGACTCGCGAGGCCAGGTCATCGCCGACCTCGTGGGGGAGGGCGCCAGCGTCGTCGTCGCCCAGGGCGGTACCGGCGGACGCGGCAACTTCTCCTTGGCCTCCTCCAAGCGCAAGGCCCCCGGCTTCCACCTCCTGGGAGAGCCCGGTCAGGCCCAGGACATCACCTTGGAGCTCAAGACCATCGCCGACGTCGCCCTGGTGGGCTACCCCAGCGCCGGCAAGTCCTCCCTCATCGCCGCCATGAGCGCCGCCCGCCCCAAGATCGCCGACTACCCCTTCACGACCCTCGTACCCAACCTCGGGGTCGTCGAGGCCGGCGACGTGCGCTACACCATCGCCGACGTCCCCGGCCTCATCCCCGGAGCCTCCCAGGGCAAAGGTCTGGGACTGGACTTCCTGCGGCACATCGAGCGCTGCGCCGTCATCGTCCACGTCCTGGACTGTGCCACCCTCGAGCCGGGGCGTGACCCCCTGTCCGACCTGGACACCATTGAGGCCGAGCTCGCCGCCTACTCCGAGCGCCTCGGCGAGCAGGAGGACGACCCCTCCCTCACCGGCCGGGTCCCCCTCATGGAGCGCCCCCGCATCGTGGTGCTCAACAAGGTCGATGTCCCCGATGCGGCCGAGCTCGCCGAGTTCGTGCGCGCCGACATCGAGGCCCGGGGGCTACCCGTTCACATCGTCTCCGCAGTCGCGCACACGGGGCTGCGCCCCCTGTCCTTCGCCCTGGCCGGGGAGGTCGAGCAGGCCCGGAAGGCCGCTCCGGCCACCTCCCGGCGCGACGGAGAGGCCGGTGGGACTGACGGTTCGGGTGAGCCGCGCCCGATCATCCGGCCCGCGGCGGTCGGGCGCCGGGAGAAGGAGAGCGTCGCCCAGGTGCGTCTGCTGGCCCATCCCAGCGAGGGGCAGGTCTACCAGGTTCGCGGGCAGCGCCCCGAACGCTGGGTGCGTCAGACCGACTTCACCAATGACGAGGCCGTCGGCTACCTCGCCGACCGCCTGGCCGCGGCCGGGGTCGAGGACGAGCTCGTCAAGGCCGGCGCCCACGCCGGCGACACCGTCCTCATCGGCGAGGTCGACGGGGGAGTGCTCTTCACCTGGGAGCCCACGATGACCACCGGCCCCGAGCTGCTGGGCGCCCGAGGCACCGACCTGCGCCTGGAGACCAGTCGGCGGCGGACCAACGTGGAGCGGCGCAGCCAGTACCACGAGATGATGGATGCCAAGGAGGCCGCGCGCCAGCAGCTGCGCGACGAGGCCGCCGAGGGCCTGTGGACCGATGCCGCCTCCTGGCACGGGGACGACGAGGACTGAGGCGCGAACCCATGACTCCAGCAGCAACCGGTGCCGGCTCCGACCACGGACAGGAGCGCCCAGGACGGCTGCCTGCCGGCGCCCGCGTCGTGGTCAAGGTCGGCTCCTCCTCCCTGACGCGCGCCGATGGCGGGCTCGATCTCAACCGCATCGACATCCTCGCCGGCCTCATCGCCGGTATGCGCAGTCGCGGCCACGACGTCGTCCTGGTCTCCTCCGGGGCCGTCGCCTCAGGGCTGGTGCCCCTGGGGCTGAGCCGGCGCCCCGACGAACTCAGCCTCCTGCAGGCAGCCGCCTCCGTGGGACAGGGGCGGCTCGCCGCCCGCTGGGAGACCGCGATGAGCGCCTACGGACTGGTGACCGCCCAGGTCCTCCTGACCGCCCACGACGTCGCCATCCGCAGCCACTACCGCACGGTGCGCGCCACCTTCGACTCCCTGCTCTCGCTGGGAGCCGTCCCCATCATCAACGAGAACGACGCGGTGGCCACCAGCGAGTTCAGCCTCGGTGACAACGACCGCCTGGCCGCCCTCGTGGCCCACCTGGTGACCGCCGACGTCCTCGTGCTGCTCACCGACGTCGACGGCCTGTGGACCGCGCGCCCCGGAACCCCCGGCGCCACTCCCATCCGCCACGTGCGTTCCTCAGCGGATCTGGAGGGGGTCAGTGTCTCCGGGCGCGGCTCCTTCGTGGGAACCGGCGGCATGACCACCAAGCTCCAGGCCGCCACCATCGCCTGCGCTTCGGGAACCACCACCCTCATCGCCCGGGCCGATGACGCCGCAGCGCTCTTGGGCCAGGAACAGGTTCCCGCAGACCTGGGCACCTGGTTCGAGCCCACCGGGCCCCACCGCCCCAGCCGACGGCTGTGGATGGCCCACGCCTCCCAGCCCGAAGGGCGTGTTCTCATCGACGCTGGGGCGGCCCGGGCCCTGACCGTGGGGAAGAAGTCGCTCCTGCTGCCGGGCCTGACCGGCCTCGACGGTGACTTCGAGTCGGGCTCCGTTGTTGACGTCGTCGGCCCCGGGGGCGTCCTGGCCCGGGGGATATGCCGCTACGCCGCCGCCGAGCTGCGCGAGGTCCTGGCGGCCCAGGCCGAGGGCGCCCCGGCCCCCGATCACGTGGCCCCCGTGATCCACCGCGACGATCTGGCCGAGCTGCCCCGCATCGCCGGAGTCTGAGGACACCATCGGCCTCGTCTTCTAAAGTGTCCCCATGAACGACGTTGAGGCCCACGAGCTCGTCACCGCAACCGCCCGCTCCGCCCGCGTGGCGCAACGGAGCCTGGCCAGGGCCCCGCGCGCCGTCAAGGACGCCGCCCTGGAGGCCATGGCCCACAGCCTGACCGAGCACGGCGAATCGATCCTCGCGGCGAACGCCGCCGACCTGGAGCGCGGACGCCAAGGCGGGATGAAGGCCGGCCTTCTCGACCGTCTGGCCCTGGACCGTGGGCGGCTGTCGGCCATCGCCGACTCCCTGCGCGAGGTGGCCGCCCTGCCCGACCCCGTGGGCCAGGTCGTGGACGGCTCGGTCATGCCCAACGGGTTGCGTGTGCGTCGGGTTCGGGTGCCACTGGGAGTCGTCGGCATGATCTACGAGGCCCGCCCCAACGTCACCGTCGACACGGCCGCCCTGGCCGTCAAGTCCGGCAACGCCATCATCCTGCGCGGGGGCAGCGCCGCCCAGGACTCCAACGCCGCCATCGTCGCGGCCCTGCGCAGTGCCCTGGAGGTGCAGGGCCTGCCCGCAGACCTCGTCACCAGCGTCGATGCCGCCGGTCGGGACGGGGCACGCGCCCTCATGCGCGCCCACGGCCTGGTCGACGCCCTGGTGCCGCGGGGAGGGGCCGGGCTCATCCGCACCGTCGTCGAGCAGTCCACCGTCCCCGTCATCGAGACCGGATCGGGCAACTGCCACGTCTACGTCGACGCCAGCGCCGACCTGGAGACCGCGGTGGACATCATCGTCAACGCCAAGACCCAGCGCGTCGGCGTGTGCAACGCCGCCGAGACGCTCCTGGTCCACGTCGACGTCGCCGCCACCTACCTGCCGGCCGCCGCCTGCGCCCTGTGGGACAAGGACACCGTTCTGCACGCCGACCCCACCGCCCACCGGATCCTGACCGAGGCTGCGACGACCGCTGGACGTGACGACCTCCTGACCCAGGCCACTGAGGCCGACTGGGACACCGAGTACGGCTCGCTGGACCTGGCCGTGCGCGTCGTGAAGAGCCTGGAGGAGGCCATCGACCACATCCGCGCCCACACCACCGGGCACACCGAGGCGGTCCTCGCCCAGGACGTCAGCGTCATCAACGACTTCATCGCCGGCATGGACTCGGCGGCCGTCATGGTCAATGCCTCGACCCGCTTCACCGACGGCGGACAGCTGGGGCTGGGGGCCGAGCTGGGCATCTCCACCCAGAAGCTCCACGCCCGCGGCCCCATGGGATTGAGCGAGCTGACGACGACGACCTGGATCGTCGAGGGAGACGGCCACATCCGCCCCTGAGCTCGCACGTCTGCGAGTGATGCTGGGCGCCGCAGAGTTGTGCCGACTGCAAGAAGCCTGCGGATCAGTTCTGTCACTCCCCGGCGCCGTGCTCCGGTGCTTTGTCCTCTTATTCATGTTACGGTCGACAAAAGTCGGGCAGGTCCCGTCAAGCCAGAGCCGGGGAGAAGGGGGACGCTGGAATGGCGAGTCTGCTGCATCGTTTCGGACGTGGCCGCGTCGTGGCCGCCACCGTCGTCATCGTGACCGCGGGTCTCCTGCTCGCGGTCACCCGCATGGTCTTCTCCCACCCCGCCGAGTCCGCGAAGGAACCGGGAATCGTCCTGACAGCAACCCCACGGGTCACCTCGTCCCAGTCCTCTGTGACGGCCACGCCGAGCCGGAGTGCCGGCGGTGCCAGCTCCACCCAGCACGAGCCCAGCGGCTCCGAGGCGGACTCCTGGACCTCATCGGACTCCTCGACGCAGGGCCACGCGCCTCAGGCGGTGGAGCCCGACCCGCCTGTCGCCGTCGACCACGGCCATCGCCAGCCGGCCCCCGCCGAACCGGCTGCCCCGGCCGGGACCGCCGCACCGGCCGCCCCCGGACGCACCGAGGTGGACGATGATGACGACGACAAGAAGCCGGCCAGGAACGGTGTGAAGGAACCCGATGACGACGACCGCGACATCGATGACTGAGCGGACGGCTGACGAGACGGCCGGAGCCGCGGATCAGATGAGCCGGTAGCCCATGCCGCGCACGGTCTCCACCCGCTGCCTTCCCAGCTTGTTGCGCAGGTAGGAGACATAGACCTCCACCACGTTGGAGCCGGGGTCGAAGTCCAGCCCCCACACGGCGCTCAGCAGCTGCTCGCGGCTGAGAACCTGACCGGGGTGGCGCATGAAGGTCTCGGCCAGGGCGAACTCCCTGGCGGAGAGCTCCACGGTCCTCCCCTCCAGCGTCAGGGTGCGGGTGCGCAGGTCCAGAACCATGTCCCGGTGAGTCAGGCGCATCTGGTCGGGGCCGGTGGCATCCGGGCGCAGCCGTACCCGAATGCGGGCCAGGAGCTCTTCGAAGGAGAAGGGCTTGGGCATGTAGTCGTCCGCGCCGCCCTCCAGACCGGCGACGCGATCGGCCACCGAGGAGCGCGCCGTAAGCATGATGACCGGCGTTCCCACTCCTTGGCCGCGCAGCTGCTGGAGCACCTCGAAGCCGTCGATGTCGGGCAGGCCCACATCCAGGATGATGAGGTCGAAGTCCTCCTGGACCGCCAGGGCCACGGCCTGCTCGCCCTCGGCAGTGGTGTGCGTGGTGAACCCGGCCGCCTTGAGGCCCTTGGTGAGGAAGGCGACGATGCGGGGCTCGTCCTCAACGATGAGGATGCGGCTCATGGTGAGTGACTCCTTCGGGAGGCTGTCGGGGGCTGATCGGGGAGCGAGTCCCCGGCAGGTGCGAGGGCGTCACCTCGAGAGGAGGCCACGGCGACGGGGGGCCTGAGGGGGATCACCATGGTGAACACCGATCCTCTGCCCACCTCAGAGAGTATGTCCAGCCTCCCGCCGTGCGCTGCGACGATCGTCTCGACGATACTGAGCCCCAGTCCCGTTCCGGAGGCGAGCTTCTGAGCGCCGGCGGTGCGCTTGAACCGCTGGCGCACCAGGTCGATGTCCTCAGGGGCGATCCCGATGCCCTCGTCCCTGACCCACATCTGCAGGTGGCCGTCGCGAACGGCCGAGCCCAGGGACACGGTGGAGCAGTGCTCGGAGTACCTCACCGCGTTGGCCACCAGCTGGAGCCAGGCCTGGGTGATCCGGGTGGGGTCGACCATGGCCCGGGTGAAGGCCGCCGACTCCATCTTCCAGCGGCGCTCACCCAAGGCGAGGGACTTGTCGAAGACCAGCTCGGTCAGCTCGGCGACATCCGTGTCCACCGGGGTGACGAAGTCGCTCTGGACGCTCTTGGCCAGCAGGATCAGGTCGCCCACGAGCATTCCCATCCGGTCGAGCTCGTCAAGGGCCAACAGCTGGGTCTGGCGCACGTCCTCGGGGTCCGCAGGGTCGGTGAGCTCGAGGTGACCGCGGACCACGGCGATCGGGGTGCGCAGCTCGTGGCCGACGTCGTCGAGCAGGTTGCGCTGGGCCTCCACCGAGGTCTGGACCCGGTCGAGCATCCGGTTGACGGCCTCGGCCAGGGCCGTCAGGTCGTCCCGGCCCTTGACTGGTACCCGGGTGGTCAGATCCTCCTCGCCGATGGACTCGGTGGCTCGGCGCAGCTGCTCAATGGGGCGTAGGAGCCGCTCGACGGCGAACCAGGCCAGACCCGTTACCAGGGCGACGGTGAACACGGCTGCCGCCGCGTAGAAGGCCATGGTGCGCCGGAGCTGGGACTCGGCGACCTTGAGATCGATGACGTGCACGAGCGCGCCGCGCTGGGCGCCGCCCTGCAGCGGGACAACGAGGACCCGGTAGCTCGAGGTGGGGGTGCGCACCGTCTCGATGACGGACTCCGAGGCGGCGGCCTGGGAGGAGACCCGAGTGAGCAGCTCCTTGTCCTGCTCGGGGCGGAAGGAGACGTTGTCCGCGGAGACCCAGGTCAGCTTCGTACTGGCATCGGTGCCGACGAAGCCGAGCTCGGCCTCTCCGCGCCCCTCGGCAGTGCGCTGGATGTGGGTGCGCAGAACCGCGGAGACGTCCTCCAGGGGCTGACCGCTGGAGGGGTCCTGCCTGTCGGCGGCCAGCTGGCGGATCCGGTCGCGGCTGTGCTCGAGCCGGTTGGTGGCGTCGGCCGACACGCTGGAGAGCCCCAGCGCCCACACGATCGCCCCGCACATGACCAGCGCGATGCTCGACACCAGCACGATTGCCCACATGACGCGGGTTCCGATGGTGACGGTACGAGTGGGCAGCAGTGAGGTCACCTCGCCATTGTGCCCGGATCCACTGGGCTCCGCCCCATGGATCCGGGCACGGGTGGAGCCGGGAGCTGCCCGATTCAGCGTCCCACTCCCGCGTAGGTCCACCCGGCCTCACGCCAGGCCACCGGGTCCAGGGCGTTGCGTCCGTCGATGATGACACGCTCGGCGACGCCGGTGGCGGCCTCAGCGGGGTCGAGGGCCACGAACTGGTCCCACTCGGTCAGCAGCAGGACGAGCTCGGCTCCCTTGAGCGCGGCGCGGGGGTCGTCCTCCAGGGTGAGGTGGGGGTGGGAGCGAGCTACTACGGGCAGGGCCTGCGGGTCGCAGACCGTGACCTCGGCCCCGAGGTCGGCCAGACGGGAGGCGACGTCCAGGGCGGGGGAGTCGCGCACGTCGTCGCTCAAGGGCTTGAAGGCCGCCCCCAGGATGGTGATGGCCCGGCCGGACAGGTCGCCGCCCACGTGGGTGCGGGCCAGCTCGACGATCCGGTCGCGCTGCTCGCGGTTGATGGAGTCGACCCGGCCCAGCAGGTCCGCCAGGTGCACGGCGCCGTGAAGGTCGGCGCTGGCCCGCAGCGCCCGGATGTCCTTGGGCAGGCAGCCTCCGCCGAAGCCGACGCCGGCCTGGAGGAAGCGCCTGCCGATGCGCGGGTCGTGGCCGATGGCGTCGGCCAGGACGGTGACGTCGGCCCCGGCGGTGTCGCACAGATGGGCCATGGCGTTGATGAAGCTGATCTTGGTGGCCAGGAAGGAGTTCGCCGCCGTCTTGACCAGCTCGGCAGTGGGGTAGTCGGTGACGATCCGGGGGATGCCCTCCTCCAACAGGTCCTGGTAGACGGCGTCGAGCACGGCCTGGGCCTCCTGGGCGTCGGCGGGGTCGGTGGGGACCCCGTAGACGATGCGGTCGGGGTGGAGGGTGTCGGCCACGGCGAAGCCCTCGCGCAGGAACTCGGGGTTCCACAGCACCAGGGCGCGTCCGGCCAGGCGCTCGGCCACCTGCTGGGCGGTACCCACCGGGACAGTGGACTTGCCCACCACCAGGCTGCGCCCACCCTCGGGCAGGGCGTCGTGAAGCATGTCGACCACGGTCCACAGCTGGCTCAGGTCGGCCTCCCCGCCGGTGGCGGACTGCGGGGTCCCCACAGCGATGAAGTGGACGTCGGCCTCAGCCAGCTCGGCCGGCGTCGGTGTTGAGGTGAAGCGCAGGTCTCCCTGCCGAGCCCCGGTGACCAGCAGCTCGGGCAGTCCGGGCTCATAGAAGGGGGCGCGGCCCTGGGAGAGGGCCTCGACCTGCTCGGGTCGGGTATCGATTCCCAGGACGTGGTGTCCCAGGTGGGCCATGGCGGCGGCGTGGACGGCACCGAGGTATCCGCAGCCGATGACGGTGAGCTTAAGCGGGGTCATGAGTCGTTCCAATCGTTGGTGAGGTCCAGGGGCATGAAGGGGGAGGCGTCTGCCAGGCAGTGGCGCACCCAGATCGGCAGCCACTGGTGGGCGGCGGGCCGGAAGGCGTGGACGAAGACGAGCCGCAGCGCTGAGGAGCGGTAGTAGGTCTCCAGGCGCTGCTCCGTCACGGGAAGCGTGCGGGCCAGGTCGTCGAGCAGTCCGCGGACCCGGGCGTGGGCCTCGGGGCCGATCCGGCCGCGAACCGCCATGAGGTCCGCGTGGGCCCAGAGGTTGCCCAGGTCGAGAGCCGCCTCGGCCATGGCCGCGGTGTCCAGGTCGAGCAGAGACAGGTCGGTTCCGTCCCACAGGAGCTGGCCGTCGTGGAGGTCGCGGTGGGTGAGGACGCGCACCCCGCTCGCCTCTGTCAGGCTCAGGCAGGTGTCCACCACCTGCTCGTGCAGAAGATCCTGCTGGTCGATGAGGCCGTAGCGGCGGGCGGAGGCCAGCCAGCGCTGCAGCACCTGGGCCTCCTGACGCGGCCCGTGGACGGGCAGGTCCGCCTCACGATCGCCCAGGAGTGACCATGCCTCCGTGAACCGTTGCCACCCGGGCAGGCCGGCGTCACCGAGCTCGTCGAGACTGCGGCCCGGCAGCAGCTCGAGATCAACGACGTCGTCCCCGTTGCCGAGGATCCTGGGGGTGCGCAGACCGGTGACCTGCAGCACCGAGGCGGCGGTCGTGTGGGCCCGCACCAGGGAGGCGGCCTTGTGGGGCCGCACGATCTTGCGGACCCGGGAGGCCTCCATGACGACGGCGCGGCGACCGGCGCGGTGGACGACGAGTCTCCCGGTCAGCTGCCTGGACAGTGCCGGCAGGGCCGGGTCACTGGCGTAGGGCAGCAGGTCGGGGACGCCCCCCACGGTGACGTGCCCGGCGCGCAGGCGGCCCCGGCCGTCGACGCACTCGATGCTCGCGCTCACCGGCTCCGAGTCCCGGCCGGCGGGCCAGGCTCGCCGCAGTCCAGGAATGGCCCGCAGCGTGCTGAGCATTTCGGCCGCCTCCGTCGTCTGTGTCATCTCAGTCATTGGTGTTGTCCTCGTCGTGTCCGTCATGCCCAGCCGGCCTCCTTCTCCGGAGACCGGACGATGCGCTCGATGGCGGCTAGGTTCGCGCTGATGCGCTCACGCCAGGACGGGTGGGCCCGTCGCAGGGGGTCGGCCAGTCGCGCCAGCCGGGACAGTGCGATCGCCCACCCCAGCTCCGCGTCGCCCGGTACGGGCCGGTGCGCGGCGTAACCCTCCAGCAGCGCATGTCGCTGACAGGACGGTGCCTCCGCCAGGTAGGAGCCCAGGTCCATGGCCGCCGGTGCTAGGCGCACCCGGTCGAAGTCGGTCAGCCAGATCCGCCCGGTCGAGTACTCGTAGAGCACCTGGTCGGGGGAGGCATCACCGTGGGTGAGAACCGGTGTCCCGGACAAGTGGGAGGGCAGCATGTCGCCCACCGCCCGCACCCTGCGTGCCAGCTCAGGGGCCAGGACATCGAGCTGCCGAGCGTGGACCTCGGCCAGCTCCCGGGAGCCGGCAGGCTGATGCGGCAGGCGGCCGACGAGGTCCGCCGGCAGCTGCTCGGCGCAGGAGTGCAGCGCGGCCAGCAGAGCCCCCACGCGCCTGGTGGCCTCCTTCAGGCGCTGAGCGGAGGCCGCCCCGTCGGCATCGTCCGCGTAGAAGTCGGCCAGGTTCGTGTCTCCGCACCACTGCTGCACGCTGAGACGGCCCTCGCACTGGGTCACGGCCTGCGAGTCGAGCAGACCGGGGATCGGGAGGCGCCCGGACAGGGCGCGGTGGACCTCGTCAGCAGGTCCCCCGGCTCCAGCTCGCAACCGCAGGACCGTGGCGCCGTCACGCAGGACCAGGCGCCGTGAGGGGTTGTAGCGCAGCACGTCCCGGGCCTCCCAGGTACCCAGCACCCCCAGATCCGTCGCCTGTGCGAGAGGCTGGGCCAGCTTGGGGTCGGTGAGGACCTCACCGCTCTGCAGCAGCAGGCCCTCGTCCAGGGGCAGGGTGACGGGGGACTGCGCCAGGCCCAGGCGGGCGGCCAGACGCTCGGCCTGAGCGGCCTTGGAGTGCGAGACCGGCCAGAGCAGACGGGCCCAGCCAGTGGTGAGTCCGGTGCTCCGATCCTCCAGAGAGACCAGGACGGAGACCTCAGGCTTGATGCGCAGCCTGGCGGCCCGCACCGGGCGCCCGAGGAGCTCACTGAGCCGATCGGCGTCGAGGACCGCGGCGACGGCGTCGGCCGTGGTCATCGTTTTGATGAGCGAAGGAGTCATGATCCGCTCCCCACCAGGGCGAAGGACTCGGCCAGATGACTGTTCGCCCACCGACGGAACTCGGTCGAGGACTCCATGAGGTGCTGAGGGCTGCCCTCCAGGCGGATCCGCCCGTCCTGGATCCACACCACCCGGTCGGCGCGCATGGCGGCCTGCGGGTCGTGAGTGACGGTCAAGGTCGTGCGTCCGGCCACCAGCTCATCGATCGCCTCCAGCACCGCCGACGTCGAGGCCGGGTCCAGCCCGGTGGTCGCCTCATCCAGGATGACGATCGGCGAGTCACGCAGCAGCGCCCGAGCGATGGCGATGCGCTGGCGCTGGCCGCCGGAGAGGGTGCCTCCCCGCTCGCCCACGGTCGTATCGTAGCCGCCGGGCATCTGGGTGATGAACTCGTGGGCGTGGGCCGCGCGCGCGGCCGCCTCCACCTCCTCGTCGGAGGCATCGGGCCGGCCCAGACGGATGTTCTCCCGGATCGTGCCGGTCAGCAACACCGCCTCCTGGTGCAGGACCGAGGCCTGCGAGCGCAGGAACCGCAGATCGAGCTCATCCAGGCTGTGCCCGTCCAGGCTCACCGTGCCCGACGTCGGATCCAGGGCCCGCACCACCAGGGACACCAGGGTGGACTTGCCTGAGCCCGACGGCCCCACGAGGGCCACGTGCTCACCGGGAACCACCGTCAGGTTCACCCCGTGCAGCACCGGGCGACCCTCGTAGGCGGCGTGCACGTGGTCGAAGTGGATCATGCCGTGGACCCGGTCCAGCACGATGGCGTCAGCAGGGGAGACGATGTCGGGCTTGACCGCCATGAGGTCGGCCACCCGCTCACCCGAGGCCGTTGCCCGGGCGATGCGGCCGGTGTACTTGGCCATGTCCCGAAGCGGCTTCATGGTGGTGCGCAGGTAGGTCGTGAAGAGCACCAGATCCCCCGGGGACATGGCGCCGTTCAGGACCCGGATGCCTCCACCGACCATGACCACGGCGGTCGCCACGCCGACGATGACGTCCGTGGAGCGCTCCAGGCGCGCGGCGATACGGCGCGAGCGCACCCCCTCACTGAGGGACACCGTGTTGGCGCCCGTGAAACGCTCATGCAGCAGCGGCTCCAGGCCGTAGGCCTGGACCACCTTGATGGCGCCGAGCGCCTCCTGGGCGGTGTTGGCCAGGTTCCCCTCCGACTTGCGGCTGCGCAGGGAGGCCGCGGAGATCCGCCGCGAGTTGCCCGAGGAGGCGAGCATGAAAGCCACCACCGCCAGGAGCACGATCATGGCCAGCAGCGGGTCCAGGAACACCATGACCACGACCATGACCAGCAGGGTCAAGGTGTTGGCGGCCATCGGCAGGCCGGCGGTGACAGCCACCTCCTGCATGCGGTTGACGTCGGCGATGAGCCGCTGAACCGTGTCCGCGCTGCGGTTGCGGGCGTGGAACTGCTGGGACAGTCCCTGGACGTGGTGGAAGGCCCGGCTGCGCAGGGAGGCCGCTGTGCGCGAGCCCACCAGGGCGAAGGCCACGGTGGCCAGGTAGTTGCACACCGCTCGCCCGGCCACGATCACCAACAGGGCGATACCGAGCCCCACCAAGGAGGAGACCGTGGCGGGGGCGCTGCCCGTGTGGCGGCCCAGCGCCGCCACCAGGGAGTCGATGGTGACCTTCAGCGGCCAGGGCTCCAGCACCCGGAAGACCACCTCTGCCAGAAGCACCGCGGTGCCCCCGGCCATGAGGCGCCACTGGGGCGCGGCGTCAGGGCCCACCAGCCGCAGAGTCTGCCGCATGGGGGACTGACGCACACGGCTGCGCCCGTGACGACGAGGAAGCGGAGCCATTACCGCCCACCACCCTCAGCGACGCCGGCCAGCCCCAGGATCCGGGTGACGACCCGATTCCAGGAGTGGCGCTCCTCGGCCAGAAGACGACCGTCTCGCCCCATCCGGGCCCGCCGCTGGGGGGAGGCCGCCAGATCATCCAGGGCCGCGGCCAGCGCCGTGGGGTCCGAGGGCGCCACGAGCACGCCGTGGCGCTGCGATCCCTCCCCAAGCAGCTGGGGGATCTGACCGACGTCGGAGGCCACGACCGCCAGCCCGGCGGCCAGGTACTCCAGGACCTTCATGGGGGAGAAGTACTGCTGCTCCAGGCCCCCGAGATCCGGATAAGGGGCCACCCCGATCGCCGAACCCGCCATGTGAGTGGGGATCTCCTCCGGGGCGACCGCCCCACGGAAGTCCGCCTCCACCCCCAGGCGCTCGGCCTGCGCCCGGAGCGTCTCCATCTCAGGGCCGTCGCCAATGATCCGCAGGCTCCACCGCTGACGCGCCAGGGCCGCCGCCGTGATGAGGTCGGCCACCCCGTGCCAGGGCTTGAGCGTCCCCACGAAAGTGACGACCACCCGCTCGGGGTCCGCCGGCTGAGGCTGGATACGGCGCACGCTCACGCCGTTGGGAACCGTGTGGATCCGGTCCACGACGTCGTTCGCATCCGGCAGATCGGCGGTGCGACGACGCACCCAGTCGGCCACCGGGTCCGAGACGCACACCGTGACCCGGGCCGCCCCGACCTGACGGCGCAGCGCCTGCTCGGCGCCGGAGGCGTCCACCAGCGAGCGGTGACGACGCTGCTCGTCAATCAGCGGAGCGTTGACCTCCAGGATCCCCGGCACCCCAGTGGCCGCAGTGATGTCGGCCAGAGCCGTGGAGAACAGGGAGTAGCGCTCGTAAACCAGGTCAGCGCCGTCGGCGATCACCCGCGAGGCGATCCTCTGGGCGGCACGCACCTGCTCCTGCTCCCGCTCAGCGGGGGGGACGTCGGCGACCGTCTCCAGGTGCAGCTCGAGATCGGCCAGGTCGGCGGGCACGTGCTCGCCTGAGCGCAGGGCGTAAAGCACCACCTCGTGGCCGGCGGCCCGCAGCTCGCGAACGACCTCCTGAATGTGCACCGAGGCGCCCTTGGTCCCGAACACCGGAATGCCCGGGTCGCAGCAGATGTAGGCGATGCGCATCAGGCGGCTCCTTCCTGATCGGCCAGGTGCATGCCGGCAGCGGGGACGGGACCCGACTGCCAGGCGGCCAGCACCGCGGCCTGGGCCCGGGAGTCGAACTGCTCCTCAATCAGTGCCCGCGCACCGCGCGACAGCGCGATGGTGTCCACCTCACCCTGTGCGATCCCACGCAGGGCCGCGGCCAGCGAGGCCGGGTCACCCGGGGGAAGAAGAATCCCGGTGACGCCGTCATGAACCACCTCCGGAAGTCCCGACACCGCCGTGGCCACCACCGGCGTCCCGCAGGCCATCGCCTCCAGGACCACCGTGGGCAGACCATCGATATTGCCGTCGGCCGCCTCGATGCAGGGCGCCGCGAACACGTCCGAGCGCGCCAGCAGATCGCGCACCTCCGCCTGCGTGAGCGGACCCAGCAGATGGATCCTGTCGGCCAGTCCCAGGCGCTCAATCTGCTCGGTCAGGCGCTCACGCTCATCGCCGTCACCGGCCAGCTCCACCTCGATATCGATACCCGAGCTCACCAGGATCCTCACCGCCTCGACCAGGTCGGCGAAGCCCTTCTTGGGCACCAGGCGACCCACGGCGCACACCCGCAGCGGCTCTGCCCTCGTGGCGGACACCGGCTGTGGGGCACGGTAGGAGAAGCGATCCAGCTCCAGGGCGTTGTAGCGCAGCGACACCGTGGCCCCCGTGCCAGCCAGCACGGTTCCCAGGTAGTCCTCGTTGTAACGACTGATGGCGATGACCCGCTGGGCGTCGGAGCAGATCCGGCGCAGCCACACCGGGTTCACCGACTCGTGGAAGATGTCCTTGGCGTGGGTGGTCACGGTGTAGGGGATGCCGGTGAGGGCCGAGGCGATCCACGCCACTCGCCCCGCCAGGGACGCGAAGTGCGCGTGCAGGTGGGTGATGGAGTCCCGGCGCGCCTGGCGCGCCAGCTCCACACCCTGGGCCACCACGTCACCGGGCAGCTCGGCCAGGACCGGCATGATGGCGGCGAAGCGCTCGCGGTCCTCCTGGCGGGTCAGGCCCTCGGTGAGCTGGCTCCATAGGTCAATGGCCCGGTTCGGTCGGCCCACCCAGTTGACGCGAGCGGCGACCCGGGCGATCTCGGGGTGGAAGCGCGCGTCCGTTGTGGGACGCAGCGCATAGATGCTCAGGTCCTCGCCCTGGGCCTCGCGGGCCAGGATCTCGGTGACGATGAAGGTCTCCGAGAAGCGGGGGTAGACCTTGAGGACGTATCCGATACGGGGGGCGCCCTGGTGGGGCTGGTGGGTGTCGAGTGGGGGATTCATGCGGGGATCTCCATCCTGGTGAGGCTGGTGGCGTGGCTGGTGAGGTAGGTCGGGCTCGTGGTAGGAGCGTCATGTCGTTGGTCCATGAGCTCGGCGGCCAGCAGGGGGACCGTGGCCAGGCCGTCCAGACGCAGACGACGTCGCCCCATCAGCTGGCGATGGGCGGCCTCCTGGTCGCCCAGCAGCTCGGAGAGCCGGTCCTCCAGCGCTGCGGCACTCAGATCCGTGACTCTCAGGAGGTCGACGGCGCCCACCTTCTTCAGGCCGGAGGCCCGGATGAACTGCTCCAGACGAGGCGTCTCGCGCGGGACGAGGAGGGCCGGGGTCTCGGAGGCGAGGATCTCGGTGACCGTGTTGTAGCCGGCCATCGCGATGACCGCTGCGGCCTGCTGGATGTGGCGACTCATGCCGGGCCAGGACCGGCGCACCACGGTGCGGGGACCGGCCGCCTGAGCGACCTGGTGGAACAGGGCGGCGTCGAGCTGGGGGCCGGTGACCACGACATGCCGGTAGCCGTCAGGGACGCGTACCTGCGCGGCGGCACGCAGCAGGTTGATGCCGTCGGAGCCGCCACCGGCGGTCGTCAGGATGAAGGGCTCGGGGTCCAGGGCGTTACCGGCCAACGCGGATGAGGCCTCGGAGCCGTCCCTGGGCTCGGCGATGTCGCGACCGTGGGCGAGGTAACCGGTGTAGTGCATCCGCTCCTCCAGCGCAGGCGGGGCCTCGCCGGTGGCGCTCAGGTCGTGGACAGCGACGTCCCCGTAGACCCAGACCTCGTCGATGAGCCGGCGCAGCGTGTCGGCCTCGCCGAGCTCATCCCATTCGCGCCGCACGGTTGCGGGGGTGTCCAGGACCTCGCGCAGACCGAGCACCACGCGCGCGAAGGGGTGAGTGCGACGCAGGTGAGTCAGGGGCTCGCGCAGCTCCTGGTGCACCCCGTAGGCGTGTCGGTCGATGATGAGCAGATCCGGGGCGAAGGTGCTCAGGACGCCGTTCAGCAGGGCGCTACGGACCTCGCCCAGGTCCTCGTGGGTGATGCGCAGGCGCTGGGGCTGGTAGATGCCCTTAGACTTCTTGATCCCCGGCAGCACCAGCCAGTCGAAGCCGTCGGGGAGGCGGTACTCCTGGCCCGGGGCCAGACCGGTGATGACCAGGCCGGTGACGTCACGGCCGGTGAGCCCCGGCAGTGCCCGGGCCAGGTGGTGGGCCAGAGCGAGGTTGCGGCGAAGGTGTCCCAACCCCTTGGCATCGTGGCTGTAGAGGGCCACGCGTAGGGGAGCGCTCGTCATGATCGTCTCTCTTCTCCCGGTGTCGGTTCTGGATCGTTCTGAAACGATCCTGACCGGCCAGAAGAAGATGACGATTAGGGGTGGATGAGAAAGCTCTCAGGTTTGTCGGATGCTAGACCAGCTGCACCTGGACTCCGGCTTGCCGCAGGGCCTCGACCTGGTCGGCGCAGGCGCCGTCGTCGGTGATGACCGTGTCGATCCTGGAGGTGGGGCAGATGAGGGCGAAGGCCGTGCTGCCGAGCTTGGAGCTGTCACACACGATGACGACGTGCTCGGCGGCCTCAACCAGTGCGGCGTTGATGGCCGCCTCCCCGTCGTGCTGCGCGTAGGCGCCCCTCTCATCAAGTCCCTCGACTCCCAGGAAGAGCGTGCCCACACTGATCGAGGGAAGGATGAGAGAGGCCAGAGGGCCGGTGAGCTCGAAGGACCGGGCTCGCGCGATCCCCCCGGTGACGACGACGCGCACGCACTGGCGCACGGCCATCTCGTTGGCGATGTTGACGGCGTTGGTGACCAGGGTGACCGGCACCTCCGGATCGGTCAGCGCCGGCAGGAGCGCGATCTCGCGAGCCACCTCGGTGGTCGTGGTGCCGCCGTTGAGACCGACGGAGTCGCCAGGGTGCACCAGAGCGGCCGCCGCCTTGGCGATACGGGTCTTCTCGTCGGCCATCTTGGAGGTGCGGTAGCGCAGAGGCGGCTCGGTGGAGGTGGGGTTGGCGATGGCTCCGCCACGGGTGCGGCTGACCAGCTGCTGGTCCGCCAGATGGTCGAGGTCGCGTCGCGCGGTCGCCGCCGAGACCCCCAGCCGCGTGATGATGTCGTCGATATGGACGCTGCCCTCGTCCATGATGATGTCGAGGATGGCCGAATGGCGATCATGCCGAGACATCTCGATCCTCCTGGGGGTCAAGGGGGTGGTGCGGGACGGAGAGGGGATGGGGTGGGAGGGGATGTACGGTTGATTTGTGCATCAACCACTTGCCGTATTCTAGTGACCGTGCGGCAGGTAGTCGGTGTACCGACGTCAGCATAGTTCAGGGATGTCCCCGGTTGCCTCCTGAGAGCGACACATCGCGATATAAACCTTGCTACTGTCGTCGACATCAATCACGTCATTGTGTGGAGTGGTGGCCCCGTGGGCTCGCCATCCCGCCTCCGAGAACAGAGAAGATATGGGTTGTCCCGCTGACCTTGCCGCGCCCCTCCGCCGTGGGGAGGGCGCCGTCGCCATAGGGGTCGATGTCAGTGCCGACGCCGTCACCGCGGTTGTCACTGATGGCCGGGGGAGTGTCATCTCCTCCGTGGAGCGGCCGGTTCCCAGGCAGTGCCGCGCAGACGCCGACCGGCTGGCCCAGGAGATCGGGAGCGCGATCCAGTCCTTGTGCGCGGGCCTCGCCGGCGACCTCGGTACTGAGGCGTCCGAGGCGGCGGCTCTCGTCGTCGGGGTCAGTGTGCCCGGTGTCGTCGACGAGGACGAGGGGCGCGTGCGCCGCAGCGAGACTCTTGGGTTGCAGGACGCCCCGTTGGTGAGTCTGGTGAGACGGTCGCTGTCGTTTCAGGCCTCCGGGTCACCCGGACTCTCCGGAAGTCTTGAGGTGAGGCTCTATCAGGATGCCGGTTGCGGCGCCTGGGCCGAGAGCCAGTGGGGCGCGGCCGGGAGGAACTGCCTCTATCTGGCGGTCGGCGAGCGGATCTCCTCCGCCGTCCTGCTGGGCGGCGCCCCCGTGCTCGGTGAGGGCTGGGCCGGTCAGGTTGGTCGGATCCTGGTTCCCGATCCGGACTGGAGCGGGGAGCGGGCCCGCCTGGAGGACGTCGCCTCCGTGTGCGCAATGGTCAGGCGGCACACCGCCGGCATGCTCGATGACTCCGCCGCGCCGGAGCCGGGTGGCTGCGACGACGCTTCCGAAGAGTCAATCACCCAGTGCGCCTCGGGTCTGGAGTCCCTCCTGGGCGCGATCGCCTCGGGGGACCGGGAGGCGCGCCGCGTCTGGGACACCGGCCTGGACTGCCTGGCTGAGCTCATCGCTCAGGGTGTGGGTCTGCTCGGCCCCCTCGACGTCGTCGTCAACTCCGAGCTGATGCGGGCGGACGAGGCTGCATTCCTGGAGCCTCTGCGAGGCCGGGTGACGGATCTCGTGGGCGACCTGCCGGCGCCGCGGCTGGTGGCGGCCCGGCTCGGGGCGACCGCCCCGGCGCTGGGGGCGGCGGGGCGCGCCCTGGCCGACTGGAAGTAGCCTGACAGCAGCCCGAATGCCACCGCGCGTCTCTGCGCCCTTGGCTGATAACTCGCTTATGGCGTTGCGGAGACCCACAATGGGGGCAGGCCGTGGCAGTATGTTCGCCAACTGTAGTTGTCCAAGCCGGTTGAGGAGAACCAAACGTGTCCCCCAGGAGAGAAGCGAGGCGCAGCGCGTGACCCTGTCTGCTCGTCCGCTTCGCATCGGCATCATGGGTGGAACCTTTGATCCGATCCACCATGGGCACCTGGTCGCAGCCAGTGAGGTGCAGAACGTCTTCGCTCTCGACGAGGTCATCTTCGTGCCCACCTGGGCCCAGCCCTTCAAGAAGGAGCGCAAGGTCTCCCCGGCTGAGCACCGGTACCTCATGACGGTGATCGCCACCGCCTCCAACCCGCGGTTCACGGTCTCCCGGGTCGATATCGACCGGGGCGGGACGACCTACACGATCGACACCCTTCATGACATCGCGGCCGAGTACCCGGGCGCGGAGCTGTACTTCATCACTGGAGCCGACGCGCTGGCGCAGATCCTCACCTGGAAGGACAGTGAGGAGATCTTCGACCTGGCTCATCTGGTGGGGGTGACGCGTCCCGGGCACGTCCTCAGTGACTCCGGGGTTCCCCGTGACCGGATCTCGCTGGTCGAGGTGCCGGCCATGGCGATCTCGTCGACTGACTGCCGCCAGCGGGTCGGGGAGGGGGCTCCGGTGTGGTACCTGGTCCCTGACGGTGTCGTGCAGTACATACGCAAGTACGGGCTCTATCGTATGGCCTTGCGGCCGGCGTCGGCGACGTCGATGACGGCGAGAGTGGCCCGCGAGCAGTCCCTGAGGAAGGAGAACGACGGTGAGCACTGAGCAGACCGGCGTCAATGCCCCCACGTCCGAGGAGCCGACGCAGGATGAGCACGCTCCACGCGGTAGTCGTCGTGCGATCCGACAGGCGGAGCGCGCCGCGGAGCGCGAGGCGATCCTGACCGGTCAGCAGCCGCTCCTGACCCGGCGTGAGATGCGGCGTCTGCGCGAGGAGGCCAAGGCGCTCAGGGCTGCCGTCGAGGCGGGCGAGATCACCCCTGAGCAGGCTCAGGCGCTCCAGGACCCTCTTGCCGATCCTGCGTCGGTCACCTCCCGTTCCTCCGCCACCTCCGGTGACGAGGTCGAGTCCGGGCCGGGGGAGCCGGCCGAGCCCACCGCCCTGGACGGGGGTGACTATCTCGAGCAGGGCGGGCAGAACCCGCCCCTGAGCATGTCCGTCTCCGAGGGGCCGGCCGCCTCTGCTCCGAGCTGGCGCTCGCTGTCGGCGGCCGAGGCCGTGGCGATCTCCGAGATCGAGACGGGCCTGATGGAGGCCGTCGACCTGCCGGTGGCCACCCTTGACTACGACGCTCACTGGGCCGCGAACGCCAGCTCCGAGCCGGCGCCGGTCCCCACCCGCTTCTCACTCAAGGACCGTCTTGAAGGAGGCTCCGTCTCCGAGGCGGAGGAGCCGGAGAGCCCACAGGATAATGAGCCTCAGGGCGCCGTCGAGGTGAGTGGCGGCGCTGAGACCGAGGAGCCCGCCACCAGCCCCTACGACTACCGGGAGGGTCTCGAGCCGGTGGCTCAGGACGACGCGGACGCCTCCTCGCAGTCCTCCTCGGCGGTCGAGGCCGTGAGCGCCGCCTCCGCTGTTCCCGCCATCTCCGCAACCGCCCCCGGTGCTGCCGACGTCGCCGCCTACGGGCAGGCCGGGGCCATGCGGAGCGCCGAGACCTCCCGCAGTGGGGTCAGTGCCGGATCGGCGTCCTCCGCAGGCTCGGTGCGCCGACCCATCGTGCGGATTCCGGCCGCTGCGCAGGGGGTGCGCACCGTGAACGCCTCCACGGGAGAGCTCAGCTCGGTCCAGCCCGTTGACAGCTCGCCGTCGGCCCAGGAGGCCGCCGACGTGCAGGACGTCTACGGCACCCCCTCCATCGAGGAACCGATGGTGCAGGACGACGCCGAGGTCGAGGTCGACATCGAGGCGCAGACCATGGTGGTGTCGACGTCGGCGCCCTCGACTCAGGGGGCACAGGACTCCGAGTTCGGTGCGCCCGGGGCCCCGCAGTGGAGGTCGCTGCATCAGCCCCCGCAGGCGGGTAGCTTCCAGGAGGCGATCGTCGACGGAACGGCCGAGACCGCAGCCGTCTCCGGCGATGCCGTCGGCCCCTACGCCTTCTACAGCGACGAGGCCGAGAACGGCAACGGTCCGATGGGGGCCTCCGAGTGGGACTCCGTGGCGGCCCCGGCTGCCGAGGTCCCTGAGGAGCCCTACCTGGCTCCCGTCAACGAGGTGACCGGAAGGGTTCCCACCCCGGATCACGTCCTGCCGATGGAGCAGCCCGGCTCCTCGCGTACCGGCAAGATCCTCATGGCCGCACTCATCATCGTCCTGTTGCTGATTATCATCGCTGTTGTCTTGGCGCTGCTGATCTCCAACGGCAAGCTCGGTGGTGGCACGAGCGCCATGGCGGCCAGCATCGGTGCGGGGGAGTGGATCCGTCAGCTCGTCTGACGGAGGCGGGCACGGTACAGTCGCCGCTGCCGCATGATGTCCGACTGACCGTCCCGAAGGAGATCCGTGTCCGCCACTGAACACGCCACCTGCCTGGCGATCGCTGCCGCTCGCGCGGCGGCCGATAAGAAGGCTGAGCACCTTGCCGCCATCGACGTCTCCGAGCGACTGGGGCTCACCGACGTCTTCCTGCTGGCCTCCGGGGCGAACGACCGCCACGTCCACGCCATCGTCGATGCGGTCGATGAGGCCATGCACCGAGCCGGGGCCAAGCGCCGTACCCGGGAGGGCTTCGCCGACGCCCACTGGGTCCTGGTGGACTACGGCGACGTCGTCGTTCACGTCCTGCAGAATGAGGACCGGGAGTTCTACTCGCTCGAACGCCTGTGGAAGGACTGCCCCGCCATCGAGCTGCCGGCGGACCTGGCGCATGGGGGCAGCCGGGACGGTGATTCCCTCGGCGGTCGGGAGACCACTGCGTCATGACGGATCTCATTCTGTGGCGCCACGGCCAGACCGACTACAACAGTCAAGGGCGCATTCAGGGCCGGGTCGACGTCCCTCTCAATGAGACCGGTCGTGACCAGGCCCGGCGCGCCGCCGAGGACATCTCGGCCCTGGGGCCCACTCGCATCGTCTCCTCCCCGCTGACTCGGGCTCGGGACACGGCCGAGGCGCTGGCGTCGCTGACCGGACTGAGCGTCGAGATCGATGAGGGGCTGGCGGAGAAGTCCTTCGGGGACTGGGAGGGCCTCAAGGCCGCTGACATCAAAAAGCAGTGGCCGGAGCACTACGCCACCTGGCGGGCCGGGGGAGACCTCCCTCAGTTCCGGATCGAGGGGCGCCGTCATACCGCCGAGAGAGTGGGGGAGGCGCTCAAGGCCATCGTCGCAGGTTCTCAGAAGGACGACGTCATCGTGGCCGTCTCCCACGGAGCGGCCACCAACCTGGGGGCCACCTACCTGTTGGGGATGGACGCCCAGCACTGGTTCGGCCTGCGTGGCATGAGCAACTGCTGCTATGCACTTCTGCGGACCAACAAACGGCCTCCGGGCTGGGCGGTGGTGACGTGGAACGCCGGACCACCGGTGGACTCCAGTCCGCTGGGCAGGATCCTGGGCTGAGCAGGTGAGGTAGCGCACGTGGTGCGGATTTGCTCTGACGGGTCCGAACTTCATACAGTTATCCGCGTCGCCGCACGCGAGCGACGCCCGAACGGGGCTATGGCGCAGTTGGTAGCGCGCTTCCATGGCATGGAAGAGGTCGGGGGTTCGAATCCCCCTAGCTCCACGATCCCCTCGGAGTGAACGCCGAGTGGGACACCCTTCACGGGGCTATGGCGCAGTTGGTAGCGCGCTTCCATGGCATGGAAGAGGTCGGGGGTTCGAATCCCCCTAGCTCCACCACACCACCAATATGGAGGCCCCGCCATGAGGCGAGGGCCATTTTATTTTTCCGCCCGCCGTTGCCGCGTGCGGCACAATGTGGGGATGGCTACTGCTGTGCTCATCAAGGCGCTAGGCGCCTTCTTCGCGATCATGAACCCCTTTGTCAACCTGCCCCTGTTCCTGAGCCTCACCCAGGAACAGGATGCTGCGACCCAGCGGCGCACAGCGGTTCGTACCACGATCTCCTCCACCGTCATGTGCACCGTCGTCCTGCTCCTGGGTGCGACGATCCTGAGATTCTTCGGCATTGGCGTCGACGATTTCCGGATTGCAGGCGGAATCGTCCTGCTCATCATCTCCTTGTCCATGCTCAACGGCAGCGGCTCCAGCGCTCACGAGGGCAGTACGCAGGAGAAGACGCAGCACAACGTCGTTGCCGGTGGTGGAAGTGACGTCTCCTTCTACCCCATGACCTTCCCCATCCTCGTGGGGCCGGGAACGATCGCAACCATCATCGTCATCCAGTCCCAGGCCCAGGGACTGGGCGGGCATGCGGCGGTTGCAGCTGCCCTGGCGGCCGTCCTGACGGCGCTCGGGATCGTTCTCTACTTCTCAGCCAGTATTGGTGCTCGCCTGTCCATGACGATGCGCACCATCATGACCCGCCTCATGGGCATGATCCTGGCCTCGATCGCGGTGCAGATGATCGTCGTCGGGATCCAGCACCTCTTCCCCGGGCTGGCTCGCTGAGACACGCTCCACGTGCGGGTTTCAGCAAGGAACTGGCCCCTCGACCACTCTGAGGGTAGCCTCACCTTCAGATGTTGCCCGGAGCACCCGCCCCCACGTGCGGCAACACGGTAGGAAGGTAAGCGTGTGACGTCCGTTCAGGTTCCCGACATCATGCAGCGTGCCCGGCGCATGGCCCGGCGTCTTCTGGCCGGCAGCGGGAGCGCCGCGGTAACGGCCTACCGCATCGACCCCTCCGCGCCGGCCGCCTTCGTCGCTCATGCCCTGCGAGCCGATGGCCGGATCCTCGTTGCCGCATGTCCTCCCCAGGGCACCCCGTTGGCCATCGCGCCGGACGACGTCGCCGTCGACATCCGACTCGATATCACTCTCGACGCCGCCGAGCCCGGCGTGCGCATCACGGCTGCCACCGCTCACCTGCTGGGGAGCCTGACGTGGGTCGAGGGCGAGGACCGCGCCCTGCTCCTGGCCTCCTCTCGGGCTTCTGCCTGCCACTGCGCCATCGTCGGGGAGGATCCGCTCGAGCGGGTCCGGGAGATCGCCGCGGGTCCCGGCGGCCGGCTGGGCGTCATCACCTGTGAACGGGTCATGCTTCACTGCGTCTCCGGGGTCTCCAGCCACGACATTGAGGAGATCCTCGACATCGACACGGCAGATGCCGCTGCGGCGCCCTCAGCGTCCTGGAGCCCTCAGGCGATCATGGACGCCCACGAGGCGGTCAGCGCCGTCGGCCAGCTCGGTCTGCGGGCTGTGTGCGAGGCCGTGCGCGAGGGACAGATGCCCGGATGGATCTGCTCCTCCCGGCCCGCCGTCGGGGTGTGCCCGACGCTGTGGGACAGGACCCTGTGCGTCGACGTCGATGCTCACGGGGTGACCCTCATGTCCATCACCGGTGAGGAGGTCACCACACTGGTGGTCTCCTTCGGGCAGGCACTGGCCGACGCTTGCGAGGTGGGGCCGGCCCTGGAGCAGCTGGCCTCTCACGCTCTGCCGCAGCGCCTGACTCGGCCCTGAGGCCGTCAGCTCAGCCGCGGCTGCGACCAGCTGGCCGCGAAAGCCGAAACGGGGGATACCACCATGCGGTGGCATCCCCCGTTGGCCCCCAGCCGCTCGAGCTGGAGAGCCTTCCGGTCAGCGAACCTCGTAGGTCGTGCAGGCGGCGGTGTCGCCCCCGACGGTCACGGCCTCGGCCGTGCACATGAGGTCCTTGTTGTGGACGCACTCGAGGCGCTGGCAGGCACCCACGTGGCCCTCGGCCACCGGCAGGCCGCCGCGGGCGTCGAGGCTGATGAAGGTGTCGCAGGCCGGTGCGCCGTTGTCGCCACCGACGGTGATGGCGAAGGCGGTGCAGCCGCCGTTGTTGAAGGCGCAGGAGGTGGTGGCGCAGGTGGAGATCTTGGTGACGGACATGGTGCTTTTCCTTTCGAGCGGATGTGCGCTGCGGACATGAATAACGTAAATCCGCATCCGCTCCCCGGCAACGAAGGGCAGCCTGCCCTGCCTCGCAGCGCACCGAAGAACGTTGAAATGACGCCGTTTTAACGGCCAAGGAGGAGGTGTTCCGGTCTGTTTGCGGCCCTCGGGGAAAGTCTGGGTTGTGTGCCGTCGGTTTTCGTTATTCCTCCCAGGTAAGGCAGTCCTGCGCGAGTGCGGTCGAGGACTTTCCGCTGCGCGGAGGGCGTTGACGTCAAGGGCGGGGCGAGCTGTGCCCGCCCCGCCTTGGGAGAGTCGCTGTTGCCTGGGCCGCCCGGACAGACCGGTGAGCCCGAAGGTCATGCGCCGATCAGCTGTGCGCGGCGGCCACGGCCAGGCGCAGAGAGTCCGTGAAACGTGTCTCGCGCTCGGCGGCGCTCATGTCGCTGGAGTGGTCCAGCAGGTGGTCGGAGACGGTCAGGATCGCCAATGCCTGCTTGTCGTACTCGGCGGCGACTCCGTAGAGGGCGGCGGCCTCCATCTCCACTCCCAGGACCCCGTACCTCGCCAGTGCCTCCGTCTGCCCCTGGGGGGTGAAGTAGAAGTGGTCCCGCGATATGACGGTGCCCAGGTGGACTGCTCCGCCGGCCTGAGCCCCCTCGAGCTGCGAGGCCTGGTACGCGGCCGCTGCCAGCCGGAAGTCCGCCACGGCGCTGAAGTTGACGCCCGGGATGCGCAGCTGGTTCATGGAGGAGTCCGTGTGGGCTCCGGTGGCCACGATGACGTCGCCGACCTTGACCTTCGGGGACAGGGCGCCGGCAGTGCCCACCCGAATGATCCGCTCCACCCCGAACTGGCTGAACAGCTCGGTGGCATAGATCGTGAAGGAGGGCTGCCCCATTCCTGAGCCCATGACGCTCAGCGGCCTGCCGTTCACGGTCCCGGTGAAGCCCAGCATCCCGCGCACGTCAGTGACCAGGCGGGCATCGTCCATGAGGAGCTCAGCAATGCGCTGGGCCCGTTTGGGGTCGCCGGGCATAAGGACGGCGGGGGCGAAGTCTCCGGGCTCTGCAGCGATGTGAGGGGTGGCCATGGGGGTCCTCTCGGGGTGGTGGATCAGGTGTGAACAGTAGTGTTCAGTGTGGCATGGATCGCGTGAGAAAAGACAGGTGACCACCCTGACGACTGTCCGTATCGTGGACGTCAGACGACACATCGTGGTCGCTCGACTAGCGTCCAACGACAAAAGGGCCTGCGACCAGTCCGCAGGAAAAGGTGGCCCCTGGGCCGCCTCCATTCGTCATATCACGGAAGGTACTCATGTCCTCCAAGACAGGGGAGAGCGAGTCTCTTCAGGCTCCTCCGCGCGAGCAGTGGAGCGGGCAGCTCGGCTTCCTCATCGCCGCCATCGGCTCGGCGATCGGCCTGGGCAACATCTGGCGCTTCCCAGGCGTGGCCTACACCAACGGCGGCGGCGCCTTCATCGTCCCCTACGTCATCGCGCTGCTGGCGGCCGGGCTGCCGATCCTCTTCCTCGACTACGCCCTGGGGCACCGCTTCCGCGGCTCGCCACCGGCGGTCTTCCGGCGTCTGTCCACCGGGCTCGAGTGGCTGGGGTGGCTCCAGGTCTTCATCTGCTTCGTCATCATGACTTACTACGCGGTGGTCGTGGCCTGGTCCCTGCGCTACATGTTCTTTTCCGTCAACATCGCCTGGGGCGACGACGCGGCGGGCTTCTTCCAGCACTACATCGGGATGGACCGGCTCGGCTCCGATGTCGCCTACTCACCGGCAGTCGTCATGGGCGTGGCCCTGCCGCTGCTGTTCGTGTGGGGCTTCGGTCTGGTGGTGACCGCCCTGGGCGTGAGTGGAGGCGTGGAGAAGGCCAACAAGATCTTCCTGCCGCTGCTGGTCATCATGTTCGCCGGCCTCGTGGTGCGCGCCCTCCTGCTCCCGGGAGCAGGGGAGGGGCTCAATGCCCTGTTCACGCCCAAGTGGTCCGCCCTGCTGGACTACCAGGTGTGGATGGCGGCCTTCGGGCAGATCTTCTTCTCCCTGTCCGTGGGCTTCGGCATCATGCTCACCTACGCCTCCTACCTCCAGCGACGTCGCTCCAACCTGGTGGGAACCGGCCTCGTGGCGGGCTTCGCCAACTCCTCCTTCGAGCTGTTCGCAGGGATCGGCGTCTTCGCGACCCTCGGCTTCATGGCGCACACGCAGCACGTCGGGATCAGCGAGATGAAGATCACTGGGCCCTCCCTGTCCTTCATCACCTTCCCCACCGTCATCTCCCAGATGCCCGGAGGTGCGCTCTTCGGGGTGCTCTTCTTCGCCTCCTTCTCCATGGCGGGGCTGACCTCCTTCATCTCCATCATCCAGGTGGTCGCCGCCGGCGTGGGGGAGAAACTCGACCTGACGCCGAAGAAGGCCTCCCTCGTCGTCGGCGTCCCGGCCGCCGTCCTGTCCTTCATCCTGTTCGCCACCAGCTCGGGCCTGCCGGACCTCGACGTCGTGGACGCCTTCATCAACAACATCGGCGTGGTCGCCTCGGCCATCATCATGTGCGTGGTGGTCGCCTGGCTGCTGCGGCGCACCAAGCTGCTTCAGGACCACCTCAACGCCGTCTCCGAGTCCCGGATGATCGGCCTGTGGTGGAGGGTCCTCGTCGGTGCCGTCGTCCCCGTCCTGCTGGGGTACATGTTCATCCAGACCCTGTGGACGTACCTGTCCGAAGGATATGAGTCGGAGTCCTACTCCAGCGGCTTCGTCATGGTCTTCGGATGGGGGATGCTGCTGGTGGTCGCCCTGGGCACCGCCATCATGAGCCTCATCCCCTGGAGGACCCCGGTGGACGAGTTCGAGGCCCTCACGCTGGAGGCCGCTTCCCAGGAGGAGGACTGAGATGACCGGAATCGCCGTGCTCATCATGCTGCTCGCCATCGTCATCATCTGGGGCGGTCTGGCGGTATCCATCACCGCGCTCATCTCGCGCGGACGCCGCGAGGACCGCGACGCCCGGGCCGAGGCCTCGGCGCGGGCCCGCGAGCACATGCTCCATCCCGAGCAGGCCGACTGACCGGTGCGGTCCGCTGAGAGACGCTGACGCGACCGCCTGAGAAGAGAGACTGACTCCACCACCCGTCTGGGGCCCGGTTCGGCCGGTTTCCAGGCGGGTGGGACACAATACGCCTATGACTCAGACTGATGTGAGCCCCCGGGCACTGCCTCGCCTGGTGGCCTTCGACCTCGACGACACGCTGGCGCCCTCCAAGTCGGCCATGCCACCGGCCATGGCCACTGCGCTCAGGCGGCTGCTCGACGTCGTCCCCGTCTGCATCATCTCCGGTGGGCAGGTGGGGCAGTTCCGCGACCAGGTTCTGGCTCACCTCGACGCCGACGCCGATGAGCTCTCCCGGCTTCACCTCATGCCCACCTGCGGAACGCGCTACTACACCTACGACCCCTCCCGTGCCCAGAGCGATGAGGACGCCTGGACGCTGGTCTATGCCAACGACCTCACCCCTGAGCAGATCCGCGCCGGTTTTGAGATCGTCGAGGCCCAGGCTCGACGCCTCGGTCTGTGGGAGGATCAGACCTGGGGAGCGATCCTGGAGGACCGCGGCAGCCAGATCACCTTCTCCGCACTGGGGCAGGAGGCCCCTCTGGACGCCAAACGTGCCTGGGATCCCACGGGTGAGAAGAAGGCCGCCCTGCGTGACGCCGTCGCCCCGCTCCTTCCGGACCTGGAGGTCCGCTCAGGCGGCTCCACAAGCGTCGACATCACCCTCAAGGGGGTGGACAAGGCCTACGGCATGAAGCGCTTGGCGGAGATGACCGGTATCGCGTTGGAGGAGATGATCTTCGTCGGCGACCGCCTGGACCCGGAGGGCAACGACTATCCCGTCAAGGCCCTGGGCGTTCCCTGCCAGGCGGTGAGCGGCTGGCAGGACACCGTTGCCTACGTCACCTCCCTGGCGAGTCTGATCGCCTCTGACGTGCACGGCGGTGAGGACCCGGCAGCCCAGGTCTCGCTGGGCGCTCGGCTCTGAGGCGAGCGGTGGTACGGACATCTTCAGGCCCTGACACCGAAGCCGACGCCGATACCGGCACCACCGAGCGAGCAGGGGACCTGTGGGACGGTCTGCTGACGGCCGTGCGACGCTGCTGCGCCCTGGTCGCCACAGTGCTGCTGTCGCCGCGCCTGTGGTGGCGTCGTCGTCGCCCCGGCACCCGCACGGTGATCGGAACGGCGGCCATGATCCTGGCCTCCAGCCTCGTCTCCCTCCTGCTGGGGCTGTCCACGGCGACGGCCTCGTCACCGGTCGGCCCGCATGAGGCGACCTGGTCGACGACCCTGGACTCCACCGTCACCCTGGACCTCGGGCCGCTGGGAACGGCCTCGCTGGAGTCCCCGGCAGGGATGCTCGGCGTCAAGGTGGTCCTGGGAGAGATCCCGGGCGACCCGACACCCGATACGGCCAATGCCGCCAGCGTGGGCCAGTCCCTGTCCTCCGACGCGACCTCCTACCTCTCACTGGTCTCCCACCCCGACCTGACGATCCGGCAGGGCCTCTACGCACTGGCCGGCGACGCCCTGCGCCGGGCCGGGGTCGTTGAGGCGATCTTCCTGTGCTGTGTGGCCGCTTGGCGCCTGGCGCCGACCAAGCCCTGGCGCGAGACCGTCCGAGCCGGCGCCTCGCACCGCTGGGCCACCACCGTGGCGGCCTGTGCGACCGTGGCCACCGCGACCTCCCTCCTGGTACCGGCCATGCGCACGGCCACCTCGCCCGGCTCCACCCTGTCCGTCCTGGAGGGGACCCCGCTGGCCCAGGCCCGTTTCTCGGGACGTATCGCCGACGTCGTCACCGCCTACGGGCCCAAGGCGCGCACCTTCGTGGAGACGAACAAGGGCTTCTACGCCAAGGCGGACACCAACCTGCGGGCCGCCTGGAAGGCCGCCGAGCAGACTGAGGGTCTGGTGGACGTCACCGCCGTCGACGGCAAGGTGGACACCGAGAGCCTTCAGAGCCGGGTCAAGGCATCCTCCGCGAAGACCCTGGTGAATGCCGGTCCCGACCCGGAGCCCGGCACCGCCCCACAGCCCTCTGAGAGTCCGACGGCCACAGCGACGCCCTCGATCTCGGTGACCGGGGCCCGATCGGTGCCCGAGCGCGGACGCAAGACCGCCGTGTTCACCACGGACCTGCACTGCAACCTCGACGTCATCGCCTTCTCCGGGGTCCTCGACCAGCTCTCCGGTGCCGACATCCACATGGACGACGGCGACCTGACTATGACCGGCTCGGATCCGGAGCGGGTGTGCGTCGACGCGCTGACCCAGGCGGTCCCGAGCTCGACGAAGAAGGTCGCCACGATCGGCAACCACGACTCCGACGCCACGGCCGCCCGCCTGCGCGCCCAGGGGTGGACCGTCACCAACGGTTCGGTCCAGACAGTCGCCGGGATCACCTTCCTGGGGCACGACGACGCCGAGCGCACGACGGCCGCGGGCACCAAGCCCCGCAACGGGGAGACCACCGAGAAGATCGCCTCCCGCCTGGCCACGGCCAGCTGCGGGAGCACGCCGGTCGACGTCGTCCTCATTCATCAGCCCGCCACCTTCGACACGCTCACGAAGGAGGGCTGCGCGCCGCTGCTCTTGGCCGGGCACGTCCACGCCGAGCGGGGGATGACCACGACGATCAGCCCCCGAACCGGCCTGCCCGTCACCGGGATCATCTCGGGCGCAGGCAAGGGTGGCACGTCCCTGGGGTCGGTCACCGAGGACGCCTTCCTCCACGTCATGTCCTTCGACTCCGCCGGCGCGCTGGTGGCCTGGCGCGCCGTCATCCTCCACTCCGACGCCTCGGTGACGGTGGGGGCCTGGCGGTCCGTTCCCGGTATCGTCCCGGGACAGACCACGGCCACGATGGCCTCGACCCCCAGCCCGACGGCGTCGGCCACCCCGGTGCCGACACCGACCGGAGCCCCGCAGAGCACGAGGCCCGAGGATGCCTCTGCGCCACAGGAGGGGGCAGAGCCCCAGGCGGAGAGCGAATTCTCGGGCGGGTAGGGCACAGGCGACCGTATGTGGCATACGCTCTCGTCCTGATAACCCTACGAGGTCCAGAAGAACTGCTGACGCACCACCGGTGAGGAGACTGACGATGTCGCGCATGCCCACAGATGCCGAGATCGATGAGATGAGCGAGGAAGAGCTCGAGGCCTACCTGGGCTCCGGTCCCGCTCAAGAGCTCGACCGACGCGCCCGTCGTGATACCGGCGAGGGCTCCTCCGCGCGCCCGGCCTGGCTGCGGCGCTCCGGGGCCGAGCGGGGATTCGGCTGGCTGCTCACCGCGTGCGCACTCATCGGGATCCTCGCCTGCTGGGAGCTCATCACCGCCCAGCTCGACCTGCTGCGCAACCCGGACGCGGAGCTCGTCTGCGACGTCAGCCCCCTGGTGTCATGCGGGGACTCCCTCAATGTGTGGCAGGGAAACCTGCTGGGGGTGCCCAACTCCTTCGTCGGGGCCATCGCCTTCGGGGCGCTGGCCGCGATCGGCATGGTCCTGCTCAGCGGCGCGCGCCTGCCGCGCTGGATGTGGTGGGGGCTCAGCGCCGGCAGCCTTGGTGGGATCGCCTTCGTCATCTGGTTCCTGTCCGTCTCCATCATGACCTTCGGCAAGCTCTGCCCCTTCTGCATGGTCATCTGGTCCGTCACCATCCCGGTGGCCGCCCACTCCTGGGCCTGGGCCGCGGCCGGCGGGCACCTGGGGCTGCGTGACAACCTGGCGCTGGACGTGCTCAAGGCCCGTTGGTGGATCATGGCGGCGATGTACCTGGCGGTGGTTCTCACCATCGTCATCGCCTTCGGCGGCCAGCTGGCGAGGCTGTTCGGGTGACTGCGCCCAAGGAGCGGCGGGCTCCGAGCGGGGCCGGTGGGAGGTCCTCGGTGGAGGGAGACTCGACCGTCACGCAGGACTACCTCAAGGTCGTCTGGGCCGCCTGCGAGTGGGGCGGCGCGGGCGCCTCCGTCACCGGCCTGGCCAAACGCATGGAGGTGGCCCCCTCGACCGCCTCGGAGAACGTGGCCCGCCTCGTGGAGGAGGGACTGCTCGTCCACGAGCCCTACAAGGCCGTCACTCTCTCCGAGGAGGGGCGACGACGGGCCATGGGCATGATCCGCCGTCACCGCATCCTGGAGACCTACCTGGTCACCCGGCTCGGCTTCGGCTGGGATGAGGTGCACGCCGAGGCCGAGGAGCTCGAGCACGCCGTCTCCGAGCGGTTACTGGAGAGGCTCGACGCGGTCCTGGGGCACCCCACCCGTGATCCGCACGGGGACCCGATCCCCACGGCCGACGGCCGCCTCATCGTGCCCGACCTGGTGGGCCTGGAGACGCTGCCGGTGGGCTCTGACGGCGTGGTCGGACGGATCCAGGACGACACCGAGACACTGCGCCGCCTGGAACGGGCCGGCATCGGGCTGGACAGCCGGGTGCGGATCCGCGATCGGGGCACCGTGGCGCCGGCCGTGGAGGGCGGTGGCCGCCGGCGGGCGACCGTCATCGCCCTGCTGGATGACGACGCCTCACGCGGCGCAGCGCCCAAGGATGCTCCGGAGGCCATCATCCCCGACGGCTCCCTGTGGCTGCTGGCCTGACCTGAAGCTGTCACTACCCTATTCTGTGCAAGATTATGACTTAAGTCACGTTCCATTAAGTTGGATGTCGGGTATTTCGTCGATTATATTTCTAGCCATCACGACCGGTTCCGCTTCCGTCAAGGAAGTCCAGGGCCGGTCTTCGTTTATCTCGATGACGAGTCAAGGTGACAGTGGTGGTTGAGCAGCCCAAGAACTTTAAAACTTATGAGGAGCAGGTGGATCTCCTTATAGGGCGGGGAATGTGTGTTGCAGATCGTGAGCGAGCCATCGAGAAATTGCGTCGGGTCAACTACTATCGCCTATCGGGGTACTGGTATCCGTTCCGTATGCGTAAGCCGGATGGGGATGGTCGATCTGATCGTTTTCTTCCTGGGTCTGCTTTTGATGATGTGGTTGCTCTCTATGATTTTGATGCGCGACTTAGGGTAGCGGTCCTCGCTGCGCTGGCGCCAGTTGAACTGTCTATGCGCGCCTTGGTTGGGCATGCGTTGGGTGAGATAGACCCGTGCATTCATCTTAGTGCAGATTTGTTGGGCCCAGTCGCAAGAGGGGAGTGATCGTCAGAATACAAAGAGTGACTGAATAGGTATGAAGATAAGTTGAAGGGTTCACGTGAAGATTTTGTAGTTCACCACAAGGATAAGTATGGTGGGAATCTCCCTGTGTGGGCTGCGGTTGAAGTGCTGGACTGGGGGATGCTGACGCATCTTTATTCAATGTCGCCTCGCGTTGCCCAGGTGGAGGTTGCTGATGTTGTCAATCTCACTTCTCCGCAGTTGGAATCTTGGTTAAAAACCCTGAATATTGTGAGAAATATCGCGGCACATCATGGGCGTATGTATAATCGAGTTTATGGCAAAACGCCTAGGTTGCCGAGAAGGAAAACGCATCCCGAGGTGCTTTTCTGTGTCGACGCGATGAATCGAATTTTTGGTCAGGCTACTTTGATTCAATATCTACTGAGGGTTCTTAAGGTGGGTAATCTTAAGATACTACCTTCGGTGTTCAGGACGTTTCCAGAAAATGAGATTGTTCCTTTTGGGAGCACGGGTGCCCCTGATGGTTGGGTTCAGGGTGAACTATGGAAATTGTAGGTCATCTAGTGTGTCGTGAGGTATGGTTGGTGGTGTGGACTTGAATTGTCGGACTATTGCTATCGAAGGTACTCAAAGTCAGCCTGTTGCGTACTTGCCGGCTTGATAGGCTCCTGTGCGTTCATCGTGGCTCGAGCGAGAGAATGGCTCATGGGGCAGCAATAGGCAGTTCCTGGCGACACCGTTTCTTCCAAAGCGAGGCAGACACTTCCGCCTAGGCTTTCAGAGAGCAGGTTCTCATTCATGATGAGGAGTGGACAGTACGGATGGTGGCTCAGCGACTCCCGGCCTGCGCCTTGAGGTGGCGGGGTCTCGGCCCTGGTTCGCGGCCAGGAGGCCATCTTCTTCACGGCCATCGAGCACGTTGAACGGCTCGATCCCGTTCAGGTCCAGTTCGTTCCGGATCAGTTGGCGCGGTATCTGTGGCTCGACGTCGCGCCGACTCGTGCCCGTGAGCGACTGCTCGTCTGTTGCCAAACCTGGACGGTTTCGGGCCCGGCTGGGGGACAATGGGGCCATGAGCACGATTTTCACCAAGATCATTGCCGGCGAGATCCCCGGCCGGTTCGTGTGGGCGGACGAGGTCTGCGTCGCCTTCGCCACCATTGAGCCGCACACCGACGGGCACGTCCTCGTGGTCCCACGGCTCGAGGTCGACTCCTACGTGGACGCGCCCGATGACGTGGTGGCGCACCTGGCTGTGGTCGCCAAGCGCATTGGAGCTGCGCAGGTGCGCGTCTTCGAGGCGCCCCGCGCCGGGCTCGTCGTGGCCGGTTACGGCGTCGACCACCTGCACCTGCACGTGCTGCCGATCCGCTGCGAGGAGGACCTGTCCTTCTCCTCGGCCCGCCACCCCGAGGCCCCCGAGCTCGACGCCGCCATGGAGCGTCTGCGGGCCGGCCTCGTCGAGGACGGCTGGGGCGAGTTCGTGCCTGTGCAGATGGACAGCCCTGTGGTGTGATGACGCTCTGAATCGACGTCTTCTTTGAAAAGAGGACGTCGGTGTCGAGAGTCCGATGCGACTGCGTATCCCAGGACCTGTGTCGGTCAGTCAATCTCCGTTGATGAATCACGTGAGAGGAACTGGAGGTCGGGCTGCCCCGACATCGTGTGTCGGGGCAGCCCGACAGTGCTGCTGAGGTTATCTGGACAGATCTATTAAATCTGTACTGAAGGGCAGAAATTTGTTGCCTTCCACTGTTTCCGCGGCTAGTGTCGCAGGCGTTGGATATGCATCCCAGCTGGAAGGCGGAAAATGTGTGCTCGTGGCGTCCTGGAGAGGATGAGGCATCGTGGTGAGGGTGGAGACAGACCTGTCTCTCTGACGGTTCTTTGGATCGTTATCATGGCTCCGGCTTCTCGAGTGATGGCAGGGCTTCAGGAAGGTCACACAATATTCAGGCATATTCCGTATGAGGTGTTCCCTCTTGTGATGACTGGGCCGTTGATCGCGACGGTGGTGTGCAGGCTCATGGTTCCTGGGTGGTTTCCGGGGGATACTCCTCAAGTCTCTGTCAAGATGCTGCGCAGAGGGTGGATTGCGGTCGGGTTCACTGCCTCTGTGTACGGAGCTCTTATGGTCCTGCTCATCGAGCCCGGAGGGCTGTCATTCGTCCCGCCGGGCTGGGCGGGTCCTGGCGTGGTGCTGCTGGTCGTTGTTGGTTTGTTCGTTGGTAGTTGGTGTGAGGAGATCGGGTACAGAGGGGTGATGTACCGAGCAATGGCCGAGAGATGTCACCCCTGGCTGCGTGTCATCGTTAACGGCGCCTTCTTCGGTGCCTGTCATTTGCAGTATTTTGATCTTGGTCTCCTGTATGTCACTCTATTCATGGGGTGTGCCATTGGTTTGGATGTGATCATGGCGTCCGTCTGGGTGGGATCTTGGCGGAATCGTGTTCTCGCGGCCTCTGTGGTTCATGGTGTCGCTAATGTTGTGCTTCAGGCTGTGGGCGTGGAGTACACGGTGGGGACATGCTTGATGTGGTTCCTGGCGACGGCCCTGAGTGCAGTGATGGCGTACATTATTGGTGTGAAGATGGGTGTTGGAGATTTTGCTGCTGCGCGTCAAGCCAAGATGGGGGTGAGGAGCGAATAGGGGTGACTTCTGGTGTTGCTTGATTTCTGAGGGTCGTTCCGATCTGCGGAAGCGATGTGACGCCGTCGGAGGCCAGGAAATGGCCTGCACCCGGAACGGTGACGACGTCGGCGTCAAGCGCGGTGGCGACATCCAGCGAGGCCTCTTGGGGGACGAGTGGGTCGTTGTCGGAGTGGATGACCGTGGTGGCGCCCAGAAATGGACGCAGCTCACGGGGGTCCGCGCCCTTGAGGAAGTCGCTCAGTCCGGTGATGAGGAAATGGTCGAGCTCCGCCTCGCCCGTTGGAGGGAGATGCTGTGCGAAGGGGGCGACGGCGATGAAGGCCGCCAGGTGCTGTTCGTCACGGTGGTCCGGTGAGCTCGAGATGACCCGCTCGATCGCTCGAAGCGCGGCGATCCCACCAAGACTGTGCGTCACAATTGCCAGTCCTGCCAAGCTGTCCAGTGATGATCCGATTCTCTCGGCTATCATCGGAACCCAGATCGAGGCTCGAGGGGCCTGAGGGGAAGGTAGTTCCAGTGCCTCGAGGTGGGGCACACTCCGCGCGAGCCAGGGAAACCAGTGCTCGTCAGGCCCCGCTCCGAAGCCGTGGACGAGAATGACCCTGTCGAACCCGTCGAGTCCGTAAGAGGGGTGATGTTCTGTCACGTGATCCATGCCCCTGGACGGTAGACGTTGACGCCAGTGGCAAGGTCAAGCAGAAGCTGCTCAACGGAAAGGAGCGTTCCTCGTGCGTATCGGAGAGTTCGCCCGGCAGGCGGGCGTCAGTCCCCGTTCCCTGAGGCACTACGAGGAGGCCGGTCTGCTCGTGCCCACGAGGACCTCGGCCGGATATCGGAACTACAGCCTGAAGGACCTCGACACCGTCGCACGCATCCGGCCGATCCTGGCCACCGGTCTCGGCGTTGCCGCCGCCCGGCGCTACCTGGACTGCGTCAAGGTTGCCGGTGATGACCGAGTCGTCTCCATCACCATGTGCTCCAACCTGCGCCGCGAGCTCGAGGCGGTCGAGGAGCGGATCGCCCGGCACCGCAGTCGCCTGGCGCGTGAGCAGGATGCCCTCAACCGCTTCAGGGCCGAGGCTGGGGAAGAAGAGTGAGGACGGCCCTGCTCAGGCCCTCCCCGCTGACGTGACCGGTCTCGCCCGCCCGTGGGACGGACGCCGCCGGGCCCTACTGCTGGCGGGCGATAGGCTGTGCCCCAGCACCAGGAAGCACGAGTAGGAAAAGAGCGCTGCCGCGATGTCAGAGAGAACCGCACCGGTCGAGTCCGACACCCCCTTCCGCTACACGGCGGAGCTGGCGGACTCCATCGAGACCGCCTGGCAGGACCGCTGGGAGGTCGAGGGCACCTTCAACGCCGACAACCCCGTCGGCGCTCTGGCCGGCCCCAGGGCGGACAAGGAGAAGTTCTTCCTGCTGGACATGTTCCCCTACCCCTCCGGCAAGGGCCTGCACGTGGGCCACCCGCTGGGCTATATCGCCACCGACGTCGTCGCCCGCTTCACCCGGATGACCGGCAAGAACGTCCTGTACACGATGGGCTACGACGCCTTCGGCCTGCCCGCCGAGCAGTACGCCGTCACCACCGGTCAGCACCCGCGCATCTCCACCGAGGCCAACATCGCCAACATGCGCCGCCAGCTGCGCCGCCTGGGCCTGTCCCACGACCAGCGCCGCTCCCTGGCCACCATCGACGTCGACTACGTGCGCTGGACCCAGTGGATCTTCCTGCAGGTCTTCAGCTCCTGGTTCGATCCCGAGGCCCCTCGCCGCGACGGCCGCGGCAAGGGCGCGGCCCGGCCGGTGACCGAGCTGCGCGACAAGCTCGCCTCCGGCCAGGTCCCCGTTCCCGACGGCCGCGACTGGGACGTCCTGAGCGCCGCCGAGCAGGCCGAGGTCATTGACTCCTTCCGCCTGGCCTACGTCTCCAGCGCCCCCGTCAACTGGTGCCCCGGCCTGGGCACGGTGCTGGCCAACGAGGAGGTCACCTCCGAGGGCCGCTCCGAGCGGGGCAACTACCCGGTCTTCAAGCGCAACCTGCGCCAGTGGATGATGCGCATCACCGCCTACGGCGACCGCCTCGCCGAGGACCTGGACACCGTGGACTGGCCCGAGAAGGTCAAGCTCATGCAGCGCAACTGGATCGGCCGCTCCGAGGGCGCCGAGGTGACCTTCGCCGTGCCCGGGGCCGGCCAGGGCGACCAGCAGGACGCGTCGCTGAGCGTCTACACCACCCGCCCCGACACCCTCTTCGGCGCCACCTTCATGGTGGTGGCCCCCGAGCACCCCATGCTGGGTGGCCTGCAGGCCTCCGGCTCGGTGCGCACCGAGGCCCAGATCGCCGACGACGCCGCGGCCCTGACCGTCCCGGCCGCATGGCCCGAGGGCACCAAGGAGGCCTGGACCGGCGGCTACGCGACCCCCGCCGAGGCCGTGGCCGCCTACCGCGCCCAGGCCGCGGCGACGTCGGACGCCGACCGCACCGACGAGGGCCGGGTCAAGACCGGCGTCTTCACCGGCTTCTTCGGCATCAACCCCGTCAACGGGGCGAAGGTACCGGTCTTCGTGGCCGACTACGTCCTCATGGGTTACGGGACCGGCGCCATCATGGCCGTGCCCGCCCATGACGAGCGTGACTACGCCTTCGCCACCAAGTACGACATCGACATCATCCAGACCATCGGCCCGGCCGATGACCCGCACGGCGTCGACCTGAGCTCCCAGGCCTACACCGGTGACGGTGTGGTCGTGAACTCCGCCCAGGGCGACCTGGATATCAACGGCATGGGCAAGGACGAGGCCAAGGCCACCATGATCGGCTGGCTGGAGGCCAAGGGCGTCGGCCGCGGCGCGGTCACCTACCGCCTGCGCGACTGGCTCTTCTCCCGCCAGCGCTACTGGGGCGAGCCCTTCCCGATCGTGTGGGACGAGGACGGCGGCGTCCACGCCCTGCCCGAGTCGATGCTGCCGGTCGAGCTGCCCGAGGTCACCGACTACTCGCCGCGCTCCTACGACCCCGACGACGCCGACTCCTCCCCGGAGCCGCCGCTGGGCAAGGCCACCGAGTGGGTCGAGGTCGAACTCGACCTGGGCGATGGCCCCCGGACCTACTACCGCGAGACCAATACGATGCCGCAGTGGGCCGGCTCGTGCTGGTACGAGATGCGCTACATCGACCCCACCGACGACAAGGCGCTCGTCGACCCGGCCAACGAGGCCTACTGGATGGGGCCGCGCCCTCAGGCCGGCAACATCTCCGGGGGCACCGACCTGTACGTCGGCGGCGTCGAGCACGCCGTCCTGCACCTGCTTTACGCGCGCTTCTGGCACAAGGTCCTGTTCGACCTGGGCCACGTCTCCTCGTCCGAGCCCTACCACCGCCTCTTCAACCAGGGTTACGTCCAGGCCTACGCCTACACCGATGCTCGCGGCCAGTACGTGCCCGCCGACGAGGTCGAGGAGGTCACCGCCGAGGACGGCACCACCAGCTACCTGTGGCAGGGGCAGCCGGTGCGCCGCGAGTACGGCAAGATGGGCAAGTCCCTGAAGAACATCGTCACCCCCGACGACATGTACGAGGCCTACGGTGCCGATACCTTCCGCGTCTACGAGATGAGCATGGGCCCGCTGGACGCCGACCGCCCGTGGGACACCCGCGCCGTCGCCGGCAGCCAGCGCTTCCTGCAGCGCCTGTGGCGCAACGTCATCGACGAGACCACCGGCGAGCTGACGGTGACCGAGGAGAGCGCCGACGAGGAGACCCGCCGGCTCGTGGCCAAGACGATCGTGGGCGTGCGCGAGGACTACGAGGGCATGCGCCTGAACACGGCCATCGCCAAGCTCATCGTCCTCAACAACCACCTCACCGGGCTCGGGGCGGTCCCGCGCGAGGCCGTCGAGGCCCTCGTCCTCATGACGGCGCCCGTGGCCCCGCACATCGCCGAGGAGATCTGGAAGCGCCTGGGCCACGAGCAATCCCTGGCCCACGAGGACTTCCCGGTCGTGACCGATGAGGCGCTGCTGGCAGCCGAGAAGGTCACCTGCGTCATCCAGGTCAAGGGCAAGGTCCGCGACCGCCTCGAAGTCGACCCCGACATCTCCGAGGCCGAGCTCGAGAAGCTGGCCCTGGAGGCCCCCGGCGTCATCCGCACCCTGGACGGGCGCGGGGTGCGCAAGGTGATCGTGCGTGCCCCCAAGCTGGTGAGCATCGTCCCCGAGTGACCGCGGCGGGCTCCCCGACGGCGCCGCTCGCGGTCGCGCCGCGCTAGCCCTGGAACAGCATGAGGGGCTGCACCAACCGAGATTGTTGGTGCAGCCCCTTCGTCTTGCTTGAGCCGGTTCTCAGCGGCGCCTGAGGGTGCCGAAGATGGAGCGCGTGATCTCGCGGGTGATCTGGCGGCCCACCGAGCCGATGGTCTTCTCGACCTCCCGCTGGCGCCGCTCGGCGGCCTTCTCCGCCTCGCGCTGGCGACGCTGGGCCTCCTTGACGGCCTCGCGCTCCAGGCGCTCGGCCTCCTTCTGACGCTGAGCCGCCTGGCGGGCGGCCTCCTTCTCCAGGGCCTTCTGCGCGGCGGCGTCGGCCTTGGCCTGCTCCTTGGCGGCCTGCTCGGCGGCGCGAGCGGCCTCGGCGGCCTCGGCGTCGGCCTGGACCCGCTGGGCCAGCAGCTCGTAGGCGGACTCGTTGTCCACACTCGTGGCGTACTTGGGTTTCAGCGGTGAGGAGGACAGCTCCTGGTTGACGGTGCCATCCTGGGCCGGCCCCATGACGGCGGCGGGCACGTTGATGACCACCGGGGCCACCGGCGCCGGGCGCCCCTTCTCGTCCAGCACGCTGACGACGGCCTGGCCGGTGCCCAGCGACGTGAGCACCCGGCTGAGGTCCACCGGGCTGACCGGGAAGGTGGAGACCGCCTTCTTGAGGTTGGCGGCGTCGGCCGGGGTGTGGGCGCGCAGCGCGTGCTGCACCCGGCTGCCGAGCTGAGCCAGGACCTCGTCGGGGACGTCCGTGGGCGACTGGGTGATGAAGACGATGCCCACGCCCTTGGAGCGGATGAGCCGCACCGTGCGCACCACGGCCTCCAGGAAGGCCTTCGAGGCGCCGGAGAACAGCAGGTGCGCCTCATCGAAGAAGAACACCATGGTGGGCTTGTCCGGGTCGCCGACCTCCGGCAGGGTCTCGAAGAGCTCGGCGAGCAGCCACATAAGGAAGGTGGAGAACAGCGTGCCCTGGGACTGGATGTCGGCCAGCTCCAGGGCGGAGATGATGCCGCGCCCATCGGGGGAGACCCGCATGAGGTCACGCACGTCGAGCGCCGGCTCACCGAAGAAGGCCTCGCCGCCGGCCGCCTCCAGGGCGGCGATCTCCCGCAGGATGACTCCGGCCGTGGCCGCGGAGACCCCGCCGATGGTCTTGAGCTCCTCCTTACCGGCCTCCGTGTTTGTCAGGTAGTCAACGACGGCGCGCAGGTCCTTCAGGTCCAGCAGGGCCAGCCCCTGGCTGTCGGCCCAGTGGAACACCAGCTGGAGGGCGGAGGCCTGCGTGTCATTCAGGCCCAGGACCCGCGAGAGCAGGATCGGCCCGAACTCGGTGACCGTCGTGCGGATCGGGGTGCCGCTGATCCCGGCGCCGGAGTCCGACCCGCCGAGGTTGAACAGCTCGATGGGGAAGGACTGGCCCGTCCAGTCCTGGCCGGTGGAGGCGATGCGGGAGGCGATCTTGTCGTTGGAGGCTCCGGCCTCGGCCAGTCCGGTCAGGTCCCCCTTGACGTCGGCCAGGAACACCGGGACGCCGGCGGCGGACAGCCCCTCGGCCAGGAGCTGGAGCGTGCGGGTCTTACCGGTTCCGGTCGCCCCGGCCACCAGCGCGTGCCGGTTGAGCAGTCCCAGCGGGATGCCCACCGACAGGTCCTTGACCGCCGCGGGCTCGCCGCCCGAGAGCGTGTCGAGGTAGGTGCCCACCGGCAGGGTGGGGGAGGAGAAGCTGTAGCCGGAACGCACCTGGGCGGTGTAGCCGGTCTCCTCGGCCTCCTGACTGCCCGATGCCTGGTCGGCTGCAGCGGCGGTCTCGGCCTGCGCGGGTGCCGGCTCCTGAACTGGCTCCTGCACTGGTTGCTGGGGCTGCTCGGCGGCCGCAGCCGGTTCGTCGGAGGGGGCGGCGTGGGCCGCCTGAGCGGGGGGCTCGCCGGCCTGCTCCACGGCCGAGGCCGGGGTGGAGGCGATGGCGGCGTCAAGGGCCGCCTGGGCGGCGGCTGCCTTGGCTGCGGCGGCTTCGGCGGCGGCCTGGGCGGCCTCGGCCTTGAGGCGTGCGATCTCAGCGGAATCGGTCATGGAGCCATCGTAAACGCCGAACCTGCCAGTGCGCTGACCTAGGCGTGCCAGTGGAGCCGGCGCCGTTTCTGACCGCGAGAGAGGCAGGAGCCCGGCGAACAAGGTACCCTCGGGCCTCAACGGCGTTGAGATAGTACGTCTGATCCCGCACATGCCCGCCCCAGTGCCGCGAGGTTTACACGCCCCATGCTGCCCCCTGCGTCGTCGTTTCCGAAAGAACCGCCCCTGACGGGCCTGCTGCTGGTGCACCCGGACCACAGGAACAGGTGAACGCTGTGCGGATCGCCTTCTTCATTGACGACTACCTGCCCTCCGTCCACGGCGTGGCCACCTCCACAGCCACCTTCCGTGCCGCCCTGGAGCGCATGGGACACGAGGTCTACGTGGTGGCCCCCAAGGCCGAGGGCTATGAGGAGACCGACGACCACGTCATCCGCCTGTCCTCCTCGCGCTACTACGTCTTCGACAGCCGCGAGGTCGCCACCATCTATCCGGGCCTGGCCCGGCGCTTCGACGCCTACGACTTCGACATCGTCCACAGCCAGACCCAGTTCAGTCTGGGGGTCCTGGCGCACTGGGTGGCCAAGCGCCAGAACATCCCCCACGTCACCACCATCCACACCCTCTACACCGAGCTCATCGACGACTACCCGCTGGCCGTGGTCTCGGGCCTGCTGGCCCTGTCCGTCGCCTTCCCCGTGGCGCTCAAGTCGCAGCCTGTCCTGCCGCGCGTTCACCGGGAGACCATCAAGCACCTCAACAAGCGCGACATGAAGACGGCCCTGTCGCGTCAGGGGTGGCGCCTGACGGCGGCCTTCGCCAACAAGTGCGACGCCTGCCTGTCGCCCTCCCAGCACCTGGCCCGGATCCTCATTGACGACGGCGGACTGACCACCCCCTGCATGGTGCTGCCCAACGGGCTGGACTCCACCCGCTACCGCAGTGCCCGCGCCGCCGACTCACCGATCCCCAAGGCCCCCGGCGAGAAGATCATCATCTGTGTGGCCCGCCTCAGCCCGGAGAAGCGGCAGATGACGCTCGTTGAGGCCATGCCCCACCTGTCCGGCCTGCCGGTCAAGCTGGTGCTCGTGGGCCCGGGCCCATCCCAGGAGGAGCTGGGGCGGCGCGCCGAGGGGCTCGGGGTGGCGGACCGGGTGATCCTGACCGGCACGTGCTCGCCGGAGGAGGTCGCCGTCCTGCTCAAGCAGGCCGACGTCTTCTCCCTGGCCTCCTACCACTTCGACAACCAGCCCATGGTGTTCCTGGAGGCCGTCGCCTGCGGGCTGCCGATCGTCTACTGCGATGAGCGGATGACCGAGTGCCTCACCGAGCGCAACGCCATCCTCACCGACGGCATCGAGGGGGAGGACTTCGCCCGGGTCTTCGCCTCCCTGCTGTCCGACGACGCCCGGCTCGCCGAGCTGTCCGAGGGGGCCCTGGAGGTGGCTCAGCAGTTCGACTCCGAGACGATGACCAGACGGCTCATCAACCTCTACGAGGACCTCCTGGTCTCCTATCGCTGACGGCCGGGCCTACGGAGCAGTAGTGGCGTCTTGCCGGTCAGTGCGCGGCTTGCCGATAAGGTAGGCGGCATGTCGCTCGCCGTCGTCACCGACTCCGCCGCCTGCCTGACGGAGCCCCTGCTGCATGAGCGCGCGATCGAGGTGGTGCCGCTGCACGCCATCGCCGCTGACAACGGTGAGCCCGCCACCACCTCACGGCCCAGTGTCCAGGAGCTGGTGGACGCCTACCGGCGCGCGGCCGGCAGGGCCGAAGAGGTCCTGGCCATCCACATCTCCTCGGCCCTGTCCGGCACCATGGACAACGCCCGCATCGCCTCCGCCCAGCTCGAGGCCGAGTACCGGACCCAGCTCAACGGCCCGGGCCCGAATGTGGGGCGCCGACGCCCGCAGTGGCTGCGCGTCGTCGACTCCGGCACCAGCTCCGGCGCCCTGGGGCTCGCGGTGCTGGCAGCCTCCGGTGCCCACGACGCCCGTCGCGGTGCGGCCCTGGCTCAGGCCAGCACCGCCCGATCCTGCCAGCTCTTCGTCGTCGACGACCTGGGGCGCCTGGCCCGCTCGGGAAGGATCGACCGCACCACGGCCCGCCTGGACGGTGTCCTGGGAATCCGCCCGGTCCTGGCCCTGACCCGCGACGGAATCCGGACGCTGGAGACCGTGCGCGGGGCGGCCCGCGCCAGGCGCCACCTCATCGCGCAGGCCGTCCGCGTCGCCGGCGGCACCGCCCTGTCCGGCCCCAGGCACCCCGCCGACCCAGTACGCCTGGTCATTCAAGGTGACGACACCGACAAGCTGGCGCTGCTCGAGACCGATCTGCGCCAGGCGATGGAGGAGGCAGGAGCCAAGGTCTCCGAGGTCCTCACCCTCCCGGTCGACGAGGCGACGAGCACCCACGTGGGCCCTGGCGCCCTCGGCATCGCCGTCGCCCCGGACCTGAAGACCCACTGAGCCAGGCCTGACGACGCGGCCCGGTTGCCACAGGCCGCCAGATGCCAGTTCTCTCCACAGGGCAGACGGCCTCACCGTGCGCCCCATGGGCCCGGTCCCTACCGTCGAGGACATGGGAGCCAGACGGAGCGACGCGCACAGGTCCCTGGACGACCTTGTGCGTCTGGCCTGCTCAACCGACCCCGAGGAGCCGGTGCGCCGGCCACAGCGCCTCGCGATCGCGCCCCGGGCGGCTATCATCGCCGGCTCCGCCCTCCTCGTCCTGGCTCTCGCCCTGGCACTGAGAGCCGTGCTGGTCTCCACCGGCGCCGGCGGCCAAGCGGCTCCGGCCGCAGCGGCAGGGGCGTCGGCTCCAATGCGGCCCCCACCCACGGGGTCGGCCGCGAGTCCAGGCATGAAACCGGCCCCGGTGCCGACCACGGGACCGGCAGCGGGACCAGGTGGCTTGAGCACGACATCGGGCAGCGTCGTCGTCCACGTCACCGGGGCGGTGAGCAGGCCGGGGGTGGTGACCCTGCCCCCGGGAAGCCGCGTCACCGACGCCATCAACGCCGTCGGAGGAGCCAGCGCGGAGGCAGATACCCAGCAGCTCAACCTCGCCCGGGTCCTGACAGACGGCGAGCAGATCCGGGTCCCGCGCATCGGCGAGGTCCTGCCCGACCCCGCACCCCAACCCGGTGGGGACGCCGCCTCCGGTGCGCGAACCGCCCCGGGGAAGTCCGGGGGTGGCGGCGCATCCGGGACGATCAACATCAACACGGCCTCGGCCTCCGAGCTGGAGAAGCTGCCCGGCATCGGCCCGGCCCTGGCCGAACGGATCGTCGAGTACCGCGACTCCCACGGGCCATTCGCCAACGTTGACGCCCTCACCGACGTCCCCGGCATCGGCAAGGCCAAGCTCGAGGGGCTGCGAGAACAGGCCACCGTATGAATGAGGACCACGAAGGCAGTGGTGGGGGCAGTCCCAGTGCCCCGTGGGACGACCCCGCGCTGTATGCGCGCCTGCGCCAGGAGCAGAAGCGCAACCGATACCGAGACGGAGGTCAGCACGCCACCTCTTCCAAGGCCCCCGAGGCCCTCGACCTGCGCCTGCTCGCCCCGGCGCTGGCCTGCTGGGCCGGTGCCGGGTGGGCCGTCGGCCTCCAGGCAGCTGACGCCTGGAGGCATGCCCTGCTCCTGGCCTCCGGGTGCACCGCCCTGGCTGCGCCGCTCCTGGTGACTGTCCTGCGCTTCCGGCCACCGCGACACCGGTCCGACCCGCGTCCCGGCGCCCCCGAGCACGACCCCAGGGCCATGGGGACCCTCAGCGCCAGCCTGCTCGTGTGCGCCCTGTGCGCCGCGACGGTCCTGACCATCAGCGCCGCCCACCTGTGGGCCCGCCAGCGCGACCCGCTGACCGCGGCAGTGGCCTCCGGGCAGCCGGTCACCCTCATCGGCACCGTCTCCCAGCAGCCGCGAGTCTCAGCCACCAGCCGCTCCACCCTGGTCATCACCACTCTCGATGTCGAGCAGGTGGACACGCGGGCCTCCACCCTGAGCGCCACCGTCCTGGGCGACACGCAGTGGCTGAGCCTGCCCATGGGGACCCGTGTCCGCGTGCGCACGCGCCTGCGACCCACAGAAGCGGGACGTGCCGAGGCGGCCATCATCCCCAAGCGCGCCGGTCTGACCGTTCTTGGCCCACCGAGCGGGATACTCGGGGCCGTCACCTCCGTCCGCGCCGGTCTCGCCCAGGCCGTCAGCGCACCGGGTATCGGGGCACCGGGTACTGGGGCCCCGGGCGCCGCAGGAGTGGGGGAGGAGACAGGTCTGTGGCCGCCGGGAGCCCGCAGCCTCGTACCCGGGGTCGCCCTGGGCGACGACCACGCCCTGCCGGCCCCGCTGCGCGAGGACATGAGCACCGTCTCCATGACGCACCTGACCGCCGTCTCCGGGCAGCACGTCGCCATCATCCTGGGACTGGGCCTGGAAGCCCTCGGGGCGCTGCCTCGGCGGTGGCGGGCACTGCTCGGCGCAGTCATGCTCACCCTCCTCGTCATCCTGGTGCGCCCCTCAGGCTCTGTGCTGCGCGCCGCCACCATGGGGGCCGTCATGCTGCTGGGCGTTGTCGCCGGCAGACGTGCCGCCTCCGTGCCGGCCCTGTGCGCCGGAGCCATCGTCCTGCTGCTCATCGACCCCTGGCAGTCCCACGACTACGGCTTCGCACTGTCCGTGGTGGCCACCGCCGGGATCGTCATCGGCTCCAAGCCGGTCGCCGCCCACCTCTCACGCCGCCTGCCCAGGTGGCTGGCCGCCGCCGCGGCCCTGCCGCTGGTGGCCCAGGCCGCTTGCGGGCCGATCCTCATCCTCCTTCAACCCTCGGTGGGGGCCTGGTCGGTGCCCGCCAACCTGCTCAGCGAACCGGCCGCCGTCATCGCCACCATCAGCGGGCTCCTGGCGGCACTGGTTGCTCCGGCCTGGCCCGCAGCCGCCGCCGTCATCGCCTGGCCGGCGCTCGCGGCCTGCTCCTGGATGGTGCTCGTCGCCGGCTTCTTCGCCCACCTGCCCGGCGCCACCCTGCCCTGGCCGGAGGGACTGACAGGTGCCCTGGCACTGGGGGCCTGCGAGATCGGGGTCCTGCTCGTGGCGGCTCCTCGCGCCCGCCGCGCCCTACTGGAGGGAGCCGGGCGGTTGAGGCGGCCCGCTCGTGGCAGGCTTGCCCCATGGCAGCGACCCGCACCCCCCGCTCCCGGGGCCCGCGCAAGGCACCGGCTGGACTGCGCTGGGACCAGGCCCAGCTGGCGCCGATCGTCCTCATCCGCGCCGGCGAGGAGGTCCTCGCCGACCGGGCAGTGAGGAGCCTTCTCGCGCAGGCCAAGGCCAAGGACCCCACCACCGAGATCACGCGCCTGGAGGCCGCCACCTACGAGCCCCACCAGCTCGACACCCTGGTGTCCCCCTCCCTGTTCGGTGAGCCCCGACTCGTCTACGTTCCCGCCCTGGAGCAGATGACTGACGCCCTGCTGAGCGACCTCATCGCCTACGTGGGCGCCGCCGCCGACCCCGAGGTCAGCGTCATCCTGCGCCACAACGGGGGTCAGCGGGGCAAGCGCCTGCTGGACGCCATCAAGGCGTCGCCCTACCCGACCATCCAGTGCGAGGCCGTCAAGAGCGCCAAGGACAAGTCCTCCCTGGTCGTGGCCGACGTGCGCCGCGCCGGACGAAGCATCGCCCCCGAGGCCGTCGGCGCCCTCGTCGACGCCCTGGGCAGCGACCTGCGCGAGCTGTGCTCCGCCGTCGACCAGCTCCTCGCGGACACCCAGGGCACCATCAGCGTCGACCACGTGCGCACCTACTACGCCGGGCGCATCGAGGCCACCGGCTTCACCGTCGCCGACGCCGCCGCAGCCGGTAACACCCCGGCCGCCATCACGGCCCTGCGCCACGCTGTGGCCACCGGCACCGACCCGGTGGCCATCGTCGCGGCCCTGGCCATGAAGGTGCGCCAGCTCGCCCGGGTCGCGGCCGCCGGGGGCAGGCGCATGAGCCCCGCCGAGTTGGGCATGGCCCCCTGGCAGGTGGACCGGGCCCGCCGCGAGCTCCAGGGCTGGTCCGACGACGCCCTGGCCACCTCGATCCTGGCCGTGGCCCGGGCCGATGCCGAGGCCAAGGGGGCCAGCCGCGACCCCGTCTACGCCGTCGAGCGGGCGGTCTTGACGATCTGCAACGCCCGCCGAGCCGGCAGTCGCCGGCGCTGAGCAGTTCTCAGCCCCGCATTGCGGCCAGCGTGAGCGCCGTGGACATCGCCGCGCACGCCGCCTCGTAGCCCTTGTCCTCGTCCGATCCCGGTCCGCCGCAGCGGGCCAGCGCCTGGGCCTCGTCGTCGCAGGTGAGCACGCCGAAGCCCACCGGCACCCCGGTGTCGAGCGCCACCCGGCTCAGCCCGTCGGTCGCGGCCCGGCACACGTAGTCGAAGTGCGGGGTGCCGCCGCGGATGACGACGCCCAGCGCGACAACCGCCTCGGCACCGCCCCTCGCGGCGGCCGCGGCGAGGACCGGCAGCTCGAAGGAACCCACCGCCCGCACGACGCTCGCCTGGGCTCCGGCCTCCTCGACGGCGCGCAGCGCCCCGGCGACCAGGCCCCCCATGATGCGCTCGTGCCACTGGGCGGCTACGACTGTCACCCTCATGCCCCGTGCGTGAGGTGCGCTCTGCTCAGGTGCCCCGGATCCGCTCATCGTTCCTCTCCTTCGTTGTGGTCGCTCGTGTGCCAGGTCGAGTTATTGGCCGTCGCCTCACCGGGCGGTGAGCCCGTGTCGGACCCGATGGGTTCGAGCCCGGTGAGCAGATGGCCCATGCGGTCGCGCTTGGTGCGCAGGTAGTCGAGGTTCTCCCCGTTGGCGAAGGTCGGTGTCGGCGTCATGGAGCGGACACTGACGCCGTAGCGCTCCAGGCCGGCCACCTTGTCCGGGTTGTTCGTCATGAGCTCGACCGAGTGCACGCCCAGGTGGCGCAGCACCTGGGCGGCGGTGGCGTAGCTGCGGGCGTCGGCCGGCAGCCCCAGCGCGACGTTGGCGTCGAGGGTGTCCATACCCTTCTCCTGCAGTGCGTAGGCACGGAGCTTGTCGATGAGCCCGATGCCGCGCCCCTCATGGTCGGAGGCGTAGACGAGGACTCCGCGGCCGCGGGCGCTGATCGCCTCCATGGCGGCGCGCAGCTGCGGCCCGCAGTCGCAGCGCAGGGAGGACAGGACGTCGCCGGTCAGGCAGGCGGAGTGGACTCGGGTGAGGACCTCCTCACCGTCCGCGATGCGGCCGCACACGAGTGCGAGGTACTCGGTGCCGTCGACTCTGCTGCGCAGGGCGTGGGCGGTGAACTCCCCGTGCGCGGTGGGCAGGTGCGCCGAGACAACCTCCTCGACGAGCTCCTCGTGCAGCCACCGGTAGCGCTCCAGGTCACTGATCGAGATCATGGGCATGGCGTGGGCGTCGGCGAGCTCACGCAGCTGGTGCCGGCGCGCCATGGTGCCGTCGTCGTTGATGACCTCCACCAGGACCCCCACGGGCCGGTTGCCCGACAGGCGCATGAGGTCGACGGCGGCCTCCGTGTGACCGCGGCGCGTGAGGATCCCGCCTTCGCGCGCCCGCAGGGGGAAGACGTGGCCGGGGCGGGCGAGGTCGCTGGGAGCTGAGCCCGGGTCCGCCAGGACGTGGACGGTGCGTGCCCGGTCGGCGGCGCTCACACCCGTGGTGATGCCGGTGCGGGCGTCGGCGCTCAGCGTGAAGGCAGTCCTCTTGGGATCGGTGTTGTGCTCGGTCATCATGGGGATGCCCAGGCGGTCAAGCTCCTGGCCCGCCATGGGGGCGCAGATGATGCCGGTCGAGTGCCGGACCGCGAAGGCCAGCTGCTCGGTCGTGGCGCTCTGCGCGGGCAGGATGAGGTCCCCCTCGTTCTCCCGGCTCTCATCGTCGACGACGATGACCGTCCGGCCCTCGCGCAGGGCGGCGAGAGCAGCCTCGACGCTGTCCATGCGCGTGCCCGGGGATGCGCTCCTGGTGCTCAGCATGCCCGCTGCCCCTCCTGGCTCATCCGGGCGCCCAGAAGACGCTCGGCGTACTTGGCCAGGACGTCGACCTCGAGGTTGACCCGTTCTCCGGGCCGCCTCGTGCCCAGGGTCGTGCGTCGCAGCGTCTCGGGAATGAGCCCGACGCTGAGCGACGCCCCCGCCCCCGGCGCGGGGGAAGCGTTGGGGGCGTCGACGACGTCGACGACCGTCAGCGACACCCCGTCGAGGGCGACCGATCCCTTGACGGCGACGTAGCGGGCGATCTCCTGCGGCAGGCCGATGCGTAGGAGGTCCCAGTGCTCACCGCGGTGGTGGTCGAGGACCTCGGCGGTGGCATCGACGTGCCCCTGGACGATGTGCCCGCCGAGCCGGTCGCTGGCGCGCAGGGCGCGCTCGAGGTTGACCGGGTCTCCCGGCGCCTGGGAGCCCAGGGTGGTGCGCGTGAGAGTCTCGGCCATGAGGTCGGCGGTGAAGGTGCTCCCGTGCACGGCGGCGACCGTCAGACAGCACCCGTTGACGCTGACGGAGTCGCCCAGGCTCACGTCCTGGGTGACGGTGGGTGCCTCGACCGTCAGCCGGGCGCTGTCCTCGACGGTCTCGAGCCGGACGACGCGTCCGAGCTCCTCGACGATTCCGGTGAACATCAGTGACTCTCCTCGGTGTGGGTGTGGGCGGTGGGAACGTCGTCGGCCTCCAGATCGCCGCAGAGGCGGACGGCGAGCTCGTCACCCGCGCCGAGGACCTCGACGCGGGGGTGACTCAGCCTCAGGGCATCGGTGATCGTCGCGGCCCCGAAGTCGGCGAGAGCGGCCGCTCCCGCGCCCAGAAGGGCGGGGGCCGTGTAGGCGACGACCCGGTCGACGAGGCCGGCGCGCAGGAAGGCGGTCGCGAGGGTCGGGCCTCCTTCGAGCAGGACATGGCGGATCTCGCGCTCGGCGAGTGCGGCCAGGACGGCGCGCGGGTCGTGGTCGGGCAGGAGGAGGCAGTGGTCGTCGGCGAGCACCCTGGCGGTGGGAGGCAGGCTCCTGGCGCCGACGACGACGCGCAGCGGCTGGAGGTGGGCCGGTGCGGGCTGGCCTGCCTCGTCGCGGACGGTGAGGGCCGGGTCGTCGGCGAGGACGGTGCCGGTGCCCACCATGATGGCGTCGCACTGGCGGCGCAGGCGGTGGGCGTCGTGGCGGGCCGCCACCGGGGTGATCCACTGGCTGGTGCCGTCAGCGGCGGCGATACGGCCGTCGAGGGTGGTGGCGAGCTTCCACGTCACCATGGGGCGTCCGCGGGTCACGGCCAGGAGCCACGGGCGGTTGAGACGCGCGGCCTCCTGGGCGCACAGCCCGCGCCGTACCCGCACGCCGGCGGCCTCCAGCGCCGCCGCGCCGCCTCCGGCCTGATCAGTCGGGTCGTCCTGGGCGTAGATGACCTCGGCCACGCCGGCGTCGAGGAGCGCCTGGACGCATGGGCCGGTGCGGCCCTGGTGGTTGCACGGCTCGAGGGTGACCAGGACGCTCGCTCCTCGGGCGGAGGTGCCCGTGGCGGCGAGGTTCGCCAGTGCGTCGACCTCGGCGTGGGCGGTGCCGGCGCCACGGTGGTGGCCCTCGGCGAGGATGTCGCCGTCGGGGGAGAGGATGACGCAGCCGACCCGGGGGTTGGGGCCGGGCGGGGCGTCGGGGGAGGCCGCGGCCCGTAGGGCGCGCTGCATCGCGGCCGTCTGCACGGTGGTGAACGAGGTCATCCGGTCCTCTCCCTCGGGTGCGCTGGGGAGAGACACCGCCATGACGGAGTGCCGGGTGCACGGCACCGGGCGAGGCATGGTGTGTCCCGTGTGCGCTTCCCATCCGGACTCTCACCGTCGGTCCAGGAATTCCACCTGGTCAGCCGGTCGCTGGATGCGACCGGGTCGCGGACTGTCACCGCCGGTTCGGACTTTCACCGACCCCAGAGCACACGAGCTCATCTCGTTGGGGAGAATGTACCGCGCGCGAGTGCGTTCAGTCACCTCTGCGCGCCTATGTGACCATCCACACCTCGGCAGGGTGTCCGGGTGCGGGCGCACCGCAGGAGGGTGGCCCGCACCGGGCCTCACTTCTTGCGGTACAGGGACTTGGTGGCGTAGACGGGCTCGTTGGTGACCTGGACTCCCAGGGCGCGGAAGATGCCCTCGTCCACCGAGCCCAGGATCGTGGAGGTGTGGACCTCGCAGCCCCGCAGCGTCTCGAGCTGGTCGAGGGCCTTGCGGGCGTTGTCGTCCCCGTTGGCGGACACGGCCAGGGCGATGAGCACCTCGTCGGTGTGCAGGCGCGGGTTGCGGCTTCCCAGCCTCTGGGTCTTGAGCTTCTGGATGGGTTCGATGGAGGCCGGGGCCAGCAGGTTGACGTCATCATCGATCCCGGCCAGGAGCTTGAGGGCGTTGAGCAGCATCGCTGAGGAGCACCCCAGCAGGGCGGAGGTCTTGCCCGTCACGATGCGCCCGTCGGGCAGCTCGATCGCCGAGGCCGGCTCGCCGGTGGCCTCAGCCACCTCCAGCGTGGGCGGCACGACGGGGCGGTCCTCCTTGCTCACCCCCACCTTGGCCATGAGCAGCGCGATCCGCTGGGACTGGACGGGGGCGATCACCTCGCGCTTCTCGGTCACCAGGGCCCGGTAGTAGCGGCGGATGATCTCCTGGCAGGCGGCCTGCCGGCAGACCTCGTCGTCGCTGATGCAGTTGCCGGCCATGTTGACGCCCATGTCCGTGGGGGAGGCGTAGGGCGAGGAGCCCAGGATCTCCTCGAACAGGCGGCTCAGGACCGGGAAGACCTCGACGTCGCGGTTGTAGTTGACGGTCTGGACGCCGTGGGCGGCCAGGTGGAAGGGGTCGATCATGTTGACGTCGTCGAGGTCGGCGGTGGCGGCCTCGTAGGCGATGTTGACCGGGTGGTCCAGAGGCAGGTTCCAGATCGGGAAGGTCTCGAACTTCGCGTAGCCCGAGGAGATGCCCCGCTGGTGGTCGTGGTAGATCTGGGACAGGCAGGTGGCCATCTTGCCGCTGCCCGGGCCGGGGGCGGTGACGACCACCAGGTCCCGCCTGGTCTCGATGTACTCGTTGCGCCCGTAACCCTCCGCCGAGACGATGCGGGCGACGTCACCGGGGTAGCCGGGGATGGGGAAGTGACGGTAGACCGTGATGCCCAGCGCCTCGAGCTTGCGCTTGAAGTCCTGGGCCTGGCGGTTGTCATCAGTCCACTGGGTCACGACGACGCTGCCCACGTAGAGCCCGTAGCTGCGGAAGGCGTCGATGTGGCGCAGCAGGTCGTCCTCGTAGGGGATGCCCAGGTCCGCGCGGACCTTGTTGCGGGCGAGGTGCTTGGCGTTGACCGCCATGACGATCTCGACCTCGTCGGCCAGCTCGGCGAGCATGACGATCTTGTTGTCCGGGGTGAAGCCCGGCAGCACGCGCGAGGCGTGCATGTCGTCAATGAGCTTGCCGCCGAACTCCAGATAGAGCTTGCCGCCGAACTGGGCGCGGCGCTCCGCAATGTGGCTGGACTGCATCCGCAGGTACTTGTCGCGGTCGAATCCGATGCGCAATGGGCTCTCCTTGAAGCGGTCTGATGAACGGGTGACGGTGATGGGAAAAAAGGGGAGGGCGCCTCCCCGGTGGGAGGCGCCCTTCAGATGCTCACTGCTGCAATGGCCTCAGAGGGAGGCGACGCGCTTGGCGAGCTTGGACTTGCGGTTGGCGGCCTGGTTCTTGTGGATGACGCCCTTGGAGACGGCCTTGTCCAGCTTGCGGGAGGCTGCCTTGAGGTGCTCGAGCGCGGCGTCCTTGTCACCGGCCTCGACGGCCTCGCGCACGCGGCGCACGTAGGTCTTGAGCTCGGACTTGACGGACTTGTTGCGCAGGCGGGCCTTCTCGTTGGTCTTGATGCGCTTGATCTGGGACTTGATGTTCGCCACGGTGAAACTTTCTCGCGTCTGATTGGTCGATGGCCGGAGAGAGGGTTCGCGCCACGGGTTGACATGAGGTGGTGGGGCACCTGGCTGACCCGGTCGCCGGACCCCGCAGCCGGCCAGGCCAGAGGTCCAGTAGGCGACTGTATCATTCAGGATCCCCATGCCCCCAGGCGCGAAGCCGGGTCCAGGCGTGAGGTGCATCGCCCCATGAGCCTGCGCGTCCAGGCGGTGCTGCGGAGGCGATCAGGAGTGGTGGCGGCGCAGGGCGGCCACGACGCCGTCGAAGACCTCACGCTTCATCGTGGCCCCCTCGCGGCGCACCGAGGCCGCCTCCACCAGGAGCAGACGGTCCAGGCGCACCTCACTGGGGCGACCCTGACGGTCCCAGTCACCGGTGCCGACGTCGTGCCAGAAGCGACCCCAGCGCGCCTCCTGGGCGGCGTCGCGGTCATGATCCTTGCTCGTCATCTGGGCCACGACCAGACGGGTCTCATGGCGAGCCAGGACCAGGACGGGCCGGTCCTTGCCCTGGGCGGGATCCTCCTCGAAGGGAACCCAGGCCCACACCACCTCGCCGGGGTCGGCCTCGCCATCGGGGTCGGGGGAGTAGGCGAAGTCGGGCAGCCCCAGGGCGGAGACGTCGTAGACGCTGACGCCTCGCGCCGACGGGGCCGTCGCGCCCGCCGCGGCGCCGCTGTCGTGGGAGCGGGGCCGGGTCGGTGACGGCTTCGCCGCCGACGACTTGGGGGCGCGGGCCTGCGTGGTCTGAGCTGAACCGGATGGCCTGCGCTCCGACGTGCCCGACGGCGTCGAGGACTTCTGGGAAAGGGCGTCGCTGACGGCGTCGGAGGCAGCGCGTCCGAGCAGGGTGAGGATCCGGTTGAGAAGGCTGGACATGGGCGCCACCCTACCGCCGGGCGGGATAGGGGGCTGCTGCAGGCTCACGACGGCGACCAGCGCCACCGGTGGTCCTGCCTCGAAGCAGGGGGACCACCGGTGGTGCTGGCGAATGGGGTGACGGTGCGGCGCGCCCGCAGACTCGCGCCGGTAGGGTACTAGTTCCCGGTGCGCGTCACAGGGATGCAGATCGTCTGGGTCCCGGCCTCGGTGCCGCCTTCACTGCCGGCGACGTCGATCTGCATGGTCAGCCCCTTGGAGGGGTCCTTGGGGTCGCAGGTGCCCAGGGCCTTCCAGGTCTCCTGGGTGACCGCCTCGGCGTTGACCTGGTAGGTGCTGGTGAAGGTCATCGTGGTTGACGAGTGGGCGTCCAAGGAGTCACCGGTGCGCAAGTACAAGGAGCCGTCGTCCTGAAGGGCATAGCTGTCCGGGCCGACCCACCACGGGGTGCCGGTACCTGTCACGCTCTTGAGGGAGAAGCCGGCCGGAACCCCGGGCCGCAGGACGATATCGGAGCTGGATCCGTTGGCGTCGGTGGTGTTGGTGAAGGTGACGGTGTAGCCGACCTCGACCTCGTAGGTGCCGGTGGGCTCGGCCTCGACCAGGAAATCCGTGGGATGAGTCTCCACCTCAATCACCGGCCGGTGGTTGACGTAGTCGCTGGAGAAGGACTGGTTGCCGGTGGTCAGTGCGGCCTTGACCCGGTTGCGTCCCGTGACGCCGGTCAGGTCGACCTGGCAGGTGATGTCCTTGCCCTGGGGGACCTTGGCCGTTCCGCTGGAGACGCTGAGACTCTCGGCCGGTCCCGTGGCGGAGACGACCTTGCCTCCGAAGGAGGTCAGGTCGCAGGTCAGGGAGCCCACCTGGGCCTGCCCCTTGGTCCGGCCGGCGGAGATGGTGAAGCCGGACAGCGGGGTGGTGGAGTCGTTCCTCGCCGTCATGGTGAAGCGGGACGTGTCCTTGGCTGCGCCGTCGACCCTGACGTCCTGGGTGGACACGGTGGCGTGAGCCTCGCTGGCAGCGGGCTTGTTCGCCGTGACGGTGGGCTGAAGAATCGCGTTGCGCGTGGAGACCTCGACGGTGGGGGTGAAACGGTAGCTGCGCGCGTCCGCGCCGGGAGCCGCCACCGTGGTCCCCAGATCCAGGTCGAGGTAGCTGCTCTTGTCCCATTGGGTGTAGAAGTTGATCTCATAGGTCAGCTTCAGGTGCTCAGGAGTGCAGGATACGGCTTTGACCGAGCCGATGGGTTCACCCAGCAGGGGGTTGTACAGCTCAGAGATGGAGCTCAGCTCGGAGTCCACGATCAAGGCCGGGGGCTCGCCGCCGCCGTTGTCGATGTAGAAGGAGCTCGTCCCGGCCACCTCGTCACCGTTCTGGGAGGGGCAGGTCCAGGTCCATTGGCCCGGCACGGAGTCGGCCTCAATGGTGACGTCCGTGGCACTCTTCGGGGCAATGGCTGATGGGATGCGGACCTTCCAGCTCAGGCAGCCCTGGGCATTGCCGGAGCCATGGCAGCCGTCACCGGCCGTGTGATACAGCCCCTCCACGGTGATGTCGGTATCAGCGGAGGCCGGGGCTGCGACGGCTGCGGCGGCGAGCAGGGGAAGAGCCAGGGCTATGCGCAGGAGGCGCCGCCAGGGAAGAGCGGGTGGGGAGAATGGGAAGTGCATGAGCACGCCTTTCGGTGAGGTGAATGGAGTAAGGAACGAATTGCGTCTTCAACGGACTGCTTCTTACTGAAATGGGATTCCCGTTGTGGGAGACAGCCATATGAAGGTCGGATAGGTGAAGTACTCACCTATCCGACCTTCAACCAGCCGGATTGATCGACCTGAGCTCGTGCTCAGTTCTTCGTGCGCGTCACGACGGTGCAGGCCGAGTAGGTGCCGGGCTCAACCCCGTCGCTGCCGACGACGTCGATCTGGGTGGTCAGTCCCTTGGATGCGTCCTTGGGGTCGCAGGTGCCCAGGGACTTCCACGTGTCCTCGGTGACCGCCGCGGCATTGACCTCGTAGAAGGCGGTGAAGGTCATCATGGTCGAGGAGTGGGCGTACAGGGTGTCGTTCGTGGACAGGGGCATGGAGCCGTCGTTCTGGAGCGCGTAGTCGTCCATGCTGATCCACCACGGCGTGCCACTGCCCCACACGTACTTGAGGGTGAAGCCGGCCGGGACCGGGGGGTGCAGGACGATATTGGAGGTCTGTCCCATGGCGTCGGTGTTGTTGGTGAAGGTGACGGAGTAGCCCACCTTGACCTCGTAGGTGCCGGTGGGGGCGGCCTCAACTCCGCGATCAGTGGGCTGGACCTTCACCTCGCTGATGGGGCGGTCCTTGGTGTAGTCACTGGAGAAGGTCTGCTTGCCGGTGGTGAGTGCGGCCTTGACCCGGTTGCGTCCCGTGACGCCGGTCAGGTCGACCTGGCAGGTGATGTCCTTGCCCTGGGGGACCTTGGCCGTTCCGCTGGAGACGGTGAGGTTCTCGGCCGGTCCCGTGGCGGAGACGACCTTGCCTCCGAAGGAGGTCAGGTCGCAGGTCAGGGAGCCCACCTGGGCCTGTCCTCTGGTCCGGCCGGCGGAGATGGTGAAGTTGGACAGTGGGGTGGTGGAGTCGTTCCTGGCCGTCATGGTGAAGCGGGAAGTGTCCTTGACGGCGCCGTCGACCGCGACCTCCTGAGTGGACACGGTGGCGTGAGCCTCGCTGGCAGCGGGCTTGTGGGCCGTCGCGGTGGGCGTGAGAACCAGGCTGCCCGTGGAGGTCGTGATCTTCGGGTTGAAGGTGTAGTTGCGTGCATCCGCACCGGGAGCCGCCACCGTGGTCCCCAGGTCCAGGTCGACATAGGAGGTCTGGTCCCAGGCGGAGTCGAAGTTGACCTCATAGGTCAGGCTCAGGTGCTCAGGAGTGCAGGAAACGGCTGTGACCGAGCCGGCGCTGTCCCCGTGCTGGTTGTAGTACAGGTGGTCGAAGAAACCCAGGCCGGAGTCGGCCAGCTTCGATACGGGCTCGTCCTTGCCCCTGTCGATGTAGAAGGTACTGGTTCCCGCCACTCTGTCGCCGTCCGGGGAGGGGCAGGTCCAGGTCCACTGACCGGGCACGGAGTCGGCCTCAATGGTGACGGTGGTCGATGAGTTCGGGGCGACGGTCGAGGGGACTCGGACACCCCAGCTCAGGCAGCCCTCGGCACTGTCGGAGCCGTGGCAGCCGGCGCCGGCGGGATGGTAGCGCCCCTCCACGGTGATTCCTGTGTTCGGGGTGGCGGTTGGGGCGGCTGCGCTCACCGGAGCGGCGACGGCGCCGACGGTGAGCAGGGGAAGAGTGATGGCGACACCCAGGAGGCGCCGCCACGGATGAGCGGATGGGAGAGATGGGACGTGCATGAGCATGCCTTTCACTGAAATGATCGGAAGGGACGCCGACCGGTCCTTTAATATATCTCTGAATACAGTGTTATGGAAATGGCGAAGTGCTTCTTCTGCCGCGCTTTCCCTGCCTTCATGAAAGGAATAGACAAAGGTCGGTCGCGCCCAGTTTTCGGCGCAACCGACCTGTGTCGTTGTTCTTTGCAGCTCGTCTGCCAGACCTCGGCTATCAGTGCGGGCGCGTGGCCTCCTTCATCGTGGCGGTGAAGGTGACCAGGTCACTGCGCAACGCTCCGAGCGCGTAGTGACGACGCTCCTCGTTACCGCCTGCGCCGTTGTTGCCGCTGGCGGCCGCCACAATCTCGGGGGCGTAGCGCTCCACGATCTTGACCGTGGCCGATCCACTGATGGCGCCGTCAGCGCCGGCTGCGATGGCCTCGGCGACCTGCTCGGGCGTGGAGATCCCGAAGCCCAGCATCACCGGTGCGGCGGCGTCGGCGCGCAGGCGCTCCACCGACTCGGCGAGCCCCACGGTGGAGGAGGCCCGCTCGGTGCCGGTCACCCCCACCCGGGAGACGGCGTAGACGTAGCCGCGTGAGGCCGCCGCCACCGCGTCCAAGGTTTCGGCCGCGGCCGACGGCGGGGCGATGTAGACGGCGTCGACACCGGCCTCCTCGGCGGCCCGGCTGAAGGGGGCCGACTCGCGGATCGGGACGTCGGGAAGCAGCACCGAGTCGATGCCGGCCTGCGCGCACTCGGAGTAGAAGTGCTCCAGGCCCATGGCGAAGGGCACGTTGCCGTAGATGAGCATGCCGATGGGCAGCCACGGGTGGCGCCGGCGCACCCGCCGAACCACTTCGAGGCAGTCCTGGAAACCCACACCCGTGGCCAGGGCCCGCACATGCGCCTTCTGGATCGTGGGGCCGTCGGCGACCGGGTCGGTGAAGGGCACGCCGAGCTCGAGGGCGTCGGCCCCACCGGCGATGAGCGCCTCGATGACGGCCTCGCTGGTGTCCGGGTCGGGGTCACCGACCATGACGAAGGGGACGAAGGCGCCCTCACCGCGCTCCTTGAGGGCGGCGAACATCGCGGGATAACGACTCATCTCAGAACTCCTCATCCGGGCCGGCATCCGGGCTGGTGCCCCTGGCGGCGTTCAGACCCGCGTACTCGGTGCGTTTGCCCATCTGCTCCACCATGCGCGAGGCCCTGGCAACGGCGCCGTCAGTGGAGAAGGAGCCGCCCAGCCTCGCCTGCACCTGGTCGAGGTCCTTGTCCCCACGGCCGGACAGGCACACCAGCAGGATCGGGGGCTCGGCGCCGTCGGGCACCTGGCGGGCCATGGCCAGGGCCTGAGCCAGGGCGTGGGCCGACTCCACCGCGGGGATGATCCCCTCGTGGCGCGACAGCAGCCGGAAGGCCTCGATCGCCTCGTCGTCACTGATGCCCACGTAGCGGGCCCGGCCGGTGTCCGACAGCCAGGCGTGCTCGGGCCCCACGCCTGGGTAGTCCAGGCCTGCCGAGACTGAGAAGGACTCCTCGACCTGCCCCTCCGAGGTGCGCATGAGGTAGCTGCGCGCCCCGTGGAGGATCCCCACCAGCCCCTTGTTGATGGGGGCGCCGTGGCGGGAGGTGTCCAGGCCCTCACCGGCCGGCTCAACCCCGATGAGCTCGACCCCGGGGTCGTCGATGAACTCGGCGAACATGCCGATCGCGTTGGAGCCGCCGCCCACGCAGGCGATGACCGAGTCCGGCAGCCGCCCCGTCAGGCCCAGGACCTGGGCGCGGGCCTCCCGGGAGATGACCCGGTGGTACTCGCGCACGATCGTGGGGAAGGGGTGAGGGCCGGCCGCCGTGCCCAGCAGGTAGTGGGTGTCGGCGAAGGAGGCCGTCCAGTCGCGCAGCGCCTCGTTGACGGCGTCCTTGAGCGTGCCTGCACCACTGTCCACCGGTACCACCGTGGCGCCCATGAGCTCCATGCGCTCGACATTGGGTGCCTGACGCACGACGTCGGTGGCCCCCATGTAGATGGTGCAGTCCAGGCCCAGCAGGGCGCAGACCATGGCGGTGGCCGTTCCATGCTGGCCGGCGCCGGTCTCAGCGATGATGCGCCGCTTACCCATCCGCTTGGCCAGGAGGGCCTGCCCCAGAACCTGGTTGCCCTTGTGGGCGCCGCCATGGACCAGGTCCTCGCGCTTGAGCAGGATGCGGGCGTTGCCCTCCAGCGGCAGGTTGCGCAGCTCGGTGACCGCCGTGGGACGCCCCAGGTAGCGGGTCATGAGCGTCTCCAGCTCGGCGGCGAAAGACGGATCGGCCTGGGCGTCGATGAAGGCGTCCTCGAGCTGGTCCAGCGCCGGGATGAGCAGCTCGGGCACGAACTGGCCCCCGTAGGGACCGAAGAAGGCCGGCAGGCGCGGGTGGTGCCCCGTCTCCTGGCCGTCCCGGTCCAGGGCCGACGACGACGCCCCCTCACCCTGAGGCAGCGGTACCGCGGTGGCCAGCTCCCGAGCGGCCTCGGCCGGATCCGGGGCCCCGGACAGGGACGAGCCCACCAGGAGGGCGTCCACCAGGCCCGACAGGCGCCGCACGTCCTCGGCAGCGCCGACCCCCGACTCACCTACAAGCACCACCCCGGCCGGGGCCAGGGGAGCCATCTCCTCGGTGCGCGCCAGATCCGTCTCCAGGGTGCGCAGGTCGCGGTTGTTGATGCCGATGACCTCCGCCCCCAGGGCAGAGGCACGATGCATCTCCTGAGGCGTGGAGACCTCCGTGAGCACCTCCATGTCCAGGCTGTGGGCCAGCTCGGCCAGCTCGCGGTAGACGTCGTCGGGCACCACCGAGAGCATGAGCAGGACCGCGTCCGCCCCCAGGCTGCGAGCCGCCAGCACCTGGACCTCATCGACGATGAAGTCCTTGCACAGGACGGGCACGGCCACCACCTCGCGCACAGCCGCCAGGTCGTCGAAGGAGCCGTTGAAACGATCGGGCTCGGTGAGCACCGAGACCGCGGCCGCGTAGGGCGCGTACTGGGCGGCCAGCGAGGCCGGGTCGTAGTCGGAGCGTATGGTGCCGCGTGAGGGCGAGGCCGCCTTGCACTCCATGATGAGAGCAGGCTGCGGGCTGCGGCCCTGGCCGCTACGGGTGCGCAGGGCGGCCGCGAAGGAGCGCTGCGAGCGCTCCAGATCCTCGGCTCTCAGGTGCCCGAAACGGGCGCGCAGCTCATCGACGCGCTCGCGGCGCGCCTGGACGATCGAGTCCAGGACGGTGCCCGTGGCGATGAGACGCGCCTCGACCGGCTCACGGTGGGTGCGCTCGCCAGGACCTGCGCCATCGGGTGACGCGGCGGGGACGGGGGCGGTGTCGGGGGTGGTCACGGCTTCTCCTCAGGCCGTCTCAGTGGCGAGGTCACTGGCTTTGGTCATGGACTCCAGGTGGCGGGCCACGCCACCGGAAAGGATCTGCTCCAGGGCCGCCGCAGTGCCGTCGGCGAGGCTGTCGGCCCGGCCGGTGAGGTACAGCAGGGCACCGGCATTGACGGCGATCGCGTCGCGGTGGGTGGGCCGTCCCTCACCCGAGACGGCCTCGCGCAGCAGGCGGGCGTTGTCGGCCGGCTCCCCGCCCAGCAGGTCGGCCAGCTCGTAGACGGGCACCCCCAGATCCGCAGGCGTGACCTCATAGGCCCGCACCCCGTCGGGCGTCGCCTCACGCACAAGAGTGGGGCCGTGGACGGCGATCTCGTCCAGGCCCGAGCCGTGGACCACGAGCGCGCGCTCACGCCCCAGCTGGACCATGGCCTCAGCGATCATGTCCAGCATGCCCGGGTCCCACACGCCCATGAGCTGGAAGGTCAGGTGAGCCGGGTTCACCAGCGGCCCCAGGACATTGAAGATCGTGGGCGTGGCCAACGCCTTGCGCACCGGGGCCACGTGCCGCATCGCCGGGTGGTAGGCCTGGGCGAACAGGAAGGTGAAGTGGTCACGGGCCAACAGCTCGACCGCCGTGGCCGGCTCCACGTCCAGCGGCAGCCCCAGCTCGGCGATGACATCGGCCGCCCCCGTCTTGGAGGACACCGCCCGGTTGCCGTGTTTGGCCACCGCGACCCCCAACGAGGCGGCCACCAGGCCCGCCCCCGTGGAGATGTTGATCGTGCCCACGCCGTCGCCCCCGGTGCCCACGACGTCCACCAGCGGGAAGGACACCGACGGGAAGTCCCGGGCCACCTGACGGAAGGCGCTCGCGGCTCCGGCGACCTCCTGGGGCTCCTCACCGCGGGCGTGCAGCGCCGCCAGCAACGCCGCCGTCTCCACCTCGGACAGCTCGCCGGCGCCCAGGGCCGCGAAGACCGCGGAGGCCTGCTCGCGGCTCAGGCGCCGTCCCTGCACCACCTCTCGCAGCAGCTCGTGCGCCTCCTGCGCCGTGGCGGCAGGCGCGGCCTGCGCAGCGGCCGGGGCCGCGCTGTTGGTCTGACTCATCGGTCTGTAGCTCCTTCGCAGGTGGTTGAGGCTGGTCGAGCGCCCGGGGGTGATTCTGCCCGAACGGCGGCTCCGACGTCGGTATGTGCGGGCCGACGGGGCGCAGGTGTGGCTCAGGGGGTCCGGGCCAGGCCGGCGGTGACGGCCTTGAGCAGGGCCGGGCCCTGCGGGGTGAGGATCGACTCGGGGTGGAACTGCAGCCCGACCGCGGGCAGCGACCGGTGCCGGGCCGCCATGACGATGCCTCCGCTTGGGTCCACATCTGTCGGGGTAGTCCGGGCAAGGCTGACAAGTGCCTCAGGAAGTGTCCGCGTGCCCAGGGAATGGTAGCGGGCCACGTCCAGCGGACCGCCGTCGAGCACCGCGAAGGCCTCGTCCGCGCGTCCCGCCTCAGTGACCTCGACGCGGTCGGAACGGCCGTGGACCGGGCCGACCGGGGCGACCCGCCCGCCACAGGCCTCGACCAGGGCCTGGAACCCCAGGCAGATGCCCAGCGTGGGAATCGCCTCATCCAGGGCGGTGGTGACGAGCTCCATGAGGCAGCCCGACGTCGCCGGGTAGCCCGGCCCGGGGGACAGGCACAGGACCGGGCGCCGCCCTGCCTGGCGCTCGGCCTCGGTGGGCTCCAGGGCGGCGAGCACCCGGGAGGCCGGCACGTTGTTGCGGTAGACCTCGATCTGGGAGCCGAGGGTCGCGAACTGGTCGACGAGGTTGTAGACGAAGGAGTCGCGGTTGTCGAGCAGAACCACTCGAGCCGGTGCCGATGCCTCGGTACGACTCCTGGTGGCCTGCGCAGTGCTCTGGCTGCTGGTGAAGGGCATGGCTCAGGCCTCCTTCTCGGTGTGGCTGCCGGTCCGGCTGCCAGTCTGATCGATGACGAGGGCGGCGCCCTGCGCGGCGGCGACCGCCTCCAGGACGGCGCGGGCCTTGTGGACGGTCTCGGCGGCCTCGGCGGCCGGGGAGGAGGCCGCCACGACACCGGCCCCGGCCTGGACCAGGGCAGTGCCGGCAGAGACGAAGCCCGAGCGGATGACGATGCAGGTGTCCAGCTCGCCGTCACCGCGGATGTACCCCACCGAGCCGCCGTAGGAGCCGCGACGCACGCCCTCGGCCTGACGGATGAGCTCGGCGGCCCGCAGCTTGGGGGCCCCGGTGAGGGTACCCATCGTCATGGAGGCGCGGAAGGCATCCAGGGCGTCGAGGTCCTCAGCCAGCTCGCCGGAGACCTCGGAGACCAGGTGCATCACCCGGCTGTAGCGGTCCACGCGCAGCAGGTCCTGCACACTGCGGGTGCCCGGACGGCTGACCCGGGCGACGTCGTTACGGGCCAGGTCCACGAGCATGACGTGCTCGGCGACCTCCTTGGCATCGGTGCGCAGCTCCAGCTCCAGGCGGGTGTCACGCTCGTGGTCCACCGAGCCGTCGGGGTGCAGACCGCGCGGCCGGGTCCCAGCGATGGGGCGGATGGCGACCCGGCCGCTGCGCACCGAGTACAGCAGCGCCGACTCCGGGGAAGCGCCGAAGAGCTCGAAGTCCGGGGCGGCCAGGTAGAACATGTAGGGGCTGGGATTGGCGTGGCGCAGCACATGGTAGGCGGCCAGCGCATCGGGGCAGTCAATGGTGAAGCCGCGCGAGGGCACCACCTGGTAGACGTCGCCGTCGGAGATGTAGCCGCGCATCTCCTCCACGACCGCCTCGAAGTCGGCGTCGGAGACGGTGGGAACCGCGTGCAGGACGGGGGAGTCGGAGGAGACGACGCCACCGGCCGGTGCAGGTGCCTCAACGGCTGTGTCGGTGGCTGTTTCTGCGCTGTCGGCTGGGTCCTCGATCCCGTCGATGGCGGCGGCCAACGCCTCCATGCGCCGCTCCAGGTCGGTGGCGTCAACCGAGGCCCCCACCAGGGTCGCCTCCTGCGTGGGGTGGTCGACGACCAGGATGATGCGGGCGTCGTAGAAGAGGTAGTCGGGGCAGGTGTTGGCGCCCTGGGCCACCTCAGGCAGGGACTCGAAGGTGGACAGGTAGTCGAAGGCAAAGGCCCCCGCCTCCAGCGGCAGGTGGGGGTGGTCGACCTCGGCCCGGGCCAGGAGGCGCAGCGGCTCGATCGTGGACAGGGCGGTGAGCCGCTCGCGCTCCTCAATGGACGGGTCATCGTCGCAGATCGTGGGCAGGCTCAGAGTCAGCCGGCCGGGGCGGCGGTCGGTGACGTGCTCGGCCAGCCCCGCCTCAAGACGCGCCAGAGCCGCGAGCCCATCGGCTCCGGGGCCCGACCCGTCGACGGCATCCAGCGCCTCAGCCATCACGGTCCCGCCCCAGCACGTCAGCCTGGCCGAGGCCTCCAGGACGGCGACCGTGGTACGCGAGGCCTTGGTGGTGATGTCGGCGCTCTCCAGCAGGACGCAGTCCACCGGCCGTACGGAGCCGCCCTGCGCGGCCGGGCCCGCAGTGGTGCGCAGCAGACCGGAGTGCGTCAGCTGCTCCAGCAGTGCACCGCCGTCGGCGTGGTAGCGCACTGAGCGCGTCAGCACAGTGGGTGAGACAGTGGGCGAGGCGGCCGACGGTGCGGCCTTGGGGGCAGTGTCTGGCACGGAGTCTGGCACGGTGGGTGACATGGGGCCTCTTTCCTGAGATCGGGGTTCAGGCGGGCCTCTCACTCATGCGTCGGGCGGGCCCGCGGTGAGCGAGCCGGAAGGTCCTAACGCGTCAGGACGATGGCGGCTCGCCTCGAGGGGAGCCACCACCACTGGCAGTCACGGAACGCTGTCATGGCACCGAGGGTAGAACGAGGTCGTGACGTGACCAAATCGTCGGCCGGAGATGAGACGCCTGCCCGCACCTGTCGTGTGGTGTGCACAGGCATCGGTGCGGCTCAGGTGCTTGTCCGCGTCAGTTGCCCAGGTGGAGGGTTCTTCTGCCGGAGGTGGCACTGGGCTTGCTGCTGGGTTTGGCGCTCTTGCTGCTCGCCTCGGCGACGGCGGAGGCCGCGTTGACGATGCCGGCGCCGCAGGACTTTTGGTCGCACTTGGACAAGGGGGTAGCCGTGTTCTGCAGGATGGTGACGATCTCCGCAGTCTTCAGATCGGGGTTGGCGGCCAGCATCAGCGCGATGGTGCCGGAGACGTGGGGAGCCGCCTGACTGGTGCCCACCATGTCGGAGTAGCCGATGCTCCGAGGCGCTGTCTGCGACTCGTCGGTCGTGGACAGGATCTTGGGGCTGTTCTTGCCGCTGTCTCCACCGGGGGCGGAGATCTCAACGGTGTCACCGTAGTTCGAGAAGGACGAGCGGGTCCCGGTGCTCGTGGTGGCACCGACGGTGATGACGTTCTCGCAGCTGGCAGGGGCGGCGTTTCTGGCGTCCTCATTATTGTTGCCGGCGGCGGCCACGACGATGGAGCCGCGTTCGACGGCAGCATTGATGGCCTTCTGGTAGAAGCGGGGGCAGACGCGGGCGCCGCCCACGCTCAAGTTGAGGATCTGGGCGGGGTTCTTGTTGGCCGGTGCGCCGTTGACCTTGCCGCCTGAGGCCCAGGTGATGGCGTCGACGATGTTGGCGCTCTCGCCACCGCAACGGCCCAGGGCGCGGACGGGCACGATCTTGGCGTCCGGGGCGACACCCGCCACACCATCGCCGTTGTTCGTGTGCGCGGCAATGGTCCCGGCAACATGGGAGCCGTGCCATGATGACGGCCGGCCCCTATCGGCTCCGTTCGGGGCGGGGCACTCACCCGGTTCGTTCCAGTCGCCTTCGTCGTAGGGGGCGGCGTCGTAGCCGTCGTTGTCACGGGCTCTCTTGGCGTCGGAGATGAAGTCGTAGCCGGGCAGGAGCTGGCCCTCGAGGTCCGGGTGGTCGGTCAGGACGCCGTTATCGATGACGGCGACCGTGACTCCCTTGCCGGTGGACTGCGACCAGGCGTTGGTGGCGTTGATTCCGTAGGAGCTCGAGGTCATGTCCCACTGCTCGGAGAAGTAGGGGTCGTTGGGGACATTGCTGTCCTGGGTGGAGGTGTTGCCCAGGGCGGTGACGTGCAGATCGGGCTCGACGGCCTCGATGCCGTCGGCGGCCTCGAGTGTGGAGATGAACTCCTTGACTTGATCCACGGTGAGCTTGTCACTCAGCTTCACGGCAGCCGTGCTCATGGCGTGAGCGGTCACGCTCTCCAGCTTGACCGAGAACTTGCCCGCGGCGGCGGTCAGTGTCTCCTTGTCCTTGGCGGGCAGAGAGTTGAGGACGTTCTCGCCGTAGGCCTTCGCGGAGACGATGACCTTGCCCGCCGCCGAGTTCTCGGCGTAAGAGATGATGAAGCGGTCGCTGGGCTCGGTGACCTTCGCCGCGTTGCCGTGGGCGGAGGCCGATGCCGCGGCGGTGGCTTTGTGTCCGCCGAGGACTCCGGCGCGAACCAGGCCGACGGCGATGAGACCGACCGTCGCGATGGAGGCGACGACGATGAGCAGGACGCGTTTTCTGCTGAGGGTCATGGTGGGGAGGCTTTCGGTAGGGACGTCTCGGGACAGAGAGTGCACAGGACCCCGGAATGCGACGATTCTGGCATGAGACGGCGGAAAACTCCCACCGGTGAGTGTGGGGAGGCCTCTCCAGCGACGTTGGGGCCGGAGCGGCTCGGGTCAGACGCGCTCGCGGCGCCCGCCGCCCTGGCCACCGCGCATGACCCGACTGCGGCGAATGACCACGACGAGCACCAGGGCCGTGAGCATCAGGAGGCAGATGAGACGGCCTGTCGGCCCAGTGAGCCAGGCCGTCAGGATTGCCATGCCGATGGTCGTGTAGACGGCGGCCCAGGCGATCGCCCCGGCGGCCGTGGCCGCCACGTAGCGGCGCAGCGGCATGCGGGCCACTCCCGCGGAGAGCTGGATGACGCTCTGGATGCCGACGGTCAGGAAGGACACCGGCACTGCCAGCACGCCCCAGCGCGCCGACCACGCCTGGGCGCGGGCGTACACGGGGGACTCGAGCAGCGAGACCCACCGGGTGCGCGCGGTCCCCGCCGTGATGCCCCGGCCGATCCAGTACATGGTGTGCGAACGCATCATGGCCAGGCACCAGAAGAACAGGAAGACCCAGGGATAGGGCAGGGAGTGGATCCGTTCCAGCATGCGAGGAAGGCTAGCCTATGAGACAGAACTGTCACATCTCTTTTGTGTGACAGTACTAACACAATTTCTGATGCAACGATATTGTCTCAACGTGGTTATTTTGAGGATAACTGTAAGTAAATGGAGATGTGGTGGTGGAAGCTCGGGTGCCATTCGGGTATGCGCAGGAGGAGTTGGCTCGCCGCAGCGAAGTTATCGGGAGGTGGATAGGCGCAGTGGAATCCGGTAATCGCATCGGTGCGAAGTGTGAGAATATGTATGCTTCGCTTTGGGTGCTGGGGTGGGGCAAGCTACACTCCCTACAAGGGTGCTCAGAACCGAGGAGTAGTTGTGGATTCTGAGGACGCTAACAATCGACTGACGGCCATAATATTAGTGCTGGTTATGAGTCTTCGGGTAGGTGAGGGGGCGTTGTCTCAAGGTAGTTTCACTGTTCTGAGTTTAATGTATGTCCCCAGATTGTAGGCGACTCATCACTGTTCTGTATCGGGCGCTCGAGGGGATGCGTTTCAGTGCTCCATCTCCGGTTGGGGGTAACTATGGAGTTAGGTCGCAGCCGATGTTGGTTTTCCGACCAATATGCAGTGATCTGAGGTCTGGAGGCTAGTTTTGCTTAGCTTAGTTATTTGAGATTGCTTAGAGTGTTTAGTGAAGGAGTATTCTGTATGTTGTGGGTGGGTCAGGTTATTGAGCTAATTCGACGTATAATCCGGGCGACGTGGGGTAAGGTTAGGAAATTTGTAATTGTTATTTTCAAGCCTCGGCGATGGGGATTGTTTGGGGCCATCGTGTTTTGGGTGATTCTGGCTATTGCCGCTTTCACTGTGTTGGGCTGGATATGGGGGAATGGGTCATATTTTTCCTTGCATCGAATTCTTGTCAATTGGGTTGGCGATGAACTGCGAACTGAGCCTTTCGAGCGTGTCAAGGTTTCCTTGACCATGATTGGCGGTATCGGCGCCGTGGGGTACTTAGTGATAAAATATCGAGAACGCGCCGGCGTGGAACATAATGAGGCTGATGTCAAGTTTTTGTCTGCGGTTCAGCAACTCGGTAGTGACTCGCCTCAGGTTCGGATTGCGGGCGTCTATTCTCTGGCGGATTTGGCTGACACCTATGGCAGTTCTTACCATCAGCGTGTTGTCAACATTCTATGCGGCTACTTACGTGTCGAGCGAGGATGCTGGAATTCTCCTGATGGTGTCGAGGTGCGTAGTCATGAGGTCAAAGACACTTCCGGACTATACTATACAACGAATGATGGTCCAGTGGAGTCTACTATTTTAAATGTGCTAGCGCGCCATCTCCGTAAAGGAAGGGTCGATTCACATCCTCGCTTTCAGGTCAAGCAAGATGTCGCCGACGATCAGTTATGGTGCGACTGCGAAATTGATCTGCATGGTGTCCATTTCACCGAAAGAGTTCGCCTTTGGGGAATCACGTGTCGCTGGTTGAATGCTAGCGGGGCGCATTTTCATAATTATCTAGATTTGGGGATGTCGACATTCACTGAAAGTGCCTCATTTTATGGCGCAGTATTTTCTGGTGACGCTCGGTTTTCGCGCGCAAGATTTCGTGCGTTCGCGAACTTTAACATGGCAACATTTAGAGGTTGTGCGAATTTTTCGAAGGCATTCTTCCAGGGAGATACGCGTTTCCGTGATATCAAATATGAAGAGTGTGGGTGTGGTGATTTTGGAGGGGCGCGATTTAATGTCGCGTACTGGCATACCGATCCTCCAATTTTCCGAGTGGAGTCGCCGGGAAAATTTATCTCAGAACTGCCTTGTGGGGCTGTGTGGGCAGATTTTTCTGGTGAGTCCGCTTTGGAGGTTGATGAACCGGAAGTGTGGTGTCGCGAGAATAGGAGTCGGGATAAGCTGTGGGGTTGACGTGTGTTGGCAAAGTTTGGGTGCGTATGTATGAGGGCGATGTTTAGAAATTGTTTGACGTTATGGGTGCGTGAGCAAGGAAAGAAGATTCCTGTTTCCTGTTGTGCAGATAGAGTTTACGTGTGCAGTTCAATGTCGTTCCTCGATGCTGTCTTCGGTTGCTATCGGCAGGTCTCCGTGCAGTTCAGAGTGGCCGCACCTCACACTGCGGGTTGGCCCGGCGGGCTGGGGCGGTGGGCCGCCGTCGTGGGAGACTTGGGCCAGACCCATGCCGGATATGAGGAAGAGCCAGGAACCGATCTCCGTGTCACCGATCCCCACACCAAAGCAGATGACCAGCGTCCAGCCCGCCGCCACCGAGCAGGCCCGGCTGCGCAACTTCTGCATCATCGCGCACATCGACCACGGCAAGTCCACCCTGGCCGACCGCATGCTCCAGGCCACCGGCGTCGTCCAGCCCCGAGACATGCGCGCCCAGTACCTGGACCGCATGGACATCGAGCGCGAGCGCGGCATCACCATCAAGTCCCAGGCCGTGCGCATGCCCTGGTCCATCGAGGGCGACGACGGCGTCACGCGCGCCTACGCGCTCAACATGATCGACACCCCCGGGCACGTCGACTTCTCTTACGAGGTCAACCGCTCCCTGGCCGCCTGCGAGGGCGCGGTCCTCCTGGTCGACGCCGCCCAGGGCATCCAGGCCCAGACCCTGGCCAACCTCTACATGGCCATCGAAGGGGACCTGACCATCATCCCGGTCCTCAACAAGATCGACCTGCCCGCCGCCGAGCCGGAGAAGCACGCCGAGGAGATCGCCTCCCTCATCGGCTGCGACGTCGACGACGTCCTCAAGGTCTCGGGCAAGACCGGCCAGGGTGTGCCCGAGCTGCTCGACCGGATCGTCGAGACCGTCCCGCCCCCGCACGGCGACCCCGAGGCCCCGGCCCGCGCCATGATCTTCGACTCCGTCTACGACACCTACCGCGGCGTGGTCACCTACGTGCGCGTCGTCGACGGCGCCCTCAAGCCCCGCGAGCGCATCGAGATGCTCTCCACCAAGGCCGTCCACGACCTGCTGGAGATCGGCGTCATCAGCCCCGAGCCCACGCCGTCGGCCGGCCTGGGGGCAGGCGAGGTCGGCTACCTCATCACCGGGGTCAAGGACGTGCGCCAGTCCAAGGTCGGTGACACGGTCACTTCCGCAGCGGCCCCGGCCGACGAGCCCCTGTCGGGATACCAGGACCCCAAGCCCATGGTCTTCTCCGGCCTGTTCCCGGTGGACGGCTCGGACTTCCCGGCCCTGCGCGACGCCCTGGACAAGCTCAAGCTCAACGACGCCGCCCTGACCTACGAGCCGGAGACCTCCGTGGCCCTGGGCTTCGGCTTCCGCTGCGGCTACCTGGGCCTGCTGCACCTGGAGATCATCCGCGAGCGCCTGGAGCGCGAGTTCAACCTGGACATCATCTCCACCGCACCCTCCGTGGTCTACGAGGTGACGATGGAGGACCGCAGCACGCACACGGTGACCAACCCCAGTGAGTTCCCCGAGGGCAAGGTCTCCTCCGTCTCCGAGCCGGTGGTGCGGGCAACGATCCTGACCCCCAGCGAGTTCGTGGGCACGGTCATGGAGCTGTGCCAGTCGCGTCGCGGCACCATGCAGGGCATGGACTACCTTTCTGAGTCGCGCGTGGAGATGCACTACGTGCTGCCGCTGGCCGAGATCGTCTTCGACTTCTTCGACGCCCTGAAGTCGCGCACCCGCGGCTACGCCTCCCTGGACTATGAGGCGGACGGCTCCCAGGACGCCAACCTGGTCAAGGTCGACATCCTGCTCAACGGGGACAAGGTGGACGCCTTCAGCGCCATCGTCCACCGCGACTCGGCCTATTCCTACGGCGTCATGATGACCAAGCGCCTCAAGGACCTCATCCCGCGTCAGCAGTTCGAGGTCCCCGTGCAGGCGGCCATCGGCACCCGCGTCATCGCCCGCGAGACCATTCGGGCGCTGCGCAAGGACATGCTCGCCAAGTGCTACGGCGGTGACATCACCCGTAAGCGCAAGCTGCTGGAGAAGCAGAAGGAGGGCAAGAAGCGCATGAAGGCCATCGGACGGGTCGAGGTGCCCCAGGAGGCCTTCATCGCGGCCCTCGGTGCGGACACGCCCACCGGTGCCAAGCCGGGCAAGTAGCGCAGCTGGCGGGCACGAGCAGGACTGAGTAGGACCGAGTAGGACTAGGACGGCACCGGCGGACGACGGAAGGACGGCTGCGGACATGAGTGATACGAGCAGGCAGACCACGATTGACGCTGCCCTGAGCGACGACGGCTCCGGGCTGGTCCTGACCCGGGAGCTGGCCCGGGTCCTGGGCGAGCCCCACGCCGGCGCGGACGGGCGCCACCAGGACGAGCCCTCACCGTTCCACGACGGCGACCTGGTGGGGACCGTCGGCGCGGTGTGCACCGTCAAGGAGATGCGGCCCGACGCCGGTCCGGCAGGCGTCTCGGCGATCCACAAGGGCGCCGTTGACGGGCCGGTTGAGGTGAGCCGGACCGGGATCGTCACCGACAGGCACGGGGACCGCGCCCACCACGGGGGCAGTGACAAGGCCCTCTACGTCATGAGCGCCGCCGAGCAGCGGCACTGGTCCGAGGTCCTGGGAGGTATTGAGCCGGGGCGGCTGGGGGAGAACCTCCTCATCGAGGGCGATATCGACGATGTGGAGATCGGCGCGATCCTGTCCATCGGCGACCCGAGCAACGGGGGACTGCGGGTCAGGGTGACCGGCGTGCGCAACCCGTGCGCCACCTTCGCCCGCGGTGTGGGACGTGCGGACTGGGTGGAGGTCTTCTCGGCGCGCAACCGGGTGGGCGTCTACCTGTCGGTGCTCACCGAGGGGGCGGTGCAGACCGGCGACGAGGTGCGCGTGGTCTCCTCCCCGGGGCACCGGGTTACCTGCCGGCGCTGGTTCGCCCACCACGACCCGCGCGACGCCCAGGGGCTGCTCAACTCCGAGATCTTCGGCAACTGCGTCATCGCCGACTTCACCAAGAAGTACGTGCGGGCCGCCGCCCACGAGCGGGTCGGCTGACGGTGCCGCTCAGTGCCCGACGGCCCCGGGCAGACGGTTTCGAGACCTCACAAACGTAAAGGACGCAAGGCTCCGCATGGCTCAGCACCACCCGCCCCGCTCCCACGCCATCCACTCCAGGGTGCGTTCCTTCTCGCGTGCCGGCGGCAGGCTGCGTCCCGTCCAGGCCGAGGCCCTGGCCCAGCTCGGCCCCCGCTACGTGGTCGACGTGCCGCGGGCCGACGCCGTGCGTACCGTGTCCCCGAGCTTCCGCCTGGAACCGGAGAAGGTCTTCGGGCACGTGGGTCAGGTGCGGCCACTGATCGTCGAGGTCGGCTCGGGCAGCGGTGAGGCGCTCCTGGCTCATGCCGCCGCCCACCCGGGGGTGGACTACCTGGCGGTGGAGGTCTGGGAGACCGCGATCGCCCGCCTGGTGACTTCGATCCACCGTCAGGGCCTGCACAACGTGCGCGTCGTCCCCGCCGATGCCTCCCAGCTGCTGGCCACCGCCCTGCCGGTGTCCTGCGCCAGTGAGGTGTGGGTGTTCTTCCCCGACCCCTGGCGCAAGCCCCGCCACCGCAAGCGCCGTCTGGTGACCACGGCCTTCGCCGACTCGGTGGCGCGGGTACTGCGTCCCGGCGGGGTGTGGCGCCTGGCCACCGACTGGGCGGACTACGCCTGGCAGATGCGCGACGTCATCGAGGCCGTGGCGGCGCTGCCCACCGGCCTGCGTCCGGACATCACCCTGCCCTACTTCCGGCACGACGACGCCGGCGCCCGCCCCGACCTGGGGGCCGAGACCGCCGAGGAGGACAGCCTGGGCAACGGCCTGGATGCGGGATCCCCCGCGGGCGTGCGCGGCGGGTGGTCGCCCCGCTACGAGGGGCGGGTCATGACCCGCTTCGAGCAGCGGGGCCTGGATGCCGGGCGCACGATCCGCGACCTGACCGCAGTGCGCACCGAGGCGGCCTGGATCCCCGAGCGGGGCGCCTCCATGCTGGATCACCTCGAGGCCGAGGGACAGGTCTGGAACCACGTGGAGTCCCAGCCCTGGCGCCTGCGTGAGGGACGCGGCGACGGCCTGCTGCACCCGGCGGACCGGTCGTGAGCGCAGCTGCCAGGCTGCCCCGCCGGGCCTGGCTCATGGTCATCGTCGCCGGCTTCCTCGGGTTCTGCGCGGTCCTGCGGGCACCGGTCGGCGTCATCCCGCCCCTGCTGACGCGCCTGGGGCAGGACCTGGGGATGGGGGAGGTGGCGCGCGGCGCACTGACCTCCGTGCCGATCCTGTGCTTCGGGCTGCTCACCCCGCTGGCCTCGATGGTGGTGCGCCGTGTCGGCATCAACACCGCGGGTCTGCTCACCCTGGGGATGGCTCTGGCCGGGGCGCTGCTGCGCTCGGCCGGCACCACCTGGGCGGCCTTCGCCGGAACCGTCATCATCGGGGCGGGGCTGACGGTGGGCAACCTGGTGGCGCCCATGGTCATCGGCCGCGACTTCTGGCACCGCACCTCACTCATGACGGGTCTCTACTCCTCGACCTGCAACGTCATCGTCACCGCGGCCACCGCCCTGGCCGTACCGCTGGCCCTTGTCATCGGCTGGCAGGGCTCGGCCGCCGCCTGGACTGCGATCCCGGTGCTGCTGGCCGGCGCCATGTGGCTGTGGGTCTTCCCGCCCGGCAGCCAGGCGCCCCGGCGGAGCCTACGGGAACGGTCGGGGATGACCTCATGGGTGACGGAGCGCTCCTTGGCCCGTCCGACGTCGTCGACCGGTGCCGCCGTCTGGAGACGCCCCCTGACCTGGGTGATGGCGGTGGCCTTCGCGGCCCAGACCTTCTCCTACTACGCGATCTCGGGGTGGCTGCCGACGGCCCTGGTCGACGAGCTCTCCATGAGCGAGTCCGGTGCGGGAGTGGCCGCCTCCGTGTTCTCCCTGCTGGGAATCGTGGGACCCCTGCTGGTCCCGGTCATGTTCGAGGCACTGGGGTGGCCGGCCAGCAGGGTCCTGGGCATCATCTGCGCCTGCTGGCTCATGCTGCCGGTCTGCCTGACGGTGGCCCCCGCCTACTGGCTGGTGCCCTGCATGTTCTCCGGCATCGCGCACGGCGCCTTCTTCGCCGCCCTGTTCACCCTGGTCATCCGCCGCTCGGAGTCGGTTGACCAGAACCGCCGGACCACCGCCGTCATCCAGACGACCGGATACTGCCTGGCCGCCACGGGGCCGGTGGTGATGGGCTGGGTCCATGAGCACAGCGACGGCTGGGTGGCCCCTTTCGCCATGGTCGTGGGGGTACTGGTGCTCATGACCGTGTGCGCCCAGATCGTGGCCCGCGCCGGCGACTCCGGCAGGTCTGGGCCGGCCATTCCCGCCGGCGTCCTGTCCGGCGACGACGAGCAGGCCGAGCAAGGCGGCGACCAGTGAGCCCGGCCCAGCCAGTGGGGGAGCCCCTGCCGGGGATGGGGGAGCTGCCGGCGCAGGCGGCCGCCTCCGCACCGGACGGCAGTGAGCGCCCGTTCTCGGTGTACCTGCACGTGCCCTACTGCCGAGTGCGTTGCGGCTACTGCGACTTCAACACCTACACGAACCTGACCATGGGGCAGGGCGCCTCGGCCGAGGACTTCGTGGGAACCCTTGCCGGCGAGCTGCGCGCCGCCCGCCGCGCCATGGACTCTGCGGGCCTGCCGGTGCGCGCCGCGCAGACCGTTTTCGTGGGCGGAGGAACCCCCACCATGCTGCCCGCCGCCGACCTGGTGAGCATGCTGGAGCTGGTGCGCGAGTGCTTCGGGCTCGCAGCCGACGCGGAGGTGACCACGGAGGCCAACCCGGACTCCGTGGACGAGGCCGGCCTGGCAGCCCTGGCTGAAGGCGGCTTCACCCGCGTCTCCTTCGGCATGCAGTCGGCCATGCCCCACGTGCTGAAGGTCCTGGAGCGCACCCATGAGCCCGCCCGGGTGCCCCGCGTGGTGGACTGGGCGCGACGGGCGGGCCTGAGCACCTCCCTGGACCTCATCTATGGGGCGCCGGGGGAGTCCGCCGAGGACTGGCAGCGCTCACTGGACGAGGTGACCCGCATCGGCCCGGACCACGTGAGCGCCTACGCCCTGGTCATCGAGGAGGGCACTCGCATGTGGGGGCAGGTCCGCCGCGGGGAGCTGCCAATGCCCGAGGACGACGACGAGGCCACCAAGTACGAGATGGCTGACGCCGCCCTGGGGCAGGCCGGCTACGAGTGGTACGAGATCTCCAACTGGGCGCGGCCCGGCTCCGAGTGCCGCCACAACCAGGCCTACTGGCTGGACTGGGACTGGTGGGGCGCCGGGCCTGGAGCCCACTCCCACCTGGGGGACGTGCGCCTGTGGAACACCAAGCACCCGGTCGCCTGGGCCGGGCAGATCGCCACCGGACACCTGCCCGTGGCCGGACACGAGGTCATCGACGCCGACTCCCGCGAGCTGGAGCGGATCATGCTGGGTATCCGTTTGCGCGAGGGCATCGAGCTGGCGAGTCTCGGGAACCGGCCGGGCGGCCCTTCAGCGGAGTGCCCTGATGCGGGCCGAGCCACCCCACCGCACCTGGTGCCCGTCGTGGCCGGTCTCGTCGCCGATGGACTCCTCGACGGCGGAGCGGTTCTGAGGGGCCGTGCGGTCCTGACCCTGCGCGGCCGTCTCATGGCCGACACCGTCACCCGCGCCCTGACCCAGTGAGTCTGTAAAGCGGCGACTTCTGGCTGCACGTCATTGACGGCACCTGCGCTACTCGCCGTCCGACAGCATGTAGGCCTGAATCGCCCGGAACAGCTCAGGCGACAGCTCCACGTGGCCGAAGCGCAGCTTTGGCGCTACCTCGCTCCAGCCCGGCAAGGTGCGCAGGACATCAAGCGGGACCTCTCGTACCTGTGTCTGCCACTCGATGTCACGTCGGTACGGAACGAAACCGGGAAACATCTCGTACTGGTAGACCTCGTCCCCGATGACCACTCCACAGGCAGTGATCGCCTGACAAGGACGGCGTGACCTGAACTCCTGCTTCGGTGAGTAGTAGAGGATGTAGTCACCTCTCTCCATACGTCGAAGCGGTGCCTTCTTGCCATGGCACAACTGGCAGAACCCGCCAGCCACACCCAGAGCCACATGGTCCTTGGAAGCAATGCCAAGCCAGTATCTCAATGTGCTGTCCTTCGTTCTCGTCGTGTCGGGCTCAGCCTGCGTGCCGATGAGTGGCCGGCTGGCGGCTGGGGCTCAACCGGCCACTCACCGGCGTGATCGGTTCTGGTCACGACGCCTTCTCGTGAACGGTAATGGCGTAGCCGTCCGGATCGGCGAAGGTGAATGTCAGGCCGAAGGGGCTGGGAGCAGGATCGGCCAGGATTGCTGTTCCTGAGGCCTCGAGCGAGTCGTGCAGTTCCTGAACCGTGTCGCAGTGCAGCCAGAGTGCCACCCCGAGACCGGGACGGGGTGCCTCAGAGAGATCAACTCCGGGCAGGGGCTCGCGAACCGCGAAGGGGATCGGCGTTGTGGTGAAGAGGATGGCGCCAGGAGGTGAGGCCGGGGCGCGGCGCAGTCCCAGGGCGTTCTCGTAGAACTCCGCGGAACGTTCGAGGTCGCTCACCTGCAGGGCGATGAAGTCGGGGCCGGTGACGGTCATGGAGATCTCCTCTCAGACGATGTATGTCAGGTTTCTGACATGTCGAGAGTATGTCAGAATACTGTCATGAGTCAAGGCGACCCCCGGAACCTCCTCGGCTATCAGCTCAAGCATGTCCAGGCTGCGCTTCGCGCGCGTATGGACGAGGCCCTCCGACCTCTGGGGCTGAGTGCTCCCCAGTACCTCTGTCTCGAGCTGCTCAGTCGTGCCCCGGGGGCCTCGACCTCCGACCTTGCCAGGGAGGCCTTCGTGACCCGTCAGACCATGAGCACGCTTCTGCGGAGCCTGGTTGACCGCGGGCTGGCTCAGCGTGCCGCCCAAGCATCTTCCGGTCGCGCGCTGCCTGTGCGGCTCACCCCTGAAGGGTGGGACCTCCTCAGGGAGGCGTCGAGGGTGACGGTGGAGGTTGAGCGGGTCATGATTTCACCGCTTAGTGAGTCCCAGTTGCGCGCGGTGCAAGAGGCGCTCTCGGTCTGCATCGCTGCCCTTGAGGAGTGAATCCGTGAGTTGCAGGGAGATTCTCTCCGTCGCGCTGAGCCGGTGAGGCGGAGTGGTCTGACGGCAGGTCAATACCCGGGCGGAATCGAAAGGGGTAGTTATGTCGATGACACCTGGGCTGCTGGTCCTGCTCAGGGTGTCTGTGTGTCATCTCGACCGGCCGGCTTCTGCTTTTGAGTAGTTCATTTCGCTGCCCGCCATTCTCGCTGGCGCGCGGAGGGCATCTCCTGGGCGCCACCACGGAGGTCGTCTTCGAGCCCTACTCAAGTAGGAAGAAGGTCCCTGCCGCGAGCAGGCAGGCGCGGGCCGCTCACGATCTGCCGCTGCTGATGCAGTGATATTTCCAGTGTAGTGCCAGGGAACTGTGCCAGTCTGACTGGATGACTACTCCACAGTATCCAGGTTACCCAGACGACGGTTCCCAGACTGGTGGCGTCCCTCAGGGAGCAGGTACCCCCGGCTACGGGCCGCAACCAGGCTACGACCCCCAGGCCGGGAGCGTTCCGGGCTACGGGGCACAGCCCGGCTACGGGGCCGGCCCTGACCCTCAACAGCAACCCGGCTATGGCCCTCAGCCCGGGGCGACGCAGGGATATGGTCCTCAATCCGCTGCCGGTCCTGACTACGCCTCCCAGCCGGGGGCGGTCCCGGGCTACGGTCCCCAGCCCGGTATGGGTACCGGTGGAGGAATGCCTCCTTATCCTCCAGGTGCGATGGGAGGGGCGCCGCTGAGCGTCGGTGACGGCATGTCCTGGGCGTGGTCCAAGTTCAAGGAGAATGCGCTCATTCTCGTTGTGGGGATGGGCCTGTGGACTGTTCTTTCCAAATTCACTGTAGAGGCCTACTACAATGTCAACGGAGAGGAGCACGGCTTCAGCCTGGGAGTTCCCTACGGAAACTACATCGCCTTCGCTATTGGCCTCTTTGCTAGTATCGTGACCACTCACATGGCGATCAAGGTGGCTACTGGGAGGCCCTTGGCCTGGGGTGACCTGTTCACTTTCCCGAACTTCGGTGCGAGCCTTCTCGCGGCTTTTCTCACCTGGCTCGCCACGTCCGTGGGCGTCCTTCTGTGCGTTGTTCCGGGCATTATCGCGGCCTTCCTCTTCTACTATTCGGTGTACTTCACCGTGGACAAGGGGATGGACGGCATTGCCGGAATGAAGGCGTCCTGGGCCACCCTGTCCAGTCATGTCGGAGAGCTCATCCCCTTCGCCCTGACCGGAGCGGGCCTTTACCTTGTTGGCGTGCTGACAGTGTTCGGCTGGCTGGTGACGGTCCCGCTGGTGATGCTCCTGTCCGCCTACTCCTACGTGCGCATCCAGGGCTACGACGTCGTTCGCTGACCTCATTTCTTCAGGTCCCCTCCGCGCCCCGCCGGCTCCAGCCGGCGGGGCGCGGACTCGTTGCGAGCCGGAAGGCGCACCGGCTCGGCTAGAGTGAAGCCGACGTCGCTCAACGCCGTCGTCGAGAACGATCCTGCCCCTCCCAAGGACCTTTGTGCCCCTGAGCACCACCGCCTCCGACCCGCGTGGCGCGGACGAGCGTCCCGCCCTCATCCTGGCCAACCTCGGCACGCCGTCGGCCCCCACTGCCAGAGCCGTCCGGCCCTTCCTGCGGGAGTTCCTCTCCGACCGCCGGATCGTTGAGACGCATCCCCTCCTGTGGCGTCCCGTCCTGGAGGGCATCATCCTGCGGGTGCGCCCTCGCGCGTCGGCGGCGAAGTACGCCACCATCTGGCGCCCCGGGGAGGAGACCAGCCGCTCGGGCTCCCCGCTCATGCACTACAGCGAGCGACAGGGCGAGCTGCTCCAAGAAGAGCTCGGCGAATCCGTCCAGGTGCGTATCGCCATGCGCTACGGGCAGCCGGCCCTGCGCCGCGTCATGGGTGAGCTCATGGAGGCCGGCTGCCGCAGGATCGCCCTCATCCCGCTCTACCCGCAGTACGCCGCCTCCTCGGCCGGCACCGTCGTCGATGAGGCCGCCCGTTTCATCCTGGCCTCCCGCAACCAGCCCGAGCTGCGCACCATCCGCTCCTTTGAGACAGCGCCCGCATACATCGAGGCCCTCGCCACCGCACTGGAGCAGCACTGGCAGGTCCACGGCCGCCCCGACCCGGCCGCCGGCGAGCGCCTCCTGCTGTCCTTCCACTCCATCCCCCAGGCCATGCACGACGCCGGAGACCCCTACCGCTCCGAGTGCGAGCGCACCGCCCAGCTCCTCTCCCGGCGACTCGACCTGCCCGATGGCCTCGCCCAGCTCACCTTCCAGTCCGTCTTCGGGCCCGCCGCCTGGATCGGACCGGCCACCATTGACACGGTCAGCGATCTCGGCCGCGCCGGATGCCCCCGCCTCGACGTCATCTGCCCCGGCTTCATCTCCGACTGCCTGGAGACTCTCGAGGAGATCAACCAGCTCAACCGCGAGACCTTCACCACTGCCGGGGGCGGCAGCTTCCACTACGTCCCCTGGGGCAACGACTCCGACGGCGCCATCGCCGCCCTGGCTCAGCAGGCCAGAAAGGTGCTGGCCGGCTGGATCTGAGCCCGGCGCTGCCCGGTGGTCGCAGCAGGCCGGAAAGTCGGTCTCAGCACGAGAGACCACAGGCCCTCACCGAGGAAACTGATGCCCGGGACGGTATGGTGACGCGAACAGTCCCGATTCTGTGAGGAAAATGCCGTGCATCTTGAGTGGTGGTCCGTCCTGCCCTTCGCGGGCATGCTCGCCTGCATCGCCGTCCTACCGCTGATCCCGGCCACGGCCCATTGGTGGGAGAAGCACTCCAGCCAGCTGATCGTCGCCGTGGGGCTGGGGGTGCCGGTGGCCGCATGGATGTGGCTCGCCCTGGGCTGGACGTCCGTCTTCGCCGCCGTGGTGGAGTACGTCCAGTTCATCTGCCTGCTGCTGGCCCTGTTCGTCGTCTCCGGAGGCATCTTCCTCAAGGGCGACATCCGGGCCACGCCCCGCAACAACACGATCTTCCTGGCCATCGGCGGAGTCCTTGCCTCCTTCGTGGGCACCACCGGCGCCGCCATGCTCCTCATCCGGCCCCTGCTGGCCACCAACAAGGAACGCCACTACCGGGTGCACACGGTGCTGTACACGATCTTCATCGTGGCCAACTGCGGTGGCCTCCTCACGCCCCTGGGCGACCCGCCCCTGTTCCTGGGCTTCCTGCGCGGGGTGCCCTTCACCTGGACCTTCAACCTCCTGCGCGAGTACCTCTTCGTCAACGTCATGCTGCTGGTGAGCTACTACGCCCTGGACTCCTACTACTACTCCCAGGAGCCCGCCAAGGCCGTGCACGACGACGACACCGAGATCGAGCCCCTGGGCCTCAAGGGCTCACTCAACTTCGTCTTCTTCGCCGTCATCATCGCCGCCGTCGCCTTCGCCCCCTCCGTCGACGCTCACGCCATCGAGGAAGGGCACGCCGCCCTGGGCGACTGGATCCCCGTGCGCGAGTTCATCATGCTCGCCTCCGCAGCCGGCTCCTACTTCCTGGGCAGCCGGGAGGTCCGCTTCAAGGACAACCAGTTCACCTGGGGCCCCATCGCCGAGGTCGCCATCTTGTTCATCGGCATCTTCCTCACCATGATCCCGGCCCTGCACTACCTCGACGAGGTCGCCGGCTCGCTGCCGCTCAACGAGGTCACCTTCTTCATCTTCACCGGCGGGCTCTCCTCCGTCCTGGACAACGCCCCCACCTACGCGACCTTCTTCGAGATGGCCGGCAAGGTCTCCCACCCCGGCGGCGCCGACGTGGCCGGGATTCCCGAGCTCTACCTGGTGTCCATCTCGCTGGGCGCCGTCCTGTGCGGTGCCATCACCTACATCGGCAACGGCCCGAACTTCATGGTCAAGTCCGTCGCAGAGTCCGACGGCGTCGAGATGCCCAGCTTCGGCGGCTACGTGGGGCGCTCCATGAAGCACCTGGTGCCGATCATCGCCGCCATGGTCCTGCTCTTCATCGCCCCGGGCCTCCTGTGGAAGGCCCTGGGCGGAGTGCTCACCGTGGGGCTGCTGGCGCTCGACGCCCGCCTGCTGTCCCAGTCCCGCCGCCTAGCCCTGGCCGACCAGGCCGAGGCCGCTGAGGGCTGATCCGCCCTTCCCTCACCCGGCCCGTCTCCGGACTCGGCCGCGCTGAGCCCCTTTTTCGCCCCACGGGCGGGAGGGGCTCAGCGTGTGCCCGGGGCGGTGACGAAGTCGATGAGCTCCTCCATGCGGCCCAGCAGGCTCGGCTCGAGGTCCTTGTAGGAGCGCACCGTCGCCAGGATGCGCTGCCAGCCCCGGGCGATATCGGCCTGGTCGGCGTGCGGCCACCCCAGGGCCTCCAGGGTGCCGTGCTTGATGTCGGTGCCCCGCGGGATGTCCGGCCAGCGCTCCAGACCCACCCGGGCCGGCTTGACCGCCTGCCACACGTCCACATACGGGTGCCCCAGAACCAGCACGTTCTCCCCACCGGGCATCTCGGACACCCGCTGAGCGATCCGCGACTCCTTGGAACCGGCCACCAGGTGGTCCACGAGGACACCGGCCCGCCGCTCGGGGGCCGGGCCGAAGTCGGCCATGACCTCCTCGAGGTTGTCGACGCCGTCGAGTATGAGGACGACGACGCCTTCGTGGCGCAGGTCGTCACCCCAGACCTTCTCCACCAGCTCGGCGTCGTGCTTGCCCTCCACCCAGATGCGCGAGGCGCGCGCTACCTTGGCCCGTTCACCCTCGACCGCATAGGAGCCCGAGGCCGTCAGCCGTCTGCCGGCGGCGCTCACCGCGCCGGTGGGCTTGCGCCTGCGCGCCACGGGCGGGTCCAGGATCACCGAGCGGCCCTCGATCCAGAACCCCGGCCCCAGGGCGAAGCCGCGGCGCACACCGTGGCGGTCCTCCAGGACCACGACGTGCTGACCGCCCGACTTCTCCACCGCCACCGCGGCCCCGACGAAGCCGGTCTGGCGGTCCTCGACCACCAGTCCCGGTGTCACCGGCACGTGCACCGACTCCGGGCGTATGGCGCCGGGCCCGGTGCGGTGCGGGTTGACCGACAGCACGTCCCCGCCGTAGCGGTCGCTCGACGAGGGCCTGCGGGCAGCGGGTGTGCTCGCAGCCGCCCCACCGTGCGAGCGCGAACCGACCGGGGCGTTCTGCGCCTGCTGCTTCTGCTCCGCCTCGGCGCGAGCCCTCAGGGCGGCGCGGCGGGCGGCAGTCGATCCGGGAACGGGGGAGCGGTACGGGGCGGGCGTGTTCACCCTCGGCACGGTAGGGGAAACTCACGGTCCGCCGGCGGTGGACCCGCCGGAGCACAGCGTAGGATGGCACTCGCATGGGGTGAGTGCTAATCCGCTGGCCGCACCCCACCGGTGTGCGGGCGGCCTGTCGCCTGACGCCAGCACTGATCGCGTCTCGGCACTGATGAGGGGAGGAGGACCCGTGGCCAACGACCGACGCCTCAAGGTCCTGTCCGCCATCGTCACCGACTACGTGCGCACGCGCGAACCCGTGGGGTCCAAGGCCCTCGTGGAGCGCTACCGACTGGGCGTGTCCCCGGCGACCATCCGCAACGACATGGCGGCCCTGGAGGACGAGGGCTACATCCACCAGCCGCACACCTCCGCCGGGCGCGTGCCCACCCAGAAGGGCTACCGGCTCTTCGTCGACGAGGTCGCGCGCATCAAGCCCCTCTCGGCACCCGAGCGCGCCGCCATCACTGCGCTCCTGTCCGGAGCGGTCGACCTGGAGCAGGTCGTGGCCCGCACCGTGCGGGCCCTGGCCCAGCTCACCGGCCAGCTCGCCGTCGTCGAGTACCCGAGCCTGCGGTACGCGGCCCTCCAGCACCTCGAGCTCGTGGCCCTGGGACCCGAGCGCGTCCTGCTGGTCATCATCACCGACACCGGGCGCGTCGACCAGCGCACCGTGACCCTCAGGTCCAGGGGCTCCCTGAGCTCCCGCCATGACGGGGGCTTCGACATCGCCGACGTCGTCGACCCCCTCGTCCTGGAGCGCCTGCGCACCCGGCTCAACGGTGCCCTCGCGGGCCGCCGCGCAGCCGACGTCGCCCCGATCCTGGCGACCTTGGCCGAGCAGGCGCCCGCCGACGAACGCTTCCTGCTCGAGGCCGTCTCCGACGAGCTCATCGCCGCCCTGCGCCCCGACGCGGAGGAGCGGCTCGTCGTCGCTGGGACCGCGAACCTGGCCCGCGCCACCCCCGACTTCTCCTCCCTGGGTCCCCTCCTGGACGCCGTCGAGGAGCAGGTGGTGCTGCTTCGCCTGTTCACCGCCGATAACGGCGCCGCGATTGGCGAGAACCGAATGCGCGTGAGCATCGGATCGGAGAACAACGACGACGCCCTGGCCGAGGCCTCCGTCGTCACCACCACCTACGGGCCGGGAACCGGTGAGGCTGTCGCCCACCTCGGGGTCATCGGCCCCACCCGTATGGACTACCCGGCCACCATGACCGCCGTCCGGGCCGTGGCCCGCTACCTGTCCCGGTTCCTGTCCCCACCGGAGACCTGAGAACCGGCCTGCCCGACCCGCCCCCAAGCGGCCCGGCCGGGCACGCCCCCAGACCACCACCGCAGAAGTCGTAGCCGTAAAGGAAGAACGCAGTGAGCAACTACTACGAGGTCCTCGGCGTCAGCCGCGACGCCAGCCCCGAGGAGATCAAGAAGGCCTACCGAAAGAAGGCCCGCCAGCTGCACCCCGACGTAGCCGGCCCCGGCCACGAGGACGAGTTCAAGGAGGTCTCCTCCGCCTACGAGGTCCTCTCCGACCCCGACAAGCGCCAGATGTACGACCTGGGCGGGGAGGACGCCGTGCGGGGCGGAGGCGGATTCGGCGGCGGCTTCGCCGGAGCCGACTTCGGCGACCTGGGCGGCATCTTCCAGTCCTTCTTCGGCGGGGGAGCGGCCAGCCGTGGACCGGCCTCCCGGGCCCGCCGCGGCCAGGACGCCCTCGTGGCCGTGGACGTGGAGCTCTCCGACGTCGCCTTCGGGGCGACCCGGTCGGTCCCCATCGACACCTACGTCACCTGCACCGCCTGCGACGGCTCGTGCTGCGCGCCGGGCACCGAGCCGGTCACCTGCTCCCAGTGCAACGGGGTCGGCAACGTCCAGCGCATGACCCGCACCCTGCTGGGGCAGGTGATGACCTCCTCGCCCTGCCCGGGCTGCCAGGGCTACGGCACCGTCATCGTCACCCCCTGCAAGGACTGCTCCGGCGAGGGCCGCACCCGTGTGCGCCAGGACCTGGAGGTCTCCATCCCCGCCGGGGTGTCCACCGGGACCCGCATCCGCATGTCTGGGCGCGGCGAGGCCGGCCCGGCCGGCGGCCCCAACGGCGACCTCTACCTGGAGATCCACGAGAAGCCGCACGAGTTCCTCGAGCGCGACGGTGACGACCTCTACACCGAGCTGCGCGTTCCCATGACCGCGGCCGCCCTGGGTGCCGTCTTCCCGCTGCAGACCCTCGACGGCGAGCAGAACGTCACCGTCAAGGCCGGCAGCCAGCCCGGCGACGAGGTCGTCCTCGACGGCCTGGGCGTGGGGCGCCTGCGCCGCAAGGGCCGCGGGGACCTGCACGTGTCCATCGTCGTGGAGACCCCCACGCGCCTGGACGACCGTCAGCGCGAGCTGCTAACCGAGCTGGCCCGCCTGCGCGGGGAGGACGACGTCGAGCCCGTGCGCGACTCCGGCGTCATGGGCAAGCTCAAGGAGCGCTTCTCCGGGCGCTGAGCGTCACTGCGCGCCTGGGGCCGCGGTCCGTGGCGGCGTTCAGCTGTTGGTCGGCGGCTGGTCGGTCTGAGACTGGTTGGCTTCAGATGACTCGGGCCAGTAGTAGGAGTCGGGGGTGGCCCGGGCCCCGAAGATCGCCTGACCCACCCGCACGCAGGTGGAGCCGCCCTCGATGGCGGCCTCGAAGTCCCCGCTCATCCCCATCGACAGCAGCCCGTCGCCGACGGTGCCCGCTTCGAGGGCGGCGTCGCGCAGCCGGCGCATGACGCTGAAGCACTCGCGCACCCGTGCCTCGTCACTGGTGTTAGCGGCCAGGGTCATGAGCCCACGCACCCGCAGCGAGGAGTAGGTCGGCAGCGCCGCGAGGAAGTCGGCGACGTCGTCGGGCTCCAGCCCGAACTTGCTGGGCTCGCCCGAGGAGTTGACCTGCACGTAGACGTCCAGGCCCCGCCCGGCTGCCTGGAGGCGCCGGTCAAGGGCCCCGGCCAGGCGCAGGGAGTCCAGGGCCTGGAACTCGTCGGCGAAGGCGGCCACGTTCTTGGCCTTGTTCGTCTGCAAATGGCCGATGACCGACCAGGAGATGCCCAGGTCCGCTAGGTTCTCGCTCTTGCGCTGGGCCTCCTGGACCTTGTTCTCACCCATCTGGGTGATGCCCGCGGCGAAGGCGGTGCGCAGGCGCTCTTCGGGGACGGTCTTGGACACCGGCAGCAGGCGGATCTCGGCGGTGTCGCGGCCGGCGCGCTTCGCGGCGGCGTCGATGCGGGCGCGGACGGCGTCCAGGTTGCGGCGGAAGTCCTCCACCGTGACGGCGGTGGTGTACGAGGGGGACGGAGACGACTGAGGGGGCTGGGCGGCTGCTGAAGAGTCGGTCATGGTCACTGACGCTAGCACCGCCGGCGGACGCCTGTTGGGTACGGCCCGTAGGCTGGAGCCGTGACCGCACCCGTCTTCCTCTTCACGCCCGAGACCATCGAGCCCGCCGACGCCGCCGCTGCAGCGGGGACCGGAACCGTCCTCATGCTCACCGGGCCTGAGGCCCGCCACGCCGTAACCGTCAAGCGCCTGCGTGCCCAGGAGCGCGTGGACCTCGTTGACGGCGCTGGTCTGCGCCTGGTCTGCGAGGTGACCGGGGCCGGCGTCGGTGGAGCCAAGGACCGTCTGGCCGTGCGGGTCCTGGATCGGATCGAGGAACCGACGCCGCCGCTGCGGCTGACCCTTGTTCAGGCCCTGGCCAAGGGCGGGCGCGACGAGCAGGCCGTGGAGACCGCCACCGAGGTCGGTGTGGGGCTGGTGCTGCCCTGGCAGTCCGAGCGCTGCGTGTCCGTGTGGCAGGGCGCCAAGCAGGCCAAGGGACGCCAGCGCTGGCAGGCCACCGCCCTCCAGGCCGCCAAGCAGGCCCGGCGGGCCCGCGTGCCCGAGGTCGAGGAGGTGCGGGACACCCGCAGTCTGGCCGACTGGGTGGGGCAGACGGTTCGCGGCGGGGGAGTGGTGCTGGTCCTGCACGAGGAGGCCAGCACCCCGATCAGCACTGCGATGGAGTCAGTGCGCCTGCCCGCGCCCGGAGAGACGCCGCGGGCGCTGGCCGTAGTCGTGGGGCCCGAGGGTGGTATCAGCCCCGAGGAGACGGCGGCCCTGGAGGCCGCTGGGGCGACGACGGTGCGGCTGGGCCCCCACGTCATGCGCACCGCCTCAGCCGGCCCCGTCGCCCTGGCCGTCCTCGCCCACGCCAGCGGCCTGTGGGAGTGAGACGCGCAAGTGCGTTGCTCGAGTCCTGACCAAGAAATGGAGTGATTTGTCTTCACAAGAGTATGACTGTTGTACATACTGTGAGTATGAGCAGCATGACGACGATCAAGGTGGAGCGCAGCACAAGGGACGGCTTGCGGGCCCTGGCGTCAGAGCGCGGGGTGACCATGGATGCCGCGCTCAAGGAGCTGCTCGAGGATGCGGCACGTGAGCGGCGCTTCGCCGAGGTGCGGCGTGCGATGGAGGCTCACCCGCCGGACGAGACCTATCTCAAGGAGCTCCGTGAGTGGGAGTCGGAAGCATGGAGCTAGCAGCCCCGGTTGAGCCGGGCGAGGTGTGGTGGGCACTTCCCGATCCTGCTGTCGGGCGAGAGCAATCCGGGCGTCGTCCGGTCCTCATTGTGTCCAATGAACGATTCCATCGAACGGTGACGACGCTTGTCGTCGTGGTTCCCGTGACAACGAAGGATCGGCGCTGGCCGAATCACGTGGAGCTCAATGCGGGAACAGGGATGGAGCAGCGATCGTTTGCCATGACCGAACAGGTGCGCACGATCTCGCGTCAGCGTCTCACCAAGAAGATCGGAGTCGTGGAGAGGGCTGTCCTTCGGAACGTGCACGAATGGCTGGTCGACTACATCAGATAGCACGCGCTGAGAGGTCGCAGAAACAATGATGCTGGCGGCACCTGCCTGCGTGCGGAGGGTCGCGCGGCGGTTGGGAGCCGTAGCGCGGCTGCTTCCCAACTGAGCGGCTTGCGGGCATGCTCTGACCATGAGCGAGACGAGTGAGCGATGAGCCCGCGGGGGCGGCGGCCGGCGGGGAGCCCGGACACGCGCGAAGCCATCCTGGCGGCGGCCCGCACCGCCTTCGCCCGCGACGGCTACCAGACCTCTCTGCGCGGCATCGCGCGCGATGCCGGCGTCGACCCGGCTCTGGTCCACCACTACTTCCCGGACCGGGCCACGCTCTTCGCCAAGGCCGTCATCGAGTCGACCGCCGGGGTCGATGCCAATCTCATGCACCGGGCGGCCTCCATCACCGAGCTCGAGCCCGAACAGCTGGGGGAGGGGATCGTGCGCGCCGTCATCAGCCTGTGGGACGAGGCTGGGGCGGACCGCTTCACGGCGGTCATCCATGCCGCACTCGGCCAGGGCAGTGACGTCGAGCCCTTCCGCGACTTCATCGCCATCGGAATCCTCGCGCCGATTGTCACCCACTTCTGTCCCGACCGCCCCGAGCTGCGCGCCCAGCTCATCGCCAGCCAGATCATCGGACTCGGCCTGGCCCGCTGGGTCGCCCGCATGGACCACATCGCCGGCCTCGACGTCGAGACGCTAGTTGCGCTCGTCGGCCCCACCATCCAGCGCTACGCCTTCGACGACCTGCCCGGCCCCGCCGATCCCGACTGAGCTCACCCGAACCCGTCCCTGGACAGGGGGTCGCCGTCAACCTATATTCATCACATGATGAAAAGCGATGCAGGAGACGCGCCCCGGGAGTCGGGGGCCAGCAACCAATCGCACGACTCCAGTCGAGACATCACGTCCTCAGCCACCTCGGCGCCGGCGGCCGTCACCGCGACGGACCTGCGCGTGACCCGTGGGCGCAAGGAGATCCTCCACGGCCTGGACCTGAACCTGGCGCCCGGCACCATCACCGGCCTGCTCGGCCCCTCGGGCTGCGGCAAGACCACCCTCATACGCACCGTCGTCGGCGTCCAGCGCTACAGCGGACAGATCGAGGTCCTCGGGCACGCTCCCGGCGCTGCCGCCGTGCGTGGTCGGGTCGGCTACGTCACCCAGGGCCAGGCCGTCTATAGAGACCTGACCGCCCGCCAGAACCTGCGCTACTTCGCCTCCCTGGCTGGCAGCCGGGCCCGCGAGCTGGATGAGGTCCTCGACGTCGTCGGGCTCACCTCCCTGGCAGACCGGCCCGTGTCCACCTACTCCGGCGGCGAGGCCGGGCGCGTGAGCCTGGCCTGCGCGCTCGTGGCCGACCCCGACCTGCTCGTCATGGATGAACCGACCGTCGGCCTGGACCCGGTCACCCGTGAGGAGCTGTGGGCCCCCTTCCACGCCCTGGCCGAGCGCGGCGCCACCCTCCTGGTCTCCAGTCACGTCATGGACGAAGCCTTCCGCTGCGACCAGGTCCTCCTCATGCGCCAGGGACGCATCCTGGCCACCACCACGGCCAAGGACCTTCTGGCCAGCACCGGGGCGGACACCGTGGACGCTGCCTTCCTGGCCGTCATCGCCGACTCCGAGAGCCGACCCGAGCAGAAAGGAGGGCAGCACTGATGCGCCTGCGCACCTACCTGGCCACCACCCGCCGCATCCTCACCCAGCTGCGCGCCGATAGGCGCACGGTCGGCCTCATCGCGATTGTGCCGGCGGCGCTGCTGACCCTGCTGTATTTCGTCTACCGCGACTATCCTGGCGCGAACCTGCTGTTCAACCACATCGCCGTCTCCATGATGGCGATCCTGCCGACGACGGTCATGTTCCTGGTCACCAGCGTCGCCATGCTGCGCGAGCGCGTGAGCGGCACCCTGGAGCGGCTGTGGACCACCCCGATTTACCGAGCCGACCTCTTGTTCGGCTACGCCTCCGCCTTCGCGCTGACCGCCATCATCCAGTCCCTCATCCTGTGCTCCGTGGCCGCCTGGGGCCTGGATGTGGACATCTCCGCCTCCTGGGGGTGGGTGGTGCTCACCGCTCTGGTGAACGCCTTCGTCGGGGTGTCCCTGGGACTGCTGGTTTCGGCCTTTGCCCGCACCGAGTTCCAGGCCGTCCAGTTCATGCCGGTGGTCATCGCGCCCCAGCTGTTCCTGTGCGGGCTCCTGGTCAGCCGTGACCAGCTGCCGCGTGCCCTGGAGGTGGTCGGTGACGCCCTGCCCATGAGCTGGGCGGTCGACGCCGTCACCGAGCTCACGATGGCCAGCGAGCCTTCCGACGATTTCTTCCGATACCTGGCCTACCTGGTCTGCTTCGGCCTCGTGGTGCTGGGTGTGGCGGCCTCCACCGTGCCGCGCAAGACCCGCTGAACCGGGAGGGACCAGCAACGGCGGGCGTGAGGGCGAGGACTGTCGCGCCCGCCGTGCGGTGGTGCCTAGTGGGGTTAGGGTTGCCTTATGTGGATGGTCTTCGCCTGCGGATCAGCGCTTTTTGCCGGCATCACCGCCGTCCTGGCCAAGGAGGGGATCCGCACCACGGACTCGACCGTGGCGACGGCGCTGCGCACTATCGTGGTGCTGGCGGGTGCCTGGGGCATGGTGTTCGTCGTCGGCTCGCAGGCCGAGCTGGCCCACCTCGATGCTCGCAGCACTGGGCTGCTGGTGCTCTCGGGGTTGGCGACCGGGGCCTCCTGGCTGTGCTACTTCAAGGCGCTCCAGCTCGGCAGCGTCAGCAAGGTGGTGCCGATCGACAAACTGAGCACAGTGCTGACCGTGCTGCTGGCCCTCATCTTCCTGGGGGAGAGGGTGAGCCTCGTCGGTGCGCTCGGAGTGGCTCTGATCGCTGTCGGGACGTTGTTGATGCTCGACGCCGATGACCTGCGCGGCCTGCCCCGGGCCGTGCGCGACGGCGGGGGCTGGCTGCTCTATGCGCTCGGCTCAGCCTTCTTCGCCGCACTCACCGCGATCCTTGGTAAGGCCGGCATCACCGGGGTGGAGTCCAACCTCGGTACCGCGATCCGCACCGGGGTGGTGCTGGTGATGGCCTGGGTGATGGTGGCCGTCACCGGCAAGCTCCGGGAGGTTCGTACTGTTCCGCGTGGTGAGCTCGGTTTCGTCCTGGCCTCGGGGGCAGCTACCTGTGCCTCGTGGCTCTGTTACTACCGAGCGCTCCAGGACGGCCCGGCCAGCGTGGTCGTCCCCATCGACAAGCTGAGCGTCCTGGTCACCGTCCTGTTCTCCGCCCTCGTCCTGCGCGAGGCCGTCAGCAGGCTGTATCTCATCGGGCTGACTCTGCTCGTCGGAGGGACGCTGGCCATGCTGGTTGTCTGACTTTCCTCGTCTGATGTCTCGGTATCGGACTCTGCATGAACTTCTCAATAGGGGGACTTCACTTGGCGTCTTGACTTAGTGACTTAGTTCTTCATCTTGGTGCCCTGACTTAGTGACTTAGTGCTCCGGTTCGGCTTCCTAGTGCCTCGCTCGGCGCCTTGACAAGTCGACTTAGTGACTTAGTGATGTGGGTGCCGACTTAGTGAGTCGTCGTATCCTGCGATCTGGGTGACCCCTGTCTGAGCGTCTCCTCATGCGGAGGACGAATACGCCGAGGAACGGCGGTCATGCTGGCTAGCGTCGGTAGTGAGATGATGACAACGTCGACTGCTTTGCCTAATCGGTTCAGTCTCATTCGTCATGCTCACCGGGATCCTTGATAAGGCTGCCGTTACTAGGAGGAATCCATACTCGGTGCCGTAATCCACATCGGGGTGGTCCTGGTGACAGCATGGGTGATGGTAGCCGTCATCGGAAGACTCGACGAGCTCCGTGCTGTCCCTCGTGGTGAGTTCGACTTCGGCCCGGCTTCCGGGGTAGTCATCTGTGCCTCTTGGCTCTGCTACTACTGAACCTGCCGGCACGGCCTTGCCAGCGTAGTCATACCTGAGCCTGCTCGTCGACATCTTCTTCTCTGCTCTCGTCTTGCGCGAGATTCTCGGTAGGAAGTATCTCATCGGGATGACTCTGATTGTTGGCGAGATTCCCGTCTTACTGTTCAATTAACTTGGGTTCGTCATTGATAAACTCTGTCCATTTCGCTCCTTCCGGTAGGCCATCGCTAGTCAACGTGATTGTTGGAGGGAAAAGCATGTCAGACGTCTCTCTTAAATCTTCATTAAATAAGGCTCCTTGAAAATCAGTGAGCTCATCCATCTTAGCTTCATCAAAGTCGGCGCAGCCTATGAAGTAAGTCTTTGTGAAAATGGCCCGCACGAGCTTGGTTGGATAGTTGATTGGATTGCTATCCTGCGTCCGTAAGCTGGTGTTATATTCAGTGTAATCTGGCGAGAAGTCGGCCTCCTTTCGGAAAATCGCTTGATGGAAATTGGCTTCACTTTCGAAAACTGCCCCACGGAAGTTCGCTACTTTTACAAATACTGACCTATCCCCTTTTTCTGTTGAAGCAAAACTAACTACTCTTGCAAACTTGGTGCGCTGAAAAGTGGTTTTGCCTGAGAATTTTACGCCACGGAAGTCGGCGTCACTCACAAATGTAGTGACGCCATCTCCGGCTGGACCGAAGTTTACATCGTAATGAAATGCGCTAAGCTGGAATCTTGTATATGAATTAAAAATGCATCCACCAAAGTTGGTTGCATCCTGGAAGTGCGAACCGGTGAAATTGACTTCATTATAGAAGACTGTGCCCTTACAACTTAGTTTAGACGTGTGTGTGTATTGGAAGTCCAGTGGTTCCATGATGGTTGCTCCGTCGAGGTTGATGAGATAGCGGCTCCAAGGGCCTGGGCGTGAGTCTTCGGGGCTGCTGGAACCTGGTGGGTAGAATCTTAAGTGATCTCGCAATACGGAAAGAACTGCCGATTCTGTAGGGCCGTCTGAGTTGAGAGTGGGGTTCTGAGTGAGCTCCTTTTCTGCAGCCGTTGTTATTCCTTCTTTAAAGGAATTATCAAGTTCTTCCTTCGGGATTTCTGTTTTGTTGTTTATCGATGTAGAGTTGCTGGCGCCTGAACTATGTGTTGTCATGTCGGAGTCGGTGGTTTTCTTGATCTTGATGTGTCGCTCGGTCCTCAAGTAACCGCATAAAATTTCAACTACACGCTTATTGTAGTCGACTCTATATTTTTCGCTCCCGTAGGTGTCGGCGACATCAGCCAGGGCGTAGACTCCCGCAATACGAACTTGAGGTGACTTAGAGCCTAACTGCTTGATGGCGGCAGTTAATTGTTTGTCGGCCTCTCCTTCGTTCTGACGAACTTCTTCTCGTTCGGCACTGGCTTGTTCGCGATACTTGATAACGAGGTATCCGACTGCACCTATCCCGCCGACTGCGGTGAAGGTGCTTGAAAGCAGTTCCTTGAAACTTAAGGATTGTCCGCTCTTCCATCCGGCGAGAAAATTCCCTCCCCACAGCCAGCTTAATAATGTGTATGCAGCGACACTTAGAAGTACCCAGGTTGCTATCCAGCGAAATAATGGGTACTTTTCTTTAATGCAGTTAATGGTCGACAATCCGGTCAATAGTGCTAAGTAAATCATGATTACGGAAACGTTAAGCATGATTGTGCCGATATTGAAAGTGTTCATGTTGCTTAAATTTGTTGTGACCTTGTCGGCGAGTATTGCCATAAGTGACGAGATTAGTAAAATTAGCCCCATTTCGACAAATACAGGATTACCGGTAATGTTTCTAAGCCTATCTAGAATTGACTTCATTTTACCCTAATTTCTTGCTTGGATTTTGCGATTCTGGAAAAACTAGTTTTAGGCCTACGGGATAGATGCCCTTTAGTTGAGGTTTCTTGCTGCCTGCTTGGTGGGTAGTCGGTGTGGTGTTCCTGAGAGATGATACAGTGATCTGTCTTCTCATGTTGTTTGAGTTCTCAATATATCTTGATGCTGGCGTGCTGGTTGACGCAGTACGATCGGTGCACGATGACAGACGCTTACACCACGCCCACCGAGCCGACTGCCGGTCAGGATCCTGCCGTCTCCGGCGCGTCCTTGGCACCCTCCACGCCGCCGACCCTCCGGTCGCTCGGTGCTCCGGCCCAAACCACCTCCGCCGAACCTGCGGACGTCACGCGCACCCTCACCCTGCCTGAGGATGTCGCCCCGGTGACCCTCCTGGGCGCCCGGGACGAGGTCCTGCGCGCCATCGAGAAGGGCTTCACCGACGTCGACATCCACGTGCGCGGCACCGCCGTCACCGTCTCCGGCCCCGCCGCCCGCGTCGACACCGTCGTCGTCCTGCTCTCCGAGCTCATCGACGTCGCCCGCACCGGCACGCCCCTGACCGCGGACGCCGTCGAGCGCGCCGTCGGCCTGTTGGAGACCTCCACGCGCCCCACCGAGGTCCTCACCGACGACATCCTCACCTCCCACGGCCGCACCATCCGCCCCAAGTCCCTTGGCCAGAAGGCCTACACCGACGCCATCGAGGAATCCACCATCACCTTCGGCATCGGCCCCGCCGGCACCGGCAAGACCTACCTGGCCATGGCCAAGGCCGTCGACGCCCTGGCCCGCAAGCGCGTCTCGCGCATCATCCTCACCCGCCCCGCCGTCGAGGCCGGCGAGAACCTCGGCTTCCTGCCCGGCAGCCTCACCGACAAGATCGACCCCTACCTGCGCCCCCTCTACGACGCCCTCCACGACATGCTCGAGCCCGAGGCCCTGCCCCGCCTCATGGCCGCCGGCACCATCGAGGTCGCGCCCCTGGCCTACATGCGCGGCCGCACCCTCAATGACGCCTTCGTCATCCTCGATGAGGCCCAGAACACCAGCCCCGAGCAGATGAAGATGTTCCTCACCCGCCTCGGCTTCGGCTCACGCATGGTCGTCACCGGGGACATCTCCCAGGTCGACCTGCCCGGCGGACGCGAGTCCGGCCTCATCGTGGTGCGCAAGATCCTCGCCGGGGTCGACGGCATCAGCTTTTGCGAGCTCGGATCGGCTGACGTCGTGCGCCACCGCCTCGTGGGCCGCATCATCGAGGCCTACGCCCGCCACGACGCCGAGGTCGCCGCCCAGGACGCCGCCTCCCGACCCGCCGGACCGCCTGGCCGCAGCGGCCGCAACAGCCAGTACCGTCGGGGGAGCAGCAACCGCCCCGCCCGGCCTTACTCGGAGAGGAACCCGCATGACCACTGAGGTCATCAACGAGACCACCACCGTCATCGACGCCGCCGAGTTCGCGGCCCTCGCCGACCACGTCCTGACCGCCATGCACGTCAGCCCCGCCGCCGAGCTCAACATCATGTTCATCGACCCCGAGCCCATGGAAGAGCTCCACGTGCGCTGGCTCGACCTGCCCGGCCCCACCGACGTCATGAGCTTCCCCATGGACGAGCTGCGCCCCGGCTCAGCCGACTCGCCCACCCCCGCCGGGACCCTGGGCGACATCGTCCTGTGCCCGCAGGTCGCCGCCAAGCAGGCCCTAGCCGCCGGGCACTCCGCGGTCGAGGAGATGCTCCTGCTCACCGTCCACGGCATCCTCCACCTCCTGGGCTACGACCACGCCGAGCCCGAGGAGAAGAAGGAGATGTTCGACCTCCAGCGCCGCCTCCTGCTGACCTTCCTGGCCGAGCGCGGCAAGTGAGCCCCGCGTGACCGGCATCCCCACCGCCGCGCTCATCGCCTGCGCGGTGATCGTTCTGGCCCTGGGTGCCCTCCTGTCAGCCGGCGAGTCCGCCCTGCTGCGCTTCACCCGGGCCGCCGCCGACGACCTCGTCGAGGAGGGCCGCCGCGGAGCCGCCCGGGTCCGCCGCCTGGCCGAGCACCGCACCCGGGTCCTGGGCGCCCTCAGCGTCGCCCGTGTCGCCGTCGACATGCTCGCCGCCGTCCTCATCACCCTGGCCGCCTCCGGGCTCGTGCGCGCCTGGTGGCAGGTCCTGGCCCTGGCCCTGCTGGCCAACATCATCCTGTTGGGCGTCGTCGTCGGCTTCTCCCCACGCACCTACGGCCGACGCAACCCCGCCGCCACCCTGCTCGCCCTGGGTGGCCTGCTCACCTGGGTCGACGTCCTGGCCGCCCCGCAGCGCCGCCTCGTCTCCCGCACCCGCCGCCCCGAGTCCGCCCCCACCGACGCCGAGACCCGCGAGGCCGTCAACGAGGACCTGCGCGAGATGATCGACGAGATCGGCGAGACCGACACCATCGAGGACGAGGACCGCGAGATGATGCGCTCGGTCGTCGAGCTCGGCCAGACCCTCGTGCGCGAGGTCATGGTCCCACGCACCGACATGGTCACCATCGACGCCCACAAGCCCGCCTCCGCCGCCATGCGCCTGTTCATCCGCTCCGGCTACTCACGCGTCCCCGTCATCGGGGAGGACGCCGACGACGTGCGCGGCATCCTCTACCTCAAGGACGTCCTGCGCCGCCTGGCCGCCCACCCCGAGCACGAGGCCCTCGCCGTGGCCGGATTCGCCCGGGATGCCGAGTACGTCCCCGAGACGAAACCCGCCGACGACCTCCTGCGCGAGATGCAGACCGGCCGCTTCCACATGGCCCTGGCCGTCGACGAGTACGGCGGCACCGCCGGCCTGGTCACCATGGAGGACCTCCTGGAGGAGGTCGTCGGCGAGCTCACCGACGAGCACGACCCCGAGCTGCCCGAGGTCGTCGAAGTCGCCCCCGGCACCTACCGTGTTCCCGCCCGACTCGCTCTGGACGAGCTCGGCGAGCTCTTCGACCTCGAGATCGACGACGACGACGTCGACACCGTCGGCGGCCTGCTCACCAAGGCCATCGGCCGCGTCCCCCTGCCCGGCGCCGCCGGAGACACCCAGGGCGTCCACCTCCAGGCCGAGGAGGCCACCGGCCGCCGCCGCCAGGTCTCCACTATTCTCGCCTCGCGCACCCCCGTACCCGAAGAGGACACCGATGACTGACACCGCCGACCACACCGCCCCCGAAGCTCACGACGACCAGCCCCAGGCCCCCGAGGAGCTGCTTGCAGAGCCCCTCGAGATGCCCGCGCCCGGACCCGCCCCGGCCGGCTTCCGCTTCCCCACCGACGCCGAGCTCATGGACGGCCCCAACCCGCTCACCGACCCCGACGACGACTCCGACGGCGAGGACGAGCCCGGAGGCGAGGACGACGACTCCGACGGCGCTGACGGTTCCGATGACCCCGGCGCCACCCGGCTGGACGCGGACGGCTTCCCGATCCTGGACGGGGACGACGCGGACGAGAGCGCCGACTCTGCGGACTCGGCCCGCGTTGAGATCGTCGTCCCCGACTTCCCCGAGGACTTCCGCGCCGGCTTCGCCTGCATCGTGGGCCGCCCCAATGCCGGCAAGTCCACCCTCACCAACGCCATGGTTGGCGCCAAGATCGCCATCACCTCCGGGCGCCCCCAGACCACCCGCCACAACGTGCGCGGCGTCATCCACAAGGAGAACGCGCAGATCGTCCTGGTGGACACCCCCGGCCTCCACCGCCCCCGCACCCTGCTGGGCAAGCGTCTCAACGACCTGGTGCGCGAGACCCTCGCCGACGTCGACGTCGTCGTCTTCTGCATTCCCGCCAACGAGAAGATCGGCCCCGGCGACCGCTTCATCACCCGTGACCTCGCCGAGCTGCGCACCCCCGTGGTCGCCGTGGTCACCAAGGCTGACACCGTCACCCGAGAGGCCCTGGCCGTCCAGCTCCTGGCCGTCAGCGAGCTGGGGGAGTGGGCCGACATCGTCCCGGTATCAGCCCAGCGCAACGAGCAGATCGACGTCCTTGAGGAGGTCCTTCTCAAGTACATGCCCCTGTCCCCGCCGCTGTACCCCACCGGTGAGATCACCGACGAGCCCCAGCAGGTCATGATCGCCGAGCTCGTGCGCGAGGCCGCCCTGGAGGGCGTGCGCGACGAGCTGCCCCACTCCCTGGCCGTCGTCGTCGACGAGATCGCCGACCCCGACGACGAGCGCGAGGTCGGCCATATCAAGGGCGCCGGAGGCCGCCTCCAGGTGCGCGTGAGCCTCGTCGTCGAACGCGACTCCCAGAAGGCCATCATCATCGGCAAGGGCGGACGGCGCCTCAAGGAGGTGGGCGTCACCGCCCGTAAGGGCATTGAGCAGCTGCTGGGGCGCAAGGTCTACCTCGACCTGCACGTGCGCACCGCCAAGGACTGGCAGTCCGACCCCAAGGCCCTGGCCCGCCTCGGCTTCTGAGCCGCCCCACGCAGTCAACGCAGCGGTGCGGGCGGCATCTAGGACCAAGGGAACTTGCGACACCTTCAGACTCAGGGCTCGAATCAGTCGCGCACAAGGGGTGCCGTAGCGCACACTTGGATGGTCCGATGTCATATCGACCTGGAGGCCAAACGCATGACGAACAACGCCGTTCCCAGTCCGCCCCGCACCGACGCAGGCAACGCAGGACGTCGCTGCCCCGACGACCTGTGGGCGCTGGGCGAGAAAGCTGTCGCCCGAGCACGCCGGTGGGCTGACGAGTCGGCATCTGAGCCGGTACCGCGCTCAGCCAAGCTCCTTTCCCGCATCCTCTCCGACCCTGAGGGCCTGACCTTCACCACCCGCTTCGTCGACGACGTCGTGCGTCCCACCGACCTCGACGTCGCCAGCACCGCCCTCAAGCGCCTGTCGGCAGGGCGCACCGACTTCCTGCCTCCCTCCCTGGCCGGAGCCATGGGGCTGGGCTCGGCCGCCTCCCGCCTCGCCCCGCGCACCGTCACCGCGGTCGCCCGGCGAGTCTTCCGGGAGATCGTTGGCGACCTCGTCGTCGACGCCACCGACAAGGGACTCGGGCCCGCCCTCGCTCGCCTGCGCAAGGGCGGCAATCGCCTCAACGTCAACCTCCTGGGCGAGGCCGTCCTGGGGGAGAAGGAGGCCTCCCGCCGTCTGGCCGAGGTCTCCCGCCTGGTCACCCGCGAGGACGTCGACTACGTCTCGGTCAAGGTCTCCGCCGTCACCGGCCCCCACAACCCCTGGGGCTTCGAGGAAGTCGTCGCCCACGGCGTCCAGGCCCTCCTGCCGCTCTACCGCCTGGCCCGCGACCACGGCACCTTCCTCAACCTGGACATGGAGGACTACAAGGATCTCGACCTGACCATCGCGGTCTTCACCGCGATCCTCGACCAGGAGGACATGCGCGGCTACGAGGCCGGAATCGTCCTGCAGGCCTACCTGCCCGACTCCCTGGGCGCCATGCAGCGCCTCCAGGAGTGGGCCGCCCAGCGTGTCGCCTCCGGCGGCTCGCGCGTCAAGGTCCGCATCGTCAAGGGCGCCAACCTGTCCATGGAGAAGGTCGATGCCGAGATCCACGGCTGGGAGCTGACCACCTGGCCCTCCAAGCAGGCCACTGACACCAACTACAAGCGCATGCTCTCCTGGGCGATGACGCCCGAGCGCACCCGCAACATCCGCCTGGGCGTGGCGGGCCAGAACCTCTTCGACATCGCCTTCGCCTTCGAGTTGCGCGCTGCACGCGGCGTTGAGGACAGCGTCGAGTTCGAGATGCTCTCCGGCATGGCCACCGGCATCCAGGAGGTCGTGCGCCGCGACACCGGCCACCTCCTGCTGTACGTGCCCGTCGTCGACCCCCACGAGTTCGACGTCGCCATCTCCTACCTGGTGCGCCGCCTGGAGGAGAACGCGGCGCCGGAGAACTTCATGTCCGGCGTCTTCGACCTGGCCAGCAACGAGCAGATCTTCGACCGCGAGCGCGACCGCTTCCTGGCGGCCCTGTCCGACCTCGACCCGGACGCCCCGGTGCCGGTGCCCAACCGCACCCAGAACCGGCTCGCCGAGCGGGAGGCGGGCATCCCCGAGGAGACCGGCACGGTGGCCGAGCGCGCCAGGAGGCCCTTCGTCTCCGAGGCCGACTCCGACCCGGCCCTGGCCGCCAACCGCCAGTGGGCCCGGGACATCGCTGCCGCCATCCCGGGATCCACGCGGGGCGTGGCCGAGGTGGAGGCCGGCGCCGCCCGCCTGGCCACGAACGCCGACGTCGACTCCCTGGTGGCCTCAACGGCCGAGGCCGCAGGCGTCTGGCAGTCCCTGGACCCGGCCGAGCGTGCCGCCGCCCTGCACCGTGTCGGCGACGTCCTGGCCGCCCGGCGCGCCGAGCTCATCGAGGTCGCCGGCTCCGAGGCCGGCAAGACCATCGACCAGTCCGACCCCGAGGTCAGTGAGGCCATCGACTTCTGCCACCACTACGCGGAGTCCTCGCTGCTCCTGCACGACCCGGAGTACATGGTCGGGGCCCGCTTCGCCCCGGTGGACGTCACCGTGGTCGCCTCGCCCTGGAACTTCCCGGTGGCCATCCCCACCGGGGGAGTGGCCGCGGCCCTGGCGGCCGGCAGCGCCGTCATCCTCAAGCCCGCCCCGCCGGCCCGACGCTGCGCGGCCGAGCTCGTGCGCGCCTTCCACGACGCCGGGATCCCCGAGGACCTCGTAGTGCTCGCCCCGCTGGAGGACGGAGAGGTCTCACGCCACCTGGTGACCCACAAGGACGTCGACCGCGTGGTCCTCACCGGCTCCTACGACACGGCCCGCCTCTTCCGCTCCTGGAAGCCGGACATGCACCTGCTGGGGGAGACCAGCGGCAAGAACGCCATCATCGTCACCCCCTCGGCCGACCCCGACATCGCCGTGCGCGACGCCGTCTACTCGGCCTTCGCCCACGCCGGCCAGAAGTGCTCGGCCTCCTCCCTGCTGGTCCTGGTCTCCTCGGCCGGCAAGTCCGAGCGCATCGCCCGCCAGCTCGTGGACGCCACCGCCTCCCTGCGGGTGCGCCTGCCGCTGTCGCTGGACTCCCAGATGGGGCCCGTCGTCGTGCCCGACGACGAGAAGGCCGTGCGCGGCCTGACCACCCTGGGGGTCGGTGAGCACTGGGTCCTCAAGCCCCGCTACCTCGGTGACGGCCTGTGGACCCCGGGTATCCGTGCCGGGGTCGTGCCCGGCAGCGAGTTCCACCTCACCGAGTACTTCGCCCCCGTCATCGGCATCATGCGGGTCGACACGCTCGAGGAGGCCATCGAGGCGGTCAACGCCGTCGACTACGGGCTCACCTCCGGGCTCCAGACCCTCGACGCGGCCGAGCTGGCCGTCTGGCTCGACTCGATCCAGGCCGGCAACATCTACGTCAACCGCGGCATCACCGGGGCCATCGTGCGCCGCCAGCCCTTCGGCGGCTGGAAGCGCTCGGCCATCGGCTCAACGACGAAGGCCGGCGGCCCCTCCTACCTGCTGGGACTGGGGGATGTGGAGCCCGCAGACGGCCAGGACGTGAAGGGACTGGCGGACCAGGGCACTGCGGCGCTGGACCCGCGCGTGGCGAGCCTGTGCGACGCCGTCAGCGGCCAGCTGGACGAGTCCGACCTGGCCGGGCTGCGCCGCGCCCTGGTGGCCGAAGCCTCCGCCTGGAGGAGCGCCTACGGCGTCAACCGCGATGTCACGGCACTGGCCTGCGAGCGCAACGTCCTGCGCTACCGGCCCACTGACGTGCTCGTGCGCGCCGGGGCGGGAACCGAATTGGCCGACGTCGTGCGCGTCATGGCTGCCGGTGTGCGGGCCGGTGGCTTCGTCAGCCTGTCCGTGGCCGACCGTCTGCCCCAGCCGTTGCAGAACGCGCTGCAGGCCGCCGGCGTCCAGGTGGCGGTCGAGGACCAGGGGGCCTGGGACGCCCGCCTGGCCGAGCTCGCCGCCTCCGGCGGGCTGGGAACGCGCGTGCGCATCCTCGGTCCGCGTGAGGAGACCTCCGCGGCCCGCTGGAGCCACGCCAGCCGGGTGACCGGCGGAAGCCCCGACATCGCCCTGTACACGGGGGCCGTGACGGCCTGCCCGCACTCCGAGCTGCTGCCCTTCCTGCGCGAGCAGGCAGTGGCCATCACCAACCACCGCTTCGGCACCCCGCTGGACCTGGCCGAGGGCCTCCTGTAGGGCGGTCTGCGCCCAGGCGAAGACACGTAGCTGAACCGAGTAATCGGGTGGTGCCCTCCCTATCCGGGGAGGGCACCACCCGATTGCGAGCAACGCCTCCGAGCTCCTGATGAGCCTCGTCGCTCCCTTGCCCCTGATGATGCTACCCGAGTAGCATGCAGGTATGAAGTTAAGCGTGAGCTTGTCGGAGAGTGACCTCATTCTGCTGGACCGATGCGTGGAGCGCGACGGTTTGGCGTCGAGGTCTGCTGGTATTCAGAATGCCATCCGCCTGCTCGGAAATGCTGATCTTCAGGATGCTTATGCTGAGGCATGGTCCTCCTGGGATGCCTCTGATGATGCAGCCGTCTGGGATAGTGCGGTCGCTGACGGGATCGATAGAGGTGAGGATGCTTCGAGGTGAAATCCGCCTTGTCGATTTTGATCCTTCTGTCGGCAGTGAGGCGAACAAGCGTCGACCTGCGCTCATAGTGAGTAACGATCATGCCAATGCGGCGGCCGCGCGCCTTGGTCGTGGTGTGGTGACAGTGGTCCCATTGACGAGCTCAACCTCGCGAGTTCTTCCCTTTCAGGTCTTCCTCCCCTCGGAGGCGACCGGCTTGCCCAAGGACTCCAAGGCTCAGGCGGAGCAGGTTCGATCGATTGCTGTGGAGAGAGTCGGCGAGGTTGTCGGCTGGTTACCCAGTGGCCTGATGAAGATGGTCAATGAGGCTCTGATCCTGCATCTCTCCTTGTGATGGAGTCTCACGTCAGGCGGGGGAACTCCTCCAGGGAGAAGACCGACTCCACGGGCACGTCGAAGTAGCGGGCGATGCGCAGGGCCAGGTGCAGTGAGGGGGCGTACTCCCCGCGCTCGAGGTAGCCCACCGTCTGGTAGTGGACGCCGAGGGCCTCAGCGAGCTCTCGGCGACTCACTCGGCGGTCGGCGCGCAGGACCGCGATCCGGTTGTGGACGACGTCGTCGGACATGGTCACAGACCGGTCTGGGAGCGAATGGTGGACTGCACGCGCGCCAGACTACCGATCGTCTCCTTGCGGAAGCTGCGCCGCACGATGAACGAGGCTCCCGCGAAGCCGAGAACCGTCCAGGTCGCCAGGATCCCGATGGCGAGCACCGGAGAGAAGGCTCGGCCCACCTCCCACGAGGGGTCCCCCACCAGTGCCCAGCGGGTCAAGTGCCCCGACCAGTACGTCGGCAGCGCCAGCTGAACCGCCTGCAGCCTGGAGGGGAAACGGTCCATGGGCATGAAGAAACCGCTCGTTCCGATGAGGGCGAACATAGGCAGGTAGGAGGCCATGAAGCTGTAGACGCCGCGGACGAAGGCACCCACGAGGAAGCCCAGCGGGGCCGTCGCAACGGCTGACAGCACCATGAGCGGCAGACAGGCCAGCACCTGGGATGTACTCAGGGGCAGCGCCTCAACGAATAGGGCTCCCCCGAGAAGAATGGCGCCCTGGAACACGAGGGTCTGAGTGACTGAGGACATCGTCTTACCGATGGCCCACGTCAGCGGGCCGTGAGGCAGGACGCGCACTCGCAGCAGGGCACCACCGATACGGTCGACGTAGGTCTCGCTGGCGATCTGAAAGGTGATGAAGCAGCTGATCGTGCCAATGCTGCCGGCGAGGAACATCGGGCCGATACTCGCTTGGGTGTTCCTGCTGACGATCACGAGGGCGCTCACGGAGGACAGCAATGCGATGCCCGACCCGACAACGCCTGCTCGCAGGTCCAGGGCCGCCTGGCGACGGGCCGCACGTAGAACTGCCAGGAAGGTGCGAATGCTCATGACTGGGGCTCCTTGCTGCTGACGAGGGAGAGGTAGGTCTCCTCCAGGGTGGGGCGGGTGATGGTGAGCCCGGAGATGGCGTCGAGGTCGAGCTCCTTGACGAAGCGCTCGGGGCAGTGGGTGGAGTGGACGTGGTGCGTCCCGTCCTGGACCCAGGTGATCTCGGCGCCACGATCGAGGCGCTCGCGCAGCGCCGTGACCGTGCCGTCGGCGAGGATCCGTCCCTCGTTCATGATGAGCACACGGGAGGCAAGGTGCTCGGCCTCGGCCAGGTCGTGAGTGGTCATGACGATGGTGGCGTCGTCGTCGACCCTGGCCAGAATGAGATCGTGCAGTCGCGCCTTGGAGACCGGGTCCAGTCCGGTAGTCGGCTCGTCCAGGACGAGGAGCTCAGGCGCGGCCATGAGGGCGGCCGCGAAGTCAATGGTACGTCGCTGCCCGCCGGAGAGCCTCGACAGCCGGGAGTCGGCCTTCTCGCTGAGGCCGACGGCGTCGAGCACCTCGTCGACGCTGCTCACCCGCCTCGCCGCCGTCAGCTGGACCGAGCGGATCCACTCCAGCTGGTCCCTCACCCTCCACTTGGCGTGGTCGGTCCAGCTCTGCTGCACCAGCCCGACCCTCGCCCAGAAGTCGGCGCCCGCCCGACGCGGATCGGTGTCGAGCACGCGCACCCTGCCGCTGGTCGGGGTCAGAGAGCCCAGCAGGTTCTCCACGAGGGTCGTCTTGCCCACGCCGTTGGGGCCGAGCAGGCAGACAACCTCGCCGGCCTCGACCGACAGGTCGATGCCACGCAGCACCGGGGTGTCCCCGTAGGAGAACTCGAGGTTCTCCGTGGTGATGACTGGAGCCATCGCACAAACCCTCCTGAGTAGAAGCGCAACTGAATGTAGTAGAGATGCTACATCATGGTGTTGGTGTGCGTTAGGACGTGAGGTATGGATCGAGGTTGTAGGTCCTTCATCCTCTGTCTCACACTGCGGTCCCGTACGCCCCTTACCTGACGATGGGTCCTCATCGGGGTAGGGTCTACGTCGTGCGAGCGACCCCAGGCCACCAGGTGAGCCTCCTGCTTAGTCGCCGCGGCGGGGCCTGACAGGCCGGCACCCCGACCGCGGCTGACTCGTTCTGCTCGGCCACGTTCGCGGCCGCGTTCCTCAGGAGTCAGATGAGTCTTCCGGGAACCGCCGTCGAATCACGAAGCACCTCACCCAGGAGAGTCTTGATGCGTAACGCCCGCCCCGCCCCCCAGCAGCCCTCCGGTATGCCGTTTGCCAAGTACCGGCCCTTCCTCGACGTCGCCACCATCGACCTGCCCGACCGCACCTGGCCGGACAAGCGCATCACCACGGCCCCCCGCTGGCTGAGCACTGACCTGCGCGACGGCAACCAGTCCCTCATCGAGCCCATGGGGCGCCAGGCCAAGCGCGCCGTCTTCGACCTGCTCGTGAGCATGGGCTTCAAGGAGATCGAGATCGGCTTCCCGGCCGCCTCCCAGACCGACTTCGACTTCGTGCGCTCTCTGGTGGATGACGGCGCGATCCCCGAGGATGTCACCATCTCGGTGCTCACCCAGTCGCGTGGCGACCTCATCGACCGCACCCTGGACGCCTGTGTCGGCATCCCGCGGGCCACTGTTCACCTCTACAACGCCCTGTCGCCCATCTTCCGTGACGTCGTCTTCCGCATGGACCGCGACCAGGTTCGCGAGCTCGCCGTCGACGGCACCCGCCAGATCATGGCCCGCGCCGAGAAGGTCCTCGATGAGGACACGATCTTCGGCTACGAGTACTCCCCGGAGTTCTTCATCGACACCGAGCTCGACTACAGCCTCGAGGTCTGCGAGGCCGTCATGAACGTGTGGCAGCCCGAGGAGGACCGCGAGATCATCCTCAACCTGCCCTCCACCGTCGAGCGGGCCACCCCCAACGTCTACGCCGACCAGATCGAGTGGATGAGCCGCCACCTGTCTCATCGCGACTCGGTGTGCCTGTCCCTGCACAACCACAACGACCGCGGCTCGGGCGTGGCCACTGCCGAGCTCGGCCTCATGGCCGGCGCCGACCGCGTCGAGGGCTGCCTGTTCGGCCACGGCGAGCGCACCGGCAACGTGGACCTGGTGACCCTGGCCCTCAACCTCTTCAGCCAGGGCGTGGACCCCATGCTCGACCTGTCCGACATCGACGAGGTCCGCCGCACCGTCGAGCGGGCGACCGGCATGGACGTGCCCCCGCGTACCCCCTACGCCGGCGAGCTCGTCTACACCTCCTTCTCCGGCTCCCACCAGGACGCCATCAAGAAGGGCTTCGCCGCGCGCAACTCTCAGGTCAGCGCCAAGAAGGCCGAGGGACTGGCCGACGCCGAGGCCGAGATCGCCGTCCCCTGGGCCATGCCCTACCTGCCCATCGACCCTCATGACGTGGGCCGCTCCTACGAGGCCGTCGTGCGCGTCAACTCCCAGTCCGGCAAGGGCGGGGTCGCCTACCTGCTGGGCACCACCCGCAAGCTCGAGCTGCCGCGCCGCCTCCAGATCGAGTTCTCCCGCATCGTCCAGCGCCACACCGACACCTACGGCGGCGAGGTCGACGGTGACCGCCTGTGGTCGATCTTCGCTGACGAGTACCTGCCCGCCGCGGCCGCCCCTGAGGCCGAGCTCAGCCGCTGGGGCCGCTTCGAGCTGCGTGGGGCCACCCTGACCTCCACCGGCGATGACGAGGACTCCACCCTCACCGTCACCTTGGTCGACGACGGGGAGGAGAAGCACCTGACCGCCTCCGGCAACGGGCCCCTCGACGCCTTCGTCACCGCCCTGGAGAGCACAGGCCTGAGCGTGCGGATCCTCGACTACGTCGAGCACGCCCTGAGCGAGGGACGCGACGCGAAGGCCGCCAGCTACGTTGAGTGCGAGGTCGACGGCCAGGTCCTGTGGGGCGTGGGCATCGACCCCTCCATCACCACCTCCTCCTTCAAGGCCGTCATCTCCGCCATCAATCGCGCCCTGCGCTGAGAGGGCGTGAGAGACTGCGCCCGTGACGAGCAGGCTGTACCGGGATGAGGCGATCATCCTGCGCACCTACAAGCTGGGTGAGGCCGACCGCATCATCGTGATGCTCACCCGCCACCACGGACAGGTGCGCGCCGTGGCCAAGGGGGTGCGCCGCACCACCTCCCGCTTCGGCGCCCGCCTGGAGCCCTTCTCCATGACTGACGTCCAGCTCCACGCCGGACGCACCCTCGACGTCGTCACCCAGGCCGAGATCATCGACCCCTTCGGCCGGGCCGTCAGCGCCGACTACGCCATGTTCACCTGCGCCTCGACCATGGTGGAGACCGCTGAGCGCCTCAGCGCCGACGACGGTGACCTGGGCACCGAGGCCAGCCCCCAGCAGTACCTGCTGCTGGCCGGGGCCCTGGCCGCCATGTCCCACCGGCGCCATGCCCCCGGACTCATCCTGGACTCCTACCTGCTGCGGGCCCTGGCCCTGGGCGGCTGGGCGCCCTCGTGCTACGACTGCGCTCTGTGCGGCGTCCCCGGACCCCACCGGGCCTTTCACGTGCAGGCCGGTGGGGCGGTGTGCGAGTCCTGCCGCTCGGCAGGCGCCGTCGAGGTCGAGCCGTCCACGATGGCGCTCCTGGGGGCTCTGCTCTCCGGCGACTGGGGCGTGGCCGACGCCTCCGGTCAGCGCGAGCGCTCCCAGGCCTCGGGACTCGTCTCGGCCTACACGACCTGGTACCTGGAGCGGCGCCTGCGCTCCCTCGCACTGGTGGAAAGGGCATAACCATGACAGACGTCGCCAGAGACATGACGGTCGAGGCCGCCCCGCCCCTGCACCGGCCCGGCCTGACTCCGCCCGTGCTGCCGACCGCCTCCTTGCCCCAGCACGTCGCCGTCGTCATGGACGGCAACGGGCGCTGGGCCAACGCCCGCGGCCTGCCCCGCACCGAGGGACACCGGGTGGGGGAGGCCAATATGCTCGACGTCGCCGCCGGCGCTATCGAGATCGGTGTCAAGGAGCTGAGCGTCTACGCCTTCTCCACTGAGAACTGGCGGCGCTCACCCGGCGAGGTCCGCTTCATCATGGGCTTCGCCCGCAAGGTCCTGCGCGTCCAGCGCGACGTCCTCAACTCCTGGAACGTCAGGCTGCGCTGGATCGGACGCACCCCGCGCCTGTGGAAGTCCGTCCTGCACGAGCTGCGTGAGGCCGAGCGCGTCACCGCGCACAATACGGGCCTGGTCCTCAACCTGTGCATCAACTACGGCGGGCGGGCCGAGATCGCCGACGCCACCCGAGCCATCGCCGAGGATGTCGCCGCCGGCCGCCTCAAGGCCTCCTCCATCAACGAGAGGACCATCCAGCGTTACCTCTACTCGCCCACCATGCGGGACGTGGACCTGTTCATCCGCACCGGCGACGAGCAGCGCACCTCCAACTTCCTCATGTGGTCCTCCTCCTACGCCGAGCTCTACTTCTCACCCCTGGCCTGGCCCGACTTCAACCGCACCGAGCTGTGGAAGGCCTGCGAGGCCTACGCCGGACGCGAGCGCCGCTACGGCGGGGCCGTGGACAAGGTGCTGCACGAGGAGCCCACCGGCGCCGAGGACCCGGAGGACGACGAGGCTGACGAGTCATCGCACCACGACGCTCCGTAGGCAGCCGCCTGGCACAACCCGGCTCGGACACCGGGGCAGTCAGACCTGCTCAGTCCTGTGAGGCGTCCTGGGCCGAGCAGGTGGCGCACAGGCCGAAGAACTCGGCCGTGTGCTCCATCTGGGTGAAGCCCTGCCGCGCTGAGACCCGCTGAATCCACTCCTCCAGCTCGCCGCCGGAAACCTCCACGGTGTAGCCGCAGCGGCGGCACACGATGTGGTGATGGTGCTCCTGCTCCTCACAGGCCCGGTAGAGGACCTCGCCCTCAGCGCTGCGCACCTGGTCCACCGCACCGGACTCCGCCAGCGTCTGCAGGTTGCGGTAGACGGTGGCCAGTCCCACCTTGGTGCCCTCCGCCTCCAGGGCGGAATGGATCTGCTGGGCCGAGCGGAACTCGTCAGTGCGGGCGAGGATGTCGGCGACGGCGGCACGCTGGCGCGTGGCGCGGGGACGCTGCGCCGTGCTGCTTGCGCTCATGATCTGCCTCCTGAGGTGATGTGGTGCCGTCGCGAGCGGCTGACGAGCTGCAGCAGTCCGGACAGGAGGGCGACGACGGCGTAGCCCCCCACTAGGAGTACCACGATCATGGCGCCGGGAGAGGCCGCCACCAGGTAGGTGATCGTCAGACCCGATACGCAGGCCACCACGCCCAGCCCCATCGCCAGGTACATGGTGCGGGCGAAGGAGTGCGAGACGAGCTGGGCGATGGCCACCGGCACGATCATGACCGCCGAGACCAGCAGGGCCCCCACCACCCGCATGGACACCGAGACCGTCAGTGCCGCCACCACCGCCACCAGCACGTTGAGGGCACCGGTGGGCAGGCCGCAGGCGTGGGCGAACTCCTCGTCGTGGCACAGCGCGAACAGCGGGCCGCGCAGCCCCAGCCCCACCAGGAGCACCAGGGTGGCCAGGGCGATGGTGAACCAGGCGTCGGAGACCGAGACCGTGGAGATCGAGCCGAACAGGTAGGAGTTGAGGTTCGTCGTCGTCCCCCCGGCGACGCGAATGAGGATGACGCCCCCGGCGATGCCCCCGTAGAACAGGATCGCCAGGGCCACGTCTCCTCGGGTACGGCCGTTGGCGCGGATGACCTCGATCATCACGGCTCCCAGCACGCTGATGAGGATCGCCCCGGGCACGGCCCAGGCGTCGTGAGGAGTGACGTTGGCGGCGGCCCCGGCCAGCCAGCCCAGGGCGATCCCGGTCAAGGCGATGTGCCCGATTCCGTCGCCCAGCAGCGCCAGGCCCCGCTGAACCAGGTAGGTGCCCACCACCGGGGCGGCCAGCCCCACCAGGACCGCCACGATGAAGGCCCGCAGGATGAGGGGACTGGCGAGCATGTCGGAGACGAACTCGATCATGGGCGGTTGCTCCTACCGGAATGAGGGCGCGTGTCAGGCAGCCGATGGTCGAGGACGGGGGCGTGGTGGGCCGGAGGGCCGCCGGCGTCCGGGTGGTGGTCGCCGTCGGCGCCGTCGCCGCAGTGGGCGCGGTGCGGGTCGCTCTGGGGCGCACCGGCCCCGCTGTCGCGCAGATGAGCGACCTCGCCGGCCGGGCCGTCGGCGACGAGCCGGCCGTCCTGCAGGAGGATCGCCCGCTGGACGACGTCGGAGAGCTCACCCATCTCGTGCAGAACCGTCACCAGGGTCAGCCCCTGTGCGCGCAGCCCTTGAAGGATCTCGGCCAGGGACTCGCGGCTGGCGCGGTCGATGCCGGCCAGGGGCTCATCGAGGATGAGCAGCTCGGGGGAGCGGACCAGGGCACGGGCGATGAGGACCCGCTGGGCCTGCCCACCGGAGAAGACCTGGACGTGGTCCGCGGCCCGGTGGGCCAGCCCGACGGCGTCCAAGGCGGCCATGGCCTTGCGTTTGGCGGCCCGGCCCCGGTCGGCCCAGGGGCGGCGCGGCCCCAGGAGCCCGGAGCGCACCACCTCCAGGGCGGTGGCCGGGACGCCGGAGCCGGCGCCGATCCGCTGGGGGACGTAGCCGACCCGCTCCCAGGGGACCCTGTGGCGGCGCGAGGTGGGGGTGCCCAGGAGCTCGATGCTGCCGCCGGACAGGGGCACCAGCCCCAGAACGGCCTTGACGAGGGTGGACTTGCCCGAGCCGTTGGCGCCCAGGATCGCCACGGACTCGCCGCCGCCCACGGCCAGGCTCACGTCGTCCAGGATGAGGGAGGAGCCCAGGACGACGCTGAGCTCACGGACCTTGATGGCGAGCGCGGACGACGCCGCCCGGGGGGAACCGGACGGCGTCGTCACAGACGCTGGTGAAGGTGGAGATGATGAGGTCATACGGTTGCGATCATGCCAATCTGAGGGGGGCGTCATCTGTTCGGGAACCCGGGCTCGGCGGCCGGGCCCTGAGGCTACTTGCACACCATGGCGGACTTGAGCCGCTCCAGGTTGGTGGTCATGGCGTCGGTGTAGTCGCCCCGCTCGGGCTTGGACTCCAGGGGACTGAGGACGCTCGTCTCCGCCCCGGTCTCCGCGGCGATCGCCTTGGCGGGGGCGTCGGAGACCAGCTCCTCGGTGAAGATCGTCTTGACCCCCGTCTTCTCGACCACCGACTTGATGTTGGCCATCTCGGCGGGGCTGGGCTCGGTCTCCGGGTCGATGCCGGAGATGGAGGCCTGGGTCAGGCCGTAGCGCTCGGCCATGTAGCCGAAGGCGGCGTGGGAGGTGATGAAGGTCTTGTGCTGGCAGCTGGTCAGGCCCTGCTTGTACTGGTTGTCCACTCCGGTCAGCGCCGTCTTGAGCTTGTCCAGGCCCGCCTTGTAGTCGTTGGCGTTGGCCGGGTCGATCTTGGCGAAGGATGCCTCAAGGGCCTCGGCCACCTTGACCATGCGGTCCGGGTCGAGCCAGAAGTGCGGGTCGAGGTCGCCGTCGTGCCCCTCACCGCCCTCGGCGTGCTCGTCGTGCTCGGCCTCGCTGGCCTGCGCGGTGGCGGCGGCACTGGCCGAGGCGCCGTCGGTGGCCTCCTCGCCGTGCTCGTGCTCCTCCTCAACCCCCTCGTGGTGGACGAGGTTGGCCGGCTTGCTCAGGTCCACCACGGTGGGGCCGGAGCCGACCTCCTTGACGGCCTTGTCCAGGGAGGGCTGGAAGCCGGGGACGTAGGCGATGATGTCGGCCTTGCCCAGCTCGGCGGTCTCCTTGCCGGAGAGCTCGAAGTCGTGCGGCTCGACGTTGGAGGGGGTCACGGTGGAGACCTTGACGAGCTTGCCGCCAATGGACTCGGCCAGGTACTGGATCGGGTAGAAGGACGTGGAGACCGTCAGGGTCTTGCCCGGGGCGATCGTGTGCGGCGCCGATGCGTCTGACGAGCTCTCGCCCTTCAGGGCACTGCACGCGCTCATGCCGGCAGCCAGCATCAGGGTGGCTCCGAGCGCCACGACGCGGTGGAGACGACGGGAACGAGCCTGTGAAACATTCATGCGAATCATTCTCATACTCTGTCGGTCCTGCGTCAAACTCGGGGCGAGCCCGCGTGTGCGCTGCTGAGAGCCGGTTTGGGCGGCAGTCGGCAGGGCCTTCCCGGTGGGGTGTGCGCTCCCGCGGTGCGACGGGCCCCTCACCGACGCTCGGCCCCTGTCCGCCTAGACTGTCACCACTCGTCCCCACCAACCAGGCGGGACCACGACCACTCCTGAAGGAGCATCCGTTGGCATCCACCCCTTCACGCCTCGACGCCGTCATCAACCTCGCCAAGCGGCGCGGCTTCGTCTTCCCCTGCGGCGAGATCTACGGCGGAACCCGCTCGGCCTGGGACTACGGGCCGCTGGGCGTCGAGCTCAAGGAGAACATCAAGCGTCAGTGGTGGCAGTACATGGTCCGCTCGCGCGACGACGTCGTCGGGCTGGACTCCTCCGTCATCCTGCCGCGTGAGACCTGGGTCGCCTCCGGTCACGTCGGCGCCTTCACCGACCCGCTCGTGGAGTCCCTGCACACCCACAAGCGTTACCGCGCCGACCAGCTCATCGAGGACTACGCCGCCCGCAAGGGCCTCGACCCCGAGAACGTCACCCTCGACATGGTTCCCGACCCGGTCACCGGCCAGCCGGGCTCCTGGACCGAGCCGCGCGAGTTCTCCGGCCTGCTCAAGACCTACCTGGGTCCGGTCGACGACGAGTCCGGCCTGCACTACCTGCGCCCCGAGACCGCCCAGGGCATCTTCATCAACTTCGCCAACGTCATGAGCGCGGCCCGCAAGAAGCCGCCCTTCGGCATCGGCCAGGTGGGCAAGTCCTTCCGCAACGAGATCACGCCGGGCAACTTCATCTTCCGCACCCGCGAGTTCGAGCAGATGGAGCTGGAGTTCTTCTGCGAGCCGGGCACCGACGAGGAGTGGCACCAGTACTGGATCGACTACCGCAAGGCCTGGTACACCGACCTGGGCATCAGCGAGGACAACCTGCGCCTCTACGAGCACCCCGCCGAGAAGCTCTCCCACTACTCCAAGCGCACCGTGGACCTGGAGTACCGCTTCGGCTTCCCCGGCTCGGAGTGGGGCGAGCTCGAGGGCATCGCCAACCGCACCGACTTCGACCTGTCCACCCACGCCGAGCACTCCGGCAAGGACATGTCCTACTTCGACCAGACCCGCTCCGAGCGCTGGACCCCCTACGTCATCGAGCCCTCCGCCGGCCTGACCCGCTCACTGATGGCCTTCCTCGTGGAGGCCTACACCGAGGACGAGGCCCCCAACACCAAGGGCGGCGTGGACAAGCGCATCGTGCTCAAGCTCGATGCGCGCATCGCCCCGGTCAAGGCGGCCGTCCTGCCGCTGAGCCGCAAGGAGGAGCTGACCGGGCCGGCCAAGGAGCTGGCCGCCCGCCTGCGCCGCTCCTGGAACGTGGATTACGACGACGCCGGCGCGGTCGGCCGCCGCTACCGCCGCCAGGACGAGGTCGGCACGCCCTTCTGCCTGACCTACGACTTCGACTCGCCCGAGGACGGGGCCGTCACCGTGCGCGAGCGCGACACGATGACCCAGGAGCGCATCCCGCTCGAGGGCGTCGAGCGCTACCTGGCTGAGCGCCTCATCGGCTGCTGAGCAGCACCGAGCAGGCCGGCAGTCTCACTGAAGTCTCGCCGGCCCGGCCACCATCCGGGTCCCGCCCCGTGTCCCTGGCTCACCTCAGGGACACGGGGCGGGCATGATGGGATGGTGAGCACCAACTCGACCTCCCCGAGCAACGAGTCCGTCCCCGCCGAGAGCCTTCCCGAGCCGCCGGCCGAGGAGGGCCGGGACATCAGGGGTCACGGCCATCACAGCAGCAGCGGCCACAGTCACTCCCACTCCGGGCCCCTGGACCTGGATGCGGGGGAGGTCCGCCGGGTGCGGATCGTGCTCGGCGCCATCGTCGGCGCCCTGGTCCTGGCCACCGTCGTCGGGCTGTTCGTGCTCTGGCCCGGCAAGAGCTCACTGATCGGCTCGCGCTCCTTCACTGCAGAGGGCGGCTCGGTGGGCAAGGCCACCATCACCTCCACGGACCTGTCGGGCTGTCAGAGCTCGGTGAGCGCCCTGACGGAGGTCAACGGCGTCAAACCGGAGGAGTTCGCCAAGGGCCACGTGTGCGCCCGCATCACCGAGGGGGAGGGCAAGGGCCTGGTCATGCCGGTCCAGCTGGTGGGTGAGCCGCGCAAGCTCGCCCACGCCGGTGACCGGCTCGTCGTCCTCTACTCGCCTCAGGCCATCCTGTCCGGCTCCCCCTACTCCTTCATCGACTACCAGCGTCAGCTCCCGGTCGGCGCCCTGGCGGTCGTCTACCTCGTACTCGTCGTCGCCGTGGCCGGGCGCAAGGGCGTCCTGAGCGTCCTGGGCCTGCTGGTGGCCACCGGCGTGCTCGCCTTCTTCATGATCCCGGCGCTCCTGGCCGGCTCCCACCCGCTGGCGGTGACCCTGGTCGGATCGATGGCGATGATGCTAGCGGCCGTCTACGTGGCCCACGGCGTGTCCATCCGCACCACGACCGCCCTGCTGGGAACGGTGGCCGGCATCGTGCTGACCGTGCTGCTGGCCCTGTGGGGGACCGACGCCGCCCACCTGACCGGCGATGTTGACGAGACCGCTCGTCTGCTGGCCTCGCGCACGCATATCGATCTGCAGACGCTGCTGACCTGCGGCATGGTCATCGCCGGGCTCGGCGTCCTCAACGACGTCACCATCACCCAGGCCTCCTCGGTGTGGGAGCTGCACGCCGCCAACCCGCTGCTGTCGCGCACGCGCCTGTTCACCGGCGGGATGAGGATCGGCCGGGACCACATCGCCTCAACGGTCTACACCCTGGCCTTCGCCTACGCGGGCACGGCGCTGCCCCTCATCCTGGCCGCCGCCCTCATGGACCGGGCCGTGCTGGACACCATGCTCTCGGGTGAGATCGCCGAGGAGATCGTGCGCACCCTCATCTCCTCCATCGGTCTGGTCCTGGCGATCCCGGCGACCACGGCGATCGCGGCGGCCCTGTGCCGCGTCACCCCGGTCCTCGACGAGTAGACGCCCAGCCGATGACCGGCCTCAAGGACCCGGCGGGCCGCCGTCTCAGCCGCCGGAGACGTCGGACTCGGCCTGGCTGAGCATCTCGCGGTGGGCCGCGTCCAGGGTGGGGGAGTCCAGCCAGCCGTCGGGAAGACGGGGAGTCTTGGGGCTGCCGGCCCGCCCTCGGGGGCCCTCGACGATGTCGCCGGGGTAGTCCACGACCTCGGGCAGGCGCGAGCGCATCCGTGCCAGACCTGCGTCGAGCTCGTCCAGGCTCCGGATCCCCATGAGGTCGGCGCGCGCCGCGCCGCCGACCGGGTAGCCCTTGAGGTACCAGCCCACGTGCTTGCGCAGGTCGCGCACCCCTCGGTCCTCACCCATCTCCTCGGCCAGCATCCGCCCGTGGCGACGGATGACCTCGATGACGGCGTCCAGGTTCGGGCGGGTGCGCGTCGGCGAGCCGTGCATGGCCGCCACGATGTCGGCGAACAGCCAGGGCCGTCCCTGGCAGCCGCGACCCACGACGACGCCGTCGCAGCCGGTGGCCTCCATCATGCGCACCGCGTCGTCGCCCAGCCAGACGTCCCCGTTGCCGAGCACCGGCAGGTCAGTGGCCTCCTTGAGCCGGGCGATCTCCTCCCAGCGAGCCTGGCCCGAGTAGTGCTGGCGCGCGCTGCGGGCGTGCAGGGCCACGGCGGCGATCCCAGCGTTCTCGGCGGCGCGGGCGGCGTCGAGGAAGGTCTCGTGCTCCTCGTCGATGCCCAGGCGCATCTTCATGGTCACCGGCACCTGCTGCGCCCGCCCGACGGCGCGGACGGCGGCCTCACTGGCGCGCACCGCCTCGGTGAGGATCGCCGCCAGCAGGTCTCGCTTCCACGGCAGCGCCGCCCCGCCGCCCTTGCGGGTCACCTTGGGGACCGGGCAGCCGAAGTTCAAGTCGATGTGGTCGGCCAGATCCTCCTCCACCAGGATCCGTACCGCGGCCCCCACCGTGGCCGGATCGACCCCGTAGAGCTGGATGGAACGCACCCTCTCGGCCGGGTCGGTGCGTACCATCGCCAGGGTACGCTCGTTGCGCTCCACCAGGGCTCGGGTGGTGACCATCTCCGTGACGTACAGGCCCGCCGGGGCCAGCAGGCCGCCGTCGGGCGTGGGCAGCGGACCGGAACAGGAGGGCCTCAGCGACTCCGGCAGGGCGGCCTCGGCCATCTCCCGGCACAGGCGGCGGAAGGAGGCGTTGGTGACTCCGGCCATGGGGGCGAGCTCGACGGGGGTGGGAACCACCAGCGGCCCGATGCGCAGCGGCGCGGGCACTCGGCCCGAGGCGCAGGTGTCGGGGAGGCGGGGGGAGGTCTCACTCATCGTCACCCCGACATGCTGACACACTGCGGGTGCCAGGCCTGTGACCGGCCCCGCCCTGCGACCCGGAACAGACACAGGTATAGACCACTTGTGAAGGAAGTAACAGGGAAGGATCGGTATCAGCGTATGACGAACGACTGATGGCGAGTGCTGATGCGCGTTACCTTGTGTGCTTGTGCTGATGAACGAAGAGACCGAGCCGTCGATATCGCGTTCCGTCGTCGTGACCGGAGCCTCCCGAGGAATCGGGGAGGCGGTTACGAAGGCGTTCCTGGCACAGGGCGACCGGGTGGCGGGCATCTCCCGCTCCGGTGAGGCCCCCGACGGCGCCCTGGCCCTGGCCGCCGACGTCACCGACCCCGACGCCCTGGCCGCCGCCCTGTCCGCCGCCACCGAGGCTCACGGCCCCATCGAGGTCCTGGTGGCCTCGGCCGGCATCAACCGGGAGTCACTGGCCGCCCGTACCTCCTCCCAGATGTGGGACGAGGTCATCTCTGCTGACCTGACCGGCACCTTCAACACCGTGCGCGCCGTGACACCGGCCATGATGCGGGCCCGCAAGGGACGCATCGTCCTGGTCTCCTCGGCCATCGCCGCGCGCGGAGGCGTGGGCCTGTCGGCCTATGGCGCCGCCAAGGGCGGTGTGGAGGGGCTGACCCGCTCCCTGGCCCGCGAGCTCGCACCGCGCGGCATCACCGTCAACGCCGTCGCCCCCGGCTTCGTCACCACGGCGATGACCGCCTCCCTGCCCGACGACATCCGCACCGCCTACCTCGAGCAGATCCCCCTGGGACGCTTCGCCGATGTCACCGACATCGCCGGCCCCGTCCTCTTCCTGGCCTCACCCGCGGCCGCCTACGTCACCGGCGCGATCCTCGGCGTCGACGGCGGCCTGGGCATGGGGCGCTAGGCGCGCGGCGGGGCGCGAGACGTCGTCGGAGCCGTATCCGGGCGGTGCCGCGGTGCCGTAGGGTAGAGACGTGACAACGGATCCCATGCGCCGGCTCGTGCTCGTCCGACACTCCAAGGCCTCTCACGACGCCGTCACCGACCTGGAACGTCCTCTGACCCCCAAGGGCACGGCCCTGGCCGGCCTGCTGGCCAAGGAGCTGCGCAAGCGCCTGGAGACCACCGACCTGCTCCTGGTCTCCCCGGCGGCCCGGGCCCGCGAGACCGCCCGCCCCATCCGCGACCGCCTCGAGCCCACGGACACCCTCGTGCGCGAGGAGATCTACAACCTGGGCCCCAACGGCATCCTCAAGGTCCTGGCCGAGGATGGTGCTGACGCCAAGACGGTCGTCGTCGTCGGCCACGAGCCCACGATCTCCGTGCTCGCCCACATCCTCCACGACACCGACGACGACCTTGCCTCCCAGATCTCCTTCGGGGTGCCCACGGCCACCGCCGTCATCATTGATGTCCCCGGCACCTGGGCGGACCTGGAGCCCAAGGGCGCCCGCATCCGGGAGATCTTCACCGCCCGCAAGCGCGACTGAGGCCGGACCTCCCCGAAACCGCAGCCGGTCAACCCCCGATCAGCTGCAGGACGGCACGCAGGTCACGCACGTGGATGGCCGCGTCGGCCTGCTCAACGACCACCGGCTTGGCGCAGAACGCCACCCCCAGCCCCGCGGCCTCCAGCATGCCCAGGTCGTTGGCCCCGTCACCCACTGCAATGGTGCGCTCCATGGGCACACCGTCCTGCTGGGCCCAGGCGATCAGGCAGCGGACCTTCTCCTGACGGTCCACGATCCGCCCCATCACTCGGCCGGTGAGACGGCCCTCGACCACCTCCAGGCGGTTGGCCGCCACGTGGTCGATGCCCAGCCGCTCGGCCAGAGGCACCACGACCTCCTCGAAACCTCCCGAGACGACCCCCACCCGGCAGCCGCGTGCGTGCAGCGCCTCAATGAGCTCGGCCGCGCCCTGAGTGGGGCGAACCTCGGCCAGGACCTCCGCGAAGACCCCCTGGGGGACACCGGCCAGCGTCGCCACCCGCTCGCGCAGGGAGGCCGCGAAGTCCAGCTCGCCGCGCATCGCTCGGGCCGTGACCTCGGCGACCAGCGCGTGGGTTCCGGCGCGCTCGGCGATGAGCTCGATGACCTCCTGCTCGATGAGGGTGGAGTCCACGTCCATGACCAGCAGGCCGGGGCCCTCAGTCACTAAGGGGCCCTCGCTCAGCGCCCTGCTGAGCTCCGCGGAGTCGCCGGCACGGTGTCGAGAGGTGTCGCTCATGGCTCCATGCTAGTGGGCGAGCCGGCAGGCGAAGACTGCCCGCCGCCGCCCGGAGGCTCGGGCGACGGCGCGCAGCGCAAAGGCGGTGAGCCTGCGGTCAGCGGGTGACGATCTGCCCCTTGGCCACCACCGTGATGCCGGACTCGGTCACGGTGAAGCCCCGCTCGCGGTCGTGCTCGGGGTCGATCCCCACCATGGCGCCCTCCTCGACCTTGACGTACTTGTCCAGGATCGCGCGGTTGACGACGGTGTTACGGCCCACCTCGGCCCCGTCCATGATGACGGACTCGCGCACCGAGGACCAGGAGTTGACGCGCACACCGGGGGACAGGACCGAGGAGATCACCTCACCACCGGAGACGATGACGCCCGGCGAGACGATCGAGTCGACCGCGTGCCCCAGGCGCTCGTGGTGGCCGTAGACGAACTTGGCCGGAGGCATCGCGGCCTGGTAGCCGGCGAACAGCGGCCAGCGGTCGTTGTACAGGTTGAACACGGGGGTCACTGAGATGAGGTCCTGGTGGGCCTCGAAGAAGGCGTCCACCGTACCCACGTCGCGCCAGTAGTCGCGGTCGCGCTCGGAGGAGCCCGGCACGTCGTTGTCCTTGAAGTCGTAGACGCCGGCCGCCCCCTGGTTGACGAACCAGGGCACGATGCTGCCGCCCATGTCGTGCTTGGAGGTCTCATCGGCGGCGTCGACCGTCACGGCCTCCAGGAGCGCGTTGGCGTCCATGATGTAGTTGCCCATCGAGGCCAGGACCTCGTCGGGGGAGTCCGGCAGACCGGGGGTCTCCTTGGGCTTCTCCACGAAGGCCTTGATCCTGCCGCGGTCGGACGGGTCGGTCTCGATGACGCCGAACTGGTCCGCCAGGGACCGGGGCTGACGGATGCCCGCGACAGTGCAGGGCAGACCAGAGGCGATGTGGTGGTCCAGCATCTGGGAGAAGTCCATGCGGTAGATGTTGTCCGCACCGGTGATGACCACATAGTCCGGCCGCTCGTCGTCGAGCAGGTTGAGGGACTGGTAGATCGCGTCGGCGCTCCCCAGGAACCAGTGCTTGCCCACGCGCTGCTGGGCCGGCACCGGCGCGATGTAGTTGCCCAGCATGTCGGACATGCGCCACGTCTTGGAGATGTGACGGTCCAGCGAGTGGGACTTGTACTGGGTGAGCACCACGACCTTGAGGAAGCCGGAGTTAATCATGTTGGACAGGGAGAAGTCGATGAGGCGGTAGATGCCGCCGAAGGGCACGGCGGGCTTGGCGCGATCGACGGTCAGGGGCATGAGGCGCTTGCCCTCGCCACCGGCGAGGACGATTGCGAGAACACGAGGTTGAGCCATGTGGCCCACCTTACGTTGCTCGAGGGACCTGCGGGGCCAAATGGGTCACATTCCGGGTAGGTTCTCCGCCGAATCCTTGCCTGAGGCGTCGTTCAGGACGATCGAGCACCGGGCGACTCGTCCTGACCCGGTCCCCGACGCCTCACGCACGAGTATCCCCGCCTCCACTGGGGAGCGGATGCCACCGGCCCCTCGCAGGAGAGTCGGTGGAAACCACCGGCGCTGAACGGTCCCACCGGGCCCCGTGTGCGTATAACGTCGGGTGTGGCGCCCGCCCCACCGCAGGCGCCCGTCCTGCGCCGAGGAAGGCGCGGTCAGTCCATCCATCAGACAGAGGAGAGGCACACCCATGAGGGTCGACCTGCTGACCAAGGAGTACCCACCCTTCATCTACGGCGGCGCCGGAGTCCACGTCAACGAGCTCGCCAAGGTCCTGCGCCCCCTGGCCGACGTCCGCGTCCACGCCTTCGGCGGCCCCCGCGAGCCCGGCACCGAGGGCGCCGACGACGGCGTCACCGGCTACCCCGAGATCGCCGAGCTCGACGGCGCCAACGCCGCCCTGCGCACCTTCGGAGTCGACCTGGAGATGGCCCAGGGCACCGAGGGAACCGACCTCGTCCACTCCCACACCTGGTACGCCAACCTCGCCGGCCACCTGGCCGGCCTGCTCCACGGCGTCCCCCACGTCATCAGCGCCCACTCCCTAGAGCCCCTGCGCCCCTGGAAGGCCGAGCAGCTCGGCGGCGGCTACGCCCTGTCCTCCTGGGCGGAGAAGACCGCCTACGAGGCCGCCTCCGGGATCATCGCGGTCTCCAACGGCATGCGCGAAGACATCCTGCGCTGCTACCCCGCCGTCGACCCCGAGCGCGTCAAGGTCGTCCACAACGGCATCGACCTCGAGGCATGGAAGCACCCGCAGGGCCAGGAGGCCGACGCCGCAGCCGCCGCCACCCTCAAGCGCCTGGGCATCGACCCCGACCGCCCCACCATCGTCTTCGTCGGACGCATCACCCGCCAGAAGGGCCTGCCACACCTGCTGCGCGCCTGCGAGCAGCTGCCCGCGGACGTCCAGGTCATCCTGTGCGCCGGTGCCCCCGACACCCCCGAGATCAAGGCCGAGGTCGAGGGCCTCGTGGCCCACCTGCGCGACAAGCGCACCGGCGTGGTCTGGATCGAGGAGATGCTGCCGCGCCCCGAGCTCATCGCCGTGCTGGCCGCCTCCGACGTCTTCGTGTGCCCCTCCGTCTACGAGCCCCTGGGCATCGTCAACCTCGAGGCCATGGCAGTGGGCCTGCCGGTTGTCGGCTCAGCCACCGGCGGCATCCCCGACGTCATCGTCGACGGCGAGACCGGCCTGCTGGTACCCATCGATCAGGTCCAGGACGGCACCGGCACCCCCATCGACCCGGCCCGCTTCGAGGCCGACCTGGCCGAGCGCCTCACCACCCTGGTCACCGACACCGAGGCCGCCAAGGCCATGGGGCAGGCCGCCCGACGCCGCGTCGAGGAGCACTTCGCCTGGCAGGCCATCGCCCAGCGCACCATGGACGTCTACAACTGGGTCCTGGCCCAGGGCTGAGCGGGATCCGCTCCCGCTCGGCGACCCCACCGATACGCCACCGAGTGGCGCGCCCCCTCTACCGGGCCCACCACTCGGTGGCCGCAGCGGCACCGTGACGCGCCACCGCCAGCAGCGGGCGCAGGACGTCGGCCCGCCGCTGCGCCTGCAGAGCGGTCGTGGCCGCACCGTCGTCGTCCAGGGCCAGCTCGCACATCCCCGCCAGGCGCAAGGAGCGCTCCAACAGCTCCCGATCACGGCGCTCCAGCCACGTCGGGACGAGGCGCGGATCCACCACCGCGGTGAGCAGGTCATTGAGGGCATCGGCCATCTCCGGGCGCTCGCGGGCCAGGTCGAGCTCGATGAGCGCCTCGATGGCCTCCTCGGTGGCGGCGTGCACCTGCCGGCGGGCGTGCGCCGCATCCAGAGGGGGCAGCGGGGAGCTGAGAAGCTCAGCGTGCCAGGATACCGAGGTGCCGGAGTCCTCAGGAACCAGCAGCACCCGGCCGGCCGCCCCCTCCAGCACGACACCCTCATCGATGTCGGGCAGGAGCCCCCACGTGCCGGTGCCGCCGGCCGGTGAGGGCAGGACCGCGCTCACCCGACTCAACGGGCGGGCGGAGGCGAGCCACTGCTCCAGGCTGACGCGTCCTGGATCGTCGTCGGCGGCAGTCGGTGTGTCCGAGCCTACGGTGACGACGCTGCCGATGACGTCATGGGCGCCGTCGGGGCCTTCAACGAGCGACAGGCCGTGGGAGGAGGGCGATGGCGCCCACAGGGCCAGCACGATGCTGACCGGCGGGTTGAGGGGATCCATGGGGGCCAACCATAGTGAATGGCGGCCATGCGGGTCCCGAAGGGGAGCGGTCACCATATGGGGCGCGGCTCTCGTCGCGCATCTTCCCTGTGTGAACTCACCGTCACGATAGGATCACCTCATGACCAGTGTCCTCCACCTCGACGACGTCTCACTGCACCGCGGCAGCCACCAGATCCTCAGTCACGTCAACTGGACCGTGGACGAGGGGCAGCACTGGGTGCTGCTGGGATCCAACGGCGCGGGCAAGACCACGATCGCCAGGATCGCCTCGGCCAGGCTCTTCCCCTCCTCCGGCACGGTCGACATCCTCTCCGAGCGGCTCGGGCGCGTGGACGTCTCCGAGCTCCATCCCCGTATCGGCCTGTTGTCCTCGGCCCTGGCCGCCAACGTCCAGAACGGCGAGAAGGTGCTCGGCGTGGTCCTGTCGGCCTCTTACGGGCGCATTGGACGCTGGCGCGAGGAGTACGACGGCTTCGACCTCGAGCGCGCTCACGCCCTGCTGGGCGCCCTGGGGGCTGCTCACCTGGTCGACCGGTCGTGGGGAACGCTGTCATCGGGGGAGCGCAAGCGCGTCGAGCTGGCTCGCGCTCTGATGCCGGACCCGGAGATGCTCTTCCTCGACGAGCCCGCCTCGGGGCTGGACCTGGCCGGTCGCGAACAGCTCCTGGCTGCGCTCACCGAGATCATCTCCTCGCCCGACTCGCCCTCCATGGTCCTGGTGACCCACCACCTGGAGGAGATCCCGGAGGGCTTCACCCACGCGCTCACGCTGCGTGAGGGGAAGGTCGTGGGCTCCGGCCCGCTTCAGGAGGTCCTCACCGCGGACACGATCAGCACGACCTTCGGTATGCCGCTGGAGGTCACCTACGACCGAGGTCGCTACGCGGCCAGGGGGCTCCCGGCCGGCCATGGCAGACGCGTCGCCGAGGCCAGGGGCTGACCACCGGTTCCGGGAGGGAAGGCCGCTTTGGGCCGCATCGATCCCTGATCGTCCCTGCCCGGTACCCGACCACACACTCACCGACCGCGTTCATCAGGAGGTTCGCATGGAATGGCTGTTCTGGGTCGCAGGGGCGCTGCTCCTCGTCGTCATTGAGACGATGACAGCGGATCTCACCTTCCTCATGATCGCCGGCGGTGCACTGGGAGGAGGGCTGACATCCTTCCTCGGCGGGCCCGTGTGGGCGCAGGTCCTGGTCTTCGCCTGCGTCTCCACCCTGCTCCTCTTCGCGGTGCGTCCCTGGGCCAAGCGTCGCCTGGCGGCCGCCACCCCGCAGATGAAGACCAACGTCGACGCCCTCATCGGTCGGTCTGCCGTCACCATTACTCCTGTCGACAGTGAAGGCGGGCGGGTGCGCCTGGGCGGTGAGGAGTGGAGCGCCCGTCTGGCTCCCGCCGTCCAGGGAGGCGTCACCCGTCTGGAGGCCGGGGTGAATGTGACCGTGGCCCAGATCGACGGGGCCGTGGCCGTCGTCGCCCCGGTGACGACCTCCACCGCCGCTCCCGCGTCCTGACGCTGCCCGCGCTGGCCCCAACCGTTCTGACCACCCGTTCAACCCTGCAGGAGGAACCTCGTGCCCTTCGTCTCCATCATCTTGCTTCTCGTGGCCGTCCTGGTCATCGTCGCCATCTTCCGGGCGGTGCGGATCGTCAAGCAGAGCACTGCGATCATCGTTGAGCGCCTGGGGCGCTTCCAGGCGGCCTACGGCGCTGGAATGCACTTCCTGGTGCCCTTCATCGACCGGGTGCGCAACATCATGGACCTGCGTGAGCAGGTCGTCTCCTTCCCGCCTCAGCCCGTCATCACCTCCGACAACCTCGTCGTGAGCATCGACTCGGTGGTCTACTACCAGATCACCGACCCCATGCGCGCCACCTACGAGATCTCCAACTACCTGCAGGCCATTGAGCAGCTGACGGTCACCACGCTGCGTAACGTCGTCGGCTCCATGGACCTGGAGCAGACGCTGACCAGCCGCGACCAGATCAACGGCCAGCTGCGCGGCGTCCTGGACCAGGCCACCGGCCGTTGGGGAATCCGCGTCAACAGCGTGGAGCTGAAGTCCATCGACCCGCCGGCCTCCATCCAGGGCTCCATGGAGCAGCAGATGCGCGCCGAGCGTGACCGCCGCGCCGCGATCCTGACCGCCGAGGGTGTCAAGCAGTCCCAGATCCTCACGGCCGAGGGTGACAAGCAGTCCGCGATCCTGCGCGCCGAGGGTCAGGCGCAGTCCGCGATCCTCAAGGCGCAGGGTGAGTCGCGCGCCATCCTCCAGGTCTTCGACGCCATCCACCGCGGTAACGCCGACTCCAAGCTGCTGGCCTACCAGTACCTCCAGACCCTGCCCAAGATCGCCAACGGCTCCTCCTCCAAGATGTGGATCGTGCCCACGGAGTTCACGGCGGCGCTCGACGGCATCGCCGGCGCCCTGGGCAGCGGCAAGGACAGCGGCCCCGGCGGCTCGGACGACTCCGACGACGACGACGCCCGTCCCGGTGTCGACCTCTCCGGCAGCGAGCTCGACCTGGGCATCGCCTCGGACCTGGCCAGCACCAGTCTCCAGGCCCCCGAGGAGGCTCTCGCCCAGGCCCGCGGTGAGGTCGAGTCGGCCTCCCAGGAGGCCAGTGAGGAGCCCGCACCCAAGGCAGGGGTCTCCCCGAAGGCTCCTGCGGATGAGGCCGACGGCGAGGCCACGGTGAGCGTTCCGACCTCCGACGGCCTCGAGGGGGCTCACGCCGCGCACGGCAGCCACGTGGCCGACTCCGAGGAGGCCCAGCCCGGTTCCGTGCCCCCTCGCGGCGGTTACGGCATCCAGGCCCAGCCCGGCTACGGCACGCCTCCCGGCGCGCCCCAGGGCCCCTACGGAGCCTGAGCCGGCAGCCCTCACACCCCTGGGGGACCGGACGAGGCCCCGGGGACACTCGCTGCGGCGGGAGGAGTGGGCGATCCACGATGATCGCCTATTCTTCCCGCCGTACTGCTGTACTGGACCGGGAAAACCCCAGAAGGTGACGACGCGATGATTATTGAGTTGGCCGACGGCGCCGACGAGCGCCTGGCGGACTACACCAGGCTGACGGACGTGGCGCTGCGCCGTCGGCTGGAGACCCGGCGGGGCCTGTACATGGCCGAGTCCTCCAAGGTCATCACGCGCGCCGTGGCCGCCGGGCACGCCCCGCGCTCCTTCCTCATGGCCCCGCGCCACCTGGAGGAGATGCGACCGGTCATCGCCTCCGCGGCCGGCTGCGCAGGCAGCGACGACGGCGGCGAGGTCCCCGTGTTCGTCGCCCCCGAGGAGGTCCTGGAGTCCATCACGGGATTCCACCTGCACCGCGGGGCCCTAGCCGCCATGAACCGGCCCGAGCTCGCCGGTGTTCCCGAGCTGCTTGCGGCCGCCCGCGGGGGAGCGGGGGCCAGGCGGGTCGCGATCCTGGAGGACCTGGTGGACCACACGAATGTGGGGGCCGCCTTCCGCAGCGCGGCCGCCCTGGGGATCGACGCCGTCCTGGTCACTCCGCGCTGCGCGGACCCCCTCTACCGGCGCAGCGTGCGCGTATCCATGGGCACCGTCTTCCAGGTCCCCTGGACCCGGATCGAGCGCTGGCCCGCCATGGACGAGCTCCACGCACAGGGCTTCACCGTGGCCGCCCTGGCACTGTCGGACACCTCCGTGGCACTGGATGAGTTTGCGGCCTCACCGGCCTGTACAGCCGCGGACTCGCGGGTCGCCGTCGTCCTGGGCACGGAGGGGGATGGGCTGTCCCACCGGACCATCACCGCGGCCGACGAGGTGGTGCGCATCCCCATGGCCGGGGGAGTGGACTCCCTCAACGTGGCGGCCGCCGCGGCTGTGGCCTTCTGGGCGCTGCGTCTGCCCTGACCCGGACTGCAGCCCGGTGCCGCAGGTTCACGCCGGATGAGTAGAAGGCGAGAAACACCGTGGGGCCGGATCCGTCCATGGACGGATCCGGCCCCACCGTTGTGTTCGCAGCCGATCAGGTCGGCGGCGTCGTGTCAGGCTCAGGCCTCAGGCGCGGTGACCTTGATGAGGGCCTCGCCGGGCTCCACCGAGTCGCCGCCGACGACCTCGACCGAGGCGAAGGAGGCGGTGTTGGTGACGAGCACCGGAGTGGTCAGCGGGTAACCGGCCTGCTCGATGACGGAGCGGTCCACGCGGACGAGCTCCTGGCCCGCGCTGACGCGGTCGCCCTGGGAGACCTTGACGTCGAAGCCCTGGCCCTCCAGGTTGACGGTGTCCAGACCCACGTGGATGAGGATCTCCACGCCGCTGTCCAGGGTGATGCCGAAGGCGTGCCCCGAGGACGGGGCCACGACGACGGTGCCGTCCGCCGGAGCCGTGACGACGATGTCGCCCTGGGGCTCCAGACCCACGCCCTGACCGACGGCGCCCGAGGAGAACACCGGGTCGGGGACCTTGTCCAGGTCCATGGTCGTGGCCTTGAGCGGCGAGGCGATCTCAGTGACCGCACCGGGAACCAGGGCAGGCTTGGGCGTGGGGGCCTTCGCAGTCCGGTCGCCCTCCTCCACGGGAGCAGCAGCCGCAGCGGCGGCCTTGGGTGACTCAGCGGCCTGGGTCGGAGCGGAGGCAGCGGTGTTGCCGCCCTTGGTGACGCCGGCTGCGGCGAGCGCCTCGGCCCGCTCCTCCTTGGTGCGGTAGCCGAAGGTGACGATGAGGAAGAAGGAGGTGGCGAAGGCCGCGGCGACGGAGATGCCGTAGAGCCACATGGGGTTGAAGACCGGGATGGTCAGCAGCGAGGTGAAGACGAAGGTCGTGGTCGTAACGCCCTCGATGCCTCCCAGCATGCTGCCGATGCCCTGGACGAGGCCGCCCACGGCACAGCCGACGAGCATGAACGGGTAGATGCGCTTGAAGCGCAGGTGGATACCGTAGAGGCTCGGCTCGGAGATACCACCGAGCAGACCGGCGAAGAGGGCACCGGTGGCGGTCTGGCGCATCTCATCGTCCTTGTCGCGGAAGGACCACACGAGGACGGCCGCAGTGGCGCCGAAGCAGGCGAAGTTCCAGGCGCCCATGGGGCCTTGGATGAAGTCGGTGTGGTTCGTGGCCGCGGAGGCGATGTTGGCCAGCATGAGGGCGTTGAGCGGCCAGTGCAGGCCCAGCGGCACCAGGAAGGGGTAGACCATGGGGATGAGGATCGCGAAGATGATCGGGGCGTGAGAGTTCAGCCAGAACAGGGCCGTGCCCAGGCCGGTACCGATCCAGATACCCAGGGGACCGATGAGGAAGGCGGTCACCGGCATCATGATGACGAAGGACAGGAAGGGCACGAAGACCATCTGCACGTTGGTCGGAACGACCTTGACCAGCCCCTTGTAGACCAGTGCCAGGATGGCGACCATCATGAGGGGGACGAAGACCTGGCCGCCGTAGCCGTTGAGCTGCATGGGCAGCCCGGCAATGTGCGCCGTGCACAGCTTGGAGTTGATCGTGGCGTTGTCGATGCAGGTCGTGCTCGGGTGCTTCTCCAGGTCGACGAACTCCGGGGTGAGCAGCGCAGCCATGATCGCGGTGCCGACCCACGGGTCGATCTTGAGCTTCTTGGAGGCGTTGTAGGCCACCATGATCGGCAGGAAGTAGAAGACGGCACGGAACATGGCGTCGACGAACAACAGTGTGGCCGGCTTTTCCGCCGCATCCGCGTGGGTGTTGATGAGACCGAAGGCCTCACAGATGGCCTCACCCGCGATGATGAGGGAGGCGCCGAGCAGCGCCGGCAGCAGGGGGCGGAAGGAGTCCGAGAGGTACTCGAAGAAGGCGTCGACGTAGGCGTTCTTGCCGCGGGCCTTGGCTCGGGCGGCGGCCTTGACGTCGGCGTCGGACTGGCCCGAGCCGGAGGAGCCGCCCTGGTTCTTCATGGCCGGCAGGCTGTTGATCTCGTCGTACACGCTCTGCACGGCACCACCGATGACGATCTGGTAACGGTCCCCAGACTGGGGGACGGCGCCCATGACGCCCGGGATGGCCTCGACGGCCGCCTTGTCGATGCCGGAGGCGTCCTTGAGCTCGAAGCGCAGTCGGGTGGCGCAGTGGGTGAAATGGATGATGTTCTCGGCGCCGCCCACGGCGTCGAGGATTGCCTCAGGGGTTGAGGTCGTGGTTGCCATTCGGGCCCTTTCCTACTGAGCGAAGGTGACGAGGACGGAGGATGCACCCCAGTGCTCTCCGAGTCTCCGACTGGCTCGCTCTCGGTGGTGGGGATCTGACACCTCGTGCGCCGCGCGGGCGCAAAAAGGTGGTTGAGGAAGAGGGTACTGTCTCACGGCTCAGAACAAAAAGGGAACAGTCCATCTGGATGGCGCCCGCACCTGGCCCGAGACGAACAATGGCCGAGAAGCTGCGCGATCCCGGTATCCACTGGTCGGTGTTTGCGCAGTTGAGGCGGGTTGTGCGCACAGGTGCTCGGGCCAGTGGGTGCACCGCGGGAGCGGGTTTTGCACGCTTGAGGCACGCCGACCCCGTCTCACGCGAAGGAGCTCGATATGAGCGCGCAGACCTCCCTGGCCGCACAGCCGGCATCGCCGGTCCTACCGAACATCCCGGTTCGCCCGCCCACCACGACTCCGCCGCCCGTCCCGACTCCGACTGCCGCGCCCGACTTGCCGCGGCTCTACGGTCCACCGGGGTGGACGGTGCGCATCGGCCTGTGGCGCCTGCTGGAGCCCTGGCTCGACACCCCGCGCTGCCTGCCGGGCGAGAGCCCGCTGCGGCTGGATTCCCGGGGCGGCCCGGTGAGCGACTACGTGCCCTTCCGGGGCATGGACGCCGCCACCGCGGCCGACCTGCTGAGCCGGCTGCCGGCTGCAGCACTGAGAGACCGCCAGAACCTTGCCCCGAGCCTTAAGACGATGCTGACCGCCTGCGCCGGGGCGGACGGGCAGGTGCGTCTGTGCGGCTACGGCATTGGCCCCCAGCGGGAGGACGAGCGTCTGAGCGCTGAGGCCCTGTGGGTCGCCGACGCCGACCTGCAGGGCTACGAGGTCCTCGTCGAGCACAGCCGGGACTGCCAGTGCTCCGCGCTGTGGGAGCGGGTCAAGGACCGGTACGAGCTCGACGCCGGCGGCATTCCCGACGACATCGTGCGTACCCGGCCCGAGTGGGCCGGCGGCGGGGTCGGCTGGTGGATGTGGTGGGACTGATAGGTCCGTTGCGGCGGGCAGCGCCGGCGGGCCCGTAGCATGGCGCGCGTGATTAATGTCCAGGACCTCACCATGCGCATCGGTGCCCGCCAGCTCGTCGCTCACGCCGGCTTCCGGGTCGACAAGGGGATGCGCATCGGCCTCGTGGGGCGTAACGGCGCCGGCAAGACCACGATGACCAAGCTGCTCGCCGCCGCCTCTGTGGCCCAGGGCGCCGGCCGCGCCGTCAACGACGCCGACGAGCGCCACGGGCTGGAGGCCGTCGAGCACGAGGGCACGATCACCTGCACGAGCTCGGTGGGCTATCTGCCCCAGGACACCAAGGTCGGGGACCTCAGCGAGATCGCCCGGGACCGGATCCTCTCGGCCCGCGGCATCGACGCGCTCCTGGCCCGCATCCGCAAGGCCGAGGAGCGCATCGCCGTCACCGAGGGTGAGGCTCAGGCCAAGGCCCTGGACCGCTACACGCGCCTGGACCACGAGTTCACCATGGCCGGCGGCTATGCCGCCGCCTCCGAGGCCGCCCGCATCAGTGCCGCGCTGGGCCTGCCCGACCGCATCCTGGACCAGCCCATCGGCACGCTCGCAGGTGGCCAGCGCCGTCGGGTCGAACTCTCCCGGGTCCTGTTCCAGCAGCCCGACACGCTCCTGCTCGATGAGCCCACCAACCACCTCGACCACGACTCGATCCTGTGGCTGCGCGACCACCTGCGTACCTACGCCGGGGGCTTCATCGTCATCAGCCACGACGTTGAGCTCCTGCGCGACACCGTCAACCAGGTCATGTACCTCGACGCCGGCCGCGGGGTCCTCGACGTTTACCACCTGGGCTGGGACGCCTACCTCAAGCAGCGTGCCGACGACGAGCACCGGCGCCGTCGGGAGCGCGCCAACGCGGAGAAGAAGGCCGCCGCCCTGCGCGCCCAGGGGGAGAAGATGCGGGCCAAGGCCACCAAGGCCGTGGCCGCCCAGCAGATGCTCAAGCGGGCTGAGCGCCTCATGGCCGACCTGGAGGACGAGGCGGCTGTGGAGAAGGTCGCCCACCTGCGCTTCCCCGACCCCGCCCCCTGCGGCAAGACCCCGCTGCGCGCCTCCGGGCTGTCCAAGGCCTACGGCTCCCTGGAGGTCTTCGCCGGCGTCGACCTGGCCATCGACCGAGGCAGCCGGGTCGTGGTCCTCGGCCTCAACGGCGCCGGCAAGACCACGCTCCTGCGCCTGCTCGGCGGCGTGGAGGAGCCCGACTCCGGTGAAGTCATCCCCGGCCACGGCCTCAAGATCGGCTACTACGCCCAGGAGCACGAGACCATCGACACCGCGGCGAGCGTCGTGGAGAACCTGCGCCGCGCCGCCCCCGGCATGGACGACACCCAGGTGCGCAGCGTCCTGGGCTCCTTCCTCTTCTCGGGCGCGGACGCCGACAAGCCCGCCCGGGTCCTCTCCGGCGGGGAGAAGACCCGCCTGGCCCTGGCCATGCTGGTGGTCTCCAGCGCCAACGTCCTCCTGCTCGACGAGCCGACGAACAACCTCGACCCTGCCAGCCGCGAGGAGATCCTCGGGGCGCTGGGCACCTTCGCTGGCGCCGTCGTCCTGGTCACTCACGACGAGGGCGCCGTCGAGGCCCTCAACCCCGACCGGGTCCTCCTGCTGCCGGACGGCGACGAGGACCTGTGGGGGCCGGAGTACCTCGAGCTGGTGGCCCTGGCCTGAGGGGCGGACTGCACCCTCCCGACCCGGGCGCGACGCCGTCGGACACAGTGAGTCCCCTCACCACGGCTCTGCGGTGAGGACCGCGTAGGGTTGTCACCAGGAACAAGGCATCGAGCTGGAGCGTTGGCTCCAGTGGATCCTTCAGGCGCTCGTCACGAGAGCCACCGCAGGACCTTCAGCGGCTCCGCACGAGGCGCCGCAGACGAACGTAGGCACACCAGACCAGGAGATGACCATGGCAGAGACCACCCTGACCGAGACCGCTGACACCCAGACCCCCGAGCACGAGGTCATCCTCACTGAGACCGCCGCCGCGAAGGTCGCCAGCCTCCTTGCCCAGGAGGGGCGCGACGATCTGCGCCTGCGCGTGGCCGTCCAGCCCGGCGGCTGCTCCGGACTGGTCTACCAGCTCTACTTCGACGAGCGTCTCCTGGATGGCGACGCCGTGCGCGCCTTCCCCACGGGCAGCGACGAGATGGCTAGCGTTGAGGTGGTTGTCGACCGTATGAGCGTGCCCTACCTGTCGGGCGCCACCATCGACTTCGCCGACACCATCGAGAAGCAGGGCTTCACCATCGACAACCCCAACGCCGCCGGAAGCTGCGCCTGCGGCGAGTCCTTCCACTGATCCCTCCCGCGCAGGCCCCTCCCTCACTCAAGGAGCTCATGTGCGCCGCACATCCCTGACCCTGACGGCCCTGGCCGCGGCCGCCTGCCTCGCGCTGGCCGGTTGCTCGGGGTCGTCCAAGAACGCCTCTGCCACGCCCTCGGCCCAGGCGTCCCCGACCCTGACCCGCTCGATCATCGACTGCGCTCAGGAGGCCGGAAAGATCGAGACCGACTCCGAGGCTCTTCCGGCGATCGGAGGCAATGCGGGGTCCGAGCCGACCGTCACCTGGAGTGAGGGGAAGCAGGCGCCCGCCAACCTCGTCTCCAAGACACTCACCGCCGCGGACGGCCCGGCGGTGTCCTCGGGCGACGTCATCACCGTCAACTACGTGGGCTGGAAGTGGGGGTCAACGGAGGCTTTCGATTCCTCCTTCAAGAAGGGTGCCCCGGTCACCTTCGGCCTGACCGGGGTCATCCCCGGATGGACCTGCGGCCTGGCCGGGCACAAGGTCGGTGAGCGCGTCCAGCTGTCGATCCCGGGCAAGCTCGCATATGGCGAGACCGCCGATCCAGCTCGCCCGAACTCCCCGACCGGGCCGCTCGTCTTCGTCGTCGACATCACCGCTCGCATCACGGGCGATGAGCTGACTCCGGCCACCAAGGACGCCACGGTCGACTCCGCGGCGGTCAAGAAGCTCTCTGACCGCGGCGTGACGGTCTCCGGGGACCTGGGTGCCCCGGCGGCCGGCCTTGCCGGCCCTCAGGCCGAGGAGCCCCTGCAGTCGGAGGTCTTCGTCATCGCTCGCGGCAAGGGCCAGGCGATCAAGGAGACCGACACGGTGGCCGTGCAGATGTCGCGCACCTCGTGGGACGGCACGACGAGGAGCTCGACCTGGGAGGACCACGCCCCCAGCGCCATGCCGGCCGCGCAGATCAACGCGGCCGGACTGCCAGTGGGTTCCAGGATCGTGCTGCTGGCCCCCGGCAACTCCAATGGAGGGAAGCGTGAGTCGGCGTACATCTATGTGATGGACGTCGAGAAGGTCATCTGAGCACAGAGCCGCTCAGCCAACCACTCGTGATAAGGCTGTGGCCCGCACCCCGTGAAGGGGCGCGGGCCACAAGCCTGTGCGGCGCGTGTCCGCCGGCCGGCATCAGCGGACGATGAGGCCCTGGGCCTTGGCGACGGCGTCGGCCAGGCGCTCGGAGACGTCCTGCCAGTTGGCGATGTTCCAGACGGCCTTGACGTAGTCGGCCTTGACGTTGAGGTAGTCGAGGTAGAAGGCGTGCTCCCACATGTCCACCATGAACAGCGGGATGGTGCCCACGGGCACGTTGCCCTGCTGGTCGAAGAGCTGGAAGGTGACGAGCTTTCCGGAGAGGGAGTCGTAGGCGAGCACGGCCCAGCCCGAGCCCTGGATGCCCATGGCGGTGGCGGTGAACTGCGCCTGGAACTTCTCGAAGGAGCCGAAGGAGTCCTTGATGGCCTCGGCGAGCTCGCCCTCGGGCTGGCCGCCGCCGTTGGGGGAGAGGTTCTTCCAGAAGATGGAGTGGTTGGTGTGGCCGCCCAGGTTGAAGGCCAGGTTCTTCTCCCACAGGTTGATGGCGGCCAGGTCGCCGGCCTCGCGGGCGGCGGCCAGGGCCTCCAGGGCGGCGTTGGCGCCGGCGACGTAGGCGGCGTGGTGCTTGTCGTGGTGGAGCTCCATGATCTTGCCGGAGATGTGGGGCTCCAGGGCGGCGTAGTCGTAGGGGAGCTCGGGAAGGGTGTACACGGCCATCAAGGACTGCCTTTCGGTGGGTGAGATGGCTTCAGTCCCGCCTCAGCAGGGCTTGTTAGGACTGAAGTCCTGAACAAGGTTCATGCTAGACGTGGCTCCGGAAGAGGGATAGGGAGCCCGCGTGTGATTACACTGACCGCGGAAACACTGCCGTCCGTACCCGTCCACGAAGGATCCGCTATGACCGACCAGGCTGCTTCCGCCCGCCTCGAGCTTCTCGTCTTCTCCGACGACGCCACCGTGCGTCAGGAGGTCATCGACGGTGTCGGACGCCGACCGGCCAAGGGCCTGCCACTGGTGAGCTGGACCGAGGCGGCCACCGCCGAGGGTGTGCGCATGGCCATCAAGGACCGTGAGAAGGAGGGCCAGCCGCCCTTCGACGCGCTGGTCCTGGACGCCGAGGCCAAGAAGCTCGGCGGCATGGGACTGGCCCACGAGCTGTTCACCGAGCTCGACGAGCGCCCCGCCGTCGTCCTGCTGACCGCCCGCCCCCAGGACGACTGGCTGGCCGCCTGGGCCAAGGCGGAGGTCGTCGTGCCCCGCCCCCTGGACCCGCTGAGCCTCCAGGAGGGCGTTGCCAAGGCCCTCACCGCCCGCCGCGGCACCGTCACTCCCGCCGGCTGAGCCCGGCTCCACCTGCCCCGTCCGGCGTCGGTGAGGACCTGAGGCATCGGGCCATGGCCGCCTCGCCTTGGTCTCGCGTGCGCTGAAGCGGCCTTCTACACCGCGCGGCAGGAGATGCTGCCGTGGTCTCGCGCACCGGGGACCTGGCGGTGCTCCATGTCCAGGACGGTGAATCCGCTGCGCTCCAGAAGCGAGGCCAGCTCCCGCGGGGGCCAGTAGTAGGCCGGGGCGACCGCGTGGGGGAACTCCTCGGCCCGGTCCCCGGCGAAGAACCCGATGAGCAGGCTTCCTCGCGGCGTGAGACTGTCTCTCAGGGACGCCAGCGTTCCGGGAAGTTCCTGGGGCGGGATGTGAATGAGGGAGTACCAGGCCAGGACGGCCCCGTAGGACTGTGCCGGCAGGCAGGCACAGGAGCCCTGTCGATAGGTCACGTGCGGGTGCTGAGCGCGGGCGATCTCGATGAAGCCCTCGACCGGGTCCACCCCCTCGACCTCCAGGCCCAGGTCATGGAGGTATGCGGTCCAGTGTCCCGGCCCGCACCCCAGATCGACGATCCGCCCCTGGACCCCTCGCGCCCATCGGGCGATGAGCCGGCGGTCCTCCTGCGCCGTCGCCCCCATGTGGCCAAGTGCCGCTGCGTACTTCTTGGCGCGAGCGCTGTAGGCCGACCACACGTGACTGGAGCTCATCGCGCCGAGCCTACAAGGACCGACAAGGAGCTGAGCCCTCATTACTGCGAGGCTAGGACCTTGCGGTGGCGGGCAGCCGCACCGATCGGCCACGTGAGCACCGCGGGGTCGCCGTCGACCTCCACGATGCGGGCGCCCTCGTCCAGGATCCAGTCGGCCAGCAGGCTCGTCTCCTCAATGCTCGCCACCTCACCGACGCGGCCGGGCCGCTCAACAACCCGGGCGCTGGCGCGCAGCAGCTCGACGGCGGGGCGCGGGTCGGCGCCCGGTGCGGTCGTCATGGAGCCGGCCAGCACGCCCCAGCGCACCACCACCAGCTCCCAGCCGCCGACCTCGCGCCGGCGGGCCGCCATGAGATGCGGGCAGGCCAGCAGGGGCCGCACCCGCTCGGCCCGATCCACCGCGCGTAGCAGGCAGCGCAGGCGGCCCGTCCAGGTCCCGGCCTCCTCATAACGCTCGGCCCGGGACAGTTCCGCGATGCGCTCCAGCAGGGGAGAGGCCACCAGGTCGACCTCGCCCGACAGGCAGGCCAGCACCTCGGCCGGCTCAGCCGGGACGTCGTCGTGGCGCACCCGCCGCAGTTCGCGCCCGTCCCAGCGGCGCAGACGCAGCACCGACTCGGCGGCGCGCAGAGCCTCCTGGCCCCTGCCGCGTGAGGCGAAGGGGCCCACCGCATGGCCGACCTCCTCCGTGGGCAGCGCGGTGGTCAGCGCCAACCGCGGCTCGGCCCCCGGGCCCGAGCCCTGGGTCAGGTGAAGCCAGGGCCGGCGCCGCGGGGCCCGGGAGCGGCGGTTGACCGGCGGGTCGAGCTCGGCGATCATCCGCAGCTCGCGCACCCGCGCCTCAATGAGCGTGGGTGTGGCGATGTGCCGCACGCTCACGGTGGTGTCCAGCATCTGCGCCACCTGGCGGCGCTTCTCCGCGGCGGTGAAGTAGGAGCGCACCCGGCGCTTGAGGTCCACGGCGCTGCCCACGTAGAGCACCTGGTCGGCCGCCGAGCGGAACTGGTAGACGCCTGGGCCGCTGGGCAGGGCGTCGGCCAGGCGGCTCTTGGCCCGGCGCTTGGCCGGGACCGGGTCCGAGGCGGTGGCCAGGTCCTCCACATGCGTGACGCCGAGCGGCGCCATGATCTCCAGGGCGCCGTGCAGCACGTCCACGGTGGCGCGCGCGTCATCCAGGGCCCGGTGTGTGGGACGGGTCTGGGAGCCCACGAAGGCGGCCAACGTCCCCAGCTTGTGGTTGGGCACCTCGCTGCGGGTCCAGGCCTTGCGGGCCAGCGCCAGGGTGTCCAGCACGCGGGGCTCGGGCCACTCCAGGCCCAGGGCCGCTGCGGCGCCACGCAGGTGACCGACGTCGAAGCGGGCGTTGTGCGCGACGAGGACGACGTCGTCGGCCAGCAGGTCCGCCCAGTCCAGGAAGGCCTCCACGCAGGTGCGTACGCCGGGGGCGCCGGCCACCATGGCATTCGTGATGCCGGTGAGCATGGTGATCTGAGCGGGGATGGCGACGCCGGGGTTGACCAGGGTGGAGAACTCGGCCAGCACCTGCCCACCACGCACCTTGACGGCCCCGATCTCGGTCAGAGAGCGAGCGCCCGGCGCCCCGCCGGTGGTCTCCAGATCCACCACGACGAAGGTCGCCCGCTCCAGGGGCGTGCCCATGTCGGCGAAGGACACCTGGGTCCCGATGGTGCTCACGGTCGCAGGCTAGAGGATGGCAGTGACATGCATCCTCGCCGGCAGTCGGGAAGTCGGTGCGAGCAGGGTTGGAAGCACCCTAGAATCACCCCATACCCGAGCGGCACCGCCGGCTCCGGTGCCGTCCGTCTCCGATGGTGCAGGACCGTGTGGTGGCCGCCCAGCCAGCAGTTCACAGGAGGCCCCGCGTGGGATACGGACCCATCAAGGCAACAGTCGGCCCGGCCCTGGAGATGCTCTACCAGCCCTGGATCCGCGGCGAGGAGAACATTCCCGCAGAGGGCGCGGCGATCCTGGCCTCCAACCACCTGGCGGTCATCGACTCCTTCTTCCTTCCGCTGCTGGTGGACCGCGAGGTCGCCTTCATCGGCAAGGCCGACTACTTCACCGGCAAGGGCGTCAAGGGCTGGGCGGTGAAGAACTTCATGAAGACCGTGGGCACCATCCCTGTGGACCGCTCCGGCGGCAAGGCCTCCCAGGCGGCGCTCCAGGCCGGTATCGACCGCCTGCGCTCGGGGCAGCTCTTCGGCATCTACCCCGAGGGCACGCGTAGCCCCGACGGTCGCCTCTACCGCGGCAAGACCGGCGTGGCCCGCATCGCCCTGGCCACCGGAGCCCCCGTGGTGCCCGTGGCCATGATCGGCTCCAACCTGGCCCAGCCGATCGGCAAGTCCATCCCCTCCACCCGCCACCGCGTGGGCATCGTCATCGGCGAGCCGCTGGACTTCTCCCGCTACAAGGGCCTGGAGAACGACCGCTTCGTGCTGCGCTCCATCACCGACGAGATCATGTACGCCCTCATGGCCCTCTCCGGCCAGGAGTACGTGGACCTCTACGCCGCCGACGTCAAGAAGGCCATGGACTCGGAGAAGAAGACCGCCGACGAGGTCGTCACCGAGATGCTCGCCGCCCAGGCGCAGGCCCGCCCCTCGGCGGCCCCCGTGGCCGCGCCCGGTGGCCGCCCCGCCCCCGAGGTCTCCGTGCCCGAGCCGCCCGAGGACAAGAGCGGCAAGGACAAGAAGAAGGACAAGGCCTCCGACGACGAGCCCGAGCCCGGGGCCGAGTAGGGGCTTTGGGGACCGGGCGACTATCCCGGCGTTCTGATTCTGTCCGATTGGTCCCTGTCAGCGGCAACCGATGGCACGTAGACTGACGCCCGGTGCGGCCCGTGCCGCCCGATCCGGCCGGGGCGCTGACCCCGAGTACCCACAACCCGAAAGGTTCCCGATGTCGATTCGTCGCGTCGCCCTGCTCACCGCTGGCGGTTTCGCCCCCTGTCTGTCCGCTGCCGTCGGCGACCTCATCGAGCGCTACACGCAGGTCGCTCCCGAGGTCGAGATCATCGCCTACCAGTACGGCTACCACGGCCTGCTCACCGGCAACTACATCGTCATTGACGAAGAGGGCCGCAAGAACGCCGGCATCCTGCGCGACTTCGGCGGGTCCCCGATCGGCAACTCTCGCGTCAAGCTCACCAACGCCAAGAACCTCGTCGAGCGCGGCCTCGTCGAGGAGGGTGTCAACCCCCTGGAGTTCGCCGCCGAGCAGCTGCGCAAGGACGGCGTCGACGTCCTGCACACCATCGGTGGCGACGACACCAACACCACCGCCGCTGACTTGGCCGCCTACCTCCACGAGAACGACTACGAGCTCACCGTCGTCGGCCTGCCCAAGACCATCGACAACGACGTGGTTCCGATCCGCCAGTCCCTGGGCGCCTGGACCGCGGCCGACGAGGGCGCCGGCTTCGCCTTCAACGTCATCGGCGAGCACCGCTCCAACCCCCGCATGCTCATCGTCCACGAGTGCATGGGCCGCAACTGCGGCTACCTCACCGCCGAGACCGCCCGCCGCTACCACGACCTGCTCCAGACCAAGCAGTGGGCCCCCTCCCTCGGCCTGACCAAGGAGCGCTGGGACGTCCACGCCGTCTTCCTCCCCGAGATGAAGCTCGACATCGCCGCCGAGGCCGAGCGCCTCAAGGCCATCATGGACGAGCAGGGCAACGTCAACATCTTCCTGTCCGAGGGCGCCGGCGTCCCCGAGATCATCGCGGAGATGGAGGCCGCCGGCCAGGAGGTCCAGCGCGACCCCTTCGGCCACGTCAAGCTCGACACCATCAACCCCGGCCAGTGGTTCGCCAAGCAGTTCGCCGAGCTCATCGGCGCTGAGAAGGTCATGGTCCAGAAGTCCGGCTACTACTCGCGCGCCGCCCACGCCAACGCCGAGGACCTCGCCCTCATCAAGAAGATGTGCGACCTGGCTGTCGACTGCGCCCTGCGCGGCGAGTCCGGCGTCATCGGCCAGGACGAGGAGAACAACGACGAGCTCACCGCGATCGCCTTCCCGCGCATCGCCGGCGCCAAGCCCTTCGACATCACCCAGGCCTGGTTCACCGACCTCATGGCCGAGCTGGGCCAGAAGGTCGAGCCCGCCGAGGTCGCCCCCGAACACTGAGGCTGAGCCTGCACCCTTGCCGCGGCCGGTGCCGTCCTCGTGACGGCGCCGGCCGCTTCTCTGTGCCCGTCTGTGCCTTGGAGGGGGTGCCGGCGACCCTATGTGTCACGTTTGGCGGCTATTCAACCCGCCTGCTGCGCTCCTGGAACGGAGGCCTTCGCATCCGTGCAGGTCACAGCGTTGCAACCGGTCCGTGCGCGCTCTGTTGCAGCCCTAAAAGTCGCCCACAGTGACAGAATTCGTCTCCCAACCCCCGTGTTTCGCGATGCGGCGCCGAACCCGGGCAATCTCCCGACTGGCCTATGCTGACGGGCGTGATGAACGAGCTCTCCGCCGCCCGCACGGACGCCCAGGCCCCCGCATGGCGCCACCTGCCCGCCCTCCAGCAGCCCGCCTACCCTGATGAGGCCGCGCTTGCCGACGTGGTGGCGGACCTGCGCCGCCGGCCCCCGCTCGTCTTCGCCGGAGAGGTCGACTCCCTGCGCGAGCTCATCGCCCAGGCCAGCACCGGGGAGGCCTTCGTCCTCATGGGCGGGGACTGCGCCGAGTCCTTCACCCACAACACGGCCGACAACATCCGTCTCAAGGTCCAGACCATCCTCCAAATGGCCGCGGTCCTCACCTACGGCGCCTCCACGCCCGTGGTCAAGATCGGCCGCATGGCCGGCCAGTACGCCAAGCCCCGCAGCTCGGACACCGAGACCCGCGGCGAGGTCACCCTGCCCGCCTTCCGCGGCGACTCCGTCAACGGCCACGAGTTCACCCCCGAGGCCCGCATCCCCGACCCCACCCGCATGCTGGACGCCTACCTGCGCTCGGGCACCACCCTCAACCTCATCCGCGCCTTCACGATGGGCGGTTACGCGGACCTGCGCGAGGTCCACTCCTGGAACCGCGGCTTCACCGCCAACCCCGCCTACAAGCGCTTCGAGTCCTTTGCCGAGGAGCTTGACCGAGCCATGCGCTTCATGGAGGCCGCCGGCGTGGACTTCGAGGCCCTGCGCCAGGTCGACTTCTACGCCGCCCACGAGGCCCTCCTCCTGGAGTACGAGGACGCCATGATCCGCGAGGACTCCCGCTCCGGGCGCCTCTACGACACCTCCGCCCACATGCTCTGGGTGGGGGAGCGCACCCGCGAGGCCGACGGCGCCCACGTCGCCATCCTCGCCGGCGTCCACAACCCCGTGGGCGTCAAGGTCGGCCCCACCACGTCCCCCGACGACCTCTCCCGGCTCATGGACCGCCTCAACCCCGAGGGCCTGCCCGGACGCCTGTCCCTCATCACCCGCATGGGCGCCGACCGCATCCGCGAGGCCCTGCCGCCGCTGGTGGAGGCGGTGCGCGCCGACGGGCGCCCCGTCACCTGGATCGCCGACCCCATGCACGGCAACACCATCACCTCCGACAACGGCTACAAGACCCGCCGCTTCGAGACGATCCTCGACGAGATCCGCGGCTTCTTCGAGGTGCACCGCACCCTGGGCACCGCCCCGGGCGGCATCCACGTCGAGCTCACCGGCGACGACGTCACCGAGGTCCTCGGCGGCGGCGAGCACATTGACGAGGCCGGCCTGGCCGAGCACTACGAGACCCTCGTCGACCCGCGACTCAACCACCAGCAGTCCCTCGAGGTGGCCTTCGAGATCGCCGAGATGCTCAAGGGCTGAGAACACTCGCTGAGCGCCCGCCTGCAGAGCAGGCGAAACGTGGCCCGGTCCGCTGAAGCGGCACTGGGCCACATTCGTCAGAAGATGTTGATGGTGACCTTGGAGTCCGGCTTAACGCTGGAGCCCGGCGCAGGATCAGTGGAGCGCACCGTCCCGAAGGGACCACCCAGGCGCTTATTGACCTCCACCTTGAGCCCGGCGTCCTCCAGGACCTTCTTGGCCTCGTCCTGGCTCTTACCGGTCACATCCGGCACCGTCACCTTCTCCGGCCCCTTGGAGACCGTCAGGTCCACCGAGTCGCCCTTGTAGTAGCCCGAAGCCCCGGCGATGGGGGAGGAGGAGATGATGTTCCCCTTGGCCACGGAGTCGGAGTAGCCCTTGCTGACCTTGCCCTTCTTCAGCCCGGCGTCCTCCAGGACCTTCTTGGCCTCGTCCTCGCTCATACCGGTCACGTCGGGAATCGTTGCCGGCTCCTTGCCCTTGGAGACCACGAGCGAGACCTTCTCGGTGTGCTTGATGACCTTGCCGGCCTTGGGGTCGCAGGAGATGACCTTGCCCGACTCCACGCTGGCGGAGTACTCCTCCGTGACGTCCCCCAGGGTCAGGCCGGCCGCCGTGATCGCGGCCGTGGCCTGGTCCTTGGTCTTCCTGACGACGTCGGGAACGGTCTTGGTCTCCACGCCTCGGGAGACGGTGGCGGTCACGGCCTGGCCGAGCCCCACCTTTTGGCCCGCCTTCGGCTGGCAGGAGACGATGCTGCCCGCGGGGACCGTGTCGGAGTAGACGCGTTCGGGCGTGCCCCAGTCGAGTCCCTGCTTCTCCAGGGCGAGCTGCGCCTGGTCCTCAGACATGCCGACGATGTTGGGCACGGAAACTCGTCTGCCGGGACCGGCCGTCAGGTACCAGGTGGCGCTCGCACCGGTTCCGGCGACGGCCAGCAGCCCGATGACGAGTGCACGCCGGCGACTGAAGCCGCCATTGCTCTTCTTCGAGGTAGGGACGGCAGTGGTCTTCTGAGCATCGGCCGCCAGGGCCTTGCGGGAGAGCGCACGTGTTCTCCCCTTGGAGTCCGGGCCGATGGAACCAATGGGAAGGGAGACGGTGCGCATCCCGGCGTGCGGCGAGGCCTCCTCGGCGGAAGTATCGTCGGCGTCGTCCTGGGGCTCATTGTCGATGGCGGAGCGGGCGGCCTGAGCATTGGCCGTCATGACCTGCTGGGTCCGGATGGAGCCGGTCCCGCCCCCGCGGCGCACGGAGAGCTCGGAGTCGGTGAGCTCGTCGACGACGTTGCGCAGCAGCGCCAGCGCCTCGTCGGCGTCGGCCGGACGCTCCTGCGGCTCACGGCGAGTCATGGTGGCCACGAGCTCGTCGACGTCGGCCGGCATCTCGGGCACCAGCTTGGAGGGCAGGGGCACGTCCTCGTGGACGTTGCGGAAGGCGATCTGAATAGGGGAGTCCGCGGTGAAGGGCTGCTGGCCGGTGAGGAGCTCGTAGAGGACCACCCCGGCGGAGAAGACATCGGCGCGAGAGGTGGAGTCCCCGGAGGTGATGAGCTCAGGTGCCAGGTAGGCGACCGTGCCCAGCACGTTGCCCGTCGTCGTCTGCGTCACCTCCGTGACTGCCCGTGCCAGGCCGAAGTCGGCCACCTTGGCCACCGAGCCGTCCGAGGGCAGCAGCACGTTCTCCGGCTTGATATCGCGGTGGACCAGGCCGGCCCGGTGGGCCGCGCCGAGCGGACGCAACAGCTGGGCCACCAGCCCCAGGGCCTCCTTGACCGACAGCGGTCCCGCCGCAATGAGGTCTCGCAACGTGGGTCCCTCGACGTACTCCATGACGAGGTAGGCGACCCCGTCGAGGCTGCCCTGGTCGAAGACGGCCACCACGCCCGGGTTGGACAGGCGTGCCGCGGCCCGCGCCTCACGGCGGAAGCGCGAGACGAAGTCGGGGGAGTCGGCCAGGTGGGCGTGCATGAGCTTGAGCGCCACGGTCCGGTCCAGGCGACGGTCATGAGCGCGGTAGACGGTGGCCATCCCGCCACGCGCTAGGCGGTCGACGATCTCGTAGCGAGAGTCGACCAACCGACCAATGAGGGGATCTGTGACCACGTCGCGATTCTACGATGCCGGTGGGGTGGTCACAGCCGCCGGCCGGATCAGGCGGGTAGTACTGCCCACCTGGCGGGGCGCCCCGTTTCCCGCGCCGGATCAGGAGACTCGGTGCGTCAGCAGGTCCGCCAGCACTGCCAGGTCCTCCAGGGATGCGGTGCTCACCACGCCCTCGTCCCCGAGGCGCTCCAGCGCCCGGTTCCCGGCCTCGCGGTGCGCGGCGATGATCTCTTCGTGGGCGGCGCGCGCGCCGCAGTCCTCAATGAGAGCGGCGACCTCGCCGATCTGCTCCTCCGTGGCCTCAGGATTGGCCAGGACGCTGCCGAGCAGCTGTCGGCCAGCCTCGTCGCATCGCCCCCAGGTCAGGGCCAGCAGCACTGTGCGCTTGCCCTCGCGAAGATCGTCGCCGGCCGGCTTGCCGGTGGCCTGCGGCGAGCCGAAGACCCCCAGCTCGTCGTCGCGCAGCTGGAAGGCGATACCGACGTCCTCGCCGAAGGCGGCCAGATGCTCGGCGGTGGTCCCGCTCGGGTCCAGGCCGGCCAGGAGGGCGCCGATGAGCAGCGGGTGGCGCACCGAGTAGCGGGCCGACTTGTGCCGCACGACCGACAGGGCATCGCACTGCATGCGCCTGGCCGCGGCGCCCGGCTCCTGGTCCCAGGGCAGGGGCAGGTTCTCGCTGCGCACGTCGAGGAACTGGCCCAGGGCCACCTCGGTGGTCATGGCGTCGAAGGCGGACCGGGCGTACCGCACCGCACTGCCTCGGGTCTGGCTGGAGGCGCGCGACGACGCCAGCGCGCTCATCTCCTCAGCCGCCAGGGACAGCAGGAGGTCGCCGAGCAGGATGGCGCCATTGGCCCCGAAGGTCTGCGGGCGCCCCAGCCAGCCCCGGGCCTCGTGGTCCCGGGCGAAGACCCGGTGCGCCGCGGGCAGGCCCCGACGCGTGTCAGCACCGTCCATGAGGTCGTCGTGGACCAGGGCACTGGCCTGGTAGAGCTCCAGCGCCGCACCCAGGTGGACGGCGTCGAAACCGGTCAGGCACTCGGATCGATGCTCCGGGGCGCTCAGGATCGCGCAGCCGACGGCCCCCAGGACGGCACGCATGCGCTTGCCCCCACTCAGGACGCTCCCGGCGGCCTCGAGCAGTTCCGGGGCGGCCTGGCCCAGGTCCTCCCAGCGCCGGCGGCAGTCCTCCAGGACCTGGGTCAGACGGTGCTCGACGACGGGACGGACACGGCCCAGGGCCGCAGGCAGCGCACTCATGATCGCCAGAGTAGTCCCAGCTCAGATGTCAGGAGGGCCGGCGACCCCAGTGGTGGTGGGTTTGCCGCGGCGCGACGCCGAGTGCGAACGAGATGAGGGCGTACTAAGTCGTCTGTGCGGTGATCCTGGGGAATAAACGCTACAATTCGAGGGTTGTCTACTGTGCCGGAGCGGGTTCCCATACCCCGTCGCCGGCTGTCCGCCCGCCCACGCGAAAGGAACTCCGTGGCTTCTTCCACAGTGACGCGCTCCAGCACCGAGCTCACTGACGACGTCGACGAGACCCCGCTCGACGACGAGGACTTCGACCTCGACGACGAAGGAGACGACGACGCCGACTATGACGACGAGGACTACGACGACTCTGACGGCGACGAGGACTCCTCCGACGAGGACGAGGACCAGGACGACGACTCCGAGGCGCAGGCCGTCCAGGAGGATGACGGCCCGGCCCCCGAGCTGCGCGACTACTACCTGGACGTGAGCCTGGAGGACAACGGCGACGGCTCCAAGCGCAGCCCCTTCAACAACCCCGCCTCTCTCAAGGGGGTCCGCCTGGCCCCGGGGGCGACTCTCTTCGTGCGCTCGCGCACGGTCGTGGAGAACCTCGAGATCGCCGGCCACGGAACCCTGGAGGAGCCCATCACGCTGGCCCCCTACGGCCACGGACCGGTGCCCCGCTTCGTCATCGGCGACTCCGCCCCCATGGTGGCGCGCGACTACCTGGCTCAGAACGGCTACATCTTCCGCGGATGGGTCATCAAGGGCATCAAGATGCAGCCCTCCATCGCGGCCCTGACCGGTGAGCTCGAGCGCATGCGCCGGGAGGAGGCGGAGAAGGCCGCCTCCAAGAAGTCCGGCAAGCGCGGCAAGTCCCAGGACAAGGACGGCTCCTTCACCGTCTCCGACTCTGACGAGGGCGATGAGCCCGCCCAGCGGGTCGTCACCGCCGGCGCCACCGCGGACCCGGTCAAGGACTACCTCAAGCAGATCGGTAAGGTCGCGCTGCTGAACGCCGAGCAGGAGGTCGAGCTCGCCAAGCGCATCGAGGCCGGCCTTTACGCCGAGCACCGCCTGGCCGAGGAGGGCAACGACCTGCCGGCCAAGCTGCGTCGCGAGCTGCACTGGGTGGCCCAGGACGGCCAGAGGGCCAAGAACCACCTCCTGGAGGCCAACCTGCGACTGGTGGTCTCCCTGGCCAAGCGCTACACGGGCCGCGGCATGCTCTTCCTGGACCTCATCCAGGAGGGCAACCTGGGCCTCATCCGCGCCGTGGAGAAGTTCGACTACACCAAGGGCTTCAAGTTCTCCACCTACGCCACCTGGTGGATCCGCCAGGCCATCACCCGCGCGATGGCGGACCAGGCCCGCACCATCCGCATCCCGGTGCACATGGTCGAGGTCATCAACAAGCTCGCCCGCGTGCAGCGCCAGATGCTCCAGGACCTGGGACGTGAGCCCACCCCGGAGGAGCTGGCCGTCGAGCTGGACATGACCCCGGAGAAGGTCGTCGAGGTCCAGAAGTACGGCCGCGAGCCGATCTCCCTGCACACCCCCCTGGGTGAGGACGGGGACTCCGAGTTCGGCGACCTCATTGAGGACTCCGAGGCCGTGGTCCCGGCCGACGCGGTGAGCTTCACCCTCCTGCAGGAGCAGCTCCACGCCGTGCTGGACACCCTCTCGGAGCGTGAGGCCGGCGTGGTCTCCATGCGTTTCGGTCTGACCGATGGCCAGCCCAAGACCCTCGATGAGATCGGCAAGGTCTACGGGGTCACCCGGGAGCGCATCCGCCAGATCGAGTCCAAGACCATGTCCAAGCTGCGCCACCCCTCGCGCAGCCAGGTCCTGCGCGACTACCTGGACTGAGCGGACTGCCTCTGACGAAGGGCACTCCCGGCTCCTTCGTGTCAACGGCGTCGGCCCCGATACCCATGAGGTTCCGGGGCCGACGCCGTTATCGACGTGCCTGATGCTCGGTTCCTTCGGCAGACCGAACGGTAGTAATAGTGGTAGGTTTCTTCCGTTGGATGAAGGTAAATAACTACGTCACATCGGGAGCGAACCAATGAAGAGAACTGCTCGATTGTGCAGACCGATGACTGCTGCTGCAGTACTCATGCTGGCGGCGGCAGGAATGGTCCCACTGTCCCTGGTCTCCCCGTCGGCTCATGGCGCTGAGCCGGTGCTGGCAGGGGGAGCTGAGGCTGCTTCGATGGCGGTGACCGCGCCCACCAGCTTCGGTAGGAGCGCAGAGCCGATTCCCGATGAGCTGCCTGCGACCACAGTGAACCATGCACCGGACCAGAACGTTCTGAATTACTGGACACATGAGCGTATGGCTGCCTCCAAGTCCCTGGATTCTCCTGCGGCTGATGACTCGACTCAAGAACGGTCGGTGGCCGACGGCAACAATGGTGACAGCTCCAGCTCCACGGATCCGGCGGCAATGACTGAGCCCGTCGCCCCGGTTGCTGATGAGGGAGCGACACCGCCCGCCAGGGCCAAGGGGAAGCTGTTCTTCAACGGTTACGCCTCTGACAACACCTACTGCACCGCCTCGGTGCTCAGTACCCCGTCCAAGAGCGTCGTCATCACGGCGGCTCACTGCGTCTACAACGCCGAGGAAGGGTGGGTGAAGGATGCGGTCTTCGTGCCGGACTATGACCGCACCCAGGCCGACCCGGATCCGGTGGGAGTATGGACGGTTCGTTCAATACGCACTTTCAACAGCTGGCGAGCCGATCAGACTGACTACAGCAGCGACGTCGCCTACGTGACGCTCAACAACGGTGGGGACGCCAACAAGCCTGTTGCCGATGTCGTGGGTGGATACGGGCTGGCGTGGGGAGGCAGTTACGTTTTCCGAGCCACGATCTTCGGATACCCCACCAACAAGACGACCCCCGACGGCAGTAGCACTGTCCATTCCTGCGTCAGGACCACGGAGCAGTCGGAGGGCAAGCTGAAAGTCGAGGGCTGCGACTTCGGTATGGGGGCTTCAGGCGGGCCCTGGCTCTACCGCTACAACGAGTCCACCGGGCTCGGTTACGTGAGGTCGGTGACCTCCCTGTGGCGGCCGCTGGACGGTGTGAACCGAGGTCCCTACTTCACTGATACGGTCAAAACCATGTTGGACGCGACCGCCGGGGACTGAGCGGAGGGGCCTCAGTCGGTGACGACCTTGGCCCCGGTGGTCTTCTTGGCGGCGTCGAGGGTTCCCAGTTCGGTGACGCTGGAGAAGCCGGCGTTGCGCATGACGGCGCTGGCCATCTTGGGCTGGTCGGCGGAGCCGTAGAGCTGGTACTGGGAGCTGCGGTCCAGGCCCGAGATCTGGCTGGAGAAATCACCCGAGGAGAAGTCGTAGTTAACGGCCCCCTCCAGGTGCCCCTTCTTGAACTCCTCAGCCGAACGCAGATCGATGATGACCGGACCTGCAGCCTTCGCGCCCGCCGAGGCGGTGTTGGCTGAGGAGGAGGCGCTGGAGCCGGTGGAACCGGAGCATCCGGAAAGCGCGAGTGCGCCGCAGAGGACGAGCAGGGTAGAGGCGGTCATGACGCGGAGGGAGCGTTTCACAGACAGTTCCTTGAGGGGATGCGGCTTCGTCAAGCCTGGATGCGGGGCAGGATGCTTCGATCAGGGCGAGGCTCTGCGTCGGGAGACTCGGGGCGGGAGCAAGAGTAAGCCTCAGGAACGAGGATATGCGGCATCCGGTAGAAAACGGCTGTGATGCTCAGTGAATCGCAGTGCCGACCTCAGTGAAAAAGTCCACGTTGGCCGGGTTATCGGCCGAGCCGGCCGGCCGACGGCGTCAGCTGCCGGCGGTCAGGCTCGAGGTCTCGTCCTGGAACAGCAGGGCGACCTCCTTGAGCTTGTCTGCGTGCTTGCGGGCGTGGTGGCCGCAGAAGAAGAGTTCGCCGGTCAGCATGACGACTCGGACGTAGGCCTGTGCGTCGCAGACGTCGCAGCGGTCGGCTGTGGTCAGCGGGCGCTCGGCGGAGTCGGCGGCAGGAGTGGTCTGCTCATCCAGGGTGGTCACCGCCTGGGTGGCGGTTGAGGTTCCGGTTGTGCTCATGGACTGCATTGCATCATGACGCAGACGCCTTCACCCGTCAGAGGCGGCTGTTTCCGCCTGAGGCGCACGCGCTTTCGCCCACGGCGCACCGGCGTCATGGCGCACGTCACCACAGAGCCGACCGATCGGGTGAATGCTGAAGAGCAGCCGTGGCGAGCTGTCACAGCGCAGGACTCGGGAGGGAGCCGTCAGGATGTCAGTGGTGCAGGAGTTTCGCGACCGCGAGATCGCGCGCCTGGAGCGCTCGGGCTGGGCGACCAACGCGGCCCTTCGACAGAGGCTGGAGGCCGTAGGGCTGCGACCGCCCGCCGAGGTCGTCGCCGAGTGCCTGGACGAGGGCGCAGGAGACGGAGGCGGTGCCGGCGCTGGTGCCGGTGCCCGCTGGGCGCGGGCCGAGCGCACCGTGGCCCGCTTAAGGGAGCACTTCGCCCCTTTCCGCTTCTCCGACGACGTCGACTACGGGCTCCTGGCGATCCCGGCCAGCAACCGGCTCGACACCCGTGGGGCCATGGACCTTGGCATCCGCCGGGGTCAGCAGCCCGATCTGGCCGAGGACCTCGTCGACCCGGCTCTGGGGGAGGGGGCCGACCTCGCCGGCTCCACCGGTCCTGGCGGGACCACGCTGGCCAAGGACGGCTGGATGGTGGTCGCCGGCGTCGTCGGCCAGTACGGGATATCGGCGGGAAGCCATGAGGACGTCACCGCCGCCGCGGAGCTCTTCGAGGTCGACGGCGTCGACACCCGCACCCTCATGACTCGTCAGATCTGGGGAGCCCGCCTCCTGCAGTGCCCGCCCGGACTCGTCCCCGACTCCGACTACGCCGAGCGATGGACCTTCACGCTCTTGCCCGCCGAGGGGCTGGTGGACGGGCGGGCCGTCTCCGGCACCGTGCTCAAGATGCGGGTGCGCTTCCGGCTGGGCAAGGCCGACCGCGGGATCGGCAGCGCGCGGGTGAGCCCCGCCCTTCCGCTGACGTAGGGGTCCCAACGGCCTTGGGTGTGGCTGCATGACGCAAGACGCCACACGCGCACCGCGGCGGGGCACAAGGCGCCGGCGGCACTGATCGGCTAGATTCCCAGCGTGCCCTCATCTGAGAACAAGACCAGCCGGGGCGACTACTCCGCCCGCCACCTCTCCGTCCTGGAGGGGCTCGAGGCCGTACGCAAGCGCCCGGGAATGTACATCGGCTCCACCGACCAGCGCGGTCTCATGCACTGCGTGTGGGAGATTGTCGACAACGCCGTCGACGAGGCCCTTGAGGGGCACGGCGACGACATCTCAGTGACCGTCCACGATGACGGCTCCATCGAGGTGCGCGACAACGGGCGCGGCGTGCCCGTGGACATCGAGCCCTCTTCCGGCCTGACCGGCGTCGAGCTCGTCTACACCAAGCTGCACGCCGGCGGGAAGTTCGGCGGAGGCTCCTACGGTGCCGCCGGCGGCCTGCACGGTGTGGGGGCGTCCGTCGTCAACGCCCTGGCCGAGCGCATGGACGTCGAGGTCGACCGCGGCGGCAAGACCTACGCCATGAGCTTCCACCGCGGCGAGCCCGGCATATTCGACGACTCTGCCGGGCGCAGCCCCTCCTCACCCTTCACCGGGTTCACGAAGGCCTCCGAGCTGCGCGTCATCGGCAAGGTGCGCCGCGGCGTGACCGGAACCCGGGTCCGCTACTGGGCCGACCCCCAGATTTTCCCCAAGCCCACCGAGTACGACGCCGCCGCCCTGCGCGCCCGCCTGCGTCAGACCAGCTTTCTCGTTCCGGGCCTCACCCTGCGCCTGGAGGACAAGCGCCCCGAGGCCGAGGCCATCGCCGCCTCCACCACGCCGGCCGCCGACGCCGGCGAGACCGACGACGCCGTCCACGAGGTCACCCTGCGGGCGGCCGCCAAGAACGCCACCGAGAACCGCGGCGACCTGTTCGACACCGGCGATGACGACGGCATCGAGGTCTTCCAGGCCCTGGGCGGCACCGCCGACTTCGTCGACTTCCTGGCCTCCGACGGCTCAGTCACCGACACCTTCCGCCTCACCGGCGAGGGCACCTACACCGAGACCGTCCAACAGCTCGACCGCGCCAGCGGGCACCTGCGCCCCGTGGAGGTCGAGCGCACCTGCATGGTCGACGTCGCCCTGCGCTGGGGGATCGGCTACGACACCACGGAGCGCTCCTTCGTCAACATCATCGCCACCCCCATGGGCGGCACTCACCTGACCGGATTCGAGCAGGCCCTCACCAAGGTGCTGCGCAAACGCATCGAGGCCGACTCCCGGGCCCTGAAGCTCACCGCCAAGGACGGCCGCGTCGAGAAGGACGACATCATGGCGGGCCTGACCGCCGTCATCACCGTGCGCGTGCCCGAGCCCCAGTTTGAGGGCCAGACCAAGGAGGTCCTGGGCACAGGGCCCGTGCGCCAGATCGTCTCCAAGGTGGTCGAGCGCGAGCTCACCGCCCTGCTGACCTCCTCCAAACGGGACCTCAAGACCCAGGCGCGCGCCCTGGAGGAGAAGATCGTCGGTGAGATGCGCGCCCGCGTCTCAGCGCGCCTGCACAAGGAGATCACCCGCCGCAAGACCGCCCTGGAGACCTCCTCCCTGCCGGCCAAGCTCGCCGACTGCCGCAGCGACGACGTCGCCGCCTCCGAGCTGTTCATCGTCGAGGGAGACTCCGCCCTGGGAACCGCCAAGAACGCCCGCGACTCCGAGTTCCAGGCGCTCCTGCCGATCCGCGGTAAGATCCTCAACGTGCAGAAGGCCTCCCAGGCCGACATGCTGCGCAATGTCGAGTGCTCGGCCATTATCCAGGTGGTCGGTGCCGGCAGCGGACGCACCTTCGACCTGGAGGCCGCCCGCTACGGCAAGGTCATCCTCATGACCGACGCCGACGTCGACGGCGCCCACATCCGCACCCTCCTGCTGACCCTCTTCTTCCGCTACATGCGCCCCATGATCGAGGCGGGCCGGGTCTTCGCCGCCGTCCCGCCCCTGCACCGCATCGAGGTCTCTGGCTCAGGGCGGCGCAAGAAGGAGATCATCTACACCTACTCCGACGAGGAGCTCGTCACCACCCTGCGCCGCCTGGAGCGCGCGGGGCGCAGCTTCAAGGAGCCCCAGCGCTACAAGGGGCTGGGGGAGATGGACGCCCACCAGCTCGCCGAGACCACCATGGAGCCCCAGCACCGGACCCTGCGGCGCATCACCCTGGGGGACGAGGCCCAGATCATGGAGGCCGAGTCCGTCTTCGAGCTCCTTATGGGCTCATCGGTCGAGCCCCGCCGCGACTTCATCGTCGAAGGCGCCCGTGACGTGGATCGTGAGCGCATTGACGCCTGACCCCCCGCGTCAGATCTCGGCCGCTCCTTCAGGTAAGGTCGGTAACCTTCGTGTCACGGCCCGCCGAAGGTCGAGGCTCGTCGTTCACTGACTGATCGTCTTTCTTCGTCCTCATGAGGGAGGTGTGCTGATGACACCCGGTTACGGCATCCGCCGGGCGGGATCCTCACCGTGGCCCATCCTGCGCCCGGGGCCCCGCTCGGCCCTGTCACGGGAGCTGACTTGGCGGCCGCTGGGCCCGGAGGACAACCACGAGCTGGCCGCGCTCATCGCCCGGGCCGAGGACGTCGACAACCCGCCCTACCGCACCAGTGAGCAGGAGACGGCCGAGTACTTCCTCGACCCCACCTACTCCGGGGTCGCCGGGCGCGACACCGATGGCGTCATGCGCGCCTTCGGGCTGGTACGCCTGCGCCCGGCCGGGGAGATCTACGCCTCTATGACCGGCACCGTGGACCCGGCATTGCGCAACCGCGGCATCGGACGCGCCCTCCTGCACTGGCAGGCCGAGCGGGCCCGCCACCTCGTGGGCGCCGAGCGGGCCGGCTCCGTGCCGCGTAAGGGCGCGGTCCAGATCCCCGCCCACGTGGTCACCACCGTCATGGCGGACGACGAGCGCATGCAAGGGCACCTGGCGGACATGGGTTTCGAACCGATGCGCTGGTACCGGGAGGTGCGCCGATTCCTCGGCGACGAGATCCCCGAGGTGGACCTGGACGGCTTCATCACCATCGACCCGTGGACCCCCGAGATCGACGATGACGTCCGGCGCGCCTACAACCAGGCCATGGCCGAGACCTGGGAGACGGAGAACGTCACCCCCGAGGACTGGACCGCCGGCAGCGCCTACTTCGCCCCCCAGTGGAGCTTCGTGGCCATGGATCGCTCGGGGGACCGGGCCCGTGTCGCCGGGTACCTGCGTTCGGGTCGCTACGAGCAGGACTGGCAGGCCCTGGGCTGGCGTGAGGGCTACACCGACGTGCTCGGGGTCCTCAGCGACTACCGCCACCGCCAGATCGGGCCCGCGCTGCTGGTGGCCGCCATGCGCGCCTACGCCGCCGACGGCATGGAGTACGCCGCCGCCGGCGTCGACACCGACAACCCCAGCGGTGCCGTGGACCTGTATGAGTCCTTGGGCTACGTGCCCACCCGCGGCACCATCCTCTACGCCCTCGACGTCTGAGCGGGGCGTTCATCTCCCGGGAGGCTCACCCGTGCAGGTGGGCCACGGCTCCGGCCACCACGGTGGCCACTGGGCGAACGCCCGCCAGCTCCTCGGCCCCCAGGCGCAGGGGGTCCTCTGCCAGGAGCACCAGGTCGGCCTGAGAACCCACCGCCACCGAGCCGGCCCCGTTGACACTGGCCGCCAGCGCCTCCTCGGCCGTCAGCCGCTGATCCGGTGACCACACCGACCCGTCCGGCGTCCAGCGCCCCACGGCCGCCGACATGGCCAGCCACGGGTCCAGGGGCGCCACCGGCGCATCCGATCCCAGCTGGAGCAGCGCTCCGGCGGCCACCATGTCTGCGAAGGCGTAGGTGCGCCCCTCCAGTCCCGGCCATACCCGGCTCACGGCCGCCCAGTCGTCAATGAGGTGGGCCGGCTGAACCGACAGCTCGATGCCGCAGCCCACGAGGCGCCTGAGCGCCCCGTCAGGCTCGTCGAGGGCGTCGGCCGGCAGCAGCTGGGCGTGTTCCAGGCGCCCGGCGGCACCCGAGTGCGCGAAGGCCGCGGCGACGTCGTCGACCGCCGCGTCCCCGATGGCGTGGATAGCCATCTCATAACCCTGCCGGGAGGCACGGGCCATGAGGTCGGTGAGCTCGGCTCGGTCGATATTGACCACGCCGCAGGCGTGCTCCAGGCCCAGCTCGGCAGGGTAGGGCTGGCACATGTGGGCGCTGCCCGAGCCCATCGAGCCGTCTGCGATCACTTTGAGCGGCCCCTGCACCAGCACCGGGGAGCCGTCGGGCAGGCGGGGTGAGCCGGCCAGCGCGGTCCCGGTACGCAGGCCCCGGGCGATCCAGTGCTCCAGCTTGTCGCGGTAGACCCCGATGCGGATCCGGGGCAGCACCTGGGGAAGAACGCCCTGCTCCGCCATGGCCCGCAGGCGCCGCGGCCAGTCATCGGGATCCTCCGACCAGCTCATGTCCACCACACCGGTGATACCCCGGGAAATCATGTCAGCCAGGACCTGCCGGTAGCCGGACTCCCGCAGCTCGCGCGTTCCCGGGACCTCATCGAGGCGGTCCAGCAGGGCGAACCACGGATCCTCCTTCATCGGCGCCCCCGGGTCCTGGGCACTGGCCCCCGGTAGGCCGAAGACACGCAGCGCCGCCGAGTTCAGCCACCCGGAGTGCACGTCCCCGGAGATGAGCAGCGTGGGAATCTCCCCGGTGACGGCGTCGAGCTCGGCCACTGTGGGCACCCGGGGCCAGTTGGACAGACGGTGCCCGAAGCCCTGGATCGTGGCCGGCCGTGAACCGGCCGGATGATCCCGCAGCGCCCGGGCCACCAGCTCCAGGGCCTCCTCGGCGCTGCGGGTGGCCAGCGTGTCAATACGCGCCGAGCGCGCCGCCTCCATGTCCAGGTGGGCGTGAGCGTCCCACAGGCCGGGAACGAGGAAGGAGCCCTCGGCCTGAAAGACCCGTGCTCCGGGAGCACTCAGCCCCTGTCCCACCTCGACGACCCGGCCGGCCTCGATGCGTACATCCACGGGCTCACCCGGGGGCGGCGGGGCGGCCAGGGCGCCAGGGTGCGGGTCACCTCGGCGCAGCGCCCTCAGCTCGGTGCGGGACCGGAAAGGGACGATGCGCGCATCCCTGATGAACAGGTCTGCGGAGGGTTGATCGGCCATGCGCCACTGTAGGCACAGCGGCCCCGCTCGCGGGCGGATCCCCAGGACGCTGCTGCGACAGGCCCCGTCAGCCGATTCCGATGATGGGGGCCGGCAGCGGTGAGCCAGAGCCGTCGCGCCGCTCATCGGGCTCCGGCAGCGCGACCGGCTTGCCGCCCTCGCGCAGCGCCCTAGGCGGGGCCACCCCCACCCAGGCCACGACCAGCTCGTCCTCACCGCGCAGGAACCGGTGCGAACGGACCCCGCCCGTGGCCCGTCCCTTTGCCGGGTAGCGATCCAAGGGGGTGACCTTGACACTGCCTCCACCGGTACCCGGCAGCGAGCCCTCGGAGCCCGCCACCGTCACCACGACGGCCTCGGCCAGGAGCTCCTCAGGAACCGCCGCGCCGGCGATGACCCGGGCACCCTCATGCAGCGAGATCCCCGCCATGCCGCCGGCACCCCGTCCCTGCGGGCGCACCTTGGCGGCCTGGAACCGCAGCAGCTGGGCGTCGGAGGTCACCAGTGCCAGGAAGTCCGTATCCGCCGCGGTGCCGGCGAAGACCACCCGGTCACCCTCGGACAGGGAGATGACCTCCCAGCTCTCAGCGTTCCTGGGCTCATCGCCGGGCTTGACCCGCTTAATGACGCCCTCAGCCGTGGCCAGGACGATCGGCGGGTTGTCGGCCGACCCCACCGGGACCAGCCCCACCACCTTCTCCTCCGGCTCGATGTCCACCAGCTGGCGAATCTGAGTCGCACCTGCCAGCCCCGGGGCCCCCTCGGTGCGGGGTACCTCCGTGGTGGAGACGACGTCGAGCAGCACCAGCCGCCCGGTGTCGGTGACCGCGCCGATGCGTCCACGCGCCGTGGTGGCCACCTGGGAGGCCAGGGCGTCGTGGGGCTGGCGCCCACCGGTGCGGGCCACCGGCTCGGCGCCGGCCGTGCGCGCCACCAGTCCGGTGGCAGACAGCACCACCCGGCACGGGTCGTCGGGGACGGTCAGCGGCACCGGGGAGGCGCTGGGCATGAGCGTCATCGGCTGAGCGGAGGTACCGGCCCGCTTCGTCTCGCCGCCTGAGGCGGAGGCGTCGTCCGCAGTCGTAGCAGCAGCCGACGACGTCACGCGCTCGCCGGAGGCCTCCAGCAGCACCGTGCGCCGCGGAGTGCCGAACTGCTCGGCCACGGCCGCCAGCTCACGGGAGACCACGCGCCGCAGCAGCACGTCGTCGGCCAGGATCGCCTCGAGGGCCTCGATCTCGCGGGCCAGCTCGTCGCGCTCCTTCTCCAGCTCGATCACCGAGAACTTCGTGAGCCGGCGCAGTTGGAGCTCAAGGATGTAGCCGGCCTGCGGCTCGGTGAGGTCGAAGACCTGCATGAGCCGGGTGCGCGCCGTGGCGGCATCGTCGGAGGAGCGGATGACGGCGATGACCTCATCGATGTCGAGGATGGCGATGAGCAGGCCGTCCACCAGGTGGGCGCGCTCGCGACGCTTGCCCAGGCGGAACCGGGTGCGCCGGGTGACCACCGTGAGGCGGTGGCGCACGAACACCTCCAGCAGCTCGCGCAGCCCCAGGGTGTGAGGCTGACCGTCCACGAGGGAGACGTTGTTGATGCCGAAGGAGTCCTCCAGCGGCGTGTGCTTGTAGAGCTGGGCCAGGACGGCCTCGGGGTTGTAGCCGTTCTTGACGCTGATGACCAGGCGGGTGCCGTGCTTGCGGTCAGTGAGGTCGGCGACGTCGGTGATGCCCTGGAGCTTCTTGGAGCCCACCGCCTCCTTGATGCGGGCAATGACCTTCTCCGGCCCCACCATGTAGGGCAGCTCGGTGACCACGATGCCTTTGCGGCGCGGGGAGACGGACTCCACGTGAGCGGTGGCCCGCGTGAGGAACTTGCCGCGCCCCGTGCGGTAGGCCTCCCGGATTCCGTCCAGGCCCACGATCATGCCGCCGGCGGGCAGGTCCGGCCCCGGCACGAAGGCCATGAGCTCCTCCAGAGTCGCCTCCGGGTGAGTCAGCAGGTGCCGGGCGGCGGCCACCACCTCCACCAGGTTGTGCGGCGGCATGTTCGTGGCCATACCCACCGCGATACCCGCCGCGCCATTGACCAGCAGGTTCGGGAAGGCCGCCGGCAGCACCTCGGGCTCGGTGAGCGTGTAGTCGTAGTTGGGGGAGAAGTCGACCGTGTCCTCATCCAGGTCCGCCGTCAGCGCCAGGGCCGAGGCGGCCAGGCGCGCCTCGGTGTAGCGGGGGGCCGCCGGCCCGTCGTCCAGAGAGCCGAAGTTGCCGTGACCGTCAATGAGCGGCAGGCGCATCGTGAAGGGCTGGGCCAGGCGCACCAGCGCCTCATAGATCGCGGTGTCCCCATGAGGGTGGAGCCGCCCCATGACATCGCCCACGACCCGGGAGGACTTCACGTGCGGACGGTCCGGGCGCAGCCCCATCCGATCCATCTGGAACAGGATGCGGCGCTGAACCGGCTTGAGCCCGTCGCGGGCGTCAGGCAGGGCGCGCGCGTAGATGACGGAGTAGGCGTACTCCAGGAAGCTGGTGCGCATCTCCGTGGACAGGTCGAGATCGACGATCTCCCCGTCGGTCGGGGGAGGAGTCCGGGTGGTGGCAGACTTCGGCATAGGCGCATTCTCCGAGGAATCGGGCCGAAAACAAACCACGACACCCGGGCGTGACAGGTCAGACGCGCTAGCCGGCAGCGATCGGCCCGCCTCGAGCAAGGGCACATCGGTGCTCGACGGCGCAGGGGCGGACGATGGCACAATGGCGACCATGACGACCCACTCAGGCCGCAGCTCGGCCACCGGTCCCGCCTCGCACGAGGCGTCCCAGGAGGCCTTCGCAGACCTGGTGCAGCAGGTGGAGCTCGCCGGCTACTACCCCGAGCTGGTGCTCGACACCCTCCGCCTGGCCACGGGCGAGGAGGAGATCCTCTCCGGCATGGTCCAGTCCGAGACCACCTTCGCCGAGGCGGTCCACCGCCACCTGACCGTCCTGGCCCTGACCCCCAGCCGCCTCATCATCGTCCACGTTGACGACACCCCTCGCGACGACGGCAGCCCCGGCGCCCTGGCCACCAGCGAGGCCGTCCCACTCAGCCGTATCCGCTCCATGGCCCTGACCCGCGGCGTGGCGGACCCTGCCCGGGGCGGTGGAACCCTCACCGAGATGACGATCGCAGTCTCCTGGGGCTCGGTGCGCCGTATCGACATGGAGCCGGCCACCTGCGCAGACCCCGACTGCCAGGCCGACCACGGCATGACCGGCGTGTCCGTGCCCGACGACGTCGTCATCCGCGTGGCCGCGGGCGTGGAGGGCGCCGCCGCCCTGGCCCGCGCCGAGACCTTCGCCGGCCGGCTCTCGCAGATGGCGGCCCGCGCCGCCGCCCTGTGACGGGGCCGGGGATGGGAGGCCAGACCGCCGGCAGGCAGCCCGCATCGGCACCCGCCCCCGACTGTCCGCAGGATCCGGCGCTCCGCTACGTCCTGGCGGTGGGCGCCGTCAGTGCCGGACTGAGCCTGGCTGACACCGATCACGACGGCGATACCGGCCGTGATGCCGTCCTCAGCCCCACCGGAGGCCCCGCTGAACCAGTCGTCTCCGACGCCCGGGCACGCGCGGTCGCCCGCAGCTGGGGGATCGAGCCGGCCGGTGAGCCCGGGGAGGCGGGTGGCGGCCCGGGAACCGTTGTCGTCCTCGTGGACGGTCTGGGCCTGGAGATGCTTCGTCAGCGTCGCGGGCACACTCCCACCCTGCGCCAGTGGCTGGCGCAGCGCGAGGCCGCCATCGCCGCCGGCGCAGGAATCCTCACCTGCCGACCCTCGACGACGGCTGCGGCCCTGACCATGCTGGGCACCTCCGCCCTGCCCGGAACAACTGGCATGGTCGGCTACTCGGTGCTCAACCCCCGCCTGGGGCCCCCTCTTGACGCCTCCGCCCACCCCGGCCCCGATCAGGTCCTCAGCCTCATCACCTGGAAGGGGGACAACGTTCCCAGCCCCAGGTCCTGGCAGGACGTGCCCACGATCTTCGAACGTCTCCCGGTCGGGAGCGCGGTGAGCATCGGACCGAGCCGGTTTGCCGGCTCCGGCCTGACCGAGGCCGCTCTACGAGGCGCCTCGCACCTGGGGGCCGACCGGCTGGAGGACCGGCCCGGCCTGGCCGCCGGCGCCCTGCGCCGAGGCACCCCGCTGGTCTACCTCTACGTCGGCGAGCTGGACAAGACCGGGCACAAGCACGGGTGGCTCAGTGAGCAGTGGCTGACCCAGCTCGAGCGCCTCGACGCCGCCATGGCCGAGCTGGCCCGCCGTGTCCCCGCCGGAACCAGGATCCTCCTCAGTGCCGACCATGGCATGGTCGACACCGATCCCGACCACCGCATCGACCTGAGCGCTCATCGCGAGCTCGTTCGTGACGTCGTCGCCGTGGCCGGCGAGCCCAGGCTGACGCACTTGCACGTGGCCGACGGCGACGTGGACCTGGCCGCCGAGGTGGTTCAGCGCTACCGCCGCGTCCTGGGGGAGCGGGCGATGTGGATCGGGACCAGGGAGCAGGCCGGTGAGCACCTGGGTGTCCTTGGCGCGCGAGCACGGGGCGTCGTCGGGGACGTCGTCGTGGCTATGGCCGAGAACTGGGTCCTCGTGGACCCCCGGGTCCACTCCGAGGCCGCCATCGCCATGCCCGGCGTCCACGGATCCTTCACCCCGGCCGAGACCGAGGTGCCGCTGCTCATCACCGAGGCCTGAGGGCCCGGCTACTCGGGAGCTACTCAGGGGCTACTCAGGCCTGGCTCCGAAGACGATCTCGTCCCAAGAGGGTACGGAGCGCCGTGAGCGACGGCGGGACTTCTTCTTGGCCGGAGGCGTCCTGGGCATGTCGGGCAGGGGCTCCTGCGCACCCGCCGCAGAGGCGGCCGACGGGCCGGGGGAGGCCTTGGCTAGGACCTCGGAGCGCGAGGGCATGGGGATCTCCGGCACCGGCTCAGTGGGGCTGTCAGCCCCCAGCGGTGCTCGACGTCCCACGGGGATGCGCTCCACCGAGGGGCTCGGGGCGGACGGCGCCGCCGAGGGAGCGCTGGAGGCCGTCACCAGCCGGGTTCCGGCCGGGTGGTTGCCGGTGTGCAGACGCCTGCGCTCCGACATCGAGTAGACCTGCGCGCTCAGGCCCGCGGTCTGCTCCAAGGACTCATCGTCGGCCCTGGAACCGGCCTCGGCGTGGCGCTCCTCCATGCCCCGGGCCGGGGGTGAGGGGACCTCGGGGCTCTCAGGGCTGCTGGTGTAGTCGATGCCGTGAGGATCGGTGAAGGCGTCCTCATCCGCGTTCCCCTCCCCGGCGAAGCCGCTCAGGTCGTCGTCCTGGGGCATCTCCACCTCGACGCGCCGGCCCCGGCTGGAGGCCAGGTCGGCCAGCAGTGCGTCGGTGTCGTCGGCTGACATGGCGCCACTGGTGGGGCGACCGTACTCCCGAACCGGCAGCATCCCGGCGGGCATCTCGACGGCCAGCCCGGTGGACTCGCCGGAGGCCGCAGCCGGGGCGGAGGCCGCCGAGGCCGCGCTGCCGGCCGCTGAGCCCGCGGCCGCGGGGGAGTGCCCCGACTGGGCCGACGGCGCAGAGGCGGAGGCCCCGGGGGCCTTGGAGTCCTGGTCGAAGACGGCCGGGCGCTTAGTTCCCGCTCCGGCCTCGGTGAGCCAGCGCGCCTCGTCGTCCAGGGCGTGAACCGCGCGGGCGGTCAGGTCCAGTGACCAGCGCGCCTGCTTCTCCTCGGCGGACTGCACGAAGGTCACCATGATGAGCCAGGGGTCGCGGCCCTCGCGCAGCGCGTCCCACTCGAGGCTGGAGGGGGCGACGCCGCGCGTGGCCAGGCGATCCACCACCAGCTCGCCGAGCAGGGGGGAGTCCTTCTCCCAGCCGATCCGGCAGGACTGGGCCTGAGAGACGGCCCACTGGCGCTCGGCGAGCACCGGCCCCTCGAAACGGCGCACGTGCTCGACGTCCATGCCCGTGCTGATCGCCACCTCGGCGGCGGTCGCGCCGGCGCGCATGTAGGCCTGGAGCTGCCGGGGGCGCAGGGGCGCCGGCGCCTCGGCGACCGTCCCCGACGGGGGCAGGATCGCTCCGCGGTCACGGCGCACCGCGGCCCTGAGGGCGTCGTCGACGACGATGCTGTAACGCTCGCCGTCCTCGTCGGTCATGACAATCGTGTCACCGTTGGCACCCAGCAGCTCGAGTTCGACCATGGGCGGGGCCTCCTTCATCCCGTGTCAGCACGATATGCTCCACTGTGCCTCACAGCCTGCCATCCGCAGGCGCCCAGCCGTGGGAGGCGCAGCGGTGTGCCACATGTGAACCACGTGTGAATACCCTCGTGAAATCCCTCGGGTCGGGCGCACCGCAAACCAATCGTGCTCCTTCGTCGGGCGATTTGGCTTGACGGCCCACCTGGCGGTGCTATTGTGCGCGTGCCTTCCGGGACGGGGGCGCCGAATCGTCGGCACGACGCCGGCGCGCGTGCACGGCTCAGCTCCCGCCTTGTGAAGGTCACCCGAGAGCCGTCGACAGAAAGAGTGACGAGGCCATGGCGACCGACTACGACGCCCCGCGCAAGAATGATGACGAGCCCGAGGCCGATTCCATCGAAGAGCTGACCTCGCGGCAGAAGGACCAGTCATCCGCCGCGATCGAGGAGGACGAGAACGAGGCCGCCGAGGGCTTCGAGCTTCCCGGGGCGGACCTGTCCCGGGAGGAGCTGAGCGTTCACGTCGTGCCCCAGCTCGAGGACGAGTTCACCTGCTCGGAGTGCTTCCTCGTCCATCACCGCAGCCAGCTGGCCTTCGTCGACGAGGCGACCGGTCTTCCGGTGTGCGCCGACTGCGCCGGCTGACGCTCCCACCCAACTCAGGAGATCCCCATGGGACTGTTCTCGCGCCGTCGTGACGACGCAACCACCGATTCTGACGAGTCCGTCCTCGGGCGCGACCTCGGCGACGACGCCCTCGACGGGGCCGCCGCCTCCGGACCCTGGGACCTCAGTGAGCTGCCCGAGGACCAGGAGGAGGTGCCCCGCATCGACCTGGGCGCGCTGCAGGTCCCGGCCGTCGACGGGATGCAGCTGCGCCTGGAGCAGGCGCCCGACGGTACCGTCACCGCCGTCGTCCTGGCGCTGGGTGGCTCGGCGCTTGAGCTGCGGGCCTTCGCCGCGCCGCGCACCGCGGGCATCTGGGACGAGCTGCGCGGTGACATCGCCAACGAGCTTGCCGGGAACGGTGCCCGCTACGAGGAGAGCCACGGGGAGCACGGCACCGAGCTGGTCGCTCACCTGCCCATGCGCGGCCCCGACGGCACGATGGCGACCGGCACGATCCGGTTCCTGGGGATCGACGGCCCCCGTTGGTTCCTGCGCGGTGTGCTTCAGGGGCCCGCCGCCTCCTCCGAGCACTCCGCTCAGGCGCTGCGGGAGGTGCTGCGCGGAATCGTCGTCGTCCGCGATGGCCAGGCCCGTCCGCCCCGCGAGATCCTGCCCCTGCACGCGCCCGGGGCCGTCACCGGCCCTGAGGTCGAGGATCTGCCCGGCATCGACCCGCTGGCGCCCGGACCGACCGTCGCCGAAGTGCGTTAGATGGGGGCGCTGTCGGCGCGGGTCAAGCGGCTCTACGAGTCGCTGCGCACCAGCCGCGAGCACTTGGAGGCCGAGGATGAGGAGCGCTCCGCCAGCCGGCGGGGCACCGATCCGATCGGCTCACTGACCTCGCGCCAGCGGACCTGCGTCTCCGGTGTGCTGCAGGCGGTCACCTACCGCTCGAGCCAGGACAAGCCCATCCTCGTCGGGCAGCTCTACGACGGCACCGGCAGCATCGACCTGGTGTGGTGGGGCCGGCGACGCATCCCCGGTATCAAGCCGGGGGCCCATCTTCTCGCTGAGGGTCGGGTCGCCGACGGCACCCACCGCCAGCAGATCCACAACCCCGCCTATCGCCTGCTGGGGCCGGGGCAGTAGCAACCGGCAGCCACCTGCGGGAAGGACCTCGAATGAGCAGCCGTTCCACTGGAACCACCCGGACGGGCCTGGGGGCCATCGACTCCCAGCGCTTCGACGCCATCGCGGCCGTGGGCGGGTGGCGCGGCATCCTGGAGTCCGTCGTACCCACCCTCATGTTCGTCCTGGTCATGGCGGTGCGCCCCGCCGCCCTGGTGGCGGCCCTGCTCGCCTCCTTGGCCATCAGCGCCATCTGCCTCGTGGCCCGCCTGGTGCAGCGCCAGTCCCCGGCACAGGTCGTCGGTGGGGCCGTGCTGGTCCTCGTCTCGGCCCTGTGGGCCTGGCGCAGCGGCGACGCCTCCAACTTCTACGCCACCGGCCTCATGATTAACGCGGCCTGGCTGGTCGCCTGCCTGGTCTCCCTGCTCATCGGCTGGCCGATCGTGGGCGCCCTCATGACTCTGTGGCATCGCGTCACCGACGAGTCGGCTCACGGCGAGGGCGGTCAGACGAGCCGGGACTCGGGCCGCGCCGAGGCTCCGCAGGCCGACGACGACCCCGCCGCACGCCCCTCGGCCTGGCGCACCGAGCCGGCCCTGCGCCATGTTCGGCGCCGCTACCACGCGGGCACCTGGGTCCTGACGCTCATGTTCGCCCTGCGGCTCGTCGTCGAGGTGCCCCTCTACCTGGCCGGCGCCCAGGCGGTGTCCTACCTCGGGGCGGCCCGCCTCATCCTGGGCGTGCCGCTGTACGCCGTGACCCTGTGGTTCATCTGGCTGCTGGTGGCCCCCAGCCGGATCGCCCAGGCCCAGGCAACCGTCCAGCGGTAGCGCCGCCTCCCACCGTCACGTGAAGATGAGAGGCAGCTCCTTCAGGCTGAACTCTCCCTCCCGCGCCGTGAGGAAGATGAGCTCGTCGCCGCGCTCGAAGCGCTCGTCGCGGTCCGGTGTGATGGGGCGGTAGTCGCGCAGGATCGCCGCCAGCACCGTGTGGGGCGGCAGCTCGATGTCGGTGACGAGCTCGCCGATGACCGGTGAGTCCTCCGGCAGGGTCAGCTCGTGCATGGAGGCGCCCGACTGGTGGAAGTGGAAGATGCTCACCAGGCTGCCGACACTGACGGCCTCCTCCACCAGGGCCGTCATGAAGCGCGGGGTCGACACGGCCACGTCCACGCCCCAGGTCTCATCGAAGAGCCACTCGCTCTTGGGGTTGTTGACGCGCGCGACCGTGCGGGGCACCCCGTACTCGGTCTTGGCCAGCAGGGAGATGACCAGGTTGGCCTTGTCGTCCCCGGTGGCGGCCACGATGACGTCGCAGGTCTCGGCCCCGGCGCGCTCCAGGGCGTCGATGTCGCAGGCGTCGGCCAACTGCCAGTCGGCCTGCGGGACTGAGGCGATGCGCATGGCCTCGGTGGAACGGTCGACGAGGGTCACCTCGTGGCCGTGGCTGATGAGCTCGCGGGCGATGGAACGGCCCACGGAACCGGCTCCGGCGATGACGATCTGCATGGCTCAGGCCTCCTGGGTCGGGGCGTGTGACAGGGCGCGGCGGACCTGGCCGATACGGTCGGTGCTCACCGCCAGGTGCAGTCGGTCGTGCTCCTGGATGACGGTGGCGGTCTCGGGCAGCAGCGCCGTGGCATCGCGCGAGATCCAGGCCACCCGCACCCTGAGGCGGTCCTCCAGCACCCCGATCGTCGTACCGACCCACTGCGGGGAGGCATTGGGCTGGATGAGAGCGACCATGCCCGAGGGGTCCTCCAGCTCGCGGGCACTGGAGCCCGGCAGGATACGGCGCATCATCTGGTCGGCCGTCTGACGCACGGTGGCCACCGTGGGGATGCCCAGGCGTTCGTAGACGTCGGCCCGCCGAGAGTCATAGATCCGGGCGACGACGTTGTCCACACCGAAGCTCTCCCTGGCCACGCGCGCAGCCACGATGTTGGAGTTGTCCCCGTTGGACACGGCGACGAAGGCGTAGGCCTCGTCGATTCCCGCCTGCTCTAAGGCGTCGCGGTCGTAACCGACCCCCTTGACCTTGCGGCCGTTGAAGTCCGAGGGCAGGCGGCGGAAGGCGTCCGCGGAGCGGTCGATGACGGACACCGAGTGCCCCATACGGTCGAGCTGAACAGCCATGGACGCTCCGACGCGGCCACAGCCCATGATGACGAAGTGCACGAGGAGGACGGTACTCCGTTGTCGGGCCGCGGACGTAACATCTGGAGACGTGCGTGACTTCGCAGACCGCATCAAGCGGCTTCTCGTCGGCCGTCCTGTTCCCAGTGGAGCTCTGGGGGAGACCCTCCTGCCCAAGAGGATCGCCCTTCCGGTATTCGCCTCCGACGCCCTGTCCTCCGTGGGCTACGCCCCCGATGAGGTGCTCATCACCCTGGCCGTGGCCGGCGTTGCGGCGACCTCCCTGTCGCCGTGGGTGGCCCTGGCCGTCGTCGGGGTCCTGGCCGTCGTCGTGGCCTCCTACCGCCAGACCGTCCACGCCTATCCCTCGGGAGGCGGCGACTACGAGGTGGTCTCGGCCAACCTCGGCTCCCACGCCGGGCTCCTGGTGGCCTCGGCCCTGCTGAGCGACTATGTCCTGACCGTTGCGGTCTCGGTGTCCTCGGGCACCTCCTACCTCGCGGCCGCCCTGCCCGCCCTGGTCCCCTACAAGGTGGAGATCGCCGTCGCGGTCGTCACCGTCCTGGCCGTGCTCAACATGCGCGGCTCACGCGAGTCGGGCCGGGCCTTCGCCATTCCCACCTACCTGTACATGGGTGTCATCGGCATCATGGCCGTCGTCGGGCTCGTCCAGGAGCTGACCGGGACCCTCGGGCGGGCCGAGTCGGCCGGCTTCGACGTCGTCACCCACGCCGGCTGGGAGCAGGGCCTGACCGGCCTGGCCGGAGGCTTCCTGGTCCTGCGGGCCTTCTCCTCGGGATGCGCGGCCCTGACCGGCGTGGAGGCGATCTCCAACGGTGTGCCCAGCTTCCAGCGCCCCAAGTCCCGCAACGCCGCCACGACGCTGCTGCTCCTGGGAGTGATCGCCGCGCTGATGCTCATGAGCGTCATCCACCTGGCCGGCGCCGTCGGCGTACGCATGGTGGAGGACCCGGCCCACCAGCTCCTGCGCAACGGCGTCCCGATCGGGGACGGCTACCACCAGGACCCCGCGATCGGACAGATCGCCGCCACCGTCTTCTCCGGCTTCCGCCCGATGTTCTACCTGGTCGCCACCGTCACCGGTCTGATCCTGGTGCTGGCCGCCAACACCGCCTTCAACGGGTTCCCGGTGCTGGCCAGCGTCCTGGCCCGTGACGAGTTCCTGCCCCGCCAGCTCTCCCAGCGCGGTGACCGCCTGGCCTTCTCCAACGGCATCATCGTTCTGTGGCTGGGGGCCGTGGCCTTCCTCATCGGCTTCGAGGCCAATACGACCCGCCTCATCCAGCTCTACATCGTGGGCGTGTTCATCTCCTTCTCGCTGTCCCAGGTGGGCATGGTGCGTCACTGGACCCGCGAGCTGACCATCGCCACCGAGCCCAGGGACCGCTCGCGCATGTATCGCGCCCGCATCATCAACTCCATCGGCGTGCTGGGCACCGGGACGGTCCTGGTCATCGTCCTGCTCACCAAGCTCACCCGGGGAGCCTGGATCACCCTGACGATCATGGCGCTGCTCTACCTGGTGATGAACCGGATCCGCCGGCACTACCGCAGAGTCAGCGAGGAGGTGGCCATCTCCGACCTCCACGACGCCCGCGTCCTGCCGGCCCACGTCCACGCCATCGTCCTGGCCTCCCGCCTCCACCAGCCCACGCTGCGGGCCCTGACCTACGCCCAGTCGACCCACCCCACCGTCCTGGAGGCCCTGACGGTGGACACCGGCGACGGCGGCGCCGAGCGCCTCCTGGACGCCTGGGAGGAGGCCGACATCGCCGTGCCCCTGACAGTCCTGGACTCCCCCTACCGGGACATCACCCGCCCGGTCATCAACTATGTGCGCTCGGTGCGCCGCGAGTCCCCCCGCGACCTCATCGTCGTCTTCCTGCCCGAGTACATCGTGCGCCACTGGTGGGAGCAGATCCTCCACAACCAGACCGCTCTGCGCCTCAAGACCGTCCTACTGTTCACCCCCGGCGTCGTCGTGGCCTCCGTGCCCTGGCAGCTGGGGCTGCCCGGACAACGGCACATCCACCACGGCGTGCGCGCCCGCACTGCCGAGGGCATTATCGACGCCGACGTCGCCATGCGCCGTCACGTCGATAGCCATCTCAGTCACCTCAGCCACCTCGACCAGCACAGCCCCGCCGGTGCCGGCGGCGTCGGTGCCGACCCCCAGGAGAATCGATGACCCCCCAGCCCAGCTGGAGCGCAGACCAGCCCGCCCCCAACCGTGGTGAGCCGCGCGAGCTGACCCTGGCGGTGGGGGCTCCCGCGCACGGCGGGCACTGCGTGGCCCGCCCCGTGGGCGACCCGGGCGGTCGCGTCATCTTCGTGCGCCACGCCCTGCCCGGTGAGACGGTGCGGGCCCGCCTGACCGAGATGACCTCGCGGACCTGGCGTGCCGACGCCGTTGAGATCCTCCAGGCATCCCCGGACCGCGTTGAGTCCGTCTGGCCCGAGGCCGGCCCGGGGGGAGTGGGCGGGGGAGAGCTCGCCCACGTGGCCCTGGACGCCCAGCGCACCTGGAAGCGTTGGGTCCTGGCCGACTGCCTGCGCCGGATCGGCGGGCAGGAGGTGGCCGACGCCGTCGCCGCCCTGCCCGAGGCCTCCGGCGCAGCCGCCGTGCCGATCGAGCCCATGCCCACCGACGCCGCGGCCCAGGCCTCCAGCAGCGCCCGGCGGCGCGCCCTGGCCGGAACCGCCACCCGCACCCGCGTGAGCCTGACGGTCGGTGAGGACGGCAGGCCCGGCATGCACGCCTTCCGCTCCGGGACGGTCCTGCCCCTGCGCCGCCTGCCCCTGGCGGTTGACGCCATCACCGAGATCGGGCTGCTGGAGCGCTCCCGCTGGCGCGCCCACTACCACCCCGGCATGCGCATCGAGGCCATCGCCCCCAGCGGCGGCGAGCCCGTCGTCCTGCTCGACGAGCGGCTCCTGACCGCCCAGGCCCGCAGTACCGGACGGCGCCGGGTCCGGGAGGTCGTGGACGCCTCCGCCCTGGGGCTGGGGGAGCTGACCTACTCCGTCCACGCCGAGGGCTTCTGGCAGGTCCACGTCGACGCCCCCCGGGTGCTCGTCGAGCGCGTTGTACGCGGCGCCTTGGGGGCGGACCTCGATGGTGCCGCGGGCAGCCGCGTCCTGGAGCTCTATTCAGGGGCCGGCCTGTTCACCCTGCCGCTGGCCGCCCTGGCGGGGGACCGCGGTCAGGTCCTGTCCCTGGAGGGCAATGAGCAGGCCGTTCGCGACGCCCGCCGCACGCTTCACGACCAGCCCTCTGTGCGCCTGGTCTCGGGCCGCGTGAGCGCCCGCTCGGTACGTGAGCTGGCCGGCTCCCTCACCGGTGGTCGCCCCGACGTCGTCGTCCTCGACCCGCCGAGGCAAGGGGCCGGACGCGAGGTCATCGAGGCCGTCGGCGCCCTGGGGACCGAGCGGATCGTCCTGGTCGCCTGCGACCCGGCGGCCCTGGCCCGGGACCTGGGAACCCTCCTGCGCTCGGGCTACGCGCTGAGCTCCATGAGCGCGCTGGACATGTTCCCGCACACTCACCACTTCGAGACGATCGCGGTGCTCGAGAGCTCCTGAACGGGGAACGTCAGCGGGGTTGCGTGCGCCCGGCGTCACCAAATGCGGTTGACGGGCGCCGGGCCGCGTGCCGGGTTTGGCCAGCCTTCCCTACGTATTGACAACGGATGACACGCCGTGGGCTACGGTCCACACCGGAGCATCCGCGCAGCCCTCCGCCTGGCTGTCACCGCAGGTCCGCGTGACAGACCCGAGGCGGTGCGACGGGCCGGATCGGTACGACAACTGGAAGTGAGCCCCGGTGACCAGCCTCAACACCTTCGCCTCCCGCAGCACCCTCGACGTCGACGGCCGCGACTACGAGATCTACCGCCTCGACGCCGTCCCCGGCCTGGAGCGCCTGCCCTACAGCCTCAAGGTGCTGGCCGAGAACCTGCTGCGCACCGAGGACGGCGCCAACATCACCGCCGACCACGTGCGCGCCCTGGCCGCCTGGGACCCGGCCGCCGAGCCCGACACGGAGATCCAGTTCACCCCGGCCCGCGTCGTCATGCAGGACTTCACCGGCGTGCCCTGCATCGTCGACCTGGCCACCATGCGCGAGGCGGTCGCCGACCTCGGAGGCGACCCCGAGGTCATCAACCCCCTCAACCCCGCCGAGATGGTCATCGACCATTCCGTGCAGATCGACTCCTTCGGCCGACCCGGATCCCTGGAGCGCAACAAGGAGCGCGAGTACGAGCGCAACTCCGAGCGCTACCAGTTCCTGCGCTGGGGACAGGGAGCGCTGTCCAACTTCCGCGTGGTCCCCCCGGGCACCGGCATCGTCCACCAGGTCAACATCGAGTACCTGGCCCGCATCGTCTTCACCCACGAGGCCGACGGCGTCACCCAGGCCTATCCCGACACCTGCGTGGGCACCGACTCCCACACCACCATGGTCAACGGCCTGGGCGTCCTGGGCTGGGGCGTGGGCGGCATCGAGGCCGAGGCCGCCATGCTGGGCCAGCCCGTCTCCATGCTCATCCCCAAGGTGGTGGGCTTCAAGCTCTCCGGCGCCATCCCCGCCGGCGCCACCGCCACCGACGTGGTGCTGACCATCACCGAGATGCTGCGCGCCCACGGCGTGGTGGGCAAGTTCGTCGAGTTCTACGGAGAGGGCGTCGCCGAGGTGCCGCTGGCCAACCGCGCCACCATCGGCAACATGAGCCCGGAGTTCGGCTCCACCGCCGCGATCTTCCCGATCGACGAGGTCACCCTGGACTACCTGCGCCTGACCGGCCGCTCCGAGGAGCGCGTGCGCCTGGTGGAGGCCTACACCAAGGCCCAGGGCATGTGGCACGACCCGGCCCGCGAGCCCGTCTACTCCGAGTACCTCGAGCTGGACCTGTCCACCGTGGTGCCCTCCATCGCCGGCCCCAAGCGCCCCCAGGACCGCATCGTCCTGTCGCGGGCCAAGGAGTCCTTCCAGGAGGTCCTGCCCACCTACGCCTCCCAGTCCTCCAAGCCGACTCCGGTGACCATGGCCGACGGCACCGCCACTGAGCTGGACCACGGGCACGTCGCCATCGCGTCGATCACCTCGTGCACCAACACCTCCAACCCCTCGGTGATGATGGCCGCCGGGCTGCTGGCCCGCAACGCCGTCGCCCGGGGTCTGCGCTCCAAGCCCTGGGTGAAGACCTCCACCGCCCCGGGCAGCCAGGTCGTGACCGACTACTACGAGAAGGCCGGGTTGTGGCCCGCCCTCAACGAGCTGGGATTCAATGTCGTCGGCTACGGCTGCGCCACCTGCATCGGCAACTCCGGGCCCCTGCCGGCTGAGGTCTCCCAGGCGGTCAACGACGCCGACCTCGCCGTGGTCTCGGTGCTGTCGGGCAACCGCAACTTCGAGGGGCGCATCAACCCCGACGTCAAGATGAACTACCTGGCCTCCCCGCCCCTGGTCATCGCCTACGCCCTGGCCGGGACCATGGACATCGACTTCGCCACCGAGCCGCTGGGCCAGGACCCCGAGGGCCGCGACGTCTTCCTGTCCGACATCTGGCCCGACCCCACTGAGGTCCAGGCCGTCATCGACGCCACCATCGACCGCGAGATGTACACGCGCGACTACGCCGACGTCTTCGCCGGTGACGAGCGCTGGCAGGGCCTCGATACCCCCGAGGGGGACACCTTCGCCTGGGACGAGGACTCCACCTACGTGCGCAAGGCCCCCTTCTTCGAGGGCCTGTCCATGGAGCTCACCCCGGTCACCGACATCAAGGACGCCCGAGTGCTCGCCCTGCTGGGGGACTCCGTGACCACCGACCACATCTCCCCGGCCGGCGCCATCAAGGCCGACTCCCCGGCCGGGCGCTACCTGGCCGAGCACGGCGTGGCCCGCGCGGACTTCAACTCCTACGGCTCGCGCCGCGGGAACCACGAGGTCATGATCCGTGGCACCTTCGCCAACATCCGCCTGCGCAACCGGCTGCTCGACGGCGTCGAGGGCGGCTACACCCGCAACTTCCTCACCGGCGAGCAGGAGTCGATCTTCGACGCCTCCCAGGCCTACCAGGCCGCCGGCATCCCGCTGGTGGTCCTGGGCGGCAAGGAGTACGGCTCGGGCTCCTCACGCGACTGGGCGGCCAAGGGCACGGCCCTGCTGGGAGTCAAGGCCGTCATCGCCGAGTCCTTCGAGCGCATCCACCGCTCCAACCTCATCGGCATGGGCGTGGTTCCCCTCCAGTTCCCGGCCGGACAGAGCGCCGAGTCTCTCGGCCTGGACGGCACCGAGACCTTCACCATCACGGGCCTGACCGCGCTCAACGAGGGCACCACGCCGCGCACCGTCGCGGTCACGGCGCAGAAGGCTGATGGCTCGGCGGTCTCCTTCGACGCCGTCGTACGCATCGACACCCCCGGCGAGGCCGACTACTTCCGCCACGGCGGCATCCTGCAGTACGTGCTGCGCCAGCTCGCAAGCTCCTGAGACCTCACGCGTTGACAACGCGGGGCAATCGCAGATCAGCGATCGCCCCGCGTTGTTGTTGATGGGCACGATGGTGAGAGCCTCCTTGGCCTGAGATCAGGTCTGGAAGGGCTGCTTGCCCCCGGGGGTTATTGTCGGTAACTTAATGGCTATGAGTATTAGCCAACTTGGGGTGCCGGGCGGCACCATCGCTTATGAGGTGCACGAGCCCGTCGGTACAGGTGCCGGATCGGATGCAACGAGCCGTCCGCTTGTCGTCTGCTCGCCGGCCATGGGGGATGTGCGGGACGTCTACGTGCCGTTGGCGCAGTCCCTGAATGAGGCGGGGTTTCGTGTTGTCACTGCGGATCTGCGCGGTCACGGGGACAGCTCGGCGACCTTCACCGCCTATGGCGATGAGGTCACCGCAGCCGACCTCATTGCCCTGATCGAGGTTCTCGACGCCGGTCCCGCCATCCTTGTGGGTGCCTCCATGTCCGGGGCTGCTGCGGTGATTGCCGCCGGGCGTCGCCCTGACCTGGTGCGCGGGCTTGTCCTCATCTGCCCCTTCCTACGTAGGCCGCTGAACCGAGCCCAGACGCTCGTGCAGCGCACCATGCTTGGGGCTGCGTTGATGCGTCCTTGGGGGCCTGCTGTGTGGAACAGCTACTCCGCCAGATTGTGGCCCGGTCTGCCTGATTCCCGGCAGCGGGCCGCGCGTCTGACGGGCCTGCTGCGCCGTCCGGGGCGCTGGCGCGCCTTCTGGGCGACGACTCGTACTGATCACCGCGTTGTCTCCCCATGGCTGGACAAGGTGGACTGTCCCGCCCTCGTGGTCATGGGACAGGAGGATCCGGACTGGAAGGACCCCGTGGCCGAGGCCGCCTGGGTAGCAAGCGCTGTTGGTGGAGGTGGGGGAGAGGTTGTCATCGTTCCCGGTGCGGGGCACGCCCCGATGCTGGAACACCCAGGCCTCGTCGGGCCGCAGGTGGTCGATTTCGCCCGGCGTATGATCGCCGACAATGCTGAGGCAAGGCCGGCGGGGAAGAGGTGAGGAGCGCACGATGCCACGAGCAGGACTGAGCGCCGAACGCGTGGTGGAACGGGCTGCGCAGATCGTTGACGAGCACGGCCTTGAGGAACTGTCCCTGAGCCGTCTGGCTGCCGATCTGGGAGTCGCACCGCCGAGCCTGTACAAGCATGTCTCCGGTATGAGCGACCTGGTCCGAGGAGTCTCCCTACGGGCAATGGACAAGCTCGCCGACCATCTGGCGGCCTCCGTCATGGGGCTGGCCGGGCCTGACGCCCTGCGAGCCCTTGCCAACGCCTATCGAGGCTTCGCCCGCGCGCACCCCGGGCTCTATCCGATGACCCAGGTCCCGGTCGAGGCCTCGGACAGGAGCCTGAGTCCGCTACGGTCATCAGCCGCTCAACGTACGGTTGACATCGTCACCGCGGCACTGGCCGGCTACGGCATCCCCGAGGAGCGGATCATCGACGCTGTGCGAATGACCCGGGCGTCACTCCATGGCTTCGTGGATATCGAGGTCCACGGGGGCTTCGCCATGAATGCACCCATTGACGTGAGTTTCGCCACGCTTGTCGACTCGCTGGACGCCGCCCTGCTTGCTCTCGGCGAGTAGGAGAGCGGGCAGGTATCAGTGAGGACGAAAGGATAAGTCGCCTCAATGACCGGTTGGGAGGGGAGAGCTGCGTGGGGCTTCCCCGGCTGCTGTCGGTGAGTCGCTGAGACCTCGGGCTGTCGCCCTGGAATAGCGGCCCTTCGCTTCCCGTTGCCCTGGCGTTCAGATCATGCCGAGCGGCGACCGCCGAAGGAGATGCGCACTCATGTCCCAGCCCACCGTCAACAGCGACGCGACCAACCAGCCAGATGTCCCGGTCGAGGAGGTCGACCTTCTCGTCGTCGGAGGCGGCAAGGCCGGCAAGTCCCTGGCGATGCTGCGCGCCAAGGCCGGCGACAAGGTCGTCATGGTGGAGCGGGACAAGGTGGGCGGCACCTGCATCAACGTCGCCTGCATCCCCACCAAGACCCTCATCTCCGCCGCCCGCGTCCTCCGTGAGGTCCAGGGCTCGCAGGCCTATGGCGTCACCCTGCCCGAGCAGGACGGCGGGGCCGACGCCCTGGCTCAGGCCCGCATCGAGCTGGCCTCCTTCCGCGCCCGTAAGGAGGCCGTTGTGGGTGGCATGGTGGCCGCCCACGAGAAGATGTTCCCGGCCTCCGGCATGGACTTCGTCAAGGGCACCGCCCGCTTCGTGGGGGAGCGCACCGTCGAGATCGCCCTGAACGACGGCGGCCTGCGGCGCGTGCGCGGCGCGAAGGTCCTCATCAACACCGGCACCACGCCGTCGGTCCCCCCGATCGAGGGCCTGTCCGACGTGCGCTACTGGACCAGCGAGGACCTGCTTACCCTGCCCGAGCTGCCCAGTAGCCTCATCGTCCTGGGCGGCGGGGTCATCGGTGTCGAGATGGCCTCCCTCATGGGGCTCCTCGGTGTCCCGGTCACCATTGTCCACGCTGGGCCGCACATCCTGGACCGCGAGGACGAGGACGTCGCCGCCGAGGTGACCGCCGGCCTGGAGGCCCTGGGAGTCACGGTCCTGACCGGAGCGCGTGCCTCGAAGGTCGCCGCCGCGGCTGACGGGAACGGCATCGTCGTCACCACTGCCGACGGGCACGAGGTGAGCGGATCCCACCTGCTCGTCGCCCTGGGGCGTACCCCCGTCACCGCCGGTCTCGGTCTGGAGGCCGCCGGCGTGGAGCTGACCGAGCGCGGCTTCGTGCGCGTCGACGACCACCTGCGCACCACCGCTGAGAACGTCTACGCCGCCGGTGACGTGGCTGGAACGCCCCAGTTCACCCACGCCTCCTGGAACGACTTCCGCGTCCTGCGCGACCTCTTCGCCGGCAAGGAGGCCTCCACCACCGGGCGCCTCATCCCGTGGGCCGTCTTCACCACGCCCGAGCTCGGACACGTGGGCATGAGCGAGGCCGAGGCCCGCGAGGCCGGCTACGAGGTGCGCGTCGCCAAGACCCCGACGGCGGCCGTGCCGCGCGCCAAGACCCTGGGCCACACCGAGGGCTTCTTCAAGGTCGTCATCGACGCCCGCACCGACCTCATCCTGGGCGCCGCCATTATCGGCGCCGAGGCCAGCGAGGTCGTCACCAGCATTCAGATGGCGATGCTGGGTGACCTGACGTGGCAGCAGGTGCGCGACGCCGTCATCACCCACCCCACCATGAGCGAGGGACTCAACATCGTCCTGGACTCCCTGGGCTGAGAGCCTGAGGACTGGCCCCGCCTGAACGGTGAGACAGATCCGCTCAGGCGGGGCGTACCCCCAGGTTCTCGACGCGCTCGGCCCCCGGCAGCGCCACCAGCAGCGCCCCGGGCACCAGGAGCTTGGAGTGACGCACGCCCGAGCCGATGAGCACCGTGGCCCGCTCCGCCACGGCACCGTCGACGAAGAGCCGCCAGTCCTCGGGCAGGCCGACCGGCGTGATCCCGCCGTACTCCATGCCACTCATCTCCACAGCCCGTTCCACCGGCAGGAACGAGGCCTTGCGCACGTCAATGCGCTTCTTGACGACGTGGTTGACGTCGGCGAAGTCGGTGGCACGCACGACGCAGGCTGCGATGCGCTCCTCGCCGGTCCGCTTACCGGCCACGAGTACGCAGTTCCCGGTCGCCTCAGGGTCCAGGTCATAGTGCGCGTTGAGGGCGTCGGTGTCGGAGTGGGAAGGGTCAATGGGCACCACCTGAGCCTGACGAGCCAGGTCCGCGCCCTCGGGCGAGGCCGCCTCCAGCGCCCGCAGCGCGGCGGCCACGGGCTCCGCGAGCAGGTCAGTACGCTCCAGCGCCGGCTGCCAGCCGATCTCCGCGGCGAAGACCTCAGCCGGGTCGTGCAGCTCAGTCATTCCTTCTCATCCTTTCGACGACGTCGAGCGCCTCTCGATGCGCTCCACCAGACGGGTCCTGACCTCGGGCCACTGCTGTGGGGTGATGGCGAACATGGCCGTGTCGCGCGTGCGCCCCTCCTCACCGGGAGCCAGGGAGGGCTGCCAGGCGCGCAGGATCCCCTCGAAGGTCGCCCCCAGCGCTGCGATCGCGCCGCGAGCCACCTCATTGCGTGCATCGGTCTTGATGTCCACGCGGTCCACGCCCCAGTCCTCGAGGGCCTGCGTGAGCAGTAGGAGCTTGGCGGCCGGGTTGATGGCGGTACCGCGAACAGTGGGCGAGAGCCAGGAGGAGCCGACCTCGACGGCGAAGAGCCGCCCGTCCGGCATCCACCGGGGTGTCAGGTAGGCGGTGTGTCCGACGACGCGGCCGGTGGTGACCTCCACCTGGGCGAAGGGCGCGTAGGTGCCTGTGTCCCGACGGGCCAGGCTGCGGGACACGTAGTCCTCGACCGTCTCCGGTGTCGGCACCGTGGCGAAGGGGCTGGTCGCGGCCGCCTCGGCGGCCAGCTGCAGCCCCGGCACGTGCTCAGGCGTCAGCGGCTCCAGCCGCACGATGCCGCCTTCCAGCACGCCACAGGTCAGGACGGGAGAGGGGACATGTGACTCAGTGATGCTCATGGTGTCAATCATGGCAGCCGTGGCGCAGTCGCCGCCGGGACGCCTCAGCATGTGGTCTCATCGTCCCCGTGCTGTACGTCGGCCTCGAACCTTGACTACACGTCAAGTGTTGAGAACCGTATTTTTGATGCGTACAGTATCTCATGTTAGCTGGATAAATTGCTGTGCTACGATGCTTGTCATTAAAATCGACGTCACCACTTGGGTTGCATGTGCGTCTTCTTGATCCACCTCCGAGTGGTTTCGTTTGTGTGAGGGAAGGGGTGGCTTTACGTATGAGGATGACTGAAGAAATCGTCAACAAGGTCGAGGCAGACAGGGTGCGATTATTTGCTGCCATAGTGATGGGGGGATATGAGAATTTCAAACATTTACGATCACTTGAATGAGTCAAACTCTTGTTTGAGTGGCCGTTCCTTATCTCCGGTGTCATGAAGTCGGTTCGCGAAATTATAGTTGCACGTTATTCTAAGTTGGGGTCAAAGTATAAGGCTGAGAGAGTGGTTGAAGTTATTGATCGTGGTCCTTTGGGGGTGGAAGGGCTCTATGGTATTACTTGATGGGGATTTGCTGCTGCGTGCCTCCCACCTGGTTCGCTCCTTCGGGAAAAAGGACAGGGCCTTCGTCGCCGTGGAGGATGTGTCCCTGGATGTCGGGGCGGGGCAGGTCCATGGTCTGCTGGGGCCCAACGGCGCCGGTAAGACGACGACGGTGCGGATGTGCGCCACGCTGCTGGCTCCGACGTCGGGTGAGGTCTGGGTCGATGGCATCGACGCGGTGCGCCATCCGGAGCGGGCCAGGTCCCGGCTGGGCCTGGTCCTGGGTGGTGAGCTGGGGTTCTACCCGCGGGCTACGGCACGCGACAACCTGCTGTTCTTCGCCGATATTCAGGGCCTTGACGCCCGACGGCGACACAGTGCGGTCATGGACGCCCTGGAGCGTGTGGGGCTGGTCGAGGCGGCGTCCCGGAAGACGGGCGAGCTGTCTCGAGGGATGCGGCAGCGTCTGCACCTGGCCCGGGCGCTGCTCGGGTCGCCGGCTCTTCTGCTGCTGGATGAGCCCACCACCGGCTTGGACCCGGACGTGGCGCTGCAGGTACGCGATCTGGTGCGTGAGCTGGCGCAGCGGGGAACGGGGGTGCTATTGACCTCGCACTCGATGCCGGAGGTCGAGGAGCTGGCCGACATCATCTCGGTGATCGGGGCGGGCCGGATCGTCGTGCGCGGCGGCGTGGGGGACGTGTCTGCCTTGGCCGGAGTGAGTGCCAGCACGACTTTCACGTTACCGGCCCGCCACGGGGGTGTCGTCGAGGCGCTTCGCAGCGGTCTGGGTTCGCCGGCGACGGTGAAGCAGCGCGCCTCCTCGGCCCGGTGGGCCGTGACGGTCTACTGGGCTTCCGAGGCTGCCGGCACTACCGACGCTGACAAGCGGGTTCGCCAGGTCCTGGCCGAGGCCGGCCTGGGAGCGCCGTCGGACCTGCTGACGCGGCCGGTCTCCCTGGAGGAGGCCTACCTGGCCCTGGCCGACAGGCTCGCCCGATGAGGCGTCAGGTGAGGATGACGGTCTTTCACGTCCGTCAGTTCGTGTCGGTTCCCTACTTCATCCAGCTCATGGTCATGACCACGACATCCACCACGCTGGTGCAGTTCCTGGCGGCCTCGGCCTGGGGCGGGATCACCCCGACGCAGAGCTGGGTGCGCGGGGGTGTCGTGGGGATGTGGACGACGACGACCTGCGCGGCGGGGATCATCGGATTCGAGCGGTACAAGGGCACGCTGGTCCATCTGGTCATGGCTCCGGTGGGGGCGCTCAGGTCGTTGGCGGCCGTGGTGTGTGCGGCGGCGTCCTTCGGTCTGGTCGCCTTCCCGGTGGCGTGGTGCACGTGGGCGCTGCTGTCGACCTCAGTCTCCTTCACGGGGCCGGGGTGGGAGGTCTGGGCGCGCCTGGCCGCAGGGGCCCTCATGCTGCTGGTCGGCTGCCTTGCCCTGAGTCTGGTCATCGCGGCGCTGTTCGTGCTCACCCCCAACGCGATCCAGTACGAGGGGCTGCTGCTGGTGCCGGTGCTCGTGGTCTCAGGCATCGTGTTCACCTCGACGACGCCGCCTGCCTGGCTGGCTGTGGTGAGTCGGTTCCTGCCGCTGTCGGTGCCCTTCGAGCTGCTGCTGGGCCGGGCGACGTCGGCAGTGGCGCTGGGCGCTTGGCTGGTGTGCACGGCCGCGTGGCTGGGACTTGCTGCCTTCCTCGGCCGGCGGGCGCTGCGTCTGGCGACACGGACCGGCACCCTGGAGGTGGTCTGATGCGCGCCCGGGCTCTGGCCTTCGCCTACCGGTTCTCCTCAGGGGTGCGTGTCTCGTGGGCCTCGTCGACGGCCTTCGCGACCCTGGGCACGGCCGTGGTCACGCTGCTGGTGCTGCCGCTGCTGGACGTGCTCTTCGATGTCCTCATGGGCTCGGACCTCTCCGCGCCTGACCTGGTGCGCACCGGATACGCAGCGGCCCTGGTGGCACTGGCCGTCTCGGTGGCCTCCGGAGTGGTGGGGACCGTGGCCACGGACCGGATGCTGGGCGTCTTCCAGGAGGTCCATACCCGCAGGCGCCTCGACGTCGCCTACTGGCTGTCCGTCGCCGTCGTGCCGGCGCTCCTGGCCGCCTCGACCGCCACCGTCGCGATCGGCGTCGTCTTCGCGCTCTCACCGCTGCACGACGTTGGAGCGCTGGGGCGTGTCATCACACTGGCAGCGCCGACCATCGTGTGCGGGCTGCTCATGGGGATCATGGCCGCCGGTGTCGGAGTCAACCTGCCCGATCCCTACCTGGGTGCCACGATCATCGCCACGTTCCTGCCGCTGCTGACCGGCGTCATCGTGCCGCTCGAGCAGTGCCCTACCTGGTTGCAGGCCCTGGCCCACCTGGTTCCGGTCAGCGGCACCCTGACGGTCCTGGACGCACCGGCGGCCGCCGTCCCGGCCCTGCTAGGCCGCGACCTCGCGGTCGCCGCCGTATGGGCCGGGATCGGGCTGGCCGTCACCCGTCGCGCCGTCACCCGACTCCGTCAGGGCCAACGCACCGACACCATCTGAGTCTGAGGAGGAGGTCTGCCTCAGCATGTGGTCTCATTGTCCCCGTGCTGCACGTCATCTTCTTCGAGCCGCGCATCCCCGGCAACACCGGGGCCGCGATCCGCCTGAGCGCCAACACCGGCTCCATGCTCCACCTCGTGGACCCCCTGTTCGACATGGACGACGCCAAGCTGCGCCGTGCCGGCCTGGACTACCACGACCTGGCCAACACTCGCGTCCACGCCACCTGGCAGGAGTGCCTTGAGCAGATCCCCGGACGCATCTTCGCCTTCACCTCCCACACCGAGCGCCTCTACACCCAGGTCGACTGGCGCGGCGACGACGCCCTCCTGTTCGGCCCCGAGCCCACCGGTCTGCCCCAGGAGGTCCTCGACCACCCAAGGGTGAGCGCCCACCTGCGCATCCCCATGGTGGAGGGCAACCGCTCCCTCAACCTGGCCAACTCCGCCGCCATCGGCCTGTACGAGGCCTGGCGGTCCCTGGGCTTCGCCGGAGGAGCCTGAGCCCCTGCTTCAACCGCCTTCTCAGAGCATGCCGGCGGGGCGGATCGCCAGGTCCTCCACCACCGCGTCCATCGGGGTGTTGACGGCCAGGCGCACGGCCGCCGCCACCGACTGCGGTGCCATATGGTCCGCAGCCCGGTAGGCGGGGGTGGCCATGATCCCCTCGGTGCGCAGGCGCGCCGCATTGAAGGCGTGCAGACGCTCCTGCATGGGGGTGTCCACCCGGCCCGGGTAGATTGAGGTGACCCGCACCTTGCCTGCCTCTTCCTGGCGCAGCGTGTCAGCCAGGGACTTCAGCCCCGCCTTGGAGGCGGAGTAGAGGGCGTTGCCCGACCGAGGACTCACCCCGGCGCCGGAGTTGATGAACACCGTCAGTCCGCGGGCCTCCCGCAGTGCCGGTAGCAGCAGGCTCGTCAGGTAGGCCGTCGCCACCAGGTTGAGGTTGAGGACCGCTCGCCAACGCGTGGGCGTGATCTTGTCAACGGCGCCGGGCGCCTCCATGCCGGCGCTGTGTACCAGCACGTCGAGGCTCTCGATGTCGATCCGGCTGACCAGCCTGGCCAGGGCCGTGTCATCGGTCAGGTCGACCGGGCAGATCAGAACCGCCGTCTGGGACTCCTCCTCCAGCGCGAGTGCCAGCTCCTCCAGGTCATTGACGGAGCGGGCCAGCAGGATGAGGTTGTGGTCCCGGGCCAGGTCCCTGGCCACAGCCAGTCCGATCCCGGAGGTCGCCCCGGTGATGAGGGCGATGGGGCGACGCTGGTGGCGGCCGGAACCGGCGCGCGTGAAACCGTGAGCGGGGGTGAAGGGGACGGACTCCCCCTGACGACGACGCCGGCCCGCCTTGGAGGACGAGGCGTCGACCTGAGCGATCTGCGGGCTCACTGGCCGTCCTTGAGGAAAGCGGCGGCCCCGGGCTCCCCGGGCACGGAGTAGGTGGCGGTGAGCGTGGCCCGAGCGATGCAGTGCGGTGCCAGGGTGAAGGCCGCCATGGCGGGGCTGGCCTCGTCATTCAGGCCCAGCGTGTCCACGTCCAGGGCGGAGACGGTGAAGACGTAGCGGTGGTCGCCGTCGCCAGCCGGCGGGTAGGGACCGAACCAGGCGTGGTCGCCGGAGTCCCCGGCCAGGTGGAAGGCGGCGCCGTCGAGCTGAAGATCGCTGGCCCCCGCACCCCGCTCTAGCGAGGTGACCGAGGCGTCCAGGTCCACGATGGTCCAGTGCCACCAGCCCGACATGGTCGGAGCATCCGGGTCGAAGCAGGACACGACGAAGGACTGCGTCTGCTCGGGGAAGCCCGACCAGCTCAGGGCCGGGGAGACGTTGTCATGGATGCCGGTGAAGATGTCCGGGACCCGCCCCTGGTCGGTCAGGTCCGCAGAGGTCAGGGTGAAGGAGGGGACTGAGGGCAGAAAGCCGGTGGGGGCCGGCGGGCGGGGGCGGGTGAGGTCGGCTGTCATAGGTGTACCTCCAGGCAGGTGATGGGTAGGGAAGGTGGCCTTCCATGAGGGCACAGCCCCAACTGTAGACGCCCCTGTGCAGACCCGTCCCTGTGGATCTCCTGTGGGGGAGCTCCGTGGGCTCGTCGCGCTCTGAGACCCCCTTGTTGCCTGCGCCCCCGATTGATGTCGCAGCGCGGCGCTATCCTGAAACCCACTCATCGAACATACGTACAGAGAGAGGGGGTGTCATGAGAGTCTCGGCCACGCGCGCGCCAGCGGAGGCTCAGAACCGCCTCGACCGGGCTCGCCTCGCCCTGAGGCTGGCCGAGGAACGCACCGGACTGCGCGACTCGGCATCCCTGACGGTGCAGCGCGCCCTGTCCTCGGCATCAACCAGCGCCCTGCTGAGCACATCAGCCGACTCGCCTCAGGTCGGCTCCTCCGCATCCTCCGCACCCCCTGCGGCGCTCTCGGCCTGCCAGGACTCCGGCGTCCTCACCCTCCACGGATCCACCACCCTCCTCCTGGCCGCCCTCGCCCTGCGCCAGGGCGCCACCGGCTGGTGCGGTGTTATCGGGGGAGAGGAGCTGGGCTGGTGCGCAGCCACCGAGGTCGGCCTCGACCTCAACCGGGTCCTCACTATTCCAGCGCCCCTCCTCGACGACGCCTCGACCCTGACAGTCACCTCCACGCTGCTCGACGGCGTCGATACCCTCCTCATCGGCGCCACCATCGCCGAAGGCCTGCGCCCCCAGCACCGCAGACGCCTGCTGTCCCGAGCGCGCGAACGCGGCCACCTCATCCTGACCCCCGCCCGCTGGGAAGGCGCCCGCATCCTGCGAGCCGACGCCCTGGCCCCCGACACCGGAACCAGCAACACGCCTCCCGCCCAGGCTTCGGCGGAGACCCCCGCAGAGCCCTCCGCCGACGGCGTCGTCATCCCCATCGGGCTAGGAGCCTCACCCGCCCCAGTGCGAGCCATCGAGATGCCGGCCGGCTACCTGCGACGCCTCACCTGGACCCTGGCCGACCCGCAGCGCCCACGGCTCGCCCCCACCGAAGAGCTCACGCTCTCACTGTCCGCCGAAGGGCTGCGCACAGGCTCCCGCAACGCCGTCGACACCGCCGACCCGACCTCCCACCCGCAGGAGGTGGCCGGATGAACCCGCCACAACCACCCTCGCCGTCCGGCCCACCCGCCTCCAGATTCGTGGCCATCTGGGTCCCCGACTGGCCCGTCGTCGCCCTCACCATGGAGGCCCGCCAGCAGCATCGACACCCCCGAGCACGCCAAGGAGTCCCCCACCTGCCGGACCCGGCCACCGAACCCGTCGCCGTCGTCGGCGCTCGCGGAGTCCTCGCCGCCTCAGCTCCGGCCCGCCGCGCCGGCATCACCACCGGCATGCGACTGCGCACCGCCCGCTCCCTGTGTCCCGAGCTCACCGTCCTGCCTCCCCAGGAGGAACGCCAGGCCCGTGCCTTCGAAACCGTCATGGAGGCCCTCACCTCCCTCCTGGCGGACCCCATGGTGTCCCGCCCCGGACTGGCCCTGTCTCACGTCAGAGGGCCCGCAGCCTGGATCGGCGGGGAAGAACCCCTCGCCTCAGCCCTCGTGGAGACCGTCACCCAGGAGGCCGACGTCGAGTGCCAGGTCGGCATCGCCGACTCCCTGCCTGGAGCCGTCCTGGCCGCCCGCCAAGGAATCATCGTCGAACCGGGACGGACCCCGGAGTTCCTCGCCCCCTGGCCTTTGGACGCACTCCTGACCTGCCTGCCCCTCAGCCGCCTGCGGCGCGACGCCCGCCCCCTGCTGGAGAGCTTCTCCCGACTCGGCCTGCGCACCTTGGCGGACCTGGCGGCCCTGCCCCGAAAAGACGTCACCGCCCGCTTCGGCCCCCTGGGGAGCAGGCTCCACCACCTGGCCGCCGGCACCCACCACGAGGTTCCCACCATGCCCCGGCCGGCCCAGGACATCACTGTCACCTCCGACCTCGACCCTCCCGTCGAACGCGCCGACACCGCAGCCTTCGCCGCCCGACACCTCGCCGAGAACCTGGCGGCCCGCCTGCTGTCCGCAGGCCTCGCTGTCGGACGCCTCTGCGTTGCCGCCCGCTGCGAGGATGGCACCGATCTGTCCCGAAGCTGGATGCTGGAGGACACCCCCACTCCCTCCGAGCTCACCGACCGCGTGCGCTGGCAGCTCGAGGGGTGGCTCTCCGGACGCTCCGGGCGCCCGCCCTCCTCCGGCCTGACCCACCTGAGCCTGACAGCCCTCGAGCTGAGCCCCGCCACGACCTCCCAGACGGGACTGTGGCAAGCGCCGGGCCACCAGGCCCAGGTACGCGCCCGCCGCGCCGCCGAGCGCGTGGAGTCACTCCTGGGAGCCGGAAGCATCCAGGTTCCCAGGATCGTTCCCGGACGCGACCCGCGCTCGCGGGTTCGCCTCATCCCCTGGGGGGAGAGCGAAGGCGTAGGGGAGTCCACGGATGATGAGATGGCGCCCTGGAGCGGCGCTCTGCCCGAGCCCTCACCCTCCATCGTCCTGCCCCGACCGGTTCCCGCGCGCCTCACCGACATTGAGGGAAGAGAGCTCGGCGTCGACATCCACGGTCAGCTCGACGGTGTCCCCGGCTTCCTCAGTGTCGACGACGGCGTGGATGGCGTTGATGAGGGTGCGGTGGAGACTGCGCCCCAGATGGAGTTCGTGCTCCTGTGGGCCGGCCCTTGGCCGGTCGACGAGGGCTGGTGGACCGCTCGTGGGCCTTCGCGACGCGCTTACCTCCAGGTGGTCACCGACGTCGGGCCGCCCCGCCTGCTGGTGCGATCAGGTCGGTGGTGGCTCGATGCCCTCTACTCCTGAGGAGCTGTCCGATGGCGTGGCCGCAAGGGATGGGGGCTGGCGCCGTCGTCCCTTCAGCCACAGGAGCGCCAGCGTCACCAGGCACAGCCAGGCCAGCCCCAGGGACCAGCCGGCCAGCACGTCGGTCATCCAGTGATAGCCCAGGTAGACACGGGATGCCCCCACCAGCAGGGTCGACCCCGCCGCCGCCATGATCGCCAAGGTCCGGTACAGGGTCACCGCAGTGGATGTCAGAACCATTCCCGCCAGCATGCCGGCGAAGACGGCCGTGTTGAAGGAGTGCCCCGAGGGGAAGGAGGTGGTCGAGGCGGGCTCGCCTAGAAGGGTATCGGTTGAGGGACGTGCACGCCTGAAGATCTCTTTGAGCGCCACCGTCAGCAGGCTGGAGCCGATCATCGTGAGGCTCAGGACTAGTGCGCGCACGCTGTGGCCCCTCATGAAGAGGAGGACGGCACAGATTGCGGTCAGGATCGTCAGCCCCACGGTGGAGCCCAGGGCGGTGAACACCTGCATGATGACGGTCAAGGCAGGGTGACGCTCATCCACGGCCCAGGTGGTGACGCTCTGGTCATGAGGCGCCAGCCCCGTCCCGGAGCTCGTGGTCAGAGCCAGCCAGGAGAACAGCGACAGCGTGATGACGGCGGTCGCGGCCAATGTGCCGGCCTGCCTGGTGCGCCAGGTGTGAGGCAGGTGGTCGAGTGAGAGCATGAGGGGGAGGTTATCCGCGCTGGTCTGGATGAGGCTATGCGTGCGCCATGGAGCGGCTGAGCGGCGTCGTCACGTCTTGTCCGCGTCCGGGGCGCTCGGCGGGTAGCATCCGGCCTGAGTGACTCGATCCGGCTCAGGAGGACCCGCGTGGCCAAGCTCTACTTCCGCTACGGCGCCATGAACTCCGGTAAGTCCACGGGGCTGCTCCAGACCGCCTACAACTACGAGGAGCGCGGACAGCGCGTCCTACTCCTCAAGGCAGTGGTCGATACCAAGGGTGAGGACTCGGTCGTCTCCCGGCTCGGGGTGTCGCGCCGCGTCGACCTCCTCGTCGACACCGACGACGACCTGCGTGCCCTGGTGCACCGGCGGGTCCTGAGCGGTGAGCGGCCCGTCTGCGATGAGGGCGGCGTACCGCGAGAGGCGGCGACCTTGCATGAGGTTCTTGACTGCGTGCTCGTCGACGAGGCCCAGTTCCTCACGGCCCTCCAGGTGGACCAACTCATGGAGATCGCGCTGATCGACGACGTGCCCGTCCTGGCCTACGGGATCCGCACCGACTTCCGCACGGTCAGCTTTCCCGGGTCACGGAGGCTGCTGGAGATCGCCCACTCCTTGGAGGAACTCAAGACCATCTGCCGCTGCGGACGCAAGGCCATCTTCAACGCCCGCAAGGTGGGGGAGTCCTTCGTCTTCGACGGCGATCAGGTGGCCATCGACTCCGGGGATGTCACCTACGAGTCGCTGTGTGGCCAGTGCTACCTCGCCGCCGGTGGGAGGCTTCCCGACCGGTGAGCCTCGCTCCGGGACTGAGCTTGTGCTGGCGGGAGTACAAGGCTGACCGAGGGTGATGAGGAGTGAGGATCACCCCTCGCTCCGAGATATTCCTTGTATTCGGGGTATTACAAGCATTATCGTGAAGCTGTGACTGTCTCCCACGCACTCATCGCAGACATCATCCGCTCGCGTGAGCTCCCTGATCGCAGACGTGCTCAGCGCGTCATCCATGAGACTCTGGAGCGGGCCGCTGAAGGTCTGGCGCTGACGCAGCGCCCGTACGCCACGGTCGGTGACGAGCTGCAGGCGGTCTCGGCGACTCTTGCCGACGCTCTCGCTCTCACCTTGCGCACACACCTCCTTCTGCCTGAAGGGTTGGGCCTGCGCTTCGGTATCGGCGTCGGAGCGATCTCCGAGGTTGAGGGCGCGGTGGGAAGTGGCGCGGACGGTGCGCCGGTACGTCCGATCCAGGATGGCTCGGCATGGTGGGCCGCACGCGAAGCCATCGAGAAGGCTCATCATCTCCAGGATGCGGGGAGGTCCTTCATCCGTACCTGGCTGTGCATCCATCCGGATGTGGTCAGCGGCTCAGGAGGGGGGCAGAGCGAGCGAGAGGGGCTCGTCAACTCTGTCCTCATTCTGCGCGACCAGACGATATTCCGCTTTCAGCCCCGTCAGCGCCGCATCATGGCTGGACTCCTCATGGGAATGACCCAGATTGAGATCGCCCGCCAGGAGAAGGTGAGTCAGCAAGCCGTCTCTGAATTCGCTCGCAGTGCCGGTTCCTCTTTGCTGGAGGTCCAAAAGCTTCTCGACGGATTGGGTGGGGGAGGTGAAGGAGAATGACGGCCCTCCTCGTTCTTCTGTTCGCCGTCGCGTCCGTGGTTGGCGGCTCTGATCTGGTGAGTGGGGGATTGTCTCGGAGGTCCGCCGGGGTGAGACTCTTGGTGGGAATGTCTGCAGTCGTTGCTCTTGGTGTCCTGGTCGGGTGGCCCGTTTTCCATCTTGGGACAGGAGGTGTCGTCGTCAGCATCCTGGTAGTCACTGCATGGTTGTGCTGCGGCCAGGTTTCGCAGGCCTGGTGGGAGAAGTTGTTGAGGATCCGTCAGTGGGTGCGAGCGGGGCGGGGCGCCTCCGAGAACGGTACGGATCGGCTGGAACCGCTCATCCGCCTTGCCCGCGCGAGTCTGTTGCTCCTCGCTGTGGCACTCTGCGTCGTCGTGTCCCAGCCGCTTGGGTCTCGAGTTGCCAAGATGGGCGCCGTCGTCGGAGTTTTCGTCCTTCTGACTGTTCCCGCCAATCGAGTCGTCGCCGACATTCTTGCTGTTGCGCGCCACTCCACGCAGGGAAATGGGAAAGCTGTTGGTGCTGGTTGTGAGCCCTCGCAGGAGAGTGGGAAGCAGGATGAGTCGGGGAGCTCTATGCGCGGTGGTCGCTGGATCGGTCCGCTTGAGCGAATCCTCATTCTCCTGCTCGCCTCCGTTGAGGCGCCCGCTGCTATTGCCGCAATTGTTGCCGCCAAGGGTGTGATCCGATTCCCTGAGATCAGTGAGGACAAGGCGGGGCAGAAGGCTGAGGAGTTCCTCATCGGCTCCTTCGCCTCCTGGATTCTGGCGGTCCTGGGTGCTCTGGTCATTCATCTTGCCTGAGCCGCGTCACGTCGGGGAGGAGGTGGTGAGATTGGGACGGCCTGAATCGGTCCACTCGAACCGAACGTCCTGAACCGGATCGCCCGTGCCGAGCGCCTCGAACCTGCATCCTTGAACTGGCCTGCCCGCACCTGGTCTTTCCGAACCTGTGTCCCTGAGCTGGCTCACCCGGGCCGGCTTACCCAAACCGGTTAGCCGGCCCGGCTGGGCGGGTTTGGGGTGTGGGTGTGAGGCCTGACTGTGGGGACTGTCCTGTCTTCGTGCACCTGGGGCCAGGGAGGTCGGCGCCGTCGGGTTTTCGTTGTTGTGCCGGTGATTCTGGGGCCCGTTTCGGCGTGCAGAGGGGTGGAGGGTCGGGCTATACTGTACGTATGTTCGAAGGTGGTGTGCTTCCTCGTGTCCCGGCCGGTGGTGCGGCCGGGACGCTGAGCGCGCCCGCCGAGAACGCGTCGGAGGATGTGGTGGGTCTGCTGGGGTCCTTGGCCGCGGGCGGAGCGCTGGCCGGTGTGGTGGAGGGGCTGCTGGCCCGCCTGCTGGTCACCGCCCAGAACCCCAACGACGACGGCGACGGCGACGGTTGCACTGCTGATAGTGATGCGGCACCGACCCTGTTCGCTGGTGAGAGTGGGGACGATGCGGCGCTGGTGGCTGGCGCTGAGAGGCGTCGGGTCGTGTCCGTGGAGGAGGCCGGCGTCTCGGGGATCATGGGTCTGGGGGCTGTGGGTCTGGGGGAGCTGGTGGCGGCCTGTCACCGTCTGGCGGCGTGGGCGTCGTGGGGTCAGTCCCTGGCGGCGGCGTGCCTGACCGCCTGTGGTGAGCTGTCGAGTCATCCGGGTCAGTGGGGTCCGGATGGTCGGGTCTCGTCGGTGGTGGGGTTCGAGGAGCGCCGGTTCAACACCACCTGCCTGCTGTCGGCCCGCCTGGGGGTGTCCCGGAGCCGGGCCGGGCAGATCGTGGATCACGGCAGCGCCCTGATGGACATGGGCTTTACCCCCACTGAGGTCATGGAGCGGTGCGGGGTGCTGGACGCAGCCAAGGCGTCCTTGGTGACTCGCCGCCTGGAGGGCGTGCCGGCCCCAGTGGCGCTGGCCGTTCAGGAGCGGGTGCTTCCCCAGGCGCCCAGGCGCAGCGTGTCCCAGGTGGGACGCGACATCGAGCGGGCCCTGATGGAGACAGACCCCACCGGACACGCCGAGCGGGCCCGGGCCAACCAGGAGCGTCGGTGCGTGTCGCGTCCCAGGCCCGCCGGCGAGGGCATGTCCCAGGTCCGCCTGCTGCTGCCGACCATGGACGCCCTGCTGCTGGACGCCACCCTGGACGCGATCGCCGCCAGCGCCAGGGCAGCCGGTGAGCAGCGCACCCCGGCCCAGCTACGCGCCGACGCCATCACCGCCATGACCCTGTCCACACTACGCACCAGCCAGCAGACCGCCTGCTACAGACCCACGCAAGCTCCCGACGACGACACCCAGGACACCACCCCCACAAGCCCCCACGGAAATAACCACAGCAGGAGCCTCGATAGCAGCCTCAGTGACGGTGGCAGCCTCAGTGACGGCATCACTGACAGCCTCGGAAGCACTGGAGGCTTTGGTGATGTGAATGAGCCGGGCTCAGTGCCAGTCCCCTTGGCTCCTCCCAGACGCTCTGCCTCTCCGGAGCGACTGTTGCCTGACGGGGTGCCCCTGGAAGGCCTCCTGAGCAGTTTGAGCTCCCTGGTGGGGTCCGCCAGCCCGTGGTGGACCCCCTCAGGCACCGGCCACCTCCCCCTCCCAGCAAGCATCCACATCGACGTCCAGGTCACCGTCCCCCTGACCAGCCTGGTTGGTCTGGCACCACCGGAAGACCCCACCGGCAGTGGTGACCCCGGAGGCGGCGAGCGCCTCGAGGGGGCCCGCAACCTGAAGTCCAGCGGAGCCTCTCCAGGCCAGAACCCCACCGTAACGACCGATCCTCTCAACGGTGCAGCGTCCCAGGACGGCAGGAGAAGTCCGCCCACCACCACCAGCAGCAGGAGCCTGCCCACCGCTGACGGGAGAACTCTGCCCGGTTCCAGCCGGAGGAGTCTGCCCGAACCCGACCCGGCCGCTCCCGCCTCCCAGGCCACCGCCTCGTTCACTGCTGCTCCCATCCCCCAGGCCACCGCCTCGTTGTGTGCTGCGGGCGGGGTCGCTCAGGTGCGCATCGGGGCGCGCAGCGCGGTGGTGCCGGCCCTGACTGCCTGGGCCCTGGCAGCTGGCGGGACCTGGAGACGCCTGGTCACCGACCCGGCAAGCGGCACCGTCGTAGACGTCGGCCGCACCAGGTACCGTCCCCCGGCGGGCCTGGCCGACTTGGTGCGCGCCCGCGACCGGGCCTGCGTCTTCCCAACCTGCCAGACCCCAGCCGAACGCTGCGACATCGACCACCTCACCGCCTGGAGCCAGGGCGGAACCACCAGCCTGAACAACCTCACCACCCTGTGCCAGGCCCACCACCGCCTCAAGCACACCCCCGGCTGGGCCCTGACCCGCGACCAGGACAGCGGAACCCTGTCCTGGCACACCCCCGACAAGACCGTCTACCAACGCCACCCAGACGGCACCATCACCCGCCTACCCCACAAGACCGGACCCCACCAGCACCTTGTTCCTGGCGCCGTCGTACCAACGGACCTGGGCCAACAGATCAACCCCGACATCCTCAACCGCCTCAACCGAGCCCTCGACAACCAGGCCCACAACCATGCCGGCCCCGGCACCAACCCCAACAGCAGCACCAGCACCAGCCCCCGCCTCGCAACCCGCGGCCCCCAACCCGGCCACAAACCCGGAGCCTTTGAGACCACCCCCTACCCCAAAGCCGCCCACACCCTCCAACTCGCACCCCTCATCGACCAAGCCCCGCCCTTCTAACGCTCCAGGTGCTACCAATACATGACCGGACGTCACCGTTATGCCGAGCTCCACGCCCACTCCGCCTACTCCTTCCTCGACGGGGCCAACGAGCCCGATGACCTGGCCTCGGCAGCCGTCGAGCTCGGGTTGGAGGCCCTCGCCCTGACCGATCACGACGGCGTCCCCGGCATCGTCAAGCACGCCCAAGCAGGCCGCGCTCATGGCCTACCCACCATTCACGGCACCGAGCTCACCCTGGCCGACGGCTCCCACCTGCCCGTTCTGGCTCGCAACCCCACCGGCTACCGCCGCCTAGTGTCCGCCATCTCCCGGCACAACCTGGACGCAGGGCAACGTCAAGAACCGGCCCACGACCTGCCCACACTCGCCTCGGCTCTCCGCTCCGAGTCCACCGGCCAGACCGAGGCAGCGGCGGGGACCTGCCTCGTCCTCACCGGTACCGCCAACGGCCCTTTGCGTCGGGCCCTGGGGGATCCACGTCGACCCGACACCTGGGACCTGAAGGCGGCAGACACCTGCTTGGGACACCTGACCGAGCTCTTCGCCGCGCCTGACCGAGGCCGTCCTTCCGGTGCCGGCCCCACAACCGCCGCTCACCGGCAGGTTGAAGGAGATGCCGCAATCGGCCTGGCCGTTGAGCTTACTCTGGACGGAGGTCCCACTGACGCCGCCCTCACCGACGCCCTGACCCGGCTGGCCCACGCCCACCGACTGCCCCTTGTGGCCACCGGTGCAGTGCGCTGCGCCCGCCCGGCCGACGCCCGCCTCGCCGACGTGCTCACCTCCACCCGCCTGGTCACCGACCTGGAAGGCGCCCGCGGTCACCTGCCCGCCATCGGCCGCTGGCTGCGAGGGGCCCAGGACATGGCGCAGCTCCACCGACGCCGCCCCGACGCCGTCGACGTGGCCGCCGAGCTCGCTGCAGACCTCGCCTTCGACCTGGCCCTCATCGCCCCGGAGCTCCCCGACGCCGATGTCCCGGAGGGCCACACACCTGCCAGCTGGTTGCGTGAGCTCACCCGTCAGGGCGCCACCCGTCGCTACGGCACCCCGCAGGAGCACCCCCGGGCCTGGGAGGTGCTCAACCACGAGCTCGAGGTCATCGAGTCCCTAGGATTCCCCGGCTACTTCCTCATCGTGCACGCCATCGTCGAGTTCTGCGCACAGTCGGGAATCCTGTGCCAGGGGAGAGGCTCGGCGGCCAACTCCGCAGTCTGCTACGCCCTGGGCATCACAGCCGTCGACGCCGTCAGGCACCAGATGCTCTTCGAGCGCTTCCTGTCCCCGGGGCGAGCCGGCTACCCCGACATCGACCTCGACATCGAGGCCTGCCGCCGCGAAGAGGTCATCCAACACGTCTACTCCCGCTACGGCAGAGAACGTGCCGCCCAGGTCGCCAACGTCATCTCCTACCGCCCCCGATCCGCAGTCCGTGACGCCGCCCGGGCCCTCGGCCACCCCGCCGGAGTACAGGACACCTGGGCCAAGCAGATGGAGCGGTGGACCTCAGTGCGCCCCGGAGGACTGACCGGGCAGAACGATGAGGTCCCCGAGCCGGTCCTCGACATCGCGGAGAAGCTGCTGAGACTGCCCCGCCACCTGGGGGTCCACCCCGGAGGCATGGTCCTGTGCGGCCGCCCCGTCACTGAGGTCTGCCCGGTGCGTTGGGCCGCCATGGACAACCGCTCGGTCCTCCAGTGGGACAAGGACGACTGCGCCGAGGCCGGGCTGGTCAAGTTCGACCTCCTGGGCCTAGGGGCGCTCACCGCCCTGCGTCTGGCCTTCACCACACTGGCGCAGCGGGGACAGACCGTTCCCGAGACCGTGACGGAAGGGGAGCTGCGCACCTCCCAGTCCGGCCGTCCCTGGGGGCTGCACACACTGCCCGAGGAGGACCCGGCCGTCTACCGGCTGCTCACGGCCGCGGACACAGTCGGGGTCTTCCAGGTCGAGTCGCGTGCCCAGATGGCCACCCTGCCCCGACTCCGCCCCCAGACCTTCTACGACATCGTCGTCGAGGTCGCCCTCATCCGCCCCGGCCCCATCCAGGGCGACGCCGTCAACCCCTACATCCGCCGCAGGCTGGGTCGCGAGGAGGTCACCTACCTGCATGACTCCCTCAAACCCGCTCTGACCAAGACCCTGGGAGTTCCGCTCTTCCAGGAGCAGCTCATGCAGATCGCTGTCGACGCCGCGGGGTTCAGTCCCGCCGAGGCTGACAGCCTGCGTCAGGCCATGGGGGCCAAGCGATCCATCGAGCGCATGGACGCCCTCCGCGACAAGCTCATAGCCGGCATGAGGTCCCGGGGCATTGACGCGCCCACAGCGGAGACGATCTACAGCAAGCTGAGGTCGTTCGCCGAGTTCGGTTTCCCCGAGTCCCACGCCTTCTCCTTCGCCTATCTGGTCTACGCCTCGGCCTGGCTCAAGGCGCGCAAGCCCGAGGACTTCTATGCCGGGGTCCTGGCCGCCCAGCCCATGGGTTTCTGGTCCCCGCAGTCCCTGGTCGCCGACGCCCGCCGCCACGGTGTGCGCGTCCTGCCCGCGGACATCAACCGCTCACTGGCGCAGGCCACCGTCGAGCAGCGGGAGGACCACCAGGACGCCGGCCGATCAGACCAGTGGGAGCCGCTGAGGCCCCATCCTGCTGCCCCGTCCTCCCTGGACGTCCACGAGGATCTCGCGGTGCGCCTGGGCCTGGCCCCGATCAAGGGGCTGGGGGAGCGGGCCGCGCAGGCCATCGTCACCGAGCGCTGTGCTCACGGCCCCTACCGGGACCTGGCCGATCTTGCGCGACGCGTGAGTCTGAGCCGCTCCCGCCTTGAGTCGCTGGCCGTCTCAGGAGCCCTGGACAGTCTGGGGGTGGAGCGCCGTCAGGCTTTGTGGGCTGCCGGAGTCCTCGCCGATGAGCACGGCCGACGTCGTGGCGCCTCCCGTCAGGGGCCGGAAGTGTGGTGCCAGCCCACGCTTCCGGGAACCGCCGTCGGCGCCCAGGCCCCGACCTTGCCGACCATGACCAACCTCGAGCGCCAGGCCGCCGACCTGAGCCTGACCGGAGTGTCCACGCAGGGCTCTCCCCTGAGGCTGCTGCGCCCCTCACTGGCCGCCGACGGCGTTCTCAGCGCAGCCGACCTGGTGGATCAGGAGCATGGGAGCCGAGTGCGCGTCGCCGGCGTCGTCACCCACCGGCAGCGGCCCCACACGGCTTCCGGCATGATCTTCCTCAACCTGGAGGACGAGACCGGTCTGCTCAACGTCACCTGCCGAGCTGGCATGTGGCGCCGCTACCGCAACATCGGCAGACGCGCCGTCGCTCTCATCGTGCGCGGCACCGTGGAGAAGGGCGACGGAGTCGTCGCGCTCATGGCCGATCGTCTCCAGGTCCTTCCCGGTGTCCCGGGCACCGGTAGCCGGGACTGGTGCTGACAGCGGCGCCCCTCACTCCTTGCGGGAGGAGTAGGCGGGCAGCTCGCCAGTGACCGGGGCGTCCTTGGTGTGCAGCTCGGAGTAGACGGACCAGAGCACGCTGATGAGCGGGACTGCGACGATCGCACCGAGCAGGCCGGCGGCGTAGGTCCCCAGGGCGACACCGATGATGACCACCACAGGGTGCAGAGAGACCTGGCGACCCATGATGAGGGGCTGGAGGATGTGCCCCTCGATCTGGCCGATCCCGGCCACTCCCACGCCGACAACGATCATGGTGACGAAGCCGCCGGAGGCCAGGGCCACCACCATGGCCACGAGCATCGCCAGAGGTGCGCCGATGATCGGGATGAAGGCGCCAATGAACACGAGCACCGCCAGGGGTGCTGCCAACGGGATCCCCACCAGCTGGAGGAAGATCCCGGCCATGATGGCGTCGGTGAGCGCCACCAGCACAGTGCCGCGGGCGTACCCGGCGAAGGTGTACCAGCCGGCACCAGCAGCCCGGTGGGTCGACTCCCGCATCGTGGCAGGCAGCTCGTTGAGGAACCAGCGCCACATCCGGCCCCCGGAGGCCAGGAAGAAGATCGTGACGAACAGTGCCAGGGCCAGGACCGTGAGCACATCAACGACCGCACTGGCGTTGGACAGCAGCTCCGAGGCCAGGGACGGGGCATTGGACTGCAGATAGTGCTGCCCCTGGCGTAGCCAGAGCTGAAGCTGGTGATAGATCTGCTGCTGTGTCAAGTGCAGCGGCCCGTTCTCCAGGAAGTCCATGATGGTATTGAGGCCATCGCCGAACTGGGATGCCAGGGAGCCCCACTGGCTGGTGACCGAGGTGACGACGTATGTGACTAGTCCGGCGATCGCACCGATGGTGGTGAGCAGTGCCAGGAAGGTCGCCGGGTAGCGGGGCATGATCCTGGCGAAGAGGTTGACCATCGGCTGGAGGATCGAGGTGAACACCAGCGCCATGAACAGGCCGATGAAGACCGGGATCACCTGCGAGGTGGCGTAGAAGAGCAGGCCGATGACAATGATGATGCCCAGTCCCAGCCAGGCCCCCATGCCGCCCCGCACCAGCCAGGCGGGCAGGGAGTCCATGACCGAGGAACGGGTCGTGACCGTCTCGGGGAAGGAGACCGAGGGGGCCACGCGCACATGGGTGGTGGACACCGGGGGAGCGGCTGGTCTGCTCTCAGCCTCCTCCGGGGCTGATTCCCAGTGCAGCTGGTAGTCGCGGTCCGCCTGCCGGCGCCTCTCCGCCCAGTCGATCCCCCGGTCCAGCGCCGTACGGGCGCTCTTGAGCCGGCTCAGCAGGCCACTGCTGCTGAGCGTCTCTCGGGCGGACTTCTTCCCCGAGTCGGGTTCCTGAACCGGCTGGTGGGAGTCGGAGCTCTGGGAGGACTCGGGAACCTCGGGCGGCGCGTCCTGCGTCGGCTCCTGTGACGGAGAGCTGTTGGTTGCCATGGGGTGAACGATCAGTCCTTCGCTGGATAACGGGCTGACGAAACACGCCCAGCCTACTAGCGTGGCCCCATGACCGCCCCGAATGTCGGCAATCCGACGCACCCCGCCATGACGAACCAGCTGCGTCTGCCCCGCACCGCCGCGTTAGGGCCAGGGCGGGGAGGGCAGCAGAGGCTCCTCATCGACGCCCCGGCCGGGGCCGCAGAGATCTATCTCCACGGTGCCACCGTGACCTCCTGGGTGCCGCGCGGCGGCTCAGAGGTCATCTTCACCTCCCGGCAGGCGGTCTTCGACGGCGCTACCGCCATCCTTGGAGGAATCCCCCTTTGCCTGCCGGAATTCGGTGTCGGCATCAACGGTGACGCCGTACCGAAGCACGGGTGGGCACGCATCGCCCCCTGGCGGCTGCTGACGGTCACCAGCACTGACGGCGGCGGTGTCCGCGCTCTTCTTAGCGTCAGTCGCGACCACCTGACAGCACTCTACGAGGTCGAGGTCGGCGAGACGCTGCGCCTGGGACTCAGCCTGCGCAACGAGGGGAGTGAGCCCCGCACGGTGGAGGCGGCCGCGCACACCTATCTCTCAGTCCACGACGTCACCGCCAGCCGAATCAGCGGGCTCGCAGGCGCCGTTTACAGCGACAACCTGGCTCGCAACCCCCAGGAGGCCCACCACCTCCAGGAGGGCGATGTGACGATCCACGGCCCCGTGGACCGCATCTATGACTCCGCCGAGCCGATTACCGTCACTGATCCCGGGCATCAGCGCACCATCGGCATCGACAAGCGCAACGCACCCTCGACGATCGTGTGGAACCCCTGGTCCACGCACAGCGCGCCACTGCCGGACATGGCCGACGACGAGTTCCCCACCATGGTGTGCGTCGAGAGCGGGGCGGTACGAGAGCACGCGCCCACCATCGAGCCCGGGGCGAGCTGGTCCATGCAGGTGACCGTGAGTGTCGAGAGCACCGCAGTGTGATGGGAAGCACTTGAACGTGGCTTGGTAGCCTCGGTGGCCGTCATGCTAAGTTTCTCTGCGTCGCCGGGGCGAGGTCCCGGCCAAGCCGCTGAAAAGCGGAGGAGACAACACAAGTCCGAGTGGCGGAATAGGTAGACGCGCTAGCTTGAGGTGCTAGTGCCTTATTAAACGGGCGTGGGGGTTCAAGTCCCCCCTCGGACACCACCAGCACATGATCCCCGGAACCAAAAGATTCCGGGGATCATGCATTGTCCTTCATGAGGCTTTGCTCAGCCCCACTCGGGGCGGTAGAGGTCAGGGCGGGAACGCATGCAGCACATGATGAGCGGAACGATCCCCAGTCCAATGAAGTAGAAAAGCAGGAACAGCTCTGACTTTCCGGTGTCATGAAGACGGCGGGCCGTCACTGCGAGCGCCGGGGTAATGAGTACGATCTCGTAGAAAAATAATAAACCTAAGATCGCGTACACTGCTGCAGGTGTGTCAGGAACGGGCGTCAGTGCTGACGGAATACTGATGATTGCTATCAGCATGTAGAGACCAGAGGGGATGACTATCTGGAGCAGTAGAAATGGCCACCAGAACTCCGACTGGGAAGCGTATCCGCGGAACTGTGTGTAGCGTTGGAAGAAGCGCTTGACGGCCTCTCCCAAGCGCACGTGAGGAAGGGGAGCGACGTCGGGGGCCAATGACATGGGCCCGAACTGGTTGGGGTCACCATATGGCGCCTGGTCGCCGTCGGGTACGGGACCGGTTCCGTAGGACATGAATCCTCCATGCAAGACGGGGCGGGGAGCGGTGGGTGCCGTCATGGCTGAGAATACCCGTGCTGATGGGCTTTCTGGTGCCAGGTCGGCACACGAGTCGTATCCTAGGGGTAGAGGGGATCCCTTCCTATGCCGAGTCGCGGGGCCGCGGAATGCGGAAGAAATACCGGCCTCAAATAGTTGAGTCCGCTAAGTTGTCATAAGTCAGGTGGGGTTCACGTTCTCCCCGGCACCTCCAATGCAATGGTCCCCGGAACCAGGAGGTTCCGGGGACCAATTATTGTCCTTCAGGAGACTTTGCTCAGCTCCACTCAGGACGGTAGAGATCGGGGCGGGACTCCGATGCCATCAGGATCAGGAACCAGACGGTGCCGATGCCGAACGGAATGAGCTGAATAAACCACCATGCTCCAGGCTTTCCCACATCGTGCAGGCGCCGCACCGTGAGGGCCAAGCCCGGGATAAACGTAGCTATCGCATAGGCGAAAAAGAGAAGCCAGACGACGATCATCCCGATACCGACACCGGCCCCGACATCGTCTGAGGAACCATCCGCCGCCGCACCAAGACCAACGACCATGAACAACAGGATGTAGAAGACAAGTCCGACGAGACCGTTGAAGAGCGCAACCCACCAGAACTCGGAGCGGGACGCATAGCCTCGGAACTGGGCGTAGCGCTGGAAGAAGCGCTTGACGGCCTCGCCGAAGCTTGCTCCGGGCAGCGGGGCGACGTCGGGTGTCAGAGGTGGCGGGCCGAACTGTCCGAACTGGCTGGGGGCGCCGTAGGGAGTGGGGCCACCGGGATAGGGTGCGGGACCGCCGTATGGTGCCTGGTCGCCATAGGGTGCGGGGCCGGTTCCGTAGGACATGAATCCTCCATGTAAGACGGGGCAGGGAGCGTGGGTGCCGTCATGGTTGAGAGCACCAGGGCTGATGCGCTTTCTGGTGTCAGATCAGCGTACGAGTCACAGCCTAAGGGTAGAGGGCAGGGCTCGTCACCTCGATTCCCTCCCGCTGCGGTGGGGAGTACTCCCTATGCCGGGCCACGGAACACCCATGTCGGTAGAGTGAGCCCTCATGCACTCCGCAACTTCGCTGAGCAGCCCTCCAGGGACACGGCACAGTCCCGTGCTCATACGTGCACGTGCCGGGGTCAGCCTGGTGTTCCTGGCTAATGGCCTGGGATTCGCCAACCTGGTGCCGCGTTTCCCGGAGATCGTGGAGGAGCTGGGACTGAGCAAGAGCGCCTTCGGGCAGGCGGTGGCCGCAGCCAGCGTCGGCGCTCTCGTGGCGGGGTTGGCCGCGTCATGGCTCATCTCCCGGCTGACCTCGGCCAAGGTCGCCAGCCTGGGCATGCTCGTGGTGGCCCTGGCCCTCCTTGGAGCGGGGCTGGCCCGCTCGTGGCTCGTCCTGGCGTTCTGCCTGCTGGTTGTGGGTGGGACGGACTCCATTGTCGATGTCGCGCAGAACGCACACGGACTGCGGGTCCAGCGCCGTTGGGGCGCCTCCATCGTGACGAGCTTCCACGCCTCGTGGTCGCTGGGGGCGGTCCTGGGCGCAGCCATGGGGCAGGCCATGGCCGGAGCCGGAGTGGGGCTGGGAACCCACATGGTGCTGACGGCGGTGGTGTTGCTCGTCCTCTCGGTAGGCCCCCTGCTCGCAGGCTGGTTCCTCCCCGGCCATGATCGTGATGATCGCGACCCTGATCAGATCAAGGAGCCCGACGACGCCCCCGAGGTGAGGCCGGCGACACCGCCTCGTCGAGTCCGACCGGTCACGGCCCTCGTGCTCATTGTCGTCGGACTGCTATGCGCGGCCTCGATGTTCCCCGAGGACGTCGCCATGAACTGGTCCTCCCTGCTCCTGTCCGAACAGGGCGCCGGTGCCGGTCACGTCGGGCTGGGGCTGGTGGCCCTTCAAGGAACGATGATCGTGGGGCGCCTGGTGGGCGACCGCATCATCGACGCTGTCGGCCAGCGGGCCGTGATCGCCTGGGGCGGAGCACTAGTCACCCTCGGAATGAGTATCGCACTCCTGGTCTCCTCCGTACCCGGGACGCTGCTGGGGATGGCGATCTCCGGGGCGGGATGCGCCGTCGCCGTCCCCGTGACCTACTCCGCTGCCGACGACGTCGAAGGGCTTCCTCCCGGGCTGGGACTGACCATCGTGTCCTGGCTGGCCCGCCTGGCGGGCCTCCTGGCGCCACCGATCGTCGGCCGGCTCGCTGACGATCACGGACTGTGGGTGGCTCTGGCCTACGGCCTACTGGGTGGCCTCATCATGGTCTCCTGCTGGCCGGTCCTGCGCCGCAGGCATGCGGGGAGTCAGCGGCGGGGCTGAGACGAGGACTCAGACCAGTCCTGCCTGATGGCGTAGCTCGCTGTCCTTCTTCTGAGTCCAGAGCCTGCCGATCGCAACGGTGGTGAGTGCCGCGGCGATGACGACCAGCGCAAGGATCGAGTTCCATATCAGAGCGTGGGCGTGAGCCTCCTGCGAGGAGGAGCTGGCCGAGAATGCAGTCTGATTCAGCATCACAGAGGCAAATATGGCGAGAACAGCCACAACGAACTCAACCAGGAACACGATCGCAGCAAGGTTCCAGTAGCGCTCGCGCCGGCGCGCATCGCACCACGCGGGCAAGGAGGCGGTGTCGACATCCTCCCAGCTGAGTTCCCGCGGCTCTTCTCCTCCGGGCATCATGCGGGGATAAGAGACGAGGAGACGGTCGCATTGCTTGGAGGCGTGGGAGAGGAGCGCGCCGAAAATGCTGACGCCGAAGAGCAGAGGAATGAGCGTGGGCTGTCCAGCGGCGATGAACAGCAGGAAGATCACGATCCCCACGAGCAGGAAGACTGAGGCGAAGACGGTCATGCCGACCAGGGCGCGCCGCCCGTGCCTGACGCGCTTGGCGACGTCGTAAGTATCCGGCCACGGGGGACCCATGCGCCCGTCACGAGTGACGCCACGCGCGAGGGACCCTCCGTTCGGGTGAGTGATGAGATCCCGGCGCAGGCCCGCCTCAATGTCCAGGGGACGCGACGAACCGGGTTCCTGCCCCGCCAACTGGGTCAGGGTCTGACGCAACAGTCCCCACTGCTCCTCGGCCACGAACCTCGGAGTACGCAGGACCCAAGCGGCGCACACGCAGGCGACTGTAATGGCCAGTGCCACGAGGGTGAAAACGCCGGAAAGAACCGTGAAGACCTTATGGGCACTGGCGAAGAGATCGCCCGGGGATGCGATGGAGGGGTGTCGAAGGAAGGAGACGGTGAGAACCAGGCCCGCTACCGCCAGCGCTAACGAGGAGAAGGCCTGCAGCAGCCGCAGCAACCCGCCCCCACCGAGCAGAATGGACGGCGCCGCCGTGCCTGGATCATAGGCGGCGATGGCCTGGTCCACGGCTTGACGCACCTGCTGCTCACTCGCCGCACTGGCCGGAACAGTCAGACGCTCCTTGACGAGTGCAAGGCCGGTCGGAGACCCCATACCGGACTCGAAGCTCGGAATGTCATGGTGCTCCACGTAGCCGCGGTGAGCTGAGTCGTAACTGCTTCTTGTCTGAATGCTCTCCACACGGGCTGGGACCCGTTGCTCGACCGTGATGACATCGCCGCGTCTGCGTACTCTCACTGAGGGCAGCATCCAGCGGGGGATGTCGGGACCATGGCGTTGGCTCTCAGGTGTGGATGCGGAAGTCACTCAGGCTCTTCTCGTCGGGAACGTCGCCCTCGAGCATAGGCCCATGAAATGACCTGAGGGAGGATTATGGGGATCTCATCAAGAGTCTGGTGGGGCAGAGGCGTTAGCATCGGCCTTCATGGACTCCTTTGAGATGACCGTTGCTGCTGACGGCGACCTGCCCGCACTGGTCCTGTCGGTCCCCACCGGAGACGACCTCGACCGCATCACCGAGATTTGCCAGGATACGGACATTCAGGAGTGGACCTTCGTCCCCCGCAACTATCAGCGTAGCGACGCCGAGTTCTTCGTCGAGCAGGTCGTGGCCAAGGGCTGGAGCGAGGGGCGTGAGCTCACCTGGGCGATCCGCGAGGCAGATGCCGGTGCCTGTCCGCACCTGGTGGGCATGCTCGGCATCACCCTGAGCGGCCCTGAGGGCGCTCGGACCGGCGAGGTCGGCTACTGGCTCGCTGCTGCGGCGCGCGGACGCGGCACCATGACCCGCGCCGTCGCCGCCCTCATCGATATGGCCTTCGATCCGAAGGGCCCCCTGGGCCTGTCCGCTCTGCGGTGGCGCTGCGACATCCATGAGACGGGCCACGGGCCGGTGCCCAACTGGGCCTCCTGGAAGGTCGCCTGGTCCCTCGGCTTCCAGCGGGAAGGGCGAGTGCGCCGCTTCCTGCCCAATGACGGTCAGCTCCATGACGGCTGGATCGCCACCCTGCTGCCCGAGGACCCGCGTGAGCCGCGCGCTCCCTGGGATGGCCCTGTCGAGACGGACGGCCTGCTGCCCCTGGTGGCTCACGACGGTGTCGGAGAGAGGGAGGGCGACGACCCCGAGGCCCTGGTGCGGCGCTTCCACCACGTCTACGGACTTCCCGTCCAGACCGACGGCGCCAGCCTCGAGCGCGAGAGCCTCGACATGCGCATGAGTCTCATCGCCGAGGAATTCTCCGAGCTCGTCGGCGCCGTCTACGGGCAGGCGGCGCGCGCCGAGATCGAGTCGAGCTACCGCCGCGCCGTGGCCGCCGACGACAGTGCTCGCGACACCGTCGAGACCGCCGACGCCCTGGCGGACCTCATCTACGTCATCTACGGCATGGCCCTGGAGACCGGGATCGACCTGGCATCCGTGCTCGCCGAGGTGCAGCGCTCCAACATGTCCAAGCTGGGTGCCGACGGCAAACCGGTCTACCGCGAGGACGGCAAGGTCCTCAAGGGGCCGGACTACTTCCCTCCGAACGTGGAGGCTGTGCTGCGCAGTCGCCGCCTGCGCTGAGAAGAGACCATCGACACAGCCATAACTATACTGTGCGTATAGTACAGTTCTGGCCGTGACTCGTACTCCTGGACTTCGCGCCTGGGCGGCCCTGGCCGTCCTGACCCTGGCCGTGACCCTGCTGGCCATCGACTCCACGGTGCTGGCTCTGGCCATCCCCTCGCTGAGTGCGGACCTGAGCCCGACGGCCAGCCAGCTGCTGTGGATCGGTGACATCTACTCCTTCACCCTGGCGGGTCTTCTGGTCACCATGGGCAATGTCGCCGACCGCATCGGTCGGCGACGCCTCTTGCTCATCGGGACACTCGGCTTCGGAACGGCCAGCATCATGGCGGCCTTCGCACCCAGTGCGGGAGCCCTTATCGCCGCCCGAGCCCTACTGGGCGTCGGAGGCGCCACGATCATGCCCTCCACGCTCTCCCTCATCCGCAATGTCTTCCCCGACGCCCGCCACCGCACCACCGCCATCGCGATCTGGTCGGCAGGCAGCTCGGGCGGCACCGCCCTGGGGCCGCTGGTCGGTGGAATCCTGCTCGAGCACTTCTGGTGGGGCAGCGTCTTCCTCATCAATGTTCCGGTCATGGCGGCCGTCATCGTCACGGGCCTGTGGCTCCTGCCGGAGTCCAAGAACGATCAGGGAGCCCCGGTGGACCTGGCCTCCGCGGTCCTGTCGGTCCTGGCCATCGTGCCAATCACCTACGCCGTCAAGTCCTTCGCGCACGACGGCCTCACCGTCGTTGCGACCGCAGCACTGGTGGGCGGCCTGGCCTTCGGATGGCTGTTCATCAGGCGTCAGCGCACGCTGGCCACGCCGCTGATCGACGTCGAGCTCTTCCGGCGCCCCGCATTCACCTGGGCCATCGCGGCCACCGTCCTGGCGATCTTCGCATTGGCCGGCCTGTTGTACTTCTTCTCCCAGTACCTCCAGCTCGTGCGGGGCTACTCCACACTCCGGGCGGGTCTGACTGAGCTGCCCGCGTCGCTGGCCTCCATCGTTGTTGTCGCGGTCGTCGCCGCGGTGGTGCGCCGGCTCGGCAACGGCTGGGCGCTCGGAAGCGGCCTGCTGGTGGCGGCCGTGGGGCTGGTCGTGGTCGCGCTCGGAGAGTCCTACGGTGGAATCGTGGTCATCGGTGTCGGTCTACTCGTCATCGGCGCAGGCATCGGCCTGGCCTTCACGGTCTCCACCGGAGCTGTCCTGGGCGCGGTGCCCGCGGACCGGTCCGGAGCGGCCTCGGCCATCTCCGAGACCGGCCTCGAGTTGGGCGTCGCGCTGGGGATCGCGGTGCTCGGCACGATCCAGGACGTCGGCTACCGGCTGCTGCTCGGGCCCGCCCCCTCCAGTCTTCCGCAGCGAGTGGCCGAGGCCGCCGAGCAGTCCCTGGCCACCCTGGCGGGCGCCATCGACCCGAGCGACCCCGTGCAGGCCGAGCTGATGGTCCAAGCCCGAGAGGCGTTCACCCGGGCCATGCAGGCCACGGCCGTCATCGCCGCCGTCATCCTCCTGGGCGCGGGCATCATGGCCGCACGCCGTATTCCAGCCACGAGTGAGATGAGTGAGGAGACCGCATGAGAACCTCGAAACGGGACCGCATCATCACCGGGGCGCTCGAGCTTGCCCACCGTGACGGCTTCGATACGCTCACCTTCGATGCCCTGGCCGAGCACGTTGGACTGACCCGAGGCGGAGTCATCTACCACTTCCGCACCAAGACCGATCTCCTGGAGGGCATCGCCGCGGCCTTCCTGGAACGATGGCGGGCCGCGGCGCTGGAAGCACTGGGCAAGCCGCCGGAGGAGGCGAGCCGGACCGAGCGCATCGAAGCACTGGCCCGCTCAGTACTCGACGGTGACATCCTTCCCGGAGAGACCAGCTTCATGGTCTCGGCCACTCCGGAGGCGGAGATGCTCGAGGAGGCCTGGAACACGCTGCGCCGGGAGTGGGTGGGGGAGATCCGTGAGCTCACTGCCATGCAGCGAGTGGCGCTGCTGGCCGTGGATGGATGGTGGGCCAACCGCGCTTTCGACACTGACGGGCTGGGCCCCGATGAGCCCGCCATCGCTGACCTCATCGTGTCCCTGGCTCGCGGTGAGGCCGGCGATGGCGGACGGCAGTGACAGGCTCCCCTAGAAGCGGGGAATGTTACGCATGTTCGATGTCGCCATGCTCACGGCCTCACCCGCACCTCGATTAAGGACGATCTTGCTCATTGCTGTGGCGAAGCCGATCAGCTGCTCACCCGTGATCTCTGGAGGAAGCGACAGAGCGTTGGGGTCGGTGATGACCTCGACCAGTGCTGGGCCATTGAAGTCGAAGGCCTTCTGAAAAGCTCTGCGCAAGTCTCGTGGATCGTCAACGCGTTCGGCATGGAAACCGATCGACTGTGCTACTCCGGCGTAGTTGACGTCATGGACATCAGTGCCGAAGTCGGGCAGACCATTGACCAGCATCTCGAGCTTCACCATACCCAGGGTCGAATTGTTGAAGACCACGACCTTGATCGGCAGGTTGTGCATACGGGCGGTCACGAGTTCTCCCATGAGCATGGACAGGCCGCCGTCGCCGGACACGGAGATCACCTGGCGATGGGGGTGGGAGACCTGCGCGCCGATGGCATGGGGGAGGGCGTTTGCCATGGATCCGTGCAGGAAGGATCCGATGAGGCGGCGCGTCCCCAGAGGGTCGATGTAGCGTGCGGTCCACACGTTGCACATTCCGGTGTCCGCAGTGAAGATCGCGTCCTTGGCGGCGACCTCGTTGAGCACGTGGGCGGCATACTCGGGATGAATGGGTTTGATCCTGTCCACCTTGCGCGTATAGGCGCCAATGGGCGCCTTCATGATCTTGGCATGCTTCTTGAGCTGAGCCTTGAGAAAAGCGTCGGAGCGGCGCTTTTTAATATGTGGAATGAGCGCCTCGATGAACGGGATGACGTCTGAGTGAATCGGGTGAGAGACGTCGGTGCGTCGCCCCAGCTTCTCAGCGTGATTGTCCACCTGGACCGTCACGGTGTCCGGTAGGAACTGATCGTAAGGGAAATCGGTTCCCAGTAGGAGCAGTACGTCGGCGTCCTTCATGCCCTCGGCGGCGGCCCCGTATCCCAGGAGGCCCGTCATACCGACGTCGTAGGGATTGTCATACTGGATGAAGTCCTTGCCGCGCAACGAGTGACCGATCGGTGCTTTGAGCAGGTCGGCCAGTGCGATGACTTCGTCGTGAGCGCCCTTCACACCGGCGCCGGCGAAGATCGCCACCTTCCGAGATTTGTTGAGTAAGGCGGACACCTCGGCCACGTCAGCAGGGTTGGGCGACAGGGTGGCCGGTCTGGCCTTGGAGTACTCGGGAATGGCGGCAGTGGCCTTCTCGTCGGAGACATCTCCCGGCAATGAGATCACGCTCACGCCGCTCAGGCTGACAGCGTGGCGGATTGCGGCGTTGACGACACGAGGGGCCTGCTTGGGGGTGGAGATGAGCTCTGAGTAGACCGAGCACTCGTTGAACAGACGATCCGGGTGGGTCTCCTGAAAGTAGGACTGGCCAATCTGAACGCTGGGGATGTGCGAGGCGATCGCCAGCACCGGGGCACCCGAGCGCTGTGCGTCGTACAGGCCGTTAATCAGGTGAAGGTTGCCCGGACCGCAGGAGCCGGCGCACACGGAGAGCTCGCCGGTCAGTTGCGCTTCAGCAGCAGCAGCGAAGGCAGCGGCCTCCTCATGGCGTACATGGACCCAGTCGATCCCACCCTTGGCGGAACCGCCAGTCTTACGGACGGCGTCGACGATCGGATTGAGGGAGTCCCCTACGATGCCGTATATCCTGTGGACACCGGCATCGACGAGCTGGGCCACGAGCTGTTCTGCGACATTCATGCGTCTCTCCCTGGAGATCCTGGATTCGAGTGACCCCATCAGGCTACGCCCGGTGCGACCATAGTCCTAGAATTAATGGCCTGTTGTGAACGAGAAGACCATCAGCGCATGGCACGATGGGCCCATGAGCGAGACCACCGACGGCACCGACCTCCCGGAGTCGAACGTCTTCGCCAAGCCATGGCCGCTCGACCTTGGCCTACCCGGCTTCACGGCCGTGGATCACGCCGACATCGAACCGGCCATCCGCGCCGGGATGGCTGCCGAGCGCCAGGAGTGGGAGGCGATCGCCACCAACGATGACGCACCCACGATCGCCAACACCGTCGACGCGTTGGAGCGATCCGGTGAGCTGCTGGAGCGGGCGCTGACGGTGCTGGACGCCCTGACCTCCGCCACTGACTGCCCGGATCTCGACGAGCTCGAGGAGGCCCTGGCCCCTGAATTGGCGGCCCACTCCGACGCCTACCACCTCGACTCCCGTCTCTACCGACGTTTCAAGGTTCTCGACGAGCTCGTGGCCCAAGCCCCTGAGGGGCAGTGCGCGCGCGACGCCGACGGCACCGTCATCGATGCTGAGACCTCCCGCCTCATCCGGCTGACCGTCGAGGAGTTCGAACGCAACGGCGTCGACCTGGACGAAGCGGATACGCAGGTGCTCAAGGAGATCAACGCCCGCGTCAACGCGCTCAAGATGCGCTTCTCCGTCCTGGTCACCGAGGCCATGCACGCCGCGGGGGTCACGAATGTCACGGTGCCGCCGGCACTGGCCACTACTCGGCCCCACGGCGCCAGGCTCACCCTGCTGGAGACGTCCATGAGTCGAGGGCTGGGGGAGCAGGGCGCCTTCGGCGACACCCGTGGCATCGTTCTGGAGCTCGCCCGGCTGCGCGCCGAACGGGCCGTCCTCCTGGGCTTCCCGCATCACGCCGCCCTCGTGGCCGCGGAGTCGGCCGCCCGCACCACCGAGGCGGTCTCAGAGCTGCTCGGCCGGCTCACTGCGCCGGCCATGGACAACGCCCGCGCAGACGCTCAGGTCTACGCCGCCCGCATGGACCTGGACCCGCAGACCCAGGCCGGTGAGACCTTCGGGCCCGCCGACTGGCCCCTCTACGAGGCCGCTGAGCGCAAGGAGCGCTTCGGCGTCGACGACGAGGTCCTGGCCCCCTACCTGGAGCTGTGGAGCGTGGTCACCAAAGGCGTCTTCTACGCCGCCAACCGCCTCTACGGCATCACCTTCCACGAGCGCGAGGACCTGGCCGAGCACATGTACGCTCCGGGCGTGAAGGTCTGGGAGGTGCGCGACGGCGAGGACGCCCAGGCGCCGGTCCTGGGCCTGTTCGTCGGCGACTACTACGCCCGGGCGGGCAAGTCCGGCGGCGCCTGGATGGACAGTCTCGTCACCGGCTCAACGCTCACCGGCCGCAAGCCGGTCGTCATCAACTGCTGCAACATCGAGCAGCCCACTTCCGGCCCGGTCCTGCTGACGTGGGACGAGGTCGTCACGTGCTTCCACGAGTTCGGGCACGCTCTGCACGCCCTGTTCTCCCAGGCCCGCTACCCTTCGGCCTCCGGAACGGCCGTGCCCCGCGACGTCGTCGAGTTCCCCAGCCAGGTCAACGAGAAGTGGGCGCTTCACCCCGAGGTGCTGTCCTCCTACGCGCGCCACGTGGACACCGGCGAGCCCATGCCCTCCGACCTCGCCGAGCAGCTGCGCGGCCAGGGCACCTTCGGCCAGGGCTACGCCACCACCGAGTACTTGGGGGCGGCTCTGCTCGACCAGGCCTGGCACACCCTGGCCCCCGACGAGGTCCCCGGAGACGTTGCCGAGGTGGAGGACTTCGAGCACCGGGCCCTGGCCCAGGCCGGAGTCGATGACGCGCTCGTGCCTCCCCGCTACCGCTCCACCTACTTCTCCCACGTCTTCGCCGGGGGCTACAGCGCCGCCTACTACGCCTACATCTGGAGCGAGGTCATGGACGCCGATGCCATCGAGTGGTTCACCACTGACGGCGCGATCGACGGCGATCTCGGCCTGAATCGTCGGGCCGGAGAGATCTTCCGTCGCGAGTTCCTCTCCCGCGGCGACTGTCGAGACCCCCTGGTCTCCTATCGGGCCTTCACTGGGCGTGAACCCGGCATCCTGCCTCTTCTTCAACGTCGCGGACTTGCCTGACGGGCGCAGTTCGCTTCTTCACCCTCTCATCACCGGAAGGAACACAATATGGCTCGCGTCACCATCGTCGGCGGTGGATACGGTGGCATCACCGCCGCCAAGGCCCTCGACGACGTCGCCGAGGTCACCCTCGTGGAGCAGAAGGACACCTTCGTCAGCCACGCCGCGGCGCTGCGCGCTGCGGTCGACCGTGACTGGGCGGAGAAGATCTTCCTGCCCTACGACAAGCTCCTCACCAACGGGCGCGTCGTTCACGGAACGGCGCTGACCGTGCGAGGCACCACCGTCGAGGTCTCCGGTCACGGGCAGATCGAGGCCGACTACCTGGTGCTGGCCACCGGGACCGCCTACCCCTTCCCCGCCAAGCACATGGAGTCCTCCTCCGTGATCGCCAAGGCCCGTATCGAGCGCGTCCACTCCAACCTCGAGCAGTCCTCGCGAGTGCTCATCTTGGGCGCCGGCGCCGTCGGCATCGAGCTGGCCGGTGAGATCACCTCGGCCTTCCCGCAGGTCAAGGTGACCATGCTGGAGGCCGCCGACAGGATTCTGCCCGCCGGTGACTACAAGCCGGAGATTCGTGAGGCCATCGCCGACCAGCTCACCCAGCGCGGAGTGGAGATCCTCACCGGTGACTCCCTCAGCTTCCTGCCCCCGGTCGACGTCGGCGTGCTCTCGCCCTTCCGGGTCACCACCCAGGGCGGGCGCCAGCTCGAGGCCGACATGTGGTTCCGTGCCTACGGCTCGGCGGCCGCCACCGGATTCCTCAGCGAGGACTATGACGAGGTGCGCCACTACGACGGCACGATCCGCGTCGACGAGTACCTGCGCGTGGTGGACCACCCCGGTGTCTGGGCCATCGGAGACATCACCGACGTGCGCGAGTCCAAGCGCGCCGACGCCGCCCGCGCCCATGCCCGAGTGGTCGCCAGCAACATCGCCGACATGATCGCGGGCCGCGAGCCCTCCGCGACCTACACGCCCGGGACCGAGCGGATCATCCTGCCCCTGGGGCCCGACGGCGGTGCCTCCCAGATCCTGCGCGACGGTGTGCGCGTGGTCGTCGGCCCCGAGGAGACCAGCAAGATCAAGGGAGAGGACCTCTTCCTGGGCTTCATCCGTCAGGAGCTGGGAGTCGAGTCGGAGGCCTGATCGGGTCGACGTGGCCGGGCAACGCCGTTCGCCTGTGCGCTGCGCGGGGGATAGCCGGTAGTGTGTCCCACATGACGAACGATCCGCGGTCCGCACTCAACCGACTCATTGCCGCCTTCGAGGCGCACCTGGATGCTGCCGCGACCGGTGACGAGCTCTCCCCGGCCGTGGTCGCGGCCGAGAACGCCCTCCAGGACGCCTTCTTCACCTACGACGACTCGCTGTTCACCGCATACGGCATCGAGCTCCCCTTCGAGGCCTTCGACTCCGATGGCGACGATGAGGACGACGATGACGATGATGAGGACTACGACGACGGCGAGTACGACGAGGATGACGACGACTACGACGACAGCGATGATGACGATGATGAGGACTACGACGACGAGGACTGACTGAGGTCCCTGACTGGACGGACGACGTTCCTCAGCCCATCTCTCGGCGGTGGGGCCCACGCGAACTGCGTGGGCCCCACCGCTTTGTCCTGGGTATGATACGGTTAAATATGGTAGGTAAGCCTTCCCTCAGTAGTTGTGTGCCTGTGACCCGTACTCGGTTGTCGCCCACGAAGATAGGAATCCTGATGCCCATGTCTCCGTCCCGCCGTCAGCTGCTCTCCACGACCGCGGCCACAGCCGGTCTGCTGGCTCTGTCCGCCTGTGGTTCGAAGTCCTCGAGCTCGTCAGGCACCGGGGCCGGCGCCGCCTCTGCTGGATCGAGCGCAGAGGCGGTGACGTACCCGGTCACCGTGAAGCATGCCCAAGGGGAGACCACGATCAAGGCGGCGCCCCAGCGCGTCGTCGTTCTCGACTACGGTGTCCTGGACTCCATGGCCGCACTGGGCCTGGCCGACCTCGTCGTCGGCATCCCCAAGACCGGTGGCAACCTGCCCAAGTCCCTGTCCCAGTTCCAGGACGATAAGTACAAGGATATGGGCGGCCTCAAGGAGCCCAAGCAGGAGGCCATCGCCGAGGTCGGGCCGGACCTGGTGATCGTGGCGAACCGGACCGCCAAGTCCTATGAGGACTTCTCAAGCAAGTTCACCACCATTGACATGACTGTCAAGCCGCAGGGTGCGAGTGCGACGGCGGCCGCGAGCCCCGATCAGGGTGGCCAGGGCGGTAACGGGGACAAGGGCAAGAAGAACGAGCCCTCTGCGTCGATGACGGAGATCCTCACCAGCCACTCCACGATCCTCGGCTCGATCTTCGGAAAGAAGAGCGCGGCGCAGGCCAAGGTCAAGGAGTTCACCGATGCTGCCGCTCAGGTGGCCACGGTGGCCAAGAACGCCGGCAAGGGCCTGTGCCTTCTCACCACCGGTGGCAAAGTGAGTGCCTTCGGCAAGGGCTCCCGCTTTGACGTCATCTTTGACGAGTTCGGTGTCACCCCCGCTGTTGAGAACATCGAGGCGGCGACCCACGGCGAGGCCGTCTCCTTCGAGTTCATCGGGCAGGCCAACCCTGATGTCCTCTTCGTCCTGGACCGCGACGCCACCATCGGGCAAGAGGGCTCCTCGGCCAAGGAGATTCTCGACAACGAGCTGGTCACCGCCACCAATGCCTGGAAGAACAACAAGGTCTACTACCTTGACGGCCCCGACTGGTACCTCCTGGGCGCCGGATTCGGAGTCAGTCTGCGCATGGCCAAGGAGATCAAGGGCGATTTGTCCGCATGAGCCCCAGGAACCCCGTTGCGGCCTGGGGACACAGGCCACGACGGTCGGGCCTGTCGCTCCTGGTCGGTGGTCTTCTGCTTCTGCTCGTCCTGGGACTCGTGTCGGTGTGTATCGGAGTGGCAGACTTCGATCCGGTGGATCTGGTTCGCACCGGTTCGCAGGGCCGCTCCATGCGCCTCTTCATGGTCTCGAGAGTGCCGCGCACCCTGGCGGCCGTGCTCGCCGGTTCGGGCATCGCTGTGGCGGGCGCCGTCATGCAGATGAGTGTGCGCAACCGTTTCGTGTCCCCGACCACGGCAGGCACGACTCAGTTCGCCGTCGTCGGGCTGCTGCTTGTGGCTCTCTTCGCACCGGGCACCAGTGTTCTGGCGAAGATGCTGGTGGCCTCGGCATGCGCGGTAGCGGGCTCGGCAGTCTTCCTGTGGCTCCTGCGACTGCTGCCCCACCGGCGCACGTCCGATGACGTCACGGTCCCCCTGATCGGCCTCATGCTCGGTGGCGTGGTCGGAGCGGGTACCACCTTCGTGGCCTGGCGCTACGACCTGCTGCAGTCACTAGGTTCCTGGACGGCCGGCGACCTGTCCCGGGTGCTGGCCGGCCGCTATGAGCTGCTCTGGCTGGTGGCGCTCATCGTCCTGCTGCTCTATCTCGCCGCCGACCGCCTCACTGTGGCGAGCCTTGGGGCGGAGACGGCCACCGGGCTCGGGCTGAGCTATCACCGCACCATCAACCTCACGATCATGGCCGCAGCCGTCATGACGGCGGTCAGCGTCGTCGTGGTCGGGAGCCTGCCGTTCCTCGGGCTCGTGGTACCCAACATCGTCTCCCGGCTCATGGGGGACAATCTGCGCCGGAGTCTTCCGATCATTGCCGTCGGTGGTGCTGTTCTGACGCTGGGGTGCGACGTCGTCGGACGTGTGGTCCGCTACCCCTACGAGGTTCCGCTGTCCGTCATCATGGGGGTCGTCGGCGCCGGCGTCTTCACCGTGCTCATCCTGCGAGGTGTGGAACGTGGCTGACGTGCTGTCCGGACGTCGTCGCCGGGAGAACCGGCGTTCCATCCTCCGCCTGGTGGTCGTCCTGCTCCTGGTGCTGGTGGCCAGCGGCGTCTTCCTGGTCATCAACGCCTTCGACCCGCTTCTGGTCCTGCCCTACCGGCTGCCCTCCCTCGGGGCGATGCTGTGTGTGGGATGGGCCAGTGGCGTGTCCACCGTCATGTTCCAGACGGTCACCGGCAACCGGATCCTCACGCCCTCCGTGCTCGGTCTGGATGCGCTCTACGCCCTGCTGCAGGTGGTTCTTCTTCTCGTGCTGGGGGCGGCGGGACTCTCCTCGCTGCCGGACCTGGGTGCTTTCGTCCTGACGCTTCTGGTGATGATCGGTGTGTCCGTGGCACTCATGGGGGCCGTGCTCGGTGCCAGGCGCTCGGTGACCACGTTGGTGCTACTGGGCATCGTGCTGGGAACCTTCCTGCGCTCAGGGACCACTTTCATCCAGCGGCTCCTGGATCCCAATGACTTCCTCATCCTTCAGGACCGGCTCTTCGCCTCCTTCGGCTCGATCAACTCGGATCTGCTGGTGCTCTCGCTGGTCCTGACCGCCGCCGTGTCGATTCTGGCGATCCGAGAGCTGCGGGCGCTCGATGTCGTGGCTCTCGGGCCCGGTGTCGCCACCGCACTCGGAGTCGATCACCGTCGTATCAGCCGGCGCGTGATGGTCATGGTGGCCGTGCTGGTATCCGTGTCCACGGCCCTGGTCGGGCCGATCATGTTCCTGGGCCTCCTCGTTGCCCACCTGGCCTACTGGGCCGCCGGTACCAACCGCCACGTGGTCACCGTGCCCATGGCGGCACTCGTCGCCATGCTCGTCCTCGTGACCGGACAGACAGTGCTGGCTCATGTCCTGGATGCCGACAACGTCCTGTCCGTCATCATCGAGTTCCTCGGCGGGCTCACCCTCATCGCCCTCCTCATCAGCTCCAGGAGACGTTCATGATCGCAGTTCGTAGCCTTGCCAAGTCCTACGGTGAGCGTCAGGTGCTCTCCGACGTCAACCTTGACCTGCCGGCCGGCGGAGTTATCGGGCTGGTTGGTGCCAACGGGGCCGGTAAGTCCACGCTGTTGTCCGTGATCGCCAGACTCCTGGGAGCCGACGCCGGCACGGTGGAAGTCGGTGGTCTGAACGTCGCCACCGCCCCGGGGCGCCAGCTCGCCACCGTTCTGTCCGTCCTCAAGCAGGACAACCATCTCGCCGTGCGACTGACTGTGCGTGACCTCGTGGGATTTGGCCGCTATCCGCACAATCGGGGACGCCCCACCGAGCACGATGAGACGATCGTCGACCAGGCCCTGGAGTGGATGGACCTGACAGAGTTGGCCGACCGCTACCTCGATGAGATGTCCGGTGGGCAGCGCCAGCGGGCCTTCGTCGCCATGGTGCTGGCCCAGGAGACTCCCTACATGCTCCTGGACGAGCCCCTCAACAACCTGGACATGGTCCACTCGGTGGCCATGATGCGTCGTCTACGCGCTGCCGCCCACGAGCTCGAGCGCACGGTCGTGGTTGTCATGCATGACATCAATATGGCCGCCGCATGGTCGGACCGGATCGTCGCCATGCGTGAGGGCAGGGTCGTCCTTCAAGGAACCCCCGAGGAGACCATGACCCGAGAGTGCCTGAGTGAGGTCTTCGGTATGGATGTACCGGTCCATGAGATCGACGGCAGGCGCATCGCCCTCGTCTGGGGCTGATACTCGCCAGGGGCCGCTTCACAGCAGTGCCGGGAGCTTTAGAAGCGCTCGGGGTAGCCGAGCTGGACGGAGGTGACCTCGTCCAAGGCGTGTCGGATCTGGACCGGAAGCTCCAGGTCGTCTGCCGACAGCACGCCCTGGAGCTGAGCCGGAGTGCGGGCACCCACAATGGTTGAGGCGATCCCCGGGGCATCGCGGGCCCAAGCGAGTGCGACCTCGGCCGGCTTACGGTCAAGGCCTGAGGCGGCAGTGGCCACGGCCTCAACCACACCCCGGTGCGCCTCGCCCAGGTAGGGGGACACGTAGGAGCGCAGGTGCGGGGAGGCGGCCCGCGAGTCCGGTGGAATCGTCGCCCGGTACTTGCCGGTGAGCACGCCCCGACCCAGGGGGGCGTAGCCGAGGATGCCGAAGCCCAGGGCCTGCGAGGCGGGCCGCAGCTCGCGCTCGATACCTCGGGAGAGCAGCGAGTGCTCCACCTCGACGGCCGCCAGCCCCGGACCCCGGCCGCACTCGCTGAGCAGATCATGCATGCGCACCGAAGCCCACGCGGGGTGGTTGGCGATGCCCACGTACCGGGTGCGCCCGGAGGAGACGGCCAGGCTCAGTGCGTGGGCCGTCTCCTCCAGGGAGGTGCTGGAATCGGGCACCTGGACCAGCAGGAGGTCCAGGTGATCGGTGCCCAAGCGGGCCAGGCTGGTGTCGAGCGTGTCCAGCAGCGAGCCGCGGGAGGCGTCAGCCACCGAGGACCGCTCCCCGGTTCGCCAGGTGCGCACCCCGGCCTTGGAGACCAGGACGAGGTCCTGGCGATCCACGTGCTCGCGCAGGAGCGCCCCAATCACCTCCTCGCTGACGCCCTCGCCGTAGGAGGCGGCGGTGTCCACAAGCGTGCCCCCGGCATCGAGGAAGATGTCGAGCTGTTCCTTGGCCTCGAGCTCATCGGTGTCCCGGCCCCAGGTCATCGTGCCCAGGCCCACGGAGGACACACGCAGGCCGGTCCGGCCGAGTCTCCTGTGCTCCATAGGCCTAACCGTAGCGGCTCGACCTACTTGCGTACGGTGATGGTCCAGGCCGCGTCGCCGGTGCGCTCGAACTCGGTGACGGTGTAGCCGTTGTCGGCGGCCCAAGCCGGCAGTGTCTGAGTCCCCTGGGTGCAGTCGAAGCCGATGACGAGCTCGTCGCCGACGCTGAGCTCCTCCATGGCCTCTTCGGCCTCGATGACGGGGAAGGGGCAGACCTGACCGGTGGTCTCCAGAACAGTGCGCATGAGTGACTCCTTGAAGCGATGTGATGAGGTTGCGGGGGCGGTTGGGAAAGCGGGATGGTTGCGGGGGTTCTGGCGAGGCCTCAGACGGTGGCGGGCACGCGTGAGGCCGCCCGCTCGGCGCGACGACGCTGCCGGGGACGGATGAGGAGGAACCAGGCGGCCACCCCGACCCCCAGCACCTGGAAGACCAGTGCGATCCAGCCCTGCCATGACAGGAGCGAGGTCTGCACCAGGGCGTTGCCGATGGAGCAGCCACCGGCCCAGGCGGCGCCGATCCCCATGAGGACACCGCCGGCGATGGAGCGCTGGATGACCTGGGCGCTGGGCACACGGACACGGAACTCGCCGGAGGCCTTGGCTGCGATGTAGGAGCCGAGCAGGATGCCCAGGACCAGCAGCACGCCCCAGTCGAGTCGCTTGACATCCCCGGTGACGATGAGGTTCACCAGGTTCGACGACGGCGTCGTGATCCCCAGCCCGTCCGGGCGCCCCGAGGCCCAGGATGTGGGCCAGGCGATGACGGCGACGACGCCCACGAGGAATCCGGTGGCCAGAGGGTTCCACTGCTTCTCCAGCAGCAGGTGAGCCGGGCCCGTGCGCTGGGCGGGCAGCTGGATCTGAGCGGGACGGCTGCGCTCCAGAACGATGAAGCGGTGCACAACGAGCCCGGTGACGGCGGCCAGCATGACGACGCCGCCCCAGCTCGGCAGACCGATGGTGGCTGGGATGGTGGTCAGGTCGGTGACCCACAGTCCTTTGACCCAGCTCGTCACCCCCGACAGGAGTCCCGTCTTTGAGGCGGCCGCCGTGGTGGCATAGGCCACGAGCGCGAACCAGGAACCGACCAGGCCCTCGCCGGCGCGGTAGTAGGTCCCGGTGGCGCAGCCGCCGGCCAGGACGATCCCGACTCCGAACAGGAAGGAACCGACAACGGTGGCAACCACCGACAGCTTGGGGATCTCGGGGGTGATGGAGCCTGCTGAGGTCAGGACGGCGACTCCGACCGCCTGAACGGCGATGGCCAGTAGGAAGGCTGTGAACCAGCGCCAGGAGCGGGAGACCCACAGGTCCCGGAAGGCGCCGGTGATGCAGAAACGGCCCCGTTGGAGGATGAAACCGAGGACGGCTCCAACGATGAGCCCAGTGAGGATGGTGGGTGACGGCACGGTGTGGTCCTTGTCCGGCTGCTGCTGTCAGGTGCAAGCAGCCTGCGTGGGGACCGGTGACGCAGCACAGGTGGAAAGACAGAGACAGGCCACGTCATCCGGTGGGGGAGTGAGGTGGAGGCCTGGCTGGACGTGGCTGATGGGGCGCCGTCTCAGGGGCGCCGGGAGCCGGGGAGAACGATCTGTCTGAGACCGCCTCAGAACGCCCGAACCAGGCAGCGCATACACATGCCGGCTCCGCGCGAGGCGGTACGGGCTGCGTTGGCCTGGACGACGTTCATGTGCTTCTCCATGGGGATCTGGGAAGTGCGTGGCGACGGTTGTCAGCCGTCATGGACTGTAATCGACGGCCTCTGGCCGTGGCAATTCCTGAACAATGGCCGAGATCAGGCAGCGGTGCGGCGTGCGGTCAGGAGGCGGGCGATCCCGTCATCGGGTACCTGCGGTGTGGTGCCGCCGAAGAGCGGGCACTGGGCCTGGAAGGCGCACCAGTCGCACAGCCGGGAGCGGCGGGGGTGGAAGGAGCCGTTGCGAGCGCAGTCCTCGACCTCGTCCCACAGGTGCGCCAGGCGCGTCTCGGTGCGTTCCAGCTCGGCCAGGCGAGGATCGTGAGTCAGGACCCGTCCGTCCTTGAGATAGACCAGCTGGAGACGGGCCGGCGCCCGCCCGCGCAGGCGCCACAGCACCAGCGCGTAGAAGCGCATCTGGAACAGCGCCTCCTCCATGAAACGCGTGCCGGGGCTGCGCCCGGTCTTGTAGTCGACCACTCTCATGGCGCCGTCGGGTGCCACGTCCAGACGGTCCACGAAGCCTCGCAGGAGCAGGCCGTCACCGGTCTCAGTCTGGACGAAGAGCTCGCGCTCGGCCGGCTCCAGGCGCTGGGGGTTCTCCAGGGTGAAGTAGGTGCGAATGAGCCCGCGGGCCTCCTCCAGCCAGGTCTCCACCTGGTCGGCGTCCTCGAACAGGTCCATGACCTCCGGGTTCTTCTCACGGTGGGATGCCCACTGGCCGGGCAGGAGCTCGAGGGCCGCCTGTGGGAGGCGTTCCGAGGCCGGAAGATCGTAGAGACGCTCCAGCACGCCGTGGACCACGGTGCCCTTGTGCGTCGCCAGCGAACCGGGCTCGGGAAGGCGGTCGACCGTGCGCAGACGGAACATGAGCGGGCACTGCATGAAGTCCTTGGCCCGAGAGGGGGACAGGGCCGCGCGGCGTCCGCCGCCCGCGCCCGCTCCCGGACGGCCACTGGCACCCGGACCGGTGGGCCTGACGTCGGTCTGAGGCGATGAGCTGGATGCGGTGAGCGGCTCGTGGGACATGGGGACGACGCTACCGCGAGGAGGTGACGCGGTGTCGGATCTGGCCGGAGGGCGCGGTCTTCCTCCACAGGCCGCGTCCGTGGGGAGAGACATCCGCGGCTGTGGCCGCCGAGTGGATCGAGTGGATGCGGCACCCGGCTGCCGACGGCGTTAGGCTCGCGCCCATGCCTGCCTCCACATCGACCGGCGAGTGGGTGATCGCCCGCGTCGGCGGCGCCCCCGTCGTCATCTCACCGACCTCTCTTCTGCTCGGTCTGCTCATCGCGGGCAGCTGGTACCCGCTGGTCTCCTCGGCCCTGGGCACCTTCGGGACCACGACGGTGCTGCTGGTGGTGGTCTCCACGGTTCTGGGCGTTGCGCTCTCGGTGCTGCTGCACGAGCTGGCCCACGGGCTGTCTGGAACTCTCATGGGCAGGCGACCCACCCGTTACGAGCTCTACCTGTGGGGCGGGCGCACCTCCTTCGGGCCGGCACGCGAGTGGACCGCGTGGAAGGACCTGGTCACCTCCCTGTCAGGACCGGTCACCAACCTGCTCATCTGGGGCATCGGAACGTGGGTGCAGGACTTCGTCAGTCTGCCGGTTCCCGTCGCCTTCACCATATGGGCCGTGACCCTGGTCAACCTGGCCCTGGCCATTTTCAACGCCCTGCCGGGTCTTCCCCTCGACGGCGGCTACGCCCTGGCCGCGCTCGTGGTCCAGGTGACCGGCAACCGCAGACTCGGTCTCAAAGTGGCCGGTTGGGGCGGGCTGGCGGTGGTCGGCGGTGTCGTGTGGTGGTGGATCCTGCGCCCCCTCGTGCTTGACGGTCGCCAGCCCGACGCCTTCAACCTCATCCTGGTCGTCATGGTGGGCTGGTCGATCGTGGCCTCCAGCTGGCAGGTTCTCGAGCTCGGGGGAGGAGCCAGGGCCGCCTCGAAGCTGGACCTGCGCGAGCTGGCCAGGCCCCTGCGCGTCGTCGGACCCGAGACACCTGTGTCCCAGGTGCGTGAAGCGCTGGCCCAAGGAGCCGCACTCGTCCTCGTCACTGACGGACCCGAGCTGGTGGGCACGATCGACGCGGCCGCCCTCCAGGAGCTCGGGCTGTCGGACGCAGCAGGCTCAACCCCCACGCTCGGGGTGAGCGCCAGGCAGATCTGCACGGTGCTGCCGGCCGCTGCAGTGACCACCGACCTGACCGGCCAGGAGGCCGCCGATGCCATGAAACGAGCCCGGGAGGTCTCACGCTGGCTGGTGCTCGTGGAGGCTGGGAGCCTGGCCGGCGCGGTCCCCACCGGCGCGCGCTGAGAGGCGGCGGTGACTGAGGCGACCGCGACGACCAAACCGCCCGACCAGGTCACCGAATCATCATGCCCACCGGCTCCGACACCGCTGAGGATGCTAACCTGCACCTAGGAAGAAATGCCTCCGGGCATCGGTATCAGCGTCATCTTTGAAGGTGAAACCATGAGCGACGTCAGCCCCCAGGACCTCTCTCAAGAGATTCTGGCTTCGCCGGCCAAGGCATCGATCTTCCTCACGGTGACTGTACGGAGCGGGGGCGAGTCCGCGGTCATCGATCTGCTGACCGCTGTGTCCGGGCTGACCCGGGCGGTGGGTTTCCGTTACCCCGAGACGATGCTCAGCTGCGTCGTCGGTATTGGGGCAGGCATGTGGGACCGCCTCTTCGACGTGCCTCGTCCTGAGTACCTGCACGACTTCGAGGCACTTCAGGGAGGAAAGCACAGTGCCCCCTCGACTCCGGGAGACCTGTTCTTCCACCTGCGCGCCTCAACTCTCGACATGTGCTTCGAGCTGGCGCGCCAGATCATGCGCCGACTGGGCTCTGCGGTCAGTACCTACGATGAGGTTCACGCCTTCCGCTACCTCGATAATCGGGACCCTCTGGGCTTCGTCGACGGTACTGAGAGTCCGCGGGGGCAGGCGGCCGTTGCCGCAGCGCTCATCAACGAGGGCGCTTGGGTGGGCGGCAGCTACATCATTGAGCAGAAGTACGTCCACAACCTCACCGCTTGGGACTCATTGAGCGTCGAGGAACAGGAACGCGTCATCGGGCGCACCAAGCTCGATGACACCCAGCTCCCTGACGACGAGCAGCCCACCAACAGCCACGTCACCATGAACACCATTGAGGATGCCGACGGCAACGAGCTCCAGATCGTGCGTGACAATCTGGCCTTCGGTGAGGCCTCCGGGGAGCAGGGCACGTTCTTCATGAGCTACGCCGCGGACCCACGCGTCACCGAGCTCATGCTCCGGCGTATGTTCCTGGGGGAGCCCGAGGGCAACTACGACCGCATCCTCGATTTCTCCACGCCTCTGACGGGATGTCTGTTCTTCGCTCCGCCGGCCGCCTTCCTTGACGACGCCGACCAGTACGCGAAGCCTTCTGTCCGACCTGAGGCGGGACCGCAGGACCCAACCCAGCCTGCCACTGAGCTGAGCGCCGCCAAGGACCTAGGGTTCAACGCGTCTTCTGAGGCGCCGCGTGACCAGACACCAGATGACCACAGCAATGGTGCGGGTTCCACTGCCGCACCGTCCGACGGATCCCTCGGGATCGGAAACCTGAAAGGCCGAGTATGAACAATCTGCATCGACAGCTGGCCCCCATCTCCGAAGCTGCCTGGGGTGAGATCGACCAAGAGGCGCGGCGCACCTTCATCCGCTGGATCGCTGGACGACGCGTCGTCGACGTGGTTGGACCCGACGGAGAGGAACTCGCGGCAGTACGCACCGGTCACCAGGTACGCGTGGACACCCCCTTCGAAGGCGTCCAGGCCCACCAGCGTCAGGTCCGCCAGGTCGTCGAGCTGAAGGTTCCCTTCCGGGTCAGCCGCGAGGCTGTCGACGCCGTTGACCGGGGAGCCCAGGACTCCGACTGGCAACCCGTGAAGGACGCCGTTGCTCAGATCGCCAGGGCCGAGGACGGCATTGTCTTCGACGGGCTGGCGAGCGCGGGCATTGAGGGACTGGTTCCCTCAAGCTCCAACCGTGCCGTATCGCTCCCGCAGCCGAAGGATCTTCCCGACGCCGTTGCCGCTGCCCTCAAGGAGCTCCGCCTCGCCGGAGTCGAAGGCCCCTACGCCCTCCTGCTCTCCGCCGAGCTGTGGACCGCCGTCGCGGAGACCACCGATGACGGTTACCCCATCCGCAAGCACATCGATCGTCTCCTGGACGGCGAGGTCCTGTGGGCCCCCGCCATCCAGGGTGCTGTTCTGCTGAGCACGCGGGGCGGCGACTACGAGCTGCACCTCGGCCAGGACCTCTCCATCGGATATCTCTCACACGATGCCGAGTCGATTGAGCTCTATCTCCAAGAGACGCTCACTTTCCTCCCGTACACCTCTGAGGCGAGTGTCGTGATGACGCACTGAGGTCGCGCACCGGTCCTACACTCGCCCTGATGAGCGAGCAGACTGAGCACACGGTGAACTCACCCACGGAGTCCTCCCAGCGTCCCGCCCCCCAGGAGAACCTGGGACAGGCCGGTCGCCGTGGCCCCTTCCGTTACGGCGAACGCATCCAGGTCACCGACACCAAGGGCCGCAAGAACACCTTCCTGCTCGACCCCCACGGCTACTTCCAGTCCGTGCGCGGCTCCTTCCACCACAGGGATGTTGTCGGCATGGACGAGGGCAGCGTCATCGAGACCGACACCGGTCACGAGCTGCTCCTGCTGCGCCCGCTTCTGGCCGACTACGTCCTGTCCATGCCCCGCGGCGCACAGGTGGTCTACCCCAAGGACTCCGGTCAGGTCGTCGCCATGGGGGACATCTTCCCCGGCGCCCGCGTCCTGGAGGCCGGCGTCGGCTCCGGTGCACTGACTATGAACCTGCTCTCCGCCATCGGGGAGGGCGGGCAGCTGCTGTCCATCGAGCGCCGCGAGGACTTCGCCCAGATCGCCGCCTCCAACGTCGACGCCTGGTTCGGCCGCCACCATCCCGCCTGGGAGCTGCGCACCGGGGACTTCGCCGACGTCGTCGCCGCCCGGGTGGAACCCGGCAGCATCGACCGGGTGGTCCTGGACATGCTCGCCCCCTGGGAGAACGTCGAGGCCGCCTCCTCGGCCCTGGCCCCGGGCGGGCTCTTCCTGGCCTACGTGGCCACCGTCACCCAGCTCTCCCGCACCGTGGAGGCCCTGCGTCACAGCGGCCTGTTCACCGAGCCCGAGTCCTGGGAGTCCATGGTGCGCACCTGGAACGTCGACGGGCTCGCCGTGCGCCCCGACCACCGCATGGTGGCGCACACCGGCTTCCTTCTGACCGCTCGTCGCCTGGCCGCAGGCTCCCGGCCCTTGACCCGCAAGCGCCCGCCCGCCCGCGGCGCCTACGACGAGGGCGGTTACTGGCTGCCCGATGACGTCAAGGAGCGCACCAGCACTGACAAGAAGGTCCGCCGCGTTCTGCGAGACTGCCGGGCCAAGCAGCCCTCCGACGCCACCCCCGTTCTCAGCGGGAGCGCAGGCGACAGCCAGGATGGCGGCGACCATGTCTGAGACGTCTGCGGCCGACGCCGGCACGCCCCAGCCACTGGGGATGCCGGCCACGGACTTCACCAGCCACCAGCTGCGTGAGGCCCGCGCCCGGGCCGTCAGCCTGGCGGCCAAGAACGAGCGCCTGGTGACCGCTCTGGGCACCGCCCGTGAGCGCATCGCCGAGCTCGGCCAACAGCTCGATGCCGTCACTCACCCCCCGGTCACCCTGGGACTGCTCACCGGCCTTCCCGGCACGAGGGGTGCAGTAGGCGACACTGGCGGGGCTGCCGATGCCGCCGGTACCGCTCAGCCCCGCGAGGTCGCCGTGAGCCTGTCGGGCCGCCAGATGCTCCTGCACGTCCACCCCGGCGTTGATGACACCGAGCTGCAGGTCGGGCGGCGCGTGGCCGTCAACGACCAGATGCTCGTCGTCGCCACCCTCCCCGAGCCGGGCACCGGTGAGGCCGTCACCCTCGAGGAAAGGCTCGATGACGCCCGGGTCCTCGTGACCACCGGCGCAGGAGGGACCCGGATCCTCACCCTGTCCTCAGCTCTTGGCCGCATCGCCGGGACCGGTGAGGGGCTCAAACCCGGTGACACCCTGGCCGCGGACCTGCGCGCTGACGTCGCCACGGCTCTCATCGAGCGCACCAGTGTCGAGCAGCTGGTCGTGGCCGAGACACCCGACGTCTCCTGGGCGGATATCGGCGGCCTGGGACCCCAGATCGAGCAGATCCGCGATGCCCTCGAGTTGCCCTTCACCCACCCCGAGCTGTTCCATGCCTACGGCCTGCGCGCCCCCAAGGGGCTGCTGCTCTACGGCCCGCCAGGCTGCGGCAAGACCCTCATCGCCAAGGCCGTGGCCACCTCGCTGGCCGATTCGCCCAGCGCCTCCGGCATCAAGGGACGTCCGCCCGCGTTCCTCAACATCAAGGGTCCTGAGCTGCTGAGCAAGTTCGTCGGCGAGACCGAGCGTCAGATCCGCGCCATCTTCGACCAGGCCCGCAAGGCCGCCGCCGAGGACCGGCCGGTGGTCATCTTCTTCGACGAGATGGAGGCCCTCTTCCGCACCCGTGGCACCGGCGTCTCCTCCGACGTCGAGACCATGATCGTGCCCCAGGTCCTGGCAGAGATCGACGGCGTGGAGTCCCTGCGCAACGTCGTCATCATCGGGGCGTCCAACCGCGAGGACATGATCGACCCCGCCATCCTGCGTCCCGGGCGCCTGGACGTGAAGATCCGCGTCAACCGGCCCGATGCGGCCGCTGCCGAGGAAATCCTCGCCCGGCACCTCACTGCGGACCTCCCCCTGGAACCGGCTGAGCTCACCGCCCACGGGGGAGACCGCGAGGCGACTGCCGCCTCCTTGCGCCGAATCGTCATTGAGGCCCTCTACGCCCGCAACGACGCCACCGCCGTCCTGGAGATCACCGAGGCCCACGCGGTCAGTGGCACCTCCACCCGTATCCTTCACCTGGCCGACCTCACCAGTGGTGCCATGCTGGCCGCCATCGTCTCGCGCGCCAAGACCGCCTCCATCAAGGACGAGCTCGCCGGGGGAGCAGGCGGACTGAACGCAGCCAGGCTCCGTTCGGCCGTCAAGACCGAGGCGCGGCAGAACGAGGAGATCACCGGTGCGACCACCCCCGAGGGATGGGCCCGGCTCATTGGCACCTGCACCTCGCAGATCCGCAACGTGCGCAGACTCGGCAAGGAGAGCACATGAACGACGTCGGTTTTCAGCCCGGTCCGGTGACGCGACCCGTCGGCCTGGAGACCGAGTTCGGGGTCCTGCGCCCGGGCGACGCCTACGCCAACCCCGTGGTCCTGTCCTCCCGCGTGGTGGAGGCCTACTGCGCCGGCGCCGGCGTGCCCACCGTGCGGTGGGACTACGAAGGCGAGGATCCCCTGGCCGACCTGCGCGGCGGCAGGCTCCGGCGCTCCGCCGCCCACCCCAGCCAGCTCACCGATGACCCCGCTCGCCCGGCGCCCTCGGGCGACGCACCACCGGCCGATGCGGGGGAGACGGCAGACCCTCCGCCGGCCCCTTGGGGGTCGCGCGCCCGCCCCAGTGCAGCCGAGGCGGCGCTGCCCCGGGCCACGACTGCGGTCCTGGTCAACGGCGCCCGCTTCTATGTCGACCACGCCCACCCCGAGTACTCCTCACCCGAGGTCCTCACCCCCCGCGACGCCCTGATCTGGGACCGCGCCGGTGAGGTGGTCGCCCGGCGCGCCATGACGGCCCTGGGTGACGAGGGCGATGGGGATGGGACGCCGGCGGAGATCGTCCTGTACAAGAACAACGTGGATGGCAAGGGTGCGGCCTACGGCTCCCACGAGAACTACCTCGTGCGGCGTGATGTGCCCTTCGAGGAGCTGGCCGCGGTCCTGGTCCCCTTCCTCGTCACCCGGCCCGTCCTCGTCGGCGCCGGCCGGGTCGGGATCGGGCAGCGCAGTGAGCGCCCCGGATTCCAGATCAGCCAGCGCGCCGACTACGTCGAGTCCGAGATCGGCCTGCAGACCACGTTCAACCGCCCCATCATCAACACCCGCGACGAACCGCACGCCGACAACGTCCGCTGGCGCAGGCTTCACGTCATCAACGGTGACGCCAACCGCTTCGACGTTCCCATCTACCTCAAGGTCGCCACCGCCGACCTGCTTCTGTGGTTCCTGGAGCAGGCGTACACCGAAGGCTCCGGATGGTTCAAGGAGGCTCTGGCCCGCCTCAAGGACCTGGCCATCATCGGCGACCCAGTGGAGGAGCACTGGGCGCTCTCCCACGACCCCACCCTGTCCCACGAGCTGCGCACCCAGGCCGGAGCCATGACCGCCCTGGAGGTTCAGCGCGCCATCCTCGACGCCGTCAGCCCTGCCGTCACCCGTGTCGAGGACGTTCAGGCCCATCGCGCCCTGGCCCTGTGGAGGCAGGTCCTCGACGCCCTCGAGCAGTGGCGCCACGATGGAACCGGGCCGGCCGCCCAGATGGTGGAATGGGTCGCCAAGTACGAGCTCTGTGAGGGACTGCGCCGCAGGTCGGGAACCGGCTGGGACGATCCCCGCCTGGCCGCTCTCGACATCCAGTGGGCCGACCTACGACCGGGACGATCCGTCGTCGACAAGCTCGACGCCGCCGACAGGATCCACCGGCTGGTCACCGACGCAGAGATCCAGCGTGCAGCCGACACGCCTCCCGAGGGCACTCGCGCCGCTGTCCGGGGAACCGCCATCCGTCGTCACCGGCAGATCGTGGGGGCCTCCTGGACCTGCCTCCTCCTCGACGTGCCGGGCACCCCCGCCCTGGCGCGTCTGCGCCTGCCCGACGACGTGGTCGTCGGCCCCGATGAGACGGCGACCATCCTGGAGGAAATTGGTCGCCGAGCGGAACCTGATAGACACTGAGCCTCACAGTGCGCTCACCAGCGGTGTACCGCTGGGCAGGACGAGTGAAGGAGCAACGCATGATGCCGCAGCACGCCAGTCAGTCCCATGGACAGGTCCGTCGCGACGGCGTCGAGACCACTGCAGCGGACACTGAGCAGCAGATCAGTGCCGGGACGTCGTCGGCCGAGCAGGCCAGTGATGTCGACAGCATCCTCGATGAGATCGACTCGGTCATCGAGACCAACGCGGCGGCCTTCGTCCAGGGCTTCGTCCAGAAGGGCGGCCAGTGAGCATGAGCGGCTCACGGCCCTTGGCGCGGCGCATTATCGGGGTGGAGACCGAGTACGGCATCACCTGCGCCCCCACCGCCGACGGCCCTCCTCCCATGGACGCCGACCACGCCGCTCGTGAGCTCTTCGATCCCGTGGTCCAGCGCTCGCGCTCCTCGAACGTCTTCACTCGTGGGGGTGCTCGCCTCTACCTGGACGTGGGCTCCCACCCTGAGTTCGCCACCGCCGAGTGCGATCGCCTGGAAGATGTGCTTGCTCAAGACCGCGCCGGTGAGCTCGTCATGGCCGATTTGGCCGAGCAGGCCAATGCGCGCCTGGCCGCAACGGGTGTTCCCGGGCGGATCCACCTGCTGAAGAACAACCGTGATGCTGAGGGCAATGGCTTCGGGTGCCACGAGAACTACCTCGTGCGCCGTCGTGGTGACTTCTGGAACGACGCCCGCACTCTCATACCCCACCTGGTGACCCGGCAGATCCTCGTCGGCGCCGGCCACATCGCCGCAGCCGGGGACACTCGGCGCGCCGCCGACGGGCTCAGCGCCTACGTCTTCTCCCAACGGGCCGACCAGATGTGGGACGCCGTCTCCTCAGCCACGACCCGCGCCAGGCCGCTTATCAACACCCGGGACGAACCGCATGCCGATGCCGAGCGCTACCGACGCATGCACGTCATCGTCGGTGACTCCAACATCGCTCAGGGTTCCACCCTGCTCAAGGTAGCGGCCATGGACCTGCTCCTGGACTACCTGGAGCACGGGGGAGAGCTCGGCGACCTGGCCCTGGCCGATCCCATGAGAGCCATCCGCGACACCTGCCATGACATGAGTGGAGGCGTGCTCCTGGAACGGTCCGACGGGCGGACCATCACGCCGTTGGAGGTGCAGGCAGAGCACCTCGGGCGTCTGCGCGACCACGTCGCGCAGGGCGTCGAGGTCACTGCTCTCCACGAAGCCGCGCTGGACCTGTGGGAACGAGGACTCCAGGCCCTGCGCCTGCAGCAGCCCGAGCTCGTGGACAAGGAGCTCGACTGGGCGGTCAAGCACCGGTTGCTGACCCGCTACTGCCAGCGGCACGACACAGATCTGACCGATCCCCGGGTGAGCCGCTTGGCCCTGGCCTACCACGACGTCTCTCCCGGTGAGGGACTGCGGCAGCGCCTGGAGGGCGCTGGGCTCCTGCGTCGATTCGTTGACGAAGCGACCTGCCGCCGGGCGGTCGACACCCCGCCAGCGACCACGCGCGCGCGTCTGCGGGGCGCGGTCGTCGCCCGGGCCGAGGACCTGCGCCGCGATGTGAGCGTCGACTGGGTGGGGGTTCGACTCGATGACGGCGTCTGCTCACCTGTTACCCTGAGTGATCCCTTCTGTGCCGTGGACGAGCGCATCGATGCACTCCTGGAGAGCATGGGGCGTTCGACAACCGATCCTCCCATCGGGGTGTGAACGGTGAGGCTTACGGCATTGATAAGGTGGCAGACGGAAGACGCAACATGAGTACTACCCCCTCCCCGGATCCCGAAGCGGGCATGCCCCTGACGCGGCGTCAGCGCCGTGCGCTCGAACGTGCTCAGCAGGCCCAGCGGGAGGCTGCGACCGGGGACCTGCCGGCCCCCTCCCAGCCTGCTGTCCAGGCACGCCCGGCTGATACTTCCTCCCCCAGCGACCGACCCGCAACTGGCACACCGGCGCCTCGCGCTGTGCCGCAACCACAGCCGCAGCCCCAGCTCCGGCTTCAGCCGCAGCCTCACGTGCCGGGCAGCAGCCACGATCCGCGCAGCGAGTACATGCCGGCCGCACGAGCCGATCGACGCGATCTCCCACATGAGTCCGGACACCGGCAGGACGAGGTGGTCTCCGAGGCCCGGGAGCCGGAGCCGACGCGGCGTCCTCGTACCCTGGGCGGCCCGCTGGGGCGTATGCCGCGCGGGCCCCTGGCGGTCGGCCTGATCGGTGTCGTCGTCCTCGCCATGATCCTGGTGCCGCTGGCTGTTAACAAGTTCGTCTCCGGACGGAACGGAGCGGGCACCAGCACCGCGGCTCAGTCGACCGTGTTGGATGGCAACGCCCCTCTCAGCCAGCTGCTGAAGGTCAGCGGACGGGTCGGATCGGGGGTGGCCCCCTCCGTCGAGCTGAACGGCGACGCCTCCTTGTCAGCCCCCGGCTCGGTACTGACCGACGTCGTCCAGACCGGGCAGGGGCGCGCTGTCTCCGCGGGGACGCCTGTGATCCTGCAGGTCTCACAGTTCTCCGGTCTCGACGGGCGCAACACGACGGGTAACGAAGCGGGGTACAAGCTCTGGCAGGGCCTGCTCGGTCCTGAGGTGGGTGACTACATCAACGCGGCGGTCTCCGGACAGCGCGAAGGCGCACGCGTCGTTCTTCGCGAGCCGGCTGAGGAGGAGGACGGCTCCAGGACGACGAAAATCACCGTCGTCGACCTCCTGCCCACCACGGCAACGGGGGAGGCGAAGCCGCCGGCGGAAGGCACCCCCACCGTGACTGAAGGACCGGACGGCTCCATCACCGTCAGCAGCGCCGGACTTCCCGCACCGACTCGAGCCTCCACGGAGATCCTCATCAAGGGCACCGGCCCACAGATCGGTTCCCAGGACCGTCTTATTGCTCGTACCACGATGGTCAGCTGGGCCTCGGGACAACCCCTCGAGAAATCGACCTTCGGGCACCAGCAGCCGCCCAAACAGCTCGACATGAGCAACGCGCTGGTGGGAGTCTCCCAGAACCTGGTCGACATCACTGTCGGCTCTCGGGTGGTCCTCTCGCTGCCCGCTGAGCAGGCGCAGGGGAAGGAACCAGTCGTCGTGGTGATCGACGTCCTGGCCAAGGAACCTGCTCAGACTTCCGGAGCGTCCGGGGGGCGTGCGGGCGGTGAGTCGAGCGCCATCCCCAGCTCCTCCGCCGGCCCAACATCCAAGGAGCATTCATGAGCGTTGCCATCCGCATCATTCCCTGCCTGGACGTCAAGGACGGTCGGGTCGTCAAAGGAGTCAACTTCCAGGGCCTCAAGGACGCCGGAGACCCCGTGGAGCTGGCCTCCCGCTACTGCGCTCAGGGGGCCGATGAGATCACCTTCCTCGATATCTCGGCCTCCCATGAGGGGCGTTCCACCATGTTGGACGTGGTCTGCCGTACTGCCGAGCAGATCTTCGTGCCTCTGACGGTCGGTGGGGGAGTGCGTTCACTCGATGACGTGGACCTGCTGCTGAAGGCGGGGGCGGACAAAGTCAGTATCAACACCGCGGCCATCGAAGCCCCCTCGCTGTTGACGGAGGTGGCGCGGCGCTTCGGTAACCAGGTACTCGTCCTGTCCGTGGATGCGCGCCGGTGCCCCTCCGGCGTCTCGACAGACTCCGGCTTCGAGGTCACCACGCACGGAGGACGGACCTCCACCGGTATCGATGCCGTCGCCTGGGCGATGAGAGGAGTCAAGCTCGGCGCCGGGGAGATTCTCCTGAACTCCATGGATGCTGACGGGGTCACTCAAGGATTCGACACCGAGATGATCGACGCCGTTCGTCGACAGGTCCGGGTGCCACTCATCGCCTCCGGCGGCGCCGGACGCCCACAGGACTTCGTCACGGCAGCCAACCACGGTGCCGACGGCGTTCTGGCAGCCTCAGTGTTCCACTACGGAGTGACGACCATCCCTGAGGCCAAGAATGCTCTGCGAGACGCGGGCCACCCGGTGCGTTGACGAGTAATTTCTGCTTCTGAAGCATTCTCTCTGGGGTTGCTGGAATTCTCACGAAGTTTATCGGATTAAGTGCAGCTCTCATTTATCTGTTCGGTAGAATGAGGGACTGACGGGGTGGAGTTGTGGGGCTGCTTGATTTGCGTATCGAGTGATGCTTGTTATGCTTCAGTAACATGCTGTCAGCGTGAACATCGCCGATCCCTATTTACACGGAGAGATGCCATGAGCAACATGAGCCCGTACCCCGACGGCCAGTATTATCAGCAGCCCGGAGGATATGTCCCCGGCGGATTCGGTCCTCGTCCTGATGAGAAGAACTCACTGGGGATCTGGTCCCTCAGTCTTGGACTTGTCAGTTTCTTCTGCTGTGGTTTCATCACTGGTATCCCCGCGATTATTGTAGGGTATCTGGGTATTCAGGCGGCGAATGAGGGGCGTGCCACCAATAAGGGAATGTCCATTGCCGGCATTGTGTTGTCGCTGGCTGGTACTGTGCTGAATATCGTGCTCTATATGACTGGTGTGACTGCGCAACTCACGAGCGGATTCCAGTCCTAGGTCCTCGTCCGTCGTTTTCACTCCGCTGTGCAGGGGGTTCGTCAGCTGCCTGCGTCGCGGAGTGAAGACTGTGGGGCATGAACATTGAGACTGATGGGGCCTTCTCCCCATCGGCGTGTGTGTTCGTCCCGGGGTGTGATTGGAGTGCTCGTGTAGACTCAGTGCTGCGCTTCGCACCAGGGAGGGAATAGTGAGCGATTTGAATCCTTATTCGGCGGATCCTTATCGTCAAGGATCTGCTGGTTCCCCTTATCCGACCGACTTCGATCGTGCCTCTCAGTCTGCGTCGGACGTGTCGTCGACCCAGAACGGTTACTACAGCGCGGACGACCTTGACGATCAGTCGCCCCACTTCCCGGCAGCGCAGGGAGGTCAGATGGTCCCTTATCCGGGGGGTGGTCAGCAGTCGTACGGCCAGGCCTACGGGCAGCCCTACAGTCAGCAGTACCCCTATCCGTCTCCTTCTTGTGGGCCGTATCCGCCATATGGTCAGGGCGTGTACTGGGGGGTGCCTTACGATCCACGTCGACATGAGGCCAATGCTCTCGGTGGGTGGGCACTCGGGCTCGGTATTACGAGTATCTTTGCGAACTGTTTGTCTCTCGGCCTGATCTTGGGTATATCGGCGATTGTCGTCGGAGTCCTCGGAATGCGCGCCGCCAATGAGGGGCGTGCCTCGAACAAGGGGCTGTCAATAGCTGGAGTGGTGACAGGCGGCATTGGCGCTTTCATCGGCGCTGCCTATCTTATTCTATTTATAGTGGTATTGTCTCAATGAACCGTATGCCTGAAAACTGCTGCACGACGGCGTCGACGAAGCACGAGCGCTCCGGTGAGCGTGCGGGACACGGGAGGCGGATCGGACTGGGCCTTCTGATGGTTCTGCCCTCCCTTCCCGGTGACCTCATCGTGCTGCGCGCACTGACTCTGCCTCGTAGTTCTCCGGGGCTTCCCGACCTCTGCCCGCTTCACCGCACCACAGGGCTGTGGTGCCCGCTGTGCGGAGGCACTCGGGCGACTCGCGAGCTCATGCACGGCGACCTGGGGGCAGCCATGGGTTACAACCCCTTTGCGCTCGTCCTGGAGGTGGTGGTCATTGTGCTGGTGGCGCGCTGGTTGCTCGCATCGGCCCGAGGCCTGCGACGGCCGCTCGTCACCGGTGGGGAGGGCATCCTTCTCGGAGTGGCGCTGGCCGTATTCGCGGTCGTGCGCAACCTGCCAGGCATGTGGGTCTATCTCGGCCCTCTGCTCGGTCCTCCGGGCTGAGCTGTACCCGGCGTGCATAATGCGGTTGTGACTCTCGATTCCCAGATCTCTGCGCGTCTGAAGCGCAACGCGGACGGCCTGGTCTGCGCCGTCGTCCAGCAGCACGACTCACGTGAGGTCCTCATGGTGGGGTGGATGGACGATGAGGCGCTTCGGCGCACCCTGGAAGAGGGGCGAGTGACCTTCTGGTCGCGGTCCCGGCGTGAGTACTGGCGCAAGGGTGATACGTCCGGACACGCGCAGTACGTCAAGTCCGTTCATCTGGACTGCGACGGCGACGCCCTCCTGATCGAGGTCGATCAGGTCGGAGCCGCCTGCCACACCGGTGAGCGCACCTGCTTCCTAGCCGGCGGTGATCTGGGAGCGCACGTGGGAGAGCGCCCCAGCTGACCGCTCCTCGGGCAGTGCGGTTTGGCGATTTGCAACAGACGGCCTTGGGCCGTCACGATGGATACGAATAGGCGCCCCTCCGGAGCGCCGGCAGGTGAGATCGGGGAGGTGTGCGATGACCTCGTTCGAGGCGATGGTGGCTGAGGCCAAGGCGGCCGCCGACCGTCGCGCTTCGCTGGTTCCCCTGGCCCGCCTCAAAGAGGCCTCCCGCCTGGTTCCCGGTGCCATCAGCGCTCTGTCCAGCCTGCGCACCGATGACCGGGCCGTCACGGTGATCGCCGAGGTGAAGCGCTCCACAGCCACGTTCGCGGACCTCAGCGGCGTCGGGGATCCGGGGATGCTGGCCTGCTTCTACGCCGCCGGTGGCGCCGCCTGCGTCTCAGTGGTCACCGGGCCGAGCGCTACGCGAGGCTCCCTCAAGGACCTGGACGCCGTCAGGGCCTCAGTGGATCTTCCTGTCCTCGCCAATGACTTGGTGGTCACGCCCTACCAGGTGCACGAGGCCCGCGCTCACGGCGCTGATCTGCTCATGCTCGACGCTCGCCTCGAGACCCTGGTGCTCGAGGGACTCATCGAGAGGGTCCACTCCCTGGGGATGGGCGCCGTCGTCGAGGTCCGTACCCGCCGTGAGGCGCTGACCGCGGTCGATGCGGGGGCCTGCATCGTGGCCATCGACACGCGCGATCCCGACACCCTGGCCGTCGACTGCAACCTGTTCGATCAGGTCACTGACGTTCTGCCGACGCAGGTCGTACGGATCGCGGCCGGAGGAGTCAGAGGTCCGCACGATGTCATGAGCTTCGCGCGCTGCGGGGCCGATGTCGTCCTCGTCGGTGAGGCCATCATCCGCTCCACCGACCCCCAGCAGTTCGTTGCCGAGCTGGTCGCCGCCGGCGCCCACCCGGCACTGATCCCCTCCGCCCACCGAGAGGTTCTCTGAGTGCCTGTCGCCACCCTTTCCGCCATGATGCCAACGATGCCAACGCCGTCGGCGATGCCGCTCACGGCCGCGCTGAGAGCGGGCATACCGAGCCCGTCCTCGGCTGTGTGGTACCTCGGCCCCATCCCGGTGCGGGCCTACGCGTTGTGCATCCTCACCGGGGTCTTCGTGGCCGTGTGGTGGTCGGACCGGCGCTACCGGGCCCGGGGAGGCCGGCCGGAGCTGGTCCTCGACGTCGCCATCGTGGCCGTACCGGCTGGAATCGTGGGGGCTCGTCTCTACCACGTGGTCACCTCGCCCGACGACTACTTCGGCCCCAACGGCGACCTGGCCCGTATCCCGCAGACATGGCAAGGGGGCCTGGGAATCTGGGGAGGTATTGCTGGCGGGGTCCTGGCCGGGGTGCTTCTTCTGCGCCATCGTGGCCTGCGGGTGGCTCCGCTGGCCGACGCCGTCGCCCCGACGCTGCTGGTGGCTCAGGCGATCGGTCGACTGGGGAACTGGTTCAACCAGGAGCTCTACGGCTCCCCGACGACGCTGCCCTGGGGGCTGCGGATCGACGACGCCCACCTTCCGGCGGGCTCCACCTACCCGCCCGGCACCCTGTTTCACCCGACCTTTCTCTATGAGGCCCTGTGGAACCTGGCCGGAGCGGTCCTCCTGGTGTGGATCGGCAGAAGGATGGTCGCCCGTAGCGGGGCCACGGGCGGCAGGCTGCTGTGGATCTACCTCATGGTCTACACCGCTGGCCGGGTGTGGATCGAGATGCTGCGCATCGACGAGGCCGAGACGATCCTGGGCCTGCGACTGAACGTGTGGACCTCCATCGTCATCTTCCTCGTCGGCGCCATTGGACTGGTCCTCTCCTCGCGACGCCCCCTGAGCGACGCCATCGACAGGCCGGGGCACAGGGCGAGGAAGGGCGGCTCAGCGGCCGATGAGGACGACTCCGCCGAGGACGGCTCTGCCGAGCCTGACTCGCCTGAGGAGGCCGTACCCGCAGAACCCGCCGCTGCGGAGTCGGCCCGCCCGGACCAGGAGGATTCGTAGTGACCGAATCGGGGAACGGCCTGGCACTCCGGTGGGAGCCAAGTGGGTGAGGATGGTCGCAACCTGACGACTGACGAGATTCCTCCTCGTGCGCAGGGCCCGGTGTCCCGTATTCTGAACCCATGCGTAGAGCCAAGATCGTATGTACCCTCGGACCCGCTACCGACTCTCCCGAGCAGGTGCAAGCGCTCGTGGACGCCGGCATGAACGTCGCGCGCATCAACCGCTCCCACGGTCGCGCCGAGGACCAGGAGGAGGTCATCGGCCGCATCCGTGAGGCCGCAGCCGCTTCCGGACGCGCCGTCGCCATCCTCGTCGACCTCCAGGGCCCCAAGATCCGCCTGGGGCGGTTCGTGGACGACCAGAAGGTCATGCTCAACAAGGGCGACGAGTTCACCATCACCATCGACGACGTCCTGGGTACCGTCAAGCGCGCCTCCACCACCTTCAAGGGACTTCCCGGCGACTGCCGCCCCGGCGACCGGCTCCTCATTGACGACGGCAACGTCGCGGTGCGCGTCGTGGCTGTCACCGACACCGACGTCGTCACCAAGGTCGAGGTTCCCGGCTACGTCTCCAACAACAAGGGCATCAACCTGCCCGGCGTCGCCGTCTCCGTGCCGGCCCTCAGCGAGAAGGACCGCGAGGACCTGCGCTGGGCCCTCAAGATCGGTGCCGACCTCATCGCCCTGTCCTTCGTGCGTGACGCCGATGACATCAAGGACGTCCACGAGATCATGGACGAGGTCGGCGTGCGCATCCCGGTCATCGCCAAGATCGAGAAGCCCCAGGCGGTGGAGAACCTCTTCGACATCGTCTCCACCTTCGACGGCATCATGGTGGCCCGTGGCGACCTCGGTGTGGAGATGCCCCTGGAGGCCGTCCCGCTGGTGCAGAAGCGCGCCATCGAGCTGGCCCGCCGCCAGGCCAAGCCGGTCATCGTGGCCACCCAGGTCCTGGAGTCCATGATCCAGAACCCGCGGCCCACGCGGGCTGAGGCCTCCGACTGCGCCAACGCCATTCTCGACGGCGCCGACGCCGTCATGCTCTCCGGTGAGACCTCCGTGGGCGCCTACCCCATCGAGGCCGTGCGCACCATGGCCAGCATCATCGAGAACGTCGAGGAGCACGGAGGGGAGCGCATCCCCGGCCTGGGCTCCTACCCGCAGACACGCGGTGGGGCCCTGACCCGCGCCGCTGCGGAGATGGGCGAGCACCTCGACGTCACCTACCTGGTGACCTTCACCCAGTCCGGTGACACCGCCCGGCGCCTGTCGCGTCTGCGCTCCCCGCTTCCGCTGCTGGCCTTCACCCCGCTGCACGAGACTCGCAACCAGCTCGCCGTCTCCTGGGGCGTGCAGTGCTACGAGGTGCCCGAGGTCCAGCACACCGACGAGATGGTGGCCCAGGTCGATGAGATCCTTCAGGACAAGCATCTGGCCCAGCCCGGTGACACCGTCGTCATCGTGGCCGGAATGCCTCCGGGCACGCCCGGCTCGACCAACTCGATCCGTGTCCACACCGTCGGCGAGACGGGCGACTACAAAATCTGAGCGCCGGTTCTGATCCGTCGAGGGGTCTCCCACCTATCACTGGGAGACCCCTCGCTGCGGTTCAGAGCGACGTGTTCCCGCATCTGCTTCCCGCAGAGGAAGCGGTGGGGTACAAGGAACCGCAGACCGTACTCTGCGGTCACAGCCTCATCGCCGTAGCCACCACTGGGGAGTCAGATCGGCAAGGGTCATCGTCTTCCCGGCAGCGAAGTCGATCATCACCTCGATGTCCCCGAACCGACCCGGCATCAGCTGCGTCATCATTTCTCGACATGCTCCACAAGGCGGACCGGTACGGCCGTCGCGCATGATCGTCAGAACCCGCCGAATCGCATCCTCACCGTTGGTCATCATGTTGAGGATCGCATTACGCTCGGCACAGATTCCCAGCGTGCAGGCCGTATCCACGCAGACGCCCGTATAGATTCTTCCCAAGGACGACTCCACCGCAGCTGCGACACCGCCCGCCTCGATGTATGAGGACACGTGACGAGGACGCTGAACAGCTTTGGCCGCTTCGTACAATGAGACCCACGTCGTGCTCAAGGTGCTCTCCATCTGACCGGTCTGTCCTGAGGCGGGGCTGGGTATGGACTTGCTGGTACCTCCGGTGGGACTCGAACCCACAACACTCCGATTTTGAGTCGGATGCCTCTGCCAATTGGGCTACGGAGGCACGCCGTCCGCTCTGCGGGGGCGCTAACAGCGAGATCATACTAGGATCACAGCCGTGAGCAATGAGTCCAGCACCACCAAGTCCCGCCGGGTGCTCGTCGCTGAGGACGAGACCCTCATCCGCCTAGACATCGTCGAGACTCTCACCGACGCCGGCTACGAGATCGTCGCGGAGGCCGCAGACGGTGAGGAGGCCGTCCGCCTGGCTGATGAGCATGACCCCGACCTGTGCGTTCTTGACGTCAAGATGCCGGTGACCGACGGCATCACCGCGGCGGAGAGAATTCTCGAGAAGCACAACTGCGCCGTCGTCATGCTGACCGCCTTCTCCCAGACCGAGCTCGTCGAACGAGCCAGCGCCGCCGGTGCTATGGCCTACGTCGTCAAGCCCTTCACCCCGGCGGACCTCATCCCGGCCCTTGAGATCGCTATGTCCCGGCACGAGGAGATCCTCTCCCTGGAGAGTGAGATCTCCGACCTCACCGAGCGCTTCGAGACCCGCAAGCGCGTCGACCGGGCCAAGGGGCTGCTCATGGAGCGCATGGGGCTGAGCGAGCCGGAGGCCTTCCGCTGGCTGCAGAAGACCTCCATGAACCGGCGTCTGACCATGCGCGAGGTGGCCGACGCCGTCATCGAGCAGGTCGGTTCGACCAAGAAGGACTAAGCGCCCACTGATCGCCCCGTGCGTTGCCCAGCGCGGCGCGGCGCCTCAGGTGAACAGGCTGCGCAGCGTCCCGACGGCGATGGTGCGCTCATCGTCGTCAGTGACCGTCACCTGGTAGACCACGGTACGACGGCCGCGGTGCAGGGGAGTGGCGGTGGCCTTCACCCAGCCCTGGGACACGGAGCGCAGGTGGCTGACCGTCAGCTCCGCCCCGACCGGGACGGCGTCGTCGGGCGCGCCTGCACGGGCGGCCACGGAAGCAGCCGTCTCGATGAGCGCGGCGGTGGCACCGCCATGCAGGATCCCGACGACCTGCCGGGCCCCGTCGACCGGCATCCGGACCTCGGTCCGATGAGCGTCGCGAGTCACCACCTCCATCCCGAGGGTCTCCATGAGCGTGCCCTCCTCACTGTCCTCCAGCACCGCGTGCAGCGCCGAGGAGGCGGAGACGGCAGAGCCCGCGGGACGCGGATCCGGGTACGGGCGCCTGGCGGGGTCCGGGAAGGCCACGGCTGAGGCGCTCGCTCCGGAGTAGGAGGCCGCAGTGACGCGGCCCACGGGGCCCAGCGGCCCGACGACCGCCGGCGAGCTCGGGGAGTCGGCGGAGGCAGGAGAGGGTTGAGAGTCACTGGAGTCCCCTACGCTGATGGGGGAGACGGGCGAGTCGGACTGTGGATGGCTCATGGGCCTAGGCTGGCACGGTGAGCACCACCGCGACCAGCCCTGCGACGAGTCCAACACCTCAGTCCCCCTCGGACCCGGTTCCCGAGCGGCTTCTTCTCATCGACGGACACTCAATGGCCTTCCGTGCCTTCTACGCCCTGCCCGTCGACAACTTCACCACGTCGACCGGTCAGTCCACCAACGCCGTCCACGGCTTCGTCTCCATGTTCCTGTCGCTGCTGGACAGTGAGCGGCCCACCCACGTGGCCGTCGCCTTCGACCTGCCGGGAGGCACCTTCCGCACCGAGGAGTACGCCGAGTACAAGGGAACCCGCGATGAGACACCGCAGCCCTTCCTCGGGCAGGTCGAGCTCATCCAGGAGGTCCTGGAGGCCATGGGCGTCACAGCGCTTACCGCTCCGGGCTACGAGGCCGACGACATCCTGGCCACTCTGGCGACATCAGCCCAGGCCGAGGGTATGGAGGTTCTCATCTGCTCGGGGGACCGCGACTCCTTCCAGACGGTCACCGAGCGGTGCACCGTGCTCTACCCGGTCAAGGGCGTCTCAACACTGCGGCGCATGACGCCTCAGGAGGTGGAGGAGCGCTACGGGGTGACGCCCGAGCGCTACCCGCACCTGGCCGCCTTGGTCGGCGAGACCAGCGACAACCTGCCCGGGGTTCCGGGCGTGGGCCCCAAGACCGCCGCCAAGTGGCTCAACCTCTATGACGGGCTCGACGGCGTCATCGCTCACGCGGACCAGATCAAGGGCAAGGCCGGACAGTCGCTGCGCGATCACCTCGACGACGTCGTGCGCAACCGCCGCCTCAACCGCCTGCTCACCGACCTGGACCTCGGGATCGAGCCCCGCGCCGACCTGCGCCTCACGGGGGCCGACCGCGCCGGCCTGGCGCGCGTGTTCGAGACCCTGGAGTTCCGCACCCTGCACCAGCGGGCGCTGCGCATCCTGAGCTTCACTGACACCTCCGACCACGCCGAGCCGAGTGATGCAGACGAGGCCAGTGCCCTGAACGCGTTGAGCGATCTGGAGATCGTCTCGCTGGGACACGATCTTGCCGCGGGGCGGCTGGCTGAGTGGCTGGAGGCCGGACCGCCGGCGGCTGAGGGCGATTGCCCCCGCCCCCTGGGTGTGGATGTCGTCGGCGTCCTCAGGCCCGTGGAGGGCGATGCCGCGCTCGTGTCACTGTCCGACGGCTCTCGGGCGGTCGCCATCGACCTGACCGAGATCCTGCCAGAGGACGAAACCGTCCTGGCTCGGCTCCTGGCCGACGTGGAGCGTCCCAAGCTCGTCGCCGACGCCAAGGGCAGCTGGCACGCGCTGAGCGCCCGGGGACTCACGCTCGACGGCGTCATCGCAGATCCCTCGCTGGCCGGATACCTGTGCCGTCCTGAGCAGCGCAGCTATGACGTTGAGACTCTCACCCAGCGTTGGCTCGGCATCGACCTGGCGGCAGTCAACGAGGGCAGTGCCGGGGGTGACGGCGGCTCCGGTGAGTCTCAGAGCGCATTCGACCTCGAGGCCCTCACCTCTCAGGAGGCCGTTCCCCCCTCCCACCTGGCCAGTGCGCGCCGGGCCGCCGCCCTGCTCCCGCTCCAGGCCGTGCTCGATGAGCAGATGGCGGCTCGTGACGCCGCCGGACTGTTCACCGACCTGGAGATGCCCGTGGCAGCGACCCTGACCGTCATGGAGAACGCCGGCATCGCCGTCGACGACGCCGTGCTCCATGCCCGCCAGACCGAGCTCGACGCCCGCGTGACCCACGCTGCCGAGGGCGCCTACGCCGCCGCCGGGCGAGAGCTCAACCTCTCCAGCCCCAAGCAGCTCCAGGCCGTCCTGTTCGACGAGCTGAAGATGCCCAAGACCCGCAAGACCAAGACCGGCTACACCACGGACGCCGACGCCCTGGCCGGGCTGTACGCCAAGACCTCGCACCCCTTCCTGGAGCACCTTCTTGAGCACCGCGACGCCATCAAGCTGCGGCAGACGGTTGAGGGACTGCGCAAGGCCATCCAGGCCGACGGGCGCATCCACACCACCTTCCAGCAGACCATCGCCGCCACGGGACGCCTGTCCTCCACCGACCCCAACCTGCAGAACATCCCGGCCCGTCACGAGGAGGGGATGCGCATCCGAGAGGCCTTCACCGTCGGCGAGGGCTACGAGTGCCTCATGACCGCCGACTACTCCCAGATCGAGATGCGCATCATGGCGCACCTGTCCGCGGACCAGGCGCTGATCGAGGCCTTCCGCAGCGGGGAAGACCTGCACCGCTACGTCGCCGCCCTGGTCCACGGCATCGAGGTCGAGGACGTGACCGCCCAGCAACGCAGCCACGTCAAGGCCATGAGCTATGGACTGGCCTACGGCCTGTCGACCTTCGGGCTGGCCCGTCAGCTCGGAATCGACAACGCTGAGGCAGCGGATCTGAGGAACGCCTACTTCGCCAGGTTCGGAAAGGTCCACGACTACCTGGAGTCCGTGGTGGAGCAGGCGCGCCGAGACGGATACACCGAGACGATGTTCGGGCGGCGCCGCTACCTGCCCGACCTGACCAGCGACAACCGGCAGCGCCGTGAGATGGCTGAGCGGGCCGCCCTCAACGCCCCCATCCAGGGCAGCGCCGCCGATATCGTCAAGAAGGCCATGATCGACGTCGACAGTGCGCTGCGCGAGCAGGCCCTGACAAGCCGCATTCTTCTGCAAATCCACGACGAGCTCCTCATCGAGGTCGCGCCCGGAGAGGCCGAGGCGGTCGAGAACCTCCTCAAGGAGCAGATGGGCGGGGCCGCAGAGCTCTCGGTCCCCCTGGACGTCGCTGTCGGACGAGGGCGGACCTGGCGTGAGGCCGCCCACTAGAGACCCCTCCACGTCCCGAGCTCATTGCCTGAAGAAGCCGGTGATATATGAATGAGATCGTCATGTCATCCTTTTGACATCAAGTCATCAGATGACGTGAGCGATTGCACGCATGTGCGGGATAATGGTTGAGCATCGTCTAGTTACGGATTCGTCACGTACTGCTAAGGTTCACTCGTGCGCTCCTGGGCGTCTCCTATGAGACTGATCCAACCAGGTCGATGAATTGGTCCGGGCCGATTCGCGTCGCTGGGGAGCACGCGGTCCCTATCAACCCGATCCAACTATCCGCATTCGGAGCATCCACTCAATGACAACCACTACGCCCAGCCCCGCCCCGGTCGCCGTCAACGACATCGGTTCGACCGAGGAGATCCTCGCCGCCGTTGACGAGACCATCAAGTACTTCGATGACGGCGATATCGTCGAGGGCACTGTCGTCAAGGTCGACCGTGATGAGGTCCTCCTCGACATCGGCTACAAGACCGAAGGCGTCATCCTCGCTCGCGAGCTGTCCATCAAGCACGACGTCGACCCTGACGAGATCGTCTCCGTCGGCGACGAGATCGAAGCCCTCGTCCTGCAGAAGGAGGACAAGGAAGGGCGTCTGCTCCTGAGCAAGAAGCGCGCGCAGTACGAGCGCGCCTGGGGCACCATCGAGCGCATCAAGGAGGAGGACGGCGTCGTCACCGGCTCCGTCATCGAGGTCGTCAAGGGCGGTCTCATCCTGGACATCGGCCTGCGCGGCTTCCTGCCCGCCTCCCTGGTGGAGATGCGTCGCGTTCGCGACCTCCAGCCCTACGTGGGCCGCGAGCTCGAGGCGAAGATCATTGAGCTGGACAAGAACCGCAACAACGTGGTCCTCTCCCGTCGCGCCTGGCTCGAGCAGACCCAGTCCGAGGTCCGCACCAACTTCCTGCAGACCCTGCAGAAGGGGCAGGTCCGCTCCGGTGTCGTGTCCTCCATCGTCAACTTCGGTGCCTTCGTGGACCTGGGTGGCGTCGACGGTCTGGTCCACGTCTCCGAGCTGTCCTGGAAGCACATCGACCACCCCTCCGAGGTCGTCGAGGTCGGTAACGAGGTCACGGTCGAGGTCCTGGACGTCGACTTCGACCGCGAGCGCGTCTCCCTGTCGCTCAAGGCGACCCAGGAGGACCCGTGGCAGGCCTTCGCCCGGACCCACGCCATCGGCCAGGTCGTTCCCGGTAAGGTCACCAAGCTCGTCCCCTTCGGCGCCTTCGTGCGTGTCGAGGACGGCATCGAGGGCCTGGTCCACATCTCCGAGCTGGCGCAGCGTCACGTCGAGGTCCCCGAGCAGGTGGCCAAGGTCGGCGACGAGGTCTTCGTCAAGGTCATCGACATCGACCTGGAGCGCCGTCGCATCTCCCTGTCGCTGAAGCAGGCCAACGAGGGTGTCGACCCCGCCTCCGAGGACTTCGACCCCAGCCTCTACGGCATGGCGGCCGAGTACGACGAGCAGGGCAACTACAAGTACCCCGAGGGCTTCGACCCGGAGACCAACGAGTGGCTCGAGGGCTACGACGCTCAGCGCGAGGCTTGGGAGGCCGAGTACGCGGCTGCTCACGCCCGCTGGGAGGCCCACAAGGCCCAGGTCGCCAAGGCCCTGGAGGAGGAGCAGGAGTCCGGTGCTCCGGCAGCCCCCGCGGGCGGCACCTCGTACTCCTCGGCGCCGTCGGAGGCCTCCGGCACCCTGGCCTCCGATGAGGCCCTGGCCGCTCTGCGCGAGAAGCTCACCGGTAACTGAGCATCCGCACCTTTTCAGTGGTCAGGACTGATCTCTGACATCATCTGAGGGTCTCTGCCTGTTTCGCAGGCAGAGACCCTCAGCCGTTCGGTGCCTTCTCCCCATCGCTCAGGTGACGTGCCTGTGCGAGGCTGTGGCCGGGGCCCGTGCTCCCTGCTTCCTAGAAGCCGGAACCAGAACGTGACGACCGTTGGAGACGATATGAGCTATTGGGGCGACATTGCCCGTGCTCTGGAGGATGTCGACCCCGTCTGCCCCAGCCGCGTCGCTGCAGCGGCCCTGTGGAAGGCAGTCGCCGCCGACGACGTCGAGAGGGCGGATGCGGGGAGCGCGCCCGACCAGGTGGTGGAGGCGGTCTGCACCGTCGACCGGGCGTGGCTGGTTCAGCTGGGCCAGGCCCCGGACACGAGCAGGAAGAGCCTTGAGCAGGCGATCGCCTTCTGCCAGGGGATTCGGGCGGCTCACGGCCGTTCGACGCTCCCGCTGCGCTACGCCCAGGTGGAGCTCTCCGCCGTCCTCGGCCTCAGGGACGAGGCCCTCGAGCAGCTCCGTGAGGCCAGACTCTTCTCCTTCGGCAAGACCGATACCGGAGCCGTACTGGCCACCGCCCGTATGCACGATGACTACTCCGGCGTCATCAGCACAACCACGGCCACACCCACGCGCGCCGAGGCCGACCCCGTGGAGAGCGCGCGGGGGCTGGGCGCGGTGCTGGTTCCCTACCTGGCCCACCAAAGCATCGTCGAGGCCGAGGACGCCTTCGCCTCCTTGAGCCTGCTCCACCTTCCGGATGCCGTGTCACTCCAGAGCCTGGCGGACAGGCTCGAGTACCTGGGACTGTCCTCCCAGTGGCAACGGGCCATCGCACTCATCCGTCACAGCCCCATGAAGGCCGTCTCTGAGGCCTCGGCCTGGCAGCTGATGAACACCGCCGTCGGACTGGCCCTCGTCATGAGGGCGGCCAACCGGGCGGACTACGGAAAGCACGCCCTGGGCGCCTCGCTGAGCTGGACAACGCCGTGGGGGAACCTGGAGCTCACGGCGTGGGACACCGTCGGCCACGCCTATGACGTCATGACCGGCTTCGTGCGCGGCGTCGCTCACCGCTTCGACGTCCGTAACGGCAACAACGGCGTGTCGTACCGGGTCGAGATGCGGATGGCTGCTGAGGCCGCAGGTCTGGCCAGCCGGTCCTACGGGACGGTGACGAGCGCCATACCGGCAGATCGTGCCCGGTTGCGTAACCAGGGAGCGCTTCTCAAGGAGGTCCGTGAGCTGCTTACGCTGTCTCGCGGTTATGGCATGGAGTCAGTGCGACAGCGCGCCATGTCGACCGCGGAGACGGTCAGCGCCTCACTGTCGGAGGTGGTGGATGACTCGGCCTTGGAGCTGGTCGTCGACCTCCGCCTGGCCTTCGGCCGGCTGCTGGCGGCACTTGGCGCCAATGAGCGCGCGGAGAAGGAGCATCTCGACACCGCGGAGCTGAGTCTGAGCCAGGGGTGGACGGAGTCAGCCTGCGCCGCCCTGGCTCTGGCCTCGCACGCCGCTCAGGCTCGCGGGGACCGCGCTTCCAGCGGCCGGGCATGGCGCCAGTGCCGTGACGCGATGGAGTCCTGGCCGATGAACCGGCCCGGAGAGCGCTGCGGCATACTCGTCGACGCCGTCGGTGACCCTCTGGTCGCCGTGCAGGTCCTCTCAGCTCTGGCGGAGATCCTGGTTGACGGGGTGGAGGAGGACCACTCTCGCGCACCGATCATCCGCGAGATCATCTCCCGGGCCTCGGAGCAGGCCTCCCGGTGCGTGAGCCCCCCGCAGGGCGCGGTGGAGTCGCTGGCCCGGGTCGAGGAGCGCGTCGCGCCCTACGGGCGGGGCCGGGGAGGACGAAGACGACCCGGTTCGACCACGACGATCACGACTGACGGCCAGGCGGCCGCAGGGGGGCGAGTGACCAGGCGCTGACAGGGCGATGCCGCGCCCGGTAGCCACCGGTCTCGCCTGTATCACCGCACGCTGGCCCGGCCCGGGCAGGTCACGGCATGATGGGGGCATGCGCCACACACCTGCACCCCGTTCCACTCGTCGTCCGAAGGACCGAGCCCTGCGCGTGGGGCTCACCGGTGGCATCGGCTCAGGCAAGTCGACGGTTGCCTGCCTGCTCGAAGAGCGCGGCGCGGCCGTGACCAGCGCCGACGAGGTCGCTCGCGACGTCGTCAGCCCGGGCAGTGACGGTCTTGCGGCAGTGGTGGCCGAGTTCGGGGAAGGGATCCTGGCTCCGGACGGCTCCCTGGACCGCGGTGCCCTGGGGCGCCTGGTCTTCTCCGACGACCTACGCCGTGCCCGCCTGGAGGAGCTCCTCCTGCCCCTGATCGCAGCAGAGGCGTGGGCTCGGATGGATACGGTTCCGGCCGGGCGGGTGGCGGTCTACGACGTTCCTCTCCTCGTCGAGGGACAGATGCAGGACCTGTTCGATCTCGTCATCGTCATCGAGGCCGAGCTCGAGGTGCGTCTGGAGCGGCTCGCTGCGCGGGGGATGACCCGTGACGAGGCGCTGGCCCGGATTGCTGTTCAGGCCACCGACGAGGAACGCCGAGCCGTTGCGGACGTCGTCGTGTCCAACTCCGGGGCGCTGGAGGACCTGAGCGCCGAGGTCGACAGGCTCTGGAGCGCCCGGATCCTGGAGCCGGGAGCCACCGCCTGAGGGCAGGGGAGACCTTCACATCGGCGGACACCGCGCCCACTCCTACATTGGGGCGGAACCGAGAGGTAGAGCCGGAAGGCAGGTTCAGCCCGAGCAGCTGTTGCGTCGAGAGGTGGTGCGGGCAGGGCCGAGGGCTCCGACGATGGTGGCGGAGACGGCGACGATGAAAGCCATGAAGGATCCTTGGAGTCAGGGGATGAAGACAGGGCGCAGGGGCGGGCCCCATGAGCATCCACATAAACGTGGAATGGGACGACCCGGCGTCCTGCGAGAACCACCGTAATAGGTGAACTCGATTGAAAGGTTCCTTCCCGGATACAAAGACGTATCTGTGTGGTGACAGCGGGATCGCAGGATGATGAACGAGGCGACCGCGCGGTCAGAGGTGTCCATGGTGTCGGTCGGACCGCGTAGCCTGAAGGTATGCGTCCCGTTACCGAGCTCCAGCGCGCAGCCAAGCCCTTTGAGGTCATCAGTCCTTACTCGCCCAGCGGGGACCAGCCCACGGCGATCGCCGAGCTGACCGAGCGTCTGCGGGCGGGGGAGAAGGACATCGTCCTGCTCGGCGCCACGGGAACCGGCAAGTCCGCGACGACCGCCTGGCTCGTCGAGCGGGTCCAGCGCCCCACCCTCATCCTGGAGCCGAACAAGACCCTGGCCGCCCAGATGGCCGCCGAGTTCCGTGAGCTGCTGCCGAACAACGCGGTGGAGTACTTCGTCTCCTACTACGACTACTACCAGCCCGAGGCCTACGTCCCGCAGACGGACACCTTCATCGAGAAGGACTCCTCCATCAATGACGAGGTCGAGCGCCTGCGCCACAGCGCCACCAACTCCCTGCTCACCCGCCGGGACGTCGTCGTGGTCTCCTCGGTCTCCTGCATCTACGGCCTGGGCACCCCCCAGGAGTACGTGGACCGGATGACGCCGCTGGAGGTGGGCCAGCAGATCGACCGGGACGATCTTCTGCGGCGCTTCGTGCAGATGCAGTACACCCGCAACGACATCGACTTCACCCGGGGCACCTTCCGCGTGCGCGGCGACACGGTGGAGATCATCCCGATGTACGAGGAGCTCGCCATCCGCATTGAGTTCTTCGGAGACGAGATCGAGGCCCTGGCCACGCTGCACCCCGTGACCGGGGACGTCATCGACACCGTCGAGCAGGTCTTCGTCTTCCCCGCCTCCCACTACGTGGCCGGCCCCGAACGCATGCAGAAGGCCATCGAGGGCATTGAGGCCGAGCTCGCCGAGCGCCTGGCCCAGCTCGAGCACGACGGCCGTCTCCTGGAGGCCCAGCGCCTGCGCATGCGCACCACCTACGACCTGGAGATGCTTCAGCAGATCGGCATGTGCTCCGGGATCGAGAACTACTCGCTGCACATCGACGGGCGCGAGACCGGCACCCCGCCCAACACTCTCCTGGACTACTTCCCCGAGGACTTCCTCCTCGTCATCGATGAGTCCCACGTGACCGTCCCTCAGATCGGCGCCATGCACGAGGGGGATGCCTCCCGTAAGCGCACCCTGGTCGAGCACGGGTTCCGTCTGCCCTCCGCACTGGACAACCGCCCTCTGACCTTCGCTGAGTTCGAGGACCGCGTCGGTCAGACCGTCTACCTGTCGGCCACCCCGGGTGACTACGAGACCCAGCGTTCCGACGGCGTCGTCGAGCAGATCATCCGGCCCACGGGACTGGTGGACCCCAAGGTCGTCGTCAAGCCCACGCAGGGACAGATCGACGACCTGCTCGAGCAGGTGCGCGCCCGCGTCGAGCGCCAGGAGCGGATCCTGGTGACCACCCTGACCAAGCGCATGGCCGAGGACCTGACCACCTACCTCGCCGAGAGGGGCGTGCGCGTGGAGTACCTCCACTCCGACGTCGACACGCTGCGACGCGTCGAGCTCCTGCGCGAGCTGCGGCTGGGGCGCTTCGACGTCCTGGTGGGCATCAACCTGCTGCGTGAGGGCCTGGACCTGCCGGAGGTCTCGCTCGTGTCCATCCTGGACGCGGACAAGGAGGGCTTCCTGCGCTCGACCCGCTCCCTGGTGCAGACCATCGGACGTGCCGCCCGTAACGTCTCCGGCGAGGTCCACATGTACGCCGACACCATCACCCCGGCCATGGCTGAGGCCATCGAGGAGACTGAGCGCCGCCGCACCAAGCAGCTGGCCTACAACGCCGAGCACGGCATCGACCCGCAACCGCTGCGCAAGAAGATCGCCGACGTCACCGACATGCTCGCCCGCGAGGACGTCGATACCGCCGACCTCCTGGCCGGCGGCTACCGGGGCCATGAGGACTCCTCGGTGCGGGCCCGACGCAAGCACGCCGCCGAGGCCACCGTGCGCGAGAAGCTCGCCGGGGCGGCGCAGGGCGACCTCGCCGAGCTCATCAACGAGCTCACCCAGCAGATGCACGCCGCCGCCGAGGACCTCCACTTCGAGCTCGCCGCCCGGCTGCGCGACGAGATCCAGGACCTCAAGAAGGAGCTGCGCGCCATGCGGGCCGCCGACTGATCTCACAGTCATGAGTGACTCGACGTGGCTACGTCGAGAGGAAGCGTCCCGTTAGACTCTCAGGCGTTATACACGGAGGGGAGTACTCCCAACCAACGGCGACGTCGTCATCACGGCGGTGCGGGCACCACATCAGTCCTGCGTTCCCGGCGTCGCGGCCAGAGTGAAGCGCGCCTTGAGCGCCTGTCCACGTGGCGGGAGGAGACCTCCGGTACTAGTTCCGTACCGGAGGAGAACACGTGGACGTCCACATCCTGGGGTGGATCGGCCTGGCGGCCATCATCCTGACCCTCATCGTGATCGACATCGTCGGTCACGTGCGCACCCCCCACGAGCCCACCATGAAGGAGGCCGCCGTCTGGTCGGTGGCCTATATCGGCATGGCCCTGGCCTTCGGCGGCATCGTCTGGTTCGTGTGGGGCGGAGGCTTCGCCCAGGAGTACCTGGCCGGCTACATCACCGAGAAGGCGCTGAGCATCGACAACCTCTTCGTCTTCGTCATCATGATGTCCTCCTTCAAGGTGCCCCGGAAGTACCAGCAGGAGGTGCTGCTCGCCGGCATCGTCATCGCCCTTATTCTCCGGCTCATCTTCATCCTCGCCGGTGCCGCACTCATCGAGAACTTCTCCTGGGTGTTCTACTTCTTCGGGGCCTGGCTCCTGTGGACGGCCTTCTCCCAGGCCCGGGAGGGCGTCCAGGAGCCCGACGACGATGACGAGGAGTACAGGCCCAGCGGCTTCGTCAAGCTCATCGCCCGCGTCATCCCGATGACCGACGGCTTCGTGGGCGGCAAGGTCATTCATCGCCACGCCGGGCGCACCATGATCACCCCCATGATGCTGTGCATCATCGCCATCGGCACCGCCGATGTCATGTTCGCCGTCGACTCCATCCCCGCGATCTACTCCCTGACCAGCGAGCCCTTCCTGGTCTTCTCCGCCAACGCCTTCTCCCTGCTGGGCCTGCGCCAGCTCTACTTCCTCATTGACGGGCTGCTCGACCGACTCGTCTACCTCCACTACGGCCTGGCGGTCATCCTCGGCTTCATCGGCTTCAAGCTCATCGTTCACGCCCTGCACACCAACGAGGTCCCCTTCATCAACGGGGGCCGGGAGTGGCACGCCATCCCCGAGGCATCGATCGGAGTGTCCCTGAGCGTCATCATCACCACCGTCCTGGTCACGGTCATCGCCTCGGTCCTCAAGTCGCGGGCAGATGCCCGGCGCGTTGAGGCGGCATCCTGAGCTCTCGGCCGCCAGGAGGAGGGGCGCCCTCCGACTGATTCACTACTGTGTGACGTGTGAGCACCACGCATCCCTTTGAGTCCTCGGTCAACGGGCTCAGCGCCGCCCAGGTCGCCGAGCGCGTCAGCGCCGGACAGACCAACGAGTACCGCGAGCGGACCTCCCGCAGCGCCGCGCAGATTCTGCGAGCCAACGTCTTCACGATCTTCAACGGCATCCTCGGCGCCGCACTGGTCCTCGTCCTGGCACTGGGGCACTGGGCAGATGCGCTGTTCGGTTTCGTCCTTGTGCTCAACACCGCCACCGGAACCCTGGCGGAGATCCGCGCCAAGCGTGCCCTGGACCGTCTGTCCGTGCTGGAGACCCCCCGCGCCGTCGTCGTCAGGGACGGGGCTGAGACCGAGGTGGCCGTCGGCCAGGTCGTTCTCGACGACGTCGTACGGCTCGCAGCCGGCCAGCAGGTGCCGGCAGACGGGGAGGTTCTGACCAGCGACGGCCTGGAGATCGATGAGTCGATCCTCACGGGCGAGTCCCGGCCCGTGCGTCCCGTGAGCGGAGCGAAGGTCATGTCCGGGACCACGGTGACGGCCGGGACCGGACTGTTCCGCACCACCGCGGTCGGCGGGGACGCCTACGCCCACCGGCTGGCCCGCGAGGCCCGCAGGTACTCGCTCGTCGTCAGTGAGCTGCAGGCCGGAACCAACCGAGTGCTGCACTGGATCAGCTGGGTCATCGTGCCCGTGGCCCTGGTGCTGGTGTGGTCCCAGCTGCGGCTGAGCGGAAGCGTCGCCGAGGCCTGGAGCAGCGGTGCCTGGCGCCACGCGGCCGTCGCCGGCATCGCCGGCGTGGTCAGCATGGTGCCCCAGGGCCTGGTGCTCTTGACCTCTGTCAACTTCGCCACCGCCTCCCTGGCCCTGGCCAGGCGCAACGTCCTGGTTCAGGAGCTGCCCGCCGTCGAGGTCCTGGCCCGGGTCGACACCCTGTGCCTGGACAAGACCGGCACCATCACCACCGGCCGTATCCGTCTCGGTGAGATCCAGGGGCCCGACGGCGGCGAGGCTCCCCCCGAGGTGCTCTCGGCGCTCGCGCTTCTCAGTACGGTGGGGGAGGCCAACGCCACCGCCGACGCCATCAGGGAGGGGCTCGCTGATTCCGAGTGGCTCGGTGCACAAGGACTTCAAGAGGCGCTGTCGTCGGCCGGTGCCGGCAGCAGGGACGGTGTGGAGTCAGTGCCCTTCTCCTCGCGCCGCAAGTGGTCCGCGGTTCGCGATCGCTCCGGCACCACCTGGGTGCTCGGCGCCCCCGAGATCGTTCTGGTTGGGCACAGCGCGTCAGTGCTGGATCGTACCCGTCAGATCGCCGCGCGGGGGATGCGCGTCGTGGCCCTGGCCCGCTCGCGCTCGCCCTGGAGGCTGGCCCCGGGGGAGGAGGAGCCGCGGCTTCCCGACGACCTTGAGGCCGCAGGGATCGTGATCCTCACCGAGGAGATTCGCCCCGACGCCGCGGAGACCCTGGCCTACTTCCGCCGGCAGGGCGTCGACGCCAAGGTCATCTCCGGGGACAGCCCCGAGACCGTGGCCGCGGTCGCCCGCCAGGCCGGAGTCACCGCGCCCGACGGCGGCGAGCTCGTCGTTCTGGACGCACGTACCCTGCCTGCCGGAGCGGGCAGCGGGCAGGAGACGGAGGAGGACCTGGAGCGCCTGGCCGACGCGGTTGAGGGTGCCAGTGTCCTGGGCCGGGTCACTCCCGAGCAGAAACGGGCACTGGTGCGGGCGCTGAAGTCCCGGGGGCACGTCGTCGCGATGACCGGGGACGGCGTCAACGACGCCCTGGCGCTCAAGGACGCCGACCTCGGCATCGCCATGGGCAACGGAGCGCCGGCCACCAAGGCGGTGGCGCGCCTGGTGCTGCTCAAGGGAGAGTTCTCGGCCCTTCCCGGGGTCGTGGCTCAAGGGCGGCGTGTCATGGCCAACACCGAGCGCATCGCCTCCCTGTTCCTGGCCAAGACCATCTACGCCTCGCTCATCGCCGTCGTCGTGTCGGCCATGGCGGTCGCCTACCCGTTCCTGCCCCGCCAGTTCACGGTCGTCTCGTCCCTGACGATCGGGATCCCCGCCTTCGTCCTGGCCCTGGCCCCCAGCAACCAGCGCTACCGGGAGGGCTTCCTCGGACGGGTGCTCAGCCTGTGCGTGCCGGCCGGACTCATGGCGGGCACCGTCACGCTGTCCACCTACCTCTGGTTGACGCTCACCCACGCCCCGCGCGCCCAGGTGACCACGGCGACGACCCTGGTCCTCATCACCTGCGGACTGTGGCTGCTCACGCTCACTGCCAGACCATTGACGAGCTGGCGGCTGGGACTAGTCGCCCTCATGGGGACGATCGCGGTCCTCGGCGTTGTCGCCCCACCGGTGCGCGCCTTCTTCCTGCTGGCCTGGCCCACCCCCGGGGTGTGGTGGGTCATCGCACTCATGGCGGGCCTGGCCGTCGGCGGCATCGAGCTGGTCCACCTGGTGCGGCGCCGGATCGTGCGCGGTCGGGGATGAGTGCGCCTCTACTTCGCAGCGATGAGGCGCAGCCAGCCGTTGTGGGGATGGACGCTGACATCCACCATCAGGAAACCGGCCTCGTAGGCTGCGCCGGCTAGGGCTTCGCTGTCAGGGACGTGCATGTTCAGGCGATCCGCCCAGGCCCCCGCTGACGCCCGATCAGCGAACTCGTTTGCGATCACGAGCTTGCCACCGCGGTTGAGAACCCGGTGGATCTCAGTAAGACCGGCCTGCAGTTCCAGCCAGAAATAAGTGGTTTCGAAAGCCGTCACCACGTCGAAGAACCCATCACGGAAGGGGAGGCTCTCCACTGAGCTCTCCACGATTCGCAGGCGTCCGGAGGAGACGGCGGCGCGGTTGACGCTCCGTGCGGTCTTGACCGCCTCAGGGGAGTGGTCAACGCCGGCCACCTCACGGCGCGTCTCCTCCAGGATCCGGGAGATGGCCTTGCCACCTCCGCAGCCGACGTCGAGCACCCTGTCAGTCAGCTGGATACCCGCTGCCTTCAGACCCCACTGATGCAGGCGGCTGTGCCCGATGTTCATGCTGCGCAGCAGGAGGCGGCCCATGAGCGAGGAAGGGCGGGAGAACTGGGACTCGGTGGGCGCGGAAGAAATCATGGTCCCATGCTCCCGGCCGGGTGGTGCGGGAGCAAGAGCCGTCAGCACATGAGACGGTGGGGAAGTAGCTCAGGCCAGGACCCCGATGACGGGGTTCCACTCGCGCGGGATGCGCTCAGCGATGTAGCCGGCCTGCTGGAAGGGGTCGTCCTCGAGCAGGGCCAGCGCACCGGCCTCGTCCTCGGCCCGCACGACGATGAGGGCGTCATGGGTGCCCACGTAGGGGCCGGCGGCCAGCAGCCGGCCCTCATCGGCCAGGCGGCCGTTGAAAGCGCGGTGCGAGGGACGGACAGCGGCCATCTCCTCGTCCTTGTCAGTGACGTAGCGGTACTCGACGGCGTAGATCTTGCTCATGGCCTCAGCATAGGGGCGCCGCCCCCGACCGTGGTGAGAACTCGGGAGCGCGGTCATTCTTCCGGTGTCCCGACCATGAGACGCGTCGAACACATGTGCGACGCACGGGAAGTGCGCTCACCCCTTAGACTCGAATCCCGTGAACGACTCTCTCATCATCCGTGGGGCCCGCGAGCACAATCTCAAGGGCGTCGACCTGGACCTGCCGCGCGACACGATGATCGTCTTCACCGGGCTGTCGGGCTCGGGCAAGTCCTCCTTGGCCTTCGACACGATCTTCGCCGAGGGGCAGCGCCGCTACGTGGAGTCCCTGTCCTCCTACGCTCGTCAGTTCCTCGGGCAGATGGACAAGCCTGACGTCGAGCTCATCGAGGGCCTGAGCCCGGCGGTGTCCATCGACCAGAAGTCCACCTCACGCAATCCCCGGTCCACGGTGGGCACCGTGACGGAGATCTACGACTACCTGCGTCTGCTCTACGCACGCGCCGGCATCCAGCACTGCCCGGTCTGTGACGCCGTCATCTCCTCCCAGACCCCGCAGCAGATCGTCGACCAGGTCCGCTCCCTGCCCGAGGGCACTCGCTTCCAGGTCCTCGCCCCCGTGGTACGCGGCCGCAAGGGCGAGTACTCCGAGCTCTTCGGTGAGCTGCGCGGACGCGGCTTCAACCGGGTGCGCGTCGACGGCGCCGCCGAGCGCCTCGACAACCCCCCGACCCTCAACAAGCGCCTCAAGCACGACATCGAGGTCATCGTCGACCGGCTCGTCGTCCGCGAGGGCATTCGCCAGCGCCTCACCGACTCGGTGGAGACGGCGCTGGGGCTGGCGGAGGGGCTGGTCATCATCGAGCAGGTCGACCTGCCCGAGGACGACCCCGACCGGGAGCGGCGCTACTCCGAGAAGCGCGCCTGCCCCAACGAGCACCCCCTGGCCCTGGACGAGATGGAGCCGCGCACCTTCTCCTTCAACGCCCCCTACGGCGCCTGCCCCGCCTGCACCGGAATCGGCACCCGGCTCGAAGTGGACCCCGAGCTCGTCGTCCCCGACGAGGAGCTCACCCTGGCCGAGGGGGCCGTCGCCCCCTGGTCGAGCCACCAGAAGTACTTCACCCGCCAGCTCGAGGCCCTGGGCAAGGAGCTCTCCTTCGACGTCGACACCCCCTGGCGCGCCCTGCCTGCGCGGGCTCGGGAGGCGATCCTGCGCGGTAAGGACTACGAGGTCAAGGTCACCTACCGCAACCGTTGGGGACGTGAACGCATCTATGCCAGCGGCTTCGAAGGGGTGCTCGACTACGTCATGCGCAAGCACGACGAGACCGAGTCCGACTGGTCCCGGGAGCGCTATCAGGCCTACATGCGTGAGATCCCCTGTCCCGTCTGCGACGGAGCCCGGCTCAAGCCCGAGGTGCTGGCCGTGCGCGTGGGCGAGCTGTCCATCGCTCAGCTGTGCGAGCTGCCGATCAACGAGGCCCGAGACTTCCTGGCCGATCTCAACCTCACCGGCCAGGCCGCTCAGATCGCCGGCAGCGTCCTGACCGAGATCAACGCACGCCTCGGCTTCCTCGTGGACGTGGGCCTGGACTACCTCAGCCTGGCTCGCGGCGCGGCCACGCTCTCCGGGGGCGAGGCCCAGCGCATCCGTTTGGCCACCCAGATCGGCTCAGGCCTGGTGGGCGTCCTCTACGTCCTGGACGAGCCCAGTATCGGCCTGCACCAGCGCGACAACACCCGACTCATCGAGACCCTCCAGCGACTGCGGGACCTGGGCAACACGCTCATCGTCGTCGAGCATGACGAGGACACCATCCGCTCAGCCGACTGGATCGTCGATGTCGGGCCCGGAGCCGGCGAGCTGGGCGGTGAGGTCGTCTACTCCGGCGACGTTGCGGGCCTGGCCGGGACTGAGGGCTCCATCACCGGCGACTACCTGGCCAGGCGGCGTCAGATCGAGATCCCCGCCACTCGGCGCAAGCGGGACAAGGGCCGTGAGGTCACCGTCGTCGGGGCCCGGGAGAACAACCTCAAGGACGTCACCGTCTCCTTCCCGCTCGGTGTACTCACCGCCGTCACGGGGGTATCCGGCTCGGGGAAGTCCTCCCTGGTCAACTCCATCCTCTACCAGGTGCTCGCCAACCGGCTCAACCGCGCCCGTGGCGTGCCCGGCAGGCACAAGACGGTGCGAGGTGTGGAGCACCTGGACAAGGTGGTCCACGTCGACCAGTCACCGATCGGGCGCACGCCCCGGTCCAATCCCGCCACCTACACCGGTGTGTGGGACCACATCCGCAAGATCTTCGCGGCCGTGCCCGAGTCGAAGGTGAGGGGATATGGGCCCGGGCGCTTCTCCTTCAACGTCAAGGGCGGGCGCTGCGAGTCCTGCAAGGGCGACGGCACGCTCAAGATCGAGATGAACTTCCTGCCTGACGTCTACGTCCCCTGCGAGGTCTGCCACGGCGCCCGCTACAACCGGGAGACCCTGGAGATCCGTTACAAGGACAAGACGGTTGCCGATGTCCTGGACATGACCATCCATCAAGCGGCCGAGTTCTTCTCCGCCTCCTCCGTCATCTCCCGCCATCTCAACACCCTGGTCGAGGTGGGGCTGGGGTACGTGCGCCTGGGGCAGTCGGCCACCACGCTCTCCGGCGGTGAGGCCCAGCGCGTCAAGCTCGCCACCGAGCTGCAGCGTCGCTCCACCGGCCGGACCATCTACGTCCTGGATGAACCGACCACCGGGTTGCACTTCGAGGACATCCGCAAGCTGCTCGGGGTGCTTCAGGGACTGGTCGACAAGGGCAACTCCGTGGTCGTCATCGAGCACAACCTCGACGTCATCGCCAACGCCGACTGGGTCATCGACATGGGACCCGAGGGCGGCAAGGGCGGGGGAACCGTCGTCGTGGCCGGGACCCCGGAGAAGGTCGCGGCCACGGAGTCCTCCTACACCGGTCAGTTCCTGGTTCCAGTGCTGGAGGCCGCCCGCGGCTGACGCCCTCGCCCGCTCCGGTCCGGCTCAGCCCGACGGCTCGATGTCGGGCCGACGCCCTCAGATACTTCCGGGCCCCATGGGGGCCTGGTTGCTCTCGCGACGCTGCTCCTGCGCGAAGCGGTTGTAGAGCAGGGAGAGGACGAAGCAGACGACGCCCGCGGCCGCCAGGGAGATGACTCGAATGATCGAGTTCTGCGAGGCCACGTCCACAACAGCGAGCTTGAGCACGGACAGGAGCACCAGGGTCAGTCCGTAGTGGCGCAGGATCGTCAGGCGTGCCCTGAAGCCGAAGACGATGCAGGCACCGCCCGTCAGCAGGACCAGCACCGACATGAGGACGGAGCCCGGACCGACCTCGGTGGCCACCATCACGGAGATCCACATGAGCAACGAGTTTCCGATCGCAAGGCTCAGGCACACCTCCGCCCGCCGCTGCCAGGGAAGCAGAAGCCACGTGGCGCTGGCTCCCAGCCCCAGGGCGACGGCGACCAATAGCAGCATCCAGGCCGTCGAGGACGCAGCATCAGCCCACGACAACGTCACCAATGCCAGCGCGGCCACCGTCACCGAGACGATCCAGGACGGTGCTGGTGCTCCCGTCTGCCTCCCTGTCGGGTCGGGCAGGGTCTCGCCGTGGGGCCCCACCCGGTAACGGGCTCCGCGGCACTGGCCACTGAGCACTCGCAGAGGCGTGGCTCCGGGTGAGACTGCCCCCAGCGCGATGAGCGCGATAGCCACCAGGCCCGGAACCATGCGCAGCGCCTCCCAGGCGCCCCGGTTGTTCTCCACAAGACCGGATCCCAGGAATGGAACGAGGACGGTCATGTTAAAGGCGACTGCCGCCAGAGCCACCCGCAGGGCCTGCACCCGTGGCTGAACGCGTGAAGGCACGGCATACGGAGCCGGGACCGCAGAGCTGCGGGCGACTCGGTCACCGATTCCTTCGGCCACGCACACCATGAGCGCAGAGATCACCACGGAGATGATGAGCGACCAGGAGTCGCTGCGGGAGTAGACAGTTCCCGGAGGCACCAGGATTGGTGCCGTTCCGAGCAGAGCCAGGATCGGGGCCGGCTCCACTCGTGCGTTCAGGATGGCCGGAAGGAGGCACAGCATCGCAGCTACGACGACGAAGAGATGGACCCGAGGATCGCCTACAACCGCCATTGCGGCCAGCGCGAGGGGGAAGAACGCGGCCTCGTGCCCGATCGCCATGGCACGGCGCCAACCAGTGGGGCAGTAGCCCGGGAGCGTCGCGAGCGCCGCCGCGGCCAGCAGGAGAAGCTCGAGGAGATAGGTGATGACGACGACGGCGTGCGCCAGGTGCAGAGTCATCTGCCCCATCAGCAGGTTGATGAACCCCACCATGAGCACTGCCGCAGTCAAGCCCCAGTCCCAGCCCGAGGTCTTGATACCGATGCTCCACAGTCGTGTGCTCGCGTGCATCGTCTGAGACACCAGCAGCACGCACAGGATGAGACTGATGCTGGTGCCGCCGACGGTGGAGACGCGCAGCATCGGCTGGATCGGTGCGGCGATGAGGGCTGTCGCCGTCGCCACCATCGATGTCACCGGATACCAGGCGGCCGACCTCATCCGTCCTGTGTTGCGCGACAGGGCGGTACAGGTCAGCGCCAGCACCGTGACGTGAATGCCGATCATCAACCATGTGACGAGCGCGGCCTGTGGCTGGCGTGACACGTGACTGACTGCGAACCCGATGGTCACCAGAGCGCCGAGAGTGGAGACGACCGCGGTGAACAGCACCCGTGTCATGTGCGACACGGCCAGAAGCACGAGGCCCCAGCAGGCCATGAGGATCAGCGCGGGCTCTGGGCGGAGCATCCCGCCGAGAAGGACGGCTCCCACGACGGCGACGAAACCTAGCCCCCCGCCAGTTCCCGTGATCGTCGCTGCGGCCACACGGTGATGGGGATGACGGAGCCCCAATCGAGCTCCGGAGGCCGTCATCGTGACCGCGATGAGTGCCAGTCCCAGGATCTTGACGGGGTTGGGAATGTAGTCCCAGACGAGAGCCAGCAGACTGACCCCGGCTGACAGGACGAGCACTGCTGCGGCCCCGGAAAGCAGATAGCGTCCGAGGTTGCCCTCCCGCATCGCCCGCTGGGCCCAGCCCGGGACCGCCTGGGCCTCAGCGCCGAGTGCCTGACCGGCGCCGGCCGGACCCACCTGATTGGTCGCCTGCATATGAGGGGCGTTGCCCGCTACGGGGGCGTACTGCATCGGAGTCGGGCTCGCCTGGGCTGCGAAGGATCGTGCGGGCTCCACGGGGGCGGGAGGCTGGAAGCGTTGGTCCTGCGGTACCTCAGTCTGAGTGGCTCGGGGAGCGTCTGCGGACGGGGCCTTCGCAGAGTGGGCGTTCCTGTCCTCCGGGAGAGGGCCGTTGACCGGGGTCTGAACGGGGGACTCGTTGAGACGCTGCCAGGAGTGCTCCGAGACAGACCTCGTCTGCGGGGCGATCGAGGGTGGAGTCGTCTCCGGATGGGAGGGGCTGTCGCTCCTAGCCGTGGAAGGGGAGTCGCTGCTCTCCTGCGTCGAGGTGGCGGAAGAGTATGTCAGCCAGGTGACGCGTTCGGCGAGCCAGTCGATCTTCCTCTCGATGAGGTCCAGCCGCTGCAGGACCAGGGCGACATTAGGGCCGACAGTTGGTGGCATGGACATGACGGTTCTCCTCGTCACTCGGTGCTCGGCGGTGAGCACGTGTCACTCAACCGATTCATCTGAGAGTAAGGGGAGTCGTCGATGTCGTGAAGGGGGTACAAGTGCCCTGTGGATAACTCGAGAGGACGGAGAGAACCGATCCTTCAAGAACGAACAGAGTCGAACAAAGTTCCACAAGAACGGTCAGGCTGGGATAGGCTTGTGTCATGAGCGAGAACGGACTCACTTCAGCCCAGCACAAGATGCGCAACGCCGGTGTCGCAGAGCAGGCCATCACGGTTTTCACCCACTACTACCAGTCCCTGGAGGCGGGGGCCACCGGACTCATCCCCGAGGAGACCATCGAGCCCCTCACGCAGATCGACTCTCTGGCTGACGTCGAGGTCAGCGAGGAGCAGGCTCGCGAGGCGCTGAGCAAGACGGTCCTCATTCGGCTCAACGGGGGACTGGGCACCTCGATGGGTCTGGATCGCGCCAAGTCGCTCCTGCCGGTTCGTGATGGCAAGACCTTCCTGGACCTGCTGGTCGATCAGGTCCTGGCGGCACGTCGTCGTTACGGAGTGAGCCTGCCGCTGATCCTCATGAACTCCTTCCGCACCCGGGAGGATTCCCTTGAGGTACTGGCCGGGCACCCCGAGATCCAGGTCGACGGCCTGCCCCTGGACTTCCTGCAGAACCGCGAGCCCAAGTTGCGCGCCGACGATCTGACTCCCGTGGAGTGGGAGGCCGACCCCGAGCTCGAGTGGTGCCCGCCGGGCCACGGCGACATCTACACAGCCCTGCTCGCCTCCGGGCTGCTGGACGCCCTGCTGGACAAGGGCTACCGGTACGCCATGACTGCCAACTCCGACAACCTCGGTGCGGCGCCCTCGGCCAGGATTGCCGGCTGGTTCGCCGCCTCCGGAGCCCCTTACGCCCCGGAGATGTGCCGGCGCACGCCGGCCGATGTCAAGGGCGGCCACCTGGCGGTGCGCAAGAGCGACGGGCGCATCATCCTGCGCGACACGGCGCAGACCCCTGAGGACCAGATGCACTATTTCACCGACCAGTTCCGCCACCCGTTCTTCCACACGAACAACCTCTGGTTCGACCTCGAGGTGCTGCGCGACACCCTGGCCGATCGGGGCGGGATCCTCGGGCTTCCGCTCATCAGGAACAGCAAGACGGTGGACCCTGCCGACTCCTCCTCGACGCCGGTCATCCAGCTCGAGACGGCCATGGGTGCTGCCGTCGAGGCCTTCGAGGGTGCCACCGCCATCGAGGTGCCGCGCTCCCGCTTCCTGCCGGTCAAGACCACTAACGATCTGCTGCTGGTGCGCTCGGACGTCTATGAGGTCGACGACGACGGACTGCTGCAGATGGTCCCGGACCAGGCCTGCACCGTGAGTCTCGACCCGCGCTTCTACAAGAAGATCCAGGACTTCGAGGCTCGGTTCCCAGACGGCGTCCCCTCCATCAAGGACGCGCAGTCGCTGACGGTGGACGGCGCCTGGACCTTCGGTGCCGACGTCGTCGCCACCGGTGAGGCGCATGTGGAGGCGGACGGCTCGCCCGGACGGATCGCCGACGGCGTCCGGATCTGAACGAACCGATGGTCGCGGCCCTGCTCGTCGCGGCCGGTCGCTGCGAGGTGGCGCCGGACACTCAGTCATGAGGTCCGGCGCCACCGCGCGGAGCGGGAACGAAAAAACGCTTGCCCTCGCAGAGGAGGGCAACCGTGAGGAAACTACTATCCGGTGGGCGATACTGGAATCGAACCAGTGACCTCCTCGGTGTGAACGAGGCGCTCTAACCCCTGAGCCAATCGCCCGGTGCGGCGCTAACCATAGCCAGCCCGGTGCCTCCGGAGCAAACGGCTGCCCGGTGAGGTGAATCACCGCGATGCCATTTGCCTGCCACTGCGATCGTGGTGCTATGGTTTTCCAGCACCGAGCGGTTCGGACGGACCGTGAGGATTCATGCGGATGTGGCTCAGTTGGTAGAGCATCACCTTGCCAAGGTGAGGGTCGCGGGTTCGAGTCCCGTCATCCGCTCCGAGGAGCCGGGAGCGCCCAGCCCCAGCATCTCATGGTGGGTTGGCCGAGAGGTTAGGCACCGGCCTGCAAAGCCGTTTACACCGGTTCGAATCCGGTACCCACCTCGGGCGATTGGCGCAGCGGGAGCGCGCTTCCCTGACACGGAAGAGGTCACTGGTTCGATCCCAGTATCGCCCACCACCATGACGACGGACCCGAGCCCAACCGGCTCGGGTCCGTCGTCGTTCCCGGGCTCGGGGCTCTGGCGGCCGGCTGCTGGGCCACGGGTCGTGGACGACGATGATGGGCGTCTACGCTTGCGGGCATGGCCGACCCCTCGACGTACCGTCCTGCCCCGGGCGAGATCCCCACGTCCCCAGGGGTCTACCGGTTCCTGGACGGGCAGGGACGGGTCATCTACGTCGGTAAGGCCAAGAACCTGCGCCAGCGCCTGTCCAACTACTTCCAGGACCTCGCCGCCCTGCACCCGCGCACCCAGAAGATGGTCACCACCGCATGCGCGGTGGAGTGGACGGTGGTGTCCACCGAGGTGGAGTCCCTGGCCCTGGAGTACTCCTGGATCAAGGAGTTCAACCCCCGTTTCAACGTCATGTACAAGGACGACAAGTCCTACCCCTACCTGGCGGTGACGATGGGGGAGACCTACCCCCGCGTGCAGGTAGTCCGCGGGGCCCGCAAACCGGGAACCCGCTACTTCGGCCCCTTCGTCCAGGCCTGGTCCATCCGCGAGACCGTCGAGCAGCTGCTGCGGGTCTTCCCAGTGCGTTCCTGCTCAGCCGGCGTCTTCCGCCGCGCCCAGGCTTCGGGGCGTCCCTGCCTGTTGGGGTACATCGACAAGTGCTCGGCCCCCTGTGTGGGCCGCATCAGCCCGCAGGACCATCGGGCGCTGGCCGAGGACTTCTGCGCCTTCATGGCCGGTCGCACCGGCCCCTACCTGCGCCAGGTCGAGGCTGAGATGAAGGCGGCTGCCGCCTCCCTCGACTTCGAAAAGGCCGCCCGCCTGCGTGATGACGCCGCCGCGCTGCGCAAGGTCATCGAGGGCAACGCCGTCGTCCTTCCCGACGCGACCGACGCCGACGTCTTCGCCCTGGTCCGCGACGAGCTCGAGGCCGCCGTCCAGGTCTTCCACGTCCGCGGCGGCCGGGTGCGAGGGCAGCGCGGCTGGGTCGTGGACCTCATCGACGACGCCGGGGACGCCGAGCTCATCGAGCGCCTCCTCGAACAGGTCTACGCCTCCCTCATTGATCCGGCCGACGCCGGCGCCGTCCACCACGGCGGCGCCCCCACCTCCTCGGGCACCACCACCTCCGTCGGGGTGGGGGACCGTGCCCCCTCCAGCCCCCAGCCCCGCAGCGGCCCCAACGGTTCCAACGGTGATGCCTCCCGGCGCAAGGGCGAGTCGGCGGCCACGAGCGTCGACGACGTCGCCCACACGGCCACCACGGCGGTGCCCAAGGAGATCCTGGTTCCCGAGCTGCCCAGCAACGTCGCCACCGTGCGCACCTGGTTGTCCGGCCTGCGCGGGGCAAAGGTCGACCTGCGCGTCCCGCAGCGCGGCGACAAGGCCGCCCTCATGGACACGGTGCGCAAGAACGCGCAGGAGGCTCTGAGGCTGCACAAGACCCGAAGGGCGGGAGATCTCACCCAGCGCGCCCTTGCCCTCGATGAGCTCGCCGAGGCCCTCGATCTGCCCGAGGCGCCCCTGCGTGTCGAGTGCTACGACATCTCCCACACCCAGGGCACCTACCAGGTCGGCTCCATGGTCGTCTTCGAGGACGGTGCGCCCCGGAAGTCCGACTACCGACGCTTCACCGTGCGCGGCCAGGACGGCAGCGGCGCGGCTGACGATACCGCCGCCATGCATGAGGTCCTCACTCGCCGGTTCAAACGCCTCATCGCCGAGCAGGGACGCGGGGAGGCCGCAGCCCGGGCGGCGCAGGAGATCGAGGACGTCGAGGGCATCGCCGTCGCGTCCGGTCCTATCGATCCCGAGACCGGCAAGGCCCGGCGCTTCTCGTACGCGCCCGGGCTGGTCGTCGTCGACGGCGGGCTGCCGCAGGTCAATGCGGCACGCACCGTGCTCGACGAGCTCGGCATCGACGTGCCGCTCATCGGACTGGCCAAGCGTCTGGAGGAGGTGTGGGTGCCGGGGGAGGAGTTCCCCGTCATCCTGCCGCGCACGTCGCCCGCCCTCTACCTGCTCCAGCACCTGCGCGACGAGTCCCACCGCTTCGCCATCACCCACCACCGCAAGAAGCGCTCGGCCGGCATGACCCGCTCCGTCCTGGACGGCATCCCCGGCCTTGGACCGGCTCGTCAGGCGGCCCTCCTGCGGGAGTTCGGCTCGGTCACACGCATCCGGCAAGCCGATCTGGACGACATCACTCGTGTCAAGGGCATCGGACCGGCTTTGGCGGGTACTATCTTGGCTCACCTCCACAGTCCAGCTACTGAACAGTAGTGTGATTTCACGAAGCGCTGGACTGACGTCAACTCGAAAGGAAACCCCGTATGAGGATCTCCGCCCGCAACCAGCTGCCCGGCACCGTCGTCTCCATCGAGAAGGGCGCCGTCAACGGCGTCGTCAAGATCGAGGTCGCCCCCGGCGTCATCATCACCTCCTCCATCACCAACGCGGCCATCGAGGAGCTTGAGCTGGCAGAGGGTAAGAAGGCGGTCGCAGTCGTCAAGGCCTCCTCCGTCATGGTGGGCCTCCAGGACTGAGGCCGGACGCCGCCATGAGGCGCAGGTCGGCCGCCGTCAGCGCGATCTGATCGTGGCGGTCACTGGCCCGGAACCTTCTGAAGCTGACACCGGACAGAAGACACGGAGGATGAAGAGCCATGACCGCACCATCGCCCGACCCCGACCTGCGCTTCCCCAGCGGCTTCCTGTGGGGCGGAGCCACCGCCGCCAACCAGATCGAGGGCGCCTACAACGAGGACGGCAAGGGCTTGTCCGTCCAGGACGTCATGCCCCGGGGCATCCTGACCCCGCCCACCCAGGTCCCCACCCCCGACAATCTCAAGCTCGAGGCCATCGACTTCTACCACCGCTACGCCGAGGACATCGCACTGCTGGCGGAGATGGGATTCAAGGTCTTCCGCTTCTCCATCGCCTGGAGCCGCATCTTCCCGCTCGGTGACGAGACCGAGCCCAACGAAGAGGGGCTGGCCTTCTACGACCGGGTCCTCGACGAGCTCGAGAAGCACGGCATCGAGCCCCTGGTCACCATCAGCCACTACGAGACCCCGCTCCATCTGGCCCGTACCTATGACGGCTGGACTGACCGCCGCCTCATCGGCTTCTTCGAGCGCTACGCCCGCACCCTGTTTGAGCGCTACGGCGAGCGGGTGAGGTACTGGCTCACCTTCAATGAGATCAACTCCGTCTTCCACGAGCCCTTCCTGTCCGGTGGCATCGCCACCCCCAAGGACAGGCTCAGCGAGCAGGACCTCTACCAGGCCATTCACCACGAGCTCGTCGCCTCGGCGGCCTCCACGAGGATCGCCCACGAGATCAACCCCGATATCCGGATCGGCTGCATGATCCTGGCCGTGCCCACCTACCCGCTGGCCCCCGACCCGCGAGACGTCTGGGCCGCCAAGCAGGCCGAGCGCGCCAACTACGCCTTCGGGGACCTCCACGTGCGCGGCGAGTACCCCGGCTACCTGCTGCGGACCCTGCGGGACAAGGGCATCGAGCTGGAGATCACCGAGGCGGACCGCGCGCTGCTGCGGGAGCACACCGTCGACTTCGTCTCCTTGTCCTACTACATGTCCGTGTGCGAGACCGCCACCCAGGAGGCCCCGGCCGGCCGGGGCAACCTTATGGGCGGGGTAGCCAACCCGACCCTCGAGGCCTCCGACTGGGGGTGGCAGATCGACCCGGCGGGCCTGCGCACGATCCTCAACGACTACTGGGACCGCTGGGGTAAGCCTCTGTTCATTGTCGAGAACGGCCTGGGAGCCAGGGATGTTCTCGTTGACGGCCCCGACGGCCCCACGGTTGAGGACGACTACCGCATCGCCTACATGAACGACCACCTGGTCCAGGTCGCCCAGGCCATCGCCGATGGCGTCGAGGTCCTGGGCTACACCTCCTGGGGCTGCATCGACCTGGTCTCGGCCTCCACCGCCCAGATGTCCAAGCGCTACGGCTTCATCTACGTGGACCGCGACGACGACGGCAACGGCACCCTGGCCCGCTACCGCAAGAAGTCCTTCGGCTGGTACCGCGATGTCATCGCCTCCAACGGCGCCTGCCTCATTCCTTCGCCACAGGATGCGGCACAGGGGTAACCGCTGAGACGGTGCGGCCCGCCCGGGCGATTTGACTCAGACGCTGAGACGGATCGCCTGAGCGGCGGCCCGGGCCCGGTCCGTGGCGGTGGAGGCGTCGTCGGCATAGGCCACGACAACGCCCAGGCGCCGCCCCGGGTGGGCCTCAGGCTTACCGAAGAGCCGCAGATCCACGCCCTCCTGAGCGAGCGCCTCATCAAGACCCGCGAAGCGCACGCCCTCGCCCGGCGCGGACTCTCCCGTCGCCTTGACGGTCACCGAGGCGCCGGGGGAGCGCAGAGAGGTATCCACGGGCAGGCCCAACAGGGCGCGGGCGTGCAGCTCGAACTCGCTCAGGCGCTGACTCGCCAGCGTCACCAGGCCGGTGTCATGCGGACGCGGCGAGACCTCGGAGAAGAGAACCTCCTCCCCGCAGATGAACAGCTCCACTCCGAACAGGCCCCAGCCGCCCAGCGCCGCGGTCACGCGCTCAGCCACCTGCTGGGCCCGTTCCAGGGCCACCGGGGACAGTTGCTGCGGCTGCCAGGACTCCACATAGTCCCCATCAACCTGCCGATGCCCGATCGGCTCGCAGAAGCTCGTCACCGTCTCCCCAGTGCCCGGATGACGCCAGCGCACCGTGAGCAGCGTGATCTCGGTGTCGAAACGCACGAATCCCTCCACGATGACCCGGCCCCGGTCCACCCGGCCGTCGGCCGCCGCGTAGCGCCAGGCCGCCTCCAGGTCCTGCGGCCCGTGCACCACGGACTGGCCGTGCCCCGATGAGGACATGACCGGTTTGACCACGCACGGAAAGCCCACCTGCTGAGCACCCGCCCGCAGCTCATCCAAGGACGAGGCGAAGGCGTAGGGACTGGTCGCCAGCCCCAGCTCCTCAGCTGCCAGGCGGCGAATGCCCTCACGATTCATCGTCAGCTGCACCGCGCGAGCGGTCGGTACCACCCGTACCTCGCCTGCCTCCTCCAGGGCCGCCAGGGCGTCGGTGGCCAGCGCCTCGATCTCCGGGATCACGACGGCGGCACCGCTGGCGCGGATGGCGGCCGTCAGCGCCTCGGAGTCGCTCATGTCCACCGTCACGGCGTTGTGCGCCACCTGTTGGGCTGGAGCCCCCTCATAGCGGTCGATTGCCGTGACCTCCACCCCCAGCCGGGTCAGAGCGATCGCCACCTCCTTGCCGATCTCACCGGCGCCCAGCAGCGCCACCTTCGTCGCGCTGCTGGTCCAGGGCGTACCCAGCACCGGCGCCTCTGGGCGCCGTATCGCAGTCTCCTGGGACGCGCTCTGGTGCGGGAGCACCTGGTCGGACATGGGGGAGGAGCTCATGTGGCCTCCTGACGTCTGGCGCCGGGAACCGGCGGCAGTGAGTACTGGCAACGGTGAAACGCTACCGGCAAACCGGCGTCGGCGACGGGCGGAGCGAGCTGGACATGCGATGCTTGGAGCATGCATGACGAGCGCCGCCCTCAGTCCTCCTCCGGCAAGCGCCAGCGGCTTCAGGACACGGTTCCCATTGAGATCCCCGCCCTCGATGAGGCGACCCCTCCGGTTCCCCCGGCGGAACGCCCCGAGATGATTATTGTCACGGGTATGTCCGGGGCGGGGCGCTCACGCGCGGCCAACGCGCTGGAGGATCTCGACTGGTACGTCGTGGACAACCTGCCGCCCCAACTGCTGCCGGCCCTGTCGGGAATGATGACAACGGTCGGCGCCGGGGTGCACCGGCTGGCCGCGGTGGTCGATGTGCGCAGCCGCGAGTTCTTCTCCCACTTCATGGACTATCTGCGCAAGGTCCGCAACAACGGCACCGACGTGAGGCTCATCTTCCTGGATGCCTCTGACGCCGTGCTGGTCAGACGCTTCGAGTCCTCTCGCCGCCCCCACCCGTTGCAGGGCAGCGGCTCCGTTCTGGACGGGATCGAGCACGAGCGCACCCTCCTGGGGGGCTTGCGGGGCGTGGCAGACAGCGTCATCGACACCTCCAACTACTCCGTCCACGACCTCGCCCGGCGGGTGCGCGAGCTCGTGGCGCACGAGTCCGACCTGGCCCTGCGTATCAACGTCATGTCCTTCGGGTTCAAGTACGGCATTCCCCTGGACGCCGACCACGTCCTGGACGTGCGCTTCATCCCCAACCCCTACTGGGTCTCCGAGCTGCGCCACCTCACCGGACGTGACGTACCGGTGGCCGACTACGTCTTCGCCCAGAAGGGGGCGGCGGCCTTCGTCGACGGGTACGCCGACCTGCTCATCCCCGCGCTCCCGCAGTACGTCGATGAGCTCAAGCCCCACGTCACGCTGGCTGTGGGCTGCACCGGCGGCAAGCACCGCTCCGTGGCCTCGGCGGAGCGGCTCGGGGCCAGGCTGAGGCGCGGGGGCTTCGAGGTCGTTGTCCAGCATCGCGATCTGGGACGGGAGTAGGCGGTGGGAACCACGATCGATGCGGCGGGCTGGCCCCGCCGCGGTGAGGAGGGACCCGCCGTCGTCGCCCTGGGAGGCGGGCACGGACTGTCCGCCACGCTGCGGGCGCTGCGCCACGTCACCCACCGGCTCACCGCCGTCGTCACCGTCGCCGACGACGGCGGCTCCTCGGGACGCCTGCGCCGGGAGTTCGACTGTCTGCCGCCAGGAGACCTGAGAATGGCTCTTGCGTCGCTCTGTGAGGACTCCGAGTGGGGCCTGACCTGGCGGGACGTGCTCCAGCACCGCTTCGAGGGGCAGGGCGAGCTCGACAACCACGCCCTGGGGAACCTGCTCATCCTGGCCCTGTGGCAGCTGCTGGGGGACGATGTCTCCGGGCTCGACTGGGTGGGGCGCCTGCTGACGATCCACGGCCGTGTCGTGCCCATGTCCTCCTCGCCCCTGGTCATTGAGGCCGACATCGTCTCCGGGGGGAGCCGACGCCGGGTCAGTGGTCAGGTGGCAGTGGCCTCGGCCCGCGGACGTCTGGAGAACGTGGGAATGGTTCCCCAGGACGCCGAGGCCCACCCCGAGGCGCTGCGCGCCATCGATGAGGCCGAATGGGTGGTCCTGGGGCCCGGCTCCTGGTACACCTCGGTACTCCCGCACCTCATCCTGCCGTCCATGCGCCGTGCGCTGGTGAACACCTCGGCCCGCAAGGTCGTGGTCCTCAACCTCTCCGCTCAGCAGGGCGAGACCGACGGGATGACCAGTGCCGATCATCTTCGGGTCCTGAGCCAGTACGCGCCCGACCTGCGCCTGGACGTGGTGCTGGCCGACCCCTCCACCGTTGAGGACGTCGAGGATCTTGCAGCGGTGGCCGCCGACATGGGGGCCACCGTCGTCCTGCGCCAGGTGCGTACCGGCGAGGCCCTGTGCCACCACGATCCGCTGCGCCTGGCAGCCGCCTTCCGGGACGCCTTCGAGGGGGCCCTGGGGGACGTCACCGATCTCAGTGGACGCGATGACATGTGATGCTGGACTCATTGAAGAGTCCCACTGCGCATGATCGTTCATAATTCTCGGCGGCCGCTTCCAGCCGGCTGCCGGGTGCCGCGGCTAAAAATTCTCCATTGATACGCCTCGGGCGCCGTATGACATCGCCCTGACGTCTTGAGCCGCTTCGCCCGCGCCTGTTCGAGCTGCGCCTCGCCAGCACCCGGGACGCCCTGGTAACGGCCGCAGCGTCAACCATGTTGGCCAGTCCCGAATCACGAACCCCGACCACGAGGAGCCCGCCCATGTCGCTGACGGTCACCGTCAAGGATGAGCTCGCGCTCGTCGCCACCGAGAACGCCGCCCAACGACGGGCGGAGGTCTCCGCGATGCTGCGCTTCGCCGGAGGGCTCCATATCGTCTCCGGGCGCATCGTCGTCGAGGCCGAGCTCGATCACGGGGGAGCCGTGCGGCGGCTGCATCAGCACCTCAAGGAGCTCTACGGGATGGAGCCCGAGGTCATGGTGGTTCAGGGCGGATCCCTGCACCGAGGATCCCGCTACGTGCTGCGAGTGACCAAGCGCGGCAAGGACCTCGCCCGGCTGTCCGGGCTGGTCGACGACCGGGGCCGGCCGGTGCGGGGCATGCCGGTGTCCGTCATTCAAGGAGGGCGCAACGCCGCCGCTGCCGCCTGGCGAGGGGCCTTCCTGGCCCGCGGATCCCTGACCGAGCCCGGCCGGTCCTCCTCCTTGGAGGTCACCTGTCCCGGCTCCGAGGCAGCACTGGCGCTGGTCGGGGCCGCGCGGCGCTTCGACATCTCCGCCAAGGCCCGAGAGGTGCGTGGGGCCGACCGCGTCGTCGTTCGCGACGGCGAGGCCATCGGTGTTCTCCTGGAGCGGATGGGGGCGCCGGAGGCCTTCAAGGTGTGGGCCGAGCGCCGATCCCGGCGCGAGTCGCGGGGCACTGCCAACCGCCTGGCCAACTTCGATGACGCCAACCTGCGCCGTTCTGCCCGCGCCGCCGTCGCCTCGGGCGCCCGCGTCGAGCGCGCCTTCGAGATCCTGGGGGACGATGTCCCCGCCCACCTGCTGCAGGCCGGTCGCCTGCGCATCGCGCACAAGCAGGCATCCCTGGAGGAGCTCGGGCAGCTCTCCGACCCGCAGCTGACCAAGGACGCCGTGGCCGGGCGTATCCGTCGGCTCCTGGCCATGGCGGACAAGCAGGCCCACGAGCTGGGCATCCCTGACACAGAGTCGGTTCTCACCCAGGAGATGCTCGAGCCCTGAGGTGAGATGGGACCTCGGTCCTTGCCTTTGGGGTGCCTGATGGTCTTTGGTCCCCCTCGGTTTGGCTTGTGCATCACAGTGTTCGCCCGTGGCGTGGTCGGCGACTCCCAGCGCCTGCCCAGTGTGACTAGACTCGGCCGTACCGGAGCTGAATCGGATGAGAGCTGAAGAGGAAGTTCTGGAGCACACGCCATGTGTGAAAAGAGCCCCAGCAACCGTGCGCCGCCAACCGGCGCACTAGGAGGACACAAAGTGACCACCCGCGTTGGTATTAACGGCTTCGGCCGGATCGGCCGCAACTTCTTCCGTGCCGCCCTCGAGCAGGGCGCCGACATCGAGGTTGTCGCCGTCAACGACCTGACGGACAACAAGACCCTGGCCCACCTGCTCAAGTACGACTCGATCCTCGGTCGTTTCGACGGCGAGGTCTCCTACGACGAGGATGGCATCACCGTCAACGGCAAGCACATCAAGGTGCTCGCTCAGCGCAACCCCGCCGACCTGCCCTGGGGCGACCTGGGCGTCGAGGTCGTCGTGGAGTCCACCGGCTTCTTCACCGACGGCGAGAAGGCCAAGGCCCACCTCGACGGTGGCGCCAAGAAGGTCGTCATCTCCGCTCCCGCCAAGAACGTCGACGGCACCTTCGTCATGGGTGTCAACGAGGGCGACTACGACAACGCCACGATGAACATCGTGTCCAACGCCTCGTGCACCACCAACTGCCTCGCCCCCCTGGCCAAGGTTCTCCACGAGAACTTCGGCATCGAGCGCGGCATCATGACCACCATCCACTCCTACACGGGTGACCAGCGCGTCCTCGACGCCCCGCACAGCGACCTGCGCCGTGCTCGCGCCGCCGCGCTGAACATGATCCCCACCAAGACCGGTGCCGCCCAGGCCGTGGCTCTCGTTCTGCCCGCCCTCAAGGGCAAGTTCGACGGTCTGGCCGTGCGTGTCCCCACCCCGACCGGCTCGCTGACCGACCTGACCTTCATCGCCGAGAAGGAGGTCTCCGTCGAGGCCGTCAAGGCCGCCGTCAAGGCCGCCGCCGAGGGTGAGCTCAAGGGCGTTCTCGAGTACACCGAGGACCCGATCGTCTCCACCGACATCGTGGGCAACCCGCACACCTCGATCTTCGACGCCACCGAGACCAAGGTCATCGGCAACCTCGTCAAGGTCCTCTCCTGGTACGACAACGAGTGGGGCTACTCCAACGCCCTGGTCCGCCTGACCTCCCTGGTCGGCTCCAAGCTCGCCTGAGACCAGACCGAGAGCATGACTCTCTAGAAGACGGCGCCCGCGCCACGCTATGCGTGCGCGGGCGCCGTCCGTCCCACACCCACACCTTCACCCACAACCGATGAGAGGCTTCATGAAGACCATCGAGTCCCTGGGCGACCTCAAGGGCAAGCGAGTCCTGGTCCGCTCCGACTTCAACGTGCCGCTGGACGCCGACAAGAACATCACCGACGACGGCCGCATCCAGGCCGCTCTGCCCACCCTGCGCACCCTGCTCGACGCCGGCGCCAAGGTAATCATCACCGCGCACCTGGGGCGCCCCAAGGGGCAGGTCAACCCCGACTACTCCCTGGCCCCTGTGGCCAAGCGCCTCGCCGAGGTCACCGGAGTCAAGGTGACCCTCGCCGAGGACACTGTGGGCGAGTCCGCCAAGGCAGCCGTCGCCGCAGCAGGCGACGGTGAGATCGTCCTGCTCGAGAACGTGCGCTTCAACGCCGCCGAGACCTCCAAGGACGATGCCGAGCGCGAGGCCTTCGCCGCTGAGCTCGCCGCCCTGGCCGACGTCTTCGTCTCCGACGGCTTCGGCGTTGTGCACCGCAAGCAGGCCTCCGTCTACGACGTCGCCAAGCTGCTGCCCTCCGCCGCCGGCCTGCTCGTCGTCAAGGAGATCGAGTCCCTGGGGCGCGCCGTCAATGACCCCGAGCGCCCCTACACCGTCGTGCTCGGCGGCTCCAAGGTCTCCGACAAGCTCGGCGTCATCTCCAACCTGTTGGGCAAGGCCGACCGTCTCCTCATTGGTGGTGGCATGGCCTACACCTTCCTGGCCGCCCAGGGCTACGAGGTGGGTACCTCCCTGCTGGAGAAGGACCAGATCGACACCGTCAAGGGCTACCTGGAGACCGCCAAGGCCAACGGCGTCGAGCTGCTGCTGCCCGTCGACACCGTCGTTGCCCCGACCTTCGCCGCGGACGCCCCCGCCACCGTGGTGCCCGCTGACGCACTGCCCGCCGACCAGATGGGCCTGGACATCGGCCCCAAGACGCGAAAGCTCTTCGCCGACGCCATCGCCACCTCCAAGACCGTGGTGTGGAACGGCCCTATGGGCGTTTTCGAGTTCCCGGCCTTCGCCGAGGGCACCAAGGCCGTGGCCAAGGCGATCTCCGAGTCCGACGCCTTCTCCGTCATCGGCGGTGGCGACTCCGCCGCGGCCGTGCGCACGCTCGGCTTCGACGAGGCCACGTTCTCCCACATCTCCACCGGCGGCGGCGCCTCCCTCGAGCTCCTTGAGGGCAAGACACTGCCCGGTATCGCCGTGCTCAACGACTGAAGGAAGGCAACCCAGATGAGTAACCGCACCCCGCTCATGGCGGGCAACTGGAAGATGAACCTCGACCACCTCGAGGCCAACCACCTCGTCCAGGGCCTGGCCATGGAGCTCAAGGACCGCGACCACGACTACACCAAGTGCGAGGTCCTCGTGATCCCGCCCTTCACGGACATCCGTACCGTGCAGACCATCGTCGAGGCCGACTCACTGAACATCAAGTACGGCGCCCAGGACGTCTCCATCCACGACAACGGCGCCTACACCGGTGAGATCTCCACCGAGATGCTCGCCAAGCTCGGCGTCAGCTACGTCGTCATGGGCCACTCCGAGCGCCGCGAGTACCACAACGAGTCCGACGCCCTCGTGGGCGCCAAGGCCCGCAAGGTGCTCGACGCTGGCATGACCCCCATCCTGTGCTGCGGTGAGGCCCTGGAGATCCGCAAGGCCGGCACCCACGTCGACTTCGTCCTGGGGCAGATCCGCGCCGCCCTGGAGGGATGGAGCGGCGAGGACGTGGCCAAGATCGTCATTGCTTACGAGCCCATCTGGGCCATCGGTACCGGTGAGACCGCCACCGCCGAGGACGCACAGGAGGTGTGTGGAGCGATCCGCGAGGCCCTGCGCGCCGACTACGGCGACGCCACCGCCGACGCCACCCGCATCCTCTACGGCGGTTCCGCCAAGCCCGGCAACATCAAGGAGCTCATGGCCCAGCCCGACGTCGACGGCGCACTCGTCGGCGGAGCCTCCCTCAAGGCGGACTCCTTCGCCGCCATGGCGGGCTTCTACGCCTGAGCAGCCCGAGCCCCGCAGCGGAGGAGCTGAGCGATCACTTCTCCGCCGCGTCTCACTGCTCACCTGCGGGGTCCCGGACACCTCACACCGCGAGGTGTCCGGGACTCCGTGCGTTACAGGTAGACTGCCACGCGGACAGGTGGGGGCGCGGACCCTGTTGAGAGTCGCGCCGGACCCATGCCGGAGCGTGATGCCCCCGCAGCAAGACGGAACCAACAACGAAGGGAACGTGACGTGAACGTAGTGCGTATCGTCCTTCAGGTGCTGCTCGTCCTCTCGAGCTTCTTCCTCATCATGTCGATCCTCCTGCACAAGGGCAAGGGCGGCGGTCTGTCGGACATGTTCGGCGGCGGTATCTCCTCCTCGGCCGGCTCCTCCGGCGTGGCCGAGCGCAACCTCGACCGCATCACGGTGGCGGTGGCCATCATCTGGACGATCACGATCGTCGGGCTCGGCCTGGTCGCCAAGCTCGGCTGAGCCTCGGCGGACTCCGACGAGCACAGCGCACACGACGGATTCGACCGTCGATACCACCCCTGATCCGCGTGAAGACGTCCTGGACCGGGGGCTGCGCGGCTACCTCGCCCACCTACGTGTCGAGCGTGGGCTGAGCCCTCATACCCTGAGCGCCTATGAGCGTGACCTCGGCCGTTACCTGCGCTATCTGAGGAGCGCGGGCATCTCAGCACCGCAGGAGGTCAGCCGCAACGACGTGGCCGGCTTCCTCGAGGTCCTGCGCACCGGCTCCGACGGCGCCCGCCCGCTGGCGTCGTCCTCGGCATCCAGAACCGTCACGGCCGTGCGCGGCTGGCACAAGTTCCTTCTGGCCGAGGGCACCACCTCTGAGGATCCCTCGGCCACCGTGCGCCCGCCCCAGCCCGGAAGGCGCCTGCCCAAGGCCTTAGGGATCGATGAGGTCCGCGTCCTCCTGGAGGCCGCCGGCGTCGACGACTCCCCGGTGAGCCTGCGCGACCGAGCGCTGCTGGAGGTTCTCTACGCCACCGGCGCCCGCATCTCCGAGGCGGTGGGGCTCGTCGTCGACGACCTCGACACCGACTCCCGGCTGCTGAGGCTGTTCGGCAAGGGACGCAAGGAGCGCGTGGTCCCCATGGGGGCCTACGCCTGGGAGGCGCTGGATGCCTACCTGGTGCAGGGCCGACCGGTCCTGGCCGAGAAGGGCAGGGGAGTGCCGCAGGTCTTCCTCAACACCTTGGGCAGGCCCCTGAGCCGGCAGAGCGCCTGGGCGGTCCTCCAGCAGGCCGCCGAACGGGCCGGGCTCATCGGGACGGACTGCGCTGATGAGCGGCGCATCTCCCCCCACACCTTGCGCCACTCCTTCGCCACGCATCTGCTGGCGGGAGGGGCGGACGTGCGTGTCGTCCAGGAGATGCTCGGACACGCCTCGGTCACCACCACCCAGATCTACACAAAGGTCACCGTCGACCACCTGCGGGAGGTCTACGCCACCAGCCACCCGCGGGCTCTGGCCTGATCGATGAACCCGCAGGCGAGGGCCGTTCCCCCAGGCCTTGGTGGAGGAAGCCTGAGTGCACACCGGGCCGCGGCTGAAAGCGGGGTTCTGTCGGCTTTGATCTCTGGCGTGTCCCGTCTGAACTGGGCGATGTCGGTCGGCTTTCGACTAGGCTGGATAACGTGAATGACTCCATCCAGCCAGGCCTGATCGACAACCCCGGCACCGACGAGAGCGAGGAGAAGGACTTCCCCGTTCCCGCGCCGCTGGAGTCGCACGGACCCGCTCGGGTCATCTCCATGTGCAACCAGAAGGGCGGCGTCGGCAAGACCACGACGACGATCAACCTCGGTGCGGCCCTGGCCGAGCTGGGGCGCAAGGTCCTCATCGTCGACTTCGATCCCCAGGGAGCGGCCTCGGCCGGCCTGGGCATCAACGCTCACGAGCTCGACTCCACCATCTACGACCTGCTCGTCGCCAGCCGTCCGGACATCCGCACGGTCATCCACGAGACCACGGTGGAGGGGCTGGACATCGTCCCGGCCAACATCGACCTGTCCGCCGCCGAGGTCCAGCTCGTCAACGAGGTCGCCCGCGAGCAGGCCCTCAAGCGGGTGCTGCGTCCGGTGCTCGACGAGTACGACGTGATCCTCGTGGACTGCCAGCCCTCGCTCGGACTGCTGACCATCAACGCCCTGACCGCCTCCCACGGCGTCATCATCCCGCTGGAGACCGAGTTCTTCGCCCTGCGCGGGGTGGCGCTCCTGGTTGAGACCGTCGAGCGGGTCAAGGACCGCCTCAACGCCACCCTGGAGATCGACGGCATCCTGGCCACCATGGTGGACTCCCGCACCCTGCACTCCCGGGAGGTGCTTGAGCGCCTGGAGCAGGCCTTCGGCGAGCAGCTCTTCGACACGCGCATCCGGCGCACGATCAAGTTCCCGGACGCCTCCGTGGCCAACGAGCCGATCACCAGCTACGCGCCCTCCCATCCCGGTGCGGACGCCTACCGCCGGCTGGCCCGCGAGGTCATCGCCCGCGGCGATGTCGCCTGAGTCGGAGGAGCAGGGGCCGCCCCGGCTGCCCGGATTCAGCGTCACGCTGCCCCAGTTCGAAGGCCCCTTCGACCTGCTACTGAGTCTCATCGCCCGCAAGCGGCTCGACGTCACCGAGCTGGCGCTGGCCGAGGTGACCGACGACTTCATCGCCCACATGCGCTCGGACTGGGACCTGGGGCGCGCATCGGAGTTCATCGTCGTGGCCTCCACCCTCCTGGCGCTCAAGGCGCACCGCCTTCTGCCCCATGACGAGAACGAGGAGGAGCCCGACCTCGAGTTGCTCGAGGCCCGTGACCTGCTCTTCGCCCGGCTCCTGCAGTACCGGGCCTTCAAGGAGGTCGCAGCGGCCTTCCGCTACCGGGCGGAGACCTCCGCACGCAGCTACCCCCGCATCGTCGCCCTGGAACCGCATCTGGCGGCACTGCTGCCCAAGCTCGTGGCTACCATCACCCCCGAGGAGCTGACGCGGCTGGCGGTGGGAGCTTTCACCCGGCCCACGGATCCAGGCGTCCAGACCGTCCACCTGCACGAGCGGGTACCGGTCGGTCAGCAGCTGAGCCTCATCGCCAGCAGGCTGCGCAGTCACGGACCCCTGACCTTCGCCCAGATCATTGAGGACGCCGAGCGCACTGCCGTCGTGGTGGCCCGCTTCCTGGCGCTGCTCATCCTCCACCGGCAGGGCAGTGCCGAGCTGGACCAGACGGAGGCCATGGGCGAGATCACCGTGACCTGGTGCGGCGGTCAGGACGACCTGACCGGCATGATGACCTCTGAGAACCTCACTGAGCTCGAGGAGGAATTCGCATGAGCGAAGCCGCCGGGCCTCAGCTGCGCAATGCCGCTGAAGCCATCCTCATCGTCGCCGACGAGCCGGTAACCACCTCTGCGATCGCCGAGGCCCTCGGCATCGAGGACAGCATCTGCGAGGAGCTGCTCGAGAGTCTGGCAGCCGAGTACCGTGGAGAGGCGCCCGGCAGCCGTGCTCACGGATTCCTCCTGCGACGGGCAGCAGGCGGGTGGCGCTTCGCCTCCGTGCCCGAGCATGCCGACCTCGTCGAGCAGTTCATCATTGGCGGCGCCACCGCGCGCCTGAGTCAGGCCGCGCTGGAGACCCTGGCCGTCGTCGCCTACCGGCAGCCGGTCACCCGAGGGCGCGTCGCGCAGATCCGCGGGGTCAATGTCGACGGCGTCATGCGCACCCTGCACGCCCGCGGCCTCATCGAGGAGGCCGGTGCCGAGACCTCCGGTGCGATTCTGTACCGGACCACGGGAGACTTCCTGGAGTACCTGGGAATCGACTCCCTGGACGAGCTGCCACCCCTGGCTCCCTACCTCCCCCGCGTCGAGGCGCTGGGGGAGATCGTCGAACAGGCCGATGAGATGGCCGGTAGGAGGACCCCATGACCCCGAGGAACCGCCACACCCGAACCAACTCTGTGCCCCACAGCGATTTCGGGGCCCAGGAGTTCTACGACGAGGACGACCTCGAAGAGCTCGACGAGCAGGCCGACGCCGGCGACCTCGCCGCTTTCGACGCCGAGGCCATCGACGAGGACGAGGAGGCCCGTCTGCTTCAGATGCGTGAGCGTGCCACCAAGGGCGGCCAGGACGACCCGCACGTCGCTTCCGGACAGCGTCTGCAGAAGGTGCTGGCCCACGCAGGGGTCGCCTCGCGCCGCGCCTGCGAGCAGCTCATCGCCGACGGCCGCGTCAGCGTCGACGGCATCACCGTCACCGAGGCAGGCGTGAGGGTGGACCCGCTGACCCAGGAGATCCGCGTTGACGGCAGCCGAATCCTCACCAACCCCGAGCTCATCACCCTCATGCTCCACAAGCCGGCCGGAGTCGTCACCACCATGGAGGACCCCGAGGGCCGCCCGACCGTTGCCCAGTACGGACGCGACTACCTGGCCGAGCACCCCGAGCTGCCCGACTCGCTGCGCCTGGTGCACGTCGGCCGCCTCGACACCGAGACTGAGGGGCTGCTCCTGCTTTCCAACGACGGCGAGCTCTCCCACCGGCTCATGCACCCCAGCTACGAGATCGCGAAGACCTATGTCGCCATCGTTGAGGGACAGGTTGAGCCCTGGGTCCCGCGCAAGCTGCGGCGCGGCATCGAGCTGGAGGACGGTGAGGCCAAGGCGGACCGGGTGACCGTCAAGGACTCCGGGCCGCGCGGCTCCATCGTCGAGATCACCCTCCACTCCGGCAAGAACCGCATCGTGCGACGCATGCTGGACGCCGTCGGCCACCCTGTGACGCGCCTGGCGCGCACCCGGCTCGGACCACTGCGGCTGGGCAACCTGCGTCCCGGCCAGACCCGTCCCCTCAGTGGCGAGGAGATCGCCGCGCTGCAGCAGGAGGTCGGGCTGTGAGCGCCCCCGAGCCGCGGGCATCAGTGTCCACGCGCGGCCCGGTGCTCATCGTCGGTACAGGGCTGCTGGGAACCTCACTCGCCCTGGCGCTGCGGACGGCGGGTGTCGAGGTCCTGCTCTCCGACACCTCGCCGACCTCCCTGGCCCTGGCCCGGGACATGGGTGCGGGAGCGCTTCACGGCGAGGACAGCCCCGAGCCGCAGGTCGTCGTCGTGGCCACGCCCCCCGACGTGACCGCCGACGTCGTCGTCGAGCAGCTGAACGCCCACCCCAGTGCCGTCGTCACTGACGTGGCCTCCGTCAAGGAACGGGTCGTCACCGAGGTCCGGTCCCGGGCGGGAGCGCAGGCGCGCAGGTACGTCGGCTCCCACCCGATGGCCGGCCGGGAGCGCTCCGGCGCCGGCGCCGCGGACTGCGACCTCTTCGCCGGCCGCCCCTGGGTGGTTGTCGGCCAGGACTCCGATCCGCAGGCGGAGCTGGTCATCAGGAACCTGGCGGTCGATGTGGGCGCCACCCCGGTGCGCATGGGGGCGGCGGAGCACGACGCCGCCGTCGCCGCCGTCTCCCACGTGCCCCAGCTCGTCGCCTCACTCGTGGCCGCTCGGCTGGAGGAGCTGGGGGAGGGGGCCCTGGCCCTGTCAGGGCAGGGGCTTCGTGACGTCACCCGGATCGCGGCCTCGGACCCCAGGCTGTGGTCGGCCATCATCGTGGGCAATGCCGGGCCCGTGGTCGACCTGCTGCGCCGGATCAGTGATGACCTGGCTGCACTGGTGACGGGGATCGAGGCGGCAGTCTGCGATCCGGACAGTCCGGAGTACATGGCTCCTGGAGCGGCACGTGTGGTTGCTCCCGGGGCCGTCGGCGCGGTCACCGACGTCATGACTCGGGGAAACCTCGGTCGGGCACGCATCCCCGGCAAGCACGGTGGCGCGCCGCGCCGCTACACCGAGGTCCAGGTCCTGGTACCCGACGCCGCCGGTGAGCTGGGCAGGCTCTTCTCCGACATCGGCGCCGCCGGCGTCAACATCGAGGACTTCTCCTTGGAGCACTCGGCCGGGCAGAGCGCCGGCATCGCCCTCATCTCCGTCCTTCCGGCGGCCGCCCTACGGCTGGAGGAGGCACTGGACGCCCAGGGCTGGCGCGTCGTCGCGGGCTGAAACCGGTTCAATGCGCCGCGCAGGCCCGCCTGTGTCAGTACTCATGGGGGCTGATCCGCAGTACCGCGCCGAAGTGTGGGACGCTTGGCTCAGTTCATGACCATCAATCGGACCCTGATGGAGGGCACCATGGGAATCGTCGTTGCGATCGACGGACCAAGCGGATCGGGCAAGTCCACCGTCTCGCGGCGCGTGGCCGCCGAGCTGGGACTGGCCTACCTGGACACCGGTGCCATGTACCGGGCCGCCGCCTGGTGGTGCGAGCACGAGGGGATCGACTTGGGCGATGGGGCTGCCGTTGCCGAGGCCGTCGCCGCGATGCCCCTGCACATGGGGCTGGATCCCGAGCACCCCACCTTCACCGTGGACGGCACGGACGTATCGACCGCGATCCGCGACCCGCACATCGCCACTGTCGTCTCGAAGGTCGCCACCAACCTCGAGGTGCGTGCCGAGCTGGCACGCCGCCAGCGCGAGATCATCCGTTTCGAGGCGACCGGGCACACCGGGTCCTTCTCCGAGGGCGCCGGCATCGTGGCCGAGGGACGTGACATCACCACCGTCATCGCGCCCGACGCCGACGCCCGCCTGCTGGTGACCGCCTCGGAGGAGGCCCGCCTGGCCCGTCGCGCCGGGGACCTGGAAGCCGCCGGAAAGCAGGTCGACGCCGACGCCCTGCGCGACCAGGTGGTGCGCCGCGACCGCGACGACGCCACGGTCTCCCAGTTCCTCACCGCGCCCGAGGGCGTCACCCTGGTGGACACCTCGGAGCTGACCCTGGAGCAGTCCGTTGAACGGGTCCTGGACCTGGTGGAGGAGGCCGCCGACGCCGCCGCCCAGCGGGACGCCGAGGAGGACCTGCGGGCCCAGGCCATGCGCGCGGGCCTGGCCGACTACGAGCTCGATGAGGAGGACCTCGCCCTCCTGGAGGCCGACGGCAGCCTGCCCGCCGGTGACAGCGTCGAGCCCGGGCTGCCGGTCCTGGCCGTCGTCGGCCGGCCCAACGTGGGCAAGTCGACTCTGGTCAACCGGGTCCTGGGCCGCCGCGAGGCCGTCGTTCAGGACACCCCCGGTGTCACCCGCGACCGGGTCTCCTACCCCGCGGAGTGGGCCGGGCGCCGCTTCACCATCGTCGACACCGGCGGCTGGGAGGTGGACGTGGCCGGCCTCGACGCCGCCGTGGCCACCCAGGCCGAGATCGCCGTCGAGATGGCCGACGCCGTCCTGCTGGTCGTCGATGCCCAGGTCGGTATCACCGAGACCGATGCCCGCGTGGTGCGGATGCTGCGCCGCAGCGGCAAGCCGGTGGTCCTGGCCGCCAACAAGGTCGACTCCCCGGCCCAGGAGGGGGACGCCGCCACCCTGTGGAACCTGGGGCTGGGCGAGCCCTTCCCGGTCTCGGCCCTGCACGGCCGGGGTAGCGGCGAGGTCCTCGACGCCGTCATGGAGGTCCTCCCGGAGGTCTCCGCCGTGGCCACCGCAGCGCCGGAGGGGGACCTGCACCGCATCGCCCTCGTGGGGCGGCCCAACGTCGGCAAGTCCTCGCTGCTGAACTCCATCGCGGGCCAGGAGCGCGTCGTCGTCAACGAGACCGCGGGCACCACCCGCGACCCGGTCGACGAGATCATCGAGCTCGACGGGCGCCAGTGGGTCTTCGTCGACACCGCTGGGATCCGCCGGCGCGTCAAGCAGTCACGGGGCGCCGACTACTATGCGGTGCTGCGCACGCAGGGCGCCATCGACAAGGCCGAGGTCGCCGTCGTCCTGCTGGACGCCTCCGAGCCGATCAGTGAGCAGGACGTGCGCGTGGTCCAGCAGGCCGTTGATGCCGGCCGAGCCCTGGTCCTGGTCAACAACAAGTGGGACCTGGTGGACGAGGAGCGCCAGAAGATGCTCCTGTGGGAGGTCGAGCACGACCTGGCCCACGTCTCCTGGGCCCCCCACATCAACCTGGCAGCCCGGACCGGCTGGCACACCAACCGGCTCGTGCGCGCTCTCGACGCCGCACTGGAGGGTTGGACCACGCGCGTGCCCACAGGCCGGCTCAACGGCTTCCTGGGGCAGCTGCAGTCCGCCACCCCGCACCCGGTGCGAGGCGGCAAGCAGCCCCGCATCCTCTTCGCCACCCAGGTCCAGGTGGCCCCGCCCCGGATCGTCATCTTCACCACCGGTTTCCTCGACGCCGGCTACCGGCGCTTCATCGAGCGGCGCCTGCGTGAGGAGTTCGGCTTCACCGGCACCCCCATCCAGATCGGGGTGCGCGTGCGCGAGAAGCGCCAGCGGCGCTGAGCCCCGGAAGGGCTCAGCTGTCGGAAACGGCCTGCTTCTTGGCCCACGCGGCAACACGTGCGGAACTCTCCTCCTCGGACAAGTCCTCGACCCGGGTCATGACCGACCACCGCACGCCGAAGGGATCGCGGATGGAGGCGAACCTGTCCCCGGACACGAAGGTGTCGGGCGGTTCCAGCAAGGTCGCACCGGCGGCAGTAGCCCGCTCAACGGCGGCGTCGACATCCGGGCAGTACAGGCGGATCGAGTAGCAGACCGGCTCATCCGACGGAGTCGCAACCAGACCGGACAAGGCTGAGGGCTCACCGATCTGGATCCTGCCGTGACCGAAGTCGAGCTCTGCGTGGACGACCGCACCCTCGATCTCCACACTGTCCACGATGCGCGCACCGAAGACGTCACGGTAGAACCTGAGCGCTCGGTCGGCGCCGTCAACCGCCAGAAACGGTGTGATGCTGGTGAAGCCGTGCGGAGTCCCATCAGTCGTGTAGTGACCAGTGGCCCCGGATAGGTTGCGTGTACTCATGCCAACGACTGTAGGAACGATGGAGGTGCCTTCGCTTGAAGATCTGCGACAGCTCCGGAAAGGTGAGGAGCCGTGCCCGAGACGACCGCTGATCGACGGGGGATCCTCTATCCCTCCAGGCTTCCGACCTTTCACCGCCAGCCTGTCCCCGAGGCACTGGCCGATCGGGTCCGCTGGATCTGGATCCCACGCTGGGACTTGCCCGCAGGACAACGGGACCGCCAGGAGGTGCTCCCGTTCCCCGCCTGCAACCTCGTTGTCGAGCCCGATGGCATGGCTCTGCACGGCCCGACGACGAGCATCTCCTATCGTGAGCTGGAAGGCCGAGGATGGGCCGTCGGAGCCCTTCTCAGGCCTGCGGCAGCGGGTGCGCTGTGCTCCCCGTCCCTGATCCGGAACTCCCATCGGCCGCTCGAGGACCCTGACCTGGGCGCTGCGGTTGCTGACGCCATGGCGGATACCAACACGATGAGGGGTGGACAACGTGCCGCCAGTGCGCTGGCAGACTGGGTGGCGCAACATGCCGGGCCGCCACAAGCGATTGCGCTCATCGCCAACAAGATGGAGGACGTCGTCGCCTCCGACAGAAGCGTCCTGCGCGTCGATCAGCTGGCGCGACGCCTCGATCTTTCTGTCCGCAGTCTCCAACGCCTCTGTGAGAAGTACATCGGCCTGCCCCCACTCGCAGTGATCCGACGCTACCGGCTCCAAGAGGCAGCACAGCGGCTTCGGGAGGATTCGTCCGTCACCGTTGCGCAGGTGGCCGCCGAACTCGACTACGCGGACCACGCCCACCTGACCGCCGACTTCCGACGCGTTCTGGGGCTCTCACCGAGCCAGTACCGACAGCAGACCATCAGCGATCGTCAGGCTCTCAGTGACCGGTAACGGGTTCAAACCTCGGGCAAGTGCCGCCCGATCAATAGACCAGGGAACGGAAGCTCCACCATGCCGTCAGGGTGTTGAGAGACAGTATCGTCGTCAGTGCCAGCAATGCGCCGGAGAATTGCACCCAGAACGTCGTGCGGTGCCGCCGCATCTGGACGAGTGCCCATACGTCGGCCGCAGCCAGTAGGAGGGTCATGACTCCCAGCAACAGGATGGCCGGGTTTTCGGCCACAGCCTCGCGGGTCTGACCGAGGCAGTCCGAGGCTGGGACACACGCGGGTAGCTTGTAGGTGTTCTGCCAGCCGGTTGTTGCGATGATGCCCACTGCCAGTGACGCAACCACGACAACCGTCCCGACGCAGGTGAGTGCCAGGTGCAGCCACCCGCCTGTTCTCTGGAGGCCGGCTGAAGAAGGTTCCATCGCCTCATCGTACGGGGCAGCCTTGAGGATCCCGCGCCGGCGCGTCAAGAACCAGCAGGACGCCGCGAGCGTGAGAACGTTTGGCACCGGACAGTGGCGCGTGGCCGCAACACCCATAGACTGTAGCCATGCTGAATCCGGTTGACCCCACCACCACGCCCGCCTGGAAGCGCCTCACCGAGCTCCACGACACCATGACCCCGGACCTGCGCGCCTGGTTCGCCGACGATCCCGAGCGCACCGAGCGCTTCTCCTACGAGTTGGGGGACCTCTACGTCGACCTGTCCAAGAACCTGCTGACCGACGACGTCCGCGACGCCCTGGCCGAGCTCGCCGAGCAGGTCGACGTCCCGGGCCGCCGTGACGCCATGTACGCCGGCGAGCACATCAACATCACCGAGGACCGTGCCGTCCTCCACACGGCCCTGCGTCGCCCGGCCACCGACTCCCTGAGCGTGGACGGCCAGGACGTCGTTGACGACGTCCACGAGGTCCTGGAGAAGATCTACGCCTTCGCCCGCCGCGTCCGCTCGGGGGAGTGGACCGGTATCACCGGCAAGCCCATCAAGACGGTGGTCAATATCGGCATCGGCGGCTCCGACCTCGGTCCCGTCATGGTCTACGAGGCTCTCAAGCCCTACGTGCAGAAGGGCCTTCAGTGCCGCTTCATCTCCAACATCGATCCCACCGACTGCGCCGAGAAGGTCGCGGACCTCGACCCGGAGACGACCCTGTTCATCATCGCCTCCAAGACCTTCACCACCCTGGAGACCCTCACCAACGCCCGCATGGCCCGCGACTGGTTCCTGGCCGCCCTCCAGGCCAAGGGCATTGAGACCGACGGCGCCATCGCCAAGCACTTCGTGGCCGTGTCCACCGCCCTGGATAAGGTCGCCGAGTTCGGCATCGACCCGGCCAATGCCTTCGGCTTCTGGAACTGGGTGGGTGGACGCTACTCGGTGGACTCCGCTGTCGGTACGGTCCTGGCCGTGGCCATCGGCCCGGAGAACTTCGCCGACTTCCTCTCCGGCTTCCACACCGTGGACGAGCACTTCGCCACCAAGGCTCCGGCCGAGAACGTCCCCATGCTCATGGGCCTGCTCAACGTCTGGTACGTCAACTTCTTCAAGGCCGGCTCCCACGCCATCCTGCCCTACGCCCAGTATCTGCACCGCTTCCCCGCCTACCTCCAGCAGCTCACCATGGAGTCCAACGGCAAGTCCGTGCGCTGGGACGGCAGCCCCGTGACCACCGAGACCGGCGAGGTCTTCTGGGGCGAGCCGGGCACCAACGGCCAGCACGCCTTCTACCAGCTCATTCACCAGGGCACCCAGCTCATCCCCGCGGACTTCATCGCCGTGGCCAACCCCGCTCACCCCACCAAGGACGGGGGAGTGGACGTCCACGAGCTGTTCCTGTCCAACTACCTGGCCCAGACCGCGGCGCTCGCCTTCGGCAAGACCGCCGACGAGGTGCGTGCCGAGGGCACCGCCGAGGAGATCGTCCCGGCCCGCGTCTTTGCCGGCAACAGGCCGACCACCTCGATCCTCGCCCCGGCGCTGACGCCAGCGGTCGTCGGAGAGCTCATCGCCCTCTACGAGCACATCACCTTCACCCAGGGCATCGTGTGGGGCATCGACTCCTTCGACCAGTGGGGAGTGGAGCTGGGCAAGAAGCTGGCCCTCGAGATCGCCCCCGCCGTCCAGGGGGACGAGGAGGCCCTCGTAGGGCAGGACGCCTCCACCCGGGGCCTCATCGCCCGCTACCGCAGCCTGCGCCGCTAACCCGACCAGACCAGCCGAATGCTCAGTCGTGTCGGCGACTGATATCCCGTTGAGGAGGACATGATGAAGGAAGTCAACGTCGATGAGCTGCGGCGTCGGCTTGAGACGGGGGAGGATCTGGTTGTCCTCGACGTGCGCGAGCCCGACGAGGTGGCGCGTACGGCGATCCCCGGCTCAGTCAACATCCCGCTGGGTGAGGTGGCCGACCGGATGGGAGAGCTCGATGCGTCCCGCCCCACTGCAGTCATCTGCGCTGGCGGAGTGCGCTCCGCCAAGGCGGTCAGGGCCCTGACCGCTGCCGGCTACACCGGCGAGCTGCTCAACGTCAGCGGCGGCATGAAGGCGTGGCTGGGTCAGTAACCCGGCGGGCAACCAACCTATCGGGACGGCCTCGGACTGACCGGTTCGGGGCCGTCCCGCGTGTTTCAGCCTCGGCTCCGACAGCGCCTGAGCAGCTCGTCGACTGTACGCAGGACACCATCCTCGGTATTGGCGGGCGCCGTGTACGTCGCCGCGGCATGAATGCCGGGGTGGGCATTGCGCATGGCGAAACCCAGGTCCGCGTGGTCATAGAGATCCAGGTCGTTGAGGTAGTCCCCGAAGACAGCAGTCTGCTCCGGGAGGACCCCGAGCCTGGCCTGAAGCGCCGACAGGGCCCGCCCCTTGGATACCTGCGCCGACATCATGTCCGTCCAGTGCAACCCGGAGACGACGGTCTGCACGTGGGGAACCGCCGCGGTCAGCGCCTGGGAGCTCCCATTCTCGACGTCGTCGAAGTCGAAGACCGCGACCTTGAGCGCCTCATCCAGGGCAATGGCGGTCAGATCCTCGACGATCTCCAGCGCCTCGTAGTACAACCCGGCCTGTTGCAGGAAGGCCGCATCGGAGCGCTCGATGTAGGCGCAGTGCTTGCAGGCCACGACCGCGCCGACGTCGTACCCGGAGTCGGCCAGGTGGCGGGTCGTGGTGATGGCGGCCACGGCATCCTGGGCACTGATGGTGTCGGAATGGATCTCCTCACCGCCGTGGACGACGAAGGAACCGTTCTCAGCGATCAGTGGTGAGTCCTCGACGGCGGCGCCCAGGACCGCACGCAGGTTCGCCAGCTGCCTGCCCGAGGCAGGGGCGAAGACGATGCCGGCGGCTCGCATGTCTTCGACTGCCTCCAGCAGCCCGGCGGGAACACGCCCATGACCATCAAGGAGAGTTCCATCCATGTCGGTGACAACAAGACGGAGATCGATCTGCGCGGGCAACGCCGCGAGGAGCTCGGGCTCCAGGGGAAGGTGCTTCACGGCCTCATCCTCTCAAGGATGACGAGTCCATGTCAGCACGGCGTGGGGAGCGTAAAAGACGGGCGCCTGCCGGCCCACACCGATCAGTGGACCAACAGGCGCCCGTCAGAGGAACGGCTCGCGCTCTGAGAGCCTTCAGCTCAGTCAGCTGGCCTGGCGGCGACGCATGACGAGGACGGCGCCGGTGCCCAGCAGGCCGGCGGCGGCGACGGCGACGGCGATGCTCGGACCAGTGGTGGCCAGGGCGGGCTTCGTCGGGGTGGTGCGAGGAGCCGCAACGACAGGAGTCGCGGACGGCTTGGCCGGGGTACCGGTGGTCGTGACGGTCTGGGTGGTCACCGTGGTGGCCGGAGCGGACGGCGTGGACGCAGGGGTGGTGGTCTCCGAGGTCGGGGGAGCAGTCGGAGCCGGCGCAGTCGTCTCGGTGGACGGCGTCGACGGAGTGGTCTCCGGGGTCGGCGTCGGGCTGGGGACGGTGGTGTCCGTCGGCGGGGTGTCGGTCGTCGACGGCGGGGTGTTGCTCTTCGTCGTCGTCGTGTTGGTGGTCGTTGTGGTCGACGGGGTCAGCGTCGAGTTGCTGACGTTGTAGGCGGCGAAGTTCTGGGTGGCGTACCACCTGCCGTCCGAGGTCTGGGCGAATCCGATGCCGATGGAGTTGACGTTCGGGTCGGTCATGTTCTTGTAGTGGCCGGGGGAGTTGAGCCACTGGTCGAAGATCAGCGCGCCGGTGTCGCCACCCGCGGTACGCCAGGCCACGTTCTCAGAGCCGGTGGTCCAGCCCTTGGGGTAGACCGACGTGAAATCGGGGCGGTGGCTCATGTTGTTGGCGGCGGCCTGCTGCTCGGACCAGTCCTGTGCGACAGCGTCGAGCTCCTGGTACCGGGTCACGGGCTGAAGGCCCAGGCCGCTGCGCAGCTCGTTGACCTTGTTCAGGACGGTGTCGGCGTACTGGGCCCCCTCCGAGGTCACCTGGGCGGGAACCGCGGCGGCGGCTGCCGGTGCGCCCTGAGGGGCGGCCGGAGCGGCCAGTGCGGCCGAGGAGGCGGTCAGCGGCACGACGGTGAGCGCAGCTGCGGCGATGACGCGCTTGATGTTCATGTGTCGTTCTCTCTGATCGGGAATATGAGAACACAGTCTGATTTGCACAACCGACGATGAGCCGATGCGCAGGATGCTGTGAGACACCCTTGATGTCGGTGTTCACTCAACCACAGTCGCGTCAGCCATGCATGTTATTCGGTTGTGACTTTTCTGACCGAATTCGTCGCGCGGCTGAATCATGTGACCGACTGCAAGGGGTAGTTCTTTCGTCTTGAGATACCAATGAAAACTGGGCACAGGTGGCGGATGGGCTGAGCGATCGCCGTCATTGCAACGTTGATTGGATCGTGATTAAAGATCGGTAAATTGCTATCGGACCCATCGACTTAAATTAGCCTAATGGTTGTTATGTGGGATGCAAATGTGACCTGTGTTGATAAGGCTTGCATCGGAAGAATGTGAAAGGCTGTCGACGAAGTGTTGTCAACAAAAAGGTCCGCACTCCTTTGAAGAGTGCGGACCTTTGTTCTGGTCGGGCTGGCGGGATTTGAACCCACGACCCCTTGACCCCCAGTCAAGTGCGCTACCAAACTGCGCCACAGCCCGTTGACTCGCGGCTTCGGGCCGCTTGCAACGAGCAGAACCTTAACCCATGGGGCGGCTCCTTCCGAAATCTGCTGGCGGTGAGGCCGCTCACCCCGGGGTGTCAGGCGCGGTCATCCTGATGGCGTCCGCCTCCCATGAGGGCGTCGAGCTGACGGCGCTCCTTCTTCGTGGGCCGTCCTGCCCCGCGATCTCGGATGACGGCGGCCGGCGCATCCAGGGGCGACGGGCGAGGAGGAGAGGAGTCGATGTACGCGGTGCGGGCGATGGGGGCACCCACCCGCTTGGTGAGGATCCGGGTGACGGTCAGCAGCCGGTCGAAGCCATCGACGCGGTAGCGGACCTCGTCCCCCACCGAGACGTGCTGGGCGGGCTTGGCGGTCTCTCCATTGATGCGCACATGCCCCGCCTTGCAAGCGCTCGTCGCCGCCGAACGGGACTTGATCTGCCGCACGCTCCACAGCCAGACGTCGATACGAGCCGACGTCGGTGCACTTGGAGCGCTGTTACCTCCGGAGGCGGAACGGGTGTGAGCTGCCATGGCGGCATCCTAAGCAGGAGGCTCAGTGGCGGGACATGGGAAGGCGCTGACGCCGTGAGGCTGCGCGCCCTCGGCGTCGGCCCCGAAGAATGAGCCCCCAGCCCAGTACCAGGGCTCCGAGCGCTGCCAGTGCGGCGTATCGGGGACTGTGCCACACCGCGGAGCCGACCTCTTTCGCGCTACGAGCGGCTCGTTCCGGGAGGGATGCGGTCCCGTCCCCACCGGCGAGACAGCTGTTCAAGGTGGTGCTCAGCGCCGCCTTGTCGGCCTGGGGCAGGCCGAGCCGGTAGGAGGCGGCCACTGAGACGAAGCGACGTGCGTAGGTGCAGCGGTAGGAGTTGTTGGCCGGCCACCAGCCGCCCGGGCCGGTGGGCCGCCAGCTGCCGGTCTCGGTGGAACCAACGGGACAGCTCGCCGGCCCGCAGGCGCCCTTGGCCTGGTTGGCCTCGCCTTCAACGGCGATGAGATTCAGCGGGTCGTTGGCCACCAGTAGTCGGGTGCGCTCATCCCACTGCCAGGCTCCGTGGGCGTAGAGGTAGTTCAGCGGTACCACGTGGTCGATCTGGACAGCTGCCGAGGTCTCCTGACCACGTGTGAAGGTGACCCTTCTGCCGGTGTAGGGATCCTGAAGGACGCCCGCCCAGACGGTGGCGTCCGGGCACACGCCCGCACCCCGGCCACGTCCCTCCTCCCGGGACTGAACGCCGTCAGCACGCGAGAAGTCGGCATCCGTCAGGTCCCGGGCAAGGATCTCGTTACGAGTGTCACAACCGTCACCGTCGACGTCGGTCCACGCCTCACCGAACCAGCCGGTGCGGGAACCTCCCTCGGCCCAGGAGTGGGCGGCCGGAGCGTCCTCGGGCAGATCCGAAAGCACCTCAAGAGAGGCCTTCAGGGACAGGATGAAGTCTCCTCTCCGGTCCCAGGGCGCCTCATGGAGGGCCGCGAGCTCGGTGGTCGCTGACCTCTGGGAGGGCTCCGGCGAGGCATCATCGGCATGGACGGGAAGAGCTGGTGTCATCCCCGATGCACTGAGCGCACCGAGCACCGTCAGGCGCGCCAGGAGCCGGCCAGAAGCGTTCATGGGGCTACGGTAGCCCCACCCGACGACACGAACTCTCGGGCTCGTCGGCCCGCAGCACGCCTGCAGGGCAACCGAACAGGACTCAATCAGCCATCAGGGCGTTGGCCTGCTCGTCCAGGTACCAGGTGGTCTGCTCTCCCCGGCAGCACGAGGCCGGTGCCTTGAGCGCATCGGGAGTGCCCAGCCCGAGGCGGACCGCCTCGGCCTTGCCCTCACCGCCGGCAACCACCATGACCCGGCCGGCATGCTGCAAGGCCTCGAAGGTCAAGGAGTAGCGCTCAGGAGGCGGTTTGGGCGAGTTGCGCACGGCCACGGCGGGAGCCCCCACCGTGAGCGCGGCCGGGTGCCCGGGGAAGAGGGAGCAGACGTGCGCGTCAGGTCCCAGCCCCACGTGGACGACGTCGAAGCCGCCGGGGGTCACACCCGCCGACTTAAGCTCGTGGGCCATGCGGGCGGTCGCCTCATCCAGGCCGCTGACCTCGTTCGGAGCGGCCAGCCGGTGGGTCTGAGACTCCCTGATGCCTGCGGCGATGAGGGGCGTGGCCAGCAGATCGTTGCGTTCCGGGTCCCCGGCGGGCACGAAGCGCTCGTCACCGAACCACAGGTGGATGGCGCGACGCACCGCTTCGGGCTGGGCGGCGATGAGCGGCGCGAGGGCCTCAGACAGCGCCATCCCCCCGGAACCGCCTGTCAGCGCCAGGTGGGCGACTCCCCGCTCCGTCACCGCCGCGGCCAGGATCCGCACGGTGTCCTGGCAGGCCCTGCGCGCGGCGTCGCCCAGTGTGGGAAGCACGATGACCTCTGGCGTGGCCGCGGCCGAAGCCGCCTCCTGGATCTCGGCGATGGCCTGGGTGCGGGGGGTACCGGTGTCAGTCATTGACGGGCTCCTCGAGCAGCGTGGCCAGGACCTCCTGGTAGACGAGGTCGGGGGTGAGCCGACGCAGCTCCTCGTTGAGGGTGCTGACCGGCTCGCGCCGCGCCATCGTGACCACCTGGGGCTCGGGGGAGCCGGGGCGCGTGATCGTGACCCGCTCCAGGTCATGGCGGGCGATGATGACCTCGCCGTCGTCGGTTCTGGCGGTGATGGAGGAGATGCCCTTGAAGTCCTCCTCATCGACTCTCGTGACCGGTACGTCCAGTCGCAGCCGCAACCACGCGATCATGAGGGAGAGAGAGGAGTTCCTCGGCTCGCCGGCGACCACGACCTCTCGCAGGCTGCCCGAGCGCAGCAGCGGGTCCAGGGTGGAGGCCACCATGGCGCGCCACAGGGTGATGCGGGTCCAGGCCAGGTCGATGTCGCCGCGAACGCTCACCGGCGCCAGTGCCCGCAGCGCCCTGGCGGGGAAGTCCTGCGCGGGGGTGTTGGTGATGCGTGTGGAGCCCAGGCGTCCCAAGGGATCCTGCGAGGGGATCTCGGGGACGGTCGTCGGCCACCACACGACCACAGGGGCGTCGGGCAGGAGGAATGGCACCACCAGCGTGTCGGTGTGCAGAGCCGCCTCGTCCCAGGGCCGCAGGACCAGTGTCTCGCCGGCACCGGCGTCGTGACCGACACGGATCTCAGCGTCCAGGTGCCCGCCGGCCTGGGCCGGGACGTGTCCGTCACGGCTGCGCGGAGTCACGCGACCGGCAGTGTCCTCCTCCGGCGGTTTGACGACGGCGATGATGCGGCTGGGGTGATCCCGGCTGGCACCGTGCGCGGCGCACAGCGCGTCCTCCAGGCCCTTCTCGTCGGTGGAGATCACGAGAGTCAGCACCCGGGAGGAGCCGGAGGTCCCCTCGTGCTCCACCAGCCGGGAGACGATCCGGGAGGTGGTCGTCGCGGTCAGTGTGGTAATCATGAGCGCCTCCAGGTGCGGCCGTCGCGGGCAAGGAGTTCGTGGGCACTGGCCGGCCCCCAGGAGCCGGGGCGATAGCCCTCGGGACTCCCACCGGCGCTCCAGTGCTCGATGACGGGATCGAGGATGCGCCAGGACAGGTCGACCTCGCGCTGGTGGGGGAAGAGGGGGGCGTCACCCAGGAGCGCATCGAGGATGAGTCGCTCATAGGCCTCCGGGGACTCCTCGTTGAAGGTGGCTCCGTAGCCGAAGTCCATGGAGACGTCGCGCAGCTCCATCTGGGTTCCGGGCACCTTGGAGGCCAGCCGCAGCGTGATGCCCTCATCGGGCTGGATGCGCAGCACGATGGTGTTGGCACCCACGGCCGTGGTGGCCGCCGACTCAAAGGGCAGGAACGGCGGCTGCTTGAAGACGACGGCGACCTCGGTGACCCGGCGGGTCAGGCGCTTACCGGCGCGCAGGTAGAACGGCACGCCGGCCCAGCGACGGTTGGCGATCTCCAGGCGCAGGGCGGCGAAGGTCTCCGTGCGGGAGTCGGCGGCGACGCCGTCCTCCTCCAGATAGCCCCGCACCGGCAGCCCTCCCTGGAAGCCGGCGTCGTAACGGCCCCTGGCAGTGGTGAGGTCCAGGTCCAACACCCCATCGCGCTCCAGACGCACGCAGTTGAGGACCTTCTCCTTCTCCAGGCGCACCGCGGCCGCCTCCATGCTGGTGGGCTCCTCCATCGCGGTCAGCGCCAGGAGCTGGAGCAGGTGGTTCTGGATGACGTCGCGCGCCGAGCCGATGGTGTCGTAGTAGCCGGCCCGGGTTCCGATACCGATGTCCTCGGCCATCGTGATCTGGACGTGGTCGACGTAGCGCTGGTTCCACAGCGGCTCGAACATCGTGTTGGCGAACCGCAGCGCCAGGATGTTCTGCACCGTCTCCTTGCCCAGGTAGTGGTCGACCCGGAAGACGTCGTCGGGACGCACGATGCGTCCCACGAGGTCATCGAGCTCTCGGGCGCTGGCGCGGTCGTGCCCGAAGGGCTTCTCAATGACCACGCGGCGCCAGGCCTCGGGCGACTCCTCCACGAGCCCGGAGCGGGCGATGCGCTCGGTGACGGCGGGGAACCACCCCGGAGGGATCGACAGGTAGAAGGCGCGGTTGCCGCGCGTGCCCCGAGTGGCGTCCAAGTCATCCACCACGGCCGTGAGCCGGTCGTAGGCGGCGTCGTCCTCGAAGGAGGCGAACTCCACGAAGCGCATCCCCGCTGCCAGCTGCTCCCAGATGGCGGGACGCCACGGGGTACGGGCGCCCTCCCGAGCCGACTTCTCCACGTAGGCGCGCAGGTCATCGTCGGACCAGGAGCGCCGGCCGACCCCCACCAGGGAGAAGCTGGGGGAGAGCAGGCCCCGGTTGGCCAGGTCATAGATCGCGGGTAGGAGCTTGTGACGGGCCAGATCGCCGGTAATGCCGAACATCACCAGGACGCAGGGGTCCGCGATACGCGGAAGGCGAAGGTCACGGGCGTCGAGAAGCGGGTTGACCGCCCGCGCGGGTCTCGACGACGGGAACGGAGTCGCAGAGTCGGAGCTGGACACGTCAGCCTTTCTGAGATTCGACGAACGGCGGACCAGATGGCACCGACGGGTCGTCGGAGCACTGCGGCGCTCTGAGCGGAGGCCCGGCCAGGGCCGCTGCACCGCTTGGAGGAACCGTGCTGGCCGCACCTGTCACTGTAGCGCCACCTCAGGCGGCTCACCTGGCAGGGACAGGCCTGTCGTGAGCCGTCACACGTCGTTGCCGACACGTCTGAACCACAGACGGTCCTCGTGCGCGAGGACTGGACGCGGTAGGGTCACAGAGGTTGACAGGTGCGAGTGGGTACTCATCAGCGTCGTGAACCGTAATGCTGACACGCCGCTGCCGTTATCGCAGAGCGCAACCAGTATCCTCCGCCACCAAGGCTTGAAATCGCAGCGCCGTCATGAGGGGCTGCGGCACAGGAAAGGACTTCCATGAGCAGCTTCATCCCCGCACCGGCCACAGCCGACCTCGGTGTCTTCGGGCTGGGGGTGATGGGGGCGAACCTGGCCCGCAACCTGGCTCGTCACGGTCACGCGGTCGCCGTCTTCAACCGCACGCTTGCCCGTACCGAGAGGCTCATCGAGCGCTACGGCTCCGAGGGCGATTTCGTGCCCGCAGCTGACCTGAAGGACTTCGTGGCCTCGCTGCGCACGCCGCGTGTGGCCATCATCATGGTTCAGGCCGGAGCTGCCACCGAGGCGGTTATCGAGGAGCTGGCCTCCCTCATGGAGCCCGGTGACATCATCGTCGACGCCGGCAACACGCTCTACACCGACACCCGGCGCCGCGAGGTCTCCCTGCGTGAGCGCGGGCTGCACTTCGTGGGCATGGGGGTCTCCGGCGGTGAGGAGGGGGCGCTCAACGGCCCCTCGATCATGCCCGGCGGCACCGCCGAGTCCTACGACCGCCTGGGGCCGATGCTGGAGTCCATCTCGGCCCACGTCGACGGCACGCCGTGCTGCACCCACGTCGGTCCCGACGGCGCCGGCCACTTCGTCAAGATGGTCCACAACGGCATCGAGTACGCCGATATGCAGCTCATCGCCGAGGCCTACGACCTGCTGCGCCACGTCGGCGGGTTCACGGTCCCCGAGATCGCCGAGGTCTTCCGCTCCTGGAAGGACTCCGAGCTCGACTCCTACCTCATCGACATCACCACCGAGGTCCTGTCGCACACCGATGCGGCCACCGGTGAGGCCTTCGTCGATATCGTCGTCGACGCGGCCGGCCAGAAGGGCACCGGGGTGTGGACCACTCAGACGGCCCTCGAGCTGGGAGTGGCCGTGCCCGCCATCGCCGAGGCCACCTTTGCACGCGCGGTCTCCTCCTCCAGCGCGGCGCGGGCCGCGGTTCAGGCCGCTGACATCGCTGCAGGAACCACTCAGACGGCCCTGACCGACCCCGAGGAGCGACGCGGCTTCGTCGATGCCGTCAAGCAGGCCCTCTACGGCTCCAAGATCGCCGCCTACGCCCAGGGCTTCGATGAGATCGCCACCGCCTCCAAGCAGTTCGACTGGAACATCGACCTGGGTGCCATGGCTCGCATCTGGCGAGGCGGCTGCATCATCCGCGCCCGTTTCCTGGACGACATCACCCGCGCCTACGCCGAGAACCCCTCTCTGGCCAGTCTGCTCACGGCGCCGGTCTTCGCCTCCTCCCTGGCGACGGTCCTGCCCGCCTGGCGCCAGGTGGTGGCCACCTCCGCCACCACCGGCGTCCCCGCCCCAGCCTTCGCCTCCTCCCTGGCCTATGTCGACCAGCTGCGCTCCCGGCGCCTGCCGGCCGCCCTCATCCAGGGGCAGCGAGACTTCTTCGGCTCTCACACCTACCACCGCACCGACGACGTCGAGGGCGTCTACCACACCCTGTGGGCCACGCCCGAGCGCACCGAGGAGAAGTGGGACTGAGGTTTCACAAGGCCTGGTACCCACCTCGTACCAGGCTCGTGGAGGTCTCGGCCGCGACCGCATGCCGCTAGATTTTGGCGCATGACGACCACCGCGCCCGCCCGCTCCGACAGCCCCACGAACCTGCGTCACGAGGAGGCCGCCTGGCGATCCTCCGTGTGCCAGGTGCCCTCCACCCACGTGGCCGTGGACGTGACCAGGGCCATCGACCGCCACGAGGCCGCCTTCAGCGTGCGTTGCCTGATGAGCCTGGACATCAGGCAACGCACCGAAGGACTCTGGGTGGACTTCGTGGGGCAGGCGGTCGACTCCCTCAGCATCGACGGGCAACCGGCCCCGGTGACCTGGGACGGCGCCCGTATCGAGCTGCCCGTCCTCGACCCGGGCGAGCACACGGTGGAGATCACGGCGCGCGGCCTCTACTCCAACTCGGGTCAGGGACTGCACCGCTTCCACGACCCTGTCGACGGCGCCACCTATCTCTACACCCACTTCGAGCCCTCCGACGCGCGCCGGGCCTGGCCGGTGATGGAGCAGCCGGACATCAAGACCCGCTTCTCGCTGGAGGTCACGCATCCCCGCGGCTGGACGGTCATGTCCAACACCCGCCCGCAAGCTGGCGGATCGAGCCCCCAGGCCCCCACCGGCACGGGCCGCGGCTGTGAGACGACGTCCTTCGCCGCCTCCAGGCCCCTGCCCAGCTACCTCACCGCACTGGCCGCCGGCCTCTGGCACCGAGTGACCGGGCAATGGACGTCCCCGAGCCGGCGGGGCCTGACGATCCCGCTGTCGTGGTCCTGCCGCGCCAGCCTGGCCGAGCACCTCGATGCCGCAGAGCTCCTCGACCTGACCCGGGCCGGCCTGGACCTGTATGACCGGGCCTACGCCTACGGCTTCCCCTGGGACTCCTACGACAGCGTGCTCGTCCCGGAGTACAACCTCGGAGCCATGGAGAACCCGGGCTGCGTTACCTTCAACGAGGAGCTCTACCTCTTCAGGGGGCCGGTCACCCGCTCCCAGAGGGCCGGACGCGCCAACACGATCCTCCACGAGATGTGTCACATGTGGTTCGGCGACCTCGTGACCCCCACCTGGTGGGAGGACACCTGGCTCAAGGAGTCCTTCGCCGATCACCAGGGCACCTGGGCCGAGGCCGAGGCGGCCGGCTACACCGAGGCCTGGGTGAGCTTCGCCTCCACCCGCAAGGCCTGGGCCTACCTGGAGGACTCCCGGCCGGCCACTACCCACCCCATCGTCGCCCGGGTCGACGACGTCGAGGCCGCCCGGCAGGCCTTCGACGGCATCACCTACGCCAAGGGGGCCGCCGTCCTCAAGCAGCTCGTCGCCCACGTCGGCCAGGAGGCCTTCTTCAAGGCCTCGGGTCTCCTCTTCGAGCGCAGAGCCTACGGCAACGCCTCCCTGGACGACTTCCTGCACGTGCTGTCCCAGGTCTCAGGCCGTGACATGCAGAACTGGGCTCGCGCCTGGCTCCACACCGCAGGCCCCTCGGTCATCACCGACGAGCTGGTCGTTCATGAGGGACGCATCGCCTCCCTGACCCTGCAGCAGGAGGGGAGCGACCCGGTGAGCGGGTGGACCGTGCTGCGTCCGCACACGCTCGTCGTCGGCCTGTACTCCTTCGACGGGGACGGAGCGCTGGTACGCACCCACCGTCTGCCGGTGGTCCTGGAGGCCGCGAGCCTCGACGTCGTCGAGGCCGTGGGTCTGCCCGCTCCCGATCTCGTCATCGTCAACGACGAGGATCTCACCTATGCCGTCGTGCGGCCCGACGAAACCTCGCTGTCATGCCTGACCGGCTCGCTCGGCTCCCTGCATGACCCCATGGCGAGGTCCTTGGCCTGGTCGATGCTGCACAACCTGGTCCGCGACGCGGTTATCGATGTGGCACTGTTCGTCCAGGCCGTTCTGGCGCACGCAGACGATGACACCGAGCCGAGCACCCTGACTGTCCTGCTGAACCAGGCGCTGCGGGTCGCCTGCAGGTATGCCGACCCGCATACGCGGAGCGTGCTCCTGGAGCGCCTCGTGGCCGATGACTCGACCGGGCCCTCCACGGAGGGGCAGCCGGCCACCGTGCCCGGCGGGTGGGGCAGGCTCCGTGCTGCCGCGCCGGGATCCGACGCCCAGATCGTACGCGCCCGCGCCTGGCTGGAGGCAGCAGGGCAGGCGCGGCTGCTCGGTGAGGCGGGCAGTGCCCAGGTGGCCGCTCGTGCACGAGAGATCCTGGACGGAGCCCTGCCAGGACTGGAGCTGGACGCGGACATGCGGTGGCGGGCCCTGACCGCATTGGCGCGGCTGGATGCTGTCAGTGCCAATGAGCTCGAGGCACAGCGGAAGGCGGACCCGACGGCCAGCGGCATCACCCATCACCTGCAGGCCTCCAGCTCGATGCCCCACCAGGACCTCAAGGCCGAGGTCTTCGAGAGGCTCCTCAGCGACGCCACGCTGAGCAACGACCACATTGACGCCCTGGTGGCCGGCTTCGCCGTCGACGCCCACTGCGAGCTGACCGCGTCCTTCACCCCCCGTTACCTCCGGGAGATCCAAGGGCTGTGGGCCGGGCGCGGCCAGGAGATCGCCACCCGGTTGGTCGTCGGGCTCTTCCCCGCCTGCGGGGACGAGGCGGATGCCCAAGCGGTCGAGGACTGGCTCGCGACGCACCCCGATGCGCCGACGGCCCTGCGTCGGCTCGTCCTCAAGAGCCTGGACGACCTGCGACGCGCTCTGACCGCTCGACGCACTGGCTCGGCGGTTCTCTGAAGGGCTCGAGCCATCGCCGTGCCGCGAGACCTTTGTCCTAGCCTGAGCATCATCAATGCGAGGCCGTGACCTGTTTGAGACCTTCAATCGGTGCTCCCAGTCACCTTACGGGCATCGTCGCGGGCGCGCAGCGGGTAGGCTGCTGGCCAATCATGGAGGGCTGCGTCGTGGTGTTGACTCGACGGCGGTGCAACGAACGGTATGGTGGTCCCTGAGGCGGCGCACCGGGCGCCGCAACGAACCGAGGGGCAGGAATAATGTCGAGCAGTCCGATCGAGCAGGATCCCTCCTCCACACAGACCTTCGGGGTCGTCGACGTCGCCAACGCGGTCGACTCCCCGGTGGTGGGGCTGAGCCAGCAGGACGCCGCCGCGATCGCTGCCCTACCGTCGGGAACGGCGCTTCTCCTCGTCCACCACGGGCCGACCACCGGTGCGCGGTTCCTCCTGGACGCCGAGGAGACCACCGTGGGGCGCCACCCTCGTGCCGACATCTTCCTCGATGACGTCACCGTCTCCAGGAAGCACGCGGTCTTCTCGTCGCTGCCCGATGGCGGGTACGGCGTCCGTGATTCCGGTTCGCTCAATGGAACGTATGTCAACCGCACGCGTGTGGAGCAAGTGGCGCTTCGCTCCGGTGACGAGGTCCAGATCGGCAAGTACCGGATGACCTACCACCCCGGCCCCCAGGGCGGAGCCGCGTCTCGGTGAGCGCTGCAACCGCACGAAGCAAGAAGCGAGAAGCCCCCTCCTCCTTGCTTGAGGCCTCTGAGCGCCCGGCGGGCGAGACCTGGCCCCGTGGCATCTCTCGAGAGCCTGTGATGAAGATCGGGCAGGTGGTGGATCTCCTCAAGGTGGAGTTCCCTGCCCTGTCGATCTCAAAGGTTCGCTATCTCGAGGGTGAGGGACTCATCAGCCCTCACCGTGTCGGCAATGGGTACCGTCGCTACTCGCAGGCGGACCTGGAGCGGCTGCGCTACGCCTTGGCGGTGCAGCGCGACGAGTACCTTCCGTTGCACGTCATCCGTGAGCGTCTGGCGCGGCTTGACGCCGACGTCGAGGTGCCCGCTCCACAGCCCGTCGCCCGGGTGGTCGCCCGGGATGGCCGGATCGTCGACGACGGCCCCATGGATCTGGAGGCGCTCCTGGCTCACTCCGGTGCCAGTGAGTCCCAGATCGAGGAGCTCGTCGCGGTCGGACTCATCAGCCCCGATGTTCGTGGACGCTACAGTCAGCAGAACCTCAGGACCGTGCGTCTGGCCATGGAGATCACCCGCAAGGGAGTGCCCCTGCGCAACTTGCGCGCGGTACGCGCCTCAGCTGAGCGGGAGGCGGACACGATCGACCAGGCAGTGGCTCCGCGTCGGTCGCGCTCGCGCAGCGCCGGTGAGGAGACGGCTCGGGAGCTGGCCGAGCTCGTCGCGGATCTGCACACGATTCTGCTGCGTCGTGCCGTTGACGCGCTGGGCTGAGGGCGGGCGCGCGCACCACGCCCGGTAGGCGTTCACCCGGTCGGTGGCTCGTGTCGACGAAGGTCAGCGTGCATCGATGGCGCGTTCCCGGGACAGAGGTGACTACCTCCCGTAGGGTTGGAACGTGCCCTTGATGCAGTTGGTGGGTGTCAGATCCACCGATCCTGATGACGGCTTGGTCGCCGTCCTCGTGGAGGACGGCGGACCGACGATGCTGGCCATTCCGGTGACGGCGCACGAGGGACTGGTGCTGCAGGCCCACGGCTCGCACCGCTCGCCCTCATGGCCCAGGCTCCTTGACGACGTCGTCGAGGCGCTGGGCGGTCGCATCGGGCGCACTGAGCTCGACGTCGATGATGACGCGCGTATCGTCGCCAGGCTCGTCGTTGAGACTCCTGTCCGCACCAGTGGCGTGACGACCGTGGCCTGCACTCCGGGAGAGGGGCTGCTTCTGAGCGGATACCACCGGTTCCCGGTGCACGCCAGCAACTCGCTAATGCGCCTGAGGGCTGTGGATCTCAGCGACGACCACGGTGCTGAGCGCCTTGAGCAGTGGCAGCGAGTGCTGTCGCAGACCGATGACCTGGCCGACGGCGACACGCGGGACTGATGTGACTGATGTGACTAGTGTTGTGATCTATGTCACTTGTGGTTGCAGCCGTCCTGCCGGAGAATCGGCTGTATCTCGGGGAATAGTCGGTGTACGGGCCGTGACTGTCGACCTCAGCTAGAGATTCATGCCTGACAGCACACCGAGATGGGGCGTGCCCTTCGTTGAGCATCGCCTCAAGTGGCCCTATCGTGGAGCCGTGGCCGCACCAGGCTGGCCGCCGCACCAGTTCCAGGTGCGTGTTCTTCCGGCGACAGGAGCAGGTCGTGAGCATGAATGAAGCCAGTGCGATAGCAAGGCCTCAGCGTACTCAGGGCATGCTGTTCGGTGACCCTCTGCCCCAGCTCGATGCCGATTCGGGCTACCGCGGGCCGGTGGCCTGCCGAGCCGCCGGCATCACGTATCGCCAGCTCGACTACTGGGCGCGTACCGGGCTGGTTGAGCCATCGATTCGAAGCGCCAAGGGATCGGGCTCCCAGCGGCTCTACTCGTTCCGCGACATCCTGGTCCTCAAGGTCGTCAAGCGCCTCCTGGACACTGGCGTCTCGCTCCAGCAGATCCGTACGGCGGTCAGTGCCCTGCACTCCCGCGGTGTCGAGGATCTGGCCTCCATCACCCTCATGAGTGACGGCGCCTCGGTCTACGAGTGCACCTCGGCCGACGAGGTCGTCGACTTGGTCGCAGGCGGCCAGGGCGTCTTCGGTATCGCCGTGGGGCGGGTGTGGCACGAGGTCGAAGGGGCGTTGGCGGACCTCCCCGTCGATCACGCTCAGGCGCTCGGAACTCCTCTGGTTGAGGACGAGCTGGCCAAGCGTCGCGCTGCCAAGCGGCAGCAGGCCATCTGAGCGCGGGGAGGCGCGCACCATCAGAACGCTTGTTCGCTGAGGCTGGAACCGCGGTGACGGTTCCAGCCTTCAACGTATTCTGGCCGAGTCGATCCGATTCACGACAAGGCGAGTGTCTCCGCGGTGCAGCTTCCGGCGGCGCTCTTATACACCAGGAGGCAAGATGACTGGAGCTCCCACCCGTACCCTGGCCGACCTGAGGATCAGCCCCATTGGGCTGGGAGGTAATGTCTTCGGCTGGACGGCCGATGAGACGACCTCCTTCCAGGTGCTGGACGCATACCTGGACGGTGGCGGGAACCTCGTCGACACTGCTGACGGATACTCCTACTGGGCTCCTGGGAATTCAGGAGGGGAGTCGGAGACCGTGATCGGTGCCTGGCTCGCCTCGCGTCCTGTCCGTGAGCGCGTGGTTCTGGCCACGAAGGTCTCCACTAAGCCCGACCGTCCGGGGCTGAGCGCGGATAACATCCGCCGGGCGCTGAAGGAGTCGCTGTCGCGGCTGCGTACCGACGTCATTGATATCTACTACGCCCACTTCGATGATGAGTCGACTCCGTTGGAGGAGACCGTCGACGCCTTTGAAGAGGCCCGACTTGCCGGCAGGATCCGGCATGTGGGGCTGTCCAACTACACGCCTGAGCGTATCCGGCAGTGGTTCGCCATCGCTGACGCTCACGGGTGCGCTCGGCCCGTCGTGCTTCAGCCTCACTACAACCTGCTCCACCGAGGCGACGTCGAAGGCCCGGGTGCCAGGGGGCAGGTGGCGGCCGAGCTCGGTATGGGGCTCATGCCCTACTTCGCTCTGGCCGCCGGTTTTCTCACGGGGAAGTACCGTCGGGACGAGCCGATCAGTGGTGAGAGGGCTGGAATGGTCGCCGACTACCAGCGGCCCGAGTGCTATGACGTCGTTGAGACTGTCGCCAGGGTGGCGGCGGATCACGGGGTGGAACCGGCAGCCGTGGCTCTGGCCTGGCTGCGCGACCGTCCCGGTGTCATCGCTCCGTTGGCCTCAGCACGTGATCTCAACCAGCTGCGGCCGATTGTGGAGGCGCTGACCCTCGAGATCAGCGAGGATGAGACCCGGGCTCTCACCCGGGTCTCCGATGCCGCGCGTTCCTGACCCGCTGCAGGGTCGGCCGGCGCTTACAGGGTGCGCCTGCCCAGAACGTAACGGCGACTGTATCCGTCGGAGAGGTCGGTGATGGTGACGCGAACCAGGCCGGCCTCATCGACGCGGTAGTGCTCCTGAATCCGCGGACCGTGATCGCGCCGCTCCACCGAGTAGGTCCTCAGCTCCTCGTCATCGACGTCCCGCAGGGAGGCGTCGAAGGGGAAGACGATGTCCTGGTAGGGGGCGATCTCGCCGCGGGGCTCACCGCCTTCGTCGACACCGGCGCACTCCACGAAGCGGTACCAGCCGATGTTGTGCGCCGCGTCGTACTCGCGGGTCAGCACCGTGCCTTCCCGACCCCCGGGCGAGGCCTGGACGGACTCGGGGCTCAGAATCGAGTCGAAGGTGAGGCGATGGCCGCCGTCGGCCTCGCGGAAGACACCGAAGCCCCGTGAGAGCCGGTCGGTCAGGTCGTAGTCGCTGGTGCGGTCCGCCGCGATCGCCAGGCCGATGGCGGTGGAGGCCCCGGGGTAGGGGGAGCGGTGAACCCGACGCCCGAAGCGCTCCCGCAGGAGCCTGGGTACCAGAGGAAGACCGGAGGCGCCGCCAACCAGGTAGACGCCGGCGATGTCGGTCAAGTCCGGGCTCCCGTCGTCCATCCTGCCGACCAGAGGGGCCATCGTGGCCAAGGACCGCTCAATGAGCGGCGTGCAGGCCGTGTACAGGTCAGACACCGGCAGAACGACGTCCTGGCCTCTGAGGATGATGAGCACCCGACGGCTCTGAGGGGTCAGGTGCTCCTTGGCGTCGCGGCACTGGTCCAGTAGGTCGTCGAGCTCGGTGGGGGAGAGGTCCTCCTCGGTGATGCCCGCCCGGCTCAGGGCCATCGTGGCAATGAGCAGGTCGACATCGTCCCCGCCCAGGTCTCCCAGCCCGTGAGAGGCCAGCACCTCGTGAGACGTGCCGACGACGTCGACCAGTGAGGTGTCGAAGGTGCCACCGCCCAGGTCGTAGACCAGGACCCGGGTGCGCCTGGAGGAGACGGTGGTCGCCTTGCGGTGGGTGTACTCGAATCCGGCTGCACTGGGCTCGTTGAGCATGGCGGCGATGCGGAAACCGGCCTGCTGGAAGGCCTCAAGAGTCAGAAGACGCTGCGCCCCGTAGGCGTGGGCGGGCACGGCGACCACCACGCGGGCGCGGGTGATGTCGATGCCCCGATCAGCGAGCTCGGACGTCAGGTGACGGAGGTAGCTGGTGAGAACCTCCAAAACGGAGAAGGTTTTGTCTCCCAGCCGTACCGGCGTCGAAGCGGTCAACGTGGGGGAGGCCAGGACCCGCTTGAGGCTGCGCAGCAACGGAGCGCCCTGGTGAGCTGCCCGCCTGGCGGCGAAACCGTGAACGAGCGTCCCCTCGTGCAGCGCTGTCAGCGAGGGGATGAAGTCGTGCTCGTCGCCGTGCTCATCGGTGAAGCTGATAATGGGATAGTTCCCCCGGTCAGCACGTGCCACGACGGTACGTGTCGTCCCCAGGTCGATTCCCAGATCGATGTCTGTTGCTGACTCTTGGTCGATCCCCTGGTCGGGGAGGGTGCCGCTGCCGATGCTGTCCAGGCTCTTCGTCGTGTCCGCTGCCATGCAGTGACCCTATCGTGACGGGCCCTTCCTTCCGGGGTAAGCCACCATGTTGAGAAGTACTTGTGGAACGTGACAATTTGCTCAGCGGTTTTGCCCCGAAGGTGGGACGAAAGACCGTGTTGCTGGGGAGCGGGCATGACGCGCTTATGAGACCTGGGGAACCAGTGCGAGCCTCGTATGCGATCGGTTAGGCAGCAGGGGGGTCGGCGGGTAACAATACTGGTGGGTTGCGCTCACGCGACCTGGACCTCCGCAGCCGTCTGCCAGGGCGGTCGAGAGGGTCAGCCAGATCTCCCATCGGGAACGGTATGAGCACCATTCTCTTCCTCGTGATCGTTGTCGTCGTGACGGCTCTCGTCTTCGACTTCACGAACGGTTTCCACGACTCGTCCAATGCGATGGCGACGTCGGTGGCGACAGGCGCCTTCACACCCAGAAGAGCGGTTCTGGTCGCCGCCGTGCTCAACGTCATCGGCGCCTGCCTGTCGACCGAGGTCTCCAAGACGATCTCGCACGGGATGTTCGACGACACGGTGATCGAGGCGGCGCCGGCCATGATCTTCGCTGGTCTGGCCGGCGCCATCCTGTGGAACCTGGCGACCTGGTTGTTCGGGCTGCCGTCGTCCTCGTCCCACGCGCTGTTCGGAGGACTCATCGGAGCGGTCGTGGTGGCAGCCGGGGTCCAAGGAGTCCACTGGGGGACGGTGATCTCCAAGATCATCCTGCCCGCCGTCATCGCACCGGTCGTGGCCGGAGTGGCGGCAGCCCTGGCCACGGCCCTGGCCTACCGCATCGCGCATCCGACCAACCCGTACTCCGAGAGGCTCTTCCGTAACAGCCAACGGGTCACCGCATCATTGGTGGCGCTGTCTCATGGCACCTCTGATGGGCAGAAGACCATGGGGGTCATCACGCTGGTGCTGGTGGCTGGTGGCTACCAGGAGGCCGGTACCGGGCCCCACTGGTGGGTCATCGCCGCAGCGGGCCTCGCCATCGGCCTGGGCACCTACTCGGGCGGGTGGCGCATCATGCGCACCATGGGGCGTGGGCTGGTGCATGTCGAGGCTCCGCAGGGCTTCGCCTCCGAGACCGCCTCGACGGTGGCGATCCTGGCCTCCTCCCATCTTGGTTTTGCGCTGTCCACCACCCACATCTGCACCGGGTCGATCCTGGGTTCCGGGATCGGCCGGGGCACCAAGGTGTCCTGGAGGACTGCCGGCAAGATGGGGATCGCATGGCTGGTAACGCTTCCGTGTTCGGGCCTGGTGGGGGCCGCCACGTCCTATGTCGCGGTCAAGGGCGGCGTGCCGGGCACGATCGCTGTCATCTGCCTGCTCATCCTGGGGGCCCTGGCCATCATTCGGCAGGCGAGCCACAACCGGGTGGATTTCTCCAACGTCAATGACGCCTCCGAGGTCGTTGTCGTCAAGCAGGATCCGGCACTGGGACGTGAGCCGAGGACGCTGGACGAGGTGCGCTCCGAGATTGTCAATGGCGTGACGGACCAGGACAGTACGCATCGGATGACGACAGGATCCATGGCATGACCGGTATGGCGATCGACTGGGGCTCACTGGGGCTGGTGGCGTCAGTGACGGTGCTGGGAACCGTCTTCATCCTCACCATCTGCTCGCTGGCGGCCCGTATGCTGGCCACCGTGCACGCCAAGCACGAGGCCGGCGAGGTCGAGGGGGTACGTCAGGCTCAGGTCCTGGCGGGTGTCTTCATCACCATTGCCGCCGTGATCGCGTTGTTCGGTCTGTGGCTCATCGTCCCGTACTTCCACTGAGAACCGCCTCGGAGCATGACAGTGGTCCTGCTAACATCCCTTCGTGACTGAGGACCTCAAGCGCCTGTCCCAAGAGGCTATTGCCGCATCCGCGGTGGCCGATGACCCGGACTATCCCTGCTTCCATGTTGTCCCGCCGGTGGGGCGACTCAACGATCCCAACGGGCTGCTCGTCGACGGCGACACCTACCATGCCTTCTACCAGCTCAGCCCCTTCCATCCCCACCGCAAGCTGGTCTACTGGGGCCACTCCTCCTCGACGGACCTGCTGCACTGGCGCCACCACGCCCCTGCCGTCATCCCGGACTCCTCCTACGACCTCAGTGGTGCGTATTCCGGTAACGCGATCGTGCTGGAGGGCCATGAGGTCGATGCCGCTCCTGCTCGGGCTCCGTTCCAGCTGTTCTACACCGGCAACCTCAAGGACCCGGTGACCGACGAGCGCACCGCCAGTCAGTGCCTGGTGACCAGCGGCGACCTGACCGACTTCGCCAAGTGGCCCGGAAATCCGCTTATCCCCGCCCACGCCGAGGGCTACACGTCCCACTACCGTGACCCGCAGGTCTTCCGGGATCCTGACCGGCCGGGGGAGTACCGCATGCTCATCGGGGTCCAGCGCGCCGATGAGACCGGCGCCGCCGTCCTGTACCGTTCCCGGGACCTGGTCTCCTGGGAGCTGGAGGGGGAGCTGAGCTTTCCCGGCGCGGGAGGCGCCTTCGATGCCTTCGGGTACATGTGGGAGTGCCCCGGCCTGGTGAGGCTGAAGGATGAGGACACCGGTGAGGACTGGGACGTTCTCATCTGGTGCCCGCAGGGCATCATCCCCGACCGGGAGGGCTTTGAGAACATCTTCCCCTGCGTCTACACGGTGGGGCACCTCGCGGGCACTGAGCTGCGAGACACCGGCGGGGTCTTCCACGAGGTCGACCGGGGCTTCGAGTTCTACGCCCCTCAGGTCTTCGCCCGTCGTCCATCCGAGCCGGGGCCGGTCCTGCTGACCGGGTGGGCGGGCAACGCCTCTGAGGACGATCAGCCCTCCATCGAGACCGGGCAGTGGGTCCACGCCCTGACCATGCCTCGGATGCTGAGTCTCAAGGCGGGCCGACTCATCCAGTGCCCCGCAGCCTCACTGCCGTATGACGCCGGGGAACCGGCTCTTGTGGGTGAGTGCGTGAAGGCGGGCCTCTACGAGATCGATGAGCTCAGCGGGCACCGCAGCTGGCAGCTGCGCCTGGAGGCGGATGCTGAGCAGACCACGGGGCCGTGGGGACTGCAGATCGGCTCGGATGCCTCGCACGTGGACATCACCCTGGATCGGCAGGTGCTGCGGGTGGACCGCTCCACCTCCCGCTACGCCCAGCACGGATCGGTGCGCAGCGTGACGCTCCCTGAAGGGTGTGCGCCGGTGCTGGAGGTCATTCACGACCGATCGCTGACTGAGGTTTTCGTCGGTGACGGGGCATTGGTCCTCACGCTGCGCAGCTTCGTCGACGTCAACGGCACGGGAGCACGGCTGATGGTGGACGGGGACCTTGCGCTGACGGCCGGCAGCACGAGGACATTCGCACCGTCCTGACGCCTTCCCGGCCTCGCGTCGCTGTGGGAGCAAAGAGCTCCTGAGCAGGGAGAAGGCGGGGAATAGATCCGGGCCCTTCTCTCCGGTTGCAGGGTGCTCTAACTCACTGTAATGTGACGATCGATTGACATAGGTGTGGCTGCAGGGAGTCAGCGATGATCCCGACCGTTGGGTTTCCCCGTCCTCCCAGGTGCTGCGGTCCCATCACGAGAAAGGAAACCCCCGGGTGGCAATGGATCACGCCCGCGTGGCGAAGGACGTCCTGACGTACGTCGGTGGCGCCGATAACATTAACGCAGCAGCGCACTGTGCAACGCGTCTGCGTCTTGTCCTCAATGACATGGACAAGGTCGACCAGAAGGCTCTCGACAAGGATCCCGACCTCAAGGGCACCTTCATCGCGGGCGGCATGTTCCAGATCATCGTTGGCCCCGGAGACGTCGACCTCGTCTTCTCCGAGATGATCCGAACCGGAGGGGTTAAGGAGGTCTCCAAGGACGAGGCCAAGGAGCAGGCCGCCAAGGGCGGCAACCCGCTATCCCGCTTCATCAAGACCATCGCGGACATCTTCGTTCCGATTCTTCCCGCCCTTATTGCCGGCGGTCTCATGATGGCCCTCAACAATGTTCTGACCGCCCAGGGGCTCTTCGGTGACCAGGCGTTGACGGAGCGCTGGGGCTGGCTCAAGGACTACGCGGCCCTCATCAACATGATCTCGGCGTCGGCCTTCGCCTTCCTGCCGGTACTCGTGGGCTACTCGGCGACCAAGCGCTTCGGTGGCAACGTCTATCTCGGTGCCGCTATGGGTGCGGCCATGGTCTCAACATCGTTGTTGTCCGCCTACAGCATGTCCGACCCGGAGGCGGCGGCGAAGTTCTGGGAGTACACGGGGGAGTCGTCGACCTGGTCCCTGTTCGGGCTGGAGGTAGCCAAGATCGGCTACCAGGCCATGGTCATCCCGGTGCTGTGCGTGGCGTGGATCCTGTCCGTGGTGGAGAAGTGGCTTCACAAGCGGTTATCTGGAACCGCTGACTTCCTGCTGACGCCGCTGTTCACCATGCTGGTGACTGGGTTCCTCACCTTCATCGTCGTTGGACCGCTCACCCGTGAGCTGTCGATCTGGATCACGGACGGTCTGGACTGGCTGTACAACACGGCGGGTCCCGTGGGTGGTTTCCTCTTCGGCATCGTCTACTCCCCGATCGTGGTCACCGGTCTTCACCAGTCCTTCCCGGCGGTGGAGCTGCCGCTCATCGCTGACAAGGCCAGTACCGGTGGGTCCTTCATCTTCCCGATCGCCTCCATGGCGAATGTCGCTCAGGGTGCCGTGGCTCTGGCCGTGTTCCTCAAGACCCGTGACGCCAAGATGAAGGGGCTCGCAGGAGCCGGTGGTGTTTCCGCGCTCTTCGGTATCACCGAGCCCGCCATCTTCGGTGTCAATCTTCGACTGCGCTGGCCCTTCTTCATCGGAATGGGGGCAGCCGGTATCGGAGGCATCCTGGTGTCCCTGCTCGACCTGCGCACGCACTCCCTGGGGGCTGCGGGAATGGTGGGCTTCGTGTCGATGCGGACAACGGACATCCCCAAGTACCTCGCCGTGGAGGTGTTCACCATCATCATTGCCTTCGCCGCCGCCTACGCCTACGCCTCAACCCGCGGTAAGGCCTCCCTGGCCGGCGATGACGTCGACGCCGATGAGGCCGCCCTGGAGGCCGAGGCCATGGCCGAGCACGCCGAGACCGTCGAGCTGCCCGCTGAGGCCACTGAGGACTTCACCGTCACCGCTCCGATCCAGGGACGTGCGATCCCGCTGTCCGAGGTGGAGGACCAGACCTTCGCCTCAGGCATGCTCGGTCCGGGCATGGCCATTGCACCCGCCGAGGGGCCGGTCGTCTCCCCGGTCGACGGCGAGGTCCTCGTGGCCTTCCCGACCGGTCACGCCTACGGCCTACGATCCGCCAGTGGAGTCGAGCTGCTCATTCACGTTGGCATGGACACCGTCCAGCTCGAGGGCAAGCACTTCAGCCCCAAGGTTAAGGCCGGCGACAAGGTTCTGCGGGGCATGCCGCTGGTGGACGTCGACTGGGCCGCCGTCGGAGCCGCCGGCTACCAGACCGTCACCCCGATCGTCGTTTCCAACGCCCAGGGCTACGAGGGGATCGAGGAGCACGGTGCTGGAACGATTCACCGAGGTGATGCGCTCTTCGACGTCGTGCGCAAGGCCGATGACCCCGGTGCCGACACAACGGATGTTCAGGCCGACGCCGCTCAGGCCAAAGCCTGATCCAGTCAAGGATCGTCCGTGATTCGGATGCTCGTGGGCCCCGACCTGGATGGTCGGAGCCCACGAGCATCGTCAACGGATCACTAGGCGGTACGGCCGGGCAGCAGCTTCACCGGCATGGGGGAGGGGGCCTGCAGGTCCTCCACCCCGGGACCACCCGACTGCGTGCTCTGCGCGGAGACAGCGGTGGCCGAGTCGATCCGCTTCAGGAGCAGGTCGACTGCTGCCCGTGCCAGCTTGGTGATGGGTTGCTGGATCGTGGTCAGCGCCGGCAGGGCATGCCGCATGGCGACCGTCCCGTCGAAGCCGATCACCTTGAAGTCGTCCGGAATCCTCAGATCGCGCTGGGCCGCCCACTCCATCACTTGCGCGGCAGCCAGATCGTCAGTGGCGAAGACCGCGTCGACGTCGTCGACCACGAGGTCGAGCCGTTCGCGGATGAGACGGGGGCGCTCACTATTGGGGGTGTTGAAGTCGACGGTCAGGACCACCGGGTCGATACCTGCCTGCTGGAGCACCTGGCGGTATCCCTTCTCCCGCAGGTTGTGGATTCCAGTGCGAGACGTCAGCAGGGCCGGACGGCGCGCCCCCCGCTTGAGCAGGTGCTCGGCGGCAAGCCGACCGCCGGCTTCGTTGTCGCAGCGGACATTGGGGACGATGGGGGAGAGGTCCCGGTCCACGCTGACCAGGGGCAGGTGAATCGAGCTGTAGTCGGCCAGACCATCATTGTGGGCGCTGGAGATGATGCCATCGACCCGGTGGGAGACGAGCAGGTCGAGGTACTCGCGCTCCCGATCCGCCTTGCCCATGGAGTTGCAGACGAAGGTCCGGTAGCCGCGCTCTGCGAGAAAGTCCTCGACATGCTCGGTCAGCTCGCCGAAGAAGGGCAAAGCCACGGTGGGGACGATCAGGCCGATCGAATGCGTCGACTTGCCGTGCAGCGCGCGGGCGATCTGATTGGGGCGGTAGTTGAGCTGAGCGATCGCCTCAGCCACCCGCTCCCGTGTCTCTTGGGAGAGGTAGCCGCGGTTGTTGAGTACGCGGGAGACTGTCGTCAGCGAGACGCCTGCAGCCTGGGCGACATCGGCCAGTGTGGGTTCGCGGTGTGACTCCACGAGTGGGTCCTCGAGCTCCTTCAGTCGGTCACGGTGAGTGCGATCTGCCGCCAAGCATATGCCTCGAGGGGGTCATTACCCAACTGACCTGCGTAAACGTGGGTGGAAGTGTTACGCGCTGGGCAGGATCTCGGCGTAGAAGGAGATCATGGCGCGGGCCATCCGGGCGTGTCCGGCGTCGTCGGGGTGGATCTGGTCGATGGCCAGCCGGTCCTCGTCGCCGTTGATGGCCGTGCTTAAGGCATCGGTCGAGGTCAGACCCAGGGACGTGGCCTTCTCATGGACGAGACGGCGGATGGCCTGGAAGCGTGGGCCGAACTCCAGGGAGGGGAAGTAGGGGGCGATGATGACCGGCGCGCCCCGCAGGCGTGTGGAGATGAAGCTGAGGTCATGGTCGATCGCCTGCTCGACCAGCTCACGCTGAGAGGGGAGGAAGGCGGCGTCGTTCAGGCCCAGGCTGATCGTGACGACGTCGGGCTCGCAACGCAGGACCGCCTCCAGCCAGGTGGTGTCACGGCACGACGGTGAGCGTTGCCCGCCGGGCAGGTGGCCCCCACGTCGTGCGAAGAAGCCCAGGCCGTCCGCCGCCAGGTTCACTTCCCGCCACCGCTGATGCTCACACACGAGCGAGGTCCAGCGATTACGAGGATGGCTCAGGGCTCGCCAACCGGTGGTGATGGAGTCACCGAGGAAGACAGCAGTGGGGAAGTGGTCGGAGTGCGGGATCGTGGACACGGCTACCGACTGTAGTTCTCCATGCCGGGAGGAGCCAGCGCTGCTCAGCGGTCATCGCGTGAACCGCTCTGGCCCTCGCTGTCCTTGGGTGCGTCCTGTTCGGTCAGGACACCGTCGTGCATCGCCAGGACCCGATCGCATACGGGAAGCAGCCGCTCGTCATGAGTGACCATCACCGTGGCCTTGCCCAGCTCGTGGGTCTGGTCCGCAAGCAGATGAGCGACGTCCTGAGCCCGTCGGGTGTCCAGGGAGGCCGTGGGCTCATCGGCCAGGATGATGTCCGGGTCGTGGTAGAGCGCCACCGCGATGGCGGCGCGCTGACGCTCGCCCCCGGAGAGCTTGGAGGGGTAGGCGTGGGCGCGCTTCGTGATGCCGAGTGAGTCCAGCAGATGGTCCCGTCGGTCGGTGTCGCCCTGCGTTCGTGCCGCTCGGTCGTGCAGGCTGAACTGGTCGTTGAGCCTGAGGAAGGGCACCAGCCCCGAGGCCTGGAGGACGAAGCCGATGCGCCGAAGTCGGAGCCTGGCCCGCTGCTTCTCCGGCAGGCTGGAGAAGGGCTGACCGGAGATTGTCACGGTGCCACTCGAGGGAGTGCGCAGGCCGCCCATGATGGTCAGGAGCGTGGACTTCCCGGAGCCTGAGGGCCCCAGGATCCCCACCAGCTCGCCAGCGCGCAGCGTGAGGTCCGTGCTGCGCAGGGCGTGAACGGTCTCATCGCCCTGACGGTAGTCGCGGGTCACCGTCTCCAGGGACATGACCGGGGTTGCCGCTCCACTTGCTGCTGCTGATGCGGTCATGAGATGGCCTCCACGGGATCGATGCGGGAGATGACCCGGACGGAGATGAAGCCTCCGATGACGGAGATGGCGATGAATGCCGTGACGATGAGCAGGTCCAGGACGGCGGAGATTCTGAAGGGCACGGCGCGGGGGAGGACCAGGGACGTCGCCATCGTCAGAAGCAGGCCGATGCCGATGCCGGCTACCGACAGCACGAGGGTCTGGGCGCATCCGGAGCGGATGAGGTAGCCGGTGGGGACGCCGCGGGCTTTGAGGATGCCCAGGACCGGTCTCTTCTGCAGCGTCAGCACGTAGATGAAGATGCCCAGAACCGTGGAGGCGATGATGATGAGTGAGCCGATCATGAGGCTGAAGGTGAGGACCTGGGCCGAGTAGCCGGGGAGCGTGCGAACAAGCTCCTCGGTGGTGAGGATCGTCAGTCCTGCGTCCTTGGCGGACTGCGTGGCCTTGCTGTCGGCGGTCAGGTCGGAGGTGAAGACGACGGCGGAGACGGCGGGGGACAGGCTGGTGGGGCCGTGCTGGCGCAAGGCCCGGCTGTCCATGGTCACCACGGGAGCCGCCTGGAAGGTGGTGTCATGGGTGAACCCGACGACGGTCCAGTCGTGGTCAGAGCCCAGCAGCCGGAGCGTGTCACCAACCGCGAGTCCCTTGGCCTTCAGCGAGTCGTCGACGAGGACCTCGCTATCGGGGGTGGAGATCGCCCGCCCGTCGGCCACAGGCGGACTGAGCTGTCCGTCCAGATCGATTCCGAAGGCGAAAACGTCCTCACGCAGCGCCTCACCATCCTCGTCCTTGACGTCTGGTGCCTGGGCAACAGCGGCCGTGCTCATCAGGGCGGAGGCCGTGGTTCCGTTGTCCTTGGCCAGGGCCGTGGCCGCTTTCAGTTGCTTGTCGCTCAGACGGGAGGCGGAGAGGTTCTCGTTGGAGGCGTCCGTGACGGCGACGCTGGCGGTGTTCCAGCCGTCGATGCCGGCGCGATAACGGTGGGCGAGGCCCACAGCCAAGGAGGCCAAGAAAAATGTGAGGTAGGCCACCAGGGTGATGACGGAGATGATGAGCGTGAAGCGCACGGGTTCGTGGCGGATCTCGCGCAGCGCGAGGAACATGGGGCTCCCTGAGGGATAGTCGGCAGCGGGCCGGCTGGCGCACTCCGTGAAGGCTACATGCCGCGTGAGGTTCGCGAGGTCGAGGGGCCGGGGGTAGCGCTCGTCTGAGGGGTGGCGACCAGGCAGGACGCCCGGATCCTGACGCCCAGATCCTGCCGCGTGTCGTGGGAGAGCGTCGCGACAGCGAGAATGACATAATGTGCATTATCGGTGTTCGGTGAGTGGGGCTGGTTCTGAGGAAGACCTCGTGCGCGGCATCATGTCTGGGACATCCGGTCGGCTGCGACGTCAGGCAGTCCGGCACAATTGTGTGTGTGACTGGAAGGACTGCTGGAAACAACCCCGCCGATGCGCATGACGTGATCCGTGTCGTCGGGGCTCGTGAGAACAACTTGCGCAGTGTCGACGTCGTCATCCCCAAGCGCAGGCTGACGGTCTTCACCGGCGTGTCGGGCTCAGGCAAGAGCTCGCTCGTCTTCGCCACGATCGCCGCCGAGTCGCGCCGTCTGGTCAATGAGACCTACCCGGCTTTCGTTCAGGGCTTCATGGACGTCGGCGCGCGTCCCGACGTCGACCGTCTGGAAGGGCTGACGCCGGCGATCACTGTGGACCAGGAGCGCCTGGGATCCAACCCGCGTTCAACCCTCGGTACCGTCAGCGACGTCGGAGCCCTGCTGAGAGTCCTGTACTCGACGCACGGCGCGCCCCACATCGGCTCACCTCAGGCTTTCGCCTTCAACGTCCCTTCCGTCACCGGTGGCGGTGCACTCACCACACAGCGCGGCAACCGCAAGATCGTCGAGCGCAAGACATTCACCGTTCAAGGCGGGATGTGCCCGGCCTGCGAAGGCATGGGTCAAGTCTCAGACATCGATCTGACGCAGGTGCTCGATGAGACGCTCTCCCTGAAAGACGGGGCGATCACCGTCCCCGGATACTCAGCCGGCGGCTGGCAGGTGCGCAGCTTCACTGACTCCGGTCTCTTCCCGCCAGACGTGCCGGTAGCCGCCTTCACGCCCCAGCAGCGAGACGATCTGCTCTACAAGGAGCCCACGAAGATCAAGGTCGGCGGCATCAATGTGACTTACGAGGGACTCGTCCCGAGAATACGACGGTCGATCCTGTCCAAGGAACCACAGGCACTGCAGCCTCATATTCGCTCATTCGTGGAACGGGCCGTCGTCTTCGGGACCTGCCCGCAGTGCCATGGAACCCGTTTGTCCGAGCCCGCCCGCACCTGTTTGATCGACGGAACATCCATTGCTGATGCCTGCGCGATGCAGATCTCGGATCTGGTGCAGTGGATCACTCGCCTTCAGGGAATTCTGACCGATGCAGCTCCCCTGCTGGACAATCTGAAACACATGTTGGAGGCTTTTGTACGCATTGGACTGGGCTATCTGTCACTGGACCGTCCGGCCTCGACCCTCTCGGGCGGCGAGGCCCAGCGCACCAAGCTCGTGCGTCACCTGAGCTCGGCCCTCACCGACGTCACCTACGTCTTCGACGAGCCCAGTATCGGACTGCACCCGCACGACCTCCATCAGATGAATGAGCTGCTGCTGTCACTACGGGACAAAGGAAACACCGTGCTCGTCATCGAGCACAAACCTGAGACCATCTCAATCGGCGACCATGCGGTGGACATGGGGCCGGGAGCAGGAACCCGAGGAGGCCGGATCTGCTTCGAAGGAACGGTCGAGCAGCTGCGCGGCTCCGACACTCTTACCGGACGCCACCTGGTGGACCGAGTGCGGATCAAGAACAGCCACCGCTCCCCCACGGGAAGAATCGAGATTCGCGGCGCCAGCACGAACAATCTTCGCGACATCGACGTCGATATTCCCCTGGGAGTTCTCAGCGTCATCACTGGAGTCGCCGGATCCGGCAAGTCGAGCCTCATCCACGGCCACCTCTCCCCCATCGACGGCGTGGTGACGGTCGACCAGGCACCGATCAAAGGCTCCAGGCGCTCGAATACCGCCACCTACACCGGACTGCTCGACCCTGTTCGCAAAGCCTTTGCCACAGCCAATAAGGACAAGGGTGCGAAACCTGCGCATTTCTCGGCGAACTCAGACGGGGCCTGTCCGGTGTGTGGCGGAACGGGAATCATAGAGACGCAGTTGGGCTTCATGGAGACTGTGGAGTCCCAATGCCAGGCCTGTGAAGGGCGCCGTTTCAAGGACGAGGTGCTCGCCTACCGCCTCGCTGGATGCAGCATCGCCGATGTCCTGGACATGAGCGTCGAGGCGGCGCTGGCCTTCTTTTCTCAGGGTGAGGCTCGTGTCCCCGCGGCCACCAGGATCCTGTCACGACTGACGGATGTGGGGCTCGGTTACCTCCACCTCGGCCAGGCCCTGACCACCTTGTCCGGTGGTGAGCGTCAGCGGCTCAAGCTCGCCGTCCACCTGAGCCAGGAAGGCCGCATCATCGTGCTCGATGAGCCGACCGTCGGACTGCACCCGGCCGACATCGAGGCCATGCTGATGCTCTTGGACCGCCTCGTGGACGGCGGCCGCACCGTCGTCGTCATTGAGCATCACCAGGCGGTGATGGCGCACGCCGACTGGATCATCGACCTCGGCCCTGGAGCGGGCCATGACGGCGGCCGGGTCGTGTTCACCGGAACGCCGGCGCAGATGGTGGCGGAGCGAAGCACACTGACGGGGCAGTACCTTGCCCGGTACGTCGAGGAGGATAACGACCATGCCCCCGAGTGAGGCGCAGGATGATGGACGTGCCGACGCGGCACGTCCCTACCGAATCCGTCCGGCAACGATGGCGGACTCCCCCGCGATCCGCCAAATCCGCAACGCCGCCGTGCGCGAGTCCCTGGCCATCTGGACCAGCATTGAGCAGGACCACGCTGGGGCCGAGGCCTGGCTGGCGCCCATGGTGCAGCGCGGAACCGCTCTCGTCGCCCACGTCAGCGGTGAGCCGCAGGACGTCGTCGGCTTCGCGGTGGCCGGTCCCTGGCACTCCTACGAGGGCTACGCCCGCACCGTTGAGGACTCGATCTACCTGAGCCCTGCGGCGCAAGGCAAGGGACTTGGTGCCAGGCTCCTCGCCGCCCTCATCGAGGCCTCACGGCGGGCCGGGGACCGCACGATGATCGCTCTCATCGAGGCGGGTAACGCCACCTCGGTGCGCCTGCACGAGCGCTATGGTTTCACCACTGTCGGCACTGTCCCGCAGGCCGGCGAGAAACATGGTCAGATCCTCGACCTGACCCTCATGAGCCGTTGCCTGAAAGGACCCACCGTGTGCGACAACCAGAACGAGCCCTCTGACAGCCTCCGGTGGGTCAACGCCAACCAGTCCATCGAGCTTCAGCCCGAGGAACCGGCCGTCACCCAGTGGCGGGTCAGCGCCACCGACGAGCTCGTGGCGCACCTGCTGAGCCTGGTCGGCACGCCCCAGGGGCGGCCGGCGATCATCGCTGTCGACGGGCGAGGTGGATCGGGCAAGACCACGCTCACTACGGCGCTGACCGCAGCCGTCCCCGGCGCACAAGCCTTCCACCTGGACGATCTCATCTGGAATGAGCCGCTCTACGACTGGGACCAGCTGTACGTCGACACCCTGACCCAGCTGCGGGAAGCCGGAAGCCTCGACCTGGTCCCGGACAAGTGGCGCGAGCACGGACGCGAAGGTTCCATCCGGATCCCGGCCGGCTCTCCCCTGGTCATCGTCGAGGGGACCGGGGCGGGCCTGGCCGCAGTGCGCAGCCTCATTGATGCGCACGTATGGGTCCAGACCGGCGACGACGTCGCTGAGAGCCGCGGCATCAAGCGGGATATCGCCGAGGGAGTCAACGGCGACGCCGAGGAGTCGGTGCGTTTCTGGCACTGGTGGATGGCCGGCGAGCGCCTCTTCTTCGCCAAGGACCGTCCCTGGCAGCGTGCTGACGTCATCGTCTCCGGTGACGCCCCCACCGGTGTGGGCCCAGGAGAGATCGCCTGGACTCCCGGGCCGCTCCTGGCCGGCTGAGGCGCGCAGCCGCCCGCCGCTCAGACTGGGCTCTCAGTCCCCCAGCGCCGTCCCCACGGCGCGAGCGGCCTGAATCCACTCATGGTCGGCCGGAACGAACTTGGTGCGTCCGGCCACCTCCTTGAGCGGCACCAGCTCCGTGCCGTGACCGCGGTCAGCGACCATGACTCCGAAGTGGCCCTCTGCGATCGCATCGGCTCCGGCCACGCCCAGGCGCGTGCCCAAGAGACGATCCGCTCCGCAAGGCGAACCACCGCGCTGGACGTACCCCAGGATGGACACGCGCGCCTCCAGCCCGGTCAGGCTCTCCAGCTGCTCGGCCAGGGTGAAGGTGTTGGCGCGGTGAGAAGCCTCCAGACGCTTGACACCCCGCTTGGCCATCGCCTTGCGCTCGGGACTGGAAGCGTCCTTGACCAGGGCGCGAGCGTGCTCCAGCTCGGCGTGATCCGTCACGGACAGCGCCCCCTCGGCCACAGCCACCACGGAGAAGGACGACCCGTGGGAGCGGCGCCGCTCGATCTTGTCCGCGATCGCGTCCACCGAGTACGGGATCTCCGGCAGCAGAATGACATCCGCCCCGCCCGCGATGCCGGCGCCCAGAGCCAGCCATCCAGCTCGGTGCCCCATGATCTCGGTGAGGATGATGCGGTGGTGGGAGTGCGCCGTCGAGTGCAAGCGGTCCACGGCCTGAGTGGCGATCTCCAGGGCTGTGGCAAAACCGAAGGAGGAGTCGGTGTGGACGATGTCGTTGTCGATGGTCTTGGGCAAGTGGATGACGTTGAGACCCGCATCCATGAGGCGTTTGGCGTTCTTCGCGGTCCCGCCCCCGCCGAGGCAGACCAGGGCGTCGATCCCGTCCTTCTCACAGTTGTCCACGATGGTGGGCACCATGTCCCGGGGCTCGCCGTCCACCATCATCCGATGCACCTTGTCCCGGCTGGTTCCCAACATGGTTCCGCCGGTGGTGAGGATCCCGGACAGGGCAGCGGGGTCGAGCTCAGTGAAGCGGTTCTCGGCCAGACCGCGCATGCCGTCCCGGAAGCCGACGAGCTCCCAGCTGTGCTGCTGGATCGCCGCCTTTCCGAAACCTCGGATCGCCGCGTTGAGTCCCGGGGCGTCGCCGCCCGCCGTAAGAATGCCGATGCGCTGAGCCATGAAGCCAAGTATGCCGGTCCCGGCTGGCCCGCACAGGCTCTAGGCGCCGGTTCCGCTGATTCCGGTGATGCGAGGGGCGGGGTGGTCACTGAAACGGGCCGACGACACTGCGTTAGACGCCAACCGGTATCATCATTACCCTGATCGCGTCGATGCCGAGGAACCCAGTGGGAACCCAGCGGGAACACTGCACCTTCCTTCGGTGTTGACGCACCGGTGCCCTGGAGGCTGAGCGGGAGCCGCACGCTCCGTCAGAACTGGGACACCACGAGAGACGAGCCACAAGGAGACCACAAGCATGGCAGACCGCGCACTGCGAGGCATGACCATTGGCGCGAAGTCGATGGAGTCGGAGGACGGCGTCGAGTTCGCCGAGCGGATGATCGTCAGCTACGAGTGCCCGATGGCGCACGTCACCAGGATCCCGATGTCCACCGAGGCCGAGGTGCCTCCCACCTGGGAGTGCCCCGAGTGCGGCCAGCTCGCCGCCCGGCGCGGCGAGGATGAGCCAGAGCCCGACGAGCCCAAGAAGACCCCGCGCACCCACTGGGACATGCTCCTGGAGCGCCGCAAGGTCGACGAGCTCGAGGTTCTCCTCAACGAGCGCCTCGAGGCGCTGCGCAGCGGCGAGGTCTACCGCGAGCGGGTCAGCGGCTGAAAAAGCCGTCAGGAGCGCTTCTGTCGCGATGAGCTCGTCGGGCGCTGCTGCTGGTACCCGGCAGCGCCCCGACGGCGTTTGTCGCGGGCGGCGCGCAGCCTGCTTCCGGCGACCTTGGCCGCATCGAGCAGCTGGCCGGAGCGCTTGGCCACACCCCAGCGGGTCACCAGGGACAGCTCCTCGGTGAAGATGCCCCCCGAGAGCTTGGACTGCCCGGCCTCCCGCTCCAGGAAGGTGATCGGCATCTCCACGATGCGTCCGCCGATCTCGTCAACCAGCTTGGTCATGTTGACCTGGAACCCGTAGCCGAGAGCCTCGACCTTCCCGAGGTCCATGCGGCGCAGGATCGAGGCGCGGAAGACCCGGAAGCCCGCGGTGGCATCCTTGACGCGCAGCCCCAGCATGGCGTTGATGTAGAGGTTCCCGGCCTTGGACAGGGCCACGCGCTTGGCGTCCCAGCCCTCGGTGGCGCCGCCGGAGACCCACCGCGAGCCGATGACGAGGTCCGGCTCGTCGGCCATCTCGGCGCGCTGGATGAGCAGGGCCAGGTCCTCGGCGCGGTGGGAGCCGTCGGCATCCATCTCCACGATGAGCTCGTAGCCGGCGGCCAGTGCCCAGGAGAACCCGGCGAGGTAGGCCGGGCCCAGCCCGTTCTTCTCGGAGCGGTGCAGGACATGGATGTGGGAGTCCTCGTCGGCACGGGTGTCGGCGTAGTCGCCGGTGCCGTCGGGAGAGCCGTCGTCGACGACGAGAATGTCCGCCTCAGGAGCGTGCTCGCGGACCCGGTCCAGTGCCGTGGGCAGGGACTCGATCTCGTTGTAGGTGGGGATGACGACGAGTGCCTTCACTTCTGTCTCCAAGGTTGGGGTCGTGTGGCGCCGAGGCTAGTGGCGACGCCCTGAGATTATCTGAGATCAGCGACGACGCCGGCGATCCCCGGCGGCAGCCGCTGCCTTCCGCCCTGAGCGCAGCCGGCTCAGGATACCGGCTCCCACCAGTAGGCCTGCACTGGCGAGGAGAATGATGCCGGGGGCGGCACCGAGCCGGTCGGCGACGGATTGCGAGCTGCGCAGCGGAACATCGGCCACGAGGCTCGCCTGGGTGTAGGGACGGGTGACCTGCTCGACCTCACCGCGGGGGTTGATGATCGCGGTGTAGCCGACGGTGGAGGCCTGGATGACGCTGCGGCCATGGACCACCGCCTGGACACGGCCCTGGGCGAGCTGCTGGGCGGCCTCGCCGGAGTCGAGGAAGGAGGCGTTGTTCGTCGGGATGATGATCGCCTGCCCGCCCTGTTCGACGCCGGTGCGCAGGGCGTCGTCGTAGGCGACCTCGAAGCAGATGCCCATGGCGAAGGTGACGTCCCGGCCCTGGGTGACGGCCGGAACCGTCAGGGTGCTGGGACCGGTGCCGGGCAGCATGTCGATGCCGACCCGGTCGACCTGGGTGGTCAGACGCCGTACCAGAGAACGGGAGGGGATGTACTCCGCGAAGGGCACGGGCCGGTGCTTGCGGTAGTAGGGATGAGCCGTCTTGCCCGAGACGTCTCCGGGATTCCAGATGAGGACGTCGTTGTAGCGGATGTCGCCGACAACAGGAACCGCGCCCACGAGCACCGGCGCCTGGACCGCCTGGGCGGCCTCATCGACGATGCTCGCCGAGGCCGGATAGTCGCGAGGGTCCAGGTCCGCGGAGTTCTCCGGCCAGATGACCATGTCGAGGCTGCCGGGGCCCACGTCGGCGGCCAGCTGCTTGGTCGCCTTGGCGTGGTTACCGGTCACCTCCAGGGCCCGGTTGAAGGCGTCCTCGAAGTCGGTGGCCACATTGCCCTGGACGGCTCCGACCCGGACGGTACCGTTCTCAGCGCGCGTCTCCAGGGGCAGCGTCCGCGGCGCAACGAGCACAGCCGCCGCGATTGCTGCGCAGAGGAGGACCGGCATGGCGCGTCGCTCATAGATGGATTGAGCTGCATGGGCGAGGCATGCGGCCGCCAGTGCCACCAGCAGCCCCACCCCGGCGCTGCCGACATAGGCCGCCGCCGGCAGGACGGGGGCATCCGCCATGGCGAAAGCCAGGCGCCCGAAGGGGAAACCGCCCAGCGGCCACACCGAGCGCAGCTCCTCCATCCCGGACCACAGCACGGCGAAGAAGAGCACACTGGCCGCTCCGGCCGGCACACACCGCGCGAGCCGCCCTCGTCGGGCGGCTCCCTGCAGCAGCGGGAGATTGCTCACTAGGGACCAGGCCCCGCCGAGTGCGGCCAGGTAGAGGGACTCGAAGAGCGTCAGCGCGATCCAGCCGATCGGGTTGCCCATCCCCACCATCGTGAAGTGCAGCAGAGGAGTGAACAGCCCGAAGCCGTAGAGCAGTCCCAGACCGGTGCCCGCCCAGAAGCGGCGTCCGCGGATGAGGAGCATGAAGGTCCCGACCCCGACGAGGGCCGACCACCACAGGTTCATCGGGGGGAAGGCGGCGTAGGTGGCCAGACCCGCCAGCAGCGCCACCACCACCGGGGCTGATCGACGAAGCCAGCCGGGGGACCGAGAGAGCATCCGGGAGGGCAACCGAGAGGGCACTGTCACGCGGTGAAGCATACGGGGATGTTGATAGTTAACCTTTGTGACGGCGGGCCAGAGCGTGATGCACGGGCTGCCAAGCCAGGGCCAGCACGGTGCCGATGACGGCTCCGATGAGGCAGGACATGGCTGTTCCGGTGATCCAGGACAGGACCGGGTTGTGGGTGAGCTCCTCGGCCCACTCGATGGCGTGGTGCAGCGGGTGGAAACCCACCTTGGCGAGGTTGGCCGCCAGGATATGACCGCCGACCCACAGCATCGCCACGGTCCCGATGATCCCGATGCCGCGGAAGAGGGCCGGCGCAGACCTCACGATCGCGCGGCCCAGCGAGCGGATGGCGCCTGTGCGGCCCTGTCCGGCCAGGTGCGCGCCGGCGTCGTCGAGCTTGATGAGAGCCGCCACCAGGCCGTAGACGGCGAAGGTGATGAGCAGGGCGATGAGGACCAGCACGATGATGCGCCGCATGGAGGACTCCCCCTCGACCTCGGCCAGGGCCAGCAGCATGATCTCGGTGGACAGAACGAAGTCCGTGGTGATGGCCTGACGGATGATCTGGGCCTCGTCGATCGGGCCGGTCTCCTCCTTGGCGTGAGCAGCGCCGCCGAAGCGCTCCAGGATCTTCTCCCCGCCCTCGAAGCACAGGTAGGCGCCGCCGATGACGAGCGCCACCGGCAGGAGCCACGGCGCCACGGCCGTCAGCAGCAGGCCGATCGGCAGGATGATGAGGAGCTTGTTGCGCAGCGAGCCCAGCGTGATCCTCTTGATGATCGGCAGCTCCCGGTCCGGGGTGATGCCGGTGACGTACTGGGGGGTGGTGGCGACGTCGTCGACGGCGGCCGCCGAGACCTTCGCCGAGGTCTTGACGGCCATGGAGGCCGTGTCGTCAACGGTGGACAGCGTCAGCTTGGCGAGCGTGGCGATGTCGTCGAGAAGGGCGAAGAAGCCTGACATAGGGGCATGAGTCCTGTCGTCCGGAGTATCGGCTGGAACGAGAGTACTAGCCGCCGCGTCACACGGCCGACCAGCTCACCACTCCCCTATTGAGATCCAGGGAGGCCTCGGCGGCGCGCATCGACAGGTCGGTGACCGCCCTGGCCTGCTCGGAGGTGGCATCCGGTGGCGGTGAGAGGCTCGCGATCTGCCCGACGACGTCGAGCAGCTGCTTGCACCAGCGCACGAAGTCCCCGGCCGTCAGCTCCGTGGCGTCCAGGATGTCCGCCAGCTGTGCTCCGTCGCACCAGGCCTGGACGGCCCCGGCCAGCGCGGGCTCCGCGCCCGAGGAGGCCTCGATGCGGGCCAGGGACTCCAGGTCGTGGATCCGGTGCGAGACCCCCAGCTGCGCGCGCAGGCACTGGCCGAGCCGGGATGCGGGCGCTACGGGCAGCCCGATCGACTGGGCACTCAGACGTGGCTCGTAGACGCACGCGCTCAGTGCCCCGGCCAGCTCCGCGGCACTGAGGTCCTCGAAGACCCCCGTGCGCAGGCACTCGGCGATGAGCAGGTCCCGCTCGGCGTAGATCCGGGCCAGTACCTTGCCGGCACCGGTGACCCTCAGCTCACGCTCCGGGTGCCCCCGGTCCACCGGGCGCAGGTAACCCAGCTCGAGCAGCACCTCGCAGACGGCATCGAAGAGGCGGGCGATGGTGCCGGTGCGGGTCTCGATGCGCCGTTGAAGGCGCTCGGCCTCGGTCTTGGCCCTGGACCACTTGCGGCCCACCCGGGCGTGCTCCTCCCGGTCGGGGCACCCGTGGCAGGGGTGGGAGCGCATCTCGTGGCGCAGTCGCTCGAGGTTCTCGATCGCGCTGTCTCGGCGGGCCTGCGCGCGGCTGGAGCGGGTGCGTGTGCGCTTGCCGCTCCCTTCCAGGTCTCCGGCGCGTAGAGCGTCGACCAGCCGCTGAACGAGTCGGTCCCGGTCCCGGGGCCGGTGCGGGTCCACCGAGTCGGCCACCCGCAGGGCGCCGACGCGCATGACCCCGTCCGGTGCCGTGTCCGGAGTCAGGGCGACGACTCGCGCGTCCTCCCCCAGCACCGTGATGGTGGGGGTCCCGGTCCGGTCGGCACCGACCTGAAGGACGATGCCGTGGCGGCGGCGTCGCCCCTTGCGGAAGACGATGACGTCACCGCGTCCCAGCGAGCTCATGGTCCGTCCCGTCTCGCTGCGGCGCGCCGCGGACTTGTCCCGTGACAGGTCCGCCTCGGCGTCGGCAATGGCCTGGCGCAGGGAGGCGTACTCGCGGAAGTCACCCAGACGGCACGTCATGTCCTTCTCCAGGCCCCCCAGGCTGCGGCGCTTGCGGCGAGCCTGAGCGGCCAGCTCCACGACGCCGCGGTCGGCCTGGAACTGGGCGAAGGACTGCTCGAGCACCTCACGCACCCGCGTGCGCGGCATGCGCTCGAGCAGGTTGACGGCCATGTTGTAGGTCGGGCGGAAGGCGGAGATCAGCGGGTAGGTACGCCGGGAGGCCAACGAGGAGACCGTGGCCGGCTCGACGTCGTCGGCCGCCAGCACGACGGCGTGGCCCTCCACATCGATGCCACGGCGTCCGGCCCTCCCCGTCAGCTGGGTGTACTCCCCCGGGCTGAGGGTGACGTGAGCCGAGCCGTTCCACTTGCGCAGCGACTCCAGGACCACGGTGCGAGCGGGCATGTTGATCCCCAGCGCCAAGGTCTCGGTGGCATAGACGACCTTGACCAGGCCCGCGCTGAAGAGCTCCTCCACCGTCTCCTTGAACACCGGTAGCAGCCCCGCGTGGTGGGCCGCGACGCCGCGCTCCAGGGCGTGGGCCCAGAAGTGGAAGCCGAGGACTCCCAGGTCGCTGACAGGGATGTCAGCCGTGCGCCGCTCGATGACCTGGCGGATCCGGGCGGCCTCGGCCTCGGTGGTCAGGTCCACCCCGGCGCTGACCACCTGGTGGACGGCCTGCTCGCAGCCCGCCCGGGAGAAGACGAAGACGATCGCGGGCAGCAGGCGCGCCCCCTCCAGGGCCGTGACGACCTGCAGTCGGGAGGGCGGCTTCAACCTGGCCGTGCGGGCTCCTCCCTCGCCACGGCGAGGCGCCCGTCCCCCTCGGGTGGAGCGCTTCCAAGGCTGCGGCCCTCTGGCCGAACCGCCGCCGCGGCCACGGTAGCTGTTCTTGGAGGCGCCACCGGAGGCGGCGGCACGCCGGGCCTGCTTGACGGCCTTGAGCAGCTCGGGGTTGAGCGGGGGCTGCCCCGTCTGCTCCGCCTGCTCCGCTTGCCGCTCCAACTCGGTCTGCTCGGACTGGTCAAGCTGGTCGGACTGCTCAGGTACCTCCGCGGGGTGGGAGTACAACGGCAGCAGCCGGCGTCCGACCATCATGTGCTGAGTCAGCGGGACGGGGCGCTCCTCGGAGACGACGACGGCGGTCCTGCCGCGCACCTGGCCGAGCCAGTCGCCGAACTCCTCGGCGTTGGAGACCGTGGCGGACAGGGAGATCACCTGGACCTCAGCGGGCAGGTGGATGATGACCTCCTCCCACACCGGCCCGCGGAAGCGGTCGGCCAGGTAGTGGACCTCGTCCATGACCACGAAGCCCAACCGGTCCAGGTCACGCGAGCCCGAGTAGAGCATGTTGCGCAGCACCTCGGTGGTCATGACCACCACGTCCGCATGAGGGTTGACGGAGGTGTCACCGGTCAGCAGCCCCACCCGTTCCTGACCGTGGCGGGCCACGAGGTCCAGGTACTTCTGGTTGCTCAGGGCCTTGATGGGGGTGGTGTAGAAGGTCTTGAGTCCCCGGGTCAGGCCCAGGTGCACGGCGAACTCCCCCACCACTGTCTTGCCGGCGCCCGTCGGGGCGGCGACCAGGACACCCTCTCCCCGCTCGACGGCGCGGCAGGCCTCCTCCTGGAAGGGGTCGAGGGGGAAGTCGTAGCCCTGGGCGAAGCGGGCGAGCTCACTGCTGGAGGCGGCCTGTCGACGTCGAGATGCGGCATAGCGCTCGGCTGGTGAGCTCATGGCAACACCCTACGGGCCCGATCGGCTTTGAGCCGGTAGGAGCAGCCGGACGGCGTCGGGGACGGCCTCGAGGCGCAGGGGCAGCTCGGCCAGCGGCTCGCCGTCGGCGAAGGGGTGAGGAGGCGGGCGCAGGCCCCGGTCATGGCCGGTTCGCTCAGTGAGCGCCTCAATGGTGACGGTACGGCTGCGCTCGAGGTGGACGGCCGGGTCGGTCAGGTGCGTGCCGCGGAAGAGCCGGCGGAAGAGGGTGAGCAGGCGGGTGCGGCCCACAGGATCCAGGCGCAGCACCTCCAGCAGGCCGTCAGTGGGGTCGGCCTGGGGAGCCAGGTCCATGCCGCCGCCGACGTAACGGGTGTTGGCCGCCGCCAGCAGGAGCGCCGGTCCCTCCCAGGCGCCCTCGTCGGTGGTGACTCGGTAGCCGTAGGGCGCCAGCGTCGCGAGCTCGGCGGTGAAGGCGCGCACGTAGCGTCCCTCGCCGGCGGGCCAGGAGAGGGTGTTGGCGCGGGCGTTGACGGCTGCGTCCACTCCGGCGCTGACCACGGCCAGGGACCAGCGACGCTGCGGGGCGAGCAGGGTGCCGTCGGGGCGGGAGGCGTAGATCGCGTCCACCGCCGTGATGGCGCCCTTTCCGGACAGCGCCTGGTTGATGAGGCGGGCGGAGGCCGCTACATCCCTGCTGGGCAGACCGAAGTGCCGGGCGATGTCGTTACCGGTGCCGGTGGCCACGATGCCCAGGGGCACGTCCGTCGTGGCGACGATATCCACCCCCAGGTGGGCCATGCCGTCCCCGCCGACGACCACCAGTGCCTCAACATTCCGATGCGGCTCGTCCCCCAGGAGGGTCCGTCCTGCGTCACGCGCCTGCTCGTAGGAGCTGCCACGCACGTGAAGGACCTCGTGGCCGGCATCAGTGAGGATCCGGCGGGCGACGTCGTCAGCGGTCGCATGACGTCCCCGACCCGAGGAGGGGTTGGACAGCAGAGCGATACGCATCGAAGGAAAGGCTGGGACAAGTCAGGCAGGGACGGGGTGAAGCACCCTGCTACTCGGCCAGGGCGGCCTCGAGCTCGGCATCGAGCTCAGCGCGCTTCTTCTCCACCCGTTTGTCATGCCTGATGGAGATGAAGCAGGCCAGGAAGTACAGGCCGGCAATGGGAACGGACATGAACACCATCGACCATGGATCCGGCAGCGGGTTGGCAATGGCCATAAAGGTGACGATGCCCATGATGGCCCAGCGCCAGCCCTTGAGCATGGTCTTTCCCTGCATGAGCCCGAGCATATTGAGGGCGACGAGGAGCTCGGGCAGGAGGAAGGCGATCCCGAAGACGAGGACCAGCCTCATGACGAAGGAAAGGTAGAGATTCGCCCCGATCACTCCGGCAGTGGGGCCGTCAGGGATGAAGCTGGTGAGGATGGAGACCGCGTGCGGCATCACCCAGATCCCCAGGCCTGCGCCGGCGAGGAAGAGGAACAGGCCGGCCACGCCGTAGGCCCAGGTGTATGCCTTCTCCTTGCGGGTCATCCCCGGTCCCACGAAGGCCCAGAACTCGTACATCCACAGCGGGGAGGAGAACAGGATGCCCAGCCAGATCGACACCTCGAGCTTCATGTCGAAGGAGGCCAGGATCGTGTCGAAGTTCAGGGTGAGGTGCGCGCCCTTGGCATTGGCCTGCTCGATGGGGCGGGTGATGAGGGCGAAGGCCCGCTCGTAGACCAGGTAACCGACGACCGTCATCACCATGACGCCCGCGGCGGAGACGAAGAGACGCTGGCGCAGCTCGCGCAGGTGGTCCCCGATGGACATGCGCGCCTCGGGGTTGTCCTTGCGCCTCGATCGCTTGATCCGAGGGAGCTTGGGCACCGCGGCCTCCTTCATCTGCAGGTCACCGGCTCTGGCCGGATGACATCACTTCTGGGATGAGCCCTCGGCGCTCTGAGCGGTCTGGCCGGACTGGGTGGGCTCGGTGTAGTAGGTGCCCTCCTGCGGCTGCTGAATCTGAGCCTGGGAGTCCTTGGAGTCGTCGTCGCGCAGCTCCTTGACCTCCTTCTTGAAGACCTTCATGGACTGGCCCACGCTGCGGGCGATGTCAGGCAACTTCCTGTAGCCGAACAGCAGGATGACGACGATGAGCAGGAAGATGATGTGCGACGGCTTAAAGAGGTTCACGGCGCTGCTCCTTGTGGTAGGCGCTATCGATACGGGCTGAGTGTAGCCTCCCGGGAGGGCGCCTCAGAACGAGGGGCCTGATGGTTCTCCCCAAGGCGGACGGGTCAGGACTTAGCAGTTGTATGAGGTCAGAGCCTGTTTGGCTGCTGCTGCCGCCTCTTGGGCGAGGTCCTGGGGCTCCACCGCCACGAGATGGCGCCCCGCTGAGAGGATCAGGCCGATGAGCCAGGCGCGGTCGCGTCCCTCGACGACCACCTGAAGGTTGCCGTCTGCGGTCTCCTCCTGGGAGAGGCACGGGATCTGCTCGGCGAGCCAGCGGCCCGTCGGTTGGAGAACCAGCGTGGCACGAGGTCTGTTCCCCGCGCAGTGATCGGCCTTGGGCTGGTTCCTTCTGCGTGAGGCGCGGTGCCGCACGGACGGGGTGTCGAGCGCCTCTGCCGCGGTGATCCGGTCCAGGCGGAAGCTGCGCTCGGCCTGGGCACTGAGGCACCAGCCCACCAGCGTCATATGTGATCCATCACTTTCCAGCGTGATGGGATCGACGTCTCGCTCCGAAGGGGTGTCGGTGGCGGAGACATAGACCAGGTGGAGGCGGCGTCCGTCGCGCAGGGCGGAGCGCACAACGGCCAGGATCCGGGACGTACGGCTGGAACGTCCTGCGTGTGCGGGCCCTGGGCCGGTGGTGGTGACGGTTCCCGGATCGGCGCGCGCGTCGGAGTCCTCGGTGGAGGCGCCAGAGCTGAGCAGGGCGGTCACCGCCTGCTGGGTGGAGGCGATGACAGGGGCGGAGACATCGTCGTCGGCCAGGAGGTCGGCGAGCACCCTGAGCGCCATGAGCAGAGAGATCGCCTCCTGCCGCGTGAGGCGAACCGGGCGGTCCAGCCCCAGCGTTTCGGACAGGCGCAGGCGCCCGGCCTTGAAGTCCGCGGCGTCGAAGTCCACGAGGTCCCCGTGCATGCCTCCGGGCAAGCCGGAGACCCACAGCGTGTTGATGTCGCGCTCAATGACGGCCGGGGTGACGCCGAAGTGCTTGGCGGCCTCCGTGACGGTCACGCCGGGGTGCCCCGCGACCCAGGCGGGCAGCGCCAGCAGTCGCGCGAGCTGGTCGGAGGCGGATACGCGCGCCATCGTCACTCCCCCTCCGGTGCCGTGAGCCCTGCGGCGCCTTGCAGGTGGGACAGGACCGCCTGGCGCAAGGAGTCGGGAGCGAGGACGACAACTGCGTCGCCAAGCGCTGCTACGGTTCCGGCGAAGGAGAAGGGATCCTCGTAGTCGACGGCGATGAGATCACGGTCCTCCAGGTGCGCCGGCAGGTCGGCCGGAGGGTCCTGAACCGGATCGAGGTGGGCCCCGGCCAGACGCAGTCCCAGAGCCCGCCCCGGCAGGGCGGCGAGCAGTGCACGCCAGCGGCTGGGCGCCTTGGCGGGAAGCCGGGTGAAGGCTCCGGGGCTCCCATGGACGGTGACCGAGCCGGTGATGCGAGCCAGCCGGAAGGTCAGCAGCCTGACGGCGGTTCCTTCCGTTTCCTCCGGTTGTCTGCTGGCGTCTGGGCTGTGGGCACCTGCCGGCTCGACGGCGTCGAGGTACCAGGCGCCCTCGGCCAGGCGCAGGTGGTGTGGCTCGACAGTGCGGGCCCGGGTGCTGCCCGAGCGGGCCGAGACGTAGTCGAAGGTGACCAGGCGGCGCTCGTCGACCGCGGTGATGAGCTCCTCGGGGATCTCCTCACCGGACAGGTCCGCAGTGAGGACCGGCAGGCCGGCGGAGCCGCCCCCGGTGGGTCCCTCACTGACGGCGCGCAGCTTGGTCAGGGCCCTCCGGGCCGTGGCGGGAAGATCGCCGTCGCGCCAGGCGGATGCGGCCAGGCTCAGGCAGGCGGCCTGCTCGGCGCTCAGGTGCAGCGCGGGCAGGGTGTAGTCCTCCTCGATGACCCGGTACCGGGGCTCCTCGGGGCGTCCGGTGGTGGTCACCTCGATACCGAGCTCGCGCAGCGTGTCCTTGTCCCGCTCGAACTTGCGGCGCGCCGAGAGCGGATTCGTGGAGGGGTCCGCCAAGCCGTATCCCGGCACACTGGCCACGAGCTCCTCGGCACTGAGACCGGTGGTGGTGTTGCGCAAGGTGAGCAGAAGGCTCACCAGGCGTTCCTCGGTGCTACGGGTCGGCTGGCTCACGGTGCCCCAGCCTAGGAGAATCCGGTGGCCTGCGGCTGGTGGCGCGCGCGCCCGGATAGTCTGCCGCCATGATGTGGCGCGACGGCGTAGTGACCGGGACCAGGACAACATGGGGACCCGTGGGGCGATCCTGCGCCGAGCTGGACGTGGAGATCGTCGGAGCCCCGAATGGTGCGGACGGCCTGCTGCCAGGCCAGCGGGTCCGTGCAGTCGCCTACGAGGCCCTCACCGGGCTGCCCAGCGCCGCCGAGCGGGTGAGGCTGGAGGTCTCAGCCCTCGACCGCGCCCTGGGCACGGGCGGGCACGCCATGGTCAGTTCTCGCCTGGACGTCCTTCCGCCTGACCCGCCGCGCGAGGGGCATCTGGTCAAGGCCCGCTACATGCCGGACCAGGTCATGGTCACCGGCGTTGACGAGCAGGGCACAGCCCACCACGGTCTGCTGTCCCAGCCGATCGGCAGCCTGGACCTGGAGGGGATGCCGGTGGTGGTGGCCGACCTGCACTCGAGCCTGCCGGCGGTGCTCGCCGGGCTGCGCTCCCCTGACGGTCAGGAGCAGCCGCGCGTCGCCTACATCATGACCGACGGCGGGGCCCTGCCCCTGGCCTACTCACGTGTTGTTGCCACCCTGAGCCGGGCCGGGTGGCTGGCCGGGACCATCACGGCCGGCCAGGCCTGGGGCGGCGACATCGAGGCAGTCAGCGTCCACAACGCGCTCCTGGCGGCCCGGCACGTCCTGCGCGCCGACGCCGCCGTCGTCATCCAGGGGCCCGGGAACCTGGGCACCGAGACGCCCTGGGGCTTCTCCGGAGTGGCCTGCGGGGATGCGATCAACGCCATCGCCACGCTGGGCGGACACCCGGTGGCCTGCCTGCGTGTCTCCGACGCCGATCCCCGCGCCCGCCACAGGGGCGTGTCCCACCACTCGATGACGGCTTACGGGCGAGTCGCGCTGGCGGGGGCCGACGTCGTCGTCCCCGGCCTGGAGGGGCCGCTGGGGGTGCAGGTGCGTCGGGAGGCCGAGGCTCTGTGCGCGCCCCGGCCGGGCGCCGGGCAGCACCGACTCGTCGAGGTTCCTGCCGACGGGCTCCTGGAGCTGCTGCGAAAGGCAGAGGCGCAGACCGGGGTCAGGCTGTCCACCATGCGACGAGATTTGGATGAGGACGCGGCCGCCTTCATCGCCGCAGCGGCGGCCGGTCGCCACGCGCGCCGGATCCTGAACGAAGGAACAGCGCATGGCTGATCGAGACGGCCGACTGGGGGCCGCAGCCCGCGGCGCAGCGCTGCCGACGACAGCGAGTCTGTCTGCAGCCTACGACTGGCAGTCCCGTCATCGCATGGTGCCGGGGCGAGGAGGCCGCTGGGCACGCTACTCGATCCCGGTCATGGATCTCGCCCTGGGGGCCGTCTTCCTCGCCTTCGCACTGGAGTCGGTCACCTTCATCCTGCGCTACGGCGGCTATGCCATCTATGTTGCGGACTTCGCCTTGTGCCTTGCATTGGCGCTGACGCAGTTCGGACGGTTGCGCCTCCTGCGTGTCTCCTTCATGGCGACCTACGCCCTGCTGGCGGCCTACGCGATCCTCGTGGCCCTCTCCCCCGTCAACCTCGGCCTCAACCCGATCATCGCCACGGCCACCACAAGTCTCTACACCGTCACCCGCTGGGAGCCCGATCGACGCTGGGGCACGGCGGCGCTCCTGCTGGCTCTGGCCGGTGCCCTGGTCAACCCCGTCACTCTGGCCTCGTACATCCGGCCCCACGAATCAGATGTCGACGCGGCGACAAGCGACGGCGGGACTGGAGCCATCCTGGTCGCCCGCACGCTCATCAGCCTGGTCTTCGTCGGTGCAGTGGTGCTCACCTACCTGCTGGCCTCCTCCCGGCGCCGGATCGCCGAGAACCAGGCCCTCGACGTCGGCATCGCCGCGGCCCAGGCGGTTGCGGCCGAGCGCCTGAGCCTGGCCCGAGAGCTCCACGACCTGGTGGGCCACAGCCTCACCACGATCAAGGTGCAGGCCGCCACCGGCCTGGCCCTGGGAGGTGAGGAACGGCTGCGCAGCACGCTGACCACAGTGCGTGACACGGCCGATGCCTCCCTGGCCTCCGTGCGCCAGCTCGTCTCCGTACTGCGCTCAGACGCCGGCGAGATCACTCCCTTGGCGGACCTGCGGACCATCCCGGCCCTCATCGAGACCACCCGCAGCTCAGGGAGCCGGATCAGCGCAGTGCTTCCCGAACCGGAGGTCCTGGAGCGGTGCAACTCGGCGTGGTCTGCGATACAACGCCTCACCCTCGTCCGCCTCGTGGGAGAGACCCTCACCAACGCCGTCAGGCACGGAACCGGCCAGATCGAGCTGATCCTGACACTGTCGCAGGACTCCTGCCACCTTCACGTCGCCAACCCGGTGCCCGACGTCGCAGAGCACTCGCCCTTCGGCGGCAGCGGCCTCGTCGGCCTTGAGGAGCGACTCAGGCTCGTGGGTGGAACCATGGCCCACGGCGTCCACAACGACGGAGACCACAGCTTCTTCACCATTGACGTCGACTTCCCGGTGGCGCCGCTCGAGCTGCCCGCGAGCGCCATGACGGCCGGCGAGACAGGATCAGGAGACAGCAGATGACGACTAAGACGACCGGTGTTATCAAGGTGGCTGTTGTCGACGATCAACCGCTGCTGGTCAGTGCCTTCAGTGCTCTCGTGGCCGCACAGCCCGATATGGAGGTGGTTCTGGAAGCCGTCAATGGGCGTCAGGCCATCGAGGGGCTGACCGCTCGAGCCACCGGTTCCCACGGAGGAGCCGACCTGGTGCTCATGGATCTGCGGATGCCGGTTCTGGACGGGGTCAGTGCCATTCGCGAGCTGCGTGCGACACCTGCCACCGCCGCCTTGCGGGTCCTGGTCCTGACCACCTTCGATGATGAGGACCTCGTGCTGGCGGCGCTGGGGGCCGGGGCCCACGGGTTCCTCCTCAAGGACGCCGAGCCGGTGACGCTGTTGGAGGCGATCCGCGTCGTCGCCGGCGGAGGGTCCTGGCTGGATCCGGCCGTCACCGGAACCGTTCTGGCGCACCTTGATGCAGGTACCGGGCCTGACGCCCCGTCGTCGTCGGCCTCCCCGTCGGCACCGACCGATGGGGCCGTGCCCATTGTTGGGGCGCCGTCGGGACCCTACGAGGCTCTCACCAGCCGAGAGGACGCCGTACTCGCATTGGTGTGCCAGGGGCTGAGTAACGCCAGTATTGGTGAACGGCTCCATGTCGCCGAGTCGACGGTGAAGTCCCATGTCAAGACGATCCTGGGCAAGACCGGCTGTCACAACCGGGTAGAGCTCGTCATCTATGCTCTGACCACGGGACTCGTCCAGCCTCGGTAGCTCTCCTCCCCAGGGAGGAGACAGGAGTGTGGGAGTGGATGCAGACTGTATCCCTGGTGGGGATCCGTTGAGGTACTGGTGCGCAGGAGCATGGGGCCATGACAGCCACCGCAACATCATCACCTCCCCCCTCCCCCACCCACGCCGTCGGCCTGACGCCCGGGCTCAGGCTCGCCGGGATTTCCAAGTCTTTCGGCCGCCAGAAGGTCCTCACTGATCTGGACCTGTCGGCCTATCCCGGCCGTGTCTACGGGCTGCTCGGTCTCAACGGGGCAGGCAAGTCGACCGCGTTTAACATCGCCCTGGGGCTGCTTACACCCGATGCCGGCCGAGTGGAGATTCAGGGAGCTCCGTTCTCCCGTCGCAGCCTGGCCCAGGTGGGTGCCTCCATTAACGGGCCTGCCCTTTTCCCCCAGCTGTCCGCGCGACGCAACCTGCTCGTCCACTGCCGTCTGACCGGTACCTCGCCGCAGGCCATCGCCCCGCTCCTGGAGCGTGTCGGGCTGGCTGGAGTCGGCAGAAAGCGTGCCGGCTCCTTCTCCACGGGCATGAAGGTGCGTCTGTCGCTGGCCATGGCGCTTCTGACCGACCCGGAGGTCCTCATCCTCGACGAGCCCCAGAACGGACTGGATCCTCAGGGCATTATCGAGCTGCGCGATCTCGTGCGGAACCTGGCTGACGAGGGGCGCACTGTCGTCGTCTCCAGCCACCAGCTCGGGGAGATCGCCCGCATGAGTGACGACATCGGGGTCCTGGCGACCGGGCGCCTCGTCTACGAGGGGCCGCTGGCCGACTTCGCCGACGCCGATGACGAACGGGCCATGGAGGCGGCATTCCTGGCCGCAGTCACCGGAAGCGGACGCCCCGCCGGGACGGAGATGCGCGCATGAGCACCGTTGTGCGGCCACAGACCCGGGTTAAGACGCGGGGGAAGGCAAAGGTGAGAGTAGGCCTGTGGGACCTGGTGCGCGCCGAGGTCACCCGCAGTCGGCGCACCTTCACCTGGGGCGTGATCGGGGCGACTCTCATCTTCACCGTTCACACCATCATCCTGGCGAACGCCTCAATCTCCTCAGGAGTGGTCACGGAGCTCCAGTGGAACGGCAATGCTCTGGCGTGGATGCATATGTATGCCGGGGGCTTCGCCGTGCCTCTGGGGCTGCTGACCGGGGCGATGGCCCAGTGGCGTGAGCAGCGGTGGCGTCAGGGTGGGACGGCGTGGCGCGCCGTCGCGCCGCGCCGGGTGGCGACTGCCCGCCTCGTGGTCCTGAGCCTGTCTGCGCTGGCTTGCCAGGTGGCGCTGGTAGCCCCGGTAGTGGGGCACGCCCTCATCGTCGGCAACGGCTGGGGTCCTTGGGACCGGTACCTGCTGTTCGCCACCTACATGTGGATCGTCGTCACCGGGGCCTGCGCCTGGGGCATGGCAGCCTTCCACCTGCTGCGAGTTGTTTCCGTCGGGGCCGCCCCTGTCCTCGGCTTCGTCTGGTCCGTGGCGGGCGTGGTCCAGGCCGAGCGGAGCGACTGGTGGATGCTCCCGTGGGCCTGGACGGCGAGGGTCCCGTTGCCCCTGCTGGGCGTTCACGGCAGCAGCGTGCTGCTCGAGGCGGACTCGCCGGTGTGGGGCTACCCGCTCCTGCCCGGGTTCCTGCTGACGATCGGCCTGACCCTGGCCGGTGTCGGACTGGCCGTACTCGGCGGGGTTTCTGGTGGTGTGGGATCCTCGGCGCTGTCGGTTTCCCGGCTCAGCAGGCTGCTTCCCGGCGGGAGGGATGCCGCCGACGATCAGTCGGAGACCGTCTCGGTGCAGACCCCGGTGGAGGTTACGACGTCGCTGCCCCGAGGCATCCCGATTCGCCGAACTACGCCCACCACCCGTATGGCCCGTGTTCCCGGGCCGCGCAGTGCCGTCCTGGCGATGGCCGGCGTTCTGCCCTGGATCGTGTGGGCGGTCCTGGCGGTCCTGCTGCTCGCCTTCCTGGGAGTCCTCCACACCGTGTATCCACCCGGGTACGGGCAGAGCTTTCTCGAGCTCATGGGAGTGCCGGTTGCCGCAGCCCTCGTCGGCATCACGGTGTGGGGACGTCTCCAACCTGCCTGGCGTGCACTCATCACCCGCCGAGGTGCCGGAGCCATCCTGACCTCAGCTGCGGTCCTGAGTGGGTTGTTCCTCATCCCGGTCCTGGGTGCCTCCTGGGGTATGACGGTCCTGGGCGACACATTGACCCGCACCGACCCGACCCTGCCGGCGGTGACCGGCACGGTCTATGGGGCCATGGTGATGCCGGCTGTCGCCTTCATGATCGCGGCCGTCAGCCTGGCGGTGGCTCTGAGCACCCGGATCGTCGTGGCGATCGTCCTCAACATCATCCTGGTCATCATGGGGCTGCTCATCGGCGGCAACGAGGTCTTGGCGGCCACCTGGCTGTGGCGGCTGGCCCCCTGGGGCTGGATGAGTATCGCTCACCAGTTCCCCGAGCGTTGGCTGATGATCGTCGTCCTCAGCCTGCTCATCGGATCGGCGGCGATGGGGACAGCGACCCTAGGAGCCCGACGTGCCGCCATCCGGGACTGAGTGGGGTCGTGGTGGTCTGGGGTGTGGGCGTGTGCTGGGGTGTGGGGGTTAGTGGCCTTGGGCTTGTTCGGCGTCGTCGGTGAGGTAGGTGATGATGCGGACCAGGTCGTAGGGGGTGGAGGTCTCGGTGGTGGTGATGGTGCCTTCGATGGGTCGCCACTGGCTCTCGCCGGCGGGGCGGTACCTGGTGGTCCAGGTCGTGGTCAGGGTGGTGGTGACCCCGGTGGCGGTGTGCTGGTAGTGGTGGGTCACCGTCTGGTGGGGGTAGGGGGCTCCGGGGTCGGTGGTGGTTGTGGTGGTGCCGTCTCCCCAGCCCCAGGTGTAGGAGACGGGGGTGAACTCCACCTCGATGGAGGTGCCCAGGATGGTGGTGGTCTGGTACCGGGGGCTGGGGTTGGTGTAGACGATGAAGGCCTTGGAGATGATGACCTTGGGGCCCGGAGGCTGACGCGTGATACCCGAGCCGGAGGCGATCAGCGTGGCGGCCTGGCGGGTGGTGATCGTGACCGTGCGAGGGCTACCACCGGTGGTGGGTTGGTCGGGCTGGCCGGGGCGGTTGAGGGTTGCCAGGTTGCACCTGTACTTGTCCAGCCCGTAGGCGTCCTTCTCGGGCGAGCACTCCCGATGAGACTGCTCCTCCCACAACGACGGATCCGAAGCCTGAACGGTTGGAGAATTTGATGAAGGGTCTCCTTCTCCTGATGGTGGAGATTCGATGGTTACTTGCTTATCTCCGGTAAACTGAGTCGAGTCGCCCGAGTTGTTTGCACCTAACTGAACATTTGTTCCCGAAGAGTCTTTACTATTTCCCTCATTGTTGCAGCCAATGCCGAGAGCGGCAGCCTCGACCGAAACAAATAATGTCAACGATAAGATCAGAGAGGCAACAAAAGGCGAAGGTGTGTGACTCATTGTAGTACTTCACCTTCCCTGATCGCCCAGCCCCCGTTGACGTACCTAATGGCGAAACGCACTTTCTGCCCTTCGGTGGCAGGTGCAACACTCTTTTCCCAACTTCCTCCGGAATAAGAGGTCATTTCTCCGTAGTTTATGGTTGCCTCGATTCGACTGTAATCGTATCCTTCGAGTTTGTCGTAGTACCTGATGTTCGTGATGTCTTGGTTCCACTTATCAGCCCATCCTCCATCTTTGTGTAGTTGATTTGCTCGGTCGATCACTGATTTGCAGAAGACGCATCCGTTCTCGCTCATGGAGTCAACCTCGTTGGTTTTCCCAGTCATGAAGGCGTAGCGGTAGAGGTTGAGGAAGTATCCGACGCTGGCTGCTGCGCCCTCGGCGCTCTCCTCGTTCAGCTGCGGGGGCTTGGCCGGGGCGGGTTCTGCCAGGGCGGCGTCGCGTTTGGCTCGCAGCTCAGGAGTCAGGGCGGCTTCCCGGGAGGCGGTCGCGCTGGCGTTGGCATCAGCGATGCCCTTCTCCGCCCGGGCAATAGCCGCCGACGCGCTGGCGCTGGCGCTCGCACTGGCCTCAGCCTTGGCGTCCTTCACCGAGCAGGCCGCCACCCCCAGCGCCAGCACACACACCGCCACCAACCCGGCCACACCCCTCCGGCGCCCGAAACGAGCACCAGACCGGGCCCTGGGTCGGGCCATGCGCCCCACCAACAGGTCCCCACTCGACCGCCCCGCTCGCTCTCCAGGGCCGCCGGGATCTGAGTGGGAGCAACGGTCGCGCACGGCCAAGCCTGACTCTGGAGTGCCTGGTCGGCTGCTCGGCCCCTGCGGCCCTTCCGCCGGAGCCTCCTGCTCCGCGTGCCTGCTGATGCTGTCGAGGGGCAACCCGGCTCGACGATCGTGCGCGGCGGAGCGTTGCATTGGCGGGATCGAGCGACCGGGGCCGGCTACTGGCCGCCGGGCGCCCGCGGGCGCAGCGGATCGTAGGGACGTACTCATCACGGAAGCCTCCTCGCCACCGAAACAACTCCATACCCCGCCCGGCCGGGCGACACTGCCCATCCAGACGGTGCATTGACATTACCTGCCCCAACGCCCCCAAACCAGACCCCGAGGACACCCTGTGGAAAACCTCAGGGCAGGACATCACTCGACGATGGCTGGTCCGTCGCAGGTACCGGTGCTGAGCGCTGCGAGCCGGCCCGGTTCTACCGAGTTCATGGGACAACGGTCGGTCAGTGTCCCATCGGCTTTCCGATAACCTAGGCCCATGAAGACCTTTGAGGACCTTTTCAATGAGCTGCAGCACAAGGCAGCCACCCGCCCCGAGGGCTCCGGGACCGTGGAGGAACTGGACCGTGGGGTCCACTTCATCGGCAAGAAGCTCGTGGAGGAGGCCGCCGAGGCCTGGATGGCCTGCGAGCACGAGTCTGATGAGGCCGCCTGCGAGGAGATCAGCCAGCTGCTCTACCACGCCCAGGTCATGATGGTCGCCAAGGGCTACAGCCTCCAGGACGTCTACCGCTACCTGTAGGCCCCCGAGCCCCTCACGACTCCTACTCGACTCCCCCACCACAGATCAGGAACCGCCGTGCTGCGTATCGCCGTCCCGAACAAGGGCTCCTTGTCCGATCCCGCCATCACCATGCTCTCCGAGGCGGGCTACCGCACCCGCCGCACGGGCCGTGAGCTCGTGCTCGTCGACGAGGCCAACGACGTTGAGCTGTTCTTCCTACGGCCACGCGACATCGCCGTCTACGTCGGTCAGGGCACCGTCCACGCCGGCATCACCGGCCGCGACCTGCTCCTGGACTCCGGGGTCGACGCCGTCGAGCACCTGCCCCTGGGCTTTGCCCGCTCCACCTTCCGCTTCGCCGCCCCCAAGGGCACGATGAGCTCCCTGGCCGACGTCGCCGGACGCCGCGTGGCCACCTCCTATGACGTCCTGGTGCGCAGCTACTTGGCCGCCAGGGGCGTGGACGCCCAGACCGTTCACCTCGACGGCGCCGTGGAGTCCTCCGTCCAGCTGGGCGTGGCCGACCTCATCGCCGACGTCGTCGAAACCGGCACGACGCTGCGGGCAGCCGGCCTGGAGACCTTCGGGGATCCGATCCTTGTCAGCGAGGCCGTGCTCATCACTACCGAGCAGTTTCGCGCAGAGCCCGGCCTGGCCACGCTCGTACGGCGGCTGGAGGGGGTACTGCGCGCCCGCGCCTACGTGCTCGTCGACTACGACATCCCCATGAACAAGCTGCACCTGGCGACGGCCCTCACCCCGGGCATCGAGTCGCCCACCGTCTCCCCCCTGCAGAACCCCGACTGGGTGGCGGTGCGCGCCATGGTCCCGCGAGCCGACATGAACCGGGTCATGGACGAGCTCTACGAGGTCGGGGCGCGCGCCATCCTCGTCTCCTCACTGCTGGCCTGCCGGCTGTAGACGCCTGCCCCAGGTGACGTCCCCGGGGCGGACATCCTGGCTCGTTCTCCTGCGCTCTACTGCGTCAGGGGCACGCAGACCTCGGCGGCCTTGGGCGTCTTCTTGTCGCCCAGGATCTTGTGGGAGGCGAGGAACTCGATCATTGGCGTGAAGTCGTCGACCCGCACTGAGCCGACGGCCGCCTTGCCCTCCCCGCTGACCAGCTTGCCCGTGGCCACGGCGACCTCGCGGGCGTTGGCAGCCTGAGTGGAGTCGACCAGGTCCTGCACGTACTCCTTGGTCGCCTCGACGGCGGCGTCGGGATCCTTGACGAAAGCGGTCATGCCCTCCACTGAGGCCTTGACCGCCGCCTGGAGGTCCTGACGCCGGGAGTCCAGCAGCTTGCGGGTCGTCACCAGGGAGACGCCGATGAGGGGGATCGACTCGGCCGGCTGGATCGTGCGCACCGCGGTGCCGGCCTGCTTGATCTGCACGGCGTCGTTGTTGGAGAAGCCGACGACGGCGTCGACCTTGCCGCCCACGAGCGCCGCCTGCTGGGTGTAGCCGATGTCCTGGATCGTCAGGTCGGACTCGCTCAGTGAGGCGGTGTCCATGGCCAGCTGGAGGGCGTACCAGGTCTCCCCCTTGCGTCCCGGCGTGCCGACGGTCTTGCCCTTGAGGTCCGCGGGTGCCTTGATCGCAGAGCCCTCTGGGACAATGAGGCAGGCCGGGTAGGACTGGTAGTAGCCGCCGACGACAACGAGGTCGGACCCGTTGGAGGCGGCGACGACGGCCTCATCTGCTCCGGCGACGACGAGCTGCTCCTTCCCGCTGAGAAGGGCGTCGAAGAGTCCCTCCTGGGCCCCGTGATGACGCAGGTTCACCCCGGAGGCGTACTTGCTGTCCTTCTTGGCCATGTAGAAGGGGGCGAACTGGATGTTGGGCGTGTAGGTCAGCCCGATGGTCAGTGGGCCGCTTGCCTGTGAGGAGCAGGCGGCGAGCACGCCGGTTCCGCCCAGGAGGAGACCACTGGCGAGCAGGTGGCGGCGCGAGAGGGGCATGAGTGTTTCCTTTCCAGGGGATCGGGGTGGTGCGACGGTCGAAGTGGCTCAGCCGGCGCGCCGGCCGCGCAGGGCGTCCACGGTGCGGCTGCGCTGCTCAAGCTCGTGGAGCGCCCAGTGGATGGTGGTGGCCAGGATGCACAGGAGGGCAATGGTGGAGAACATGCCCGTGGTGTCCACCTTGTCGCGCTGCGTGGACAACAGCATTCCCAAACCTTCGCCGCCCATGATCATCTCTCCGACGACCGCGCCGGTGATCGACAGGGTGAACCCTGTGCGCAGTCCGGTGTAGATCGCCGGAAGCGTCATCGGCAGCTCCATGTGCACAAGCATGCTCAGCCCGTGCGCGCCGTCGAGCCGAGCGGCGTCGATGATGTCCGTGTCCAGGCCCCGCAGCCCCAGCAGCACGGTGATCGTGATGGGGAAGAACACCATGAACGCGCACAGGATCACCACCGGCAGGGTGCCGTAGCCGATCCACAGAACAAGGAGCGGGGCTAAGGCGATGCCGGGAACCGCCTGGCTTGCAGCGACATAGGGCAGGACGGCCCGGGAGAAGAACCGCCAGTGGTGCAGTGCCCAGGCCAGTGGTAGCGCGAAGGCCGCGGCCAGCAGACAGCCCAGCAGCGCCTCCTTGAGCGTCACCCCGGCGTAGGAGGCCAGCCCCGCCTGGGTCAGGCCCAGCCACATGCGGTTGATGACGGCCAGCGGGCTAGGCAGGAAGATTGCCGGAACAGCGCCTGAGGCCGCGGCGGCCTGCCACGCGACGAGCAGAGTAGCGCCGAGAAGGAACGCCGGCCACGGGCCGCGGCGGCCTGCTGCGCGGATACGAGGCTCATGGTGAGCCGGAGCCGTGCGCGACGACTCTGAGGCGGACCCCGACGGCGAGGGCATCGGTGAGGTCGAGGACGTCAACAGCTCCTGGACATCGCGGGATGCCGCGGTGGAGGAAGCTTGAGAGCGTGCGGCCTTGCCGATGGGGCTGGAGCTGTACACGACGGTGTCCTCCCGGGTCGTTCCGGGAACGGGCGCTCCCGGCTGCACCGGGGTCCGCCTGCACGCCGTCGGTCGGCGCACATGCGTGCTGGGCACTCGCTCGGTTCACCATCCGGTGAGCTCACCGTCATGCGTAAGATCGGGACGTTGCCTCGAGTCGCGGATCACCCCGCCGAGCGCCACGCGCATCCTCCCCTCCGGACTTTCACCGTCGGTGCCGGGATTCCACCGGCTCAGCCGCCGCACCCTTGGCCGCCTCAGGAGGCCGTGGTGCGGGCGGGTCGCGGACTGTGACCGCCGGTTCGGACTTTCACCGACCCCGGAGCACGTTGCTGGCCGCAAGGATACAACGTTGATCGCTACACGGCCACTGCGGTTGTGGCGACCGTCGTTGTGGGCCGCCACAGCCGCAGTCGTGGACCGCTCAAGGCGCCATGATGATCCACGGCGCAGTGAGCAATGGTGTGGGCCGTCTATGCCCGTGAGGCGGCGACGGCGGCGTCGAACTCCGCGGAGATCTCCTTCGAGGGCTGACTCATCCAAGATACGGCCACGGCCACAGCCAGGTTGCCCACAAATCCGGGCACGATCTCGTAGAGGTCGAAGATGCCACCCGGGCCACCGGAGACGTTCCCCCAGATCATGACGACGACGGCCCCGGTGATCATTCCGGCAAAGGCCCCCATGGCGCTCAAGCGCTTCCAGTACAGCGACAGCAGGATGGTCGGTCCGAAGGAGGCGCCGAAGCCGGCCCAGGCGAAGGCCACGAGGTCGAGGATCGTCTTACTGGGGTTCCAGGCCATGACCGCCGCGACCAGGGCGATGGCGAAGACCGCCATGCGCGAGTAGAGCACCATGCGGTTGCCACTGATCTTCTCCTCTCGGGTACGGGCGAAGGAGCCGTACAGGTCCTCGATGAGCGCCGAGGAGGTCACGAGCAGCTGGGAGGAGATCGTCGACATGATGGCAGCCAGAATGGCTGCCAGCATGAATCCGGCGACCAACGGGTGGAAGAGCAGCTTGCCCAGCGTGATGAAGACGGTCTCCGGGTCGGCCAGCTGCGTCTTGTCGTGCTGGTAGGTGGCCACGCCCACGATCGCGGTGCCGGCTGCACCGAGCACAGCGAAGAGCATCCAGCCGATTCCGATGGTGCCTCCGGCCACGGCCTCCCTGGGGCTGCGGATGGCCATGAACCGGACGATGATGTGCGGCTGACCAAAGTAGCCCAGCCCCCAGGCCAGTGCCGAGATGACTCCGAGCAGCGTCGTCGTCGGCCCCCAGATGACCCAGTAGTGAGGGTCGACCTCGGCGATGGCCTTGGTCAGGTTGGACAGTCCCCCGAGCCGAATGACGCCCGCGACGGGCACCATCACCAGGGCGGTCACCATCATGACTCCCTGGACGAAGTCGGTGTAGGAAACGGCCAGGAACCCGCCGATCAGCGTGTAGACCACGGTGATGGCTGCCACGATGACCATGCCGAGGCGATAGTCCATTCCGAAGGAGGACTCGAAGAAACGGCCGCCGGCGACCATGCCGGAGGAGACGTAGAAGGTGAAGTAGACCAGAATGATGAGGCCACTGGACCAGCGCAGCAACCGATGCGTGTCGTGGAGTCGGTTGTCCAGGAAGCTGGGGACGGTGATCGAGTTATTGGCGACCTCGGTGTAGGCACGCAGACGCGGGGCCACCAGCAGCCAGTTGGCCAGGGCCCCGAGTGTCAGTCCGACGGCGATCCATCCCTCGACCAGTCCACTGACGTACAGGGTTCCCGGCAGTCCCATCAGCAGCCACCCCGACATGTCCGAGGCACCCGCCGACAGTGCCGCCACCCAGGGATTGAGGTCGCGGTCGGCGAGCATGTAGTCGTCGAAGTTATCCGTTCGCAGATATGCCCAGCCCCCGATGGCGAGCATGGCCACGAAGTAGACGATCATCGCGATGGCTTGATAGGTAGTGGCAGTCATCTATTGTCCTCACGTCAGTCAGAGGGGAGACATACCGCTGCCGCCGTTGGAGATAAGGACTCGGGAAGTCGCTTGAACGATTCAGGTCGGCGTGCGCGGCATATCGCGGCTCGTCGTTGATGTTCCTGATGGCGCGACCATGAGTGACAGATCAAGCACCACAGATGATGCGCAACTCCGCACGTGACATGACATGACGGGCAGCAATGACCGCTCACTAGATCATGGTCGAGGTTTCCTCACTGGTCCTTCTGCGTGGGCACGACTTAACGCACGTGAAGGACGATGGCCGCGGCATAGTCACCGTCATGGCTCATGGAAACCGGCCAACACCCTGGGGTTGATACCTCCTCTCCGAGGCTGCGCTCAACAGCGTGGGCAATGGTGCCGCTCAGGCGTAAGGAAGGCCGGCCCCACCGATCGGCGACAACCTCGATCTCACGCCAGTCGACGTCCTCAGCCAGGATAACCGGAGATGTGCTCGTCCCGCGACTTTTTGCGCACAGAACGTGGGCCTGGCTCCAGGCCTTGATGAAGGATTCCTTGGCCGCCCACCGTGCTGCCAGGTGCTGGGCCGGGGTCGTTCCCCGCTCCTGCGCGCGACGCCGGGCCTCTCGGAGCTCGCGCGCAGTGAAGGCGCGTTGTGCGAAGACGGTGCCGGGCTGCTCGAGCTGGGCGGAGAAACCCGGAATGTGCACCAGGTCCGTGCCTACCGTCAGAACAGTGGAATCAGGGGAGGTCTGCGGAGCATCTGGAAGCCGCGGCTTTGTCATCATCGATCTCCAATGAAGAAAAGCTTACAAATTATTGAGGAATGTCCTTGTGGAAGGACTGCGCGAGCACAGACAGGACCGGTTCCACGGAAATGGAACCCATAACCCGTGAAACCGGTCCTGTGAGCGCTTAGGTGAGGTGGTTACTCACCCGCGTGGTAGACGCCGTCGGAGCCCAGACGGGCCTCGGGGTCGAGCAGCATGGCGGCCTCGACCTCATGCGGGTCGCGCTGCTTGGACTCCTCCCCCAGACGACGGCCCTGAACCTGCTCGAACAGCGGGGCCCGACCGATCATTCCGGCGCGGCGGCGCCTGGTCCCAGCGGCCAGGCGGGCGTTGGCGGAGGCCAGCCAGGCGTCAACCGCCTCCTGGCCCTCGGCCTGACGCAGAGCGGCCTCGAAGGCACCGGGGTGGACGATCGCGATGAGGCCGGAGACGTGTCCGAAGCCCAGCGAGGTCAGCAGACCGGCTCGCACCGGGCCGGCGCCCGGGACGCGCCCGTCCTGGCCACCACGGCCGGCCAGACGGATGGGCCTGCGCGGCCACACCCAGAAGGCGTCCTTGGCCAGCGGGGCGTCGACGACGTCCAGAGAGGCGTTACCGGGAGCCACACCGGAGGCGAGGATCTCGGTCAGGCCCGCGACCTGGAAGACGGCGGCGCCGCCCTTGGCGTGACCGGTGATGGTCTTCTGCGAGACCGCCACCAGCGAGTTGCCCTCGGAGCGTCCCAGCGCGCGCGCCAGACGCGTGTGCAGCTCGGACTCGTTGGGGTCGTTGGCACCGGTGGAGGTGTCGTGCTTGGAGACCAGTGCGATGTCGTCGGCCTCCACACCCAGAGCCGCCAGGGCCTTGGCCAGGCGCGAGCTGCGCCCGCCGCGGCCGGCGCCCAGGGCACCCAGGCCGGGAGCCGGGATCGAGGTGTGGGCGCCGTCGGCGTAGGAGGAGACGAAACCGACCACACCGGCCACCGGCAGCCCCATGCGGGCCGCCACCGAGCCACGGGCCAGGATCACCGTGCCGCCGCCCTCGGCCTCCACGAATCCGCCGCGACGACGGTCGTTGGCACGCGAGAAGTGGCGGTCGGAGATGCCCTTGGCGCGCATGGCCGCGGCCTCCGCGGTGGCGTTCATGTTGCCGAAGCCGACGACCGACTCGATCGAGATGTCGTCGATGGCGCCGGCCACGACGACGTCGGCCTTGCCCAGGGCGATCTTGTCCCAGCCCTCCTCAATGGAGACGGCCGCGGTGGCGCAGGCGCTCACCGGCTGGACCATGGCGCCGTAGCCGCCGATGTAGGACTGCATGACGTGAGCGGCCACGACATTGGGCAGGGCCTCCTGGAGGATGTCGCTGGGACGCTCCTCCCCCAGGAACCGGCCGACGAACATCTTGCGCATCGACTCCATACCACCGAACCCGGTGCCCTGCGTGGAGGCCACGTCGGAGGGATGAACGGCCTTGAGGAGCTCGGCCGGGGTGAAGCCGGCCGACAGGAAGGCGTCGACGGCGGTGACCAGGTTCCAGGAGGCGATGGGGTCCATGCCCTGGGTCATTGAGGCGGGGATGCCCCAGCGCTCCGGGTCGAAGTCGCGCGGGAACTGGCCGCCGACCGTGCGTGACAGCGCGGCGCGTCGCGGCACCCGGGCCAGTGAGCCGGCCAGTCGGGTGACGGTCCACTCGCCGGTCTCGGTGTCGGGAACCACGAGCGTGTGCTCGGGGTCGGAGGCCTCGATGGTGCGGGCCGTGGCCTCGTCGGGAACCGACAAGGTGATGTCGCGGTCGAGGTAGACGGTGACCTCCTCGTCGGCGATCGGCGCGATGACACCGTCGTCGACGAACTCACGGATACCGCAGCGGGCCACGACCTCGTCGCGGTAGCGCTCCAGGATGTCGGACTCCTCGACCATCTCCCCGTCGGTGTCGTACCAGCCGGCCTTGGGGCTGTCCTGCCAGGTGAGCAGACCCATGCCCCAGGCGAGCTCGAGGACACCGGCGGCGGTCAGGTCGACGTCCTCGCCGCCGCTCATTCCCAGCTCGGCCTCGCGGCGCGTACGGCCCGATCCCCAGGTGGATACCTCTCCGGTGGAGATGATGACCACCAGGTCATCGAGGTCGGCGCTCACATCGCCCCACTGGGGGGCGGTGGGCTGGGTCGGGACCACCGGGGTGGGCAGGGCCTTGATGACGGCTGGGGCCTCGGTCTCCTCGGCAGGCGCAGCGGCCTGCGCGGCGGCGTTCTCACGCAGGGCCACCAGGTCGATGTCGTCACCCAGTCCCCCCGTGAGGTCGGCGTTCACCGGGGCCTGAGCCGCCCGAGTACGCACCTCGGTGGTGCACAGGCCGGTGAGCTCGGAGGCGATCTCCTCCGTGGTCCAGGTACGCACCCCGGCTGCCTCAACGGCGGCGACGAGCGGGTCATTACCACCCATGAGGCCGGTGCCCTTGACCCATCCGATGCGTGGGTGGGCCAAAGTGACGCGCTGAGCCCAGGCCCGCTCCGAGGACCAGCGGTTGACGATCGCGTCCAGGGCGGACTTGACCTCACCGTAGGCGCCGTCACCGCCGAAGGTGCCCCGGTTCGGGGAGCCGGGCAGGACCACGTGCAGACGGTGGTCGACGTGGGTGTCGGTGCCGATGGCGCTCAGGGCGGCGATGGTGCGCTCCACCGACCACAGCAGCAGGCGGGTCTGGGACTCGGCCGCCGGGCCGGCGTCGGCCAGCGTGCCCGAGACTCGCGGCGCGGCGAAGGGGAACAGGAGGGTGGGAACCAGAGCCTCCTTGACGACCTTGGTGGAGCCACCGGAGGTGACCACCTGGTCGTTGCCGATCCACTCCGCCAGGGCGTCGACGTCCCGGTAGGAGGACAGGTTCGCGGGAACCATCCACAGCTTGGCGCCGGCCGCAGCGTGCTCGCGGTACAGGGTGGTGGCGAACTCGAGGCGCTCGTGGGTCAGGCGCGAGCTGGTGGCCACCACGGTGGCGCCACCGGCCAGCAGCTCCCCGACGACGGCCGCGGCGATGGAGCCGGGGGCGACACCGGTGACGACGGCGACGTCCTCGGACCAGCGCACCGTGGCGTCACCGGCCTGCGGGGTCTTCGGCGCGGCCTGGGCGATCGCGGTCAGGACGGCGGCGCGCTCGGCGCCGTCGGCCAGGTCGGAGGCCTTGGCCTGCTCGGCCCACCAGGTGGCGTGATCGGCCACCGCCTGTCCCAGACCCACGAAGCGCTCGGGGGCCAGGAGCCTGCGGAAGGCGTCCAGGTCGGTCTCACCGGAGCCGAGTCGGGCGACGTCCTCACGGGCCGTGGCCCAGCGGTCATCGATGAGGACAGCGCGCTCAGGGGCGAAGGCCGGGGTGACGGACTTGACCCATCCGGCGCCGAGCTCGGCGTCCAGGGCGGCCATGGCTGCCCGGGTACGGGAGGCCTCGTCGTCGGCATCAGCCGGGACGGTGGCCTTCTCGGCCAGCCCCAGGGCGTCCAGGAGGGTGCGGGCCGTGGTGGCCAGGACGCCCTCGGAGCCGGTCACGCTCTGGGCGAAGGCGTCCAGGGCCGCGGAGTCGACCACTGCGCCCCCGGCACCGCCGGCACTCGGCTTGGCGACGCTCACACCGTGGTCGGCGGCGACGGCCTGGACGGCGGAGTCGATGAGGGCGTCCACGGCGCTCGCGCTGGTCAGCGGGGCCGAGGAGCCCAGGGAGGCCAGGTCCTCGCCGCGCATCGAGGCGCCCTCCCGGGTGCCCAGGAACAGGGCGGCGGTCACGTGGGAGACCCAGCCCTGACCCAGGCCCCAGGTGCCGGTGACGCGGTCGGCGATGCGGGAGGCGCGTACGCCGGAGGGGCCCAGGAGCCGGCCCAGTCCCACGCGGATGGCCTCAGTGAGGACCGGACCGAAGGCCTTGTAGCCGGGGGCGCCCTTGGCGACCGTGGCGGCCAGGGCCGTCATGTCGGCGTCGGCGGCACCGTCAATGGAGGCGAGCTCGAGCTCGGTGCCCAGGTCCATGAGGAGCTGGTTACGACGCGAGGAGACTCCGTTGGTGAGTGTCTCAGTGGTGTCCGTGGCGCCGATCTGCTCGGGGCGGATGCGCGAGGCGTGGGCCAGGAGCACCGTCAGGGCGTCGGTCGCACCGAAGGGCAGGTCATCCACCGGTCCGGCTGCGGCTGGAGCCGCCGCAGCGGGTGCGGCCTCGACGGCGGGAGCGGGAGCCTGCTCGGCCGCAGCGCTCTGCGCGGGAGCCTGGGCCTCAGCAGCCGGCTCCTCGGCGGCCGGGACGTCGAAGTCCGGCTCGGTGAGCTCGACGGCCGGGTCGGTGTCGGTGGCCAGCACCCGGGCCTCGTCGCGGCGAGCGTTGTGCACGGTGACGTGGCGTCCGGCGTGCTGGGGCAGACGCAGGGTGTTGGTGGCCAGGTTCGCCAGGGTGGGGGAATTGGCCAGGCCCACCTCGACGATGTGCTCGATCCCCAGGCCGCCCTCGCTCGGGGAGGACAGCAGGACCTCCTGGGTCTCGATCCAGCGCACCGGGGAGGCGAACTGCCAGGCCAGGAGCTCGACGAGCAGGACGCGGGCCAGCTCCGTGGGGCGCTTCGCCCAGGAGTCCCAGTCGGCCAGGATCTCCTCAACGGGCTCGGAGGGCACGACCTCAAGGATCGAACGGGCGAAGTCCTGGGTCAGGGCGAAGGGCCGGGCCACGAGGTTGGGAACGTAGTGGCCCACCAGGCGCGCGACGTCCAGGTCCTCGGGGACGAGCTCGAGCAGCCGGCCACGGAACTCCGGCACGCCGGGGCGCAGCACCTCGGAGTGGAAGGGCACGTCGATGCCGGGGACGAACATGAAGGGGTTCTTGCCCCCGCGGGCCTTGGCCTTGGCGCGGGCGTCGGCGGCCAGAGCGTCCAGGCCCTTGATCGTGCCGGCCACGGCGTACTGGACGCCGGCCAGGTTGTGGTTGACGATCTGGAGGAACTCGCCGGTGGCCTCGGAGATCGAGCGCACGTAGGCCTCGACCTCGTCGGCCTTGATGCCCGCCTGGTTGGGGCGCAGGGCACCCATGCGGTAGTTCGAGGCGCCGTCGGCGTCACGGGGCACCAGCGAGTGCATGGTCGAGCCGCGCTGGAAGACGATCGAGATGGTCGTCTCCACGGGCATGACGCGCCCGTAGGCGCTCAGCGCCGTGTACTCGCCCAGGGAGTGGCCGGCGAAGGCGGCGTTCTCCACCAGGGCACCGGCCTCGGCCAGACGCGCAGTGGTTGCCATGGCGACGGTGGCCAGGGCCACCTGGGTGAACTGGGTGAGGTTGAGCAGGCCCTCGGGGTGGCGGTAGGTGACGCCGCGGGCGGTCATCTCGGTGGGGTTGTCGCGCACCAGGTTGATGACGGAGAAGCCCAGCTCGGCGCGGGTGTGGGCGTCGGCCCGTTCCCAGATCTCCCGGGCGGCCTTGGAGGAGTTCATCTCGTCCAGGCCCATGCCGGGGGCCTGGATGCCCTGGCCGGGGTAGACGTAGGCGGTGGGCTCGGGCGTCGTCACGGCGGTGCCGCGGGAGACGACCTCGCCGTTGATGCGGCAGACGACCTCCAGGACGTAGCCGCCGCCGACCACCAGTCCGGTGCGCTCCACGGTGATCTCGACGTCGTCGCTCAGCTCGACCGGACCGGTCATGACGTAGGTCCAGCCGGCCAGGACGTGGCGCGAGCCGTCGGCCGCGGTGGAGGCCGCCACCTGCTGGGCGGTGGCCGACAGCCACATGCCGTGGACGAGCGGGGCCTCCATACCGGCCACGTGGGCGGCGTTGTAGGAGGTGTGGATCGGGTTGAAGTCACCGGTGACCCGGGCGAAAGCGGTCATGTCCGCAGGCGCGGTGACAGTGGTGCGGCGCAGGATGCGGCGTGCGGCCGGGGCCGTCTCGCGTCCGGTGCCGCCGGCGAGCTCGGGGGCGCTGGGCACGGCGTTGCCGGAGGCGCGGCCGCGGATGGCGAAGCGCTCACGCATGAGTGCCACCACGGTGCCGTCGGTGGCGTCGGTCAGCTCCAGGCGCACGTCGACGACGCGGCCGGCGCTGGACTCTTCCAGCGCGGCGACCCAGCCGGTGACGTTGATTGTGGGGCTGGTCGTGGCCGCGGCCTCCCGGAGCTGGTGGAGGGTGAGGTGCAGGTCGATGGTGTGGTCCAGGTGGACGGCACCGAGCAGGCCCTCGATGAGCGGCATGCCGTCCTCGACGACGCTGCCCAGGGCGGCGTAGACCACCGGCCAGCAGGGGCCGAGCAGGGCGTCGGGCACGAAGGGCGCGGCGGACAGGTCCGACGGCAGGGCGTCGGCGGTCACCGAGGCGTGGTCGTGGCCCAGGGTGCTCGCCAGGGTGAAGGAGCCGTGGATGGTGCCGAAGGGCTGGGTGGTGGGGCGTCCCAGGACGTCCGTGGCCCCGGCCTGCGCGGGGCGTACCTCGGGCAGGTGGTCGACATGGTCTCCCGTGATGGACACGGCCCCCACACCGGCGGTGGCCCGCAGCAGGTCATTCATCGTCTCGCTGATGCGCTCGGGGTCGACCAGCGGAGCAGCGCCGTCCCAGGCGCGGGCCAGGCGCAGCGGCACGACGAGGCGGCGCACGGCATGGATCGCGTCTCCGCCGGGAGTGCCGTCCCAGTGGGTGTCGAGGCGGATGTCGAGGTCATAGGCGTCCTCGGCCACGTCCGGGCGGGCGACGACGTTGTAGGCGTCGTCGTCCAGGACGATGGCCGGGTTGACCGTCAGGTGGCCGTTCCACAGGACGTGGGGAGCCACCTGGACGAGCTCCTTGGCGTCGGCCACGGGAGCTGCCAGGACGCCGTCGGCCACGGCGGGGGCGGCGCCCAGGCGGCCGGCGGCCTCCTGCTCACCTGTGCCGGCCTCCTGGAGGGCCTCGACGGCGGCGGTCTCGAAGCGGCCCAGCAGCTCGCCGACCGGCTCATTGATGGTGGTGATGCCGGCGACGGCGACCGGACCGGGGATGATGCGCACCTGGTCAGCGGTGTAGCGCGGGTCCTGGGACTGCCACAGGGAGTCGGTGCCCCACCAGCGCAGGATGTCGGCATCGACCACGGGCACGAAGGGCACGGGCTTGGGGTGCTTGCGGCACAGGTCGACGAACCAGGCGGCGTCGACGGGCTCCACGAGGGTGGAGGCAGCCGACGGGTAGTGCTCGGCCAGGGCGGCCAGGGCGGCGTCGGAGTCGATGACGGCGTCGTAGTCGGCGAAGAGCGTGGGGATCTCGCCGTGGTCGGCCCGGCTCAGGCGGGCCTCGATGCGGTGCAGCAGGTCGATGAAGCGGTCGTACCAGCCCTCGTCAGCCCAGTCGGCACGGGTGGCGCTGCGCCCCTCGTGGGGGGCGACGCACAGCTCGGCGTAGCGGGTGGCCCACTGAAGGTAGGTCATCTCCTCGACGTCACCGAAGTAGGGCTTGGCGGTCTTGGCCAGGGCGTCGATCATCTCCTGGCGGCGTGCGGCCATGGCGGCCTCGTCACCGGCGAGCTCCTGGATGAGGCGGGAGGCCCGGGCCGAGGAGTTGTCGATCTCGTAGAGGTCGGCGCGCAGGTGGGACAGTCCCGAGGTCATACCGCCGATGGACTCCCCGGAGGCGACCCAGCCGCCCTCGACTCCCGAGTCTTCGGGGATTCCGGGGGTGTCGACGAGGAGCTGCTTGACGTCGTCGTTGGTCTTGGCCTCCAGGCAGGTCATGGCGGCGGTGCCGATCATGACACCGTCGACGGGGGCGGCAGCCGTGCCGTAGGCCTCGGCCCAGCGGCCGGTGAGGTAGTCGGCGGCGCGGGTGGGCGTACCGATGCCGCCGCCGACGACGAGCACCACGTTGGTCACAGCGCGGATGGCATCGTAGGTGGCCAGGAGCATGGTGTCCAGGTCCTCCCACGAGTGGTGGCCACCGGCGTGCCCGTCCTCGATCTGGATGATGACGGGGCTGTCGGGCACGGCACGGGCGATGGCCAGGACCTGACGGATCTGGTCCACGGTGCCGGGCTTGAAGGCGATGTAGGGGAAGCCCTCGGCGTGGAGGCGCTCAAGCAGGGCGGTGGCCTCCTCGAGCTCGGGGATCCCGGCGGAGATGGTGATGCCGTCGATGGGGGCGCCCCCGGCGCGAGCCTTGGACAGCAGGCGCTGGGTCCCCAGGTGCAGGTTCCACAGGTAGCGGTCCATGAACATGGCGTTGAAGGCCGCGGTGCGCCCTGGCTCGAGGGCCTTCTCCAGGCCCTGGAGGTTCTCGGTCAGGACGGCGGGAGTGGTCTGGCCCCCACCGGCGAGCTCGGCCCAGTAGCCGGCGTTGGCGGCGGCCGCCACGATGGCGGGATCCACGGTGGTGGGGGTCATGCCCGCCAGCAGCACCGCGCTGCGCCCGGTCAGGCGGGTGAAGGCGGTGTCAAGGGTGAGGCGGCCGTCGGGCAGGCGAGTGATGCGGGGGGCGAAGCGGGAGCGGTCGACGCCGGGACGGGGGGCCGCGCCGGCGCGGTCGAGGTCGTCAATGGCCTTGGCGGTCCCGGCGGGCACGACGGTGGTGCCGGTGCCGGCCACGACGCCCTCGGTGAGACGGACCAGGACGTTGCCCGGCCCCAGGTCCAGGACGGTGCGCACCAGGGCGTCCGATCCGGCCGCGAGGGCCCCGGTGACCAGACCGGGCCAGTCGACCGGGTCGATGAGCACGGCGGTGGCCAGCTCACGGGCGAGCTTCTCGTTCAAGCCGCAGGCGGCCGCCCAGGCGGCGACGTCGTCGACCGCGCCGGCGAGCAGCGGAGTGTGGAAGGGCACCGAGGTGGTGAGGAACTCGGTGACCGGGGCCAGGACGGCGCCGCCGCGGCGGCGGTCCTTGCGGGCCTTGGCGCTGCGGGCGGCGGCCGCCTCCAGTGCGGTGACAACGGCCTCGAGGTCGGCCGGGCGCCCCGAGAGGATGTGCGCCTGTCGGCCGTTGGTCACGCCCACGGAGATCCGCTCCGAGCCGGGGACCCGGGACAGGACGGCGTCGAGCACGCTGCGCGTGACGCCGCGCACCGAGAGCATGGGGGTGGACTCCCCCACCGTGCCCAGGTCGAGGCGGCGGGTGGTGCGGGTGGCCGCGGCACCGATGAGGCGGGCGATGGCGTGAACCTCGATGACGCGCTCGCGCTCGCCGGCCTGCACTGCCTGGAGCAGGCTGACGCCCAGGACGCCCTGGGAGTGGCCGATGGCGCTCACCGGGGCGTGGGCGGCCGGGTCGATGCCGGCACCGGGCAGCGAGGCCAGGGCGGCGTGCTGGGCCATGAGGATGCCGGGCACGGACACGTCGGCGCCGTCGGCGGTGGTGCGGTGCTGAGGGGCGACCGGTGCGGCCTCGTCGTCCAGGAGCCTCGAGCCGCGCGGGGTCACGGTGAGCAGGTCGGTGGACACGGGGGCCAGGCGCTCGGCCACGGCCCGGTCGACCGCCACGACGTCAGCGGCCAGGGCGTGGTCCAGGGAGACCAGGTCGGCCAGCGTCTGGCGCCAGGGGGTGGCCTGGCCTCCGAAGGTGATGATGTAGGGCTCGCCTCCACTCAGGCGCTCAGCGATGGTGGTCGCGGGGCTGGGGGCTTGCGAGTTCGTGTGCACGGTAGTGGTGTCCTTCGGTGTTGCGACGGCGTGGTCGGTGGTCTCGGAACGATTACCTGAACGGGGGTCGGGTGACGACGGGGGAAACGGCGGAGCCGGAGGCGAGTAGGTCTCGGAGCCGGGGTCGGAGAGGGATTCAGAGGGGGATGTTGTCATGCTTCTTGGGGGACTCGGGGCGGGCGTCGTTCTTGGCGCGCAACGCGGCCAGGGAGTCGACGATGACGTTGCGGGTGTCCTCAGGGGCGATGACGGCGTCGATCTCACCGATGGCCACGGCCTTGTCCGGGTTGATGACGGCGTCGGTGTACTCGGCCACGAGCCGCTCGTGCTCGGCGGTGGCGGCCTCCTCCCCCTGCTCGTCACGGACCTTGGCCAGGTCGCGTCGGTGGATGATGCCGACGGCGCCGGCGGCTCCCAGGACGGCGATCTCGGCTCCCGGCCAGCAGAAGTTGAGGTCGGCGCCGATGGCCTTGGAGCCCATGACGATGTAGGCGCCGCCATAGGCCTTGCGCAGGACGATCGTCACCAGCGGCACGGTGGCGGTGGCGTAGGCGTTGATGACCTTGGCGCCACGGCGGATGATGCCGGCGTGCTCCTGCTCGGCTCCGGGACGGTAGCCGGGGACGTCGACGAAGGTGACCACCGGCAGCCCGAAGGCGTCGCAGAAGCGCACGAAGCGGGCGAGCTTCTCGGAGGCGTCGACGTCCAGGGTGCCGGCGTCCACCAGCGGCTGATTGGCGACGATCCCCACCGGGTGGCCCTCGAAGCAGGCGAAGCCGACCACGACGTTGGGGGCGAACTCCTCCTGGACCTGGACGAGCTCGCCGTGGTCGACGACGGCCGAGACCACCTCGACGACGTCGTAGGCCTGCCGGGTGGAGGCCGGGACGATCTCGCCGACGCTGCGGGCGGCCTCGGCGTCGGCCTGGGCGTCGTTGTCGTCGTAGGCGTACATGGGAGCATCGAGCTCGGCCGAGGAGGGCAGGTAAGCCAGGAAGGTGCGGACCTGCCCCAGGGCGTCCTCCTCGTCGTCGGCCACGTAGTGCACGACCCCGGAGACCGAGCCGTGGATCTGTGCACCGCCGAGGTCCTCGGCGCTGATCTGCTCGCCGGTTGTGGCGCGTACGACGTCGGGGCCGGTAACGAACATGTGGGAGGCCTGGCGGGTGGCGATGACGAAGTCGGTCAGGGCCGGGCTGTAGACGGCGCCACCGGCGCAGGGCCCCAGGATGACACTGATCTGCGGGACCAGTCCGGAGGCGGCGCAGGTGCGGTTGAAGATGCGCCCGTACTGGCGCAGGGCACCCACGCCCTCCTGGATCTTGGCGCCGCCGGAGTCGATGAGTCCGATGACGGGGATGCGCAGGCGCAGGGCGTCGTCCAAAAGCCGGACGATCTTGTCTCCCTCGATGGTGCCCAGGGCGCCACCGGAGACGGAGAAGTCCTGGGAGTAGACGGCCACCTGGCGGCCGTCGATCTGGCCGAAGCCGGTGACGACGCCCGAGGGACGGGCCTTGTCGCCGGCGCCTGAACCGGTGTAGCGGCCGATCTCCAGGAAGGTGGAGTCGTCGAGCAGGTCGTTGATGCGCTCGCGGGCGGTGCGCTTGCCCTTGGCGTGCTGGCGGGAGGCGGCGCGCTCCTCGGCCTCCCGGTCGACGCGGGCGATGCGCTGGCGGAAGGCGGTGGTGGCCTCCGAGTCGGCCATGGTGGTTCCCTGGGCCGGTGTCTCGGCAGATGCGCCGGGGCCGGTGATGGGGGCGGTGGTCACGGTTCAGGCCTCCTCGGAGTCGTTCTCGGGGGTGCTCATGCGCACCAGGACATCGCCGGCCGAGACGGTGCGTCCGGCGCTGACGGGGATCTCCGAGATGGTGCCGTCGCTGGGTGCGTGGACGTAGTTCTCCATCTTCATGGACTCCAGGACCACGAGCAGATCGCCCTGGCAGACCGGCTGGCCCGGCTCCACACAGATCCGGGTGACGATGGCCTGCATGGGAGCGGCGATGACACCGGGCTCACCGCTGGAGGTCCCGATCTCACCAGGGGCTGCGCCTCGAGGTGAGCGGGTTGGGCCCGAACGGCCGCGCAGCGGCTGGGCCCGGTTGCTGCGGGGGCTGAAGCCCCGCGCCGGGTTGGAGGGGGCGAGGATCCCGTCGGGCAGAGTCAGCTGCATGCGGCGGCCGTTGAGCTCGATGATGTAGCTGGAGCGGGTACGAGGGTTGGCGACCGTCTCCGCCGAGCCGTCGGCCTGCGATGTCGCCGCGGCGTCGGCGAGAGCGGGCAGCACCTCGTTCTCGATCCACCGCGTGGTCACAGCCAGCCGCCCGGTCTCGTCGGGGGCGGTGAACTCGGGGCGGGTCAGGACCTCGGAGTGCAGGGCAGTGCACACGGTGACGCCCTCGACCACCGTCTCCCGCAGGGCTCGCCGGGCTCGAGCGATGGCCTGCTCCCGGCTGGCACCGGTGATGATGATCTTGGCGAGCATCGGATCGAACAAGGGGGTGACGACGTCGCCCTCAGTGACTCCGGACTCGATGCGGATACCGGGACCGGCCGGCCAGCGCAGGCGGGTGATGGTACCGGTGGAGGGGGCCAGACCTCGGGCGGGGTCCTCACAGGTAATGCGCAGCTCGAGGCTGTGACCGCGGGGCTCGTTGACCTGCCCGAGGTGACCGCCCTCGGCGATGCGCAGCTGGACCTCGACCAGATCGGTGCCGGCGACCTCCTCGGTGACGCAGTGCTCCACCTGCAGACGGGGGTTGACCTCCAGGAACCAGATATCGCCCTCGGGAGTCAGGAGGAACTCGCAGGTGGCCACCCCGACGTAGTCGACCGTCTCCAGGAGGCGACGGGAGGCCTCGACCAGACGCCCGTGGACGCCCTCGGGCAGGAAGGGCGCGGGAGCCTCCTCGAGGAGCTTCTGGTTGCGTCGCTGCAGGGAGCAGTCGCGGGTGGAGACCACGGCGAAACCACCGTGGCTGTCCCGGGCGCACTGGGTCTCGACGTGACGTGCGGCTGTGACGAACCGCTCCAGGATGAGGGTTCCGCCGCCCTGCGCCGCGGACTCGAAGGCCGGGGTGGTCCGGACCTCGTCGTCGTTGTGCAGGACGGTGATGCCGCGTCCGCCGCCACCGTCGGTGCGCTTCAGGGCCACCGGGTAGCCGTGGGCGGCGGCGAAGGCGATGACGGTCTCGGCGTCGGTGACCGAGTCAGTGATGCCCGGCACCGGGGCGACCTGGGCCCGCTCGGCGGTGGCTCGGGCGCTCATCTTGTCTCCAAGGGCGTCCATGGCCTCGGGTGAGGGCCCGACCCAGGTGATCCCCGCCTCGATGATGGAGCGGGCGAAGTCGGCGTCCTCGGACAGGAACCCGTATCCAGGATGGATGGCGTCGGCGCCGGTGGTGCGGGCCAGCTCGAGCAGCGCCGCCGCGTCGGTGTAGGACGATCCCTCGGGCAGTGCGTAGGCCTCATCGGCGAGCTCTGCGGCGGGGCTCATGAGGTCCTCGGGCGTGTACGGAAGGATCGACGTCGCCCCAAGGTCGCGGGCGGTTCGCACGATACGCAGTGCGATCTCGCCACGGTTGGCGATGAGGATACGGGAGAGGGTCACCAAGAGTCTCCTTACCTGGACGCTGCCGGGCTGGCGGCGGGCCCTCCTTGGGCCGGCGGGGTGGATCCGTGCTTTCCCTACAATCGTCGAGGGGCGGATCCACTGGACTATGACGTTACGTGGTCGAGGCACCACATTCCATTTGTGGAAACCTCACAAAGAGTGAGAGTTGCGTTGGTGTAACAATCGAGACCCCAGTAATGGGGCGGCATAACGGGGGCCTGGCAAAGACGTCTCTCGCTCCTCGAACGCCTTTGAGGTTTCCCACAAGCCCGATGGGGCGGAGTGGCTCAGCGCATCGGCTGTCACACCTGCATCACGAACACCTCCTCCAACAGGGCGTCAATACCGGTCGCTGGCAGCGCCCCGCGGCGTCGTCAGTGTTCATCGCGAGCATCATGGCGGTGCGAGGAGGCTGCCTCACGCAGCTCGCAGATGGCGGCCAGGGCGTCGTCGGCCCGGTAGACCGCCGACCCGGCGACGAAGACGTCCGCCCCGGCCTCGGCAGCGCGCTCAATCGTCTGGGCGGTGATGCCGCCATCGACCTGCACTCGCAGGTCGAGCCCTCTGGCACCGACCAGCTCGCGCGCCCGGCGGATCTTAGGCAGCATCGACTCGATGAAGGACTGGCCGCCGAAGCCCGGCTCCACGGTCATGAGCAGGAGGAGGTCGAACTCCCCCAGGACATCGGCAACGGCCTCCAGGGGGGTGGCGGGCCTCAGGGCGATGCCCGCGCCGGCGCCGAGCCGGTGGAGCTCGCGCGCCAGACGCACCGGCGCCGTCGTGGCCTCGGCGTGGGGGATGACGATCTGGCAGCCGGCCTCGGCGTAGGCCGGCGCCCAGCGGTCGGCGTCGCGGATCATGAGGTGGGCGTCCACGGGCAGCGAGGAGTGGGCGAGCACCGCCTCGACCACCGGCAGCCCCCATGACAGGTTGGGCACGAAGTGGTTGTCCATGACATCGACGTGGAGCCCGTCGGCGCCCGGGGCGCCGGCGTCGCCCGTGACCCGGTCGAGCTCGTCGGCCAGGTGGGCGATGTCGCAGTTGAGGATCGAGGGGTGGATGGCCGTCATCGGGATGCTCCTCATGATGCGCTGGTGTGGTTGGTCAGTCAGCTGGTGCGGCGCAGCAGGGCGCAGAACATGGCGTCGGTGCCGTCGAGGTGGGGCCAGAGCTGGAGCGTCTCCCGGTCGGATCCGGCCGGCGGCTGAGGGGCCAGACGGGTGGCGACGTCCCCGGCGTGCAGGGGCTCGGTGCGCAGGCCCTCGCGCTCCAGCAGCCGCCTCACGTCGCGCACCACGAGGGTCGTCTCCAGGGCGTGCGGGGAGCAGGTCACGTAGGTCACCACTCCCCCGCGTCGCACAGCGCGCAGGGCGCTGGCCAGCAGCTCGCGCTGAAGCTCGGCCAGAACGGTGACGTCCTGCGGCTGTCGGCGCCAGCGGGCCTCTGGGCGGCGGCGCAGCGACCCCAGACCCGTGCAGGGGGCGTCGACAAGGACCCGGTCGTAGGCGCCGGGCTCATCGCGCCCGAGGTCACGCCCGTCACCGCAACGCACCCGGGCGACGTCCGGTGCGATGGCTCGTAGGGCGGAGCGCACCAGGTCGGCCCGATGGGGGCTGACCTCATTGGCCAAAAGCTGGGCGCCCGTCTGCGCGGCCCTCGCGGCGAGAAGCGCGGCCTTGCCACCGGGCCCGGCGCACAGGTCGAGCCAGCGCGCGTCGCGGCCTTCCACAGGGGCGTGTGCCGCAACGAGTGCCACTAGCTGGCTGCCCTCGTCCTCAACCCCGGCCCGGCAGTCGCGGATCGCCTCGATCCGGCCCGGGTCTCCCCCGACCATGACGACGGCGAGGGGACTGATCCTGCCGGGGCGAGGCTCGACGTCGTGGACCCGGCCGGCCTTGCGGGCGTCCTTGGCCAGCGCCTCCGGAGCGATGAGGCCGGGTCTGGCACACAGGGTCACCTCGGGGTCGGCGTTATCCGCGGCCAGGAGCGCCTCGAGCTCCTCGCCGCTGCGACCGTGGGTGACCAAGGCCTGGCGCAGCGCCTTGACGATCCACTCCGGGTGCGACTGGGTGCGGGCCAGAGCGGTCGTCTCATCGGGGGCGTCCCGGCGTAGCTCGTCCATCCAGGAGTCCAGGTCCCGTCCGCTGAGGCGACGCATGACCGCATTGACGAAGGTGGCCGCGCCGCGCCCGCAGGAGGTGGTGGCCAGGTCCACGGTCGTGCTCACGGCGGCGTGCTGAGCAACCCGCATGCCCATGAGCTGGTGGGCCCCCAGGCGCAGAACGTCGAGCACGGCCGGATCGATGCGCTCCAGCGGACGGTCCGTGCAGGCGGCGGCCATCGCGTCGTAGCGCCCCCGCAGCCGCAGGGTCCCGTAGGTCAGAGCAGTGGCGAAACCGGCGTCACGCCGATCCAGGTCGGCGGTCTCCAGCAGCTCGGGCAGGAGGAGATTGGCGAAGGCGTCATCGCGGCGAACACGGGTGAGTACCTCCAGCGCCACCTGACGCGCCGAGTCAGATCGGCCCCGCGCCGGGCGCGCCGACGCACCCGTCTGCGGGCCATCCTGCTCGAAGGAGCGCCGGCCCTGGGCTCGTCGACCCTGGTGAGGACCACCGCGCTCACTTCGCCTGCCGCGTTGCTCCCGGCGCCCGCCAGGAGCGCCGCCCCTCCCATGGCCCGCACCTCGCCGGTTCTCGTCGTGGCCGCCCGACGCACCCCGGCGTGTCGATCGCTCCCCCATCAGATCGTTCTCTCAGCGTCGTTGTTCCTGGGAGACGAGTCCCCCAGGACGGCCCCCACCTCCGGGCGCGCCCCCCGTGCCCAGGCATCGGCAGGCATCCAGCTGCGCCCGGCGGGCGCGACCTGCTCCAGGCGGACTGCGCAGCCCCCGGTTCCCACGAGGACCTCGTGCTTGGTGGCGCGCAGCTGGCCGGGCAGCAGATCAGTGACCTCCGGTACCGGGGTGACCGGGCCCAGACGGAACCGGGACCCCTGGTAGGTGGTGTGGGCGCCCGGCGCCGGAGTGACGCCCCGGATCCGACGGTCTATGGCAAGCGCCGGATCCTCCCAGCGGATCAGACCGTCGGCCGAGGAGAGCATGGGGGCCAGCGTGGCCAGCGCGTCGTCCTGAGGCTCCGGACGCACGCTGCCGTCCTCAACACGGCGCAGCACATCGAGAACCAGGGGCGCCCCGGCCTGCGCCAGCCGTTCGAGCAGGTCCCCGCTGGTGTCCCGACCGCTGATGGCCTCCGTGAGTCGGCCATAGACGGGGCCGGTGTCGAGCCCCTCCTCGAGGCGGAACACGCAGGCCCCGGTGACCTCCTCACCGGCGATGACCGCCCGCTGGACCGGGGCGGCACCCCGCCACGCGGGCAGCAACGAGAAGTGGAGATTCAGCCAGCCGTGCTCAGGAACGTCCAGCAGATCAGTCGGGACCAGGCGACCGTAGGCGACCACGACGGCGACGTCGACTTTCAGAGAGCTGACCCACGCGTGCACGTCGTCGGCCTGCTCCCCCTTGAGGGTTGCCGGAGTGCGCACATCGAGCCCCGCGTCGCGAGCCACGGCCGCCACCGGCGAGGGATGCAGTGTCCGGCCGCGACCTTTGCGAGCGTCAGCGCGGGTGAGGACCCCGACGACGTCGTGCTCACTGGCGATGAGGGCCTCCAGGGTGGGCAGGGCCGCCTCGGGGGTTCCGGCGAAAAGCACACGCATGCGGCTGAGTCTAAGGGGCGAAGTCACCCAGTGCGGGGTTCAATGCCGGTCCGGCGTGGGGAGCAGGCCCAGTGCGATGAGCTCGGAGCGCAGCCGTCCCACACCGGTGAAGTGGTGGGTGCGCATTCCCAGGCGGTCGGCCGCCTCGATGTTGACCGCCGAGTCATCGACGAACAGGGTGCTGGAGGCCTGGAGACGGTAGCGACTCAGAAGAAGGTCGAAGACGGCGGCATCCGGTTTGGCCAGGTGCTCGCGCCCGGAGACCACGATGCCCACGAAGCGCTCGAGCTGGGGAACCAGGAGCCTGGCCCGCTCGAAGGGCGCGGCGTCGAAGTTGGTCAGCCCGTACAGCGGTACACCCCTCCCAAGGAGGTCGTCGAGCAGGGCGGCCATACCGGGAACAGGACCCGTCAGCGAGTCGGCGAAGCGCTGCCGGTACAAGGAGAGGATCTCCGCCCAGTCGGGGCGGCCGGGGTGGGTTCGGGTGTAGTCGGCGAGCACCTGTTCGAAGGGCTCTCCCCGGTCGAGTCGCTCGTTCCAGGTCAGGAACCCTCCGTCGACTACGAACTCCTCCCAGTCGTCGGCCGAGACGTATCCGGCGACGGCCGCCATGGGCTCCCAGGCGTACAGGACGTTGCCGTAGTCGAGGACGACGGCACTGACGTCGCGTGCGGGGCTGGAGGTCGTCAAGGAGGACGATGCGTTCACGTCCGCCATCCTCCCACTTCGGCGTCCTGAGGCTCGCATGGTTCCATCCGGGACGGATCACCCTTGACGTTTGTGATTCGCCTACTGACACGGGTTCGCCGCGCCGGCGGACCAGGGCTGCTCAACATCAGCTCCCGAAGAGGCAAAACACCTGATGGGAGCAACGTCACGTACCGATCGCGACCGCTCAATCGGTGCGCTCAGAACTTCTTCCTACCAGGGGGTTTCCAAGCCTCAGGAACTCTGGTACGCTCGTACCAATCCGGTACAGGCGTACCACTTTGACAGTCTGAGCGCGCGATGCGCGTCATGATTCATATCGGCGACACAGTGCTGTGTCAGAGAGGGAGTCATGGAATTCTCCGTAGATTCCGAAATCGGGAAGCTTCGCCAGGTCATCCTGCACCGGCCCGGCAACGAGATGCTCCGACTCACTCCGCAGAACAAGGACCACCTCCTGTTCGATGATGTCCTGTGGCTCGAGCGGGCCCAGGAGGAGCACGACCAGTTCGCACGAGTTCTGACTGACCGCGACATCGAGGTGCTCTACCTCAGCGACCTGCTGGCCCAGACCCTGGAGGTGCCCGAAGCCAGGCAATACGTCCTGGACCGAGTCGTCAACGAGAACACCAACGGCCCCAGCGCCGCCGATCCGCTGCGCGCCCTGGCCCAGGGGCTGTCCGGGGCCGAGCTGGCCGAGGTGCTCATCGCCGGGATCACGAAGGCCGAGCTGCTCGAGCGCACCTCATGCCCGGACTCGCTCGTGCTGGCCTCCATGGACGACGACGACCTGCTTCTGCCGCCGTTGCCCAACCACCTATTCACCCGCGACACGTCCTGCTGGATCTACAACGGCGTCTCCATCAACTCGATGATGATGCCGGCCCGGCAGCGCGAGACCATCAACTACGAGGCGATCTACCGTTGGCACCCTCTCTTCGCCGGCTCCGACTTCCCCGTGTGGTCCGAGGGCACGCAGGCCGGCCCCGCCACCGTGGAGGGTGGAGACGTCCAGATCATCGGCAACGGCGCCGTTCTGGTCGGAGTCTCCGAGCGCACCACCTCGCAGGGCATCGAGAGGCTCGCCAGCCGACTGTTCGCCGGAGGCACGGTGAACCGGATCGTCGCCGTCGAGATGAACCGGACACGCGCCCAGATGCACCTGGACACGGTGATGACCATGGTCGACGTCGGCACGTTCACCATCTACGGCGGCCTGGGGAAGCTGCCGACGCTCACGCTGCGCCCGGACGGCGACAAGCAGATCAGCGTCACACGCAACGCCCCCGAGGACATGTACCGCGTCATCGCCCAGGCCCTGGGTGTCGACGAGCTCAACGTTCTCATCACGCCCCAGGACTCGATGGCCGCCGCCCGTGAGCAGTGGGACGACGGCTCCAACTCCCTGGCCATCGCCCCCGGTGTCATCGTTACCTATGAACGCAACGTCAACACGAACGAGTACCTTACTTCCCATGGCATCGAGGTCCTGACCATTCCCGGCTCGGAAGTCGGTCGCGGTCGCGGTGGTCCACACTGCATGAGCTGCCCGACCCTGCGGGACCCGCTTGCCTGAGTCGGCCCTGGCCGACACATAAGAAGAACTGTCAGTACATCACCACACTGGACGAAGGAATCCTCATGTCCCACCCCCTGCACAACCGCAGTTTCCTCAAAGAGCTCGACTTCACGGCCGAGGAGTGGAGCTCCTTGCTCGAGCTGGCCGCCCAGCTCAAAGCGGACAAGAAGGCTGGCCGCGAGGTGAAGCGGCTGACCGGTAAGAACATCGCTCTCATTTTTGAGAAGACCTCGACGCGCACCCGCTGCTCTTTCGAGGTCGCCGCCTACGACCAGGGCGCACAGGCCACCTACCTCGACCCCTCCGGATCCCAGATGGGCCACAAGGAGTCCGTGGCGGACACCGCTCGGGTGCTGGGCCGCTTCTATGACGGCATCGAGTTCCGCGGCAAGAAGCAGGAGCACGTCGAGGCTCTGGCTGAGCTCTCCGGCGTCCCGGTGTGGAATGGACTGACGGACGAGTGGCACCCCACCCAGATGCTCGCCGACCAGCTGACCATGCTGGAGCACGCCGACAAGCCGATCGAGCAGATCTCCTTCGCCTACCTGGGCGATGCGCGCAACAACGTTGCCAACTCACTGCTCATCTCGGCGGCCCTCATGGGAATGGACGTGCGGATGGTGGCCCCCAAGGAGCTGCAGACCTCTCCCGAGGTGGTGGCTCAGGCCGAGAAGCTGGCCAAGGACAGCGGCGCCCGCATCCTCATCACCGACGACACCGCCCAGGGCGTCAAGGGCGTCGACTTCCTCTACACCGACGTGTGGGTCTCCATGGGTGAGCCCAAGGAGGTCTGGGATCAGCGCATCGCCCTGCTCGCGCCCTACCAGGTCAACGCCCAGCTGGTGGAGGCCACCGGCAACCCGGACGTGAAGTTCCTCCACTGCCTGCCGGCCTTCCATGACCGCAACACCACGGTCGGTGAGGACATCTTCGCCAAGACCGGAATGGAGGGCCTGGAGGTGACCGACGACGTCTTCGAGACCGAGCGCAACGTCGCCTTCGACCAGGCCGAGAACCGTATGCACACCATCAAGGCCGTGATGGTCGCGACCCTGGGAGAGTGGGACTGACTTGTGAGAATCGTCGTCGCCCTCGGAGGAAACGCCCTGCTGCGTCGGGGGGAGAAGCCCGACGCCAGTACCCAGATCCGCAATGTCGAGATCGCGGCCCACGAGCTGGCCAAGCTGGCGGAGAAGCACGAGCTGGTCCTGACTCACGGGAACGGCCCCCAGGTGGGTGTCCTGGCCCTGCAGTCCGCCAATGACGAGCGCCTCTCCGAGCCCTACCCCTTCGATACCCTCGGTGCCCAGACGCAGGGCATGATCGGCTACTGGCTGCTGCAGGCCATGCAGAACGCCTTGCCCGGTCGCCACGTGGCCGCCATGGTCAATCAGACCCTGGTGATGGCCGGTGACCCGGCCTTCTCCAACCCCACCAAGTTCGTCGGAGAGGTGTACACCAAGGAGGAGGCCGAGAAGCTGGCTGAGGAGCGGGGCTGGGTGGTCAAGCCCGACGGCGAGCACTACCGCCGCGTCGTCGGCTCCCCCATGCCGCAGCGCGTCATCGAGACCCGTCTAGTGCGCACCCTGCTGGATGCCGGTGCGATCGTCGTCTGCTCCGGAGGCGGCGGTGTGCCCGTCGTCCGCAGCGAGGAGGGCACCCTCAAGGGTATTGAAGCCGTCATCGACAAGGACCTCACGGCGTCGGTCATGGCCGAGGCCCTGGAGGCCGATGCGCTTCTTATCCTCACGGACGTTGATGGAGTGTTTCAGGACTTCGGCACCGAGAACCAGAAACAGGTTCCGAGGGCGACGCCGGCAGAGCTGCGGTCCATGGGACTTCCCAGTGGTTCCATGGGACCAAAGGTTGAGGCGGTGTGCCGATTTGTTGAGCTGACTGGTGATATGGCGGCAATCGGACGTCTTGAGGACGCCGTTTCCATCATTGAGGGCCACGCAGGGACTATCGTGACTCCCGGAGGAAACTACGGGGGGCCGGACGATATCCATCCCCCAATTCCCGAGCAACTCGACACGCGCATCCGCAGGGCCTGACCGGAGCAACGGCATCGGTCTTTCAAGGAGGTGGTGAACACCCTTAACCCACAATGACCGTGCCACGGTTCAGCAATCATTCTTACACTCATATACTCCTACGGCTACATTTGCGGTTCGTTCAGAGTAGAATGACAATGTTGAACCATAGCCACATCATTTGTCTTCATTCACTCATCACACATCGAGCACAAAGGAGTGACTTACTCATGACGAAGATCGTCAACTCTTGGAACGACTTCGACCCTCTCAAGCGTGTCATCGTCGGACGCGCCGACTTCTCGGTTATTCCTCCCGAGGAGCCCGCCACCTCTGAGAAGGTGCCGATCGACTCCGAGATGCGCGGCATGTGGGGCCCCCGCCCCACCGCCACCGTTGAGGCCGCCAACGAGCAGCTCGACAACTACGTCAAGATCCTCGAGGGTCTGGGCGTCCAGGTGGACCGCCCCACGCCGCTGCAGTGGAACCAGGCCATCCAGACGCCTGACTTCCGCACGGAGTCGGGCTTCACCCAGATGCCCCCGCGCGACATCCTGCTCACCATCGGTGACGAGATCATGGCGTCGGCCAACTCGTTCCGCTGCCGCTACTTCGAGTACCTCGCCTACTGGCCCCTCATGAACCAGTACTTCGAGGAGGACCCGGAGTTCAAGTGGACCCAGGCCCCTCGTCCGCGACTGACGGACAAGTCCTACAAGCACAACTACTACGACGAGCGGATCTCCCTGGAGGAGCGCCTTGAGCGCACCGCCGCCAAGGATTTCGTGACCACTGAGGTCGAGCCGATGTGGGACGCGGCCGACGTCATGCGCGTGGGTAAGGACCTGTTCATCCAGCACGGTCTGACCACCAACCGCAAGGCCATGGAGTGGTTCAAGCGCTACTACCCGGACCTTCGGGTGCACGCAGTGAACTTCCCCGGCGACCCCTACCCGATCCACATCGACGCCACCTTCGTGCCGCTGCGGCCCGGGCTCATCATCAACAACCCACACCGCCGCCTGCCCGAGGAGCAGCGCAAGATCTTCGAGGCCAATGACTGGCAGATCGTCGACGCGGCTCCCCCGGCCCACGAGGTTCCGCCGCCGCTGTGCTACTCCTCCGTCTGGCTGTCCATGAACTGCCTGGTCATCGACCACAAGACCGTGTGTGTTGAGGCCAGTGAGGTCCACCAGATGGAGCAGATGGACAAGCTCGGCATGAACGTCATCCCGGTTCCCTTCCGTGACGCCTACGCCTTCGGCGGTGGTCTGCACTGCGCGACGGCCGACGTCTACCGTGAGGGTGGCTGCGAGGACTACTTCCCCAACCAGGTCGCTGACCCGACTCTGGTCTGATCTCAAGGGTGCGGGGCGGCGGCTCATGGGACCGGGCTGCCGCCCCGCACGTTACCCGGCTCTGCTCTTCGCAGCGCGGTCAGCGGACGCTCCATAGGACTGGGAAGGCCCTCCTGACCGCGCGAGACCTGGCAAGGATGCCGGTCCGTCGCGCACGCCGGGGGAGAACTCAGGAGACACAACTGCCATGTCACAGACATCGTCCGCTGAATCCTCTGTCACAGAGTACGTCATGAACAAGAAGCTGGGCGCCATCGCCATGCTTCTCTCCGCCACCGGGATGGGGCTTGTCGGCACCATCAGTCGTGGCACGACCGCCGGCCTCGCTCACGCCGACAAGTCCGTCATCGGTTCGTTCCTGGCCTTCGGCCGCATGAGCGTTGGACTACTCGGGTTCATTCTTATCCTCATCTTCACCGGGAAGGCCGGGCTGTTCCGCCGCACCCGCCTGAGCACCACCGTGATCCTGGGAGGAGTGAGCATCGGCCTGTCCCTGGGGTGCTACATCTCCTCGACGTTGATGACGACCATTTCCAACGCTGTCTTTCTCATCTACACTGGACCCTTGTTCTGCGCACTGCTCGCACGCATTTTCCGCAAAGAGAAGATCAGCGTGCTCTCCGGCATCTTCCTTTCTCTTGTGTTCATAGGAATGCTGCTGACCATTGGAATTATCGACTTCAAGAACGGGAGTCTGACCTTCGGACTGGATCTGTCTGCCTCAACGCCCGATTTCCCTCAGAAGAGCCTAGGAGATATTTTAGGCCTGTTGTCCGGAATCTTCTATGGTCTGGCACTGTTCTTCTACGGGTACCGTAAGGACGTTGATTCAATCGTTCGCGGTGTGTGGAACTTCTTCTGGGCCGCCTGCGCGACGCTGGTCATGTCCATCGTCTTGCGTCCTTGGCACGGCATTTCCACCTTCACCGCCACCAACTGGATGTGGGCAGTGGCCCTCTTCCTCGTCTGCGGCCTGTTCGCGCTGGGATTCTTGGTCGTTGCAGGGCGCAACCTGCCTGCCGTTGAGTACTCGACGATCTCCTACTGGGAGTGTCCGGTCGCCATTCTGTGCGGCCTGCTCGTCTGGGGAGAGAAGCTCACCCCCATGGGGATGATCGGCGGACTGCTCATTGTCGGCGGTGGGTTGGCCCCGATCATCGTGGATGCCATCGCCCGGAAATCACGCGCATCTACGTCCTGATCCCCTTGTGATCCTGTCTGCCTGCGCCAACTCCCAGCGGGCAGACAGGATCACATGTAGAGTCATCAACGTCTCACCTTGGGATGACCATTACGTCATCGTCGACATCCACCGAGCCGGAGTCATAGGCTATGAACACCTCCCACTCAGGAAGCACGAAACACCATCATCTGGACTCAGAACGAAGTCTCGCACTGAGGCGTGCAGCGAAGGCGAGCTTCATCGGAAACTTCATTGAGTGGTTCGACTACGCCTCGTACGGATACCTGGTCACCGTCATTGGTCACGCCTTCTTCCCAGAGGCAGATAAATCAGTCCAACTGCTCTCAACATATGCAGTATTCGCGATGTCCTTCATTCTGCGCCCGATCGGCGCCGTTGTATGGGGGGCGTGGGGAGACCGTTGGGGACGCCGTTGGGCACTGTCCTGGTCGATTCTTATCATGTCCGGATCGACATTCTTCATCGGTCTCCTTCCCACGTACGCGACTATCGGCATGGCAAGCGCCATGAGCCTCCTTGTCCTGCGAATGATTCAGGGATTCTCCGCCTCCGGCGAGTACGCGGGTGCCGGAACCTTCCTTGCCGAGTACGCACCTCCTGCTCGGCGCGGTATCTACACGTCGCTGGTTCCGGCTTCTACTGCCTGTGGCCTCCTTGCCGGCTCACTCATGGTGACCGGTATGTTCTCGGTCCTCAGCGACGATGCCATGAACACCTGGGGGTGGCGAGTTCCCTTCCTTTTGGCAGGGCCGCTGGGGCTCATCGGCCGCTACATCCGGGTGCACCTGGAGGACTCCCCCGCATACCAGGAGATGCGCGCGGAGATGCCGCAGGAGCAGAAGGCCACCAGCTGGTCCGAACCGCTGCGGCTGCTGCTGCGAGACCACCTGCATGAGACCCTCATTACCTTTGGAGTCTCCTGCCTCAACGCCGTCGCCTTCTACATGCTTCTCACCTACATGCCGACGTATGTTCACGAAGAGCTCGGATTCTCCCAGGACACTTCCACTCTGGCTACCTCAGTGATGCTGGTCGTGTACATTGCGGCGATCTTCCTCATGGGGCATCTGTCGGACTCCTTTGGGCGTCGTCGCATGCTCATCACCGCCTGCGTCGCATTCATTGTGCTCACGATTCCGTTGTTCGTTGTGATGACGAAGGCTGCGGGCATGCTCGCCGTGGTCATCCTGTGTCAGATTGTCTTCGCTATAGCGTTGACGGCCAATGATGGAACTCTGGCCACCTTCCTGGCTGAGTCCTTCCCGACCAACGTGCGCTACTCGGGATTTGCCCTATCCTTCAATGGAGCCAATGCGCTTCTTGGTGGAACAACACCGTTCATTGTCACATGGCTCATCAAGGTCACCGGTTCCCCCCTGGCGCCTGCGGTCTATCTCACGGTGATCGCGCTGATCGCCATGATGGCAATCTTCCGTTCTCGTGCGATTCATGGGTCGGAGCTGACTGAGGAGCAGGCTCACCCCGAAGTCTGACCCACTCACTGAGAGCAGTTGACGACGAGTTGAATAGACACTGATTGCTCACGAGGTCATTATCACCGTCTTGTTACGGACTTCAACGCGTTGTCGTCGTAAGATGATGGGTATGGCTCGTACTGATGCAGATGACGCTGGAGAGGCAGCGAGTAGTGATGTGTCCGTACCCGCAGGCTCTCGCACAGAATCGCGAGTGACCCCGCGAGGTGAGGACCGTCGTCAGACCATCATCGAAGCCGCGGCGGCCATCATCCGTGAGTCAGGACCGTCCGCGATCAGCCACCGCAGTGTCGCCAAGCGAGCCGGGTGCTCCTTGTCTGCGACAACCTACTACTTCGACGGCTTGGAGGATCTCCTCCATCAGGCGGGTCTGGTCAACATCGGACTGTGGGCGTCTCGGGCGGAGCACGTCGCCGACCGGGTGGAGGCCTTCAAGGGCGTTCCGGACGTCCCCCAACGGGTGCGGTTCATCCTCCAAGCGACTCTTCCCGCCCATGGCGGCTACTTCGGGCACTATCTTCAGCTCATCTCAGCCAGCCAGGCATCACCAGTGAAGCACGCCTACCGTCAGGGGCGGCAACGTCTCAATGCCGCACTGCGCCGGGTGCTGCGTCAGCTCGACAGCCCGCTCGAACCGGAGATGGTCATCGCTATCGTGGATGGTGCTGCGGTCACCGCGCTCAGTGAGGGGTGGAACGTCAAGTCCACCGCCGCGGGGCTACTGACGGATCTCATCTCCCTGGCCCATGGCATGCCACCCTTCCAGGCGCCTGGTGACACGCTGAGCGCTACGTCGCCTCATGGCTCTCCCTCCACGTCGCCGGTCACAGTGGTGACGGGTAGCACCGCTGACTAGTGAGCCGTCCGAGCGGGTCTGCCTCTCTCCCCTTGCATCTTCACGGTTCCCTCACCACAAACGGGTGGGATCGAGCTCAACACGAACCGGCTCCTCGCGGCGGGCTGATCGGTCCCGCAGTCGTACCCTGAGCATGGTGGCAAGCGCTTTGCCATGTGACAGCGGAGCGCGTACCAGGGCTCTGGCCGCGCCGGGGAGCACCTGACCGTGAACAGGCGGTGGCGCCACCGGGCCGAGCACCTCAAAGCCATCGGCTTCGGCCTGAGCCAGGAGGGATTCCACGCCGCGTACCGGCCCGTCCAAGCGGGCCACTCGCCATGCGGGCGGTAGGTGCAGGTCGGCCCGCTCCAGAAGGTCTCTGCGTGCGAATCCCACCTGGTCCCATCGCACGAGGGCCTGTGCCGCCACCGGCTCCGGGCCTCCCAGAAGAACAACGCGGGCCGACGGCGCCGCCAGCACCACCGCATTGGACCACTGGCGCAACGCCTCTCCGGCAGCACCAAGATCGGGACGGGAGGATAGCGCGGCGCCGTCGAGGAGTAGGACGGCCCGGTATCCGCCCTCGGCGACCGGCTCCGCCCCGGGCGTGGCCACCACGAGACGTGGCGCGTCGTCTACCTCGTCGATGACGCCGTGGGCCTCCCTGGCTCCAGAGACCACCACGGGGACACCCGGAAAGGCCCGCCCCAGCTCCTCACCCGTCCGGGTGGAACCGACCGTCGCCATCCTCAGTCCATGGCCGCCGCACTCGGGGCAGTTCCACTGGCCCACCGTACGTGCACACCAACGGCAGGAGGTGCGACCCCGTTGGTCCATCGCCAGTGGACCACCGCAGACAGTGCACTGAGCGGCCTCGCGGCACCGGGCGCAGGCCACCAACGGCGCGTAGCCTGCGCGCGGCACCTGGATGAGAACCGGCCCGTCCTGCAGGGCGCGTCGCAGTGCTTGATGCGCGAGCGACGGGAGCCGGGCCGCCCCGGACGCGCCCTCCCGGTCCAGCTCAGCCGGGCCAGGGACCTCCACACGAGGCACAACGCCGCGCACAGTGTGCCGTGGAGCCGCCAGATTCTGGCACCATCCCTGCTCGACGAGCGACTGCGCCTCCACGGAGCGGCTGAATCCACCGATGAGTAGGCCGGCTCCATCCAACGTCGAGCGCAGGGCGAGCACCGTGCGCGTATGACTGTAGGGGGCGTGAGGCTCTTCCAACCGGTTGTCCCCGTCGTCCCATACGACTGCCAGCCCGAGCCGGTGCACCGGGGCGAAGGCCGCCGCCCTGGTGCCGACGACCACCCGGGCTCGCCCCAGCAGGAGAGCCAGGAACGCCCGATAACGGCGCGCAGGACCGTGCTCGGCCGAGAGCACCACCACCGGTTCCCCCTCCAGGTCGCGCCTGAGCCGGGCAGCGAGGGTCTCAGCCTGATGGGTCGTCGCCACCACGATGACGGCGCCGCGAGAGCTCGCCAAGGTGGCTTGGACGGCTCGGGCCAGGCACAGCTGCCACGGCGAGACCACCGGGACGGGCCTGCCGTCGTCGTCCGACGAACGTGCTTCGACCGGCCGCACCTGCGCCGGCAGAGCGGACCAGACCGCGCGTGGAGCCTCACCGTGGGCCAAGCGGCGCACGAACTCCTCACCACCGTCGTAAGGCTGCCAGCTGAGCTCACTCGAGGACGGCGGCTCCCAGGTGGGAAGGTCGAGGGGAACCTTGTCTCTCTCAGCCTTCTCCGTGGTGGCGTGCCTGGCCGGAACCGCAAGACGGATGACGTCGGAGCGTGTTCCGCAGCTGCGGGAGGCGACGGCCTCGATGAGTCGACGCGAGCCCTCCGGCAGGACCGGGAGGTCGGAGACCACTCGGCGCAGAGCTGACAGCCGGCCGATATGGGTGGTCGTGGCCCCCCGCTCCCAGATCCATCCGCGCATCTCCTGCTCACCGAAGCGAACCATGACCCGGGTGCCCGGCAGGGCCTGCTGCGCCATCGCCGCAGGAACCAGGTAGTCGAAGGAACGGTCGAGGTGCGGCACCGGGGAGTCCAGGAGAACCCTGGCCACGGGGTCACGGACCCCGGCCACCGTCACCGTGCGCAGACCGGGCTCCGGCAGCTCCAGCAGCTCACCCTGCTTGCTGACTCCGTAACCACGTGCGGGGCCATCCGACTCAACGGAGGCAGAAGCGTCGTCGTAGCCGGTTGCCATACAACCCCTCGGAAGTCTCCCGCCCCGAGTACGCGGGCCTCAGACGGCCTGGCGCAGGGCCTCGACGCGGTCGGTGGCCTCCCAGCTGAAGCCGGGACGCCCGAAGTGGCCGTAGGAGCTGGTGGCGCGGTAGATGGGACGCAGCAGGTCGAGATCGCGCACGATCGCGGCCGGACGAAGGTCGAAGACCTCGTTGACGGCCTTCATGATGCGCTCCTCAGGAACGGCCGCCGTCCCGAACGTCTCCACGTAGACGCCCACGGGGTGAGCGGAGCCGATGGCGTAGGCCACCTGAATCTCGCACCGTCTGGCCAGTCCGGCTGCGACGACGTTCTTGGCGACCCAGCGCATGGCGTAGCTGGCGGAGCGGTCCACCTTCGAGGGGTCCTTGCCGGAGAAGGCGCCTCCGCCATGACGGGCCATTCCGCCGTAGGTGTCCACAATGATCTTGCGTCCCGTCAGGCCAGCGTCACCTGCCGGACCACCGATGACGAACTGTCCCGAAGGGTTGATGAGGACGTCGGTGTCGGCGGTGTCGAGCTCGGTACCGACCTCGGCCTCAGCGGCCAGCACCGGCTCGATGACCTCCGTCCGCAGAGCGTCGGTGAGCCAGGCACGAGTGCGGTCCGCGTCATGCTGGGTGGAGATGACCAGGTTGTCCAGGCTCACCGGGCGCTGGCCGTCGTAGCCGATCGTCACCTGCGTCTTGCCGTCGGGGCGCAGTCCCGGGACGATGCCCTGCTTGCGCACGAAGGCCAGGCGCTCCGCCAGACGATGCGCCAGATGAATGGGCAGAGGCATGAGGGCTGCGGTGTCGTCGCAGGCGTAGCCGAACATGAGCCCCTGGTCTCCGGCACCCTGCAGGTCGAGAGGATCGATGTCCGTGTCGTCCCGACGGGCCTGAAGGGACTTGTCGACCCCCGCCGCGATGTCTGCGGACTGCTGCCCGATCGATACCGACACACCGCAGGAGCGAGCATCGAAGCAGACATCTGAGGAGGTGTAGCCGATGGCGGAGATCTCCTGGCGAACGATCTCAGGGATCTCGACGTATGCCCTCTCCGTCGTGACTTCTCCGGCCACGTGCACCAGGCCGGTCGTCACCATGGTCTCCACCGCGACGCGCGCGGTGGGGTCCTGCTCGAGGATGGCGTCGAGAATCGCGTCAGAGACACGGTCGCAGATCTTGTCCGGGTGACCTTCAGTGACCGACTCGGACGTGAACAAACGTAAGGAGGAACTCACGCACCCATCGTAGTCACCGCCGGAACTGATCCGTCGTGGCGTTACCCACGAAAATGCGGAAGCCGGTACTCAGGTCGCATTCACCAGGTCAGCGGTCAAAGAGATGACAAGGCGGGCGACGTCCATCTTGCTGCCCTGTCCCCGTGCCACTTCCGTGCCGTGGGCATCCAGGACGACGACGGCGTTGGGGACGTCTCCGAAGCCGAGCTCCTCCCCCACCGCGTTGACCGCCAGAAGGTGAGCCCCTTTTCTGCGGGCCTTGGCCCTGCCGTGGAAGAGCACGTCACCGTTCTCGTCCCCGGTCTCGGCGGCGAATCCGACCACGATCTGGCCGGGCCGAGGCGGTTCGCTCACCAGCCCGGCCAGGATGTCCGGGTTGGTGGTGAGCTCAATGGACATGGCAGGTTCAGCGGAGTGCTCCACTCCAGAGGGTGCCTGCTTCTTGAGCTTGGTGGCGGCCACGGTGACAGGCCGGTAGTCGGCGACGGCGGCAGCCATGATGACGGCGTCGGCGTCGCGGGCGGCGTCGCGCACGACGCGGAGCATGTCCGAGGCGGTACCGGCTGCAACAACGCTCACCTGCGCAGGCAGGGCTTTGAGCAGGTCGGAGGCCACGTGCGCCTGCACCAGGGTGACGCGGGCTCCCTGCTCGGCAGCGGCCGCCGCCAGAGCGCAGCCCTGGCGCCCTGAGGAGCGGTTGCCGAGGTACCTCACCGGATCGATGGGCTCACGTGTCCCACCGGCCGAGATGACGACGTGCCGTCCTTGCAGATGCTTGTCGCCCTCCCCCGAGGCCTCCTGCGCTCCCGCGAACCCGACGGCGGGCTGTGCCAGGACGTCCAGGGCCTGCGACACGATCTGCTCGGGTTCGGGCATCCGGCCCACTCCGGAGTCCTTGCCGGTCAGGCGCCCGCTGTCCGGCTCGATGACCGTCAGACCACGCTGGCGCAGTACGGCCACGTTCTCCCGGGTGGCGGGGTTGACCCACATCTGGGTGTGCATGGCCGGTGCCAGGACGACGGGAGCCTGGCAGGTCAGTATCGTCGCGGTGAGCATGTCGTCGGCCCGCCCTGCCCGTACTCGCGCCAGCAGGTCCGCCGAGGCCGGAGCGACCACGACGAGCTCGGCCCACTCGGCCACGGCCACGTGCTCGACGGCGGCCGGGTCATCGAAGACCCCGGTGGATACGGCCCGGCCACTGACCGCCGCCAGAGCCGGAGCGCCGATGAACCTCAACGCCGACTCTGTGGCCACCACCTTGACCTCGTGCCCGGCCTGACGCAGCAGTCGAACGACGAAGGGGGCCTTGTAGGCGGCGATCGACCCGGCGACGCCGACGACGACGCGCCGTGGCCGCTCGACGGCGGTCACGGCGCGTTCACTCGCAGTGGTGTGCGGCTCGTCCATGGCGAGCCGGGCTCAGAACTGGATGTCGTCGAGGCTGGTGGGAGTCTCGCCGCCCTCGAGAGAGACCGGAGCATCCAGCGAGATGTCGCTGAACATGTCGGCCTCTGCGGCTCGACGGGCCTCCTCGGCCTCGGCGCGGCGGGCGCGGGCCACGTCCCCGGGGATGACCTCGAGCTTGTCCTCGGCGATCTCACGCAGAGCGATGCCCAAGGACTTCTCGCCGACCTCGGAGTCGACCAGCGGGCCGAAGAACTCGAACTGGTTGTCCTCGAGCTGCTGGGTGTAGGTGTTGATCTGGCGGGCGCGCTTGGCGGCCTCCACCACGAGCCCGTACTTGGAGTCGACCTTCTCCAGAAGGTCGTCGATCGGCGGGTTGGTGATGCCCTCGGGCTGGGGAGAGGTTCCGAGCATGTGCATGCCTCCGGTTCAATCTCGATAGTTCAGAGCCACGTTATTCTAACTGCCCAATCCCATGAGTCTCTCCAGCTCTGCGGTGGCGCTCGCCACGGTGTCATTGATGACCACGTGGTCGAACTCGCCGGCCGCGTCCAGCTCGGTGCGGGCCGTGGCCAGGCGCCGCTCCTGCTCATGGGCGTCCTCAGTACCGCGTCCGACGAGCCGGCGGACGAGCTCCTCCCAGCTCGGCGGCGCGAGGAAGACGAGGCGGGCCTCAGGCATCGCCCGACGCACCTGCCGGGCACCGTCCAGGTCGATCTCCAACAGTGCGGGGCATCCGGCATCGAGCCGGTCCTGGACCGGGCCTCGGGGGGTGCCGTAGCGATACGCGCCGTGGACCAGAGCCCACTCCAGCATCTGGCCACTGGCGACGAGCGAGTCGAAGTCCTCGTCGCTGACGAAGTGGTAGTGCACGCCGTCGACCTCACCGGGACGAGGCCGACGGGTGGTGGCCGAGACCGAGACGAACAGGTCTGGATGGCGTCTGCGCAGCTCGGTGACGACAGTGCCCTTGCCCACCGCCGTGGGGCCGGCCAGAACGGTCAGGCGGGCGAGAGTGGGAACGGACGGGTGTGTGGCGGCAACGTCGGTCATGGCCACATCATGGCCTACCGGAACCCGCCGGCACGACCCAACGTCTAAGCAGCCTTCCTAGCCGAAGCGCTCCACGAGTGCCGCCCTCTGGTTCGCTCCCAGTCCGCGCACCCGCCGGGACTCGGCGATATGCACGTCAGCAAGGATGGCATCAGCTGTTGTGGTCCCCACACGTGGCAGGGAGATGAGCAGTGCTCTGACCTTCATCTTGCCCAGGACATCATCTGTCTCTGAGGCGGTGAAGAACTCGGAGAGCTTGAGATCGCCGCTCTTGAGCTCGGACTTGATACGGGCGCGATGCGATCGCGCCGCAGCCGCCTTCTCCAGTGCCTGAGCCCGTTGCTCGGGTGTCAGCGTCGGAAGCGTCATGGTGTGTCTCCTCCCGGTCGAATACCAGTGACCCGCACCACGAGCATAAGTCGGGCCAGGTGCACTCGCATTCGCAGGGGCCCATATTCCACAACTGACTTCGTGTTTCCGCACACACCCTCAATCCGAGGCGGGCTGCAGCACCTGAAGACTCACCGCAGGGCTGTTGCGGCCTCATAGGCAGATGCCGACGCGGCTTTTCGCAGTGCCTCAATGGAGGGTCCTGCTTTGAGAACTCCGCGTGAGGTGGAGGCCAGGACCTGACGGCGTGCCGGCCCGAAAACGGCCTCCAGCTCGGCCGGCCCAGCGCCTTGGGCGCCCACACCCGGCGCCAGCAACGGGCCATTGGCGCGCTGCAGGTCGATTCCCAGGTCGCTCACGGCCTCGCCGACGGTGGCGCCGATGACCAGCCCGATGCTGCCAAGCCTGCCTTCGCCACTGGCCTGGGCGTTGGAGGCGGTCACGCCCTCCACGATGCCGGCGGCCACGGCCTGGTCCCCGTTGACGGCGTGCTGGACACCGGCTCCTTCCGGATTGGAGGTCAGCGCCAGGACGAAGACGCCGCGTCCACTGGCCTCGGCGAGGTTGAGTGCAGGAGTGAGGGACCCGTAGCCCAGGTAGGGAGACACCGTGATGGAGTCGGAGGCCAGAGGAGCGTCGTCGGACAGGTAGGCCTGGGCGTAGCCGGCCATCGTGGAACCGATATCCCCGCGCTTGACGTCGAGAACGGACAGGGTGCCGAGGTCACGCAGGGCCACCAGGGTCTCCTCGAGGACCGCGATGCCGGCGCTGCCGTGACGCTCGAAGAAGGCGGACTGGGGCTTGACGGCGGCCACGTGTCCTCCAACCGCGTCGATGGTCCGCAGGGCGAAGTCCCGCAGGCCTGCGGCCGAGTCGGCCAGGCCCCAGGCCTCGAGCAGATTCGGGTGGGGGTCGATGCCGACGCACAGGGGGCCGTGGTCGTCCATGGCGTCGGCCAGGCGGGATCCGAAGGGGCGTCGACTGCCCTGGTGGGCGGCGGCGGAACTCATCTGGTCTCCTTGTCGTCAACGGGGGCCATGGGACGAGACTCGGATACCGAGCCTCGCCGGGATCGACGGGCGGCGATGTGCTCCTGGAGGCTGCGAACCTGGAAGGGACCGCGCAGCTGGGCCTCGAGGGCCTGGACCGCCGCCTGGAGCTGTTGGACGGTGGTGATGATGGGACGGTCGGCACCGGTGGTGGCCGCGCGGATGGAGTAGCCATCGGCGCGGGCACCCTGACCCTTGGGGGTGTTGACCACCATGTCGATGGCTCCGGACTCGATGAGTCCGGCGATCGTCTGCTCGCCGTGGTCGCCGACGCCCTGGCTGATCTTGCGCACCGCCAAGGCATCGATCCCGTTACGGCGCAGCACCTGTGCGGTCCCGGTCGTGGCCAGGACCGTGAAGCCGAGCTCCGCGAGCCGAGCCACCGGCAGGATGATGGCTCGCTTGTCTCGGTCGGCCACCGAGACGAACAGCGTTCCCTCTCCCGGTAGGCCACCGTAGGCACCGGCCTGGGACTTGGCGAAGGCCCGCGGGAAGTCGACGTCGTAGCCCATGACCTCACCGGTGGAACGCATCTCCGGCCCCAGGATCGTGTCGACCACGCGGCCCTCGGTGGTACGGAACCGTTTGAAGGGCAGGACCGCCTCCTTGACGGCGATCGGGTCATCGGGATCGGTGACGGCGGCGTCGGCCTTGGGGAGGTGACCGGAGCGTCTGAGCGAGGCGATCGTCTCCCCCGTCATGATGAGGGCCGCTGCCTTGGCCAGCTGCACACCGGATGCCTTCGAGACGAAGGGGACTGTGCGCGAGGCCCTGGGGTTGGCCTCGATGACGTAGAGAACGTCGGAGACCAGGGCGAACTGGATGTTGAGCAGCCCTTGCACGCCCACACCTTTGGCGATCACCTCGGTGGAGCGTCGGATGCGAGCGATCTCCGTGTCGGACAGGGTCATGGGCGGCATGACGCAGGCGGAGTCACCGGAGTGGATACCGGCCTCCTCGATATGCTCCATGACGCCGCCGAGGAACAGCTCGCTGCCGTCGTACAGGGCGTCGACATCGATCTCGATGGCGTCGTCGAGGAAACGGTCGATGAGTAGTGGCCCGGTCCCGTAGACGCCTCCGGGCTCAAGACCGGCGCGCTGGAGATAGTCGTCGAGACCCTGGGCGTCGTAGACGATCTCCATACCGCGGCCGCCGAGCACGTAGCTGGGGCGCACCAGGACCGGATAGCCAATGCCCTGGGCGACCGAGCGCGCCTGGTCGTCGCTCAGAGCGGTGCCGTGCGCCGGTGCGGGCAGGCCTGCACGCTGAAGAACAACGCCGAAGGCCTCGCGGTCCTCGGCGGCGTCGATCGCCTCGGGGCTCGTTCCCAGGATCGGCACCCCGGCCTTGGCCAGCCTGGCCGCCAAGGACAGTGGTGTCTGACCACCGAGCTGGACGATGACACCGGCTACGGGTCCGGCTGCCAGCTCGGCCTCGTAGATCTCGATGACGTCCTCGAAGGTCAGGGGCTCGAAGTAGAGCCGGTCGGAGATGTCGTAGTCGGTGGAGACGGTCTCAGGGTTGCAGTTGACCATGACGGTCTCGTAGCGATCGGACAGGGCCATCGCGGCGTGAACACAGGAGTAGTCGAACTCAATGCCCTGGCCGATCCGGTTGGGCCCCGAGCCCAGGATGATGACGGCCTCACGCTCGCGGGATGCCACCTCGGTCTCCAGGTCGTAGCTGGAGTAGAGGTAGGGGGTGCGTGAGGCGAACTCGGCGGCGCAGGTGTCAACAGTCTTGTAGACGGGCCGCAGGCCGAAGGCATGGCGGACCTCTCGCACCGTGTCCTCGCTGATGCCGCGCAGGGAGGCGACCTGGACGTCGGAGAAGCCGTGGCGCTTGGCCAGGGCCAGGACGTCCGCGGTGAGCGCGGACGCGCCCTTGACCTCCTGGGCCACCTCCTCAAGAAGCAGCATCTGGTCCAGGAACCAGGGATCGATGCGGGTGGCCTCGTGGAGCTGAGCAATCGTGGCTCCACCGCGCACGGCCTGCTGGAGATCAACCAGTCGGTGCTCGGTGGGCACGGAGATGGACTCCAGGAGCTCAGCGGTCTGCTGCTGGCTGGGCGCCGGTCCGTCCCAGTGGAAGACGGTTCCCTTCTTGTCCAGAGAGCGCAAGGCCTTCTGGAGGGCTTCCGTATAGGAGCGACCGATCGCCATGGCCTCGCCCACCGATTTCATGGTGGTGGTGAGCCGGGGGTCAGCGCCCCGGAACTTCTCGAAGGCGAAGCGCGGCACTTTGACGACCACGTAGTCCAAGGTCGGCTCGAAGGAGGCCGGGGTGGAGCCGGTGATGTCGTTGGGGATCTCGTCGAGCGTGTACCCCACGGCCAGGCGTGCGGCGATCTTGGCGATCGGGAAGCCGGTGGCCTTGGAGGCCAGGGCTGAGGACCGGGAGACACGGGGGTTCATCTCGATGACGATGATCCTGCCGGTGGCCGGGTCGACGGCGAACTGGATGTTGCAGCCGCCGGTGTCGACCCCGACCTCCCTGATGACAGCGATACCGATGTCCCGCAGTCTCTGGAGCTCGCGGTCAGTGAGGGTCAGGGCTGGGGCGACCGTGATGGAGTCGCCGGTATGCACTCCCACAGGGTCGACGTTCTCGATGGAGCACACGACCACCACGTTGTCGGCGGTGTCGCGCATGAGCTCGAGCTCGTACTCCTTCCAGCCCAGGATCGACTCCTCCAGGAGGACCTCGGTGGTGCGGGAGGCCGCCAGACCCGCCCCGGCGATGCGATGCAGGTCCGAGTCATTGAAGGCGACACCGCTGCCCAGGCCGCCCATCGTGAAGGAGGGGCGCACGACGACTGGGTATCCGCCCAGGGCATCGACCCCCGCGCGGCACTCATCCATGGTGTGGGCGATCACGCTGCGGGCGACCTCGGCGCCACAACGCTCGACGACGTCCTTGAACTCGTCACGGTCCTCCCCGGCGTTGATGGCCGCGGCGGAGGCGCCGATGAGCTCGACGTCGTACTCATCGAGCACACCGCGCTCGACCAGGCTCATGGCGGCGTTGAGGGCGGTCTGCCCGCCCAGGGTGGGCAGGAGGGCGTCGGGCCGTTCCTTGGCGATGATGGTGGTCAGCACCTCGGGGGTGATCGGCTCGATGTAGGTGGCGTCGGCGACGTCGGGGTCGGTCATGATCGTGGCCGGGTTGGAGTTGACCAGGATGACGCGGATTCCCTCAGCACGCAGGATGCGGCAGGCCTGGGTGCCGGAGTAGTCGAACTCGCAGGCCTGCCCGATGACGATGGGGCCCGATCCGATGACGAGGACGGAGCTGATATCAGGGCGAACAGGCATGTCAGTTCGTGTCCTTGCGGTCCTGGCCCCGGCGGTGCTCCCGCATGAGGCGGATGAATCGGTCGAAGAGGTGCTCGGCGTCATGGGGTCCGGCGGCGGCCTCGGGGTGGTACTGGACGGAGAAGGCCGGCAGATCCAGCGCCCGTAGCCCCTCGACCACACCGTCATTGAGTCCCAGGTGAGAGACCTCCACCCGGCCGTAGCGACCGTTGTCGAAGGGGGCGACGGAGGGCTCGTCGACAGGGGCGTCGACGGCGAAACCGTGGTTGTGCGCCGTGATCTCCACCTTGCCGGTGGCGCGGTCGACAACGGGCTGGTTGACACCGCGGTGCCCGTAGGCGAGCTTGTAGGTGCCGTAGCCCAGGGCACGTCCCAGGAGCTGATTACCCAAGCAGATGCCGAAGAAGGGGATGCGTGCGTCGAGGACGCCACGCAGGAGCTCGATCTCGGCGTCGGCCGTCCCCGGGTCTCCGGGGCCGTTGGAGAACAGGACGCCATCGGGTTTGAGGGCAAGGATCTCGGAGAGAGTCGTGGACTGGGGCAGGACGTGGACGCGTACGCCGCGCTCGGCGAACTGCCACGGGGTGCGGGACTTGATGCCCAGGTCAATGGCGACCAGCACCGCGACCGGCTCCTGTCCCTCGGCCGGTCCGGCAGGCTCGACGACGTACCCGGAGGGAGTGGTCACCTCGGCGGCCAGGGCGCGGCCGCTCATGGGCGGCTCACTGCGCACGGCCTCCAGGCAGATGTCGATGCAGGCCGGGCTGGGGCCACCAGGGTCAGTGCCTCCGGCAGGCAGGGCGTCCCCGGAGAAGATGCCGCCACGCATCGCGCCCGCCTCGCGCAGATGCCGGGTCAGGGCCCGGGTGTCGACCTCGCAGAGGCCAACGATGCCGGCGTCACGCAGATCGTGCTCCAGCTCCCGGCGGGAGCGCCAGCTGGAGGCCCGCCGAGCGGGTTCGCGTACGACGTAGCCGGCCACCCAGATACGGTCCGACTCGGCGTCCTCATCGTTGACCCCGGTGTTACCGATGTGTGGCACGGTCTGCACGACGATCTGGCGGTGGTAGGAGGGATCGGTCAGTGTCTCCTGGTACCCGGTCATACCGGTGGAGAAGACGATCTCTCCAATGGTGCGCCCTTGAGCCCCGTAACTGCGGCCCCGCAGGGCCCAGCCGTCCTCCAGTACGAGAAGGGCGGCTGGGCGGTGGCTCAGCTCAGGCATGAGCCGAGCCTGCGGGTGTCTCGACGGCAGCGCCGTTCAGCACGGTGGGACGGCCGTGGAGGAAGGTGGCCATGACCTGTCCCGGCAGCTCCATCCCCGCGTAGGGGGTGTTGGTGGAGCTGGTCCACTGGGCGGAGGCGTCGACGGTGCGGCGCACCTCGGGGTCGACGACCGTGATGTTGGCCGGGGCCCCGACCTCGAGCTCGCAGCCCTGGTCGCTCAGGCGGCCGATGCGGGCCGGGGTGGAGGACATGGTCCGGGCGATGTCGCGCCAGGTCATGCGGCCGGTGGCGACCATCGTCTCGATCAGGACACTCAGTGCGGTCTCCAGGCCAGTCATGCCGAAGGCTCCGGCCTGCCACTCGCAGTCCTTGTCCTCCACCGGGTGCGGGGCGTGGTCGGTGCCGACGACGTCGATGGTGCCATCGGCCAGGGCCTCGCGAACCGCCTCGACGTCCTCGGCCGTGCGCAGCGGGGGGTTGACCTTGTACAGCGGGGAGTAGGTGCGGGCCATCTCATCGGTCAGCAGGAGGTGGTGCGGCGTGACCTCAGCGGTGACATTGATGCCGCGGGACTTGGCCCAGCGGATGATCCCGACGCTGCCGGCGGTGGACAGGTGGCACACGTGCAGACGCGAGCCGACGTGCTCGGCCAGCAGGACATCGCGGGCGATGATCGACTCCTCGGCCACCGCCGGCCAGCCGCGCAGTCCCAGCTCGGCGGAGACGACGCCCTCGTGCATCTGGGAGCCCTCGGTGAGGCGGGGGTCCTGAGCGTGCTGAGCGATGACGCCGTCGAAGGATTTGACGTACTCCAGGGCCCGGCGCATGAGGACGGGGTCGGAGACGCACTTGCCGTCGTCGGAGAAGACCCGCACCCGGGCGGCGGAGGTCGCCATGGCGCCCATGTCGGACAGGTGCTCGCCGGCCAGTCCCGCCGAGACGGCGCCCACCGGGTGGACATCCACCCAGCCGGCCTCACGGCCCAGCCGCAGTACCTGCTCCACGACACCGGCGTTGTCCTGGACGGGCGTGGTGTTGGCCATCGCGAAGACGGCGGTGTAGCCGCCGATGGCTGCGGCGCGGGTACCGGAGTAGATGGTCTCGGCGGACTCCCCTCCGGGCTCGCGCAGGTGAGTGTGGATGTCGACGAGCCCGGGCAGAGCGATGAGCCCGTCCAGGTCATGGCGCTGGGCATCGGCCGGGGCCTTCGCCGCTGCGTCAGGGCCGATGGCGGTGGTGGTGCCATCGGTGATGAGAATGTCAGTGGGGTCCTCGCCGTAGGGGCGGACACCGGTCAGGAGGTGGGAGGTCACAGCTGGTTCCCTTCGTCAGCGAGGAGGAGGTAGAGGGCGGCCATACGGACGGAGACTCCGTTGCCGACCTGCTCGATGATGCGCGAGCGGGGGTCGTCGGCGGCCTCGGCGGTGATCTCAAGGCCGCGGTTCATGGGGCCGGGGTGCATGACGATCGCGTGCTCCGGCATGGCCCGGCGACGGGCGGAGGTGAGGCCGTAGACGCTGGAGTACTCGGCAGGGCTCGGGAAGAAGCCCCCTCCTGCGGCACTCATGCGCTCGCGCTGGATGCGCAGCATCATGACGGCATCGGGCTGAATCTCCTCGATCGCCTCATCGAGGTTGTAGGAGACCTCGCAGGGCCAGTCGTCCATACCGACGGGCAGCAGTGTGGGAGGGGCGACGAGCGTGACCTTCGCGCCGAGAGCCGTCATGAGGTCCACGTTGGAACGGGCCACCCGGGAGTGCAGGACGTCTCCGACGATGATGAGGCGGGCACCCTCCAGGTCCCGCCCCTGCGGGGCGGGACTGCCGTCCGCTGTCGCGGGTGCACCGGGGACGTACCAGCGTCGCAGCGTCATGGCGTCCAGAAGGGCCTGGGTGGGGTGCTGGTGGGTGCCGTCACCTGCGTTGAGGACCGGCACATTGATCCAGCCGGCGTGGGCCAGCAGGTGCGCTGCACCGCAGGCGGAGTGGCGCACGACGACGGCGTCCGCCCCCATGGCCATGATCGTCTGGGCGGTGTCCTTGAGGGACTCGCCCTTGGACACTGAGGAGCCCTTGGCCGAGAAGTTGATGACGTCGGCGCTCAGGCGCTTGGCGGCGGCCTCGAAGGAGAGCCTGGTGCGGGTGGAGTCCTCGAAGAAGAGGTTCACCACGGTCTTGCCTCGCAGCGTCGGGAGCTTCTTGACTGCGTGACGCTGGGTGGCGGCCATCGCCTCGGCGGTGTCCAGGACCATGACCGCTTCGTCGTGGGTCAGGTCCTTGGCGGAGAGCAGGTGCTTCATCGGGTGGCCTCCTGGTTGCTGCGCTCACTCGAACGCTCAGTGGGGACGTCTGCGGGGACGATGGTGACGGCGTCGGTGGAGGCGCCGAGCTCGGTCAGTGACACCACGACCTTCTCGGTGCGGGAGGTCGGCAGGTTCTTACCCACATAGTCGGCTCGGATGGGCAGCTCCCGGTGTCCGCGGTCCACGAGCGCGGCCAGCTGCACGGCCCGGGGGCGGCCGACGGCGCCCAGGGCGTCGAGCGCGGCCCGGATAGTGCGCCCGGAGTACAGGACGTCGTCGACGAGGATGACGACCTTGCCGTCAATGCCGCCCTGGGGGATCTCCGTGGGACGGGGAACGCGGATGGGGTGGCGTCCCAGGTCATCGCGGTACATGGTGATGTCCAGGGTGCCGACCGGGACCTTGGCGGCGGCCGGTGCCTGCTCGGCCTGCTCGGACCACTGAGTCCCTTCTCCCGCGGCGACAGCGAGCGCCTCGACGAGTCTGTGCGCGAGTGGTGCTCCCCCACTGGGGATCCCGAGGACGACGATGTCCTGCGTCCCGTGGTTGCGCTCCAGGATCTCGTGCGCGATACGGAACAGGGAGCGGGCTATATCGGGAGGTCCGAGGATCTCCTTGCCCTGGATCGGTGCGCCAGAGGCGCCTGACAAACTTTCGGCCATTTCAGGCCTCCTTCCCCGCCTCTCAGGACGGACTTAAAGGATGTTGGTCGCCATCGAGTGTACGTCACCTCCGGCGGGATGTGCTCGTCCACACAGCACGACCTTCGGAGACGAAGGTCACGCCAACGGCTGCGGAACGGCTCAGCGTCTGACGACGGTCGCAACAGGACGTGTTTCGCACCTACAAAATGTCCGTAACAATGTTTAGTCTTAGCCCCATGCTCAGGCGTCATCAGACGCTGACTGCGAGATCGTCACAACATGTCGAGTGCTTGAGAAGTGAGTGCCGGATCCATCTGAGCCCGATTGACAGCTGAACGATGTCGCAGAGCAGGCACGGTCCGGTGTTGCTGCTGTATTAGCAACTTCTTCTCAAGCAAGGAACGCCCTCATGACACTCCCTTCTCGACGTTCGATCATCACCGGCCTCAGCGCCGGGGCAGGACTGGCTGCCGCCGGTCTCGTCTCCCCCTCGCAGGCAGCGGCGGCGGAGTCCTCCTACGACTTCGGCAGCGTCATCTTCAATGAGCAGTTCTCTGACGGATCGGACTTCTCCCCGTCACGGTGGCGGGACAACCGCTCGGAGCCCGAGTCCTGCACCAGCTACGACTGGGGGGTGTTCACCCATGACACCCACAGCGTCAGCAACGGTGTCGGGCACGTCCTGTGGCGCAAGCGCGCCACCCCCCTCAAGGGCTTCCAGAACCGCTTCGACAAGGAGCCGACCCTCCGCCACGTCGACCAGGCATTTGTCACCACGCAGGGACTGTTCTCCTTCGTCTACGGCTCCTTGGAGACCAGGGCACGTTTCCCCCAGTCGGCTGAGGGACTCTTCGCCGGTATCTGGTTGCGGGCGGACGACGATAACAACGGGGGCGAGATCGATGTCGTGGAGACCTACGGCGGCGGCAGCGCCACCGGCATCGCCGAGTCGACTGTGCACTACGGCCAGGCGGGAGGCAAAGGAAGCAACCTGGGGGTCTCACCGCGGCCCGATCTCACACAGTGGCACACCTACGGGATGGAGAAGACCCCCGAGAGCATTCTCTTCCTCTTCGACGGTCAGCCCTACCACGAGGTCTTGCGTTCAGCATCGCAGAAGGAGTTCGATGCCTGCTTCGGTCACAACGCTGCCTACCACGTCTGCCTGACCACGCACAGTGGAAGCATCCACCGGGGACGGCTCAAGCACGAGGGCTTCACACAGGCCCAGGTGGATATTGACTACATCGTGGTACGGGCGATGGATGAGTAGCTTGTGCGGCGCCCGTTGTTCTCATCGGCGCTGGGTAGAGATCATGCTGGCTGCTTTCCCGGGGCCTGAGACGTTCTGACTACTGGGTCCAGTGCTTTGCTCATGCGGAGCAGAACGATGAAGCCCACTGAGATCAGAACCTCCACCAGGTCGCAGGCGACAAGCAGAGATGTGAGAACGGACTCGGACGAGCCCTCCGAGAACCAAGCAACATAAATGGTGAGGGTGGGAAGTCCAGCCACAATACTCGCCACCAGCAGCATCAACGTTGGGCTCTTGGCCTCGCCCCATCCGTCGGGCTGGACCTGAGGTGTCCGGGAGTTCGCCCGAATACAGGCGATAAGACCGAGGATGAACGTCACGATCCACCCGAGGCCAACGACAATCGGGGCCGCAATCATCATGAGAAGCGCAAGGAGCGCGAGCCCCAGGTACTCTTCCCCCCGCAGGTTGACAGTGAGGAGTTCGTAGGTGGTGACAATGATCTGGATCATCATGGTGATGAGCCCGATGATGCTGCCGGTGACTGAGACCTTGCGGGTCGCGGAGCGCTTGCGCTGAACCTCCATCAAGACCGGGTCGATCGAGCCGAAGCCAGCAGTAGGCATCTGCCCCACCGAAGGGTTGTAGCGGCCGTAAGGAACAGGCGCGGGGGCGTTCCGCACGTAGCCAGCGTCCACGATACGGGGGTCGCGGTTGGGATTCTGGGGAGGTAGGTGACTCATGGGGGTACTCCGGCATCGGCAAGGGGGATGGCCGCAGCCTAGGTCAACCGCGTCGGACGGGTGCAGCTCAGAGCAAAGGGAGCCCGCCCCATGCCATGAGCCTCGACGCTGTCTGTCCCAACACCCAGCATCCTGCACTGATCGGCGTCGACAAGCATCTTGATGGCACGTTGGTGCCCGACTTCGCATCGCTGCTGCGAACAGATCATGCGGGCTGCTTTCCCGGGGCCTGAGATGCTCTGACCGCCGGGTCCAGCGCCTTGCTCATACGGAGCAGAAACACGAACCCTACGACGATCAGGACCTGAGTCAGGCCGCAGAACATGAGTAATGGCTCCAGGAAGCCATCGATGAAATCTTCGGTGTAGTCACGTGAGAGCGCCTCGTACAGGAACACGTACATGATGAGGGTGGGTAGTCCCGTCACGATGCTGGTGACCAGCAGCGCCAGCGTTGGCGTCTTAGCCTGGATCCATCCGTCCGGCTGAACCTGAGGCATGCGGGAACGGGCCTGAATGCAGGCGACAAGAGCCAGGATGAAGGTGATGACCCATCCAAGGCCAACGGCCATCGGAGCAAGGACCACGATGAGAAGGGACATGAACAGCAAGAACTCGCCCTGCTGCCCCGCGTACCCGACGCCGAGGAACATAGTGACGATGATGGCCATCTGGATCATCATGGTGATGAGCCCGATGATGCCGCTGGTGAGCGAGACCTTGCGGGTCGCGGAACGCTTGCGCTCGCACATGAGGACCGGGTCGTTCCAGGTGAATCCAAGAACCGGGTTCAGTCCCATCGGAGGGTAGGGACCGTGAGGAACAGGCGTGAGTCCGTTCCATGGATAACCTCCGGGAGCTGCTGGAGACGGCGGGAGGCCTCCGAAGGGATAAGGCCCGGCGGGGTAGGGCATTCCCGATCCCGCCCAGGGGTAGTCGGCCACGTGGGGGCCGGACAGTACTGCTACAGGGTTGTCGACGCCGCTTACCCCTTCCTGCGGTGCGCCGATGCCCTTGATATAGGGGTAGTCGTTGGGATCCGGGGGAGGTAGCTGACTCACGGAGTACTCCAGCATCGGCAGAGGGGGGGTGCCCCTATGTGGTGTGTCAAGCGGCGGCGGGTAGTTTCGTGGCTGGTTGTGGGTCGTAGAGGGCTCCATCTCGGATCATGGCGTGCAGGGTCAGGATGCGGCGGTGGGCCAGGGCGAGGACGGCCTGGTTATGGCGTTTGCCTTGGTCTCGTTTGCGCTGGTAGTAGGCCCGGGAGACGGGGTCGGAGCGCAGGGAGGCGAAGGCGGACAGGAACATGGCGCGCTTGAGCCTCTTGTTGCCGCCGTGGGAGACGTGCTCGCCACGGATCGATGAGCCGGAGCGGCGTGTGACGGGAGCGAGCCCGGCGTAGGAGGCCAGCTGGGCGCCGGTGTCGAAGGTCTTGCCCAGGGTCTCGGCCAGGAAGACGGCGGCGGTCCTGACCCCGATCCCGGGCATGGAGATCAGGACCTCATAAAGAGGGTGGGCCTCCACTAGGGCCTCGACCTGGGCGGCGACATCGGCCCGCTGAGCGTGCAGGGAGATGAGCTGCCTGGCCAGGTGAGGAAGCACCACTGCGGCGGCGTCGGTGCCGGCGACCACCACGCTCTGGTGCTCCAAGGCCGAGACGATCTGGCCGGCCCAGGTGGCGTGCCGCCTGCACCCGTGCTTCTTGAGCCTGGCGTCGATCCTTGCCTTGCCCGCTCGCTTCAGGTCGGCTGGGGTGGGCCAGGCGGCGATGACCTCCAGGACGGCGTCGTGCTCCAGCCAGGGCCCCAGCACCTGCTCGAGGGTGGGGTGGATCTGGGTGTACAGGCCCCGGATCCGGTTAGCGCTCTGGTTGACCTGGCGGGCCAGGTCCAGGTCGAATCCCGTGAGCATCGACAAGGCGGCCGCGTCCTCGTCCGAGGCGTTGATGGCTCTCAGGGTGTGGGGCATGCTCCTGGCCGCGCCGGCGATGACGGCCGCGTCCTTGGCGTCGGTCTTGGCGCTGCCCGGTGTCAGGTCGGCGATGCGCCGCATCGACAGTCCGGGCAGATAGCCCACGGTGATGCCCATGTCCTGAGCCACTGCCACGGCCAGGGCCCCGATGGTGGCGGGCTGGTCTACTACCACCAGCAGGTGTCCGTGATCGGCCAGCTTCTTGTAGAGAGCACGCAGGCGCTCCTCGTCGTTGGGCAGGGCCTTGTCGAAGACCTTCCGCCCTTCCCGGCTCAGGGCCGTAGCCCAGTGCTCGCTCTTACCGACGTCGATGCCGATGAAGACCTCGATGTCCTCGGTATTCATCTTCGTGCCGCCTCTCGCTGCATGGGTGTGGGGCCAGCCGGTGGACGACCGGTTCCGCACCCACGTTACGAAAGACCTCACACTCGATGGGTCGTTCCCCTTATCAGCGGTCACCAGTGCCCGGCTGCTGCGGGTGACAACACCCCCCGGATCATCTAAGGACAGGGGCAAGACATCATGCCCACAGCAGCTGGCCCAGCCCCGGACGACCCGGGACCACCAACAAGGTAACGGGCGGCCTCAGCCTAGGCCGCCGGTGCCGGACGGACGCAACTCACGGCATAGGGAGTCATCCCCATGCCGTGAGTCCCTGCGCTCCGTGACTCAGCGCAACGTGTCCGCGAGGTCTCCGATACGCCCCAGAAGTCCACCGAGGTACCTGGGTGACTCGTCGGTGGAGAGCATCCGGCTCAGCGTCATGGCCTCATCCACGGCGACGGGCGCATCCACCTCGTCGTTGTAGACAATCTCCCAGGTGGCGACTCGAGCAATGGCGCGGTCGACGGCCGGCATGCGTCCCAGGGTCCACCCCTGGGCGTAGGTCTGGATCGTCTCGTCGACGTCGCCCAGATGGTCGCACAGCCCGTCGAGGATCTCCCGCGTGTAGGCAGGAGCCTCGGTGTGGTTGGCCGAGCTGACGGCGCGCAACTGCGCGAAGGAGCGCAGCTCCTCGGAGCCTTCGGAGCTCAGCATCCCGCGCTGGTCGGCTTCGAAGAGGATCTCGATGGCACGCCGGCGCGCCTTGGTGCGGGCGGTGACCGGGTGGCGCGATGCGGGGCTCGAGTGGCTCGAGACCTCCTCGGGATGCTCGGTCATCAGTCGTTGACGCGGGAGATGTAGGAGCCGGAGCGGGTGTCCACCTTGACCTTGTCACCGGTGTTGAGGAACAGCGGGACCTGGATCTCAGCACCGGTCTCGACCGTGGCGGGCTTGGTACCGGCGCTGGAACGGTCGCCCTGCAGGCCCGGCTCGGTGTGGGAGATCGTCAGGACCACGGAGGCCGGCAGCTCGACAAACAGCACCGAGTCCTCGTGGAAGGCCACGATGACCTCCTGGTTCTCCAGCATGAAGGTGGCGGCCTCACCGACGGTGGCTGAGGGGACGTAGGTCTGCTCGTAGGACTTGACGTCCATGAAGACGTAGTCGTCGCCGTCCTTGTAGAGGTACTGCATGTCGCGCCGGTCGACAGTGGCGGTCTCGACCTTGAGGCCGGCGTTGAAGGTCTTGTCAACGGTCTTGCCGGACAGGACGTTCTTGATCTTGGTACGCACGAAGGCGGGGCCCTTGCCGGGCTTGACGTGCTGGAACTCCACTACCTGCCACAGCTGGCCCTCGAGGTTGAGCACCATGCCGTTCTTCAGGTCGTTCGTCGTGGCCACGAGGGTTTCCTCACTGTTGCATTGCATCTGGGACGCGCTGATCCTACCGCGAGGCACTGCCCTCCCCCGGCGACAAGCGTGTCGCACCGATCACGAGCGGCGGGACAAATTGGCTCCGACAGCACTCATGACCTTCTCACCGGCCTCATCTGGGGTCGTTGAGGTGGTATCGACGACGACGTCGGCCAGGTCCTGGCACCGGGCCTGACGCTCGTGGAGCATCTGGACGAACTGGTGGTGGATGGTTCCCAGGGCCACGGACCGCGGTGCGTCGAGACCGTTACGGGTGGCCAGGACCCGGGTGGCGCACGTCAGGGACACGACACGGTGAGTTCCGCGACTGGCGAGCCTGAGGCGCTCAAGGCCCTGACGCACTCCGGTGGCCTCGAGGCAGCCCGATCCCAGGGCGACGACGAGGCCCCCGGTCTCGGCGCGTTCCAGGAGCCGTTCAGCGGTTAAGGCCTCGATGCGGCGGTAGTCGTTCTCCGACACCGCGACGAGTGCCAGGTCGGGGCGGGTGCCCAGCTCGTCGGCGACGAGCTGTCCCAGATCGAGCACGGTCAGTCCCTGGGCACTCCCAATGGCACGGGCCACGCTGGAGCAGCCGGCACCCGGCGGGCCGATGAGGATGAGGGAGCCCGGTGCCGTGGCGCTCAACCGCGGTTCCCTTCTGCCCGCTCGGCCCCACCGGTGACGGCCTCATGAGCTGACAGGAGAACACTCTCCGCCGGCGCCTGAGCCCGCACGGGCCTGGCAATGTCATCGAGCAGGACGAGGCGCAGCCGGCCGCCGCGCACCTTCTTGTCGCTCATCATGGCCTCTTTGAGCTCCTCCCAGCGCCCCTCCCCCTCGGGGAAGCGGGTCGGCAGACCGACCGCTTCCAGGCTCTGGCGGTGCAGGGCGAGTGCGTCACTGCTCAGACTGCCGTTGCGGTGGGCGATCTCAGCGGCGAAGACGCAGCCGACGGCGACCGCCTCCCCGTGACGCCAGGAGTAGTCGGTGACCTTTTCGATCGCGTGGGCGTAGGTGTGCCCGTAGTTGAGAACCTCCCGCAGGCCGGCTTCCGTGAGATCCTCCCCCACGACGGCGGCCTTGACCGCGATGGATCGGGTGACCAGGTCAGCCAGCACTGGCGAGTCCCAGGTCAGGCAGTCGGCGGGATCGGCCAGGACCCGGTCGAGAATGACCGAATCGGCGATCAGGCCGCATTTGATGACCTCTCCGAGTCCGGCCCGCAGCTCCGCGGCCGGCAGAGTGGAGAGCATCTCCAGGTCGGCGATGACGGCGGCCGGCGGGTGGAAGGCACCCACCAGGTTCTTGCCCGCCGGAGTGTCGATTCCCGTCTTGCCGCCCACGGCGGCGTCCACCATGGCCAGAAGCGTGGTGGGCACCTGAACCACGGGAACACCTCGCAGCCAGGTCGCGGCCGCGAAACCGGCCAGGTCCGTCGTCGCTCCGCCACCCAGTCCGACGACGAGTCCGTCACGGCCCAGGCGGAAGGAACCGAGCCGTTCCCACAGGTACTCCGCGACGCGCGCCTTCTTGGCCGCTTCCCCGTCGGGGACCTCGAGGCGCAGGACGCGCAGCCCCTCGGCGGTCAGTGCCGCCTCGGCGGCGCGGGCACGGTCGGACAGCGCCTTGGCGTGGATAACGGCGATGCCTCCGGCACCCGCACCGGGGGCGCCCTGCACGATGCGGGGCAGCTCGGCCAGAATCCCGTGGCCGATGAGGACGTCGTAGGGGCTCTGGCCGCCGACGGTGACTCTCCGTGCGCCGCTGCTGCCCTCGGTGGTTGCCGCGGGCCGAACGCGGACGCGCCGAGGCGAGGCCTCGGCCCCGTCCGGGGAAGCGGGCGAGTCCGTCTGCGCCTCGGCCATGGGGGCCAGGACACCGACTGCCTGAGAGGTCTGGACCCCCAGGGCCACCAGGATGAGAGCGGCGACCTGCTGAGGACTGAGCCCGTCAGTGGGCACGGTCAGCGTGGCGACCTCGGAGTACAGCGGCGAGCGCTGAGCATGGAGGGCCTCCATCCGTGCCAGGACGCCCGCGTACTCGCCCTGCTCCTCACAGCGCTGCTGAGCGGCACGGGCCTGGTCCGAGTCCGCATCCGGGGCCATGACCGGGCGCCCGGCCCCGTCCCCCACGTGCTTGGCCGCAGTGCTCGGAGAGGCGGACAGGTAAATGACTGTGTGACCGCGCAGCAGGTCTCGGTTCTCAGGGCGCAGCACCGCTCCCCCGCCCAGGGCGATGACACCCTGAGCCGCAGCCGGGGAGTCCAGGACTGCCCGCATGGCCCGGTGCTCGCGGTCGCGGAAGCTCTCCTCCCCCTCGGCGGCGAAGATCTCTGGGATCGTCATGCGGGCGCGCCGGCGGATCTCAGCGTCGGTGTCAGTGACCTGGACGCCCAGGGCCTGGGCCAGGAGCCTGGCCTGAGTGGTCTTGCCCGCGCCGGGCAGCCCCACCAGAACCAGGGGCAGCTGGTCGTCGCGCAGAGCGATGGTCGGAACACGCTTCCAGGTCATGATCGTGACTCCCTCTCCGTCGAGATCGCTGTGGGTCGTATCAGTATCGCCCGAGCAGAGCGACTTGCCACAAGATTCACCGCTCGGTTCGCCACTGCGTCCGTTCAGCGATGCGGTCCAGGTAGGAACGCAGGTTGCGTCGGGCCTCGTCAACTGAGTCTCCCCCGGTCTTGTCCAGTAGAAGATCGGCCAGGACCAGGGCGGTCATGGCCTGTGCAATGACCGCTCCGGGGACGACCGCGCACACGTCGGAGCGCTGGTGGAGCCCGGCGGCGGGCTCGCCCGTGGCCAGGTCGACGGTGCGCAGTGCCCTGGGCACCGTGGAGATCGGCTTGAAAGCGGCACGTACCCTCACATCGGAGCCGTTGGAGATACCGCCCTCAATGCCGCCGGCGCGGTTGGTGGACCGGGTGAGCCTTCCACAGTCCACTGAGACGATCTCATCGTGAGCTGCCGAGCCCCGCCGAGCCGCCTCGGCGAAGCCGTCACCGATCTCCACGCCTTTGACGGCCTGGATCCCCATGAGCGCGGCCGCCAGTCGCGCGTCGAGGCGGCGGTCGGCGCTGACGTGGGTGCCCAGCCCCACCGGGACACCGGTGGCGATGACCTCGACGACGCCCCCGAGCGTGTCACCGTCCTTCCTGGTGGCATCGATCTCGGCGACCATGGCGGCACTGGTGGCGGAATCCGTGCAGCGCACGGGATCGGCGTTCAGGCGCTCGGTGTCCTCAGCTCTCGGCGGGGGTACGTCGTCGGGCAGGGCGACCGATCCGATCCGCACGACGTGGCTGACCAGCCTGATACCGGCGACCTGCTCCAGAAGGGCCTCGGCCACCGCCCCCAGCGCGACGCGGGCGGCGGTCTCGCGGGCTGAGGCCCGTTCCAGGACCGGACGGGCCTCGGGCAGGTCGTACTTGAGCATCCCCGGCAGGTCCGCGTGCCCGGGCCTGGGGCGGGTCAGCGGGCGGTTGCGGGCGATCTCGCGCTCGTCACCGGTGCCGGCGTCGATGAGCAGGTCGTGGGGGGCCACGGGGTCGGCGCTCATGACCGTGGACCACTTGGGCCACTCGGAGTTGGCGATCTGCAGGGCGACGGGGCTGCCGATGGTGCTCCCGTGGCGGATGCCTCCCAGAACCCGCAGCTCGTCGCACTCGAAAGCTTGGCGGGCACCGCGCCCATGCCCCAGGCGACGCCGGGCAAGTGCTGCCCGGATGTCCTCACTGGTGATCCGCACACCCGCGGGCACGCCTTCCAGCACCGCGGTCAGAGCCTCGCCGTGGGACTCCCCGGCCGTCATCCATCGAAGCATGGGGTAGATACTCTCACACGCCGATGCCGCCGCTGGCGTCGCCCGACCTGGAGCGTCGATGTTGCGCGGGTCAGTGTGAGGTTCTCGAGGTATCCGCGGTGGGGGCGAGGGCCGCGAGGAGCGCGGTACGCATGAGATCGATATCGGGCTGCTGCCCGGTCATGAGCTGCACCTGGGGCACGGCCTGGTGAAGGAGCATGAGCCAGCCCGGGGCGAGGGCTCCCCCGGCGTGCGCCCAGGCACCGGCGACGGCGGTGGGCCAGGGGGCGTAGACGACGTCGAGCATGACGGCTCCTGGGCGGGTGCCCTCGGCCTGGTCCAGTGCCTGCCTCAGTGGGTGCGCCAGCGGGTCAGCCGCATGTGCGGGCAGGGTCGAGATGACGACGTCGGCTGCGGCCAGACGCCCGGCCGCCTCGGTGTTGGAGGCGGAGTCGGCCGGCTTCCAGGTGAGAGTCTCAATGTCCAGCCCCATGCGGTGCGCGGCGCTGAGTGCGCGACCGGGGCCGGCGTGTCGCCTGGCCACGACGGTGATCCGGCCGGCCCGGAGCTCTCCGAGCGCCGCGAGGGCGGAGCAGGCGGTGGCCCCCGATCCGAGCACCACGGCCTGCTCGATTCGCAGGCAGCCATCCGGACGGTCCGGCGCCTGTGTACGGGCGGCCTCCCGCAGCGCGCCGACGATACCGGCGACGTCGGTGTTGAAGCCGGCCAGGAGCGCGCTTCCTGCACCGCTGCGCTGTGCCACCACGGTGTTGACGGCGCCGACGGCCTCGGCGAGAGGATCGATGACGTCCAGGCGCGCCAGAAGCGTCTGCTTGTGGGGCATGGTGACGCTCAGGCCCGCCCAGGCCGGACCGGCCTGAACCGGAGAGGCCAGCTCGGCGAGCAGGGCTGACATCGCCTCCGAGTCCGTCTCGCGCCGCTCGTAGGACCAGCCGTCCAGTCCGAGCCCGGCGTAGGCGGCCCGGTGCAGCACGGGTGACAGCGAGTGGCTCACCGGGCTGCCGATGACGGCAGCACGGTGGCGGATCACCTCGGCCGGTGACTCAGCCACTCTTCTTCTCGCCGTTGCAGATTTCCTGGTTCTTCTTGCAGTAGTCGTTGAGCTTCTTGGTGTTGGCCTTCTGCTCCTCGTTGGTGGAGGCGAACAGGGTCTCACCGGTCTCGAGGTTCACCGTGACGAAGTAGAGCCAGCTCCCGGCCGGCGGGTTGAGAACCGCCTTGATGGCCGCCTCGCCGGGACTGCCGATCGGCCCGGGCGGGAGACCCTTGTGAACGTAGGTGTTGTACGGGTTGTTGGCGTCCTGAGTCTCCGCCTCGGTGGGGATGCCTCCATAACGTCCCAGGCCGTACTGCACTGTCGAGTCCATCTGGAGTAGGCCGTGGGTCTCGCCGTCTGTCTGCGACAGACGGTTCTCAATGACCCTCGCTGCCTGCCCGTAGTACCGTTCGCTGTTGACCTCGCGCTCGACGATGGAGGCCTTGGTCAGAACCTTCTGGTAGTCCTCCTTGGGCACCTTGAGCTCTTTGAGCTCGGTGACGGTCTGGGAGACCATCTTCTTGACCAGGTCCTTCGGCGTGGCGTTCTCAGTGACGTCGTAGGTGCCCGGGGCGAGCCAGCCCTCGACGTTGCCGCCGGCCTCGGCGGGCAGACCGATGGCCGCGGAGTCGGCGTAGGCCGCCTCGATCTGCTCATCGGTGAAGCTGCCGACCTTCTTGAGCCGGTCCTTGACGATCTGCTTGGAGACACCCGCGGGGATGGTCAGTGTGTGATCGCCCTTGCTCTCAGGATCAAGCAGCGCCTGGAGAGCGGAGTTGGCGGACATCTTCTTCTTGAGCTTGTAGGTACCCGGCTGGATCGTATTGCCCTTCGGGTTGTTCTTCGCCGCATTGGTGAAGGCCTTGCCGGAGGCGACGACACCCTTGCTCTGGAGGATGTCACCGATATCAGCTCCGGAGGCCCCCTCCGGGATCGTCACGGTGACCTCGCCCTCGCCCTCACCCTTGTAGTCCTCGGCGTGAGTCGCCTGGGCGGAGGCGTCGCGCATGATCCCGATGGCCTTGTAGCCCAGGACGCCGACGGCCACGAGGGTGATGACGATGACAAGGCTCGTCAGCCAGTGCCGGCGCCGTTTGCGCTGACGGCGCTCGACCTTCTCCATACGCCGCTGCCTGCGGCTCTTGGGCTTGTCCTTGGCGTCACCAGCGTCCTCATCGCGCTGGATGCCGAGCTCGGCGAAGAAATCGTCGTGGCTCACGCTCTGCCTCTCTTGATCGGGTGGACTCGCTCACCGGCCGGGACCCCGGACATCCGCTCAGTGGTGATGGCCTGTTCGAGGATGACGACCGATGCCGCTTGGTCGACAATACCGCGGAAGCTCCTTTCCTTCAGGCCGGCCGCGTGCAGATCCCGGTGAGCAGAGACGGTGGTGAGCCGCTCGTCGACCAGCCGGACGCACACCCGCTGAGGCAGCCGGCTCGCCAGGTCTCGCGCCCACTGGCGGGCGTCCCTGGTCGAGCTCGAGCTGCCGCCGCCCATGTGCTTGGGCAGACCGACGATCACCTCGAAGGCACCGTACTCCTCGACGAGGTCAACGGCCTCGTCGAGGTCTGCACCATAGCGGTCCCGCCTGAGAGTTACCACAGGAAACGACAGGATCGCGTCCTGATCGCAACGAGCGACACCAATGCGTGCCTTTCCGACGTCGAAGGCGATGCGTACGCCGGGACGGAATTGCGTCGGGTCCGGTTGAGCCGATGAGTCTGTCACAGGATCTGCTGCGAGTGCGGGGCGGGCCGGTTTCCTGGATCAGGCCTGGATCTGCTCGGCGACGGCACGCAGCGCCTCGTCCAGGGCCTGAGGGTTCTGACCACCGCCCTGGGCCAGGTCGTCCTTGCCGCCGCCTCCGCCGCCCAGCACCTGGGCGGCGGTGCGCACCAGGGCACCGGCACGGATGCCCTGGTCACGGGCACCGGTATTGGTGGCCACCACCACGACCGGACGCGAGCCGACGACCGCGCCGATGGCGACGACGGCGGGCTCGGCGTCACCGAGTCGGCTGCGGGTGTCGAGGACCAGCGAGCGTACGGCGTCGGCCGAGCCGACGGTCCCAAGGTCGGCTGAGGCCAGACGGACCTCGCCCAGCCGGACGGCGTCGGAGACGATGCCGGCCGTGCGCGCCGACAGCGCCGCCTGCTCGGCCGCGGCCAGGCGCTTCTCGGCTTCCTTCAGGCGCGTCATGAGGCTCTCGACTCGCTCGGGCAGGTCCTCGGGGCGGCCCCCGACCATGGTGGAGAGCTGGGAGACCAGCGCGTGCTCCTTGGCCTGGTAGCCGTAGGCGCCCTCACCGACGAGGGCGTCGATGCGGCGCACGCCCGAGCCGATCGAGGACTCGCCCAGCACCGCGATGCGGCCGATGTGGCCGGTGCTGGGCACGTGAGTGCCGGCGCACAGCTCCTTGGACCAGTCACCCCCGATGGAGACGACCCGCACCTGCTTGCCGTACTTCTCCCCGAACAGGGCCATGGCGCCTGCAGCGCGGGCGGCGTCGATGTCCATGACCTCGTCGGTGACGGCCAGGTCCTCCGACAGCCTGTTGTTGACCCGCTCCTCAATGCCGGAGATCTGGTCCGAGGCCAGGGCGGAGCCATGGCGGAAGTCGAAGCGCATGCGGGAGGGCGAGTTCTCGCTGCCGGCCTGGGTGGCATTGTCGGAGACGATCTCGTGGAGCGCCTTGTGCACCATGTGGGTGGAGGTGTGGGCCCGGGCGATCGCCAGGCGGCGCGCCGAGTCGATCTGGGCGAAGGCCTTCTCCCCCACCGCGATCGTGCCCTCGGTCAGAGTGCCACGGTGGACATGCAGCCCCTTGACGGGGGCCTGGACGTCGTCGACCTCGACGGTGCCGCCGTCGGCCAACCGGATCGTGCCCTGGTCGGCGAGCTGGCCACCCATCTCGGCCCAGAACGGAGTCCGGTCCAGGACGACCTCGACCTCGGCCGGGGCGGTGACGACGCTCTGCGGGACGCCGTCGACGAGGATCCCGGTGACGGTAGCATCGGCGGAGGACTCGGTGTAGCCCAGGAAGGTCGAGCCCCCGCCCATCTCCTTCTCCAGCTCGCGGAAGACGCGGATGTCGGCATGTCCGGTCTTCTTGGCGCGCGCGTCGGCCCGAGCGCGCTCCTTCTGCTCGTTCATGAGGCTGCGGAAGGCGCTCTCATCGACATCGACCCCCTGCTCGGCCGCCATCTCCAGGGTCAGGTCGATGGGGAAGCCGTAGGTGTCATGCAGCTCGAAGGCGCTCTTGCCCGACACCAGCGGACGCCCAGAGCGGCCCGCCTCCTTCTTGGCCGAGGCCACCGCGGTGTCCAGGATCGTGGTGCCGGCGGCCAAGGTGCGGCGGAAGGCGTCCTCCTCGCCGTAGGCCACCTCGGAGATGGTGCTCCAGCCGGTCTCCAGCTCGGGGTAGGAGGCCTTCATGGCGTCCTTCGAAACGGTCAGCAGAGTGGGCATGGCGGCCTCGTCGACGCCGAGCAGGCGCATGGAGCGCACGGCCCTGCGGATGAGGCGGCGCAGAACGTAGCCGCGGCCGTCGTTGCCGGGGCGCACGCCGTCGCAGATGAGCATGAGGGCGGAGCGCACGTGGTCGGCGACGACCCGCATGCGCACGTCATCGTGGTAGGCCTCGCCCGCCTCGGGGCCGGCCGAGCCGCGGCCGTAGGCCTTTCCGGACAGCTCCTCGGCGGCCTTGATAACGGGGAAGACCTCGTCGATCTCGTACATGTTGGGCTTGTCCTGCATGATGAAGGCCAGGCGCTCCAGACCGGCACCGGTATCGATGGCCGTCTGGTCGAGCTTGCCCAGGAGCTCGAAGTCGTGCCCCTTGCCCTCTCCGCGCAGGAACTCGTCGAAGACGAGGTTCCAGATCTCCAGGAAGCGGTCGCCCTGGGTGTCGACGGCGGGACCGCCGTCGGGCCCGTAGGCGGGGCCGCGGTCGTAGTGGACCTCGCAGCAGGAGCCGGCCGGGCCGGGCTGGCCCGTGGACCAGGAGATGTCCTTGAAGGGAAGGAGCTGGATCCGCTCGGCGGGAACCCCGATCTCACGGGTCCAGTAGTCCAGGGAGACCTGGTCCTCCTCCCAGATCGTCATCCACAGCCGGTCCCCATCCAGACCGTAGCCGCCCTCCTCGCGGCTGCCTGTCAGCAGGCCCCAGGCGTAGGAGATGGCCCCCTCCTTGAAGTAGTCGCCGAAGGAGAAGTTGCCGTTCATCTGGAAGAAGGTGCCGTGGCGCGTCGTGATACCGACGTTGTCGATGTCATTGGTGCGGATGCACTTCTGCACCGAGGCGGCCCGGGGCCAGGGGGCCTCCTCGGTACCCAGGATGTAGGGGATGAAGGGCACCATGCCGGCCACGGTGAACAGGATGGAGGGCTCGGGAGACACCAGGGAGACCGAGGGCCGGATCTCGTGCTCGTTCGCGGCGAAGTAGTCCAGCCAGCGGCTGCGGATCTCGGATGTGCGCATGGGGTCCTCATCCTGTTCGAGGTGTGCCCAGGCACTGCGGCTCTTGGGCCTGGTGCTGGGCGGGTGGACGGTGTGGTGTGGCCGACCGGCCGGCCAGGTACGCGGCGGAGACGGTGGAGCCAGTCGCCTGCGGGCGCGGAGCCGGTCGAGTTGCTCCGTGGTGAGCGTACTCCCACGCCGGGGCGCCCCGAACCTCTCATGGGTCCGGGGCGCCCCGGCGTCAGGTGGGCGTGAGGGTCAGCGCGAGTAGTACTCGACGACCATCTGGACGTCACAGGTCACGGGGACCTCGTCGCGCTTGGGGCGGCGCACCAGCGTGGCCGAGAGCTTCTCGAGGTCCACGTTGAGGTACTCCGGGACGGGGGGCAGCACGTCGCGGTGCGCACCGGCGGCGGCGACCTGGAAGGGCACCATCACCTGGGAGCGGGGACGGACCTGGATGGTCTGGCCGGGCTTGACGCGGTAGGAGGGGCGGTCCACGACCTTGCCGTCGACGAGGATGTGGCGGTGGACCACGTCCTGGCGGGCCTGGGCGATGGTGCGGGCGATCCCGGAGCGCAGAACGAGGGCGTCCAGGCGCATCTCGAGCAGCTCAACGAGGGACTCACCGGTCAGGCCCTGGCCGCGACGGGCCTCCTCGAAGACGCGCTGGAGCTGGGCCTCGCGGATGCCGTACTGGGCGCGCAGACGCTGCTTCTCCTTGAGACGGACGGCGTAGTCGGACTCGGTGCGACGGCGGGCGCGGCCGTGCTCACCGGGGCCGTAGGGGCGGCGCTCGAAGTAGCGCACGGCCTTGGGGGTCAGCGGGATACCGAGGGCGCGAGAGAGGCGCACCTGGCGGCGGGAGCGTGAAGAGCTCATGTGTGTCATTCCTGTCGGATCGATGGTCGCACGCCGTGGCAGGAGCCGACGGCGCGGGGTCAAGCCTCAGTTCGGGCCGGGACCCCAGGAGGTCCGCATCGTCGTCGGCCGGTAGCACCTGCAGCAGGCGCCTTCCGTCTCCGATGTGGACAACTCGAGAACTGTAGCGTGCTCACCGGCGAAAACCCAGGTTGGAACCGCCCGGTGTGAGACGGTCCTCAAGCTCTGCCCGACCCCACCTGAGGCATTCACGATGCCCGCTATCGCTCATCGAGGATGCGCCTGACCGCCTCGAGGCGGGAGGCCAGCTGCTTCTCGAAGCCGTTTCCGGTGGGCCGGTAGTACCGGCTGCCCTCGAGCCCGTCGGGCAGGTACTGCTGGCCGACGACGGCGTGGGGGAAGTCGTGCGGGTAGCGGTAGCCCTTGCCGTGCCCGAGCCCCTCGGCCCCGGCGTAATGGGCATCGCGCAGGTGAGCGGGCACGGCCACGGCCTTACCGGCCCGTACATCGGCCAGCGACTCGTTGAGCGCCACAGTGACCGCGTTGGACTTAGGAGCGGTGGCCACGGCGAGCGCGGCCTCAGCCAGGATGAGCCCGGACTCCGGCATCCCGATCATGGCGACCGCCTGCTGGGCGGCCACGGCGGTGGACAGCACCGTCGGGTCGGCGAGCCCGACGTCCTCGGCGGCGTGGATGACGATGCGGCGGGCGATATAGCGGGGGTCCTCCCCGGCGGCGATCATGCGCGCCAGGTAGTGCATCGTGGCGTCGGAGTCCGAGCCGCGCATCGACTTGATGAAAGCGCTGATGACGTCGTAATGCTGGTCTCCGGCGCGGTCGTAACGCACCGCCGCCACGTCAGCGGCCCGCTCGACGTCGGCGATCTCGATGAGAGGCGACGTACCGGAAGCAGGTGTCTGCGCCAGGACCGTGCCGGCGGCGGCCTCCAGCACCGTGAGCGCCTTGCGGGCGTCGGAGCCGGCCATGCGCACGATCTGCTCGCGAGCCTCCTCACTGATGCCCACGGCGCCGGCCAGGCCCCGCTCGTCATCCAGCGCGCGATCAATCACGCGCCCGATGTCATCGGCCCCCAGAGGCTGGAGCGTCAGGAGCAGGGAGCGGGACAGCAGCGGTGAGACGACGCTGAAGGACGGGTTCTCCGTGGTGGCCGCGATGAGCGTCACCCACCGGTTCTCCACGCTGGGCAGCAGGGCGTCCTGCTGGGAGCGGGAGAATCGGTGCACCTCGTCGATGAACAGCACCGTCTCCTCCCCCGCCGCCAGACGGCGCCTGGCATCGGTTACGACGGCGCGCACGTCCTTGACGCCGGCCGTGACCGCCGACAGCTCCACGAACCGGCGGCCGCTGCCCCGTGCCACCAGGTAGGCCAGCGTCGTCTTGCCAGTTCCGGGTGGGCCCCACAGGATGACCGAGGACAGGGAGGAGCTTGACGGCCGTGCGGCGCCACCCCGTTCACCGGCATGGGCGCCCCTGCCCGCCTCAGCCGGCTCCACGAGGCGGCGCAGAGGCGATCCGGGAGCGAGCAGGTGCGCCTGCCCCTGAAGCTCATCGAGTGTGCGCGGCCGCATCCGCACCGCCAGCGGCGCGTGGGAGTCCGCGGGGATCCCGGCGTCATCCGTGCCGGCCGACTCGAACAGGTCCATGCGCCGACCCTATCTCCCCAGCCGCCGGGCCCGCGGCCGCACGATCTTCAGGGGCTTGCAAGGTCTGACGTGGAGGTGGGTCCGGCGAGCACCGCCGGCGCGGCGATGGCCGAATCGATCACAGGTCGGTCACAGGAGGCTGACGTCTCCGGCGCCCTCGCGCAGCACCTCGGGGACGTCGTCGGTCAGGTCGACGACGCTGGTGGGCTCGCCCTGCCCGACCGGGCCCTCGATGACGACGTCGATGAGGTGGCCCAGCGACTCCTGGATCTCCCATCCGTTGGTCTCGGGCTCCTCCTGGCCGGGGCGGATGAAGGTGGAGGACAGGATGGGGGCGCCGAACTCGGCGACGAGGGACTGGGTGATGGCGTGGTCGGGGATGCGCACGCCCAGCGTGTGCTTCTTGGGGTTGAGCGTCATCCGGGGCACGTCTTTTGTGCCCTTGAGGATGAAGGTCCACGGCCCCGGGGTGAGCCGCTTAATGAGCCGGAACGCGTTGTTGCCCACGATGGCCAGCGGCCCGACCTGGGCGAAGTCGGCGCACACGAAGGTGAAGTTGTGCTTGCCGTCGAGCTGGCGGATGGTGCGGATCCGGTCCAGTCCCTCCTTGTTGCCCGGCGCACAGGCCAGGGCGTATCCGGAGTCGGTGGGGTAGGCGACCAGGCCGCCGTCGCGCAACGTGTCGACGACCTTCTCAACCAGACGCGTCTGCGGGTTGACGGGGTGGAGCTCGATGTAACGTGCCATACCCCTACCCTACCCCGGGTGATGGTTCTCACATAGCGTTCTAGGCACAGACAGCCATCAGCAGCCAGGGATCTGGTGGGCGACGTCGGAGAAGACGCCGGTGACCCCCCAGTTGAAGAGCTCGTTGGCCCGACTTGGCGAGTTGACGGTCCAGACGTTGACGCCGTAGCCCGCGGCCCGAAACTCCTGAACCTGCTGCCGGGTCAGGCCGGAGTCTTCAGGGTGGATGTAGTCGGCGCCCACGATCTCCAGCGTGCTCCTCCAGTCGTCCGACAGTGCGCGCCTCTCGTAGAGGCACCCCACGGGGACCTCAGGGGCGCGCTGCTTGAACAGGTGGAGCAGGAGGTGGCTGAAGGAGGAGACGATGACCTTGACATCGGGACGCAGACGCTCGAGCTGCGTGATGACGCCGTCGATGAGACGCAGGCTCGCCTCCTTGCCAGTCCCGTTGGGCTTGATCTCGATATTGGCGTTGAGGCCGGTGTCGTTCATGAGGTCGATGAGATCGCCCAGGGTGGGAAGCGGCTCACCCGCGAACCGAGGGGAGAACCAGCCTCCGGCGTCGATGTCCGCCAGATCGGCCGCCGTCAGATCGTCGTACCGACCGGTGCGATTCGTGGTCCGGTCCAGGGTGGAGTCATGGCAGATGATGACCGTTCCGTCGGCGATGACGTCGACGTCGGCCTCCACCCACGTCACCCGATGATCCACCGCACAACGGAAAGCGGCCATGGTGTTCTCCGGGGCCAGCGAGCTCAGGCCCCGGTGCCCGAAGATCATGCGCTGCTCGTCGCCGCACACGCGCCCACCACTGTCTGAGGTCACCGATGACATGGCCGGAATGCTACATGAGCCGCACGAGCGCACTCCGCGGAAGAGCGCTTTGACATCAAGGCAAGTTGATATAAAATCCCTTGTATGCGAAAGGTCGCCACCCCACCGGAGGCCCCCCTCGGGGAGGACTCGGCCGTGGTGCAGCTGTTCAAGGCGCTGGCTCACCCCATGAGGGCGAGCATCGTCTACCGCCTCATCAGCTCACCGGCTGACGTCACCGAGCTGGTGACGTTCCTCGGTGTCTCCCAGCCCCTGGTCTCGCACCACCTGCGGGTCCTGCGCAACGCCCACCTGGTCGAGTCGGTCCGCGACGGCAAGCGCCAGAGCTACTCCCTCATCGACGACCATGTCGCATCCATCTTCATCGACACCCTCGAGCACACGAAGGAGCACGATCATGACTGCCACCACTGAGCACCGCCCCGCTGAGGCCCACCAGCACACCCACGGCCCCGACTGCGGGCACCTCGCCGTCATCCACGGAGACCACGTGGACTACATTCACAACGGCCACGCCCACCACGAGGACAACGGCCACTACGACGAGTGCGACACCTGCTCGTGCGAGCACTGCTCGGACCCCTGTGCCGTGTGCGAGTGCGAGGACTGCACCTGCCCCACCTGCAACCACAACACCTGCTCGTGCGAGCACTGCTCGGACTCCTGCTCCTCGTGCACCTGCGAGGACTGCACCTGCCCGACCTGCACGCACGCCGCCTGAGCGACGCAGTCAGTCACCTCTGGACGGGATCCGTCTTCAGGGGGTGCGCCCCTGTGAGGGCCTCTTGCCGAATGACATACGTCGGCAAGAGGCCCTCACGGTTTCCCGCAACGCTGTAGCCGACGGCGCCCGACGCAGACGGGCACCCCCTGGACGATGAGGCTCAGGGATTGGCGGGTTTGCGCCGATGCGCACGCCCAACGATCATGTGCCCATGAGCAGTCCCCTCCCTGTTTCCGGTGCTTCTGCGCACGTCGCACCGCCTGTACCCGGTGTCCGTCTGGGACAGGTGCTGGGTCAGGGAGGATTCGCCACCGTCTACGCCGGGGAGCAGCTCTCGTTGGGGCGCCCAGTGGCTGTCAAGATCGACTCCAGGCCGCTGCACGACGAGCGCAACCGCCGACGTTTCATGCGGGAGATGGCGGCCGCCAGCCGGATCAGCGGGCACCCGAACGCGGTCTCGCTGATTGACTCCGGAGTGCTTCCCGACGGGCGCCCCTACCTGGTCATGGAACGCTGTGACGGAGGCTCCTTGGCCCAGGTCCTGCAGCGCGGCGAGCTCAGCGCCGCCCAGGCCGTCAGCATCATCTCGGCCGTGTGCTCCGCCCTGGGCGCCGCTCACGACGCCGGAGTCCTCCACCGCGACATCAAGCCCGGAAACATCCTCATTGACGCTTACGGAGGACCGCGTCTGAGCGACTTCGGCCTGGCCGCCATCCAGCGCGAGGGCATCGACTCCTCCGTCACCCTGGAGACGATGACGCCGGACTTCGCTCCCCCTGAGGCCTTCACCCTGGCCGCGCCCTCACCCAGGGGCGACGTGTGGTCGATGGGGGCCGTTCTTTTCGCGCTCCTGACCGGACGCGGTCCTCGACGCACAGCCGACGGCGCCCCCCAGAGCCTGCCGGAGATCATCAACCACTTGTCGGTGCCCGTGGACACCTCCGACACGCGCATCCCCGAGGTGTTACGTCCGCTGCTCGACCGGGCACTGCACCCCGACCCCGCTCAGCGGTACCGCGACGGCAACGAGCTGACCGAGGCACTGACTCGGGCCGGTGAGCTCTCGAACGTCGCATTGAACGCCCCTCACTCGGCACTGCGTCCTCCCCACCCCCGCCCTGCGTCGATCCTGACGCCTACAGACGGCTCACGCCACTCGAGCAGGGCCCTGATGCTCCTGGCACTGGGTGTGACAGCGGGCGTCGTCATCTCCGCCGCCGTGCTGGGAGCCATCAGGCTCATCGACTCGGTGCCCTCGGCGAGCCGAGCGTCCCAGCGGGCCTCTGCCTCGCCCATCCCACATGCCGGTGCCCGGGCGGAGCAGGGTGCCGGCAGCCATCCCTCGACCACGACCTGGGCAACCGTCCCCGGCTCCCGGAAGGCCTCACCCTCCCCGTCAACCGCCCCGGCTCCCGCGCAGGTCAACGCCCAGGGCATCCCCTACTCCGACGACATGCCGTGGCCTCTGGGAACCTGCCTGAGCCGGACGACCTCGGTCGTGGGTGGCACGAGTATCAGCCAGGCCGACTGCTCCCAGGCCGACTGGATCGTCTTCGCCGGCGGAACCTTCGATCCGGCCACGACCGCTTCCACCGCCACCGAGGCCATGAGGAATGACCCTCAGGTCACGGCCACCTGCACCAGCGACTACGCACAGCGCTACGGGCTCGACCTGTCCACCAGCTACACGATCAACACGCTCGGTCCCAATGATGAGGAGTGGGCTGCGGGCAGCCGGGGTTTCGCCTGCGTCCTGGGCCGGTTGTAGAGCTACCGAGCCAGTATCGAGGTCTCAAGCCATCGACGGGTGCGCGCCAGAGCATTCGTTCTGACGCGCACCCGTCGACCATCTCGGTTCGCCGTGGGTCCTGTGGGCTCTCAGGCCTTATTCGCTCCCTCAGGCTTGTCGGCCGTGTCGGGCTCGGCGTCGACCCCGGCCTCCTTGCGCTGTTCAGGCGTGATCGGGGCGGGCGCCTCGGTCAGCGGGTCGAAGCCGCCACCGGACTTGGGGAAGGCGATGACGTCGCGGATGGAGTCGGCCCGGGTCAGCAGGGAGACGATGCGGTCCCACCCGAAGGCGATACCGCCGTGCGGCGGAGCACCAAACTTGAAGGCGTCCAGCAGGAAGCCGAACTTCTCCTGGGCCTCCTGCTCGCCGATCCCCATGACGTTGAAGACGCGCTCCTGGACGTCGCTGCGGTGGATACGGATGGAGCCGCCACCGATCTCGTTGCCGTTGCAGACGATGTCGTAGGCGTAGGCCAGAGCGCTTCCCGGGTCGGTGTCGAAGGTGTCGAGGCACTCGGGCTTAGGCGAGGTGAAGGCGTGGTGGACCGCGGTCCAGGCGGACTTGCCCAGGGCCACGTCGCCGTCGGCCTTGGCCTCGGCGGAGGGCTTGAACAGGGGGGCGTCCACGACCCACACGAAGGACCACTCGTCGTCGTCGATGAGGCCGCAGCGCTTGCCGATCTCCAGACGGGCGGCGCCCAGCAGGGCGCGCGAGGAGTCCACCGGCCCGGCGGCGAAGAAGATGCAGTCGCCGGGCGCAGCGCCGGCAGCCTGTGCCAGGCCCTCGCGCTCGGCGTCGGTGATGTTCTTGGCGACGGGCCCGCCGAGGGTCCCGTCCTCGGCAACGGTGACATAGGCCAGGCCCTTGGCGCCGCGCTGCTTGGCCCACTCCTGCCAGGCGTCGAAGGTGCGTCGGGACTGGGAGGCCCCACCGGGCATGACGACGGCGCCCACGTAGGGATTCTGGAAGACCCGGAAGGTGGTGTCCTTGAAGTAGTCGGTGAGGTCCACCAGCTCGCAGCCGAAGCGCAGGTCGGGCTTGTCCGAGCCGCACCTCTCCATGGCGTCGTGGTAGGTCATGCGGGCGATGGGAGTGGGCAGCTCGTAGTCGATGAGCGCCCACACCTCGCGCAGCACGTCCTCGGCAACGGCGATGACGTCGTCCTGCTCGACGAAGCTCATCTCCACGTCGAGCTGAGTGAACTCGGGCTGGCGGTCGGCGCGGAAGTCCTCATCGCGGTAGCAGCGGGCGATCTGGTAGTAGCGCTCCATGCCGGCGACCATGAGGAGCTGCTTGAACAGCTGCGGGCTCTGCGGCAGGGCGTACCAGGAGCCCGGTGCCAGCCGAGCCGGGACCAGGAAGTCGCGGGCGCCCTCCGGGGTGGAGCGGGTCAGGGTGGGGGTCTCGATCTCCACGAAGTCATGGGAGTCCAGGACCCTGCGGGCGGCCTGGCTGACCTTGGCACGAAGGCGGATGGCGTGCTGCATGGCGCTGCGCCGCAGGTCGAGGTAGCGGTAGCGCAGACGTGCCTCCTCACCGACCTGTCCGGCGTCCTCGGCGTGGTCGGAGACCTGGAAGGGCAGCGGCGCGGAGGCGTTGAGAATCTCGACGTCGGAGACGACGACCTCGATCTCGCCGGTAGGCAGGTTCGGGTTGGCGTTGCCCTCGGGCCTGGCGCTCACCTCCCCGGTGACGGCCAGGACGTACTCGGCGCGCAGGTCGTGGGCGATCTCCTCGCGGATAACGACCTGAGCGATCCCCGAGGCGTCCCGCAAGTCGATGAAGGCCACGCCTCCGTGGTCACGACGTCGATCCACCCATCCAGTGAGGGTGATGACCTGGCCAATGTCTGAGGCGCGCAGGGAGCCTGCGGTTCGGGTTCGCAGCACGGTGCTGAGTTCCTTCCGTGTGGGGCACTGAGCCGGTGCCCGTCGGGGCGCACCACGAGACGGGTGGGCGCCGGCGGCAGTTTACAAGGAGCTCGGGCCTCAGTCCTCAGGCCATGGCCCGACGACGCTGATAGGCAGCCATCCTGCGACGGTTGATCGCCACGAGCACCGACAGCACCACCAGGATCACACTGAGCCCAAGGACGAAAGCACCGATGATTGGGAAACCGGACGACTCACCACCGGGCCCCGCGGCTTGGATGCCGGCGGCGGCGCCGTTGGCCCGGCCCGAGGCCGCGACCTGACGGGGCGGCGGGGTGGGAGCCGGTGGAACGGTGGGAGGGGAGGACCCACCTATGACCGTGACACCCGATACCGTGAAGTAGGGGCTCTTGTTGGTGTAGTCCGCCGCGTTGCCCTCCTGGCCGCTCTCCCCCTGGGCCCCGAAGACCCGGAATCGCAGCCAGTGGTTGCCCTGCTCGACGTACTCGGGCAGCTCGAAGGAGCCTGCGGCGGTGCCGTCCTTCTTGACGGTGATCGTGGTGACCACCTCGGACTCCCCGGGGCGCGAGGCGACCGGTGCGCCGTCGTCGATGAGGACCTGGACCGTCACGCCGCTGGGGAATCCCGAGAGCGTGTACATGATCGTTCCTCCGACGGCGACCGTCGAGGGGCTGACTGTTGAGGCGGTTCCCGTGGTGGAGGGACCGGTCTTGGTGTCCGCGCTGGCGACGGGGCTCGTGGAGACCACCGCTACCAAGGAGGCCAGGAGCACGAAGCAGACGATGACCAGCATCCGAGGTGATCCCTGGAGGCACCTCAAGCCGATCCGATGCCGACTCGGCCCGGAACGCCGCTCACGCCGTACGCGCTCAGTCGTCCGGAATATCCGGATCATCTGCTCACACCTCCTTTCCACGACCGCGTGCTCCGGCCCCTTGACGATGTCATTGACGCTCTCCTACTACACCGTCTCAGCGCCTGCGCGGAAGCCGCAGCCGCGGGGAGGTCCGTGGTGCGCGCAGCGGCATCCCTGAGAACGCGGCGACCAGCAGGCTCACCGCACCGACGACCAGCAGTCCTCCGGCGCTCCCCAGGAGCATGTCGTTGGTGCTCAGGCCCTTGGTGGGCGCAGCCGCGTTGTCCGGGAAGGTCAGCAGCTGAGCCTGTGCCGGGTTGCGAGGATCGAAGGAGGCAGAGGAGATCTCCAGCTTCGCCCACCCCAGGAGGCTGTTGTCACGATCGGCCACCGCCAGCTCGTAGGAGCCGGAGTCGAATGTCGAGATATCGATGGAGACGCTGTTGGCATCATCAACCTGCACCCACCCCTTCGTGGTGGCGCCGGGGAAGACGAACACCGAGACCCACTCGCCCGCCTGCGCCTTGGACTTGGGCAGGACGAGGTTGACGATGTTGCCCTGGCGGGAGCCGGACAGGGAGCCGGCGTTGTCCGCGCTCAGGTGGGCCGCGCTGGTCACTGGGGCCACCGGGCTCCGGTCGGGACGGACGGTGCGCTGCGAGGTCGCGTCAGCCTCAGGCGATGCCTGCGCCGAGGCCGCGGAGTCTTCCGAGGCATGGGCGCGTTCGCCTCCTGAGCCACCGGCAGTCGGGGCGGGCGCCGCCCCAGTGTTGGCCGGTTGTTGGGCGGAGCCGTCCTGCGAGGTGGAACCGGAGTCCGATCCGGCACCAGATGCCTGCTGGGAGGAGTCGGCCTGGCTGCCTGCACCTGTACCCGCGCCCGTGTCTGCACCTGAACCAGCGCCCGAGCCGGAGCCCGAACCGGAGCTCGTGCCGCCAGGGTTGCCACCTGGGTTGTCGCCCGCGGCGTTGTCCGTTCCGGGGCGATCACTGTCATTCGAGCTCGGCTTCGGAGCGTTCTGGTCGGGTTCGGTGGTCTGAGGTGCAGGGGCCGGGGACGCCGTCTCGGAGGGGTGGGCCGAGGGGGCCGGTGAGGCGGAGGGCTCCGACGACGGAGCAGTCGAGGGCGTGGGAGCAGGGCTGGTGGGTGAACCAGTCGGCTCCGGTGCGGGGTCGCTGGTGGGCTCCGCGGTGGCCGAGGGCTCCGCGGTCGGCGTAGGAGCCGGGCTCGGCGCGGGGGACGGCTCCGGCGTGGGCTGCGGAGCGACGGCCTTGTTGAGGACGAAGATGTTGGTCGCGGCCGTCAGCCCGGAATCGATGGGCGAGAGCTGCAGGTAGTAGCGCCCCTTGTCGGCCTTCCCCCCGGTGTAGAGGGCCGACAGGTTGAGCTGGGCGTCGAAGGACCCGTGACGGAAGGTGACGGGAACCGAGAGCGTTCCCGGAACCACGTACCCGCCGTAGGCCGCGACCTTGATCTCGACCGGCTTCTCGCCGTCGAGCATCGTCCCCTGCGAGCACCAGCCCGTTCCCCGGACCCTGACTGCGGTATCCGGGTCGTAGGAGGGCTCTGCCCCCTGGAGATCCGAGCCGTCGGAGCCGAGTACCTGGACGGCGGGCTTGACCTGGCACGTCGCAACCGTGGCGCTCGGGGAGGCACTCGGTTGAGCGGAGGCCGTCGGCTCGGGCTTGGGAGACGTGGAAGGCGAGGGCGATGAGCTGGGTGAGGCAGTCGTAGAAGGACTGTCTGACGGTCTGGGCGCCGCGGAGGCAGTCGGCGAGGGGGTCGGCGACGACTCAGTTGTGGCATGAGGAGCCGGTTCCGCAGTGGGCGCGGTCGTCGGTTCAGCAGTCGGCACCGGACCGGGTGCGGCGCTCGGCTCTGCGGTGGTGGGCTCCGCAGTGGGCTCAGGCGTCGGCTCTGCGGTGGGCTCCGCAGACGGTTCGGGAGTCGGCTCCGGCGTCGGCTCAGGAACCGGGGGGTTGATGACATTCGGGTCCTGCTTGACGAAGGAGAACAAGCCCGTCGTCGCGCTCTCCGTTCCACTGGTGTAGGTGAGGCTGAAGACCTTCGTGCCGACGTCCCAGCCGCTGTCACCGGTGGCCTGACGCATCCCCTTGACGAGGTAGTCCGTCGGGATGAATACCTCCTGCTCGCCGTTGGCGGGAGCGGGACGCTCGAGCTCGGCCTTGATACCGGGGAGCAGGTAGGGAGTGACAGTCTTGCCTTCGACGACGTTCAGCGTGATGGTGGGGTCCTCCAGGACCTCCCCTGCGGTACTGCACCAGTTCAACAGGATCGAATCGACCCCCGCACCGAATCCGGTCTCATAGACCGGCATCACGTACTCGGGCGCCGACTGCCCCTCGGGGTAGACCATTCTGGCGATAGGGTGACAGGCCGAGCCGCTCTCATAGTCCTCAACGACATTGCCTGCATTCAGGAGAGGCATGGCGGCCACACCGGCGGTGGCCAGAACAATGCCGAAGGCTGTCAGAACAGCAAGAATCGCGCGCAGGCCGCTCCTGATGGGAGGGAGGGCGGCAAGCAGCCGCTGAGCGTATTGCATGACGTGGTCTCGTTCATGGGCAGGGGCAGATGGACTTACTCGTACAGCACATGGTTGACAACCGAGATGCACGAGGAAAGGACGCACCATGAAGCAGGCGCGACTGCCTTTCGCGAACGATGATAGACGGACGCCTCCCTTCTAAGAATCCGCTATCACCCGAAAACATCGTCCGCGTTGTCGATTCCGGGTTAAGTATACACAGCGGTAACCCGTCAATCGGTCGGGTTGAGACCATTCAGAACCGGGAGGCCTGAGGAAACTCGAGCAATGGTAACGATAAATTGGGATACGTAACCCCTTTGTAGCCAAGATTTCTTTTGTGTCACGGTTTTATTTGCGCAGCGGATCCACCCCTGCAGCGCGCCCCGCGCTGGCGACAGCCGCATGCGGAGCACCTCAGGTGACTCATGAGCAGAACCCCAGGTCCTCCTCATGAGCATCAAGCCCCCACGACAAGGCATGACGCCACCAGGCGTAATCGTGCCCGCCACGCTCCTCGCGATACTCCAGCAGCGCCCCTTCGCCCGCAAGAAGCTCTGACACCGTGCGAGCCCCCTGACGCAGGCCGTCTTCATGGACCCCGCACTGGACCACCAGTCGCGCCCCCAGCCCTTCACCATCATGAGGATGCTGATCGCTTCTCGGGCGCTGCAGGCTCCGGGCCTCGGAGCGGTGACGCAACCAGCGCAGCAGCTCCCCTTCACCCTCACCTCGGCGTTGAGAGCCGAGCCAGAAAGAGCCGGACTGGACAATGGCACGACTAGCCAGCTCGGGATGGCGCAGAACCAGGTCGGCCGCAGCAACCCCTCCCAAAGACTGCCCAGCCACCACGATCCGATCTGGGCACCACATGCAACCACCACCATCCTCAGACGACGCAGCAAACCCGCAGCCTCGGCCGCAGATGGCCCGATGTGCCGCCTGCAGGCACCTACGGAGCAGTTCTCTGCTGCGTCGCGGATCCGCCAGGTCGCGTGAGCGCATGGCCAGGCTGCCGGAGTCGATGAGCAACACATCCCATCGGTAGGATCTGGGGGCCAGGTGATCGACGACATGGTTGCCACGCCAGATGTTTCCGTCGAGCAGGACCAGCAGACCCCGCTCACTGCGCCCACAGGTGGACTCCTGGACACACCCCCCGCACCACAGTGTGACTCGCCGTCCGGGGTCTGCCGGCCCATCAAAGTCTCTGAGCACCTCGTTCTCCAGGTCGAACCGGAGGACGTACCCGTCGTGTTCATCATGGGGACGGCTTAGCACCCGCCCTGCCCGCTCTGCCGAAGCGCCCGAGCCGATCATCCAATCCGGGTGCAGCACGGCCTTGGGGCCCATCCACATCGAGGACACCAGACCGAAGCCGTCATGCATCAGCTCGGGATTGAGGGGATCGGGCCGTCCCAATGCGTGAACGCGCTTCCAGCACTCGCGTCGGGCCCCGGCGTCGTCAGGCAGGGCGTCGTGAGTCACGACGATCCGGTAGCTCAAGAGTGCATCCTGCGGCAGCAGGACGTGAAGCGCCCACCAGCAGGTCCCAGGAACCCGGGCGGCCAGTGCCGGCGCGATGTGAGCGCGATGGTTGTCGGTCAGCGTATTGAGATGAATGAGAACACTGGGGGTGGCGCCGTGCCGGTGGTCATCGCGCCACAAGAAGCTCGCCTCCACCATCTCAACCCCGTTGATGGTGCGCCCCTCCCCCAGCACGGGAGTGCCGCGCACCGCAGCAGCGGCCACGGCTGAATCGTCGGGATCCTGAGGCCACCACGCCGGGGTGATGCGAAGCGGGCCACCGTCCTGGGCCACAGGAGTCGGAACCAACTGTCTCCACCGTGCCCGCGGCACAGGCAGTTCATCGCCACACACCCCACTCACGCCGCCGACTCTACAGCCACCCAGTATTAGTTCCACGTATCGGTTCCACAGTGATCCGGCGATGGGAAGCTCCCATCATGGGACGAACGGCAGGCTTGCATTGTTCCGGGGAGGGTGGCATAGGCTAGTCGTCATGACGCACATCGTTCTTACGGCCACAACCGCTCCTGGCGCACAGGCGCTCGCGGTCATGTGTGGTGCGCAGATGTGTTGTTGTCGAGCCTGTTGACCCCACTCCCCCCGGCGCTGAACCTGCCCGAGGAGTGCGACGACGCCTCAAAGCAGCGCTGACACCGGCCGAGAACGATAACCGGCCATGACGTCGTGGGCTCCCGTGCCGCGTATTGCACTCGCCAGAGTACAGAGACGCACTTCCTCACGCTCTGATGGCCTGAGGCTGTGTCAGCACCTGCCCGGCTTGATCCGCTCGGCCTCTCGTGCTCCTCCTCCACCATTTTCACCGGAAAGCTTCGGCGTCTTGCGCATCGAGGTCCGTTCCCACCACTACAGGAGAAACCATGTCCACGTCCTCGTCGTCCTCCTCTTCCTCCGATCCGTGCCAGTCCTCCGACTCCTTGTCCTCCGTTCCATCAGACGCCGAGGTCGTGGAGACTCAGGAGGTCACGGCTGAGAACGCCGCCGCGATTCTGGCAGCCGACGACGATATCGACGGCCCTGACGCCACTGAGGCGGATCAGTCGCATCGCGGGAAACCGTCACGGCGCACACTGCTCACGATTGGGGGACTCGCAGCCGCTGCCGTGGTCGGCACCGGCGCGTACTTAACGATTCGGCGCACCAACCAAGGAGTCATCGGAGCCCACGAGGCACTCCCCCTGGTGATTGGCGGCGACATCTGCGCCGCACCGCTGTACGCCGCGTACCACCAGGGCTTCTTCGACGACGCAGGACTGAAGGTCACGCTGGCGCGCACCCAGCAGACCGAGGACACCAAGGACGGCGTGGGAGCCGGTAAGTACATCAGCGCCCCGGGAATCTTCTTCTCCTGGTTGGAGCCGATCTACAACGGCCTCAACGCCAGGCTCACCGCAGGGCTCCACGCCGGCTGCCTGCGCCTAGTGGTGCGCAAGGACTCCCCATATCAGAAGCTGGCTGACCTGAAAGGCACCACCATCGGCGTGCCGTCACTGTCGTCATCCGCCTTCGCCTACTTCGCGATCGGGCTGTCCGAGGCCGGCATCAACGTCAAGCCGGATGGAGGCGACATCACGTGGCGCACAGTCGATGCGGACTCCTTGGGGACCGCGCTGACTGACGGTCAGGTGGACGCCATCATGGGCTCCGACCCTGGACCACTGCTTCCCGTCTTCAACGGGACGGCCCGTGAGCTGGCCAATAACGACGCTGAGGAGTTCTGCTGCTCGGTAGCACTCAACGGGGACTTCGTACGTCAACAGCCCAAGGAGGCGAAGGCTCTGACCGAGGCCTGGTTGAAGGGCTCGGCCTACGTGCCGGACCACATCGAGGAGATCGCCAAGATCGAGGTCGACAACGACTACGTCGCCGCGGACCAGGACGTCGTCGTCCGGGTGCTCAAGACATACGGGTTCAAGGCCTCGGCCTCCAGGTTCCGGGCCGCGATCGAACCCGGCATCGAGAAGTTCAAGGGGACCGGATTCATCGCATCCGACGTCTCCGCCCAGAAGCTGACCGACACCGTCGTCGCCGACCTCGGCATCAAGGACTGATTGACGATGCCCGCTGAGGTGAGCCCCACGACCACATCAACCGCATCCGTCAAGCCCATCGACAACAGGGATCCGCAACCGCCCTCCTCCACGGCCAGGCAGAGCACACCAAGTGATCCCCGTTCCAGCGCAGGCGCGCTTGTGAGCACGACGGCGCTGTTCCTGTGGTCGGCCTACCTGGTCATCGTCATCGCCCTGCCGGAAGCCGACCTTCTCCGCAAGGAGTCGACCACTCCAGTGACAGTCCTTGCCGGGACATGGCTGATCGCCCTCATCGCGTGGACACTCACGGCACGGGTCAGACCGGCCTCTTCGGCAGCGACGTCACTGACGCACTTCCTGCCCTGGATCAACGCCGCCGGCGCATGGTTCATCGTCTGGCAGCTGACAACATCCAAGCTCGGACTGCTCACGCCCCCGTACTTCGCCGCCCCGGAAGTACTCATTGCCTCCCTCCTGGGTGATTGGAGGCTGCTGCTCAGCTGCCTGGGCGCCTCGGCGCTGCTCTTCATCATCGGGTACACGACCGGTTCGGTGCTGGGGTTCTTCACAGGCCTGCTCATGGGGTGGTCGAGGCGCGCCGACTACTGGCTCCATCCGCTCCTTCAGACCGTCGGCCCGGTTCCCGCGGCCTCGCTGCTTCCACTGGCGCTGCTGCTGCTTCCGACGACGTACACCTCGGCAGCCTTCATCGTCGGCTTCGGCGCCTGGTTCCCCATGGCGACCATGACTCGCGCGGGAGTTCGCTCCGTGCGCCGCGACTACATCGACATGGCCCGCACGCTGGGAGCCGACGAGTTCTTCCTCATCAGACGGGTGGCTGTGCCCTCCGCGCTACCAGACATGCTCACCGGCCTGTTCACGGGACTGGGAACCTCGCTCGCCGCCCTCATGACCGCCGAGCTGACCGGCGTCGACAAGGGCCTGGCCTGGTACATCAACTGGGTCAAGGGCTGGGCGGACTACCCCCGGATGTACGTGGGTCTCATCATTCTGGTGACCTTCTGCCGCACGCTCATGGTCCTGCTGTTCAAGATCCGCTCCTCGCTGCTGGCATGGCAGCAGAACCTTGTGAGGTGGTGAACCGATGTCTGCTGATTCGTCGGCGGCTACTGCCGCGCCGCAGGTCTCGACTCCGTCCGTCCCCCGCGGGGCACAGGTCGATCTCGCTGGTGTCTCCCACAGCTACCCGTTGTCCCATGACCTGGAGCACGGGTGGCTCCATCTGCTGCTGCGCCGGTTCTCCCCCGCTGCGAGGGCTCGCTACGAGGCTGAGGCTGCCAAGCCGGATCAGCTTGCCGTCCTCCATGACATCGACCTGACGGTGGCACCCGGGGAGTTCGTCTCACTCGTGGGGCCGTCCGGCTGCGGGAAGTCCACGATCCTGAGACTGCTGGCCGGGCTGGAGCAGCCCGTCGAGGGCAGCGTCACCGTCGACTCCACGCAGGTGACCGGCCCCTCGCCTCTGCGCGCGCTCGCGTTCCAGGACGCCACGCTGCTACCGTGGAGGACCGTGCGGGACAACGTCGCCCTGGGCCCTGAGGCGAGAGGCCGGATGGAGCGCGACCGGCGCCGGGTGGAGGCGGCCCTGCAGATCGTGGGGCTGCGGGACTTCGCCGATTCCTACCCCTCCACGCTCTCAGGCGGTATGGCTCAACGGGCCTCACTGGCCCGAGCCCTGGTCAACCGACCCCGGCTCTTCCTCCTGGATGAGCCCCTGGGCAAGCTCGACGCCCTGACACGCCTCCAGCTCCAGGACGAGATCCTCAGGCTGTGGGAGTCCCAACGCTTCACCGCCGTCCTGGTCACCCACGACGTGGACGAGGCCCTGCGCCTGTCCAACCGAGTGGTCGTCCTGTCAGAGCGCCCCGCGCGCGTCGTCGCCGACATCGAGGTGCCCGAGCACGACGAGTCGAGTGACGAGGTCCGCGAGCTACGTCGGAAGATCCTCGGCCTGCTGGGGCGGTGAACGGGCCACGAGACCGACCTCACCTGTGATCCAGCCCGTGGAGCGCGGAGTTCCGCTGATTCTCCCGTAGCCTGGGCTCAGGAGCGATCCGTGCCCTGTTGACCCCGTTCGGGTCCTGCCGCACCCGGTGTGCGGCACGAGTATCCCGTGAGTCTGTGCGTGTTAGCCCATGAGTCACCCGGCCAGTCCGGGTGCGGGGCGAGTGTGGTGGGCCAGGTACGGCAAAGAGCGGAGGACAAAAGGTCCTCCCCCACACTCCGCCGCGGTCCCCACCATCTTCATGGGGACAGATATGGGATAACTTCATGACTCACTCCAGCAGCAGTACTGTGCCCGGCGCCTCCGACGCTCCCAGCCAGGACGGCAACAGCCCCCTCAGCCTCGATGCGCTCTTCTCCGCCGAGCTCTCCGGCGGCGAGCAGGCCGGCCCGGCCAAGAACGATGAGGAGAGCGGTGTCGCCGCGCCGCACCACCGCGATGGCACCGCCTCCTCCCCCGAGGACTTCGCCACTCCTGCCTCCTCCGACTCCCCTGAGGACCCGGAGGACGTCGACCACGAGGAGGAGGCGGACGACGTCGACCGAGACCTCCCCGAGGCCGACCCGGAGGACGGGATCGACGACTCCGATGAGGACGACGGCGTCGACATTGATGAGGACGAGGTTGACGGCCACACCCCCTTCATCGACACCGATGCTGATTCCAACACCGATTCCGACACTGCCTCCGACGGCCACCAGCGCAGCGTCGAGCGCACCGCCTCACCGCGCAACCGGGACAAGAGCGAGGTGAGGACCGCTCACGAGGATGAGGAGATCACCTTCGCCGACCTGGGTCTTCCCGGTGACCTGCTCAAGGCCGTCACCGACATGGGCTTCGTGACCCCCACCGCCATCCAGAAGGAGGCGATCCCGGTTCTGCTGGCCGGCCGCGACGTCGTCGGCGTCGCCCAGACCGGAACCGGCAAGACGGCGGCCTTCGGGCTTCCGCTGCTCGACGCCGTCGACTCGCGCGACAACGTCGTTCAGGCGCTCGTTCTGGCCCCCACCCGCGAGCTCGCGCTCCAGAGCGCCGAGGCCATCACTGACATGGCCGCCCGCTCCCGCGGACTGGAGGTGGTGGCCGTCTACGGCGGCGCCCCCTACGGCCCCCAGATCGGCGCGCTCAAGGGCGGCGCCCAGGTCGTCGTCGGCACTCCCGGGCGCGTCATCGACCTCATTGACAAGGGTGCGCTTCAGCTCGACGACGTGCGCTACTTCGTCCTGGACGAGGCCGACGAGATGCTACGGATGGGCTTCGCCGAGGACGTGGAGACGATTGCGGAGTCTCTTCCCACCGATCGGCGCACCGCCCTGTTCTCCGCGACGATGCCGCCGGCCATCCAGGCCGTGGCCCGCCAGCACCTTCACGAGCCCGTTCAGGTCGAGGTCTCCAGGCCGGCCTCCACCGTCGCCACCGTCCACCAGACCTACGCGGTGGTTCCCTTCCGTCACAAGATCGGTGCCGTCTCCCGGGTCCTGGCGGTCACCGACGCCGAGGCCGCCATCGTCTTCGTACGGACCAAGTCCACGGCCGAGGACGTCGCCATCGAGCTGGCGGGCCGGGGCATCCAGGCCGCCGCGATCTCCGGTGACGTGCCTCAGCGCGAGCGCGAGCGCCTGGTGGAGCGGCTGCGCGCCGGCACCCTCGACGTGCTGGTGGCCACGGACGTCGCCGCCCGAGGCCTGGACGTGGACCGCATCGGCCTGGTCGTCAACTTCGACGTGCCCCGCGAGGCCGAGGCCTACGTGCACCGTATCGGTCGCACGGGCCGCGCCGGCCGCCACGGCGAGGCCGTCACCTTCCTAACCCCCAAGGAGAAGGGCAAGCTCCGCCAGATCGAGCGCCTCACCGGAAGCCGTCTGGAGGAGATCACCCTGCCCTCCCCCGCGGACGTCTCCGAGCACCGCGCCCGCAAGCTCCTGTCCAAGGCAGCCGCCCGCCACGAGCGCGGCCGCCTGGACATGTACCTGCCGCTGGTCGCCGACTCCGCCCAGGAGCTGAACATCGACGTCGAGGAGCTGGCGGCCACGCTACTGGCCCTGGCCGTGGGCGACGAGGGACCGCGCAGGCGCGAGGACCGGGGCGGTGAGCGCCCCCAGCGCGCCCGCCGGGAGGAGAACCTCGACTCCGAGGGGACCTTCCTGTCGGCCTCCTTCGAAGGCGGTAGGGAGAAGGGCCGTCGTGCAGAGCGAGGAGACCGCGGCGAGGGACGCCGCTCGGCCACGCGTTCCGGGCGCCGCGAGCACGAGGGTCCCGGGACCGTCTACCGCGTGGAGGTCGGGCACCGCGACCGGGTCCTGCCCGGAGCGATCGTGGGCGCACTGGCCAACGAGGGCGGTATCGAGGGCTCCGACATTGGCAAGATCGACATCCTTCAGTCCTTCTCCCTGGTCACAATCTACGCCGACCTCAGCCCCGAGCAGCTGAGCGTCATGGGGCGGGCGACCTTTGCCGGCCGCGAACTGCGGATCCGTCCCGACGAGGGTCCGGGGCACGGCTGGTCCGGCCCCAACGGCGCCGAGCGTCGTCCTAAGCGGCGTGACTGGCAGGACCGCAAGGACCGTGGCGACCGCAGCGACCGTGGCGAGCGGTCGGAACGCGGTTTCCGTCCCCGCCGTGAAGACGGCGAGCGCGGTTGGAAGGACCGTGATGGGCGCGGCGGCAGGGGCGGCTACGACCGCTCGGACCGCCGTGACAACCGTCGGTGGGACGAGCGCGGTCGCGATCGGGACGACTTCCGTGGCCGGCGCGAGGACCGGGGTGGCCGCGGCTACGACCGCGACGGGCACCGGGGCGAGCGCCGTGGCTACGGTGAGCGCAACCAGAACCGCTTCGGCGGCAACCGGGGCGGCTTCCGCGGAGGGCACGGCGAGCGCTGAGTCGCGAGGACTCCACTGATGCGGTTGGGGGCGGCAACATGTGTTGCCGCCCCCACTACTCTCCCCATTACTCCGCCATCTGGTCGTCGCATGGGTGGGTGCTCAGGCCCTGCGCACCCGCACGGTCCCCATCTGGGTGCGAGCCCGCAGCTCGAGGCGTCGTTCGAAGGCATCGGGGTGGTCCTGGCGGGGCAGGTCGGTGGCGACTCGGCCGAAGTCGGAGTGGCAGTCGGCCAGGACCGCAGTTCCCTCAGGCACTCCCACCGACACGGTTCCCATCTCGCTGGACAGATCCAAGGATCCTTCATGGGCCTCGACGATCTTGACCGAGCCGGCCTCCGTGTGGGCAGACACCGTGCCGGAGGTCGAGCGAATGCGCACCGAACCGGCCTGAGCCCTCACGCTCCCCTCATGCAGGGCGCCGATGACGATGGAGCCGGCGTCGGCGTGCACCTGCGCACTCATGCAGTCGCCCAGCCGGATCGATCCCGCCGAGGTCCGGATCTGCACGTGCTCCCAGGAGTGCTCAGCGCTGATCGATCCGGCATCGAGGCGGGCGTCCAGGTGCGTACCGTGCGGCACCGTGACCCGAACTCGAGATGTCTGCGGGCCCCACGGCCAGATGCCAGCGAATCGTTCACGTCCCACGAGAGCGATCTGACGGATGCTCACCTCGGCCCCGTCAGCGGTGACGTCCAGGAGGGGGGTCAGGCTCTCATCGGCCTCGACGGTGATCGCGCTTCCCGTCCCAGGCGCGGTCACCACGCTCAGAGTGGACAGATCCAGGACGAGGCTCGGCTGAACGTCGTCGGGAAGGTCAAAGGTCCAGATCGGCATGGGTGGTCTCCTCAGGTTCAGGTATCTGCGCGGAATGTCACGATGTGGTCACCCAGCGGGTGAATCGTTGGGATCAGGTGAGGTTCAGTGGCACGACGGCGCGGTGGTACGCAGTCAGCCGAACCAGCCGCTGAGCGTCGCCCCCGCGCTCCGGTGCTGTGCCGGTCTGGCACGCCAGTCGGTGGGGCGTCCGCCGTCGGAGCCACTCGCAGAACGATCAGACCCCGCCCCGTCGTTGCCGGTGCTCGGCGGGCGCTGGGAACCCGACGCGAGCGACTGTTCTGACAGGGCGCCTCGAGCCGCTTCCACAAGCCAGGCGTTGACCGAACGTCCCTGCACCCGGGCGGCGGCATCGATCTGCTGCTTGAGTGACTCGGGCATGCGCAGCGTCGTGCGGACCTCCGGCCCGTCCGCCACCTCAGGTACTGCGTGCGCCGGAGTCTGAGCATGGCGGTCCGGGCCCGTCACGTGGTCCTGCTCCCGCTCATCAGACCGATCAGCCTGGGTCACCAGGAGATGGGGCGTCGCCCCGTCCATCACAACGGCAACATGGGCTCCGTCGAGCTCGCTGTTGAGCTCATCTGCGGTGTCCGTGAGCATCTGCAGGGCGACGAGGCGCAGCGCCGGTTCGAGTGCAGCCGCCAGGGAGCGGGCCACGTCCTGGGTCCGGTCGTCACCCAGGGACGAGGTCTCCACGAGAGTACGACGCAGGGTCTCGGTGTAGGTATCCACATGCATGGCACCATTATGACACCACGAAACACCTCAACCTAGAGCCTTTGGTGTCAAAATGACGTCAGATTGAAGCGTAGTGGTGTCGCATCAGGCGATTCGCTCCAGAATCCGCGCGAGCTCCACCCACCCATGTGTCTCGGCTCTGAGCGGCTCGATGAGCTCGGCGTTCACGACCTCGTCGGTGGCCCGACGCAAGCGCTCGATGATCCGCCTGCGGTGACGCCTGGCCTGAAGGCCGGCCAGGAATGTCCCCAGACCCGCTAGGACCAGTCCGATCAACAGGCCCCCGAGCAGAAGGACGGTGGGCCAGGGGACCGCCCCCCAGCGCGGAACGTCGATGCTGATGAGCAGGAGGTAGTCCTCCAGCACGTGGATGGCCACCAGCCACAACCCGCCGATGAGCGCTGCCAGTGCGGTCACCCACTGCAGCACGTTCGCGACTTTCCACCAGACCGGACGCTTCCACGTCCCGTAGTCCACCTGGGCCACAGCCAGTTCCAGAGGCTCGGCAAGCCTCTCGGCACGCTCGTCACTGCGCAGAACGGCCTGAGCGGCCAGGTCACCGGGCAGAGCGGAGCAGGCCGCCACGGCGTAGACGTGAGCACTGCTTCGCAGCCTGCCCGTTGCGGCAGGTCCTGCGGGAGGCAGGGAGGTCAGGTCGATGACGCCGGAGCCCATGGCGCCGTCGGATTGTTCCGCGTCTGCGGACTTCGGGGAAGATGGGCGCCCGGTTCCCAGGTGAAGGGCTCGAAGCGGGTCGCGTCTGAGGTGCCCGATCCACCGCAGCCAGAACCAGCCGACTCGGGTGCGGGCCCGGTGACGGTCCGATCCTTCAACCGCCTGCGACACGACGTCGACCCCGGCGAGGCTCGCAGCCGCCTGTCGCAGGGCAGTGAGGGACTGACGTACTTGCGGCTCCTGCTGGTCGGCCGGACCCGGTGTTGGCGCACCACGGCCGGATGGAGCGATGAGCCCCATGCGCTCCCCCAGCTCACGGGCTGCCCGCTGGGCGTGGGCGGCAAGGCTTCGCGCACTGGCCAGCCTGTTCGAGGCGACCGAGGCCACAGCGCGCGCCAGGGCCTCAACGCCCTGCCCGGTGCGGGCACTGACGGGGATCACTGAGACGGCTCCAAGCCCCTCTCGGTCCAGGATCCTCCTGAGGTCGGCAAGCACTGCGTCCCGGCTGTCGGGGTCGAGGCGATCCACCTGGTTGAGGGCGACCACCATGACCTCGGCGTGCGCCGCCATAGGGATGAGGAAGTCGCGATGCACGACGCCGTCGGCGTACTTCTCCGGATCCAGGACCCACACCAGGACGTCGACCTTGCCCGCCATGCGCTCGGCAATGGCCCGGTGCTCGGGTTCGTCGGAGTCGATGTCGGGCAGATCGACCAGCACCGTCGTCTCGCCCAGGGCCCAGCCGCCGTCGACGCGCACTCTGTGGTTGATGGCGAGCCAGTCCAGCAGCTCGGTGGCCTCAGCGGCCGTGTCCGGGACGACGGCGAGGGGCTGAGTGGTCGTCGGGCGGGTGCGGGCGGTTCGGGACACCTCGGAGCCGGCCATAGCGTTGGTCAAGCTGGACTTGCCCGACCCGGTCGCCCCGAGCAGGGCCGCCACCGTGGTCCGCGGCGCCAGACGCCGTCGGTGGGAGGCCTGCGTGAGGACGTCGCGGGCCTGGGTGAGCTCTTCGCGCAGACCGAGCTGCTCGCCCAGGTCGACCGCCCTGGCCAGGTCCTCAAGAACCATCGGAAGGTCTGACACTGCGGAGCGGTCGGTGGTCACCTGGCTCTCCTCCCGGCCGTACGGCGACCGTGGGCAGCCGGCAGGACGCGCAAGGACGTGGCCGCCTCCTGGCAGGCTCGAAGCTGTTCTCGCAGCGTGTCGGCACTCGGTGTGGGCAGCGGCAGAGCGTCGGTGAAGCACTTCGCCTGGTTGGCGAACAGAGCCGTGGCACGCTCGCTGAGGTCCTCCCGGGCCCGCTTGGTCATGCCGCGCATCGCCTGGTCCCCGAAGACGGCCTCCAGCACACGCTGAGCCAGGATGGCGGTACCTCCCGCGATCCCCACCTCTCCCCCGGTCAGTCCACCGGTGTGAGCGAAGACGAGGATCATGAGAACAACTCCGGCGCCGTTGACCCCCAGGGACAACAGGCGGGCAGTGAGCCGTTTGTCAGAGCCCTCGGATCGAACGAGCGTGAGAACCTGACGCTGCCAGTCGTGGACGAGGGCGGCGGCGACGACCTCCAGACCGGTCTGGCTGGGCACCTCCGCCAGAGCCCGGTTGAGCGCCTGCTGGGAGGTACCGGCCCGTCTCCAGGAGCGTTCCGTGGCCAGGCATGCCCGTTGGGACTCGGCGACCAGGAGCTCGACCAGGGAGGAGCCGATCGCCTGCTCGACGCGCTTGGCCGGCGCCGGACGTCCCCGTAGAAGCGAGGTGACGCGGTCGCGGACCCGCCCCACCTGTACCTCCAAGGACCGGAATAGGTCTCCGGTGCCCACGAACTCCTGCCAGCGGGCCAGCACCTCGCCGTGCAGCATGGAGCCGTCCTCGGTGGCCTCGATGACCCGCTCGAGAGCGTCATCGTGCTCGGAGGTGGCTGCTCGCCGCAGCTCGGCGTGCTCAGCCTCCTGGGAGGCCAGCTCGACGGCGAGCAGCTCGCTCTGCGCCAGGAGGGAACCGATCGCGCCGGTCAGGCTGCGGTGCGCGACGTCCTGGCGAGCGGCCGCGTCGGAGGCCAATGCCCCCAGCCACTGGCGCAGCGGCGAGACACAGGACTCGGGTAGGAAGCCGTCGTTGTCCAGAGCGGTCTCGGGGATCGTGAAGACAGGTGCCTCGGCCAGGTGCGCCTGCGCGAGCCGGCGCCGCAGGTCGGCCTCCACTTCGATCTGCGCACCCTGCGGTACGCGATCCAGGACGATGGCGGCCGTGATGTGCCGCTCGGCCGCGGCCCGCAGGTGCTCCCAGGGAACGGCGTCGGCGTAGCGCGCCGCCGTGGTGACGAAGATCCACAGGTCCGCCCCGGCCAGGAGCGTGGCGGCCAGGTCCCGGTTGTCCTCGACCACGGAGTCGACATCGGGTGCGTCCACGATCGCCAGTCCCTCAGGCAGCCCTTCGCAGGCCCGCAGCTCGAGCTCTCTGGGTGTGTGGTCGGTGGCCGGGCTCGCCGGTGCGTCGGCGTCCACGCGCATGCGCGACAGGGAGCCCAGGACCCGGTCGGTGTCGAACCAGGCGGCGTCGGTCGGTGCATGCAGCAGCAGGGGGCGGCGCGTGGTGGGGCGGATCGCCGAGGCCCTGGCCACGTGCCGGCGAACGAGCGAGGACACGAGGGTCGACTTGCCGGCCCCGGTCGAGCCGCCCACCACGGCCAGCAGCGGTGCGTCCAGGCTGGCCAGGCGGGGAAGGACGTAGTCACCGAGCTGGTCGCGGATGAGCGTGGCCTTGTCCGAGGCCGCAGCGGTTCCCTGAAGGACGTAGGGCATGGACAGGGCCGTCAGGCTGTCCCGGAGGGCGGACAGTGCCCTGGTCGCCTGATGGACGTGGTGCGTGCTGCTGGACTCGCTCCGGCTAGGGGTCATGAGGCTGAGTCGACCTCGCAGCCGTCCTGGGAGCAGTCCGCAGCCGGGCTGACGGTGATCCGTGGGGCGGTGTCGTCGGTGGGAGGCTGCCAGGTCGCGGCGTCGGCCTCGACCTGCTCGCCGGAGCGTATGTCCTTGACCGAGTCGGGGGCTCCCTCTGCGCCTGGGAACCACACGAAGGGGATGGACCGCTTGTCCGCGGCCTTGATCTGCTTGCCGAACTTGGCGGCGCTGGGGGCCACGTCGGCGCTGATGCCGCGGGCGCGCAGCGCATCGGCGATGGCGTCGGAGGCGCAGCGGTGGGCCTCGTCGGTGACGGCCACGAGCACCGTCGTGGGCACGGGTCGACTGACCTGCACCAGGCCCTCACCGATGACGCGGGCCAGGAGCCGGGACAGGCCGATGGAGATGCCCACGCCGGGGAAGGTGCGCTTGCCGTTGGTGGCCAGGGAGTCGTAGCGGCCTCCGGAGCACACTGAGCCCAGATCCTCGTGGCCGGCCATGAAGGACTCGTAGACCGTGCCGGTGTAGTAGTCCAGTCCGCGAGCGATCTTGAGGTCGGCGATGACGGCGCCGGGGCGGCGCCGTCCGGTGGCCTCGAGCAGGGCGGTCAGCTCGGCCAGGCCCTCGATGAGGAGCTCGGTGGGCTCGGCGCCTGCCAGCGCCCGCAGGACCTGATCGGAGACGTCCTGACCATCGGTACCGGTGATGGTGGCGAGCCTGAGGGCCTGTGCCGCCTGCTGCGCGCTGGTGCCAACGCTCTGGGTGAGCTCGGCGGCCACCTTCTCCGGGCCGATCTTGTCGAGCTTGTCGACCACGCGCAGGACCTCGATGAGCCGGTCCGTGTCGATGCCGATCGACTGGTAGAAGCCCTGGGCGACCTTGCGGTTGGAGACGTGGATGGTGACCGCGGGCACCGGCAGGGCGCTGAGCGCCTCGTGCATGATGAGGGGGACCTCGACGTCGTGGTGGAGCGGCAGGGCGCCGTCACCGACGATGTCGATATCGGCCTGGATGAACTCGCGGAAGCGTCCCTCCTGGGGCCGTTCCCCGCGCCAGACCTTCTGGATCTGGTAGCGCTTGAACGGGAAGGTCAGCAGCCCGGCATTGTCCACGACATAGCGGGCGAAGGGGACGGTCAGGTCGAAGTGGAGCCCCAGCTGCTTGCGCGGATCCGTCTCGGACTCGGCGTCGGCGGGATCGGCCTGAAGGCGGCTGAGCAGGTAGACCTCCTTGGAGGTCTCCCCCTTCTTCGTCAGCTCGCTCAGCGGTTCGACGGCGCGGGTCTGGATGCCGCTGAAGCCGTGGAGCTCGAAGGTGCGGCGCAGGATGTCGACGAAGTGCTGCTCGACGATGTGGCCCGCGGGGAGCCACTCGGGGAAGCCGGACAGTGAGGAGAGAGCTTGTCGTACCTGTGCCATGGTCCGCATTGTGTCATGACGAGCAGTGAGCCTGCGCGTCGCCGTCGGGCCCTGCCGCTCTCAGGCCTTGAGGTCTCCCCCACGGATCTTGGCCTCGGCAAGGTAGGGGTTGCCGTGGTGCTCGTGCTCCATGGTGGTCACTGCGCCGTGCCCGGGCAGCAGAATGGTGGCCGGGTCGACGGCGTTGGCCAGGAAGCGCAGGGTGGCGAGCATCTGCACCTGGTCCCCGCCGGGCAGATCGGTGCGTCCCACGGAGCCCTTGAAGATGACGTCACCGTCGAGGGCCATGAGGTAGGTGTGCTCCTCGTCGGCGACGGCAGGGTCGTCATCGATGACCTCGGCCTCGTAGAGCAGGGCGTTGTCAGCCAGGCGGGCCTCGAAGAAGAACAGCGTGGAGCCCTCCGAGTGGCCAGGAGCGGGGACCGCACGCAGCGCGATGCCGGGAACCAGCTCGATGGCCTGGGAGAAGCCGTCTCCCGGGAAGAGCCGGATGTCGGCGGGCTGCTTCCACTCGCTGCCGGCCATGTCGGTGAAGCTCATTCCGTTGGCGCTGATACCGGTGGTGATGTCGGGCTCCTCGAGCCGGTAGCGGTCGCGCTCGGGGATGTATACCGGCACGTCGACGGCGTCATCACTGGTGAGCAGGCCCTCGGCGTGGGCGGCCTCGATAAGCGCCTGGCTGTCCCACACGTGGTCGGCATGACCATGGGTGAGCAGGATGGCGCTCAGGGTGAGCCGATGGGAGCGAAGCAGGGCCAGCGCGCCGCGGGCGGCACCGGCTCCGGGGTCGACGACGAGGGCGGGTTCGCCCGGGCCTGCGGCCAGGACGTAGCAGTTGGCGGCGAACACGGGTGCGATGGTGCGCTCCAAGATCATGCCCCCACCCTACTTGGGCCGTCTGGGAACAGTGTCGATACGGGTCAAAGAGCTGCTCAGGACCACAGGACCCGGCCGGCTCACCGAAGGTGAAGCCGCCGACCCCACCAGTGCTCAATGAGCCAGCGGTCGTGGCTGGCGACGATGAGCGTGCCCGTCCATGTCCTCACAGCGGCCTCGAGCATCTCGAGGGCGTCCAGATCCAGGTAGTTCGTGGGCTCGTCGACGACAAGCACCTCAGACCCAGCAGCAGCGGCCAGGGCCAGCTGAACGCGGCGCCGGTTGCCGTCGGAGAGCTCGCTGATGGGACGGTTCCACAGGCGCGGGTGCAGAGACCCCCGGCCGCGGTCCCCGATCCCCTCAGTCCACACGTTCTCATCCACCCCAGGGTCACCGAGTTTCGGCAGGTGCTGCGGTATCCAGAACACAGAACCGGATACCGTGAGGCCGCCGACGGAGTCCTCCGTGGGAGCTGACCGCCTACCCATCCAGGTCAGAAGCGTGGACTTGCCGCTCCCATTGGCGCCGGTGACCAGCAGGTGTTCGCCTGCCATAACATCGACCGTGACCGGTGCAAGGCGCCCGGGTACGGCAGCTGACCGGGCAGAGACCGCCATCCCCGTTCGCAGCGCCGGTTCAGTCAGACGCAGCTGCAGCTCGTAGGAGCGGGGCCTGCGCACCTCGGTACTGGCGAGCGCCTCCAGCCGGCGGTCGTCCTGTGTCTGGCGCCGGGTGGAGACGCGCTGGGCGCGGTCAGCGTAGAACTTCCGGGCCATGCGGGCCTCGGTCCGGGGAGCTGCCCCGCTGTGCCCAACGATCTCGGAGTCGCGACGGTGACGCACGAGCTTGCGCCGCTGCTCCTGCTGACGCTGGTGAAGACTGCGGTGGGACGACCTGGCGTGCGCCTTGTCCACGAGGTAGTCGCTGTATCGCCCCGAGCACCGGTAGGCACCCACGGGGCCGCTGTCCCCGGAGGCGGTGGCCAGTGCCTGCCACGGCGCCGTGTCGAGGTCGACGACGGTGGTGGCCACCTCGTCAATGAAGGCACGATCGTGAGAGGTGAACAGGACCGGTCCGGGCCATGACACCATCATCTCGCTCACGTAGCTACTGCTACCGGCATCCAGGTGGTTGGTGGGCTCGTCGAGCACCAGCACCTGACCGGATGAAAGAAGCAGAGCGGCGATCTCCAGCCTTCCCCGTTGGCCCGGCGACAGGGAGGAGACGAGGCGGCCTGTATCCACGCGCCCCAGTCCCAGCCCGGCGAGCGCCTCAGCCCGTCGAGCCGGAAGGTTCCAGGCATCGAGAGACTCAAGCCGGGTCAGTAACGAGTCGTACTCCTCGACGAGGGAGCCGGTTTCAGCTCCGGCCTGGGCAATGGCCTCGCCCATGCGCTCGAAACGATCAAGCGCGTCCAGGGTCTCAGCGCAGACGGCGTCGAGGTAGCCCGCGATCGACGTGGCAGTCGACTCCTCCGAGTCGGCCGTCTGCTGGCCATGCTGCCCGGGCACGCTGACAGTCCCGTGGTCAGGCGACAGTTCGCCAGTGGCCAGGCGCAGGAGCGTGGACTTCCCCGATCCGTTGGGGCCGACGACGCAGACGCGTTCGTCGTCGGAGACCGTAAGGTTGATGCCCTCCAGCAAGGGGGCGGAAGTGTAGGAGAAGCTGACATGGGAGAAACTGATCGCAGGCATGACTCGTCCTTGGCATGAGGCGGTGGGGACACAGGGGCGAGTCACGCGAGCATGGTCACATGCTAACAGCGCCAGCCGTCGACGAGGTTGGGGTAACCGACACCGGCCCGCTAGTGAGGGGCACCGGCGCTCAACGAATCAACTGAAATCAGTGGGGCGAAGGATGGTGAATGCCGCCGGCGGGAACGTAGACTTTCGGCACTGCCGTCCTCCGACGGCACCTCACCACCACCCGGCTTGAGAGCCGGGCGCGAACGGAACGGAGCGGTCACGCCGCTCCCTCCCCGTCAACCATGAAGGAGCATCCCGTGACTGAGCGGATCCAGCCCGACAACCGGTCTGACAACCAGCCCGAGGCTGAGCAGACCATCCAGCCGACCGACCTGAACGAGTCGGCAGCGCCCAGCCCGACGGAGCAGGCACCAACGGCCGACGCCTCCCCCACCGACCCCGCGGTTGAGGCCGTTGCGTCAACGCAGACCAGCACCCCGCAGACACCGGCCGACGTCGAGTCCTCCAAGGAGTCCGAGCCCGGCGAGCAGTCCACAGCGGCGTCCTCTGACGAGCCGGCGTCTCCCGCCTCCGAGGAGCCCGCCCAGACCGAGCAGCCGACCGAGAAGGTTCAGGCCGCCGAGGCCACCCCGCAGGACGCCACGCCGACCCCGGCCGAGGTTCCCGCCCCTGCAGCGGCGCCTGCAGCACCTGCCGAGCCGGCCGTCGACCCGCAGGAGGCCATGGACGCCGCCAAGTGGGGGCGCGTGGACGGTGAGGGCCGGGTCTACGTCCAGGATGGCGGCGCCGAGCGCGAGGTCGGCCAGTTCCCCGATGCCCCGATCGCCGAGGCCATGGCTTTCTACGTGCGCCGCTACCTGGACCTCAAGGCGACCATCGACCTGTTCGCCACCCGTCTGCCCCAGCTCAGCGTCCGAGAGATCGACTCGACCCTGTCCTCGATCTCCGAGTCCCTCACCGAGCCGGCCGCCGTCGGCGACCTGGAGGGACTGCGGGCCCGCTTCGCCGCACTCAAGACCGTGGCCGCCGAGCGTCGCGAGGCCGTGTCCGCCGAGCGCGCGGCCGCCAAGGAGCAGGCCCTCAAGGAGCGCACGGCGATCGTCGAGCGCGCTGAGGCCATCGCCGAGCAGGACCCGGCCCGTACGCAGTGGAAGAACTCCGGCGCCGAGCTGCGTGAGCTGCTCGAGTCCTGGAAGGCCGCGCAGCGGCGCGGGCCGCGCCTGGACCGCCCCACCGAGGACGGGCTGTGGAAGCGCTTCTCCCACGCGCGCACCACCTTCGACCGTCACCGCCGCCAGTTCTTCAGCGAGTTGGACGCCAAGCAGGCGCAGGTGCGGGCCGCCAAGGAGGCGCTCATCAAGCGCGCCGAGGAGATGCAGACCTCCACCGACTGGGCCGGCACCTCCGCGAAGTACCGTGACCTACTGGCCGAGTGGAAGAAGGCCGGACGCGCCTCCCGCAAGGAGGACGACGCCCTGTGGGCCCGTTTCCGGGCCGCCCAGCAGGTCTTCTACGACGCCCGCCGCGCCAAGGACGAGGCCGTCGACGCCGAGTTCGCCGAGAACCTCAAGGTCAAGGAGGCGCTGGTGGCCAAGGCCGAGGCGCTCCTGCCCATCAAGGACATCAAGGCCGCCAAGAAGGCCCTGCGCCCCATTCAGGACGCCTGGGAGGAGGCCGGGCGGGTCCCCCGCGGCGCCGTGCGTCGCATTGAGGGCCGCATGCGCGCCGTCGAAGACGCGATCCGTGAGGCCGAGAACGCCGAGTGGCGCCGCACCGACCCGGAGACCAAGGCCCGCGCCGAGGGTCTGGCTGGTCAGCTCCAGGACGCGATCGCCGGTCTGGAGAAGGACCTGGCAGCCGCCCAGGCCGCCGGTGACGCCAAGAAGATCGCCGAGGCCGAGGCCGCGCTGACGGCTCGCCGGGCCTGGCTCGAGCAGGTGCTGCGCTCGGCCAAGGCCTGAGCCGAGCACCTTCCGCTCAGCTCTGAGACTGAAGGAGCACCTGAGGCGGGGTCGACACCACCCACCGGTGTCGGCCCCGCCTCGTGTCTCATCCTGGTGTCGCTGGTCGAGCGATCTGTTACTCCCAGGTGACGGTTGCGGGGTCCACACCCTCGGACCTGGCGCAGGCGTCGATGACGTCCTTGAGCCAGGCCGCCAGACCCGGCGCGCGCTTGTCGTAGTAGCGGGCATAACGTTCGTCCACCACATAGCTGCGGGCGATGATGACCTGCTTGGAGGTGGAGACCTCGAACCATCGGTTGAAGTCCTTGCGATGCCACCGCGCCAGGGCATTGGCCTCGGGGCTGCCCGGTTCGACGCCGTTGCGCATCGCCTCAGCAAGCGCGGACTCCAGAGCGACGGTCTCCTCATGCGCCCGCTCCCAGTCGGCGCGAGACATCCGAGCCTTGCGTTGGTAGGACTCGGCCCACTCCGGTGTATCACCCCACCGGGCGCGGGCCTCCTCGACATAGACGGGGTCCCAGTCGGTCCCCCAGATCTCCGCCATCTCAGCCACGGAGATCCTCGCTCCCAACTGCTGTATATCGATCACCATGTCGATGGAGCTGAGCTTGTGCTGCAGGTGGGAGATCTGTCCTTGCACCAGCTCGCGCTGACGGCGCAGGTGCGTCAGTGCGTCGGCGCCCGGCTCGTCAAGGACGGCCTTGATGTCGGCCAGACTCATGCCGGTCTGCCGGTAGACGAGGACCTGCTGGATGCGCATGATGTCCGCCTCACTGTAGAGCCGGTAGCCGGCGGCACTGCGCTGGGAGGGATGCACCAGGCCGGATTCGTCCCAGTGATGCAGCGCCCTGACGCTGACGCCCAGGAGCGTTGAGACCTCACCGACCGTCATGGCCATCTCCGCGTCGTCGGACACGGCATCGACCGTGGCCTCGGCTGCCGTGCCAGGCCTTTCAGCTCTGGCATGACGGTGTTGAGGGTCCTTCACCGTAGTCTCCTTCCTCAGTACTGGCTCCACCTGGCACGTGTCCGGGTGCGTGTCGTCCACCGTGGAGCCTCCCGCCGCGTGAGGGTCAACTCCGCGCGGTCACCACGAGGTTATCCACAGGCGGCCGGTTCACTGTGGCGCCCGCGGCCGGTTGACGTCCACGATGGCATATGGCTCGTTTTGTCCCGGTACCCGGCCACGCCGCCGTGGCCCACCTGTCCGCCCTCCCGCTGACCCCAGTTCTGGGCACGCTTCCGCCTCAGGACATGGAGGTGCTCAGGTGCGCCGGGCTCGATGCCCGGCTGCTGGTCAACATCCTGGGCAACCTGCAACCGGCCGACACTCTGCGCTCGGCCGAGGGACGTATGCGGGCCATTGCCGCTGCAATGCCCTGCCGGGGTGTGCTTCTGGCGAGTACCGCCCTGTGGGTGCACGTCGGCGGGCCAGCTCCCGACGCCCTGGAGGTGAGCCTGCCCGGAGGCCGTCGAAGTCGACTGCCCTACCTGGTGACCAGACGAGGCCGGCTGCCCCACTGCGACACGACGGTGATCGGGGGCATCACCTGCGCCACGATCGCCCGAGCCGCCGTCGACATCGCCCGTCTGGGGACACCGGTGCAGGCTGTGCAAGCCATCCTGACCGCCCGCAACCACGGAGTGAGCCGAGTCCGCCTCTTGCTCACGCTCAACCACTGTCGTGGGGCAGCCAGCAGAGGCTGCCCGCGGGCGCAGCACATCATCGAGTCCGTCGCATTCCACCAGTAAACAACGACACATTCTCAAAGAGAATTGATTCGAGTCACCACCGTGAGCACCAGTCAGAACCTTCATGACGCCTTCAGTGAAGTCATTCACGGCCCCCAGCAGACGAAACTCATGTTGATAACATGAAAACTATTCCATCCCCTCTCGGTCTTGCTAGGATACTCGGTATCCCCACTAGGCTGGGATTGGACCACTTCGAACGAGTGACGGGCTCCCCATGACAGAAAATGGCATTGCACGATCAAGACCGCCACAGTATCAGTTGCTCGGCGGCGGAGGGCTGTTATTCATCGGTCTAGTCTTCCTCTGGCTCGGCTGCAGACGATGGGTCGCCCCTTCATTTTCTGACGATGACGCCGGTGTCGCCACCATATGGCTCGCGTGCGCCATCATCATTATCACTTTAGGATGTGGAGTAACCCTCCAAACAATCATGAACTACGTTGAGGTCGGACCAGGATACATCGAGAAGCATTCCTTCCTTGACAGGACAACCCGAATCAGCTTTGAATACATAACGTCATATTCATACAATTACTCACTTAATCGACAGCAGACCTGCAACCTTGTCATACATTCTTTCGATCAACGCAAAATTAAATTTTCCCCAAAAGACTACATAGGGGAGCATGTGACATCAGTCATCGCCTTTCGTCTTCGCAAGAATCGCTGGCCGTCCTTATGGGATGAATCCGACCAGCTTGCCGTGATGGAGGCAGCTGCAAATGGCTCTGGTGAGTCCTATTTACGAAGTTTCAATAGTGCCATACTGAGTGTCACGTAACGATCAGTAGGCACGTGGCACCCGCTCGTCCTCGATCCTCTTCATCGACGACGTGTCGTGGACAGGCTTCTGCGCGCCTCGAAGACGCCGTCGATGCGCCGCAGGGCCGCCAGCGTGTGGTCCAGGTGCCCGACCTCGGCCAGCTCGACGACGAACCGCCCGGTGACGACCCGGTCACGGCTCGTGGCGATGGAGGCGCTCACCAGGTTGACGTGGCTGTCTGCCAGTGCTCGGGTGATGTCGGCGAGCAGGCCCCCACGGTCCAGGGCCTCGACCTCCACCTGGACCAGGTAGGCCGACTGGGCGTGATCCGCCCAGGAGACGGTGATGAGGCGCTCGGGCTCACGCTGGAGCTGATCGACGTTCTGGCAGTCGGCCCGGTGCACTGAGACACCCGAACCGCGGGTGATGAAGCCGACGATGGGGTCACCCGGCATGGGGGTGCAGCAGCGCGCCAGCTTGACGTAGACGTCGCCCTCGTCCATACCGGCGACGACGACTCCGGCGTCGGCCGTACGCGGCCGGCGGTGCGTCGTGGCCCGGGTGGGCAGGATCCCTTCCGCGAGGGTCTCCTCGGCGCCGTCCTCCCCGCCCATGGTGGCCACCAGGGTGTCGACGACGTGCTGGGCCGACACGTGTCCCTCACCCACCGCGGCGTACAGGCCGTCAATGTCGACCTTGTCGAGGGTCTTGGCCACGTTCATGAGGGTCTCGTGGCTCATGAGGCGCTGCAAAGGAAGGTTCTGTTTGCGCAGGGTGCGGGCGATGGCGCCCTTGCCCTCCTCGATGGCCTCCTCACGGCGCTCCTTGGAGAACCACGAACGGATCTTGTTGCGGGCCCGGGTGGAGGCGACGAAGGAGAGCCAGTCGCGCGAGGGTCCGGCGTTGATGGCCTTGGAGGTGAAGACCTCCACCGTGTCACCGTTCTCCAGGCGCGTGTCCAGGGGCACCAGTCGGCTGTTGACGCGTGCGCCCACGGTGCGGTGGCCGACCTCGGTGTGGACGGCGTAGGCGAAGTCCACCGGGGTGGCCCCCGCCGGCAGTGCCAGGACATCACCCCGGGGGGTGAAGACGTAGACCTGGTCCCCGGCCATCTCGTAGCGCAGGGCGTCGAGGAACTCGGTGGGATCCTGGGTCTCCTTCTGCCAGTCGACGAGCTGGCGCAGCCAGCCCATGTCGCCCTGGTCGGAGTCTCCGGGCCTGCCTCCCAGGGCGCTGGGGCCCGAGGCGTTGGGGTCCTCCTTGTAGCGCCAGTGCGCGGCCACACCGTACTCGGCCATACGGTGCATCTCGTGGGTGCGGATCTGGATCTCCACCGGCTTGCCACCCGGCCCCACGACAGTCGTGTGCAGCGACTGGTAAAGGTTGAACTTGGGGACGGCGATGTAGTCCTTGAAGCGCCCGCTCATGGGGGTCCAGCGCGAGTGCAGGGAGCCGAGCACCGCGTAGCAGTCCTGGACGGTGTCAACGATGACTCGCAGCGCCACCAGGTCGTAGATGTCGTCGAAGTCCTTCCCCCGCACGATCATCTTCTGGTAGATCGAGTAGTAGTGCTTGGGCCGTCCGGTCACGGCGCCCTTGATCTTGTTGACCCTCAGGTCCTCCTCGATCTGGAGGCGGACCTGGCGCAGGTACTCCTCACGAGCCGGGGCCCGCTCGGCCACCATGTGCTCGATCTCCTCGTACACGCCCGGGTAGAGGGCCTTGAAGGACCGGTCCTCCAGCTCCCACTTGATCGTGTTCATCCCCAGGCGGTGGGCCAGGGGCGCATAGATCTCCAGGGTCTCCTTGGCCTTGCGGGCGGCGTTCTCCGCGGAGACGTACTTCCAGGTGCGGGCGTTGTGAAGGCGATCGCCGAGCTTGATGACCAGGACCCGGATGTCCTTGGACATCGCGATAATCATCTTGCGCACCGTCTCGGCCTGGGCGGCCTCACCGTACTGGAGCTTGTCGAGCTTGGTGACGCCGTCGACGAGCAGGCTGATCTCGTCGCCGAAGTCGGCGCGCAGGCGCTCGAGGGTGTAGTCGGTGTCCTCCACGGTGTCGTGCAGGACGGCAGCCGCCAGCGTCTGGGCTGTCATTCCCAGCTCGGCCAGGATGGTTGCCACTGCCACCGGGTGGGTGATGTAGGGCTCCCCCGACTTGCGTCGCTGACCGGAGTGAGCCTTCTCCGCCACCTCGTAGGCGCGCACGATGAGGCTCGTGTCGGCCTTGGGGTGGTTGGCGCGCACCGCGCGCAGCAGCGGCTCGATGGCCGCCGGAGTGGAGTGCCCCCGGGAGCCGAACCACGCCAGACGGCTGCGCACGCGCGAGCCCGGGACAACACTGTCACCTGACGTATCCGGGGTGTTCTTCGTCTCCGTCATTGACGCATCATATAGCGGCCGGCACACCGAGGCGTGCCGGCGCTGCCGATGGCCGTGCGGTGTCGCGTCCTTCAGGATCACGACACCGCACGAGAAGCAGCCCCGGCCACCCGTCGAGCAGCAGACCTGCGACGAGCTACCGCCTCAGAAGATGACGATCGAGTCCACCTCACGCCCCTGAAGCTGGCGGCGACCGCCCAGATCGGACAGCTCCAGCAGCATGCAGATGGCCTCCACCGTGGCGCCGGCCTGCTCGATGAGGGAGATGGAGGCGGCGGCCGTCCCACCGGTGGCCAGCACGTCGTCGATGACCAGGACGCGCGCACCCTTGGTGACGGTCTCGGGCCTCAGCTCCATCCGGGCCGTGCCGTACTCGAGTGCGTAGTCCACGCCGATGACCGGGCCGGGCAGCTTACCGCCCTTGCGCACCGTAATCATGCCGACCCCGAGCCGAACCGCCAAGGGCGCCGCCAGGATGAAGCCGCGCGACTCCAGCCCCGCGATCGCATCGATTCGACCCCGGTAATGATCGGCCAGCCCCTCGACGAGAGCGGCGAAGGCCTGCCCATCGGCCAGAAGCGGAGTGATGTCCCGGAAGAGGACCCCTGGCTCGGGGAAGTCGGGAATCTCGCGCAAGTGGCTCATGACCAGCCTGGTCAGAGACTCGGGCACCGACTCGGAATGGGCCACGGGAGCGGTCATCTGCGCTTCTTCTTCCTTTTCGGCTGAGCCGCCACGCCGAGGTGGTGGCCGGGTGTGACTGGTGAGGCGGCCGGAGCCGCGTCAATCTTAGCCAGTTCTTCGACGTCGTCACCGGCCTCCTCCCGACGGTGCTGGCGCGCCGCGGCAACCTTGGCGGCCTGCTCCTTGATGCGCTTCTCACGTGAGCGCAGGTCCACCAGGAGGGGGGTGGCCAGGAAGATCGAGGACAGGGTTCCGGCGATCATGCCGATGAACAGCGTCAGGGCGATGTCGCGCAGCGTTCCCGCCCCCAGGATGAAGGCGCCGACGAACAGCAGCGAGGCCACCGGGAGTACGCCGACCACGGAGGTGTTGATCGAGCGGATGAAGGTCTGGTTGACCGCCAGATTCGCGAGCTCGGCGTAGGTGGACCGACTCTGGGACTCGAAGTCCTCGGTGTTCTCACGGATCTTGTCGAAGACCACCACCGTGTCGTAGAGGGAGTAGCCCAGAATCGTCAGCACACCGATGATCGTGGCCGGAGTGACCTCGAATCCGGACAGGGCGTAGATGCCCACGGTGACGATGATGTCGTGGCACAGGGCGAGCAGGGCCGCCGCCGCCATCTTCCAGGTGCGGAAGTACGCCCAGATGAGCAGTCCGACGAAGATGAAGAACAGGACCAGTCCTCGAACCGCCTTCTTCGTGACGTCGGAGGACCAGGTCGGTCCCACAGTCGTCGCTGAGACGTTGGAGGCGTCGGTCTTGTAGGCGGTGGCGAGCTGACCGGCCAGCGAGTCGAGGCGCTGCTTGCTCAGCTCAGAGGTCTGCACCCTCACCGACGACGAGCCCATGGTCGTCACCGAGGAACCGGCCGCCAGGTCGCTCTTGGAGAGAACCTCGTTGGCGGGACGCTCTGAGGGGGAGGACAGCCCCGTGATCGTGATCTCCGAACCGCCCTTGAAGTCGATACCCGGAGTTAGTCCCACAGTGCCCAGGAGCGTGGCCGAGCCGAGAATGACGACGACGGCGATGAGGTACCAGATCTTCCGTTTACCGACGAAGGGGATGGATGTCTTGGCCGAGTAGAGCTCGTTACCGAGCGTGGCGAGAGACTTCACTTCGTCTCACCGTCCTTTCCCTTGTCGGCCGCGGCATCGACCGCGTCACCGTCCTGCTGCTCAGCCTCATCGTCGGCGGCCTCGCCGTCGGACTCCTCAGCCGCACCCTCCGGGCTCTCGGCGTTCCTGCGGGCCTCGGCCTTGCGGCGCGCCAGCGACCCGGTCACGCGGTCGGCGACCGCCTCGCGCCCCTTGCCGTAGGTCGAGGACGTCGCCCCGAGGTGCTCGGGGTCGAGGCCGGAGAGGCGGTGCCCCTCGCCGAAGAAGCGGAATCGGACGATCCACTCCATCATCGGGTGGGTGAACAGGATGATGATGGCCAGGTCCACGCATGTGGTCACCCCCAGGGTGAAGGCGAAACCCTGCACCCCGCCGACGGCCAGGAAGTACAGGACGATCGCGGCCACGAGGTTGACGGCGTCGGAGACGAGGATCGTGCGCCTGGCGTGCTTCCATCCCTCATCGATCGCGGTCCTCAGAGTCCGCCCCTGACGCACCTCGTCACGGACGCGCTCGAAGTAGATGATGAAGGAGTCGACTGTGATGCCGATGGAGATGATGAGTCCGGCCACCCCCGCCAGGGACAGGCGGTAGCCCATGGTCGCGCTCAGTGCCGCGATGACCAGGTAGGTGCCGGCTGCTGCCACCACCAGGGAGGCCACGGCCACCACCGCCAGGCCGCGGTACTGCCAGGCCAGGTAGAGGATGATGAGGGCGAAGCCGATGAGCCCGGCGATCAGGCCGTTGCGCAGCTGCTCGGTCCCCAAGGTGGCGGAGATCTGCTGCTCGGACTGAACCGTGAAGCTCAGCGGCAGCGAGCCGAAGGAGAGCTGGTTGGCCAGCGTGTTGGCCTGGTTCTGGCTGAAGCCACCGGTGATCTGGACCCGTCCGTCGGTGATCGGTGAGTGGACGGTCTCGTTGAAGCCAGAGGCCATGATGGTCAGGCCGTCCAGGACGATGGCGAACTGGGCCTTGGCCTGGCTGTCCTGGTTCTGAGCGCCTTGAGCACCCTGCGCGCCGGCGGCACTGGCCTGGTCGCGGTAGGCCAGCAGCCGCTTGGACATCTCGGCGAACTTCTTGGTGCCGTCAGCGTTGAAGGCCAGCGAGACGACCCACTGCTGGGTGGCCTGTCCTCGGGAGTCAGTCTCCAGGCCCGAGTTGGCGCTCTTGAGCTCGGTGCCGGTGATCTCGGCCGGACCGAGGATGTAGGCGCCTTGGTGCTGGGAGCCGGCCTCCTTGGAGCAGGAGATGACGGCGACCTTGGGGTCCTGCGTCTGACCGGTGAGGTTCTTCGGGTCGGAGCAGTCGGTCATGTAGCCGTCGTAGAGGAGCTTCTCGGTGATCCAGGAGTCCGACGAGTTCGTCTTGTCCTGAGCGGGGAGCGGGTCGGAGGAGATGACCCCGTCCTGGTTGACGTCCGCCAGCTGCTTGGCGATCTCCTCGGGAGTCCGGGGCTGTGCCGTCGACTGAGCCGTGGGCTGCGCGGTGGGGGCCGGAGTCGCAGCCGGCTGCTCGCCCTGGCCCGAGCCCTCCTCGGCGCCCTCGGAGTCCGCCGCCGGCTGAGTCGCCTCGCTGCTGGCGCTCGGGCTGGGCTGAGCCGCCTGCGCCGGGGTCGGCCCACCAGAGGGATTCTGGCTGGCGATGTTCTTGGCGGCCTGCTGGGCGCTGCCCGGCAGAATCCGCAGGACCGGGCGGAAGTACATGACGGCCGAGGTGCGCACCAGCTCCAGGGTGGCCTGGCTGGGCTTACCGGGCAGCGAGACCACGATGTTCTGACCGCCCTGGCGGGAGATCTGCGCCTCGGAGACACCGGAGGCGTCCACGCGCTGGCGGATCACCTCGATGGCCTGCTCGACGTCGTTGTCACTGATCGCCGAGCCGTCAGAGGTGGTGGGCGTCAGGATGAGCTGGGTCCCGCCCTCCAGATCGAGGGCGAGGCCGGGGGTGAGCGAGGCCTTGTGCCTCATGCTTCCCGCCACGAGCGCACCGAAACCGATGACGAGGACGAGGATGAACATCAGGAGGCGGCGCCCTGGGCGCTTTCGCTGCTTACTGGACACGTGGTCCCTTCCTGGAGTGGAGTGTGCTCGAGCGCATGGCCCGAAGGCTGAGGTGAGTGTGGGTAGGGGCGCTTGGCGGGCACGACCATGAGACGCACCGTTTCCGGTGGACTCGGCGAGTCTGGTCGCCAGGCGCGGGTGGGGTGTGCAGGGCTCTGCGGGGAGCCGCCGCGCTCACATCGTGGGAGAGCGCTCGGTTCGCGACATCAGGCCTGCGGCTCGGCCGCGTCCTGCTCGGAGTCCTGGATGTCGTTGTCAGCCTGCTCGACGTCGGAGCCGGACTCCTCGTGGGCGGAGGCGGAGCCGAAGGGCGGCTCCTCGATGGCGGCGATCGCCCGCTTGCTCCACAGGGTCTCGTCGCCCAGCGGCGTGGCCAGGGTGACCACGTCACCGTCGACCTCGACAACCGTGCCGTAGAAGCCGCCGATGGTGCGAACCCAGTTGCCGGGAACCAGGCCCTTCTCGGTACGGCGCTTCTGCTCCTCCTGCATCGCGCGCTGCCTGCGGCTGACGAACCACATCATCAGGAACATCCCGATGAGCATGATCCAGATGAAATACGACGACATGGAGGCCTCTTCCGTTTCGACTAGGCAGTCCCGGCTGATGCAGACCTACGACTGTCACAGGCCGGCGGTGGCGAGTCTATGGCACGCGGGCCAGAGCCTTACCGACCGTTGGCGAGTGGTCGGGCACAACTGGGTACCAACCGGTTACAAAATGGTCACATTACCCGGTTGTCGCTCAGGAGAACAATGATCCGTCGGCAGGGGGCTCGAGTCCCAGGTGGCTGTAGGCCGCCGGCGTGGCCGCCCGCCCCCGCGGGGTGCGCACCACGAGCCCCTCGCGCACCAGGTAGGGCTCGGCCACGGTCTCCACCGTCTCGGGCTCCTCCCCCACGCTGACCGCCAGCGTCGTCAGCCCCACCGGGCCGCCGCCGAACCGGGTACACAGGGCCTCGAGCACCTGGCGGTCCAGACGATCCAGCCCGAGGGCGTCAACCTCGAAGACGTCCAGGGCGCCGCGGGCCGCCGCCAGGTCCAGCCGGCCGGGACGCCCGTGCACCTCCGCCCAGTCCTGGACCCGGCGCAGCAGCCGGTTGGCGATTCGGGGCGTGCCGCGCGAGCGTGAGGCCAGCTCCTTGGCGGCGTCTGCCTCCAGGCTCACCCCCAGCAGCCCCGCGCTGCGCGTGAGGATCCGGGTGAGCTCGTTCGGCCCGTAGTAGTCGAGGTGCCCGGTGAAGCCGAAGCGGTCCCGCAGCGGCGCGGGCAGCAGCCCCGCTCTCGTGGTGGCTCCGACGACGGTGAAGGGGGGTAGCGACAGGGGGATGGAGGTGGCGCCGGGACCCTTTCCCACGACGATGTCGACCCGGAAGTCCTCCATCGCCAGGTAGAGCATCTCCTCGGCGGTGCGTGCCAGGCGGTGGATCTCATCGATGAACAGCACGTCGCCCTCCTCCAGGGAGGACAGGATGGCCGCGAGGTCTCCGGCGTGCTGGATGGCCGGCCCCGAGGTCAGGCGCAGGGAGCCGTCCACCTCAGCGGCGATAATCATGGCCAGGGTGGTCTTGCCCAGCCCAGGAGGCCCGGAGAGCAGGACGTGGTCAGCCGTCACCCCACGGGCCAGGGCCGAGCGCAGCACCACCGAGAGCTGGCCTCGCACCACTTTCTGCCCGGTGAAGTCCTCCAGGCGCTTAGGCCGTAGGGCCGCCTCGGCGGCGCGCTCGGTGGCGTCGGCGCCGCCACCGACCAGGCGCTGCCCATCGAGCTCATCAGGATCAGCCACGGTGCCCGCCTCCCAGCCACCTCAGGGAGGCCCGCAGCACCGCCGCCATGTCCGGATCCTGTCCCCCATCCGCGGCATCAGCCGTCACCGAGGAGACCGCCTGGTGCGCGCTGGCCTCGTTCCAGCCGAGCTGCACCAGGGCGGCGACCACGTCCGCGTGGGGCTCGGGACCGCCGTCGCTCATTGCCTCCGCTCCCCCGGTGGTCTGCGACGCCGTCCGCGCGGTACCGAGATCGTCCCCGGTGACAGGGCCCAGCTTGTCGGCCACGTCCAGGATGACACGCTGAGCACCCTTGGGGCCCAGGCCGGGAACCCGCGTGAGGGCGGCGACGTCCTGGGAGGCGATGGCCCGCCTGAGCGCGTTGGGCGTGTGGACGGCCAGCATCGCCAGCGCCAGCTTGGCTCCGACCCCCTTGGCGCTCATGAGGGTGCGAAAGCTGTCCCTCTCGTCGGTGTCGGCGAAGCCGAACAGCGTCAGCGAGTCCTCGCGGACCACCATCTCGGTGTGCACGAGGGTCTCCTCACCGACCCTGAGGCCGGACAGCGTGGTGGGCGTGGCCTGGATGCTCATGCCGACGCCGCCGGTCTCAATGACGGCACAGGTCAGGCCGACACTGAGGACAGTGCCGCGCAGGGAGGCGATCATGGGCGACTTCTCCTGGGGTTCTCAGTGGATCGAGCACACTCAGGCCGCCTTGACGGACACCGACGGGGCTCGAACAGATGTTCGGATCCTAGCAGCCCGACTTCGGCGGGGTCCTCAGCGCCGCACCCGTCGCGGGTCGACGGCACCGGTGCGCCGGGCTGCGGCCTGGGCGGCGGCCCACTGACGCTGTGCCGGCGTACGGGCCGAGACACGCACCGCGCCCCCGGCGGAGACCATCTCGGTGGCGTCGTCCGTCCCCGTTCCGCCTCCTCGCCAGCCGTGGCAGATCGCCTGCGCCAGGGCGTCGGCTGCGTCGGCCGGCCGGGGTGGGGCGTCGAGGCCGAGGATGCGGGTGACCATGGCCTGAACCTGAGCCTTGTCAGCCGTGCCCGAGCCGGTGACGGCGGCCTTGGCCTCACTGGGCGTGTGCTGAGCGACCTCCAGGCCCGCGCGCGCCGCCGTGGCCATCGCGGTCCCCATGACCTGGGCGACCCCGATGACCGAGCGCAGGTTGTCCTGCACGAAGACCCTCTCGATGGAGACCACCGACGGGCCCAGGCGGGCGATCCAGTCCTCAATGGCCTCCGTGATGGTCAGCAGCCTCAGCTCGGGGCTCTGGGAAGGCGGCGTGCGAACCACGCCGACCTCCACGAGGCGCACCTGACGGCGCGGGTCGACATCGACGCATCCCAGACCACAGCGGGTCAGTCCGGGATCGATTCCCAGGACCCGCTGCTGGGCGACGACGGCGCGAGCCGAGCGCGACCGGGGGGCGGCGAGGTCCAGGGGCTCAGTCCTCGTCGCCGGCGAACTCGGCGGCCACCTCCGGGCTGAGGTCCACCGAGGTGTAGACGTTCTGGACGTCGTCGGAGTCCTCCAGGGCGTCGATGAGGCGGAAGACCTTGCGGGCTCCTTCGACATCGACCTCCACCTTGGTACCGGCGACGAACTGAACCTCGGCGGAGTCGTAGTCCATCCCCGCCTCCGTCAGCGCGGTACGCACGGCGACGATGTCACTGGGCTCGGAGTAGATCTCGAAGGACTCGCCCATGTCCTCGACCTCCTCGGCGCCGGCCTCCAGGACGGCCATGAGGATGGAGTCCTCGTCCACGCCGTCGGCCTTGGCGACCTCGACGACGCCCTTACGGGTGAAGTTGTAAGCCACCGAGCCCGGGTCGGCCAGGTTCCCGCCGTTGCGGGAAAAGGCCACGCGCACGTCGGAGGCGGCCCGGTTGCGGTTGTCGGTAAGGCACTCGACGAGGAAGGCGACCCCGCCGGGGCCGTAGCCCTCGTACATGATGGTCTGCCAGTCGGCACCACCGGCCTCCTCGCCGCTGCCGCGCTTGACGGCGCGCGTGATGTTGTCCGCCGGCACGGAGTTCTTCTTGGCCTTCTGGATGGCGTCGAACAGAGTGGGGTTACCGGTGGGGTCACCACCGCCGGTGCGGGCGGCGACCTCGATGTTCTTAATGAGACGTGCGAAGAGCTTGCCGCGCTTGGCGTCGATGGCGGCCTTCTTGTGCTTGGTGGTGGCCCACTTGGAGTGACCCGACATAAGTGCTCCTTGGGAGTCGATACTGAGGACGATGCCGGACCTGCTCAGGCCCGGCGCGTCACCATGGAGACGAAGACGTCGTGGACCCGGTGGTCACCCCCGACCTCCGGATGGAAGGACGTGGCGAGCAGGGACCCTTGACGAACCGCAACGATCCTACCGCCGTCGGCCCCACCGACCCCAGCCGCACGTCCGGCGCGGGTCGTGGCGAGGATCTCGACGCCCGTGCCCACCTCCTCAACCCAGGGGGCCCGGATGAAGACGGCGCGCAGCGGTCGGTTTGGCCCCGCGCCGAGCACCGGGGCGACGAGGTCCTCCTCGTAGGAGTCCACCTGTCGACCGAAGGCGTTGCGGCGCACGGTCATGTCGATGCCACCCAGGAAGGCCTGGCCCGCCTGAGCCCCCTCGACGCGGTCGGCCAGCATAATCATCCCGGCGCAGGACCCGTAGGCGGGCAGGCCCGCGCCGATGAGCTCGCGCAGGGGCGCGAGCATCTCGAAGGCGACCAGCAGCGTGCTCATGGTGGTCGATTCCCCTCCGGGGATCACCAGGCCGTCAAGCCGGTGACCGGGGGCCTCACCCAGATCGGCGGCGCGGCGCACCACGACGGGTCGTGCTCCGGCCGCCTCGAGGGCCAAGGAGTGCTCGCGCACGTCGCCCTGAAGGGCGAGGATCCCGATCGTGGGGCGGGAGTCGGGCGCTGCGAGCGCGGGGAAGAGCGCCCGGGGGTGGCGGGCGTCCATCGTGTGGGCCGGGCGGTGGGCGTGGCTCGGGTCGGTCATCGGGCTCCTTCAGGTGCTGGGGTCGCAGTGACGGGGAGGGTTGCTCGCGAGCTCGGCCAGGACCTCGTGGTCCACCGGATCGGTCAGGTCGAGGCACCGGCCGTTCCAGCCCGAGGCGAGCTCCGCCAGGATCTCGGGCAGGCGCACCGGGTAGATCTCCTGCCCCCGCTGCTGGGCGGCCTGCAGCTTCTCGGCACTCCACCACGAGATGGAGTCGACGACGTCGCGCTCCAGGCACGTCCATCCGTCCTTCCTGACCGGGCGCCGGGTCGGCAGGTGCAGGAGGAAGAAGATCTCGTCCTGGCGGCACGTGACCGAGGCGAAGCGGAAGATCGCCTCGCGGTGGGCGATGGGCCCCTCCAGGTCCTCCGGGGCGACCTCGATCCCGGACTCCTCGACCAGCTCACGCACGGCCCCGGCACGAGGGTCCTCACCGCTGTGGAGTCCTCCTCCCGGGGTGAAGATCCACCTGTGATCCGGGTCCGCGGCGTCGTGCCCCACCAGCAGCAGCATCTCGCTGTCCTGGGTCACGGCCAGAACCCGGGCGGCCGTCCTGAAGGGCAGACCGTCCTCCCCCAGGCTCCATTCGGCGGCGTCGAGGTGCTGGTCCCAGTCCTCGGGGACCAGCACCGGGTGACGTCCATCGACCAGGGAGCCGGTCACCAGCCGCGTTCCGCCAGGCGGTGTGGCTCGGGGATCTCGTCGACGTTGATCCCCACCATCGCCTCGCCCAGTCCGCGCGAGACCTCGGCGATGACGTCGGGGTCGTCGAACTGCGCGGTGGCGCGCACGATGGCGGCGGCCCGCTTGGCGGGGTCGCCGGACTTGAAGATGCCCGAGCCCACGAAGACGCCCTCGGCCCCCATCTGCATCATCATGGCGGCGTCGGCCGGGGTGGCGATGCCACCGGCGGTGAACAGCACGACCGGCAGGTGGCCGGTGCGGGCGACCTCGGCGACGAGCTCGTAGGGGGCGGCGAGCTCCTTGGCTGCCACGTAGAGCTCGTCCTCGGGCAGCGAGGTCAGGCGACGGATCTCATCGCGGATCGTGCGCATGTGGGTCACTGCGTTGGAGACGTCCCCGGTTCCGGCCTCACCCTTGGAGCGGATCATGGCCGCGCCCTCGGTGATGCGGCGCAGCGCCTCACCGAGGTTGGTGGCTCCGCACACGAAAGGAACGGTGAAGGACTGCTTGTCGATGTGGTGGGCGTAGTCGGCCGGGGTGAGGACCTCGGACTCGTCGATGTAGTCCACGCCGAGGCTCTGGAGGACCTGGGCCTCCACGAAGTGGCCGATACGGGCCTTGGCCATGACCGGGATGGAGACCGCCTCGATGATGCCGGTGATGAGGTCGGGGTCGCTCATGCGGGCGACGCCGCCCTGGGCTCTGATGTCGGCGGGGACGCGCTCGAGCGCCATGACGGCGACGGCTCCTGCGTCCTGGGCGATACGGGCCTGCTCGGGCGTGACGACGTCCATGATGACGCCTCCCTTGAGCATGTCCGCCATGCCTCGTTTGACGGTGAGGGTGCCGGTGCTGGGAGTGGTCTGCTCTGTACTCAATCGTGGTCCTCCGGCCGTGAGCCGCGGCCGCCGCACGGGGTCGGCCGCAACGTCTCTGAGATAATGCTGACGCTCAGCATGCTACCGCGCGTCTGCGCAACCGTCCCCGGTGCTCACGCTGCGAGACCCGAGCCGTGGAAAGTCGTCCGGCTGCTACCGCCCTCCTACCCGGCCCCCAGGAAGGATCGGCGCGCCGAGCTGATCCGGTCGAGCAGCTCGGTCTCCTTGACGGACAGCTCGCCCAGATCGTGACTGTCCACCGCCTGCTGGCGCAGCTGGGCAAGCTCCGCAGCACCTTTCTGGAAGGTGTTCATGGCCGCTGCGGCCTGCAGCCCCCTGGTGGCGGCCCATCGTCTGCCCGAGCGGCGCCCCGCGCCGGTGGTGAGCATCTGGACCTCGGCCGGGGAGAACCAGCCGGCGTGGGCGTAGTCCTCCAGCCCGCGGCGCATCGACCGGCGCTCACTCCAACGCAGCCACGAGACCAGTCCGGCGCACAGAGCGTAGAAGGGGAACTGAAGCAGCAGATACACCCCGAAGTTCGCGGCAACGAAGCCGTTCCAGGTCGCGTGAAGGAGGATCGCACCGACCAGACCAACAGGAGCCATCCACGCCCAGGCGTACTGAGACCGCCGACGGGAGGAGACACCAATGGCCACTCCTGTGCAAGAGGTGAAGGTCAGGTGGGCAAACGGGGACAGGACCCCTCGCATGACGAAAATCGTCCCCACGTACTCCCAGCCCTGAACAAAGTAGAGGATGTTCTCAACGAAGGCGAAGCCTGCGGCGGTGAACGCCGCATACACGACCCCATCGATCGTCCCATTGATCGTGCGGCGCCAGATGAGGAAGACGAACAGGACGCCCAGTCCCTTGGTCAGCTCCTCCACCAGAGGTGCTGAAATCACGCCGGCCGCATCCGGGTCCCCCATGGCCTCGGTGATGACCCGAGCCACCCAGCCGTTGACCACCAAGGAGCACAGGGTGGACACGCTCGTCCCCCACAGGAACGCCACCAGGAGCGTGACCACCGTGAACACGCCGGGAGGCCTGGGCTCCCAGCGGACGTACCAGAACACCCCCGCGAGCAGCATCGTGACCACCAGCACCCCGCCCAAGGGGATGAGCGCCAGCAGAAACGACGGAAGCACGACCGGACCGAAATCGTCCCGAAGCCCTGAGAAGAAGTACACGGTGAGCATTGAGAACAGAACGATCGCGGTCAGCATGACGATCGCCCCGACCCTCGCCGGAATACCCGGCGGGATGAGGGAGGCCACCTGCTCGTGCTGCTGCCGGCCATCCTCAGGATCCGTGGCCCGCGACGGAGGCGTGCCCTGAGAGTCACGATGAACCTGATACCGCTGCCCGACTCCGGGGAGGGGGCCGGAGTCGGCTGGGGTCTGCGGCAGGGCGCTGGAGCGCCGGTATCCGGGCCGGGGAGCCCAGGGACTGGGGGGCATGCTCATGGAATCACCTCGGTTGCACCTCGTCGTCGCGCTTGGACGGCGCCTCAGGGGTGGTGTCGTCGTCGGCATCGAAGGTCTGGGGCATGGGCGCGTGCCCAGCCAGGTGGCACATCCGGACGAGCGGCCGTGCCCTGAGGGCCTGGGCCTCGCTGACGTGGGTGTTGTGGAACCTGCGGGCCAGGACCAGGCGGGAGCAGGCCCGGTCCAGGCGGTTGAGCGCGGGCAAGCTCAGCGGGTCGGCGGACAGCTCGCGGCGTGCGGGCTCGCTGACCACCGTTCGCAGGACCCGGCTGAGATCGGACTCGATCAGGGCCCGACTGCGGGCGGTCGGAGTCGGGAGCGCCGCGCCGCTGGAAGCAGGATGGGAGAAGGGGGTGCCCTCAAGAGGCGTGGAGGTGTCCAGGCCGTCATCGACAAGAGGCCCCTCGGCGTCCAGCGCCTCGCGAGCGGCACGGCTGAGCAGCAGTCCGGAAGCCGGATCCAGGGAGGGGACGGTGGCCAGCTCCGCCGCGGCCTCGGCCCGGTGAACGAGCTGGGCCTCAAGCGTGGCCCGAGCGCCCAGCACCTGCCGGTGCAGCCGGTCCACCCGCACTGCCCTGGCGTAGAGCGCCCACCCTGCGGTCACGGCCAACCCGACCAGCAGCACGACGATGCTCCACATCGGCGCCGTCATCACACCGGACCCTGTGGCGGACAGTGCCGGTAGGGCCGTGGCCGCACCGGCCGGGGTATCAACGGCCTGCGTCACGGCCGTCGTCATGCTTGCTGCCATGGTCGGTTCCTCATCACTCCTGAGATCAGCTGCTAGTCGTCCAGGGCATCGCGCAACCGGCCCAGCATGGTGCGCGAACCGGGGGCGGGCTCGACCCGGGTGTGGGCGGTGGACAGAGCCATGTCGTAGACGTCGAGCACCTCGTCGGTGACCGCGGACCAGTCGTAGCGGCCGACCACCTGACTGGCCGCCTGGACGCGGGCCTGGGCGGCTGCGGCGTCCTGCAGGGTGTCGATGATGACTCGGGCCAGGTCGCCGCCGTCCTCGTTGCGGAACAGGGCCCCGTAACGGCCCTCGCCGAGCACGTCGGAGAAGGCCTTGAGGTCGGAGGCAATGACCCGGGTGCCGGCGGCCATGGCCTCCACCAGGACGATGCCGAAGGACTCCCCTCCGGTCTGCGGGGCCACGTAGCAGCTGGCCGAGGCCAGCATGGCGGCCTTGTCCTCGTCGCTGACGCCCCCCAGGAAGACCACGGAGTCACCGAAGCGGGTCAGCTCCTCCCGGATCTCCTGGGCCTGCCCGCGCCCTGCGATGAGGAAACGCGCCCTGGGCACCGACTCCAGCACCGTCGGGATGGCGTCGGCCAGGATCCGCAGCCCCTTACGGGGCTCGTCCAGGCGCCCCAGGAAGGAGATGGTGGGGGCCTCGTCCGTGCCCCGGAACCGGGGGTCGTACTTGGGGGCGTCGGCAAAGGGCCCGACATTGACGCCGTTGGGGATGACGACGGCGTCGCCGCCGTGGTACTGGATGAGGGTGCGGCGGGCCTCCTCGGAGACGGCGATGCGGGCCGAGAGCTTCTCCATGAGCGGCACCGTCGCCGGGCTCAGCAGCTCACGGGCCAGCGAGCGGTCCATGGCGGCGTGGAAGGTGCCCACCACCGGTCCGGTGGCGGCCTGCAGGGCCAGCATCCCGACGCTGGGGGTGATGGGCTCATGGATGTGCAGGATGTCGAAGTCGCCGGCATCCAGCCAGCGTCGGGCCCGTCTGGCCACGAGGGCGCCGAAGTTCAGCCGTGCCACCGAGCCGTTGTAGGGGATGGCGATGGAGTCACCGGCGCTGGTGACCCAGTCGGGCAGCTCGGTGTCCTGGGAGGCCGGCGCGAGGACCTGTACCTCGTGGCCGCGGCGGAAGAGCTCACCGGCCAGGTCCATGACGTGGACCTGAACGCCTCCGTGAGCGTCGAAGGAGTAGGGACAGACGATACCGATCCTCACGCATACTCCTCGTGGGCGCCCTGCTGGTCGCGGGCGTGGCTGCGAGCCAGGCGCTCCTGGTCCAGGTCGGCGTCGAAGACGGGCTGGAGCATGTGCCAGTCCTCGGCGTGCTCGGCGAGCAGGGGCTCCAGCGCAGCGACCCAGGCACGCGTGTGCGCCACGACCTGCTCGCGTCCCTCCATCTGCTGGGGCGCCGGGACCCTGCGGGCGGTCAGCACGATTCCCCAGGGCGATCCGGCCCGACGGCGCCTCTGGCCGGTGAGCGACTCGTAGTGGATCGAGGCGGCGTACAGGGGGCGTCCCAGGCGCTGGGCGATCGCCGCGGGCCCTGCGGCCACCCGTGCGGTGGCGCTGCCCAGCCGCGCGGTGATGCCGGCCGAGGACAGGTCCCGGTCCGCCAGGAGTGCGACGACGTAGTGCCCCTGGCTCGCCGCCTCGAGGAGGCGGTCGAAGACCTTCTCCCCGTGGGACTGGCCGATGATGCGCATGCCCAGTGACTGGCGGAAGGAGACGAACTGCTCGAAGAGGTCCTCGGGCTCCAGGCGTTCGGCGACGGTCAGGACGGTGGCGAGCTCACGGCAGGCCCAGGCTCCGATGAGGTCCCAGTTGCCCATGTGCGGCAGGGCCATGACGACGCTGCCCGCGCGCACGTCCTCGCGCAGCTGGGGATCGATGTCGGTGCGCACGCGCGCCAGGATCTGCTCCGGTGTGATTCCGGGCAAGGCGAAGGCCTCGTAGAAGTAGCGCATGTAGGAACGCATGCCGGCTCGGGTGGCCCGGTGCAGCGCGGGCGCTGGTGTTCCCGCCGGGAGGATGCGTGAGAGGTTGCGCTCGAGCTGTCCTACTCCGGCGGTGGAGCGCCGCAGGCGCTGCCAGGCCCACAGCGCGTCGGCCACGGTGTGCGCCAGGCTGTATCCCACCGGCGCGGGCAGGTGTCGGGTACCGCGCCAGGCCAGGCGGTAGGCGTCGGAGACGGCTGGCAGGCGCATCCTCATTGCTTCTCACCCTCCTGGTGGACCTGCTGATGGACGGCGCGCACACGCTGAATCACGGTGATGAAGGAGGCGACCGCCACGTAGAGGAGCCCGACGGTGAGCACCCACTGGGGTGCCCCGAGCCCCACGAGGAAGGTGGAGCCGAGCGCGACCAGGAGCCGATCGGTGCGCTCGGCGATCCCCACGGAAGCACTGGCGCCGATGGACTCAGCCCGGGCGCGGGCGTAAGGAACAGTGGCCGCCATGACGACGGCGACTAAGGCAGCCGCGACGGTCACGGTGCGCAGCACGCCGACCGGCATGGACAGGGCCGCCCAGGCCGCGAGGGATCCCAGGACGGCGCCGTCGGCAAGACGGTCCATGGTGGAGTCCAGGAATGCCCCGAACACCGAGCTCTTGCCAGTGGCCCGGGCCAGAATGCCGTCGAAGGAGTCGGCCACCAGCACCACGAGCAGGACCAAGGGCCCGGCCATGAAGTGTCCCTTCGGCAGCAGGGTGACCGCCGCCGTCACGGACAGGGCCGTTCCGGTGACGGTAAGCATGTTGGGGGTCACCCCGAGCCGCCCGAGCGCGAGGGCGGGTCGGGTGAACAGGGCCTTGGTCAGGCCGCGGCCGTGGTTGCCGAGCATGAGGTCCTTATCACTGGGGTGGAACTGTCTAGGAGACGGGCCGTGATGGCACGGGACGGACTGGGACGCTGAGGCTGCTCTCAGCCTGCCGGAGCGCGTCGAGCGGGGCCAGGGGGATCAGTCCCCGCTCTGCCCCGTCCCGGAGGGCCAGGCGGCCGCGAGCATGTCCCGCTGCTGGCCGAGCAGCTGGGGGACGGGCTTGGTCCGTCCGATGATGGGCATGAAGTTCGCGTCCCCCTTCCAGCGCGGCACGATGTGCTGGTGGAGGTGGGCGGCGATCCCCGCACCGGCGACCTCGCCCTGGTTCATCCCCAGGTTGAACCCGTGGGGGTGGCTCACCGAGCGCACGACGCTCATGGCCGTGGCGGTCAGCTCACCGATCTCCTGGCGCTCGGCCGCGGTGGCCTCGGTCCAGTCGGAGATATGCCGATAGGGGCACACCAGCAGGTGACCGGTGTTGTACGGGTACAGGTTCATGATGACGTAGCTGGTCTCGCCCCGGTGGACGATGAGGGCCTCCTCGTCACCGCGTTGCGGCCCGGTGCAGAACGGGCACTGTGCGGGGGTGTCATCGGAGGGCTTGTTCTGCCCCCCGATGTAGACCATGCGGTGCGGGGTCCACAGCCGCTGAAAGGCCTGCGGGGCGCCCTCGTGGTAGAAGGGCGCCTCCACCTCGACGCCGTCACCGGCCCCGGGGCCGGTGATCGTCTCTCCGGTCACTTCCTCAGTCACTGTGCAGCTTCTCCCCCGCCGGGTCGTTGATACGGGCGTCGATGACGCTGACGATGTGGGCCACGGCCTCCTTGACGGGCACGCCGTTGGTCTGCTGGCCGTCACGGAACCGGAAGGAGACGGCGCCGGCCTCGGCGTCTTCTCCCCCGGCAATGAGGGTGAAGGGGATCTTGTCCTTGGAGGCGTTGCGGATCTTCTTGCCGAAGCGGTCGTCGGAGTGGTCCACCTCGACGCGAACCCCCTGGGCGCGCAGCTGGGCGGCGACGTCGTCGACGTAGGCGTCGAAGGCCTCCGCCACGGGGATGAGCCGGACCTGCACCGGGGAGAGCCAGGCGGGGAAGGCGCCCGCGTAGTGCTCGGTGAGCACCCCGATGAAGCGCTCCACGCTGCCCAGCTTGGCCGAGTGGATCATGATGGGGCGCTGGTGGGTGCCGTCGGCGGCCGTGTACTCCAGGTCGAAGCGCTCGGGCTGGTTGAAGTCGTACTGGATGGTGGACATCTGCCAGGTCCGGCCGATGGCGTCCTTGACCTGGACCGAGACCTTGGGGCCGTAGAAGGCGGCGCCGCCCGGGTCGGGAACGACTTCCAGCCCGGAGGCGTCGCAGGCGTTCTGGAGGGCCTGTGTGGCGGCTTCCCAGTCAGCGTCGGAGCCGATGAACTTGTCCTTCTTGGCTCCGTCCTCGTCGCGGGTGGACAGCTCGAGGTAGAAGTCGGTCAGTCCGAAGGCCTTGAGGATGGACAGGAAGAAGTCGATCTGGGCACGGATCTCCTCACCGGCCTGTTCCGGGGTGCAGTAGGTGTGGGAGTCGTCCTGGGTGAAGCCGCGCATGCGGGTGAGCCCGTGGACGACGCCGGACTTCTCGTAGCGGTAGTCGTGCCCCATCTCGAAGAAGCGCAGCGGCAGCTCGCGGTAGGAGCGTCCGCGGGAGCGGAAGATGAGGTTGTGCATCGGGCAGTTCATGGCCTTGAGGTAGTACTCCTGGCCGGCCTTGGTGATGTTGCCCTCGGCGTCGCGCTCCTCGTCGGCGAGCATGGGCGGGAACATGGTGTCGGCGTAGTAGGGCAGGTGCCCGGAGGTGTGGAAGAGCCCGCCCTTGGAGATCTCGGGAGTGTGGACGAAGTCGAAGCCGTAGTCCAGGTGGCGGTCGACGACGTACTGCTCGATCTGGTGGCGCAGCATGGCGCCCTTGGGGTGGAAGACCACCAGGCCGGGGCCGATCTCCTCGGGGAAGGAGTAGAGGTCGAGCTCGGCGCCGAGCTTGCGGTGGTCGCGCTTGGCGGCCTCGGCCAGGCGGGTCTGGTAGGCCTTGAGGTCATCCTTGCTGGCCCAGGCGGTGCCGTAGATGCGCTGGAGGGAGTCGCCGGACTGGTCGCCCTTCCAGTAGGCCGACGAGGACTTGGTCAGCGCGAAGCCCTGCCCGATGAGGCGGGTCGAGGGCAGGTGGGGGCCACGGCACAGGTCGGTCCAGGCGACGGTGCCGTCACGTCGAACGTTGTCGTACATGGTCAGCCCGCCGGCGCCGACCTCGACCGAGGCGCCCTCGGCGCCCGCTCCCTTGGTGGTGATGAGCTCGAGCTTGTAGGGCTGGTCGGCCAGCTCCTCACGCCCCTGGTCCTCGGTGATGTCGCGGCGCACGAAGCGCTGCCCCTCCTTGACGATCCGCTTCATGCGCTTCTCGATCTCGCGCAGCATCTCGGGAGTGACGGCGTCGATGGCTCCGAAGTCGTAGTAGAAGCCGTCGGTGATGAAGGGGCCGATGCCGAGGTTGACGTCCGGGAACATCTCCTGGACGGCCTGCGCCATGACGTGGGTGGCGCTGTGGCGCAGGATGTTGAGGCCGTCCTCGCTGGACAGGGTGATGGGCTCGACGACGGCGCCGGCCGGGATCTGGCGCTCCAGGTCCCAGGGCTCGCCGTTGACGCGCATCGCGACGACGCCGTCCTTCTTGACGGCGTCCTGCAGGAGGAGCGCCCCCGTGCTGCCCGCCTCAATGGTGCGGGGCGCGCCGTCGAGGGTGATTTCAATCATGGGCTGGTCTGACACGGGCTCGTCTCCTCTGCTGCATCGGTGCGGGGCGCTGTACTGGTGCACCCCGGTTCGACCGCGAGTCTACGTCGTGGTCGCGCGGGCTCAGTCCTCCCGTGAGCCACGCCGCGCGCGCAGTGCGTCACGCAGGCGCTTGGCCGCGGACATCCCGGAGTAGATGACGCGGGAGACCGGGACGTCCCAGGCCCCGTCCACCTCGGTGACGTGCTGGGCGTAGCGCTTCTTGTACTGGCCCACCGTGTAGAGCGAGGGGACACGGGTGGAGCCGGCGCCCATGAGATCCAGGCCGCGGTAGCCCTCCTGAGCCAGGGTGCAGGCGGCCCACCAGTCCAGGGCCTCGGCCCCACGGAAGGTGCGCGACTCGTTGGAGGAGGCGCCGTAGTAGGCCACGGCGTCCTTGCCTGAGGTGAGGATGAGGTCCCAGGCGTGGGGGACGCCGTCCTTGCGCAGGACGAACAGGCGGGCGTTCTTCTCCCCCAGGGAGGTCAGCATGGTCCAGTAGACCTCGGCGTCGTGGGGCTTGAAGCCGTCGCGCTCGGCGGTCTCGCGCAGGACCTCGTAGACCTGGTCGAACTCCTCGCGGCTCAGGCCGGTCTCGTCGCTGATGGTGCACCCGGCCTCCCGGGCGACGCGCTCGGCGCGCTTGACCGCACGGCGGCCGTCCTTGGGCATGACCGCGGCCATCTTCTCCGGCGTCTTGGGCACCAGGTCGATGACGTAAGTGCGGTCGTAGGTGATGGTGGACAGCAGCTCTCGCAGGTCGGCAGCGCCGTAGCGCGCGTGCATGCGGATGAAGCGCACGGAGCGGTCACGCTCCTTGACCACGGAGCGCAGCAGGCGACGCAGGTGGGCCTCTCGCTCGGGAGACTGCTCCTTGAGCCAGACCGGGCCGTGCTTGGCCCACAGGAAGGTCTGGCCGCCCATCTCGTAGCGGTACAGGGCGATGGCGGCCACGGGCTTGCCCTCGTCCTCATAGAGGTAGCGGCCCCACAGGGGGCGGCCCATGGCCTCCTCGAAGCGCTCCCATGCCTCGGTCTGCTCAACTGGGAAATGGCTGTTGCCCACGGCCAGCCGCATCTCGCGCCCGTCGACCCGACGCAGGGTCTCGGAGCGGTCCGGGGTGGAGTGCACCGGCTCGGGGTGCGTGAGCCGAGGCGCCTTGGGCTTGTCTGCCTTGTCGGCCCTGGCGGGCTGGGCGGGCTTGTCGGTCGGGTCAGCCTTCTGCTCGGACTGCTTGGGCTGCTCAGACTCGCCGCCCTTGCGCCCCTTGTCCTTGGGCGGGTTCGCCTGAGCCTTCTGGGGGGCCGGTGCACCGGCCTCGACCTTGGCCTCAGGGTTGGAGTCAGTCATGGAGTCAGTCGCGGAATCAGTCGTGGCGTCGGGGGTGGTGCTGTCGGGCATGTTCTCGTTCTCGGGCATTCAGCGGGACCTGTCGACTCGTTGCGGATAGTTGCGGGCGAACTTGCGGTAGTGGTTGAGGCGCTGGAGCTCGATCGTCACGCGACGGCGCAGCGAGCGCTCGGCCGGGTCGCGCAGCGGGTCGATGCCCCGCCCCAGGCCCTTGGCCTTGCGGCGCAGCGCCTCATCGGACACGTAGCGTGCGATGACGCCGTCGGGGACCAGGGAGTAGAGGACCTGTCGGGTGACCTCGATGGGCTCGTCACGCTGGTCCAGGACCAGGTCCTTGAGCATGACGGCCATGGGGTTGGCGCCGGCGGCGGTCAGGTAGAAGGAGTTGCGGCCGATGCGGGGGTTGACCTCGAAGAAGAGCTCCCGTCCGTCGCGGGGGTCCACCTTGATGTCGAGGTTGGCGAAGCCGCGGTAGCCGGCATGACGCAGCAGGCGGCCGGTGGCCTCCCACAGGTCGGGGAAGGCCTCGGTAATCATGGCCACCGGGTTGCCGATCATGGTGGGGGCGTGGTCCTGCAGCAGGACACGCGCCGAGCCGATGAGACGCAGCTCGCCGGTGGAGTCCATGTAGGCGGTCACCGAGCGCATGGCGGTGTCGTCACCGGGGATGCACTCCTGAACCAGGAAGGTGGAGCGGTAGCCGGCCTCCTTCAGGCTCCTCCACATGCCTGCCAGCTCGGCGGCGTCGTCGATGAACCAGATCTTGCGCTTTCCGGGGAAGGAGATGCGGTCGTAGTCAGCGCCGATGGCTGCCTTGGCCACGAGCGGGAACCCCATGCCGAGCTCGTCGGCGCTGGTCGGCGGCACACAGTCGGGGTCGGCCAGGTCGACGACGACCTCCCGGGGCGTGAGCACCCCGACCTCTGCGCACAGACGGGAGAAGGAGGCCTTGTCGCTGACGGCGTCGAGCACGTCGATGTTCGGGAAGGGCAGGACATAGGTGGGCTCGAGCTCGCTGCGGTGGGCGGAGATCATGGCGGCCGCGGCGTCGGTGTTGGCCATGAGCACAGCGCTGCGGGGTCCTCTGCCCTGAGCCAGCTTTTGCAGCAGCGCGATGGTCCGCTCCGGCGGGGCCCCAGCCTCCTGGTGGACCACGGTGATGTAGGCCGACTCGGAGATCGCGACGATCGGATCCGAGGCCACGACCGTCACCGAGGTGCCGGTGACCTCATGAAGCTGCCGCGCCAGGGCGTAGGCGCCGATATCACCGCCGAGGACCACGGGCAGCAGGTGCCTGAAGCGTTGCGTCATAACCATCCGTTTCTTGCCGCAGGGGCCAACTCCTCCCCAGATGGTAGAGCACGCCGGGACGCCCCGTTCCCGGCCACTCCAGGAACATCACGATCCGGACACGGTACCGTCCCCGGCCACCACCGCCCCACACCCTCAACCCATTGGAATGTCGGGCGATTGTCCGCACCTCGGAGACGACATCACGGCCTGACGGTGACACATGCCACCCGGCGCGAGGCGACCGTCCCGGAGAACGACAAGAGCCCGGAGCACTGGGCTCCGGGCTCAATTCGACCATCGATTCTGGTGGGCGATACTGGGATCGAACCAGTGACCTCTTCCGTGTCAGGGAAGCGCGCTCCCGCTGCGCCAATCGCCCGAGCGGATGACGGGACTCGAACCCGCGACCCTCACCTTGGCAAGGTGATGCTCTACCAACTGAGCCACATCCGCGTGACACCCTTGTGGGGTGCGGGAAGAAAGTTAGCAGAGGTATCCGTCGGAGGCAAAACGCAGTCGAGCCCGTGTCCTCATGAGGTGTCTCACGCCCCGCCGACCCGCCTCGATCACCGGGCAGCACCCGGGGACTTGCCGGGAGACGCTCCGACGTGACATGTCTTTCTCCCACTCTCCTGCCTTCGCACCTCAGTCGTGGCAGGGTAGTCCCCATGACCACGCCGACAACAACGACGCCTCAGGCCGCACCGGAACCTCAGGAGGGCCCCCAGCGCCAGATCTGGCCGGGCCACCCCTACCCGCTCGGGGCGACCTATGACGGCTCGGGAACGAACTTCGCCCTCTACTCCTCGGCCGCCACCGGTGTCGACCTGTGCCTGTTCGACGACGAGGGCCACGAGGAGCGGGTGGCGCTCAAGGAGGTCGACGGCGACGTCTGGCACGCCTACCTGCCCGGGATCTTTCCGGGTCAGAAGTACGGCTACCGGGTGGCGGGCCCCTACGACCCGGCCTCCGGTCACCGCTGCGACCCCTCCAAGCTGCTGCTGGACCCTTACGCCAAGGCGATCTCCGGCGAGGTGACTCCGTCCCAGACTCTGTACTCCTACTCCTTCGACAACCCGGAGGTGCGCAACGAGGAGGACTCGGCGGGCCACACCATGCGCTCGGTGGTCATCAACCCCTACTTCGACTGGGGTCACGACCGTCCCCCGAACCACGAGTACCACGAGACGATCATCTACGAGGCCCACGTCAAGGGCATGACCAAGCTGCACCCGATGGTTCCCGAGGAACTGCGGGGCACCTACGCCGGTCTGGCTCAGCCCGCCGTCATCGACCACCTCAAGAACCTGGGCGCGACGGCCATCGAGCTCATGCCGGTCCATCAGTTCGTCAACGACACCCACCTGCAGGAAAAGGGCCTGTCGAACTACTGGGGCTACAACACGATCGGTTTCTTCGCCCCGCACAACACCTACGCCGCCTACGGCACCGAGGGTGAGCAGGTCCAGGAGTTCAAGTCCATGGTCAAGGCCTTCCACGAGGCCGACATCGAGGTCATCCTGGACGTGGTCTACAACCACACGGCAGAGGGCAACCACCTGGGCCCCACCCTGTCCTTCCGCGGCATCGACAACAGCTCGTACTACCGCCTCGTCGATGGCTCGGCCAGCCACTACTTCGACACCACCGGCACCGGCAACTCGCTGCTCATGCGCTCACCGGCGGTCCTCCAGCTCATCATGGACTCGCTGCGCTACTGGGTCACCGAGATGCACGTCGACGGGTTCCGCTTCGACCTGGCCTCCACCCTGGCCCGCCAGTTCCATGAGGTGGACAAGCTCAGCGCCTTCTTCGACATCATCCACCAGGACCCGGTGCTCTCCCAGGTCAAGCTCATCGCCGAGCCCTGGGACGTGGGCGACGGCGGCTACAACGTGGGCGGCTTCCCGGCTCTATGGAGCGAGTGGAACGGCAAGTACCGCGACACCGTGCGCGACTTCTGGCGCGGGGAGCCCTCCACCCTGGGCGAGTTCGCCTCCCGTATCACCGGCTCCTCCGACCTCTACCAGCACGCCGGACGCACCCCGGTGGCCAGCATCAACTTCGTCACCGCCCACGACGGCTTCACGCTGCATGACCTGGTCTCCTACAACGAAAAGCACAACGAGGCCAACCTCGAGGGCAACGCCGACGGCGACAACAACAACCGCTCCTGGAACTGCGGCGCCGAGGGACCCACCGACGATCCGGCGATCATCGAGCTGCGTCAGCGCCAGACCCGCAACTTCCTGGCCACTGTCCTGTTCAGTCAGGGCGTGCCCATGATCTGCCACGGCGACGAGATGGGACGAACCCAGGGGGGCAACAACAACGTCTACTGCCAGGACAACGAGATCTCCTGGGTCAACTGGGACCTCAGTGAGCAGGACAACGACCTGCTGGAGTTCACCCGCACCATGATGTGGCTGCGTCGCGACCACCCGGTGCTGCGTCGTCGGCGCTTCTTCACCGGGGACGCCGGCCACGGCGGGGAGAGCGAGCTCGGCGAGATCGAGTGGCTCACTCCGGCCGGTGAGTCCATGACCGACCAGGACTGGACCACCTGGTACGCCCGGGCCATGATGGTCTTCCTCAACGGGGAGGCGATCGCCGAGCCCGATGAGCGGGGCCAGAGGATCGTGGACGACTCCTTCCTCGTGCTCATCAACGCCTCCGACGAGGACATCACCTTCACTCTGCCCGGCGAGGGCTACGCCCCCACCTGGAAGGTCGCGCTGGACACGGCTCCCGCAGTGGACGGGGACTCCGACCCGGTTCTCGCCGCTGACGACACCGTCGTGGTCGAGGCCCGCTCCATGCTCTTCCTCATCGACGCCCCCGAGTCCGCCGCCACCACGGAGCGCCACCAGAGATAGCGACTCTCCGCGGCCTTCCGGCGCCCCGCCGAACACACATCACCCATCAAGCAGCACCACCCGACGCAGACCAGACGAGCTTCAGGAAGTGACATGACCGACGCAGTGGACGCAGCAGTGGATCAGGCCGGTTCGGCGGGTTCTGCGGAGACACCCGCCTACGCGCCGTGGTCGGGGCACGTGCCGGCTCCGGAGCACCGCACGCCGGTGACCACCTACCGTCTCCAGCTCGGTGAGGACCTGACTTTCGCAGACGCCAAGGCCCTGGTCCCCTACCTGGCCGATCTGGGAGTCACCGACCTCTACCTCTCCCCGATCCTCACCGCCGCGCCGGGCTCCACCCACGGCTACGACGTCGTCGATCACCGCCGGGTCTCGGCCGTCATGGGCGGACGGGAGCAGCTCGAGGCCCTGGCCGCTGAGGCCGACGCCCACGGCATGGGCGTCGTGGTGGACATCGTCCCCAACCACATGGCCGTGCCCACCCCCGGCTGGCACAACCTGCCCCTGTGGTCGGTGCTGCGTGAGGGACCGGATTCCCCCTACGCCGCCTGGTTCGACCTCTCCCTGGACGAGCCCATCCTCATGCCGATCCTGGGCAAGCGCATCGGCGCCGTCCTGGCCGATGAGGAGCTCACCCTCGAGCAGATGGTGGTTCCGGGGCAGGAGGATCTGGGCGAGCAGTGGGTCCTGCGCTACTACGACCACGCCTTTCCCGTCGCCCAGGGCACCGAGGCGCTGCCGATGCACGTCCTCGTCGAGCGCCAGCACTACCGCCTGGCCTACTGGAAGGTCGGCGACGAGGAGATCAACTACCGACGGTTCTTCGACGTCGGTACCCTGGCCGCGATCCGCGTCGAGGAGCCCAACGTCTTCGCCGGAAGCCACGGTCTCATCCTCGAGCTCATGAGAGACGGAGTCATCAACGCCCTGCGGGTCGACCACCCCGACGGCCTGGCCGACCCCGGCGGCTACCTCACCCAGCTGGCCGAGGCCACCGACGGTGCGTGGATCGCCGCAGAAAAGATTCTGGCGCCCGACGAGTCCCTGCCCACCTCCTGGCCAGTGGCCGGAACCACCGGCTACGACGCCGCCTGGCGGATCGACCAGCTCCAGGTGGACCCCGCCGGCGCTGCCCATCTGGGCGCGCTCATGCAGGAGATCGCCGGGGACGCTCCCGTGGACTACCACCGCATCGTCGAGGAGGCCAAGCGCGAGGTCATCGCCGGCTCACTGGCCGCGGAGGTCGACCGTCTGGCCCGCATCCTGGACTCCTTGACCTCGCAGGACGTGCGTCTGCGCGACCACACCCTGCGCGACCTGCGGGCCTGCGTCGTCGAGCTGCTCGTGGCCGCGGACCAGTACCGGGTCTACGTCGTTCCGGGTACGCCCCCCGGTCCGGAGACGGCCGCCGTCCTCCAGGCGGACGCCGAACGGGCGCGCCAGCGCCTCGAGCCGGACCAGGGAGAGACCCTCGACCTCGTGGTCGCCATCCTCCTGGGTGAACCGGTCGGCTCCGAGGGCCTGTCGGAGTCCCCCGAGCGCACCGAGGCCATCATCCGCTTCCAGCAGGTGTGCGGGGCTGTCACCGCCAAGGGAGTGGAGGACACGGCCTTCTACCGCTGGACCCACCTGACCAGCCTCACCGAGGTCGGCGGCAACCCGGCCGGCTTCGCGCTGAGTGCCGATGAGGCCCACGCCTGGGCCGACCGGGTTCAGAACACCTGGCCCGACACGATGGTCACCTCCACCACCCACGACACCAAGCGCGGTGAGGACGTGCGCGCCCGCCTGGACGTGCTGGCCTCCTACGCCGAGGAGTGGAGCGAACTCATCCACCGTCTGCGCGCCATGACCGCGCAGGTCCGCCCCCTGGACCTCGACGGGCGCAGCGAGAACCTGCTGTGGCAGACCCTGTGGGGCACCTGGGCGCCCGACAGCGACGACCCCATGACCCCCGAGCGCCTGAGCGCCTACCTCGTCAAAGCCTCCCGGGAGCAGAAGATCTGGACCACCTGGACCGCCCCGGACCTGGCTCGGGAGCAGGCCCTGACCGACTACGCCACCCACCTGCTCACCAGCGAGGAGGTCCGCGCCGAGCTCGAGGCCTTCGCGGCCCTGACGGCCAGGTCCGTGCGCACTGCGATCCTCGCCGGCAAGGCGCTCGCCCTGACCTGGATGGGTGTGAGCGACATCTATCAGGGCAGCGAGACCACCCGCACCTCACTGGTGGACCCCGACAACCGCCGCGCGGTCGACTACACCGGACCCTCAGGTCTCATCAGCACCCTGGAGCGCCTCGACACCGGAGCCGCACCGCGCAACCTGGATGAGGACAAGCTCTTCCTCACCTCCCGCCTGGCGCGCCTGCGCGCCGCCCGCCCCCACACCTTCGTCGGTCCCCGCTCGGGCTACCGCACGATCCCGGTGACCACCTCCTTCGCCTTCGCCTACGCCCGCCTGCTCGATGAGATCCCCGACGTCGTCGTCATCGTCAGACGCCTGTCCCGGCGGCTCGAGCAGCTGGGGGGATGGCGCGAGGAGAGCATCGTCCTGCCGGAGGGGACCTGGGAGCACGTCCTGCGCACCGGCACCGTGGAGGGAGGCACCCAGCCTCTGGCCGAGGTAGTCGGGGACGATGCCGTCGTCGTCCTGGCCAGAGCCGACTCCCCCGACTCCCAGACCGACTCGGACCACGCCGCCCAGGAACAGGAGGCCACCCGATGAGCCCGACGCCCCGGACCTGGCAATCCCCGGCCCTGCCCGTGAGCCCCCGCGTTCCCGTGTGGGCCCCCACGGCGAGGCGGGTCGAGCTGCACCTGCCCGGCGATGAGGGGCTGGATGACCGGCTGGTCGACATGGTCCCGGCCCCCGACGGCTGGTGGACTGCCCCCTTCGACCTGGAGCCGGGCACCGACTACGCCTTCCGGGTCGACGGCTCCCCCGACCGCCCCGACCCCCGCAGCGCCCTGCAGCCCCACGGCGTCCACGGCCCCTCACGAACCGTGGACCCGACCGCCTGGCAGTGGACCGATCAGGACTGGACGGGCAAGGACCTGCTCGGCTCAGTCATCTACGAGCTCCACGTGGGCACCTTCACCCCCGAGGGCACCCTGGACGGCGCCATCTCCCGGCTCGATCACCTGGCCGAGCTGGGCGTCGACATCGTCGAGCTCATGCCCCTGGCCGCCTTCCCCGGCCGAGCCGGGTGGGGCTACGACGGGGTGGGCCTCTGGGCCGTCCACGCGGCCTACGGGGGCCCCGAGGCCCTCATGCGCTTCGTCGACGCCGCCCACCGCGCCGGCATCGGCGTGTGCCTCGACGTCGTCTACAACCACCTGGGCCCGTCGGGCAACTACCTCAGCGTCTTCGGCCCCTACTTCACTCCCGCCCATCACACGCCCTGGGGCGAGGCCGTCAACTACGACCACGACGGCAGTCATCAGGTGCGCGCCTTCGTCATCGACTCGGCCCTGCGCTGGCTGCGCGACTTCCACATCGACGCCCTACGCCTGGACGCCATCCACGAGATCAAGGACGACGCCGCAGCCGCCGACCCTCCACAGGCGCACGTCCTGGCCGAGCTCTCCAACGCCGTGGCCGCGCTGTCCGCCGAGCTGGGCCGCCCCCTGAGCCTGGTGGCCGAGGCAGACCTCAACGACGTCGGAGTCATCACCCCCATCGATCAGGAGCCCCCTGCCGCAACTCCCAGCCTGGGTATGACCGCCCAGTGGGCCGACGACGTCCACCACGCCCTGCACTCACGGATCACCGGGGAGGCGCAGGGCTACTACGCCGACTTCGCCGAGCCCGGGGCATGGACCAAGGCCTACAGCGGCGCCTTCCTCCACAACGGCACCTGGTCCACCTTCCGGGACCGGGTCTGGGGCGCCCCCGTCCCCGAGGACACCGACCCCAGGCGCTTCGTCGTCTTCGGATCCAACCACGACCAGATCGGCAACCGAGCCGTCGGGGACCGTCCCTCGGCCGGTCTCGACGACGCCGCCCTGGCCGCCACTGCCGCCCTGGTGCTCCTGTCGCCCTACACGCCCATGCTCTTCATGGGCGAGGAGTGGGGAACCCGCACCCCCTTCCAGTTCTTCACCGACCACGAGGAGGAGGACCTGGCCCGCAGCGTCAGCCAGGGGCGCGCCCGGGAGTTCGCCGGCTTCGGCTGGGACGCCAACGAGATCCCCGACCCCCAGGACGCCGCGACCGTCGAGACCTCGCGCCTGGACTGGTCCGAGCTTGAGCAGACCGAGCACACCCGCATGCTGGCCTGGTACCGGGCACTGACCGCCCTGCGCCGCGAGCTGGCCTGGTCCCAGCGCACCGCGTGGCCGCAGATCGATGAGGCCGACGACGTTGTCACCGTGACCTACGAGGACATCGTCGTGGTCACCAACCTCTCCGGGAGGCCACGGCCCGCTCCCGAGCTGGGCGAGGTGCTCCTGTCCTGGGCCCCGGTCGGATCCGACCCGTCCTGCCTGCCGGCCGGACAGACGCTCATCGCCCGACGCTGACCAGTCCCGCCAGGCGGCTTCCCCAGCCGGCCGACCAGATACCGGCGAACCGGAGGCGGCCGATGCACATTCGTTCAGAAAGGCAGGCACCTCGTTGACACAATGCAACCCTCCCAGCGGCGTGGCTTCATGTGCCCACTGCGGTAGCGCACTAGCGTGGCATCCGTGACTGTCAACGGTAGGCCGCGTCAGAACGAGGCAGGTGGCATCCCCGAACGATTCGAGGAAGCACTCCTGTCCCTTCGCGACGCGCCCCGCCCCCGAGGGCTCCTCATGGAGGAGGTGCCCGCCCCCAAGAAGCTGGCCCCCTTCTCCGCCGCCCTGAGCGCTGAGACGGTGGAGACAGTAGGAGCCACCCCCGTGGCCACCGGACGCTTCGTCGTCCTCCACGACCCCGACGGCCAAGAGGCCTGGGACGGGGACTTCCGCATCGTGGTGCAGGCGCGCGCCCGCATCGACAACGAGATCGGCATGGACCCCGTCTTCGAGTCCGCCGCCTGGAGCTGGCTCACCGACGGCCTGGAGGACTCCCGTGCCGGATACCACGCACTGGTCGGAACCGTCACCAGGGTCCTGTCCGAGACCTTCGGCGGGCTGATCCTCACCGACTCCTGCGCCCATGCCGAGATCCGGGCGTCCTGGTCCCCCACGACCCCCCAGCTCGGCCCACACCTCACCGCCTGGCACGAGCTGCTGCTGGTCGCCTCCGGCCATGAACCGGCCGCGGTCCACCCCCTCACCCTCGCCGGAGCCGGAAGGTGACGCCCCGCCGCACCGGCGTGCCCCGCCCAGCTGCATCCTCGGCCGTGCCCCGCCCAGCTGCATCCTCGGCCGTGCCCCGCCCAGCCGCATCCTCGGCCGTGCCCCGCCCAGCCGTCCCCCCTGGCACAACAGACCATCCCATCAACCCGCACGACATCGTCGACTACCCCCGCCCCAAGGACGGGCTCCCCGAGATCACCGCCACCCCCACCCAGCTGAACCGAGCCGCTCAGCTCCTGGCGGCCGGTCGAGGCCCCATCGCCGTCGATGCCGAACGCGCCTCCGGCTTCCGCTACGGACAGGACGCCTACCTCATCCAGCTGCGCCGGGACGGCGTCGGCACCCTGCTCATCGATCCGGTCACCACCGGGCCCCTGACCGAGCTGGCTGCAGCCCTCGACGGACCCGAGTGGATCCTCCACGCAGCCGACCAGGACATCCCCTGCCTGACCGCGCGCGGCCTGAAGGCCGCCTCCCTGTTCGACACCGAGCTGGCAGCCCGCCTCCTGGGCCGACAGCACGTCGGGCTCGGCGCCGTCATTGAGGAGACCCTGGGCCTGCGCCTGGCCAAGGACCACGCGGCCGCGGACTGGTCCACCCGTCCCCTGCCCGCCTCCTGGCTCGCCTACGCCGCCCTCGACGTCGAGCTGCTCATCGACCTGCGCGACGCCCTGGCCACCGAGCTCGACGCAGCCGGCAAGGACCAGTGGGCCGCCCAAGAGTTCGAGCACGTGCGCACCAAACCGGCCAGACCGGCCAAGGTCGACCCATGGCGCAAGACCCCCCGAGCAGGAAGCTCCGTGCGCTCCCCCCGCTCACTGGCCATCCTGCGCGAGCTGTGGAACTCGCGCGAGCAGCTGGCCGCAGAGCTGGACCGCACCCCCTCCAAGGTCCTGCCCCACCAAGCACTCGTCGCCGCCGCCGTCGCCCGCCCCCGGTCACGACGCAAGATGAGCGCCCTCAAGGAGTTCTCCTCCCGCCAGGCCCGCCAGAACCAGGAGCGCTGGTGGAGGGCCATCGAACGCGCCCTGGAGCTGCCCGACGACGAGCTTCCCCCCACCCGCGCACCACTGGCGCCCGGCGAGCTCCCCCATCCGCGCTCCTGGCAGCGCCACCACGCCGCGGCCGCCGAGCGGCTCACCGAGGTACGCGCGGCCATCAGGCGGCACGCTGAGGAGATCCGCGTGCCCCAGGAGCTCCTTCTGACCCCGGAGTGCCAACGTCATCTGGCCTGGGACCTCGGCGCGGAGATCGAAGCCGGACGTACCAGCAGGATCACTGCTCAGGAGATCAGTGAGCGCCTCGCCGCCATGGGAGCTAGGCCGTGGCAGATCGAGCAGGCCTCCCCCGCCCTCGCCACAGCACTGGGCTGACACGCCGTCACCGCGCGTACCGCAGTGCGCCGCCCACGGCGACGTGGACGGCGCACAACGTGATTCTCGCCAGAGGAGCTCGGCTCGAGAAACCAGTGACCTTCGCAGGCGTTAGTGAACCTCGAAGCCGTAGGAGCGGAAGATCGCGCGAGTGGACTCCACCAGCTCCGGTTCCGGGGGCCTGGTGTCACGAAGCTGATAGGTCAGTCCCAGGGCGTCCCACTTGTCGGTACCCATCTGGTGGAAGGGCAGCACCTCGACGCGGCTGACCGAGCCCCAGCGCTCAATGATCCGGGCCACGTTGTGGACGTTCTCAGGGTTATCCGTCAGGTCCGGGACCAGCACGAACCGGGCCCAGATCTCGATCCCCTTGGCCGCCAGACGGTCACCGAAGGTGATGGTCGGGGCCAAGGAGCGCCCCGTCACCTTCTTGTAGGTCTCCTCGTCACCGCTCTTGACGTCGAGCAGGACCAGGTCGATGTTGTCGAGCATCTCATCGCTGGCATTGGCACCCAGGAACCCTGAGGTGTCGATGCAGGTGTGGATGCCCATCTTCTTGGCCCCGGCCAAGAGCCTGCCCGCGAAGGCCGGCTGCATGAGGACCTCACCGCCCGACAGCGTGATCCCGCCCTTGGACGCGCGGAACACCCCCCGGTAGCGGCGCATGCGGCGGAGAAGCTCCGAGGCCTCCACCGGTTCCCCGTCCTTCATGAGGAAGGTGTCAGGATTGTGGCAGTACTGGCACCGCAGAGGGCATCCGTTGAGGAAGACCGTCATCCGGGTGCCGGGACCGTCCACCGCGGTCACGAGCTCCCAGGAGTGGATCGAGCCCAGCTCGCCATCGCGCATCCGAGCCAGGCGCTCCGAGCGTTGAAGATCCGTCAGCTCCTCGAGCCCGCCGATACCCGCACCGCGCAAGCGGGCGGCCGGGGCCAGGAAGTCCTGGTCCCGACCGCCATCGCGCACGGTCGTCGTGGTCTGCGTCATGACCGCTCGCCGTGCTCCAGGGCTCAGGCCTGGGAGTGGAAGGTGCGGTGAAGAACGTCAAGCTGCTGCTCACGAGTCAGCTTGACGAAGTTGACGGCGTAGCCGGAGACGCGAACCGTGAGGTTCGGGTAGTTCTCCGGGTGCTCCATCGCGTCCTCGAGGGTGTTGCGGTCCAGGACGTTGATGTTGGCGTGGTACAGGCCCTTGACGCCGCCGTTGTCCTGACGCTGTGCCTTCATGGAGGCGAGGCGCTCTTCGTACGTGGCCATGGTGGCCCCTTTCTGAGGTGATGTGATCGATGTGTGAGAAATTGCTGCGGGGTGATCGGCCGGGTGAGCGGCTCGATCAGATCTCGGCGCAGTCGTCGGGGACGAAGCCGGCGTCGAGAATGCCCACGAGGTTGGCGACGCGCTCGTCAAGAGTGCGGCCCAGCCCCTGCGGGGTGATCGTGTTGGTCAGCGAGATGCCGTCGAGGGCGTCGTTGTAGTCGAGCTTGCCGACACTGAGCATCGAGGCGACCATGCCGTGGGTGTCCATCCCGTTCTCCGGGTTGGCCCCGGGCGAGAAGGGGGTGCCCTTCTGGTGCCCCGAGGGGAAGGAGCCGGTCGCCTTGCCGTAGACCACGTTGGAGGTGATCGTCAGCACCGACTGGGTCGGGATGGCGTCCCGGTAGAAGGGCTGGGCCTTGATCTTGGACATGATCGTGTGGACCACGGTGGCGGCGATGTCGTCGGCGCGGTCGTCGTCATTGCCGTAGATCGGGAAGTCACCCTCGGTGACGTAGTCGACCACCAGGCCGGTCTCGTCGCGAACCGGGGTGACCTTGGCGTACTTGATGGCCGCCAGGGAGTCGGCCACGATCGACAGACCGGCGATACCGCAGCCCATGGTGCGCACGATGTCGGAGTCGTGCAGCGCCATCTCGATGGACTCGTAGGCGTAGCGGTCGTGGCAGTAGTGGATGATGTTGAGGGCCTCGACGTAGGTGGCCACCACCCAGTCGAGCATCTTCTCGTACTTGTCCCAGACCTCGTCGAAGTCGAGGGGGCCGTCGCCCTCGACGCCGGGCAGACCGGTGACGACCTGCTTGCCGGTCATCTCGTCGCGGCCACCGTTGATGGCGTAGAGCAGGGCCTTGGCGGAGTTGACGCGGGCGCCGAAGAACTGCATCTGCTTGCCCACGCGCATCGGGGACACGCAGCAGGCGATCGCGGCGTCATCGCCCCAGTGCTCACGGATCTGCTCGTCGGCCTCGTACTGGATGGAGGAGGTCGTGATCGAGATGAGGGCGCAGAAGTCCTTGTAACCCTGCGGCAGGTTCTCGTCCCAGAAGATCGTGATGTTCGGCTCCGGGGCCGGACCGAGGTTGCGCAGGGTCTGCAGCAGACGGAAGGAGGTCTTGGTGACCAGGGCACGACCGTCCTCACCGAAACCGGCGTCGGACCAGGTGGCCCAGTAGGGGTCGCCGGAGAAGATCTGGTCGTAGTCGATGGTGCGCAGGAAGCGGGTGATGCGCAGCTTCATGACGATGTTGTCGATGAGCTCCTGGGCGCGGGTCTCGTCGATGACCCCGTTGCGCAGGTCCCGCTCGAAGTAGATGTCCAGGAAGGCCGAGAGACGGCCGATGCTCATGGCGGCGCCGTCCTGGGACTTCACGGAGGCCAAGTAGGCGAAGTAGGTCCACTGGACCGCCTCGTGGGCGTTCTTGGCCGGCCCGGAGATGTCGTAACCGTAGGAGGCGGCCATGACCTTGAGCTTCTTGAGCGCCTTGATCTGCTCGGAGTGCTCCTCGCGGTAGCGGGCCCAGTGCTCGGAGAAGGGCTCGTCCGCTACGGCGTCCTTGGCCTTCTGCTTCTGCTCGATGAGGAAGTCGACGCCGTAGAGCGCCACGCGGCGGTAGTCACCGATGATGCGACCACGGCCGTAGGCGTCGGGCAGACCGGTGATGATGTGGCTGGAGCGCGCCGCGCGGATGCGCGGGGTGTAGATGTCGAAGACGGCGTCGTTGTGGGTCTTGCGGTAGCGGGTGAAGATCTTCTTGACCTCGGGGTCGACCTCCTTGCCCGCCTCCTTGATGGCGGTCTCCACCATGCGCCAGCCGCCGTTGGGCATCATGGCGCGACGCAGCGGGGAGTCCGTCTGCAGACCAACGATGACGTCATCGTCCTCGCTGATGTAGCCGGCCGGGAATGCGTCGATGTCGGCGGGGGTATGGGTGTCGACGTCGAGGATGCGGACCTTGCGCTCCTCGGAGAGGTAGTCCTTCTCCAGGGTGTCCCACAGACGCAGGGTCTTGTCCGTGGCGTCGGCGAGGAACGAAGCGTCACCGTCGTAGGGGGTGTAGTTGCGCTGGATGAAGTCGCGGACGTCAATGTCCTCGGTCCACGGTCCGGTAACGAAGCCTTCCCAGGCGTCATTGCCGCTCGCCGTGGTGGCAGATGTTGTGACCTCAGTGGTCATCCGTGCCCTCCTCATGTGGGTGACCGGAGAGCCACCCGGTTGTGATCGCCCTTATGAGGCGAGGCGGCACATCGGCGCGCCGTCGATCTCAGACTAGAACTCAGAGGAAGGCTTGTGGGTCGCTGGTCCCAAGAAGAGCCGGTTAGATGACTCACAGGTCGATCACCGCCGCCGCAATCCAGGACATAAGTCCCTATATCGACTCGTTGGGCGGATATCCGGCATCGGCCGCCACTTCCTCCTAGCCTTCGACAACGAAGACGAATGGGGTCGCGTTCCTAACGCGTCAACCTATCAGAACGATTAGGACAGGTGTCCCAGCGGATTCCGCCTACTGCGCGACGAGCTGGAGCCGAGGCGCCTCCTGCGTTGCCCTACTCGGCCCTAAGGTCCTGGTCGGTGCGGGCGCCTGCGGCGCCGTCGGCCGCCCTGCGGGCCGCCTGAGCGATATCAGCCGCTCGCATGCCGAAGTCCTCCATCAGCTGAGCGCGGGTGGCCGTGTCGACGAACTGGCGCGGCACGCCGATGCGACGGAAGACCGGCGAACACCCGGTAGCGCCGTGGGCGGCCTGGTACTCCTCGACCGCGTCACGCAGCTGGGAACCGATACCGCCGTCGACCAGACCGTCCTCGACCACGACGACGACGTCCACATCAGCCGCGGCAGTCACGAGAGGAGCCGGGGCAGGAATCACCCAGTGCGGATGCACCACGGTGACGGCGTGCCCATCCTGCTCAAGGAGCCTACCGGCCTCGTAGGCCTGGGAGGCCATGGCACCCACGCCTACCAGCAGGATCCGCGCACCACCGGCAGGCGGGCGGCTCTCGAGCAGGACATCGACGACGTCGAAGGCACTCACGTGCGGCGTCTCCTCGTGCACCGACTCCTTGCCTGCCCTCGGTTCCTCCGCTCCCCGGGCGAGGCGTCGCAACGCAGTCAGGGGTTCGGGCAGCGCGCCCTTGGGGTAGCGCACGACCGTGGGGGCATCACCTGTGCTCACGGCCGTGCGCAGGCTCTCGCGCAGCGTCGCCTCATCGCGGGGGGCCGCCAGGTGCAGACCAGGAACGTGCGCCAGCAGCGCCATGTCCCACATGCCGTTGTGGCTGGCCCCGTCAGTTCCCGTGATTCCGGCCCGGTCCAGGACGATCGTCACTCCCGCCCGGTGCAGGGCGACATCCATGAGCACCTGGTCGAAGGCGCGGTTGAGGAAGGTCGCGTAGAGGGCCACCACCGGGTGCATGCCGGCGAAGGCGAGGCCGGCGGAGAAGGTCAGCGCGTGCTGCTCGGCGATGCCGACGTCGATGACCCGAGTAGGCATCTCATCGGCCAGGGGCTGGAGGCCCACCGGGGCCTGCATGGCGGCGGTGACCCCGACGATCCGTTCATCGCCGCGGGCCAGGGAGACGATCTCCTCGGCGAAGACGGCGGTCCAGCCGAAACGCTCGGCCACCACCGGCAAACCGGTCTCGGGATGAATCTGGCCCACCGCGTGGAAGCGGTCGGGGACGTGCTCCTCGGCCGGGGTGTAGCCCCGCCCCTTCTCGGTGATGACGTGGACGATGACCGGTTCGGCGTACTCGCGGGCGCGAGTGAGGGCGAACTCGACGGCCGTGATGTCGTGGCCGTCGACCGGTCCGGTGTACTTGATCCCCAGGTCCTCGAAGAAGGCCGAGGGAACTAGGACGTCCTTGAGCCCCCGTTTGAGTCCGTGCAGGGCGTCGAAGGCGGCCCGACCGGGGGCGCCCTGCGACAGGAGCGTCCGCTTGACCCCGGACAGGACACGCTCGTAACCGGGATTGGTGCGCAGCGCGTCGAGGTGGTGGGCCAGTCCCCCGATGGTGGGGGCGTAGGAGCGGCCGTTGTCGTTGACGACGATGACCAGATGGCGGTCCGAGGAGTCGGCGATGTTGTCCAGAGCCTCCCAGGCCATTCCCCCGGTCATGGCCCCGTCCCCGATGACGGCGACGACGTGGCGCTCGTCGTGACCCTGCAGGTGGTTGGCCCGGGCGATGCCGTCGGCCCAGGACAGGGAGGTCGAGGCGTGGGAGTTCTCCACGACGTCGTGGACGGACTCGGCCCGTGAGGGGTATCCGGACAGGCCGCCGCGCTCGCGCAGATGAGAGAAGTCCTGACGGCCGGTGAGCAGCTTGTGGACGTAGGCCTGGTGGCCGGTGTCGAACACGATGGTGTCCCGCGGTGAGCGGAAGGTGCGGTGCAGCGCGATCGTCAGCTCGACGACCCCGAGGTTGGGGCCGAGGTGGCCGCCGGTGCGCGCCACCGAGGCGACAAGATGCTGGCGGATCTCCGAGGCGAGCGTCACCAGCTGCTCGCTGGTGAGCCGATCGAGGTCGGCGGGCTTGCGCACGCACGGCAGGAGCGCCTTGCCGGTCCGTCCGGCGGGCCCTCCCGGGCGCTCAGCAGCTGCTGGCACGGTGCGCCTCCTTGTCGAAGGTGGTGACGAGTTGTTCGAGTCGCTCAAGAGCGAGCCGCGGCGGGTCGCTGAAGCGGCACTCGGGACAGGGTAGCCGTTGACGCGGCGAAGGGTTCTTCTCAGGAGTCCCCTTCCCGGGCCCGGGGACCCAACGGCTGCCCGGAACGACGCTCCTGAGCGGACCGAGGGTGCTCAGCATAGAGCCGCCCCGACCACTGTACGGCCACGTGTCACGCGGGTCACGGCTGAGCACGTACTGTATGCCTTGGGTGTCGAACCGTCCGCGCCCGCCGGTCAACGGCGTTCCTGATCGCCCGACCGCCCCTCAGGACTGCCCTCCAGGAGGAACCATGAGCACCACAGCCCCTTTCGGTACCTGGCCCTCGCCCATCACCCCGGGCACCATCACGACCCGGACGGTCCTGCTCTCCCAGGTCCGCGTTGACGGCGCAGACACCTACTGGGTGGAGCAGCGCGCCTCACAGGCGGGCCGCAACGTGCTGCTCCGCCGCAACGGTGACGGACAGATCGGTGAGGTGCTTCCGCTGACACCCGCCGACGAGCTGGTCGATGTGCGCACCCGGGTGCACGAGTACGGAGGGAGGGCCTACGCCGTCGACAGCGGGATCATCGTGGTCTCGCACGCCGGGGACGGGCGCCTCTACCGGTACGACGTGGCGCACCGCATGCGGGGCCTGGTCCCGCTCACGATCTACGGGGACGTGCGACACGGCGACCTGGAGATCGACACGGGCCGGGGCTTGGTCTACGCGGTCCGCGAGGACCACCGAGGCGGCGGCGAGGCCGTGAACACCCTGGTCGCCATTCCTTTGGACGGCTCGGCCGCCCGCGATGACTCCCGCGTGCGCACACTGGTGTCGGGCACGGACTTCGTGGTCGCCCCGACGCTGTCCCCCGACGGCGAGCACCTGGCCTGGATCACCTGGAACCACCCGGGGATGCCGTGGGACAACGCCAGCCTGCACGTGGGGGACCTCGGCCCAGACGGGGCACTAGGCGAGCAGACGCTGGTGGACGGCGGCAACGGGCACTCGGTCTCCGAGCCCCGCTGGACCGAGGAGTGCGAGCTGGTGCACGGCTCCAACGCCTCGGGCTTCTGGAACCTCTACCGCACTGAGGGCTTCCCGGTACGCGGCACCAACCGCACCGGCTGGTCGGAGAAGCTGCGCACCCGCCCCCTGCACCCGGCAGAGGCCACCTTCACCAACCCTGCCTCCTGGCAGCTGGGGCCGCACTCCTTCGACGTGCTCGACTCCGAGCACATCATCACCTCCTGGGCCCGCGATGCGGTCTCGCACCTGGGGACCATCAAGCTCGCCAACGGGGAGCTCGAGGAGTGGAACGTGGGGTGGCAGCCGATCGGCAACGTCGCCTCCAACGCCGGTCGCGTCGTCATGCTGGCCTCCAATGAGATGTCGATGCCCAGCATTGTGGAGGTCAAGAACGGAACGGTGAAGGTGCTGCGCGGCTCGGGCGAGTTCGTGCCTGAGGGCACCGGGGTGTCCTTCCCCGAGCCGGTCTCCTGGCCCACCAGCGACGGCGCCGCCGCCCACGGCTTCTACTACCCGCCGACCTCGGCCTCTCACACTGGCCCCGACGACGAGCTGGCGCCGCTGATCGTCAACGTCCACGGCGGACCGACGGCCACGGCGGTCCCCGGCTACGACCTACGCATCCAGTACTGGACCAGCCGGGGCTTCGGCTATCTGGACGTCAACTACCGCGGCTCCATGGGCTACGGAACCGGCTACCGCAAGGCCCTGGAGGGCAAGTGGGGCATCTACGACGTCGACGACTGCGTCAACGGGGCCCAGCACCTGGTCGACGCCGGACTCGTGGACCCGCGCCGTATCGCAATCCGCGGAGGTTCAGCCGGAGGCTTCACGGTGCTGTCGGCCATCACCCGCTCCTCCGTGTTCACGGCGGCCAGCTCCTGCTTCGGGGTGACCGACCTCAAGAGGCTGGTGCACACCACCCACAAGTTCGAGTCGCACTACATCGGCCAGCTCATAGGCACCCAGGACATCGACGACCCGGTGCTCGATGAGCGCAGCCCCATCAACCACATCGAGGACATCAACGTCCCACTGCTGCTCATCCAGGGCTCGGAGGATCCGATCGTCCCGGCAGAGCAGGCCACCGCCATGTACAAGGCCCTCAAGGAGGCCGGCGCCCCGGTGGCCCTGGAGGTCTTCCAGGGTGAGGGCCACGGCTTCCGTCTGGCGGCGAACATCCGGCGGCGTTACGAGGCCGAGCTGAGCTTCTACCGGCAGGTGTGGAGCATCGGCGCAGCCTCCTCCCACGCCGAGGGGCAGGACGAGGAGGAGACCTTCACCGTCAAGGTGGAGAACCTGCACTGATGGATCGCGTCTGGAGGAGGCTGTCCACCCCCCTGTCGCGGCGCGCAGGCAGCCTCTTCCGACATCATCGCTTCGGCCTCTACATCCTGGCGGTGCTGGTAGGGCTCGCCTCGGGCCTGGGGGCGGTGCTGTTCCGGCTGGGAATCGACGCCTGGTCCCAGCTGCTGAGCGGAGCCGACGACTACACCGTGTCGATGGGGCCCTCGGTCGGGCTCCTTGCGCCTCTGGGAACCTGGTTCGTCCTGGTCACCCCGATGCTCTCCGGCCTACTGACAGGACCGTTGATGTCCCGACTGGGCCGGACCCCCACGGGCCACGGGGTGGCCGGCGTCATCTGGTCCACTCGCCACGGCGACGGCACCATGGCGCCCCTGCCGGCTCTGGCCGCGACGACGTCGGCCGCGCTGACGATCGGTGGCGGGGGCTCGGTCGGCCCGGAGGGGCCGATCGCCGAGCTGGGCGCGTCGACGGCGAGCATCATCGGACGGGGGCTGCGGCTGCGCCGGTCCTCGATCCGCCACCTGGCCGCCGCCGGAACGGCCGCCGGCATCGCCTCCGCCTTCAACGCGCCGCTGGCGGGGGCCTTCTTCGCCCTGGAAGTCATCCTCATGGGCTTCAGCGCCGACGCCTTCATCGTCATCGTCCTGGCCTGCGTGTCCTCGACGGTCCTGTCGCACCACCTGCTGGGGACGACGCTGTCGCTGTCACTCCCCTACCTGGACCTGTCCGGTGACGCCCAGCTGGGCTGGGTCGCGCTGCTGGGCGTCGTGGGCGGGGGCATCGGTATCGGCTTCATGCGTCTTCGCTTCGTCATCCTCGACGCCCTGACCCGCGCCTGGCAGCGCTTGGGCGTTCCGATCTGGGCACGGCCGGGCATTGGCGGGCTGGCGGTCGGTGCGACTCTCCTGGTTCTGCCCGAGATGTACGGCGAGTCATCAGCCGCTCTCAACCGGGCGCTGGCGGGACGCTACACGCTGACACTGCTACTGGTGCTGTGCGTGGCCAAGATGCTGGCGACCTCCTTGACCCTGGGAATGGGTTTCGTCGGCGGGGTGTTCGCCCCGTCCCTGTTCATCGGTGGGACGCTCGGTGCCGCCTTCGGCACCCTCGTGGCTCCCAGCTACGCGCCGGCCGCCGGGGTCTTCGGGGTCATCGGCATGGGGGCGGTCTTCGCCGGTGCGGCTCGCGCCCCGATGACGGCGGTCCTGCTCATCATCGAGATGACCGGGCAGCACGCGCTCCTGGTGCCCCTCATGCTGGCGACGGTGCTGGCCACCTTCATCAGCCGGTTCCTGTCACGCGGCACACTGTTCACCGAGGAGCTGCGTCGTCGCGGAGAGGATGTCGAGGATCCGATGGCCACCACGCTCCTGCGACGCACCCGCGCCTCCCGGCTCATGGTGGACCCGCCCGCGGTACTCCAGGCCACGGCATCGCTCAGCCAGGCCGCCTCCGTGATGAGCCGGCGTGGCCTCTCGGCCCTGCCCGTGGTCGCCACCGGACAGGGGGGCACCGGCGAGCTGCTCGGTTGTGTGACGGCCGCGCAGCTCGCCGGGGCGCTCCTGAGCGAGGACTCCGACGACGCCTCTGCCCAGCCGGCGACGGTGGCAGACCTGTCGCTGGTCCGTGACCGTCTGGACGGCAAGGACGAGGCGACTGACGTGCTTCAGGCCCTGACCGATACCCGCCTGGAGGGGCTTCCCGTGGTCGCCCGCGCCGCTGGCTCCGGTGCGGAGGAGCTGGTGGGCTGGGTGTCCCAGAGGATCGTCGTCGAACGGGTCTACGAGGCCCAGGCGCAGGCTCGCACAGCCGCCGCAACCTACACCTCCTGGGGCTCACGGCTTCAGGACAGGTGGCACTCCCGCTCGGTTCCTCGGCGCAGAATCGGAAGAATCAGCCGTATCAGCCGAGTCAGCTCGCGCAGCTCGCGCCGTTCCAGGCGCCGATGAGAGTCCGCCGGGGCTCGACACGCTCCGGCGCCGTAGAACTTGCCGCAGCGCCCTACCGGTCCCGACCACCGCGGGACGTCTTGTGAGCCCGGCCCTCCTGGACCGCCCGGGCCTTCTCGGTAATGCTCTCGGTGAGGGTGTCGGACAGCTCGGTGATGCGCTCGGCGTTGGCCACGATGCGCCGGGGGTCGGACATCCACATCCACGCGGCGGCGACCACCGGGAGGATCGCGGGCAGGTACCACCGGGACCGGCCCCAGTGCGCCCACACCGAGACGCTGAGGTCGGCGGGCGAGGGGGCGGGCAGGGTGAGAACACCGATGAGCACCGCCATGGTGGCCAGCGCCCCCAGGCACATCCAGCCGATATTGCGCATCCGGCGCCCGTTGTGGGCCACGCAGACGGCCAGCAGGAGGTACAGGACGCCCCCCAGGAGGTTGAGCGACCACACCGCGGGCTCCTCGTCGGGGCTTCTCAGCAGCGTCGTCAGCGAGGGGACGAGAACGATCGCCCCGAAGACGGCGAAGACGCCAACCAGGATCCGCCCCCACCCGTATGCGGGACGGCGGGTGTCCTGTACCGGGCGTACCGATGAGCGCTCGTCCATGAGGAACGACCTTTCCGTGTGATGACCTTCGGCACGCGCAGCACAGGTTCAACCTCCAACCAATGCCAGAACGTTACTATTCACAACGTGAGCACCATTAAGTTGACCAAATCCCTGAACGCACGCGCCTCGGCGGACGATGACCGCAAGGATACCGACCTCAGCAGTCAGGCCGAGGTCGACACGGTCGAGGATGCCGAGAGCTCCGAGGCCCCTGAAGCCAGGGAAGGGTCCGGCTCACCAGGTACCGAAGCCGCCGAGCAGGACCTGAAGCAGGACTCCGACGGCGACGAGGAGACCTCCCAGGACCAGGAGGGCGACACCGACAGCGCCACCGTCAAGGGTGACGGGTCTGAGGAGGCATCCGACATCGGGCCCCATGACGCCTCCGGCACCGAGGCCGAGGCCGACGTGCTCGTCCTGGCCGCAGCGCCGGGCCGGGACGGGGCCGAGGCCCCCGAGATCCTCCTGGAGGGACTCGAGCCGCCGTCGAGCACCGCCCTAGAGGGCCTGGACATCAACGCCCTGGTGACCCTGCTGCCGGCCCTGGGCTTCTCAGGCGCCCAGGACTCGGTGGTGCGTCTGCCCTCCTCCGCGGTGACTGCCCAGGGCTACCGGGGACCGGCGACGATCCTCGTGGTCGGCGTCGGAACGGGCTGGGCCGACACCGATCCGCTCGCCGTCACCACCGATGACGAGGCCGCACTGGGCTACGACCAGACCGGTCTCCTGCGCCGGGCGGCCGGACGCGCCACCCGAGCACTGGCCGGGACCGACTCCGCGGTCCTGGCACTGCCCACGCTCTGCGAGGAGCAGCTCGCCGCCGTCGCGCACGGAGCCGCCCTGGGCGCGTACTCCTGGAGCGCGACGAAGAACGAGGACCGCCCCGGGCAGGAGAAGACCTCGAAGAAGACCTCCCCGCTCACGACCATCTCCATCATCTCCCCCCTGGCCGACACCCCCGAGGGGCAGGAGGCGCTGGCGGGAGCCCTGGCGCTTGCCCAGGCCACGGCACTGACCCGGGATCTGGTCAACGAGCCGCCGAACCGGCTGACTCCGGAAGTCTTCGCCGAGAGGGCCCGCGCAGCCGGGCAGGAGGCCGGCATCCGCGTTGAGATCTGGGACGCCCCGGCACTGGTCGAGCAGGGCTTCGGGGGCATCCTCGGGGTGGCTCAGGGCTCGGTGCACCCGGCGCGCCTGGTCCGTCTGGAGTGGTCGCCGGAGCACGCAACCGAGGCCGCTGGCGGGCAGGCGGGCTCACAGGCCGAGGGCGACGGCGCAGCCGGACGCCCCAAGCACGTCGCCCTCATCGGCAAGGGCATCACCTTCGACTCCGGCGGGCTGTCCCTCAAGCCGGCCTCCTCCATGCCGGAGATGAAGTCCGACATGGCAGGGGCCGCCACCGTGCTGGGCGCCATCATCACGGCCGCGCGCCTGGCGCTGCCGATCCGTGTCACCGCGTGGCTGGCGCTGGCCGAGAACATGCCCGGCGCCGACGCCCAGCGGCCCAGCGACGTCATCACGATGTTCGACGGCACCACTGTGGAGGTGACCAACACCGACGCCGAGGGGCGCCTGGTCATGGCCGACGCCCTGGCACGGGCCGTCACGGAGGAGCCCGATGCCGTCCTGGACGTGGCCACCCTCACCGGGGCGCAGATCGTGGCCCTGGGCGACCATGTGGCCGCCGTCATGGGGACACCGGACCTTCGCGAGGAGGTCGTCGCCGCGGCTCAGCGGGCCGGAGAGTCCTTCTGGCCGATGCCGCTGCCGGCGCACCTGCGCGCCACCCTGGACTCGCCCTTCGCCGACCTGCGCAACACCAAGGTCGGCTCGCGCGCCGGCGGGATGCTCTCGGCCGGGCTGTTCCTGCGCGAGTTCGTGGGGCGCCGGCCGTGGGCCCACCTCGACATCGCCGGTCCCGCCTACAATGACTCCTCTCCCTGGGGGCTGACTCCGACCGGCGGGACGGGCATGGGGGTCTCCACCCTGGTGGAGCTGCTCCGTTCGCTGTCCGCCGAGGTCAGCATCCTTACCTGAGCCCACGTCCAGCGCAGACGAGTCGACGACGAGCCGTGCCGGGGCCTCACATGAGCTCCCCGGCACGGCTTGTTGCCGTAACCACCCATGAACGGTGATGCGTCTCACCCCGTTTTCAGGACTCTGGTCCCTAAACAGCAACCCCCGTGGCTCCTGCACTCCCTCTTCAGGTGGAACAATGGCCCCGTGCCGAGCCGCCCCACGAGGGCGACATGACCAACCAACAAGGAGTGAGTTCGTGACAGAGACCGTCTACGACATGGTCATTCTGGGCGCGGGATCAGGGGGCTACGCCGCCGCCCTGCGCGGCGCCCAACTGGGCCTCAAGGTCGCCCTCATCGAGGCGGACAAGCTGGGGGGCACCTGCCTCCACCGCGGCTGCGTGCCCACCAAGGCCCTGCTGCACGCCGCCGAGACCGCCGACGCCGTGCGCGAGGCCGCCACGGTGGGCATCAAGGCCGCCTTCGAGGGCGTGGACATGCCTGGCGTCCAGAAGTACAAGAACAGCATCGTCTCGCGGATGCACAAGGGCCTGGAGGGCCTGGTGTCCTCGCGGGGCATTGACCTGATCCAGGGGTGGGGACGCCTGGTGGCCGCCGACGCCGTCGAGGTTGACGGCCGTCGCATCACCGGCCGCAACGTGGTCCTCGCCTCCGGCTCCTACTCCAAGACCATCGGACAGGAGATCTCCGGAGGCGTCATCACCTCCGAGGAGGCCCTGGAGATGGACCACGTCCCCGCCTCGGCAGTGATTCTGGGCGGCGGTGTCATCGGGGTGGAGTTCGCCTCGGCCTGGGCCTCCATGGGCAGCCAGGTCACCATCATCGAGGGGCTGCCCCACCTGGTGCCCAACGAGGACGAGGCGATCTCCAAGCAGCTCGAGCGCGCCTTCCGCAAGCGCAAGATCACCTTCCGCACCAACACGATGTTCGAGTCGGTCGAGCGCCACGACGGTGGGGTGACCGTGCGCACCCAGGACGGCAAGACCCATGAGGCCGAGGTCCTCCTCATCGCCGTGGGCCGTGGACCGGCGACCGCCAACCTCGGCTACGAGGAGGTCGGGGTCACCATGGACCGCGGTTTCGTCCTGGCCGACGAGTACGGCCGCACCAACGTCCCGGGCGTGTGGGCCGTGGGTGACATCGTCCCCGGCGTCCAGCTCGCCCACCGCGGCTTCGCCCAGGGCATCGTCGTGGCGGAGAAGATCGCGGGCCTGGACCCGACCCCGGTCGACGACGTCCTGGTCCCCAAGGTGACCTTCTGCGAGCCCGAGATCGCCTCGGTGGGGCTGTCGGAGGCCAAGGCCGCTGAGATCCACGGCAAGGAGAACATCACCTCCGCCGAGTTCAACGTGGCCGGCAACGCCAAGAGCCAGATCCTGGGGACCCAGGGCTTCGTCAAGCTCGTCTCCCTCAAGGACGGCCCGATCCTGGGCTTCCACGCCATCGGCGCCCGCATGGGCGAGCAGGTGGGTGAGGGCCAGCTCATGGTGTCCTGGGAGGCCGACGCCGACGACGTCGCCGCCCTGGTCCACGCCCACCCCACCCAGAACGAGACCCTCGGCGAGGCCGCTATGGCCCTCGCCGGCAAGCCGCTGCACAACCACGGCTGATCTAGCTAGACGAGAGTAAGGAAGACAGCAATGTCAGAGTCCGTGAAGATGCCCGCCCTGGGTGAGTCCGTCACCGAGGGGACGGTCTCCTCCTGGCTCAAGGCCGTGGGAGACACCGTCGAGGCCGACGAGCCCCTGCTGGAGGTCGCCACCGACAAGGTCGACACCGAGGTCCCCTCCCCCGCATCCGGCGTCCTGCTGGAGATCCGCGTCCCCGAGGACGAGACCGTCGAGGTCGGCACCGTCCTGGCCATCATCGGCGACCCCTCCGAGGCGGGCTCCGCCCCGGCACCGGCCGCCCCCGCGCCGCAGGCCGCACCCGAGCCCCCGGCTCCGGCTCCCGCCCCGGCCGCTGAGGCCCCGGCACCCGCCGCCCCGCAGGCCGGCGGCTCGGCCGAGGGCACTGAGGTGACGATGCCGGCTCTGGGTGAGTCCGTCACCGAGGGGACGGTCTCCTCCTGGCTCAAGGCCGTGGGAGACACCGTCGAGGCCGACGAGCCCCTGCTGGAGGTCGCCACCGACAAGGTCGACACCGAGGTCCCCTCCCCCGCATCCGGCGTCCTGCTGGAGATCCGCGTCCCCGAGGACGAGACCGTCGAGGTCGGCACCGTCCTGGCCATCATCGGCGACCCCTCCGAGGCGGGCTCCGCCCCGGCACCGGCCGCCCCCGCGCCGCAGGCCGCACCCGAGCCCCCGGCTCCGGCTCCCGCCCCGGCCGCTGAGGCCCCGGCACCCGCTCCTGCTGCGACCGCGGCGCCTGCAGCCGCCGCACCGGTGAGCTCTGGAGCCTCGGGTTCCTACGTCACGCCGATCGTGCGCAAGCTCGCCAAGGACAAGGGTGTGGACCTGTCCACCGTCACCGGTACGGGTGTCGGCGGACGCATCCGCAAGCAGGACGTGGAGGCCGCCGCCAAGGCCGCCGAGGAGGCCCGTGCTGCGACAGCCGCCCCTGCTCCGGCTGCTGAGGCGTCGGCGCCCGCCGCCGCGGCCAAGCCGGCCTCGGCCAAGCCCGAGGTGGACACCACCCTGCGCGGCCGCACGGAGAAGATGAGCCGACTGCGTCAGGTCATCGCCGATCGCATGATCGACTCCCTGCAGACCTCCGCCCAGCTGACCACCGTCGTCGAGGTGGACGTGACTCGCGTGGCCGCTCTGCGGGCGCGCGCGAAGAACGACTTCCTGGCCAAGAACGGCACCAAGCTCACCTTCCTGCCCTTCTTCGTCCAGGCGGCCACGGAGGCCCTCAAGGCACACCCGAAGATCAACGCCTCGATCGAGGGCAAGAACGTCACCTACCACGATGTCGAGCACGTCGGCATCGCGGTGGACACGCCGCGCGGCCTGCTCGTGCCGGTGGTCAAGAACGCCGGGGACCTTAACATCCCCGGGCTGGCCAAGCGCATCAACGACCTGGCCGCCCGTACCCGGGACAACAAGGTCAACCCCGATGAGCTCAGCGGCTCGACCTTCACGATCACCAACACCGGCAGCGGTGGCGCCCTGTTCGACACCCCGATCATCAACCAGCCGGAGGTCGCGATCCTGGGTCTGGGCGCCATCCAGCGCCAGCCGCGCGTCATCAAGGACGCCGACGGCGGCGAGGTCATCGCCATCCGCTCGGTGTGCTACCTGGCCCTGTCCTACGACCACCGACTGGTGGACGGCGCGGACGCGGCCCGCTACCTCATGACGGTCAAGAAGCGCCTCGAGGAGGGCGACTTCGGCGGCGAGCTGGGTCTGTGAGCCTGCGCTCGGCCCGCTAGGCCGTCAACGGGGCCCCGCACCACCACGGTGCGGGGCCCCGTTCGTTGTACCCGGGCTATCGGGTCCCGTACTCGGGCACACGGCAAGCGCCGAGGTCCATTCCCGGCTCGCGGCTCGGCTCAGGAGTACTCCGCCGCAGCCCGGGCGATACCGGCGAGCGTGTTCTCCAGCCCCAGACGAGTCCCGCGCCAGACGATCGGGTAGAGCAGCGCCCCCAGCCGCCCCCATGTGCGATGCGCCAGGACCAGACGGACGCGAGTGCCACCCGGCGCCTCGATCAGGTGCAGATCCTTCACGAAGGCCACCTCACCGTCGTGACGCCCTGAGACGACGGTGCACGACCAGGTAATCGTCGTGTCCACGGCCGTCTCCAGCCGCCATCTCAGGAAGGCGGTTCGACGGCGCCCCTCCGCCCTCTGCACGGCGCCGTCGGAAAGTACTTCAACCAGCTGCTGTCGGGGTATCCCCCACCACGTGAGCCGGTCCGGGTCTTTCAGTAGGGCGGCCAGCTGAGCCGCTGACGCTGAGATGAAGCGTTCCTGCCTCAGGTCCCGATCCAGGCCGTACCCACGGTACTCATCAGTCATCCGGTAGCGTCCCCGGGCCGGTTCCTCGTCGGCTGCTATCTCACTGAGCTCCGTGCGCAGGTAGTCGACGTCGGCTCCGCAGTGGGCAAGAAGCCTGACAACCGGGGGCTGGAGTGAGACGGTGGATGAGGAGATGAGGGCTTGCAGAGCCTGTGCGCTGGTGATTAACGAGGTCCCCTTGTTATCGATGAACTCGGCGGCGGCGTCCGAGAGGGGAATCTCTCCTCCCGCTTTCGCGGTCAGCTCTTCGGCTGAGATCGGCTCAGGTCTGAGGGCGTCGGGAAGGCTAATGCCCACGCGAGCAAGGTCCGCATGGGTCATGTCGTCGACGGCGGCGCGCGCTCGCGACAGAGTCACGCCATTGGCCGCCAAGACGGCCGCAGCTGTCCCGCCTTGGGCGAGGAGGCCGAGGAGCATGTGCTCCGGCTCGACCTCCCGGTGGCGAAGGCGCGCGGCCTCCGTACGCATGGCTTCGAGCCAGGTCAGGTAGTGCGCAACAGCGGCCATCGTCATCTCCTTCGGGTCGGGGCCAAACCGGGCTGAACTCGCTTGGCGTACTTCTTGTGGACTGCCTGACGAGAGACTCCAAGACAGGAGGCGATCTCGCTCCATCCCATGCCTATGCGCAGAGCGGCCTCGACCTGCGCAAGCTCAAGGCTGTCCGTCAGTCGTCGCAGAGCCGCCAGGGCTCGTAGCCCGTCCTCGGGGCGAGTGGTGTCAGCAGCCTCGGTGGCTGCGGTGTGCGCATCCATACGAGCAACATAGGTTGACAGAACCGACTTGTCAACCTATGTTGCTGTTCACCTTCGACAAGGACATTCAGTCCGGAGACCGAACACCTTTCCGCTTCCGTCGCACCCCTGCCACTACGCCGATTCCCGCCCCCTCAGCCCCTGCCAACCTCGGACACCCCAGCAAGACCGACGACGCCGCGAGCGAAGTCGATGCGACCCTCTGTGGAGCTGAACTCGCTCGCCAAGGGGCCGTCGAGGAGCAGTGAGGCCAGGCCGTGCACGCCGGACCAGATGAGCACCTCCGCCTCGACCTGAGCGCCATCACCCATGACGGCCTTCGCCAGGCGGGCCAGCTCCCGACGCGCACGATCGCCGGCCTGCACCACCTCCGGGAAGCGCTCGGGATCGCAGACGTCGGGCCGGAACATCACTCGGAACACCCCGGGATGACGTAATGCGAACTCAACGTAAGCGTTTCCCGAGGCCACCAGGACCGCATGCAGATCTGCATCCCCAAGCCCCTCGTGCGCCACAGCGAGCCTGTCCGCGAGCTCATCGAAGCCCTCACACACCAAGGCCGCCAGGATGGCCTCGCGATTGGCGAAGTAGTGGTACGGCGCCTGGTGCGTACAGCCGGTGCGGCGCGCGACCTCCCGCATGCTCAGAGCACTGGGGCCGGATTCGTCGAGGAGCTCCCTGCTGGTTCGCAGCAGTTCGGAGCGCAGGTCCCGGCCGCCGCGGCGCCCTGAGGCGCCTGTCGTTTCAGAGGTCATGGAAGGAGTCTAGAACCGAACTACTAGACAGTGTCCAGTTGGCTGCTATGCTGACTTGACACTGTCTAGTTACTGGAGGGGTAAGGGATGTCCTACGACGTCATCGTGATCGGTTCGGGCATTGGAGGACTGACGACTGCCGGCCTGCTGGCGCGCGCCGCCGGCAAGCGGGTTCTGGTCCTGGAGCGGCACACGGAACCGGGCGGACTGACGCACACCTTCCGGCGTGACGGCGCCTCCTGGGACGTGGGGGTGCACTACATCGGTCAGCTCGGTCCCGGAAGCCAGGGCCGTGCCTACTTCGACTACCTCTCTGGTGGTGAGCTGGAGTGGAACCGCATGCCCGACGCCTACGACAGGTTCGTCTACCCGGGCGTGGACCTGCGCGTCAGCAGCGATCCGCTTCAGTACGAGCGCGACCTGGTTGCCGTGTTCCCCCAGGAGGCCAGAGCCATTCACCGTTACTTCCAGGATGTTCGCCGGGTGACACGGTGGCTGACGCTGGGCTTCGTCCAGGGGATGATCCCCCGACCTGCGGCCTCGCTGCTCAGGGCCGCCCAACGCCTGGGAGGCCGGAAAGCCACTCAGACGACGAAGGCGTATCTGGATTCCCACTTCCGCTCCCCCAGGCTCAAGGCCGTCCTGGCCAGTCAGTGGGGGGACTACGGCCTGCCGCCGTCCCAATCGGCCTTTGCCGTGCACGCGCTGATTGTCTCCCACTACCTCGAGGGCGCCTGGTTCCCCCGCGGTGGCAGCGCTCGGATCGCCCGCACCTTCGAGAAGGGCATCGAGCAGGCCGGAGGCGCTGTCCGCGTCGCGCAGGAGGTCACCGAGATCCTCACCGAGAACGGGACGGCGGTCGGGGTCCGAGTCATGGACCACCGCGGCGCCCAGGTACGCGAACGCGTCTACCGCGCCCCAGTCATCGTGTCCGCCATCGGCGCCTCCAACACCTTCAACCGTCTGTTGCCCACATTCGGAGAGATCGGGAGACGCACCGGGCCCGCACGCCGCACGCTGGAGCACCTGGGTACGGGCACGTCCGCGGTCACCGTCTTCCTACGCTTGCGTGATGACCCGCGCAGCATCGGCATCGATGGCGGAAACATCTGGGTGAACCGGGACCTCGATCACGAGGGTGCACAACGGTACAGCGATTCGCTGCTCGAGGGGCACCCTCACGATGTCTTCGTCTCCTTCCCCTCTCTGAAGTCCGGCGAGTCCCCGCATACCGCCGAGCTCATCTCCTTCTGTGACGCGCGAGCCTTCCGGCAGTGGGCCGAGCAGCCCCGAGAAAGCCGCGGCCCCGAGTACTTCGCTCTCAAGGAGCGCATCGCCCGAGGCATGCTGGAGCTGGCTGAGAGCGCGGCTCCGGGGCTGACCGAGCTCGTGGACTACGTGGAGACCTCCACTCCTTTGACCTACGAGCACTACACCGCTCATCCCGCCGGGGCCTTCTACGGCCCTCCGGCCACTCCACTGAGGTTCCGGTCCCTCCCCCTGGGACCGCGCACGGCCGTCCCCGGTCTGTTCCTCTCCGGACAGGATGCCGGGAGCGCCGGCATCATGGGAGCCATGATGGGCGGCGTCGCAGCCGCGTGCCAGGTCCTTGGGTCCCGCGGGTATCCCACCATCACCTCCGCCCTGCGCACGCCTCCCGCGCCGCCCGCATCTCGCGCAGTACGCCCACTGCCCGAAGGCAAGCACCGTGCCACCCTGGTCTCCAAACGGCGTCTGACTCCCAGCGTGTGGGAGGCGGAGCTGCAGCTGGACGGCAGGATCGGCCCGTGGGCGCCGGGGCAGTTCGCCCGTCTGCACGTGGGCGATGACGCATGGCGTGACTACTCGATCGCGGGGCTGGAGGAGGATCGTCTTCGTCTGCTCATCTCCACCCGGACAGGCGGCCGAGGGTCCCAGTTCATCGAGAACGCGGACACGGGAGCGCAGACGGTGGTGGAGCTGCCCCTGGGCGGTTTCGGGCTCGTCGACTCAGGCAGGCGCCGCCTGTTCATCGCCACCGGCACGGGGATCGCACCCATGCTGGCCATGTTCGCTCACGCTCCCGGCCTGGAGCACGACATTCTGCTCTTCGGGTGCCGTCACCAGGAGGAGGACCTGACCACCAGGATCAGCTCCCCCATGCCCGGGACCGTTGTGCGCTGCCTGAGCCGCCAGGAGGCTCCGGAGGCGTTCCACGGACGAGTCACCCAGGCCCTCACCGCGCTCGCCCACGACCTCCAGCTCGATCCCGAGTGCACGGACGTCTACCTGTGCGGTTCGGCGGCAATGGTGGCAGACGCACGAGACGTGCTTGAGCGCGAGGGCTACACGTCGGTCCTGACCGAGCCCTACTGAGCCCCACACGGCCCGTATCCACCCCGAGTTCGCTCCGATCGTCGACCACGCCTGGCCTGCGGTGCCCCATAGAGGTCACTCCACGGCTCGAATGTCGGCCACGCGCCACGGCTCCGGGACGACGATGAGCACGACCTGGCGAGGCGCGAGGGCCGGAACCGTCCGCGTTCCCGTAGGCCCCGAACGCGTTGAGGCGCTTTGAGACAGCGTCACCCGGACCGCTCTCGCGCCGGCCCACTGCTCCTCCGCGTCGTCAGGCAGCCTCACCTCAGCGACCTGGCTGACGGAGGTGTGCAGCTCCTTGACCCCTTCGCCGGAGTCGGACAGCTCGGTGAGAACCTCAGTGTCGGCCTGCGCCGCGGGCGACCCCGGTACCGTCGTGGCCGCCAGAGCGACGGCATCGCCGGCCATGAGGGCCCGGTCTCGAGCCGCGGACAGTCCGACGACGACGCCGGCCACGTCGACGCCGCCGCTCCCGCCAGGAGCCTGCGTCGACGCCGTTGCGACTGAGCTCGCGGCGACTACGGGAGACGGGCTACCTGCAGGGAGGGCTCCGGCGCGGGCTGAGGTCAACGGCCGCGCCGATGATGTCGGGCCGGCGGCCGCTCCGAGCGCCCACGCGGGCCTGTGCGCCACCAGGGCCTTGGCCGGTCCCCAGGCGGCCAGGCAGACGGCCACCAGTACCACTGCCGTAAGTCCCCAGGCGCGGGTGCGCGAGCGCCCTGATCCTCTCCTTCTCCCCCAGCGTATGGCCGCGGGCCCTCGCCCGGTGCGGCCGGCACTGCCGTGGTTCTTCCATGGCTCGTTCCTCCTCCTCGGCCGGCGGCTCGGTCGCGCTGTGGGCCTGAGCCTGGAGCCGACCGTGCGGGTCGGGGTGCGGGCTGCTGCTCGCAGGGAGCCGGCAGCCAGGCGGGCGCCGTCAGGCAGCTCGATGGGTGAGGCCTGCCCCAGCTGAGGCGCCCGGGCCGCCAGGTCCCGGGCGGTGGGGCGGTCTGCGGGATCCTCGGCCAGGGCATCAGTCAGGATTCCCGCCAGGCGCCGGGAGGCGGTACCACCCTGTCCCGAGCACTCGGTCAGCAGGCGGGCCAGGGCGTAGACGTCACCGGCCGCGGAAGGCGGGGCACCGGCGAGACGTTCCGGTGCGGCATACTCCTGCGTGCCCGTCTCCATGACGGAGCCCAGCAGGTCGACGAGGACCGGGTGTCCATCGGCGGTCACCAGGACGTTGCCGCTCGACACGTCCCCGTGGGTCACTCCGTGCTCGTGCAGGTAGGCCAGTGCCGAGCCCAGAACGTCCAGGAGCGTGGCCAGCCAGGAGACGTTCAGCCGTCCTCGCGCCCCCAGGACCACGTCGAGTCCCGCTCCGTCGACGAGGTCCATGATGACGCCCGCCCGGTGCTCGGGCAGCGAGACCACTTCCCGCACGGTGACCAGGCCGGGGTGGCGCAGGACGCGCAGATCGGCCAAGCGCCGCAGGACCAAGGCTCCAGCGCGCCCGCGGGGCAGGTCGACGACCCGGATGACCACATGGCGTCCCTGCGCATCCAGGCCACGGCGAGGGGCGCTGGGGGCAGTGGAGCGCCCCATGACCTCACCGACGGTGTAGCCCTGCTGCGACAGGGCGCCAAGCGCCGAATCGGGAATGCTCGGCTCCGCGTCTGAGGGAGGCAGTGAGCCGGCGTGAGGGGCACCCGCGCGGAGCGGCCGGAGTCGCCGGCGAGGTACGGGACGGCGTCGGGGCCGGGTACGGTGGGAGGCTGCATCGCCGGGGCGGTCGGCGGGGTGGGGGCACGTCGTCGGGCTCATGCACTCCATGGTCATCACGGCGCACTGTGATGACCAGCCCTTTCGACCGGCCTGTGGATAACTCGGGTCCGGGTGCCGGTTGTGGTCACGTAGACTGCGCCCGTGCTGCGTGAGGACATGGAGCTCGGTTCCCGGCTCATCCCCTTCCATGAGGGATGGCAGTGGCAGATGGATGTTCACGGCGAGGTCGCCGAGGGACGACGCCCCTCCACCCTGCTGCTCGTGGAGCACGAACCGGTCTACACCGTCGGCAGGAGGGCCCACTCCTGGGAGCGGCCCAGCGCCGACGTCGTCGAGCCCGGTCACGTACCGGTGGTCGACGTGGACCGTGGCGGCAAGACCACCTGGCACGGGCCTGGACAGCTGACCATGTACCCGATCCTGCGCCTGGCCCAGCCCATTGACGTCATCCGCTACGTACGGGCCTTGGAAGCCGCCGTGATCGACCTGTGCGGCCTCTACGGTCTGGAGACGATCCGCGTCGAGGGGCGCTCCGGGGTCTGGCTGCCGGCCGATCCTGACACCGCGGGCCGGGAGGATCGGCTTGCGCGCCCCGAGCGCAAGATCTGCGCCCTGGGGGTGAGGATCGCCCGCGGCGTGACCATGCACGGGATCGGCCTGAACGTCGATCCCGACCTGGAGGCCTTCTCCCTGGATCGCATCATTCCCTGCGGAATCGACGACGCCGGAGTGACCTCACTGGCCGCGGAGACCGGCCAGCACCTGGCGACCGGCGCTCCTGCGGACGCGTTGGTATCCGCCCTGGAGAGCCACCTGGCCCCCTTGGTGGCGGATGCCACGTGACAACAGGCCTCACTCCTAGGCCGGAGGTCCTATAACGCTCGGGAGAGTACTAGACTCCCCGTGGAACCGTCGTCGGCGAGGAGAGGTAGACGTGAGCACCACCGTGGCCCCTGAGGGACGTAAGCTCTTGCGGGTTGAGGCACGCAATGCCCAGACCCCCATTGAGTCCAAGCCCGACTGGCTGCGCACCCGCGCCGTCGTCTCCGACACCTACCAGGAGGTCCGTGGCCTGGTGCGGGAGAAGAGCCTGCACACAGTGTGTGCCGAGGCGAACTGCCCCAACATCTACGAGTGCTGGAATGACCGCGAGGCCACCTTCCTGGTGGGCGGCGAGATGTGCACCCGACGCTGCGACTTCTGCGACATCGCCACCGGCCGCCCCACCGAGTACGACGTCGATGAGCCCCGGCGCGTGGCTGTCTCGATCAAGGAGATGGACCTGCGCTACGCCACCGTGACCGGGGTGGCCCGCGACGACCGGCCCGACGGCGGCGCCTGGCTCTACGCCGAGACCGCCCGCCAGGTGCACGAGCTCTCGCCGGGCACCGGCGTCGAGCTGCTCATCCCCGACTTCAAGGGAAACCCCGACGCGCTTGAGGACGTCTTCTCCTCGCGCCCCGAGGTTCTCGGCCACAACCTGGAGACGGTTCCGCGCATCTTCAAGCGGATCCGGCCGGCCTTCTCCTACCAGGGCAGTCTCGACGTCATCACAGCCGCCGCCGAGGCAGGGCTGGTCACCAAGTCCAATCTCATCCTGGGCATGGGCGAGACCCGCGACGAGATCGAGGCGGCCATGGCCGCCCTGGTGGAGGCGCGCTGCGACATCCTCACCATCACCCAGTACCTGCGCCCCTCCAAGCTGCACCACCCCGTTGACCGCTGGGTCAAGCCTCAGGAGTTCGTGGACCTCAGCCGCCTGGCCGAGGAGATCGGGTTCGCCGCCGTCATGAGCGGCCCCATGGTGCGTTCCTCCTACCGTGCCGGCATGCTGTGGGGGCGGGCCATGGTCAAGCGCGGTCGCCCCATCCCCGAGCACCTCTCGCAGCTCGCCGAGCCGGCCACCGCCCGCCAGGAGGCGTCGGCCCTGCTGGGAGCCCACCCTCACCTCGCCGCCGCCTGCTGAAGGCGGGGCGCGGTCCCACGCAGCCGACCGGGGTCCCGGTGCGTACCGGCCGACCACGCTGACGGCGAGACCATGTGTGCCGGCGCACCAACGTCGTCTATGGTGTGCCCGTGAGTAGTGCCCAGTCCCCCCAGCCGAAGAAGAAGCGCCGGCTGGCTCAGTACCTTCAGAACATCAAGGACTCCTACACGATCTCGCGGCGAAGCTACCCGTGGATCGGGTGGACGATGCTGGCGGTGCTCGCCACGTGCGTCGCGCTGGGAACCGCTGTCTCCTTCGGTTACGGACTGTCCCTGTGGTACTGGCTGATGGTGGGCATCCTCATGGCGCTCATGATCGACATGGTCATCCTGTCGGTCACGGTCCGCCGCGCCTCCTACACCCAGCTCGAAGGTCGACCGGGGGCCGCCAAGGTCGTCCTCGATCAGATCGGTCGAGGCTGGTACGTGGAGTCCGAGCCCGTGGCCTTCACCAAGGACCAGGACCTCGTGTGGCGGCTGGTGGGACGCCCCGGCGTCGTCCTCATCGCTGAGGGCCCCAGCACCCGAACCCGCCGCATGCTGGCCGAGGAGGAGCGCAAGGTCCATCGGCTGCTGTCGACCGTCCCCATCCACACCCTTCAGGTGGGCACCGACGCCGGACAGGTGCGTCTGACCGACCTGACCAAGACGCTGCGCCAGCTTCCGACCAAGCCCACGTCACTGACTGACAGCGAGATCACTCAGGTCTCCAAGCGTCTGACGTCGATGGCGGGCAAGAACCTGCCGATCCCCAAGCACATTGACCCCAATCGGGTCCGCCCCGACCGTCGCGCCATGCGCGGACGCTGAATCTCCACCCCCGCTCGCCCCTTCTCCCATGTCACAGGGCACTGCCGACTCTAGGGGCCCGGCGGTCAATGGGCGAAACACTCAGGCAACACTGACGCTATTCCTTTGTCACGGTAACGCCAATATAGTGACCGCCGTCAGCCACAGTGCATACGCGTGAAGTATGTGCGCCGTTCCCACATGGAGGAGATATGTTCAAGGACGCATCCGAGGCACTGACGTTCATCGAGAAGGAGAATGTCGCGCTGGTCGATGTGCGGTTCTGCGACCTACCCGGCGTCATGCAGCACTTCACCATTCCTGTGGCCGCTTTCAAGGACGAGGCCCTCACTGACGGCCTGATGTTCGACGGCTCATCAATCCGAGGCTTCACGGCGATCCACGAGTCGGACATGAAGCTGGTTCCCGATGTGACCACCGCCTTCCTGGACCCGTTCCGCGAGGAGAAGACCCTGGTCGTCAACTTCTCGATCGTCGACCCCTTCACGGACGAGGTCTACTCGCGCGACCCCCGCTCGATCGCCGCCAAGGCCGAGGACTACCTGCGCTCCACCGGAATCGCCGACACCTGCTATATCGGGGCCGAGGCCGAGTTCTACCTCTTCGACTCGGTGCGCTACGAGGCCTCTCCGGCCGAGTCCTTCTACGCCATTGACTCCTGCGAGGCGGCCTGGAACACCGGCCGCGAGGAGGATGGCGGCAACAAGGGGTACAAGACCGCTTTCAAGGGCGGCTACTTCCCCGTCTCCCCCAACGATCAGATGGCCGATATCCGCGATCGTATGGTCCGCACCTGCCTCGCCTCCGGACTGGAGATCGAACGGGCCCATCACGAGGTCGGCACCGCCGGACAGCAGGAGATCAACTACCGTTTCAGCTCTCTGCTCGCCGCGGGCGACGACATGATGAAGTTCAAGTACATCATCAAGAATGAGGCCTGGCGCAACGGTAAGACGGCCACCTTCATGCCCAAGCCGATCTTCGGCGACAACGGCTCGGGCATGCACACCCACCACTCGCTGTGGAAGGACGGCAAGCCGCTGTTCTTCGACGAGCGGGGCTACGGCCAGCTCTCGGACCTCGCCCGCTGGTACATCGGTGGGATCCTGGCCCACGCCCCGGCGCTGCTGGCCTTCACCAACCCGTCGGTGAACTCCTTCCACCGCCTGGTCCCCGGCTTCGAGGCGCCGGTCAACCTGGTCTACTCGGCCCGCAACCGCTCAGCCTGCATCCGCATCCCGGTCACGGGCTCCTCCCCCAAGGCCAAGCGGGTGGAGTACCGGGTGCCGGACCCCTCATCCAACCCCTACCTGTGCTTCGCCGCCGTCCTCATGGCCGGAATTGACGGCATCCGCAACCGCATCGAGCCCCGCGAGCCCATCGACAAGGACCTCTACGAGCTGGCTCCCGAAGAGTACTTCGACATCGACAAGCTCCCCGACAGCCTGGACGAGGCGCTGGAGGCCCTGGAGGACGACCACGACTTCCTCACCGAGGGAGACGTCTTCACCCCCGACCTCATCGAGACCTGGATCGAGTACAAGCGCACCAATGAGATCGAGCCGCTGCGGCTGCGCCCCCACCCCTACGAGTTCCAGCTCTACTACGACCTGTGAGCCGGTGACCCGGCTCAGACGGCGGCCCTGAGCCTCTTACGCACGAGGCTCAGGGCCGCCGTCGTGCTGTACGCCACCCTCCCAGCTTGCATATCTATGCTGCATTGCGGATATTCTTTCTCTGTCTTGATCCACTCCGAAGAGGAGATCCCACGATGAGGATCCGCCATCACGCCTCCCTCGGGCTGGCAGCCACAGCCTGTCTGGTCCTCAGCGGATGCACCAACGCCGCTGACTGGAACGCGAACCGGAGCTCGCAGATCCATTCCTTCGACACCTCGTCGATCCAGGCGCAGCCCGACATCATCGCCAAGCTCCCTCAGGGCGCCCTTGAGGACGGTGTCCTCGACGTGGCCGCCTCCACGGACTACGCGCCGGCCGAGTTCCTCGACCCTTCGGGCACGGCCGTGGGCTACGACGTCGACCTGACCAACGCGATCGCCGCCGTCCTGGGCGTCAAGGGCAAGGTGCACACCGCCGAGTTCGACTCGATCATCGCCTCGATCGGCTCGAAGTACGACGCCGGCATCTCCTCCTTCACCGTCACCCCCGAACGGACCGCGGAGGTCGACATGACCGCCTACATCAACGTGGGTTCGCGATTCAACGTCCAGGCCGGCAACCCCAAGGACGTCGAGACCTCCGACCACCTCAAGCTGTGCGGACGGACCATCGGCGTCCAGGTGGGAACCGCCCAGGAGACCACCATGCGCGACGCCGCCGACAAGTGCGCCCAGGCGGGCAAGCCGGTGCTGTCCGTGCGCTCCTACTCCAAGCAGTCCGAGGCCACCACCGGCCTGGTGGGTGGCACCATCGACGCCACCTACTCGGACTCCACCGTGGCCGGCTACGCCGTCGAGCTGACCGATGGTCAGATCGTCACCCTCGGCGAGATCGAGGACGCCGCCCCTCAGGGGGTGGTGACCGCCAAGGCCGATCCGCAGTTCACCGCCGCGATCCAGGCCGCCGTCCAGTACCTCATGGACCACGGCATCTGGCAGAAGATCCTGGACAACTGGGGCGTGAAGGACGCCGCCCTGACCACCGCAGAACTCAATCCCGCAGTGAAGGAGTGAGCAGTGACCGCCTCACCCGCCTCTGAGGACGACAAGGTCGTCCTCAACAACCCCAAGCCCGTCCCCCGCCCGGGGACGTGGATCAGTGCCGCGATCGTCACGGTCCTGGGGGCCATGCTCATCCACGGGCTGGTCACCAATGAGAAGTTCCACTGGTCCACGGTCTGGTTCTTCCTGCGTGAGGTCCACGTGGTCAAGGCCGTCGGATGGACGCTGCTGTTGACCTTCATGGCCATGGCCATCGGCATCGTGCTGGCGGTCACCACGGCGATCCTGCGCCAGTCCTCCAACCCGGTCCTGCGCTGGGTGGCGCTGGCCTACCTGTGGTTCTTCCGTGGCACCCCGATCTACACCCAGCTGGTCTTCTGGGGTGCGCTGTCCGCGCTCTACCAGAAGCTGAGTCTGGGCATCCCCTTCGGCCCCGAGCTGCTGACCTTCAAGACGACGGCGGTCTTCACCCCCTTTGTCGCGGCGGTCCTGGGGCTGGGCATCAACGAGGGCGCCTATCTCTCCGAGATTGTCCGCTCGGGCCTGAACTCAGTGGACAAGGGTCAGAGTGAGGCCGCCGGTGCTCTGGGCATGAGCCGAGGCCAGATCCTGCGCAGGATCGTCCTGCCCCAGGCGATGAGGGTCATCGTCCCGCCCACCGGGAACGAGACGATCTCCATGCTCAAGACGACCTCCTTGGTGCTGGCGGTCCCCTTCACCCTGGATCTGACCTTCGTCACCAACTCCTACGCTTCGCTGACCTACCAGATCATTCCGCTGCTTCTGGTCGCGGCCATCTGGTACATCATCATCACCTCGATCCTCATGGTGGGACAGCACTACATCGAGCGCTACTACGGCAAGGGCTTCGACTCTGACAAGTCCTCCGGCCCCTCGGGCCGGGGCCTGTCGGCCCGCCAGCAGGCCATCCTCGATGCGCACACCACCAAGGACGATCCCTTCCTGGAGGTCACCCCATGAGCACATCCGCCCAGGCAGCAGCCGCCACGCCCAAGGTCGAGATCAGCGACCTGCACAAGTTCTTCGGTGAGCTGCACGTGCTGCGGGGCATCGACCTCGTCGTCCCGCCCGGCTCAGTGACGGTCCTCATCGGCCCGTCGGGCTCGGGTAAGTCGACGCTGCTGCGCTGCATCAACGAACTGGAGTCCATCGACGCCGGCCGGATCAAGGTCGACGGCGACCTCATCGGGATGCGTGAGGTCGAGCGCAGGGGACGCATCGAGCTGCACGCCCTGTCGGACAAGGCCCGTGCCGCTCAGCGCGCCAAGATCGGTATGGTCTTCCAGCGTTTCAACCTGTTCCCCCACATGACGGCTCTGCAGAACGTCATGGAGGCACCGGTCCTGGTCAAGAAGACTCCGAAGGCCAAGGCCCGTGAGCGCGGCATCGAGCTGCTGGAGCGGGTGGGGCTGGGGGATCGCCTCGACCACTACCCCTCCCAGCTCTCCGGCGGCCAGCAGCAGCGGGTGGCGATCGCCCGGGCCCTGGCGATGGACCCCGAGCTCATGCTCTTCGACGAGCCGACCTCGGCCCTGGACCCCGAGCTGGTCGGTGAGGTGCTGCAGGTGATGCAGGATCTCGCCGCCTCCGGCATGACGATGGTCGTGGTCACCCACGAGATGGGCTTCGCCCGGGAGGTCGGCGACCAGCTGATCTTCATGGACGGCGGTGTCATCTGCGAGTCCGGTGACCCCGTGGAGGTCCTCGACAACCCGCAGGCCGAACGCACCCGGTCCTTCCTCTCCTCGGTCCTGTAGGGGCGGGCCGGTTCAGGAAGGGGCCTGATCCCAGGCCCCGTCATCCCAGGAGGTCAGGCTCCACCCACTACCGGGATCGCCGTCGACGACGGTGATCCCGGTGTTGTGCATGGGTCGGTCAGCGACCCACAGCGGGTCCACGCCACCTCCGGCCGCGGCCCTCAGGGAGGTCCACAGACGCAGCGCGGTGCCGTGGGAGACGAGCAGGGCCGCTGAGTCTCCCGCCCGTGCGGCCTGCTCGCAGATGCGGTCGATGGCCTCGTCGAAGCGCTGAAGCGTGTCGTGCCCGTCCTCCGGGGAGCCGGGGATGCGGCAGGCGGGTCGCCCCGCCATCCAAGCCCGGGTGGTGTCCACGTAGCAGGCCACCGAGCGCGCGTCGGTGTTCATCTCCAAGTCTGCGGCCAGAACCTCACGCAGTCCCGAGTCGACGGTGGCGCTCAGGCCGGTGGCGGCCTCGATAGGGGCAATGGTCTGCCTGGCGCGCAGGATCGGGGAGACCCACAGTGATCCCAGTCCCTGGAGCAGGCCGGCCTTGTCCAGACGGCCCGGCAATCCGTCGGCCTGCCCCAGTCCCACCTCATCCAGGGGATTTCCGGGGAAGGCGGTGTCGAGTGCCTGCATGACATTGGCCTCGGTGCGACCGTGGCGTACAAGAATGAGCCTCACGGCGGCAAGTCTGCCAGGTTCGTAGCGCGGGGGCCCACGACGACGGTGCGATCCTCATCGCCCAAAGACCTGCGTCCGGTACCGTCTGCACCCGGTCAGCTCCAGGGGTAGGGTCCCTCCGGTCGCCTTCTCGTGGCGCGGAGACGGCCGGCCCGCTTGGAGCCCTTGGAGGCTGCCGCCCCAGTATCTCGGCGGGACTGTGCGCGAGAGCGCCGCGCCGAGCCTGCTGAACGTGGCGGCGATGACTCCGGGATGTGCGGCTCAGCCGCTGACACGCTGCTCGCCGGCGCTGAAGCGGTGGAGCCGTGGACGGCGGCGTCGGTGAAGACGATGCGCTCGGCGACTGCGCGCGCGTGGCGGGCGCTGCGGCGGTAGAGGTCCTCGAGCTCTCGCTCCCTGCCCGCACTGAGGCCGACGAGGCGCCCCACCAGGCGGATCTCCCGGATCTGGATGGGGAGGACCTGGGAGCGCGGCCCCGAGGCGCGCCCGGTTCCCAGGACGATCGCCGAGCGCAAGCGGCTGGCCAGGATCCAGGCCGCGACCAGTTCTCCCCCACCGTCCGCGCTCAGTACCCCGGCCTGGACCGCGGCCTGGAGGGCGGCGACGGTCGAGGTGGTCCGCAGCTGGGGTATCTGTCCGGCATGGGCGAGTTGAAGCACCTGGGCGCTCCACTCCACGTCACTGAGCCCACCGGGGCCGAGCTTGAGGTGGCGGGCCGGGTCAATGCCCCGTGGCAGGCGCTCGGCCTCCACCCGCGCCTTGATCCTGCGGATCTCCCGCAGGTCCTGGGGCGCCAGGCCCTCCTGCGCCCAGCGCAGCGGGTTGATGAGCTCCTCGAAACGCCGGCCCAGGTCTCGGTCTCCGGCACAGGGTCGGGCGCGCAGCAGCGCCTGGCGCTCCCACAGGGCGGACCAGCGGCCGTAGTACTCGCGGTAGGCGTCCAGCGAGCGGCTCATGACGCCGTTGCGTCCCTCGGGCCGCAGGTCGCAGTCCACCTCAAGGGGGTGCGGGAGCGCTGCGGCCAGCAGTCCCATGACCTGTTTGGCGACGGCCTCGGCCTCCTGGGAGGCATCCTCTTCACCCACCCCGTCGCGGGCCTGGTGGACGAAGAGGACGTCCGCGTCCGAGGCGTACCCGATCTCGCGGCCTCCCAGGCGTCCCATGGCGATGATGGCGTGGCGGGCGCGGGCGGCCTGCCAGCACCCGCTGGCGTCGGGCCCAGCGGAGACTGCCTCCACCCCGTCGCGTTGGGCGATGACCAGCCCGGTCGCCACGGTCAGCGCCCCGGCCAGGACCGCGTCGGTGGCGTCGGAGAGGATGGAGGCGGTGCGTGCGGGGTCGATACCGTCCAGGCAGTCCGCCAGTGAGGCCCGCACCTCCTCACGGGCGCGCACTCTCAGGACCGCCTGAACCGCCTCGAGCGCCTGCTGGGCAAGGGCCGCGTCATCGGAGCCGGTCAGGCTGCGACGGCGCAGGACGGCAGCGACCTCCTCCGCCAGGGCGCCGGATCGGCGGGGGGCGAGTTCGTCGTCGTCGTCGAGCCAGGCGATGGACTCGGGGAACTCCGCGAGGCGCTCGGTGGCCCAGTGGGCGCCGGAGAGGACCTGACACAGCCTGCGCGCCGCCACCGGCGAGTCTCGCAGCATGGCCAGGTACCAGTGCGAGCCTCCGATGGCCTCGGACAGTCTCCGGAAGGAGAGCAGACCGAAATCGGGGTCGGCTCCCCCACCGATCCAGCCGATGATGACCGGCAGCAGCTGGCGCTGGATCGCGGCGCGACGGCTGACCCCCTCGGTGAGGGCCTGGATGTGGCGCAGGGCCCCGTCAGGATCCGCGTAGCCGACTGCGGAAAGGCGCTCACGCGCCGCCTGAGGACTCAGAGCCATCTCATCGGCGCTGAGGGCGGCCGCGAAGGCCAGCAGGGGACGGTAGTAGATCTCCTGGTGGAGGGCCCGTACCCGCCGGCGCAGGTCCTTGAAGTCCTCCCACAGACTGTCTCCGTGGCCCAGGCAGTCGCTGATGCCCCGCTCGACGCGGCGCAGGTCCTCCTCCTTCTCAGGAAGGTTGTGGGTGCGGCGCAGCCTGAAGAGCTGGCTGCGGTGCTCCAGCAGCCGCAGGGCCTTGTAGCAGCCGCTCAAGGCCGCGGCGTCGGTGCGGCTGACGTATCCGCCCGCGCTGAGAGCGTCGAGGGCCTCCAAGGTGGCACGCACGCGCAGGCTCTCGTCGGAGCGGCCGTGGACGAGCTGGAGGAGCTGGACGGTGAACTCGACGTCCCGCAGTCCCCCGGGGCCCAGCTTGATACGCCGGTCCACTCCACCGCGCGGCACGGACTCCTTCTCCACCCGGCGCCGCATGGCACGGGCGTCCTCAACGAAGTTCTCCCGCCTGCTGGCCTCCCACACGTAGGGCGCCACGCCCTGCTCGTAGCGGGCCCCGAGCTCGGCGTCGCCGGCGCAGGCCCTGGCCTTGAGCAGGGCCTGGAACTCCCAGGAGGCGGCCCACCTGCGGTAGTAGGCCAGGTGGGAGTCAAGCGTGCGCACGAGCGCACCGTCCTTGCCCTCGGGACGCAGCGCCGTGTCCAGTGGCCACAGGGGAGGCTCGGGCGCGGTGGCGGAGACGACGTGAGCGAGCTCAGTGGCCAGGTGCGTGCCGACCTCCACGAGGCGCTCCTCGCTGATCGGCTCCTGAGCCCCCTGAGGCTCGCGGGCGGGGCCGACGACGTAGACGACGTCGACGTCCGAGATGTAGTTGAGCTCGCGGGCCCCGGTCTTTCCCATGGCGATCACTGCGAGGGCCACGTCGTCGGCCTGCGGTCCGACGGCGGCGCGGGCGACGAGCAGGGCCGCGTCCAGGGCAGCGTCGGCAAGCTCGGTCATGCGGCGGCACACGGTGGGGACGTGCTCGATCGGGTTGGCGCTGGTGAGGTCATCGGCGACGATCGCCGTGAGCCGGTCCCGGTAGGCACGTCGCAGCGCCGCGGTCGCCTGGCAGACGGCAGCGTCTCCCGGGTGTGGGGGTCTCTCACCTCCATGAGAGGGGGACGCATCCGCGGGGTCGGCCTGCCCCAGCGCGTCGCGGACCGCCCGCTGCAGCGCCTCACCGGCGCCGGGCTCCTGCGGGGCGTCCCACGCCCTGTCAGGTGCGAGCGCGGTGAGGTGCTCGGGGTGAGCCACGAGGAAGTCGCCCAGGGCCTGCGAGGCACCCAGGACCGCGAGCAGGCGGCGCCTGTGCTCACGCGGCCCTGTGGCGGGGTCGCTCATGACGCTGCGCAGAAGTGCTGCTGGCGTCGTCGTCCCCCCGGGCTCGACACCGCCCACCGATGCCCGGTGAGCTGATTCGGCGGCGGTGGCGGCCTCAGCGAGCCGGACGAGGCTGAGCAGAGCCATGTCGGGATCGGCGGTGAGCGCTAAAGTATCAATGAGCTCCTCACGCTCAGGCCCCAGCCGTATCTCAGCAGGTCGGCCGTCCGGCCGCCTGGAGCGGTCCGCTGAGCCGCGTCCTTCCTGGTCACCCGCCTCGCCGACGTCGTCGGCCTGAGTGTCGTCCAGCAGGAAGGCCAGCAGCGCCGGGTCGCCCAGGAGCTTTCCGGCACGGGCGGCGTCGTTGAATCCGGCCCGCAGCAGCAGGGTCCTGGGCGAGGAGCTGTGCCGGGAGGGGGACCCGATCGGCGCTCGCTTCTCGCTGCGGTCTCTCACAGCTGTCTCCTGCTCCGCTCAGGCGCGCGGGAAGAACTGGCTGATCTCGAAGTCGGTGACCTGGGCGTCGTAGGCCCGGTACTCGCGGCGCTTGTTGCGCAGGAAGAACTCGAAGGTGTCCTCGCCGAAGGTGTCCGCCACCAGGTCGGAGCGCTCCATGGCGGCGACCGCGCTCTTGAGCGAGGTGGGCAGGGCGTGGATGCCCAGCGCCTTGCGCTCCATCTCCGACAGGGCCCAAACATCGTCCTCAGCCTCGGGGGGAAGCTCGTAGCCCTCCTCGATGCCCTTGAGGCCGGCGGCAAGAATGACCGCGTAGGCCAGGTAGGGGTTGGCCGAGGAGTCGATGCCGCGGAACTCCACCCGCGCGGACTGGGCCTTGCCGGGCTTGTGCATGGGGACGCGCACCAGGGCGGAGCGGTTGTTGTGGCCCCAGCACACGTAGCTGGGGGCCTCGTCCCCTCCCCACAGGCGCTTGTAGGAGTTGACGTGCTGGTTGGTGACGGCCGTGATCTCCGAGGCGTGGTGCAGCAGTCCGGCGATGAAGGAGCGACCGATGGCGGAGAGCTGGTACTGGCCGGCGGGGTCGAAGAAGGCGTTGCGGTCACCCTCGAACAGGGAGAAGTGCGTGTGCATGCCCGAGCCGAACTCGTCGGGGAAGGGCTTGGGCATGAAGGTCGCCAGGCAGCCCTCCTTGAGTGCCACCTCCTCGACGACGGCGCGGAAGGTCATGATGTTGTCCGCCATGGACAGGGCGTCGGCGAAGCGCAGGTCGATCTCGTTCTGGCCCGGGCCACCCTCATGGTGGGAGAACTGCACCGAGATCCCCATCTGTTCAAGCATGAGGATGGCCTGGCGGCGGAAGTCGTGGGCAGTGCCCCCGGGCACGTGGTCGAAGTAGCCGGCGTCGTCAGTGGGGCGGATGCGCCCGTCGGCGTCGCGGTTGACCAGGTAGAACTCGATCTCTGGGTGGATGTAGCAGGTGAAGCCGGCCTCGGCGACCCGGGCGAGCTGACGCTCAAGCACCGAGCGCGGGTCGGTGCGGGCAGGCTCGCCGTCGGGCGTGAGGACGTCGCAGAACATGCGGGCCACGCCGTTGTCCCCGTCCCGCCACGGCAGCATCTGGAATGTGGAGGGGTCAGGGGCCAGGAGCATGTCGGACTCGAAGACGCGCGTGAGTCCCTCGATCGCCGATCCGTCGAAGCCGATGCCCTCCTCGAAGGCGCTCTCGACCTCGGCCGGGGCGATGGCCACGGACTTGAGCTGCCCGGAGACGTCAGTGAACCACAGGCGGATGAAGCTGATGTCGCGTTCCTCGATGGCTCGGAGCACGTACTCCTGCTGCTTGTCCATGGTGCCTCCTCAGCGTGGGGTGCGGCAGCGGGCCGACGGCGTAGCCGGCGTTCTTGCGCCTGAGACGTTCTGCTTGGTCCAGCCTAGTGCGCGGGTGCGTCAGGCAGGTTTCGTGCACCACCGTCTGTGGGACAAGCCGGCCGCGAACTCGGCGGACGACTCAGCCCGCCAAGGAGGCCCGGCGACCTCCGGTAGCCTCGGATCATGGCTACACCCGAGTCCCCTTACGGATCTTCATCCGCCCCCGTCGTCGCAGGCGGCAAGCCCGTGCGCGTTCATCACCTGGCGGCTGCCAAGAAGGACGGCACCAAGCTGGTCATGCTCACCGCCTACGACGCCGTGACCGCCCGGATCCTGGATGCGGCGGGAATCGACCTGCTGCTGGTGGGCGACTCCATCGGCAACGTCATGCTAGGGCACGACTCCACACTGCCGGTGGAGCTCGATGAGATGGTGGTGGCCACCCGCTCAGTGGCCAGGGCGACCAAGCGCGCCCTGGTTGTGGCCGACCTTCCCTTCGGCACGTACGAGGCCGGTCCGGAGCAGGCACTGGCCAGTGCGGTGCGTCTCATGAAGGCGGGGGCCAACGCCGTCAAGCTCGAGGGCGGCACCCCCCGGGCAGCCAGCGTGAGGGCACTGGCCCAGGCCGGCATCCCGGTGGTGGGGCATCTGGGGTTCACCCCGCAGAGCGTCAACATGCTAGGCGGCTTCCGGGTTCAGGGCCGTGGCGAGGCCGCTGACGTGCTGCTGGCCGACGCGCAGGCACTGGCCGAGGCGGGGGCGGTCGCTCTGGTCCTGGAGATGGTGCCCGAGCCCCTGGCCGCGCGCGTCACCGAGTCGCTCACGATCCCCACGATCGGTATCGGCGCAGGCGCGCGCTGCGACGGTCAGGTCCTGGTCTGGACGGACATGGCCGGGATGACGGACTGGTCTCCGCGCTTCGCCCACCAGTTCGGACAGGTCGGCGAGGCCCTGAGGCAGGCGGCCGCCGACTACGGGGCCGCGGTGCGTGAGGAGTCCTTCCCCGCGGAGAAGCACTGGTTCAGCTCCTGACGGCTCCTGACAGTGATAAGACCCACAGCGCCATGGTGGAGGCCCTGAACCACTGGATGGAGGGAAGGTCCCGCGAACCGGATGCCTCCTTCTATGCTTACGACCATGACTTCTTCGGCTTCCCCTGCGTCCTCGGCCTCACTGGCCGACCGCGCGCCGCGTGGCACGCTGACTCCCGGGACGCTCAGTCCTGAGCGTCATGTGCCTGCGTCCATCGCACGACCCGAATACATGTTCCACGACGGCCCCGAGCGCGTCACCGCCTCGGAGATCAAGGACGCCGAGACGATCGAGCGGATCAGGGTCGCGGGGCGGCTGGCCGCCCGCGCCCTGGCCGAGGCCGCCAAGGCGATCGCCCCGGGGGTGAGCACCGATGAGCTGGACCGGATCGCCCACGAGTACCTGTGCGACCACGGCGCCTACCCCTCGTGCCTGGGCTACATGGGTTTCCCCAAGTCGATCTGCACCTCGATCAATGAGGTCATCTGCCACGGCATCCCGGACTCGACCCGCTTGAACGAGGGCGACCTCATCAATCTTGACGTCACCGCCTACATCGGCGGGGTCCACGGAGACACCAACGCCACCTACGCCGTCGGCGAGGTCGACCGCGAGACGGAGCTGCTCATCGAACGCACCCGCACCGCGATGGAACGGGGCATCAAGGCCGTCAAGCCGGGGCGCGAGGTCAACGTCATCGGCCGCGTCATCGAGGCCTACGCCAAGCGCTTCGACTACGGGGTGGTGCGCGACTACACCGGACACGGCGTCGGGGAGGCGTTCCACTCCGGCCTCATCATCCCCCACTACGACGCCGCCCCCCTGCACGACGACGTCATCGAGACGGGCATGGTGTTCACCATCGAGCCGATGCTCACACTCGGTGGCATCGAGTGGGAGCAGTGGGACGACGGCTGGACGGTGGTCACCAAGGACCGTTCCCGTACTGCGCAGTTCGAGCACACGCTCGTGGTGACCGAGGACGGCGCCGAGGTGCTCACCCTGCCTTGAGGCAGTGGGTATCGCTACCCATCCACATCCAGGACGATCGAGCGCCGTCACGTTGCCTCACGATAAGGTGACGACGTAGGGTCCTTGAGTAGCGGACATCTCTATTCTGCCCAGGAAGCCCATGCGGGTTTCTCCCTGTTTATTTCCTCCCGGAGGTTCTCATGGCTTTGCGTTTCAATCCACCGCCGAACTGGCCCGCGCCACCCGAGGGCTTCGAACCGCCTGCAGGCTGGCAGCCCGACCCGGCCTGGGGACCGGCTCCAGAGGGCTGGCAGATCTGGGTCGACGACTCCGCCGCCTCCGCCGCTTCGGCCGCAGGTGCCGCCACCGAGGCCGACCCGGCGTGGGCTCCGACCCAGGCGGTGTCGACCGCCCCGACGGCGTCGTTGAGCACCGCCTCACCGGTTGCCGACCCGACGGGCATGTCGGCCTCCGCCCCCTCCGGGGACTACGCCGGCGCTCCCGCAGCTGGGGGCAGCCCTTACGCGGCGAACATGGACTACGCCCAGTCGCCCACGCCCTACCAGCCCCAGGGGGCTGCCGGAGGCATGCAGCCTCCCGCTGGCGGGTGGCAGCCCAACGCCGCCGCTCCGGCCGGCCCTGGCAACGGCTCAAAGCCGCTGACCCAGCAGTGGTGGTTCTGGACCGGTATCGCTGCAGTCGTCGTGGTCGCCCTGGTCATCGGTAGCATCTTCATGTTCAAGGGCGATTCCAGCGAGTCGGATGACAAGGCGGACAGCACGTCGACCTCGGAGCCGAAGAGCCAGAAGAAGGCTGACTCTGACTCTGACTCCAAGAAGAAGGCCAGCGACTCTGACGAGACTGGCAGCTCGGATCAGAAGAAGACCACCAAGACCAGCAAGCCGGGCAGCAACGACCCCGGCTCCAGCGAGAAGAACCCCCTCGACCCGAAGGCCGGGCCGATCACGCTGCATGCCGGTAAGTACGACGACGACCCGAACGCCTCGGTTGACGTCACCATCGGCGATGTCGAGTGGAACGCCAACGAGTCGGTGAAGGCCGCCACGAGCCAGTACAGCTATAAGGAGCCTCCTGCCGGCAAGGTGTACATTCGCGTCCCCGTTGAGATCACCTACCACGGAGAGGGACAGTTCCAGGAGTTCAGGCTCCAAGTGGGGTTCACCCACGAGGGCAACACCTCGGAGGCTGAGCTGTCTATCGGCGGGCAGTCGCTCTTCATCCGCCAGAGCATGCCTCGAGATGGAGGTAAGGCGAAGGGTGATTTCGTCTTCCTCGTTGACGAGTCCGCCGCCAATGAGAAGAAGGGCGCCTTCGCAGTGAGCGCTTTCTCTCAGGTCGACAACAAGAATGAGGTCTACGTGGCCGCGAAGTAAACGCGCTACTCGTCTCTGACCACGTGTCGGCTGTGGCCCGCCAGGATCATCCTGGCGGGCCACAGCCGTTTCAACAGGTTCTATGGGGCGGACGAGCCGACCTGTACGCCGGGTTCTGTTGCCGCCCACCGTTGCCGGCCTGGGCGGTGGCGACCATTCATCTTGGACCGCTGTTGCCAGCGGCCTCATGCGACCTACCCGCTGACTTGGGCGAGCAGCCTTCAAGCGTCAGCTGTGCGGTCTTGCTCCGGGCGGGGTTTACCGAGCCGCGACGGTCACCCGCCGCGCTGGTGGGCTCTTACCCCACCCTTTCACCCTTACCCATCGGTATTCGATGGGCGGTCTACTCTCTGTGGCACTGTCCCGCGGGTCACCCCGGGTGGCCGTTAGCCACCGCCCTGCTCTGTGGAGCCCGGACGTTCCTCAGCCCGCCACCGCCCTGAAGGCGGTGGCCGGTACCGCGGCCGCCCGGTCGGCTCGTCCGCACGGGTCAGTGTAGCGCCGTGGGGAATCAGCGCGGAGAGTCTCGCCCGCCGTCGACCCCCGACCTTCTGGGAGCCGCCTATCATGTGCGGGTGCTGATCCTGCTGCCTCCCTCTGAGGGAAAGACCGCTCCTACCAGTGGACCGTCACTGGATCTTGACTCGCTCCTGGACGCGGACAGGCTCACCGCTGCGCGTCGCGAGGTGATGTCCGCGCTGGCTGAGGTGAGCCGGAGCGATGAGGGGGCCTCCGTCCTGGGGCTGGGGCCGCGCAGCGCCGAGCAAGTATCAACGAACCTGACGCTGGAGACCTCGCCCTGCGTCCCCGCCCATCAGCTGTTCACCGGGGTCCTGTACGAGGCCGCCCGGCTCGACTCGATCGCCGAGGAAGCGGCCGGCCGGGCTGCTCTGGAGCGCCACTGCGTTGTTCTTTCGGGACTGTGGGGCATCTTGTCCCCCACTGACCTGGTGCCCGATCACCGCCTGTCGATGGGCACGTCCCTGCCAGGACCGGGGCGACTGCCGGCATTCTGGAAACAGCACCTGGCGCCGTCGCTCACTGATATGGCTGCACAGGGACTGATAGTGGACTGCCGGTCGGCGGACTATGCGGCCGCGTGGAAGCCGTCCGCGCGCGACGGCATTGAGGTCGTCAGCGTGCGCGTGGTGCGCACCGCCGACGACGGTTCGCGCAAGGTGGTCTCCCACATGGCCAAGCATGCACGCGGACTACTCACCGGAGAGCTCCTGAGGGCCGTCGCCACCGGATCCGTGCCTGAGCACGTCCAAGTAGACGATATTGCAACCATCGCCGGGTATCTGGAGGGCATCGACGACGTCGAGGTCAGTGAACCGGACCGGCAGGGGCGTCGGGCTCTCACCCTGGTGACCCGCCGAAGCTAGTGGCGGCCAGCTTCAGGCGGGCCGCGCCGTCAGATGTCCATCCGTACGACGATGACGTCGTTCTCCTCGGCGTGGATAACATCCTCGGCTGGGGCGGCCACGATGCGGGCCAGCTCCTGGGGGCTGATCTCGACGGCGCCGCCCTCAACGGTGCGTCCTCTCAGGGCCACTGCGCCGAGCCCGCCTGTGGAGCTGCGCACGGCCTCGTAGTCCGCCAGGAGGGGCGCCTCGATGGTTCCGGCCAGGTCTGCCCGCTGGTTCTCCAGGGACTCGATCTCCTCATCAAGTCGGGCGAACTCGGCGTCGCGCTTGGCGGTGAGATCCCGGCCGGCCGCCCGGATCTCGGCCTCCTCCCGGCTGAGGCGCTCGGCCTCCTGCCGGGCGGAGTCGAGGGCCTCCATGGCGACGATCTGCGCCTCCTCCAAGGCTGACTGGCGTTGGCCGAGCTGGTCGATCTCCCCCTGGATGGCGGACAGGTCGCGGGCCGCACTGGTGCCTGAGTGGAGGCGCTCGCGCAGCACCTCGGCGCGGCGTGCCACCTGCCCGACCTCGTCCTCACTGCGAGTGGCCTGCTTCTTGGCCTCGTCGAGGGCCGCCTCGGCCTGGATGGCCGCGCGCTTGTTGGCTTTGAGGCGCTCGATGACCGCCTCGATGCGGGTGAGGACCGGAAGGTGCTTGCGCTCGTGACGCAGCCGTGCCAGGTGGGAGTCGAGGTCCTGGAGATCGATGAGAAGGCGCTGCTGGGCGATGGGGGCGCTGGTCACGGCGTGTGCTCCTTCAGGTGCGTACAAGTTGTTGCTGCGAATCCTCTCATGCCCGGTCTGCTCCGGTCGGCAGGCGCAGCGCCCAGGGATCCGTGACAATGCGGGAGACCCGGACAGCCAGAGATGCTCCACGGGAGTGGGCGTCCTCTGTGAGCCTGCGGCCCAGGGGCTCCAGGCCGACCCACTCGGTGGCCCAGTGGGTTCCGCACAGGAGATAAGGGCGGCCGTCCTCCAGGTGCTCGGAGGCCGGGTGGTGGCGCAGGTCGGCGGTGAGGAACACGTCGGCTCCGGCCTGCCGGGCCCGTTGCAGGAGAGAGTCGCCCGCCCCACCTGAGACGGCGATGCGTTCGACGACGGCGTCCAGGTCCCCGCCCACGAGGAGGCCGGGGGCGGAGTCGGGCAGGGCTGAGGCGACATCCTCAGCGAGCCGGCGCAGGGTGACGGGCTGTGGGAGCGTGCCGATCCGTCCGATGCCCTGATCCGGGGAGGCAGGGTCGGGCTCGAGCGGGACGGTGGAGACGAGACCGACGCACTCGGCCAGAGCGTCGGCCACTCCCCCGTGGGCGGCGTCGAGGCTTGTGTGGGCGTTGAGCAGTGCGATGCCGGCGCGGATGAGACGGTGGACGGTGCGGCCCTTGGGGTCGGTGGCCGCGACGTGCTCGGTTCCGCGCAGATAAAGGGGATGGTGGGTGATGACCATATCGACGCCGGCGTCGATGGCCTCGTCGACGACGGCTGACACCGGGTCGACGGCCAGCAGGATGCTGCGCACCGACTCGGCAGGATCTCCGCAGATGAGCCCGTTGGAGTCCCAGGAAGCGGCCAGGCCGGAAGGTGCGGCGGCCTCTACGAGGGCGACGACATCACCGACGGTCAGGTGGCCTTCCGACGTGCTGCGTGCTGGTCCGTGTCCGGCATCAGGGGATGCGGGTGCAGAAGTGTGACTCATGCGACCAGGCTAGCGGTAGGGCGGGCAGTTCCTGAGACGTCAAAGGGTGACGGAGCGTGGCGCCTGCGTGTGGGCGTACCTGACGGAACACAGTGAGGAAAACGACCGACACGGCCGCTGTCTGGGGTAACCTACTTCCGCGCTGCCGCCCCCTCCGGTGCCGGCAGCGTCGGCCTCCTCGACGCCGTCGATGTCGTGGCCGCGCCCCCATAGCTCAGCGGTTAGAGCAGCGAGCTTATACCTCGTATCGTGCCTGATAAGCACAAGGTCCTGGGTTCGAATCCCAGTGGGGGTACTGACGCCCCTTTTATTCATATATTGGGGCGCGTCTCGCCTCCGTGGTGGAATCGGTAGACACCGCGACCTTAAAAGTCGCTGCCTACGGGCGTGCGGGTTCGAGTCCCGCCGGAGGCACCACAGCATCGCTATACAAACCCTCACCCTGAGAAACAGCCCCTGTGGCCGTCTCAGCCGAGGACCGTCGCCCACCTCCCGTTGAGGTGGGCGATTTTCGTAGGGCAGCAATCCGTGCCACAGCCCGGAGTCGTGCGCTGGCCAGCTGGTCGAACGGCCGGTTGAGCCGTGCTTCCAGGCAGACATCGCTACCGGTATCCGCCACGCGGACAGAGCAGGGTGCCTCATCGGCTCGCCCCGTTGGCTCGTCACCACCATCGTCTACCTCACACTCACCGGGCTCCTGCTCATCACGGCCACGCTGTCCACCAGCCTCATCACCAGCGCCCCTCACACCATCGTCCACATCCTGCAACTCTCCGCCAGCCCCGTCATCACCACCTTCGCCAGGCAGGATGACCCGTCCATCCTCATCCACCACCGGATTGACCAGCACCCGCTCAAAGAACACCTGGTTCAGCTGCTTCCTCAAGTGATCCGGCGCCGCCATATACAGCCGGTAGCAGTCCTCCAGCAGATCCAGCGCCTGCTCCACATGCGCCCGCACCAGCGTGGCATCTGCCTGGTAGGCATCAAGCTGACGCTGAATCCCGGCCAGCTCTCGCCCCAGCCGCTCCTGCTCCTCCTTGAGCAGCTCCAGCGGCACCGCCCCCGCATAGTGCGCCTGCAGCAGCCTGCGCCGCTCATCCTCCAGGTTCGTCCGCCGCACCGTCAGCGACCGAACGCTTCGATCCTTCTCCCCCTCAATCCGTGCCAGCTCCGCCAGCAGATACCGCTCAATCTCCTGCCGATCCGTCTCACTGACGTACAGCCGCCGGTACACCTCCTGCATCTGCGCCTCCACTACCTCGATGAGCACCGCCTTGAAGGAGCAGTCGTGCACCCGGTGCCGCCTGGCGCAGATGAAGTAGGGGTACAGCACCCCCTTGCCATTCTTCGTGTTCTGCACCAGCAGCCGACTGCCACACTGCCCACACACCACCGTGCTCTTCAGGAAGTGGTTATGCATCCGCTCCCGCTCGCCACTGCGATGGGAACCCAGCACAGCCTGGACCGTCTGCCACGTCTCCTCATCCACCAGCGGCTCGTGCTTGCCCGCATACTCCACACCCTGGAACTGCACCACACCCTTGTAGTACGGGTGCCGCAGCAAGGTATGCAGCCGCCCCTTGGTAATAGGCCGAGCCGGCTTACTCGGCGTGGCTGGCACATCCAGCCCCAGCCCTGCCAAGTGCTTGGCTAGTTGACTGACCGTCCAGTTGCCAGTGGCGTACTCGGAGAAGGCGAGGCGAAGAAGGGGAGCGCGCTGCTGGTCGAGCTCGACCGTCCGGATCTCTCTCCCATGCTCATCCCGCCCCCGCACATTCACATACCCCAGCGGCGCCTTCCCCAGCGTCCCGCCATTCCTGGCTTTCTCTCCCATCCCCTTGATGACCTCATTGGCGAGATTCCGGCTGTAGAACTCAGCAATACTGCTCATGATGCCGTGCAGCAGCATGCCGCCGGGGGTCTGGTCGATATTCTCCGACGTCGACACCAGGCGCACACCGGCCTCCTCGAAGGCCCGGTTAATCTCCACATCGTCCGCTCGGTTGCGGGCTAGGCGGTCGAGCTTGTGGACGATGACGTAGTCGATGCCGCCGTCTTCTTTGAGGTAGGCCAGCATCTTCTGCAGCTCAGGCCGGTTCGCACTACGAGCCGACTCGCCCCGGTCGGCGAACTCCTTGACCACCAGCGCCCCCATGGACTGGGCCTTGCGCTTATTCGCTTCACGTTGAGCTGGGAGGGAGAACCCTTCCTCCGACCCACCACGCTGGGCCTGCTCCCGGGTGGAGACGCGGATGTATGAGACGGCCCGCTTGGGAGTGAGCTGAGCGGCCATAGCGGTGAAGGGATCGGGAGCGAGTGCGTCAGGCATGGTGCACCTCCTTGCTGGGTTCGGTGTGTTCACTGGCGTTGCCGGTTCGACTGGCCTGGTTGACCTGGCTGTCCGCACCGGATTCACTGGTCTGCTCGCGCTGCTGGCGTTCTTGTTCTCTCAGCTCATCGAGCTGGCGCATCCACGCGCCTTCCTCGTCGTTCCACCAGGCAGGCGGCTCACCGTCGCCGGGGCGCCAGGTATTGAGGCAGACCAGGTGGGTGCCGCTGGCTGCGAGCTGCTCGGTTACCGCATCCGCTTCGGTGGTGGTGAGGTTGGGGGTAGGCCAGCCCGCCGTGATGACATACTCCACGCCACCGCGCTGGCAGGCATCGAGCAGCATGCTCAGGCCGTGCTGGCGCTGCTGTCGGTCGTGGAACTCGGTGACCAGGTTGAGACCGGCCGCGTCGGCGTAGTCCTCTACCAGCTCCCGTTGCCGGGCCAGCTCGAAGGGGTAGCGGGCTGCGCCGTAGAAGATGGCAATCGGCCCGGTACCCGTCTGGCCGTCCAGCGCGGTGACTGGCACGGCGGAGCGCACCGCCTGGTGCTCATCTCGTGCGTTCGTTCTGGTTTGTGTTGCCATCGGTGTCCTCCTCTCGTCATATTTTGCTATTTCACTGTTTTGTGTTTCTCCTCTTTCTATTGACGCTCAGATGGACGGAAAAGTCCAGTCCGGTTTTCGCTTGACCCCTGGCGGCAATCCGCGAGTTTCCGCACGAGCTACGGTTTGGTGGTTGGCTGCTGTAAGCAGTATTCATCTCACCCCCCTCCATATTTCCCCTCATCAGATGGGATGCTGCCGCGTTTATCCTTTCTCGGAGGGATATGCCTCTTTGGTTTGTCAGCCCACCTGGTTGCTGGCCTGTGGGGTGGGGATGGCGGCGGGGCCACCGTGGACCAGGGCAGGCAGCTGGTCGAGGCGGATGACGCGGAAGAGGTCGCGCAGCAGGCCGGTGCTGTGGCCGATGGCTCGCTCCAGGCGGTGGCGCCTGCGGTCGGTGGGGACCAGCCAGACCACCAGAGGGAAGACGTCGCCGTCGCTGGCCTGAGCTTGGTGTTCCTGGTAGCGCCAGCAGGTGGCGATGACGCGGCCGGGGTTCTCGGTAGCCCGGTCGACCTCGACGAGGTAGCGGTCCTCATAGCTCGGGCTGGTGATGGTCACGGCCAGGTCGGGGCGCAGCACCTGCACCTGGCCGCTGGGGCCAAGGCGCGTTAGCCAGCAGTCCGGCTCCAAGGCCACCGCCGCCTCGGTATCCGCCTCCTGGCGGACGGCCTCCTCAATGCTGGTGCGCACCTCCGTTATCGCGAGGAGGTGGTCCAGGAAGGTGGTCGACACCTCACGGGGCCGCTGCCGCCGCGGCACCCCCTCCCCCTCATCTGCAGCCACAAGCCGGTGGCCCCGAGTCGTGGCAGCCCAGATGGTCACGGCTGAGCCGCCCTGCCAGCCACCAACCCGCCGCTCCAGGCTCGTCAGCAGGCGCTGCTGGGCCAGGCTGGCCAGGTGGCGCTGGGTCTGGCGCAGGGCCGAGGCCGGCGAGGCGTACTCCGGTGCGGTCAGCCGGGCGAGCTGCGTGGTGGTGGCGAAGCGATGGGCGGCCACCAGGGCGAGCAGGCGCGCCTGCATCGGATGGATCGGCGCAGGCACCAGCGATGAGAACCGGGCCGCTGTAAGGGTGGGTGACCGGTTCATCGCTGGCCGCCTCCGCCGGGCCAGACGTGACCACACCAGGTGGGGTCAGTCACCGCCACTAATCGCCGAGAAAGGCCGAGCTGCCGCCGCTTGCCGCGAGCCGTGAGTGCAGCGGTACGTCGACCGACACGTCCACCGAGACGACGCCCCCGCCCAGTGGTTCGCAGGCCAGCCGCGCTGCCATCACGGTACGTACGTCGCCTACAGCAGCACCAGGTCGTGTGCTCATGTACCAGTGATGTCATGGTCGCCTCCTGCGGCCAATCGCGGGACGGGACCGACCAGGCTCAGGCTCAACCCCACTCGTGGATCCATCAGCCTCAGCCTCAGTTCCGTTGCTGGTACCGTCCGGGCCAGCCTCATCCGGCACTCCAGGCATTGACTCAGCTGCCTCGTCACCAGGCTCGTTACCAGTGCCGTCTGCGGCAGCAGCAGTGGCGACAGTAGTCGTGTCCGGCAACACCGTCGTCGGGTTGCGTTGCTCATTCGCGTCGACGGCGCTGGGCGCGCTGGTACTGGTCAGGGCGATGAGCTCGGCTTCGGTCAGCTCGGCTGGGATGCCGTAGCGGGCGTGGCTGGCGGCGTAGAGCAGGGCTGGGTCGCGCACGGCTGGTGGGGCGGGCCGGGTGGCCAGGGAGAACCAGCCCGAGCGGCGTCCCTGGTGCATGACGGTGGCGTAGGCCTGGTACTGGGCCAGCAGCTGGAAGTCTGCCGCCTCCAGCTCCGGAGCCAACCGAGCTGCCGCAGCCGCGTCGGTCGCCGACAAGGCGAAGTACACCTTACTGCGCGTGTTGGTCTCCACCGCCTGCATCATCTCGGTGCTCAGCTGGCCCCGGTACTGGTGCGCCAGGTGGAAGGCCGCCCCCAGTGACCGGGCCTGGGCCAGGGCGTCGGCCAGGCTGCCCGGCAACCCCGCCAGGAAGGCCTGGACCTCATCGATATACACGCTCACGATCTGTCGCCGCTGGGGCGGCTCTGCCTGGCGTGCCAGCAGGTGCTGCCACAGCTGAGCCACCAGCAGTGTCCCCAGCAAGCGGGCCGCTCCGGCTCCGAGCAGGCCCTGGTTGAGGTTGACCACCACGATGCGTCGGCGCTCCAGCAAATCCGTCAGCCCGAAGCGGGGCTGGGCCTGGCCCAGCATCGCCCGCAGGCCTGGGCGCAGCATCAGCTGGCGCAGCTTGTTGAGCACCGGGGCGACCTCCACCGCCTGAGTCCGCGCCGGCTTGGCCTCATAGCCCTGCCAAAAAACATCCGTCCCCAAAGGATCAGGTGGAGCCAGTGCCAGCACCCGGTGTCGGAAGGCCGGATTGGTCAGCAGCGGCACCAGCCACACCAGCGTCGCCTGCGGGATACGCGCCAACGTCAGCAGCGCAGCGGAGAGCACATCGGCGGTGCGGATGCCCCAGCTGTCGCGAAACAGCTCGGCCAGCACCCCCAGCACCGCCTCCGCCGTCACCACCGCCAGCTCCGGCGGCCCCGCCAGCGGGTTGAACCCCACCGGGCAGGGATTGGTCGGATCCAGCACCACCACATCCGCAGCCCGCTCCTGAGGCAGGCGCGCCAGAAAGTCCGTCGCCAAGTCGCCCTTGGGATCCAGCAGGAGCAGGCCCCTCCCCTCAGCCGCATCAGCCAGCGCCAAGGACAGCAGCACCGTCGACTTACCCACACCAGTCGGCCCCAGCAGATGCGTGTGGTAGACAGCGTCGGTAATCGGCAGGCGCACCAGCCCGGTCTCTCCTGGCACCGCACTCGCGCCGACGACGCGCTGCGACGACCCAGAGCCGACCTGCGGCGGCGGGGCCACCAGGCGCGGGTGCCCACTGCCCAGCAGCGGCAAGGGCAGCTCACCAATAGGCCAGCCCGCCATCGCCACAATCTCTCCTGCACCAAGCTCCAACCCCGCCCGCCACGGCCGCCGCATCCCATCAAGCTTGGCGGGGTGCTCCGTGCGGGCGCGTAGCCGCACCCCCGGGCCTTCCAGCAGGCGCAGCGCCCCCAGCAGCCCCTGCAGCAGCACCCGCTGGCGCAGCGGCGAGGCCGCCCGCACCCCCAGACGCAGACAGACTGCTGCCCGATGCCGCCCCACCTGTGCCCGCATCCGCCGACCCTGCTCACCACTAAGAGACGGAATCGGCACGAGCCCGAGTAGCTCCAGCCAGCCCTGCGGCTCCACCCGCCCCAGCACCTGCGGCGAGAAGCGCCGCCCCAGCTGCAGCTGAACCACCAGCTCCTCACCCTCAGCCGTCACCGCCAGTGCGGCCAGGACAGCTCGCACCACCGCCACCAGCCGCTCCGTCGCCAGTCCCACCCCGACCGGCCGGGCCGACACCACCACCGCCTGATCCACCGCCCGCCGCGAGAACCCACGCGACACCCGGCAGCCCGGCACCAGCTCACGCACCACCGAGACCAACCGCTCACCAGCCCGCGAGCCCACCGCCCACGTCGCCTGACCGCTTGAAGCGCGCAGCTCCAGCACCACCCGCCCCAGCGAACCATCCGCCAGGAGCCGCTCCACCAACCCCACCGCCGCGTCCTGAGCAAGCGGCAAAGCAAACCGCAGCTGATGCCACACCAAGGGCTGAGTGGGACGGGCCATCACGGGGTGCCTCCCGGCGTGGAGAACGGAGCAGCGGCCTCGTGAGGTGAGTGGTGAGCGCCGTCATGACGACAGTGCGGGAGACGTTCTGTCATGCAGTGCCGTGCCGACATTGAGCTGGCCGCTCGCATCGCACCAGGTCGCCGAGAGCTCGTCTGCTCAGTTGACGGCTCCACGGCCTCATCCGCCGCCATCTGCCGCGCCAGTGCCAGCACGATCCGCGCCACCGCCCGGTGATTCATGCCGCTTTGCCGCACCGGCACCAAGCGCACCCGCCGCGACGAACCAGGCCGACCACCGGCGTAGCGGGCCATCATGGCTGCCTCCTTGGGGTATAAGGCCGCCGACGAGTCCGCTGCGCCTTGTCGTCAACTGAACAACTCGGGCACTGCTCAGCCTGTCCCACCTGACGACGCTTATCCGTCTGCCGCTCGCTTCTGCTCGGCTCCCTCACCACTCCCGTCGGCTCTGCCACCAGCGCACTGCCAGCCAGGCGGCGGCGCTCACGGCGAGCAGCCCGACGAGCCAGGGCCAGCTGCTTTGCACGATGACGACGATCCACCTCAGCCCCATCGCGATCAGGAGCAGGCCGACGCCGCATCGCAGCAGGCTGCCGGGCAAAGAACGCCTCGAATCGCTCATCATCACCATCTCCTCGAAGACTGCGCAGGGGGTACTTGTCTTGCCACGGCCGACTCATCGCAGGGCCTCCTCGTTCTCGTGTGCCCGCTTGCAGTACCGCGGCACGGCAAAGCCGGGGATGCGGATGTCGCTCGCTACTTGGTCTCCCCACACCGCCCAGGGCTGGTTCGACTCTGGCCGCCGGCGGGCAAACAGCTCCAGGTACGGCCCAGGGCTGACCCGCTCGATAATGGCGAACTGCTCGGCCGGCTTGCGTGAGTGCTCCGTAACGGGCGCGTTGAACCAGGTCGGCTGGGAGCGCGAGCCCAGCGGGGCTCTCCCCCGGGTGCAGAACAGCAGCTGCTCGGTGGCATTACGCAGCTGGTAGCGACCACCCAGGCCAAGACGGAACTTCACCCAGGTCAGCGGGCTGCGCACCGTAAAGCCCCAGGCCTCAGCCACCTCATACGCCCTCGGCAGCAAGGCATTCGTCGTCCACAGCCACAGGTGAGCATCACGGGCCGCCAGCGACCCCACCGGCAGCGCCTTGATCCGCGCCAGGCTCATCGTCCGGTAGTGCTTCTCACCGCTCTGCAGTGGCCAGGGCGGATCGACCAGGATGGTGGCAAAGCCACCAGGCGGCAGGCCGGGGATGGTGGGCGATGAGCCAGTGCCCTCGGAACTGCTCCGACCGGCCGAACCAGGCCCGTCGCTCATAGCGCCGCCTGGTCGCGGCACGCCAGCACCTGGTCTCACTGCTGCGCCAGCCCGTCTGGCCACCGCACCTGGCCGTGGTGCGGCTCCCCCAGCACATCGCTGGGCTGCTTGTTTCGTCTGCTGCATGTCGTCCCTCCTTTTTTGTTCATACGTGCTATTTGCTCCAGGCAATCCCACTGCCAGCTATTTCGCGCATCGGCAGCAAGTTGCCCTTATCCCATACATTCCACGAACACTTGTTTGTTGCAAGGCCTCCGGATTCACTATTGCCAAGCGACGCGACACGCACTGCTTTTGAGCCGTTTCTGTGGTGCCACCCCAGGAAACAAAATGGACACACGCGCCACTTAGTAGCCACGAAAGTCGGTGCTGTAGTTTTTGCAACAAGCAGGCGAAAACGACGCAGCACGTGGGTGAGGATTGCTGACGATTGCGACGGCATCCGAACGGTCAGCGGGTCGTCGACGCAGCGCCATGCTGGGATGCAGACGCTCACGGCTGCCGCTCGTCCGACCGAGCCGGTCGCTGCTGCGTGCACCGCCTGGGACGCGGCCGCGGCGGGCGACGCGAGGGCGCGTGAGCCGGCCAGGTGGGGTGGGATGTACCCTCTGCCGTGCCGTTGCTGTCCACTCCATCCGGCACCGTGCCAGAAGACGCACCGCTACTACTGGCGCTGTTGCCGCTGGTCTCGTCAGCGACACCGCCACCGCTACTGGCACCGCTTTCGCCATTACTCGTGTCGCGTCTTCCTCCGGCAGCCTCAGCCGCCGCCTCCCGCACTGCCTGTTCGTTGTCCTGCAGCACCTGGGCCATTGCTGCTTGCATGGCTCGGCCTGCTTCTTGGCGCTGCTGGCTCAGCTCACTGCCTAGGGCCAGGGCGGCTGCCCAGGAGGAGCTGGCCGGTACGCCCGGTCCAGCTGCTCTGGCCGCCTGGTGTGCGGAGCGCCAGCTGGCTGCGACCTCACCGGCCAGCTGGCCGGCCTGGTAGCTGCTCGGCAACGTGGTGGAGAGCGAGAGCGGCGGTGCGCCTACGGGCACCGGCTGGCTCATTCCGCCCGGCGGTGCTTCCCGCCAGGCTGCCAGGCCATCGCGCACCCCGTGAACGAACGCCCAGCCGATTGCGCCCACTACCGCCAGACCGATGAGGGCCAGAATCCCGATTACGACCGTCATGATGAAACCTCCGAAGATGAGAAGAGAGAAGACGAGAAGGAACGTGAGAAGAAGGAACGAAGGCACGAGACTGGGACTCGCCACCGGGCTGACAAAGCCGCAGGACAGCAGCCCTACAGCTGCCCGATCCGCTGCCCAGCGCCCAGCGCATACCCCGTGATGATCGCTTCGTAGAACTGAGCGCCACCGGGGGCGATGCGGGTCTGGGCTTCGGCCTGGGTGACCAGCGTGGCGATGTTGGTCAGGACCTGGGAGGTCAGGAAGGCCCGGGCTTGCTCGGCCTGGGCCGCCACTTCTGCCTGGGCGGCGACCTGCTCGATCTCCCGCCGGGTCACCCGGGCCTGGCCATTGCCCAGCACCACCCCCATCCGGGTGCGCTGGGGCGAGAAGAGACTGAGATTGGTAGAAGCCATGAGAGAAGTCCTTTCGAGAAGAGAGGAAGGAAGAAGAGAGAGGAGAAGACGACAGCCGGGGCAGTCGCTCACCCTGGAGCGGGTTCCGCTGCCACCGCCTGGGATGACACATGCGGCCCTGTGGCCGCCCAGATCACGCCATCTGCCTGCCGCACCGCCCAAAGGCAGTTGCCGCGCTGGCGTCCGGTTGACCTGGCACATCTAGGAGAACCCGCCGCCATTGGCGGTGTCGTGACAGAAAAGTGCACCGCACTGCATCTGCGCAGCACGGTGCCAAACCAGTCGGTGAGAATAGGGGCCATGAGCACGCCCCCGGAGCCAGTCACCCCGCTACCACATGGCGTCTTCCCCATAGGCGACACCACGGATGAGGCCGAGCAGCGCGCCGCACTGGAGCAGCAGGTGCTGACCGAGCTGCTGGCCCTGCGCAAGGCCTACGGGCAGCTGACGGTGCAGAAGTTCAGCACCTTCGCCACCTTGCGGCAGGTCTGCGGCGGTGACGACCTGCTGGACGCCTTCTTGCTGTTTCAGCGCGAGCTGGCCCGCTACCAGCACAGCGGCCGCAACGAGGCAGCCGCCGCCCTTTCTCTGTCCGCTCCGGCCGACACCGTCCTTGACCGCCTCCAGCTCACCGCCGAAGCACTCTCACCCCAGGACTGGCGCGACCAACGCACCGCCCGCCGATGGAGCGACGCCGGCATGCCGATCCTCGCCCGCGACCTGGTCTACTTCGCCCAGGTCGCCGGACGGCTCGGCACCGAGACGCTCAGCATCCAGCTCGGCGGCAGCGGCACCAGCCTGATGGTCATCATCGACCAGATGACCAACAGCGACCTGCCCGCCAAAGCACCCCTCATCCAGGTCTGGCACTACCCCTCCAGCAACAGCCCACGAGAGCTCACGCTCGACCTGGAGCAGATCGCCAGCCCCCAGGTCTCACGTGACGGGCTGACCATGCGCCGCCACCGCCTCGCTCTCGACCTGCCCGACGCCCAGGCCGTCGAACCAGACGACGCCGTCCTGGCCATATCCATTACCGGCCAAGACGCACCCATGCGCACCGTCTTCTACCAAGACCACAGCCACCTCACCCCCGGCCTCCACACCCGCATGACCACCTACCGCACCATCGTGATGGTGGAGGTAGCTAGGGATGAGGAGTGAAACCACGAAGCAGGATGCGCGATGCGTCTAAAACACCTGCATGAAGGCAGTAAAATTTAACGACAAAGGTGGAAATATCAGAGTTGCTCCTCCCGCAAGAGCAGTGGCATCATTATCTCACAAGAAGTCGGCCCCAAAAAGCTATACGAACTGATGGCTAAATTTGCCGACCGGCAACAAAATTGACGTCGACTCCCCGCCGACGTCACTCCCTGAGGACTACCATGAGAAAAATTGTTGCTTTGATGGCCGCATGCATCTTGGCCGCATCCCTTGCAGCTTACGATGGTGCCAACAAGAAGATCAACGCCCCAGTCGAGTCTTCCGAGGTGAGCAGCAGCAACTACCAGGACATGGTGTCTCAGTTCAAAGGGGCAGGGTTCACCAACGTCTCGACACGAGAGATTGACGACCTGATCCTCGGATGGCTCACAGAGGACGGCCAGGTCGAGGAGGTGTCCATCGGCGGCAAAACATCCTTCTCCACAAGCGACACCTTCGCGGTGGACGCTCCAGTGGTTGTCAGCTACCACACCTTCCCCAAGAAGAACAAGGGGGGCACCGAATCAACACCCACTCCCGACCAACCGTCCAGCTCCCCGGCACCTCAGAGCCCCGAGCCTTCACAAGCCCCTGAACCCTCTCCGTCTCCCACGGCAAGCAACGAGAACATCACGGTCGAGAACAACGAGGAGTTCCGAGCCCTCCTCGAAAACCCACAGCCGGACGCCGCCACCGTCGAACAGTTCGTGGCGAAGCACAAGGGACGCACCATCGAGTTTGACGGAAACGTCGCCAATGTAGCTCGTCACAACGACTACAAGACGCGGTTTGACTTTCTCATCCATGCAGGGGACTACAGCACGGATTCTGCATATGGCCCGAACTTCCAGTTTGCAAACTGCGCATATTACAACCTCCACCTCACCGGCGACAATATTCCAAACAGCATCAGCGCCGGCCAGAACTTGCACATCATCGCCAAGATCGTCGACTTCAACAGTACCCAGCAACTACTTCACCTGGAACCAATCGCCACATCGGCGCGATAGCTTTCATTCAGCCAGATTCAGACAGTTTCGCCCGGCTCAGTTGACCTGGCCGCCCGCGCTTTCGGCTATCAGCTCTCCTTGTCTGTCAAGTCGGTATCGGGTGTCGTCGGTGACGATGGTCAGGAGTGTGGGGCGCCTGGGTGGGTTGAGGCGGATGACGACGCGGTTGCTCTGGGTGACGTTAAGGAACTTGGTGACGTAGTTGACCGCGTTAGTCCGTACCTGGTCGTCGATGGTGGTGTTGTCGCCGGAGTCGTCCAGGAGGATGACTTCGGTGCCGCGTCGGCGGGCAGCCTGGGCGCTTGTCACGATGCTGGTGCCGGTGAAGAACGGCGCACGGATCTCGTCGCGCAGCTCAGCCTCGAGCAGGTAAGCCTGGCTGCGCAGCTTCGGCGTTGGTGCTTTGCCGTCGGCGATCTGGGTCAGGAGGGGTGTGACGCGTTGGCGGACGGAGGCCATGCGGCTGGTCATGATGCGGTCGGCTTCCTCGTGGGCGTGCTGCTGCGCCTGGAGCCGGGCGGTTTCTCGCTGGGTGGCGGCGATCTGTGTGGTGGCTCGGGTGGACAGGTGGGCGACGCCGTGCCAGCTGACGAGGGTGAAGTAGTGGCCGAGCATGTAGGTGAAGATCATGAGTAGTGGCCGCCCGGTGGAGATGACCCAGTAGGCGGTGGCCAGTGTCGTGGCTGCGCTGCCTGCCCAGGCATACACGGGGCGGCCGCGCATCAGCAGGCCACGGCTCAGATCGCTACCAGCGCCGGTGCACCAGGACGCGTAGCCGGGCCAGCCGGTGGTGATGATCTGTGGGAGCACGAGAAAGTTGACCGCAGCGATGACGACGACAGTTAGCTGCGCCACCCAGCGCGGAAGCAGGGCGTCCGGCCATGCCTTGAGCAGAAGGACAGCAGGCGGCAGCAGTGCGATGAAGCTCAGTGCGGCTGGAGGCCAGTGCCAATAGCTGTGCACGGCGCATTCGTAGACAAGCAGGATGAAATGCACCAGGGCGAGTCCTGCGGCGATGGCACGGGCACCAACGGACTCCATGGAGGCAGACAACGACCGCTCCCAGCTGGCTGCCTCGCTCTGGGCGGCATCGCGCTCGGGTCGCTGTTGATCGGCCGAATCCAGGTTAGGTCGCCATCGCAAGGTGACACAGGCGCCTTCCCCGGGCACTGAGTCAACGGTCGCACGGCCGCCGACGTCTTGCATACGAGCGATGATCGAGCCAGACACGCCGTGCCTGCCACGCCCAGCCACGGCAGGGTCGAAGCCGCATCCATTGTCACTCACCTCGATGGAGATACCGCAGGCGTCGCTGGTAAGAGTCACCCTGCGCGTCACCGGGGCGTCGTCGCTACCGGCGTGGCGCAGTGAGTTGCGCACGGCCTCCAGCGTGGCCTCGGTGATCGCCTGTGCTACCTCGGGCGGTATCTCGTGCTCGCGGGTGAGAACGACGTCGGTGCGGATCTCGCCAGCCATGACGCCAACCCGTCCGGCAACGTCGTTCAGCAGTGTCCTGGTGGCAACCGGGCTGGCCACTGCTGTCTCTGCGCTGAGTGAGTCGAGCGCCTGGCGGGCGCTATCGCGGAGGGCGGCCCGGTCGGGCAGGCCGTTGGCGACGGCGATCAAGGCAGAGAGGATGTGATCGTGGATGAAGCTGTTGGCCTCATGCTGGGCTCGAGTGCTGGCCTGCCGGGCAGCCAGCTCCACAGCCTGTGCACGCTGCTGGGCACCGCTGGCATCCGAGGTCTCCGCCAGTCGGAGGAGCCAAGTCAGTGCACCGATGGTGGCCAGGTTAGTTGCCATATCGAGCATGACGTCTTCTACCGAGACGAACTGCAGCTCACCGATCGCCGTGGCATTGACCATGAGCAGCAGCGGCGCCAGCGCCACCACGAATATGAAGCGCCACCGCCGCGTCAGTACCACAGCACCTGCCGCAGCGATGACGAAGTACCACCCCAGCATCGGGTGCATCCGCGCCAGCGCGTCGCCCGGCGCCGCAATCGGCAGTAGCCGGGTCGCAGCAAGAACACACGCAACGGCAACATAGACACCAAGAAGTGCTGCGAGCAGGCCGGCGAGCAACCGATCGGCTCTACGCAGCAAGTCTCGCCGAGGCCTCCCACAGCGGCGCAAATAGATCGCGCCCGCCGACACGCCGGCTATCACCACCGCAAGCACCACTATCGGCGCCAGAAGCATGGCGGCCGCAATCGGCTTCACACCCTCGGTGAAGTAGACCGTTGGGCCCGACAAAATGCCAATCTCCAGCACGCCAAGGCCGGCGAACAACGCCACCAGACGGCGCACATGCAGCCGGTACTCACCAGGGGAACTGACTCGCTCAGCGTCCCCGCCGAGGCGGTCAGTCATAGTAGCTCACCAGCCCATCCTCAGCCGCTCGGCGGAAGAGGTCGACGCGGGTGTCCGCCGGGCGCCCAGCAGCGCGGTACTTGTCTCGGATGCGTGCCACGTAGGTGTTGACGGTGTTCTTCGACAGGCTCAGGATGTGAGCCACCGTCTCAGACTTCTCACCCTCCGCGTAGTGCGCCAGGACGTCGGCCTCGATTGGTGCCAGGTAGTCGACGACGAAGTCCTCGTCGGCATCCAGCGCCGCTGCCCAGTCCAGGCCGGCACTCGGCCTGCCGTCCAACGCATCCTGGATCGCTCGCACCAGGTCGCTCGACGGCCCGGACTTGCGCACGATCGCCAGCACTCCCCCGGCAATCGCCTCACGCACCAAGATCGGGCTCTCCGCCGACGTATAGGCAATGACAGGCAGGCCGCGCTGCTCAATCTCGTGCAGGTTCTGCGTCGGAGTCGAGCCATCCTCCAACCGCAGATCCAGGATCACCAGCGCCCGGCCATCGGGCCACTCCACATCATGCAGGCTGGCGTACCAGCGCACTGACCACGGCAGTCCGGCATCCTCAAACACCAAGCGGCAGCCCTTGGCAATGATGTCGTGGTCGTCAACCACAATGATCGAGCACGCCTGATCCACATTGATCTCCTCATCACGACGCATGATTCAACAACGAAGCCAGCCGACACAGCCGGCCAGCACCAGCAGACAGATTAGTTACGGCACGAAGACGTCAACACCCCCACCAGGCGAATCAGCAAACTTTCGCCAACCTTCCAGGCACACCAGGCGAGACCTCGCCTAAGAATGAAGCCAAATTCTCCCAGGAACACACTTCAATCATTGACGACTCAACACCCCCACTTTGATACAGATCAATTTCTACCACTTCATCGATTGTCCACATTATGAGACGAAGCGCCATGCCAACACCCTTAGGTACACACACCAGCCTGTAGACGACAGCTATGTCGCACTGAGATTTTCTACTATCTCGGTAGGCACTACTTGTGACACCCTCCAATAACCGCACTTGCCCTCCACAACGCACACGCGCTACCACACACCAGCACCCCTCGGTAGGTCTTACTTCTCAGTCTTAACACTCATACTGGTCTATTACGCCACGGTCTCACTACTCTCGGTTTCGCCAAGCGAATGCGAGCCAGGACAGCACCGGCGCATGTGCGCAACGATGCGTCTACCACTCGCTTTGCTTTCCTCTCCGAATCCCGAATCGTTGAGTTAGGAACCCCTGAGATGGCACATGAGCAGACGAACGCCGTGGTCGACTACTACGAAGAGTTCGCACTCCACAGAGAAGATTCAACCCAAAAAATTCTTAAGGATCTCAAGAAGGTTCAGCGCCAGTGGCGAACGCTCGGAGTACGCAGTGGGCGAGAAGGCGAGGAAGCGAACGAGAAGCTTAGGCTCATCGAGAAGGCGCTTCAAGCATTTCAGAGCGACGAGTCGCGGCGCACCTACGATGAGTCGTTAAAGCAGGTTCCGAAAGTTATCAAGTCCGAAAAGAAGACTGACTGGATCAACGAGTCATGGAAGTACTACTTCGTTGGCGACAATGGTCCCGCCAAGATTGCAGCCACGAAAGCCCGCACCGCAGAGAACGACAACCCACAATGCTACGTCGTGTCGGCGTGGGTAGAGCTTGCCGAGGCATGGGGTAGTGACGCAGAGAAGCGGCAAACGTACCGGCAGGCCAAGGTGTACGCCGACGAATCGTACGTCCTCGATCTGGAGAAGGAGTACGTTGCCGACGTCAACTTCGCCCGCGGAGTCTGTTTCGCGGCAATCAGTCAGCACACCAATGCCATCGAATGCTTCCTTCGTGCTCTCCAAGAAGCCAACCCATTTACATTCTGCGACATTGCATGGAGAGCGGCAATATCATACACAATACTCAAAGAGTACGACAAGGCAGTCGACATCTGCCTGATTGCCCTGAAAGTCGGAGCAGAAATCGAAGACGATATACTCCTACACAAGGTCTACCAGTCATGTTATGCAGCCCTAGAAGCAAAGTGCCTACACTTCCACTTCAGCGTCGATGAAATTACTCGCGCTTACGAAGGGAAGCGACTCAAAGAGAGTGACGTTGTCAACTCCTTGAACGACTTCCGCAGCATGCGCAACCACATCGTCAACCAGAATATTCGGTCACACCTACTGTCGAAGCTATCGAGCTTCATTGAGGCGCACATCGGCCGCCTCGAGCTCATCGAACAGCGCATCACTGCAATCAAGAACGCGCCGAGCGACGAGTTGGCTGACACTGACCACCTGAAGCCTGGCGAGCCTCCAAGCGTCAACATTCTACTCTGGTCTCTCGGCATTGCAGCCGTTATTGGCATCGTCGCATACTCATCTGGAGAAAGCACTCTTTACACGGGGCTCGTATTCCCATTGATCGGGGTATTGGGATACTTCACAGTCCTGCAGAACCACGATCAGGATACAGCTAAGTACGAGAAGGCCTGCCGCGAAGCTCGCGCCGCGCAGAAGGAGGCTCGGGCCGCTCAGGGGCGCGCGCGGTCACTTGGTGCCGTCGAGATCAAGGTATTTGAGGATCAGTTGCGCGAGATGAAAGCAGACATGGAATCTAACTAAGCAGTATTAAGGAATTACCACCATGGATACACGTGTTGCTGACCAGTTGCGACTCCGAGGCGGCCACCTGGACTTTATTGGTCGTAGTCACATCTGGATCGACGATTATGACCGGGCCGACTCGGCGCAGTTTGCCCAGTTCGCCCTCGCCAATGCGCTGGCTCACACAGCGCCAGGCCAGTTAGAGGTGCTCGTCTTCGATGATGCACTCAGGGGTATCGCGGCGCCGTTCCAGGAGGTCAACAGTGGCGGGGAGAAGATCCTGCGCCACATCAACGACCTTCAGGAGCTGAACGAGACCATCAAGTACCTGCACGAGCATGTGCGCTCAGTGCTCAACGTCATCCAGGGCCGCACGGAGAGTCTGCTGGACTTCCGCCAGCAACTCTCACCCAAGGTAGAGGGCTTCAAGTTGGTGGTCCTCTCGACGATCTACCACCTGCTAAGCGACGAGATCAGAGACAAGCTCACCGTTCTGCTCAAGGCTGGCCCGGCTGCTGGCGTCACTTTTCTCATCCACTCCATGAAGCTCAAAGTCAACGAGGAGATTCTCGACCTGACGCAGCTGTGCGATGTTGATGAGCGTACGGTCTATGGCAATGACGGGGCAGTACGGGGGCAGTTCGACCCACAAAGTACCGATGACCTCATCTCAGTTAGCCGACACGTCGCCTCGGCGGTTGCCAACGCACAGGTGGAGCCAGTGGCCTTCAGTGAGGTGCAGCCGCTGGATGCTCTCTGGTCGCAGTCCAGTCGAGATGGCATCAGCTTCGCGGTGGGCACCTACGGGATGTCCACTATCGAGGTCACCCTCGGCGACGAGCTCAACCAGCGCCACAATGCCCTGATCACCGGCGCGGTCGGGCAGGGCAAGTCCAACCTCATCTCGGTGGTGGTGCACTCCCTGTGCCAGCGCTACTCCCCTAGCGAGGTGGAATTCTACATGCTCGACTTCAAGGAAGGCGTCACCCTCCAGGCATTCGCCCCAGACCCGATCACTGGCTCGTTCCTGCCGCACGCTCGCGTGCTGGGGCTGGACGCCGATCGGGAGTACGGCGTCAATGTCCTGCGCCATCTCTTCGCCATCTACCGCCAGCGCATGGCCACCTTCAAGGCCGCCGGCGTGCAGAACATCCGCCAGTACCGCCTGGCGGATCCCGAGGCCGTCATGCCCCGCATCGTGGTGGTCATCGACGAGTTCCAGATGCTCTTCGCCGACCAAGATACCGTCGCCACGACCGCCAGCGATCTCATCATCAAAGGTGCCCGGTTGTTTCGCGCCTGCGGTATCCACTTCATCCTGGCCTCCCAGACCATTGGCAGTGGCGGCATGCTCGGGGGCACCACTGGTCAGGCGCTGTTCGCTCAGATCCCAGTGCGGCTGGCTCTAAAGAACTCCTTGGCGGAGTCTCACGCCACGCTCGGTCTCAAGAATGATGCTGCCAGCCACATCAGGTCTCGGGAGGCCATCGTCAACCTCGACTACGGCGAGCTGTCCTCCAACCGCAAAACCACCATCGCCTATGCCGACGACGCCATCCTGGCCGAGCTGCGCACCGCCTGGTGGCAGCAGGCCCAAGGCACCGTCACCCCACCAGAGGTCTTCGAAGGCGAACACCGCCTCAGCCTGCACGACGACGAACGCTTCCTGACGAACCTGCCGAACAGGCACGCCATGCTCGGCCGCCGTATCACCGTCGGTGTCGCGCCACTGGCAGCGGACTTCTCCACCGACATCGGCCGCAACCTGGCCCTGTTCGGCACTGGCCCAGGCCACACCATCTTGCTCAATGCTGCGCTCTCCCTCCTGCACAGCACGCTGGCCGCCGAGATCATCGTCCTCGATCTCACCAGCAACTGGCACTCACCAGAGCACGACAACGTGCGCATCCACTTCGAGCGCCAACTCACCAGGCTCGGCAGCACTTACCGCGTTGTCAACAAGCACCAGGCAGATGCTCTCGTCGACGAACTGGTCGAGCGAGCCGCATTCGCAGCCGACAACGCCAGTGCACCACCGGTCTACATCATCGGCTTCGGCCTGGAACGGTGGCGCAGCGACACCACCAAGATCAAGACGCTCTTCGCCAACGGTCCGCTGGCTGGCATCCATCTCCTGGGCTGGTGGAACAAGTACTCCTCCTTCAAAGCCATGGTCGGGCTCGGCGGTGACAACAACTTCGACATCCGCATTGCTATGCACCTCGACCATTCCTCAGCCCGCGAGGCCTTCAAGCAGCCCATCCTGCGCTGGACGCCGCAGGACAACCGCGCCCTCGTCTGGGACAGCGCCACCATGAGCAACCCACAGCTTGTCATCCCCTACAGCCGCATCAGCTGACGGAACCCACCGCTCCATCAGGCTCAGCATCTTTCTCTCTCCACCGCCGCGTCGAAAGGTACCCACACTATGTCTCTCGCCGACGTCCTTGCCACCGTCGAGTCCATCAAACAGCAGATCGAAGACCAGCTCTCGCAGATCGCCAGCTTCAAGAGCAAGACCGAGGACTCCATCACCCTCGTCACGTCCGAGCTGCACGGCGACAACGCCGGCCACGAGCAGCGCATGCTCGCCGCTCTCAGCCAGGCGCTCGACAGCCTCGGCGGGGCCGAGAGCGCGCTCAACGCCTCCGCAGACGGCTGCCAGCAAGTCATCAACCTCTAAGACACGAAACAGGAGCACCGCTATGCCCGCCCTCGCCAACGTCGTCGCTGCTGCCCAGCAGATCGGCAGCAACGCCACCCAGCTCAGCACCGGCACCAGCGCCACCGCCCAGTCCTTGTCTCAGAAGGCAGATGAGCTCCAATCCGTCACCGCTCCCTCGCAAACGGGCGAGAGCGCCGCCCAGCAAGTCCGCACCGCCAGCCAAGCTCTCGAAAGCTGCGCCGCCGCCATGAGCCAGCTCAGCTCCGCCGTCGACGACTTCGTCCAGCACGCACAGCAGTAGCCCCTCATGCCAGAAACCATTAGCGAAGGGGCGCGTGACAACCTGATCGCCACGCTTGAATCTGCGCTCCAGATCGCGGCATCCGCCAAAACCAGCATAAACGATGCAGCCGCAATAACGCATAGCGCCGCCGACGGTCACCAGCTAACTGAAGTGATGCTGCAGCAAATGCACGCAGCAGAAGGACATATGGACAACTGTCGAGCAAGCATCGACAACGCAATAGCCGCAATAGAAAATATTCCACACGATCCACCACCAGACGATTAGTAACTCAAAGGACTGCGACTGATGACACACAACCTTCAGGAAGTGATAGATGGCCTCCACGACAGTCGAAACATTGTTGCATTCTCACCAACCGGAACACAGCGACTACTCGAACGCCTTGAAGACACAATAGCAACTGTCCGGGCCAAGCTGCTGACATACGATAATGATCATGCACAAGCAGCACAAGAATATCTCGAAAGAGCACAAAACTCAATACGTGAAATAACAGGCAACTGTATTGTAACACATAACAACGCAAGCGAGGACTTGATCAGCAGAATTAAAGGCTCAACCGGATATGCCAGTTTCGCTAACACAGAAGGAAAACACCAAAGCGACGACCAGTCGAAACAAGTACCCCCAGCCGCCCCAACGGACAACGACACCCTCGAGATCAAAGCAGACGCGAAACTCGGCTCACCGAATAACTCAACACCCCAGAACAGAGCGCCAAACTCTCAGGATCCCAGCAGCAAAAGCATCAGCGAAAAGCGAGCCTTCACCACACGAATCAGCGAACTGTTTAAAATTATAAGCATCTCTGATCAACTAGGAGTAAATAGCGCTATTTCGATGCGACTATTACTGCAAAAGCTCGCAGAGATTGAAGAAAACTGCGTCACAGAATCTACAATAGCCTACAAAAATGCGGCAGCTCGCGCCCAGAAAGTCAATTCGATCAAGCAGTACAAAAGTAAAACCATTTCGTCTGATCACAATCAGACGTTAAGCGGTTGGTCCACTAGGCGCCCCAAAGGATTCCATACCCCAAACGACAATGACGTGCTCAGAGTTACCGAAATTATCTCACATCCCCGCAGATCATCCGGATGTAGAGATCACGGAATCACAGGAAGAGCTTTTGCCTCCCATTGCGAACGGCAACAAGCTATCATAGCAAAAGAATCACTAATTGGCGTATCTCGACCACTATGCCGAGATTGCCCCGGCTGGTTCCGTAAATACGCCAAACATAATGAAAGGATCTGGTACGTCACAGAACCAAATGGCACCTGGGTATTTTGGCACGATGGTGCAGTAACAATGCCGGGTGGAAACGAAGTTAAACCCGACGACCCGATTCCAGGTAAGTACTGGAATTGACATTCTACCTAAAAGGAGTATAGTAAATGATTGATATGAACAGCCTCAACCAACAACTACAACAAGCCCGCGAAGAACTCGCCGCAAACGACAAAGCAATCCTCTCACTACAGCGCCGTATTGCAATTTGGCGGGCAATGATCGACGAGAACGATGCCGACCTCTCATACCAAATCCGCCTTCGACTCAATACGATGTGTGTTCGGCACGTACAAAATGTTTGGTATCGTGCGTTCCCTGATGACTCTGGAGTTGAAGACCTTCTCACGCTCGCACAGAATGTCGCAGACAGACAGGTTGATCCAGCAGAAGCAGAAGAGCAAGCGCGCAGTTACTTTGAGGATCTTCTTTTCGACACGGAACTCGACAGCATTACTGAGCCAGCAACCTTTGTGGCCGATGCCGCAGCGAGCGCTGTGATGTCAGCCTGCCACCGAGATCTGTACTACGAAGTTGATATGGACAGCGATCTCGAGGATGATGATTTACTGCCAGATTCCCTCGACTTGAGCTACGCCTGCTCGGCTGCTGCTGCTCGCGGGTTGAATTGGCAGGCTGCAGAAGATGTTGATGTTAACGCTCGTCGCGCATTTTGGACATGGTACCTTGATGAGGCGATTCCTGCAGCAATGAACGACTAGCATAACCGTGCATCTATCAGTTAAGATCGTCAAGGTCAGTTCTTAAAACAGAATCATTAGCAGTATGCAGCCAGTTATTCCTACACCGAATCAGTAAGGCTTATTTACAGCATGCATCGAAAGTGCTGTGAACTGCGCAGATGCCAGCGTCGGTTAGTTTTACGAATTAACCTCACTATATACCTTCTCAGACAGAGTCACCATTATCGCATATGAGCCCCTCATACAATGGAGATGAGAGTAGAATGTCCGATCTGCAACAGGAAACCACCATAGACTACTACCAAGAATTCGGCTTCAAACGGAAAGAATCAACAGATCAACTACGCCAAGATATTGAGCGCGTTCGGCGTCAATGGCGACAGCTAGCTGTTCTCAGTGGAAACAAAGGTGCTGAGGCAAGCGAGAAACTCCGCCTCCTGGCAGACGCTGCTCTCGTCTTCCGAGACGATGCGTCACGCGAGGCTTACGATCAAACGCTTCTGTCGCAGCCAGTTGACGATAGCGCACCCATTGACTGGATCGCCGAGGCACGCAAGTACTACTTCGTCGACGATGACGACGCCGCCCGAGCCGCTGCCAGCAAGGCTAGAGCGGTACACGGCAATGACCCGCAAAGCTATGTCATCTCAGCCTGGATCGAGCTTCGCGAAGGCTCACGAGCGAATGGCAAGAAAGAACAGCGCAATCACTACAAACGCGCACGAGACCACGCCAGCAATGCCTATATCCTCGATACTCGCGAAGAGAATGTAGCTGACGTGAACTACGTCCGCGGCGAAGCATTCCGGCTGCTCGGCAAGCACAAGAAGGCGGTGGAGAACTACGAGCGCGCTTTTGAAGCCGTCGAAGCCGGCGTTCCTTCCGAGATGGCGTGGCGGGCAGCCTATTCGTACATCGGCATCGGCGACTGCGATGCTGCCATCGAGCTCTGCTTAGAAGCACTTCGCCATAACGAAGACTTGGATGCCGAGACGATGGAGGATCTCCAACATGCGTATTACTACGCAATTGAGCATGCGTGCTTTTCGTTCGCCAATGAAGTAGACGAAGACGACTACATTCAAGATGTGTACCAGTTTCAAGAATATCGCCCTTTTGAGGATAGTTCCACTGCGCCACTGCAGGAGTTCCGGAAGGAACTATCTCGCCTCGATTCGAAAGAAATACCCGAGAAGCACTCCAACGAAGTTCGTGAGTTCCTCCAGCTGAATATTCAGAGACTGGAGTTCATGAAAAAACGCATCGACATGCTCGATACGGTGCCGACCGTAGACGACAAGGACCGCGAACTACCGAAGGTAAAAGCGCAGCCAAATCCCATAATTCTTGTTATCGCGGTAGTTCTGACAATAGCGTCCATATTTGCCAGCTACGTTACGCCAAGCGATCTCAGGGACGGTAGTGAGGTACCTATAATGACCACAATAATTGCCGGCTTGGTCATAATCTACATGATTTGGCTAGCAATCTATCTCCAGAGCAAGGATGAGCGAAAACAGGCTGAAGTGCAACTGAAAGAAAAGACTAAGCAAGCCGATGAGGCTCACAAATATGCGGATAACTATGGGCTTGGTCAGGTCGGGGCCATAACGGAGAAACTGCGGGGGATGAAGGGTTAAGTAGTTTGCGCGGGCGCACTTAAGGTAAAAGTTTAAGAGGACAGATGGTGCAATATTTACATCCTCCCGCCCGTTATGTTATCCTCAATAGTATAATGCGTTTAACAGGCAAAGGAGGTACTCATCATGCCGTCTGCCTATTCTCAAGCTGAATACCTTGCGTCTCTTCCACGGCAGGTTGAGATTCCTCCCACGACGCCAGAGCACTACATCACTGGCCTCTATGCCTTGAACTTGGCCGCGCCAGAAGGCACCAGCGGGGACTGGCATGACGTCTTCCACTGGCAGGACGGCGCTGAGCAGCCACGCCAGGTCACCCTGGCCGGCATGGGAGACATCGACACCACGTCGATCTACGGTGACCTGGGCATCTACGAGGGCAGAGACCGCCTGGCAGCTCAGGGGTTGGACATCCCTGCCAGCATGCAGCGGGTCTACATCGCCAACCACTCACGCGCCATCTTGGACTTGCTCTACCGTTCCCTCCACCGGTGGGGACGCGTCCTTAACCTGACTGGTGCCACTACTGACTGGCTTGACACCAAAGAGCAGGGCGAGCGGCTCCTCGAGCAGGCTACCTTGCTTGAGTCGGCCTTCCACCCAGCTGCCCAGGACGAGCTACGTCGCTGGATTGCTGATGAGGCACGTGCGTTGAGGGCGGTGTATGGGTGATGAACCACCGATACCACCACACCAGCACACGCCAGAAGCCCACTCACCAGGGCCGTTTGAGCACCACCCGTTCACGCCAGAGCAGGCACGCCACGTCGCCTTGATGCGGGCCATTGCCCAGGAGCTGACGAGCCGCACCGGTGACGCCTTCGTCCTCAAGGGCGGCACCGCCTTGCTCCTGGCCTACGACCTGCCACGTTTCTCGATTGATCTCGACTTCGATGGCCGTAGTCCCTCCATCGATCTGACCGAGTCCATCCAAGCCGGTGCCGCGGCCGCCCAGCTGCCCGTCCACAGCCTGCGCGATGCCAAGCACACGCCCACAGTGCACCGCCAGATGCTGCACTACCGCGACGACGTCATGCGCCCGCTCAAGATCGAGGTCTCCTACCGCCAGGCCCAGCAGATCGACGAAGACGACGTCACCACCATCAACGGCATCCGCACCTATCGTCTGGAGAAGCTGGCCTCGCTCAAGATCGACGCTCTGGTCAACCGCACCAAGGCCCGCGATATCTTCGACACCAGCTTCCTGCTCCATCGCTACCCTGAGGCCATCAGCGACGACGACCTGACCCGCATCGACCAGCTCATCGACCTCATCGGCCTCAACGACCTGGAAGTCATCATGCAGGACGACGACATCCTCAACCGCTTCGACCTCACCCACATCGCCGTCAGCCTCGTCGAGAACGTGCTAAGGATGAGACGGGAGCGAGGAGGGGGATAGACCAACATGGGACGGCGAGTACTCACAGTTCTAGTCGCTGGAGTGACGTTGTTGTCCGTCATGGCGCCGTTACCTGTGCACGACTTAGACTAGCCTCGATCTGCTCTATCCGCTTCAAAAGCGACTTAAGAAATACCTCCCAATCTTTGGGGAGCTGATCTTTAATAGGCTCCTTCAGGCATTCTTCAACCAGGGGTTTTAGGCAGTATTTCATAACTTCGAAATGTTTTTCAGGATCAGGGCAAGTTAAGACTCCAATGATGCGTAACGCCAACTTATTGCCCCACGGAAGCGGAATAGCAATCTCCCTCATTTTGGTGGTCAGAGTTTTAAATATTTTCTTAAGAGCGCGCTCGAGTAATTTCTTAACCACAGTCTTAACGAACTCTTCTATTCGGATCTTTTTTTCTTTTTCAATCGTTTCAACTACCGAATCGACTATATTGCTTGCTAGAGTTTTAGCCATCTCGTCAGTTAGCTCATCAATCTTCTGATAGAACTCCAGCAATGCCGCACAGATCGCACATACCAGATGACCGTACCGTAATACTAAAGTAACCTGCTGGTTTGCAGCTTTTCTATCAGCTTCAGCTTTGAAAGTCTTGTTAATTACTCCGGAAGCAATTCTCTGGGCAATTTGACCCCTCAGGTCGTCTACAATTTCCTGACGGACGGACTCCAGTATGTCAGAAAATTCATTCCACTTAGGTAGGTCGTTTTCTTGAGACTTGGATTCAAATATATTTTGTGCCGAGACATATCCAGCAGACTGGACAAGCTCTACCGTTATTTTAGGGTTAACAAACTCATATTTTTCGAATTTTTCGATTGTTTTGCGCATCCAATTTGTTGACTTGCCTCCTTCCATAGGATGTTTCTGACCAGGAGGCACGAGATGCTTGAAATTATTTGTGCCATGACTCCATCCGTTACATTCACAGCTACAATCTTCGCGTTGCGAATTACTGCAAGCAGTGGTATGTGGCATCTGACTCATCTACCTTTCCGAAGATAGGGAAGCGTTCATACTCGATGCATTTTACCAACACATATAACCTTCCGACACTGATCAATCACAGCATCGAAACAAGGGTCTCCAGTTATATGAGATACTGGTAGCAAGTTCTCATCGACCATATGTGTCGGAACTATAACTTGGAACACGTGCATGAAGCTGCCAGATCACATTATGTTATCAACCGATCTCTGCATTACGTTGCAGCGACTAGCAAACTCTCAGACTTTTCTCTACAATACTGCCCGTGCCTGACAACAGAGCAGTCATAGGTGACGTCTATTGGGTTGACGCGCAAGCAACGCCTCACCCACCCAGGGTCGGTAAGCCAGCTCGTCCTATGGGCTGCGTGGCGGAGAGACCTCGTGACCCTATGGTCTGGACAGCGGTCCCTCGTCTCTCTAGCGACATCTCGCCGCGAGATGACGTGGCATCACGGGCAATGCCCGAGATCTCATCGAATCGATTGGAGCGTGAGGGAGCCTGGTCGGTACGCTGGATACACTCGGTCTACAAGTCGGATACGGGCAAGCGAGGTCTGTGCGAGTACCTGGGCGCACTGCCCGCCGACGAGAAGCAGAAGATGATGGATCTGTATCGGAACCGTCCCAAGCCTCGTTACTGACACTGTAGAACGTTCACCCATCCCCCTCCCTATGTGAGACCTAGGAGCGCACCCATCATCATGACCACAGTCACCCCCGGTGACGTCTGGACTCTCCGCTGGGATGGCACTGACCTCGCGACCGCGATGGTGGTGCAGGCTCATGACTCCTTCGCGGTGGTCTGGCCAGTCACCAGTACCTCCCATAGCTCTCCACCAGCGCTTGCCATCAACGACGAGCACCGAGCTCTGGGAGCTGCGCTGTGGCCGACTCGCCCGACGGGCATCGGCAACCACCTTCTTGGTACCCGCCTTGGCACGCTCCTTAGCCAGGATGCCATCGACATCATCAGCGATGAGATGGAGGATCCAGAAGCAGAGCTGACAGTCCTCCCGCTTGCCACAGGCGCGTACGACGCAGATGCTGACCGAGCCTTCATTGATGAATGGAACGGCTACTGCTTCCATACCGGGAAGCCAGCTGGCCAGCACTGGCTACGTACCGACAAGCTCACAAGCTCCAGGGCTCTGGCCAATGCCCTCAACCTCGACGTCGTGCAGACGCGTCCCTACTGGGACGGTGTCGCGCCACTAACAGATGAGCAACTGACAGCATTGATGCGGGTCACCGGCCTGAGCAGCGACGACTTGACGGGCCCAGACCCGTACGCCACCGCAGAAGCGCACCTCAGCTCGCCAGCCTTCAAGGAAGCCGTTGAAGCGCGAGTTGCGGAGACTGGCTTGAGTGAGGAGCAGGTCAGAACGGCTACGCGAGAAGAGTTCGCTCTGGCAGCTCGGGACGACTCCGCAAACCGCATCGATGAAAAGCTCAAAGACGCGCTTTCCAGGGTCGATGCTCCGTGAGCACCTGGGATGGTCTTGCCGCCAGTCACGACACAACAGCCATCGCCCACCAGCTCATCGAAGAGTGCACGCAACTGGACATTGCAGCTCTGCGAGACGACCCGATTGACGCTATCGATCGATACCCTGGTATCAAGCTGGTCTGTGCGCCCCATGCCGACGTCGGATGCGGCAGCGGCTATTATCGCCCGGATCCGCCAACCATCTATCTACATTCCTCCTCATATCGACGCAACGCGTTCACCGTACTGCACGAACTCGCACATCATCTCCAACGCCACCACATCGAGTGGGGTTTCCACTTGATGGATATTCGAGATACCAACCACAGGTTGCGCATCGAAGAGATGGTTTGCGATCGGTTCGCCGCCGAAGTGCTCCTTCCAGCTGAACGGAATTCAGACGATGCTCTGTGTCACCCCGCAGACGCCATGGCCGGTCTGTATATTAACTCCAACTTGTCACACTCCGCCGTCATACAAAACGTCGCGACGAGTATGCTACCGCATGCTCGCTGGCTCCTCTGCGTTGTTGACCCCTGCGGCGTTGTCACAACATCGCAAACCAGTTACAGCCAGCATCCGCCGCCCAAAGGTGTGAAGCACTCAGAACTAGCTGCCATCGCAGAAGAAGCCGCAGACCGCCCCGTCCGAAGGGCGCTACCAAACGCATTCACGTACTTAACTGGCGCAACCTTGACAGATATGTGGGCAGAGGCCTGTCGCGACCACGAAAATCGCTACACCTTCATCGCCATGCGGCCAGCTAAGCGATTCGGCATCAGTGAAGTTGTTGATGAGCGATTTGTCTGCAACAACATGTCTTGCGACAAGGAACTCGATTCTACAAGGAATCTAAGGCAATGCCCGCGCTGCAAAGAGCCAAAGTGTCCTGAATGCAACACCTGCGGATGTGAGACCGCAACGACCGAGAGAAAGTGTCCGGACTGTTGCGAACTGTTTACTCCATACGAAGTTATTTATGGGCATGAATGCTAGAAAATAGCCACTACAGTTCTAGCCGTTGGCCAGGAGTGCGCTTCATTTTCGGCGAAGCTGAGTAGATTCTCTCGCAGCAACACTCGCAATGATCTGCCTATCGGTCTTCTCCGCCGATGGGTCAACCGAATAGCAGAAACTCAAGTTCAAGTCATCTTTAAACTTGGCATAGAGTTCTGGGCGCAAGAACTCGCTCTTTTGAGAGTTGAAGGGCGAACGCTTTTTCAAGCTGCCATCACTCTTCTTGCCGCTTCGCCTCACATCTATGCAGTAGATCTTGTCGGGATCGTCGCTAGCATCCGAGATGCCTAGTTGTCGCACAACGGCTTTCTTTTGTCCCTCGCTCAGATCCTTGATTTCGACAGGAATCCACTTACCAAACTGCTCGGTAAACTGACGTAGGAGGTTACCTACGTTATTTGCCCACTCAATGCCAAAGAACTCTCTTAGCGTTTGCGGTCCTACCATAATCCCGTTCCGATTTGCTGGCACCGAGAGTGAGTCTGCGATATCCGACTTCCTCATGAAGCACAGATGAACGAGCGCATAGTCATCCGGCTTTGGGCTGTTGATGTAGTCGGTGACTGTGACGTAGTACCCCTGCTTTTTGTAGGTAAAGTCAAAGCACGTCACCACCCATCCTTGCGTCCGCATGGCGTCTCGCAGTGCCTTCAGATTGCGTAGCGGCAAGAACATAACAACCCCTTCGTTGCACCAGCCGATGACGTACCCGACACTACCGAACAATCAGCAGAAATACAGGTTACTGCCATCTACGCTGACGAACGTCAGTGGCCCCGCTCTCCCAACCCCTTCAACCCTGCACTACTTCTGCAAGAGTGTCAGAGCCTCCACCCCAATCTGCTCCGCCATCTTCTCCAGGCTCTTGAGGGTGAGGTTGCGTTCACCGCGTTCCACTCCGCCCATGTAGGTGCGGTGGACGCCAAGAACGTCTGCGAAGGCTTCTTGGCTCAGGCCTCTCTCCAGCCGGTAGGCACGCAGGTTCCTGCCCACCGTTTTCTGGAGATCACCAACAGCCACATCTCTCAGCCTGGCCACCTGCTACTTGAAGGTCTACAGACTGATGAGTAGCATCAAGGTCGCGATGCCAGCCGAACGGTGGGGAGGTGAGAGCGATGAGCGGTGGCGACTGACTGCGATCCGTCAGGCTGCCTCACGGTGCTTGGCGTCGTGGGGCAGCTCTGATTCGAGCGTCCAAGTCACTGCAAAGCCAGCCTTGGCCAGCAGCCAGCCAGGCATGTCGAGCGATACGATGCGGCTGCTGACAGCCTTCGGCGAACGATGCACCCGCGCTACCTGCGTCGCCGCAACCGTGTCGGTGATCATCATCTCGGCGATGGCTGTATCGGTGTAGTCAACACGGAGTGAGAGCCCACGCGCAGGCTGAGGCAGCTCAACGAAGAGCCGGTGGCCCCACGATGGGGTGACAACACGGAGTAGCTGCCGGATCCTCACCGGCTTACCGCTCTGCGCAGCGTCGTCCAGCTGGACGCGGTAGGTCTGGCCAGTCGCCTGGACGGTGCGGCGGATCGGCTGTGGCCGGCCATCGACGGTTAGCTCGAGCAACTCGTATGACTCCTGGCTGCGTGCGTCCATGCCAGGGCGTGGTGCCATGAACCAGGTGGAGGTAGCAGGGATGTCGCCGCGCAGCGCGTTGTATGCCGCCCGATCGGATACGCAGGCAAAGCGGCGCTCACTTCCACTGGGCACGGTGGTGTACTCCCACTCCACCGTGACGTCCAGCAGAGGAGTAAGGAGTACCTGCGGTACTCCTCTCTACTGCAGTAGAGAGCCGAACGCGCGCCTCGACGTCGTACCACCGCTCGGCAGCGCGGATGGCTTGGTCGCGGATGTCGGCATAGATCTCGCGCGCGAACTGCTCGTCGCCCAGGCGCTGCGCCATGATGGCTGCCGCCGCATCGTCGAGCCGTTCGGGCGTGGTCAGGCGAGACAGCTCTGCGGGGTGGTGGGCAAGGCCCTCGCATAGGACGCTCCACAGCTTGGCCGGCGACAGGTCAATGATGGCCTGCTGAGTGCGCTGAATGGCGACGTCCTCTTGGTCACGCCGGTAGGAGTAGTCCAGGATGGTGGAGACCAGGCCGGCCCCAAGCAGTGGGCCACCGACCTCATCCAGCGGCAGATGATGCAGCCAGCTCCAGTCGCCCAGGCTCAGCGTCGCCAGCCAGGCGTTGAGCATGATGAGCAGAATACCGATCAAGGTGAAGGAGACGGTCAGCAACGCTGCTTTTGTTTTGAGCAACCGACGATACAACGGTAGTACATCTTTGCTGGCCATGAATAGATATAGTATAGCAAAATGCAGACACAAAGAGCAAACACGACCAGCATTATCAGAGTATTACAAGTGGTGCGCAGATAAGTCGGCTAGCAGGGCGAGACGCCGCAGACAATCCGCCCGCAAAGGATGCCGGCAGAAGGGTGCCCCACATACAACAGATCCTTGCATTTGCACAGGTCAGCACCGGTTTTGAATGCGACACAAATAAGCGTCTCGACATTGTTTACCCGCCCGCTTTGTGTTTAAATAGAAGTATGACAAATGAAGAACTATCGCAGCAAATCACAGCACTCGCAGCAACCGTAACCGAGAAATTCAACGAGATCGATGGACGTCTCGACAAACTGCAGGCGGGACAGGATGACCTGCGCACCAAGTACAGCGAGATGAACGAGAAGCAGGGTCACATCGTCAATGCACAGAAGACCATCGCCAAGATGCAGGCTGACCTGCAGCACACTGTGGAGGAGCACGGTGCCAAACTGGAGGAAGACTTTACCGACATGAAGGCAACGCAGGCGAGCATCCAGCACGACATTTCACGGATCAACCGCAAGATGATTATCGAAGCCGGCGTGCGCGACACGATGCACGAGAGCGTCTTCACCACCCAAGACAGCCACTACCGCGAACTCGACCGTCGTCTCCGCGTCCTGGAAGCCCACTTTCCCGAACTAGGGCAGCAGGGAGCGTAGGTACCGCTGGCACTAACTCAACGACGCGCGGATTTGGCCTCCATCAGCCGGCCAATCGCCCACCTCAGCCGCCGCGCCGTCTCGGGGCTGATATCCAGCCCGTGGTACCCGTCGCCGAGGTAGAGCCACTCGTCCGCCTCGCCGGCGTACTGGTAGCGCACCAGGTAGAGCTCGGTTGGCACAGCCAGTCGCTCGGGCCCACCGTCACTGCCGTGCCCGCGCTGGGGGACGACGCCCGCTACGGGGAGATGAGCACTCTCGTGGACGATGCCATCAAACTCATCGCTCGCCACATCATGGTTGACGACGCACCACGCAGGGCAGCGCTTCGCTTCACCTGCTGGCTGCTCAGGCCGCATGCTGCCTCCTCTCCCCCATAAGCTCCGTCTGCCTGCACGACCACAGCCAACCGCAGCACGAGGTGCGAAAGCTAGACAAGCGGCAGCAGCCGACTGAGAACAGCGATGGGGAGGATGAGAAGTAGAGAACAGGGAGCAGCTGGCCACCGCCGACCATCCACTCCCCCGCGTCCATCTCCTTACACCCCAGTGATACGTGCCAGCACCAGCATGTCCATGTACTGGCCATCCATCAGGTATCGCTGCGTCAGCCAGCCTTCTTCGACAAAGCCGAGACTGCGGAAGAGGCTAAGCGAGGCACTGTTGCCCGCCAGGATCCATGCTTCCAGGCGATGCAGCCCCAAGTGGCCAACCGCCCAGTCGATGACAGCCCGGCTACCCGCCGCACCATAGCCTTTGCCCCAATCGCTTGGCCGCCAGATGCAGATGCCCACCTGGGCGACACGGCTGCGCCAGTCGACGGCATGGATCGAGGCTTCACCGACCAGCCGACCATCGCTATCTGCTAGGACGAAGCTGTAGGCCGTGGCCGGTTGCGGGCCCGCTGTATCAGCGATCTTGCGGCGCAGCTCTGCACTGCTTCTCGGCCGCCAGTACGGTGGGCCATACTGCGCCAGCTCCGGCCAGTCCGCACACGCCTCGAGGATGATGGGGATGTGTGCCTCGGCCAGCGCCTGGAGAGTGATGGCCATGGCGTTCCTCCCCTCTGCTACCGCACATCGTCTGCCGCTTGCACCATTTGATGCTACTCATCAGTCTGTAGACCTTCAAGTAGCAGGTGGCCAGGCTGAGAGATGTGGCTGTTGGTGATCTCCAGAAAACGGTGGGCAGGAACCTGCGTGCCTACCGGCTGGAGAGAGGCCTGAGCCAAGAAGCCTTCGCAGACGTTCTTGGCGTCCACCGCACCTACATGGGCGGAGTGGAACGCGGTGAACGCAACCTCACCCTCAAGAGCCTGGAGAAGATGGCGGAGCAGATTGGGGTGGAGGCTCTGACACTCCTGCAGAAGTAGTGCAGGGTTGAAGGAGTTGCGAGAGCGGGGTTGTGGCGGATGGGGGCGAGTTTCGCTCCTGGAGGGCGCTACTGTCGCAGTCGATACAGTGCAACGCTACCGTGACCCTCCGCCCACTGCTGCCAGCACCCCTCGATGGGATACTGACAAAGTTATTGCGCTGATGCTGCGGTCGCACACAGTCGTGCTGGCTGCTCACAGCAGAGGTGCTTGGTTCGGTTGCATGGAAGAAGGCGTGCCCTGTGCCCATGGAGCAGGAGTGGAGGGTTGGGGTGTGCGCCAGCTGCCTTGAGCCGCTCGACCCGACCGAGGTTGGAAAGAAACACGTCGGCTTCTGCTCGGAGCACTGCCGCAAGCAGGCCGAGAAGATTCGCTACGTGCGGCAGGCGATACGCGATGGCCGCAGCACAGACCCGATGACTGCACTGGTCATCTCCAGCAACATGATCACCTTCCTTGCCTTTGACCTGGCCTACACCAGGCCGCGACTGAGCGACGAGCTCCGCCAAGAGGTATTGGCACAGAACGACGGCCGCTGCGTTAGCTGCAACAAGCAGCCGGCGACCGAGGTCGACCATATCGACGGCGGATCGGTCGAGCTGAGCAACCTTCGCGGGCTCTGCCGGAGGTGCCACGTCCTCAAAGCACGCGGCGAGATACCCGACGATCTCACCCGAGACGGCGCGGGCACGATCGACACCAGTGAGCAGTCTCAGGAACTGCGGCAGCTCTGGCGATTGGCACTGCGTAGTCGCCAACCGCTCGACGAAGCGCCGGAGTGGCGCAACCTGCGCGAACGCGCCGCCGAGTACGCCGACACCAGGTTCGGCTGGATCACCCAGCAGATCCTGTGCGACCAGCCGGTCTGCCCCGCCCACGATGGCGTCCACTGGCGAACGGAATGGCCCCGATATAGGCGAGTGTGTCGGGAGTGGGCGAGGGAGACTGCTGCGGCTGGTTTATGACCGACAACCACAACCATCCACATACTCAAGGATACAAAGAGGCAGAAATGACAGATATCGAGAATCGCGATCAGAGCAAACAAGCGCCATTCGCAAACATCGTGACCGACACGAACCTTGTCCAGATTGCCAAACTTAGTGCAGCCGCCCTGGATTCATCTATCGCAAGCATCAATAGACTCACGATACCACGAGAGACTCAAGAATCACTATTTCAAGCAGTATCGGCAATTGCAGAGGCTCGCCAGAAAATACAACAGGACTGGGTTGCCAACTTGAGCAAAATTCAGATTCAACTTCCACCAATTATCTTTACACCCGAAACACGACGCAACTTAACGTCAATCACCTCAACATTGAGTGAAACAATCCTTCCGCAGATCCGACAAACTTCGCTTGCATTCTCAAACAACTCTGAGCTGATCAGTTCACTCACTCAGACAATGAGCAAGTTGCATCTTCTCAACGAAGACTTGAACAAGCGACTGGCAAAGTCAATTGCCGCCATTGACTTTTCGCCAATTTTGAAAGAATACGATGCTACGATCAAAACTTCCGACACGTTCACAGTCCCGCCCGGTCTAGATCTTGAGCAATTAATTAACTCTCAGACGCTGCCTATTGATGCAACAGCAGGACCTGAGGCTTACGCAATCATCAGCAAGGATGCGCCGGAGCTAGCAGCATCGATTGACGTAGCAGCAGACAAAGCGAATACAGGACTCTTGTCGAAGACAATAGTGCGATATTCGCTTGCCTGCAGCGTGTTGCTCATTATCGCGATGGCAATACTTGTGGGCAACAACAACATAAAAATCCTTCCTCCAGAATGGGCCGCCTGGATTCGATCAATAACACAGATTGGACTAGAAGGCATCCCATTTGCGTTCATGATAGGAAAAGGCGATTCAAAATGACACATATCCACACAACTCGCATCACATAGAACACCTCATCCTCTAATATCGCAGGAATTGACAACATGACAGTTAACCCATGGATGCCACTTTCAGTAAGAAGAAATCAACAATCTGAGTTCAGCTTGGTCGACAATGTGCCTCAGTTTATGAGACATGGTATTAAAGGGTGGATCCAGCAGGCGATAAATGGAGACGATCGACTCGTAGCTCAGATGGCACTTGAACTGCGCATCGATGAACTCAGCGACAACATTGACAATTTCTATCCAGATGACGCAGTTATCGCTTGCATCCAAAGAAGCGGCCCTTGGGATATGTACGATGAGTCATTGGCTCTCGACGTCATGGATTGGCTCCTTGGTCACGGTTGCGGCCACGCACAATCACTTGAACACATCTTAAAGTCTGCTGGCCACGTTCTCCGCGTATCGCCCGACGGCAACCGTCTAGTGGAGCGGATTGATCCCGCGCTCTGGGACGAATATGAGTGGGCAACCCAGCCCGACGACCAGGCATCGCAGTACATGCAAGAAGCATGGTCCCTTGCTTTCGGACGCGAACCAAATTTGAGTGACGCCTGGGGTAGGGCTATCAAGGCCATCGAGACGCTGCTCAAACCGATCGTCTCACCCAAGAACGACAAAGCAACCATTGGGAGTATGGCCAGCGCGCTCCGTCAAGCACCAGACAAGTGGAAGTGCAAACTGCCAGATCGAGAATATAAAGCCAATGGTAAGACAAGGGTCAAGCCTGGCATCGAAGTCTTTATTGACGTAATAGCTACTATCGGTTACCAGCCTGATCGACACGGCGGTGATCAGCAGCAAGACGTCGACGAAAACACTGCGCGCAGCGTTCTGTTATTGGCTACAACTGTTGTTGGTTGGTTGCGAGACGGAGCGCTTGTGCTTGCGGACGAGCCGCTAACGAGTGACAAGTAGACACAATAGTCAATGAGCCATCCGAGAATATAACGCTCCGTGTTGTGTTTTGCGTATGATAAGGAAAGTACCCATTCCAACGACAATCGCGGCTCTCACAGAATGTGACTCAACATGAAAAATAATTGTCAGAATTAGGCGAAAATAATTGACTCACACTCGACAATAGTTTTATACTGAGAGTGTTGCACTCTCCGGTTAGGAGAATAGCATGCGTATTAAGTTTACAAAAGTTCGCACAGCTGAAATAGTTCCCTTGGTGGCGCTCTTTTTTGGAGTCCTGTTTTGCGCTCTATGTATTGGAGTCGACAAAGGAGACCCTAACTTTTGGAGAGCGTTGCTGGCGGCGGTTTGCTGCACGGCAATCGGCGCTACAGTAGTAGCCGGTCTACGCTCCTAGTTAAGAACTTCATCGGAACCAGGTAGGAGAGTGCAACATCTCCTCACGAAAGGTGCATACTCTCCTCTCTTGGGGAATTTTCAATTTCTTCACGTTCATATTTTCTGTTGGCTGCAGCTATTAAGCCCGACATGGCTATCACAATCACCGATACGATAATATACCACCAAAAGCTCTGCGTTGTGTGACCGACTACATAATAGTGTTTGATCGTCTCAAACATCACCATCCAAAAAATCGCACCAAAATACACCGCCAGGAGTGATTTAGGGTTCCTTGCAACGTTGGTTGCAAAAAGTGGATATGCAATGATCACTTGCGAATATGCGCTTTGGAACGGGCCACCCGAGTAAAGAGTGAACCAACATGAAAAAATTATTGAGGTCGTCACCAAAAGAAATACTCGTATTGCGACACCTTTAGGGTAATGGAATTCATTAGTGTGCTGTTCTATCCGAGGAGGTCGCCATTTTTTTATTGGATATCGTTTCCTCGACTCCTTGCCGTTAATGGTTCTACTGAATTCGTCTATGCCGCTATTCCATTTGTTAAATGCAACAGGAATGTACTCAACATACATCGACCCCCAGAATAGCAAATATAAAGCGATCCAAATTACGTAGAACTTGATCGGTGGCATATGATACTTGTCGCCTACAATTAAAAGGAAGGCAGAATACGATAAGATTGTCCCTATAGTGTACCAGCCGACAAGATCCGCCTGCGTTAGAGGGTGTGTCGTTGGGTATTTTAACCCTTTCCCTTTGTCCTCTTCAGAGAAAATGCTTCCGATAACAGCAACTATGGCGTCACACACCCGAGTGATAATCGAACTCATGCGCGAACCAACTTCAAGCAGCGCGCGACATAATCCACCCCCGTGGCGTACACAATGGCGGCAGTGCACACGGTCAGCGCCTGAGACACGGATCCCGTCATGACGTAGGCACACTCCCAGATGAGGATGGCGATGCCGTACGACATGTGCCAGTAGGCCCCGATGATGATGACGCGGTACTTGGCTAGCAGGTAGGAGGAGAAGCCACCCTGTAGCAGGTCGCGCAGGAGCAGCACGCTCCAGGCAGCCCATCCCCCACCGTAGTACAGGCAGGTCAGGAGGATGACGGTGTGGATAGAGACGCGGTCGAGCAGTACATCGCCCAGCCGGCGTGAGGCGGTGTCTTCACCTACCTTGCGGGCGGCCACGCCATCGAAGTAGTCCAGCAGCGCGAAGGCGACGAATGACGTGCAGGCCATGAGCTGCCAGCCCATGTTCAAAGCAGCAATGCCGAAGAGAATGATGGGGATGCGGACGAGCGTGACGGAGAGTGCCGCCATGCGCGCCAGCTGACTTGGCGCAACTTGCTCGGGCGCGATAGTGCTGGCGTATAGGCCCTGGCTGGGCCTGCGCAAGCTGGCCACACTGAAGCGATTGTCGAGAGATGCGAAGATAGCAGACATGATGATCCAATCTCTAGAACTGCTGTGACGACGTCGTGACATGCAGCAACATCGTGCAAAGCGCGGGCGGAAGTGTCTAGCCCCACAATTAATAGGCAACACCCATAAGAAAAGCGACATTGGCGAAGCGGCGCGCGTCAATGGGTGACTTGCTGGATGAAACGCTGAGCGGTGTTGCCGCGCACGCTGAGCGATCGCGCAGATGTGCGCAGCGTCGTATCAATCCACGAAACTGCTTGCTGGTCCATCGAGGATGAGCACAAGCGGCGCTCATGCGGAACTACTGCGGTAGCCGGCAGCCGTAAGAAAAGCGCGCTAGGACGGGCTGGTTGGCGATGTCCGGGGCGACGACGGTGAGGGCGATTCCTGCCTTCTGCCTGGGTAGCGTGCGGGGAAAGCCGCCGCTGTCAGCGAGTGCCTGCTGTTGACGAAGTGCAGGTTGCTCGTGGACCGGCTCCGGCCGCCGACTGCGTGCATCGTTACCAGAGTGCGATGCCGAAGATACGCGGGAGCCCAGAGCTGGCGCGGCTGGGCGGCCTACGATGATGAAGCGCTGCACGAGACCAGACGACAGCGACACCTCATGCAGGCCACCAGTGCCACCGCTGGTCTGCACTCCCCCAAGCGGACAGGATGGTCATGCTGAATACAGCCGCTAACTGGGCCACTATCTTCAGCGCTGTCCCCGTCGCGATCGCAGCCTTGGTCTTTCTCTTTCGGACAGTCCCCAAGGCCGTCAATCAACCCAAGGGGCTCCGGCTTGGCCTTGAGCCGGCTATCGGCAACCCAGGCTGCTGCGTCCACATCACTAACTACGGCCCTATCGAGCACCGCATCAGTCGAGTCGGAGCCATGCCCGCACACCTGCGGCCACGCTGGTCTGTCTGCACCAAACGCATCAATCCCAAGGGCGATCTCCGAAAGTCGCTTGCCGTCTTCACTGTGTGGGCGACAATCGACCAAACTATCGAGCCGGGCCGTCACCTGGCACTGCACGTGCCGCAGCCACTTCCGCTCGATAGAGAACTCCCTGACTATGAACTTGAGAGTCGGCGAGGTATCACCAGGAGGTACTACGAGTGGCTCAAGCAAGAGCAGCCAGGCGGACCACTCCCCCTGGTTCCGTACGTCCTCCTTGGTGACGGCAGCGTTGTGCTTGGCAAGAAGACACGAGTCCAGCCGCCACCACAGTGCCTCGCCCAAGTACCACTGTGCACCTGCGGGCATGCCATCACGCAGCATGCCCTGCGCCAGCGCACGCGACTCGCACCGAGCATGACGATGTATGAGCGGTGTGGGGAGTGCGGGTGCAGAAGATATGCCGCGCGTGAATAGACCGGCTGGACGTTGGAGGTGTTGCACCAACATCGTCGTGCCGTTCTGGATACTCACATCTGCGTCGCCAGATGCTTCTTGACCGTGTCCCGCCCGAAGCCGAGCTCCATCCCGATCTCGATGTAGGTACGCCCCTGAGCGTGGAGCTGCTGAGCACGCTGGAGGTCATCGCTGGTGAAGCGTCGCCTGCGGCGGGGCGGCTGCGTAGCCTGGCGGCAGGTGGCACGGACAGTGGTCTCTGCGACGCCGACCTCCGCAGCGATCTGGCTGACAGCTATGCCCGTGCGGGCCAGATCGACGATCTGCTGCTTCTTGGCTGCGCTGATCGGACGGCAGGTCATGTTACGGATGCCGCGGGCCGTCGGGGTCTCGCTGGCCTGCGCGGTAGGCGCTACGCTAGCCGTGCTCGATTCCTGAACCACCTCACCCGCGATGAGACGCTTGCGGAAGGCGAGTAGGGGCTTCCAGTTGTTTGTGTCAAGCTTGCTGAAGCGCACCACAGCATCGCTATACAAACCCTCACCTCCGGTTCTCGAAACATCGCTGTTCCCTCACGGAACCTTTGCCCTCCCGCTACGGGAAGGGGGACACTGTCCCTGTCCTACCCCCGCGTCAAGGAGACGTCATGAAGATCGCCGCCCGGGCCTCAGCCGCTCAGCCCTTCTATGCGATGAGCATCGGCGAACGCGCTGGAATCCTCCAGGCGGAGGGCCACTCGATCGCCAAGCTCAGTCTGGGCGAGCCCGACTTCGGCGCCCCTCCCGCGGTCCGTGAGGAGATGTGCCGCGTTATGGACGGCCGGCCCCTGCCCTACTCCCCCGCCCTGGGCCTGCTCGCACTGCGTGAGGCCATCGCGGGCTTCTACCGGGACAGGCACGGCGTCGAGGTCGATCCTGCCCGGATCGTCGTCACCACCGGCGCGTCCTCGGCGCTCCTGCTGGTGGCCGCTGCTACCACCCAGTCCGGTGACGACGTCGTCATCGCCGATCCGTCCTACCCCTGCAACCGGCAGCTGGTGGAGACCTACGGCGGTCGGATCGTTCTGGCGCCCACCAGTCCTGCCAGCCGCTACCAGATGGACCGGGCCGCAGCCGAGGCGGCGTGGACTCCTCAGACGAGCGCGGTCATGCTGGCGACCCCCTCCAACCCCACGGGCACGTCGATCCCCTTCGAGGAGCTGGAGTCGATCTGTGCACTGGCACGCGAACGCAGCGCCTGGCGGATCGTCGACGAGATCTATCTGGGCCTGGCCGATCCGGGCGAGGACGGCGCACCCGCCCGCACCGTCCTGGAGACCGACTCCGAGGCCATCGTCATCAACTCCTTCTCCAAGTACTTCGGGATGACGGGATGGCGACTGGGCTGGACGATTCTTCCCGAGCAGCTGGTGGCCTCCGTCGAGAACCTGGCGGTCAACTACTTCCTGTGCGCTTCGACGCCCATTCAGCAGGCCGCGCTGGCGGTCTTCTCCCCCGAATCCATCTCCGTGTGCGAGCAGCGCCGCCACGAGCTCCTCGCCCGCAGGAGCATCGTGCTCGATGGGCTGGAACACATCGGCCTTCCAGTCCCAGTCCTGCCCGACGGCGCCTTCTATGTCTACTTCGACGTCTCCTCCACAGGGCTCGACGCCCAGACCTTCTGTCACCGTGCACTTGAGGAGGCGCATGTGGCCCTCACTCCAGGGCAGGACTTCTCCACGACCACGGCCCACTCCCACGTGCGACTGTCCTATGCCGCCTCCCGCGACGAGCTGCACGAGGGAATGAAACGCCTCGAAACTTTCATCAACAACCTGTAAATAAACAGGCATTCAACTCAATAATCCGATGTCGAGCCATGTGCATCAATGTGGCACTCACCTGTTCACATGTTGCACAATTCTCGTCATGTCCGTGCAGACCCTGCTTCTCTCCGCCGCTTTGGCGGTTTTTGGAGTGATCGCCACCATCGAGATCTCCAAAACAATCCATCAAAAAATGCGCTTGCGCCGCGATAAGGCCGCCTCGGCCCCGCACCGGGGTGAGGAGTCCACATGGAATGAGCTCACTGAGCACCATCGGCCTGTCAGGGTCTCCGCGCCCGATGAGTTCACCGCCGGCCCACATGAACGACTACTGGCGATCTGCGCGCCGTACTCCCTGTGCCGCCGGGACCCGTGGGACCGTCTCACCTGCTCTGATCTTGACGGTACGCGCACCATGCTCTCCCTCGACTGGGGAGTGTGCTCCCGCGCCGACCTCCTCTCCCGGGTTCACTGGCTCATCACCTCCGGCCACCGCTCTGGCTTCGAAGCGGAGCGCGCCCGCTGGGTCGACACCTCGCTGGCGGAGGCTGAACGCCACGAGCTGCGAGAGTCTGCCGAGTCATCCTCAGACGCAGCCGAGACACTGTGGCGCCTTGAGCGCATGCTCAACAACGATCGGGACATCCGCAACGTGGACTTCTCCGCCTGGGACCTGGTCCGTGCCGCCATGCTGACGCGCTGCGGACTCGCGCTGGGCTGGCTGACCGAGGAGGAGACCTGGGACACGCTCTCTATCCTGGATCGCGGCCTGCGGGAGCGTTATCGGAGCTGGACGCAGGTGTCGGAGTCGTTCCGGCTGGCACGCTGGTACTGGAACTCCACGAGCGGCAAGGACGAGCACTTCAACGACCTGCACGACCTCAACCGCTCGCTGGTTCTCCTCAGCCCCGACGGGCCATGGGGGCTTATCGACTGGAACGTTGAGACTCCCGAGCCCTCGTTCCTGATCCTCGACGACCTCCTCGACGCCGGCGTGGCCGCACCACTGAGTGCGGGTGATCGGAAGCGCGCAACGCACTGGGAGCGCTGGATTGACGATCAGGTCATTGCCCGCGGACAGCACCGCCCCCAGCACTTCGGCACCCACGCCGACCAGCACCACCGCTTCGCCAAGCGCGCCTGAGGAATCGCGTCAACGGCGGCACTGCACCGAGACGCCGGACTGTGCCCGCCTATCACCATGACGACGGCTCGGCGCGGGCAGCCAGGTCCGGGCTGGGACTATCCGTGCTTGTCCACCATCATCTCTGCTGCTTTGACGGCCCGGCGACGACGTGTCTCGGCGCGCTTCGCCTCACCGATCCATCGCAGGTACTCGTTACGGTGCGATGGGGGTAGAGCCTCGAATATCCTCTCCGCCGCCTCATTCTCCGACAGCGCCTCGGACAGCTCCGCCGGCATGCCCGTCTGCTCGTCACTCATTGCCTCTCCTCTGGCCGATTGACAGAACTATCGCACGGATAAGGGGTCAGCTAGGGAGCTTGCAGTAGGCATCTTTACCTCCGTCGTAGACGCAAGCGCAGGCGCCGCGGCTCGCGCAACTAGCATCGACGTATGCAGGCCAATCCGTACGTGCCCTTCCTACCGCGCCACCACCAGCACGCGGCCTCGCTGGCGCCTCAGTCGACGTGGTGGCGGTGGCACGGCCATCGTGTGCACATTGCGCGCGCTCCCGAACCGGGGGCGCCAGCCCGGGTGCTGCTCGTCCACGGGGCGGGCGGGCACAGCGGGGCGCTGTGGCCCATCGCCGCGCTGGTGGCCTCACGCGGCATTGACATCAGTGCCGTCGACCTGCCTCTGTACGGACGCACGAGGTCACCGGATCCTGCAGCCGTGCGTTACGACACCTGGGTCGATCTCCTCATCGACCTCGTTGAGGCCGAGCGCGACCACCGCCCCCTGGTGATTCTGGGCGCTAGCATCGGTGGCCTTCTCGCCTATGAGGTGGCTGCCCGTTCGCCGCATGTTGCGGCGGTGGCGGCCACGTGTCTGCTCGACCCGGGCAACTGGCGCGCCCGAGCGCATATGACGCGTGCAGGAGCACTAGGCGTCCTGGGCGGGCCATTGTCGGTGCTCGCCCGAAGAGGGCTGGCACGCACCATGGTCTCGATGAGCGCTGTGGCGAATCTGCGGAGGATGAGCCGCGATCGCGCACTGTCTCGTCTGTGCTCTATCGATCCGCGTGGGGGCGCCGCCAGAGTCCCCTTGGGGTTTCTCGCCTCCTACCTGCGGTTCACACACACCCCGCCCGAGCGCAACCGCACGCCGGTGACGCTGCTGCACCCAGGTCGGGACGCGTGGACACCAGTCGAGCTCAGCACCCGAGTTCTGTCGCGAGCAGCGGGTCCGGCCGACCTGGTGATCCTGCGCGAGTGCGGCCACTTCCCCGTCGAGGACCCGGGAATCACGGAACTCGTCGACGCCGTCGCCGGCCTGGCTCGACGCCTCGGCTCGCAGAGTGAAGCCTGAGGTAGTGCGGGCACGCCGGCGCCCAGCCACACGCATGGTGGACCCGGCCGGACTCGAACCGACGACCGACGCGGTGTAAACGCGTTGCTCTACCAACTGAGCTACAGGTCCAGGTGCAGTGGCGGCCGGGAGCACGTTGCCCGAGCTCCCAGTGCCTGCACACACAACGGACGACGGAAGCCGCCTCCGCCGGAGACTCTACCGCCCTCACCGGACGGGCCACCACTCGTCCCGGCTCATCTCAGCCGCTGAGTGCGCAGCATGCCGCGATGCGATCGGGTCGCCTCAGCGTCCTCGGCTGGAGACCCTGATGCCACTCCAGTGCTGTCCCATGGAAGCGGCGGAGGTCGCATGCATGCCTGCCGTCTGGGCAGCTTCCTCCACCTCAGCGGCCGGGACGGCGCCGGTGGTGCGCGCCTTGGGCGTCAGCACCCAGATGAGTCCTGCACCGTCAAGGTTGGCCTGAGCGTCCACGAGGAGATCGGTGAGGTCGTCGACGTCGCCGTCCTCGTCGCGCCACCACACGATGGCCGAGTCGGCCACGTCCTCATAGTCCTCGTCCACCAGAGTGGTTCCGGTCTCGGCCTCGACGGCCTGCCGCAAGGTCTCGTCGACGTCGTCGTCGTAGCCGAACTCCTGAATGATGAGACCGGAGGCGAAGCCGAAAGCCCCACCCGCTGTACTCGCCACGTCTTTACACCGTCCTTCTGGGCCCAGCCCGTCTACCGCCCGCCCGTTGCTGGGCGATGGGTACTAGCCCACCGCACCCGGCACCAGCCGCGCAAGTGAACACGCACGTCAGGTTACCTTGGACTTTCCTTTGAAGGTCGGTTCCGGTGCGGTCGCGATCTCGAGGCTCCGCTCCCTCTGCCCCAGGAACTGAAATCAACCCATCATTATGTGAGCCACATCATACGTGAGGTAGGACTTTCCTCCCGTTGGGTGCAGCGTTCGCGCCGTTGCAGGTCGTAGATTAGGGCCGTCATCCACAGTGGCCTGACTTCAGGCGCACGCCGACGCCGCCTTCGGCGCCACGGCACGCAATGAGGCTCAGGCCGACCGCACAGACGCGAGGAAAGAGGATTCCGTGAGCCCCACCAGTGACTCCACGCCGCTCATTGACGGCCTCCTGACGAAGGTGACCGACAACGACCCAGAGGAGACCAAGGAGTGGCACGAGTCCCTCGATGCCCTCATCGCGGACAAGGGCGCCAAGCGTGCGCGCTACATCCTGCTGAGCATGCTGGCTCAGGCCCGACAGAAGAACGTCACGGTCCCCACCGAGACGACGACGCCGTACATCAACACCATCGACGTCGCCAACGAGCCCTACTTCCCCGGCGACGAGAGCGCCGAGCGCACCTACCGGCGCTGGCTGCGCTGGAACGCCGCCGTCATGGTCACCCGCGCCCAGCGCCCCGGGGTCGGGGTCGGCGGACACATCTCCTCCTACGCCTCGACCGCGACCCTCTACGAGGTCGGCTTCAACCACTTCTTCCGCGGCAAGGACCACCCGGGCGGCGGCGACCACATCTTCTTCCAGGGCCACGCCTCACCGGGAAACTACGCCCGCGCCTTCATCGAGGGCCGTCTGACTGAGGCCGACCTGGACGGCTTCCGCCAGGAGGAGTCGCGCCCGGCCGGTGGCCGCGGTCTGCCCTCCTACCCCCACCCGCGCCGCATGGAGGACTTCTGGGAGTACCCCACCGTCTCCATGGGTCTTGGCCCGTCCGAGGCGATCTACCAGGCCTGGTTCGACAAGTACCTCCAGGGCGCCGGCATCAAGGACACCTCTCAGCAGCACACCTGGGCCTTCCTGGGTGACGGTGAGATGGACGAGCCCGAGTCGCGCGGCATGCTGCAGCTGGCCGCCAACCAGCAACTGGACAACCTCACCTTCGTCATCAACTGCAACCTGCAGCGCCTCGACGGCCCGGTGCGCGGAAACGGCAAGATCATCCAGGAGCTCGAGGCCTTCTTCAAGGGCGCGGGCTGGAACGTCATCAAGGTGATCTGGGGCCGTGGCTGGGACCAGCTCCTCGCCGCGGACAAGGACCACGCCCTCGAGCACCTCATGATGGAGACCCTCGACGGCGACTACCAGACCTTCAAGGCCAACGACGGCGCCTACATCCGTGAGCACTTCTTCGGCCGCGACCCGCGCACCGCCGAGCTCGTCAAGGACTGGACCGACGACGAGATCTGGGCCCTGCAGCGCGGCGGCAACGACTACCGCAAGATGTACGCCGCCTACAAGGCGGCCACGGAGCACAAGGGCCAGCCCACTGTCATCCTGGCGCACACGGTCAAGGGCTACCTCTTGGGCGGCCACTTCGCAGGCCGTAACGCCACTCACCAGATGAAGAAGCTGACGCTGGACGACCTCAAGGCCCTGCGCGACCGGCTCCACATCCCGATCACCGACGAGCAGCTCGAGGCCAACCCGAAGATGCCGCCGTACTACCGGCCGGCCGCAGACGACCCCTCGCTGCTCTACATGCTGGACCGGCGCCGCCAGCTCGGCGGCTTCATCCCCGAGCGCCGCGATGCCGGTGTCGAGCTCGAGCTGCCCGGTGACAAGACCTACGACATCCTCAAGGGCGGCTCGGGCAAGCAGGAGGTCGCCTCCACGATGGCCTTCGTACGTCTGCTCAAGGAGCTCATCAAGGACAAGGGCATCGGCCGTCGCATCGTCCCGATCGTTCCGGACGAGTCGCGCACCTTCGGGCTGGAGTCACTCTTCCCCACGAAGAAGATCTTCAACACCCAGGGTCAGAACTACACACCGGTCGACGCCGACATGATGCTGTCCTACCGGGAGTCCGCCTCCGGTCAGCTCATGCACACGGGCATCAACGAAGCCGGTTCGACCTCCCTGTTCCAGGTGGCCGGTACGAGCTACGCCACCCACGGCGAGCCCATGATCCCGGTCTACATCTTCTACTCGATGTTCGGCTTCCAGCGCACCGGCGACCAGTTCTGGGCTGCCGGCGACCAGCTGACCCGCGGCTTCATCATTGGGGCCACCGCCGGGCGCACCACCCTGACCGGTGAGGGCACCCAGCACATGGACGGTCACTCCCCTGTCATCGCAGCCACCAACGACGCCGTCGTCAGCTACGACCCGGCCTATGCCTACGAGATCCGACACATCGTGCGCGACGCCCTGGAGCGCTGGTACGGCCCGGACTCGGGTCGCAACCGCGACGTCATGTACTACTTGACCGTCTACAACGAGCCGATTCACCAGCCCGCTGAGCCCGAAGGCGTCGACGTCGAGGGAATCCTGCGTGGTATTCACCGCATCAGCACGGCTCCTGACGGCGAGGGCCCTGAGGTCCAGCTCCTGGCCTCCGGCGTCGGAGTGCCCTGGATCGAGGAGGCTCGCCGCATCCTGGCCGAGGACTGGGGCGTGCGCGCCGCCACCTGGTCCGTCACCAGCTGGAACGAGCTGCGGCGCCAGGCCCTGGAGGTGGAGAAGGCCAACTTCCTGGCCCCCGACGCCGAGCAGCAGGTCCCCTACCTGACGCAGAAGCTCTCCGAGGCCACTGGTCCCTTCATCGCCACCAGCGACTACGACCACCTGGTCCCCGACCAGATCCGCGCCTGGGTGCCCGGTGACTACTACACCCTGGGCGCTGACGGCTTCGGATTCTCCGACACCCGGGCCGCCGCCAGACGCCACTACCTCATTGACGCCCAGTCGGTGGTGGTGCGTGCCCTCCAGGCTCTGGTGGAGCAGGGGCGCCTCGACCGCTCCGTCCTGGCCCAGGCCGTTGCCCGCTATGACTTGACCAACGTCAACGCAGGCACCTCCGGGTCCCAGGGAGGGGAGTCCTGATCCGCTCCGTGCGGCTATAGTTGGACGCACTGACCAATTGTGGTGCCGGTGGAGCGCGGTCTTCCGTGTTCCACCGGCACCACCATGTCTGCCGAATGAGGTCCTCCCGTGTCCCGCTCCCAGCTCCTGCGCTCGACCGCCTTCATGGCCGCGTGCCTGCTGACCCTGTCCGGTTGCTCAGTCGGCTGGACCGGCGCCAGGGGGACGTCGTCGGCACCTCCGGACCAGGCTCAGGACGCCGCCCCGGAGGGCGCGGAGGAGCCCACCGGGAAGCTGGAGGACCCCAGCCCCATGGATCCGTTGGAGTACGGCAACTGCACGTCCTCTGACATCCAGGAGTACGACGACGAGCTGATCAACAACGACGCGGAGGACACCCGCGCCCAGGCGGAGGCCCAGGTCACCAAGGTCATACCGGCCTCCGAGCAGGTCAGCGTCACCGCTAACGAGCTCTCCACCGATCAGGTGGTCAAGGTCTCGGCAGGTGCTCGAGACGTAACAATCACCGCACAAAGTCTTGTGGTCGTCATCGAAGGGGAGATCGAGTCACTGACCGTCAACGGCTTCGACAACACGGTCTGGATCGGAGCCTCCAATAAAGTCACGTTCGGCTCGAACGACGGCGACAGCCAGAATTACGTCTTCTGGCACTCCAGGCCTCCCCAGGCGAAGGTGGATCCGCAAGGTCTCAACATCATCGGCAAGGATGTTCACGCCCCTGTCGTCCGTTCCTGCCGATCCTTCTCATGATGCCTTGGGAGACAGAGCCGGAAGCAGCCCTCCGATGTCGGTGAGGCAGTGCGACAAGCCGCCGACTGCCCGCCGACCTTCGGAAGGCCGATTCCCCTTACTCCTCCGCGCCAGGCGCCGCGGACACAACCGGCGGAGTTGACGGATCGGATCCTGAGTAGACGTTCAAGTCGCGGAAATGGGGACGCAGAAGGTTCTCGGGGCTGAGAATCTCATCAAGAACAGACTCATCGAGCAGCCCCATCTCCAGAACCACCTCGCGCACGCTGCGTCCCGAACGGGCGCATTCACGGCCCACCAGGTCGCCGTTGTGATGACCGATCACCGGGTTGAGGTAGGTAACGATTCCAATCGAGTCCAGCACATTGCGGCGACACACCTCCTCGTTGGCCTCAATCCCCACGACGCACAGCTCCCGCAGGGTCGACATCCCGCGGGTGAGCAGATTGATCGACTCGAAAATCGCCTGGGCGATCACCGGTTCCATGACGTTGAGCTGGAGCTGTCCCGCCTCAGCGGCGAAGGTCAGCGCCACATCGTTCCCCATGACCTTGAAGCAGACCTGGTTGACCACCTCGGGGATCACCGGATTGACCTTGGCCGGCATGATGGAGGAACCGGCCTGGCGTTCAGGCAACCTGATCTCCCCCAGCCCCGCACGAGGCCCGGAGGACAGCAGGCGCAAGTCGTTGCAGATCTTGGACAGCTTCACCGCCAGGCGCTTGATCGCCGCATGCATCGAGACGTAGGCACCCGTGTCACTCGTGGCTTCCAGCAGGTCATGCGCTCCTCGAATGTCCAGACCGGTGATCTCCCGCAGACGCCCGACAACAGTGCGCTGATAGTCCGGAGGCGTGTTGAGCCCCGTGCCGATCGCCGTGGCCCCAAGGTTCACCTCCAGAAGCAGGGCGGCATTGTTGTGAAGCCGACTGACCTCCTCCTCCAGCAGAACGGCGAAGGCCTCGAACTCCTGCCCCAGGCTCATCGGAACAGCATCCTGAAGCTGAGTGCGCCCCATCTTCAGAACATGGACGAGCTCGGCCCCCTTGGCTCGCATCGCGGCAATGAGTCGCTCGAGCTCCTCGATGAGCGAACCGACAAGGGTGAACAGCCCCAAGCGGAATCCGGTCGGGTAAGCGTCGTTCGTCGACTGGGACTTGTTGACATGATCGTTGGGGTTGATGATGTCATAACGGCCCTTGGCATATCCCAGGTACTCCAGCGCGAGGTTGGCGATCACCTCGTTGGTATTCATATTGACGCTGGTCCCAGCACCCCCCTGGAACTGGTCGACCGGGAACTGATCGAGGCAACGCTCGGCGACCAGCACCTGGTCACACGCCCACACAATCGCACCAGCGACCTCCGGGTCAAGAGCCCCCAGATCACTGTTCGCTAACGCTGACGCCTTCTTCACCTGCACCATGCCGCGAACAAAGGCCTCTTCGTCACCAACCACCGATCCAGAGATCTGGAAGTTCTCCATCGCACGTAGCGTATGGATTCCCCAATAGGCTTCCAATGGAACTTCCCGTGCACCAAGAAGATCTTCCTCTGCGCGGGTTGCCTTCGTCATCCTGAGCCTCCGAGTTATCTAGCTAGGCACCTGCTTGCGCGCATCCATGCTGACATACGACACGCACGTTCAGGTCATTGCAGATTCACATACCATGGCTTCCACAATGGTTACGCTATTGTAACCTGCCTAATCCGCTCCGCCTCGACGACACACCACCCTCAGTTATCCCCGTATTTTCAAGACAAACTCGTGTTGGATCACACGCCGCGCCAATCGAGAACCTACTGTCCTCAGGATATTCCAGTCGGTAGCATCCACAGCATGGATGAGTTGAGCGCTCCGGGAGTGTCTGCACTGCGACAGGCGCAGGACACAATTATTGAACACTCACTGGACCGCATCAGTTCGGCCCACGATTTCTACCGAACCCTACCGGAAGGATCGCGCGACCAGATCGCGGCGGTCGCCCGCCTGGGCGTCACCATGTTCGTCGACTCGGCGGAGAACCCCTCGACCCCGCTGACCCCCTCACAGATCTTCTCCGTGGCGCCTGCGGCCCTGACCGGCGTCATCACGCTGGAGCAGACCTTGGCTCTGGTGCGCACCGTCCTCGACGTCGTTGTTGACGAGGCTCCTCGAGCCGTGCCCGAGGAGGACCATGACACCGTCCGCATCCTCGTCCTGACCTTCGGGCGTGACGTCGGCTTCGCCGCGGCCGAGGTGTACGCCCGGGCGGCCGAGGCCCGCGGCGCCTGGGACGCACGGTTGGAGTCCGTGGCGGTCGATGCGATGCTTCACGACGCCCCCGAGGACGCCGCGACCCGAGCCGGAACCGCCGGCTGGAACGGGACCGGGCCGGTGGCGGCCATCGCCGCCAAGACCACTCTCGATGCGCTCGGCGTCTCCAGGCTGCGCCACGAGTGCCGCAACCTGGCCAGCGACTGTCTGGTATCGGTACGCGGCGACTCCGTCCTCATCGTCCTGGGTGACAGCCAGGCGGCTCACGCTCCGACATCCAAGCACTCCGGTCGGGAGGCCACCCCTGAGCAGCTGGTGGACCAGGCGGCCATGCAGGTGGCCGGCGGCCTGGGCGGGTCGGCCGTCGTCGGCCCGGTGGTTCCAGGGATCTCGCACGCGGGTCGTTCGCTGCGCTCGGCCCTGGCCGGGCTACGAGCCCTGCCCGGCTGGGCCGAGGCTCCCAACCCGGTCCACGCCGACGACCTCCTTCCTGAGCGCCTTCTGGCCGGCGATGAGCTCGCCTGCGAGCAGATCCTCAACCTGGTGCACGCCCCTCTGCACGAGATGGGCGACCCCTTCGAGAGCACGGTGGCAACCTACCTGGCCCTGGGCGGCAGCCTGGAGGCCACCGCCCGGAACCTGTTCGTGCACGCCAACACCGTGCGATACCGCCTGGGCCGGGTCAGCGAGCAGGTCGGCTGGGACGCGACGAACGCCCGTGACGGCCTCATGCTGCACATGGCGATCATCGTGGGCCGACTCGCTGTCAGCCGAGAGGCCTGACGTACCGCGCGCCTGCTACGCACCCACATCCACTCCTGCACGACCGGCCCCGTCCATCACCTTCGGACGGGGCCGGTCGTGGCGCTTTGACCGCGCCCCGTCCGCAGGCCGACGCCGGCGGCGCACCGATTCAGGAACACCCCTTCTCATCTGGGACAATGGTCTGACCTGCGGCGCAGCCGCCGGCGAAGCACAACCATCATCGAGTCACAGCGCCGCTACGGAACCTGAATGCTCCGTCGCGGCACCAGAAGGAGCCACCATGGCTGAGCAGAGCAAGGACGACGTCCTGTCCGTCATCACTCAGATCGTCAGCGAGGAGTCCGGCGTCGCCGCCAAGGACATCACTCGGGAGACCACCTTCGCTCAGGACCTCGACGTCGACTCACTGGGTCTGCTGACCATCGCCACCCAGGTCGAGGAGCGTTTCGGCGTGGCCCTGGACGACTCCCTCATCCCGACCCTGCCCACTGTTGGAGCGCTGGTCGACCTGGTGATCTCCAAGAAGGCCTGACGACACGCATGAGCCCGGAAGCCGAGTGCCGCCCTGACGACGTCGTCGTCACCGGACTGGGGACCGTCAACCCTCTGGGAGCAGACGTCGAGTCCACCTGGAGCGCCCTGAACGAGGGCACCTGCGCGGTTCGCGCCTTCGAGCACGAGTGGGTCAAGAGCCATGACCTGCCCGTGCGGATCGGCGCCCCCCTGGCGGTCGATCCCGCCGAGACGCTCCCGCCGCGCCAGCTGCGCCGTCTCGACCGTGCCAGTCAGTGCGCGCTGCTGGCCGCCCGCCAGGCCTGGGAGCAGGCGGGGGCCCCGCAGGTCACCTCCCAGCGTCTGGCGGTGTCCGTCTCCCCGGGCATGGGGCCGGTCCTGTCGGTCATGGAAGCGTGGGACACCCTGAGGGAGAAGGGGCCCCGGCGGGTTCTGCCGACGGCGGTCCCGGCGCTCATGCCCAATGCCCCGGCGGCCGCCGTCGGGATCGAGCTGGGGGCCCACGGCGGCATCCATGCTCCTGTCTCGGCCTGCGCGTCGGGGGCAGAGGCCATCGCCTACGGTGCGGATCTCATCAGTCTGGGGCGGGCTGACGTCGTGGTGGCCGGGGGGACCGATGCGGCCCTCCACCCGATGACCGTGGCAGCCTTCGGCGCCATGCGGGCCCTGTCGACGCGCAACGCCGACCCGCAGACCGCCTCACGCCCCTTCGCCCCGGACCGCGACGGCTTCGTCCTGGGCGAGGGCGCCGGGCTCCTCGTTCTGGAGCGCGCCGCGCATGCCAAGGCCCGAGGAGCTCGGATCCTGGCCGTGCTGGCGGGCTCCGGTATCACTGCCGACGCCTACGACGTCGCACGCCCCGAACCATCGGGCGCGCAGCAGGAGCGAGCCCTGCGGCTGGCTCTGGAGCGCGCGGGGCTTGCCCCCGGCGCTGTCGGGCACGTCAACGCTCACGCCACCTCGACACCGGCCGGCGACGTCGTCGAGGCCGGTGTCCTGGCCAAGACGGTTCCGAACGCGGCCGTCAGTGCCACGAAGTCCGCCACCGGTCACCTCCTGGGCGGGGCCGGGGGGCTGGAGGCGGTGCTGACCGTCATGGCGCTGCAGTCGCGCTGTGCCCCGCCCACGCTGCTGCCGGCCGGGGTGGATCCGGAGCTGGCCCAGCTCGGGCTGGACGTTGTTGGACCGCAGGGCCGGGACCTGCCCCAGCTGACGACGGCGGCCAGCACCTCCTTCGGCTTCGGAGGACACAACGTCGCCCTGGTCTTCACCCGCCAGTAGCCGTGCTCGTGCAGGAGCCGCCGTGAGACCTCGCCTGTGACCCACGGCGCTGGACCCGGCCGGTGCGGTCAGGCACAATAGCCGTGCATGCCGCGTACGTCATGACATGAGCCCGGTTGTGGGTCGAGACCGTTGGGGAAGGCGAATCTCGAAACCAACCAGGAGGCGATACTCATGATCGGTGCCTACACCCGCGGTGTACTTTTCGTGCACTCAGCACCTCGGGCGCTCTGCCCCCACATCGAGTGGGCAGCGGCCGAGGTGCTAGGTTCGCGTGTCCACCTCGACTGGACCGAGCAGCCTGCGGCCCAGGGCATGATGCGGGCCGAGACCAGTTGGGTGGGGCCCGCTGGAACAGGAGCCAGCCTTGCCTCCGCCCTGCGCGGCTGGGCGAACCTGCGCTATGAGGTGACCGAGGAGGCGAGTGTCGGCACCGACGGCGGCCGCTGGTCCCATACCCCGGACCTGGGCATCTTCCATGCCCAGACGGATGTTCACGGCAACGTCGTCGTGCCCGAGGACCGGATCCGTGCCGCGCTCGTCTACGCTGCTGATCCTGACAGGATGCGCCGCGAGCTCGACCTGGCGCTGGGACAGGCCTGGGACGACGAGCTCGAGCCCTTCCGCTACGCCGGAGCCGGCGCGCCCGTGCGCTGGCTGCACCGCGTCGGCTAGGAATGCCGAGCACAAAACGCCTCATCGCCTGCTGAAAACCGGGTGGGGCAACAGGTCTCGCAACCTGTTGCCCCACCCGGTTTGCGTCCTGGGGACGTTACAGTCCCTGCGCTCGTAGCTCCTTCATCGCCTTGGCCCGGTTCTTGCGGTCGAGACGGTCGAGGTAGAGGTGGCCCTCCAGGTGGTCGCACTCGTGCTGGATGCAACGAGCCATGAGCTCCTCCCCCTCGACGACGACCTCCTTGCCGTCCAGGTCCACTCCCTCGGCACGGGCGTACCAGGCCCGCTCTGTGGGGAACCACAGACCCGGTACTGACAGGCAGCCCTCGTCCCCGTCCTGGTACTCGTCCTTGGAGACCTCGACGATCTTGGGGTTGAGGATGTAGCCGATCTCCCCGTCGATGTTCCAAGAGAAGGCGCGCAGACCGATCCCGATCTGATTGGCGGCCAGGCCGGCCCGGCCGTCCTCATCGACTGTCTCGAGCAGGTCCTCAACGAGGGCCTTGACGGAGTCGTCGATGTCAGTGATCCAGTCGCACTCGGTGCGCAGGATCGGGTCGCCGATGATGCGAATGTCGCGGTATGCCATGGCGGCATCCTCCCATGACCGGAGCGACGCGGTCATGTTCGACCCATCTCGTGATCTGCTGCTCGCCATCACACCAGCGCCATCCAGAACAGGCCACCTGACCCCGGGACCGAATACATGGAAAAGGAAGAGTCCCCGGCCTGATCGACCGAGGACTCCCCTGGTTGCTCCTGCGGCTGGACTCGAACCAGCAACCGTCCGATTAACAGTCGGATGCTCTGCCATTGAGCTACGCAGGAATGCGTTTGACGCGCAGTGAACTTTAGCAACATCCCGCGGCGACGTCGAATCCAGCGAAGCACAAGAAACGCTGATATTCCAACGACATCCTACCGTGTGGGCAGGCCCACACCCTCACGGACGCGGTTTTCCAGCTCTTGAATCGCGCGGCGATCCTCCGCCTCATCGACCTGTGAGATCAGGGGCCGGGTGACGGAGTAGAGCTCGCCGTCACTGCCCCGACGCACGCTGGCCGTGGCCGTGGCGCCACTGGGGAGCGTTGCCACGGCGCTGTGGATGATGGCGGCCTCGACCCGTTGGCGCAGGGCCTTGGCGAAGGGGGCCACGTCCGCTGAGGCGTAGGCATCGCCGTTGCGGACTCCGGCCGGGACCTTCAAAGTCAGGTCCTCGCGGTCCTGCTGCGTCCACCTCAGGGTGAAGACGCGGTCCTGGCCGTCCCAGCTCCCCTGCTCCACCTCGTCCCAGGGGTGGGTCTCGGGTCTGCTGCGCCCGTTGAAGACCACCAGGGCGCCTGCCGTGGCCACCGCCCACGCCGAGCCGTCCGCGTCCAGGGGAACGGCCCCCAGGTCGGGCTCGCGCAGCTGTTCGCGCATCTGCAGTGGAAGCGTGGCGGTGGAGCGGATGGGTGTGCCTTGACGACGGCGCAGGATCGGCATGACCGCCAGGCTACCTGCACCTGCTCGCCGACGTGGGCCACCGCCCGGTCTCAGGAGGTCCCCTGCCTGATCTGCATGCGGCGCTGCTCGAGGGCGGCGATCTGTGAGAACAGCTCGCGGTAGCCCTCCTCCTGCGGCGACATCCGCCGGTGGCGTGAGCGCATCTCGACCAGCCGGCGGTTGATGCCCATGACGGCCAGGGAGTCGAGCACGCCCTTGGCGTAGCGCTCCAGACCGGAGGCGTCCACCTCGGTGCCCCGCCCCCGGATCGTGGGCAGGGGCAGGGGTGCCACGGCGAGCTCGGTGATGGCCGCCTCGACCAGGCCGATGGCGCCGTCACGCACTTGCTGGAGCCAACGCAGTGTGGCCCGACGCTGCGCCTCCTGCTCCCCCATGCCGGCGGCCACCGCCTGCTGGACCAGCCCCGGCACCTCCCCAGTGCCTCCGGCGGCGGCGACAGCCTCATAGACGGCCCGGTGGGTGAGCTGGCCGAAGGAGTCGGCCCCCAGCTCGTCTGCACCGGCCTGGTGGGCCGCCATCGGGAACTGGATGATGACGGCCAGGGCCTCACGCTCGAGCTGCTCGACGGGATCATTCACCGGAGGCAGCCCCCGCACCGGGGCGGCGGCATCGGGACCGGCGGTCTCGTCGGCGGGCCACTGGCCGCCCCTCGCCGCGCTGGGCTGGGCCCCTCGCCTGCCTGCGGCCTGTACTGCGGCGTGGACCTCGGCATCGGGCAGGCCCAGCCATCCGGCCAGCCGCCGGGTGTACTCGCGCTTGAGCGCCCGGTCCCGGATGCCGGCCACCACCGGCGCCGCCGAGCGCAGCCCCCGGACCCGGCCTTCGGAGGTGTCCAGGTCCAGGTGGGACAGGGAGGTGCGGATGACGAACTCGAACAGCGGCACCCGCCTGGACAGCAGGCGCGGGATGCCCGAATCCCCCTCCTTCATGCGCAGGTCGCAGGGGTCCAGGCCGCCGGGGTCGACGGCGACGAAGGTCTGGGTGGCGAAGCGCTGGTCCTCGGCGTAGGCGCGCAGCGCGGCCTTCTGGCCGGCCGCGTCACCATCGAAGGTGAAGATGACCTCGCCGCCACGGGCTTCGCGCCCCTGACCGGTGACCACTCCCGCCGCAGGGTCGTCCACATCCCCCAGCAGGCGGCGCACGACCCGCACGTGGTCCGCACCGAAGGCGGTCCCGCACGTGGCCACGGCCGTCGTCACCCCAGACAGGTGAGCGGCCATGACGTCGGTGTAGCCCTCGACGACGACGATCCGGTGGGAGCGGGCGACCTCCCGCTTGGCCAGGTCCAGCCCATAGAGGACCTGGCTCTTGTGGAAGACGGGGGTCTCGGGGGTGTTGAGGTACTTGGGGCCCTGGTCCTCCTCCGAGAGCTTGCGCGCCCCGAAGCCGACGGTGGCTCCGGTAACGTCCCGGATGGGCCAGATGAGGCGGCCGCGGAAGCGGTCGTAGACGCGGCGCCCGTCCTGCCCGCCCCGACTGCACAGGCCGGAGTCGACCAGCTCGGCCTCGGTGTAGCCGGCCCCGCGCAGGTAGCGGGCGAGGTTGTCCCATCCGGCGGGCGCGTAGCCAACGCCGAAGTGTGCGGCGGCATGGCGGTCGAAGCCCCGGGACGTGAGGAAGTCCCGCCCCGGCTGTGCCTCCGGGGTGGCGAGCTGCTCGCGGAACCAGGCCTCGGCCAGGCGGTTGGCGTCCATGAGGCGCTGCCGAGTGCCCGGCTCGACCCCGCGCCGCACCGCGCCGCCCTCCTCGTAGCGCAGCTGGACCCCGGTGCGGTCAGCGAGGTACTCGACGGCCTCGGCGAATCCGAGGTGGTGGATCTTCTCGATGAAGGTGATGACGTCACCGCCCTCACCGCAGCCGAAGCAGTGCCAGTAACCGAGCTGGGGGCGGACGTGGAAGGAGGGGGTGCGTTCGTCGTGGAAGGGGCACAGCCCCTTGAGCGAGCCGACGCCGGCGCTCTTGAGGGTCACGTGCTCACCGACGACGTCCTCAAGCCTGGCGCGCTCGCGCACCGCCTCGATGTCCTCACGCCTAATCAGTCCCGCCACAGGGTCATCGTAGGCGAGGCTACCGACATCCTGCGCCAGGACTTGAAGGGGGTTCCCCGACCAGTACGGCTAGACCTCGGAGAACATGCCGCACAGCCGGGCGTGCCAGGCCCGCGCGGAGGTGTCCGTCAGGGAGGCGATCTGGTCGACCACCACCCGCAGGCGCGCATCGTCGTTCTCGGCCCGGTGCCAGACATCGAGCAGGACCGGGTCGATGCCCTTCCCGCCGCCGGTCATGAGGACGTCGGCGAGGTCGAAGATGAGGGTGCGCTGGCGCAGGTAGACCGGCTCGTGCTCCCGCGGCTCCATGACGTAGCGCACGGCAATGCCCTTGAGCAGGAGGATCTCCGCGGCCGTCTCCTCGGGGATGACGAGCTCGGCCTCGTAGCGAGTCAGTGGCCCATCGCCGTAGGTCTGGCGGGTGGCGGAGGCGACCGCGGAGACGAAGCGTCCGATGATCTCGCTGGTGAGGTTCTTCAGGTGCGCTGCGTCGGCCACCGAGCCGTTGTAGGAGCGGATCCAGTAGGGCCGGCCGGCCAGCCTCTCGAAAGCCGCTCCGAGGGCGTCGGCGCTCAGGTCGGTGCCGTACCAGGCCCGCGTGGCCTCGAGCAGCTCATCGACCTCCTTGGGGTCGGTCAGGCAGGCCGGGTCCAGGCGACCCAGGGCGATCGCGTCCTCGACGTCGTGGACGGAGTAGCCGACGTCGTCGGACAGGTCCATGATCTGCGCCTCGATGCAGCGCCTGCCTTCCGGGGCCCCCTGACGCATCCAGGCGAAGATCTCGGAGTCGTCGTCGTAGGCGGAGTACTTGCGCGCACTGCGCCCGCTCGGTCCACCCGGCCCCCTCCCCTTGAGCCACGGGTACTTCGCGACGGCGTCGAGACTGGCCCGCGTCAGATTGACGCCGACCGGCCGCCCGGCTGCGTCAAGGGTCTTGGGCTCCAGCCGAGTGAGGATCCGGAAGGTCTGGGCATTACCCTCGAAGCCCCCGATCTGGCGGGCCACGACGTCGAGCGCCTTCTCACCGTTGTGCCCGTAGGGAGGATGGCCCAGGTCATGGGACAGGCAGGCGGTGTCGACGACGTCGGGGTCGCATCCCAGCGCCTGTCCCAGGGCGCGCCCCACCTGCGCCACTTCCAGGGAGTGGGTGAGCCGGGTGCGCACGAAGTCGTCAGCGGCGGGCCCCAGCACCTGGGTCTTGGCCCCAAGACGCCGTAGCGCCGAGGAGTGCAGGACCCGGGCCCGGTCGCGTTCAAAAGGGGTGCGCTGAGGGTTCTTCGCCTGCTCGTGAACGAAGCGCTCCACGTCATGCACCCGGTACCCGGACAGGTCAAGGGCGTCTCGTCCGTCGATACGCACAGGTTCGGATCCAGATTTCTGCGCTGACATAGTCACAAGGTAGCGCAGAAGCGGGTTACCATGGTCGTCACCGTTCCGACACCTCCGACACCATCCCAGGGGAGCACCGGTACCCGACCCCTCCAGCTTGTGGTCACCACGCACCCTCCTCACATCGATGAATCACTTCTTGGACGTCAAGTCCCCGGGCACGCGCCCGGTGGAAGGGAGACACCTGCCGTGACCACCACCACAACCCTCGTTCACCGGCCCTACGACGGTCCGGAAGAGTGGTGGCGCCACGCATTGGTCTACGAGATCCCCTCACCTGCCCTGGGAGCGGCCGAGCTGGACCGCACCACCCCCATCGTCAAGCACGCCCGCTACCTGGGCATGGACGCGGTACTTATCCGTCCGAGCCTGCTCGACATCGACACCGAGATGGACTCGATCCGCCGTTTCATCGACGATGCCGGCGAGCAGGGGTTGCGCACCATCGTGCGCATCTCCGGGGCACTGGGTCCGATCACGGGCCCCTACGCCAAGCAGACCACCGGCTTCGTCACCGGTCTCGAAGGCGCCGCTGACGACCTGCTGCGCCGTTCGGAGGCCTACCTGCAGGCCGGTGCGGCCGGCATCGACCTGGGCACGATCGTGCCTCCCCAGCTCACCAGTGGAATCCGGCTGGATCGACTCAGCACCTACTGCGCCATGCTGCACGGCCAGCTGGCCGAGTACGTCGACGAGGGCATCATCGGTGCCGACGTGACCGCCGACTACCCGGAGTCACTGCGTCACCACCTCCAGGACGACTGGGTGCACCACTTGCGCGATGATTGTCTGACGCTGACACGGTGGAACGCCGAGTCGCTCACGTCCCACCTGACCCGGTCGCTGGACGAGCATGACCGCTTCGGGGCACCCCCCACCTGGCGATTCCTGCCTCCCCACATTCTCTCCGAGCACCTGGATCCGGGCGACGGGCAGCGCTGGTACTCCGTCAACCACGAGGAACGGCTGCGTCGAGGGCTCGCCCTGCAGGCCATGATGCTGGCCCTGCCCGGCTCGCTCTACCTACGTCAGGGCGATGAGATCGCCCTGTCCGACTCCGACAAGCCGACCGCTCCCCTGGAGCTGGCCGTCATGGTGGCTGAGCACACGCAGGTGCAGTCCTCTCAGTTCGGCTCTCCGACTGCGACCGTGCGCCACGCGGCCCACGTTCGGCACGAGTACAACCTGGCCTGCGCTCCCCTGGCCTTCGTCACCGGGCTGGAGTGGTGCCCGCCCCAGACCCTCTCCTTCCTGGTGCGTGGCGTCCTGGTCGTCGTCAACACCTCCGACTCCCCCGTCACCCTGCCGGCTGAGGCCAAGGTCCTCCTATCCTCCCAGCCCCTGCGCCAGGAGGAGGGGCGTCTACTCGTGCCCCCGGCGACGACGACGTGGCTGGAGGCCACAACCGTTGCCTAGGTGTACTGATCGGGGAGGTTGGTTAGGCGGGTGATGGGTGGGTGGCCTTGGGTGGCGGTGTGGGGTCGGTGGTGATTGTAGAGGTGCAGCCATGCGGGTAGGGCCTGGCGGCGTTGGGTCTCGGAGGTGTAGTGGCGGGCGTAGGCCCAGCCGTCGGCCAGGGTGCGGTGGAAGCGCTCGATCTTGCCGTTGGTCTGGGGGCGGTAGGGGCGGGTGTGCTTGGCCTTGATGCCCAGCTGCTGACAGGCGGCTTGCCAGGCGTGGGAACGGTAGGCAGAACCGTTGTCGGACAGGACTCGCTCCACCTTGACTCCTCGGGCGCTGAACCATGACACCGCGCGCTGGAGCACTCCGACGGCGGTATCGGCCTTCTCATCGTCGTGGATCTCGCTGTAGACCACGCGGGAGTAGTCATCAATCACCGAGTGCACGCAGGCGTAGCCCATCACCGGTCTGCGGCTGGCCTGGCTACGGGCCTTGCCGGGGGTGGAGGCGCGGTTGCGCGCGCCCTGGCGCGCACCGACGTAGCGCCATCCACCACCGTCGGGGATGTTGCCGATCTTCTTGACGTCGACGTGGACAAGAGATCCGGGGTAGGGGTGCTCGTAGCGGCGCACGACCTGACCGGTGGCCCGGTCGGTGTACGACAGGCGGTTGAGGTGGGCGGCTCGCAGGATGCGGTGGACGGTCGAGGCCGCGACCCCGGTGCGGGCAGCGAGCTGGACGGGGCCCTCACGCAGGCGCATGCGCAGCGAGACGATCCGTTTGACCACTGCCTTGGGTGTGCGGTGAGGGCACGAGCGTGGGCGGCTGGAGCGGTCGGTCATGGGCTGGCCGGCCCTGTACCTGTCGGCCCAGCGCTTGACGGTGGGCCATGAGCACTGGAACCGGGCAGCAACCTCGCTGACGGGCCAGCCCTCCTCAACCACCAGACGGGCGACCCTCAAACGAGCACGCGGGGTCAGGGCTGCGTTAGCGTGGGACATGAGGAGAGCACCTTTCGTGTCTGGCTGATGGGGAACTGCAACACCTCCACTCAACCAGCCCAAGGCGCTCTCCTCACCTCAAAGACTCAGATCACACCCCCTCAACCAACCCTCCCGATCAGTACACCTAGGGCACACGGATGCAAGTTTCATTAGTCTCTTGCAATCTTTGCATAAGCCGATTAAATTATGGTGCCAGGCGAGGAACTCCTCGCTGCGGATCTGATTCGAAGGAGAATCCCTGTGGCACCCACCCGCCGATCCTTCCTGACGATGGCCGCTCTGGCCTCCACCGTGCCAACGTTGGCCGCCTGCTCCGGCTCGCGCAATACTGCGGGTACGGCGGCCTCGGGCGGCGCTGCCTCACAGGCGTCTGACGCCTCGGCAGGCGACTCCGATGCCGATCTGGTCATCTGGGCGGATCAGAAGAAGGCGGACTCCCTCAAGGAGCTCGCCAACACCTGGGGCAAGCAGCAGGGCATCTCGGTGGCGGTCCAGACCGTCGCCAACGACTTGCAGCCCAACTTCATCACCGCCAACCAGGCCGGCAACGGCCCTGACATCGTCCTCGGCGCACACGACTGGATCGGCAACCTGGTGCAGAACAGCGCGATCCGGCCGGTCGTTCTGAGCCCCGAGGCCGAGTCCAACTACTCCGACATCGCGCTCAAGGCCGTCACCTACGACGGCCAGATCTACGCAACGCCCTACGCCGTCGAGTGCCTGGGCCTGTTCGTCAACAAGGCACTGACCTCAGTGACCCAGCCGGCCAGCATCGAGGAGATGATCGAGGCCGGCAAGGCGGCCGGAACCGATCTCGTCCTGTCACAGGCCATCGACGAGAAGGGCGACGCCTACAACATGGAGCCGATCTACACCGCCGCCGGCGGCTACATGTTCGGCAAGAACCCGGACGGCTCCTACGATCCCAATGACCTCGGCATCGGCAAAGAGGGATCCATCAAGGCCGCGGAGAAGATCCGCCAGCTCGGCCAGCAGGGAGTCCTCAGGAAGTCAGTCACGAACGCCAACCACATTTCCTTGTTCACCGATGGCAAGGCTCCCTACCTCATCTCGGGGCCATGGGCCCTGGCGGACATCAAGAAAGCCGGTATCGACTACCAGCTCACTCGGATTCCGGGATTCAAAGACATCAAGAACAGTCAGGCGAAGCCCTTCGTCGGAGTCAACTGCTTCTATGTCGCCTCCAACGGGAAGAACAAGGCCTTCGCCGAGACCTTCGTGGCCGACGCGGCCAAGGATATGACATTCGCGTCTTCGATGTTCCCCAGCAACGAGCTGCCTCCGGCCCAGAAGGACCTCGCGGACAAGCTCAAGGCGGAGCACCCCGACATGGTCACCTTCGCGGAGCTCTCCGCCAAGGCGGACCCCATGCCCGCGATTCCCGCCATGTCCTCAGTGTGGGAACCCCTTGGACGCGCTCAGGCCAACATCGTCGGGGGTGCTGATCCCGCCAGCACCATGACCGGGGTCGGCCAGACCATCAAGGCGTCGATCAAGGGCTCGTAAACCGTCTCAACGCCGAAGAGCGAAACGCTTCTCCACGCACCCGGTTATTCCTCATACTGCTTTCCCACTTCTGGAAAGGACCCGCAGATAATGACGTCCGCATCCACCACCCCGAGGGAGAAGACCACGACCATCAGAGGTCTCGTCGGTCGCATCATGGTGCTGTCCCTCACGCTGGTCGCAGCGATCTACCTCGTCCCAATTCTTATCGCCTATCGGATGTGGTTGTGGCTGGGAATCGTCGTCCTGACCACGGGGGCCATGTTCCTGTTGTACTCGACCAAGAGATTCGTGCCCGCCAAGTACCTCTTCCCCGGCACGTTCTTCCTCACCGTCTTCCTCATCGTCCCCATCGCGCTGACCATTCAAACCTCCTTCACCAACTTCGGGGACGGGTACCGCGGGACCAAGGAGGAGGCCATCACCTCCATTACCAACAACTCCATGGTCCGCACGGAGGACTCTCCCACCTATGGTCTGTCTGTCGCGACCGACGGCGACGTCACCAAGGGCCCCTTCTCACTGTTCCTCGTCAATCCGCAGACCAAGGAGGTGCTGCGGGGAAGTGACGGGAAGAAGCTGGAGAAGGTCGACGCCAGTACCGTCACCGTCGACAACGGCGTGGTCACCAAAGCGGAGGGATACACGATCCTGTCCCCCAGGCAGATCAACACCGCCTACGAGGACATCAGCGCCATGTCGGTTCCCTTCACGGACAAGACCACGGTCAAGGTTCAGGGCATCCGGACCGCTTTCGAGGGAACCAAGCGGATGGTCTACAACAAGTCCTCCGACACCATCACCAACACCGCCACCGGGGACGTCTACTCGGTCAAGAAGGTGGGGCTGTCCGAACACTTCGTCAACGCCGAGGGAGAGAGCCTGGCCCAGTCATGGAAGCAGAACGTGGGACTGGCCAACTACTCACGGCTCTTCACTGAGGGCAACCTGGCCTCCCAGTTCCTCAAGGCCTTCGCATGGACCATCATCTTCGCCCTGGGCTCGGTGCTGCTCACCTTCGGCCTCGGTTTCTTCCTGGCGCTGACCCTCAATGATGATCGCATCAAGGGTAAGAAGCTCTACCGCTCCTTCCTCCTGCTGCCCTATGCCGTACCCGGCTTCATCTCGCTGCTCGTGTGGTCGAACTTCTACAACCAGGACTTCGGCCTCATCAATCGGATGATGCACGTCAGTATCCCGTGGCTGTCCGACCCGACCATGGCCAAGATCGCCGTCCTGCTGACCAACACGTGGATGGGCTTCCCCTACATGTTCATCGTGTGCACCGGCGCTCTGCAGTCCATCTCCGGCGATGTCAAGGAGGCGGCCAAGATGGACGGCGCCAGTGGTATGCAGGCCACATGGCGCATCGTCACCCCGTTGCTCCTGGTCGCCGTCGCCCCTCTGCTGGTGAGCACCTTCGCCTTCAACTTCAACAACTTCAATGCCATCCAGCTGCTGACCGAGGGTGGGCCGTTCCCGGCTGGGGAGTACACGCGTGGCGGAACCGACATCCTCATCTCCATGGTCTACCGCATCGCCTTCGGCCGTGCCGGCTCGGACTTCGGATTCGCCTCGGCCGTCTCCGTGGTCCTGTTCGCCGTCACCGGCGTCCTGGCCGCCTTGCAGTTCCGAGCCACCAAGAAGCTCGAAGACGTCAACTGACCAGCCGACCTCGGAAAGAACATCATCATGAGCACCTCATCGCAGTCCGTGTCCCGGTCCGTATCGAACAGTTCCGAGGACAGCGTCGTCATCGAGAATCACATGCCGTTCTCACGCTGGTTCCGGGAGATCGGCTGGAGACACGTCGTCGGCGTCATCGCCCTGGTCTTCGCCGCCTTCCCCGTCCTCTACGTCATCTCTGCCTCTCTCAACCCCCTGGGCACGGTGGCATCCACCGGGTTGATCCCCACCAAGGTGAGTCTGGTCAACTACCAGAACCTGCTGTCGGGGGCGCGAGGCCCATTCCTGCGCTGGTACCTCAACACGATCATCATCTGCACAGTGGTGGCCACTGCTCAGGTCTTCCTGTCCCTGCTGGGGGCCTACGCCTTCTCCCGGTTCCGCTTCACCGGGCGCCGCGGCGGCCTGCTCGCCCTGCTCCTGATTATGATGTTCCCCGCGATCCTGTCCATGATCGCCATCTACACGATGATCTCCGACATCGGCCAGGTCGTCCCCTTCCTCGGCCTCAACACCCTGGCCGGCTACAGCCTGGCGCTCATGGGCGGGGCACTGGGGCAGGTGTGGCTCATCAAAGGAACCTTCGACACGATTCCCCGCGAGCTCGATGAAGCCGCCATCATCGACGGCTGCACGCACTGGCAGGTCTTCCGCATCATCCTTCTGCCCACGCTCAAGCCGATCATCGCCACCACCTTCCTGCTGGCCTTCGTGGGTGTCATCAGCGAGTTCCTTCTGGGCTCGATCATTCTGACGGACAACTCCCAGAAGACGCTCGCAGTGGGGCTCTACGGCATGCTCGTCGGCGACCGCTCCAACAACCTGGGCATCTTCGCCGCCGGGGCGGTCCTCACCATGGCCCCGGTGATCGCTCTGTTCCAGTACCTGCAGCGCTATATCGTCGGCGGATCGATCTCGGGTGCGGTCAAGGGCTGATCGGGGCCGGGCGCCTTGACGCATCCTTCCCGTCCCATCAGCCGGGAATCAGGGACCGACGGCGCCACCTCACCGTCCCGGATTCCCACAAACGGCACATGACCTGCGATGATGGTCAGCCGAGGGACGCGACGTTCCGCTGTCGGTTCAGGCGAGTCGGCCCCTCCATCCTGACCGTTCTTCGTAGGATTCACTCATGCCACAGAGACTCACTCTCACTGACATCGCCGACCAGGCGGGCGTCTCCACCGCGACTGTCTCCCGTGTGCTCAATGGAAAGTCCAATGTGGCGGACTCGACCCGTCGGCAGGTACTCGCTGCGCTCGACATCCTGGGCTACGAGCGGCCCGAGTCGGTGCACCAGACCTCCCGCGGTCTCATGGGGCTGATCGTGCCCGAGCTGAGCAACCCGATCTTTCCGCTGTTCGCCCAGCAGATCGAGCAGCTCCTGGCACCCTCCGGGCACACTCCCCTGCTGTGCACCCAGACCCCCGGTGGTATCAGCGAGGACGAATACATCGAGATGCTCGTGGACCGCGGTGTCGCCGGCATCATCTTCGTCTCCGGACGCCACGCGGACACCACCGGTGACGTCACCCGCTACCAGCGCCTGCGTGAGCGCGGCGTACCACTGGTGACGATCAACGGCAACGCGCCAACCATCAAGGCACCGGGCTTCGCCACCGATGACCGCCGGGCGACCCGTATCGCGGTGGATCACCTCATCGCCCTGGGTCACCAGCGCATCGGCCTGGCCATGGGGCCGATGCGCATGGTGCCGGCTCAGCGCAAGCGCTCCGGCTACGAGGACGCCATGAGCGAGGGCCTGCCCGAGGAGCCGCTGCGGATCGTGGAGACGCTCTACACCTACGAGGGCGGGGTCAGCGCAGCACTGCACCTGCTGGAGCAGGGATGCACCGGCATCGTGTGCTCCTCAGACGTCATGGCCCTGGGTGTGGTCCACGGGGTGCGCCAGACGGGCAGGTCCGTGCCTCATGACGTCTCCGTCATCGGCTATGACGACTCGCCGCTCATCCCCATGACGGACCCGCCGCTGACCACGGTGCGTCAGCCCGTGGAGTCCATCTGCCGGGCGGCCGTCTCAACGCTTCTGGCGCAGCTCAACGGGCAGCGGCCGGCCGACACCGAGATGCTCTTCGCCCCTGACCTCATCGTGCGCGACTCGACCGCCGCGGCCCCCATCGACTGAGCCCAACTGGCCCGCAGCGGCACGCTGACGCCAGTGCTCCGGTCAGCGCGACCACGTGCGGGCCAACCGGGAGCCGAGGTCCGTCAGTCGTCGCTCCAGTCCGTGGGAGTCAGTCGCTTCCCAGGGCTCGGCGGCGTGAGCCTCCTGCAGGCCGTAGGCGTTAGTGACACCGGCTGCGGCCAGCTCTCCGCGACTGACGGCGCAGCGCCCGCACACCAGGATGCACGGCTGTGCCTGTGAGGCGGCCTGCTGGCCGACGACGCCCACGACGCTATCAGCCAGGACGTCGTAGAGCTCTCCCCAGGCCGAGACCACCAGGTCCTGGCCGTAGGCGGCATCGCTCAGACTGACGAGCTCAGCCATGACTCGTGCCCCGGGCCGCGCCCACGCTCCCAGGGCCCGCAGCAACAGGGCGCTGCCCCCGCCCGCCCCGGTCCCCCAGGTCGACACGCTCAGGCGAGCCGCTCCATCCGCATCCGCCGTGTGCGCGGAGGCGGACGGCCCGGCGTCGTCGAGTGCAGAGACGACGGGCAGACTTCTGCGTGCACCGAGGCCACCGGGATCGAGGTCCTCGGCCACCCTGACACATTCCATCGCCTTGGCGCAGGCGCGGCGGTCCAGCTCCTGGGCCCGCTCCGGGCTGATGGAGGTGATACTCGCCAGAGCCGCCCCGGCGCCGCTCATGCCTCCCAGGGAGATGTCGTCGGCCAGGGCCAGTCCCAGGCTGCGATGCGACAGCAGGTCCTTGGCTGCTCGCAGGCCGCCGAGCGCGTCCATGGCTCCCAGGCCCCCGTCGTGGACGGCGGAGCGCGACAACCCCACCACAAGCGTGTCCAAGGGGCCAGTACGGCTCAGGGCCGCACCGATGACTCCTCCCAAACCGGAGGTGCTGCCCTCCAGCGCCTCCTGGGCCGCCTCATCGGGATCAGAAGGAAGCGCCAGGAGACGGGCGGCGTCCAGGAACCAGGTGCTCGCCTCTGCGGAGTGCCGGCTCCCGGATCGTGAGGGCCTGGGAACCAGACGCACCAGGTCGACCTCTCTGACCTGTCCGAGCGGGCCCCGCCCCTGAATGACCTCCCGGGAGGCGACCTGATCGGGGACGATCACCTGCGCCGAGCCCGGTCCGCCGTCCGCCATGGGCAGCAGGGTCAGGAAGTCATGGGGGCGCGCCGCCCGCCAGCCACGCGCCAGACAGGAGGCGACCCGGCCCGGGGCGAGACCGCTGTCCGAGCCCGCCAGAGGCACTCCAGCGGGCTCGGGCCACAAGCCACCAGGGGCAAGGAGAACCCTCACGTGCTCGTTCTCCGGTAGCGGGCGCGTTGAGCAGTGGCCGTCATGAGTCGATGGCGCCGCTCAGACGGGCCAGGAGGAGGGCCTCGGCGACCACGATGCGCTCGAGCTCGCCCAGGTGCATGGACTCGTTCTCGCTGTGGGCCCGGGTGTCGGGGTCCTCGATCCCGGTGACGAGCACCTGGGCCCCCGGGAAGGTCTCCTTGAGGGTGGCGATGAAGGGGATGGATCCGCCCTGCCCGATGTTGACGGCCTCGGTGTCCCATGCGGTGGACAGGGCCCAGTGGGCGGCCTCGGAGGCGGGGGTGACCTCGGAGCCGTCGAAGGCCGGCCCGGCTTCACGGCCGGTGACGGTCAGACGGCCCCCGAAGGGCACGTGCTTCTCCAGGTGGGCGACCAGGGCCTCCTGGGCCGCGGCCGGGTCCTGCCCGGGAGCGATGCGCAGCGAGAGCCGGGCCGTGCACGAGGGGGTCAGGACGTTGCCGGCCAGCTCCAGGGGCGTGACGTCCATGCCGATGAGCGTCAGGGAGGGCTTGGTCCACAGCCGGGCGGTGAGGTCACCGGTGCCGGAGAGCTCGACGCCGTCGAGGATGCCGGCGTCGGCGCGGAAGTCGGCCTCCGGGTAGTCGGGGAAGTCGGCATCGGCCTGGGGCTGGCTGACCAGTCCGGCCACGGCGACGTCACCGGCGTCGTCGTGGCAGGAGGCGATCAGTCGGCACATGGCGGTGGCGGCATCCAGCACGGGGCCGCCGTACATGCCGGAGTGAAGCGCGTGGTCGAGCATGTCGAGACGGACGTCGACCTGGACAACGCCGCGCAGCGAGGTGGTCAGGGATGGGGTGCCTACCTTCCAGTTGGAGGAGTCGGCCACGACGATGACGTCGGAGGCCAGGCGGTCGCGGTGGGTGGTCAGGAAGTTCTCGAAGGAGGGGCTGCCGACCTCCTCCTCGCCCTCGATGAAGACCGTCACGGAGCAGGGCAGCTCGCCGTCGGCCAGTGAGGCCAGGATGCGCAGGGCGTGGGCGTGGGTGATGACGCCGGCCTTGTCGTCAGCGGTTCCGCGTCCGAACAGCCGCTCCCCGCGCCGCTCGGCGGTGAAGGGGTCGGCCTGGTCCCAGCCGGTCGGGTCGCCGACGGGCTGAACGTCGTGGTGGGAGTAAAGCAGGACGTGCGGGCTGCCCTGGGGGCCGGCCTTGTGGGCCAGGACGGCGGGCCGGCCGAGGGTGCCGTCGGGGGCGGGCACCGAGAGGATCTCGGCATCCAGGCCGCTGTCGCGCAGGAGAGCGGCCACGGCCTCGGCGGAGCACTGGACCTGGGACTGGTCGTGGCTGGAGGCGGAGACCGAGGGAATCGCGACCAGGTTCGTCAGGTCGGAGACGATGGTGGGCATGGAGGTGTGCACGGCGGTGCGCACGGCATCAACGGTGATCATGGTTTTCAGGGTATCGCGCCGCTGCCGCTAGTCTTGGCACCGTGAGCCTGTTCAAGAAGCGCAGCCAGACCCCTGAGCCGGAGCCCGTGGCCGAGCCCTCCCCCAAGCCCGGAGGCAAGGGACGCCCCACGCCCCGGCGCAAGGACCAGCAGGCCAAGAACCTGCACCCCGTGGTTCCCAAGGACCGTGCGGCCGCCAAGCGCGAGGCACGAGCGGCCCGTGACGCCGCCTGGAAGCGCCAGAACGAGGCCATGGTCACCGGTGAGGAGAAGTACCTCCCGTCCCAGGAGAAGGGGCCGATCAAGCGTTACATCCGCGACTTCGTTGACGCGCGCTTCAACCTGGGCGAGTACTTCATGCCCCTCATCTTCGTCCTGCTCATCATCTCCTTCGGGTTCAGCCACATCCTGCCCCACTACCCGCTCGTCAGCTTCTACACAGTGCTGGCGATGAACGGCTACCTGCTGTTGGCGATCGCCGACGCCGTGTGGTGCTGGGCGCGCCTGCGCCGCCGCCTCATCGCGAAGTTCGGTCAGGAGAAGGTCAAGGACGAGGGGACGATCCTCTTCTACATCATGTCGCGCTGCTTCATGCTGCGGCGCTGGCGCCGTCCCGCCGCCCTGGTCAGTCGGGGCCAGTACCCCTCCTGATCCGTTCCGGTACTCAGTGGGGCGGCGCCGGTCGCCCCGGGGCTCAGGTAGTCGCCCGGGCGGCGGAGCCGGTGGCCAGGGCCCGGTTGATGCGCCCCGGCCAGGCGGGACCGTTGTAGATGAAGGCCGTGTAGGCCTGAAGCAGGTCCGCACCCGCGTCGAGCATGAGCTCGGCGTCCATGACGGAGGAGATGCCGCCGACGCCGATAATCGTGGGCTCCTGCCCCAACCCGCGGCGCAGGCGGCGCACGACCTCCAGGGCGCGGGGCAGAAGTGGGGCGCCGGACAGGCCGCCCTCCCCCAGATCGTGGTCGATGGTCGTGTTGGTGGCCACCACCCCGTCGAGGCCCATGTCCAGGACCATCTGTGCAACAGCGTCGATGTCCTCGTCAGCCAGGTCCGGGGCGATCTTGACCAGGAGCGGAACGTGCCGCCTGGCGGCGCGGTCGGCGGCCTCGCGCACCGCCTCGAGGATCGGGCGCAGGGTCTCAACGCTCTGCAGGCTGCGCAGTCCGGGGGTGTTGGGGCTGGATACGTTGACGACGAGGTAGTCGACCCAGCGGGCCACTGCCGCGGCCGAGTAGCGGTAGTCCTCCACCGCCTCCTCAAGCGGGGTCACCTTGGTCTTGCCGATGTTCGCGCCGACGACGATGGAGCGTCCTCGGGGAGTGCGGCGCAGTGCCCGCAGGCGCTTGGCGGCCTCATCCGCCCCGGAGTTGTTGAAGCCCATGCGGTTGCGCACGGCGCGCATCTGCGGGTAGCGCCACATGCGGGGCTTGTCGTTGCCGCCCTGGGGGTGGGCGGTGAAGGTGCCGACCTCGATGAAGCCGAAGCCGAGCATGTCCAGGCCCTCAACGGCCTGCCCCTCCTTGTCCATGCCCGCGGCGAGTCCCAGGATGCCGGGAACGGGTCGGGCGAAGGGGCCGCCCTGGTTGGCTGAGGGCACGGGGAAGACCGGCCTGCGCCCCCACATCTGGCGCACCACGTCCCTGACGAGGGGAACCTTGCCGGTGATCTCGATCGCGTCCAGGCACACGTCGTGGATCAGCTCGGGGTCGATACGGGTGAGCACGGTCTTGTACAGCAGGTCGTAGAGCACGGCATCAGGCTACCCCGACCAGGCCTTCCAGGGACCGTGCAGGATCCCGCCGTCATTCTCCTCGGTGTCCCCGCTTCGCGCCAGTGGTGGTGTCACGGTAGCGTGGGCTTCGTCCGAGCCTCATTGCAGGCGTCTTCTCAGAGGTGGCCAGTGTCCTTCAACCGCGATATCCAGCTCGACCCCAACCGGGTCCAGACCCGTTCCGGCGGAGGTCGGGGCGCCGTGATCGGTGGCGGCTCCATCCTGACCGTCATCGCCGTCGTTCTCATCTCCCAGCTCACGGGAGTGGACCTGACCTCCATGCTGGGGGCACAGCAGCAGAGCGGGACGACGACGTCGACGGCCTCATCGATCGACACCTCCGTGTGCACCAGCGGGGACAGTGCCAACAAGTACACCCAGTGCCGCATGGTGGCTACCGCCGAGTCCCTCGACGCGGTGTGGACCGAGCAGCTGCCGGCCCAGGCGGGGCTCAAGTACGCCAAGCCCGAGTTCGTCCTGTGGGACGGCTCCCAGATCTCCTCGGCCTGCGGCAACGCCTCCTCGGCAGTAGGTCCCTTCTACTGCTCAGGGGACCAGACCGTCTACCTGGACATGAGCTTCTTCTCCGAGATGGAGCGCTCCCTGGGGGCTACTGACACGCCCCTGGCAGAGGAGTACATCGTGGCCCATGAGTTCGGCCACCACATCCAGCACCTGACCGGGCAGATGGCCAAGGCCGACCGCTCGGGCAGCGGAGCGACCTCCGACTCGGTGCGACTGGAGCTCCAGGCGGACTGCTACGCGGGGATCTGGGTCAACCACGCATCCTCCACCCCCGACCCGGACACCGGCAAGCCCTTCCTCAATCGTCCCAGCAGTGAGGAGATCAAGGGCGCGCTGGGCGCGGCCGAGGCCGTGGGCGATGACCACATCCAGGAGCGGGCCAAGGGGCACGTCGACTCCGACACGTGGACCCACGGATCCTCCGAGCAGCGCGTGCGCTGGTTCACCACCGGGATGAACTCCGGCTCAGTGCAGGCCTGCAACACCTTCGCCGTCGACGCCTCCCAGCTCTGAGACACGCCGGGGCGACGCCGTTCGTCGCCCCGGCTCGTCCTTCCTCCCCACCGATCCTCTCGGTCTGACGGGACCCGCCGCCTTGAGAGCGGCGGGCTCCGTTTGCGTGCGACGTGGCGTCACACCCGACAGTGGGCTCGTGACCCCGCGCCACTAGTGACATCACCGGCACCAACCCTCAGGAGGACACCATGACCAGGGCGCTCATCATTGTCGAGTCCTGCTTCGGCAACACCCGAGCCATCGCTGATTCCATTGCCGCCGGACTGATCGATGGCGGAGTCGATGCTCAGGTCGTTGACATCGATGAGGCTCCAAACTCCCTGTCCGCAGACCTCGATCTGCTCATCCTGGGAGCCCCCACCCACAACCGGGGCCTGCCGACGACGGCCACACGGGCCAAGGCACACGCGCAGGCGGGGGCGGACGGCGCCTCCCAGGGGATCAGTCAGTGGCTGGGAAACGCGGAGATTCCAGCCTCCCTCAGCGTCGCGGCCTTCGACACGGTCATCTCCAAGAACTGGCTCAGCGGTTCAGCGGCCAAGGCGATCGCCAAGGCGCTGCGGCGCCACCAAGGTCGGGAGACGACGTCGGTGGGGAGCTTCGTGGTCACGGCGAACAAAGGCCCGCTGGCCGCCGGCGAGGAGACCGACGCCCGCAGCTGGGGACGTGAGCTCGCGGCTTCAGCGAACACCGGACAGTGACAGGCGCAGTGGCGACAGCTGTACGTCTCATCATCGGAAGGACAGCAACACCATGACAGCAACGAACCACGACAAGTCACCTCGACTGCAACTGAGCGGACGAGACATCGCCGGAGCATGCCTTGCCGCCTGCGGTCTCCTCCTCATCATCTGGGGAGGAACGCTCGAGTCAGTCAACGTCACTGACCCCGGCTTCATGAGTTTCGCCGTCAGCGGGTTGGTGACCATCGCCGTCGGGGCATGTCTGGCACCAGCAGTTCCTCGCACCGCTCGTGTCGCACTCATCTGGCTGGCAACGCTGACGTCGATGCTCTACCTGTTCATCATCGGCATGGCGGTCATCGTATCCCTAATGAGCTGTGTGGTGATTGCCGGGATCGCGGCCTGGCTGACCGTCAGGACTCTGAGATGCGATAAGACAGCCGGCTCGACGCGGTGACCAGGAAACGACGAAGCTTCATCCTGGTCAGTAGTAGCGCCACTGCCGCATGTCTTGGTTGTAGACCTCAACGATCCTCGGATGCAGAAGGGTTGAGGGCTCCATGGACTCGGTGCGGGCTGGTTTGGTTCGCATGATGAACTCCAGGGTCTTGCGGTCCTGGTAGGTCAGGCCTTTGGGCAGCGGCTGGCTGATGAGGTTCTGCGGCGTCCTGGTGGATAGCACGAAGCCCCACTCCCCGAAGGAGGGGATATTGGTGGAGAAGGGCAGGATCTGTCGATCCGGCTGAGCGGCGGCGACGGTGCTGGCCACCGTGGAGAAGGCGTGGGGTGAGAAGAAGGTGGAGGTCGCTTGGGTGACCATGACGCCCTCGGGTGCCAGCCGCGCCTCGATGTTCCGATAGAACTCGGTGGAGTAGAGCTTGGCGAGCTTCTCGTTGGAGGGGTCGACCAGGTCGATGAGAGCGACGTCGTAGGTCGCTTTGGAGTCCTGAACGTAGGTGAAGGCGTCGTCGTTGACGACCTTCACCCTGGGGTCGGACAGGGAGGCGTGGTTGAGGTCCTTGAGCAGGCGGTTATTCCGAGCCAGCTCGGTGACATCAGGGTCGATGTCCACGATGGTGACGTCCGTGACGCTGGGGTAGCGCAGGATCTCCCGGGCCAGCAGGCCGTCGCCGCCTCCGAGCACAAGCACGTGGGCGGGTTTCTTCACCGAGGTCATGGCACTGCCGGACAGAGTCTCGTGGTACCTGGCCTCGTCCAGGCTGGAGAACTGGAGCTGGCCGTTGAGGTACAGGCGCAGGTCATCCTGGTACTGAGTGAGGACGACTTTCTGGTAGGCGGTCTGCTGGTAGTAGACGATCGGGTCGTTGTAGGTCAGCGCCTCCACACTGCGCTCGATGCGGTTGGCGGCTGCGAACATGCCGACCAGTGCCACGACGGCGGCGGTGGCCGCCCACAGAATCTTGCGCGGTGTGCGCACCTGGAGCAGGACGAGCAGTGCCACCAGGACGTTGAGGGCGCCTACCAGGTAGGCCCCGCGTATGAGGCCGAGCTGTGGGAGGAGCACCAGGGGGAAGACCAGGGAGGCCACCAGGGAGCCGAAGTAGTCGATGGCCATGACCTTGCCGAGCAGCTCGCTGGTCGAGCGGCGCCCGAAGGCGGCGAAGGTCCGCACCAGCAGCGGAATCTCCAGGCCGATGAGGATGCCGATGGTCAGGCTGATGCCGCCGAAGACGACCCAGTGCAGGCGGGTGCGCCCGAAGGCCAGGTACAGCAGGAGGACGGAGTTGCCGCCGATGAGGCCCAGGAGCACCTCGCTGACACCGAAGACGACCGCAGGCGCTGCACGGAAGTGGTTGACCAGCAGTGAGCCGATGCCCATGCCGAACAGAGTGATTCCGGTGGCCAGACTGAAGCTGAGCACGGAGTCGCCCAGGAGGTAGGAGGCGGCGGTGCCCAGGATGAGCTCGTAGATGAGCCCGCCGATCGCGGCGAGCAGCGCCGCAGTGAACAGGGCGACGTTCTCCCGCCGCCCGATTCGACCGTGGGTCATGGTGTGCGGCTCAGCTCAGAATAGTGGCGGCGATGATGATGGCGATGGCCAGAGCCGTACCGGCGAAGGCGACCCCCAGGCCGATGTTCTGGTCCTCGATGAGCTCGCGTCTGAGGTCGAGGCGGAAGATGCGGTTGACCAGCAGCGCGAACACCATGAGCAGGACCACTCCGAGCACCGCGTAGACGATGGTGCTCAGCAGTGACTGCCAGTTGAGGTCGACCGATGAGTGGTATGCGATGGTCATGAGCGACATGTCTTCTCCTTCGTGTGTGACCGTCGAGGGGGTTGAGTCAGTGGGCTCCAGGTCATTTTCCGACGCCGCCGCCCCCGCCGCCGTAGACCGAGCGATTCCGGAAGGAGACGCCGCCTCCTGAGGGAAAGAAACCCTCATCTTCATCGATCAGCTCGGCAAGCACCAGCACCACGAACATCAGGACGATCCAGAACACGGGGGCCCATTCGCTTCTACTCGCCCCGGAGATCGCCGCGGGGAACCACCGCCAGAACCTTCGCATGAAACTGGGTATCCACCACGGTCGGGTCACGGGCCTACCGAAGACCCTGTACTGCTTCGAGGAGGACAGACCTGTTTCGCTGTAGATCTCTCGGGTGTGGAGGCGATGTGCATCGACCACCATGGTGGAGATCGAGCCCTGTGCATCGACCACGCGGAGCCCGGCACAAGTCGTCGCGGTGAGAGCCCCCTGGGAATGATCGATGGCCCCGGTCTCGTGGTCGATCTCAGCACGGCGCACATTCGTGACCTCGACGGTGCACGGTTGGCCACGGACTCTCAGCTTCCGGGTCCAACCGACCTCGAGGGAGAGCGGGTCAATCGACGGTTGAACAGGAACCGGCTCGTGAAGAACCACCTTGTTGGTGTCTCGACGGATCTCCAGCCAGAGCTCTTGTCCGTCGTCGTCGATCAGGCGCCACTGCTCCCGCTTGACGAACCCCCGGCTTCCCTGAACCCGTTGTTTGAGAACAACTCGTCCCATGACGGTGTAGGAGCGGCGCTTCTTCCTCAAGGAACCGCGAAGCGTCTCACCGACTCTCAGATCGCCTCTGACACTCACAGTGTGATCCCTGAGCTGGTCACCTGCTGGGCCCGCAGGCGCCTGCGCACCAGCTCCCCCACCGCCTCGATCTGGGCGGGGGTCAGTGTGCGGCAGCTGGTGAGCGTCACGTAGCCGGTGCCGGACTCGGGCCAGGTGTGGGCGGCGATATGCGACTCGGACAGAATGATGACGGCGCTCAGTCCCTGGGGCTCGAAGCGGTGGTGAGCGCTGGATACGGCAGTCAGTCCCGCCGTCTGGGCGGCACCGAGGAGAATCGACTCCACGGTGGACAGGTCGTTGAGCGCATACGGCTCGGCGCCACTGATCTTGTAGCTGACAGAACACAGGCTCACCGCACTCACGCGAGCACGGTAGCAACGAGGCAGGCAGCCGACAAACGGGGTGAGGTCCCCATCCTCGCTCCCCCGCCGTCGGCAACACATGGAGGGAAGCCCGCCATCGATGGGGCGGGCCTCCTACTTGCCGACTCCACCTCCCCCGCCCCCGTAGACCGGGCGGTGACGATAGCTCCGTGAGGAGCCCGAGTGCGAGGTGCTGGTGGGATCTGCGTCGCCACTGGAGCGGCTGGGGTTGGAGCAGGCGGAGAACAGTCCGCCGACGAGCACGATACTGACGAAGGCGGCAACGACCGCGCATCCGATATTCCGGCCGGTTCTTCCGGGGGCAGATCGGCGGTTGTACAGGACTCGCCCGAAGAGCTGCTTCTGCTGCGCAGTGGACAAGGAGGCCTTGCGGTATGCCAGGAGGTCACGAAAACGGTGACTGTCGATGGTCAGTCTGCTGGTGACACCGGCCGGGTCCGTCAACCGCACCTCGGCGTAGGTCATGGTCTCGCCGATGTTGAGAGGGCACACCGGGGAACCGATGACGTTCTCAAGGGTCCCGGTGGTCACCTCCTCGACCATGCCCCGGTGCTGGACGCCGTTGATCGTCAGCGGCATCATCTGGCCAACGGTCAGGGCCCACGGCTCGATCTTCTCCTGGAGACGAACGGGTTCGTAGAAGAGGACCTCGCCGGGATCATGGTCGACCTCGACCCAGGTGTCGGCGTTGCTGGCCTCGATGAGCTGCCACTCCTCCCAGTAGTAGAAGCAGTGGTCCTGGGTGTCCCACTCCTTGAAGAGCAGGCAGCCTGTGACCGACAGGGCGCCTGCAGTCCCCTGGAGCAGGTCACCGACCTGCAGGTTGCCTCGTGTGCCGTTCACCAGGACCCTCCCGCCTGCTCAGGGGGTAACGGGGCGCCGCTGCCGCCGTCGGTACCTGATCCGCCTGTCATCACGCGGGCACAGTAGCAACGCGGACATGCCCCGGCAAACGGATCGCACTCCCCATGATCCGGCCCCACGACGCGGAGCCGAACGGTTCAGGATCCGGGTGCCGTGTGAGACTGTCCTCATGCGCGTTGCTGAGATCGCCGAGCTGACCGGGACGACCGTGCGCACGGTGCGCTACTACCACTCGCTGGGGCTGCTTCCGGTTCCCGGGGAACGGGGCGGCTGGCGCGACTACGACCTGAGCCACGTCGCCCGGCTCTCCCGGATCCGCTGGCTGGTCCAGGCCGGTGTGTCCCTGGAGACCATCGGACGCATTCTCGACGGGTCCAAGGCGACCGGCGTCGAGCAACCCGACGACGTACCCGCGGCCGATACGGTTGAAGCACGCCCAGCGGCTGGCTCCGTGGTCGAGGACCTGGCCGGGGCCCTGGCCGCCGTGGAGGATCACCTGGCCGAGGTCACCAGACAGAGGGACATGCTCGCCGACCTGCTGGAGCGAGCCAGAACCGGTTCAACTGTCTCACCGATGTCCCCACGCATGGCGGCCTTCTTCGACCGGCTGGAGCAGGCCGCTGCAGATGAGGCCACCCGCTGCGCCGTGCGCAAGGAGCGGGACCTGACTGACCTGGCCTGCTATCGCGGCCAGATGCCGCCGGAGGCGGAGTTCCTCTTCGTGGACCCGGATCCTCACTACGACGCCGAGTCACTGGCCCTCTACTCCCAGGATCCCGCCGACCTGTCAGAGGCGCAGATCGAGCAGCGCGCCCAGGTCATGGTCTCCCGGATGGAGGCCCGGCTGCCGCCTGAGCGCCTGGCGGCCCTGGCCGGCAGCGTCGGCACCGAGTCGGTGCGGGGACTCTTCGGCCTCATCGGTGCCATCGGTTACCCCGATGCGCGGCTCACCCGGGCCTTGGAACGGGAGTTCCTCGCCGCGATCGCCCGATGGCGCCCCAGCTAAGTGAGCGCCGCTCACGACGCTTGATTCACTACGAGCCGATCGGGTCGCACCGACGGATGAGGCGAGTAGCGTCGCTGGTATGAGTCAACGCCTTCCTTCATCTGACAACGTCGTTCTCAAAGGCATCCGTGAGGAGCCCAGCGCCGAGGACGGAGCACGGGTCCTGGTGGACCGGCTCTGGCCCCGTGGCGTGTCCAAGGAGCGCGCCGCCCTCGACGAGTGGGCCAAGGACGCCACCCCTACCACCGAGCTGCGGCGGGCCTTCCACAGCGGGGACCTGCCCTGGCCCCAGTTCGTCGAGGCCTACCGTGCCGAGCTCACCGAGAGGCCCGAGGCGGTCGCCGCCGTCGAGCACCTGCGTCATGAGGCCCTTACGGGGCGCGTGACGCTCCTGTTCGCCGGCCACGACCACGTCCGCTGCCATGCGCGTGTCCTGCGCGAGGCGGTCCTCGGTGTCGAGGAGGACCTGACCTGACGGCGTCCTCGACGGAGACTCAGACGTTGAAGCCCAGGGCGCGCAGCTGTTCACGGCCCTCGGGGGTGATCTTGTCCGGCCCCCACGGCGGCAGCCAGACCCACTGGATGCGAACCTTGTCGGCGATGAGGGACAGGGCCTGCTGGGCCTGCTCCTCAATGACGTCAGTGAGGGGACACGCGGCGGTGGTCAGGGTCATGTCGAGCACGACGGTGCCGTCGGGCTCGATCGACACCCCGTAGAGCAGACCGAGGTCGACGACGTTGATACCGAGCTCGGGGTCGATGACGTCGCGCAGGGCCTCCTCGACGGCGGCGACGTCGACGCCCTCGGTGCTGGCGACGGGGGCCGGCGGCTGTTGGGCGGCCATGGGGTTGTCGGCGGCTGCCGGCATCCCGCTGGGGTTGTCACTCATGGCTTCTTCCTTCTTCCTGGCGGGTAGGACAGTGGTGTCGGGATGGTTGGGCTACTCGGCGGCGTTCGGCTCGACGGTGGGCAGGGCGACGCCGGACTTGGCCAGGGCGTCCTTGAGGGCCATCCACCCCAGCAGAGCGCACTTGACGCGGTTGGGGTACTTCGAGACGCCCTCGAAGGCGGCCCCGTCCTCCAGGTCATCCAGGATGGTGTCGTCGACGCCCTTGCCGCGTGAGTGCATGAGGGTATCGAAGTCCGCCTCGAGGCGGGCCACGGTGGCCAGGTCGGCGCCGTGGACGAGGTCGTGCATGACGGAGATGGAGGCCTGGGAGATGGAGCACCCGTCCCCCTCCCAGCCGATGGCCTCGATCTTGCCGTCCTTGACGCGCACTCCCAGGGTCACGTCGTCACCGCAGGTGGGGTTGACCTGGTGGCTGGTGGCGTCCGGGGCCTCCAGGGCGCCGGAGCCGTGGCGCTCACGGGAGTGGTCGAGGATGACTTGCTGGTAGAGCTGGTCGAGTTCGTTCATGCTCACCTCTGGAAGTAGCGCCGGACGTCGGCGATGGCGGACAGGAAGCGGTCCACCTCCTCGGGAGTGGAGCAGGCCCCGAAGGACAGGCGCGAGGAGGCGTGGATGCCGAAGTGCTGGTGGATGGGCTGGGCGCAGTGGTGGCCGGTGCGCACGGCGACGCCGGCGGCGTCGAGGACCTGGCCGACGTCGTGAGGGTGGACTCCCTCGATGGAGAAGGCGACCACACCCAGGCGGTCGGTGGTGTCGGCTGGGCCGACCAGCCGCAGTCCGGGGGTCTGGGACAGGCCCTCGAGCACCTGCCGGGTCAGGGCCTGCTCGGTGGCGTGGAGCCGGTCCAGGCCGATCCGGGCCAGGTACTCCACGGCGGTGCGCCATCCCGCGGCCTGCGCCAGCGGCTGACTGCCGGCCTCGAAACGGGGCGGGCCGCTCATGAAGGTCGACGACTCCATGGTGACGATCTCGATCATGGAGCCGCCGGTGAGCACCGGTGGCATCGCGGCCAGGAGCTCCTCGGTGGCCACGAGCGCGCCGATACCGGTGGGGCCGAGCATCTTGTGGCTGGAGAGCACCATGGCGTCCACGCCGGCGGTCTTCAGCGTGCCGAAGTCGAGCGGGAGGTGGGCGGCGGACTGGCAGGTGTCCAGGACGACGAGCGCGCCGACTTGCTGGGCGCGCGGGAGGATGAGGTCGAGCGGGCTGATCGCGCCGGTGACGTTGGAGGCGTGAGTCAGGGCCAGGACGCGGGTGCGCTCAGTGATGACGTCCAGGGTGGCGGCATCGATGCGCCCGTCCTCGGTCAGGTCCAGCCAGCGCAGGGTGGCGCCGGTGCGGGCGCACAGCTCCTGCCAGGGCACGAGGTTGGCGTGGTGCTCAGCGCGGGTGACGACGACCTCGTCTCCCTGTCCGATGATGAGGCGCCGAGCCGGGTCATCGGCCGCGGCGGGTCCGCCGCCGCGAGCCGCCGAGCGGCCCTGGCTGGCGTGCCCGATGGCCAGAGCCACGAGGTTGATGGCCTCGGTGGCGTTCTTGGTGAAGACGAGCTCGCTGCCGCGCGCTCCGACGAAGGCGGCGACGGCGTCGCGGGCGTCCTCGAAGGTGGCGGTGGCCTCGTCGGCGAGCTGGTATGTCGAGCGTCCCGCCGCGCCGTTGGACATGCGGTAGAAGTCGGCCTCCGTGGTGATGACGCCGGCGGGCTTCTGGCTCGTGGCCGCCCAGTCCAGGTAGGCCAGTGCCTGACCGTTGCGGGCGGGCCGCTCCAGGTAGGGGAAGTCGGCGCGGATCGCGGCGATCTCCTCCGCGTTGAGTGCGTCGGCCGAAGGCGCCCCGGTGAGCGGGGCAGTGGACTGGGTCATGACGTGCCTTTCCGATTCGGTGCGAGCGGTTCCGGGCATGGTCGCCGACGGCGGGACCTGAGGTCGGAAGGAACCTTAGTCCCCCTGCCTCAGTGCCGGGGCCGGCGACGGCGCCATGTTACGCGGCGCGCCGTCGCCGGCCCCGGCACGGTGAGGACGGTCAGGCCAGGTAGCGGTCGTAGCCCTCTTCCTCGAGGCGGTCGGCCAGGTCGGGGCCGCCGGCCTCGGCCACGCGCCCGTCGACGAAGACGTGGACGTGGTCGGGCTTGATGTAGCGCAGGATGCGCGTGTAGTGGGTGATGAGGAGGAAGCCGGCGTCGGACTCGTCGTGGAGGCGGTTGACGCCCTCGGAGACGATGCGCAGGGCGTCGACGTCCAGGCCGGAGTCGGTCTCGTCCAGGACGGCGAAGCGGGGACGGAGCAGCTCCATCTGGAGGATCTCGAAGCGCTTCTTCTCACCGCCGGAGAAACCGGCGTTGACGTCGCGCTGGGAGAAGGCGGGGTCCATCCGCAGGTTCTTCATGGCCTGGTTGACCTCGCCGACCCACTGGCGCACCTTGGGGGCCTGGCCGTCGATGGCGGTCTTGGCCGTGCGCAGGAAGTTGGCCACGGTGACGCCGGGAACCTCGACGGGGTACTGCATGGCCAGGAAGAGGCCGGCCCGGGCTCGCTCGTCCACGCTCATCTCCAGCAGATCGACGCCGTCGAGGAGGACCTCACCGTCGGTGACCTCATAGTCGGGGTGACCGGCGATGGAGTAGGCCAGGGTGGACTTGCCCGAGCCGTTGGGGCCCATGATGGCGTGGACCTGGTTGGAGTCGATGGTCAGGTCGACACCCTTGAGGATGGGCTTGGGGCCGTCATTGGTGGCCACCTGGACGTGGAGGTTCTTGATCTGCAGAGTGCTCATGCGACGTTTCTTTCAGCTGGGTTGTGGTCTGGTTGCGGGTGGGCGGACCGTCGTGCGGGTCCGGCCTGTCACTCGGCTGCCGGCTCGGCGGCGGGTTCCTGGTCGGTGCGGGCGGTGATGAGTCCGGTGAGCTCGAGCTCCTTCTCGATGGCGGCCATGAGGCGCTCCTCGACCTCATCGACACCGATCTCGGCGACGATCTCGTTGAAGAAGCCCAGGACGACGAGGCGACGGGCCTCGGTCTCGGGGATGCCGCGGGCACGCAGGTAGAACAGCTGCTGGTCGTCGAAGCGGCCGGTGGCGCTGGCGTGGCCGGCCCCTTCGATGTTGCCGTTCTCGATCTCCAGGTTCGGCACGGAGTCGGCCTTGGCCCCCTCAGTGAGGACCAGGTTGCGGTTGAGCTCATAGGTGTCGGTGCCGCGGGCGGCCTGACCGATGAAGCAGTCCCCCACCCACACGGCGTGCGCGCCCTCGCCCTGGAGGGCGCCCTTGTAGGTGACACGCGAGTAGCAGTGGGGCTCGGTGTGGGCCACGTAGGGGCGGTGCTCCTGGTGCTGGCCGGCATCGGTGAAGTAGACACCGTAGGCGTCGATGTGGCCGCCCTCTCCGGAAAAGCCCAGGTCGGGGCAGATGCGCACGTCTCCGCCGAGGCTGACGACGACGTGCTTGAGGACTCCGCGGCCGCAGACCTTGACCCGGTGGTTGGAGGCATGGACGGCCTCGTCCTGCCAGCCCTGGACGGTCACCAGGGTCAGCTCGGCGCCGTCGGCGACCGTCACCTCGACGCCCTGGGTCAGGGCGGCGGTGCCGGTGTGGTCCAGGACGACCGTTCCCTTGGAACCGGCCTCGGCGGCGACGAGGATGTGCTGGGCGGTGGGGCGGGCGAGCTGCGTGTCCTGGCCGATGATGTTCAGTCGGGCGGCTCGCTCCAGCTGGGCGCCGGGCTCCAGGGTGAGCACGGTGGCGGTCTCGGTGCCGTTCCAGGCGGTGACGCCGGTGCGGTCGACCGGGGCGCCCACGGTGCCGATGCGGGCGTCGCTGCGGGCGACGGTCTCGAGGCTCGCGCCGTCGGGCAGGTCCGCCTCGACACGGATACCGGCATCGGTCTGGCCGGCGGTGGCCGCGTGGATGGCGTCCAGGTCGAACAGCGGGGCGAAGCGCTTCATCGGCGTGAAGCGCCACTCCTCCTCGCGGCCGCGCGGCACCGGGATGTCGGCGGGGTCGAAGGAGGTGGGTCGGTCGGCACGCGAGGAGACGTAGCGCGGCCCGCCGTGGGAGTGGGCGCCGTCGAGCGTGGCGCTCGAGTGGTCGGTGGAGAGTTCAGGCATGTGGAGGTGCTCCTTGGCCGGCAGCAGGCCGGTGAGATGAGGTGTGGGTCGAAGGCTGAGTGGCTGACGAGGGAGGATCCGCTGCGGTGGGTCAGCCCACCGAGTTCTCCATCTGCAGCTCGATGAGCCGGTTGAGCTCGAGGGCGTACTCCATGGGCAGCTCCCGAGCGATGGGCTCGACGAAACCGCGCACGATGGTGGCCATGGCCTCGGTCTCGGTCAGCCCACGCTGCATGAGGTAGAAGAGCTGGTCGGCGCTCACCTTGGAGACGGTGGCCTCGTGGCCCATCTCGACGTCGTCGGTGCGCACGTCGACGTAGGGGTAGGTGTCCGAGCGGGAGATCTCATCGACCAGGAGCGCGTCGCACAGCACGTTGGACTTGGAGTGCCGGGCGTTCTTCATGATCTGCACCAGTCCGCGGTAGGCGCTGCGGCCACCGTGACGGGCGATCGACTTGGAGACGATGTGGCTGGAGGTGTGGGGCGCCATGTGGACCATCTTGGCACCGGTGTCCTGGTGCTGGTCCTCGCCGGCGAAGGCGATGGACAGGGCCTCGCCGCGGGCGTGAGGGCCCATGAGGAAGACGGCCGGGTACTTCATGTTCCGCTTGGAGCCGATGTTGCCGTCGATCCACTCCATGGTGGCGCCCTCCTCGCAGGTAGCGCGCTGGGTCACCAGGTTGTAGACGTTGTTGGACCAGTTCTGGATGGTCGTGTAGCGCACACGGGCGTTCTTCTTGACCACGATCTCCACGATCGCCGAGTGCAGGGAGTCGGTGGAGTAGATGGGGGCGGTGCAGCCCTCGACGTAGTGAACGTAGGAGTCCTCGTCGGCGATGATGAGCGTGCGCTCGAACTGGCCCATGTTCTCCGTGTTGATGCGGAAGTAGGCCTGGAGCGGGATCTCGACGTGGACGCCCTTGGGGACGTAGATGAAGGAGCCCCCGGACCACACGGCCGTGTTGAGGGCGGCGAACTTGTTGTCGCCGGCGGGCACCACGGTCCCGAAGTACTCCTTGACGAGCTCGGGGTACTCGCGCACGGCGGTGTCGGTGTCCACGAAGATGACGCCCTGCTCCTCCAGGTCACCGCGGATCTGGTGGTAGACGACCTCCGACTCGTACTGGGCGGCCACGCCCGCCACCAGGCGCTCGCGCTCGGCCTCGGGGATGCCGATGCGGTCATAGGTGTTCTTGATGTCCTCGGGCAGGTCGTCCCAGGAGTTGGCCGGCCGGTCCGTGGAGCGCACGTAGTACTTGACTGCGTCCATGTCGAGCTGGGAGAGGTCCACGCCCCACGTGGGCATGGGCTTGCGCTCGAAGGTGGAGTAGGCCTTGAGACGCTTGGCCAGCATCCACTCCGGCTCGCCCTTGATGGCGGAGATCTCGCGGACCACCTGCTCATCAAGGCCTCGCTTGGCCTTCTCGCCGGCCTCGTCGGAGTCGTGCCAGCCGAAGTCGTAGCTCGTCGAGATCGAGTCGATGATCTCGTCGTCGGTGCTACGCGTGGTCTCGGTTGTCGGCAGTGTCATCGGGTTCCTTCCATTCGCTTGGTCTCAAGGCCTCGCGTCTTAGCCGCCGCCCGAACTGCGCGCTTGCGCAGCGCGGGCATGGCGATCGGAATGTGGGTGGTACAGACGTGCTCGCCTCCGGCCAGGGTGGCCAGACGCTGAACGGGGACGCCCACCAGCCGGGAGATGGCCTGGGTCTCGGCGTCACACAGCTCGTGGAACTCCCCGGCCACGTCGCGCACCGGGCAGTTGCCCTGGCACAACTGGACGGCGAAGGACCCATCCCCGACGTCGCGCACCGAGGCCGCGTAGCCGTCGAGAGTCAGGGCGTCCGCCAGGGCTCGGGCCCTCTCCGAGGGGTCCTTGCCTGCCGCCTCGACGACGGTGGCGTAGCGGCGCTCGAGGTCACGGCCCCTGGCCGCGGCGAAGGAGTCGACCGCCTTGTCACCGGCCACCTGGGACAGGTAGTGCAGGGCACGGTTGGCCAGGTCGGAGTAGCCCTCCGCGAAGGAGGTGCGGGCCTTGGGCGTCAGGACATAGTGCCGGGCCGGCCGACCGCGGCCGCGCTTGCCCGTCTGGGCCGGCGTGTGCACCTCGATCTGCTCAGCGTCCTCAAGGGCGGTGATGTGCCTGCGCACGGCGGCCGGCGTCAGGCTCAGGACCTTGGCGAGCTGCGCCGCCGACACCGGTCCCTTCTCAGCGATGAGGTCGAGAACGCGTGCCCGGGTAGAGTCGTCGTCGCTCTGCATCATGACGGTTCCCCTCCCCTAGTCGCTTCCGACGCCTCACGGCCTGCCCTGTTGCGGCCGGTTCGGCCATGCCCTGGACCGGCTCCAGGCACCGACCTGCAAGGCGTCGCTGGTCGTTGTGCCACGAGTTTAACCAAGATCTTGCTTGCCGAATTCAACACTGGCAAGTTCACGACGGAGCGTCGCAGGGTGGGATTGAACACGTCACCTAATCAAAGGTGAACCTCACTTAGGAACACCTAACTAGTGGAATGGCGCTGGATCCATGCCTGTTAGGCCCGTTGCTGTCCTTTACTGCCGGCTACTCCTGCAGCCGTTACTCCGGTGCGGGTTCCTACAGGCTCTCCGGGCTGCGCAGCCAGGGGGCGTCAGCAGGACGCAGCTCCGCCCAGCCGCAGGTGCGCGCCTGGGCCGTGGCCAAGACCCCCAGCACAGTGGAGGGGTTGTGCAGGCGGCCGCCCATGACAGCGTCGAGGGCCTCGTCCAGGCGGACCCAGGTGGGCACGAACTCGGCCTCCTCGTCCTCACGGACGGTGCGCCGGTCCTCGGGCAGCAGACTCAGGTCCTGGGCGAGGAAGATCCGGGCCCCCTCGGTGGTGAAGCCGGGCGAGGCGTAGAACTCGGCCAGCGTGTACCAGGTGGCCGCCTCGTAGTCGGTCTCCTCAGCGAGCTCGCGGGCGGCGGCGACGGCCGGCTCCTCCCCCGCCACGTCGAGCAGCCCCGCGGGGATCTCCCACAGGCAGGCGCGCACGGGATGACGGTACTGGCGGATCATGAGGATCTCCGCGGCGCCGTCGGCCTGGGAGGATGCCTCGCCCTCGCGCAGGGCGACGACGGCGACGGCGTCGTGGTGGACGACGACCTGACGGGCCACCGGCTCCTGACCGGGCCCCAGGCGCACCTGGTCGGCGTCGACGGCGAAGATCGGCCCGCTCCAGACCCGGTCGCTGGAGACCAGCTCCCGCCCCGGTTCGCGCGTGTCAGCGAGGCTGTTCTCTAAGCCGTCGCTGCTGCGGGTCCTCGTCACCGGATGATCCACGATTGGCTCCTCATTCTCGCTGCCGGCGTCGTCGTTGCTGGGCGCTCGGACACCACGATGCTACCGCTTGGGGCAGGGCGGCTCAGTGCAGGTCGAGGACCGTCTGACGCAACTGGACCGCAAGGTCCTCGAGCCTGGGAAGGCGCCTGGCCGCCTCCTGCGCGCGCTCAGCGGCGCGGCTGCGGGCCTCGGGGTCGCTCAGGAGGGTTCGAAGCGCCTCCGCGATGGCCTGGGCCTGAGGGTCCACGAGGACGGCTCCTCCTCTGGAGGTCACGGCGGTGCCTCCGACGTCGGTGGCCACGATCGCGGTGCCTGCGCGCAGGGCCTCCTGGATGGTGAGGGGCTGGCCCTCCCACAGGCTGGTCTGGACAACGATGTCAGCAGCCTCCATGAGGGCCGGAGCATCGCTTCGCCGCCCCAGGAGGGTGACCGGGAGCTGTTCGGCGGCGATGCGCTCAGCGGCCTGCTCGCGGCCGGGGCCGTCCCCGGCGAGGGCCCAGGTGAAGGCTGCCAGCCGGCCGGCGTCAACCTCGCGGGAGAGGATCGCGGCGACCTCGAGCAGCAGCGGCAGGCCCTTCTGGGGAGCCAGGCGGGCGACGGTCAGGAGGCGGGCACCGCCTCGCGGCCAGGCATCCTCCGGCGCGGCCGCGTCGGAAGGGCTTGGTTTGGCGGGCTGCTGCGGTGGCACCGCGGGGATGATGGCGAGCTCGACGTGCGGTGCACCGAGCTCCCGGGCCCGTTCGGCCAGGTCGGGGCTGACCGCCAGGACGAGGTCGGCGCGTCGGGCGATGAGCCGCTCGAGCCTGTCCCCCACCAGGGTGGTCAGGCGCCCCCCGACGGTGAGGTTGTGGAGGGTGACGACCAGTCGCGTGCGTCCGCGGCGGCGGCGTCCCAGGGCCAGGGCGGCCAGGGCCCCGGCTCGCAGGCCGTGGGCGTGAAGGACGTCGGCGCGCCGGCCCAGGCGACGCAGCCTGGCCACGGCCAGGGTGTCGTTGAGGCTGGGGCGGGGGCCGATCTCGAGTGGCTCGGCGCGAGCCGGCTCGAGGTCCAGTCCGTCAAGGACCGCGGCGGGAGCCTCAACGATGACGTCGTGGCCGTCGGCGGCCAGGAGGCGGGCGCAGTCGGCCAGGTGGGCCCGTACCCCTCCGGCGGCCGATCCGCACACCTGGAGGATCCTCCGGCGCCCGGCCTGCGGGTCCTGTACGGCACCGGGCTCGTTGGTCACGTCGACGTCACTCATGGTTGCTCCTTGTCGTCCTTCGTTGTCACCGTCGGCCTGCCGCCGCGTACCGATGCCAGGAGGCTGCGGTCAGCCAGGTGGATGACCACCAGGACGAGGGCCGCGGCCGCAGCGGCACCGATCAGGGCGGTGATGACGGCCAGGGGCAGGGAGGTGACGCGGGTACTCGCCTCCCGGATGGCCAGCCCGAGGGCGAGGGCCACGGGCAGTCCTGCGACGAGCGCGGTCAGGGTCGCGCGCAGCACCCGGCCCCCCATGACCCGGGCCAGAACGATCAGCAGGCTCGCCCCCGCCACCGTCATCCCGATGGTCGTGCCCACGCCCAGGGCCACGAGGGTGGCGCGCCCGTCCCCGCCCGCCGGCGCCATGAGGCGCACGCAGACGGCGCAGGCCACGGCCACGGTCAGCCAGCCGGCCGCGGTGGCGTGAGCGGCGGGCCGAGAGCGGTCGGCGGCGAACAGGACCCGAGTGACCTGGTAGATGAGGGCGTAGCCGATCAGTCCCGGGGCCAGGACGGCCAGTGCCTGGCCCATCCCGTCGACCTGCTTGAAGGAGAAGAAGCGCTCGGCGGCGGCGCTGGCGGCCAGCAGCATGGCGGTTCCGGCCACGGCGACGGCGGTGACCAGGGCCGTGGAGGTGGCCACCAGCCTCCTGACGTTCTCCTCGCCTGCGCCTCCAGGACTGTCCGCCGACAGCTCGCGGGCCTCGAAGGCGGCGGTCAGGCGGGGGTAGAGGACGGTGGCCACTGGGACGGCCAGCACCGCGTACGGAAGGACGTAGACGGCCTGCGTGTACTGGTAGACCGCCGCGGTTCCGGTCTGCCCGCCCCAGCGGGCCATGGCCAGGACCACCAGGACGCTCACCTGCTGGGCCAGGATCGTCCACACCCCGGCCCCGCCGAGCCGCACGGCCCGCCGGGCCTGGGCGCCCCCCAGTCTCAGGGTGGGGCGCAGGCCCAGCCCCAGCCGGTGGACCGGCCATAGCAGCGGCAGGCTGAGGGCCGCCACCCCAAGGGTCGTCCCCCAGCCCAGCACCTGGAGGGCGAGACTGGAGGCGGCCGCGTCGTCGCCGTCGGCCAGTGCCCCGTAGAGACCATAGGTCGCCATGACCACGAGGCTGGAGAGCATCGGTGTCAGCGCCGGCCAGGTGAAGCGATTGTGAGCCTGGAGGACGCCGGTGAGGACGACGGCCACCCCGTACATGGGCACCTGCAGGGCGAACATGCGCAGGAAGGAGGCGACGAGCGCGTGCTGGAGCGTCGGATCCACGCCCTGGGAGGTGGGGAACAGAGAGGAGATCGGGGCGGCCAGGACGATGAGCCCCAGGGACAGCGGGGCCAGGACCGCCAGGACCAGGCCCAACAGCCCCGAGGCGGTGGCGGCGACCTCCTCACGTCTGCCCGCGGCGATCGGTGCCGCCAGGAGCGGAACGACGGTGGCGGCCAGGACCCCGCCGACGACGACCTCGTAGAGGGTGTTGGGCAGCTGGTTGGCCGTGGTGTAGGCGCCAGCCACCGTGCCGGTGCCGACGGTGGCGGCCTGGACGAGCCAGCGCAGGAACCCCAGGATGCGGGAGACGAGGGTCAGGCCGGCGACGGACCCGGCCACTGAGAGCAGTCCGCCGCGGCGTTGCTGGGTCGTCATCAGGGGCAGCGTCCCAGCCCGTCGAGTGCGGCCAGTACCGGGGTGTCGCTGATGACGCGGGAGAAGGAGACCTTCTCGCTGGCCAGGATGAGGCTCACCCCGCTCAGGGCGGCTCCGGCGCGCACTGCGGCGTGGGGGTGGCAGGCCAAGGCGGTGCCCAGCAGGGCGCCGACGGCGTTGGCCCCGGTGTCTCCCAGCATCGTGTTCTCCAGGAGGTCCTCCGGCAGGGCTGCGATGCCGACTCCCAGGGTGCCCGCAGCCAGCATCCGAGTGGGCTCGCCGTCGCGTCCGGGGGTGGCCAGCAGCGGGGTGCTCACGATGCAGGCGGTCTTGAGCGCCCGCCCGGGGCGCAGGTCGAGCAGGTTGAGCAGGTTCGCCCAGGCCGCGATGACGACGGCGCTGGTCGCAGCGTCGACGGCGCTGGACGCTGGCAGACGTGCGCCGGTGCCCGCGCTGCGGTGGCGGGCCAGGAGAACACCGCCGATAAGCGCCCCTGAGCCGATGACGGCGATCTTGAGGGCTCCGGTGGTGACGCGCCCGTGGGCCAGGGCGGTGAGGTGACCCTTGAGCCCCTTGGCGGGGGTGTCGCCGTCGTGGGCCCCGGCATCGAGGTCGTCGACCAGGCCGGCGCACCCACCGGCCCCAGCCGCGATGGTGGCGGCCAGTCCTGCCCGCGAGGGTGAGCCCGTCCTGCCCCGCAAGAGCCTGCCGGCCTCGATCCCGGCCGTCACGGCGCCGGCTGCGGCCCCGACGCCTCCGCGCAGGCTCACGGTGCGGCCGTGGAAGTTGGTGCGCTCCAGCCCGTGGGCAATGGGCGCCAGACAAGTGGACCAGGACAGGGCGGTGCCCGCCGCCTTGATACCCACCCTCGCCAGGTCTCGGGCGCAGGAGCTTACTCGCGTGATCGTGCCAGCCATGGACTCAGCCTAAGGCAGGGCGAGGACCGATCGCGGCGTCGCCACCCATGACGCGGCCGCAGCGCCCGAGCCGGTTGAGTCGCCTGAGTCACCTGAATCGCTGAAGACAGGGACTACTTGGTCACCGGCGGCATGACGGCCTCGGCCCCCTTGTCGAAGCCGTAGTGCCCGGTGGTTCCCGCCCGGGTGGAGGCCAGGGCCAGGGGGGTGGAGACGGAGGCGGCGACCTGGCCGACGGAGTCGATGGTGGTCACCTTCGCCTTCTCGGAGCGGATGATGCCGACGACGCCGCCGTCACCGTCGGCGGAGCCGACGACGACTGTGGGGGCCCTACCGGCTGTGCCCTCCAGCGCCTTGGCCCAGGCCTTGGGGTCCTCGCCCGGCGAGGCCTCGACCGTTGCTCCCTTACCGGAGGATGCCTGCGGACGCGGCCCGACGACGACGATCATCTCGGCCGCAGCGGTGGGCGTGGAGTCCACGGAGATGAAGGGCGTGCCAGACTTGTCCACTGTCACCGACAGCATGTCCATGAGGACTCGGGAGGAGTCGTCGTTGGCGGTCAGGGCCTTGGCCAGTGCCTCCCCCAGGATGCCGTTGGCGTCCTGGGAGTTGGTGCCACCCAGGTGCCCCTGGACCTGTCCGGAGAAGGTGGAGCGGTAGTTCTCCCGGGACAGGTCCACCCAGGTGCTGGTCAGGCTCACCCGGCCGGTGACGGTGGCGCCTGCGTTCTTGAGCTGAGTGGCGATGGCGTCGGCGTCCTCGGCCTTGGCGTCCGGCAGGAGCACCATGGCGACGTTCTTGGAGGCCAGGGTCCCGGGCAGGAGGCTGGTGGCGGCCTGAGTGATGTAGGAGTCCCGCTCGTTGACGGCCGTCTCAGTCTGCTCGAGCTTGGCCTGGGTGGCGTTGCGGTTCTCACGCAGGGCGGTGACCTGGTCGTTGAGTGCGGTTCCCAGGGAGTTCTGCAGAGGGCCGGCACCCAGGACGACCCCGACGGCGAGGGCCAGGAACACGGAGATGAGCGATACCAGGTGATAGCGGAAGTCAATCATGGTTGAAGACCTTGAAGATGACCGTGAGAGGGGCTGCCTCTCAGATGGGCGGGTGTCGTTAGACGGTGGGTGAGTTCGGGGCCAGGCCCAGCAGTGAGCGGAAGAAGTTGACGATGTCGTCCCACACGGCGCCGGACAGGCCCAGGAAGGTCTGTCCACCGGGGGTGGACATCAGGGCCATGGCCAGGGCGAAGGTGCCCGCCAGGGCCAGGAACAGCAGCCACCACCCCGAGATACGGGTGCGGTAGAGCTGGGATACGCCCTTGGCGTCAATGAGGCGGCCGCCGACCTTGAGCCGGGTCAGGAAGGTCGAGGACATGCCGGCGCGCCCCTTGTCGAGGAACTCCAGCAGGGTGGCGTGCGTCCCCAGGGCCACGATGATTTCGGCGCCTGCCTCATCGGCCATGAGCATGGCGATGTCCTCACTGGTGCCGGTGGCGGCGAAGACGTGGTGCTCGACCCCGAGCTCCTCGACATGGGCCAGGCCCGGGGCGCGTCCGTCGCGGTAGGCGTGGACGACGATCTCGGCGCCGCAGGTCAGTGCCTTGTCGGATACGGAGTCCATGTCGCCCACGATCAGGGTCGGTTTGAAGCCGGCCTCCAGGACGGCGTCGGCACCTCCGTCGACACCGATGATGACGGGCTTGTACTCGCGGATGTAGGGCTTGAGCGCCTGCAGGTCCTCCTTGTAGGAGTAACCGCGCACGACCACCAGGACGTGCTTGCCACTCATCTGCGTGGTCAGCGAGGGCATGCCGACGCCGTTGAGAAGCAGGTCCCACTCCCCGCGCATGTACTCCATGGTGTTGGCGGCGAAGGCCTCCAGCTGGACGGACAGGCCCTTCTGAGCCTCCTCCATGGCCTCGGCGACGGTCTGCTTGGTCTGGACCGCTCCCTCGGCGATGACCTGCTCCTTGCCCTCGACCCGCACCGAGCCGTCCTCGACGGTGATGCGTTGGCCGTCGTGCAGGCGCATGATGTCGGGGCCCAGGTCGTCCACGAGCGGGATTCCCGCGTCGAGGAGAATTCCGGGGCCGAGGTTCGGGTAGCGCCCGGAGATGGACGGGGAGGCGTTGAGGACCGCCGAGGCGCCGCACTCCACCAGTGCCTCCGCAGCCACCCGATCGAGGTCAGTGTGGTCGATGATGGCGATCTCCCCGGGCTGGAGACGCTTGGTGAGCTTCTTCGTGCGCGCATCGACGCGCACGACACCGCTGGGATGCTCGGAGACGGACGCAGACTTTCTGCGGAAGGGATTCCTCACGGCTCGGATTGTCCCATGACTGCTTCCTGGAGAAGCTCAGCGGCGTGCCGGACCGCGGCCTGGGAGTCCTCGTGCCCGGAGAGCATCCGGGCCAGCTCTCGTTGTCTCTCTTGGTCTTCGACGACGAAAACCTGTGTGCGGGTGCGCCCCGGCTGGGACTTTCTCACATTCTCTGCGGCCATCTCTGTGATGCCGGAACGGGACTCAGGCTCGGTCACGGTCTCCTTGCGCACCACGAGATGGGTGTCTGCCCAAGCCGCCACCTGCGCCAGGTGGGTGACGACGATGACCTGGTGGTGTCGCGCCAGACGGGCCAGGCGCCTGCCGATCTCCCGGGCGGCCCGGCCTCCCACCCCGGCGTCGATCTCGTCGAAGACGAGGGTGCGGGTGTGGGTCGAGGGGTGAGACAGGGCCGCGGCATCGGCGAGCACCACCTCCAGGGCGAGCATGATGCGGGACAGCTCGCCTCCCGATGCTCCCTTACCCAGGGGCAGGGCTGGCGCGCCGGGGTGTGAGACGAGTAAGAGGGCGACGCTCTCAAGGCCGGTGGGCCCGGGCTCATCAAGCCGGTCCAGCTCGACGACGAGCCGAGCGCCCTTCATCTCCAGCCCCTCCAGCTCCGCGGTGACGGCCTGCTCGAGGCGCTCACCGAGCTGCTGACGCGCCCGGCTCAGCTCGGCACCAACACCGGCCAGCTCCTCGTCGGCGGCGGCCAGGCGCTCGGCCAGGACGGTGGCGGTGTCCTGGGGGCCGTCGAGCTCGGCCAGGCGCGCGGCGGCGCGCTGACCCCAGGCCAGGAGGGCGTCGACGTCGTCGAGCTGCTCCTGGGGTCCGCCGATCTCGCGGCACGCGCGGGCGAGCTCTCCGCGGCGGTCCTGGACCTGGGCGAGGCGAGCCGGGTCGGCGCTCAGCAAGGACAGGTACCCGCCCAGCTCGGCGGCGATGTCGGCTGTGTCGATGCCCAGGCGCTGGGTGCGCGTGGCCAGCTCGGCCAGGGCGGGGTCGCGGTCGGACTCGGCACTCAGGCTGCGGTGGGCGTAGGCGATGAGGGAGACGACGTCGGGCGCCTGCCCGGTGGCGGACTCCTCCCCGCTGAGTGCGGTGCGGGCTCCGGTGGCGGCCCGACGCAGGTCCTCGGCGTGGTCGAGTCTCTCGGCCTCCGCCGTCAGCTCCCGGTCCTCACCGCTGCGGGGGTCGACCTCTTCCAGGGCCTCGAGCCAGGTGCGCAGCTGGGCGACCTCGACGGCTCGGGCCTGAGCGGATGCCTGCCAGTCCTGGAGCTCCTGGTCGGCCTGTCGGCGCGCCTGGTAGGCCCGGGCGTAGCGGCGGCACAGGGCGGCGTGGTCCTGGCCGCCTAGTGAGTCCAGGGCAGCGCGTTGGGCCGCGGTCGAGCGCAGCCGCAGCTGGTCGGCCTGGCCGTGGACGGAGACCAGCCGGCCGCCCACCTCGCTGAGGACCGAGGCCGGCACGGAGCGCCCTCCCAGGTAGGCGCGGGAGCGTCCGGAGGCGGGGACCGTGCGAGAGGCCAGGAGGAGGTCATCGTCGAGATCACCCCCGGCCTCGACGACGCGGGCGGCGGCACGCGACTCCGGGTCGACCAGGAACGCGCCCTCGACCAGGCTGCGCTCGGCACCGCTGCGCACGATGGTGGTCTCGGCCCGCTGCCCCAGCAGCAGCCCGAGCGAGGTGAGCACCATCGTCTTGCCGGCGCCGGTCTCACCGGTCAGGGCGGTCAGGCCGCGACTGAGGGGAAGATCAGCCTCCTCGATGACACCGAGGTCCTCGATGTGCAAAGACTCGATCACGCTGTCCCTCCCGAGGAGTCCGGCCGGCTCCCGCCATCGGTGCTCGTGTCGACGGAGGTGACCATTGGCTGGTGCAGCGCGTCCTCCTCGGGTGAGTAGGCCTCATCGGCGCTGTTGGAGGCCCGCCAGCCCTCCACGGGCAGGTCAAACTTGCGCACCAGGCGGCTGGCGAAGGGGGCCTGGTTGAATCGTGCCAGGCGTACCGGACGCTCCGCCCGGGTGACCCGGATCCTGGCACCGACCGGCACGTCCAGGCTGCGTCTGCCGTCGCACCAGATCTCGGCACCTCCGAAGCCCACCCGCTGGACGACGACCTCCATGCAGGAGTTGGGGCCCAGGACCAGAGGGCGGGTGAACAGGGCGTGCGCGGCCACCGGCACCAGGAGGAGCGCCTCGACCTCGGGCCAGATGACGGGGCCCCCGCAGGAGAAGGCGTAGGCGGTCGAGCCGGTGGGGGTGGACATGATGAGGCCGTCGCAGCCGAAGGAGGAGACGGCCTGGCCGTCCACGCCAATGGCGACCTCGATCATGCGGGCGCGGTCGCGCTTCTCCAGGGCCGCCTCGTTGAGTGCCCAGTCGCGCGTGACCGTCCCGTCAGGACAGATGACCTCCACGTCCAAAGTGGTGCGGGTCTCGACCGTGTAGCGGCCGGCGACCAGGTCCGCGACGACCTGCTCGATGCCATCGGGGTCGGCCTCGGCCAGGAAGCCGACGTGGCCGGTGTTGATGCCCACCAGGGGGATGTCCCGTTCGCGGGCGATCTCGAAGGCACGCAGTATCGTGCCGTCGCCGCCGAGTACCAGGACGAGGTCGATGTGGTCGGTGCAGTCCGGGCCGACCGGCTCGACACCTCGGGCACGCAGCGCCGCCGCGGCCCGGGCCACGGCGCTGGCCGTGGGGGCGCTGGGCCTGGGGACGGGGACGGGCTTGTCGTTGAGCTCGCGCTGCAGCAGCATGACACGCGAGATCCTCCGGCCGTGCTGCTGCGTTCCCGGCTGCTGCGAGGACCGGCGGAGGGCGACGGATTCAGTTGAGTCAGCCGGCTCGGCCGGGCGCGTCGCAGCACTGGTGTCTGAAAGGCTCAGCTTGCTCATGAGTGGGTCCTTGTTCTGCGTCGTCGCGCACAGCCCGCCACGGGGCCTGCGGCGACGGCGTCCTCGATGCTGGAGCGCAGCTCGTCCCCGCTCAGGTCCCCGGGGCAGCCGGCGCGGGAGGCGTGCATGCTCAGGAAGTACTCAACGTTGCCGGCCGGGCCCGGCAGCGGGGAGGCGGTCACGGCCTCGACTCCCACACCCAGGGAGTGGGCCCACTCTGCCACCGTCATAACGGTCTCCACATGGAGCTCTGGGTCACGCACCACTCCCCCGTGCCCGATCCGGTCCTTACCCACCTCGAACTGGGGCTTGACCATGAGCAGGAGGTCGGCGTCGTCGGCCGCGGCGCGCAGCAGCGGCTCGAGGACCAGGGTCAGGGAGATGAAGGACAGGTCGCCCACGACCAGCTCCGGGGCGGGGGCGACGGCCTCGGGATCCAGTGTGCGGATGTTGGTGCGGTCCAGGGCGGTGACGCGGGGGTCGGAGCGCAGCGACCAGGCCAGCTGGCCGTAGCCGACGTCGACGGCCACGACGTGCTCAGCACCGCGGCGCAGGAGGACGTCGGTGAAGCCGCCGGTCGAGGCGCCGGCGTCCAGGCAGCGGCGTCCCTCGACGCGGGGTGCCAGGCCGCGGCGGCCCAGCGCGTCCAGTGCGCCTGCGAGCTTGTGAGCACCGCGGGAGACGTAGTCGTCTCCGGAGGGCACCAGGATCTCGATGGCTTGGGCAGGGTTGACCTGACGGGCGGGCTTGGTGACGACCTCGCCGTCGAGGGTGACGTGACCATCGGCGATGAGCGTGGCGGCGTGGGTGCGGGAGCGGGCCAGCCCGCGGCGCACGAGCTCTGAGTCGATGCGGATGAGCCGGGCCATATCAGCCTTCCGCCTTGTGCAGGACGGAGGCGAGGTCCTCGTGAATGGCGGCCAGGGCGGCTGCGCGCTCCTCCAGGGGCATCTGAGCGATCTGCGCGAGCTCATCGGTGTGGTCGTGGAGCCCTTGGGCCGCCGTCAGGGCGACGTCGGCTCGCGGGGGCGCAGGCACCGGCGGCCGAGGAGCCGGCCGGTATGCGGAGTCCGCGGTCGCAGGCGTCTGCTCCCCGACGTCGGTTCTCGACTCGTTGGTGCTCATTCCTGACTCCCTTCGACATTGCTCGCGTTGGCGCTGTGGTTCCTCTTCTCCTCCGGTAGGAGGCTCACCGGCCCCGTCCGGGATCTCAGGGCTCGATCACCTCGATCTCGGGCACCTCCAGCGCCGCGGCCTCGCCCTGGCGGCCCTGAGCGTCGGCCCAGTCCCAGGCGGCCACGGCCAGTGCCCGGTAGGAGTCCAGGTCGATACGCACCGCACTGCCGTCCGGGGATGTCACAGCGCCGGAATCCTGGAGCTCAAGCCGGGAGCCGAGGACTCGGGCACTGCGGTCGCCGACCCGCCACCACACCTGGCCGTCGACGTCGACTCGCACGGGCGCGGGGTGGGGCTCGGTCAGGCCACGCAGGTCGGTGTGGAGGAAGCTGGGACGCTCGGTGGCCGGCGCGCAGATGACGTCTCGCGCGTCGGAGACACCGGTGAGGACGTGGAGGCCCGGGATCCCGGCGGCCCGGGCCCCGACGTGATCGGTGTTGAGCCGGTCGCCGACGGCCAGGGGCCTGGTTCCACCGGCCCGCTGGAGGGCACGGGTGTAGATACCGGGGAAGGGCTTGCCCCCGGCCAGGGGCTCCTTGCCCGAGGCGTGGACGATGGCGGCCACGAGGCTGCCATTGCCCAGGGCGAAGCCCCTCTCGGTGGGCAGGGTCGCATCGAGGTTGGTGGCCACGTGCAGGGCCCCGGCATTGATCGCGTAGACGCCCTCGGACAGCAGCGCCCAGTCGACCGCAGGGTCCCAGCCCTGGACGACGGCCACGGGCCCGTCCTGCGCACTGCTGGTCACCTGGAAGCCCTCGTCGAGGAGGGCCTGGCGGACGCCGTCGCCGCCGACGACGAGCACCATGGAGCCCGGTTCGACATGCTCGGTGAGCATGGCGGCCGCGTCCATGGCGGCGCTGAAGACTTCCGACGCCTCGGCAATGATGTCGTTGTCCGCCAGCTTGTCCACGACCGTCTGGGGCGCCCGTGAGGCGTTGTTGGTGACGAATGACAGATGCATTCCGGCCTTGCGGGCGGCGTTGACGTTGTCCGCCGCGTGGGGAACCCGAGCCTGGCCGGCGAAGCAGACGCCGTCGAGGTCCAGCAGGGCGACATCGTAGGCGGTGCACAGGGGCTGCTCGCTGCCGAGCAGGGTGGCAGGGGCGGCGGTATCACAGGCCTGGGGCATGGTCATTGGGGCTCCTCAGAAGCGTTGGTGGAAGGCGTCGGCGCGTCCTGCGCGTCCTGGAGCAGCTCAGCCATCTCGGCCTCGACGCGCTCGGCGAAGGACTGCGACCACTGAGCGTCCTCATCCTGGTCCACAGGCTCGCCGTGCTCGTCGAGGTCCGCTGAGACCTCGTCCTGAGCCGGTTCCCCAGAAGCCTGCGAGGTCTCGGTCGTCTCGTTCACTGCATCACCGCTCGGGGCCCCGTCGGAGTCCGTGACGGACTGAGTGCCGGAACTCTCCGGGATGCTCTCCTCGTGGGCCTCGGAGTCATAGTCGTCCTCGATGTCGAAGACCTCGACCTCGTCCTCCTCGACCGGCTCTGGACCGATCCGGTCTCGGATGGCCTCAGCCTCCCGGCTCCGTCCGAGCTCTGCGAGCCGGTCGGCGCGCACCGAGTGCAGACGTCTGAGGGTGTCGCTGTCGGAGGGACGGGCCCTGATGGCGTCCTCGATGATGAGCAGGCCAAGATCGGTCTGGCCCATATCGTGGCGAAGACTGGAGACGACCATGGCTAGCTCGGCCCGTTCGATCTCGTCGAGCTGGCGCGGATCTGCCGCTTGAGCGGCCTGGAGGGCCTTGTCGAGGTTACCCAGTGCGCGCTCGCAGTCGACCTCGATGGCCCGGTGCAGGTCAAGACCGGACAGGCGCCTGGCGGCACGAATCTCTCGAAGGGCCTCGCTGTAGTGGCCGGCGAGGTATGCCGCGATGCCGGCCGTCTCCCGGACGACGGCGACGCGGCCCGCGTGGGAGGCGGCGTAGCGTGCATGCTCGTAGGCGGCTTGAGGATCGTCGTTGAGGAGGCGCTGAACCATGACCAGGTGCCGGGCAACGTTCTCAGCGTTGGCACGCCCTAGGGCGCGCAGCTCGGCCCTGGCGCCCCGTTCAAGATCAGCCGGCTCGACATTGTCCGGGACCTTGGGCTCGGGGACCCGCTGACGCTGCGGCGGACGACCGCGACGATCGTCTCGCCTGTCGCGCGAGTCGTTCCTCCCGGAGCGGTCGTTGAAACGGCCAGGCCTGCGACCATTGCGATCACCACGCCCGCTACCGCCCTCACCGTTCCAACGCCGTTCGTCGCGCCAGTCGTCTCGATGCCGTCGATCGCTGCGAGCAGAGTGCTCCCCGCGGTTCGACCGCTGGGAGTGCACCCGAGAGCCAGAGGAGTCGTCATCCTGTCCCACCCGATCACTGCGGCGAGAACGACCTTCCTCCCCTGCGAAACGGCGACGCGCCCCGAAGCCGTGACGCTCATCGTTGCGGCGACGCCGACCTGCCTCGCTGTGGTCCGAGCCGTGCTGACGGTCCTGATACGCCATGGTCCTTCTTTCACTCTGGCGCTGCCGCCAGTTGCCCTGGTGCTGTCGTTTACCTGAGAGGAGCCTACCTGGGCCGAGGTACTCAGGTGTAACGGGACTCGGCAACACACCGTGTGGCGCATGTTGGATCGCGCTGCTTACCGATGGTGGCCGGCGGCGTGTGGGTACACAGCAACTGGTTCGGCCCCCGGGGGTGCTCCTTGTGGAGCCCCCCGGGGGCCGACTGTGTGGTGTGTGCTCGGTGGTGTCCTACTCTCCCGCACCCTGGCGGGTGCAGTACCATCGGCGCTGTCAGGCTTAGCTTCCGGGTTCGGGATGGGGCCGGGCGTTTCCCTGTCGCTGTGACCACCGAGACGACTACATGGGCAGTGCGTCAGTGTTCCTGTGATTCTGTTATCAGGCTGCCTGCCGACACACGCGCTGGTGGTGTGTGGTTGGTGGACTGGGTTGGGTGTGGACCGTATAGTGGACGCTTCGCTCTTACCGTATCGCTCACCCCCCGGTACTCCCACGCACGCTAGGTGTGTGGTGTGTGTTTGGGGGTGTTGTTGTTTGTGTTGGCCTATTAGTACCAGTCAGCTCTAAACCGTTGCCGGTCTTCCACTTCTGGCCTATCAACCCAGTAGTCTGCTGGGGGCCTACCAAAAAGGACAAGTCCTTCTTGTGGAGACCTTATCTTGAAGATGGTTTCCCGCTTAGATGCTTTCAGCGGTTACCCTTCCCGAACGTAGCCAACCAGCCGTGCCCCGGGCGGGACAACTGGCACACCAGAGGTTCGTCCGTCCCGGTCCTCTCGTACTAGGGACAGGCCTTCTCAAGTCTCCTGCGCGCGCAGAGGATAGGGACCGAACTGTCTCACGACGTTCTAAACCCAGCTCGCGTACCGCTTTAATGGGCGAACAGCCCAACCCTTGGGACCTGCTCCAGCCCCAGGATGCGACGAGCCGACATCGAGGTGCCAAACCATGCCGTCGATATGGACTCTTGGGCAGGATCAGCCTGTTATCCCCGGGGTACCTTTTATCCGTTGAGCGACGACCCACCCACACGGGATCGCCGGATCACTAGTTCCTACTTTCGTACCTGCTCGACCCGTCGGTCTCACAGTCAAGCTCCCTTGTGCACTTGCACTCAACACCTGGTTGCCGACCAGGCTGAGGGAACCTTTGAGCGCCTCCGTTACACTTTAGGAGGCAACCGCCCCAGTTAAACTACCCACCAGGCACTGTCCCTAACCCGGATCACGGGCCCAGGTTCAGGCGCACGCCATAACCAGAGTGGTATTTCAAGGACGACTCCACCGCCACTGGCGTAACGGCTTCACAGTCTCCCACCTATCCTGCACAAGCTATAGCGGGCGCCAATACCAAGCTGTAGTAAAGGTCCCGGGGTCTTTCCGTCCTTCTGCGCGAAACGAGCATCTTTACTCGTACTGCAATTTCGCCGAGCTCATGGTTGAGACAGCGGGGAAGTCGTTACGCCATTCGTGCAGGTCGGAACTTACCCGACAAGGAATTTCGCTACCTTAGGATGGTTATAGTTACCACCGCCGTTTACTGGGGCTTAAATTCACCACTTCACCCGAGGGTTGATGGTTCCTCTTAACCTTCCAGCACCGGGCAGGCGTCAGTCCGTATACATCGCCTTACGGCTTCGCACGGACCTGTGTTTTTAGTAAACAGTCGCTTCCCCCTGGCCTCTGCGACCCTCCCCCCTAGCCCGCAAACGGGGCTTCAGGGATCAGGCCCCCCTTCTCCCGAAGTTACGGGGGCATTTTGCCGAGTTCCTTAACCATGATTCACTCGTGCGCCTAGGCATACTCTGCCCGACCACCTGTGTCGGTTTAGGGTACGGGCGGCTGGCACCATCGCGTCGAGGCTTTTCTCGGCACCCCAGGATCACCCTGTTATCCCCCACCAAAGTAGGGTCACCATCACGCCTCACCCTCACCTCTCAAGGAGGCAGTCACTCCGGATTTACCTGGAGGACGGGCTGCGCGCTTGAACGGACCAAGCCATCAGGTCCGCCGGGCTACCACTGTGCGTCACCCCTGTTAACACGCTTGCCTACCTGCACGGAGGATCCCCAGACCCCACCACCACAACCACACCACCCCCCGAAAGGAGTAGGCGCGGCTGAATTTGGTGGCTGGGCGTGGGTTAGCACCCGCGCGTCAGCATGGGCGGTGCTTCGCCGGTACGGGAATATCAACCCGTCATCCATCGACTACGCCTGTCGGCCTCGCCTTAGGTCCCGACTCACCCAGGGCGGACTAGCCTGGCCCTGGAACCCTTGGTCATTCGGCGCTAGGGCTTCTCACCCTAGTATCGCTACTCATGCCTGCATTCTCACTCCCGCACCGTCCACCAACAGTCACCCACAGGCTTCCCCCGGTGCAGGACGCTCCCCTACCACCCACAACCCCTGCCACCACACGCACAAGGCGCACGATGAAGGGAACACGTCATGGGTCCGCGGCTTCGGCGGTGTGCTTGAGCCCCGCTACATTGTCGGCGCACGATCACTTGACCAGTGAGCTATTACGCACTCTTTCAAGGATGGCTGCTTCTAAGCCAACCTCCTGGTTGTCTGCGCGACCGCACATCCTTTCCCACTTAGCACACGCTTAGGGGCCTTAGCCGGCGATCTGGGCTGTTTCCCTCTCGACCACGGAGCTTATCCCCCGCGGTCTCACTGCCACGCTACAACCCGACGGCATTCGGAGTTTGGTTGACGTCAGTAACCCTGTGGGGCCCATCAGCCACCCAGTAGCTCTACCTCCGCCGGGCAACACGCGACGCTGCACCTAAATGCATTTCGGGGAGAACCAGCTATCACGGAGTTTGATTGGCCTTTCACCCCTACCCACAGCTCATCCCCCCAGTTTTCAACCTAGGTGGGTTCGGTCCTCCACACGCTCTTACACGTGCTTCAACCTGGCCATGGGTAGATCACCCCGCTTCGGGTCCAGAACGCGCCACTACACATCGCCCTATTCGGACTCGCTCTCGCTACGGCTACCCCACACGGGTTAACCTCGCGACACGCCACTGACTCGCAGGCTCATTCTTCAAAAGGCACGCCACCACCCCCACACCAAAAGCATGAAGGCTCTGACGGCTTGTAAGCGCCCGGTTTCAGGTACTATTTCACTCCCCTCCCGGGGTACTTTTCACCATTCCCTCACGGTACTATCCACTATCGGTCATCAGGAGGTATTCAGGCAGCCAAGTGGTCTTGGCAGATTCACACAGGATTCCACGAGCCCCGTGCTACTCGGGCACCATCCCAGACACGCACCAACCAGTTCCGCCTACGGGGGTATCACCCACTACGCCACGCCTTCCCAGACGATTCAGCTACCAGCCAGCACACGCGCCCCCTCTCCGGCAGAAGAGGAACAGAACAGCCCCACAACCCCGCACACGCAACCCCTGCCGAGTATCACACGCACACGGTTTAACCATCATCCGCTTTCGCTCGCCACTACTCACGGAATATCTTCTCCTACGGGTACTGAGATGTTTCACTTCCCCGCGTCACCCCCCACACCCTATACAATTCAGATGCAGGTGACACGACATAACTCGTGCCGGGTCCCCCCATTCGGAAACCCTCGGATCACAGCCCGCCAGCCGGCTCCCCGAGGAATATCGCAGGCCACCACGTCCTTCATCGGCCCCTGATGCCAAGGCATCCACCGAACGCTCAAAAAAACAAACAACAAAGACACACGAACAAAACAAAAACATTTGTCGCAGAAATCTTACAGTAAGATGCTCGCGTCCACTATACAGTTCACAACCAACCCACCCACACCCACCCAAAACCCCCAACAACCAGGAGCCCCAGACAGGCCAGGCAACCAGGGCGCACTGCCCCAGAACCCCGACAGCATGCCACCCCCACACACGCAGGGGCACCCACCACACCCCAACTCCCCACACAAGCAGGAAGCAGAAGCACGACGGGCGTGTTTCCTACACCAAGAACCAGACAACCAACCACCCCAGCCCCCACCACACAGGCAGGAAACCAGAGCACCAGCCGCCCGGCCTTCCGCGAGGAGCAGCCCCCGGCCGGCCCAGACCCATACAACGGCCCAGACAACAACGACCAGGAAGCCACCCCCACACAACATCAATCCTTAGAAAGGAGGTGATCCAGCCGCACCTTCCGGTACGGCTACCTTGTTACGACTTCGTCCCAATCACCAGCCCCACCTTCGACCGCTCCCCGTAGGGCCACGGGCTTCGGGTGTTGCCGACTTTCATGACGTGACGGGCGGTGTGTACAAGGCCCGAGAACGTATTCACCGCAGCGTTGCTGATCTGCGATTACTAGCGACTCCAACTTCACGGTGTCGAGTTGCAGACACCGATCCGAACTGAGACCGGCTTTAAGGGATTCGCTCCACCTCACGGTATCGCAGCCCTCTGTACCGGCCATTGTAGCATGCGTGAAGCCCAAGACATAAGGGGCATGATGATTTGACGTCATCCCCACCTTCCTCCGAGTTGACCCCGGCAGTCTCCCGCGAGTCCCCACCACAACGTGCTGGCAACACGGGACAAGGGTTGCGCTCGTTGCGGGACTTAACCCAACATCTCACGACACGAGCTGACGACAACCATGCACCACCTGTGAACCGGCCCCACAAGGAGGAAGCCCCGTCTCCGGAGCCGACCGGCACATGTCAAGCCTTGGTAAGGTTCTTCGCGTTGCATCGAATTAATCCGCATGCTCCGCCGCTTGTGCGGGCCCCCGTCAATTCCTTTGAGTTTTAGCCTTGCGGCCGTACTCCCCAGGCGGGGCACTTAATGCGTTAGCTACGGCGCGGAAGACCCGGAAAAGGCCCCCCACACCTAGTGCCCAACGTTTACGGCGTGGACTACCAGGGTATCTAATCCTGTTCGCTCCCCACGCTTTCGCTCCTCAGCGTCAGTAACGGCCCAGAGACCCGCCTTCGCCACCGGTGTTCTTCCTGATATCTGCGCATTCCACCGCTACACCAGGAGTTCCAGTCTCCCCTACCGCACTCAAGCCGGCCCGTACCCACCGCAAGCCCCCAGTTAAGCCAGAGGATTTCACGACAGACGCGACCAGCCGCCTACGAGCTCTTTACGCCCAATAATTCCGGACAACGCTCGCGCCCTACGTATTACCGCGGCTGCTGGCACGTAGTTAGCCGGCGCTTCTTATCCAGCTACCGTCAACCCACCCACAAGGAGCAGGCCTGCTTCACTGGCGAAAGAGGTTTACAACCCGAAGGCCTCCATCCCTCACGCGGCGTCGCTGCATCAGGCTTGCGCCCATTGTGCAATATTCCCCACTGCTGCCTCCCGTAGGAGTCTGGGCCGTGTCTCAGTCCCAGTGTGACCGTCCACCCTCTCAGGCCGGCTACCCGTCACCGCCTTGGTAGGCCATCACCCCACCAACAAGCTGATAGGCCGCGAGCCCATCCCCCACCGAAACAATATCTTTCCCGGGCCCATCATGCGACAGACCCAGAATATCCCGTATTAGCCACACTTTCATGCGGTTATCCAGAAGAAGGGGGCAGGTTACTCACGTGTTACTCACCCGTTCGCCACTCATCCAGAACCAGCAAGCTGGTCCCTTCACCGTTCGACTTGCATGTGTTAAGCACGCCGCCAGCGTTCGTCCTGAGCCAGGATCAAACTCTCCAAACAAAACCAACAAAAACAAGCCCCAACCAACCACAAACAGCCAGCCAGAACCCACAGTCAGTACAACAGTCCAGAAAACCAGACCAGGCCCAACCCAACCCCACAACAAAGAAGGGCCAGGCAAACCAAAACAAAACAAACCCCAAAAAACCACACACAACCAAAATCATGCGCAGCCCCCAGGGCCATGGCATAAAAAACATGACACACTATCGAGTTCTCAAACAACACACCCACCGAGAACTTGTCGTAAGGCATTTTGCCTTCCGCTTCGCTCTCAGAAGCGCCTGAGAAACTTTAGCGAGCCGCATTTTCTGAGTCAAACGAATGGGCGGTGACCCTCGTCTCTCATTCGGCTCTCTTCAGTTCTCAGTCCCCGGCCGGTCTGAGGAAATTCATCCTCCCCGTTTCGGGCCGGAGAGAACATTACGCACCGGCCACCACCCCGTCAAACTGTTGAGCGGTGACGGTGCCCACAAGGCGTCGTCACCGCTCAACACCCGTGTTCTCGAGGTGAGGATTTCCCTTGACGAGGAGCCTAAACCGCGCGTCCGACGGCCAGGTTCCGGCGTCCCTTGCGCACCAGCACCACTCCCCCGGCGAGCAGGTGCTCAGGACCGATGACCGCGGTCTCGTCGGCCACTTTGACGTTGTTGATGTAGGCCCCGCCTCCGGCAATGGTCTTGCGGGCCGCATTGCGCCCGCGCTCCAGCCCCGTGCCGACAAGCAGGTCCACGATCGTAGTCTGTCCGACTGTCACGTCGCTGGAGCCGAGATCAGCCGTGGCCGCCAGGATCGTCGCCTCATCGATGTCGGCGAGGTCGCCGCGACCCCACAGTGCGGAGGTTGCCGCCTCGGCCTGAGCAGTTGCGTCGGCTCCGTGGACCCACGTGCAGACCTCGTGCGCCAGAACCCGCTGCGCCTCACGTGCCTTCGGGTTCTCGGCCGTCGCCGACTCCAGGCGCTCAATCTCCTCGCGCTCCAGGAAGGTGAAGACCTTGAGGAAGCGCACGACGTCGGCGTCGTCGACCTGAAGCCAGAACTGGTAGAAGGCGTAAGGGCTGAGCATCTCGGGGTTGAGCCAGATCGCCCCGCCCTCGGACTTACCGAACTTGGTGCCGTCGGCCTTGGTGATGAGGGGGTTGGTCATGACGTGGACCGAGGCGCCCTCGACCTTGTGGATGAGGTCCATCCCGCCCACAAGGTTGCCCCACTGGTCATTGCCTCCGACCTCCAGGGTGCAGCCGTAGCGTCGGTAGAGCTCGAGGTAGTCGTTGGCCTGGAGGACCTGGTAGCTGAACTCGGTGTAGGAGATGCCCTCCTCGCTGGCCAGGCGCCGGGCGACGATGTCCTTGGAGAGCATGGTGCCCATGCGGAAGTGCTTGCCCAGGTCCCGAAGGAAGTCGATGGCGCTCATCGCCTGGGTCCAGTCCAGGTTGTTGACGATCTGCGCCGGGTTGTCCCCGCTGAAGTCGAGAAGGTTCTCGAGCTGTTCCTGCAGGCTGGCCGCCCAGCCGGCAACGACGTCCTTGGTGTTGAGGGTGCGCTCCCCCTTGGCGCGCGGGTCGCCGATGAGGCCGGTCGCCCCACCCACCAGCGCTAGCGGACGGTGCCCGGCGAGCTGAAGATGGCGCATGACCTTGACGGCTACGAGGTGGCCGTGGTGAAGGCTCGGCGCGGTGGGGTCGAACCCGCAATAGAAGGTGACGGCCCCGTCGCTGAGCGCTGCTCGCAGCGCGTCAATATCGGTGTGCTGGGCGATGAGCCCGCGCCACTGCAGTTCGTCCAGGATGTCCGTCACTGTCCAGTCGCCTTCCGTGGGTTGTCGTGCTTACTGCACGCGTGATCCCGGCGCGTCACGCTCGGGTCCGGCTGATACCTCCGGCGCGGATAGTCTGCCATGCTCCGGCTCGGCCTCCACGACAAAGCCGGGCTACGGAGCCATGAGCCGGATACGGGGAGCCTTCACGAGCCCTCAGCCGGACGGTCCCACAGGAGGGTGTATCGGTAGTAGAAGCGCCGTCGAGTCCTGGCCCCGGGAAGCAGCCGGACTGCCGCCCTACGAATCTCGGCCAGGGACTCTCGTGGAACACGAGTGACCACACCGATGTCTGAGCTCTCCCGTCGCAGGGCACCGACCACGTGCAGAGGCAGGACGGCCAGCGCGGACAGCGTCCAGTCCCACAGGCTCTTGTTGGCGGCTAAGCCGACGACGATCAGACGCCCGCCGGGTGCCACCAGCTGACTCAGCCTCACCAGGGCGGGCTCCAGTGGGAGGTGGTGCAGCGTGGCCACGCAGGTGACCGTCTCAAAGGTGCCGATGCGCTGAGGAAGGTCCAGATCCATGACGTCGTCGAGCAGCACCTCGGCCTGCGGAGTCTGCTCGAGACGTCTGTGCGCTCGAGCAACCGCCCGCTCGTCGGTTTCAAGTCCGACGGCGCGCCGGCATACCGCCGCCAGGCGTGCGATCAGGAGCCCGTCACCGCATCCGACATCGAGCGCTCTGCCGCCGCGCAGCGCCGCGTCCCGCACAATGCGCCGGTGAAAGGCGACGTTGTGATTCCAGTAGTCACTGGCCACTGCGGGAGCCTGGTGGAGCAGCCGCCGCGGTCGGACCGGCTGTGTCGCTCGAGGTCTTGGGGCTCTCAGCCCGGTCGGTAGACGCAGCGGTCTCCTCGTTGGGCTGCGTTGCTGATCCGCGCGCTACGACGCCGGCTTCACGCAGCAGTGCCTCGCGCAGGTGGGGCACTGCGGCGAAGTACGCCTCATCGGCGTCCTCCACCAAACGCGTTGCCCGGGCTCCGACATCTCTCCCTGCCGCTGTCATGGTCACGATCCGGGCACGGGCATCCTTGGGATCCGGCTGCCGCGACACCAGACCGGCCCGCTCCAGCCGGCGCAGCACCTGGCTGGCGGTCTTCACGTCCATTCCCGCCTGGGTCGCAACCATCACCTGGCTGGCCCCGTCCCCGTGCTCCTCGAGCCACTGCGTGCAGGCCAGGAGGACGAACTGGGAGTGCGTCAATTCAACTGGCTCCAGGGCGGCAGCGATGTCTCGCTGCCAGGCCAACGCGGCCCTCCACATGAGGAAGCCGGGGCTCGCCTCAGGACCCTGGAACCTTGTCTTCACATATCGACCCTAGCAGCCTGGACGAGCGAGTCGATGGCCTGCGGAAAGTCCTCGGCGATTCCTGGACCGATCGTCGGGCCTACATCGTCGGCACCGGGGCCGTCGATGTCGAGGCGGGTGGTCACAACGCTCTGCCCTTGTGTCTGCGCGGGCGTGAAGGAGTGGGTGAAGGTCAGCTCCACTCCCCCGTAGGAGACCCGGTCCGCCTGGACATGAGGGGGTTCCCAGCGGATCACCGTGATCTCGATACTGTCCTGCCCCTCCGGAGTCATCGTGATCGAGGCGCCGGGCCCCACCGGCTCGCGCGGCTCGTAGCGATCTCCCTGGGGGAGCTCGATCTCACCGGAGAGCACCTTGATCCAGGTCTCCCACAGGACCTCCGCCGGGAGATCCACTGTCCGTTGGCACTCAGTCGACCACATGGCCGTCCCCTTCCTCGTCCTCCGCGCTCGGCGGTTCCGCACCACAAATAGTCTTCGCAGCGATAATCTGTGTACCCATTATTAGTGGACGGAAAGGGCGTAGGCAAGTGGAGACCCAACGGAGTCGGGCTCGGCGAGGTTCAGTCCTGTGAGCGTCGCCTGGTGACGGCCGGCCGGTACGGCGAGACGGTGGGCTCTCCATCCAGCCAGAAGCGCCATGGGAAGGCCTCGCCATCACCCCCGGGACCGGCCACCCCGGTGCGCGGCCCACAGCGGATGCGCCCGGCATCCGGCGCCGGCTGCGGCTCCGGCAGCGTCAGGCTGATGCGTGATCCCGGCCCGCCCAGCAGTGCGCCGTCGTCGGAGCGGTCCAGTCCCAGTGCGGCGCACAGTCTGGCCGGACCACGGGCCAGGTCGCGGTCAGTGCGGGCTGCCGGGCGGCGCCCCCTGGCCTGCTCGATCCCTTCGACGACCTCTCCCCCGCGCAGCAGCACCGCGCGTGAGACTCCAGCCGGTCCGGTGACGATGTTGAGGCAGTGGTGCATCCCGTAGGTGAAGTAGACGTAGATGCACCCGCCGGCCTCGAACATGGAGGCGTTGCGCGCCGTGCGTCCCCGGAAGGAGTGGGAGCCCGGGTCCTTCTCGCCGCGGTAGGCCTCCACCTCGGTCAGGCGGATCGCGACGCGCCCAGCCGAGTCGGCAACGGTGATGACGGCGCCCAGCAGCGCCGGGGCCGCCTCCAGGCTGTCACATCTGAGCAGTGAGGCGACATCGGCACTCAGCTCGGTCGCCGTCTCCCCCACAGAAGCGTCTGACATCGTCCTGCCGCCCCGGCTCAGTCCTGGTCCTCCTCGTCCCATTCCTCATCGGTCTCACTGGGCTCGGGCCACTGGGGACCGGCGGGGCCGTCCAGCAAGGATCCCTCCCAGGCGAAGACTCGCAGCTCGGCGCTGCGGGCGATGGCGCGGGCGAGCTGCTCCACCACTCGCACCGGGGCGGTGCCGCCGTGCCCGGTACGGGCGGCCACCGACCCCTCGGCTGAGAGGACCTCCTGCACCCCCGGAGTGAGCCGCTCATCAATGGCGGCGAAGTCAGCATCGGTCAGGTCCCACAGCTCAATGCCACGCTTCTCGCACTCGCGCACGCAGGCACCGGAGATCTCGTGGGCGCTGCGGAACGGCACACCGTTCTTAACCAGCCACTCCGCGATATCGGTGGCCAGGGAGAACCCCTGGGGGGCGAGCTCCGCCATCCGCTCGTAGTGGAGGGTCATCGTGCTCACCATGCCGCTAACGGCCGGCAGGAGGACGGCCAGGGTGTCGACGGCGTCGAAGACCGGTTCCTTGTCCTCCTGCAGGTCCCGGTTGTAGGCCAGGGGCAGGGCCTTGAGAGTGGCGAGCAGCCCGGTCAAATCACCGATGAGGCGTCCGGCCTTGCCGCGGGCGAGCTCGGCCACGTCCGGGTTCTTCTTCTGCGGCATGATGGACGAGCCCGTGGAGTAGGAGTCGTCCAGGGTGACGAAGTCGAACTCCTTGGTGTTCCAGATGATGATCTCCTCGCTCAGGCGCGAGACGTCGACGGCGGTCATCGTCAGCACGAAGCTGAGCTCGGCGACGACGTCGCGGGCGGCAGTACCGTCGATGGAGTTCTCCACGGCGGCCTCGAACCCGAGGTCGGCGGCAACGGCGTCGGGGTCCATGCCGAGCGTGTTGCCCGCCAGCGCACCGGAGCCGTAGGGGCTCACGGCGGCGCGGGTGTCCCAGTCCTCGAGGCGCTCGACGTCACGCATGAGCGGCCAGGCGTGGGCCAGCAGCTGGTGGGCGACGAGCACCGGCTGGGCGTGCTGCATGTGGGTGCGTCCGGGCATGATGGCGTCGGAGGCCTGGGCGGCCTGGTCGATGAGGGCGTCGACGACGTCGAGGACGAGTCCGGCCACGTGGCGGGCCTGGTCGCGCAGGTACATGCGGATGAGTGTGGCGATCTGGTCATTGCGGCTGCGCCCGGCGCGCAGACGGCCCCCCAGGTCGTCACCGGCGCGCTCGATGAGGCCGCGCTCCAGGGCGGTGTGGACGTCCTCGTCAGTAGCTTCCGGGACGAAGATGCCGGCGACGACGTCGGCCTCGAGACGGTCCAGGGCCTCCAGCATGCCGGACAGCTGACCCGAATCCAGCAGGCCGGCCTGCGCCAGGGCGCGGGCGTGGGCGCGGGAGCCGGCGATGTCGTAGCGGGCCAGGCGCCAGTCGAAGTGGGTGCTCACCGACAGAGCGGCCAGCGCGTCGGCGGGTCCTCCTGAGAAGCGTCCGCCCCACAGGCTGACGCCGGCGGGGGCCGCGTCCTGCTGAGCTTCTGAGGCGACGGGCTGGGCAGCGGATGGCTGAGCGGGCTGGCTGGAGAACTGACTCATGGCTCCATCATGACCCATCTGCCCGCACAGGTTCCTCAACGCCGGCCAGGAAGGGAACTGTCATGGCTCGTAGACAAAAAGACCCATGCATTCTTGAGGAAGATACGGAAGCGGGATCAGGACCAGCGCCCCCGACCAACGGGAAGGAAGAAAGGCCTGTATCTCGGCTGGAGGGCAATGCCATGATGAGCCAATGCCCGCCGAACAAGACGCACTTTTCCCAGGCAAGCAGTTCATCTCCACTGTGCTCGAGGCCCTCGAGACCAAGACCCGGATGACCGGGGTGATCGCCCACCGCTATCTCATGCGCGCGGCCATGGCCGGCATGATCGTGGCGGTCTTCTACATCGTGAACTACGCCATCGTGGGTGTCTGCGACGGCCTTCGCATCGGGGACACCTCGCTGGCGGGGTTCGGGAAGATGCTCGGGGCGCTGTCCTTCGGCCCCGCTCTCGTCTTCATCTACTACACGAAGTCAGAGCTGCTCACCAGCAACATGATGGTGGTGGCCATCGGCCACTACTACAAGCGGATCTCGACGTGGCGGGCCCTGAGGGTGCTGGTCATGTGCCTGGCCGGCAACTTCGCCGGAGGGCTGGTCTTCGCGGCCATGTACCGCTTCTCCACCCTTGTGGAGGCGGCAACCGCCGAGCAGGCCGTGCACTCAGTGGACGCCAAGCTCCACTACCTGTCGTCGGCCTCGGGGATCGGGGACCTCTTCGTGCGGGCGGTCCTGTGCAACTTCATGATTAACCTGGCAATGCTCCTCATCTACAACGGCTTCATCCGCGAGGACTGGTCCAAGATCTTCGCGATGCTCATCTCCGTGTTCGTCTTCGCCTTCCTCGGTCTTGAGCACTCAGTGGCCAACACGGTCCTGTTCACCGTCGTCGGCCTGACACACGGGATCGATGTCCTGCCGGCACTGGGGAATGTGGCTGTGGCCCTGCTGGGCAACTTCGTGGGCGGAGGGCTGCTGATCGGCGGCTACTACGCCTACGCCAATGACGACTCCCGCTGGTTGCGCCGCCAGCCCCACCACGACGAGGCGCAGGCGGCCATGTAGCCGAGTGCTTCGAGGTGGTGGGACCGGCGGTGCGGCTCAGTCAGAACCCCCGACCGTCGCCGGCGCGCACGTCGCGGGCGGCGGCGAGCTTGGACTGCATTCCGTAGATCTCGATGAAGCCCCGCGAGGAGGACTGGTCGAAGGTGTCTCCGCTCTCGTAGGTGGCCAGGTTGAAGTCGTACAGGCCCGTCTCGGAGCGGCGCCCGTTGACGGTCGCCCGACCGCCGTGCAGGACCATCCGGATATCACCGTTGACGTAGCGCTGCGTGTCCTCGATGAAGGCGTCCATGGAGCGCTTGAGCGGGGAGTACCACTGGGCCTCGTAGACGAGATCGGCCCAGGTCTGCTCCATGCTCCGCTTGTAGCGGTGCTGCATACGCTCCAGGGTGACGGCCTCGAGCGCCCGGTGGGCCTCGATCAGGGCCACGGCGCCGGGGGCCTCGTAGATCTCGCGGGACTTGATCCCCACGAGCCGATCCTCGACCATGTCGATACGCCCCACGCCCTGGGCGCCGGCCCTGCGGTTGAGCTCCTGAATCGCCTCCAGAGGGCTGACGTCGCGACCGTCGATGGCTACGGGGATGCCCTCCTTGAAGGTGAGGATCACCTCGTCGGGCAGGGGCGGGTAGGCAGGGTCGTCGGTGTAGACGTAGACGTCCTTGGTGGGGGCGTTCCACAGGTCCTCGAGGTACCCGGTCTCAATGGCGCGGCCCCAGACGTTCTGGTCGATGGAGAAGGGGTTGTGCTTGGTGGTCTCGATTGGCAGGTTGTGCTTCTCGGCGTAGTCGATGGCTACGTCACGGGTCAGCGCCAGGTCGCGTACCGGGGAGATGCAGTCCATGTCGGGGGCCATGGAGGTGATGGAGACCTCGAAGCGGACCTGGTCGTTGCCCTTGCCGGTGCAGCCGTGCGCCACGGTGTGCGCGCCGAACTCGCGGGCGGCCTTGACCAGGTGGCGGGCGATGACGGGGCGGGACAGGGCCGAGACGAGCGGGTAGGTCCCCTCGTAGAGGGCGTTGGCCTTGAGCGCCGGCATGCAGTAGTCGTTGGCGAACTCGTCTCGGGCGTCGGCGACATAGGCCTCGACGGCGCCGCAGTCGAGGGCTCGCTGACGGATTACCTCAAGGTCCTCTCCGCCCTGGCCGACGTCGACGGCGACGGCCACAACCTCTCGACCGGTGGCCTCACCGATCCAGCCGATGGCGACGGACGTGTCCAGGCCTCCGGAGTAGGCCAGGACGACACGGTCCTTGTGGATGCTCAATGGGATCACTCTTCTCTTCGTGATGACGCCGCTGCAGCGGCGCCGAGGTGACGGGGGATGTCAAGGGTGGTGGGGAGAGGTCAGGCTCGGGCCGAGGGATCGGCCAGGGCGAGCAGGTGTCTGGCCACGTCGGCCGCGACCTGGGCGCCGCGGGTGATGACCAGGACGGTGTCGTCGCCGGCGATGCACCCCATGACGCCGGGCATCATGGCGTCGTCGACGGCCCCGGCGAGCAGCTGGGCACCGCCGGCGGGAGTTCGCAGGACCACCTGGGGGCCGGCCCACTCGGCGGTGACCAGCAGCTCGGCGCACCACCGGGACAGGCGGGCGGTGGTGTGGGCGCGCAGGGAGTCGTCGGTCTCCTCCGTCTCTAAGAGGGCACCGGTAGGAACCTGGCCGGGGGCACCGGCTTCGGGCATGGAGTAGATGAGCTCACCGCCCGGGGCTCGGATCTTCGTGGCCCGCAGCTCCACCAGATCCCGCGAGAGCGTGGCCTGAGTGGTGCTGATTCCGCGCTGTGCCAGGGCCTTGCGCAACTCGGCCTGCGAGCGGATGCGTTCGCGCGACAGGATCTGGACGATGCTGGCGTGCCTGGCGGTCTTGGTCCCGGGCACCAGGGGGGCCGTTGCCTCCAGATCACGCTGAGAGGCCTCAATGGCGGCGCTCATGAACCGGCTTTCTCTGACTGTGCCCGGGCAAGGACCTCGGACAGCGTGGTGGTGAAGACTCCGGCGTCATCGTCGGAGAGGATGAAGGGGGGAGCCAGGCGGATCGTATCGGGGCGCGGCGCGTTGACGATGAAACCGCGGGCCGCCAGGGCAGCGGCGATCTCAGCAGCGGGTGGGAGCCCGTCGTCCAGCCCGATGCCGAGCAGCAGACCCCGGCCGCGCACCTGGTCGACTCCGTCAACCGCTGCCAGCTCCCTGGACCAGGCCGAGCCGAGCTGCTGAACCCGCTCCAGCAGGGACTGGCTGCGGATGGTCCCGATGACGGCGAGCGCTGCTGCACAGGCCACCGGGTTGCCGCCGAAGGTGGTGCCGTGCTGCCCCGGCTCGAGGAGAGCGGCGGCCTGCCCAGTGGCGACGACCGCGCCGATGGGGATTCCTCCGCCCAGTCCCTTGGCCAGGGTGACGACGTCGGGGACGACGCCCGGCGCCAGCAGGTAGTGGGCCATCCAGGCGCCGGTGCGTCCCATTCCGGTCTGGACCTCATCGATGATGAGCAGCGCGCCGGCGGCCTCGGTCAGCTCGCGGGCCGCCTCCAGGTATCCGGCGGGCAGCTCACGCACCCCGGCCTCACCCTGAATAGGTTCGACGACGAGTGCCGCCACATCCGGCCCCAGCGCGGTGCGCAGGGCCTCGATGTCGCCGGCGGGGAGGAACTCGACTCCTCCGGGCAGTGGCTCGAAGGGCTCGCGGTAGGCGGCCTTGTGGGTCAGGGCCAGGGCGCCCATGGTCCTGCCGTGAAAGGCGTCCTGAAGGGCCAGGACACGGGGGCGCCGGCTCCCGCCGTGGCGGCGGGCGATCTTGAAGGCGGCCTCATTGGCCTCGGTACCGGAGTTGGCCAGGAAGACGCGGGAGTCTTGAGCGGGGCGGTCGGGGAAGGTGAGCCGGACGAGCTCCTCGGCGAGGCCGACCTGGGCGGGGGTGGTGAAGAAATTCGACACGTGCCCCAGCTCGGAGAGCTGCTCGGTGACGGCCCGGATGATCGCGGGGTGCGCGTGCCCCAGGCAGTTGACGGCGATGCCTGCCAGCAGGTCGATGTACTCCTGACCGTCGGCGTCCCAGACGTGGGCGCCCCTCCCCCGGACCAGGACCCGGCCGGGGGTGCCGAAGGTGTTCATGACGGCGTCGGTGTAGCGCGCCAGCCAGCCGGCGTTGCCGGTGTCGGGCCCCTTCGCCTCCGCAGTGGGTGCCGGTGCTTGCGAGGAGTGGGTCATAGGCTCTTGCCTCCGTTCAGCGGCGGGACCGGAGCGTCTCCAGGGTGGATGACGGTACCGACTCCCTGGTCGGTGACGATCTCGAGCAGCATGCTGTGGGCCTGGCGCCCGTCAACGACGTGCGCCTGCCCGACTCCCCCGTAGACGGCCCGCAGGCAGGCCTCCATCTTGGGGATCATCCCGGCCTCGAGCGTGGGCAGGAGCTCCTCCAGCGCGGCGGTACTGATGAAGGGCACCAGTGTGCTGCGGTCTGGCCAGGCGGAGTAGAGCCCCTCAACGTCGGTGAGCATGAGCAGGGTACGGGCCTTGAGGGCCACGGCAATCGCGGCGGCGGCCGTGTCGGCGTTGACGTTGAGGACGGTCTCGGAGTCCGTCGTCAGCGGGGCGACCGAGGAGATGACCGGGATGCGGCCCTGGTCGAGCAGGTCGATGATGGGCTGAGGACTGACGTCGACGACGTCGCCGACCAGGCCGACGTCGACCTTGTTCCCGTCCACCGTGGCCAGGCGCTGCCGGGCTCGCAGGAGCCCACCGTCCTCACCGCTGATGCCGACGGCGGCGGAGCCGTCGGTGTTGAGCAGAGAGACGAGCTCGCGCTGCACGGAACCGGTGAGCACCATGCGGACCACGTCCATGACCTCGGGGGTGGTGACACGCAGTCCTCCGCGGAACTCCGAGGCGATGCCCAGCCGCTTGAGCATCGCGTTGATCTGGGGCCCGCCGCCGTGAACGACGACGGGGCGCACCCCGACCTGGTGCAGGAAGAGGATGTCCTGGGCGAAGGCGCGCTTGAGCTCATCGTTGACCATGGCGTTGCCGCCGTACTTGATGACCATGGTGGCGCCCTTGTAGGTGCGCAGCCACGGCACGGCCTCCAGCAGGACGGATGCCTTGGTCTGTGGGTCGAGAGGGGTACGTTTCATGTCGTGTAGTCCGCGTTGATGGTGACGTATCCGTGAGTGAGGTCGTTGGTCCACACGGTGGCCTGGGCCGGGCCCGCCGACAGCTCGATGTCGATGCGGGTCTCGCGTGGGCTCATGTCCACCGCGTCCCGGTTGGGTTGGGGGGCGCCGTGGCTGAAGATCGTGATGCCGTTGATAGCGACGTCGACCTCGTCGGGGTTGAAGGGGCAGACGTCCTCGGGCACGGTCCCCAGCTGGGAGAGGATGCGCCCCCAGTTGGGGTCGGCCCCGGCGACGGCGCACTTGAGGAGGTTGGAGGAGCTGACGGTGCGGGCTGCGGCCTCAGCGGCCTCCTCGCTGACGGCGCCGGAGACGGTGATGGCGATGTCGTGGGTGGCGCCCTCGGCGTCGGCCACCAGGCGCCGGCCGAGCCGGCTCATCACCTCAGTGAGCGCCTCGTCGAGCTCGTCCTGGGAGGGAGTGGTGCCCGAGGCTCCGGAGGCCAGTAGGAGGACCGTGTCGTTGGTGGACATGCACCCGTCGGAGTTGATCCGGTTGACGGTTCGCATCGTGGCGGAGGCCAGGGCGTCCTGGGCCTGCTCAGGGGTGAGGACGGCGTCGGTGGTGATGACAGCGAGCATCGTGGCCAGCCCTGGGGCCAGCATGCCCACGCCCTTAATCATGCCGCCGATGGTCCAGCTCTGCTCGCCGGTACCGACCGTGAGAGCGTCCTCCTTGGAGACGGTGTCGGTCGTCATGATGGCGGTGGCGGCGTCGGTACCGGCCTGAGGCGTGTCGGCCAGGGCGAGGGCCGCGACGTCGACGCCCTCCAGGAGGACGGGCATGTCGATGCGCTCGCCGATGACGCCCGTGGAGCAGACCAGGACCTGGTCCGGTTCGATGCCCACCAGGCCGGCTGCACGGGCCGCGGTGGCCTCGGTATCACGCAGGCCCTGCGCTCCGGTGCAGGCGTTGGCGCTGCCGGAGTTGAGGACGACGGCGCGGGCGTGGCCCGGCTGCCCGCCTTCCTGGCCGGCAAGGAGCCGGCGTGACCAGACCACGGGGGCTGCAACGACGCGGTTGGTGGTGAACACCCCGGCCGCGGTGTCCAGCGGCCCGTCATTGACGACGAGGGCGAGGTCGGGCTTGCCGGAGGCCTTCAGACCGGCGCGCACGCCGGCGGCGCGGAATCCCTGTGCTGCGGTCACGCTCACGGTGCGACTCCTTGGATGGTGATGGCAGTGGTCTCCTCCAGCCCGAGGGCGAGGTTGAGGGACTGAACCGCGGCACTGGCGGTGCCCTTGCCGAGGTTGTCGATGGCGCACATGGCCACGACGGCATCCGCACCACGGTCGATGGCGACCTGAACGGTGGCGGTCCCGCTCCCCAGGACAGTGCCGGTGGTGGGCCAGGTCCCCTCGGGAAGCAGCTGGATGAGGCTCTCACCACTACCGGTGGCCCCGTAGGCGGCATCCCAGGCGGTTCGCAGGGCGGCTTCGGGGTCGGGGGCCTCCCGCAGAGCCGCAGTCATGGGGGCGGTGACGGTGGCCAGGATGCCGCGGCTCATGGGGACCAGGACCGGGGTGAAGGACAGCCGTGCTGCTCCGGCGGCGGCTCCGGCCACCTCCAGGTTCTGGAGGATCTCGGGAATGTGCCGGTGGGTGCCTCCGACGGCGTAGGGCTGAGCCGACCCCAGCGCCTCGGCCGCGGTGAGGTGAGGCTTGAGGGCCTTGCCCGCGCCGGAGTATCCGACGGCCAGCACCGCGGTCAGCCGGGAGGGATCGAGGAGTCCGGCGGCGATACCGGGCTGGACGGCCAGGGTGGCGGCGGTGACGTTGCATCCGGGGACGGCGATGCGCCTGGAGGCTGCCAGCTCCTCGCGCTGGGCGTGGGCTCGAGTCTCGCCGTGGTGCAGGAGCTCGGGCATCCCGTAGGTCCAGGCGCCGGCGTAGTCCGAGCCGTAGTAGGCCTCCCACGCCTGCTGACTGGTCAGGCGGTGGTCCGCGCCGCAGTCGATGAGTAGCGGCGCGCTTCTGCCGCCCGAGGCGAGCTCCTCGAGAGCCGCCGTGATGGCTCCGGAAGCTCCGTGCGGCAGGGCCAGGACGACGACGTCGTGCTCGGCGAGGATCTCCGCCTCGGTGGGCTGGACGATGCGGTCCGCCAGGGAAAGCAGGTGCGGGTGGTGCTCGCCGAGCCGACTGCCGGCGGACGAGGCCGCGGTGAGCGCACCGACCTCCACCTCCGGGTGAGCCGTGAGCAGGCGCAGAACCTCACCACCGGCGTACCCGGTGGCTCCAGCAACAGCAACTGACCAAGTCATGCAGCAACCATACATCCGCCTGCATAGAAATGCAGTCATCGTCTGCTGCTGTGACTCATCTCCCCTCCACCCTCAGGGCCGGGGACGCCAGGGACGCCGGGGGCTAGGACCGGTCGCAGCGACTGGTGAGCGTGTCGTCATAGAGGGAGGTGGCGATGGCGTCGGCCCACTGGCGCACCTCGTCCCAGTCGCGGTAGTCACCCTCGGTCGCTCCCCCGAGCTTGGCGATGGAGCGCTCCCGCAGGCTGAGCTTGGAGGGGTCGAAGCAGCCCGCGAAGGTCACGTGATCCTCCGGGTCGATGGCCAGCAGCACCGGGCCGATGCGCGTGGGGTCGGAGACCTTGCCCTTGGGCAGGCCGGAGAGCCCCACGGAGAAGGCCCACACGGGCCTGGCTCTGAGGACGTCATGGAAGCGCGTGGTGAAGTCGACGGCCTCCGGCATCCACGTGGTCATGTAGACCGCACTGCCCAGGATGAAGGCGTCGTACTCCTCGACGCTGTCAACATCCTCGGGGCGCTTGGTCTCCACATCGATGTGGGCGGCCCGGAGCCGCTCAGCAATCACCGCGGCCACCTCATCGGTGGACCCATGCTTGGAGGAAGAGGTCAGCAGGATCTTCATGCCACCTAGTATTACCGAGACCACACCCGCTGTCCGGGATCCTCCACTCGACAAAATCACTGAAGAAGCACTGACGGCCATGATGTGCATCACATCATGGCCGTCAGTGCTTCTAGGACAGCTGGCGGGCCCTGCGTGGGTCAGCTGCGCAGCTCGGCTCCCAGGAGCTTGGCGGCGCGCTTGACCACGCGCTTGCGCACGCCGGCAGTCTCCTCGGCGGTCAGTGTGCGGTCAGGGGCTCGCAGCACCAGGGAGAACGCCAGCGACTTCTTGCCCTCGCCGAGCTGGGGGCCGCGGAAGACGTCGAAGAGGCGGACCTCCTCGGCCAGGTCCCCGGCAGCCTGTCTGACCAGGGCCTCGACCTCGGCGGCGGTGGTGGTCTCGTCGACGACCAGGGCGATGTCCTCCTTGGCGGCCGGGAAGGTGGAGACGGGCTTGACCTGGAGCGCCCCGGCGTCGCGGGCGGTCTCCAGCAGCGGGTCGAGGTTGATCTCGACGGCGCAGGCCCGCTCGGGGAGTCCGAGCGCGCGCACGACCCGCGGGTGGAGCTCGCCGGCGTGGGCGATGAGCCTGCCGGGCTCGATCTCCTTGCCCCGACGTCGGCCGGGCAGGCGGATCTCCGCGGTGCGGCCGGGGTGCCAGGGGGCGTAGGGGTACTCGGGGGCGCGGACCTCGATCGTGACCCCGAGTGCGGCGGCCACGGTGCGGACCACCTCGACGGCGTCGGCCCAGTCCCAGGGGCGGCCGGCCCCGAGAACCCCGGAGCGCTCGTGCTCACCGGTCATGACGGCGCCGATGTAGGTGGGCTGGGCGGGGATGCCCGCCTCGAGGGCTGCCTCCTCGGACTGGCTGGGGCGCCCGGCTGTTCCGGGGATCGGGGCGGGAACGGTGCCGGCCGGGTGCGTAACGGATCCGACCTCGAAGACGGCGACGTCGGTCAGGCCGCGCGAGACGTTGCGCCGGGCGACGTCGACCAGGGAGTCGAGCACGCTGGTGCGCAGGTAGGGGGCGTCCTCGGCCAGGGGGTTGGCCAGACGGACTGTCTGTCGGCGAGCGTCGTCGGCGGGGAGCTCGAGCAGGTCGTGGACCTCCCCGATGAAGGGGTAGGACAGGACCTGGGTGAGTCCGGCGTCGGCCAGGGCGCGCACGATGTCGCGGCGGGCCCTCTGGTCGGCACTCAGCCCCGTGCCGGCGGGGGCCGTGGGCACGATGACCGGGATGGCGTCGTATCCGTCGAGGCGGGCGATCTCCTCGGCCAGGTGGGCCGGGCCCACCAGGTCCGGGCGCCAGGTCGGCGGGGTGACGGTCAGCAGTACGGTTCCGTCCTCGGCGGAGCCGCCGCGCTCCACGGTGCAGCCGATGGTGGTGAGCAGCTCGGTGACGCGCTCAGTTCCGTAGGCGACGCCGGTGAGCCGCTCGGCGGCATCGGCGCGCATGGTGATGGGCTCGGGGGCCCGGGTGCGGTCGATGTCGGTGGCCACGGGCTCGGCGGTGCCGCCGCCGTACTCCACGAGCAGGTCAACGGCGCGCTGGGCGGCAATGGGGGCCAGCTCGGTGTCCACGCCGCGCTCGTTGCGCTTGGAGGACTCGGTGGGCAGCTTGTGGCGTCGCGAGGAGCGGGCCACGCTGACCGGGTCGAAGTGGGCGGCCTCGATGAGGACGTCACGGGTGTCGGCGTCGACCTCGCTGAGAGCCCCGCCGAAGACACCGGCCAGGACCAGGGCCCGTGAGCCCTCGCCCTCCGGGGAGTCGGCGATGACCAGGTCCTCGGGGTCGAGGCTGCGGGTGACCTCGTCGAGGAACGTGAGGCGCTCGCCGTCCTTCGCCCGCCGAACGACGATGGGGGCGGTGAGCTTGCCGGCGTCGAAGGCGTGCAGTGGCTGGCCCAGGTCGAGCATGACGTAGTTGGTGACATCCACGGCCAGGGAGATGGGTCGCATGCCTGCGGCGGTGAGGCGGTCCTGCATCCAGGTCGGCGACGGTGCGCTCGGGTCGATGCCGCGCACGAGGCGGGCGACGTAGCGGTCGCATCCGGGGCGCCCGTGGATGGGGCGGGGGTCCTCTGGGACGACGACGTCGTAGCCGCCCTGCCCGGCGCCGGCCACGCCATTGGGGTACAGCCCCGTGTTGGTGGCGTCGGCGGGGTCGGTGAAGCGGGCGCCGGTGGAGTGGGAGTACTCGCGGGCCACGCCACGCATGGAGAAGCAGTAGCCACGGTCCGGGGTCACGTTGATCTCCAGGACCTCCTCACCCAGGCCGAGGATGCCGATGGCGTCGGTCCCGGGAGCGGGCAGCTCCTCACCCTCGTGTCCGTGCTCGGCCAGCCACTGCTGGAGCACGATGATGCCGGAGTGGTCCTCCCCGATGCCGAGCTCGCGGGCCGAGCAGATCATGCCGTCGGAGACATGCCCGTAGGTCTTGCGCGCGGCGATGCGGAAGTCGCCGGGCAGGACGGCGCCGGGCAGGCAGACGACGACGTAGTCTCCGACGTCGAAGTTGTGGGCGCCGCAGACGATGCCGCGGCTGGGCAGGTCGGAGGGCTCCTTGCCGGTGCCGGGGGCGTCATTGTGCTCGGGGCCGACGTCGACGCGGCAGTAGTTGATGACCTTGCCGTTGGACTGCTCCTTGGCCTCGCGGGTGAGGACCTTGCCGACGACGAGGGGGCCGGTGACGGCCGGAGGAACGATGCGCTCCTCCTCCAGGCCCACGCGCACGAGGTCGGCGGCGAGCTGCTCGGCGCTCAGGCCGGTGGGGACGTCGACGTGCTCGCGCAGCCATTCAATGGGGACGTAAGGCATGTCAGTTTCCCTTTCCGGTGGTGCCGAACTGCTGGGAGAAGCGGATGTCGCCCTCGACGATGTCGTGCATGTCGGCGATTCCGTGGCGCAGCATGAGGGTGCGCTCCAGGCCCATGCCGAAGGCGAAGCCCGTGTAGGCCTCGGGGTCGATGCCGCAGGCGGTGAGCACGTTGGGGTTGACCATGCCGCAGCCTCCCCACTCGATCCAGCCGGCACCGCCCTTCTTCTGGGGGAACCACAGGTCCATCTCGGCGCTGGGCTCGGTGAAGGGGAAGAAGGAAGGGCGCAGGCGGGTGCGCGCCTCGGGGCCGAACATGGCCTTGGCGAAGTGGTCGAGGACGCCCTTGAGGTGCGCCATCGTCAGGCCCTTGTCCACGGCCAGGCCCTCGACCTGATGGAAGACAGGGGTGTGGGTGGCGTCGAGCTCGTCGGAGCGGAAGACCTTGCCGGGGCAGGCCACGTAGAGCGGGGGCTGCTGCTCGAGCATGACGCGGGCCTGGACCGGGGAGGTGTGGGTGCGCAGCACGAGGTTGGCAGCCTGCCCCTCGGCGGCCCCGACGCTGGCACCGTCGATGTAGAAGGTGTCCTGCATCTGGCGGGCGGGATGGTCGGCGTCGAAGTTGAGAGCGTCGAAGTCGAACCACTCGTGCTCGACCTCCGGCCCCTCAGCGATGGACCATCCCATGGAGGTGAAGAAGTCGCAGACCTCGTCGATGAGGACGTCGAGGGGGTGACGGGCACCGGCCTGCGTGCGCGAGGTGGGGATGGTGACGTCGACAGCCTCGGTGCGCAGCATCTCTTCCTCTGCGGCGGCCTCGAGGGTCTCCTGCCTGGCGGTCAGAGCCTTGGCGATGCGCCCGCGAGCGCCGCCCAGGAGTTTGCCGGCGGTGGGCTTGTCCGCCTTGTCCAGGGTGCCGATGAGCCGGTTGGCCAGGGTCAGGGGCGAGGCGTCGCCGGTATGGGCCAGGCGGGCCTCCTTGAGCTCGGCGAGGGTGCCGGCTGCGGCGAAGGCGGCCAGGGCCTCCTCGACGGCGGCGTTGATGCCGTCCTCGTCCAGGGGCGAGAGCGCGCCGGGAGCGTCAGTCATAGTGCGGTGCCTTCCACCAGGTGTCTCCGGAGTTGTCCGCCCTTAAGGGTAGTCCGCGCCGTCGCGTCAGTGTGAATCGTCCCGTCACCGGGGTGGCGCGGCGACCTGCCCAACGTGGTCATGGGTTGGTCATGGGTTGGTCATGGGCTCCGGTGGGATTGCCGCCGCCTGGGACTTGACGGTGACGTTACGTCACCTGCTGTCATGGATTCATGCACGTCAAGGAGCTCGCTCGGATCGCCGGCACCACGCCGAGGGCGGTGCGCTACTACCACCACCTGGGTCTGTTGGAGATCCCGCCTACGGTGCGGGGGCGGCGCGAGTACGGCGTCGAGCACGTGGCCCGTCTGCTGCGTATCCGGTGGCTGGCCGATGGCGGACTGTCGCTGACCCAGGTGGCGCAGATGCTCGCCTCGGACACGATCGGCACCGATCAGGACTCCCGCCGTGAGGCGGTGCTGCGCGACCTGAGGGCCACTCGGGGCACGATCGAGGCGCAGCGGCACAGCCTTGCCGAGCAGGCCTCCCGGGTCGATGAGCTCATCGCCCGGGTGGAGCGCGGTGAGGGCCTGTCCCCCGCTCCCAGCGCTCTGACCCGTTTCTATGACGACATCGAGGCCCGGATCACCCGGCTGGGCGGCAGTGTGCGAGGCCTGCGGGCGGAGCGGCAGATGATGGTGGTGCTCGCCTCTCTGGGCATGGTGCCCAACAGTGCGATCCCCTTCATCGAGGCGCTGGATGAGGCTGATCGAGAGCTGTCCGCCCAGCAGGTCGCGGACTTCGCCCGTCTGACCACCTTGCCTGAGAGCGAGGGGCTCGCCGAGGCCCACCGGCTGGCGCAGAACAGCTGGGGGCTCGCATACCGCCACAAGAAGCACGCCCTGGCCGTCCTGGACGACCTTCCCTCGGGTGCTCTGGGGCGCACCATGTGGCGACTGACCCATGTGCTGACCACCTCCAGCTACCCCCATCCGGCTCAGCAGGCCTTCGTGGCTGAGCTCATACAGCTCATGCTCGCCGATCCGGACTTCGCCGCAACAATCCGCCGCTCAGCGGGAGAGGAGCCAGTGCTGTGAGAGTGAAGAGAGCCGAAGTGGAGAAGGCAACGGGTGCGTCAGCAGCGCCGTCCCGCTCGGATACGGACGAGCCCATCACGGATTCCTCTCCCGGCGCGGTCCGTGATCTGGGCGCCGGCTGCGAGCCGCCGGTGCGCGTGCGCGGCCTGGTTAAGCACTTCGGGCGCTTCAAGGCGCTTGACGGCCTGGACCTGACCGTGGAGGCAGGCAGTGTCCACGGCTTCCTCGGCCCCAACGGGGCGGGTAAGTCCACCACGATCCGCGTCCTGCTGGGGCTCTACCGGCCCGACGGCGGAAGCGTGAGTGTGCTGGGCAGCGAGCCGTGGAGGCAGGCCGCGGCCATCAACCGGCAGGTCTCCTATGTTCCCGGTGACGTGGCGCTGTGGCCGGCCCTGACCGGTGGCCAGGTGCTCGACGCCTTGGCCGGGCTGCGCGGCTCGCGCGACGCCGAGCGGGAGGCTGAGCTCATTGAGCGCTTCGATCTGGATCCCAGCAAGCGGGTACGGACCTACTCCAAGGGGAATCGGCAGAAGGTGGCGCTGGTGGCCGCCCTGGCCGCGCCCACGAGCCTGCTGGTGCTCGACGAGCCCACCAGTGGCCTGGATCCGCTGATGGAGCGGGTCTTCACCGAGGAGGTCACCAGAGCTGCCGGCGAGGGCCGCACGGTTCTGCTCTCCAGTCACATCCTGGCCGAGGTCCAGCGCCTGTGCAGTGCGGTGACGATCATCAAGGACGGCCGGGTGGTCGAGCAGGGCGACCTGGGGACTCTGCGGCGGTTGTCACGCACCCGCATCGAGCTGGGCGCTGCGAGCGACGAGCTCGGGACCGTCTCCCGGGCGCTGGAGGCCCTGGGGCTCGACGGCATCGAGGACGGTGGCCGCCTGAGCCTTGAGGTGGCGGCGGAGCAGGTGCCGACGGTGCTGAGCCTCGCGGGCGAGCACCGGATCCAGGACGTCACCTGCGAGCCGGCCAGTTTGGAGGATCTCTTCCTGCGTCACTACGAGGAGGCCTGATGAACGCCGCATCGAGCACAGCAACGGGCACGGCAGTGGCGATCATCAGCTCCGGCACGCACGGCGCCCTGGCCGGCTGGGACGCCTACCTGCGGATTCTGCTCAGACGATTCCGGATTCAGATCGCGGCCTGGCTGGCGCCCCTGTGGCTGTTGGTCGGTGTCACCGCACCGAGCTACGAAAGCGTCTACCCCTCTTTGGAGACCCGGACGGTGCTCATCGAGCAGATGCGAAAGTCTCCGGGAACGCGCCTGCTGTATGGCTATGTCCCCGTGCCCGGCCGGCTAGGCCAGCTCCTGCAGTGGGAGACCGGAACCTTCCTGCTCGTGTGCACCTCACTCATGGCGATCCTGCTGACCTGCCGGGTCCTGCGGGCCGATGAGGACGAGGGGCTCGTCGAGATTCTCCGCGCCACGGGCGCGGGCAGGTCGGTTCCTTTTCTCGTGCCAGTGACCCTGGTGTGGGTGGTGGTCGCCGCCCTGTCCGCGGGGGTCGGAGGCCTTCTGGCCTGGCAGACCGGGAGCATCGAGGAGCTGACGGTGAGTGGGGCCTGGGCACTGGCCGGGACGGTCTGCGTGACGGGATGGGTGTTCTCGGCCATCGCGGCGGTGGCCTGCCAGCAGGGTCGTCAGGTGGGCCAGGCCAGGGGCCTGTCCATGATGGTGCTCGCACTCGCCTTCGTGCTGCGGGTGAGCGCCGACCAACTCTCAGACGGCACCGGATCGGACTGGCTCCGGTGGCTGACTCCCCTGGGGTGGCGCGACCTCGTGCGCCCTTACACCGATGACCGGTTCGCGGTGCTCGCGGTGTGCTGCGCCGTGGCCATCGCTGTGGCGCTCAGCGCCGCAGTGCTCGCCGCGCGCCGTGAGTACCTGGACGGCTACCTGCCCGACCGCAGTTCGTCTCGGCGCCGGTGGCGGGTGCGGGGGCACATGAATCTGCTCGCGCGCCTGTCGTGGCGCAGCCTCGTCGGCTGGGCCCTGGCCTCGACGGCTCTGGCACTCCTGTATGGCTCGGTGTCCGGCAGCATTAAGGATCTGCTGGCCCCTGGTTCTCCGACGGCCTCCTGGGTCGGCAAGATGGCCGTGGGGTCCCCGGTGGAGCAGTTCATGTCCCTCATGACAGTGGTCACGACGCTGCTTGTGGCCGTGGCCGCGGTGCGATGGGTGAACCAGTTGGCTGGTCTGGAGCGTGCGGGACTGGTGGAGGTCGAGCTGGCCGCCGGGGTGAGTCGTGGCCGAGTTCTCCTGTCCCAGGTTCTGTGCGCACTGATCGAGTCGATCGTCTTGCTGCTGGTCTCGGCGACGGTTCTGGCGGCGACGACGGCGACTCAGCTCACCGACGACCACGCCGTGGCGCGTTCTTTCGTGTTCACCGTGAGCCAGCTACCCGGCATGATGGCGGCCGTCGGGATCGCGACCGCTCTGGTGGGTCTGGCACCGAGACTGATCGGCCTGTCCTGGGCGGTCGTGGCCTGGAGCGCCTTCGCCCAGTTCTTCGGCGGGCTCGTGGAACTCAAGGACTGGGTCAAGGATCTCAGCGTGCTGGGTCACCATCTCGACGTCGTCGGCTCCCCCGACTGGAAGCCCTTGGCCGCCCAGACTGCGGTTGGCCTCGTCGGCGTTGCGATCGGCATGGTCGCCTACACCCGCCGCGACCTGCCCTCCTGACAACGAGACGCGTTCTCCTATCTCGTCATCTTCTGTTGCTCTCAGAGCACACAGGCCGCGGTGACCAGGTGGAGAAGGGCCACGACAAGAGGGAACGCAACCATTCCCGGCACGCGGTGCACGACACCGATAGCGACGTCTCCTAGCTGGGCGACCGCCGCTGCGACCAGGACGAGCAAAGTCAGCGGCCGGGCAGGATCCAGCCAGACGACAACAGCGACCAGCAATCCGAGCGGGATGCCTCGAGCCGCGTACATGGCCGGATAGAAACGTCCCCCGGACTCGCCGTCCCAGGAAGGGTCGAGCGTCTGCGGGCGGATCAGAGCGACGACACCGAAGCCTGCTGAGATGATTCCCAGCGACGTGTTCAGTAGTGCGAGCCACCATGGCATGAGGACCGCCCCCTCACATCATTCAGAACTGAATAATTCCGCAGTGTACCGTTGACGTCATGGGAAGAGAAGACGGTCACGCGATCCTGTCCTCGGCGTGCTTCCAGCTCGGTATCGCAGGAGCCCAGATCACCCGATCGTTCTCACTGCTCATCCAGCACACCGGCCTCACCCACAAGCAGGTGGGACTGCTCGCGGTCGTCGACGCCGGAGTGGCGACCTCTCAACGTGAGATCGCCACACAACTTCACGTCGCCCCAAGCCTGGTGGTCACACTCGTCGACCAGCTCACCAGGTACGGCGCCGTGCGCAGGACACGCAGTCAGAGCGATCGTCGAGTGCAGACCATCGAGATCACCGGCGAAGGACGCAGATTACTGAAGGCTGCCACCGACGTCGCCAGCAGACTCGACGCCGACCTGCGCACCCCCCTCTCCCCCGACGATCAACAGGCTTTGGACAGGCTCCTGCCTTCCCTCCTTCACGCCGCCATGGCAACAGGTCAAGACGAGGCGTAGCCCAGGAACACTCACCGGCCCCGACGCGAGGACCGAGCCTTGGTCCGCCCACGCCACGGTCGACCTCATCGACGTATCAAGGTCACACCTCGCTGACCCAGCTAGAACATCGATGGGTTCAAGGGCAGCAGACGTCATCATCACCTATGACATCGAGATGCAGAATGCCGCACATTACTGCATCCCCTCCCCGGTGGCGCCCTCCTAAGAGTTGACTCCGCTGGCGAGAGTGAAGTGATAGGTCGCCTCGACCTCAGCGGGTACGCGACTCGATGTACCGGGCCAGTGCCCCCAGGGACCAGTTCACGATGATGTAGAGCAGGGCGATGATGATGTAGGTCTGGAAGAAGACCGACAAATGGGCATCGATCTTCGCCTGGCCGATCATGGTGGAGCCGCGATACATGAGCTCGGGGTAGGCGAGCACGTACGCCAGCGTCGTCCCCTTGATGATGGTCACCATCTGCGTGATAAGGGTTGGGAGCATGAGGCGCAGGGCCTGTGGTGCCAGGATGAGGCGCATCGTGAGCGATGGACTCATCCCCAGTGCCCAAGCAGCCTCCGTCTGGCCACGGTCCAGCGCCCGGACACCGGAGCGGAAGACCTCCGCCGTCGTCGCCGAGGTGCACATGACGATGGGCAGTGCCAGCTTCCAGAAGTCCGAGATCGTAGCGAAGCGGGGAACCACCAGGAGGAAGAAGTAGACAAGCAGCAGCATCGGCACCGCCCGCATGGCATCGATCCACAGGCCGACCAGCCACCTGATGGGGCGGTTGTCCAGCAAACGGAGCCAACCCAAGGCGATTCCCAGGGGGAAGGTGAGCACGGCGGCAACACCCCCCAGGGTCAACGTGGTCCCGGCCGCCTCCAGGAGCTGACTGACGACCGACTGCCCCAGGAAGTAGCGCCACTTGGGATAGTCGAGCTGTCCCGCGAGGTCCAGCCGGTAGAGGACCGCAGCCGCCAGCGCCGCAATTCCAATGACGGCGACGACTGATCCGATGGCGATCAGGATGCGCCCCCGCGGCCCGGGCTCATCGAAGAGCAGTGCCGCATCCGTCGCCCCGGAGCCCTGACTCCGCTGGCGACGTGGACGGGGCTCCGTCATCGGCATGACGTCTGAACTCATGCTCGCCCCCTCCCCATGAACTCGAGACGCCTCTCAAGGAGCCCGCCGAACTTCGTGGCGGCAAAGGCGATGGCCAGGTAGGTAAGGCCGGAGGTGAGGAAGGTGATGACTCCTGCAGCTCGATCCTGGTTGATTCTCTGCGTCACGGCCGTCAACTCGACGACGCCGATCGCCGCGGCGAGCGAGGAGCCGATGAGGCAGGCGATGAAGATGTTGACCAGTGGCTGGATCGTGCGGGCCAGCGCCTGGGGCAGGACGATGCCGCGAATGATGAGCCCGAAGGGCATGCCCAGCGCACGGGCGGCCTCGACCTGTCCCTTGGGCACCGAGTTGATCCCGCTGCGGACCGTCTCACACACGAATCCCGACGAGGAGAAGACCAGCGCCACGATTACCGACCAGAACAACGGGATGGTGATACCGACATGAGGCAGCGCCAGCCCGACAAGCACCATGAGGCACAGATTGGGGATATTGCAGGCCACTGTCACCCACGCCGCACCCAGTGCACGCAGCGGAGGGATGGGACCGACCCGGAAGATGGCCATGAGCGATCCCAGGAGCAGCCCACCCAGGTAGGACAGGACGGAGATCACCAGCGTGACCAGCAGCCCCCAACCGATAGCAGGGAGATTGTCGGTAATGGCACTCACAGTCGCCTCCTTGAACAATGCGGGTCGTCACCATGACGGGAATGCTGTCGGCTGCCGCGCCGTCGGCCCTGCGGCGGGTCCGCTCAGGCCGACGACGCAGCGAGCCTGACAGGCAGTGAGGTCGTTCAGGAGCTCTGCGGGCTCGCGTCACCGCCGGCCGAGGACCCGGGCACCGAGCCGATGGCCGGGGGCTGAGGAGCGTCGCCACCGAGGGACTTGCCGATCGTCGCCTCCCAGATCCTCTTCCAGGTGCCGTCGTCCTCAATCGTCTTGAGGAAGGTGTTGACGAAGGCCTGCGCCCCGGAGTCCTTGGGAAGCCCGATGCCGTAGGGGTCCTCGGCGAAGGTCTCACCGACGATCTTGACCTTGTCATTGGACAGGACCTCGCTCTTGAGCAGGGACTGGTCCACGACGTAGGCCTTGACCTGCCCGCTCTCGACGGCGGCGACGCACTTGGCCTGGGTGTCGAAGGGCTTGGCGGTGGCCTTGGGAGCGTACTTCTTCAGGGCGGCGGCCGACGAGGAGTTGGACTGAACCGCGACGTCCCCGGTGAGGGTGTCGACGCCGGTGATGTCCTTGTTATCGGCCTTGACCAGGATGGCCTGGCTGGAGGCGTAGTAGGGGCCTGCGAAGTCGATCTTCTTGGCCCGCTCCGGGGTGATCGTGTAGGTGGCGATGACGGCCTTGACCGTGCCGTTGGTCAGGACGGTCTCGCGCGTCTCGGAGGTGACCTGCTGGACCTCGAGGAGAGAGCGGGCGTCGTCTCCGCCGATGATGTAGCGGGCCAGCGCCTGGGCGATGGCCGCATCGAAGCCGGAGATCTTCTTCGTCTTGGAGTCCTCCCAGGAGAAGACCTCGGAGGTCTTGGTCCCACCGGTGACGAGCTTCTTCGCCTGCTTCACGGAGGCGGCCCAGGGGGAAGCGGCCACGACGTCGTCGGCGGCCACCGGACCGGAGTTGATGGCCTTGTCGTAGTCGGCATCGGAGGCCGACGACGAGGCGACGGCCTTACCGTCGGCGCCCGTGTCTGCGCAGGCGGCCAGGACGCCTGCCAGGGAGAGGGCGCCGGTCGTGGCCAGGAGTCCGCGGCGGGAGAGAGTGGTCATGGTGTTCCTTTCGTTCGGACGGGGAGGGGCCGTCCCAGGCGCTGGGCCTGCGGTGGTCGCCGCACTCGGGAGAGGATGCGGTTCGGGGCTCAGTGGCTGAGCACCTTGGAGAGGAAGTCGCGGGCGCGCTCGGTGCGCGGGGAGGAGAAGAACTCGGCGGGCCGGCCGGACTCAACGATCTGACCGCTGTCCATGAAGACGACCCGGTCGGCGACCGAGCGGGCGAAGCCCATCTCGTGGGTGACGACGAGCATGGTCATGCCCGAAGCAGCCAGGTCCTTGATGACGTCGAGGACCTCATTAATCATCTCCGGGTCCAAGGCGCTGGTGGGCTCATCGAAGAGCATGAGCTTGGGGTCCATGGCCAGCGCGCGGGCGATGGCGACGCGCTGCTGCTGACCTCCCGAGAGCTGAGAGGGACGCTTGTCGGCCTGGTCCTCCAAGCCGACTCGGGCCAGCAGCTCACGGGCCCGCTCCTCAGCCCGCCCCCGGGGGATGCCGCGCACCTTGATGGGCGCCAGGGTGATGTTGTCCAGCACCGTGCGGTGCGGGAAGAGGTTGAAGGACTGGAAGACCATTCCCACCTCGGCGCGCAGCTGAGCCAGGGCCCGGCCCTCCTGAGGCAGCGGGATTCCGTCAATCTCGATCTGCCCTTCCTGGATCGGCTCGAGGCGGTTGACGGTACGGCACAGGGTCGACTTGCCCGATCCGGAGGCTCCGATGACGGCGACAACCTCACCACGGTGGATGTCGAGGGAGACGTCGTCGAGAGCCTTGAAACGGCCGTAGTACTTGGTGACATTGCTGATCCGCACCAGGACGTCATCGTCCCGGTCTGCGGCGGCCTGGTCAGGAGAGGGTGCGGATGCGGTCACGAGTACCTCGTCTCAACATGGATATGGGAGCGTCATCTGTCTCATCGACAGCAACAGCAACACATCCGCATGCGCACCGCATTCCTCCTTGGCTTGTGTCGGCCTACACATGTCAGAGAGTTCCAACCTCTCGTCAGGAAGAGTAGCACCGTCTCCAACCGGAGCGTCAACCGTCTCACAACTCCCCCGAACCTGGGACGATGCTCACACGCCATACAGGGCGCCTAACCGCGTACGCCGACCGCGCGGTCGTAGTCTCATCTGCATGAGTCCCGCGAATACCACCGATCCGCGCCGCCGCCTCCAGCCCGAGCAGCGTCGGGAGGAGCTGGTGAGAGTCGGCGTCGAGCTGTTCGCGGAGGGGACGCTCGACCGCACTCACGTCAACGAGATCATCAAGCGGGCCGGTGTCTCACGCACGCTCTTCTATCACTACTTCCCCTCCAAGATGGCCTTCGCCCGAGCCATCGTGGAGTACGAGATCCTTCACCTTCACGGCCTGGTCGAGCAGCAGACGGCACTGACTCTGGAAGGGGCGATCTCCACTTTCGCGGGCTACGTGAAGGCCAGGCCAGACAGCCTTCGAGCGCTTCACACCGGAGGTCTTGACCAGGACCCTGAGATCGCGGCCGCGCTGGCCACCAGCTTCGAGCGTTACGAACGCCTCGTCCTCATGCTCATGGGCATCCCCGAGCCCGACGCGCGCGCCATGTTCGCCGCCCAGGTGTGGATCAGCACGATGATCTCCCTGTGCCTGGCCTGGCTGGATCACCCCGAGATCAGCCAGGAGACCATCACGAACATGTCCGCCCAGACACTGCGGAGCCTGGTGTCCCAGGCTAGCCAGGGCGCCGAGCACACCTCCGAGCCGGCCGCGACGCCGGCCACCACCCACGAGCCAGTGAGTAACCGCTAAGGGCGAGCACTAAGGGCGAACCGGGCCGCATCGAAACTCAAACCTCCCCCGGGGCCGTTCACACTTTCTTCCAGCATTTCGAACTTGTCGTAAAAAAGGCGTTCGCGTAGGCGCGAACGTGCTACCCTCTCTCCCGGTTGTACAAGCCGTACAATAGAACGACGATGAGGGCTCACCCGCACTGTGGCACCCCTCGCTCTCAGAAGGAGAGCCGATCATGCCTCAAGGCACCACTGGAGATGTGGTGGCTGTACGCCGCAGGACATCGCGTGTCCTCTTCGCTCCGGAGACATTCAACTTCGCCGAGGTGACCCGCGCGATCGAGGTGGCCCGCCGGATGCCTTCGCACGTTGAGTGCGTCTTCGCTGGCTTCTCGCGATGCAACACCGAGTACATCAGGGCAGCGGGCTTCGAGTTCCGGCTGCTGACCCCCTACCTCAGCGAGGAGGAGGGACGGCTGGCGCTGGACTTCGACCAGGGCCGCAGCCTGCGTCACCCGTTCACGGCGCGGATGCTCGCCCAGCGGGTGACGAGTGAGCGCGTGCTGCTGCGCTCCTTGCGTCCGGACGCCGTTGTCATCGGGGTAACTCCCAGCCAGTTTATTTCTGCGCGGGCGGAGTGCGTGCCGCTGGTTTTCGTACGGCCCTTCGCATACTCCCTGGCGCACCTGGAAGCGGCGCGCTCCACTGGCGCCACCGGCTTCCTGCCTCGCACCTCCCCGGAGGAGTACCTGGTCGACAACGTGGCCGCTCACGCGCTCCATGCGCTCGGGACTCGGCTCCCCCTGCCTCGTTCCTTCTATTCTGTGGCCAGGGCCAATGGTGTCTCGCTGCCCCAGGGAGTGCTCGCCGGGCTCACCGCCGACCTCAATCTCATCGCCACTGCCCCGCACCTGCTTCCCGGGTGGCTGAGGATGCCTCAGGGGCACCGGGTGGTGGGGCCGGTCTACGCCCGGCTACCGGGGGAGCTCCCCGAGTTCCTGGCCGACCTGGCCGCCGGCCCCCAGCCCCTGGTGTACTTCGCCATGGGCTCATCAGGGAACCGTGACCTCGTCCTTAACGTGCTGGCAGGCCTGGGCCGGGCGGACTGCCAGGTGCTGGCTCCGGTGCGCTCCCACCTTCGCCAGGAGGACCTGGAGACTCTTCCACGCAATGTCCACGTCACTGACTGGCTTCCGGCCCACCAGCTGGGCGACGCCGTCGATCTGGCCATCACTCACGGCGGGGAGGGAACGGTGCAGACCAGCTGCGTCCAGGGGTGGCCCTTCATCGGGATTCCGTTGCAGTTCGAGCAGCGTTTCAACGTGCAGCGTTGTGTGGCCTTCGGCTCGGCCAGGCTCGTGTCGCAGCGGGAGGCTCGCAGGGCCGACTGGGCGGAGCTGGTGCGCCAGGCCCTGGCCGACGACGGCATGCGTTCACGCGCCCGGCGGATGGCGGGACTTATGGAGGGGCTCGACGGACCGGGCCAGGCCGCTGAGGCGATCTGCGAGCTGCTGTGAGTCAGCTGCGGCCAGAGTTCTGGGCCTGTGCCCGGGCGCTGGCGTAGAGGCAGACGGCTGCGGCCGCGGCGACGTTGAGGGACTCCGCCTTGCCGTAGATGGGGATGGAGACGACGGCGTCGGCTCGGCTCAGCGCCTCTGATGGCAGTCCGTGGGCCTCGTTGCCGAGCAGCCAGGCGCTGGGGGCCTCCAGGAGGGACTCGGCCTCGAAGAGGTCGAAGTCCCCGCGTCCGTCGGCGGCGAGGACGGTGAGTCCGGCGTTGTGGAGGGCGGTGACGGCGTCGTCGAGGGCCACGCCGGTGACCACGGGCAGGTGGAAGAGGCTTCCGGCGGTGGAGCGCACGACCTTCGGTGCGGTGGGGTCCACGCTGCCGCGCACGAGGACGACAGCGTCGGCGCCGGCGGCGTCGGCGGCCCGGATGATGGTGCCGGCGTTCCCGGGGTCCTGGGCCTGGGTGAGGACGGCGACGAGCCTGGCCCCCTCCAGGGCGGCGGCCAGCGCCTCGGAGCCGGTGGCCTCCTCGGTGGCCACGACGGCGAGGAGGCCCTGGGCGTCAGGGCTCATGGCGTCCATGACCTGCTGGGTGGTGACGTGCACGTAGAGCTCGGCGGGCACGGCGTCGTCCCAGATCTCGCTGTGGCGCTCGAGGGCCTCCTCGGTGAGGTAGACGTCGAGCACACGACCGGGGGCGTGCCGGACGGCCTCGCGCACGCCCTGGGGTCCTTCGACGAGGAAGCGCCTGTGCTTGGTCCGCGCGTTGCGGCGGGACAGGCCCGCCACCCGGGAGATGCGGGCCGAGTTCGGATTGCTCAGCACCTCGTGGCCGGCGGCCGGCCCCTCGCTGACGGTGCGCCGCCGCGGCCCGCGGGCCTGAGGACGCTCGGCGGAGTCGTCGAGGAACTCATCGGGGATGGCGGAGGCGGTAGGGCTCATGCCGTCAGCCTACGCGAGCGGTCTCCCAGAACGCCGAATCCTCGCCACCCACTGGTTCAGGGTGTGTGGCGAGGATTCGACGATGATGTGTCAGCAGGGCTGGCGCCCGGCTGCACTGGTGATTCAGGCCTTGGGGGCGTTGACGTCCTCGGGGAGGGCCTTGCGGGCCACCTCCACAAGGGCCTTGAAGCCCGCGGGCTCGTTGACGGCCAGCTCGGCGAGCATGCGACGGTCGATCTCCACGCCGGCCAGGCCAAGACCCTGGATGAAGCGGTTGTAGGTCAGGCCCTCGGCGCGGGCGGCAGCGTTGATGCGCTGGATCCACAGGCGACGGAAGTCGCCCTTGCGGGCGCGACGGTCGCGGAACGCGTAGACGCCGGAGTGGGTGACCTGCTCCTTGGCCTTGCGGTAGAGGCGCGAGCGCTGGCCGCGGTAGCCCGAGGCCTTCTCGAGAACGGAACGACGCTTCTTCTGGGCGTTAACAGCCCGCTTCACACGTGCCATGGTGAGACTCCTTGGTGGGTTGGGCGGTCAGCGACCGAGCAGCTTCTTGACCTGGCGGACATCGGCCGGGGCGACCGGCTGGTCCTGGGACAGCTTGCGCTTGCGGCGGGAGGACTTGACCTCCAGCAGGTGGCGCTTGTTGGCCTGCTCGCGCATGAGCTTGCCGCTGCCGGTGACCCGGAAGCGCTTCTTGGCACCGGAGTGCGTCTTGTTCTTCGGCATGGGTAATTTCCTCTTCTCGGTCCCTGGGAGACCAGTGGTCGCCGGGACTGCGGACCCCGCTCACGGTGGCGAGGGGGTGGGTCGGTGGTGTCAGGTGAGTGTCGAGTGCGCCCTTGGGCGCTCTCAGGCGTTCTCGCCGGCAGGTGCCCCGTCTGAGGCCTTGGCGCCCTTGGGTGCCCGGCCCGCGTGCTTCTCGGCACGGCGGGCGGCGCGGGCCTCCTCGCGGCGGCGGCGCTGGTCGGACTTGACCTCGGCCTTCTTGCGGACCGGGGCCAGGACCATGACCATGTTGCGGCCGTCCTGACGGGGATGGGACTCGATGGTGCCCAGCTCGGCCATCTCCTCGGCCAGGCCCTGCAGGAGCCTGATCCCGAGCTCGGGCCGGGACTGCTCGCGGCCGCGGAAGCGGACGATGCACTTGACCTTGTCCCCGCCCTTGAGGAATCGCTCGACGTGGCCGCGCTTGGTGGCGTAGTCGTGCTCATCGATCTTGGGGCGGAACTGGATCTCCTTGAGCTGGGTATTTGCCTGGTTGCGTCGCGCGTCGCGCGCCTTCATGGCCGACTCGTACTTGAACTTGCCGTAGTCCATGAGCTTGCACACCGGAGGGCGGGCGTCGGGTGCCACCTCGACCAGGTCGAGGTCGGCCTCCTCAGCCAGACGCAGGGCGTCCTCCACGCGGACAACGCCGACCTGCTCGCCGCTGGGGCCGACGAGACGCACTTCGGGAACGCGGATCCGTTCGTTGATACGGGGCTCGCTGATGTCGGTTCCTCACTCTGAGTCACGGATGGTTGCGGAACGAGGAAAGGCCCCCGTTCCTGCCGCGCAGGTCGGAGGCCTCGTGATGAGCGCGATCGCCGCACGGCCGTGGCCGAGCAGGGACCGCGAAGGGCTGGTCACCCTCGCATGAACCCGATTCCCGAAAGGAACCCAGGTGGGATCGCTCCGCTTGCGCACCGGGGCGAACCCCGGGTGGTCAGTGACGGATACTACCAGGACACGGGCTCGCTCTCCCACCGCTCCCTTGCCCCTATTGACGTGAGTCCTCCCACGTGTGAGGCGTGCGTCGAGGCGAGGCAGGTCGTCAGAAGGCCCGGCGGTTCGTGCGGACTCCCCATACGACGGCGACGGCACCGGCTGCGGCCTGGATCCCGAACAGCGCCGTCGTCGGCACCACGATACCGCTGGCGACCAGGGCTGTGGTCAGCGCTCCGACGACGACGGCGTCGGGCCCTTGAGTCAGCATCTGCAACACTCCCGGCGGCAGGGAGCCCATGGGAGAGGCGATGAGTCCGGCGGCGAAGTCGGGCATCTCCCGGTACCCGGAGCGCAGCGCCACCCCGGCCCAGGCCCAGCCGCTCACCAGGGCCAGGGCGACCACGATGGCCAGCCCCTTCCAGGCTGCCGCAGCCCCAAGGGCCGCCATCGCCGGGGCCAGGCTCAGCAGGGACCAGGCGCTCATGAGGACGGCCGGCACGAGCAGGTGGCCTGCTCGCACCACCCAGGGCGCCACCGGCCAGGAGGCGTCAGGACCGCCATCGAACCAGGCCTGACGCGCCGGCTCGGCAACGGCCAGGGTCGCGATCCAGCCTCCAATGAGATAGGCGACGGCGCGCAGCGGGGCGCCGACCGCCCCGGACAGGAGCGGCAGCATCGCGATGGCCAGCCCGATCCCCATCTGAAGCAGGCGCCGGCGCTGGCGGCGCAGCAGGATCCAGTCCGCCTGAGCCACTGCTATCAGCACCCCCAGAGGTCGGGGCAGTCGGCTCCCGATCCGCGCCGCCCGCAGCGGCGAAGGATCGGCGGGTCGGGTGGGAGCCGGGGAGAGCAGCCGCCCCAGGGCCCTGGTGTCCAGCGACAGCAGTGAGACGTGCGCGCCGAACGACCGCGCGACGACGGCGAGGAGCGCAGCATCATGCACCTGTCCCAGGTTGCCTCTGGCTCGCCGCCATCCCAGCACAGCCAGGAAGGCCAGCACACCGGCCAGGAGGGCGACCGCCGTGTTGCCGAGCAGGGAGCGCGGGAAGGGCAGCACCACACCGGCCAGGCATGCTGCGGCCCCCGCCGCGATGAGACGACGCCGCAGCGGCTCGACATCACGCTCAAGAATCTGGGCCTTGATGAGCTCGGTGAGGACCAGGCAGGCCCCGGCCGACATCAGGGCCGGCCACGCCACGGCGGCGACCCAGCCACCTCCGGCCGACACCGCCGGGAGCACGCCCGCCGCGGCTCCCACGGTGGCCGCGATGAGGTACTCCACGCGAGCCACCGACACCAGCAGACTGCCCCGGCCCCCGGGCATGGGCAGCCACCAGGCGGCCTCGTGGGGACGCAGGAAGAGTGGGCCGAGCCGCCCGAGTGAACCGACACCGACCGCCGCCAGCAGCACGATCAGCGCCAGGAACGCCCACCCGGGATCGAGGCCCACCGCGGTGAAGCCGCCGAGCGCACCGGTCCCAACTGAGCCAGGCCGGGCCACGAGCATCCGGCGCAGGTAAGGAGCCAGGATCGTCCCGACGACAACGATCGTCAGGAGCACGGAGTAGACGTCCCCCACGAGCGCCCAGACACCGCGGAGGTGCCGCCGGGTACGGCGCCTCACCCACCTGCGCAACGCGGCCCCATCGGGAAAGGTCATCGTCTCCAGCTCGGTGGAGAGGACGGGCGCCGTCCGGTCACCCAGCGACGTCACCTCAGCCCCTCCTCAATGGCGCGCACGCCGTCGTCCACGCTGAGCATCCGGGTGTCGCGTCCGACGAGGAGCACGTCAGTGGCCGCCTCCTCCACGATCTCCGGGTCGTGGGAGACCATGAGCACTGCCCCGCCGGCCTCACGCTCCTCGACGAGCATGTCGGCCAGGAGCAGGCGGGTCACCCGGTCCAGGCGCTGCTCGGGCTCGTCGAGGACCAGCAGCCTGCGGGGCCGTGCCAGGACTGAGGCCAGCGCCAGTCGGCGCCGTTGCCCCGAGGAGAGCTCCTCGGGCAGGTGCCCCGCGAGTCGCCGGAGCTCCAGGTCCTCCAGCAGGTCACTGACCCGCTCATCGGCCTCGACGACACCGTGCCCGAAGCAGACCATCCGCAGGTGCTCGGCGACGGTCAGGGTGGGGAAGAAGGACTCCTGCCCCAGATCCGTGGCGAGGGCGGCACGCTGGGCGCCTGAGCGGGGATCCGGGACGTGTCCGAGTACGTGAACCTGCCCCGACAACGGATGCAGTAGCCCGCAGCAGGTCCGCAGGATCGTCGACTTGCCGGCCCCGTTGACCCCGACCAGGGCCAGCACCTGGCCGGGAAGCAGATCGAAGGTCGCCGGGGCGCAGACCGGCTGGTCACCGTATCCGACACTGAGGTCGCGGGCGCTCACCAGCGGCTCCCGACTCACCGCCGGGGGCTGGGTGCCTGCGTTGGCATCATGCCGGATACCGGGTGTTGACGCCGGGTCCGGACGAGATGGGACTGTGGTGGTCGACTTCGTGCTCATCGGAACTATTCCAACACACGTTTTTTTCGGTGGCCTGGTCGAATCGGATGCCTTACGCTCCGCAGTCATGGATTGGAACAGCGTGAGGACCCCGGACCCCCATGGCGCGTCCGACGACGATTCCGCCCTCTCCCGTGAGGCAGGAACCGACTGGAGCACCACGAGGGACCCGGGCCCCGGCCGGGTGATGGTCTCGACCCGGGACCTCGCCCAGATCCGTGGGATCGCTGAGGCCTGTGCCCGGATCGCTCAGAGAGACGAACGTCCCCAGGACGGCCAGGCTCTGCGCGATGTCGTTGCCCGCTTCGACCAGGTGGCAGGGCCGATGGAGGACCACTACGGACAGGTCGAGCAGTGGGAGGCCCTCATCCTGGGCCGCTCCTGAGATCGGATTCCAGCCGCTCGGATCAGGCGGGAAGCGGGCACAGCTCCACAGTGTCGATGAGGTCGCCCCAGGCCGGGTTGACCATGACGTGCTGGCAGCCCTCCAGGGTGCGGGCCACGCCGGCGCGACCGCCTGCGGCATCGATGCGGATGAAGACCCGCAGCTCGGCGCCCTCACCGGGCCCGAAGGCCACGCCGGTGACCCCGTCGACCTCCTCGAGCTGGGCGCGCACCTCGGCCTGAACCGGCTCGTTGCGCCATGAGGGCACCCACGCCTCTCCCCCGGCCAGGGCCACGACAGCGGGCCGCGGCAGTCGCAGGTCCCGGCTACCGGGGTCGAGCACCCACAGCTGGTCGGTGGACAGGCAGGCGACCTGGGCCGCCCGCTGGGGCGAGACGGGCACGGGGCGCACGTCGCTGCGCCACCGGCTCATGGCCTCAGCGCTGGTGAACACCGGTAGGGCGATGTGCCCGTCGGGCAGGCTCACCGCCAGGGTCGCCGCGTCCTGGCAGGCGTCGGCAGTGTGCACCTCATGAGCCGGAACCTGCGGTGCACCATCGGCTGACGGGCCATGCTGCAGGCCCGCGGACTGCGCCAGACTCCCCTCGAGGCGTCCGGGAAGGGCGTGAGCGGCCACCGGAACGATCAGCCGGCCACCGACGAGGGCCGCCCACAGCTCATCGAGGTACTGATGACGCGGCAGGTCCACGGCCTCCAACGCCTCGCGCACCTCCGGACTGATCGAGCCGTCGTCGTCGGCGAAGGGGGCCGGCGCAGCCAGAAGACGCTCCAGCTTGGCCCGTGCGGCCACGGCCGCCGCCACCTGGGGGTCCTGCGGGGGCTCGGCCGCCGAGTCGCCGACCGGCGCGGGCGCTGGTGCGGGAACTGCCTGCTGATTCTGCGCTGACTGGCTCACGGCCCTCACGGTAGCGCCTTTGACGTCCCTCTGTCCCTGACGCCGGCGAGCATACCGGCGATACGGGAGCCGGGGCGCCAGAGGCCCGGAGTAGTCAGGAACGAGCCTTCGAGGGCTGCCTCTTGTCCTCGTCACCGGCCACGGCCAGGGCCTCCTGGAGGGTGAAGTTGCCGTTGTAGAGCGCCTTGCCGACGATCGCGCCCTCCAGTCCCAGCGGCACCAGGCGACGCAGCGCGACCAGGTCGTCGAGGTGGGCAATACCGCCGGAGGCGACCACCGGGGCGGGGCTGCGCAGGCAGACCTCGGTGAGAAGCTCCGTGTTGGGGCCGCTCAGCGTGCCGTCGCGCGTGACGTCAGTGACGACGTAGCGCGCGCATCCTGCGGCGTTGAGCCGCTCGAGGGTCTCCCACAGGTCTCCGCCCTCCTTGGTCCAGCCGCGGGCCGCCAGGGTGGAGCCGCGCACGTCGAGGCCGACCGCGATCTTCTCCCCGTGCTCGGCGATGACCCGTTCGGTCCACTCGGGGTCCTCCAGCGCCGCCGTGCCCAGGTTGACCCGGGCGGCGCCGGCGGCCAGGGCCCGGGCCAGTGAGGCGTCATCACGGATGCCCCCGGACAGCTCCACCTTGATGCCGACCTCACCGACGATGCGCGCGAGCAGCTCATGGTTGGAACCGCGCCCGAAGGCGGCGTCGAGGTCCACCAGGTGGATCCATTCGGCCCCGGCGCGCACCCAGTCCCGGGCGGCGTCGACGGGGCTGCCGTAGTCCGTCTCTGAGCCGACCTCTCCCTGAAGGAGGCGGACGGCCTTGCCATCGGCGACGTCGACGGCGGGAAGTAGAGTGAGCATGCGTTTCTCCTGCAGTGGTCGTGGGATGGCTCAGGTGGGTTCAGAGGGTCGTCAACCAGTTGCGCAGCAGCTGGGCCCCTGCGTCACCGGACTTCTCGGGGTGGAACTGCGTGGCGCTCAGGGAGCCGTTCTCGACGGCGGCGATGAAGTCGTGGCCGTGAGTGGCCCACGTGACCTGCGGCAGGCGGGTGGGACCGGGGCCGAGCAGCTCGGCGGGGTCCTGGGTGGCCGCATAGGAGTGGACGAAGTAGAAGCGCTCCTCGGCGATGCCGTCGAACAGGACGGAGCCCGAGGGAGGGCGGACCAGACTCCACCCCATGTGCGGAACGACGTCGGCTCTCAAGTGCGACACGGTGCCGGGCCACTGCCCCAGCCCCTCCTCCGCGGTCCCGTGCTCATCGGAGCGCTCGAACATGACCTGCATGCCCACGCAGATTCCCAGGACCGGCCGCCCACCGGCCAGGCGCCGCTCGATGAGACGGGGGGCATCGACCTTCCGCAGCTGCCTCATGACCGCGCCGAAGGCACCCACCCCGGGGACCACGAGCCCATCGGCCTCGGTGACCTCGTGCGGGTCGCTGGTGAGCGTCACCTGTGCTCCGACGCGTTCCAGAGCACGCATCGCTGAGCGGACATTGCCGGATCCGTAGGACAGGAGGGTGACGCGCGGCGCTTGCATGTGACACACCCTACCGTCCCGGTAGATCGTTCTGAGTATCCTCCACACTCTGAAACGCCCTGTGACGTGCGCAGAACCGGCACCGGCAGCGCCGCCGCAACAACCTTGGAGCGGTGGTTCGGGACGCGTCGCGCTGATCGCGGCCTCGCGCGGGGACAGTGAGACGGCCGGGGCAAATGTGCGATCCCGAATCCGGGTCGTCGGCTTCCTTTCACGAATCACCCAAGATGGGCGAGTATTCATCCGTGAGCATGCAGTTCCCCTCCGGCCAGGCCTCTGCGCCGTCTTGGCCGGCACCCCCATCCCCACCGCATTCGCAGGCGTCCTCGCCCCACTCCCCCGCCGCGGCCGGAACAGGTTCGGGCGGCTCCAGCGGGGCGCGCAGCGCTGCGCCGTTCTCCATTCCCGGGGTGCGGATCACCTCGGTGCTGGGGCGCGGTGGCTTCGCCACGGTCTATGCCGGGGTGCAGGACTCCCTGGAGCGTCCGGTCGCCGTCAAGGTGGACTCCCGCCCCTTGGATGATCCCCGCAATGAGCGGCGGTTCATGCGTGAGGTGCAGGCGGCCTCGAGGATCTCGGGGCATCCTCACGTGGTTTCGCTGGTCGATACGGGCAAGCTGCCCGATCTGCGCCCCTACCTGGTCATGGAGCTGTGCGCGGGCGGCAGCCTCTACGACCTCGTCTCACGCGGGCCGACCCCCGCCTCCGACGCCGTGGCCCTGGTGGAGGCCGCGGCCTCGGCCCTGGGGGCCGCCCACGCGGCCGGCGTCATGCACCGGGACGTCAAGCCCGCCAACATCCTTCTGGACTCCTACGGCTCTCCCCGGCTGTCGGACTTCGGTATCGCCGCTGTCCAGCGCGAGGGTCAGGACCCCACCGTGACCCTGGAGTGTCTCACCCCCGACTTCGCCGCGCCGGAGGCCTTCATGCTGGCCAGCCCCGGCCCCGAGGGGGACGTGTGGTCCATGGGCGCGGTGCTCTTCGCCCTGCTGACGGGCCGAGGCCCCCGGCGTGGTCCCGAAGGCGTGCAGCGCAGCCTGCCGGAGATCGTCCGTTCCCTCGACGACCCCCTCAACTTCACCGACCCGAACGTCCCCGAGGTCCTGCTGCCGATCCTGAGCAAGGCGATGGCTCCGGATCCTAAGCACCGCTACCGCAACGGCACGGAGCTCACGGAGGCTCTGGGGCAGATCCGTGAGGCTCTGGGGACAGGAAACCTGGCCGTCCGCGGGCCGGTGACCTCGTTGCGGCTGGTTGAGGCCGGACTGGCACCGCCTCCGCGCAGCGAGGAGGCGGGCTCACCCAGCTCCTACGCTCCCAGCGGCGCATCGCAGTGGGCGGCGTCGGACTCCGTCTTCCCGGTCCGCCCGACCGGTTCCTCGGGGTCCGCCGCCTCGGCGCCCTCCATCGTCTCAGGCGGGCTGGATCGCTCCGACAAGGCGCTGCTGAACGCGCCCGTGTCAGCACAGCGGAGTCAGTCGCTGCGACTCTCCGGCCGAGAACGTCGGCGGATCACTCTGCGCTCCGCAGCGATCGGCGCGGTTGCCGGCCTGGTCGTCGGCCTGGGCGCAGGATGGGTGGCGGGTGCCCGTCTGGCTCCTGCGGCCAGTGCCACCGGCCCGTCAGGAGCCGTGTCCCAGCCCTCGTCGTCGGGTCAGGACAACGCCTCGACCCCACCGCACCCGGTGGGTACCTGCCTGGCGGGCACCACCTCGATCTCGGGCCAGACCACGGCCAGGAAGGTCAGCTGCAACGAGCCCCACTCCTGGGAGGTCTACCAGGTGGGGACCCTGGCGGAGAGCACCTCGGGTTCCAGTGATGACGACCTGGCGGCCGATCCCAACGTGCAGGCCACCTGTACCGCGCAGGCCGCCCAGCAGTACGGGGCCGCCGATCCGAGCACATCGGTGCTGGGACCGGGGGAGGCCGGCTGGAACGCCGGGAAGCGGGGCTTCTCCTGCATCGCCTCCGACAAGGACGGGCAGCGGACGAGCTCCTACGCCGGCTAGGAGCCGCCCGCCCCTGGTCGGCGGCGGGCGGCGTGTGCCGGTGAGGTCACTGCGGGGGACGGCGCAGGCCGCGTCCGAACCAGCGCATCGCCCGGGGCGCCTGGATCTCGGAGGACTTCACCGCTCCGGGGACGTCGTCGGCGTCGATGACTCCCAGGAGGACGTCCTCGACGACCTGGTCCATGGAGGCCAGCAGGAGCCCCGCAGAGGCCTCCTCGCCAGGCTGGCCATTGGTGAAGTGACGGGCGGTGATCGTCCCGGACAGGCCGGACTCGATACCGACGTCGGTGGCCAGGTCGGCCGTCATGAGCACCGCCCCGGCCCGGGACAGGCGGGAGAGCTGGGCGGCCAGCTCCGCGGCCTCGGCCGGCTCGGAGTCGGAGCCGCCGAGCAGCTCGGCCACGTCCCAGTCCGAGTGGGCGGAGACGAACTGCTTGACCGCAAAGGCCCCGCTGGAGGAGGGCACCACGGTGCAGTCGAGGTCCAGCAGGGAGCACATTCCGGCCAGGCCGTCGGCCCGGTTCAGCGGCGTCATGACGACGGCGACCTTGACCGCCCGGGGAGCCTGGTCCTCGGGCTGATCGGGCACGTAGGAACTCAGGGATTCGGCCGCGGCGGCGATCTGCGCCTCCTGGGCGTCGGTGAGCTGGGAGCGGTCGGAGTCCTGCGTTGTCTCGTCTCCCCCGTTCAGGGGACGGTAGGTGTTGTGGGGGACGTCGTCGGGCCTGACGTCTGCCGGTCCGCTCTCCCCCGCGGAGCCGGCCGATACGGAGTCCTCCTCCACCGGGGCCTGCCGGCCGGGTTCGCTGCCGGTGGCCTGCTCTGCCCCCAGGTCCTCGGCCGAGAGGTCGTCGGGGATCTCCACGTCGTCCATGAGGGCGGCGAACTCGGCGTCCAGGTCGCGCTGGTGGTCCTGGTGGTCATCGCGACTCTCGTCGGGTCGAGGGGTCTGGTCCATCACAGGCTTCCCTTCGTCGATGGGATGGTCTCAACACGGGGGTCGTCCTCGACGGCTGCGCGCAGGGCGCGGGCCAGGGCCTTGAACTCGGCCTCGGCGATGTGGTGGGGATCACGCCCGGACAGGACCCGTACGTGCAGACAGATGCCGGCGTGGTAGGCGATGGCCTCCAGCACGTGACGCACCATGGAACCGGTGAAGTGACCGCCGATGAGGTGGTGGACGAAGGCCTCGGACTCCCCCTCGTGCACCAGGTAGGGGCGTCCGGAGATGTCGACGACGGCATGAGCCAGAGCCTCGTCCAGGGGGACGCTGGCTTCGCCGAAGCGGCGGATGCCGCGCTTGTCCCCCAGGGCCACGCGCAGGGCCTCACCGATGCAGATGGCGGTGTCCTCCACGGTGTGGTGCACGTCGATCTCGGTGTCACCGGTGGCTCGCACCGTCAGATCGATGAGTGAGTGGCGCCCCAGCGCGGTGAGCATGTGGTCGTAGAAGGGGACAGTGGTGGAGATGTCGGTCTGGCCCGTGCCATCGAGGTCGATCTCGACGACGACGCTCGACTCGCTCGTGGCTCGCTCAATGCGCGCGGTACGGCTCATAAGTGCTTCCTCAGCATCGGGTGTCGTGCTTTTTCAGCACAGTGGTTGATAGGTATCTCAATCGATAGCAACCCTACCGGTCCCAGGCGCCGATCGCTGCCGGCGTCCCTCTCACCTGCCGATGGCTGAGGTCAGGGCGGCGCGCAGGCGTGCCATCTCCTCCGGCGTGCCGATGCTGGCCCGCAGGAAACCCTCGGGGCCGACGACGCGGATGAGGACCCCGGCGTCGAGCAGGGCCTGCCAGACGGCCTCGCGGTCGGGGAAGGGGCCGAACAGGACGAAGTTGGCGTCCGATTCGTGCGCGCTCAGGCCCTGGCTGCGCAGCCAGTCCACGAAGGCATCGCGCTCATCGCGCAGGGAGGCCACCTGAGCCATGAGCTCGTCACGGTGGGACAGGGCGGCCAGGGCGGCGGCCTGGGTGACGGCGGAGAGGTGGTAGGGCAGGCGCACCACGCGCAGGGCGTCTACCAGGGCGCGGTCGGCGGCCAGGTAGCCCAGGCGCAGCCCGGCCGCTCCGAAGGCCTTGGACATGGTGCGGGTGACGGCCAGGTGCGGGTTGTCCGGTCCCACCAGCTCCAGGGCGCTGGGCACGCCCGGGCGGCGGAACTCGGCGTAGGCCTCATCGATGACGACGACGCAGTCGCTGGCCCGGGCGGGCGAGCCGATCTCGGCTCCGAGCACGGGGCCGTGGCCGCGGGCCGCCTCAAGGATCCGTCTGATGTCCTCCAGCGGCAGGGCGGTTCCGGTCGGGTTGTTGGGGCTGGCCAGGATGACGACGGCCGGCCGCAGCTCCTTGATCGCGGCCACTGCGGCGTCCGTATCGAGGGTGAAGTCCTTGCGGCGCGGTCGGGTGGCGTAGTCGGTCAGCGTGTCGCGGGCGTACTCGGGGTACATCGAGTACGTGGGGGTGAAGGTCAGGCAGGTACGCCCGGGGCCGCCGAAGGCCTGGAGCACGTGGAGCATGACCTCATTGGAGCCGTTGGCCGCCCAGATCTGCTCAGGGGTCAGGTGCACGCCGGACTCGGCCTCGAGATAGTCCGCGAGCGCGGCCCGCAGCCGGGGGAAGTCCCGTTCCGGGTAGCGGTTGAGTCCCTGGGCGGCCTGCGCCACGGCGGTGGCGATCGACTCGATGACCGCGGCCGAGGGCGGGTAGGGGTTCTCGTTGACGTTGAGTCGCACGGGGACGTCGATCTCGGGGGCCCCGTAGGGGGCCTCGCCCTCCAGGTCCGGTCTCAGGGGCAGGTTCGCGTTCACGCCTGGAGTCTACGGCTCGGTCCGCCCCAGCGGGTGGGTCGCTCATCCGGTGGTTCTGCGGCGCCGAGGGCGGTGGTTGCAGTGTCCTGCTGGGGGCGATGTCAGTGCGGATCGCTGGTGAGCATGATCTCCTGGTAGTCGAGGCGGTTCAGGGCGTGCTCCAGGGAGTCGGCCGAGTAGAGGCCCTCGTCGCCGGCGTCGAGAAGGGCCTCGCGCTGGGCTCGGATCATGTCCAGGGCGCGTTCTCGCATGGGGGCGAGCTCGTCGTGGCGCCAGGTGGGGTCGGCCCAGGCCTTGGCAACGGCTGCCGGCGAGACGACGACGTCATTGCCCTGCCTGCGTACGAGGCCGTGCTGCTCAGTGGTGGGGCTGAGGCTCTCGTTGTTCTCTGGGTCGGGGGAGCTCTGTGAGACCTTGTCCAGGCCGGGAGCGCTCGTCATCTCCTGAGCGTCCGGGGCGTCGGGGTCTGCGGCACCGGTGAGCACTGTGGGGGCGGCTTGCTGGGAGGCGCCGTGTGTGTCGACGGAGGCGACGTCACGGGCGGCGTTGACCAGCAGCGAGATGACGGCGGCCTTCTCCTCCTCGTCGGCGGGCCCGGCCATGGCGGGTCTGGCGACTCGGACCAGGGCGGGCAGCGTGAGTCCTTGGATCGTCAGTGAGCCTGCGGCCACGAGCATGGCCACCAGGAGGAGGAAGGAGTAGTGGGGCGCTGTGACCGGCAGGGTCTGGGCGGCTGCCAGGGTGATAGCTCCGCGCATGCCCGCCCAGACGATGACGGCGCCTTCGCGTCTGCCCAGGGGCTCGGCTGCGAAGTAGTCCAGGTCGGCGCCCCGGCGTCTGACCCGGCTGGAGAGGCTGCGTGCGCGCCGAGCGATGCTCTCGTGGTTGGTCGACTGGCGGAGCTTGCGCTGGACCTGTGCGAAGGGGCGACGGTCCCAGGGGACCGGAGGCATCTCGGACTCTCCGCGCACGATGGCCGAGCAGCGGTTCTGGAACTGGTGGATGGCCTCCTCGTTCTCCTGCCAGTGGATAGCCCAGCGCGCGGTCCGGTGGCTGAGGACCTTGAGCATGGGTGCTACCACGAGCGCCCGGATGACGACGGTCAGCGCCCCGGCAACGACAGCGACCGCGATGGCCCGGACAATACCGAGGGCTGAGGCGCCGACCTTCTCCACGACGCCGAAGAACTCCAGCCCCATGACCAGGAAGATGAGTCCTTCCAGGGTGAGCTCGACGGTGTGCCAGTTGGTGCGTGAGGCCACCCGGTGGGCGGGCGGCAGCATCCGGGGACCGCGGTGGCCGGTGATGAGCCCGGCGACGACGGCTGCCACGAGACCCGAGCCGTGCATGTGCTCGGCCGGGATCGCCGCGAGGAAGGGGACGGTGAAGGACACCACCGTGTCCACGGTGGGGTCGGTGATGTGGGAGCGCACCCGCAGGCTCGCCTCGCCTACGAGCCACCCCACCCCCAGGGCCACGAGGACCGCCAGGGCGAAACCGCCCAGGACGCCTCCGACACTCACTCCGCCGGAGGTGGCCGCGGAGACGGCGGAGGACAGGACCACCAGTGCGGTGGCGTCGTTGAGCAGTCCCTCCCCCTCCAGGACGGTGATGATGCGTTGGGAGACTCCCAGCCGGCGGGCGATGGAGATGGCCACGGCGTCGGTGGGGCTGAGGATCGCCCCCATGGCGATGGCCCAGGCCAGGGAGAGCCCCGGAACCAGGAGGGTGAGGACCGCGCCGATGACCGCAGCGGACAGGGGCACCAGCAGGATGGCCAGCACCGCCACCGGGGCGAGCTCGCGGCGGAAGTTGATGGTGGAGATGCTCACCGCGGTGGAGAACAGCAGCGGGGGGAGGATCCCCTCCAGGACCACCTGGGGGTCCAGCTCGATCGCCGGGATGAAGGGCAGGAAGCCCACTGCAGTGCCGCCCGCCAGAAGGATCAGCGCTGGGGCGACCCCGATACGGTCGCTGAGCTGAGAGGCCGCCGCGATGGCCAAAGTGCCCAGCACGGCGATGATGAGGAGGTCCATGGGCCAAGACTATCTAAGGCAGTGCCACCTTGATCGTCCACGCTACCGTGGTTCCGTGACGATCACAGGCCCCCAGGATCCCAAGGACGCTGAGCGTTCCGTGCGCCCCGATCGACTCGACTCGCCCGTGCGTGAGCGGGCCGAGGCCGTCCTGCGCGAGCTCGTGGGCCGCAGCGACGCGCGCCTGCGTGAGGACCAGTGGCGGGCGATCGAGGCACTGGTCATCGCACGCCGCCGAGCCCTGGTGGTCCAGCGCACCGGGTGGGGGAAGTCGGCGGTGTACTTCGTGGCGACGGTCCTGCTGCGAGAGGGCTGGGGAGGCTGGAGCCCGGGCACCCCACTGCCATCCCCCGGTGCGCGCACCGGTACCGGGGCGAGCGTCATCGTCTCGCCGCTGCTGGCCCTCATGCGCGACCAAGTGGCCGCCGCCGAGCGCGCCGGGATCCGGGCCGTGACCATGAACTCGGCCAATGTCACCCAGTGGGAGGAGATTCAGGCTCAGGTGGCCGCTGGTGAGGTCGATGTCCTGCTGGTCTCCCCGGAGCGCCTCAACAACCCGGTCTTCCGCGATGAGCTCCTCCCCCACCTGGCTGCGAGCGCCGCACTGGTGGTCATCGACGAGGCCCACTGCATCTCGGACTGGGGCCACGACTTCCGCCCTGACTACCGGCGCATCGCCACCCTGCTGGCGGGACTGCCGCCGCGCACCCCGGTCCTGGCCACGACGGCGACCGCGAACCGCCGGGTCAGTGCCGACGTCGCCGAGCAGCTGGGGGCATCCCTGGAGTCGGGTGGGGCGGGCGGCGAGCAGGTCCTGGTGCTGCGAGGGACCCTGGAGCGCGGCTCGCTCCACCTGGGGGTCAGGATGCTGCCGGATGCCGCCTCACGCCTGGCCTGGCTGACCGCCTATATCCGCTGCGCTCACGGCAGCGGCATCATCTACTGCCTGACGGTCTCGGCGGCGCAGGAGGTTGCCGAGCACCTGCGTGCGGCGGGCGCGGAGGTGGCCGCCTACACGGGGCAGACCGACGCCGCCGAGCGCGAGCGCCTGGAGGAGGATCTCAAGGCCAACCGGGTCAGGGCGCTGGTGGCCACCTCCGCTCTGGGCATGGGCTTCGACAAGCCGGATCTGGCCTTCGTGGTGCACCTGGGGGCTCCTTCCTCGCCGGTGAGCTACTACCAGCAGGTGGGGCGCGCCGGCCGCGGAGTGGAGCGGGCCGAGGTGGTCCTGCTGCCCGGGCAGGAGGACCGGGCCATCTGGGAGTGGTTCGGCTCGCAGGGCTTCCCGCCCGAAGAGCAGGTTCGCATCGTCCTGGACACCCTGGAGGAGCGCAGGGCTGCGGGTGGCGGGGCGATCTCGACGGCGGCGCTGGAGACGGCGACCTCGTTGCGGCGCAGTCGGCTGGAGTCCATGCTCAAGGTCCTCGACGTCGACGGCGCCGTGCGCCGGGTTCGTGGCGGCTGGGAGTCCACTGGCCGCCCCTGGTCCTATGACGCCCAGCGCTATGCGCGAGTGGAGGCAGCGCGCCGGGCCGAGCAGGAGGCGATGGTCGCCTATGAGCGCCTCGGGACCGGTTCCGGCTCTGGGCGGACAACCATGTCATGCCGGATGTCCTTTCTGAGGTCGGAGCTCGATGATCCCTTGCTTGAGCCGGGATGGCGCTGCGGAGCCTGCGACCTGTGCGGAGGCCTGGACCTGCCTGACGCCCCTGACCGGGAGCAGGTCGGTGCCGCCCGAGCTGCGCTCGGGCGGGTGGGAGTCGAGCTGCGGGCACGCCGCCAGTGGCCCACCGGGATGGATCGGCTGGGCCTGGGCCGTTTCAAGGGTCGCATCGGGGCCGACCGTCAGGCGGCGACCGGGCTGGCGGTGGGCAGGCTGGATGGGTTGGGGACCTCAGCAGTGCTGCGCGAGCTGGTGGCCTGCGCCTCCGACGGCGAGGTCCCGGCGGCGCTCAGGCCACAGGTGCTCGAGGTGGTGGACCGGCTTGCTGAGATCATCCGCGACGAGCAGAAGGCCGCCGGCTCTGACGGGCCGGGCAGAGAACTGGCCGTCGTCGTCGTGGACTCCCGCACCCGCCCCCGCATGGTCCGCCAGCTGGGGCACGCCGCGGCCGCACGGCTGGGCGCACGGGCCTTGGGCGTCGTGGGTCTGTCCGGTCAGGAACCACCGCAGCACGATGTGGGCTCTGCGTTTCGCCTGGCGCAGGTGGCCCGCAGCCTGACGCTCCAGGGCTGGTCGGCCCAGGCCCTTGACGAGCTGCGCGAGCGCACCGTGGTCCTCGTGGACGACTGGAGCGACTCCGGCTGGACGCTGACGACAGCCGCCTTCCTCCTGCGCGAGGCGGGAGCGGCGGCGGTCCACCCCTTCGTACTGGCGCAGAGGTAGGTACCGGTGGGCACAGCCTGAGCAGGTATCGCCCACCGGCACCGGCGTCCTAGAAACCCGTGGAGACGGCGGCCAGCGCGGGAGCCACCTGGCCTCCCGGGGTTCCGACCTGATCCTCGAGGTAGTACCACCAGAAGGGGGCTCCCCAGGCGTCGGAGCGCCCCAGTGCCGCGCCGGTGACGTGCTCGGCGACGGCGGTACGGGCCGCCACGGGGTCGGAGGCCGAGCCGAACCACCAAGGACCGGCGTCGAGGTCCGCTCCCCCGTACCCGAGCTCAGTCACGGCGATCCGGGAGGAGGAGAAGGCGGCCTCCAGGGTGCTGAGAACCCGGTCGGCGGCTGTTCCCAGCGGATGGAGCTGAGGGTAGACGGACAGTCCCACGACGTCGATCAGCTCCCTGATCGATGCGGGGAGCTCCCTGACTGCATAGCTGAACAGGGAGTAGGTCGGATCCGCCTGCCCGAGCTGGTAGTAGAGGGTGAGCACCGTCGTGGCGCTGGTGCGCTCACGCACGGCCTTGGCCGCTCGCTGGGCCTTGGCCACCGGCCCGGTGCCCAGCCAGTCCCCACCGATCTCGTTGCCGATCTCCCAGGCGTCGACGTTGGGAAGCGCCTTGATGAGGGTGTCGACCCGCGTGTCCCAGGCGGAGTCGGTCAGGGCGGCCAGATCGTGGGAGTCGCAGATCTGGACCAGGGCCTGGCCGCCCTGCGCGTGCAGGGCCTCCACCGTGTTGCGCCAACCGGTCATTTCCTCGGCGTCATTGGGGTCGCCGATGACGAGACGGGCCGAGACCTTGCGCTTGCCGCCTCCCGGTCCGCTGGGGGCCAGCGCGGCGGCGATCTCGGCGGAGGTCGGCACCCGGGTGAAGGTCACCCCGATCACGGCGTCCTGCGGCGCCTGAGCGGACAGCGCCCGGTCCAGGGAGAGCTGGGCCCCGGCGGCCGACTCCAGGGCGGAGTTCGCCAGGCGGCCCCGCTCCGTCCAGGACTGGGCCTTGGCACAGGCATCCAGGGACTGCTGGGCGGAGGCCCGCAGCTTTTCCGCCTCGTCAGCGCCCTTGAAGCCCTTCGCGGTGGCCTGCGCGAGACGCTCGGCCTGCCTCCCGTGGAGGGTCCGGGCCGCCAGCTCCAGGAGATCGTGCTCCCCGGAGGCCGGCAGATCCGCCATGAGTGCCGAGTACCCGTGGCTGGTCGGCCACGACAGGGTCAGTGTGCACTCACGTCCGGCAGGAACATCGATGCCGATGGCACCGCCCTCATCCTGGTAGAGGGGACCGACGGCGATGACCTCCAGGGTCTTGGCGTCCAGCAGCGCGTCGTCATAGCCGACCTCGCCCTTGCCGTTGGACTGAATGCGTCGCAGCGCCTCGAGGTTGAGGGCACTGCCCTGAGCATCACTGACGTGAAGGCTCACATGAGTGGTCGCCCCGTCCCCCATGGCCGTCGGAGTCACGTTCGCGTGCCCGCAGGAGGACACTGACGCTCCCAGAATCCCGGTGCCCAGGAGCGCCAGTGCCCTTCTGCGGTTGGTCTCGATTGTCATGAAAGCAGTATCCCAGTCTTCTGAAAGCGATTTCGACCGAACGGTCCCTTCTCCGCGATTCGGAGACGGCTGAGTCTCACAGCCTGCGCTGCGGTCATCTCAGCTCCGAGGCCGGCACGAAGGTGTACCCCTCGGCCTTGATACCGGCGACGATCTTCTTCAGCTCGGCCAGCGGGTAGTAGGGGTGGAAGAAGAAGCTGGCGGTGGCGTGAGTGTTGACCAGGTTGAGCTTGGCCGCGTCGATGACCTCCTGAGCCAGGCGCGGCGGGTGCTGGTTGATCTCGTTGGGCTCGAAGTTGCCCAGGTTCTCGGGCAGGACGTGGGTCCCGTAGGGGTCGTTGACCGCGTAGGGGAAGAACTGCCCGTAGTAGTCGTGGGGACCGGCCTGGGTGTCGGTCAGGGTGCCGGCGTAGAGGAGCTCGCGCTCGTAGCGCACCGGGTAGTGCTCGCCGATGCCGTAGTAGGCCTCACGGGTGGCCGAGTAGTGCGGGGTCTCGAAGATCTCCGGAGTCGGCAGGCCGACCTCGCCGAAGATCTGGCGCCCCTGGTCCACTCGCTCGGAAGCCCATTCCTGGGAGGTACCCGGCAGGGTGCCGCCGATCTGCACGAAGGACTTGTCCTCGCAGTCGATGGCTGGGGCCTTGGTGTCATTGGTGGCCGAGCACCACGAGCGGATGAACTCGAAGTCGTCGGCGGAGACGGCGTTGTATGGGTTGTCCAGGGTCCCGAACTGGTGGGTGGTGCCGTGCTGAACGATCGTTCCGCCCTTGTTCACCGCGTCCTGCAGGACCTCCACCAGCTCCGGGGCGTCCTTCAGGGTGAGCTCCTTGGGCGTCCCGTTGTTCTCCGTCCCCTTGGGGTCGATGTACTTGGGCACCACCGCCATCTGGAAGGGCACGTTCTGGCTGTGGAGGTAGTCGACGATCGCCTGCAGCTCCTCGGGGTCGCTGTCCGGGGTCACGTCCTCCAGGCGCACAGCGGCCTGACGGAACTGCTGGGCACCGGGCTGGAGGAAGTCCAGGAGGATGTCAGCGGCTGCGATGTAGCGGTCCTGCTCCCCCAGGTAGGTCAGGGGGATCTCACCGATGAAGGTCATTCCCGAGGAGCTGACCGCCCACGGGAAGGAGGTGGTGCCGGACTGGGCGACGGAGGCGCAGGCGGTGGCCGCGCCGTCGGGCTTGGAGCACTCGGCGCGCCCCAGGACCTTGACGTCCTTGTCCCGGACGATGTGCGGAGCGATGATCCCACCGGAGTTGAGCTCATTGCGCTTCAGGGAGGCGCCGTTGTAGCTGATCGCGGTGACCCGGTCGGTGGAGTCGATGTAGGAGGTGGCCGCGTCCCAGCCGTAGCGCTGGGTGAAGGCGGCGCGGTCGGCGTCGGTCTTGGCCAGCTGCCAGATGTTGAAGCCGGACCACATGACGGGGATGTTGCCGGTCAGGGCGTCATCGATGAAGGCCCGCGGCAGGGGCTCGTCGTAGGTGGAGCCGATGTAGACCACGTTGGTGAAACGACCGGCCAGGCCTGCGACGTAGTCCTTGACCGGGAGGGTCGTCACGGTCCCGGAGTGGCTGGCCAGGGTGCCCATGCTCAGGGCGTAGTACTCCCCCAGCTTGGCGTAGTCACCGGTGGTGTCGAACAGGACCAGGGTCGATGCCGGCCCCGCCTCCTGGTTGGAGAAGCTCACCGCACCGGCAGGAACCTCGGGCGCGTTCTGCTTCAGGTCGCGGATCTGAACCTGTCCTGCGGCGGGCGCGGGCTTGTTGAGATCCACGTCGACCTGCTTGTCGCCCTTAAGGGGGAGCTCCTTCTTGGCTGCGGCCGCCGGCTCGGGCGGAGCCGGAAGCGGGTTCTTGGCCGGGTCGGCGTCATTGGCCTGGGCCCCGCCGGCGGGCTTGGCCGCGGCGGCCTGGACCGCGGCCGGCACTTGCGCGCCGTCAGCGGGTGCGGCCTGAGCGGGGCCCACTGCGGCGATGGAGCTGCCCAGGCACACCGCGATGGCGGCCAGTGCGCAGCGGCGGCGTCGTGCGGTCACAAGGGTCGGGGGGATCATGAACGCTCCTTCGATGAGGTGGGAACCGGTTCAAACTCGGGAAGGGGGACACCGCGGCCGAACAGGGCTGCGGTGGCGGCCAGGATGCGTTTGCACGCGTGTCCGTCGCCGTAGGGGTTGGCGGCCTGGGCCATGGCCGTGTAGGCCGCCTCGTCGGTCAGCAGGGTGGAGACCCTCTCGACGATGCGTTCCTCGTCGGTCCCGACCAGCTCGGCGACCCCGAAGGCAACGGCCTCGGGACGCTCGGTGTTGTCCCGCATGACCAGGACGGGCTTGGACAGCGCGGGCGCCTCCTCCTGGACGCCGCCGGAGTCGGTGAGCACGACGTCGCAGCGGTCGATGAGTGCGCAGAAGGCGCCGTACTCCAGCGGGTCGCACCAGATGACGTTGGCGTGGCCCTCGATCTGGGGCAGGAGGTCCTCGCGAACCTTGGGGTTGCGGTGGACCGGCAGCACGAAGAGCACCTCGGGGTGCTTGTCGGCCAGGCGCGCGACGGCGCGGCCGATGGCCCGCATCGGCTCACCCCAGGACTCGCGGCGGTGGGCGGTGACGAGCACGACTCGCCGGGAGGCGTCCTTCAGTGCTGCGGCCAGCTCCTCGTCCGGTGGCGGGACCCGGCGGTCGACGGCGACCAGGAGCGCGTCGATGACCGTGTTTCCCGTGACGCTGACGGTCTGCGGGTCGGTGTTCTCGCGCAGCAGGTTGTCCCGGCTGGTGGTGGTGGGGCACAGGTGCAGGGCGGTCACCTGGCTGATGAGCCGCCGGTTGGCCTCCTCGGGGAAGGGTGAGGAGATGTCCCCGGTGCGCAGGCCGGCCTCGACGTGGAGGACTGGGACCTCGTGGTAGAAGGCGGCCAGCGCGGCGGCGAAGGCGGAGGTGGTGTCCCCCTGGACGACGACGGCGTCGGGTCGGTGGGCCTCGATGGCCTGCCCCACCCCCTGCAGGCAGCGGTTGGTGATCTGGGTGAGGGTCTGCCCCGGCGAGTGGATGTCGAGGTCGTCGTCGGGAACGATTCCGAAGAACTCGTGCACCTGGTCGAGCATCTCGCGGTGCTGTCCGGTGACGACGACGATCGGATTGAAACGCTCGTCGTCGCGCATGGCAGCCACCAGGGGGGCGAGCTTGATCGCCTCCGGGCGGGTGCCGTAGACGAGCATGACCCTCAGGGGGCCGCCCGTTGGCGTGGAGTCGGTGGTCATGGGGTTCTCCTGGTCGTGTGTCGGGAGTGGGACGAGCTGGGCCTCAGTGGTGGTCGAGTCCGGCGCCGTCATGGCGGGTAGGACCTACTTGTCCTCGGTGATCGGGGTGAAAGTGACGTCGGAGTCCTCGCAGTAGGCCGCCACCTTGCCGGAGCGGTAGGGGGACTGCTTGTCGGTGACGGTTCCGAGCTCCTGCCCGTCCACGGTGATGGTGAAGGTCGCCTCCGAGGGCTTGGTCGTATCAATGGTGACGGTGACGTCGTGGCTCTTCCCGGGTGGGTAGACGGGCGTGTTGCCCGATGACAGGAATCGCTGGTACCCCGGGTAGGCGGTGTCCTGCTTGGAGACTTCCCAGCCGTTGGGCTTGAGGGCCAGGGCGTAGAAGTGGTTGTTGTCGGTGTAGTTCCACAGGAGCCAGGCGACCTCCCAGGCATTGGGCTCGCCGTCCTCTCGCAGCTGCCTGACAGTGGTCATCGTGGTGTGGATGGTCTGGACGCCTCCCGCCTCGATCTCGACCGAGGTGGAAGTGGCCAGACCGGCGTGGGTCGTGTCATGGGAGTCGGCCGACGTCGGTTTGAGGCGCAGCAGGCCCTCGGAGCACGAGGCCTCGCCGTAACCGTCGAAAATGATCTCCCACTGGGAGCAGTCCGGTGCCTCGGTCTCTCGGGCGTGGCAGTACACGGTGACTCCTAGAACCAGTGCCAGGACGCAGACCGTCAGGAGGGCGCGACGCAGGATTCTGCCGCGACGGGAGTCGTCGACGGCTCCGGCGTGCTGAGGTGCGTTGGCAACTGTCATCTCATCTCCTCATTGGTCAGGCTGCTGGATGTCGGACGGGGGCGGCGCACGATCACGGCGGTGGGGTTCAGCACAGGGCGGGCCGGCACGGTCGGGGCGGCCGGGACGGTACTGCCCGGGGCTGCGGCCTGGGGGGCCGCGAGGGGCTGCACCCTCTCCGGCCCGCTGGGTGGGCGCTGCTTGCTCGGTACCGGCGAGCCCATGACTGCCGATCCGTTGGAGACGGTCACCGGCCCACTGGGCGCGCCCTGCGCTCCTTGACCCGGTTCCGCCTCCCGCGCGGTCTTGGCCCACCCGGTGCGTCCGGTCAGCTCCCGGGCGACTGCTCGCCAGCCGTAGAGGCTGGGAAGGAGGCCGTAAAGGACGAACAGGTGTGCGTAGCCCACGGACTTGAACAGGCTCAGGCCCTCACTGCGCTCGATGCGCCAGTAGATCCAGGCGTAGATGAGCGCTGGCCCGAAAGCAATGACATAGGCCCCCACGAGCCAGGCCCATGACTGCTCCCACGTCAGGACCGCGGCCACACCGGCGGTCACCATGGTGATGAGGAAGGACAGGGCCAGCAGGGAGCCGGTCAGGAGCAGGTAGGGCGTGAGGATCTGCCAGAGCGTGTCGGCCCGCCCCAGACCGCGCTGCTCGCGGGCCACGGAGCGCAGCAGGTGCAGCGCCTGGAGGTTTCCCTGGAACCAGCGGGTGCGCTGACGCAGGAGGCGGCGCATGTTGGTCACGCCCTGCTGGTGAACCGAGGCCGCGGGCCAGAACTCGTTGGTCCAGCTGGTGGCGTTGAGTCGGATCCCCAGGTCGAAGTCCTCGGTCAGCGACCGGGTCCAGGGCCGGGGCCCCAGGGCGTCGAGTGCGCTGAGGCGGACGAACTGGGCGTTGCCCCCCATGCCGACGCTGCGGACCCGGCGCCGGCCTCGCTGGAAGACCTCAGTGAAGATGACGAACTCCATGTCCTGCATGCGGGCGAGCAGGGAGCCGAAGCGGTTGTTGATGCGCACCCCCATCTGAACAGCACCGACCTCCTGCGGGGCGAAGGCCTTGCGCACCTCCCCGATGGCGTGGGGGTCGAGCCTGCCGTCGGCGTCCATGACTCCCACGACGACTCGTGAGGAGGACACCCTGGTGCACCGGGAGCGCACGATCGACAGCGCGTCGTTGAGGGCCTCCCCCTTGCCCAGGCGGGCGTGGGGAGGACGACGGCGAACCACCTCGACACGCTCGTCACCGGCCTGGGCGGCCACCTGGGCGGTGTCGTCGTCGGAGCCGTCGTCGATGACCATGATGCGCAGACCGGGGTCCGGGATCGAGGTGAGCCGCCGGACGCTGGCGCCGATGACCGCCGCCTCGTTGAGGCAGGGCATGAGGATGACGACGAGCAGCGGCGCATCCGGATGCGAGGGACCGCCGTGCCGTGGGGCCCCGCGCGAGGCGATGAGCATGAAGAAGGTGTAGCCCAGGGCGACTGCGATCATCCCCAGGGCACCCCACCAACCGATGCGGTCGAGGACTCCCAGGAGGCTCGAGGAATCGAAGCTCATGGGCAGGAACGGGGTCTGGATCCTCATCACGCCCGCAGACTCATCAGGCCGCTGCGCTGCTGCGCGTGACGCCCGACGGTGCGCCTGGAGTACGGGCTCAGGGAGCGGGCCGCGCCATAGAGGTTGGTCAGCAGGAAGAAGGCCAGGATGGCGACGAACACCAGGCCGGCGCAGTCAATGAGGAAACGAGCGACGAGAGCGGGAGGGGAACCTGCCGGGGCGACGTACCACACGACGAACAGTCCGGTTCCGGCGGCGAATGGGGAGTAGTGCATGAGGCCATCCATCTGGATCCAAGGGGTAGGGCCGGCGCCGACCGTCATCACCGCATGCGCGAGCAGGCCCGGTCGGCAACCAACGCCTCGGTGCGGCGCGCCCGGGGATGACGGGATGTGGGAACTCAGCCCGTCGGGCACGGCGCACCGTGCGTCACCACCAAATATAACAATAGAATAACGCATTGCAACACTGTGTTATTCGACCATGCAATAAGCGCCCACTTGGAGGTGGCTCACAAGAGCAGGAAACGGCAGGATTCCGCCAGTTGAACGGCCAACAAATCCGAGCCTCGCTCCGGCGCCGTCCCCTGACGCAGCAGGGGACGGTCACCAGAAGGTCACAGGATGGTCTCAATCGGCCTGCTCAGCAGGCTTTTTCACTGCCTTCGAGCACGGGCCGCCTCCCCGTGGGCGGGCAGATCCTCACAGCTCGCCAGGACCCACAGCGCCGGCGTCATGGACTCCAGGGCGCTCGCGCTGTACTCGATGAGCTGGACCGGTTTGAGGAAGGCCATCACGCTCAGCCCGGCCGCGAACCGGGCGGTCCCACCGGTGGGCAGGACGTGGTTGGAGCCGGCCAGGTAGTCCCCCAGGGGCACCGGGCTGTAGGGGCCGACGAAGATGGCTCCGGCGTTGCGGATCCGACGCGCGACCCCGGGGGCGTCGGAGGTGTGGATCTCCAGGTGCTCGGCCGCGTAGGCGTTGGCGACCTCGATGGCCTGGGCGAGGTCGCGTACGAGGACGGTTCCCGACTGCGGACCCCTCAATGCGGTCGATGCCCGCTCCCGGTGCCGGGTTGTGCTCAGTCTGCGCTCGAGCGCCGCATCGACGGCGTCTGCCAGCTGCGGGGAGTCGGTGATGAGGACGCTGCCGGCATTGGGATCGTGCTCCGCCTGGGAGAGTAGGTCGGCGGCCACGTACTCGGGGTCGGCCCCGGCGTCGGCCAGGACGGCGATCTCGGTGGGCCCCGCCTCGGCATCGATACCGACCGTCCCCATGACGGCTCGCTTGGCGGCGGCCACGTAGACGTTGCCAGGACCCGTGATGACGTCCACGCCCCGGCACAGGACCTCTCCCCCGGCGTCCACGCGGTCGATGTCGTCCTGGGCGTCGGCGCCGTAGGCGAGCATCGCGATGGCCTGGGCGCCGCCGACGGCGTAGACCTCGGTGATCCCCAGCAGCGCGCACGCCGCCAGGATCGTGGGGTGGGGCAGACCCGCGAACTCGGCCTGAGGCGGGCTGGCCAGGGCGATCTGCTCGACGCCGGCGACCTGGGCGGCCACCGCGTTCATCACCACGCTGGAGGGGTAGACCGCCAGCCCTCCGGGAACGTAGAGCCCCACCCGCTCCACGGGGATCCAGCGCTGGGTGACGGTGCCTCCGGGGACCACCTCCGTGGTGCGCTCAGCGGGCACCTGGGCGGTGTGCCCGGCCCGGTTGTGGGCGATGGACAGCTCGAGGGCCTCGCGCACCGAGGGATCCAGGTCGTTAAGCGCCTGGGTGATGGCAGCGGCGGGCACACGCAGGTGAACGGGTCGCACGCCGTCGAATCGCTCGGCGGCGTCACGCAGTGCGGCCGCTCCCCGACGGCGGACGTCCTCGATCAGTGGAGCCACGGCGGCCTGGGCGGCGGTGACGTCAAGGGTGGCCCGGGGCAGGGCCTGTGCCAGCTGGCGTGCGGAGAGTCGGGTACTGCGCAGATCGGTGCGGGTGAGCATGCCCGTAAGCCTACCGGCCATGCACAAGGCGGCCCGGGAGAGCACGTTGTCTCCCGGGCCGCCTCAGGCGCCTGCAGCTGAGTCAGAGGCTCATCAGGCCTCGCGCACGGCGCGCGCGGCACCGACCAGGCTGGTCAGGCTCGCCTCGGTCTCAGCGTAGCCACGGGTCTTGAGACCACAGTCGGGGTTGACCCAGACCTTCTCGGCACCCAGGGCGTCGACGGCCCTCTGGAGCAGCTCGGTGCACTCGGCCTGGCTGGGCACGCGCGGGGAGTGGATGTCCCACACGCCCGGGCCGAGCTGGCGCTCGAAGCCGTGCTCGGCCACCGCGGGCAGGATGTCCATGCGCGAGCGGGAGGCCTCGATGGAGGTCACGTCGGCGTCGAGGTGGTCGACCGCGTCAATGACGACGTCGAACTCCGAGTAGCACAGGTGGGTGTGGATCTGGGTGGCAGGAGCCGCCCCTCCGGTGGCCAGGCGGAAGGAGCCGACGGACCACTCCAGGTAAGCGGGGCGGTCGGCGCGCCGCAGCGGCAGGGTCTCGCGGATGGCGGGCTCGTCGACCTGGATGACGCCGATGCCGGCGGCCTCGAGGTCCGCCACCTCCGCGCGCAGGGCCAGGCCCAGCTGGTCGGCGACCTGGGCGCGCGGGATGTCGTCGCGCACGAAGGACCAGGCCATGATCGTCACCGGGCCGGTGAGCATGCCCTTGAGGGGCTTGTCGGTCAGGGACTGGGCGTAGGCCGACCAGGTCACCGTCATGGGCTCGGGACGGGCGACATCACCCCACAGGATGGAGGGACGGGTGCAGCGCGAGCCGTAGGACTGGACCCAGCCGTGCTCGGTGGTCACGAAGCCGTCGAGCAGCTCGGCGAAGTACTGGACCATGTCGTTGCGCTCGGCCTCGCCGTGGACCAGGACGTCCAGGCCGAGGCGCTCCTGAAGGGCGACGACGCTGGCGATCTCGGCGCGCATGGCGGCGTCGTAGGCGGCGTCGTCGATCTCGCCCTTGCGCCAGGCGGCGCGGGCCTTACGGATCTCGGCGGTCTGCGGGAAGGAGCCGATGGTGGTGGTAGGAAGCTCGGGCAGGCCGAGGCGCTCGTCCTGGGCCGCCTTGCGCTCACCGTAGGGGGCGCGGTTGCGGTCGGCATCCGTGACGGCGGAGACGGCGGCGCGGACCTCGTCGCGGTGCACGCCGGGGTGGGCGGCGCGCTGCTTGTGCAGGTCGGCGTCCTGGGACAGCTCTGCGGCGATGGCGTCCCGCCCCTGCTCCAGGCCCTTGGCCAGGGTGATGACCTCCCCGACCTTCTGGTCGGCGAAGGCCAGCCAGGAGCGGATCTCCGGGTCGATGGCGGTCTCGCGCTCGACGTCGTGGGGCACGTGCTGCAGAGAGGTGGAGGTCGCCACGGTGATGGGGGTGCCCTCGGGAAGGCGCTGACGCAGCTGCTCGAGCACGTCCATGGCCCGATTCAGGTCGGTGCGCCAGATGTTGCGGCCAGAGACGACGCCGGCGACGACGGTCTTGCCCTCCAGGGCGGCCAGGTCGCCGGCCTCGGGCAGCGCGCCGGCCACGAGGTCCAGGCCCACGGCCTCGATCGGGGTCTGAGCGAGCACGGGCAGGGCGTCGCCCAGGGAGCCGTAGGTTCCGGCCACCAGGATCTGGGGGCGCTCCACGATGGCGCCCAGCCAGGTGTAGGCGTCACGCACGGCGTCGAGGACGCGCTGGCGCTCCACGTTCCAGGAGTCGGAGACCAGGGCGGGCTCGTCGAGCTGGACCCAGGTGGCGCCGGCCTCTTGCAGGTCCATGAGGAGGTGGCCGTAGGCGTGCAGGACGTCGCTGAGGCGGTCCAGGGGGTGGAAGTCCTCAGCCGCCTCGTCGGAGGGCTTGGCCATGAGCAGGTAGCTCACCGGTCCCACGACGACGGGGCGGACCTCGGTCCCAGCGGCCTTGGCCTCGCGGACCTGGTCGGCGATGGCGGTGTCGACATAGTCGATGGGGGTGGAGGCGTCGATCTCGGGGACCAGGTAGTGGTAGTTGGAGTCCAGCCACTTGGTCATCTCCATGGCGGGGCGGGCGCCCTCACCACGGGCCAGGGTGAAGTAGCCCTCGACATCGAGGGCGCCGTCGGCGTTCAGCAGGTCGCGGAAACGGGCGGGCGCGGCGCCCAGGGTGGCGGTTACCTGAAGAACCTGGTCGTAGAGGGTGAAGTCCGCCGGCACCGAGGCAGGCTGAGTCAGCCCCAGATCCGTCAGGCGTGAGCGGGTCGCCCCGCGCAGCTCGGCAGCGGCGTGCTTGAGCTCCTCGACGCTCAGGTTCCCCTTCCAGAAGGACTCCACGGCGCGTTTGAGCTCACGGTCCCTTCCGATGCGGGGGTATCCCAGGATGGTGGCCCCCGGCAGGGGGACGGAGGGGACCTGCGACTCGGTCACGGCGATCTCAGCCGGCGAGGCGGGGGCGACCGACTCAGGGGTGGCGCTCATGCATTCTCCTTGGTGATGGTGATGAGGGGCTGAACGGGGTGGTGGGAAGACACTGCTGCGCGGGCAGAGCCACGGCGCAGGAAAGAAGGGCCTCGGCCGGGCGTGGCCTGGAGATATCCGCGATCGACGGTGTCGCGCACCTCCCGATCGGGCGCGGCTCCGGCCAGGATGCCGCCCAGACGCAGGTGGCTGATGACGTCGAGGGCCGGACGGGTGCGGTTGAAGGTGTACAGGTGCAGACCGGGGGCACCGGCGCGCAGCAGCGCGGTGGCCAGGTCGAGCGTCGCGCCGATGCCGCGTTCCACGAGGGTGGCGCCGCTGGCCGATCCCAGCGAGGATCGCAGGCCGGTGGGCACGCGCACCCCGGTGAGCGCCTCGAGGCGGGTGAGGCGACGCAGGTCGGTCAGTGGGATCACGCCGGGAAGGATCGGGATGCTCACGCCCGCGTAGGAGGCCGCGTTGGTCAGCGCCACGTAGTCGGCCGCGTCGTAGAACACCTGGGTGATCGCCATGTCGGCCCCGGCGGCCTGCTTGGCGGCCAGGACCTCAATGGCCTCGATGTGGTCGTTGGTGGCCGGGTATGCGGCCACGGCGATCGTGACGTGGCGCCTGCCGTCACCGAAGAAGTCGGCCTCGACCTCCCGGATGACCCGGACGAGGTCGTCGGCGTGGCGCAGCTCCCCGGCGACGTCCTCGGCTCGGGTACCGGCCGGCGGGTCGCCACGCAGGGCGAGGAAGCGCCGTACTCCCATGCGCAGGAAGCGAGTGACGATGTCGACGGCCTCCTGTTTGCGGTAGCCGATACAGGTCAGGTGAGCCATGAGGGGGATGGTGCTGGAGTCCAGCACGTGGGCGAGCACGCACTCGGAGGGGTTGGTCTGCTCCTGGACCGCGCGCACGCGGGGCGCGGCCTCGTACCGGCCCGCCTCCGGCTCGTGCTCGCTCCCCCGGCGCCCGCCGCCAGTGACCCCGCCGGCTGGGTCGGTGACGAAGGTCGGCCGGTAGGTCACCGAGACGAAGTCGGGCCCGGTGGCCAGGAGCCTGTCAATGCGACCCCAGGTGGCCGAGGCGGCCTTACCCGGTCGAGGGGGGAACAGCTCCAGGCTGACAGTGGGCAGTCGCCGAGCGGTTCCGGTCTCGGCGCTGCTCAATGCCTCACCGCGACTCCCGGCCGCGGCGGTGGGCCCGGTGGGCTCGTTGTCGTGCACGTCGTCTCCATCGATCCTGGCTGAAGCACCCGCGTACCGGGTTGCTGCGGCGTCATGGAACCAGGTCTCTCGGCCGCTCTGGATGGTCGAGCGTATCAAACCACGACTGTTTCCCAGCCCCGCCGCCGTCCCACATAGCGAGAACCGATCCGCTCAGTCGTTGGCCCGCTTCTCACCCCATCGTGCCCAGCAGGCGAGCCGCTGCGGCGGGGCCCAGCTCGAGTCCCCGGTGCCGACCTCTCCGGTGGCCGCCGAGACCACCAGGGAGGCCAGGCTCGGTTCGCCTCGAGCAGCGCAGTCATGGGCGATCATGGAGAGCAATGGCCCCATATGACGCGGCAGCACGCTCCGTCCGATCGAGTCGCTGAGCTCGCCGTAGGTGATGACCTCACGGTGCTGTGCGACCTCTATCAGGACGGAGCGTGCTGCGTTGGTGGCCTCAGCCAGCCTCGGGGTGAGTCGGCGCATCCTGTCCCCCACGGGGAAGTAGTCACCGACGGTGATGGCGAGCGACTCATTCACGGTGTGATGATCCGGGTTGTCCGGGCTCTTCACAAGCTCGTCCGCTCTGCGCCTCACCCCGAGGCCGGCAACGATCAGCCGGCCATGCGACGGCGCACCAGGATGAATCCGCCGCCCAGGGCGATGGCGGCCACCGCCAGGACGATGCCGGTCATGCTGGCACCGGTGAGCGGAAGACGGCTATCGCCGGTAGCCGCCGCAGCCGCAGCGGCCTGGCCCTGACCGCCCTGAGCGTTGCCGCCGGGCTTGGCGATTCCGGAGTTCTTCTGGCCGGCCCCCGCCTTGGAGTCGGAGGGGCTGGCGCCCTGCGCGTCCTTGCCGTCGGTACCGGCGGCCCCGTCGGTGACGGTCGAGCCGTTGTTGTCGGCCTTGCCGCCGTTGTTGGCCTTGCCGCCGTTGCCGCCGTTGTTGTTGGCAGCCTTGTCGCCGTTGTTGTCGGCCTTGTCACCGTTGTTGGCGTTACCGCCGTTGTTGTTGGCAGCCTTGTCGCCGTTGTTGTCGGCCTTGTCACCGTTGTTGGCGTTGTCAGCGGGGGCGTCCCCGGCACCGGGAACGGCGCCGCCGCCCCAGGCGACGTTGACCAGCGCACCGCGGTCCACGGGGACGTTGGCGTTGACGCCGAGGGTCTTGGCGATGTCCTCGGGCAGGGCGTGACCGTTACCGGAGGCGGGGCTTCCCTCCTTGAGGTGGAAGTCCGAGGTCTTGTCCATCGGGTTGGCGGACTCCTTGACGAAGAACGGGTTGTTCTCCGGGGAGCCGTGCAGGTCCAGACCGTTGGACTCCTTGCCCTCGGCCTTGACGCTCGAGCTGGCCGTGAAGTCTGAGAGCTTCTCGGCGTTGACCGACTGGTTCTTACGGTCGGCGCCCCAGTTCCACAGGACCGTGGTCGACAGGGTCTGGGGGTTCTCGTGGCGGTAGTAGACGTCGTAGTCGATGCTGGAGACCATCTCATTGGCGTAGACCGCGCCGGAGCCGTCCTGGTTGGCTCCACCCAGGACCTGGACCATGGCGGAGTAGCGCCACGGGTCCCCGGGCATGGGGGTGGTCTGCTCGGAGGAGAAGATGTTGTTCATCACCTTGGTGTTGGTGGTGTCCCAGCTCAGTCCGTGCTCGGCGCTCCACTTCTGCACCTGGGTGCACACGCCCTGGGCGTTGCGGGCGTTGCAGCCGTCGGAACGGGTGTCCTCCTGGATCCACAGGCTGGTGAGCGCGTGGGAGACGGTGTTGTTCCACACGCGGGTGTCGTTGGACCCGGAGACGTGGATACCGATACCGGCCCCGGCGACGATGTTGGAGGCGATGAGGTTGTTGGAGGAGACCTCGTTGAAGATCGCCACCGGGACGTTGACGAAGTAGTTGCCAACGATCTCGGAGTCGATCACGCCCTCGTCGAACCAGACTCCCGCGGCCCGGTTCTGGTCATAGGCCGAAGGGTCGGAGATGTCCGTGCCGGTGGCCGAGTAGTCCACGGTGTTGTTGGCGAAGCGGATGTTCTTGGAGTGGGTGATCTTGGTGTCGGCCAGGGTGCAGTAGGCACCGCAGTCCTTCGTGATGAAGCCGGAGGTGTTGTTGTTCCTCCACATGTTGTTCTCCACCTTGGCACCGCTGGAGTCGTTGATGCCGAAGGCGTTGGAGCCGTTGTTCTCGAACAGGTTGTTCGACACGACCGCGTTGGTCGAGTCGATGACCTGCAGCGCACCGGCCGTCGAGGAGTAGCGGAAGGTGGAGTTCTCAATGCGAGGAGCACCGTGAGCGGCCACGACCATTCCACCACCGGAGATGGTGCCGATCTCGGGATCCTCGTAGTCCCAGCGCTGCACCGCGGAGTACTTCTCCACCGTCAGCCCCGACAGGGTGATGTTGTCGGTGTTGAAGGACATGGCGCGGGAGTGCTGGACCACCTCGACCTGGTGCTGGTTGGGGTCGACACCGATGACGTAGGAGGTGCCCCGGTGCGGCTTGACGTTGTAGCCGGCCTGGTTGTTTTTGGGGTTCTTCAGGGTGACCGGGTCGGGGTCCTCCACGTAGAAGGTGGACTCGGTGACCTCGGCGCGGCTGAGCACCTGGGTCAGGGGCTTACCGTCCACGAATACCTGCTCGGGGTGGGCGGCGATCCCCTCCTTGGCGGGGTCGGCATTGATGGTGCAGACCGTGCAGAAGCGGACCATGTCCTTGCCCGTGGACCACTTCCCGTCACCGCCGGCGTTCCAGCTCTTGGGGACCTCGGCACCGGTGAGGACCGGCTTGGCGCCCTCGGCCGCCTTGATGGTCACGCCCTTGTCGACGGCGAGCTCGCCCTCACGGTAGGTGCCGTTGGCCAGCTCGATGGTGTCTCCGCCGGCGGCCTTCTTCAGGGCGGCTCCAATGGTCTGAAGGGGCTTGGCAGCGGTTCCGTCTCCCGCGTCCGAGCCTCCCTCGGCCGAGACATGAATGGTGTTGCCGTCGGCGGCGGCGGCTTGTGGTGCATGAGTCACGGCCAGAACAGGCGCCGACAGCGATAGAGCGAGTATCGCCATCTGGGCGACGATTCGACGCTTCATGGTGTCTCCGTCTCCGTAGTGTGATCAGAACGCCGTTACCCTACCGTGATAAATTTTGTTTGGCATCCGTTATATCCGCATACTTCTGAGAGAGGCTTCTCTCACTCGCCTCGCCGTCAGCCGCTCTGCCGGGGCGCTACCTGCTCCGACGTGCGCATCTCGTGCCGCGTCTGCGAGGATTCATCTATGACGTATGCAACATCTCAGCGCCCATCCCGGTACCCACTCATCTCAGTGTCCGGAAGCATCCGGCTCGGCCAGTTCCTCAAGCTGGCGGGCCTGGTGGAGGATGGCGCACAGGCGCGCATCGCCATCCAGTCCGGAGACGTCACTGTCAACGGTGTCGTGGAAACACGTCGCGGGCACCACCTAGCCGGTGGTGACGTCGTTGTCGTCGATCACCCCGCAGGTCAGGTGGGCGCCGCCGTCGAGCAGCTGGAGCCCGGGCAATGAGCCCGGACCCCAGCACCAGGAGCAGTCGGCCGACTTAGTCCTCCTACCTCCGCTCCGATCCCGGTGGCACGTCCTCGGCGCCGTCGACGGCGCGGATGTCGGCACTCACGTCCTGCGTGGCCTCGTCGGTGCCGTCCTGGCAGCCCTCACCGGCTGCGTCGTCGCCGTCAGTAGTCGATGACAGGCTGGTGTGCAGCTCGATGGTCTCGACCTCATGCGGCTCGTTGGCCGTCGTAACCGCGGTGGTGACCGAGTCGACCAGGACCTGGTTGGCCAGCGAGTGCCGCAGCAGCATGGGGTCGTTGTTGAGATCCTTGTAGAGCGAGACGCACAGCAGCAGCATGACGAAGACGAAGGGCAACGCCGAGACGATCGTGATGTCCCGCAGACCGGTGAGGACCTCGCGCGGATCATCCCCACCGGCGAGCAGCATGGCTGAGGCCACGCCACCGGTGGCCACACCCCAGAAGACGACCGTGAAACGGCTCGGATCGGTCGCACCGTTCTCCGAGAGCCCTCCCATGACGATGGAGGCCGAGTCGGCACCGGTGACGAAGAAGATCGCCACCAGGACGACTGCCAGCACCATGAGGACGATGAGGACCACCTTGTGCACGGGCATGGCGTTGAGCAGGTCGAACAGGATCGTGTCGAAGTTCAGGTCGGGTGTGCCATCACCCTTGAGATGGACGAGGGCGTGCGCCGCCTGGCCGGCGCGCTCGGCGCGTTCCTGAAGCCCGATGGCGCCGCCACCGAAGATGGCGAACCAGATGAGGGAGACGACCGAGGGGACGAGCATGACCCCGGTGACGAACTGCCGGATGGTGCGGCCGCGCGAGATGCGGGCGATGAACATTCCCACGAAGGGCGTCCAGGAGATCCACCAGGCCCAGTAGAAGATCGTCCAGGAGGACAGCCACTGGGCCATGTCCTGATTGCCCACGGCCGCCGTGCGCGAGGCCATGGCGGGCAGCTCATCGATGAAGTTGCCGATCGCCGAGGGGATGATGTTGAGGATGAACAGGGTGGGGCCGCCGATGAAGACGATGATCGCCAGCAGCACAGCCAGCACCATATTGATGTTCGACAGCCACTGGATGCCCTTCTCAATGCCGGAGATCGCGGAGGCCACGAAGCAGGCGGTCAGGATCGCGATGATGCCGACCATCATCGCGGGGGTGGACTTGGTGACGAGGTTGGTCGACACCATGCCCCCGCCGATCTGCAGGGCCCCCAGCCCCAGGGAGCAGGCCGACCCGAACAGGGTGGCGACGATCGCCAGGATGTTGATGATGCGCCCGCCGATCCCGTCGATGGCCTGACGCCCGAACAGGGAGGTGAACATGGCCGAGAAGAGCTGGGAGCGTCCCAGCCGATAGGTTCCGTAGGCCATCCCGAGCCCCACCAGGGCGTACATCGCCCACGGGTAGATGGTCCAGTGGAACATGGCCGTCCCCAGGGCGGTACTGGCGGCCTGGGCGGTCTGAGGGTCGACCGTTTCCGGCGGGGGCGAAATGTAGAAGTAGAGCGGCTCACCGACCCCGTAAAAAATCAGTCCGATCCCCATTCCCGTGGCGAACATCATGGAGACCCAGGAGCCGGTGGAGTACTCGGGCTCCTCGCCGTCCCCGCCAAGGGGGATCTTGCCGAACCGGGAGGCCGCCACGAAGACGACGAAGACGACGAACAGGGTCGAGGACAGGACGAACAGCCAGCCGAAGTTGCTGATCGTTCCCCCCAGGGCCCACTTGGAGACCCTCCCCAGCCCGTGCGGAGAGATGAAGCCCCACACCACGAAGGCGATGGTCGCGGTCGCGGTGACGCCGAAGACCACCTTGTCCATTCCCTCACCGACGTCGTGGGGCTGGCGCGAGACCGACCTCCTCAGGCGGTCGAGCAAGTGGCGCTGGCGCCGTTTCACGGTTGCCGGGGAGGTCTGGAAGGCCGGCGTCGCGGTCGCCGCGCCTTGGAGGACCTCCCCTGTCCGCCCTTCCTGCGGGCCGGAGTCCCGCTCCTCTTGCTGCGTCAACGTTGGAGGGTTGAAATCCTCGTCACTCATCAAATTACCTCATAGACAATACAGTCTCACCGACTGCTTGTGGACATTACGAGAGTATCAAGATGAAGACGGGGCGCCACGTGAACGCCAACCCTGGTGGAGGTGGCACGACCTGTAGGAATACCGCGTCACAACCGGTTTTCACCTTCCCGAAGGCGAATCTGCGGCCCTCGGGAACGACGACGTGTGGCGTATTGATGAGGACACGGTGAGATCACGAACAGGTTTGCGAACGGTGTCCGCTCGGGCTGGCATCGGTCGCTCGACGTCCCCATCGGGGCGGGCGATCGGCTCCCTGGGAAACGGCTTTCTAGTGGCGCAGGCACCCCGGTCCAAGGAGGGCCTTGATATCGGAGTAGAAGGCGGGCGAGGCCTCCACCCTCAGCGAAGCGTCCAGCTGGGTACGCACCTCGCGCCCCGGGCTGGTCAGTGTGAGACGGACAGTGGATCCGCCCGGGTGCTTGGTAAGCACATCCTTGAACTGCTCCACCAGAGGCCCGGTGCACCGGTTGGTCGGAAGGGTGATGAGGACCGCCTCGTGAGCGGCGCTGGAGATGTCCGGGATCGTCATCTCCTGGGCGTACAGGGCGACCTGCCCGTCACGCCGGTTGAGGCGTCCGCGCACCGTGACCACCGTGTCGGGGGCCAGCATGGTGGAGACGGTCTGATAAGTCTGGGGGAAGAAGAGCACCTCGATGCTTCCGGCCAGGTCCTCGACCTGGGCGATGGCCCACAGGTTGCCCTGCTTGGTGGTCTTGCGGGTCAGGGAGGTGATGAGCCCGGCGATGGTGACCATGGCGCCGTCAGGCAGCTCATCGTTCTCGTGGAGCTCGGAGATCTCCTTGTCCGCGAGCTTGCCCAGCAGTCCCTCCAGGCCCATGAGGGGGTGGTCGGAGACGTAGAGGCCCAGCATGTCGCGCTCGTAGGCGAGCTTGTCCTTCTTGTCCCACTCCGGCAGGTTGGGGACGTCGGAGGAGAAGACCGGGCCGTTGCCGAAGGGAGAGTCGTCGCCGTCGTCGGACCCACCCATGAGGGAGGCGAACAGGTCGAACTGGCCGGCGGCCTCGTTGCGCTTGACGCCGATGACCTCGTCGACGAAGTCCTCGTGGCAGGCCTGCAGGGAGCGCCGGGTGTGCCCCAGGGAGTCGAAGGCTCCGGCCTTGATGAGCGAGTCGATGGTGCGCTTGTTGCACACGACCGCGGGAACCTTGTCGAGGAAGTCCTCGAAGGAGGTGAACTCGCCCTTGTCCTCCCTGGCGGCCACGATCGCGTCGACGACGTTGATGCCGACGTTGCGCACCGCGGACAGCCCGAAGCGCACGTCCTCACCGACCGCGGAGAACTGGGCCCGCGAGGCGTTGACGTCCGGGGGCAGGACGGTGATGCCCATGTGGCGGCACTCCCCCAGGTAGACGGCCAGCTTGTCCTTGTTGTCCTTCTGGCTGGTGAGCAGGGCGGCCATGTACTCCGTGGGATAGTGGGCCTTGAGGTAGGCCGTCCAGTAGGACACGACGCCGTAGGCGGCCGAGTGGGCCTTGTTGAAGGCGTACTTGGCGAAGGGGACCACGACGTCCCACAGGGTCTTGACGCTCTCCTTGGAAAAGCCGGACTGGACCATTCCGGCCTCGAACTCGACGAACATCTTGGCCAGGATGTCCATCTTCTTCTTACCCATGGCCTTGCGCAGCGCGTCGGCCTTGCCCATGGAGAATCCCGCCAGGTCGGTGGCGATCTTCATGACCTGCTCCTGGTAGACGATGAGACCGTGTGTGGTCCCCAGGATCGGGTCGAGGGCCTCCTTGAGCTCGGGGTGGATCGGGATGACCTCCTGCAGGCCGTTCTTGCGCAGCGCGTAGTTGGTGTGGGACTCCGCCCCCATGGGGCCGGGCCGGTAGAGGGCGCCAACGGCCGAGATGTCCTCGAAGTTGTCCGGCTTCATCAGGCGCAGCAGCGTGCGCATCCCACCGCCGTCGAGCTGGAAGACGCCCAGGGTCTCACCGCGTGAGAGCAGCTCGTAGGTGGCGCGGTCGTCGAGCTCGACGTGGTCGATGTCCAGGGCCGGCTTGCCGTTGGCGACGATGTTCTCCAGGGCGTCGGAGATGACCGTGAGGTTGCGCAGTCCCAGGAAGTCCATCTTGAGCAGGCCCAGGTGCTCGCAGGTGGGGTAGTCGAACTGGGTGATGACGGCGCCGTCCTGGAGGCGCTGCATCATGGGGATGATGTCGGTCAGCGTGGCTGAGGACATGATGACGGCGCAGGCGTGGACGCCCCACTGACGGGTCATGCCTTCCAGCCCCTTGGCCAGCTCGACGATCTTCTGAGCATCGGGGTCCTCGGCGTGGAGCTTGCGGAACTCCTCGGCCTCGCCGTAGCGTTCGTCGGCGGGGTTGAAGATGCCCTTGATGGAGATGTCCTTGCCCTGGACGGAAGGGGGCATGGCCTTGGTGAGCCGGTCGCCGACGGCGTAGGGGTAGCCCATGACGCGACTGGAGTCCTTCAAGGACTGCTTGGCCTTGATGACGCCGTAGGTGACCACCTGGCTGATGCGGTCGGCGCCGTACTTCTCGCGCACGTACTCAATGACCTCGTCACGCCGGCGCTCGTCGAAGTCGACGTCGATATCGGGCATGGAGATGCGCTCGGGGTTGAGGAAGCGCTCGAAGATGAGTCCGTGGCGCAGCGGGTTGAGCTCGGTGATGCCCATGGCGTAGGCGACCATGGAGCCGGCTCCCGATCCACGCCCCGGTCCCACCCGGATGCCGTGGGCCTTGGCCCAGTTGATGTAGTCGGCCACGACGAGGAAGTAGCCGGGGAACCCCATCTGGGTGATGACGCTGATCTCGTACTCGGCCTGCTTGCGGCAGTCCTCGGGGATGTCGCCGTTGAACCGGCGGTCCATGCCGCGCCAGCACTCCTTGATAAACCAGGACTCGTCGGTCTCCCCCTCGGGGACGGGGAAGGCCGGCATGTATGAGGCCCCCTCGTCCACGGTGCGGAAGTGCACGTCGCACTGCTCGGCCACGAGCAGGGTGTTGTCGCATGCCTGGGGCATCTCGGAGAAGAGGCGGCGCATCTCGGCGCCGGGGCGCAGGTAGTAGGTGTCGCCGTCGAACTTGAAGCGGTCGGGATCGGAGAGCACGGAGCCGGAGTTGATGCACAGCATCGCGTCCTGGATGGTGCGGTCCTCGGGGCGCACGTAGTGGGAGTCGTTGGTGGCCAGCAGCGGGGCCCCGATCTCCTTGGCGATGCGCAGCAGATCCTTGGTGACGCGCTGCTCGATCTCCAGGCCGTGGTCCATGAGCTCGACGTAGAAGAACTCCTTGCCGAAGATGTCCTGCAGCTCCCCGGCGACGCGCAGAGCCTCGTCCCACTGGCCCAGGCGCAGGCGGGTCTGGACCTCCGAGGAGGGGCAGCCGGTGGAGCCGATGAGGCCGCCCGCGTAGCGCGAGAGCAGCTCGCGGTCCATACGCGGCGCCTTGCCCCACTGGCCCTCCAGGGAGGCGAAGGAGTCCATGCGCATGAGGTTGTGCAGGCCCTCGTTGTTGCGTGAGAGCAGCGTCATGTGCGTGTAGGAGCCGCGGGCGGAGACGTCGTCGCTCCGCTGAGACTCATCGCCCCAGAAGACCCGGGTCTTGTCGAAGCGGGAGGTGCCCGGCGTCATGTAGGCCTCGACCCCGATGATCGGCTTGATGCCGGCGGCCGTGGCGGCCGCGTAGAACTCGTAGGCCCCGAACATGTAGCCGTGGTCGGTGATCGCCAGGGCGGGCTGGCCCAGCCGCTTGGCCTCGGCCACGTAGTCCTTGATCTTCCCGGCGCCGTCCAGCATGGAGTAGTCGGTGTGGACGTGGAGGTGGACGAAGTCGTCCTTGGGGGCTGCTTCTTCCTGACTGCTCATCTCCGCCATGGCCCCATCCTAGGCCCGCCCGGTGCCCTGTCTCCCGGAGGGGCCCAGCGCGCTCCAGCGCGAAGGCGGGGCCTTGCCCGGCCAAGACGGGACACCGCCGAGGTAGTGGATAAGCCGGAGGAGAAATTCTCTGCGGGGCGGCGTCCTTCCCACCGCCTCCGAGAGGCGCGTCGGGCTCAGGCGCCCGCCCGGGCGACGGTCTCTCGCGGAGCCAGGACGCTGTGCGCGAGGTCGAGCACGGGGGTGGGCACGCCCACCTCGTCGCCGGCGCGGCACAGGGCACCGAGCTGGGCGTCGAGCTCGCTGGGCAGACCCGCGGCGATGTCCCGCTGCATCGATGTGGTGGCTCCGGCCGGCTGGGCGTCGGCCATGCGCAGGGCCTCGGCGACCGGGTCGGGGGCGGCGTCGGTGGCCAGGTCGTGCCCCAGTGCCGCGGCGACGGCGACGACCTCGCTCACGGCCCGGGTGAAGGCATCTCTCAGGTCGCTGCGCAGGACGCCGATCGGTGCGTTCGCGGCGGCACCGAGGGCTCCCTGTACGACGACGAAGGAGACCTTGCGCCACAGCTCGGCCCAGATGGAGCCCGGGATCCAGGCCCGGATTCCGGCCGCCTCCAGGGCCTGAACGGCGGCGCGGCTACGAGCGGTGGCAGCACCGTCCCACTCCCCCAGGGCCAGGGAACCGGCGCCACCGATGGTGCGGACCTCCCCGGGCGAGGCGACGGCGGAGTAGACACGGGCGACCCCGGGCAGGACGTGCTCCCTGCCGACGGCGTCGGCGAGCAGTCCGGGCGCACTGATCCCGTTCTGGGTTGAGACGACACCGGTGCCGGGGCCGGTCAGGACTCTGAGTGCAGGGGCCAGCGGTGCCAGCGCATCGACCTTCGTGGTGACCAGGACCAGGTCAGGCTGGCCTTCCAGGGTCTCGGTGAGGGCCTGCGGATCCTCACTGGCCAGGGGCATCTCGATGCGGGCGGTCACGAAACCGGGCTCGCCCCGGGAGCAGTCGCGCAGCGTCAGCCCGCTCGAGCGCAGAGCCGCCAAGGTGCGATCGTGAACGAGGAACCCGACCTGCTGACCGCTCGCGGCCAGGCGAGCGCCGAGCCATCCTCCGATTCCCCCGGCACCGATAACGACGATCCTCATGTGTGTCTCCTCTCAGTCCTGCTGCTGTCCGCACGAGCACGTACACCCAGGGGTCAGCGACCGGCCTAGGCGGTATGGCCGGAACTGTCCTCGGTGCTGATGCTGCTGACGATGCGGGCCATGTCCTGGTGCCAGATACCGGCGTCGAGGTAGCGGTGACCGTTCAGGACCCGGTATCCGCAGCGCTTGTAGAAGCCCATGGCCTGCTCCTGAGCTGAGAGAACCACCTCCACGCGGGGCCGGCCAGAGTGGCTCAGTGCAGTCTGCTCGAGGGCAGCAACGATGCGGGCGCCAAGCCCCGTACCGCGCACGATGCTCCGTACAGCCAAGCGACCCAGATGGACCCGACCGGGGTGCTCGGGCTCCATCAGGAGACGTCCAGCGCCCAGGGGTGTTCCGTCAGCTCCGCTGGCCAGGAGATGGATCGTGGTCGGCTCCTCGTCTCGGGCGTCGATCTCCTGGGCGAGGGGAACCGCCTGCTCAGCGACGAAGACCTCAAGGCGAACGTCGGCAACAGCCCTGCGGAGCCGGTCGGCCTCGGGGCCCGTCTCATCGCCACGGGCGGCTGCGAAGCCAATGGGTTCGTGGACGGCGGTGGCCGGGCGGATCTTGAGGGCGGGAGTCTCCGAGACCGCCTCGTCCGCGCTAGGCCTCGTCGTCGGGGCCATGGTCGAGCGAGGCAGGCGATCAGTCACTGTTCTCATTCACCTCCGCGCAGAGCCTGTTCACGGCAGGCGCAAGACATCGAGGGCATGGACGAGGTCGTCGGGGTAGTCGGAGGTGAAGACCATGTGCTCACCGGTGATGGGGTGGGTGATGCCGAGCTCGCGGGCGTGGAGCCACTGGCGGATCAGACCGGTGCGTGCGCTCATGGCCGGGTCAGCGCCGTAGGTGGCGTCTCCGATGCAGGGGTGGCCGACGGCGGCCATGTGGACGCGGATCTGGTGGGTGCGCCCGGTCTCGAGGTGAATCTCGGCCAGGCAGGCCCCGGGCATCGCCTCGATAACGTCGTAGTGGGTGATGGACTCGCGCCCGCCCTCGACGATGGCCATCTTCCACTCCCGGCTGGGGTGACGTCCGATGGGGGCGTCGATGGTGCCGCTGGAGGGATCGAGGTGGCCCTGCACCAGGGTGTGGTACACCTTGTCCACGGTGTGCTCCCGGAAGGCACGTTTGAGCACCGAGTAGGCCCGCTCCCCCTTGGCCACGATCATGACGCCCGAGGTGCCCACGTCCAGGCGCGAGACGATGCCCTGGCGCTCGGCGGCGCCGGAGGTGGCCACTCGTACGTGCATGGCCTTCAGGGCGCCGAGGACGTCGGGGCCGTCCCACCCCATGGAGGGGTGCGCGGCCACGCCCGCGGGCTTGTCGACGACGACGATGTCCTCATCCTCGTAGAGCAGCTCCATGCCCTCCACGGGAGTGGCGACCGGTTCGACGGGACGGGGGTCGGGCAGGTCGACCTCGAGGAGCTCGCCCGCGCACAGACGAGAGGATTTGGCCAGCGTCTCACCGCCTCGGCGCACCTCTCCGGCCTCGCACAGGTCCTCCACCCGGCTGCGGGACAACCCCGTCATCCGGGCAAGCGCGGTATCGACGCGTTCGCCGTCGAAGCCGTCGGGGACGGGCAGCAGGCGCATGCTCATTGCGGCTCCACGGAGGTCGCCTGCGTCGATGCATCCAAGGACTCCTCCGGCTTGGAGGGCACCTCGGCGCGATCCTTCCCGCGGGCCCGGGATCCTCGGCGGGTTGAGGAGGGCGGTGCACCGACGCCTTTCGCCTCCGGGTCGTCCGAGGCGCCGGCACGCGTGCCGTCGATCTCCCAGCCTCCCAGGGACAGGATGATGATGCCCGCGGCGGCCGCCACGATGGCGATGTCGGCGACATTGCCCACGAAGTAGCCGCCGTAGTCGATGAAGTCGATGACGTGGCCGCGCAGGAAGCCGGGCTCGCGCAGAAGGCGGTCGATGAGGTTGCCGACCGCCCCGCCAAGAACCAGGCCGAGGGCCACCGCCCAGGAGCCAGACGCAAGGTTCCGGGAGACACGAATGATGATGGCCACGACACAGGAGGCGATGAGCGCGAAGATCCACGTCTGCCCGGTGGCGAAGGAGAAGGCGGCGCCGGGGTTGCGCACCAGGACCAGCCCCAGCGCCCGGCCGAACAGCGCCGTGTGCCGGCCGTCGGACAGGGCTGAGAGCGCCCACTGCTTGGATGCCTGGTCCACGACGATGACGATGATCGCCACCAGCCACAGCACGATCACGGGGAGGCGTTTGGATCGTCTCGCCCCCGCAGTCACCTCCTGCGACGTCACGGCCTTCTCCATGGAGATGAAGGGATTGTCCGTGGGCAGTGGGACAGCGTTATCCGCGTTATCGGCGTTACCGCCGTCGACGGCGTTGCCGGTGGCTTCCTGCGCCAAGGAGGCGGGATCGACGTGGTCAGGCATAGGGCTTTCTCGCATTGCGCTCAGAGGAGAACGGGTGACGAATGGGCTGTGTACCCAGCGAAGGGCGGCGACCCGTGCGGGTCGCCGCCCTTCGTAGGAGGCCGTGTCACTGGTGACTGGAGGAGCGGAACCATCCTGATCGGATAGGGACCGTCGTGATGAGGCTCCGTTGGCCAGTCCCGAAGGTGCTCGCGGGGATGGACCGGGAGGCGATCACGGCCTGGAGGATCACGACCCCTGCAGGATCACAGGCTGGAGATGGAGCTCTCGCCGCCGTCCTCGACGTTGGCCAGCAGGTTCTGCAGGTAGCTCTTGAGGCGAGTGCGGTAATCGGACTCGAAACGCCGCAGCTCGTCGATCTTCTGCTCGAGGGCGGCGCGCTCCTTCTCCAGCTGGGCGAGGGTGCGGTTGCGCTGGTCCTCTGCCTCGCGCACGATCTGCTCCCCGGTGGAGCGAGCCTCGGTGACGATGCGCTCACCCTCGGCCTTACCGTTGGCGACGTGCTCGTCGTGGAGACGCTGGGCCAGCTCGAGCATGCCGGACGCGGCAGCCGGGCCCTGAGCGCCGGTGTCGCCGGCGGAGACAGCCGGCATGGACAGGGCAGGCTCTGCCTGGACCGGAGATACGGGGGAAGCGGGGGCGGAGGGGATAGCGGCCCCCTCGCTGAGCTGTGCGATTCGGCGGTTGGCGGCCTCGAGCTTGGCCTTGAGGTCGGCGTTCTCAGCCTCCAGCTGACGCATGGCCTCGACTACCTCGTCGAGGAACTCGTCGACCTCGTCCTGCTCGTAGCCCTCACGGAACTTGGTCGCCTGGAACTTCTTGTTGAGGACGTCGTCTGCTGTCAGCAGCGTCATGGGTCGTCACCTCGGTGTCGTTACGGATAAGGTCACGAGCACCGGGCATCCGGTCACTCATGCGGACAGAGTACCTGAACTCGAGGTTCAGGCCACATCAAGCGCGCTATCTCACGCTGACGTGAGAACAGCACTCTAGCGGTTCGCTCACAACTTCACACCTGTTCAGATGACAAGTCCGAGGAACCACTGGATGATCCAGATCCCGAAGACCAGGACCAGGAAGCTCAGGTCGATACCGACCCCTCCCAGGCGTGCCATGGGAACCCTCTGACGGATCACTCGCAGAGGAGGATCCGTCAGAGCGTAGACAAGGTTGGCCAGCACCAGGACGATCCCCTGGGGGCGCCACTGGCGGGCAAAGACCTGAATCCAGTCGAGCACGACCCTGACCAGGAGGATGAGGAAGTACAGGCTCAGAATGCTCGACAGGATCCCGGCTACCGCGGAGACGAGGTTCACGTACGAGTCAGCTCAGCTCTGGTTGAAGAAGCGGCCGCGGGCCTCGGCGACCTCACCGCCGTCAATCTCCACGCTGGCCGGAGTCAGCAGGAACACGCGCGGAGTGACACGTTCGATGGCACCGTGCAGCCCGAAGACCAGACCGGCGGAGAAGTCCACCATGCGACGTGCATCGGACTCGCTCATGCCGGTGAGGTTGATGATGACGGGGACGCCGTCACGGAAGGACTCGCCGATGATCCTGGCCTCGTTGTAGGTCGAGGGGTGAACCGTGACGATGCGGCGAAGGTCGGGGGCGGCGGTAACAGGCTCGGGCGCAGCCGGGGCGGAGAAGTCCTCGTACCCCTCGTCAGCGAAGTCCTGCTCGTGCTCCTGCACGGCGTAACCGGCGTCGACAGCCTCGTAGCTGTCCTCGTAGGTCTCTTCCTCCGGCTCCGAGTAGCCGAGGAAACTGGTCATACTGCGCAGCGCGCCCATTTATCGCTCCTTGGTTCGTCCGGTCCCCTGCGTTCCGGATGTGCTGCGACGGTATCCGCCCCCGCGACACCGCACGGGGACCTCACCTCGGCGTGTCCCCCACCTCAGGTTTCAGGAAGGTCACGCCCAGGAGTTATTCAGCAGACGAGACTTATTGCGGAACTCCAATGCCCGCCAGACGTCCGGTCACTCCGTCACGGCGGTAGGAGAAGAAGCGAGGGTCCTCGTAGGTGCACCACTGACCGGCGCTGATGTGACCAACACCGGCGCGCTCGAGCTGGGCGAGGACCCCTGCCGCAACATCAAGGCCGGGCGTCCCCCACGATGTGCGCGAGGCGCACGCCGGTTCGCGCTGCGCGGACAGTGCAAGCATCTCCTCGGGGACCTCGTAGCAGGAGCCGCAGATCGACGGCCCCACGGCGGCCCACAGATCCGCTGGATCCACTCCACCGCGTCGGAGGGAGTCGACGGTGGCGGGGACGACGCCGTCGAGCATGCCTCGCCGCCCGGCGTGCACGGCAGCCGTCAGAGCACCGTCCCAGGACGCGAGCAGAACGGGAACGCAGTCGGCCACGAGAACGCAGCAGCCGGCGGGCGCCCCGCCCGTCCGAGAGTCCAGGACGAGGGCGTCCGCCGTGGGCACCTCACCGGCCTGAGCCGTGGCCACGACGGCGGAGTGAATCTGGTTCATCCAGGCCAGGTGACTCCCCTGCTCAAGCCCGAGCAGCTCCTCGAGCCGACGACGGTGACAATGAACACGTTGCGGGTCGTCTCCGACGTGGAGCGCCAGATTCCACCCGTCATATGAGGTCCCTTCCTCACTCTCGGCATCTCGGTCCTGGGCGCTGCCTCCCGGGGCCGAGACGGGACGGGCCCGCAGGCCGCGGGTGGTGAAGAACCCACGAGCCCGCGGGCCCAGATCCACCTCGATCAGGTCCGAGGCCTCAACGGCGGTGGTATCGCACATGTTGCCGCGCCCCCGGACAGCGATGCCGCTCAGCGCAGGAAGTCGGGCAGGTCGATGCCGTCATCGTCGGCGTCGACCCCGATCACCTGAGGAACCTCAAGATCGGAGACCGAGTGCTGCTGCGACGGCACCGAGCCGTAGGAGCCGTAGGACTCATCCACATAGGCCGGCATGCTCCCCGAGGAGAGGGCCTCGGCGGCGCTGACCTCCGACAGGTGCGCCGCGGCCGCCGGGGAGGCGGAGGGCGGAGGAGCCAGCGGGACCGGACGAGTCACCGGGTTCTGGGCGGCATGGGCGCCACCGCGAGGAGCGGGGGCCGGGGGCAGGTCATCGACCGGGGAGGAGGGCACCGGCGGCACCGCGGCGGCGCGCGAGAGCCGAGTCATCGGGTCGGCCAGGCCACCGACGACCGGCTCGGAGTCGAAGCCGGCGGCGATGACAGTCACCCGCACCTCGTCTCCCAGGGCGCCGTCGACCACGTTTCCGACGATGATGTTGGCCTCGGGGTGGACGGCCTCGCGCACCAGGTTGGCGGCCTCGTTCATCTCGAACAGGCCCAGGTCGGAACCGCCCTGGAAGAACAGCAGCACGCCGTGGGCGCCGTCGATCGAGGTCTCCAGCAGCGGCGAGGCGATGGCCTCCTCGGTGGCCGTGATCGCGCGCCCCTCACCAGTGGCCGAGCCGATACCCATGAGTGCGCTGCCTGCGCCCTGCATGACGGACTTGACGTCGTTGAAGTCGACGTTGATGAGACCGGGGGTCGTGATGAGCTCGGTGATGCCCTGGACGCCCTGAAGAAGAACCTGGTCGGCCTGCTTGAAGGCGTCAACGACGGAGATGTTCTTGTCGGCGATCTGCAGGAGGCGGTCGTTGGGGATGACGATGAGGGTGTCGACTTCCTCGCGCAGCGCCTGGACACCGTCCTCGGCCTGGGCCGAGCGGCGGCGTCCCTCGAAGGAGAAGGGACGGGTGACCACACCGATGGTCAGCGCACCGATGCTCTTGGCCAGGCGGGCGACGACGGGGGCTGCGCCGGTGCCGGTGCCGCCTCCCTCTCCCGCGGTGACGAAGACCATGTCCGAGCCATCGAGGGCCTCACGGATCTCGGACTCGTGGTCCTCGGCGGCCTTGCGGCCGATCGCCGGGTCGGCCCCCGCCCCCAGCCCTCGAGTCAGGTCCCGCCCGACGTCGAGCTTGACGTCAGCGTCGGACATGAGCAGCGCCTGGGCGTCGGTGTTCACGGCGATGAACTCCACGCCACGCAGATCGGCCTCGATCATGCGGTTGACGGCGTTGACGCCGCCACCGCCAACACCGACGACCTTGATCTCTGCCTGGTAGTGCTGTGAGTCGTCCACAGCCATGCTCTCGACCACTGGCGTCCCCTCCGCGAGTTTCGTCATGAGCCCTCCGACGAGGACTCCCCTCAAACCTCAACCTCAAGTTGAGGTCAATACTTATGTCATTCTCTGAACGACGGGCTTAACGCTATGAGACATCCAGGACGTCGCATCGCATTGAAGCCCGGCGTGTTCGTGTGCAGTTGCCTGCGGATTCCCTGCTATATCGCTGCAATTTACCTGCGATGAACCTGAAGGTTCCCGGGTGCGTGCTGCTGCGCGCCCCGCCGTCCCCGGAGATACCGCGCAGCGGTGGAACGCAAGAACCGTTCAGGACGTCGGCGATGGCGCCACGGGGGTCGCGCCGGCGCTGTCAGCGGATCGTGTGGTGGGGCGATGCGGCGAGGAGACGTCGTAGATGGAGGCGGTGGTGGTCATGAGAGTCGCCAGGACGCGTGCCTTGAGCGCGTTGTCCTGGTTGTTCCCCCAGACCACACTGGCCCCGCTGGACAAGGTCAGTGTGACCTGCCCCGCCTCAGTGGCGCTGCCGCTGCTCACCTGGGCCAGGGTCTCCGGCGTGAGGGAACCCACCACCTGGGTGACGGCGGCAACCTGCTTGGCGGAGATCTTCTGTGGCTCCGATGCCTGCGCGGCGGGATCGGGCACGATGTTCACCAGGCCCGACGGCGGCTCGGAGACCCGCTCGAGGACCACCGCTTCGTTGTCGAGGACCTGGTAGCCGTCCAAGTCCTGCACGGTGGCCACCGGTACGCGCATCGTCAGGTGTACCCGCAGCCCGTGGGGCCAGGCCCTGGTCACCTGTGCCCGGCGCACCCGGACCAGCTTGTCACTGACCTGAGTGGAGAGCCGGCCGGTGTCGATCCGCAGCAACGAGTCGCCCTCGTAGGCGGCCAGAACCTCGCGGACCTGCTGGTCCGAGACGCTGCCGTCCGAACCTGCCACGGAGATCCTCCGGGCCTGCAGCCCCAGGAGGGGTGAGAAGGCCAGGGCCCAGACCGCCACGGCGATGGCGACCACCACGACGGCGACCCTCACCACCCGTCGCAGCCGCAACCGGCGCACGGCGGCTTGACGCTCCTTGAGCCGATCGGCCAGTCCGGTGGAGACGACCCGGTCGTCTCCACCAGAAAGAGCCACCTGCCTGCGGCCGAAGACGGTCAGCTCGGTGCCCGCCGCCTCGGGGCTGGAGGACTCCTGGCGAGGGCTGGTGCGGCCTGCGCCCTCGCCACCGCGACGCGAAGCCGGCGAGGAGCTGGACGCGCCCCTCGACGTCGACGGGCGCCTGGGTCGCGAGGCCGACCCGGCGCCGCCCGACTCCTTGGGAGTCCTGGGGGCCGAAGCGCTCCGGGGCCGCTTGGCGGGGGCCGCCGGCCCGGCCTGCTCAGCTCCGTGATGCACCGTCGGGGTGCTCGGCGTGGATGAGCCCTGCGCCGAGCGGGAGGGACGCGGACGCCTGGGGCCGGAGCGGCGCGGCGGGATGCTGGCCGGGGTGTCCTGAGCGCGGTTGGAGCGCTCGGGGCGGGGGGCCGAGGGCTTCCTCATGCCCGCTCGTCCCGGTCCGCGGGCGAGGGGGCTGCACCGCCCTCGCGTGCCGCCAGGTCGGCCAGTACCGTGCCGGCGAGCTCGGTGACGTCACCGGCACCGACTGTCAGCAGCAGGTCGCCGGGGCGCGCCAGGTCGGCCACCGCGTGGGCGGCGTCAAGGCGCTCGGCGACGAACCTGGCGATGCCACCAGGGACGCGCTGGGCGACGGTGTCCCCGGTGATGTCGGGGAAGTCCGCCTGAGTCTCCCTGGCGGGGTAGACGTCGGCGATGACAACGGCGTCGGCCAGGGCCAGTGCCTGTCCGAAGCGGTCGGCGAAGGCCCGGGTGCGGGAAAACAGGTGCGGCTGGAACAGGACCAGGACCCGGCCGCCGCGCTCCTGGGCCACGCCCCGTGCCGTGCGCAGCAGGGCCTCGATCTCCGTGGGGTGGTGGGCGTAGTCGTCGATGACGCGCACACCGTCGGCTTCGCCCCGGTCCTCGAAGCGCCGGCCCGTCCCCCCGAAGGCACCCAGTGCCCGGGCCATCCGGGCCGGTTCGACGCCGAGCTCGATGCCCGCGGCCCAGGCTCCGGCGGCGTCGAGGGCCACGTGGTCCCCGGGTACGGCCAGCACCAGCTCGACCGGGCCGTGATGCGGCTCCTCGCCCGCACCGCCGGCGGGCTCGCGGCCGGCTGCCGTGGTGAGGGTCAACAGCCCCCGAGTGGATGAGGCCCCACGTTCCTGGATGTCCAGGTGGACGTGCCCCTCCCCCACGAGCACTCCGCCGGGGAGGGTGTCGGGGCCTGCGAAGGAGTAGGTGACGACGCGCAGGCCCTCGGCTGCAGCGGACTGCGCCAGGCGCAGTGCGCCGGCGTCGGCGGCGCAGGCGACCAGCAGGCCCCCGGGCACCAGCCGGTGAGCGAAGTCGACGAATGCCGTCTCGAAGGCCTCCGCGGTGCCGTAGCTGTCGAGGTGGTCGGGCTCGACGTTGGTGACGATCTCCACGCGCGGGGTGTAGTTGAGGAAGGAGCGGTCGGACTCATCGGCCTCGGCGACCAGGGCGGGTCCGCTGCCCAGGTGGGCGCCGGTGCCCAGGGCCCGCACGACCCCGCCGATGGCGAAGGAGGGGTCGGCTCCGGCCTCCGTGAGGGCCTCGGCGAGCATGCCCGAGGTCGTGGTCTTGCCGTGCGCACCCGCCACGGCGACGAAGTCCAGGCCCTGCGCGGCCAGGGCCAGCGCCTGGGAGCGGTGGATGACGTCCTGGCCCCGCCGGCGGGCCTCGGCGAGCTCGGGGTTGGTCTCCTTGATCGCGGTGGAGACCACAACAGTGCTCCGCTCGGGAACGTTCGCGGCGTCATGCCCCAGGTGGGTCGTGATGCCCAGATCGGCCAGGTGGTCGAAGGCGGGACCCCCGTGGGCGTCGGAGCCGGAGACCTGGGCGCCGCGGGCCGCGAGCAGCTGAGCGACCACGCTCATTCCCGCTCCCCCGATGCCGATGAGGTGGAAGGCCCGGCCTGCCAGGGTGCAGTGGTCGCCCTCGGCCGGCCGGCGCGAGGTGCGGGAGGCGTCCTGGGGTGTGGTGGCGGTCATGCCGCATTCTCCTCGTCAGTGGGAGTGTCGTGGATGGAGGCGCACTGCCGGATGAGGGCGGCCAGGCGGGCCGCCGCATCCTGGACGCCGGTGGAGGCCGCAGCCCGGGCCATGGCGGCCTGCCGCTCAGGGTCGGAGATGAGCATGGCGAAGTCAAGGATGTCCGAGGGCTTGAGGTCGGCGTCGAGCACCATGCGCCCGCCCCCGGAGGCCAGGACGTCAGCGGCGTTGAGACGCTGCTCGCCGTTGCCGATCGGCAAGGGGACGTAGAGCGCTGGAAGCCCCAGGGCCGTGATCTCTGCGACGGTACCGGCACCGGAGCGGCACAGGACCCCGTCGGCGCAGGCATAGGCCTGCTCCATCGTGGTCAGGTAGTCGAGCACGTGGTACCGCTCAGCGAGGTCCTGCGCAGCGCCCGCCGCCACTGCCGCCTCGAGGGCGGCGCGCACCGGGGCGTCCTTGTCCTTACCGGTCAGGTGCAGCACCTGCAGGCCGGTTGGCAGGGAGTCCAGAGACTCGCTCAGGACCTCGTTGAGGTGCTGGGCCCCCAGGGATCCGCCCGTCACCAGCAGCGTGGGCAGGTCGGGGTCGAGTCCCAGCGCCGGGGCGCCCTCGACGCGGGCCCGGCGGGCCCCCTCGTCCGTGGCACGCTGCGAGACCAGGGTGGCGATGGCCGGGCGCAGCGGCAGCCCTGTGACCTCGGTGCAGCCCTTGGACGCCTTGAGACGGGTGGAGGCGAAGGTCAGGGCGACGGCCTGGGCCCAGGAGGCACCCAGCCGGTTAGCCAGCCCCGGGCGGGCGTTCTGCTCATGGATGACGACCGGCACCCCGGCCTTCCTGGCGGCCAAGTAGGCAGGGGTCGACACGTAGCCGCCGAAGCCGACCACGACGTCGGCCCTGACCGTCTCAATGGCCTCAGTGGCCGCGCTGATCGCCTTGCCCAGCCGGTGCGGCAGACGCAGCAGGTCACCGCTGGGGCGCCGCGGCAGAGGGACTCTGGGGACCAGGGCCAGCTCCAAGCCGGCCTCGGGCACCAGTCGCTTCTCCAGTCCCTCGGCGGTCCCCAGGACGAGGATCTGCGTGCCGGGGTCACCGCCCAGGGCCGGGTCCCGCAGGGCCGCGGCCGTGGCCAGCAACGGGTTGACGTGGCCGGCGGTGCCCCCGCCGGCCAGCAGCACCCGCAACGGCCGGTGCCGCTCCGAGCCGCTGGGACGCTCCTGCTGGGGCGAGCCTGCGCTCTCACTTGTCTCGGGCACGGTTCCTCCTAGGGACAATGACTGCCAGGGAACGACGCAGCGCCCCGGGACTCGTGGACAGGGCCTCCTGCGCGCCGGGTTCGTGGCGCGCGAAGGCCAGAAGCACCCCGATGGCCAGGAGGACCGACACCAGTGCAGTGCCTCCACGGCTGACGAGGGGAAGCGGGACGCCCAGCACCGGCAGTGCACCGGTGACGACCCCCATGTTGATGATCGCCTGCCCCACGATCCACGCACCAATGGCCGAGGTCGTGGCCACGACGTACAGGGAGGCGTGGCGTCTCATGATCCGCAGGCAGCAGGCCCCGATGACGGCGAACAGGGCGATGACGACGAGGGTGCCCACCAGCCCGAACTCCTCGCCGAGCACGGCGAAGATGTAGTCGGAGTCCGCCTGGGTGAGGTAGCCCCACTTCTGGCGCGACGATCCTGGCCCCACGCCCAGCCAGCCCCCGGTCCCCAGCGCCCACATCCCGTGCTTGGGCTGGTAGCCCACCCCCATGGGGTCGGCTCCCTCGGGATGGATCCAGGCGGTGATCCGGGCGCGCCGGTTGGCACTGAGCATGGAGGCGGCCGCGAACATGACGATGCCACCGGCCCCCAGGAGTGCGAACCAGCGCTTGCGCATTCCGCCCACCCACAGGGCCCCGGCGACGATGATGACCAGGATGATGACGGTTCCCAGATCCTGTCCGCCCAGGACGCTCGCGATCGCGACTCCGACACCGCCCCAGCCCGCGACCCATGCCCGGTCCCGCGGGCGCTTGTTCGCGTACCAGGTCACCAGGGTGCCCAGCACCAGGGCGAGGGCCACCTTGATGAACTCCGAGGGCTGGGCGGTACCGATCCCTGGGACCTGGATCCAGTTGCGGTTGCCGTAGACGTTGACGCCCACGGGCGTGAACACCAGGCACTGCAGAGCGATCGTCAGCGCCAGGAGCCCCCAGGCCATCTTTGGGAACCAGGACAGCGGTATGCGGGAGACCCCCACCATGCCCAGCGTCCCCACCGCGGCGAAGATGAGGTACTTGGCGAAGTCGGTGAAGGCGTTGCCACCGTTGGCGGCCACTGTCACCGACTGCACGGAGAAGACCATGATGAGCCCGAAGGTCTCCAACACCAGGGTGGACACGAGCAGGCAGTAGTAGGTCAGAGTCACCTGCTCAGCGCTCTGGGTGGAGTCGGACCCGCCGGAGGGACGCCGACGACGCTCCTCAGGGGCGCCCTCGGGCTGAGGGCCCCCGCCGTCCCAAGGTCGTGAGAGCCGCTCACCCCAGCGCGTCAGGCGCTTGCGCCAGGCGTCACGCAACCGACCGCCCGCGGCCGTGGGCCGGGAGCCGGAGGGTTTTCTCGGCTGCCGGGACGAGGCGGCCGTCTCCCTGCGGGGGCTGCTCCGCTTCGGCTTGCGGCCGGCACCGGCCCCCCGCGACGAACCTGCGGAGGCTCGTGAGGAGCCTGACGGGGAGGAGGTCGACGAGCGGGCGTTGGTGGCCGAGGTGGACCCGGTCTTCACAGCTGCTCCTGGTCGCCGGAGCCGTCCGCGTCCCTGGGGCCATCGCCTTGGGTGTAGGCCTGGGCGCAGGTGGCGAACAGGTCGCCGCGCTGGGCGTAGGACGTGAACTGGTCCCAGGAGGCGCAGGCCGGGGCCAGCATGACGGTGTCGCCTCTGCGGGCCATGGCGCCGGCGGCCTCCACCGCGGCGGCACTCACCTGCTCGGCGCTGCCGTCGCTGACGCGGGTGACGGGCAGGCCGGGGGCCTCCCGCTCCAGGGCCGTCAGGATGTCGTGCTGGTCCTTACCGATGACGACGGCGCCGCGCAGGTGGGGGCGCACCGTGCGGACCAGGTCGAAGAACTGGGCGCCCTTGGTGTCGCCGCCGCAGATCCACACGCCGGTCCCCTGCGGCAGGGACGTCAGTGCGGCCTGGGCGGAGTGCGGGTTGGTGGCCTTGGAGTCGTCGACCCAGGTGATGCCCTCCGCCTCGGCGACGGTGACGATCCGGTGGGCTCCGGGGCTGTAGGCGCGCAGTCCGGCGGCGACCGCCTCCGGGTCGGCTCCGGCCGCGCGGGCCAGCGCCGCGGCCGCCAGGGCATCGGCCAGCAGGTGCGCGGGCAGGTTCTGGGCACGCCGCCCGGGAGCCAGGTGCGCCAGGTCGGCGGTGGTGGCCAGCTCGACACCGCTTGAGCGCCGCTCGGCGTGGAAGGCACGGTCGACCAGCAGGTCCTCCACCATGCCGACCTGTCCCAACCCCGGTGCGGCCAGGGTGAAGCCGACGGCTCGGCAGCCCTCGACGACGTCGGCCTGGCGGACCATGTCCTCGGTGGCGGAGTCGGCGAGGTTGTAGACGGCGGCGAGCCAGGTGCGGGAGTAGACGCGGGCCTTGTCCTGGGCGTAGGCCTCCAGGCCCCCGTGCCAGTCGAGGTGGTCGGCGGCCAGGTTGAGGCAGGCCGAGGCCAGGGGCACCAGGGTCCTGGTGGTGTGCAGCTGGAAGCTGGACAGCTCCACGGCCAGGGCGTCGGCACTGCCTGCCAGCACCGCCTCAATGACGGGGGTGCCGATATTGCCCACGGCCGGAGCCGTGAGCCCCTGGGCCTCAAGGATCGCCGAGAGCATGCTGACCGTGGTGGTCTTGCCGTCCGTTCCGGTCAGAGTCAGCCAGGGCACGTGCGGACGCGCTGAGTCCTGCTGGATTCTCCAGGCCAGCTCGACCTCGCTCCAGGTCTCGATACCCGCCGCCGCGGCGCCTCGCAGGACCGGCCCGGTGGCCGGGACGCCGGGTGAGACGATGAGGAGCCTGGCCGGGGACTGCGCCAGGGCGGCCGCGGTCGCCTCGGCGTCGGCGACCGTGGTGGAGGCCACGGGGGTCTGCAGCATCTCGAGGGAGGACTCGCGGCTGTCGAAGACGTGGATGCGCGCCCCCAGCGTGGCCAGGGCGTCGACGACGGCGCGCCCGGTGCGCCCCAGGCCGACGACGGCCACGTGGGCGCCGTCGAGCTGGTCGCTCAGGGACCCGCCGGGGCCGGTGACGGCACTGGACGGCTCACCGGGGACTTCAGTCAGGCTGGTCACGGTGCGGGCTCACGCTCCTGGTTCCTCACTGCTCCTGACGGGGCATCCGGCAGGAGAAGACTGCTTCAATGGTTCGGGTCGCAGTGGCCCGGGCGTTCTGGCTCATCCGAAGATGAGCTGGCGCAGGTACTCGGCGTAGAAGATTCCGAGTCCCGCGATGACGCACAGGCCGGCGATGATCCAGAAGCGGATCACCACGTTGACCTCGGTCCATCCTCCCAGTTCGAAGTGGTGATGCAGTGGAGCCATGCGGAAGACGCGTCGGCCTGTCGACTTGAATGAGACGATCTGGATGATGTCGCTCATGACCTCGGCCAGGAACAGCCCGCCCAGGATGACGGCCAGGAACTCGGTCCGGGTCAGGATCGACAGTCCGGCGACCGCCCCTCCCAGAGCCAGGGACCCGGTGTCGCCCATGAAGATCTTGGCCGGTGAGGCGTTCCACCACAGGAAGCCGAAGCAGGCCCCCATGAGGGCGGCGGCGATCATGGCCAGGTCTCGTGGGTCCCTGACCTGGTAGCAGGTGGTGGGGACCATGGTCTCGTGGCCGTAGTTGCAGGACTGGTTGGTCTGCCACACGCCGATGAGCGTGTAGGCGCCGAAGACCATGGCCGAGGCACCGGCGGCCAGTCCGTCGAGCCCGTCGGTGAGGTTGACGGCGTTCGACCAGGCGGTGATGAGGAAGTTGGCCCACAGGATGAACAGGATGAGCCCGACGACACTGCCGGCGAAGGCCAGGTTGATCGCCGAGTCCCGGGCGAAGGAGATCCGGGTGGAGGCGGGGGTCAGTCCGTTGCGGTCCGCGAAGTGCAGGGCCGCCACCGAGAATCCGATGCCGATGAGCGCCTGCCCCACGATCTTCTGCCAGGCCCTCAGCCCCAGCGAGCGCTGCTTGGAGATCTTCTCGAAGTCGTCCAGGAATCCGATGAGCCCGAGCCCGACGACGAGGAAGAGCAGCAGGACCCCAGAGGCGCGCGGCGTGCGCAGCTGGCTGAGATTGGCCAGGGTGTAGCCCAGGACGGTGGAGATGATGATGACGAGACCGCCCATGGTCGGCGTGCCGCGCTTGGTGAAGTGTCCCTGGGGGCCGTCCTGGCGGATGAACTGTCCGTACTCCTTGGCGTGGAGGTAGCGGATGAGCAGGGGGGTCCCCAGCAGGGTGCCCACCAGTCCGACCACGCCGGAGATGAGGATGGCGGTCATCGGGGACGAACCTCCTTGAGGTGGTCGGCCAGGCGCCAGGCGCCCGAGCCGTTGGAGCCCTTGACCAGGACGGCGTCGCCGTCGCAGAGCAGGGCGTCGATCTGGGAGATGGCGGTCGCGGCATCATCAAAACCGACGACCTCGACCCCTCGCGCCCCGGCCGCCTCGAGTGCCTCCTGGGTGGAGCCGATGCCGATGAGCATAGCGGCTCCCGCTTGGGCCGCGAGCTCGCCGGTGCGCGCGTGATCGGCCGCAGAGGACTCCCCCAGCTCGAGCATCTCGGAAATCACGACGACGCGACGTCGCTCCCCCGCCAGAGCCGGCAGCACCGCCAGCGCCGCCGTCATGGAGTCGATGTTGGCGTTGTAGGAGTCGTCGATAAGGAGAAGATCACCACTGAGTTCCGAAATATCCATCCGGTGGGGGCTCTCGATGCTCACCGAGCCGAGTCTCTCGGCGATGAGCTCAGGGGCGATACCCGCGGCCAGGGCCAGGCCCGCGGCGGCCAGGGCGTTGGACACGTTGTGCACGCCGGCCACGGCCAGGTGGACGCGGCAGGGCTCGGCGAGACCGGGCAGGTGGAGGTCGAAGGCAGCTCGGGCGGCCGCGTCCAGGTCCACGTTCTCGGCCCTCAGGTCGGCCTGTCGCCCCCGGGCGGAGAAGGTCAGGACGCGTGCCGGTGCGAGCTCGGCCATGGCGGCGGCGCGGGCGTCGTCGGCGTTGAGGATGGCGATTCCCTCGGGCCGCAGGCCGGCGATGATCTCCGCCTTGGCAGCAGCGACTCCCTCGATGGAGCCGAACCCGCCCATGTGGGCGTGGCCGATCATGAGGACCCCGGCCGCGTCCAGGGGGGCGATGTCGGTGAGGTAGGCGATGTGGCCGGGTCCGGAGGCTCCCATCTCCAGGACGAGGTAGCGGGTGGACTCGTCGGCCTCCAGCACGGTCAGCGGCAGACCGATCTCGTTGTTGAAGCTGGCCCGGGGCGCCACCGTGGGGCCGGAGGCGGCCAGGAGCTGGCGGGTGAGGTCCTTGGTGGTGGTCTTGCCCACCGAGCCGGTCATCGCCACCACGGTGAGACGCTCGCCTTGCTCGGCTGCCGCTTGGCGCAGTGCCTCCAGGTGGGTGCGGGCCAGCGCGCCGAGAGCCGCCACGGTGTCCTCCACGAGGACGAGCCCTATGGACGCCTCCTCGGCCTGCCCCTGGGACAGTCCGCTGCGGGCGGCCTCCAGGTCGGAGACGATGGCGCCGACGGCGCCCAGGGCGCGGGCCGATCCCAGGTGGGCGTGTCCGTCGGTGCGCTCGCCGTGTACGGCGACGAACAGTGAGCCCTCGGCGGCCTGGCGGGAGTCGGTGACGACCGGTCCGGTCACCGGCGCGTCCGGGCCGATGAGCCTGCCGCCGACGGCGGCCGCGATCTGACTCAGGCTGAGCCTCATGCCCGTCCCCATTTCTCCTCGACGGCCTCAGCCATCACGGGCGCGTCGTTGTAGCGGATGAACTCTCCGGCCATCTCCAGGAAGGGCTCGTGGCCCTTCCCGGTGACGATGACGGTGTCGTCGGGTCCGCACAGCTCGACGCCCCGGCGCACGGCGTCGCCGCGCCAGGTGGTGATCTCCTCGACGTCCGTCAGGTCGGGGCGTACGCCGCGCACCCCCTCGAGGATGGCGTTGCGGATGAGCTGGGGGTCCTCGCTGCGGGGGTTCTCGTCGGTGACGACCAGAACGTCGGCCAGGCGTGCGCACACCTCGCCCAGCATGGGCCGCTTGCCCTGGTCGCGGTCGCCGTCGGAGCCGAAGACCACGATGAGGCGCCCCGGGGTGATGGGGCGCACGGCCTTGAGGGCCAGCTCCATGGCATCGGGGGTGTGAGCGAAGTCGACGATGCACAGGCCGCGTCGGCCGTCACGCTGGCTGATGCGCTGCATGCGGCCGGGGATGTTGTGGGCGCCGGCCAGGGCCGTGGCGGCCGTGGCGGCGGGCACCCCGGCACGGATGGCCATGACCAGGGCCAGGGCGGCGTTCTGCACGTTGACGAGTCCGGGAAGCGGGCAGGAGGCCTCGATCTTCTCGCCGTCGGGCCCGTGGAGGGTGAAGGTGGTGGCTGAGTCGGTCAGGGAGACGGCGGCGTCGCTGACCCACCAGTCGGCGGGAGTGTCACCGGGGTAGGCGCGCACGCGGTCGATCTCGATGGGGGCCTCGGCGGCCAGGGTCGCGCCCCACTGGTCGTCGACGCAGACCACGCCGCGGCGGGCGTGCTCGGGGGTGAACAGCTGCGCCTTGGCCTCCAGGTAGCCCTCCATGGTCTTGTGGAAGTCGAGGTGGTCGCGCTGGAGGTTGGTGAAGCCGGCGACGTCGACGACAATCCCATCGAGCCGGTGCAGGACGATGGCGTGGCTGGAGGCCTCCAGGGAGGCGGCGCCGACCTTGTCCTCCACGGCCAGGGCCATCATCCGCTGCAGGACGGGGGCCTCGACGGTGGTGCGCGGGGACTCCACGGAGCGCTCCCCCACGCGCAGCTCAACGGTTCCGGCCACCATGCAGCCGCCGACGTGGGCGGACAGGATGGCGTCGAGGAAGTAGGCGGTGGTCGTCTTGCCGTTGGTTCCGGTCACGGCGGTGGTGACCAGGCCGCGCGCCGGGTGGTGGTAGACCTCGGCGCTCAGGGGGCCGACGACGGCGCGGGGGTCGCTGTGCACGAGGGTGGGGGTGCCGGGAGCCGTCTGGCGGACGATCTGGGCGCCGTCGGCATCGGTCAGGACGGCAACGGCACCGGAGGCGACGGCCTGCGCGGCGAAGCGGGCGCCGTGGACGGTGAAGCCGGGCAGTCCCACGAAGAGCTCACCCGGGGCGGTGTCAGCGGAGTCGACGCTGACCCCCAGGATGCTCAGGTCGTTGAGGGCCGCGGCGTCCTCAGCCGAGGCGGGAGCCAGGGAGAAGCGCTCGCACAAGGTGCTGATGGGGATGGGACCATTGGAGCTCGGCCGTAGGGCGGCGGCCGACTCGTAGGCGTGGTTGCTCATAGTTCCTCAATCTATCGCGACCTTCCACTGTCGATGTTCCACAAGAGCCCCTCCGGCCCACTTCGCCGAGGTGCTGGTGGTCACGCTCATCTACCCATAGGCGTCCTCACTGATTCGCGTCCCTCTCTCCTCCGGCCCCGTTGCGAGCTGCCCGAGCCGCCACGACGCTGGGGTCCGGGGCGATGTTGAGCGCCTGCATGGCGGCCAGCGCCACCTCCCGGAAGACGGGGGCGGCAACGGTGCCTCCGTAGATCCCCTCGGGGCGGTTGACGATGACCGCGATCGCCAGCACCGGGTCGCGAGCCGGCAGGAAGCCGACGAAGGAGGCCACGGTGGAGTCGTCGGTGAGGATCTCGGTGGTTCCGGTCTTACCGGCCACCAGGTAGCCATTGATGGAGGCCGACTCCGCGGTGCCGCCCTCCTGGGTGACGCCGATGAGCATCTCGGTGAGGGTCTTGGCCGTCGTCTCGGAGATGACCCGCACCCCCTCGGGGCGGTCCTGAGGGGTCTCCTTGCCGTTGGCGTCGATCCAGGCGTCGATGACGCGTGGGGCCACGCGCACGCCCTTGTTGGCCACGGTGGCCAGCACCTGGAGGGACTGGAGGGTGGTGCCGGCCACGCCCTGCCCGAACATCGTGGTGTAACGGGTGCGGTCGTCCCAGGAGCTGGGCGGGTAGAGGATGCCGTCGGACTCTGCCGGCATCTCGATGCCCGTGGCCTGCCCCCAGCCGAAGCGCTTCATGTAGTTGTAGCGGACGTCGTCGGCGAGCTTCTCGCCGATCTGCACGGTGCCGACGTTGGAGGACTCCGCCAGGACCCCGGCGGTGGTCATGGTCTGGGTCTCGTGCTCGTGGGAGTCCTTGAAGGTCTGCCCGCTGGCCGAGGTCCAGGTGTAGGGGATGGTCCAGGTGTCCTCGGGCTTGATGACGCCCTCCTCCAGAGCGGTGGCGAAGGTGACGACCTTGCCGACGCTTCCGGGCTCGAAGACGGCCTGGACGCTGCGGGCGGTGCGGTTCTCCTCGGAGGTGGCCGAGGGGTCGGAGGGGTCGACCGAGTTGGAGTCGGCCAGGACCACGACCTTGCCTGTGGCCGGCTCCATGGCCATGACGATGCCCCAGTCCGCGTGCTGGGCGGCCACTGTCTTGTCGATGGTCTCCTGGGCGATGGACTGCAGGTCGGGATTGAGGGTGGTGCGCACCGTGGCGCCGGGTCTGGCCGGTTCATCCTCCTGCTCACCGGTGGGGATGATGACGCCGCTGCGCCCGACCTCCTCACTGCCCTTGCCGTCGGTTCCTGTCAAGACCTTGTTCTGGGTCAGCTCCAGCCCGGCCGCCCCGATGAGCTCGCGGTTGTGCTCGCCCTCGTGGGTGAAGCCCAGGACGTTGCCGGCCACGGTTCCGGCCGGGTAGGTGCGTCGGGTGCGCTGGTCGGGCTCGACCCCGGGGATGTCCAGGGCCTTGATCTTGCGCCAGGTGTCAGGAGAGACCTCCTGGGCGATGACCTCGTAGCTCCGATTTCCCACGAGCTTGGCTCCCAGCTCCAGGGGGTCGACGTCGAGGATCGGGGCGAGCTGGGCCGCGACCGCCGTCGCCCCGTAGTCGACGACGACCTTCTCGTTGGCGCCGGTGGACTCGTTGAGTCGCATCTCGGTGCGCTCGTACTGGGCGATGGCGGACTGGTTGACGCCAACGTCGTAGCTGACCGCCGAGGAGGCCAGGACGGTGCCGTCGCGCCCGGTGATGTCGCCTCGGGGGGCTCGGTTGACCCAGGTGACCGTGCGCTCGGCCTTCGCCTTCTCAGCCAGCTCGGGCCCCTCGATTGCCTGAACGTAGACGGTGCGCCCGGCCAGTGCGGTGAACATGAGCAGTCCTCCGAGCTGGAGCGCCTGACGACGCGAGGGATTCACAGGCGCCTACTTCCCGCTCTTGGCGGCGTGGGCGGGGGTCCCCTCCGTGAGCTGCCCCTTGTTGACGTCGACGACGCCGGGGGCGGCGGCGGGCACCATCCCGAGTTCCTTGGCTCGGCCGGCCAGCGCATCGGGCGCCGAGGCCTCCTGAACCTGGGTGCGCAGCGTCTCGACGTGGTCCTCGGCGACGTTGAGCTCGATCTGCTTCTCCTTCATCCGGTAGGCGGTGTCGGCCATCTTGGCGTTGAGAAGCATCGAGGTGATGAGAGCGCCAGCCAGCACGAGGATGATGACGGTCAGGAAGGGAAGGGAGGACGAGGCCGCCCGGGAGGCGCCACTGACGACGCGCAGCTGGGGCCGGTTGACGGCGCCCGCCTCCGCGCGCCCCTGGGTGCTGGTGGAACCACTTGCCTGGGCGGTGCGCCGCGTCGCAATCGGGCGGGTGACTCGAGCAGTAGCAGTGGCGCTCATCAATGTGCCTTCCCTGTGCGTAGTTGGACTGGTGTGGATGGACGATGGTGCAGTGGGATCGTTGACCGCCTGGGGCGGTCCGCCGGCGTCTGGGGCGGGCTGGGCCGCCTAGCTGCGGTGGCGACGACGCGCGGTGCGTTGACCGCTCCGGCGCCCGGGGTCCCGTCCTCGACCGCCGGCGGGAGCAGAGGCCTCTGGCGAAGGGGCCTGGTCGGCCGGACGCAGGCGGACGGCTGCCCGCAGTCGCACCGGTGCTGAGCGGGGGTTGTGGTCGAGCTCGCGGGCGTCGGCCTTCTCCGCGCCGCTGGTGAGCAGCTCCAGGTAAGGGCGGTCCGCCTCGGGAACGACCGGCAGGTCCTGGGGTGCCCGGGAGGTGGCCCCGTGGGCCAGCGCCCGCTTGACGATGCGGTCCTCCAGGGACTGGTAGGACTCAACCACCAGGCGCCCTCCCACGCGCAGGCTGTTGAGAGCCCGGGGCACGGCCCGCTCCAGAACGTCGAGCTCGGCGTTGACGGCGATGCGCAGCGCCTGGAAGGTCCGTTTGGCCGGGTGCCCGCCGCTGCGGCGCGCCGGTGCGGGCACGGACTGACGGACGAGCTCGGCCAGGTCCTGGGTACTGGTCACCGGATCCCCGGACTCGCGGCGACGCACGATGGCGGCGGCGATGCGGGAGGCGAAGCGCTCCTCGCCGTAGGTACGCAGGATGCGGGTGAGCTCAGCGGCGTCGGCATGCTCCAGCAGGTCCTGGGCGGTCATTCCTGAGCCCTGGTCCATACGCATGTCGAGAGGCGCCGGACGGGCGTAGGAGAAGCCCCGCGAGGCCTCGTCGAGCTGGAGGGAGGAGACCCCCAGGTCCATGAGGACGGCGTCCACGGTCCCCTCCGCACGAACGGAGTGCTCATGAGCCACCCGGCTGACGGCGTCGTAGGTCGCCTGAACCGCAACGAAGCGGTCCCCGAAGCGGGCCAGGCGCGCCGAGGCCAGTGCGATCGCCTCGGGGTCGCGGTCGATGCCCACGACCTTGAGGGTCGCGAAGCGCTCGAGCGCCGCCTCGGTGTGGCCCCCCATGCCCAGGGTGCAGTCGATCATGACCGGCTGGGCCGAGCCGGGCGCCGCTGCGCTGCCGGCAGCGCCCTCGATGGCGGGTGCGAGCAGGTCCAGGCAGCGCTCCAGGAGCACCGGCTTGTGCCGGCCGACGGCGTCGGCAGCGGATGCCTGCGCCTGCGAGCTGGTCATGTGGCGTGCTCCTTTCTGGTGCTGGCCCGGCCCCGGTTCGGGTACCCGGCTGGTTGTCAGTTACTGACGAGCCCTCGACATCCGCCCCTCCCCGGCGCACCGGGCGGGGCGACCATCTCGCCAGGACTCCTCCCGTGGTTCCGGCGCCGGGGAAGAGGCGTCGGACTCGACATCGGGCGGAGACCTCACGAGATGGTTCGCCAGAGCCCTGATGGCATCTGCGTGCGGTCCGTCGGGTTCGTTCAGTTGTCGAAGAGGTCGAAGCGTCAGAAGAAGCCGGGGATGATCTCCTCGGCCGTGTCGGCGAAGACCTGTTCCTGGGCGGCCAGGTAGGTGCTCCAGGACTCGGAGTCCCAGATCTCCACCCGGGCGCCGGCTCCGATCACCGCCAGGTCCTTCTTCAGGCCCGCGTAGGCCCTCAGTGGCGCCGGCAGCGTGATACGCCCCTGCTTGTCCGGGATCTGCGAGTCCGCTCCCGAGAGCATGACGCGCACGTAGTCACGCGCCTGCTTCTGAGCGAGGGGGGCCTCACGCAGCTGGGCGTACATGCGCTCGAACTCGGCGGCGGTGAATGCGTACAGGCAGTGCTCCTGACCTCGAGTCAGAACCACGCCGCCCGCAAGCTCCTCACGGAACTTCGCCGGGAGGATGAGACGGCCCTTCTCGTCCAGCTTGGGTGCATGCGTCCCCAGGAACATGAGCCACCTCCTTCCCCTCGACGACCCCGTGCACCCCACCCTACTCCACTTCCCTCCCTTTTCTCCCACCCCTCCTCCTCGAGAGCATCACAGCTCCGTATCACCAACGACGGCACCACCACCCCAGACCTCTGACTTTTCGTTGGAATCACAGCAGTTGACTGCCTGTTCACGCGAAGTGGAGGGAGGTGGAGGACAGGTGGAGGGAGGCATTCACCACCACTCTCCTCGGCGTGGTGGACATCCAGGAAAAAAGCAGAGTCCACTCGGCCTGCACGCAGGGTTCGGTTGGGGTTCAGGGCCTCAGAGCGGAGGTAGGAGCGGAGCTGCACCGCTCTTGCGCCGGCTCTCTAAGACTCAAGGCGTTCCTTAGGATCCTCAGGATTGTGTCCCGGCGTCGCGAGGTCCGCCGAGGGCTGATCGGGGCCTGCAGATACTCAGGTCCTGTCTGCAACGGGTGAGCGTTGGAGACAGGACCTGTGGAGCCGTGCCGGCGGGAGAGAGGTGGAGGTGGAGGGAAGTGGGGGCGGTGGAGAGATGTGGGGATCGGCGTGCGCCGGCGCCGCTGCAGGGGCGCGGGTGGGGTGGAGCGGCTGGAGAGGAGGGAGTGGGTGGAGAGGAGTGGGGAGGCTCGGGGGATGCGGGCCGGTCAGTCCTCTGAGTCGCGACGGCGATCCCAGCGCTCTGACTGGCGATCCATGAAGGAGGAACGCTTCTTCCCGCTGTTCCCGCTCGTGGCGGGCCCGCCTCGACCTCCCGCGGGGCGACGCGGGCTCGAGGCGCTCTCGACCCGGGTCAGCGCCAGTGCGACCCCGCCGACGGCCACGAGGAAGCCGGCGACCCCCAGCAGGATAGACAGGAGGCTGTGGGGCACTGAGACCCCTGCGATGAGAAGCGCCAGACCGACCAGGACCAGGGCCACACCGCCACCGATATGGCGGGGCGACGGCCGCGAGAGCCGACGCTCCTCACGCTGGAAGGTCTGAGCCAGCTCGGGGTCATCCTCATGGAGCTGCGATTCCAGGTCTCGCAGGACCTGCTGCTCTCGCTCTGACAGTGCCATCATGCTCCTTGCTTCCGGGCGGGGCCGGGGATCTGCGCCGTAGTTGCCAGGATAGGCGCTGTGGGGGCTCAGGAGAAACTCACCGAGAAGGTTGGCCGGGACGCAGGAGGCTCCTGCGCCCGGGTCACGGACGACGACCTCGCCCTCCTCGCCCCTCCTGCCCGGGCGGCGCCCCGGTAGCGCCGTCTCCTGACAGGAGGCTGGCCGGGGCCACTGCGTGAGCTCCCCACCTGCGGCGCACGGCGTCGGCGGCCCGCTCGGAGGCGCCGCGCCGCGGGTCCTCGTCCAGGAGGAGTTGCACGCCGTCGTCGGGGCGCAGCAGGCCCTCGACCCGCACCCCCAGGAGGCGGAAGCCACCGGGCGGGGTGGGCAGGGCGGAGTAGAGCGAGGAGACGGTCTCCCAGATGTCCTGGGCGAGGTCGGTGGGGGTGGCCAGGGTGCGTGAGCGGGTGACGGTGGTGAAGTCGGCCCCTCGGGCCTTGAGGACGGCGACCCGGCAGCGCCGGTCCGCCGCGCGCAGGCGGGCGGCGCACTGGTGGGTCTGGTCCAGCAGAACCCGCCGGGCGTGCTCCCGGTCGGTGAGGTTCTCGAAGAAGGTGGTCTCGGTGCCCACCGACTTCTCCTCGCGCACCGGCTCGACCCGGCGGGGGTCGACGCCGTGGGACAGATCGTGCAGGTGGCGCCCGGCGGCCCGGCCAAGGATCCTCTCCAGGTGGCGTACGTCAGTCTCCGCCAGGGTGCGTACGTCCTGGATCCCCCATCTGGCCAGGACCTCCTGCGTCCGGGTGCCGACACCCCACAGGGCCCCGACCGGCAGCACGTTGAGGAAGTCCTGCGTGGAGGCGGCCGGCACCAGGAGCAGTCCGTCAGGTTTGGCGTGGGAGGAGGCGAGCTTGGCGATGAACTTGGTGGAGGCGATGCCCACCGAGGCCGGAACGCCCACTCGCCGGCGTATCTCGGCGCGGATCCAGCGGCCGATGATCACCGGCGAGCCCATGCGGCGCCTGGCCCCGCTCACGTCCAGGAAGGCCTCGTCGATGCTTACCTTCTCCAGGGCGGGGGTGACCTCGGCCAAGACGGCCATGACCTGGGCGGAGACCTGGGAGTAGAGGCCGTGACGCACGGGCAGGACCACGGCCTGGGGGCAGCGGCGGGAGGCCTCGGCCATGGACATCGCCGAGGAGACGCCGAAGGCGCGGGCCTCGTAGGAGGCGGCCGAGACGACGCCCCGGCCGTCGCGGCCGCCGACGATGACGGGACGGCCGGCCAGCTCGGGGTGCTCGAGGAGCTCGACCGAGGCGAAGAAGGCGTCCATGTCGACGTGGATGATGGGGGTGGCGGAATCATCGTCCCCCCAGGACCGGCGCGCGGCCTGGGAACGGGGTGCTCTGCTCATCTCCACCTCCTCAACGAGTGCGACGGACTCACCGGCTGACGGCCCCCGAGGAGTCCGCCCGCGCTCCTCTCAGGCTACCGTGGGGCTGTGACACGTAGACGCAGGAGCTCCGGGGCCCCGGCGCTGACCGATCTGCCCCCAGGCCCGGTGCACACTTCCCTGGCCACGGCCGAGCTCGTGGCGCGAGACACCGGGATCCTTCTCATGCTCGACGGCGCGGAGTCCTCCTTCTTGGACCTGCGCGACCCCTCCCACCTTGACTTCGAGTACCACCAGCAGATGGACGCGGTGCTCTCGGCCCTGCTCGGCGAGGGCAGCCCCGTCAGGGCGCTCCACCTGGGCGGGGCGGGCTGTGCCCTGGCCAGGGCGTGGGACGTGACCCGCCCCGGCTCCCAGCAGGTCGCCGTCGAGATCGATGAGATCCTCGCGAGCCAGGTGCGGACCTGGTTCGACCTGCCCCGGTCCCCCAGGCTGCGGATCCGGGTCGGCGACGCCGCCGAGGTGGTGGCGGGGCTGCGGCCGGGCCAGTGGGACGTCGTGGTGCGCGACGTGTTCAATGGTGGGAGCGTGCCGGCCTCCTGCAGGAACCGGGAGTTCTTCGACTCCTGCCTGAGGGCGCTGGCTCCAGGAGGACTGCTGCTGGTCAACACCGCCTCCATGCCGCGTGCCCTGGCCGGCGCTGAGATCGCCACACTCGCCGGCGCCCTGGACGGGGACACCTCCCGCGTGTTCATCGTCGCCGACCCCGCTGCGGCGCGTGGCCGGCGCCGGGGCAACCTGGTGCTGGTGGCCCGCCAGGACCCTTTCACAGCCGATGAGCTCGAGGAGGCCGAGCGCGCAGTGCGCCGCCTGCCGCTGCCGGTGCGCACCTGGTCGCTCGATGACGCCGCGCTACCGCGCCCAGAGGGTGGCCGGGCCCGCTAGACCCGCATGAGGCGAATGACCGGCCGCGCCGGTCCGGGCTGCTGGCGGCGCTCGGTACCGTTCAGCCCCCGCGGCCGGGGTTCCAGCCCTGGGGCCCCAGGTCCCCGGAGTCGTTGGCCTCCAGGAAGGCCTCCAGGCGCGCGCCGATCTCCTCGGCGCTGGGCAGGTTGAGGATCGGCGCGGAGGTGTCGACCTCATCGATGGCGATCCTGGGGGCCATGGCGTCGTACTGGGCCTCCAGGGCGGAGACGACGGCACTGACCTCCGGCTGCTGAGCGGCCTCGGCGTTGATCTCGGCGCGGTTGATGCTGGCGGCGGCCTCGAGGTCCCCCACCGGCAGCGCCAGGCCGGTGGCCTGCACGACGGCGGTCAGCAGCGCCGAGGCTCCCTGCGGGAACTCGTCGCGGGCCACGTAGTGCGGGATCGCGGCCGAGACTCCCCGAGAGTCCAGGCCCAGCTCGCCCAGACGCAGCTCGAGGTAGGCCGACATCGACCCGGGCAGCTCGACGTGCCCGAACAGCTCGGGCTGGTTGGGCAGCAGGTCGGGCTGGCTGCCGTGATGGTGCACGTAGGTCGGGCGCGTGTGGGGCACGGCCATGGGAATGCCGCTCATGCCGACGGCCTGGCTCACGCCCATGGAGACGGCCAGGTGGGCCACGGCTCCGACGAACTCGTCCCAGCGGTAGTCCGGCTCGCTGCCGTGGAGCAGGAGGACGTCCTCGCCGTCGTCGTCATGGAGGAGGTCCAGGACCAGCTCGGGCATGATGACTGAGGAGTAGTTGTTGTGGACGAAGGTCATCGTGGGACGCCGGGCGCGGTAGTCCACGAGGGCGTCGATGTCGAAGGTGGCGACACGCTCGCTGGGGAGCGTCATAAGCAGCTGGTCGACGGCCAGCGCGCCGGCGTTGCCGGCGTCCATGGCGCCCTCGAAGTAGTGGATGAGGACCCTCGGGGAGATCGGCTGATCCGCGGGGTGCTGGATGGTGAACAGTGGTCTCACGAGCCCGTCTCCTCCTGTCTGGTCTGGTTCATCCTCCCGTGGCATGGGTCCGTTGGTGCGCTCGCCGCCCGAGGTGACGGGCGGGCGAGACCGACGGCGCCGGGGAGGGCGTGTCCGTGTCGTGCAATGGTCATGGTCTGGGCATGGCCTGGGTTCGGCACCCGGAGCGTTCCCGTTTGAGTCGCTTCCTGGTCGAGCGACGTCGAGCGTCCTCGGCCCAGTGAGACGATTCGGCGTTTTATCAGGATTCGTCCGGGTGAGTGCCCGGGAACGGCGGTTAGCGTCCTGGGCACTCCTGCCAACACCTTCTGGATTGTCGATGTTCCCGCCCGCGCCGGGTTCGGGCGCCTTGTTCGCCCTCGGCGTCCCCGTCGGGGCGTCAGCAGGAGAATAATGGGTCGACCGTACTGAAGCCATCACCGACCCCAGTACCCGTCAGCGTCAACCAGAGCCGGCCAGTGCACCCCGCGCGCATGCCTGCCAGAACCAGAACCGATGCGAGGCCTTGTGAGTCAGACGATCCCCTCTCGCCCACCGCACTCCCAGCAGGAGACGCCGTCGCGGGCGGAGGAAGATGCGGGCAGTGTCCGCGAGCGCGAGATGCGCGGTGAGCAGGTCGTCGTCGACCTCGCCTACAGCGAGCTGGACCGCCAGCTGGCTCAGGCCCGCCACTCCCTGGCCCGCACCGAGGCCCAGGGCGTCAGCGGCACCCACCAGTCCCGCGGGGAGCGGGACGCCTACGCCGTGCACTACTCGTCTCTGGTCTCCTCCCTGGAGGGGGTCGAGGACCGTCTGGTCTTCGGACGGATGGATATGAGCACCTCGCCCGATGATGCGTCGGACTCGGGGTCCTCCGGACGGGTCCCGACCTCAGCCTCCGGTTCTGGCAGGGGCATGGGCGGCTCCTCCCCGGTCACTGACGGGGGGCGGCGCCACTACGTGGGGCGCATCGGTCTGCAGGACGCCCAGCACCGTGAGGTGATCCTGGACTGGCGCGCCCCGTTGGCCCGGGCCTTCTACCAGGCCACGGCCTCCGAGCCCATGGGGCTGGTGCGCCGGCGGCACATCGACACCCGGGCCCGTCAGGTGCTCGGGGTGGAGGACGAGGTCCTGGACCTGACCGCCCTCGAGGCCGGCCAGGTCCCGTCCGGTTCGTCGGGGACCGCTGTGGCCGCCGGGGACCTGCAGGGCGAGGGGGCGCTCATTGCCGCGATGTCCAGCGCCCGTGACGGCCGCATGGGTGACATCGTGGCCACGATTCAGGCCGAGCAGGACCGGGTCGTCACCTCCTCGGGCCGGGGTGTGCTCGTGGTCCAGGGAGGCCCGGGGACGGGTAAGACGGCGGTGGCGCTGCACCGGGTGGCCTACTTGTTCTACTCCGAGCGCGAGCGCCTGGAGCGTTCCGGCGTGCTTCTGGTGGGGCCGTCGCGTACCTTCCTGCGCTACGTGGAGCAGGTGCTGCCCTCCCTGGGCGAGACGGGGGTGGTCTCCACGACGATCGGCGACCTGGTTCCCGGGGTGCGGGCCACGGCCCAGGAGGACGCGCGCGTCGCCGAGCTCAAGGGGCGCTCCCTGTGGGTCAAGGCCCTGGAGCGGGCGGTGCGGGGCCTGCAGCGCGTCCCGGATGCTCCCCGTGAGATCGAGGTCCAGGGGGTGCGCCTGTCCCTGGAGCCCGACGACGTGCGTGAGGCGGCCTCACGGGCCCGTCGGGGCGGCAAGCCCCACAACCTGGCCCGCGAGGCATTCGTGATCTGGCTGCTGGAGCGTCTGACCGACCAGTACGCGGCGGCCACGAACCAGGACGCCTCGGATGCTGACACGCGCGCCTGGATCCGCGAGGACATCCGTACCGCCCGTGACGCCCGCCGGGAGATCAACCTGTGCTGGATGCCGACGACGCCCCAGGGGCTGCTGGAGCGGCTGTGGAGCCGGCCCGCCCTCCTGGAGCAGGTGGCGCCCTCCTTGAGCGAGCAGGAGCGTGCGCTGCTGCGCCGTGAGCCGGGGAGCGCTCTGAGTGCGGCGGACATCCCGCTCATTGACGAGCTGGCTGAGCTGTTGGGCCCCAGTGAGGACGCACAGGCCCGGCGCGCCCGGCTGGAGGCCCGCCGCCGTGAGGACCTGGTGGCCTACGCGGCCCAGGCGATCGAGTCTCAGGAGCTGGGCGGCGGGATGGTCAGTGCCGAGATGCTGGCCGACCGGGTCTCCCAGGGCGGTCCGACTCTGACTCTGGCCGAGCGGGCCCGGGCGGATCGGACGTGGACCTACGGGCACGTCGTCGTCGATGAGGCTCAGGAGCTGGGCACCATGGCGTGGCGGGCGCTGGCGCGTCGCTGCCCGGTGCGCTCCTTCACGGTGGTGGGGGACCTGGCCCAGTACTCGGGCCCCCACGCCCCGGGCAGCTGGGGCGAGGTGCTCACCGCCCTGGGGACGGCGTCGGCTGAGGATGCTGCGGAGGCCCAGGGCCGGTCCCGGTCGCAGTCCCGTCACCGGGCCCGTTCGCGTTCGCGCCGGGGCCGGCAGTCGGGGCGCTCGCGCGGAGGGTCGACCCCGCTGCGCGAGGAGGCCCTCAGCGTCTGCTACCGCACGCCGGCCACGATCATGGAGGCGGCCGAGGAGACGGTGACGCATCTGGGCCACCCGCCGGTCTACCCGGTGCGCTCGGTGCGCGACCTGCCCGGCTGCCTGGAGGTCACCGATCTGTCGCAGTCCCCTCAGGGCGCCCAGCCCGATGCCTGGGCGAGCCTCCTGCGCGAGGTCGTCGCCCAGGAGTCTGCCCGCCTGGACGAGCAGGTGGGGGCCGGCGTCGGGCGCATCGCGGTCATATGCCCCTCCCCCGGGCGTACTGAGGCGCTGCTGCGCCAGGACCCGGACCTGGCCGCCGCGATGGAGGCTCCGGGAGGCGACGTGCTGCGTTCGCGGCTGCTGGTGGTCGACCCGGTGCTGTCCAAGGGGCTGGAGTTCGACGTCGTGGTGCTTGTGGATCCCGCTGAGATCGGTGAGCGCAGCGCGGGCGACCTGTATGTGGCGATGACTCGTCCCACGCGCCGCCTGCGGGTGGTCAGCCGCCTGCCGCTTCCCCGGGGCCTGGAGGCGCGTCCCTCCGGTCGGTGAGCCGGATCGCACACGACCGTCACCGCCACCGACCACGCAGGTTACGCCACCGTAGGTTACGGTTGATCCTGAGTTCTCATCGTCGCTCCGGGCGGCACCCGCGACGGGCGAGACCTTCCCCGTCGGGGGAAGGCTCACGGCAGACAAGGGGGAAGACCCATGAGTGCTTCACGCACGTCGGTAACCGCGCTCACGCGCGGCGCCGCGTCGGCGGCCGACTCGGACGCCTCTGGCGATGAGGCCCTTGAGGCCGTCTACCGTCAGGCGGGGGTGCCCTCCACGATCCCGGCGGTGAGCGAGCCCCTGTCGTGCATGCTGCGCGACGCCGCCCGGGACTTCCCGGACCGGGTGGCCCTGGACTTCCTGGGCGCCACGACGACCTACTCCCAGCTGGAGACCCAGGTGGCGCGGGCCGCGGAGGCCATGCGGGGCCTGGGGGTCGGGCGCGGGGACGTCGTCGGGGTCATTCTTCCCAACTGTCCTCAGCACGTGGTCGTGGCCTACGCGGCCTGGCGCATCGGGGCGATCGTGGCCGAGCACAACCCGCTGGCGCCCGCCGCCCAGCTGCGCGAGCAGTTCCACATCCACCGCGGGCGCGTCATCATCGCCTGGGAGAAGACCCTCGAGCGTCTTGTGGCGGCGGTGGGCTCCCTGGAGGCGGCGGGCCTGGGGGGCCTGAGCGTGTACTCGGTGGATCTGTCCCGTCATCTTCCGTTGCGCAGCCGCCTGGCCCTGAGGCTGCCGGTGGCCGCTGCCCGCACCCAGCGCCGCGAGCTGCGCGGCAAGATCCCGGCAGGGGTGCGCTCCTGGGACGACCTGGCCGCCTCCGCCATCCCCTTGGCCACGGGCTTCCCGCTGCCGAGTGTCTCGGAGGCGGCAGCTCTGCTGTACACCGGCGGGACGACGGGCACACCCAAGGCCGTGTGCCTGACCCACGAGAACCTGCGCTCCAACGCCGAGATGTCCTTGGCCTGGGCGTCTGGCACCACGAGCGTGGGTAAGGAGACCTTCTACGCGGTCCTGCCCTTCTTCCACGCCTTCGGCATGTCCCTGTCGCTGCTGTGCGCGGTGGGGCTAGCCGCCACCCAGGTGGTGCTCCCCAAGTTCGGGGCGGACCTGGTGCTGGCCGCATGGAAACGCCGCCCGGCCACATTCTTCCCGGGGGTGCCGGTCATGTTCGACCGTCTGGTGACCCGGGCGCGGGCCACGGGGGCGAACCTGTCCTCCTGCAAGATCGCCGTGTGTGGGGCGGCCCCCAACCCGCTGGCGGTGGCGCAGGCCTGGGAGGAGGCCACCGGTGGCACCATCATCGAGGGCTACGGGATGACCGAGTCCTCCCCCATCATCCTGGGCAACCCGATCTCGCCGGCGCGTCGGCCCGGCACCCTGGGGGTGCCCTATCCCTCCACGCAGGTGCGCCTGGTGGACCCTGAGGACGTTGAGCGCGAGGTGGCTCCCGGGGAGGTCGGCGAGCTGCTGGCACGCGGCCCCCAGGTCTTCGCCGGCTACTGGGACAACCCCGAGGAGAGCGCCGAGGTGCTGCTGGACGGGGGCTGGCTGCGCACGGGCGACCTGGTGCGCCAGGAGGCGGACGGCTTCTACGTCATCGCCGACCGCCGCAAGGAGCTCATCATCTCCGGGGGCTTCAACATCTACCCCACGGAGGTGGAAGCCGCGGTCCGCTCGATGCCGCAGGTGGAGGAGGTCGCCGTCGTCGGGCTGCCGGCCGAGGCCGGCAATGAATCCGTCGTCGCCGCGATCCTGCCCAAGGAGGGCCAGACGGTCACCCTGGAGCAGGTGCGCGAGTGGGCGGCCAAGAACCTGTCCAACTACGCCCTGCCGCGCCAGATCGCGATCCTGACCGAGATGCCCCGCTCCCAGATCGGCAAGGTGCTGCGGCGCGTGGTGCGCGACGAGCTCCTGGCGGCCCGGGAGGCGGCCTCCGGAGCGGCGACGGCGGCGGCCGTCTCCATCGTCGAGCACTTCCCCGGCCGGGGTGAGCGCAAGGACGGCGGTCAGCCGGAGGGCGGTCAGGACAGCAAGGCCAGCAAGGCCGGGCCGCATGACAGCGCGGCCTCCCGCTGAGGGCCCGATCTCAGATCGCAGCCGTTCCAGAACACCTGACTGCTCCCACTCACAGCCCGATTCAACTCCACAGACATGACTGACAGCACGATCAACGCCGCCGCCTCGCCGCAGCAGGCGGCCCAGGACCACCGCCACTACCTGCGCCCTCACTACCAGCCCGGTATTCCCGCGGCGATCGAGGTTCCCGACGCGCCGCTGAGCGAACTGCTGGAGACGGCGGCGCGCTTCTACCCCGACCGGGTCGCCATCGACTTCCTGGGTGCGGCGATGACCTACCAAGAACTGCTGGAGGCCTCGGAGCGGGCGGCGCAGGTGCTGCGGACCTCGGGGGTGCACAAGGGCGACCGGGTGGCCCTCATCATGCCGAACTGTCCGCAGCACGCTGTGGCCCTCTACGGGGCGCTACGCGTCGGCGCAGTGGTGGCCGAGCACAACCCGCTGGCGCCCGCCGAGGAGATCCGCTCCCAGCTGGACGCGCACGGGGCCCAGGTCGTCATCGTGTGGGAGAAGGGCGTCCGCCTCGTCACGGATGCGGCTGATAGTTCGCACGACGGCGATGTGCTCCAGGGGCGCACGGTCTTCAGCGTGGACCTTTCAGCTGCAATGCCGGTGCGTCTGCGCGCCGCGCTGCGTCTCCCGGTGGAGCGGGCTCGCCGGCAGCGGGCCGCCTTCCGGGCCCGGAGCCTGCCGGCGGGGGTGCGCTCCTGGGACAAGGAGGTGGCCGGCGCCCACCGGATCCCCTCACGCTTCCCCTACCCGTCCGGCTCCGACATCGCGGTCCTGCTGCACACCGGTGGGACGACCGGCACCCCCAAGGCGGCGATGCTCACGCACACCAACTTGCGGGCTAACGCCAACCAGGCCATCGCCTGGGTGCCGATGCTGCATGAGGGCGGGGAGAACTTCCTGTGCCTGCTGCCCTTCTTCCACGCCTTCGGGCTGACCTTCAACCTCTTCTGCGCGGTGCAGAAGGCCGCCACCCAGGTGATGCTGCCCAAGTTCTCGGTGGATCAGGTGCTCGCCGCGCACGAGCGGCGCCCCTTCACCTTCTTCGTCGGCGTGCCGGTCATGTTCGAGCGGATCCTCGACGGCGCCCAGAAGCGGGGCACGAACCTTGGCACTCTGCGCTACGGCGTGTGCGGGGCGGCCCCGATGCCGCCGGAGGTCGGGGCCCGGTGGGAGAAGGCGACCGGCGGTTTCTTCGTCGAGGGCTACGGCATGACTGAGACGAGTCCGATCGTGGCGGGCACGCCCATGGGGCCCTCGCGCCGACTGGGCGCGTTGGGTCTGCCCTTCCCGTCCACGGACGTGCGCCTCGTGGACCCGGAGGACCCGGATCCCGAGCGGGAGGTGCCCGACGGCGAGCCGGGCGAGCTGCTGGTGCGCGGCCCCCAGGTCTTCGCCGGCTACTGGGAGGACGAGGCGGCCACGCAGGCCGCGATCCTGCCGGGCGGCTGGCTGCGCACGGGCGACATCGTGCGCCGGGAGGACTCCTTCCTGTGGATGGCCGATCGCAAGCGCGAGCTGATCCTCACCGGCGGCTTCAACGTCTACCCCAGTCAGGTGGAGGCGGCGATCCGCTCGATAAGGGGCGTGGCCGACGTCGCCGTGGTGGGGCTTCCCGACGGTGCGATGGGCGAGCTCGTGTGCGCCGCCGTGGTCCTGACCGAGGGGACCGTGCCGGGGTCGGTGACCCTGGAGGCGGTGCGGGAGCACGCCGAGCGGATGGTCCCGCGCTACGCGCTGCCGCACCGCCTGGAGGTCATTGAGGAGATGCCGCGTTCCCAGATCGGCAAGATCCTGCGCCGTGTCGTGCGCGAGCAGGTACTCGCCAGAGCCGCGGAAGAGGGCTGAGCGGCCGCGGTACCGGTCGCCTTTGAGCCCGCCCCAGGCTTACGGGGTCAGTGCCCGCTCCCAGGGCTCGACGTCGCCGGGGACGACCCGGAAGATCGGGTGCGCTTCAAGCCGCTCCGGCAGAGGCAGGAGGTCGGGGGCGCGGCCGGCCAGCTTGGCCTCAAGGTGCCTGCGCTCCAGTTCCATCTGCCCCGCGGTGACCGTCAGGCTGACGCCGGTGCACTCCGGCTCAGGCAGGTCGATGCGGGTGGTGTCGAAGCGGTAGCCGCGCCGGACGGCCTCCTCGCGCAGCCCCCACAGGTAGGCACCCACCGCCACCGCTGGAGTGACCGGATCAGGAACGGCGCGGAAGCGTTCGAGCTGGGGGTGGTTGCGGTAGCCGCGGGTGCGCCCGGCCAGGACTGCCTGGGCCAGGAGTGACTCGCGCCAGCAGGCCACCAGACCCGCACGGTCCAGGTGGCTCGGATGCAGCGACCACATGCGCATAGCGAGCGTGTCCTGCCGGTTCTCAAAGCAGTCCGGAGGCTGCCAGAACCTCACGCAGGGCGGCGACCTCGGCCTCCTCGGCGCGCACGAGGGGCAGGCGCAGGGCGGGGCTGGGCAAGCGTCCCTGGAGGTGCAGGGCCTCCTTGGCCATAACGGCCCCCTGCCCGCCGCCCATAATGGCGTGGACCAGGGGGCGCAGGCTGCGGGCAAGGGTGCGGGCGCTGGCCAGGTCTCCGGCGTCGACGGCGTCGATCATCTGGCGCCAGGAGTGGGCGTCGGCGTGGGCAGCCACGGAGATGACGCCGGAGGCGCCGTGGGTGAGCCAGGCGAAGTTGAGGCCGTCGTCTCCGGAGTAGTACTCCAGGCCGGTGGACTCCATGCGGCGGAAGCCCTGCTCGACGTCGCCGGTGGCGTCCTTGACGGCCTTGACGCGGGGGTTCTCGGCCAGGCGGGCCAGGGTCTCCTCGGTGATCTTCACGCCGGTGCGCCCGGGGATGTCGTAGACCATGACGGGCAGGTCGGTGGCCTCCACGACGGCGTTGATATGCCGGTAGACGCCCTCCTGGCTGGGGCGGTTGTAGTAGGGGGCGTTGATGAGCAGGCCCTCGGCTCCGGCCTCCTGGGAGGCCACGCCGATGCGCACCGCGTGGGCGGTGTCGTTGGAACCGGCGCCGGCCATGACCATGGCGCGCCCGGCCAGGGCGTCCTTGACCTGACGGATCAGCTCCTGCTTCTCAGGGGTGTGGGTGGTCGGGGACTCACCGGTGGTGCCCGACAGGAGGATCAGATCGGCGCCGTCGTCGACCAGGCTGACCGCCAGGGCTCGGGCGGCGTCGTAGTCGACCTCCCCACTGGGCGTGAAGGGGGTGACCATGGCGACGCCGACGGAACCGAAGCTGCGGGAGGGGGCTGCGCTCATGGCGCCACCCTAACGTGCACCCGGCCCGCTGGGGGCCTCTTCTCATGATCTGTCTCATAGGCACCTGTGTTCCCGCCTGGGCTCGTCGGCCCGGCGGGACCGTCACCTAGGCTCGGTCCATGACCTCCTCGACCCCCTCACCTGCATCGCCATCATCGTCCTCCGAGAGCCGGGACGGCTCCGTCCTGGGCGCCGACCCTCTGGCCGGGCTGAACCCCGACCTGGACGCGCGTACGCCGCACCACCACTCCCCCAACTCTCACGACTGTGCGGAGCATGACCATGACGGCCCCCAGGCATCGGGGGGCTTCGTGCGCCCGGCTCGGGCGGAGGACCTGACGGCGATCGGGCAAGTCCAGGCCGCCACCATGCTGGCCTCCCTGGAGGCCGGCCACACCGCCGAGCACAGTGCACCCCTGCCCGAGGGTGTGCGGGCGATGATCGCCGCCCCCGTCATCGCGGCGGGCTGGGAGACGGCGGTGGCCGCGCCACCCTCGCCCGAGCACCACGTCCTGGTGGCCACCACCGCCCAGGCGGATGCTGCGAGCCGGACGGTGGTGGGCCTGCTGGGCCTGGCCCCCACCCAGTCCATGGACGCCGAGGGCCACGTCGACGAGGCCGGGGTGCAGGCCGTGGAGGTCACGGCCCTGGGCGTGGAGCCGGCCAGTCAGCGCCGCGGGCACGGCTCCCGGCTCCTGGCGGCGGCCGTGGACCTGGCCCGTCAGGACGGGGCCAGGGCGCTCGTGGCCTGGGCGGTGCGCGGGGACAAGTCGGTCAGCCGGCTCCTGTCCTCGGTGGGCATGGCGCCGACCGGGGCCCACCGGGTGCTCGGCGTCGGCGAGGGCATCACTGAGGACTGCTGGGCGGCCTCGCTGTAGCGCCTCACCGTTCCTGACCGACTCCCGCCTGGTTCCTTACCCTCTCCCCCGCCTCAGAGGTCGAGCAGGGCGTCCAGGCCGATGGTCAGGCCGGGGTGGCTGGAGACCTGCCGGACAGCGAGGACCACGCCGGGCATGAAGGAGGCCCGGTCGAAGGAGTCGGTGCGGATGGTCAGCTGCTCACCGGGGTTGCCCAGCACAACCTCCTCGTGGGCGGTCAGCCCCCGCAGGCGCACGGCGTGGACGTGGACGCCGTCGACCACTGCCCCGCGAGCGCCGTCGGGGTCGGTCTGGGTGGCGTCCGGCATAGCACCCAGGCCCGCTTTGGCGCGAGCGGCGGCGATGCCCTGGGCGGTGGCGACCGCGGTGCCCGAGGGCGCGTCGACCTTGTTGGGGTGGTGGAGCTCGATGACCTCGGCGGACTCGAAGTAGGGGGCGGCCTTCGCGGCGAAGCTCATGGCCAGCACGGCGGACAGGGCGAAGTTCGGGGCGATGAGGACGCTGCGGCCGGCGGCCTCGGGCCGGGCCAGGTGCTCGCGGATGCGTCCGTAGGACTCCTCGGTCCAGCCGGTGGTGCCCACGACGACGTCCACTCCGGCGTCGAGCAGGGCGTGGACATTGGCCTCGGTGACGCTGGGGACGGTGAAGTCGACGGCGACGTCGGCGCCCGCCAGGTGCTCGGCGTCGAGGGTGTCCCCCACGTCCAGGCGGGCCACGACCTCGAGGCCCTCGGCGTCTTCCACCGCCTGGCAGACGGTCGATCCCATGCGCCCGGCGGCGCCCACAACAGCTACGCGAATCGTCATGGCTCCACCCTAGCGACTGGCCCGCCCGCAGCGGGGGCCGTCTTACTGACCGTCCTCGAGCAAACCCGGACGGATGAGCTCGAGCCAGCGCCGACGGATCTCGGCGGAGCCCTCGCCGGGGTAGAAGACCATGAGGATGTAGAGGTCGGAGACGGTGAGATCGCGTCGCAGCCGGCCGCTGGAGCGCCCCGCCTCGATGAGGCGCCCCAGCGCCTCGGTGGCACGAGTCTCGGGCTCGGCGTACTCCACCTCCGCCCCCAACGCCTGAGCAACACTCTTGGCGGCGTGGCTGCGGGCGATCATCTCCAGGGCCCGCTGCAGGAAGCCCAGGAGCTCCTGGGCGGCATCGGACCGTCCGGCCTCGACGCGCTCCCAGGCGCTTTGAGCGTCATCGGCCAGGGCCTCGACGTACTCGTTGACGACCGCCGCGAGCAGGTCGGCCTTGTTGGGGAAGTGCCGGTAGAGCGTGCCCACGGCCACGCCGGCCACCCGAGCGATCTCCCCCATGGCGACCTCAGCGCCCTGCTCGGTGACCAGCTGCTTGGCGGCCTCCAGGATGGCAGTGCGGTTGCGCACCGCGTCGGCACGCCGTGCCGAGCGCTCCGACGTCGCGCCACGAGTCTGCGCCACCGCCCTATCCCGATCGGCCGCATCATGGGTCACCCGAGCCATCCTTCTCCCCTTCCTCAGGTCTGCCCGATACCGTGCCGAGCATCGCACTTGCACAAACATGAATCTACATTCATGATAGTACCTGAACGAGGATTCATGTTAACGAGAGGACACCTCAGACGATGACCACCACCACGTCCGATCAGGCCACCGCCACTACGAGCTCTCCTGCCGGCTCAGCAGACCACGGCACCACCCGCACCGCGCTCGTCACCGGCGCCTCCTCCGGTATTGGCGAGGACACCGCCCGCAAGCTCCAGGCGCTGGGCTACATCGTCTACGGCGCCGCCCGCCGCACTGACCGTCTCCAGGCCCTGACCGCTGACGGCATCCGCCCGCTGGCCATGGACGTGACCGACGACGCCTCCATGAGCGCCGGCGTGAACCGCATCCTGGAGGAGACCGGCCGCATCGACGTCCTGGTCAACAACGCCGGCTACGGCTCCTACGGGGCCATCGAGGACGTCCCGATCGACGAGGCCCGCCGCCAGTTCGAGGTCAACGTCTTCGGTCTGGGGCGCCTCACCCAGCTCATCACCCCGCACATGCGCACCCAGGGCTCAGGCACCATCATCAACATCTCCTCCATGGGCGGGAAGCTGACCACGCCGCTGGGCGGCTGGTACCACGCCACCAAGTACGCCGTCGAGGCTCTGAGCGACGCCCTGCGCATGGAGCTGCGCCCCTTCGGCATCGACGTCGTCGTGGTCGAGCCCGGCGGCATTCGCACCGAGTGGGCGTCGATCGCCGCCGACCACCTGGAGGCCACGGCCGAGGGCAGTGCCTATGCCGATCAGATCCGGGCCGTGGCCGGAGCCATGCGCAGCGAGTCGAACAGTCGGCGCTACTCCCCGCCGGAGGTCATCGCCCGCACCATCGGCAAGATCGTCACCGCCCGCCACCCCCGGACCCGCTACGCCGTGGGCTTCATGGCCAAGCCGCTCATTGCCGCGCGTCGGGTCCTGCCGGACCGCGCCTTCGATCAGCTCATCGGTGCCGCCTTCGGCTTCCGTCGCTGAGCAAAGGCCCGGCCCACGCGGACCAGTAGCACCAGGGGCCGACGACGACTGCCTGTTGCAGTGCGTCGTCGGCCCCGTCAGTTGTCAGGCGACCGGGCCCACGAGGATGCGGGCGCGCTTCTGCTCCACCAGCCAGGCGGCCATCTCCCGGACCTCCTCAGGGGTGACGGCCTCCAGGCGGCGTAGGTTGTCCTCCATGGAGCGCAGGCGGCCGGTGACGACCTCGGCCCGCCCCAGGCGTCCCATACGCGCCAGGGAGTCCTCTCCTCCCAGGACCATGGCGCCGCGCAGCTGGCCGCGGGCGCGCATCATCTCCCGCTCGGTGACGCCGTGCCCGGCGAGTTTCTCGAACTCACCGATCATGACGGCGCACACCTCGTCGACGTCGCCGGGGGCGCAGCCCGCGTAGAGCCCGAAGGCTCCAGCACCGGCGTAGGAGGTGTCGAAGGCGTAGGTGGTGTAGGCCAGGCCCCGCTTCTCACGCACCTCCTGGAACAGGCGCGAGGACATGCCCCCACCCAGGATGGTGGTGAGCACGCTCATGGCCCAGCGCCGCTCATCGCGCACCGCAATGCCCTGGCAGGTCAGGTACAGGTGGCTCTGCTCGCTCTCGCGCGGGACGGTGATGTCGTGGACATCCAGGGGCGCGAAGGGCTCGATCTCGAAGCGGCGCTCGCGCGGGGCGGCGTCGGGTGAGGCGTCCCAGCCGGCTGCGGCCAGGTCGGCCAGGACCCGCTCGCAGACCTCGTCGTGATCGACGGCGCCGGCAGCGGCCACCACAAGGGTGTCGGAGGCGTAGGTGCGCTTGTAGTGTTCCCACACGGCGTCGCGCGGAACCGCAGTGACGGTCTCGTTGGTGCCGCCGATGGGTCGGCCCAGCGGCGTGTCCTCACCGAAGGCGGCGCGGGCGAAGGCCTCCTGGGCGACGTCGGCGGGGTCGTCGGCGGCATCGGCCAGCTCGGAGACGATGACGCCGCGCTCGGTCTCGACGTCGGTGGGCTCCAGGAGGGAGGAGGTCACCATGTCGGCAAGCACGTCGAGGGCCTGCATACCGTCAGGGGCGAGCACGCGGGCGTAGTAGGAGGTGTGCTCCTTGGAGGTGGCGGCGTTGGACTCCCCGCCGATCATGTCGAAGGCCTCGGCGATCTCGTGGGCATCCCGCGTGGCGGTGCCCTTGAACAGCAGGTGCTCCAGGAAGTGGGTGGAGCCCTCCTGGCCGGGCACCTCGTCACGGCTGCCGACGCCGAACCACATGCCGATCGAGGCCGAGCGCAGCCCCGGCACGGACTCGGTGATGACGCGCACCCCACCGGGCAGGACGGAGCGGCGGGTGAGCGCACCGTCGTCGTGCAGGCTCAGCTCGGTGCCGTCGCGGCCGGGCCGCCCGCGCCCGAGCTCCACCTCGGCGTAGTCGGTCGGGCTCGAGGACTCCCCGGTCACGGGGGTCGAGGAGGACTGAGAGGCGGCCGGCCAGTCTGAGCCGGCGCGCATGTCTGGGTTGGTCACCCGCGAAGACTAGCGGGCTGGCAGGCCCGGTGTCCTTCCCGCACCCGGCCGCGTCCTGCCGCGCGCAGCGAACGCACTGCCCGATGACGGCGGTGTCCCCGCCCGGACCAGAGGACCGGACGGGGACACCGGAGAGATGCGTCAGTCGGCTAGGGCCGCTGAACGGGTCTCACTCCTCCTCGGAGGACTCGGCGCTGCGCATGCGACGACGGCGCGGACGACGCTCACGACGCGGCTGCTCGCCGTCCTCGTCCTTGGCCTCGCGGCGCGAGCCGCCCTCACGGGAGGCCTTGCGGGAGGCCTCGCCCTCGGCCTCGGCGGCGAGCTGCTCGTCGGTGAGGACCGCGTGCAGGCTCAGCTTGCCACGCTGGTCGATCTCGGCCAGCTCGACCTGGACCTTGTCCCCCACGTTGAGGACGTCCTCGACGTTCTCCACGCGCTTGCCGCCGACGAGCCGGCGAATCTGGGAGATGTGGAGCAGGCCGTCCTTGCCGGGGGTCAGCGAGACGAAGGCGCCGAAGGTCGTGGTCTTGACCACGGTGCCCACGAAGCGCTCACCGATCTCGGGCATCTGCGGGTTGGCGATGGCGTTGACGGCGTCGCGGGCCGCCTCGGCCGAGGGGCCGTCGGAGGCGCCGATGTAGACGGTGCCGTCGTCCTCGACCGTCAGGTCCGCGCCAGTGTCCTCCTGGATCTGGTTAATCATCTTGCCCTTGGGGCCGATGACCTCACCGATCTTGTCCACCGGGATGCGCACGGCCAGGACACGCGGGGCCGTGGGGGCCATCTCGTCGGGGGCGTCGATGGCCTGGGCCAGGACGTCGAGGATGAACAGGCGGGCGTCACGGGCCTGGCCGAGCGCGCCGGCCAGCACCTCGGAGGGCAGGCCGTCGAGCTTGGTGTCCAGCTGAAGGGCCGTGATGAAGTCACGGGTACCGGCGACTTTGAAGTCCATGTCCCCGAAGGCGTCCTCGGAGCCGAGGATGTCGGTGAGGGTGGCCCACTTGGTCTCGCCGTCGATGACCTCGTGCATGAGGCCCATGGCGATACCGGCCACGGGCGCACGCAGCGGCACACCGGCGTTGAGCAGGGACAGAGTGGAGGCGCACACCGAGCCCATAGAGGTCGAGCCGTTGGAGCCCAGGGCCTCGGAGACCTGGCGGATCGCGTAGGGGAAGTCCTCGCGGGTGGGCAGGACCGGCACGAGGGCCCGCTCGGCCAGGTTGCCGTGGCCGATCTCGCGGCGCTTGGGTGCGCCCACGCGGCCGGTCTCGCCGGTGGAGAAGGGCGGGAAGTTGTAGTTGTGCATGTAGCGCTTGTGGGTGACCGGGGAGAGGTCATCCACCTGCTGCTCCATGCGCAGCATGTTGAGGGTGGTCACGCCCAGGATCTGGGTCTCGCCGCGCTCGAAGATGGCCGAGCCGTGCACGCGGGGCAGGACCTCGACCTCGGCGGCCAGGGTGCGGATGTCCTTCAGGCCGCGCCCGTCCATGCGCACTCCCTCGGTGAGGGTGCGGTGGCGCACGATCTTCTTGGTCACGGAGCGGAAGGCGGCCTTGAGGGCCTTGGTGTCCTCCTCGGTGGGGAAGGTCTCGGCGAGCTTGGCCAGGACCTCGTCGCGCACGGCGTCGGTGGCCAGGTCGCGGGCCTGCTTGCCCTCGGTGGCGATGGCGGCGGCCAGGCCGTGGGCCTCGGCGGCCTTCTCCACGGCGTCGTACTGCTCGTCGGTGTAGTCCAGGTAGAGGGGGAACTCGGCGGTGGGCTTCGAGGCGTGCTGGGCGACCTCGAGCTGGGCCTCGCACAGGGCCTTGATGTGGGGCTTGGCGGCCTCCAGGCCCTCGGCGACGACGGCCTCGGTGGGGGCCACGGCCCCGCCGTTGATGAGCTCCCAGGCGTGCTCGGTGGCGCCGGCCTCGACCATCATGATGGCGACGTCACCGGACTCCAGGACGCGACCGGCCACCACCATCTGGAAGGTGGCGCGCTGCTGCTCGGAGTAGCGAGGGAAGGCCACCCAGTGCCCGTCGATGAGGGCAAGGCGGGTACCGGCCACGGGCCCGGAGAAGGGCAGGCCGGCGATCTGGGTGGACATCGAGGCGGCGTTGATGGCCAGGACGTCGTAGTCGTCGTCGGGGTGGATGGCCAGGACGGTCTCAACGACCTGGACCTCGTTGCGCAGGCCCTTGACGAAGGAGGGGCGCAGCGGACGGTCGATGAGGCGGCAGGCCAGGATGGCGGCGGTTCCGGCGCGGCCCTCGCGGCGGAAGAAGGAGCCGGGGATGCGGCCGGCGGCGTACTGGCGCTCCTCGACGTCCACGGTCAGGGGGAAGAAGTCGAACTGGTCCTTGGGGTGCTTGCCCACGGTGGTGGCGGACAGGACGGCGGTCTCGCCGTCGAGGTAGGCCATGGCGCTTCCAGCGGCCTGCTTGGCCAGGCGGCCCGTCTCGAAGCGCACCACGCGCTTGCCGAAGGAGCCGTTGTCGATCACTGCCTCGGCGGCGGTGACCTCGGGGTCGTCAATGAACATGAAGTCTCTTTCTCGCGATCGTCGTGCCGGGTCCGTGGCCTTCGATCGAGGCCCACGGAGCCGGGTGCTGCCATACGCGGATCTCCTTGATCCGACGGCGCGAGCGCGGTTCCGGAGGCCACCACCGAAAACCGACGGGACCGGCCGCTCCCCGGGTCTCTTCCCGGAGGCGGACTGCGTCACCTGCGCACTCCTGGCCGGCTCGCACGCTGGGAGCGCATCGATGAGCCGGCAAGTACACGAGGGCACAGCCGTGCAGATTCTATCGTGCGAGGCCTCATGATGCCGATCAGCGCCGCCGGATGCCACGTGAGATGGGACGCGCGGAACCGATGCCTTCCAGGACTGGGCTCGACCGACCGCGACAAAGCGGTGACCAACGGCAGGACGAAACTGGCCTGCGCCCCGCAACCCACCAGGGCATCAAGGCGCCCTACACCTCGCTGCTCTGAGGGCGAAGCGCCCCCTCACACGCGACGCGGCCCGGCTCCCCTCCAGGGGCCGGGCCGCACGGCTCGAGGCTGTCAGCTCGCTCAGCGGCGGATGCCGAGGCGGGCGATGAGGGCACGGTAGCGCTCGATGTCCTCCTTCATGAGGTAGTCGAGCAGGCGACGGCGCTTACCGATGAGCAGGTAGAGGCCGCGACGCGAGTGGTGGTCGTGGGCGTGGCCCTTGAAGTGCTCGGTGAGGTTGGAGATGCGCTCGGTGAGGATGGCGACCTGAACCTCCGGGGAGCCCGTGTCGCCCTCGTGGGTGGCGTACTCGGCGATGATCTCTTGCTTGCGGTCTGCGGTAACCGACATGCGGACTCCTTCGGGTCTCGTTGCACGGAGCGCCGGGGCAGGTTCTCCCGGGCATGAGGTATCCGTGGCCGATCGACGGCCCGCCAACCTTACCAGCGCCACTTCCCTCCGATCACGCCAGAGGCTGTGCGAACCGGCACAGTTCCGGGGGCGGATGCGCGACGCAACGGTCAGACCCCCGACGGCGTGCGCCCGGCGACGGCTCGGCCCACCCGCCGGAGCTACTGCGCGGTGACGTCCTCGGGACGGATCGGCTCGGGGACCGGGACTCCCAGAATCCGTGCGGTGTCCTCGATATCGGCGCGCATCTGCACCAGGAGCGCGTCGAGCCCATCGAAGGCGAGCATGGGGCGCAGGCGCTCGACGAGCTCGACCCCCACCTCCTCGCCGTAGAGATTGAGGTCGGCGCGCCCCAGGACGTGAGCCTCGACGGTGCGCTGGGGGACGTCGTCGAAGGTGGGATTGGTGCCGATCGAGATGGCGGCGGGCAGCCGCTGGACATCGCCTTCGTCTGCGCAGCCGCGGATCAGCCAGCCGGCGTAGACCCCGTCGGGTGGCACGACGCCGGCGGTGGCGGCCTCCAGGTTGGCGGTGGGGAACCCGAGCTCGCGCCCGCGGCGCAGGCCTCGCACGACGACGCCGCGCAGCCGGTGGGGACGGCCCAGGACCCGGCTTACCTGCCGCATGTTCCCGTCCTTGAGGCACTGGCGGATCCACGTCGAGGACCAGCGACGCCCCTCGTCGGAGCGGATGGTGGAGACGATCTCCACCTCGAAGCCGTCCTGGCGACCGATCTGCTCCAGGGTGGCGGCGTCCCCGGAGTTGCGCCAACCGAAGCGGACGTCGTCACCGACGACGACCGCGCGAGCCCCGAGCAGCTCCTCCAGCCAGGTGCGCACGAAGTCCTGCGGGCTCTGGGCGGCGAAGTCGAGGGTGTAGGTGATGACCAGGACCGCGTCGAGACCGAGGTCCCCCAGGGAGGCCAGGCGGTCGGTCAGGGAGGCGATGAGGGGCAGGTCGGCCTCGGGCTGGTGGACGCTACGGGGGTGGGGGTCGAAGGTGACCGCGACGGCCAGGGGCCGCTCACCGTCGCGGGCGAGCTCGTGGGAGAGCTCGACGACGCGTCCCAGGACCGCCTGATGCCCGCGGTGGACGCCGTCGAAGATGCCCATCGTGACCACGGCACCCGGCCCTCCCGGAGCGCTCAGGCTCGCTGGCACCTGCTCGGCGCCGTACCAGACCTCCACTGTCGCTGTTCCTGCTCTCATCGGCCCGTGGGCGCACCGCGCCCCTGTCTTGATCCGCATCCGCATACCCCCGCCCACCCCGCCGGGTCGGGAGAGGTGCGTGCGCGGGACAACCCTGCCACGGGGGCGCGGCCGGATGCGAACCAGCCGCCCTCGACACGCCTTGACGCGTTTCGACCGTCAGTCTATTCTCGATACCGACCGTCAGTCGATTAGCGTCGAGACCGTTCCCTCATCTGGGAAAGAGACCGCAAGACCGAGGACAGACTCCAAGGAGGCTGCTGTCATGCTGATGCGACTTCTCAAGGCGGACCTGGCGCGCGGCGCCGTCGTGGCCGCCACCCTGACCGCCCTCATTGCCCTGGCGGCCGCACTGATGTCGGCCGGGACGTCCCTGGTGGTGGACAGCCTGTCGGCCACGCACCGGCTCTCGCAGCGGGCCAGGCTCCCGGACCTGGTGCAGATGCACTCCGGCCGGATCGACGACCGCGACCTGCAGGAGATCGAGACGTGGGTGCAGGCGCGCAGCGACGTCACCGACCACGAGGTCATCAAGACCCTTCCGGTAGCGCGCCAGGAGCTGTCCATCAACGGCGTCAACCAGTCCGATTCCTACAACGAGCCCGCCTTCATCACCTCCCCCAAGCACCTCGACCTCCTGCTCGACGACGACGGCGAGCCCGTCAGCCCGGGGCCGGGAGAGGTGGTCCTGCCGATCCACTACCGGGCGATCAACAGCGCCGATGTCGGCGACACCGTGACCGTCTCCAGCGCCGGCAGGACCACGACCCTGACCGTCGTGGGATTCGCACGCGACGCCCAGATGAATGCCACCATGATCCCCTCCAAGCGCCTGGTGGTCTCGCCCGAGGACTTCTCCGCCCTGGAGCAGCAGATCACCGAGCCCGAGTACCTCATCGAGATGAGCCTGACCGACTCCACCCCTCCCGGCGGCGTCATCGACGCCTACAAGGAGGCGGGTCTGCCCAGTAACGGCATCAACATCAGCGCCTCGATGATCCAGCTCATGAACTCACTCAACGCCATGCTCATCGTGGCAGTGGCCCTGGTGGTGGCTGTCATTCTGGCCGTTGTCGCCGTCCTCGCCCTGCGCTACACGGTGCTGGCGGCCGTCGAGACGGACCTGGCCCAGATCGCCGTGCTCAAGGCCATCGGGGCGCCACTGATGCGGATACGCCGCCTCTACGTGGCCAAGTACCTGGCTCTGTCAGCGCTGGGGGCGGCCCTGGGCTACGTGGCCGGCCAGCCCCTGGCCACCGCCCTGGAGGCCCCGACGACCCTCTACCTGGGCCGGCCCGCGACAACCCTGTGGAGCGTGGGGCTGCCGATCCTCACGGTTCTGGCTCTGGCACTCGGAGTCATCGGCTTCACCTGGTTGGCTCTGCGGCGCATCGGCCGCATCTCGGCCATCGAGGCCCTGCGCAGCGGCACCAGCGCCTCCCTGCGCCCACGCCGGCAGCGCTGGAGACTGACCACCCTTCGTCGCCTTCCGGTACAGGTGTGGCTCGGGGCGCGCGAGGCACTGCGCCCCTCCAACGCCCTGATGCTCGGTGTCCTGGCGCTGTGCACCTTCACCATGGTGCTGCCGACGAATGTCTCCTCGACTCTGAGCAACCCACGTGTGGCCACCTATCTGGGGGCCGGTCGGGCCGATCTGCGTATCGACGTGCGCGCCGGGGTCCAGGACCTGACCGCTGTGGAGAAGGCCGTCGACTCCGACCCTCGCATCACCCGGCACACCACGATGCTGCGCCGCAGCTACAAGATGTCCAGTGCCACCGGCGGCTGGGAGACGACGCTCATTGATATCGGGGACCACAAGGCCTTCCCCATGGAGTACCTCTCCGGGCGCGCCCCCACCACCGACGACGAGATCGCCCTGTCCTACAGCCAGGCCCAGGACGCGGGCACCAAGGAGAGCGCCACGGTCACCGTCCAGACCGCCGACGGCGACAAGGACCTGAGGGTCACGGGTGTTTACCAGGACATCACCAACAACGGGCATACCGCCAAGGCCACCTTCGACGACGGCGCCCCCGCGCTGTGGCAGATCGTCTACGCCGATGCCAGCTCCACCCAGCAGGCCAGCGCCCTTGCCAAGCAGCTGAGCGGCGAGTACCCGGGGATCCAGGCGATCAGCATGAATCAGTATGCCGCCCAGTTCTTCGGGGCGACTGGCTCCCAGGTCCGCGTCGTCACCACGCTGGCCTGCGCCATCGCGCTGGGGCTGTCCTTCCTCATCACGGTGCTGTTCACCGTCCTCATCGTCTCGCGGGAACGACCTCAAATCGGCGTCCTGATGGCGCTGGGGTGCACCAGACGGGCCGTTGCGGGGCAGTACCTCATCCGTTTCGGCCTCCTGGCGCTGGTGGGGACCGCCCTAGGCCTTCTGGGGGCCTCCGCTCTGGGCAGCCCCGCGATCGGGACGGTCATGGCCTCGCGCGGAGCCCCCGACCTTCAGCTCCTCCCCAACTGGTGGCTGGTGGGGCTCATCCTGCCGGGGGCACTGCTGGCCACCGTCGTCGGCGCCGTCGCCCTGGCCCTCAGACGCCTACGCACCATGCCCCTGACCATGACCCTGACCACCGGCGAGTAAGGAGAGACAGAATGCGTGCCTCCACCCCATCGCGCTCCCCATGGCGCACCGGCTCAGCAGCCGCCGGACCGACCGTGACCGCGGGAGCCGGGCAACCGGCTCTGCGAGCCCAGCACCTGTCCAAGAGCTACCACTCCCCCGTCCTACGAGACCTCGACCTGGATGTCGAGCAGGGGCAGTTCGTCGCCATCATGGGGCCCTCCGGGTCCGGGAAGTCCACCCTCCTGCACTGCCTGAGCGGTATGGACCAGCCCGACGCCGGCTCGGTACTCCTGGGCGGCCAGGAGATCACGAGCCTGAGCGAGAAGAAGCTGGCAGCGCTGCGGCTGACACGTTTCGGATTCGTCTTCCAGCAGGCACACCTCATGACCACCCTGTGCCTGCTGGACAACATCGTCCTGCCCGGGTTCCTGGCAGGTCTACGTCCGCGCTCCGAGGTCACGGCGCGTGGAGAGGAGCTCATGGAGCGCATGGGGATCGCCGAGCTGGCCACCAGCGGCGTCACCGAGGTCTCCGGAGGCCAGCTGCAGCGCGCCGGCATCTGCCGGGCCCTCATCAATGACCCCGGGATCGTCTTCGCCGACGAACCCACCGGAGCGCTCAACTCCGCCACCGCGCTGCAGATCCTCGACCTGCTCGGGGAGATTCATGCCTCGGGGACGACTCTGGTCATGGTCACCCACGACACCCAGGTGGCGGCCCGGGCCGACCGCGTCCTGGTCCTCGTGGACGGGCAGATCACAGAGGACCTGCTCCTGGGCAAATATGAGGAGGCTGAAGGACCCTCACGCCTGGCGACGGTCACCGAGGCCCTCCAGCGCCACAGCGTGTGACGGGGCCGGGTCAGTGGCCTCCGCAGCCGCAACCGCCACCGCCCGAGGCGGAGGCGGAGACATCGCGCAGGCCCAGCAGGTTACCGGCCTTGTGCCCGGGGGTGACGCCCTGCGGTGCTCCCGCTCCCAGGGCCGTCGTCACCGCTGAGGCGATGGCGACGGCGTCGACGACCTCCGGGGAGGTCTGCACGGGCTCGGGCCGGTAGCCCTCACCCACCGGCTGGGCGACTGTGGGCGCTGCGGCCCGCTCGTCCTGCTCGTTGCGCTTGCCGTGCCCGCCGCATCCGCAGCGGCATCCTCCGGTCTGGCTCATCATGTCTCCTCACGCAAAGGTGCTCATCGGGTGTGCTTTCGCCGGACGGGCCGGCGGCCCGGGTGCACGTCTCAGGCCGGGTCCAGGACCAGTACCGGGCGCGCACGTGGGCCCTGGTGCCTCAACAGTGCCACGAGGCGCCCACCGGGGGCGAATCCGGCCACGACGCGCTGCTCGGCCGTCTTCGCAGAGGCCTGCAGCCGCCGCCCCTCGGGGGCCTCGGCCCTCTTCAGGACCTCGGCGTCAAGGGGCTGGCCGTAGCGCAGTGCGCGCGCCTCGCCCTCGGTCAGGGCCAGCCGCTCGAAGCAGCGCCGGGCCACCTCCTCCAGTGGGATTGTGGAGACCCCGTGAGGCTCAGGGCTGGAGGCGTCGGTCTCGACTTGGGCGGACAGGTCCGCCAGGGTGTGGGCCTCGTCAATGTCGAAGGGGCCCACTGCGGTGCGCCGCAGCGCGGTCAGATGAGCCCCACAGCCCAGCTCCCGCCCCAGGTCCCGAGCCAGGGCGCGCACGTAGGTGCCCGACGAGCAGGAGACGAGGATGTCGATGTCGACGGCCTGCACCGAGTCCGGGCCGTCGCTGAGAGTACCGTCGGCTTCGACGATCGCCTTCCGGGGCTCTGCGGTCAGGCGCAGCTCGTGAATGGTGACGGGCCTGGCCTGCAGCTCGACGTCCTGCCCGTCACGGACACGTTGGTAGGCTCGCACGCCGTCGACCTTGATGGCGGAGACCGCACTGGGCACCTGCTGGATCGGTCCGCTCAGGGCTGTCAGCGCCTCGGGGAGGCGGGCCTCGGGCAGGTCCGCGATCCGGCAGCCTCGGGCTGCGACGATCTCCCCATCGGCGTCCTCCGTCGCGGTCTCCGCCCCGAGGCGAACGGTGGCCTCGTAGGTCTTGTCGGCCCCCACCAGGTAGGTGAGGAAGCGGGTGGCGCGCCCGATGCCCAGCAGCAGCAGGCCGGTGGCCATGGGGTCGAGGGTGCCGGCATGCCCCACCTTGCGGGTGGCCGCCAGGCGGCGGGTGGCGCCGACGACGTCGTGGCTGGTCAGCCCTTGGGGCTTGTCCACCACGAGGAGCCCATCGGCAGCGGTCACTGCGCCGCGGGGGACGTCGGGGCGACGACGTGCGCGGTCGGCCCGCTCAGAGGCCTTCACAGGTCCCCGGCGTCCGTTGCGGGCTCCTGGTCGGTCTCCTCAGCCTGAGGGTCGTCGTCCTCAGCCTCCTCATCCTCCTCCTCGTGGCGGTAGGGGTCGGCGTCACCTGCGTAGGTGGCGCCCTCGGCGACCTTGGCGATCTGGGCGTCGCGCACCCGGGCCTGGGCTAGGGCGTCCTCGAGGGTCTTGGCGGTGGTGGGGAGGGCATCGAGCTGGAAGGACAGTGAGGGGGTCAGGCGGATACCCAGCGCCTTGCCGACCTCGGAGCGGATGAGTCCCTTGGCTGAGCGCAGCGCCTTGGCCGTCTCCTCCCGCTCCTCATCGCTGCCGTAGACGGTGTAGAAGACGGTGGCCTGCTGGAGGTCCCCGGTGACACGAACGTCGGTGACGGTGACGAAGCCCAGGCGGGGGTCCTTGATTCGCCCCTGAAGGAGACGGGCGACAGTCTCATGAATGCGGTCGGCGACCTTGCGGGCGCGGGCGGCGTCGGCCATGGCGGGGCTCCTTCACGTACGGGGTCCGGGCCTGTCAGGCCCGGGGCTGAGCGATCGGGACCGATCGGCGCGCCGTCCTCGCCCGCGAAAGAGCGAGCCCTTCCGAGACGGTCCAGTGCGCCTCACTATGCTACGCGGAGCGGCGACACGGTCACCGCAGCCATCCCCGAGCGCGAACGGATCAGGAACAGATCACAATGAGCTCCTCCCCCGGTGCATCCTCCTCGAAAGACGGCCCGACTGCTACGCCACCGGCCCTTCCTGAGGCCGCGGCGACCTCGGCGTCAGGGACGCTCGATAGCACTGGGATGGCTCTGGTCATCGGCTGCTACACCCTGTGGGGCGTCTTCCCCCTCTACTTCCACCTCCTCTCGGCCGCCGGCAGTGTGGAGATCATCGGTCACCGGATCCTCTGGACGCTCGTCTCCTGCCTGACGCTCATCGCCCTGCGGCGCCGCTGGGCGCAGCTGGTTGACGTGGTGCGCTCACCGCGCCTGCTGGGGATGCTGGCCGTCTGCGGGCTGCTGGTCTCGGTCAACTGGCTCGTCTACGTCTACGGCGTCAACAGCGCGCGCACGGCCGACGCCGCCCTGGGCTACTTCATCAACCCGCTGGTGACGGTGGCCCTGGCCTCGCTGGTGCTGCATGAGCGGTTGCGCCCCGCTCACCGGGTCTCGATCGCGTTTGCGGGCGCTGGAGTGGCCCTTCTCGTGGTGCTGCAGGGCTCGCTGCCGTGGATCTCCCTGGCGCTGGCCTTCTCCTTCGCCTTGTACGGGTTGGTCAAGAAGCAGCTCGGGCCCGACGTGGACGCCCTGACCGGGCTGACGGTGGAGAGCGCCGTCGTGACTCCCGCCGCGCTCGCCTACCTGGGCCATCTGACCTGGCAGGGTCAGTCGGCCTGGCAGGCCCCCGATCACGGGTGGTGGATCCTCGCGCTGCTCGTGGTGGCCGGCCCGGTCACGGCCGTGCCCCTGCTGCTCTTCGCCGCCGGGACCAGGCGTGTGCCGTTGTCCGTGGTCGGGATGGGTCAGTACATCGCCCCGACCATCCAGTTCCTGCTGGCCTGGGGCGCCTTCCATGAGCGGATCCCGCCGGCCCGATGGGCGGCCATGGTGCTGGTGTGGGCGGCGGTCGCGGTCTTCATCGGTGACGCGGTGCGCCAGCTCCTTCGCCGCCCTCGCCCTCGTTAGCCTCCGGCAGGCCTGCCTGGGGGCCGAAGCGCTCCAGGAGCGGTCCGATGATGTCCATCGGCAGGGGGAAGACGACCGTGGAGTTCTGGTCGGCACCGAGCTCCAGAAGGGTCTGCAGGTAGCGCAGCTGGAGGGAGGCCGGTGACTTCGAGAGCGTGTCGGCCGCCTGACGCAGCTCCTCGGAGGCCTGGAGCTCACCGCGGGCGTTGATGATCTTGGCGCGGCGCTCACGCTCGGCCTCGGCCCCACGGGCCATGGCCCGCTGCATCTGCTCGGGGATCTCGACGTCCTTGATCTCGACGACACTGACCTCCACACCCCAGGGCTCGGTGAGCTTCTCGATGATGTCGCGAAGGTCGGCGTTCAGGGCGCTGCGGTGGGCGAGCACGGTGTCCAGGTCGACCCGGCCGAGGACGGACCTCAGCGTGGTCTGTGCGATCTGGGAGGTGGCGATCGCGTAGTTCTCCACCGCCATGACGGCTTTGACCGGGTCGGTGACGTTGAACAGGACGACGGCGTTGACGCGCGCCGGCACGTTGTCCTCCGTGATGACCTCCTGAGGCGGGATGGTCAGGGTCACCACTCGGGTGTCGACCCGTACCAGGCGCTCGAGGAAGGGGACGACCAGGTGCAGGCCGGGCTCGTAGACGGGTCGCAGGCGCCCCAGCCTGAAGACGATGCCCCGCTCGTACTGGGTGATGATCTTGAGCGAGAGGGCCAGGGCGAGCAGGACGAGGACGGCCAGGGCTGCAATGGCGGTGGTGGTTGTAGTCATGAAGGATCCTTCAGGAAAGGTGGGTCGACGTGGCTCAGGGCTGGGCCCGAATCATCTGCTGGTGGTGTCGGTGGCCTCATTCCACGCCGAGGACCACGAGCGCCGGGCCCCGCCGCGGGTGCCATCCGACCCGAGCTCGGCGCCAGTGGTCGGGACGCGCTTGCGGGTGCGCAGGGCGGTGACGCGGCGCAGCTCGGGTTCCACGGAGGCAGCGGAGGCGGCAGTCCCGCCGTCCGCCTTCGCGGCGTCGTCGGAGTCCGCGAGAAAGGAGACATGCACGGTGCGCCCCGTTGCGGCCGCACGGGCCTGGGCGGTGGCGATCGCCTCGGCCGCCTCACGCACTGAGCGGTATCCCGAAGGGCGTGCGCTGATCGACACCGGGACGGGCCCGGTGCCCGATGAGCGACGAGCCTCCTCGGCCTCCCGGTACTCCTGCGAGCCGACGTGGGGCAGGTGGGCCGGTGCGGTGTCGGGGGTGCTCCACAGGTGACGGGCCAGCGGCAGGACTCCGGCCACGATGACGACGACGGTCGTCGTGCCCAGGACGATGAGGTCGCCGGTGGCGTGAAAGACCACCATGAGCAGTACCGGGATGAAGACGCCGACGCAGGCGATGACCAGGCCCACGCCACGGTGGAACCGTCCAGCGTCGGAGTAGGGCCACGGGTCGACGGGCCGGGTGATCTCCCGTGGGCCGGGGGTGGGCGAGCAGCTGTCCTTGGACGGGCAGCGCCCGCAGATCGCATGGGCGCCCTCATAGCGGATGACGCGCTTGTCCGGGTCGAAGGCGGTGGGCCACAGCCACTGGTCCTCGTGGCACCTCCAGCCGTCGACGTCGTCGTGGTACATGAAGTCCGAGTGCCTCCAGGACATGGAGTGCCGGGCGCTGCGTGAGCCGAGGACGTCCACGGCCCACGCAGCAGCCAGCATGATGAGCGCGTAGGCGGCGATGAGCCACACGCTCAGGTCGGGTGAGTCCATCAGTCGTTCAGCTCCGCGCGCTCACCGCGCCAGGCCTTGCGCCCACCCTGGATCTCCTCGTAGAGGGCGTCCTCGGCGAAGGTGTCCACCGTCCGCCCTCGACGCCAGTTCCTCAGTCCCAAGAAGGCGATGTAGAGGTAGGGCAGGACTCCGCCGAGGATGAAGATGAGGTCGCCGGGCATCCGCCCCCACTCGATGATCGTGTTGACCGAGTTGGTGACGTAGGTGAGCTGGCGGGCCTCGAAGTAGCCCGTGCTCACCGAGTAGCGCAGCTGGAGGATGCCCAGCGGCAGCAGGGTGGCGAAGCACATCCAGGCCAGACCAATGTTGAGGCTCCAGAAGGAGGTCTTGGCGAGCTTCTCGGGCCACTTGTCGGCCGGCACCAGGTAGCGCAGGGCGAACATCCCCAGCGCCAGCGCCATAAAGCCGTAGACGCCCATCATGGAGGCGTGGGCGTGGTTGGCCGTCAGTGCCGTCCCGATCTCGTAGTAGGACACGATAGGCAGGTTGACCAGGAAGCCGAAGACACCGGCCCCCAGGAAGTTCCAGAAGCCGACGGCCATGAGGAACATGACGGCCCAGCGGTGCGGGAAGGGACCGGCCTCCTTGCCGTGGCGGTTGGCGCCCAGCTGCATGAAGGCCCAGGCCTCCACCGTCAGGAAGGTCAGGGGGATCACTTCAGCAGCTGAGAAGAAGGCGCCCAGGGCCATGTGCTCGACCGGCGTGCCGGAGAAGTACAGGTGGTGCATGGTGCCGATGACGCCGCCGGCGGAGTACAGGATGATGTCCATGAAGATGATGCCCAGTGCGATCCTCTCACGGACAACGCCCAGCAGGACGAAGACGTAGGCGACCATGACGGTGGTGAACAGCTCGAGGAAGTCCTCGACCCACAGGTGCACCACCCAGAAGCGCCAGAACTCGGCGACGGTGACGTGGGTTCCGGTGCGCGCCATCATCCCCACGGCGTAGAAGGCGGGGATCGCCAGGGCCGCGAACATGAACAGCCAGGGCATGTTGGCCACGTGCTCGTTGCTCAGGCGCGAACGCATGGCGCGCCAGATGATGAACACCCATACGAACAGGGCCAGGGTCAGCAGCACCTGGAAGACGAAGGGCAGGTCGAGGTACTCCCACTGCTGGGCGAACAGCGGCCCCTTGGCCCAGCTCAGGCCGTGCTGGCTGGCCCCCTCCGCCAGGCAGGACAGGACGACGACCACCGTGGCGGCGATGAACAGGGTCCACACCAGCACGTGCTGCTTCTTCGGCTCGCGCCTGGCGATGAACGGGGTCAGGAACAGGCCGGCCGCGAGCAGCCCGATGGCGGTCCAGAACAAGGAGAGCTGGACGTGCCAGGTGCGGGCCAGGGAGAAGGGCAGGAGCCGGCCCAGGTCGAAGCCGAAGAAGGACAGCACGTCGGCCCGGTAGTGCTCGGCCAGGGCTCCCAGGAGCGTCTGGACGAGGAAGAGGGCGGCGATGGTGAAGACGTACCAGGCCACCACCCGCTGCGACTTGGTCAGTCCGACCTCCTCGGGCTGCCGGAAGGACAGGGCCGGGGCCTCCTCGGAGTGCCAGCCGATCTTCTGGCTCCAGCGGCCGTAGATGGCGAACATGACGCCGGTTCCACCGATGAGGACGATCAGCGACAGGACCGACCAGATCATGAGGTCACCAGTGGGCGCGTTGCCGACCAAGGACTCGGCGGGCCAGTTGTTCGTGTACGAGTAGTCATGACCGGGGCGCTGCGCTGACGAGCCCCAGGCGGTCCAGCCGAAGAAGGCCGTCACCTGCTTGACCTGGACAGGGTCGGTGATGAGATCCGGCTTGAGGCCGTGGCTGTGTGCATCGGGCCCGAACATCGTGGTGTAGTGGCTGACGGCCTCGTTGTAGGCCTTGACCTGCTCATCGGTCCACACCAGGGTTCCCGTAGAGGGGTCGTAGCGGTTGGTCCGCATCATCTCCTTGGTGGCGGCCGCCGGGTCGGCGACCCCCTGGGCGGCGAGCTGCTTCTTGACGCTCGTGGCCTCCATGCGAAGGTACTCGGCGGTGAAGTCCGGACCGAGGTAGCCGCCGTGCCCCAGGATGGAGCCGTACTCCATGAGACCTCTGGCCTGGAAGAGCTTCTGCCCCTCGGTGATGTCCTGCGTCGTGAAGAGAGTCTCACCGCTCTCGGTGACCACCTTCTGCGGCTGAGGCATGGAATTGGTGTAGGTGCGGTAGGCCAGCAGGCCCATGACAGTGAATCCGAAGAGCATGACCAGGGCGACCCCCTGGATCCACCCCTTGCCGATGAGGCGAGCGCGTCGGGAGGACGCCCCCTCAGTCGTGGCAGCGGATGACATGAGATTACCTCCGTGTATCTCAGGAGACGGCGGACGTCTTCCGCGTCGTCACAGCCACCGTACAAGCCTTGCAGAGCATCGCGGGGGAACAATCCAGGACTTCTCCGTCGATATCCCAGCCAATCGGTCCCATTTCCTCAGATTCTCTCCATTGATATTCAACACGTGGAACGACACGATGGCCAGGACGCCACCTATTTTAGTCACTATTGTGTTTCCTATTTAAGGAAGGCTGATGTAACTCCACCTCCGCCGCGCCGACATCTCGATCGCGACATCTTGTCACCATCCCCTACATAGAACCGAGAAACAGCAGTACAATCATTTATACGGAAAGACTGTCACCCCGTTTGTAAGGCACGACGATGTCCCTTTTGCCCCTAGCCGCACAGACCGCCAACGACGTCGCCCAACAGTGCGTCGACACTGAGACCTTCCCACTGTGGTTGCGCGTCACCCACTTCATCAACTTCCTCCTCATGGGCGTGCTCCTCCGCTCCGGGATTGAGATCATCGCCTCGCACCCGCGCTTCTACTTCAAGGACCAGTGCGAGCCCGGCTCCGAGTGGATCCGGTTCACCAAGGACAAGGTGCCCCTCGAGGAGGGGGCCTTCACCGCCCGGGACGATCAGCGCGACCTCTCCCCCCTGCTGTCCCTGCCCGGCCGAGCCAAGATCGGGCTGGGGCGCGCCTGGCACGGGGTGGCCACCAGCTTCTGGCTGCTCAACGGCGTCATCTACGTCGCCTTCCTCGTGGGCACCGGGGCGTGGAACCGCCTGGTTCCCACCACGTGGCGAATCCTGCCCGAGGCCTGGGACTCCCTGCTGACCTACGCGCACCTGCGCACCCCGTCCTTGTGCGACTTCACCCCTTACGACAGCCTCCAGCAGCTGGGGTACTTCTTCATCGTCTTCATCGCCGCTCCGCTGATGATCATCACGGGACCGGTCATGTCCCCCGCCGTCGTGGGCCGCTTCCCCTGGTACGCCAAGATGTTCGGCGGCCGCCAGGCCGCCCGATCCCTGCACCTGATCGGCATGTTCATCTACCTGGGCTTCGCCATCGTTCACGTGGGCCTGGTGTTCATCGTGCACGCTCCTCACAACCTCACCCACATCGTCTTCGGCTACTACGACCCGAGTCGGGTGGGTCAGGCCTACGTCACCGTGATCGGGACGATCATCGTCGTGGTGGCGCTATGGATCGCCATGTCCTACTGGACGCTGACGGACACCCGTCGCAGCCAGCGGATCCTGTGGGACGCCACGCGAGGGATCCGCCGCCTCACGGTGGACCGCTTCAGTTCTCAGCAGGCCGCTAAGAAGCCCTGGACGGAGAAGGACATCTCCAAGTTCCATTGGGTCAACACCCGCACCCCCTCACGGGAGGAGTCTCCGGAGTACCAGGAGCTGGCGGCGAACGACTTCGCCGACTTCCGCCTCGAGGTGGGTGGCATGGTCTCGGCGCCGGCGTCCTTCTCCCTGGCGGAGCTCAAGTCGATCTCCAGCCAGTCCCAGATCACCATGCACACCTGCATGCAGGGCTGGACGGGGATCGCCAAGTGGACGGGGATCCGTGTACGGGACCTGCTCGCGCAGGTCGGTCAGATCGATCCCGAGGCCGGCTGGGTGATGTTCGAGTCCTTCGGCATGGCCCAGCACATGCACGACGGGCGTCCGGTCGAGCCGTACTACACGTGCCTGCCGCTGGACATGGCCCTCGAGGATGACACGATCCTGGCCTGGGGCCGCAATGACGCACCGCTGTCGGGCATGTTCGGTGCTCCGCTGCGCCTGCGCTGCGAGACGAGCCACGGTTACAAGATGATTAAGTGGGTCCGGTCGGTGACGTTGATTCGTCACTACAGCGAGGTCGGTGACGGCATGGGCGGGACCCGCGAGGACTCCGGGTACCAGGACGTCAACGCGCGCATCTGACACTCATCGCCCCACCCGCCGATTCTCGCGGGCAAGGCGATGCGGGTCCGTCTGATACGGTGGCCGGCCACCCCGCAATGGGGTGGCCGGCCACCGTTGATGAACGCTGTCGTTCTCAGTCGCGAGGCTTCTCGCGCATCTCCCAGGTCTCGATGACGTCGCCCTCGGCGAGGTCCTTGAAGCCCAGGTTGATACCGCACTCGTAGCCCTCGCGGACCTCGGTGACGTCGTCCTTCTCGCGGCGCAGCGTCTCGATGGACAGATCGCCGTTGATGACGACTCCGTCGCGCACCAGGCGGGCCTTGGTGCCCCGCTTGATGATGCCCGAGCGGACGATGGAGCCGGCGATGGAGCCGAACTTCGAGGAGCGGAAGATCTGTCGGATCTCGGCGGTGCCGAGCTCGACCTCCTCGTAGACGGGCTTGAGCATGCCCTTCATGGCGGCCTCGACGTCCTCGATCGCGTTGTAGATGACCGAGTAGAACTTCATGTCGACGCCCTCGCGGTCGGCGATCTCCGAGACGCGCTCGGCGGGCCGGACGTTGAAGCCGATGATGACGGCGGAGTCCACCGTGGCCAGGTTGACGTCGTTCTGCGTGATGGCACCCACGCCGCGGTGGATGACGCGCAGGGCGACCTCCTCGCCGACGTCGATCTTGAGCAGGGAGTCCTCCAGGGCCTCGACCGCACCCGAGCTGTCGCCCTTGAGGATGAGGTTGAGGGTGTCGACCTTGCCCTCCTTGAGGACATCGGTGAGGTTCTCCAGGGAGACCCGCTTGCGGCGCTTGGCCAGCAGGGCGGCGCGCTCGGCGGCCTCACGCTTGTCGGCGATCTGGCGGGCCGTGCGGTCGTCGGGGGCGACGATGAAGGAGTCACCGGCGCTGGGCACGTTGGTCAGACCCAGGACCAGGGCCGGGCGGGCAGGGCCGGCCTCGGTGAGGTTCTCCCCGTGCTCGTTGAACATGGCACGCACACGCCCGTAGGCGCTTCCGGCCACGATCGGGTCACCGACCCGCAGCGTGCCGCGCTCGACCAGGATGGTGCTCACGGCGCCGCGGCCCTTGTCGAGCTTGGCCTCGATGGTCACGCCGCGGGCCTCGGTGTCCGGGTTGGCCCGCAGGTCCAGGGCGGCGTCCGCGGTCAGCAGGACGGCCTCGAGGAGCTCGTCGATGTGGAGACGCTGCTTGGCGGAGATGTCCACGAACATCGTGTCGCCGCCGTACTCCTCGGGGACCAGACCGTACTCGGTGAGCTGGCCACGGATCTTGTCCGGGTTGGCGCCCTCCTTGTCGATCTTGTTGACCGCCACGACGATCGGCACGTTGGCCGCCTGGGCGTGGTTGAGGGCCTCAACGGTCTGGGGCATGACGCCGTCGTCGGCGGCCACGACGAGGATGGCGATGTCGGTCACCTCGGCACCGCGGGCACGCATGGCCGTGAAGGCCTCGTGACCGGGGGTGTCGATGAAGGTGATCGGACGCTCCTCGTCGTTCAGGTTGACGCGCACCTGGTAGGCGCCGATGGACTGAGTGATGCCCCCGGCCTCACCGGCGACGACGTCGGTGGAGCGGATGGCGTCCAGCAGCTTGGTCTTACCGTGGTCGACGTGGCCCATGACCGTGACCACCGGGGGCCGGGGCAGGAGGTTGGCGTCGTCCTCGTCGGGCTCAAGGTCGATGTCGAAGGACTCCAGGAGCTCGCGGTCCTCGTCCTCGGGCGAGACGATCTGGACGTTGTAGCCCAGCTCGGCGCCCAGGAGGGCGAAGGTGTCCTCGTCGAGGGACTGGGTGGCCGTGGCCATCTCACCGAGGTGGAACAGGACGGTCACCAGGGCCGCGGGGTTGGCGTTGATCTTCTCGGCCAGGTCCGTGAGCGTGGCCCCCTGGCGCACGCGCACCGGGGTGGAGCCGTCACCGCGCGGGACGATGACACCGCCGATCGACGGCGCGCTCTGCTGCTCGAACTCCTGGCGCTTGGCCCGCTTGGACTTGCGTCCCCGCGGGGCACCGCCACCGCGCCCGAAGGCGCCCTGGGTGGAACCGCGACCGCCGCGGCCACCACGGGGTCCGCCGAAGCCGCCGCCCGGACGACCGCCGCCACCGGGACGACCGCCGCCGCCGGGACGCGAGCCACGGCCACCGCCGCCGGCACCGCCTCGTGCGGGGGCACCGGGGCGCCCGATGGAGGACTGGCCGGGCATCATGCCCGGGTTGGGACGCGGACCGCCCGGACGCGGGGCACCGGAGCGTCCGGCTCCCTGAGGCCGTGCACCGCCCTGCGGCCGTGCGCCGCCCTGAGGGCGGGGGCCACCGGGGCGCGGGCCGCCCTGGGGACGGGGTCCACCGGAGCCACCCGGTCGGGGCATGCCCTGGGAGGTGGCGAAGGGGTTGTTGCCGGGGCGCGGCGCGCCAGAGCGCGACTGACCTGAGCGCTGGCCTCCTCGACCTGTCTGACCACCCTGGCGGGGCATGCCCTGGGAGGTGGCGAAGGGGTTGTTGCCAGGGCGCGGCGCACTGGGGCGGGGCCCCGGAGTCGGGGCGTTGCGGCGCGCGCCGGGCGTCGGGGCGCCAGAGGCGGCCGCAGGCTTGGGGGCGCCGGCTCCGGGCTTGGGGACCTTGGGTGCCTCAGCGGCAGCACTCGGCTGGGGCGCCGGCTTGGCGGCGGCCGCCGGGGCCGGAGTGGGGTCACTCGGCTTGGCGGACTGAGCCCCTGGCTTGGGTGCGCCGGCTCCCGGCTTGGGGGCGGCCGGCTTGGCGGCGGGGCTCGGAGCCTGGTCCTGAGCACCGGCGGCTCTCGGCTTGGCGCCCTGAGCTCCCGGCTTGGGGGCGCTCTTGGAGGGCTTGGGGGCCTGAGAGTCGGTCTTGGCCGGCTTGTCGACCTGGGTGTCCGCCGGCGCCTCCTGCACCTGGGCGGCGAAGTGCTCGCGAACCCGGCGAGCGACGGGGGGCTCAACGGCGGAGGAGGCCGCCTTGACGAACTCTCCCTGGTCCTTGAGCCAGGCCAGGATCACCTTCGAGGTGACCTTCTTGCCAGTGGGGTCGAGCTCCTTGGCGAGCTCATGAACGCGTGGTTTAGCCACTTTTCTCCTGTCCGGTTTCCCACCCCGGACAGGGGTGGGTGCTTCTAGAGGCAGCTCATCGCTGGGTACTCATCGGGTGCCCATCGGCTTCCTACCCGCCTTCGCTATCGGTGGTCCGCTCACCCGGTCGGGCAGCGGGGACCTCGCCGTCGTTAACCATCCTCCTCTCCAGGAACCCGCGCACCCGGGCCACATCCAGTGGTCCGCCGGTGCGCAGAGCGCGTGGAGCGGCGCGTCGTCGTTCAGCAAGGTCGAGGCACGCCGGATCCGGGTGGATCCAGGCGCCGCGCCCGGGTCTGACGGCCCGGGCATCGACGTCGAGCTCACCGCTCGGCGTCAGGACGAGACGCAGCATCTGCGTCCGCGGGGCCCTTTGTCGACAGCCGATACAGGTGCGCTCGGGCACGTGGGGGATGGTGACCACCGTCCGTCGGCGTCCTTCCGCTGCTCTGCAACCGCTGACGCGGGTACCGCAACCGGGGAATCCCGGCGCAGGACCCGCAAAGGTCCGCCGGAAAGTCTACATCGCCCCGCAGGGCGGTTCAGTCGCCCAGCTCTGAGGGACCTGTCACGTCGTCGGACTGGGAGCCCTGGCCGGGAGTGATCTCACCGGACTCGGCATCGGCGTGGATGTCGATCTTCCACCCGGTCAGGCGCGCGGCCAAGCGGGCGTTCTGCCCCTCCTTGCCGATAGCCAGGGAGAGCTGGAAGTCGGGGACGATGGCGCGCGCAGTGCGTTCCTCGGCGTCGATGACGCCCACGGCGGCCACACGGGCCGGGGACAGGGCGTTGGCGATGAAGCGCGCCGGGTCCTCGGAATAGTCCACGATGTCGATCTTCTCTCCACCGAGCTCAGTCATGACCGCGCGCACCCGCTGCCCCATGGGGCCGATGCAGGCCCCCTTGGCGTTGACGCCGCGGACCTTGGAGCGCACTGCCATCTTGGTGCGGTGGCCGGCCTCCCGGGCGACGGAGACGATCTCGACGTCACCCGAGGAGAGCTCGGGAACCTCGCGCTCGAAGAGCTTACGAACCAGACCGGGGTGAGTGCGCGACAGGATGATCTGAGCCCCCCGAGTGCCGCGCGAGACGTCGGTGACGTAGGCGCGCACGCGGTCTCCGTGGCGGTAGCGCTCACCGGGCACCTGCTCATGGGGAGGCATGATGCCCTCGTGCTCCTCATCCAGGCGCACGTAGACGATACGGGGGTCGCGCCCCTGCTCCACGGTGCCGGAGATCAGCTCACCGGTCTTGTCCTTGAAGGCGCCCAGGACCTCGAAGTCGCGGCGGTCCTGGATGCGCTGGACGATGACGCTGCGGGCCGTGGCCTGGGCGATGCGGCCGAAGTCGTCGGGGGTGTCGTCGAAGTACTCCCCCGTGGGCTGGTCCTCCTCGTCGACCTCCGGGGCCAGGACGCTCATGTGCCCGGTGCGACGGTCGATCTCGACGTGGGCGCCGCGGATGGCCCCCGGAACCTTGGAGTAGGCCCCCAGGATGGCGTCCTCGATAGCGGGCAGCAGGTTGTCCAGGTCAATACCGAGCTCGTCGGCAGCGCCTCGCAGCTCCGGCATATTGATGTCCATGGGTCCTTGGGTCCTCTCTGGTCCGCTGAGCGGGTGTGCACTGGGTTCCCGTCGACGGTAGCCCGTGACGGGTCGGATGGTCCATCACGTCTGTCCGGGCCGGTCCGTCAACCTATCAGTTATCAGGACACACATTATTCCCGGTCGCTATCCGCGGGGAGCATCTTATGGATTCTCGGCCTGTTGCCCGGCTCTAGAGCCCGGCCACCACCATCCGCGCCTCGGTGATGTCCCCCAGCGCGATGCGGTGCTCGACGCCGTCGACCTCAATCCCGACCATGCCGCCATTGTGGTCGTCGGCCTCGTCGTCCGCATCGGCCGCGGCGACGAGGCCGGTGAGCTCGACATCGGCCGTGCACACCCGGGCACTATGACCAACGGCACGTCGGAAGTGACGCAGGGTGGTCAGCTCCCGCTCGGCTCCGGGGGTGGAGACCTCAAGGGTGTACTGCCCCTTGACGGGGTCAGCCTCGTCGAGAGCCTGGGAGATGGCCGCGGTCACGGGCCCCAGGGCGTCGAGATCGAGGTCTCCGGGACCGTCGACCAGATCCACGAAGACGCGCACGACCGAGTACTTGCCCGCCCGGGTGGTCTCCACGCTCTCGAGATGAAGCCCGGCGTCGTTGACGATCGGAGCGAGCAGATCGGTGAGACTGCGGGCCAGAGCGTCAGCGCGCTGGCGCGGATCCTTGCGCGGCTCATGGGCTGCCATGGTCGTTCTTCCTCCCGTACTGGCCCGAGCCGAAGGCCCGGACGAACGCGGTCAACATAGTCAACATGGTCGAGGTGGTCGAGGTCGGGATCATGCTACCTGCCGTCTGTGGGAGGATTCCCCGGTGAACACTCGCCGCGCTCCCCTCCCCGCCCAGTCGAACGGCTCTCAGCCGCCCTCCAGTGACCGGGTCGGCGCCAGGCCCCGTACCAGTGGCGACACCGGTGCGGCGGGCCACGGCTTGACGCGCCGCGCCATGGTGCTCGCGGTGGGAACGGCTGTGACCGCGGCGCTGAGCGGTTGCGGGCTGCGCCTGGGGAAGGGCTCCCCGGCGTCCCTGCCGTCGGCCTCGGCGGCAGAGACCGCTCGTGATGGACTGGCCAGGCAGGCTGCGCTCATCTCCTCCACCGCTGGCGTGGTCGCGCAGGCCGGCGGCGGGGATGCCACGACGACGGGTCTGGCCGAGGGGGTCAAGCAGACGGCTGATGCCCAGCTCGAGACCCTGGGCGGGGTGTGGCAGCCCTGGCCCTCTCAGGTGCCCTCCGCGTACCCCACGGTGGCTCCCGTGCCGTCGGCCTCGCCGGGCGCCTCCGCACAGGACCTGGCCACGGCCCTGGCCGATGGATCGACGCTGGCCCGCCGCGCGGCGATCGCCGCCGCCTCGGAGCAGGATGCCCGGCTCTTCACCTCGCTGACGGTGGCCTGGAGTCTCCAGCATGATCTCTTCGAGCCGCCGAGCTCGGCGGACAAGCCTCGGGTGGAGGTGGCGCAGGGCTCCAAGATCAGCTCCGGTCTGCTGACCTCCTATGACGCGGCCCGCTACGCCATGGAGGAGCTTGCCGCGCGCAGCGACGACTCCGAGCGCACTCGGGCGATCGCCGACGCCAAGGCCGCCACCGCCGTGGTCAACGCCGCGGTGGCCGCGGGCTCTGAGGACAAGCGGCTGGGCGCCTACGCCGCACCGAGTGAGTCCACCGACCCCAACGTGAGCACCCAGGTGCTCTGGGCCCGGCAGGTGTGGTCCGCCGTCGTGTCGTCGGAGGTGGAGGAGGCCGGTTCCGCCAAGGCCTCCAGCCCGGCCCGCGAGGCGGCCGTCACCGGTGCGGTCGACGCCGCCCGGCGCGCCACCGCCTGGGGCGCGGACTTCTCCTCCTTGCCCGGCTACGCCGCCTGACATGCGTCTTCTCGTGGCGGCCGTAGCCGCCATCGCCGCCCTGGCAGCCGTGGACCAGCTCTTCTTGTGGATGGAGCGCCGTGGCCGGCTCTACTGGCGGCGCCGCAAGCGCGACCCACGTGGCGCCCTCCTGGGTCCCATCGACAACGTCTTCAACCCGGCCCACGAGCACGTGGTTGAGCAGCAGGAGACCGAGGAGCGCCTGGCCGATATCCAGGGCGACGCAGCCTCGAGGTGAGACATGAAGAGCGCAGCCGCCCCCACCACGCAGCGCCCGCTGCGCCGGTGGACACGTCGAGTGCCGTTACGCGACTACCAGCAGAGTCTCCTTGACCGGCTCCATCCCGACGACGGATCCACGCTTCACCTGCTCGCACCACCGGGAGCGGGTAAGACGCTCATGGGGCTGGAGCTGGCCGTGCGCAACGGCCGCCGTGCGCTCGTCCTCGTACCCACCACGGTCATCAGGGCGCAGTGGATCCATCAGGCGCAGAAGCTCTTCACCTCCTCCTTCGGCTCTCCTTCGGTCACTGGTTCCGTCGGCGCCCACCTGCCGGGCGCGCGTCCAGAGCAGGCTGCGGAAGCCGCCGACCTGACGGTGCTGACCTATCAGTCCCTGGCCGTCGTCGGCTCCTCCCCCGCCTGGAGCGAGGCGGCCCGCTCGCACTGGCTCACTGAGCTCACGGCCGACGGACGAAGCACCGGGAGCGCCGAGGCGTGGCTGAAGCGCCTGGAGGCCGATAATCCCCGGGCCTACAGCCGTGGACTCCGTTCACGTACTGCCACCACCCGCCGCCGGATCGATGAGCTCGACGACGACGCCATCGACGCGATTCTGGGTCCAGGTGCCCGGGCACGCCTGGACGCACTCGTCACCGCGGGAGTCGCCACCATCGTCCTCGACGAGTGCCATCATCTGAAGGCCCACTGGGCCATCGTCGTCCACTACCTCGTACGGCGTCTGAAACGAGCGGGCCTGTCCCCCACGCTCATCGGTCTGACGGCCACTGAGCCCTCGGGTGAGGACCGGTCGGCCCGCCGCTATCGCGCGCTCCTGGGCGACATCAACGCTGAGGTCCCGGTTCCGGCCGTCATCCGCGCCGGTCACCTCGCCCCTTGCCGTCAACTGGCCTGGTTCACGCTCCCGTCCCCGGAGGAGACGGAGTTCCTGGCCGTCGCCGGAGAGGAGCTCCGTCACCGGGTGGGCGAGCTGCTGCTGAGCCCCGACGGCGTCGACTACCTGCTTGAGGTTGTCGCCCCGCCCACGTCGTCCACGGCTCCAGGTGACGGGAGCGGGTCGGGGACGTTGCCTCGCATCGCTGAGACGGATGACGACCATGCCCCTACGACAGCGAGGCCTTACGAGGAGGACGAGCTGGTGCGTCGGATCGTTGCGGGTTTCGACACCGACCCGCTCCTGGCCGCATCCGCAGCAGCGCTGCTGCGCAGAATAGGCAGCTACCGGGGCACGACTCTGAGCACTCGAGTTGTTCCGCTCCTGCCCGAGCTCGACCTGCTTGATCTTGACGATGAGCTCAGGCTCCTGGGTCGGTACGCTCATGACCGCCTTCTGGCGGCGCCGGAGCGCCGGCGGGACTGGGAGTCCACACGCGAGCTGCTCAGAGGCTTCGGGCTGTACCTGACCGATTCCGGTATCCGGGCGGGACGGTCCCCGGTGGACACCATCACTGCCGCATCCAGGGCCAAGGACACGGCCATCGTCGACATCCTGCGTCACGAGCTCGACTCCATCGGCGATCGGCTGCGAGCAGTGGTTGTCACCGATGCGGCCGAGCACTCAGCTCCTCACCGAGCGCTCGACGTCCTGGTCCCAGCTTCACGCCCCGGCCCTGCGGGAGGCGCGGTGCGTTGTATGAGTACGCTGCTCAGTGATGCGGATCTGCGCTCCTTGCACCCGGTGCTGCTGACCAGTTCCCGCCTGAGCCTGGCCAGCGGTGACACCTCGCTGCTGGATCGGCTGCGTCGGAGCACCGGTCTCGCACTCCCCGCCACCGATGACGGCTGGATGCTCTCGGTCACCGGGCAGGGAGTTGGCAGCGCCGGGCTCGTCCTGGCCGTCAGTGAGCTGGTCGCTGCCGGGAAGGTACGACTCGTCGTGGGCACCCGGGGGCTGCTCGGCGAGGGCTGGGACTGCCCTGCCGTCAACACGCTCATCGATCTGACGGCGGCGACGACCTCGGCCTCAACGCAGCAGCTGCGCGGTCGCACGATGCGTCTGGACCCAGGCTGGGTCGACAAGGTCGCTCACAACTGGTCCGTCACCTGCCTCCTGCCAACCCATCCCCGACTGCGCTCCGACCCGGACCTGAACCGACTGCGTCGCAAGGCCGAGCACCTGTGGTCACTGGTGCGGATCGATGATCCCGAGAGCGCCCCGGTGTCGGCCTCCGACGAGCCTGGTGGCGCTCCTGTTGTCGAGACGGGGCTCGATGCCATGCTGACACCGGTCCAGCGCCGCCTTCTCGAGAGAATGGATGACGGCGCCTCCCCGGAGGATATTGATGCCCTCAACTCCGCCACCCTGACCGGCCTCGATCGTCGGATCGAGTCGCGGCGATGGCTCGCTCAAGCACCCGCAGCACACCGAGTGTCACAACGCGGCCGTGGCCGCGTGCTGGAGGCGGTCGAGATCACGAGCGCCCCGGCCCTGCTGCGCCGGGGATCGCCCACGGCCTTCTGGAGTGCAGCGGCTCGCGCCGTTCTCGATGTTGTCCTGCCGCGATACGACCTCACTGCGGACGGGGAGCCCGCTGGCGGACCCTGCCCCGACCTCGTGGTTCGCGAGAGTGCCACCGATTCGCTCGGCGGATCTCGTCCGCGTGTGCTGATCGGCCTGGACGGGGTGGGGACCCGTCAGAGTGCTCGGTTCGCCGACATCCTCACCGAGCTCCTGAGCTCCCCGGTGCGCCGTCCTCGTTTCATCCTCGAGGCCGCTACCGCAACATTGGCTCGAGGTACGGCCGAGCAGCCTCTGAACGGGCTGCGGCGTCTCCTGGGAAGGCTGCTGGCGCTGGGGGCATGGAACCACGATGACAGTGTTCACCTTGCGGTTCCGACGGCCCTGGCCCGCTCCCGAGCCGATATGGAGGCCTTCGTCCGTTCCTGGTCCACACGAGTGGGTCCGTGCCGGCTTCACCTGGTTGCCGATGCCGATGACGCGGCAGCACTCCTGTCCTGCCTCGGCAGCGGTGGTCCCACCGGACGAGTCGAGCTGCGTCGTACCAAGCGCTGGCTGGAGGACTGAGCGGCCGTGCCGTTCAGTGACGGGCGGCCTCCAGGGCGGCGCGGACGGTGGTGCTGAGCTCGGCTGCGGCGGCGTCGGCGGGCACGGAGCGGCGCTCGCCGGTGCGGCGGTCACGGATCTCCACGGTTCCCTCCTTGGCCAGGTCCCGGCCGACGACCAGCGTGTAGGGCAGGCCGAGGAGCTCGGCGTCGGCGAACTTCACGCCGGCGGAGACCTTGCGGCGGTCGTCGTAGAGGACCTCGACGCCGTCGGCGTCCAGGGATGAGGCGATCTGCTCGGCGACGTCGAAGACGGCCTGGTCCTTGCCGGTGGCCAGGACCTGCACGTGGTAGGGGGCGATCTGGGCGGGCCAGGTCAGTCCCTTGTCGTCGTGGTTGGCCTCGGCCAGGGCGGCCATGACGCGGCTGACGCCGATGCCGTAGGAGCCCATGGTGACCACGCGGGCCTTGCCGTTCTCGTCCAGGACGGTCAGTCCCAGGGCCTGGGAGTACTTGCGTCCCAGCTCGAAGATGTGGCCGATCTCGATGCCGCGGGCCAGGTGGAGGGGACCGGAGCCGTCGGGGGCGGGGTCGCCCTCACGGACCTCGGCGGCCTCGATGGTGCCGTCGGCGGTGAAGTCGCGGCCCATGACCAGGTCCAGGACGTGCTTCTTGTCGCTGTTGGCACCGGTGACCCAGCTGGTTCCCTCCACGATCCGGGGGTCGACGAGGTAGCGCACGGAGCCGGTGAGGACCTCGGTGCCGTCCTCGCGCTTCTCCACGCGCCGCAGCGGGGAGTTGGGGCCGATGGCACTGGGGCCGATGTAGCCGCGCACGAGCTCGGGGTGGGTCTCGAAGTCGGTGTCGCCGGCCATCTCGACCTCGGCGGGGGCGACGGCGGCCTCCAGGCGCTTCATGTCGACGTCGCGGTCCCCGGGCACGCCGACGACCAGCAGCTCGCGCTCGCCGCCGGGGTGGATGAGGGTGACAACGACGTTCTTGAGGGTGTCGGCGGCCGTCCAGTCCCGCCCGTCTGAGCGCGGGTAGGCACGGTTGCACAGCTCGACCAGGGAGTCGATGGTGGGGGTGTCAGGGGTGTCGACCACGCGCGCCGGGCCGATCCCGGAGGCGTCCACGGGCTCGGGGACCACGGTGGTGACGGCCTCGGCGTTGGCCGCGTAACCGCTTGAGGAGCGCACGAAGGTGTCCTCACCGATCTCGCAGGGGTGGAGGAACTCCTCGGAGTGGGATCCGCCCATGGCGCCGGCCATGGCGTTGACGATGACGTAGTCCAGGCCCAGACGGGTGAAGATCCGCTCGTAGGTGTCGCGGTGGGCCTGGTAGGCGGCGGCCAGGCCGGCGTCGTCGATGTCGAAGGAGTAGGAGTCCTTCATGACGAACTCGCGGCCGCGGATGATGCCGGCGCGGGGGCGGGCCTCGTCGCGGTACTTGGTCTGGATCTGGTAGACGACGGCCGGCAGGTCCTTGTAGGAGGAGTAGAGGTCCTTGACCGCGAGGGTGAACATCTCCTCGTGGGTGGGGGCCAGCAGGTAGTCCCCGTCCTTGCGGTCGCGGAGCTTGAACAGGGTGGGGCCGTAGTCGTCCCAGCGCCCGGTGGCCTGGTAGGGCTCGGCCGGCAGGAGTGCCGGGAAGTGGACCTCCTGGCCACCCATGGCGTCCATCTCCTGGCGCACGATGTCCTCGATCTTGCGCAGTGTCCGCAGCCCCAGTGGCAGCCAGGTGTAGACCCCGGGAGCAGCCCGGCGGACGTAGCAGGCGCGTACGAGCAGGCGGTGGCTGGCGACCTCGGCATCGGCCGGGTCCTCGCGCAGGGTTCGGATGAAGGAGGTGGAGAGTCTGTGCAGCACGAGGGCGATCCTACGGGGTCTGACGCCACGGCCCCAACGGAGCCCGCCCGACCGTACGAGATCACGCGATTCGGGACCGGCTGACCAACGACGACGCACCGGGCGATCCGAAGGCCTTGACGCTGTTCAGGGACGACTTGCGGCCCTCGAGAAAGGCCCGATACGCTCCATCCCATCGGAGGGTTCGTCGACCCTCTTATCCCTGAGTTCGGCCGCGTCACGTCCCCCTGCTCGCGGGCCACAGGCAAGGAAGCATATGGACAGGCACTCCTCCCTGCGCGAGGGACACGGCCAGACGTGGGCGAAGGCCATTCTTCTGGGTGAGCACTCCGTGGTCTACGGCCACCCCGCCGTCGCCGTACCGCTGCAGGACCTGCGGATGCGAGCCACTGTGAGACCGACCTCGGGCCCCTCTACGCTGACCAGCCTGGACTACTCGGGCCCCCTGACGCAGGCCGGCCCCCGGTTCGCCAGCGTGGCGCGAGCCTTCGAGGTGGCACGGGAGTTCTCCGGGTGCCTGGACCAGGCCCTTGAGATCACTACCGTCAGCGACTTCCCCCATGAGCGCGGGCTCGGTTCGTCGGCCGCGGCGGCCGGCGCGATCATCCGTGCGGTTCTGGACGCCTGCGGGCGCGAGGCCACCGCGGACGAGCTGTTCGCCCTGACGCAGATGGCCGAGCAGATCGCTCACGGCAAGCCGTCGGGGCTCGACGCCGCCGCCACCTGCTCCCCATGCCCCATCCGGTTCCAGGGAGGGCAGATGCGGCCCCTGAGCCAGCGCGTTGAGAACGCCTCCCTCATCATCGCCGACTCCGGGATCCACGGCTCCACCCGAGAGGCCGTTGGAGGCCTGCGCCGGCGCTACGAGAACGATCCTGACAACATCGGCCCGCGTATCAACCGACTGGGAGCACTCACCCAGAACGCGATCATGGCCTTGGACCAGGCCGACGCCCCGGCCCTCGGGGTCGCCATGGACGAGGCGCACGCGGTGCTGACCGAGCTCAGCCTGAGCCTGCCGATCCTCGATGACCTCACCGAAGCCGCCCGCAGCGCCGGGGCACTGGGCGCCAAGCTCACCGGCGGAGGACTCGGCGGCTGCGTCATCGCCCTGGTCACCGGCGAGTCCGCCACGCGCCGGGTGCGTGCCGCCCTGGAACAGACCGGCGCACCGGAGACATGGAGCTATCGGATGCGCATCAGCGAGGTGGACGAGTGACCGCCGTACCCCCTGGAGCCGCTGCCGGCTCCTCCCCGTCCGCCATCACGACCGCGACGGCCAGCGCGAACACCAACATCGCGCTCATCAAGTACTGGGGCAAGGTCGATGAGGCACAGGCGATCCCAGCCACGTCGAGCCTGTCCCTCACCCTCGGCGGCACCCGGACGACGACAACGGTCTCCTTCGACGGCGGGGACGGCGCCGCAGACTCGGTGACGATCAACGGGGCCTCCCCCAGCGCCGTGGAGCTGGAGCGAGTGACCCGGTTCCTCGACCTGGTGCGCGCCCGCTCAGGCGTCACCGCCCCGGCAACCATCACCTCCCGGGCCTCGGTCCCGCTGGCGGCCGGCCTAGCGAGCTCGGCGGCGGGCTTCGCGGCGCTTGCGGCAGCGGCCTCCCAGGCTGCCGGCATGGATCTCGATGGCCGGGAGCTCTCCAGACTGGCCCGACGCGGCTCGGGCTCGGCGACCCGCTCCGTCTTCGGCGGGCTGGTCCTGTGGAACGCGGGCCACGACGACGCCTCCTCCTACGCCGAGCCGGTCGCCTGCGAGATGGACCTGGCGATGGTCGTCGTCGTGCTCTCGCAGCGTTACAAACCCATCAGCTCGACCCTGGCCATGCGGGCCACCATGTCGTCCTCCCCTCTCTTCCCCGCCTGGGTCGAGGCCAGCGGAAGGGACCTTCAGGTGGCGCTGGAAGCGGTCCGGGCGGGCGACCTGGCACGGCTCGGGGAGATCGTCGAGGGCAACGCCCTGGGCATGCACGCCACGATGATCGCGGCCCGCCCTGGCATCATCTACTGGCTGCCGCAGACCGTGGCGGCACTGCACGCGATCCGCGCCATGCGCGAGGAGGGGCTGCCCGTCTGGGCAACGATCGATGCTGGACCCAACGTCAAGGTCCTCACCGAGGGCGCCCGCGCCAAGGAGGTCGCCGCCGCGCTGCGGGACCGTCTGACCGGCACCACCGTCTCGGTGAGGTGTCCCGGCGGCGGGGTGCGTATCGAGGAGGGCCCATGCCCCTGACCTCTCACGGCGGCGATGTCGTCTCCAGGGCGCCGGGCAAGCTCTACATCGCCGGAGAGTACGCCGTCGTCGAGCCCGGCCACCGAGCGGTCCTGGTCGCCGTCGACCGATTCATCACCGTACGCATCACGCCCTGCTCCCCCTCCGGCGAGTATGCGGGCACGATCAGCTCACGGCTCTACGCCAACGGCTCCAGGTCCTGGCGCCGCCGACCGCAGGACGGCCAGGCCGAGGCAGTCGGAGGAGAGGACGACTACATCATCTCGGCGATCCGAGTCGTTGAGGCGCTGGTGACCCAGGGTGGCGGCCGGCCACGCTCCTTCGACCTGAGCGTCTCCAGCGAGCTGGAGGAGGACGACGGGCGCAAGCTGGGACTGGGCTCATCATCAGCGGTGACGGTGGCGACGGTGCGCGCCGTCGCGACGTTCTACGGCATGGCCGCCGACGACCTGACCGTCTACAAGCTGGCGATGCTGGCCAGTGACACGGTCCAGCCGATCGGCTCAGGAGGAGACATCGCCGCGAGCGCCATGACCGGGTGGGTGGCCTACACCTCCCCCGACCGCTCATGGCTGCGCCGGGCCCGACAGCGAGCCGGGGCCGGTGGCATGAGCGATCTCGCGGAGGCGGACTGGCCAGGTCTGAGCGTCCGCCGCCTGCCGCCTCCTTCATTGCGGCTTCAGGTGGGCTGGACCGGTGCGCCCGCCTCCACCCCGGCCCTGGTCGCCGACGTCCAGACCCGATCCCACGGGGCCGATGACTACACCGTCTTCCTGCGCGACAGCCAGGACTGCCTGGCTCGTCTCATCACCGCGATCGAGGATGATGACGTCGTCCGGATCATGCGCCAGATCGCGCGCAACAGGGCTCTTCTGGCAGGGCTCAGCAGGATCGGCGGCCGGACCATCGAGACCACTGAGCTGGCGAGACTGGTCGAGATCGCGCTCGACCACGGGGCCACGGCTAAGAGCTCGGGCGCCGGGGGCGGGGACTGCGGAATCGCCCTGTGCCCACCGGCCACGGACCTGGTTGCGCTGCGAGCCGCGTGGGAGACTGCCGGGATACGGCCTCTGGACCTGTCGGTCTACAGCCAGGACTCATCCGCTGCCTGCGCAGCCGACCCCGCTGAGGCACATGCTCATTCCTCGACCGCCTCCCCCGTTAAGGTCACCCCATGAGCCACGAGCCCATCACCTCGCAACGGGCCTCCCGTAAGGACGAGCACCTGGAGCTGGCCATGCGTCTGCACGGTCAGGACCGCGCCGGCGCCTTCGACGACGTCTCCTTCATCCATCACAGCCTGCCGGGGGTCAGCGCCGAGCAGGTCGATATCGGCACCACCGTCCTGGGCTGCCGATGGGAGGTCCCGTTCTACATCAACGCCATGACCGGCGGAACGCAGACAACAGCGGCTATCAATGCCGGTCTGGCCGAGGCGGCCGCTGAGGCGGGAGTCGCGATCGCCTGCGGTTCCCAGCACGTGGCCCTGCGTGACCCGGAGCGAGCGGACGGCTTCCACGTCATCCGACGCCGGGCCCCGGGCGCCTTCGTCCTGGCCAATGTCGGACCGACCGTCAGCCCTCAGGAGGCACTGCAGGCCGTGGAGATGCTGGAGGCCAACGCCCTGCAGATCCACCTCAACGCGGCCCAGGAGCTGGTCATGCCCGAGGGCGACCGCGACTTCACCGGCTGGAGCGAGGCGATCGCCGGCATCGTTGCGGCCGTGCCCGTCCCGGTGGTGGTCAAGGAGGTGGGCTTCGGGCTCTCACGCCGAACGATCGAGGCCCTGGCGCGCACCGGCGTCGCGGCCGTCGACGTGGCTGGGGCCGGAGGCACGGACTTCGTCGCCATTGAGAACGAGCGCCGACCGCAGCGCGACCTGTCCTACCTGGTCGGCTGGGGCCAGTCGACGGCGCTGTGCCTGCTGGAGTCGCTGAGCGGCTCGGAGCCGGTCAGCCTGCCGGTACTGGCCTCCGGCGGCGTGCGCAACCCGCTCGACGTCGTCCGGTCTCTGGCCCTGGGAGCCTGTGCCGTCGGCGCCTCCGGGCACGTCCTGCGCACCCTGGTCAAGGAGGGCCCCGAGGCCCTGCGCCAAGAGCTGCGCACCTGGAGCGAGCACGTGCGCACGCTCATGACCCTGCTGGGAGCGGCCGATGTCTCTCAGCTGCGTCGCACCGATGTTCTCGTCACCGGGAGCACCGCTGAGCGGGCCCGTCTGCTCGGCGTCGATCTGACCGGTCTGGCGCACCGTAGCGATAGCTAACCGTCACCAGGTGCTTCCATCAAGGGAGATCGTCCCCTCTGCCCCAAACTCCGACTGACTCATCGAGTGCTGGTATCAGGACTCAGCACCGGAGTCTTGCGCGGCCGATCGCAACAGACGTGCGGCGGAGGCCGGTCCCCAACCTCCGCCGCATCCCGCGAGAAGGAGATCAGGCCAGAGCGGCCAGGGCCTTGACGATGCCGGGGGCCGCGTAGAGGGACATGAACTGGACGCCGTAGGAGACCCCCAGTCGGTTGAGCGACCCGCACGCGATGCCCACAAGCAGGACCCCGAAGACATTGGCCAGGCCTGCCTTCTGGTCGGCGTCGATGTAGGCCAGCAGGAGGACGAAGGCGACGAACAGCGCCAGCACCGCCTCGTGGGGAATGCGACGCATGACGAAGTAGGTGATCTGCGAGGACCAGCGCACGGCGATGACGTACGTGATCGTAACCGCGGCAAGAGCCCCGATGGTCACGGTGATGATGAATCCGGGCAGATCCAGCAGGTGGTGCAGGTTGTGCTGCTTGGTGTAGACCGAGCCCGCATTGAACAGCGGACCGGCGGGGCCGACGGACACACCGGAGATCGGGACCCCGAGCGCCACCAGAGGAATGATGACGCCGGCCAGGTAGGTCGAGTGGGTCAGGGCGCTCATGACGGTCACTGCACGTTGCGCGCGGGGCACCCGGTCCTCCTTCTGGCGGGCCACGGAGGCCTCGCCCAGCAGGAAGGTCAGGCCCACCGGGCTGAGAATGAACAGCGGGGTGGAGACGGCGGCCATGGCGGCACTCCACCAGCCCTCGGACCTCGTGATGAGCCGCCCCGGCCACAACGCCTGTCGCTCAAAACCGGATCGCAGCAGCTCGGCCTTGGTGCGATTGCCGTGCGGCAGTGCCTCCCGGCGCTTGGCATTGAGCAGCTCCAGGAGGGTCAGGAGCATGGGCCCCACGGTGATACCGAGGAAGAATGAGGTATTGACACTGGCCTTCTCAGGGATAATCCCCGCCCCTCGGTAGAGCGCCGGAAGCGCCTGGAACAGAAGTGCCATGGGAAGAATCGATACCAGGGAGAGAATTCGGTTCTTTCCGAGCAGTGCCAGAATCACGGCTCCGGCAGCCAGGACGATATCGGAGTTGGACTTGATCCAGTCGGCCATGGGCAGCAGCAGACCGGCAAGGAGGAAGCTCAGGGGAATGGAGATAAGAGTTCCGATGGCCGACCCCACCGCCATCTTCCGGATCGTGTCTGAGGCCAGGCCCTTGTTGCGCAGCACCATGGCGTGATCCATGAGCGGAGCGGACATGACTCCGCCGGGCAGTCCCACCAGCGCCGTCGGGATCCCGTTCATGAGGTTGAGCGTGACCACGGCGGAGATGAAGAAGGCGAGCACTACGTGCGGTGGTGCCCCAGCCAGGATGATCGCCAGAGTGACGGGGGCCAGCACCCCGGTCTCATCGGTCCCGGGGATGAAACCGATGAAGGTGTAGAGGACTACGGCAGCCAGGATGGCAGCCGCCATCATGAGGAGAAGGCTCACAGTCACTGGTCTCCCCCTTCACTCGCCCCGATGTTCAGCTCATCGACAATGGTGACCTCACGTTTAGGAGTCACAAGGAAGCAGCAGGCGATAAAACCGATAGTGGAGGCCCCCAGCCCCCAGAACAGCGGCTTGCCTCCGAGATAAACGGAGAACAGCACCGCCGCGACGACACATATCACCGATATCAGGAGACAGACAATCAAGTCTCTGGGCGATACGAGGTCATTCCATACCTCGATATTGTTCTGACGCTCCGTGTTCTCGGAGTCGACGTCATCCGTACTGCACACGATTGGTGATCGTAGGCGAGCCGCCCAAGACGCTCCATATGTTGTTCACCATGACTTTGCAGGCGCCGTGTAACAAAATCGCATCATCCTTGCGGTCCCACCGGGAACATTCACAGGAGCACGGTGGCGAACAGGCCCACCTGCTCAAAGCCCAGGGAGCGGTAGAGCGCCATGGCAGGGGCGTTGTAGTCGTTGACGTAGAGGCTCACGACGCCGTCGGCGCCGACATGGTCCCGGCGCACGGCGTCCACCACGCCGGCCAGTGCCGCCGCCCCGACTCCCCGCCCACGCAGGTCGGGGCGGGTCCACACGCCGGTCAGCTGGGCGACGCCGCCTGTCGGGGAGTGCCACAGGGCCCCGACGTCGGCCTTGAAGGCCACCGCCCGGGGCGATTCGGGCTGGACAGGCCCACCGGCGCCGTCGTCGAGGACGACGTAGCTGCGCCCCTGCTCGATGAGCCAGCCGACGTGGCGGCTGTATCCGGAACCATCGGTGGTGGGGTCGTAACCGAGCTCACCGATGAACATGTCCACCGAGGCCGGAAGGACCATCTCCGTCTCACTTGGCTGCGCCCGGCGGACCGCCTGCCCCACCCAAGACAGGGAGGGGTGACGGGGCCGGTGCCCGACGCTCAGCCCCGCGGCCGGGCGAGGTGCGGCCAGGACCGGCTGCTTCCAGCGCTCCTGGCGGGAACGCACTCCCTGCTCGCTGAGCGCTCCCCAGATCGCTGCGACGTCCGGGGCCGGCCCGCAGACCGAGCCGTGCCTGGACAGGCGGGGTCGGCAGTGCTCGGCCAGTGCCCGGATCTCACCGGCATCGGCCGCCCGCAGACCGTGCTCGGGGCGTCCGGCCAGGCCGAAGGGCATGAGGGAGCCGACCGACCAGGCCGCGGCAACGGGCTGTGCCAGTCCGCCCAGGGCGACGACGTCTCCACGTCCCCAGCGGGTCCAGCGCTGCATCTGCTGGACCAGGCTCACGGCGCAGACCGGATCCAGAGCGCACAGCGACATGACTCCCGACACCTGATCGGAGGGAACCGGTGTCAGGCGGTCGGCGTGACGCTGAGCGCGTCTCGTGTCGCGGTGCCGCAGGAAGCTCATACCCGTCAGGCCCGGGCCGGCGCTGAGGCGCCCGGCCCTCACCGGTCCTCAGCCGGCTGCCGAGACCATGGGGCTGGTGCCGGCCAGGGCCTCCTCCCCGAGTTCCTCGGCCATCTCTGCGGCCATGGCCTCGGCGTGCTTGAGGAGGGTCTCGACGACCTGATCCTCCGGGACGGTCTCCACGACCTGGCCGCGCACGAAGATCTGGCCCTTACCATTGCCCGAGGCGCAGCCCAGATCCGCCTCGCGGGCCTCGCCGGGGCCGTTGACGACGCAGCCCATGACGGCCACGCGCAGCGGAGCGGTGACCTTCTTGAGTCCCGCCTCGACCTCCTCGGCAAGGGTCCACACGTCCACCTGGGCCCGACCGCAGGAGGGGCAGGAGACGATCTCGAGCTGGCGCTCGCGCAGCCCCATGAACTCCAGCAGCTTGGTGCCCACCTTGACCTCCTCGACCGGAGGAGCGGACAGCGAGACCCGAATGGTGTCGCCGATGCCCTCGGCCAGCAGGGTGCCGAAGGCGGCGCAGGACTTGATGGTGCCCTGGAAGGCGGGGCCGGCCTCGGTCACGCCCAGGTGCAGGGGCCACTGGCCGGCCTCCGACAGGAGCCTGTAGGCCTGCACCATGGTGACGACGTCGTGGTGCTTGACGGAGATCTTGAAGTCGTGGAAGTCGTTCTCCTCGAAGAGTCCGGCCTCCCAGGTGGCCGACTCCACGAGCGCCTCGGGGGTGGCCTTCCCGTACTTCTTGAGCAGGCGCTTGTCCAGGGAACCGGCGTTGACGCCGATGCGCAGGGAGACGCCGGCGTCGGAGGCGGCTTTGCAGATGTCGGCGACCTGGTCGTCGAACTTGCGGATGTTGCCGGGGTTGACACGCACCGCGCCGCAGCCCGCCTCGATGGCGGCGAAGACGTACTTGGGGTTGAAGTGGATGTCCGCGATGACGGGGATGCGGGACTGCTTGGCGATGATCGGCAGTGCCTCGGCGTCCTTGTCGGTGGGGCAGGCCACGCGCACGATGTCGCAGCCCGCGGCCGTCAGCTCAGCGATCTGCTGCAGAGTGGCGCCGATGTCGTGGGTCTTCGTGGTGGTCATCGACTGCACGGTGATGGGGGCGTCTCCACCGACGTTGAGGCTGCCGACCCGGATCTTGCGAGTGGGTCGGCGCGCTGCCAGGACCGGGGCCTGGGCACGCATCGTAGGGATGCCAAGAGCGATCGCTTCAGTCACCCGTCCAGTATGTCACCCGCCCTGCCCGGGCCTGCATCTCCGGTGTGTGGCATCGCTCCCGCCGGTACCGATTTGCTCACGCCCTCCCCGGCCCTGCGGGCCTCACAGCGGCGCGGCGATATCCACCCACACCAGGACCAGGGCCATGGCGATGAGCAGTCCGAAGACGACCTGACCGACGGGCAGCATCCTGGCCGTGTCCACCGGTCCCGGATCGGGCTTGCCCTGCGCCTTGGCGATCGAGCGCCGGATGCCCTCCCAGCAGGCTCCGAGGACGTGCCCGCCGTCCAGTGGCAGCAGGGGCACCAGGTTGAAGGCGAACAGCGCCAGGTTGAGGCTGCCCAGCAGCATGAGCATGGTGCTCACCCGCATCGACAGGGGGACCGCCCCACCCCCGGCCACACCGCCGCTGGTGGCGTTTCCGGCCATGCGTCCCATGCCCACCAGGCCCACGACGCCACTGTCGGCGCTGCGCTGCTCAACGCCCAGCGCCGCCTGGACGGCGTGATAGAGGCCCACCGGCAGGGTGGCGATGGCCTTGACCGTCCCACCGATGGCCTGTCCGATGATGCCGGGGATCTTGGTGGGGCTCAGGGGAGTGGTTCCCAGCGACGGGGAGATGCCGACATAGGGGCGGGCCTGGGTGCGCACGGCCCCGGAGGCGTCCTTGACCGGGGCGCCCTGCGCGTCGCGAACGGTGCGCTGGGCCTCGACCGCAGTGACGCTCACTTTGCGCTCGACTCCGTCTCGCTCGATGATGACCTCGGTGGGGCTGGTGCCTGCGGCTGCGATCCGGGCCTGCAGCTCCTCCCAGGTGGAGACCTTTACCCCGCCCCAGGAGACGATCCTGTCGCCGACCCGTATGCCGGCGGCGCTGGCGGGGCCGACCGGGTCGGAGTCCTGGCAGGGGGTGCCCGCGTCGATGTCTGAGGACACGCAGGGCGCCACGGTCGACAGCGTCGTCGTGCGTCCGGGGATGCCGACCACGCCGACGGCCACGGCCAGCAGCACGATCCCCAGGACCAGGTTGGTGAGGATTCCCCCGGCCATGACGATGAGCTTCTTGGGGACGCTGAGGTGGTAGAAGGCCCGGTGCTCCTCCCCGGGCTGGATCTCCTCCAGGGCCTCGGCGCGTGCCTCGCCCACCATGCCCAGGCTTCCGTCCTTGCGTCGGCGGTCCGGCCTGCCGGGCCTGGCCGGAGGCAGCATGCCGACGAGCTTGACGTAGCCGCCAAGCCAGATGGCTTTGACGCCGTACTCGGTCTCGCCGCGCTTGAACGACCAGATCTTCGGGCCGAAGCCGATGAAGTACTCGGGTACCTTCACGCCGAATTTCTTGGCGGGGATCATGTGCCCGAGCTCGTGAAGGGCCACTGAGACACCGATCCCGATGACGAGGATGACGATGCCCAGGATGTAGGCCAGGGTGGTGCTCACGAGTGCGTTCCTCCGTTTCGTGCCGCGATGAGCTCGTCGGCGCGGGCGCGTGCCCAGGTCTCCACGGCCAGGACGTCGTCGAGGCCCGGGCCGGTCAGGCCCTCGTGCTCGGCCACGACGGCCGCATCGATCTCGACGATGTCGCGCCACTCCAGGCCGCCGGCGAGGAAGGCGGCTACGGCCTGCTCGTTGGCCGCGTTGAGCACCGCCGGGTGGGTGTCCGAGGCCGCCACGGCGCTGCGGGCCAGGTCGACGGCGGGGAAGGCGGCGTCGTCCAGCGGCTCGAAGGTCCAGCTGACCGGTTCGCGCCAGTCGTTGGGAGTCACCAGGCCCGACAGGTCGGGGCGCTCGGGCCAGGTCAGGCCCAGGGCGATGGGCAGGCGCATGTCGGGCGGGGAGGCCTGGGCGATGGTGGCGCCGTCGGTGAACTCCACCATGGAGTGGATGACGGACTGGGGGTGGACGACGACGTCGATCCGCTCGGGTGCCACGTCGAACAGGAGGTGGGCCTCGATGAGCTCGAGCCCCTTGTTGATGAGGGTCGAGGAGTTGATGGTCACCACCGGCCCCATGTCCCAGGTGGGGTGCTTGAGGGCGGCGGCGGCACTGATCCCGGTGAGCTCGGCGCGGCTGCGTCCGCGGAAGGGACCGCCGGAGGCGGTCAGGACCAGCCGCCGCACCTCGCTGCGTCCGCTGAGGACGGGACTGGTCAGTCCCTTCTCGTGGCGGCCGCTGGCCAGGGCCTGGGCGATGGCGGAGTGCTCGGAGTCCACGGGGACGATCTGGCCGGGTCGCGTGAGCGCCTGGCGGACCAGGGCGCCCCCGACGACGAGGGACTCCTTGTTGGCCAGGGCCAGGCGGGCGCCGCTGGCCAGGGCGGCCAGCGTGGGCAGCAGTCCCACCGAGCCGGTGATGCCGTTGACGACCGTGTCGCCGGCGCCGAGCTCAGCGGCCTGGACCGCCGTGGTGGCGGCGTCGGGACCGGTGAGGATGGTGGTGACCGGGTCGGGGCGGCCGGCCTGGGCGGCTGCGGCTCTCAGGGCCTGGCGCAGGCGGCCGGCGAGGTCCTCTCCCCCGCCGGTGACGGCCAGGACGGGGACCTCCCAGGTGATGGCCTGGCGGGCCAGGAGCTCCAGGCGCGATCCGCCGGCGGCCAGGGCGACCACTCGCGGGGCGTGCTCCCCCAGGCGGGAGAGGACCTCGAGGGTCTGGGTGCCGATCGACCCGGTGGATCCCAGGAGGACCAGTCGCTGTGGGTTGTGGGAGGGCGCTGGTGCGTGGCTGGTCATGGGGTGGCGGGTTTCCTCAGGACGGGCTCGACGGGCGTGACTCACTCGACGGACAGGAGGACCTCGACGACGCGCGCCAGGTAACGGTCGACGCTGGGCTCCCCGTAGGCCTTGTTCCCCCGGGCTCGACGGAAGACCGCTCCGCGCACCTCGCTGGAGGTCAGGGTGGTGTCGGAATCGAAGTAGCCGGCGATACGGTCCATGAGGGCATCGACGTCGGTCTTGTCGTACCCCTGCCCGGAGGCCGGGGCGAAGCGCTCGCCGGCCGGGCGCAGCAGACGCGGGTAGAGGGTGGTGGCGAGCTGAGTGACCTGGTCCATCCAGGCCTGGCGACCGTTCTTGGCCACGAAGGCCGCGCGCCGGCGCTGGAGGAAGGCGGCCTCGAGCCGGTCGAGGGCGGCGTCCACGGCTTGGGGCTGGTAGCCGCGCAGGACGACGTCGAAGGCGACGGTGCGCACGCCCTCGGAGTCCATCTCGTCGAGCTCACCGGCGTCGTAGATCTCGTGAGCCGTCTCGAAGTAGCGGTCGACCTGCTCGGGGCGGTAGCCCGGTCGCAAGAGCGCTGACTTGGGGAACATGTCGCTCATGTCGTCTTGACCCTCTCCTGGTTGAGTACCTCGGTCGCGAGCTGACCGCAGGCACCGTCGATGTCGCTGCCTCGAGTGTCTCGCACTGTCGTGGTAATTCCGGCACGCCGGAGCGTGTCGACGAACATATCCTGAACCGCAACCTCCGAGCAGGTCCAGATGGACCCCGGGGTGGGGTTGAGCGGGATGGGGTTGACATGGGCCCATCCTGTGTCCCTGCGGTTGAGCTCGTCGGCGAGCAGCTGGGCGCGCCAGGCGTGGTCGTTCATGTCCTTGATGAGCGCGTACTCGATGGACACGCGCCGGCCGGTGGCCAGGAAGTAGTCGTGGGCGGCGTCGAGCAGCTCGCCGACCTTCCACTTGGAGTTGACGGGGATGAGCTCGTCTCGCAGCTCGTCGTCGGGGGCGTGCAGGGAGACGGCCAGCGTCACCGGCAGCCCCTCGCCGGCGAGTCGGCGGATGAGGGGGACGAGTCCCACGGTGGAGACGGTGATGCCGCGCGCCGACAGGCCGAAGCCCGCCGGGGCCGGGTCGATGAGCCGGTGGAGGGCGCCGACGACGTTCTTGTAGTTGACCATCGGCTCGCCCATGCCCATGAAGACCACGTTGGACAGGCGGGCCGGCCCCCCGGTCAGCTCCCCGGCGGCCGAGGCCTGGGCGGCGTGGCGCACCTGCTCCACGATCTCCCCGGTGGATAGGTTGCGGGTCAGGCCCATCTGACCTGTGGCGCAGAACGGGCAGGCCATGCCGCAGCCGGCCTGGGAGGAGACGCACAGGGTGGTGCGCTCCTTGTAGCGCATGAGGACGCTCTCGACGCGCACGCCGTCGTGTAGTTCCCACAGGTGCTTGATGGTGCGCCCGCCGTCGGCGCGCAGGGCGCGCACCGGGGTGATGAGCTCGGGCAGCAGCTCGGCGCACAGCTGCTCGCGCTGGGCGGCCGGCAGGTCGGTCATATCCGCGCTGTCACGGGTGAAGTGCGTGAAGTAGTGGCGTGAGAGCTGGTCGGCCCGGAAGGAGGGCAGGCCCGAGTCCTTGCAGGCGGCCTTGCGCCCGGCCAGGTCGAGGTCGGCCAGGTGGCGGGGGGCCTTGCCGCGCGCGGCGGGCACCGCGAAGGACAGGCGCGGTTTGGCGTCGGGGCTGGTGGCGCCCTCCGGGGGCTGGTCGGTGGGCATGACCTGGACCCGGCCGTCATGTGGCCGTCCGGTGATGCTGACGGGCTGCGGGCGCCGGGGGCGCTGCTGTGCTCGCGATGGACTCACGCTCGTGCTCCTCGTGTCCCGGGGCTGGGGAGGGCCGGGCTGGTCGATAGGGGTGGGTGCGGCATGCGTGCCTATTTCACCAGGAGGGTGAAGGCGTAGACAAGTGGAGCGGCCACGAGGATCGAGTCGAGCCGGTCCATAATTCCGCCGTGCCCGGGCAGGAGCGTGCCCATGTCCTTGAGTCCCAGGTCCCGCTTGAGCAGGGACTCCCCCAGGTCTCCCAGGGAGGAGACGATCACGGTGCAGGCCCCCAGTGCGGCCCCGGTCCACCAGGGGCCGCCAATGGCCCAGACGCAGCCGGCACCGGTGGCGACGGCTGCGATGAGGGAGCCCATGAGCCCCTCCCAGGACTTCTTCGGTGAGACCGAGGGCGCCAGGGGGTGACGGCCGAAGGTGATGCCGGCCATCCACCCGCCGGTGTCGTTGGCGGCCGCCAGGGCGATGAGCATCATGACTTTTCCCACTCCGTGCTCCTGCACCAGGACCAGAACCGCGAAGCCGGCCAGGAAGGGCAGGTAGGTGGCGGCGAAGACCGAGGCGGCCGCGGCGCTGGAGCGCGAGCGGCGGACCTCGTCGTGGGCCTCGGTGCGGGGGATGTCGTGGCCGGCCTGCTCCAGGACGGTGCCGACCTCCGCCTCGGCCTGGTCCATGAAGCTCCACAGGACGCAGGCGCCGACGGTGGCGACGTAGGCCCCGAAGGCCGCCTCCGCTCCCACCTCCCAGGCGCACACGGAGATTCCCAGGGTCCCCAACCACAGCGGCGCCAGGGGCAGGCGGATGCGCTTGCGGGCGAAGGCCGCCGCCAGCTCCCACAGCGCCCCGCACACGGCCAGGACGACGACGCCCACGAAGATGACCTTGTAGAAGGCCAGGGACCCCAGGACCACGGCGATGAGCACGACCGCCACCCCGATGGCGGCGGGCAGGTTGCGTCCCGCCCGCCCGGTGGCGGGCAGGGGGTCGTGGTTGCGCGTGGGGCGCGGGTTCAGCAGAGGCGACACGGGGCTCACAGGGGTTGACGGGACAGGGCAGGAGGCCGGACGGTGGCGCGGCTGCTCCCGGGAGAAGGCGGCTCAGACCTCGAGCAGCTCGGCCTCCTTGGCGCTCAGGGCGGCGTCGATCTGCTCGACGAAGCGCTTGGTGAGGCCGTCGAGCTCGTGCTCGGCGCGCTTGACGTCGTCCTCGCCGGCCTCACCGTCCTTCTTGATGGCCTCGAGCTCCTTCTTGGCCTTGCCACGGATACCGCGCACCTGGACGCGGGAGTCCTCGGCGCGGGAGCGGGCGAGCTTGACGTAGTCCTTACGGCGCTCCTCCGTCAGTGCCGGGAGGGTGACGCGGATGACGGTGCCGTCATCGGTGGGGTTGACGCCGAGGTCGGACTCGCGGATGGCGGTGACGATGTCCTTCATGGCGGAGCGGTCGAAGGGGCTGACCAGGACGGTGCGGGCCTCGGGGATCGTCAGGGAGGCCAGCTGCTGGAGCGGGGTGGGGGCGCCGTAGTAGTCCACGACGATCCCGTTGAACATCGAGGGGTTGGCGCGGCCGGTGCGGATGGTGGCCAGCTCGCTCTTGGCGGCCTGGAGGGCCTTGTCCATCTTGTCCTCGGCCTCGAGCATGACGTCGTCGATCATGGTGCTTCCTTTACTGGGCGGTCGTGGGTTCGTCAGGTAGTGATCGGCCATCGCGGGGATGGCTGCGGGTTGGGAGGGTGTGCCGGCCGTCTGCGCTGCATGCGGTCACGGAGCTCGAAGGGGCCCTCGGCGGCCCGTCTGAGCTCGCAGCCGGGTCAGTCACAGCTGACGAGTGTCCCGATTCTCTCACCCAGCAGGGCTCGGGTGATGTTGCCGGGCTCCCCCATGCCGAAGACGCGCATGGTCAGGCCGTTGTCGCGGCACAGGGCGAAGGCGGAGGCGTCGACCACCTGGAGGCCGTCGGCCAGGGCGCGCTCGTAGGTGAGCTGGTCCAGGCGCCGGGCATCGGGGTTCTTGCGGGGGTCGGCGGTGTAGACGCCGTCGACCCCGTTCTTGCCCACGAGCAGCTCGTCGCAGTGGGTCTCCAGGGCGCGTTGGGCAGAGACGGTGTCCGTGGAGAAGTAGGGCAGGCCGGCACCGGCGCCGAAGACGACGACGCGGTTCTTCTCCATGTGGCGGATGGCGCGCAGGGGGATGTAGGACTCGGCGACCTGTCCCATGGCGATGGCGGTCTGGACACGGGCGGGCACCCCCGCCTTCTCAATGAAGTCCTGCAGGGCCAGGGCGTTCATAACGGTTCCCAGCATGCCCATGTAGTCGGCGCGGGCGCGGTCCATGCCGCGCGAGGAGAGCTCGGCGCCGCGGAAGAAGTTCCCGCCTCCGACGACGACGGAGACCTGGACTCCGGCGCGCACGGCCTCGGCGATCTGGCGGGCGGCGTCGGAAACGACGTCGGGGTCCAGACCTATGGCTCCGCCACCGAAGACCTCACCGGAGAGCTTGAGTAGAACACGTCTGGGGTGCGTGCCGTGGGCGACGCGGTCGTCACGAGCCGGTTCCTGACTCATTGCGCTATGTCTCCTGGGTTCGGTGGGCAGGCTTGGCACAGCCTACCCCGTCCGGGCAGGCACCGGGCCACGATGAGCGTCAACCCCGGCAGTCAGACACACCATGGGACCGTGCCATGGGGCCAGGGCCACGCATGAGACGTGCTCGAGGAGGGCGCCCCGGGGAGCAGACGGTGAGGGATGTCGATGAGTGGGGAGAGAAACGGGCGGGGGCGCGAGCATGATGCTCGCGCCCCCGCCCCGAACAGTGAGCGGATCAGGCGCCGACGCGGAAGCGCACGAAACCGGTCAGCTCGCCACCGGTGGCCTCGACGACCTTGCCGACCGTGGTCTTGGGGTCCTTGGCGAAGGCCTGGTCCACCAGGACGTTCTCCTTGAAGAAGCCGTTGAGACGACCCTCGACGATCTTGGGGATGGCCTTCTCGGGCTTGCCCTCGGCGCGGGTGGTCTCCTCGGCGATGGCGCGCTCCTTGTCCACGACCTCGGCCGGGACGTCCTCGCGGGTAGCGTAGGCCGGGGAGTAGGCGGCGATGTGCATGGCGACGTCGTGAGCCACCTCGGCGGCCTTGGCGTCGGTGCCCACCAGGACGCCGACCTGGGCGGGCAGGTCGGGGTTGGTGCGGTGCAGGTAGAGCTCGATCTTGTCAGCCTCGAGGCGGCCGACACGGCGCACGACGATCTTCTCGCCGATGACTGCCTGCATGCCGTCGGTGAGCTCCTTGACGGTGGAGCCGTCGACCTCGACCTCGGCCAGGGCCTCGGCGTCGGTGGCGCCGGAGTCCAGGGCGGCGGTGAGGACCTGCTCGGCGTAGTCGAGGAACTTCTGGTTCTTGGCCACGAAGTCGGTCTCGGCGTTGATCTCGACGAGGACGCCGACCTGGCCGTTGCCGGAGTCGACGACCTTGGCGGCGATGAGACCGGCGGAGGCGGCGCGGCCCTCGCGCTTGGCAATGCCCTTGAGGCCCTTGACGCGAATGATCTCGATGGCCTTCTCGGCGTCGCCGTTGGCCTCGTCGAGGGCCTTCTTGACGTCGAGCATGCCGGCGCCGGTCTTCTCGCGCAGCGCCTTGATGTCAGCAGTGGTGTAGTTCGCCATGAATGTCTCCTGGTCAGTCAGTGACTAATAGACGTGTGAAAAAGGACGAGTGAGAGGTGCTCACAGCGCGGGGACGCCGCGCTGTGAGCGAGGAGCTGAGGGCGGGCTCAGGCCTGCTCGGCCGCAGCGGCCTCGGCGACAGCCTCGGTCACCTCAGCGGCGACCTCGGTGGCCTCGGCCTCGGCTCCGGCGAGGAGCTGGGCCTCCCACTCGGGCAGCGGCTCGGCGTCGGCGGGGGCGACCACGGCCTCCTCACCGGTGCGGGCGCGGCCGCCGGAGCGGGCCAGCAGGCCCTCGGCGGTAGCGTCGGCGACGACACGGGTGAGCAGGGTGACGGCGCGGATGGCGTCGTCGTTGCCGGGGATGCCGTAGGTGGCCTCGTCCGGGTCGCAGTTGGTGTCCAGGATGGCGATGACCGGGATCCCGAGCTTCTGGGCCTCGGAGATGGCCAGGTGCTCCTTCTTGGTGTCCACGACCCACACGGCCGCGGGGAGCTTGCTCATGTCGCGGATACCGCCCAGGGTGCGCTGGAGCTTGTCCTTCTCGCGGCGCATCATGAGCAGCTCCTTCTTAGTGCGGCCGGAGCCGGCCACGTCGTCGAAGTCGATCTGCTCGAGCTCCTTCATGCGGTCCAGGCGGGCGCGCACGGTGGAGAAGTTGGTGAGCATGCCGCCCAGCCAGCGCTGGTTGACGTAGGGCATGCCGACGCGCTGGGCCTGCTCGGCCACGGCGGCCTGGGCCTGCTTCTTGGTTCCGACGAACAGGATGTTGCCGCCGCGAGCGACGATCTCCTTGACGAAGTCGTAGGCGGTGTTGATGCCCTCAATGGACTGCTGGAGGTCGATGATGTAGATGCCGTTGCGCTCGGTGAGGATGAAGCGCTTCATCTTGGGGTTCCAGCGACGAGTCTGGTGCCCGAAGTGGACACCGCTGTCAAGGAGCTGGCGCATGGTAACGACGGCCATGACGGTCCTTCCGTGTGTGCCGAGAGGTTGCTCGACGCACGATCATTCGGGGGACGGCCGAGCTGCGCCCGGACGCGTCCCAGGGTTCTTCTTCTGGGTTCTTCCCCGTGGTTCCGCACGCTTGCGAACGCGCACCGGAGCCGGTGACCGGCTGGGAGCCGGCGCGGATGGGGCCTGGTGCCTGCGACGCACGGCCACCCGTTCACCGTGGCGAACCGTGATGATCGGGACCGCGACCGTGTCGCCCGGAGGGACGTCCCGATATACTCGGGTGCAGACACGCGAAGTCAGCATTCCGGGCCCGTCTCCCGCTGACGCCGGAGCGATCCGCAGAATGCTGCGGAGGCGAGGCTACCACAGGACTGGACCAGCAGCCGAGGCCGAATCTGCGGTTTTCGGAGTCGTCCCGGTCACCACAGGCCGCTTCCTCGAGGGGCTTTCCACAGGGCCGACGACGCCCTCGGCGCCGAGGGCCGCTCGGCGCGCACTCTGAGGGCATGCACCCACAGCAGCCTCGGCAAAGCCGCCACCTCGGAGATCCTCGCACGTCCCGCCGTCTCGCCGCGCTGGCAACGGCCCTGATCGCCTGCGGCTCACTGGCCGCATTGCCCGGTGCACCACCGGCCCGGGGAGTGAGCACCCTCTCCGGCCCGGGCGCCAGCACTGCCGTGACCACGGTTCGGGCTCCATGGCTCCAGGATCCGTTGCCTCCCGAGCGGACGGGCAGTGCATCCGGGCCGGCTGAGGCCGCCCGCTGGTTGTCCTCGTCGACCTCGCTCGTGACGAGCCTGAGCCCTTCCTCCCCGCTCATCAATGGCACGGGGACGGCCGGCCCGGCGCTGACGGACCGGCCTGCGGACCCCCGGCACCCGCGGGGCCGCTACCAGTGGCCGACCGGCGCGCCGGCCACCGTGGTGGAGGACTTCGACCCGCCCGCCGTCGTGTGGGGACGCGGGCACCGGGGAGTGGATCTTGCGGCCGCCGAGGGCACGCAGATCCGCAGCGCCGCCGCGGGGAGGGTCGCCTTCGCCGGCATGGTGGCCGGGCGCCCCGTGGTCTCCATCGACCACGCCGACGGGATCCGCACCACCTATGAGCCGGTCGAACCGACCGTCAGCGCCGGTGACACGGTGGCTGCGGGGCAGGTCATCGGCACCCTGCTGCCGGGGCACCGCTCGGACGGGGTCTGCGCCCTGCACTGGGGGGCGCGCACCGGCCCCAAGACGTACATCAACCCGCTGCGCCTGCTGCAACCGGCCGTCATCCGCCTCAAGCCCCTTCACTGAGAACGCGACCCCACGAGGGTTCCGCTCAGGCCCGAGGGAAGGCCTGCTCGTAGACGCTGCGCAGGCGCTCAGCCGAGACGTGGGTGTAGCGCTGGGTGGTGGCCAGTGAGGAGTGGCCGAGGAGCTCTTGGACGCTGCGCAGGTCCGCTCCCCCGCCCAGGACGTGGGTGGCGGTGCTGTGCCGCAGTCCGTGCGGGCCCAGGTCGGGCACCTGGGCGGCCGTGCACAGGCGGTGGACGACGTCGCGCACCGCCCGGGGATCGATACGTCGCCCTCGCGCCCCGAGGAAGAGGGCGCCTCCCGCATCGACGGCGCAGATCTCACCGCGCCGATGCAGCCATGCCTCCAGCGCCTTGGAGGCGGGCAGCCCGTAGGGGACGGTCCGTTCTTTACGGCCCTTCCCCAGGACTCGCAGGGTCCGTTGGGAGTGGTCGAGGTCGGCGACATCCAGGCCGACGAGCTCGGAGACCCGCACTCCGGTCGCATAGAGCGTCTCGATGATGGCCAGGTCACGCACGGCCAGGACGTGCCCGTCCGAGGCGAGGTCCGAGGCGGTCTTGAGCAGCTGCGAGGCCTGCTGGGGCGTCAGCACCCCGGGCAGACGGTTATCGACGCGGGGCGCTCGCAGACGCGCGGCGACGTCGGAGGTGAGCAGTCCCGTCTCGAAGGCCCAGGAGGAGAAGGTCCTCACCGAGGCCGAGCGGCGGGCCAGGGTGGCGCGCGAGTGACCGCTGGCGGCCATCGCGGCGAGCCAGTCCCGCAGGTCCGCCAGGTCGAGGGTGGCCAGGGCGGCGTCAACGGGCTCCGTGCCCCCCTCACCGACGCCGAGGAAGCTCAGCAGGTCGTTGATGTCGACGAGATAGGCGCGCACGGTATGCCCGGACAGATCCCGCTGCAGGGCCAGGTAGCTGCGGTAGGAGGCGAACAGGTCGGCGCGCGTCCTCGGCATGACAACCCCCTTGATGACGGTCCTCACTGGCGAATGACGTGAGGTAGATGAGCTACAGCAACGTGGCGACCTGTGAGCGGATCTCGGCGATGCGCTTCTCGTCGCGTTTGTAGTGGGTCCATTTCCCGATACGCGTGGAAGTCACCAGCCCCTCACGCTCCAAGGCTCGCATGAAGGCCGACACGGTCGACTGAGCAAGCCCCACCTTGTCGGTGATCTGCTTGATGCAGACCCCGTACTCATCGGGATCCGCAATCCCCTGCTCGATAGGGAACTCCGCCCGAGGATCTCGGAGCCACTGAAGAATCCGGAGGCGCACCGGATGAGCGAGAACCTTGAGGGCGTCGACCATCACAGCCAGGTCCGCAGAATCCGAATATCCTTCCGAATGACTCTTCACATCCTCCGACATCGTTCCCCCCTCTCTGTGCCGCGGCTCGAGGTTCGGGCGAGCATATCACTCGTCCTGAAAACCGGCGTTCCGATACCGAGACGCATCACGTACCGAGGACGAGCTTGGCCCAGTAGATGCTGACGATGAGGACTACCGCACCGAGGAACTGAGAGAGCGACAAGGTCTCGGAGAAGAGGACATAGGCGTAGACGGCTGCGGCCACGGGCTGGAGCAGGGTGAACAGCGACCCGAGCTGCAGCGACATGAAGTGCATGGCGTGCGCCATGAGAGTCTGCCCGAGTATCTGGGAGGTGAACGCCAGGACAACGAGTAGCAGCCAGCCCTCTGCGGAACGTGGAAGCAGGTTCTCCCCGCGCAGCATTGCCACTGCAAGACACACCGCTGCGCACCACAAGCTGAGTAGTGCCATGATACGTGGCGCGGGATACCTCGTTCGCAGCCCCTGGGCGACAACTAGAAATCCCGTGTAGAAGAATGCCGTGGCCAAGGCCATCGCGTTTCCGAACAGGTGCCCCGGGTCCGCATGAATACCGACCGGAGTCAGAAGCAGCAGTCCCCCGATCGCCAGGGTCGCCGGAGAAACGAGTCTGACGTCGGGAACGTCCCTGAAAAGCACCCACCCAAGGATCGCCGCGGCGAAGGGGACAAGGTTGGCCAGGAGGTTGGACTCGGCCAGCGTGGTGTAGAAGAACGACACGTTCCACAGGCACAGGTCGATCGCCAGGAGAGCGCCACCCAGGGCGATGGTGACATGGTCACGAAGGGGCATACGTTCCCGCACTCGGGGTCCGCCCCGCAGTCCAATCCCGGCGTCGAGCAGGAGCAGCATGGGGGCGGCGATCAGCGACCGGAAGCCACCGGTGGCGATCGGTCCGACCTCACTGAGCCGAACGAACACTCCCCCGAGCGCCAAGCATCCCACTGCGAGCAGTGCGCACGCAATCGCCCCTCCTCTCGCCCCACCGCCGACAGCATGACTCAGACGCTGCACCATCACGCCCCTCCTTACCTCTCGTTTCCTCTGACACCGACCATCAGCCGCCCCAAGCGGCCGATGCCCGCTCCCAGCACGGCGACGCGAGCTGACACCAGCACCATAACCCATACATCGACAATACGCGATAGGTCGATCTATCGAGAGTTGTCGACTACTCGACGAGGGGCGTCTGGGGGCGAGAATCACCCACGGCACCCGGCTGCCGAGAGCCGCAGATAAGCGGAGCGGCCTACCGGAAAGCAGCTGAGGTCTCGCGCATAAGTGGTGCAGGACCGGTCGCCCACCAGCCACCCCCCCATGCGACGAGAGGCGGCAGGAGGGATGGACATCGAGGACATCGAGGTCTTCATCGGTACCGGGCGCCAGCAAGGAGTGAGCACTGGGCCACGACCTTGAGCTGGGAGGGCCGGAAGACCCTCGGTAGGGCCCTGCCAAACGACGAGGACCGGCTGCGAGAGGTCTCCCAGCACGTACAAGGAAAGAGACAGGTACTGGTGGTGGCCGACCAACCCCACCACCCCCGAAGCCCTGGCCAGGCACACGACGCCACGTCCGGAGAACCGTCGCCACCTAGCCCACGTCAGCCAGGCTGAAGCGAGCGGGCAAGGCAAGGATTGGCGCCAACCCCCTACACCCCGCAACCATCGACACAGCCACCAGCAGCCGCTTGACACGCCACATAGAGGCACCCCACCACGGACCGTCTCCGCCAGAGGGCGGCAGTATCCGCACCCCAGTAAGAGGCGGCCGCATTGATTCAGCACACAACCTCACCATTCGAATCACAAGTTCATAACAACCACCCAGGTGGATACTGGAGACACAAGCCTCCCCTTCTCCTTGATCCCAACGAAAAATCCACTCTTCCCCTGTATTTCCCCACATTCGGGACATTTGTTGCCGTCCAACGAGGAAGTTAAAATCTTGGTCGTTCTGACGAGCTCCATCCTTCCTGGCTCATCCCTATTTCCTGCTGGAGCGCAGCACTGTGAAACGGTTCTCCAGGCGCGGCGTCAATGTCGGCGTCATCGCGGTCCTGGCCGCTGCCGCTCTGGTCGCCGTCGTCCTGCACCCGGGGATGGCCACTCATGATGTCGATCTTCATGACGGTGGAGTGCCGGTGACCAACGGGGCGATGGCGATGGTCGCCCACCTCAGCTACCGCTCGCAGATGCTCGACGGGGGCCTGCGCACCTCCTCGACGAACTTCGACGTCGACCAGTCCGACTCCCAGGTCTTCATGTCCGACGCCTCCTCGGACACCTACACGCAGGTCGACGACATCACGCTGCCCCGGGGCGCAGGCTCCGGCTCCACCGTCCCCACCCCCGTCTCCAGGAGGTTTCGTCCATGAACATGCTGACACGCTGGGTACCCGGCGACATCCTGGTCGCCGTCGCGGACGGCGGCGTCCTCGCCCTCGACGGAAGTGCGCAGGCGATGGAGGCGATGTGGACCAAGCTCGGTGAACACCGCTGCCTCGGCGACCTGCTGAAGGGCCTGAGCCGGCTGCACGACAACGAGGTCTTCACCCTCCCCGACTTCCTCATGATGGCCATCGACGGCCAGGAGCTGCGAGTGGCCGCCCGGGGGCGCTTCTGCCTCCACCTGGACACTGCCGACGGCGAGCGCAGCTTCAGCGCCTCCGAGGTCGTCGTGTGGGAGGAGTCCCGCTATGAGCGGGTCAACCAGTGCATCCTCGAGCTCGTCCCGGTCCCCGGACACGCAGCCGGTCACGAAGGGCTCGAGGAGTTCCTCCCTCTGCGCTCGGGGATCGTACGAGCCTCTCAGCTGCACATCGGTTTCGGAGCCCACCAGCATCCATCGTCCTCACCTGCTGAGACCGGCGCTCACGGGGGTCAGGGGGCACCGCTGCCATCTGCGGCCCAGGAGATCCTCCGGCAGGCTCAGGCCGACGGCGCCCCCAAGCGGGACGACCCACCGCCGTCGACATCGCTATCTGCGAGGCAGGAGCAGGGGGAGGCCGCCCACCTGTCCCGCCCCGATCCCGGACAGACGCTGGGAGCGCAGTCCATGGACCTGCTGGACGGTACGGGCTCCCCGCAGGGGACCGGGGCGGGAGCTCCGGCCGCGGTACTGGGGCCCGACGACGTTCCGGCGGCCGAGGCCGCAGCTCCAAAGGCACAGGGGCAGCAGGCCCAGGACCAGAACGTCGGTCGTCTTGTTGAGCACACGATGATGCAGGGGGCCGAGGCGGCCATCGGCCCGGTCTCCTCCCAGGACACTGATCCGTTGGCCCGACTCACCGCAGGGTCCGGACGCCACCGGGCCTCCCCCCTGGGCGAGGGCACCTCCGGCCAGCACGCATCGCAGGTCGCTGAGCCGCTCCCGGCTCAGCGACAGGCCCCGGACGGCGGCGCGGATACGGCCTCCCCGAAGGGTTCGGTGCCCTCGAGCAAGCAGGGCAAGCACGACGGACGCACCGTCTCGGCTGCAGGACTTCATGCCACCGGAAACACACTGGGCGGGCAGACCGGGCTCGACGAGCCCTCCGGCACCGGCCCCAGCGTGATGGCCGTCTTCTGCGAAGCGGGGCACCCCAATCCGGTGCACGCCTCCTCGTGCCGCGAATGCGACGGCACCATCACCTCCAGGACCGGCCAGGTCGAGCAACCGGTCCTGGGCGTTCTGCGTGTCTCCTCCGGCGCCACGGCGGTCCTGGACGCCGACATCATCATCGGCCGACTGCCCCAGGGCACGAGCAGCACCGCCGCTCAGAGCCCCCGCCTGCTGGCCGTCCCCAGCCCGGGCAAGGAGATCTCGAAGACTCATTGCGCCGTGCGGGTCGAAGGCTGGGACATGCGCGTGGAGGACCTGGGCTCCACCAACGGGACCTTCCTGCTGCGCGCCGGAGAGGAGCCCCGCCGCGTGCCCGAGCACCAGCCGCTCTTCCTGCGCATCGGCGACGTCATCGACATCGGTGACGGCACCACCCTGACAGTGGAGCGAAAGGCATGATGTCCGCCCCGAGCTCCGCCCCGCAAGGACCGCCGATCCCCGGAGCCAGCCCCAAGCACCTCCTGGGCGCCGGGGGCTTCGCCGATGTCTTCCTGTATGAGCAGCAAGTGCCGCGCCGCGACGTAGCGGTCAAGATCCTGCGGCAAGGAGGCAGCCGACGCGACCACCACCGGTTCACCACCGAGGCGGACCTCATGGCCCGCCTGTCATCGCACCCCTCCATCGTGTCGGTCTACGGGGCCGGGACGGTGGAGGAGGATCGCAGCTACCTCATCATGGAGTACTGTCCACCTCCCCACCTGGGCAAGCTGGCCGCCTCGCAGCCCTTGCCCCTCACACGCGCCCTGGAGATCGGTATCCGGCTGGCGGGCGCGGTGGAGACCATTCACCGAGTCGGCTACCTCCACCGCGACATCAAGCCTGCCAGCATCCTGCTCACCCCCTTCGGGCGCCCGGTGCTCGGCGACTTTGGGATCGCCGCGCCCATTGGGCTCAGCGCCGAGCAGGACGAGTTCAGAGGGGCGTCCCCGCCGTGGGCCTCACCCGAGCAGCAGCTCAACCAGGAGATCCTGACTCCGGCCTCGGACGTCTACGCCCTGGCCGCGACCATCTACACGCTGTTGGCGGGACGCTCACCCCACGTCGATGTCTCCGGAGCAGACCGCAACGACCAGCTCTCGATGCTCGACCGAGTGCTCCACCAACAAATCCCCCCGATCGGGCGACGCGACGTACCCGAGCAGCTCGAGCGGGTCCTGGTCGCAGCGATGGCCAAGTCCTCCCGCGAACGGTATGCCAGCGCGGTCTCCCTGGCTCGGGCGCTGCAACAGGTACAGACCGACCTGCGCCTGGCCATCACCCAGCTCGATGTCATGGAGGAGGCGTCCGGACGACACACGAGCGGGAGCCGGAACCAGGACTCCACGATGCTGCGGCCGGCCGTCACAGTGGACCCCGACGGGCCGACCGGAACCGTGCCCGCCGCCCACCGGCATGACGACGCCGCCACGACCTTCGCGCCTCGTCGTGTCGAGGCCCAGCCCGCCGGCTCCGCCTCGCTACACGACCGCCCTGCTCTCCCGCCCCAGGGCGATGAGGCCGAGGTCGCAAGGAATGACCCGGGCTCGCAGGAGGCCGAGGTGGGCCTGCAGTGGCGGCGCAGCCGCCCGTCGGGGCGAGCCGTGGCCGTCACCGTGGTAGGCGCCGCCGTCGTGGTCTGCCTGAGCGCGATCGGAGTGTGGTCGGTGCTGTGAATGGAAGAAGGAGGGATCATGACGAATTCACCCGCCGAGGCCCCGCTCGTGGACATCGCCGGTGATCTGTACCACGTCGATCCCGGCACGCGCTTCAGCATCAGGCGCGACAGGGAACTCGTACTCGACACCGACAACCTGTTCCTGCACCGCGGCGTCCTCATCCTGGAGCATGTCGCTCGCATGCCTCACAAGGGTGGGGCAGGACCTGTCCATCATGGTCCCGCCGTCGTGGCAGGGCGCTCTTCATTCCCGACCACCTGCACTCTTCCTGGTGCGTCGCCTCCAGCCGGAGGCGGTGCGCTCCACCTTCCCTGACAGCTCCAGGATCCCCAGTGCCGATGTGGTCTCCTTCGGGGACAGCCCGGAGGAGCGGACGATGGACTCAGTACTCGCCGCGGCCCGGGCCGGCATGGCGTCCAGGACGAGGGAGGCGGCCGGGTCCAGGCCGTCGAGGAGCCCACTGCCTCTCAGCTCGGGGTCCTGCTCCTTGGCGGCGTCCGCGTCGACGGTGCCCAGGGGCGTCAGCAGTTCCAGGGCGTCGTCGGTGTCGGTGATGCACACCGCCCCTTTGCGCAGGAGCCGGTGGCATCCGACTGAGGACATGGAGGTCACGGGGCCGGGAACGGCTCCTAACTGCCTGCCCAGCTCGAGGGCGCGGTGGGCGGTGGACAGGGCGCCTGAGCGCCAGGCCGCCTCCACCACGATCGTCGCCTGGGAGATCGCCGCGATGACGCGGTTGCGTGAGACGAACCGGTGGCGGCCCGGCTGACAACCCGGCGGCACCTCCGCCACCAGGGCCCCCGAGGCGATGACTGCCTCCAGCACCCCGGTGTTTCCCACCGGGTAGAGGCGGTCCACTCCCCCGGCGGAGACCGACACCGTTGGTCCCTCACCCAGTGCCCCGCGGTGCGCACAGGCATCAATGCCGAAGGCTCCCCCGGAGACGATGAGGCCACCCTTGGCGGTCACCCCTGAGGCCAGGGAGAAGGCGACCGCCTCCCCGTACCGGGTGGAGGCGCGGGCCCCCACCAGTGCCAGGCACAAGCCACTGGCCGGTCCCACAGGCATCCGCTGCTCACGTACGGGCTGACCGGTGCCCGCGACATGTGGAGCGTCGTCGTCTCCAACGGTTCCAGGTGGCCCTCCCCCGACACCCTTGTCCCTCTGGTCCGCAGCGTTGACCAGCAGCGAGGGGTCTCCGCGCACCCACAGGCAGAAAGGCGGGTGCTCCAGCTCGTCGAGCCCCGGCGGCCACCAGGGCTCCCCCGGGAGGATGAGGCTCCCACCCAGGCGGTCGAGCACATCGAGCTCGCGGCGGATGTCGAGTCCCTCCAGGCGCGGCGCCCACCGGGCGGCGACCTGGGCCCAGCAGGCGCTGATATCGCCGGTTCTGGGCGTCCCCGGGGGCGGCTGCGGCACCGGCGGTCTCGGGGAGCCGCGCACTTGTCCGGAGGGGTCGATGGCCTCCTCCAGCAGCCACCTCAGGGCGGGACTCGGCCCGAGCCGGCCCACCACCATGGCTGCGGTGGCGCTGTCGGGCTCGGCCAGGCGGGACCAGGTCGCGCGTGCCAGCGCCGGATCGTCGATGTCGTAGGGCAGTGTCATGGGTGTCATGGGCGTCATGGCCGCACTCCAGAGGTTCTCAGGGCCAGGGCGGTCCCGATGTGGGCGAGGGCGAGAGTCTCGACCCCCTCGAGGTCGGCGAGGGTCCAGGCCAGTCTGAGGACCCGGTCCACCCCGCGCAGGGAGAGGTCGCCACGTTCGAGGGCGGTCATGAGCCGGCGGCTGAGCGGAGCGCTGAGTCCTCCGTCGGGGCCCCTGAGATAGGCGCCGGGTACCTCGGCGTTGAGGCGCCACGGGGTGTCTGCCAGCCTGCGCTCTGCGGCCCGGCGGGCACGCAGGACACGCCGCGCCACCTCGGTGCTGGACTCTCCATGGCCGGTCGAAGCGAGGTCGGCGGCGCTGACGGCACCGACCTCAACCTGGATGTCGACCCGGTCCAGCAGTGGGCCGGACAGTCGTGAGAAGTAGCGCCGCCGCTGCAGGGAGGTGCAGGTGCACTCCAGGCCCCGGCCGCCGGCCTTGCCGCAGGGGCAGGGGTTGGCGGCCAGGACGAGCTGGAAGGCGGCCGGGTAGCTGGCACGCCCACCCACCCGGTCGATGGTGACCACTCCCGACTCCAGCGGCTGGCGCAGGCAGTCCAGGACGCCGGCGCTGAACTCGGGGGCCTCGTCGAGGAAGAGCACCCCGCGGTGAGCCAGGGAGACGTCCCCGGGGCGGGGCAGGCCGGAGCCTCCCCCGACGACGGCGGCCCGGGTCGCCGTGTGGTGCGGCGCGCGCAACGGCGGCCGGGTGATTAGTCCACGGGCGGGGTCGAAGATGCCGGCCACGGAGTGCAGGGAGGTGACGGTGACGGCGTCGGCCTGCTCCAGGGGCGGCAGGATGGAGGGAAGCCTCTCAGCGAGCATGGTCTTACCCGTCCCCGGAGGCCCCACCATGATGAGGTGATGTCCCCCGGCGGCGGCGACCTCGAGGGCCTGGCGGGCCTCGGACTGCCCGACGACGTCGGCCAGGTCCGGCAGCTCGGCATCCCGCGGCGGGGTCGTGAGGGCATCGTCTGTTGCGGCCTCGGAAATATGCTCCAGCGCGGCGGCCACGGCTGCGCTCAGGCGCCCTCCGTAGCGCTCGACGAGCTGGCCGATGTGCCTGACGGCGGTGACGCAGGCGCCGGGGACGAGCTCGGCCTCGGCGGCGGCTTCCTGGGCGACGACGATCTCCTCGACCCCGGCGGCCACCGCGGCCTGGACGCTGGGCAGGATGCCGCGGACCGAGTGCACGGAGCCGTCCAGCCCGAGCTCGCCGATGTAGACGGTCCGCCCCAGGAGCCCGGCGGCGCTCCGTCCGAGCCGCCCGCGTGCTCCCAGGACGGCCAGGGCGAGCGCCAGGTCCAGCCCGGTCCCGGTCTTGCGCAGGTCAGCTGGGGAGAGGTTGACGGTCAGGCGCTGCTCGCCCCAGGTGACGCCGCAGGTGCTCAACGCGGCCCGGACACGCTCGCGCGACTCGCGCACGGCGGCGTCGGGCAGGCCCACGAGGGTGAATCCGGGCAGGCCCTGGGCGGCGTGAGCCTCGACCTCAACGATGTGTCCGGCCAGCCCGGTCAGCGTGACAGCGAGCGTACGAGCTAGCCCCATGACGCATCCACCGCCCGGTGGTGGCGCAGCAGCGCAGGACGCGCGTCGCGCAGGAGGATGGAGACGACGTCCAGGCGCATGCCGGCGTGCGGCGGAGTCTCATGGGTGCTCGCCCAGGCGGCGGCCAGGGCCCGCAGTCGGGCGACCTTGCGGACGTCGACCGCGGCGGCCGGCGGTCCCTGGCGCAGGGAGCTGCGGGTCTTGACCTCGACGATGACGAGCCTCGGTCCTGCCCACGCCTGAGCTGGGTCGGCGACGGATAGGCTGCCCGGCTCGCGGTGCGCGTGACCGGGTTCCAGGGCGATGATGTCGAGCTCTCCGCGCAGGCCGTGGTCCGGGCGCCAGTTGCGCTCCAGGACCTGCCAGCCGATGTCCTCCAGGTAGGTGGCGGCGAGGTCCTCTCCGCACCGTCCGGTGCTCTGGCGGGACGTCCCTGCGCGGACAGCTCCTGCGCGTCCCGGGCCCTGGACCGGCGGCGTGAGCGCGTGATCGCCGCACCTGGCTGCGATCACCGTTCGTCCCCTTGTGGCTGTTACGACCTGGTCGGTCATCCCGATCACCTCCGCCACTAGCGTGAGACCGGATCAGCCGGTGCGCGCCATGACCCGATCAGCTCTGTGGACGGCACTGTCAGAAGGCGACCTGTGGCCCCCGGCGAGCGGGGAGGGACAGCCGAGCGGAGCGATCAGAGGCGGCGCGGCGTAGGAGGGGCGTTAGGAGGAGGGGATGTCCATCTCGAGCTTGGTGAGCTCCTCGACGTTGACGTCCTTGAAGGTGACGACGTGGACGGACTTGACGAACCGGGAGGCCCGGTAGATGTCCCACACCCAGGCGTCTTCGAGGGTCAGCTCGAAGAAGACCTCCCCGCCGCTGGTGCGTACCTGGACGTCAACGGCGTTTGCCAGGTAGAACCGCCGCTCGGTCTCCACCACGTAGGAGAACAGGGAGGCGACGTCGCGGTACTCCCGGTACAGCGAGAGCTCCAGCTCGTTCTCATAGGACTCGAGGTCTTCTGCGCTCACCGGGCCATCATGCCTGCCCGCAGCCGCTGGAGGCGGCAGGCGGCGGGGGCGAGTCGGCCTTGCCCGCACCTCGCCCCCGGGGCCGCACACCAGCGTCCGGCAGCGCCGTCAGCGGTGGCGCTTGTCCAGGCCGGGCAGGTGCCAGCTGCGTCGATGCTGGTCACTGGCCCCCAGGGCGGTGAGTCCCCGGATGTGGGCCGGTGAGGCGTAGCCCTTGTTGGAGGCCCACCCGTAGCCGGGGTCGTCGAGATCGGCCATGAGGCGGTCGCGTTCGACCTTGGCCAGGACACTGGCCGCGGCGACGACGGCGCACCGGGCGTCGGCCTTGACCTCCATGCGCACCGGCGGGGTGGAGGGAACCTCAGCGGGCTCGGGACTGTCCTTTGGGGCATGAGTGCTCTCCAGGGTGGTGAGCAGGTCGGGCTGGGGGGCGGTAAGCCAGTCGGCCACGCCGTCGAGGATGATGACGCCGGGGGCGTGACCGCGATCAGCGACCTGCTGCAGGGCCCGCAGACCCGCCACCCGAAGGGCCCCGATGATGCCGTGCTCATCGATCTCTGCCGGTGAGGCGTGGGCGACGGCGTGGTCCACGAGCCAGCCGCGCACGGGCTCGATCAGGCCGGTGCGGGCCCGGGCCGTCAGCTGCTTGGAGTCAGCGAGCCCCTCGGGGAAGTCATCGTCGGTGCGCCGCGCCACGATCGCCAGCCCGACACTGACCGGTCCGGCCAGGGCCCCGCGACCGACCTCGTCCAGACCGCCGACGTAGTCGTAGGTCTCCAGCAGCGCCTTCTCCAGGGACCGGTCGGGGCGGGTGCGTCCCCGAGGGCTCACCTTGTTCTCCCCGCAGCCTGCTCCTGGCCGGAGGAGTGTGCGGAGACGTCCGGGACGTCAGCCGGCCCGCCGGGCTCGGCCTGCGGCCCGTCAACAACACCGGTCCCCTCACCACCAGCGCCAACGTCATCGGAGTCTCTGCCCTCGGGGGCCGGGGAGGGTGCCTCCTCCTCGGAAGCCGTCTCCCCGTCGCCAGTGGGAGCAGCGGGAGACGAGGGAGGTGCCGGCGGCGTCGCCTCCTGCGCCGGAACGTCTGAGAAGGCGCGCTCCCCTCCCCACAGCACCCCCCACCGGCTCAGGTGTGTCCATTGGAAGACCACCTTGGCCACTCCGACCACGTTCTTGAGCGGCACGAAGCCGCCATGGGCGTCGTCGCGGTGGTAGCGGGAGTCGGCTGAGTTGGAGCGGTTGTCCCCCATGACCCACACGTAGCCCTGGGGGACGGTGACATCGAAGGAGGTCAGGGACGGGGACTGGCCGTCCTTGACGTAGGGCTCCTTGATCGCGACACCGTTGACGCTCAGTGTCCCCTTCCCGTCGGCGACCACATGGTCGCCGCCGACACCGACGACCCGTTTGACGAGGTGATGGCCGGTGTTCTCCGGCAGAAGGTTCACTGAGACCATGAGCCTCTGGGTGGCGCCGCGCAGTCCCGTCGGTTCCTTGACATGAAGCCAGTCGTCGGGATCGGAGAAGACGATGACGTCACCCCGCTCGACGTCGTCGGAGCCGTACATGGGCACGGCGACCTTGTCCCCATCACGCAGGGTGCGTTCCATGGAGCCTGAGGGGATCTCGTAGATCTGGACGACGTAGGACCGTAGGAGTGCCGGCACCAGGATGACGACGGCCACGACGAGCACCAGTCTGATGACCCGTTGGTACAGGGGGCTGGTCTGCGGCGGGGGGATGGCGGGGGCCACCTGCCGGCGGGGCGGGATGGAAGGGGGCAGCTCGGGGGGCTCGTCATCGGGCTCGGGCTCGGCGTCCGGGTCGATGAACGGGTCGTAGTCCCACTGCTCGCTGTCGTCGACCGGGGCCGGACTGGGAGGTTCCTCGGCGGTCTCAGGAGCCGTGCGGCTCTCCTGGGGGGAGTCCGCTGACGGAGAGCTGCAAGCCGGTGTGATCGCGGACCTGGAGGTCCGGCCGATCTGAGAGGGATCGGCCTGTTTCAGGTCCAGCCCGACGTCGTCGGCCCCATCCTGCACCGGACTCACCGTGCTCCTTCCCCGGAATTGATGGACTTGGGTCCACCGCTGCACGGCGGTGGGAGATGGCGAGCGCCCGGAACCCGTGGGCTCCGGGCGCCGCCTGGAGAGTGCAGGCGCTCAGTCCTCGCGACGCTCCTTGATCTTGGCAGCCTTACCGCGCAGGTTGCGCAGGTAGTAGAGCTTGGCGCGGCGGACCTGGCCCCGGGTGACGACCTCGATCTTCTCGATGGAGGGCGTGTGGACGGGGAAGGTGCGCTCAACACCGACGCCGAAGGAGACCTTGCGGATGGTGAAGGTCTCCGAGACGCCGCCGCCCTGGCGCGCGATGACGACGCCCTGGAAGACCTGGACGCGGGTACGCGATCCCTCAACGACCTTGACGTGGACCTTGAGGGTGTCCCCAGGACGGAAGGAGGGGATGTCGTCACGCAGTGATGCGGCGTTGATCTCGTCGATCAGGTTCATGTTTCTCTCCACACCCGTGCCACTGGTCAGGAGTGCTGGTTCGGCGGCGCCGCGCCGTGCGGGGCAGCGCCGGAGGTGGACGCTCCTGGGCTCCTTCACAGCGGCCGCCTCCCCAGTGGCAGAGGAGCCGCAGGACCCAAGTGCCCGCTCAGTTTGCCACAGGCTCAGTCCACGGACGAGTGCGTCAGCCTCGACGTGCCTGAGTTCACGCCTTTCTCACGCCCTGGCACGCATTCGGGGCGATCAGTCCCCGGAGCCCGCCAGCGTGCTCGCCGGGTTGGGCGCGGCCGGTCCGGCGGGGAGCGCCGTGGGGGTGGAGGTCGGCTTGGGAACCTGGGAGAAGACCTCCTGCCCGGAGGTGAGGCTGGACCAGTGGGAGTAGGGCCATACGACGTTCTTGGCCACTCCGACGACGTTACTCTGGGGCACGAAGCCACGGTGGATATCGTTCTGGTGGTAGCGGGAGTCCGAGGAGTTGGAGCGGTTGTCGCCCATGACCCAGATGTAGCCCTCTGGGACGGTGACGTCGAAGGCGACCTCGGAGGCCGACCGGCCGGGCTTGAGGTAGCTCTCATGGAGCTCGACGCCGTTGACGGTCAAGGAGCCCTTCCCGTCGGCCACGACGTGGTCACCGGGCATCCCGATGACCCGCTTGATGAGGTGGTGGCCGGCGTTCTGGGGGAAGATACGGATCGCGACGAGGAAGTCCTGCGCGGCGCCCTGCAGGCCAGTGGGCTCCTGGGTGGTCAGCCAGTGGTCAGGGTCAGTGAAGACGACGACGTCCCCCCGGTGGACCTTGTCGGAGTCGTACATCGTCACGGTGACACGGTCGCCCTCGTTGAGGGTGTTCTCCATCGAGCCCGACGGGATGGTGAAGCTCTGGATGATGAAGGTGCGGATGAGGGCGATGATCGCCACGGCGACGACCAGGTAGGACAGGGTGATGCCCCACTGCTTGAGGCGGAAGACGATCCGCTCCCCCAGCGAGGCCGGCTCAGCGGCCTCGCTGGTCCCGGCCTTGTCCTCGCCGGCGCGGTCCTTGTGCCGGTGATTGTTCCGGCGGTCATAGTCGGTCCGCAGGTGCCTGCCCGATGTCACGTCCTCATCCGCCTCATCATGGATCACGCCCTGAGGGCTCTGGTCGGGTGCGCTGCTCATAGGCATTCTCCTGTCCGCCGGGTCATGACGACGTCGTGGGCGTCCTGGCCACCGACGTTGTAGGTACGGGTACCGACCTGGCGGAAGCCGGCCCGCTTGTAGGCCTTCTGGGCGCGTTTGTTGGTGACGTGGGTGCCGAGCCAGAGCAGGTCTGTTCCGTGGGCGCCGGCCTGGCGCGTCACGGCGTCCATGAGCGCGGGGGTCAGCCCGGATCCCCTCATGGCGGCGTCGACGTACACCTTGGACAGCTCGCCGACAACCTCTCCCTCGGCAGGCCGCACGCAGGCGGGACGGGGATCGATCCTGTGGGGGTGCTCCCCGTCGGAGTCGGCCTCCTCGCGCAGTACTGCGGCGTAGCCGACCAGGGCCGGAGCAGTGCTCGTGCTCGCCCGCTCCTCGAGGTTGCCGTTCCGCACCGATAAGGGCTCGAGCAGCTCGGCGACAATGAGGTCGACGCGGTCGTCGTCGGCCCAGGTGGCGAACAGCTCGGGAACCAGGTTCGTGGCGATGTGGCGCTCGAGGAACTCGGGGTCGATGACGTTGCCGCAGGCATCGGGGAAGGTGCGGGCCGCGAGCTCGGCCAGGGCGTGGGCATCGTCGGCGGTGGCGTTGCGAAGGCGCACCGGAACCGGGTGGTCCGCCCCGGCCGGCACCGCCCACCCCAGGCGAGCCAGGAGCGCGCGGTCCTCACGATCCAGGCCGGCGGGGTCCAGGGCCCGAATCATGTCGGGTCGGCGCTCGACAGTGCGGGTGAGAGCCTGGTCCCGTCTGGTTCGGGCGATACGGCCGTGGTCGCCGGAGAGCAGGACGGGGTCGACCTCCAGGTCTCGCCACCGGGTGGGGCGGGTGTGGACGGGGTACTCCAGCAGGCCGGCGACTCCGTGGGACTCCTCGACCAGCGACTCGGGGTTGCCCAGGACCCCGGGCAGGAGCCGGGCGATGGCCTCGATCATGACGATGGTGGCGACCTCTCCCCCGTTGAGCACGTAGTCGCCGATGCTCAGCTCGCGCACCTCGATGCCGCGGGAGGCGTAGTGCTCGGGCACGCGTGCGTCGATGCCCTCGTAGCGGCCGCAGGCGAAGACCAGGCGGTCGGCTCCGGCCAGGTCCTCGGCGGTGCGCTGGGTGAAGACCTCCCCGGCGGGGGTGGGGACGATGAGGACCTGGCGGGGCGCACCGGGAGTGTCCACGGCGAGCACCTCATCGAGAGCCTCGCCCCACACGTCAGGCTTCATGACCATGCCGGCCCCGCCGCCCAGAGGCGTGTCGTCAACGGTGCGGTGCCGGTCGTGGGCGTGGTCGCGCAGATCGTGGACGTGCAGGTCGAGGGGGCCGCGGTCGGCCGCCTTCCCGATGAGAGAGAGGTCGAGGACCTTGAGGTAGTCGGGGAAGATGGTGACGACGTCGATCCTCACCTGGCCTCCTCCGCCTGGCCGTGTCCGGGGAACAGGCCACCGGGTGGGGCCAGCGTCACCGTGCCGGCCTCAGGGTCGATGGCCGGTACGAGTGCCTCAACGAAGGGCACGGCCACATCGTCCCTCTCAGGGGTGGTGACCACGAGCCGGTCCTGGGCGACGCCGGGCTCTACGTCGGTGACCTCTCCCAGCTCCTCACCGGAGACGCTCAGCGCCCGTAGACCGACGAGCTCGTGGCGGTACCAGGCCTCCTCGGAGACCTCATGACCCTCATCATGGCCCTCATCGCCTTGGTCGTCGTCGGTCTCGACCAGGAGCCTCACTCCTCGCAGGGCTTCGGCGGCCGTGCGGTCGCGCGCCTGCTCGAAAGCGGCGAACCAGCGCGAGCCGTCGAAACGCAGACGACTGACCGTCAGCGGGCCCGCGTGGGCCGGCTCCGTGGGGACGGTGGTTCCGGGTGCGAGACGGCCCTCGGGGTCATCGGTACGGATCTCGAGACGCACCTCGCCCTTGAGGGCATGGGCGGGACCGACGACAGCAAGGGTGAGCAGCACCTGTTCTCCTGGGATCGGGGCATGGAACGGTTTGTCCGGAAGGTCTGGATGTCTGCGGCCAACCTACCGCGCCGTGGTCTGCGTTCCCATCGGCCGCGGGGATGAGGTGGCGCACCGCCTGCGTGAGGTTGGCCAACTCGATACGGCTCCCGGTCGGCTGCGGTCATCGCCGCTGGCGGCGCAGGAGCGCCCGCTCCGAGGGACGACGACGCCCGGCCCCCTTGGGCGGGGACCGGGCACCGGCGTTGATCGATCAGACGGGTCGAGGCCGACGCGGCCTATGGCACCGATCTGAAGGCCCTGCGCTCAGCGGCGATCGGTGTCGACGACGTCGACGCGCACCGGCGAGTCCGCCAGCGCTCCGACCACTGTGCGCAGCGCTCGAGCAGTACGGCCCGAGCGGCCGATGACTCGGCCGAGGTCCTCGGGGTTGACCCGCACCTCCAGCAGGTCGCCGCGGCGCAGCGACCGGGAGGTGACGGTGACGTCGTCAGGGTTGTCGACGATGCCCCGTACGAGGTGCTCGAGGGCGTCGGCCAGCATCTCAGGCCTCCTCGGCGGCGGCCTCATCGGAGGCCTGGTCCTCGGCGGACTCCTCGGCCTTGGACTCGGCGGCCTCGGCCGCCGCAGCGGCCTCCTCGTCAGCCTTGGCCTTGGCGGCGGCGGCCTTGCGCTTCTCAGCGTCGTCGGCGGCGGCCTTGACCGCGGCCTCCTTGGCGACCGCGGCGGCGTCGGCGTCCTTGACCTTGAGGGTGCTCTCGACACCCTTGAGGCCCTTGAACTGGTGATAGTCGCCGGTGATCTTAATCAGCTTGTAGACAGCGTCGGAGGGCTGAGCGCCCACGCCGAGCCAGTACTGGACTCGCTCGGAGTCGATGCTGATGAGCGAGGGCTCCTGCATCGGGTCGTAGACGCCGATCTCCTCGATGACACGGCCATCGCGCTTCTTGCGGGAGTCGAGGACGACGACCCGGTAGAAGGGGGCGAACTTCTTGCCCATGCGCTTGAGGCGAATCTTGACTGCCACTTGGTTGAACTCCTGGTTCTGGATGGTTTGGCGCGCGCTGGTCCCCGGTGGGGTCAAGCAACGGTTTCCGGCGTGAGCCGAGACGCGACCGGGGCCGGGAGAGGGACCGACGTCCGACCGAGTACAGCCGGACATTCTGCCAGAGCCTCCGAGGAGGTCGCCAGCCCGAGCCGGGGCACCACCCCACCACTCGGTGCGAGATCGCCCACAGGTAGCGAACAGCTCACAACACCCACAGGTTGACACCACCAAGGTTCTCTGGTTCATTAGTCGACTAATGAACCAAGGAACTACGTCCGTCTGGATGACCGTCTCCAGCCGGGCAGGATCAACACAGCGAACAGGAGGTGATCCGGATGTCGCGCCATTTCGAGGACTCAACCCCTATCTACCTCCAGATCGCAGAGGAGGTCCGCACCCAGATCCTCTCCGGGGATCTCTCGGACGGGGATCGGCTCACCTCCACCACTGAGTACGCCACCCGATACCGCATCAACCCGGCGACGGCGAACAAGGCCATCACGCTCCTGGTTGACGAGGGGCTTGTCGTCAAGCGGCGCGGCATCGGGATGTTCGTGGCGCACGGCGCCTACGAGCATCTGCGAAACGAACGGGCGCGCACGTACGTGGACACCACTCTCGGCCCGGCTCTGCACGCAGGGAGAGTCCTGGGACTGAGTGATGACGATCTGGTCGAAGCAGCGAGGACCTACCTGAGGGACTCACCCATCAACCCATTCAAGGAGCCGGCATGACGGCAGCAACCACGAAGGACTCACCCACCACACCAGGCGACCCCCACTATCGGAGAGCTCTCGCCTCTCTCAGAGAGGTGCCGACCAGAGCACTGGGACAGATCCTCATCGTCGGCGCCTCCGTCAACCTTCTGGTCAGTGCAGCGCTGCGGCTTTCCGCCAACGACCACAGACTGCTCTTCCCCCTCTCAACGGCACTACTGGCGACCTGCACCGCTCCTGCGCTGGTTGCGTTGCTTTTTGGCGATGGCGCGGCTTGTCGCGAGCTTGCCGAACGGTACGCGGGCGCCACAGGAAGGGAGGTTTGGAGGACACACACGTCGACAGCGAGGCGGATTCTGGCAATGAGCGCGCTCTATGCGCTGGCGTGTGCCGGATGTGAGCTGATCATCGCCGGAGGAGACGCCGAACCGACCAATATCTGGTCCAGCTTTCCAGCGACGATCAGGTGGACCCTTATGCCGGCAATCATTACATTGAGCTATTACCTCGGAGTTTCGATGGGCGCAATTAAACTACGCCACCCGATGTGCAGCACCGTCGCCAGGACATTCATAGGAATAGCCTTCATCATAGGCATTCCGGCCTATAGCATGCCTCTGGCGCATTTTCGCCACATGTTCCCGATCGCTTTTCCAGCACTTCCCCCGCTTTCATCGCTGACCACCTTCTCTGTTCAGTTCATCGCAGTGACACTTGTTCTCGGATTCATCACCTGCCGCCAGCTGATCCTGAGGACACCACCACTGCAATGACCACCACCGACCCACCATCATCGAAATACTCCTAAGAGAAACTAAGGAGCATCATGACAACTTCCTCACCTTCCACACCCGCCTCAGCTTCTTTGAGCTCCGGTCCCACTCGGGAGGGGAACGCAGCGGATGACGGACTCTCCATCGCTTTCTCCGACGTCGGATACAGGCATCGTTGGGGCAACTGGGCACTGCACAACATTACTCATACCTTCAGGCCGGGAACGATCACCGGGCTCTTGGGAAGGAACGGCTCAGGGAAGTCGACGTTGCTGGATCTTGCGGCAGGGATGCGCCGCCCCACGCGTGGCTCGGTCTCCGCATCCAGGCTGAATGCAGTTGAGGACTCCGCGGCGCGCTCATCGATCTGCCTGCTGGGAACCCGCAGGGGCCTGCTGGAACGAGCACCGGTCAAGGACTCGTTGGCGCTGTGGGAGGCCACTCGGCCACATTGGAACCGGCAGGACGCCGAGCAGTACCTCGACCTGTTCGAGGTTTCGGTGAAGAGTGTGCCGGCACGCCTGTCTCAGGGACAGCGATCAGCGCTCGATGCAGTCTTCGCTCTGGCGTGCCACTGCCCAGTCCTGCTTCTGGACGAGATTCAACTGGGTATGGATGCAGTGGTGAGGCGAACGTTCTGGAACGCTCTGCTCGATCTCTACGTGCGGGATCGCCCCACAATCATTATCTCTTCTCACGAGGTTGATGACATTGAGGATCTTGTGGAGGACGTCGTCGTGCTGCAGCAGGGCGGCCTTGTCGCCGCGGCGAGCGCCGATGAGCTGCGTGCCACCGCCACCGCCCCTGACGCACCGCTGGCATCGCTGACTGATGCGCTCGTGGATATGACGAGCACCGGCCCTACGGCGAGCACTGCTCACTGAGACACATCCACCGCCTTTTCAAAGATCTCTCTACTGAGAGCACTGGTCCTAGAAGGAGCAGAACTATGCACAAACTCACGGCCCCTTCATTCCAGAGCCGGCTCGCCACCCAGGAGAGCAGCGAGTCGGTGAGAGAATCCGTCGGAACGCTGAACCCAGTCACCACCACTCATTCCCTCGAAAGCGAGTGGCGTCGAGCAATCCAGATAGCCAAGGCACTGGCGAGGCCTCATCTGCACCTCTGGATATTACTCTTGGTGTACACCTTCACCATCCCCACCATCGGCCTGTTGGCGAACCACAGACATGTCAACTACGTCTACAATGGCACCATTTTATTCATCATTGGAGGTGTCGCCACTGGTTTCACACTCACCCGAACAGAGCGTCCTATTCTGCTCGCAGGCGTCACGTCACGGGAAATTTGGAGAGTCGCCATAATATTTGCCTGGGCGACCACCGCACTCATCGCCATCAGTATGGGGTGCTGTGCTGTCTTGGACATCACCCCAGGGGGTGTCAGAGTTGCAGATGTCTACATGATACAGCACACTGGAATCGGCCCTTATCTCTGGTTCCTCGTTCCATTGGGCGCATTCCCAGGGGTTATTGCGTCAGTATGTATGAGTATAGCGAACAGGTACTTAAGTTCTGGAGGTACCGCCGCCGTTGTCGTACCAACTGTCCTACTCATGAATCCAATCTCCTACCTCATTATTCCTCATGCTTTTCGTTCAGGTCTACTCGGGTACGTCTCTTATCTCCTCGTAGCATCAGTTGTCTACCCCCTGCTCCTGCGATTCATCCTGAATCGACCTCGCAACGAGGAGTGAGCCACCCAAGGCGGAACTAGGGGCGCTCCAGTGCACCACGGCAGCGCCCCTGTCATATGACACCTGTCATGCAGCTTCGGTGACAGCGCTCAGTACCGGGAGCCGTAGGGCGGCGCGAGCCTGGGGCCATGATCCGAACCACCGCAGCCGCCACCACTGACTCCTCGGGGTCCTGTTCTCAGGTCGGGCGCACGGCTCCAGCCCCCGCGATTAACGCCCGTGGCCTGCGCAAGACATTCGGCAGCCTCGTCGCCGTCGACGACCTCGACCTGACCATCCGGTCCGGAGAGGTGGTTGCCTTCCTGGGTCCCAATGGTGCAGGCAAGTCCACCACCCTCGACATGGTCCTCGGGCTGACCCTGCCCGACGCCGGGACGATCGAGCTTCTGGGAACCTCCCCCGACCATGCGGTCCAGGCAGGTCGCGTTGGTGTCATCTTCCAGGACGGCGGTCTTCTGGACGACTTCACCGTCGGGGAGATCCTGCGGGTCGTGGCCTCGATGGGACCCCGGCACTGCGACAGCATCTCGCACGCTTCCAGGCTCGACGACGTCGTCGACCAGGCAAGTCTTGGAAAGCTCCTCACCCGCAAAGTGAGCCGCTGCTCGGGAGGCGAGCGCCAGCGCCTGCGCCTGGCCCTTGCTCTGCTGCCGGACCCCGACCTCCTCGTGATGGACGAGCCCACCGCCGGCATGGACGTCAGCGCCCGGATCGCCTTCTGGGAGACGATGCGCACCCAGACCCGCCGCGGCCGCACCGTCCTGTTCGCCACCCACTACCTGGAGGAGGCGGCCTCCTTCGCCGACCGCATCGTCATCATCGCCCACGGCCGCCTGGTCGCCGACGGCAGTGTCGACGAGATCCGAGCCCTGGGCGAAGGCGCCCTGGTCACCGCCACCTGGCCCGGGCTCTCCGAGGAGTCACTGGGGCAGCGCCTGGCCGACTGTCCCGCGGCCGGCAGCATCGGGCACGCGGTCGTCCACGGTGAGCACGTGGAGCTGCGCACGACGGACTCCGACGCCGTCGCCCGCTGGCTGCTGAGCGCCACCCCTGCCGAGCACCTGGGGATCGGCGCCGCAAGCCTCAACGAGGTCTTCACCGCGCTGACCTCAGACCGCTCTGATGAGACAGCCCCGTAGAGGCCTGAGCCCCACCCTTCAACCTGACCACCATCACCACCTGCATTGAGGCCACATCATGACCGCGATACCCCGGGCAAGCTCCGATCTCCCCACCTCCCCCGTGAATCCCTCTACCGGCAGCCCCGGCGGCCAGTCACGCCAATTGGGAGGACTCAGGCCCGCTCGCCCTCTTCTGACCTACCTCTGGCTCGACCTCTACCGGAGTCTGCGCGAGCCCGCCAACCTCTTCTTCGTCGTCACCTTCCCTGTGGCGATGTACCTCGTCTTCGGTCGGTTGAACGCGTCGGCAGGGGACTACGGCCCGCACGCTCACGGCAATGTCTCGGCCTCGGTGATGCTTGCGATGGCCTCCTTCAGTGCCTGTCTGGGTGCCACGAGCGCCTCGGCGGCGGCCGCCGTCGAGCAGTCGGCGGGCTGGGGCCGGCAGATGGCGGTCACCTCCCGGGGCCTGCGCGGCTACCTGGTGGTCAAGACCGGAACCGCGGTGGGAACGGCGGCTCTTCCCGTCGTCGTCGTGCTCACCGCCGGGGCACTGACGGACTCGCAGATGGAGGGCTGGGTCTGGGTCGTCAGTCCCCTCATCTGTCTGATCGGGGTCCTACCCTTCGTCCTGTGGGGGCTGGCCGCCGGGATGTGGCTGCCGTCCTCGGCATCGATCGGTATCGCGACCTCCTTGGTCTCCTTGTTCGCCTTCATCGGCAACGCCTTCATGCCCCTGAGCCACACGCTGCTGACGATCAGTCGCTTCACGCCGATGTACGGAGCGACGGCGCTGGCCCGGTGGCCGCTGGGCGAGGGGTGGGCCTACGTACCGGATCGGCAAGCGGGTATTCAGGACCCGTTGTGGATGCCGTTGGCTAACCTGGTGGTGTGGACACTCATCTTCGGGCTGCTCGTGATCGGGGCCCGACGTCGGGCGACCAGGCGCCTGTGAGACCGGAGATGACCATGCCGCAGCCTCTGCATGACTCAGCCGACCTGAAGGCATCATCGTCTGGGGCAGGGCGGCCCCGTTCCCGCCCCTGGTACCGCTATCGCCGTCATATCGTCTGGGACGCCACAGTATGGGTGCTGTTCCTGGCCCTTCCCATCATCCAGCTTCTCCTCGGTTCCTTCACCTGGTGGCAGCGTCTGCTGGGCCTCACCGGGGTGCTGGGGTTCATCGCCGGCTACGTCTGGGCGTTCTCGACGCCGAACGACCGTGCATCGAGGGTCAGCGTCCCTTCTACTGACCTCCCGACTCGAGTCCTTCTCAGAGAGCTCGCGGTCCAGGGCTTCTTCACCGTACTGACGCTGCCGGCACTGGGATGGTGGGCGGTCTGCTTCTTCCCCTTCTTCTGCTCGTTGAGCCTGTTCTCCACGACGTTGCGCCGGGGCATCCCCATCGTCGTCATGGCGACGGGCCTTCTGGTTGCCGCCTCGCTGTTATGGAACACGCATCCGGAGTCGCACTGGCAGGTACTGGGCATATCGCTCACCGAGATTCCCATCATCATCGCCCGCATCGCGTTGGAGCTTCAGGAGCGCAGAACAGCCGCTGAGCGCGAGCTCGCCCTCGTCTCCCAGCGAGAGGCGCTCGGGCGCGACGTCCACGACATCCTGGGGCACTCCTTGACGGTGCTCACTCTCAAGGCCGAGGTCGCCCGCCGGCTCATCGAGCGTGACCCGGCCGCCGCCTCCCGGGAGCTCGACGAGGTCATCACCCTGGCCCGTGGAGCCCTTGCCGACGTGCGCTCCACGGTGACACGCCTGCGGTCCCCGGACCTGGACAGCCAGATGGAGGCCACGCGTACCGCCTTGAGCGCGGCCCGGATCCGTCTGGATATGACCGGCAGCGCCCAGGACATTCCTGAGCGTCAGCGTGCCCTCATGGCCTGGGCCCTGCGTGAGGCCACCACGAACGTCGTCCGGCACGCGCAGGCGGCCACTGTGACGGTACATCTGGAGCCGGGGCTGCTGCGGGTGAGCGACGACGGTGTCGGCCTGGCCGGTGACCAGCCCGGCAACGGGTTGGCAGGCCTGCGCTCCCGCTGTGAGCAGGAGGGCGGTTCGCTCACCATGACCAGTCCGCTCACCGGTCGCACTGACTCATCCGGCTCCGGCATGACAGACTCCGCTGGCGTGACGACCGGCGGGACCAGACTGGAGGTGAGGCTGCCGTGAGCCCGATCCGTGTGCTCATCGCCGATGACCAGGCCCTAGTGCGCGGTGCTCTGGCGACGCTCCTGGGGCTCGAGAGTGATCTAAAGGTCGTGGCCCAGGTGGGGCGGGGCGACGAGGTCCTGGACGCCGTGCGTAAGCACGCCGTGGACGTGGCCCTGGTGGATATCGACATGCCGGGGCGCGACGGGCTGGCGGCGACCGCCGAGGTCGTCGGCTCGGATTTGCCGTGCCGGTGCCTCATCGTGACGACCTTCGGTCGCCCGGGCTACCTCTCACGGGGCATGGAGGCGGGAGCAGCGGGCTTCATCGTCAAGGACACCCCGCCCGAGGCGCTGGCCGAGGCGATCCGCAAAGTTCATGCGGGCCTGCGGGTCATCGACCCCGAGCTCGCCCAGGAGTCGGTACTGCTCGGGCCGAACCCTCTCACCGAGCGGGAGAAGGAGGTTCTGCTGGCGGCGGCCACGGGTTCGGACGCCCGAGAGATCGCAACGCGGCTGAGCCTGGGCGAGGGCACGGTGCGCAACTACCTGTCCTCGGCGATCGCCAAGACCCACGCCCGCAACCGCACCGAGGCGGCCCGCACCGCCGAGACCAACGGCTGGTTGTGAGCGGGCCCGGCTTCTCCGGTCGCTTCTACAGTCCGAGGTGGCGGCGCAGGTCCTCGGGCAGGGCGCTCATGGCGTCGGCGACGTCGTCGCCCGAGGGCTGCGCTCCGGCCTGACCCTGCGGCTGGCCCTGAGGCATGATCCCGTAGCCGGAGGCATCGCCCTGGCCGCCCCCGAGCCCGAAGGAGGAGCCGGCTGCGGGCGCAGCTCCCTGTCCGCCCTCGATCTTCGCCTGCTTGGCGGCCGCCGCCTCCTTGGCCTGACGGGCGGCCTTGGCGGGGTTGCCGCTGCGCCCCTTCTTGCCGCCCTTGCCGCGCTTGGCCTTGGGGGCCTGACGGGCCTTGGAGTGCTTGCCCATGCCGGGCAGCGACCCCATGCCGGGCATAGGACCGCCCTCACCGAGTCCGCCCATGCCACCGGAGGCCATGGCCTCCATCATCTTCTTGGCCTGCTCGAAGCGGTCCACGAGCTCGTTGACGGCCTGGACCGTGGTCCCCGAGCCCTTGGCGATACGGCTGCGGCGAGAGCCGTTGAGGATGGACAGGTCCTTGCGCTCGGCGGGCGTCATGGAGCACACGATCGCCTCGATGCGGTCGACCTCGCGCTCATCGAAGTTGTCCAGGGCCTCACGCATCTGCCCCATGCCGGGCATCATGCCCAGGAGCTTCTTCATGGAGCCCATCTTGCGGATCTGGCGCAGCTGACCCAGGAAGTCGTCCAGGGTGAAGGTTCCCTTGGCGAGCTTGGCGGCGGCGTCCTCAGCCTCCTGGCGGTCCAGGGTCCTCTCGGCCTGCTCGATGAGGGTGAGCAGGTCACCCATGTCCAGGATGCGCGAGGCCATGCGGTCGGCATGGAAGCGCTCGAAGTCGGTCAGGCCCTCACCGGTGGAGGAGAACAGGACCGGGGCGCCGGTGACGCCGCGCACGGACAGGGCCGCACCGCCGCGCGCGTCGCCGTCGAGCTTGGAGAGGACCACGCCGGTGAAGCCGACGCCGTCCCGGAAGGCTACCGAGGTGTTGACGGCGTCCTGACCGACCATGGCGTCCAGGACGAAGAGGATCTCGTGGGGGGAGACGGCGTCGCGGATGCGGATCGCCTGGTCCATCATCTCGGCGTCCACGCCCAGGCGGCCGGCGGTGTCCACGACGACGACGTCATAGCCGTTGGTGCGCGCGTGCTCGACGCCGGAGCGGGCCACCGCCACCGGGTCGCCCACGCCGTTGCCGGGCTCGGGCGCCCACACGTGCACCCCGGCGCGCTCGGCGACGACGCTCAGCTGGGTCACGGCGTTGGGGCGCTGAAGGTCGGAGGCCACCAGCAGGACGCGCTTGCCCTGGTCGCGCAGCCAGCGTCCGAGCTTTCCGGCCAGGGTGGTCTTACCGGCGCCCTGGAGACCGGCGAGCATGATGATCGTGGGGCCGCGGTCGGCCCAGTGGATCTCCCGGGTCTGGCCTCCCAGGACCTCGATGAGCTCCTCGTTGACGATCTTGACGACCTGCTGGCCCGGGTTGAGGGCCTGGGAGCGGGCGGCGTCGACCGCCTTCTCGCGCACCGCTGCGGTGAAGGCGCGCACCACGGGCAGGGCGACGTCGGCCTCCAGGAGAGCACGGCGGATCTCGGTGACCGTGGCGTTGACGTCGGCCTCAGTGAGACGACCCTTGCCGCGCAGCTGGTTGAAGGAGGCGGTGATGCGATCGGAGAGGTTGCCGAACACGCGATGGTCCTTCCTGGCGCCGTCGGGCGCGTTGGTCGGGAGACTTCAGGGCGGGTGAGGGAGGAACATCCATGGCCGTGAGCCATGGCGACTCCGCTGACTGCGACCCAGGATAGCGGCAAGACGGGCCAGTCCTCTCCCCCGCGCCCGGACCGGGACTGAGCCCACACTCCCCGGTCGGCGACCTCGGATGCGTCATGCCTGAAGTCCTCGATTCGCCGTGACGCCCTCCCCCAGTCCGAGCAAGGGCTTTCTCCCGGTATTCCAAGGTATTTCACGACTCGTCGACCCCTGAGATATGTCATGAGCAAGTAGTGACCGATGGGCCATGGACCGCAGCCGACACGGGGCGAGTCTTGAGCCATGAGCACAGCAACGCCTCGGAGCAGCCGGGATGCCTCCGTCTCGGAAGCCCCTCGAACAGACCGTTTGGACGCCGTCCGACTGACCGATCTACACAAGTCCTTCGGTGACGTCACCGCCGTCGACGGTGTCGACCTGACCATCAGCCCCGGCGAAGTCGTCGCCCTCCTGGGCCCCAACGGTGCGGGCAAGACGACGACGATCGACATGATCCTGGGACTGAGCCGCCCTACCAGCGGCGATGCGAGAGTCTTCGGGATGAGCCCGCGCCAGGCGGTCGACCGGGGCCTGGTCGCCGCAGTCATGCAGACCGCCGGCCTCCTGCCCGACATCACCGTGCGTGAGACGGTGCAGCTGACGGCGAGCCTCTTCTCCCATCGAATCGATGCCGAGGACGCCATGCGCCGCGCCGGCGTCACCGACTTCGCCTCGCGCATCGTCAAGAAGTGCTCCGGAGGCCAGCAGCAGCGCCTGCGCTTCGCCATGGCGCTCGTCAGCGATCCGGCACTGCTCATCCTCGATGAGCCGACCACAGGCATGGACGTCGAGGGGCGCCGCAGCTTCTGGGAGGCCATCCACGCCGATGCCGAGCGCGGGCGCACCATCGTCTTCGCCACGCACTACCTTGAGGAGGCCGACGCCTTCGCCGACCGGATCGTCCTGATGCGTCATGGGCGCATCATCGCCGACGGCACCGCCGCGGAGATCCGCGCCTCCGTGAGCGGCCGCTCCCTGAGGGCCACCCTGACCTGCGCTCCCGGAAGGCTGCGCGACGCCCTGACCGATCCGCAGATCCGCGGGCAGGTCCACGACGTCGAGATCCTGGGCAGCTCGCTCACCCTGAGCTCGACCGATACCGACGCCGTGGCCGCGCTCCTCCTCAGTGAGCACCTCGCCCAGGACCTGGAGATCACCAGCCGAGGCCTGGAGGACGCCTTCATGGCCCTGACCAGCGACAGCGCCTCCACCCCCAGTGCCGGAGCGTCAGCATGAGCCGTTCCGTCCGCCCCAGCAGCACCGTCACCCTTCCGCCTACTACCTCCACCGGAACCGCAATGTCCTCTTCTCAGTCCTTCTCGTCCTCCTCCGCCTCATCAGTTGTCAAGCGCCTCGATCTGTCCTCCCGGACCGCGCCCCCGCTGGGAGGGTTGAGCCTTCCCCTGCTGTCACTCGAGGTACGCCGCCGCCTGCGCAACCGTCGCTCCGTCATCTTCTCGATCGTTCTTCCGGTGGCCTTCTTCCTGATGTTCACCACCACCGACTACTCGGCCACGCCCTACGGCAACGGCAATGTCGTGGCCAACATGATGATCGGCATGGCCCTGTACGGCGCCCTCATGACCACCACCGGGGCCGGCGCGGCCGTGAGCAACGAGCGGGCCTCAGGCTGGAGCCGCCAGCTGCGTCTGACACCGCTGAAGCCCATCGCCTACATCACCGCCAAGGCGATCGTAGGGATGCTCATCAGCGCCCTGGCCATCGGCGCCGTCTATGCCTGCGGCCCTGTGCGTCACGCGCAGATGCCTGCGAGGGCCTGGATCACCTCGGCCCTCATCATCTGGCTGGGCTCCCTGGTCTTCGTCGCCTTCGGACTGTTCGTCGGCTACCTCCTGCCCTCGGACAATGCCATGCAGGTGGTCGGCCCGCTCATGGCCCTGCTCGCCTTCCTCGGCGGCATGTTCATCCCGTTGACACCGGGCTCCACCATGGATCGCATCGGCAGCTTCACCCCCATGTACGGGCTGCACAACCTGGCGCTGTGGCCCATGGGCGCCGAGAGCTTCTCCTGGTGGTGGGTGGTCAACGTGCTGACCTGGCTCGTCGTCTTCCTGGGCGGGGCCGCCTGGAAGATGGGCCGAGACACCGCCCGGGTGTGAGACCGTGAGTACCATCAGGGTCATGAAAGCCCGCGCCCTGTCCCCCGACGAGGCGCGGGCTCGCCGCACTCGCGTTGTGGCGGTCGGCTGGGGGATCGTGTGGGCCGCCTCCATGGTTCCGGTCGTCAGGGTCGGGCTGGCCCAAGGATCCAGCGGTGGGGTGTGGGGCGCTGTCAGCGCCGTTGTCTCCTGCGCATGCCTGTACGCCGCCTGCTCGCTCAGCGTGAGACGGGTGCGCCAGGGCCTGACCTGGCCCGGCCGCCTGAGTCTGTTGCTCATTGTCGTCGGCGCGCTCACAGCGATCGGGGCGGCCCTTGGCGTGGGCCCTCAGAGCCTGCAGCTGGTGGTCTACCTGGCCGTTGTCCTGGCCTTCTCCCTGCCTTGGCAGGCGGCCATCGGGCCCATCGCGATCCTTGCCGGCACGTTGTTCCTCGTTCCCAGGATGAGTCCTTCCTGGTCCGCAAGTGAAGGCGCCTGGATCGCTCTGCTCGGCGCGGGCGGCGCCTGCGTCTTCGGGCGCTACATCATGGAGCAGCGGCGGGTGGCCCGCATTCTGGAGCAGCGCACCCACGAACTGGAGATCAACGAGGAGCGCAACCGCATGGCCCGGGACATGCACGACATCCTGGGGCACTCGCTGACAGTCATCGCCTTGAAGACCGAGCTCGCCACCAGACTCGTCGATGCCGCCCCCGATCAGGCCAAGGCGGAGCTGACCGAGGTTCAGTCTCTGGCACGCTCCGCCCTGGCCGACGTGCGCGCCACCGTCAACAGCTACCGTGAGCTGAGCCTGGCCGGCGAGCTGGCCCGAGCCACGAACGTCCTGACCTCTGCCGGTGTCCGCGCCGACCTCCCGCTGACCGTCGAGATCGTCGATCCCGAGCTGCGCGAGCTCTTCGCCTGGGTAGTGCGCGAGGGCGTCACCAACATCGTGCGCCACGCCCACGCCTCGCACTGCAGGGTGGCGCTGACCGCCAACTCCATTGAGGTGGCCGACGACGGTGTCGGGCTGAACTCGGCCGGCACCGGTGACGGTCACGGATTGGAGGGGCTGCGCCAGCGTTGTCAGGACAACGGCGCCGACCTCACCATCGAGACGCCCTCCAGTGGCAGCGGCACCGTCCTGAGGGTGCGCGCCCGCCATCTATCCTCACCTATGGCACCCGACGCGAGCCGGTGAGCCGGTCGGACACCCCGAACTCCGGCGAGCACTCGTGCCGTCGGCCCTGAGGACCCCCGAGTAGACGGAGCTGAGCGATGATCCGAGTGATGCTGGCCGATGACCAGGCCATGGTGCGCGGGGCGCTGGCCGCTCTGCTCGCCCTGGAGGCCGATATCGAGGTCGTCGCGCAGGTCGGGAACGGGGACGACGTCCTGCCCGTCGCGCTCGAGCACCGACCCGACGTTGTTCTCATGGACGTCGACATGCCCGGCACCGACGGGCTGAGCGCGACCGCGAGTCTCCTGGAGCGGTTGCCGGCCACGAGGGTCCTCATCGTCACCACCTTCGGGCGTCCCGGATTCCTGCGGCGCGCCATTCAGTCCGGGGCCCACGGCTTCGTCGTCAAGGACGCCCCGGCCACCGAGCTGGCCGAGTCGGTGCGCCGGGTCCATGCCGGGCTGCGCGTCGTCGACCCGGCGCTGGCCGCCGACTCGCTCGTCTTCGGGGACTCCCCCTTGACCGCCAGGGAGACCGAGGTGCTTCAGGCGGCGGCCGACGGCGCCACCGTCTCCGAGGTCGCCCGGCGGGTCCATCTCTCGGAGGGAACCACCCGTAACCACCTGTCCCAGGCCATGGCCAAGACCGGCGCCCCCACCCGGGCCGCGGCGGTGCACATCGCCGCCCAGAAGGGGTGGATCATCGAGTAGCGCGGGGGCGGCGACAGAGAGCAGGCCCCGCTCCGACCGGCCTTGACACCAGTGGCCACCCGCGCCCTGAGACGAGGCGGGTGGCCACCGGTGTTGCGGCGTGGTTCCCTGGGCGTCGGTTCTTAGGCTCAGCCCAGCAGCGCGTCGACGAAGCCCTCCGGGTCGAAGGGGGCCAGGTCGTCGGCGCCCTCCCCCAGGCCCACGAGCTTGACGGGCACGCCCAGCTCCTTCTGGACTGTAACGACGATGCCGCCCTTGGCGGTGCCGTCGAGCTTGGTGAGCACGATGCCGGTGACGCCCACGGCCTCGGAGAAGACCTGGGCCTGACGCATGCCGTTCTGGCCGGTGGTGGCGTCCAGCACCAGCAGGATCTCGCCAACCGGGGCGATCTTCTCCATGACGCGCTTGATCTTGCCCAGCTCGTCCATGAGGCCGGCCTTGTTCTGCAGGCGCCCGGCGGTGTCGACGACGACGACGTCCGCCTCCTGGGCGGCGGCCTCACAGGCTGCGTCGTAGGCGACTGAGGCGGGGTCGGCCCCCTCCTTCTCGGAGCGCACGACGTCAACGCCCACGCGTTCGCCCCAGGTGCTCAGCTGCTCGGCCGCCGCGGCGCGGAAGGTGTCGGCCGCCCCCAGGACGACGGTCCTGTCCTGAGCCACCAGGACGCGGGCGAGCTTGCCGCAGGTGGTGGTCTTGCCGGTGCCGTTGACCCCCACCATGAGGATGGCCGCCGCAGGCTTGCCCTGGGCACCTTCGGCCGGGGTGGGGCGCTCCAGGTTGAGGGAACGGTCCAGTGAGGGGTCGACGAGCTTGAGCAGCTCGGCGCGCAGGACAGTGCGTACCGCCTCGGGGTCGGAGGTTCCCAGGACCTTGGCCTGGGTGCGCAGCTCGTCCATGAGGGAGGTGGTCACCTCGATGCCGAGGTCGGAGGTGAGCAGAGTGTCCTCGATCTCCTCCCAGTCCTCCTCGGTGAGGTCTCCTCGGGACAGGACGGACAGTACCGCCTTGCCGAAGCCGCCTGCACCGGCCAGGCGGGCGCGTAGGCGCTGCATGCGGCCCGGGATGGACTCGGGGGACTCCAGCGTCGCGGCCGGCTTGGCGGCCCCCGCCCCTTCCGCATCCTCATCGGCGTCCTCGTCCTCCGAGGGCAGAAGGTCCTCCACGGACATCGGCTGGTGGGCGCTGATCTCGTCGGAGACCTGGCCCCGCCGTCGGCCGGCGTAGAGCCACAGCCCTCCTCCGATGACGATGACCAGGATGATGCCGAGAACGATGAGGATCGGTTCCATGGGCCCATCATGCCCGATCATGGGCTCCCTGTGGCGGGGTCGGTCTGCCAGGATCGACTCTCGCCCGCGGAAGGCACGAGGGCCATGGCGTGCGATGCAGCTGCGGCATGAAGAAAACTGCAGCACGTCTGTTGACGTGCTGCAGGACGGGCCGCCGTCGTAACGGCATTGCCCATTGAGCCGTATCGCCCTGAGACCGAGGCAGCTCTAGGACGGTGAGAGAAAGTGCGAGAGGGTATCGGAGCGGCGATCTCCCACGGCCAGGATTTCATCGAGAAGTAGCGTCATCGCGGCATCACATAGTCGTGAAAAAAACGTCGATCGCAGTTTTCACGAGACGACCGCCGCCACTCAACTCTGAGGCTGCGACAGACCACCGGCTGCCGGCTCATGTGCCTGCGCGCGACGCCGGGAGCCGGCGGAGCCACGGGTCCTCTCGGCAGCGTCCATCGCCTTTCCGACGACGCCGACCAACCCTCCGAAGCCCTCGGTGCCGGCATAGGCCGCCGGCCCCTCACGCGTCATGAGGTCGGACAGGCTGACCTCCTGGGGCACGACCTCGACCTCGACGTCCTGCTCCTCCAGGCGCACTTCCTGGGAGTTGCGGACCACGCTGCGAATGCGTGAGGGCCAAGAGCGCACCGGGAAGCGCTCCGCACAAACCATGCCGAGCACAAGCAGGCCGGCAACCAGCACGACAACGAGGGGAAGAATCATGACACCCATAGTTAGGATTCTGCCTTGCGAAATACGATCTGACCAGACTTTGCACGCACTTGTCGTCCAATCAACAACAAAACCTGACAACTTCCTGACACAACAATGGCTCATATCTGAAAACGAGCGTCATGCTGTCAGCAGTCTATCACATTATCATCACGTTTCACTCAGACATCAGGAGTCACAGCCGTACCGCGGTCGGGCTGGGCCAGCCTCTGCGAGACCGCCTTGGTGACCCCATCGCGCATCGTGATGCCGTAGAGGGCGTCGGCCACCTCCATGGTCCGTTTCTGGTGGGTGATGATGATGAGCTGGCTGGAGCGCCGCAGCTCGGTGAAAATCTCCAGCAACCGCCCCAGGTTCGTGTCGTCCAGGGCCGCCTCGACCTCGTCCATGACGTAGAAGGGCGAGGGCCGCGCCTTGAAGATCGCCACCAGGAGTGCCACGGCGGCCAGCGAGCGCTCCCCTCCTGAGAGCAGGGAGAGTCGCTTGACCTTCTTGCCGGCGGGGCGCGCCTCGATCTCGATGCCGGTGGTGAGCATGTCATCGGGATCCGTGAGCACCAGCCGCCCCTCCCCGCCGGGGAAGAGCCGGTCGAAGACGGAGGCGAACTGACGGGCGGTGTCCTCGTAGGCCTGGGTGAAGACCTCCTGAACCCGCGAGTCGATCTCCTCGACGATGCTCAGCAGATCGTCACGCGAGCGCTTGAGGTCGGCCAGCTGCTCGGCCAGGAACTGGTGACGCTGCTCCAGGGCCGCGTGCTCCTCCAGGGCCAGCGGGTTGACCTTGCCGAGCCGGGCGAGGTCGCGCGAGGCCTTGGCCAGGCGCTTCTCCTGCTCGGAACGCACGTAGGGACGGCCCAGGTGGTCTGAGCCACCGGCCGACGCCTGAGCAGCGTCCCGGTCCGTGGTGGAGCCAGGGTCGGAGGCGTTATCAGCGTCCTCGATGAGCTCGGGGACGAGCATGTGCGGTCCGTACTCCTCCACGAGGGGGTCCAGCTCCAGGCCGAGCTCGCTCATGGCGCGCTCCGCCAGAGCCTCCAGCCGCATGCGCTGCTCGGCCCGGGCCACCTCCTCGCGGTGGGCGGCATCGGTGAGACTGCCCAGCTCCTTGGTCAGCCGGTCGATCTCCTCGCGAACCTCGTTGGTGGCGGCCAGGGCCTGGGAGCGCTCAGTCTCGATGGCGGCTCGCTCGTCGGCCGCCTGCTGCACACTGGCGCGCGCCGCCTCGGCGGCCGCGCGCGCCTGGTCCCGCACGTGGGTGGCGACCGCCAGCTGGGCGCTGCGGCGCTGCTGGGCCCGCTCGGCAGCAGCGCGCTGGTCGCGTTCACGGCGCGCGGCCGCCCGCAGCGAGTCGGCGCGCCCGCGGCTGGAGCGCTCGCGCTCCTCGGCCGTGCGCAGGGCGAGCCTGGCATCGGTCTCGGCGGCGCGGGCCTGGCGCGCGGCATCCGCGGCGGCCTCGCGCTCCTGTCGGGCGGCCTCCAGGGCGCGCTCGAGGCTGGCGGCACCACTCTCCCCCAAGACGCCCGCACCGTCGGCGCCCTCGGCGGCCTCTGCGGTTTCATTCCCGCCCTCCACCTCGGCCAGTGCGGCAGTGGCGGCGGCGAGCTCGGCAGTGCGCTGGACCGACTCGGCCTCGGCCCGCTCCAGCACCCGGCGAGCACGCCCGGTCTCCTCGGCGGCGGCGTGGGCGGCGGAGGTCAGCCGGGCCATCGCCTCAGCGGCCCGGGCGGCCTCGGCGTCGGCCTGACGCAGGGCGGACAGTGCCTCGCTGAGCGCCTGGCGAGCAGCGTCCTCCTGGCGACGGGCCTCCTCCAGGGCCGCGTCGGCCTCAGTCTCGGCCTGTGCGGCGGCAGCGGCCTCAGCGTCGGCCTCCTCGTGGGCGGCGGTGAGCTCGAGGACCGAGGAGGCCCCCCGGCCGGCCCCGCCGACCCAGCCGGGCGCCAGGACGTCGCCGCCGCGAGTGGCCACGACGCCGTCGGGCAGCTGTGCGCGCAGGGCCCTGGCGGCCTCGAGATCCTCCACCACCCAGGAGTCCTTGAGCAGCCGGTCCAGGACCCGCTCGAGGCGCCCCGGCTGCGCGGTACTGACGAGGCCGCGAGCCGCCAGGGCCCCGTCAACGGGAGCCGGCTCCGCCTCATCATCGGTGTCGGCGACCCCCAGTGAGGGGTCGTCAGCCAGCACAAGTCGCACCGCCCCGAGGTCCTGGCTTCGGGCATGATCCAGCCCGCCCAGGGCCGCCTCGGCATCTGCGGCCAGGCCGGCCTCGGCGAGCGCTCCCAGGAGGGCGGCGACGGCGTTCTCCCAGCCGCGCTCGACACTGAGGTGCTCCGCAAGCGGTCCGAGGAGACCGTCGATACCAGCTTGCAGCAGCGCCGCCGTGCCGTCCTGGCCGCGCAGGGACATGGCCAGGGTGTCACGTCTGGCGGTCCAGGTGGCCCGGTCGGAGGCCGCCTCCCGGCGGGCGTCGGTCGCAGCCGCGACGGCTTCACGGGCCTGAGCCAGGTGGCGTGCGGCCTCGTCGTGCACGGCGGCGGCCCGCACCGCCGCGTCGGCAGCCGCGCCGGCCTCGGCAGGCGCCTTCGCTGGAACGGTGGCGTCCTGCGCGCCATCGGCGGCCGCCTGCGCCGGTTCCGCTTCTCCCCCGGCCTCGGCCAGGGCTGCCCGGGCGCTGTCCTCGCGAGCCTCGGCGGCGCGCAACGCGCTGCGCGCCTGCTCGAGGGCGGCCAGGCTGGCCTCGTGGCGGCTGCGGGCCGAGGCGACGCGCCCGCCGGCGCGGGCGATGGTCTCACGTCTCTCTGAGACGCGACGCTGAGCCGCTGAGAGCTCCTGGTCGGCCGCCTTCTCAGCAGTCTCCGCATCCGTACGCACCCGGCTGGCGTCACTGAGCGCGGTGCGGGCGGCCTCGAGGGTATCGGCGAGCTCGGCCTCCTCCCGGCCCGCGGCCTCGGCCCGCCGCTCGAGCTCCTCAGGATCGGTGCCGTGGCTCGGGGCCGGCGCGGAGGCCAGGAGCCGGATCCGCTCGCCGGCCACATCCGCGAGCGCCCCGAGGGACTGGGCAGCACCGGTGAGCTCCTCCCAGATGCTGCCGGCTCGGGCGAGGCGCTGAGCGGAGGTGGCCTCGATGGCGGCCAGCTCGCTCAGGCGCGCCCTGGCAACGCGCTCGGCCTCCTCGACGGCGCTGCGGCGCCGGGCCAGGGCCTCCTTGTCCTCGTCGCCGGCCTCCAGGAGGGACTGGGCCTGGACGACGTCGTCGGCCAGGAGCCGGGCGGTGGCGTCACGAACCTCGACCTGGATGCTCCGGGCTCGCCGGGCGATGGCGGCCTGCCGGGCCAGGGGCCCGAGCTGACGGCGCAGCTCCTGGGTGAGGTCGGCGACGCGGGCGAGGTCGGCGGCCATGGACTCGAGCTTGCGAAGGGCGCGTTCCTTGCGCTTGCGGTGCTTGAGGACGCCGGCGGCCTCCTCGATGAAGCCGCGGCGGTCCTCAGGCGTGGCGGTCAGGACCGCGTCGAGCTGCCCCTGCCCGACGATGACGTGCATCTGGCGTCCCAGGCCCGTGTCGCTGAGGAGCTCCTGGACGTCGAGGAGGCGGCAGGGACTGCCGTTGATGCGGTACTCCGACCCGCCACCACGGAACAGGGTGCGCGAGATGGTGACCTCGGTGTAGTCGATCGGCAGTGCGCCGTCGGTGTTGTCGATGGTCAATGAGACCTCGGCGCGCCCGAGGGCCGGGCGGGAGCCGGCGCCGGCGAAGATGACGTCGGCCATGGAGCCACCGCGCAGGTTCTTGGCGCCCTGCTCCCCCATAACCCAGGTCAGGGCGTCAACGACATTGGACTTGCCGGAGCCGTTGGGGCCGACCACCGCTGTGATGCCGGGCTCCAGGCGGAGGGTGGTTGACGAGGCGAAGGACTTGAATCCCTTGATCGTCAACGTCTTGAGGTGCACGGGTGCCACCCTAACAGCGCGGGCGGTTGAGACGGGGACAGGCACGACAAAGGGACTTGACATGGCCACGATAGACAAGCAGACTTTCCATACTAAGGCGGTCGAGTACGGGGCTATGCACCTGCTCGACCAGCCTCGTCGCCCCGTCCCCGAACCCGAAGGAGCCACGATGCTCGAACTGTCCCGCCTGTCCAAACGCTTCGGGAGCCTTCAGGCCCTGGATGATCTCTCCCTGTCCCTGGACCGCGGCGAGATCGTCGGTTTCGTCGGTTCTAACGGGGCGGGCAAGTCCACCACGATGCGCATCGTCATGGGGGTGCTCGCCGCCGACTCCGGCGCCGTGACCTGGATGGGTGCCCCGGTGGACGCCGCCATCCGACGCACCATCGGCTACATGCCCGAGGAGCGCGGCCTCTACCCCCGGATGAAGGTGGCCGAGCAGCTCGTCTACCTGGCCCGCCTCCACGGACTGTCCTCCTCCGCCGCCAAGGCGGCCGCAGACCGGTGGACCGAGCGTCTGGGCCTGGAGGGGCGCCGCGGCGACGAGGTGCAGAGCCTGTCGCTGGGCAACCAGCAGCGCGTCCAGCTGGCCGCCGCACTGGTGAGCGACCCCGAGCTGCTCATTCTCGATGAGCCCTTCTCCGGCCTGGACCCGGTGGCCGTGGACGTCATGAGCCAGGTCCTCCTGGAGCGGGCGGCCGCAGGCGTGCCCACCCTCTTCTCCTCCCACCAGCTCGACGTCGTCGAGCGCCTGTGCGACCGAGTGGTCATCATCCGCTCGGGCCGGCTCGTGGCCGACGGCACGATTCCCGAGCTGCAGGCCACTGAGACGCCCCGATGGCGAGTCGTCGTCGAGCAGGCCGCGGGGAGCCCACCGGTGCAGGCAGCCTCCTTGAACCTGCCCGCCCCAGCTGTCGAGCTCGATGATGCCGGCCGCCTGGTCATCACCGCGGCGGGAGCCGATGAGCAGGCGCTGCTGAGCGCTGCCCAGCGCCTGGGGACGGTGCGCGAGCTCGGCCCGGTGCGCCACCGGCTCACCGAGATCTTCCGAGAGGTTCTGACCACCACCTCCCACGAGGGAACCGCAGACACCAACGAGACGAAGGAGGCGCGCTGATGAGCGACCGGACCACCCCCATCACTCGCCGTCAGGAGATCGCCCTGGTCACCGGCCGGGAGCTGCGGGCGCACCTGCTGAAGAAGTCGACCATTATCTTGACCCTGGTGCTGCTCATTGCCGCCGTCGGCGGCATCGTCGGCGTCAAGCTCTACACCGCCGGCCAGGACCACGCCTATCGGGTCGGACTCAAGGGCGTGACTCTCACCCAGGCCACCGGGCTGGACAAGGTGGCCGCCTCCAACGGGGAGACGATCACGCTCGTTGATGTCTCGGCCCACCAGGCCAAGGACGTCCTGGCCGACGACGCCCCAGAGGGCACGCCGCACGTGGACATGGTCCTGGACGTCTCCGGCTCGACCCCCACCATCACGGTGGAGAAGTCGGCCGACGACGCGGTCGTCTCGGGGGTCACGGTCTACCTTCAGCAGTCGGCTCTGGGCCAGCAGATCGCGTCCTTGGGAGGCGACCCCGCTCAGGTGGCCTCTCAGCTCAGTGCCGCCAAGCCCAAGGTGAAGGCGCTCCATGCCCCTCAGCGCGATTCGGCAGAGTTCGGCTCGCGTTACGCGATCCTCATGACGATTGACGTCCTGCTGCTGTTCGCCATCATGGGCGGTGGCCAGTTCATCGCCCAGGGGGTGGTGGAGGAGAAGTCGAGCCGGATCGTGGAGATCCTCCTGGCCTGTGTGCGGCCCAGCTCGCTGCTGGCCGGCAAGATCCTGGGGATCGGCATCGCCTCGGTCCTGACCACGGGGGCCGTCGCCGTGGCCGGGGTCGTCGCCGCGAAGGCAACGGGAGTCATGCCGGACATCAGTCTCAACCTGGACGGTGTGCTCGTCGCGATGATCGTGTGGATGATCGTGGGCTACGCGATCTTCGCGGTCGCCTTCGGGGCCGCCGCCTCACTCGTGAGCCGCCAGGAGGATGTCAGCTCGGTGAGCATGCCCCTGGTCATGCTCTCGATGGTCCCTTACGTCCTGAGCTTCTTGATGGCCACCGGGGACACCAACAGTATGACCTTCCGGGTCCTGTCCTACTTACCGCCCTTCGCCCCCTTCATGATGCCGGCGCGCCTGGTGCTGGGGGTCTCTTCCTGGAGCGAGCAGCTGATCGCCCTGGGGCTCGCGCTGGTCTTCCTGCCGCTGCTGGTGCGTGTGGCGGCGGCGATCTACACCAGGGCTGTCACCCGCACCGGTGCCCGCGTGCCCCTCAAGGAGGTCCTCAGGAGGGCCGAGCAGGCCTGAGCGGGGTCTCATCGGCTCGGGCCGGCCACGTGAGACGACGATGGTGCACCTTCCCTTCTCAGGAGGCGCACCATCGTTGTCTCATGGCGGGCGTCAGGCGCCCTACGGGAGAGGCTGCGGGTCAGTCGACCAGCTCGGGGAACCAGATGGCGATCTCTCGGGCTGCGGACTCGTCGCTGTCCGAGCCGTGGACGAGGTTGAGGATGGCGGGGGTGCCCCAGTCGCGTCCCAGGTCTCCGCGGATGGTGCCGGGCGCGGCCGTGGTGGGGTCGGTGGGGCCCATGAGGCTGCGCACGCCCTCGACGACGCGCTGCCCCTCTACGACTGCAGCCACCACGTTGCCGGAGGTCATGAACTCCACGACACCAGGATAGAAAGGCTTGTCCACGTGCTCGGCATAGTGCTGGGCGAGGATCTCCTCAGTGGGGGTCAGGACCTTCAGGGCCGTCAGGGTGTACCCCTTGGCCTCGATACGACGCAGGATCTCACCGGTGAGGCGACGCTCGACGGCGTCGGGCTTGATGAGGATGAGAATGCGGCCGGCGTGGGAGGTGCTTGCCATGGGGGCTCCTTGGTGGGTTGGCATTCGAGGGACCGAATGGACCATAACGGGCCCGGGCACCTGCCCGCCATGGCGGAGCCGGTGGAGTCAGGCCTGCTCGACCAGCAGGCTCGAGGCCGCCGCGCGGTCACGGGCGGCATCGAGGGCGGCCTGAAGGATGAGTGCGGATGACTGGGCTCCGGGATCGCGGTGACCGCAGGAGCGCTCCCCCAGGAAGGAGGCCCGACCACGACGGGCCTGGAGAGGCTCGGTCTCCTGGGCCCCCGTGGCTGCGGCCTGTGCGGCTGCGGCGAGGACACCGACCTCGTCCTGCCCGCTCTCGGCGGCTTCCCTGGCGGCCACCGCCGCAGGGCGCCAGGCGTCTGCCATGGTCTTGTCCCCGCTGGCGGCGTGCCCCCGGGCCTCCAGCCCTGAGGTGGCCTCCTCCAGGGCGCGAGCCAGGTCCCCGGGCCCCCAGGCAGCGGCCTCACAGGAGCGGGCGGCCTTGAGGAAGGCCGTTCCCAGCAGCGGCCCACCGGCACCACCGACGGTGGCCATGAGTGTGGTGGCGACGAGCTTGAGGACCCCTCCGGGGCTTGCCGGAACGCCTCCGGCCTGCTGAGCGGCATCGAGCTTGGAGACCGCCGCCTTCATGCCGCGCTCCAGGTTGTCGCCGTGGTCGGCGTCTCCGATGGCTCGGTCCAGCTCGGTCAGCTCGGCGCGGTTCTCGGCGATCAGCTCGGCGACACGACGGGCCCAGTCAAGGGCCCAGGCGGCGTCTAAGGACATACTGCTTCCTTCTCGGGTCTTAGCAGGTGTTGGTTCCAGGCATGAGCGCCACGCACCCGAGGGTGAAGGACGACCATGCGGCTGTGATCGGGCTCCGCACGACCCCGATGGGGCCCGACGCGTCCTGGGAACGCCCGTGGGGTGCGCCGGAGCAAGCCGACGAGGTGCTCATCGCCCGCTCGCACTCCCATCCTCTCACGCCCCCTGCCGCCTCGCGCGCTGAGATGCCCGCAGGGCCTGCGACCAGCCCGAACGCACGTGCCACCACAGTGAGGACGAGGATTCGAGGCGCGCCGTCGCAGGAGCGGGCCGCCGCTGTCAGGGCCTGCCGAACAGGGCGCGGGCCTCGGCGGCCAAAACGACGGAGCCGACAATGAGGATTCCTGAGGCGGTCAGCGGGGCGTCATACCCCTCGGACAGGGCGACCGCCCGCTCCACCCCCTCACCGAGCTGCTGACTCACCACGACGCGGTCAGCGCCGTAGACCTCCCGGGCGATCTCGCCGAGGTCCTCGACGTCCATGGCCCGGGGTGAGTCGATGGGGACGCACACGACGGCGTCGGTCACCGGTTCCAGGCCCGCCAGGATGCCCTCGGCATCCTTATCGGCCATGACGCCCAGGACCGCGACGAGGTGCTGGAAGCCGAAGGCCTCCTCGATGGCTCCGGTGAGGGCCTCGATGCCGTGCGGGTTGTGCCCGGCGTCGACCAGGACCGTGGGCGAGGAGCGCAGCACCTCCAGACGGCCTGGGCTGGTGACGGAGGCGAAACCGTCCTCGACGATGCGCGCAGGCAGCCGGCGCCCACCGTGCACGGCCTCGGCGGCGGCCAGGGCCAGCAGGGCATTGTGGGCCTGGTACTCACCGTGCAACGGGAGGAAGGCGTCCTCGTAGACGGCCGCCGCCGTGGCGAAGGTGACCAGCTGACCGCCGACGGCGAGCTGGCGGTCGAGAACCTGCAGGACGCCGGCCTCCGGCGAGGTGGGGTCCTCCTGAGGGTCCCGCTCCCGGCGCACAACGGCCCAGTGAGAGGCCGCGGCCTGCTCGATCTCGGCAGCGGCCTCGGGAACCTGATGGGCGACGATGACCGTGGATCCGTCCTTGATGATGCCGGCCTTCTCGTGGGCGATCTCGGTGATCGACGAGCCCAGCCAGCGCTCGTGGTCTCGCCCGATCGGGGTGATGACCGCGACGTCGGAGCCGATGACGTTCGTGGCGTCCCATCGCCCGCCCAGGCCCACCTCGATGACGGCGACATCGACGGGGTAGTCGGCGAAGGCGGCCAGCGCCATGACGGCCAGGACCTCGAAGAAGGACAGGCGGGGCCCGCCTGCGGCCCGGGAGCGCTCGTCGACCATGGCGACATACGGCGCCACATCCTCCCAGGCGGCGATGAAGCCCTCCTCACTGATCGGTTCACCGTCGAGGCTGATGCGCTCGCGGATGGTGGCCAGGTGCGGGGAGGTGAAGCGGCCGGTGCGCATGCCTCCGGCGGCCAGCAGTCGCTCGGTCATGCGGGCGGTGGAGGTCTTGCCGTTGGTGCCGGTGATGTGAACGGTGCGGTAGGTGCGCTCGGGGTTGCCCAGGAGGTCGAGGACGGCCTCGACTCGTTCCAGGGAGGGCTGGACCTGATGCTCGGGTGCGCGCGCGAGGATCTCGGCCTCGACCTCGCGCATGCGGGCGGCGACCTCGACGCCGCGGGCAGCGGCTTGCAGATCGCGCAGGTGCTCGCCCTCGGAGTCGTCGGGGAGCTGCGGCTCCCAGGATTCCCAGTCGTCGGAGTCGTCGGCGTCCACCTCAGCCAGGAGCTCCTCGAGGCGATCGGTGTCACCGCCGGGGATCATGTTGGCGGCGACGAGCTCACGCAGAGCCTCGAGGTCCTCGCGGTCCTGGGCCTCGGCGTCGGCCTGTCGCTGAGCACCGGCCTCCTGAAGCTCGGAGACGGTCAGCCCCTCGGCCAGGTCGGGGGCGCCTGCGGCCTCCAGGTAGGGCAGGAGCTCGGGGTCGATACCGTCCTGGCCGAAGACGGCGTCGACGACCTCCTCCCCCGTGGCGCCCTCGGGGATGCCGAAGGCGGCGCCGGGCCTGACCTGCTTGGAGTCGTCGTCTACGGGCACTGTGCCATCCTTTACTCGACGTGACGGGTTGGGCAGAGGCTTTCTTAAGCACCCCTCCCAGCCCTAATCTAGCCGAGGCCCGAAGACTCCCGGCCACTGTCCCGTCACGACGGTCGGCAGGAGAATCACGTGAGCGCAATCTCTCACAGCAAGATCCGCGCTCGAACAACAATTTCTTCTTAAATCTTTTTTCAGAGTGCAAGCACATCCGGACAGCTTCGACAATACGACTACCATGATTGTTGTACAAAAACTCGATGAATACATCCTAATTCTCGGTGAAATATTTGAGGAATTCACCAGGGAACCCTATGGGTATAGGGGTAGACATACCCCCCACATGCCTGCCTAGGCTTCCTCCATGCGTTTGTCAGTGATTGGTTGCGGATATCTCGGTGCTGTTCACGCTGCGTCAATGGCGGAGCTCGGGCATGACGTGGTGGGCGTGGACGTCGACGCCCACAAGGTAAATCTTCTGAGTAACGGCAGGGCGCCGTTCTTCGAGCCCGAGCTGGAAGGGCTTCTGGCCCGTAACGTGGAGGCCGGACGCCTGACCTTCACTCAGGACTTCTCCGCCATTAAGGGAGCCCAGGTCCATTTCATCGGCGTGGGCACACCGCAGTCCGAGTCGGGGGCGGCGGACATGACGTACGTCGACGCAGCCGTGACCGCCATGCTCCCCCACCTGGGGCACTGCACCAGTGGCCCTGAGGTGGTCGCCGGCAAGTCCACAGTTCCCGTTGGCACCGCCGCCCGCCTGTCCCAGCTGATCGAGCCGACCGGGGCGCTGCTGCTGTGGAACCCGGAGTTCCTGCGGGAGGGCTTCGCCGTTCAGGACACGCTGCGTCCGGACCGGATGGTTTACGGCCTGCCGGAAAATCCCGACGCCGCCGGTCGCGCCCAGGAGACGATGGACGCGGTCTACGCGCAGATCCTGGCCGCTGGCACCCCGCGCCTGGTCATGGACTACGCCACCGCCGAGCTGGTCAAGATCAGTGCGAACGCCTTCCTGGCCACGAAGATCTCCTTCATCAACGCCATGTCCCAGGTCTGCGACGCCGCGGGGGCCAATGTGACGGCCCTCGCTGAGGCGATCGGCATGGATGACCGTATCGGGCGCCGGTTCCTGCGCGCCGGTATCGGCTTCGGCGGGGGTTGTCTGCCCAAGGACATCCGTGCCTTCCAGGCCCGCGCCGGCGAGCTCGGCGTCGGCGACGCGCTGGCCTTCCTCGCGGAGGTCGATCGCGTCAACGACACCATGCGCGCCGGCGTCATCCGCACCGTCGCTGAGCTCCTCGGCGAGCACACGTCGACGGCCACGGTGACGGTCCTCGGGGCTGCCTTCAAACCGGACAGCGACGACATGCGTAACTCCCCCGCTCTGGATCTCGCCGTCGAGCTGTCGGGCATGGTCGAGCGGGTTGTCGTGCACGACCCGGCCGCCGGCCCGATCCTCGCTCAGAGGACGAACCGCCCCTACGAGGTCGCCGCCTCAGCGCAGTCCGCCCTGGAGGGAACCGACCTGGTCATCATCGGCACGGAGTGGCGCGAATACCAGGATCTTGATCCCGCTCAGGCGGCCGGTCTGGCACGTAACCGCTACGTCATTGACGGACGCAACTGCCTGGATGCGCAGGCTTGGAAGGCGGCCGGTTGGAGCTACCGCGGCATCGGCCGGCGGTGAGCGGCTTGGGCGGCGCGGGCTCCTCAGCGCCGCCCAAGCCTGCCGGCGAATACTCCGGCCACGGCTCGAGCGCCGCCACCCAGTACTGACATATCGCTGGTCGCCAGGAGGATCAGGCAGGCCCAGACTGCCCCGTTCAGCCATGCGCCGCCGTCGAAGGACGTGCACACGGACATGATGCTGAGCAGCGCGAGCTGGTAGGTCAGGCGCGAACGGTCCATGGGCAGGTCGATGCGGCGCCTGAGGTCTTGTGCCCGCACTACCAGGACGAGGGCGTAGGCCACGGCTCCGGCCAGTCCGGCGCCCCACGGTCCCATGAACGGCACGAGAGCCACGCCGAGGACCACGTTGACCACCGCCCCCATCATGGTGGAGACCATGAGCATGCGACTGTTCATGAGTGCCTGGTAGAAGGTGCCGAAGAAGATGGTCATGACCCCGAAGGTCGCCGCCAGCATGAGCAGGGGGACGTAGCGCCATCCCTCGGCGAACTCGGCCTGGAGCATGACCCTGGAGATCGGCCGGTTCAGTGCGATGACCAGCCCGGCGGTCGACAGAGTGGCCAGCGAGTAGCCCCGCAGGACGGAGCCGAAGAAGGCGCCGCGGTCGGGTGAGTCGATCTCGCGGGCGGTGGAGTACTGCCAGGCCTGCTGGAAGACGGAGGCGACGATGTTGATGAGTGAGGGCATCTTGCTCGCCGCGGTGAAGAGCCCGGCAGCCGCCAGGCCGCTGCCCCACAGGACCACGTACCGGCCGGAGACGCTGACCAGCCACCACGACAGCAGATTGGGCACGAGCGGCAGGCTGTAGACGAGCATCCGGCGCAGCAGCGCCCGATCGAGCCGGAATGGAGCCAGGAGCCGGTACTCGGCCGACCCGAGGAATGCGGCAAGACCACCCACCAGGTAACCGATCGTGTACGACCACAGGTAGCCCTCGATACCTGTATGCGCGCGGACCAGGAGCAGGTAGGTGGACACCACCATGGCGAGCGCGTTGATGAGTCCGTAGGCCACGAAGCGGCGCACGTGCCCCAGACCGCGGGCGAGCTGGGTCGTGGCCTTGAAGACGCACACCGAGCAGAACAGGGCGAAGAACGCTGCCGCGTGCTCCATGTTCCACAAGACGCTGCCCAGGGCGCACGCCACCCCGGTGCAGACGACGCCGCCGCCCAGGACCACCAGGGAGTCGGCGAACAGCTCGCCCTTGGGAACGTCATCGTCAATGGAGAACCGGTAGAGGGCCTCCACGACACCAAGCGAGAGCAGTGGGAGCACAATCTCGATCGCACTGTTGAGCAGCTCGGCCGTCCCGTACTCACCGGCGGTCAGGGCGGTTGTGTACAGAGGCATAAGGACCAGGGAGACCGCCTTGACCGCCAGGCCCCCCAGGGCGAAGACCAGGGTGTTGCCCAGCAGGAGCCTCATGCGCCCCTTATGGCTTGCCGACATCGAACTGAGCCTTCCACTTCTCGATACGGTCGAAGTCCAGGCCGTGGATCGCGGTCGGCCAGGAGGACTCGATCCGGTCGGCCAGATCGGTCTCGATGGAGTCGCGCTCCACCAGCGGCAGGGAGTAGTCCTTGGCCATCTCCCGCGCGCGGTAGTCGATGGCCACGATGATGGCGCGCCGCTTGCGCTGCAGGGCGAAGATGCCCCCGTGCAGGCGGTTTCCCACGTAGTCGACGCCCCGGTCGAGCACCTCCCGGAAACCTGCCAGGCTCGGCGTGACGATCTCGACGCCGTCGGCTGCTCCCAGCGACTGCAGGTAGTCCAGGTCGTCGATGGACTGGGGCCAGAAGTGCAGTCGCGAGTAGCTCCTGCGCAGCACGTCGACCATTGCCCGGTCCTTGCGCGGGTTCGGGTGGTAGGAGGTGAGCGTGAAGACCACCTCGTCGCCCTTACTGCGGGCAATGGTCTCGCAGTGCTCAGGGGTCAGTCCCCACAGGGTGGGGCAGCCGGTGTTCCAGGCTCGCAGTCCCACCCGCTGCAGGAGATGCTTGGTGCGCTCGTCACGCACCGAGTGCACCAGGTCATGGGACAGCACCTTGCGGTAGAGGGCCCGCGTGTAGAGGTTCACCGATGAGGAGTTGGCCCCCGCACCCACGCCCAGACACACCGTGCCTGTGGCCATCCCGCAGTTGAGGTAGTTGATGTTCCATGTCGGCAGGGGCCGCAGCATATTCGTGTACAGGGCGTTGGTGCCGCACAAGAGCTTGATGTCGGCTCCTTTGAAGATGCTGAGCCGGCGCTTGGACAGCAGATACTGCGCCGGCGTGTACATCGGGGTATGGGTGGCCAGGCGCATGACATAGTTCGACGAGAACAGCTCGCGCCAGTTCATCTCAATGGATCGCCCAATGATCTCATCCCCCATATTGAGAGATCCAACAGATGTATCCAAAAGCAGAATACGCTTCATAATCTTCCCTTCTTGCATCAGCAAGATACTTCAGCTCAACCAGTCAGATCGGCCCAGCAAGGATACGCCGTGTCGACGGACCCGCTTTCCCATAGACATCACGAAAAGACAACAGGGATTATCACACTGTACAGTTAAGACAAAACGCACTGGTTGACACAAAAGCATTTTTACAAGCAGGGCAGTAAATCGTCGCTTTGCACACAGAGCCGTTATACCGCGCAGATCCTGTGCCGACACCCCGAGTCAGAGCTGGCGCATCAGTCCCCCGCTCCTGCGCCTCAGGGACTCCGTCACGGCTCGAGCACTGTTGGTGAGAACCGTGATGTCGCTGGTCGCCAGGAGGATCAGGCAGACCCAGACCACAGCAGTCAGCCATGAACCGCCGTCGAAGGACATACATGCGGTGATACTGATGAGCAGCGCGAGCTGGTAGGTGAGACGAAGGCGGTCTATCGGCAGGTTGATGCGGCGCCTGAGGTCTCTTGCCCGTACCACCAGGACAAGCATGTATGCCACCGCTCCGGCCAGGCCGGCGCCCCACGGTCCCATGAACGGCACGAGAGCCACGCCGAGGACCACGTTGACCCCCGCGCCCAGAGCGGTCGAGGCCATGAGAACACCGCTGTTCTTCAAGGCCTGGTAGAAGCTCTCGAAGAAGATGCTGATGACCCCGAAGGAGGCGACCAGCATGAGCAGGGGGACGTAGCGCCACCCCTCGGCAAACTCGGCCTGGAGCATCACCCTGGAGATCGGCCGGTTCAGTGCGATGACCAGCCCGGCGACCGTGAGGGTCGCCAGCGAGTAGCCCCTCATCACGACGCCGAAGAAGGCGCCGCGGTCGGGTGAGTCGATCTCGCGGGCGGTGGAGTACTGCCAGGCCTGCTGGAAGACGGAGGCCACGATGTTAACCAGCGCAGGCATCTTGCTCGCCGCCGTGAAGAGCCCCGCGGCCACGACTCCGCTGCCCCACAGGACCACGTACCGTCCGGAGACACTGACCAGCCACCACGAGAGCAGATTGGGCACGAGCGGCAGGCTGTAGACGAGCATCTGGCGCAGCAGGTCGCGATCAAACCTGAATGGAGCCAGGAGCCGGTACTCGGCCGACCCCAGGAAGGCAACAAGACCACCCACCAAGTAGCCGATGGTGAAGGACCACAGGTACCCCTCCACGCCCAGGTGCGCGCGGACCAGGAGCAGGTAGGTGGACACCACCATGGCGAGCGCGTTGATGAGCCCGTAGGCCACGAAGCGGCGCACGTGCCCCAACCCACGGGCGAGCTGAGTCGTGGCCTTGAAGACGCACACCGAGCAGAACAGGGCGAAGAACGCTGCCGCGTGCTCCATGTTCCACAAGACGCTGCCCAGGGCGCACGCCGCCCCAGCGCACACGACACCTCCACCCAGGACCACCAGGGAGTCGGCGAACAGCTCGTCCTTGGGAACGTCATCGTCAATGGAGAACCGATAGAGGGCCTCCACCACGCCCGCCGACAGCAGCGGCAGCACGATCTCGATCGCGCTGTTGAGCAGCTCGGCCGTCCCGTACTCACCAGCCGTCAAAGCAGTCGTGTACAACGGCATAAGGACCAGCGAGACGGCCTTGATCGCCAGGCCTCCCAGAGCGAAGACCAGGGTGTTACCCAGCAGGAATGCGATGCGGTTCTTATAGCTCGCCGGCATCGAAGTGCACCTCCCACGTCGGGCTGGCGTCGCGTCTCTCCCGCAGGCAGCCGCCATTCAGATCACCGACACCGGACCTACACGAACTCGCGGAACGGACAGATTCCATCACGGGATCCCTTTCTCGAAGACGGTTCGGTAGGGGAACAGGTGGTACCACTCGGGCCGGTACAGGAAGAAGATCGTGGAGGCTGCGAAGGCGATGATGACCAGGAGGGCGCCGATGTAGGAGCGCTCGGGCCGGCGGCCCCGCACGGTGAGGTTCACCAGACCGACGACGAAGGGCATGGTCAGGTACATCTCGAGACGGTCGACGAGGTTGAAACCCAGGGACACCGTCACCATGGCAATATCGGCAACGGCCAGTGCCAGGAGACTGCGGGTACGCCCGGAGGGGTCGTCCTCCACGGCGGCCTCCCAGCCGCAGGTGGAGGCCAGAAGTATGAGGAAGATGCGCACTACGATCAGCAGAACAGTGGCCGAGCGCACCCCGCCGTCGGCGTAGTCGCTGTTGAGGTAGTGACCGTAGTAGGCGGAGGACGCCGCAAGGGAGTTCATCACCCAGCTCAGCGACAGCATGCTGGTCCCGATGAGGGCGCCCCATTTGATCCAGTCACCGAAGGTACTCAGCCTCATGGCGGAGACGAGGTAGATAACGAGCAGGAGCAGGGCGCTGAGATGGAACTGGGAGGCGAGCGCGATGAGCAGGGCGTAGCGCAACAGCTTGCGCTCCATGAGCGCGGGGACGGCCAGCAGGAAGATCGCCACCGCAACGCTCTGTCGGGTAAAGAGTGTGAAGTCGTAGAAGGCGGATATGCCGAAGGCGAGGAGGACCGCCAGGGAGTAGTTGGCGGCGTACCGCTTGATGAACAGCACCGCTGATCCGTAGACGAACACCGAGATGATGAGCAGCAGGATGTTGAAACTGTCCGTGATGCGGCTGACCAGGTAGTTGAGTACGACATAGCCGTACTCGAAGCGGCTGACGGTGAAGGCCTCCTGGAGGGAGGTCGTCGCCTTGATCTCCTCGAAGACCCGGTGGTACTCCACCGTGTCATTGCCAACGCTGACGGCTCGCATGGAGGAGAAGGCCACGAAGGCCACGAAGGCCACGACCAGAATGACCCGTGAGCCCCGCCGACCGGCATTGCCCCGCAGCCCCAGGAGAGCTGCTGGCAGGAGAAGAGCGGCGAAGAGCGCGAAGTGAATCCACATGCTCCGCCGTCACCATTCCGCCAGCGCACGGTAACGGTGCGCCAGCCGCTCGGCTTCGTGAGTGATGTCGAAACCCGCGACGCGCGTGGCCCGCTCTCCCTCCGCCCTGCGCCGCGGGTCCCGCCCGTGGTCGAGGGCCTGGCTGACATGGTGCGCCCACTGAGGCGCCGGCATGTCCAGTGGCAGGAAGGAGACCTCCCCGATCGTGACCTCATCGGTCACCTCGTCGGAGCACACCAGCGGGAGCCCCGCGCACTGCGCCTCCACCCCCACCATCGGCAGCCCCTCGTAGAGGGAGGGCAGAAGGAACATGTCCATGGCCTGGTAGAGGTCAGGGACGTCCTTGCGGTCCCCCAGGAACAGAACGCGGTCACTCAGGCCGCGCTCGGCCACCACGGCCTCGATGCCCGGCCGTAGCGGGCCGTCGCCGATGAGCATGAGACGGGCATCGGGGCGCGCACGGAACAGCTCGGTGCACACATCGATGAGGAACCGGTGGTTCTTCTGCTCACTGAACCGTCCCACATGGCCGACGACGGGTGCCTCCCCCAGCCCCAGCCGGGAGCGCACCTCGGCACGGACCGACTCATTGAAGCGGTAGGTCTCCACGTCGATCGCGTTGGGAACCACCTCGAAGCGGCCTGAGCCGAACAGGAAGTCACCGGCCGCCCGGGAGCAGGCCAGGCGCGCGTCGGAGTAGGCCCCGATATTGCGGCAGACGAGCCAGTTGCGCAGGCTCCGCAGCCGGGAGTCGGAGTACGCCGTCGCATGGGAGTGGACGGCGAAGGACCGCACCCCGTGGCGACGGGCCACCGGGTAGAGGAAGCGCGACAGGATGGGGTCGTGCAGGTGCGCCACGGGGTACTGCCCCGCATGCTGCTCCAGCACCTGCCCCAAGGATGATCGGATGCGTCCGATATGGTTCCCGGCATCGATGACGTAGCAGCGCCCGCCCAGTGCCTCGATCTCCTCGCGATAGGTCTCGTCGGGCGTGGCGTAGCAGAAGAAGTCGAACACCACCTGCGAGCGATCCATGTGCCTGAGGTAGTTCATGAGCACGCTCATGACTCCGGAGCGCCGGGAGATTGATGAGTTGATCTGCAGGACCCGCAGGGGGCCGCCCCCAAGGTCCCGCGTGGTCGATGACTGTTCCTGGCTCATTGCCTGTCTGCCTCCGTCGGCCCCGGACCGCTCCGGGGAACTGCTCGTCCTGCTAACGCCGGTCCTCATTTCACCTTGAGGGTCTTGATGAGGACCCACACGCCGATGTGGAAGACGGAGCGGGGGACGCTGAGATGCTCGATGTCGCGGTAGAGAGTCCAGTGGTACTTGACCAGGCTCCGTTTGTTGGCCGACACCGATCCCGAGCGGAGCCGGTACCTCATGAGCACCACCGGCATCCCCCAGATGTAGGGCTCGGTGCGGAGCATGCGCAGCCACAGGGCGTCGTCGTTGCGCTTGCGGATGTTGGGCACCTCGAACTTGCCCAGGCGCGCCACGTCGTACATGACCGTGGAATTGCCCACCGGGCAGTCCAGGAGCAGGCGGTTGTAGCTGATCCTGGCCGGGCTGCGCACGATCCTGCCGGTGGGCACACCCTGCTCGTCGATCTGGGCGTAGGCGGTGCAGGACATGGCCACGTCACGCGAGGTCATGAAGTCGATCTGGCGCCTGAGCTTGTCGGGGTGCCACAGGTCGTCGGAGTCCAGGAAGGCCATGTAGCGTCCCTGGGCCAGCTCCATCGCCCGGTTACGGGCCATGGCGGCACCGCTGTTGGTCTCCAGCCGCACATACCGGATCCGCGGGTCGTCCTTGGCCAGGGCCCCCACGACATCGGTGGTGTCGTCGGTGGAGCAGTCGTCGACGACGATCAGCTCCCAGCGGGGGTGGGTCTGGGCCTGGACGGTGGCGATGGTCTCGGCGATGAAGGCGCCGCAGTTGTACGTCGGCATGATGATGGAGACCAGGTCGGAGTCCAGTTCGCGATCGTGCTCAGTACCTGCTGTCATGCTTGCTCCTTAGGTGTCGTCATTGCGCTACTCACCTGGCCACCGCCAGGACGGTCCTCAGCGCGATCGACAGATCTCGTCCGATGCTGAAGTTCTGGACGTCACGCAGGTTGAGGCGCATCTTGGCCGGCAGGACCTGAGTGAGGTAGGCGTCCTGGCCCGGCGGGGCGGCCGCCAGGATCTCGGCCTCGTCCTTGAACTCGATGGAGGCCGTGGAGGTAACTCCGGCGGGCAGCAGCAAAGTGGCCCGCATCTGCGGGGTGTACTGCTGGACGTACTCGGGCACCTCCGGCCTGGTCCCCACGAAGCTCATCGTGCCGCGCAGGATGTCGATGAGCTGACTGATCTCATCGAGCCGGTAGCGGCGCAGCACCGCTCCGACCTTGGTGACCCGGGGGTCGTTGCCCCGGGTGATCTGGTCGCCGGGGTCTGCCGGCCGGTGCGTCATGGTGCGGAACTTGACGATCCGGAACTCGCGTCCGAACTGGGTGACCCGCCGTTGGCGGAAGAACACCGGTCCGGGCGAGTCCAGCTTGATGAGGGCCGCCAGGATGATGAACAGCCACCCGAGCAGCACCATCAGGATCGTCGCTCCGACGACGTCGAGCAGGCGCTTGAGCCACAGCTGGACTCCGCGTCGGGCCAGTGCGTCGTAGTAGGGGCGGACCTCCTCGGTGCGCAGGGAGGCCGGCAGCTCCTCCCAAGGCGGCATCGTCATGAGCGGCCCATCGCCGCGAGCGTCTCGAGCGCACAGCTGATGACGTAGTCGACCTGCTCGTCGGTCAATGAGGTGTGCAGAGGCAGACTCACCTCACTGGCGTAGAGGGCGTAGGCCTGTGGGAAGTCCTCAATGGAGAAGCCGAGGTCGCGGTAGGCGCTCAGCAGGGGCAGCGGCTTGTAGTGGACGTTGCAGGCCACGTCCGCGCGCGCCATGCGTTCGATGAACTCGTTGCGCGCCTCCTCCCCCAGGCCCGGCAGGTTCGCCAGGTAGAGGTGCCCGGAGGAGACGCTCCCGTCCTCGTAGTGCCGCAGCGATGTCACGCCCGCCGGCGCCAGGGCCTGGTCGTAGCGGGTGATGATCTGGCGCCGACGCTCGAGCATCGAGTCGTAGCGGGTCATCTGCGCCAGGCCGATCGCGGCGCACACGTCGGTCATGTTGCACTTGTAAGCGGGGCTGACGACGTCGTACTCCCAGGCCCCCAGGCGGGTCTTGGACAGGGCGTCCTTGCTCTGGCCGTGCAAGGACAGCAGCATGTACTGGCGGTAGAGCTCCTCGTCCAGGCCCAGCTCCGGCCTCCACGTGACGGCGCCGCCCTCCGCGGTGGTCAGGTTCTTCACGGCGTGGAAACTGAAGGTGGTGAAGTCGGCGGCACTGCCCGAGGGTGTGCCGTCGCGCCGGGCACCGAAGCTGTGGGCGCCGTCGGCGACGAGGGCGACACGTCCCAGCGCCTCCTGGACCGCCCCTGCCGGTGCGAACAGGTGGCTGTGGGCGTCGACGACCGCGCGCAGCGCCGGGTAGTCGCACATGCGCCCACCGATGTCGACCGGGATGACGGCCTTGGTCCGCGGGGTGATGGCGGCCTCCAGGGCGCCGGGGTCCAGCCCGTAGCCGCCGTCGGCCTGGCCGGCATCGACGATCACGGGGGTGGCGCCCACATGAACGATCGGGGAGGCAGAGGCCGTGTAGGTGTAGGCCGGGACGATGACCTCGTCTCCGGGACCGATGCCCAGGACCCGAAGGGTCAGCTCCAGCGAGGCGGTCGCGGAGTTCAGGCAGGCGGCCCGGGTGGTTCCACAGCGCTGCGCCACCTGCTTCTCCAGGGTCTTGGTGCGCGGTCCGGTGGTGATCCAGCCAGAGCGCAGTGCATCCACCACTTCCTGGCACTCGGCGTCGGTGATGTCTGGAGGCGAGAAATCAACACGCATCAGTCAGCTGTCCTCACTGTTGGCGACGGATTCGTACTGTTGTCAAAACGTGGGTGATAGGTGGGCACCGCGCGAGCGAGCTCCCGCTTGATCTGCTCTCCGCCCTGGGGCAGGCAGGCCATGAGCCGAGCGATCTTGTCCTCCACCTCCAGCCTGGTGGGAGGCGGTGCCGTGGAGACGAGGATCGAGGGGTTCTGCGTGGGGTGCAGATCCTCGTCGTGCATCTGCAGCTCCTCGTAGAGCTTCTCGCCAGGACGCAGCCCGGTGAAGACGACCTCGATGTCACGCCCCACCCGCAGGCCCGAGAGCTTGATGAGGTTGACGGCCAGGTCGTAGATCCGCACGGGCTTGCCCATCTCCAGGATGAAGATCTCTCCAGCCTGGGCCATGGAGCCGGCGGTGATGACCAGCTGGGCCGCTTCGGGGATCGTCATGAAGTAGCGGGTGATGTCGGGGTGGGTGACAGTCAGCGGCCCACCTGATCTGAGCTGGCGCCTGAACAGCGGGATGACCGAGCCGTGGCTGCCGAGCACGTTGCCGAAGCGCACGGCGGCGAAGACGGTGGAGCGGCTCGTCTGGGCCAGGGCCTGGATCTCCAGCTCGCACAGCCGCTTGGTGGCCCCCATGACGTTGGTGGGGTTGACCGCCTTGTCGGTGGAGACCAGGATGCAGTGGCTGCAGCCGAGCTCCTCCGCCAGACGGCAGACGACCCAGGTGCCCAGCACGTTGTTCTCCACGGCCTCACGGGCGTTGTCCTCCATGAGCGGCACGTGCTTGTGGGCCGCCGCGTGGAAGACGACCTTGGGCCGGTACCGCTGGAAGCAGTCGCGGACGATGCGCTCGTTGGTCACTGAGCCGATGACGACCGAGAGCGTCACTCCCAGCTCGGTTGCCTTGGGCTGCATCTCGTGGAGCAGCTCGTAGGCCGTGTTCTCGTAGACGTCGAAGATGATGATCTGGCTGGGCCGGGCCTCGATGAGCTGACGGACCAGCTCAGAGCCGATGGAGCCACCACCGCCGGTGACCAGGACGACCTGGTCGCGCACGTACCCCATCCCTGTGGAGTCGAAGGCGACCTCGTCACGGGAGAGCAGCTCGGAGATCTCGACCTCCCGCAGTGCGATCCGCCCGTCATCCTGCTGGGCCAGGTCCCGTACGTTCGGGAGGGTGAGGATCCTCAGGCCCGTTGTCAGGCAGATGGACAGGATGCGCTGACGCTCGGAGGCCAGCGCCGAGGGGCAGGCCAGGACAATCTGCTCGGCCCGGCACTCCTGGGCGATGCGGGGGATGTCGTCACACGCGCCGTAGACCTTGACGCCGTGGACGTGGCGACCGTGCTTGGTCATGTCGTCGTCGACCAGGGCCACCGGTTCTCCGCACATGTCCTCGTCCCCCAGGTGCATGCGCTTGATGGTCAGAGAACCGGTCTGCCCGGCTCCCACGATGAGGGTACGGGGCCGGGGACCCGGCTCACCTGCGCGAGCGCTGCGCTGGGCGCGGCTGTGCCACAGCGCCCGGACGGCGAGGCGAGTCCCTGCAGTCATGATGACGAGCAGCGCCCAGGCCATGACGTAGGAACGCACGGACAGCCCGCCATCGAAGGCCAGGGAGAAGAGCAGATCGCCGCAGATCGAACCGACGACGGTCGCGTACAGAATCCTCAGCGCCTCCGCCATCGAGGCGTAGCGCCACAGGCTGTTGTACATCTTGAAAGTGGCGAAAACGCCCACGTTGACGATACCGAGCACCCCGACGGCCAGGAGGCCGCCGGTCGCCCCCGTGGCGGTCGCCCACTTCGTGGTCCCCCAGGCCGCGGAGTACAGCGCCACATACGTGGCCAGGAAGTCGACGACCATCAGGGCGACCGGCTCGAGCCGGCACAGGGCGAAGCCTCCGCGCTGCGCGCCGCAGTCCGACGGTCTCACGGGCGCTGAGCCCGGTGCCGAAGGGGCGCCCGCGGTGGCACCCCCCGGCACTGCGAGGGATCGTGCGGGCTGAGGCGCGCCAGGGCGGCTCACCTCGGTACTGCGCTCATCACGGCCAGTGGTGCCATGGGAGTCCTGACGTGCATCAGTCATGAGTCGTCACGCTCCATTGAGCCTGCTGACGAGCATGGGACATACCGCCTGAGAGTGAGGAACTCCGATCAAGCGTTTGACGCTGGCAGGAGCGACAGATTTCAAATGTCATCAGGATTTCAATCTGTATATGGGCGAGCAGGTTTCACTGCTTCGCGGGACGGACTTGGGGATGCGGCTCCTACTGCTCAACAGGAGGAAACGGCACAGAAAAGGGCATACGGAACCCATTGAACCATCACTATTAGATTCCGTATTTAATGCTCAGCATTAATCTAACACCAAGAGTCACCGATTGGAAGATTTTGACGAGATTATACGTCAATCATCGTTTACCAACAGATCCACTTCGGTGCAATGGTATAAATCCACAGGCCGCTGAACCCGAGAGCATGAAGCGTCAAGATTCATTACAGCAGGAACCCGGAGCGCACACCTCACCGACTAACGTCAGTGCGGCCACAAGGTAACATTTGAATAAACGTCCTTGACGTCACGACTCGGCTCTCTGCGCAGGTGCCGCGCGCTGAGAAAGAAGGGTTAGACGGTTGCGCTCTCCGCATGAGTGACGCCGGCCTGGACACTCCGACTACCGCGCCCAGGATCGGACACGTTGGTGAGCACCACGCCGAGCATGTGCCCGCCTCCCTGCCCCACGGCCAGTGCCGCCTCGCGAAGCTCTTCGGCAGACGTGCGCCCGGCTCGCGCCACGAGGAGGACTCCACCGGCATACTCGGCCAGCACCACGGCGTCGGTGAAACGGCACACCGGAGGCGCATCGATAATCACGATGCGGTCTGCGGCCAGATGATGCAGGAGGTCGCTCATGTTGCGGCCGCCGAGCAGCTCAGAGGGGTTCCCGGGCATGTCGCCGGCAGGCAGGAGCTCCAGACCCGGCACCTCGCCTTCGACCAGGACCTGGCTGAGACGAGCCGTTCCGACCAGGACCTCCGCGAGTCCTGGGGCGCCCGGGGCGCCGACAGCACTTGGCGAGCGCAGGTCTCCCCCGACCAAGACGACCCGATGACCGGACAGAGCCAGGACCCGCGCCAGGCCGGCAGCCGTCGTCGAGGCCCCTTCCCGCGGACCAGCAGAGGTGACGACCACGACCTGCCGAGCCCCGTGAGACAGGGCGTGAAGCACGTTGGTGCGAGTGGCCCGAAGCCGTTCCTCGACCTCCGTCTGCGCACCACGCCCCAGTCGCAGAGGCGACGGATCCTTCGGCAGGACACCGAGCACGGGCGCTGACAGGGCCTTGCGCACATCCTCAGGCCCCTTGAGGCTCTTATCGAGCAGTTCCTGGACGAGAATCCACACGTACCCCAGAACCAGCCCGGCCAGCAGCCCCACCCCCACGCAGGTGACCAGGGCGGGGGACCGAGTGGCACTCACCAGCTCGGCGGAGGACAGCAGGGAGATCTTCACCGGAGAATCACTGCCCTCCAGCTCAGTCACCTCTTCGGCCGTCTGACGGACGACCTCATCGGCCAGAACCTGAGCCTGACGCGAGGTGGAGGCCTCCACGGAGACCTGCACCGACACTGTCTCAGGCGTCCGCGTCGCCGACACCGAGGAGGCCAGCTCCTCCGGGGTGACATCCAGCTTGAGGGACTCGATCACGCGCTGGGCGACCGCCTCCGAGGTGAAGACCGGAACGGCGGACTCGGCCTTCAAGTCGGCGAGCTGTGCCGCGTTGTAGTGGGACTGCGTGTTCAGCCCCGGGTCCCCGCCCACCTCCACGTGTAGGTAGGCCTGAGCCGTCGCCGTATAGGAACTCGGCGTCACGAAAGCGAACGCTACTGACAAAAGTACGCAGATCACGATCGCCAGCGCGAGAGATCCGAAACGTCGACGAGTTAGATGAAGAAGGTCCTCGAGCGTCATCCGCATACCACCTGTCGTTATTCAGGACTGATAGGACACAGCACTCACCAACATGAAGCGACAGTCAGGAAACCCCACGAAGGAGCGCCAGAATTAATGACACAGACAGTAACACGCAAGAGCCCGAAGAGGGCAAGTAACCGACGGATTTAATGAGAAAGCCCTCATGCACATCGAGAGACTTGAGAGGTCTCACTCACCGAGCGCGACGATCTTCGTAGAAAATCTACAGACACCATCCCCTGAGTGTTAAACCATCACAGTATGACACCCTTAAACGACTTCTTCTCGGGAAGGACGATTCGATCACCGAATATACGGTTGTAGCGAGCGGGAGCAAATTCAGACAACCCATCGGCGTCGGTGAAGGTGATCTCACCAAAGTAGACGCGTCCCCGCACCTCATAGAAGTCAATGCGCGCGCAGGCGAACCCCTTCCCGAGCCTGCTGGCCAGCTGGAGCATGGTCTCCAGGCCGCTCGGCGGGGGAACGTCCGGGGCGCGAACAGCCTCGCAGGTGTACTCGAAGGGGGCTCGGGTCCAGTCCGGCAGGTAAGTCCCCCGCATCGCGCGCCCCGCACGCCTGTCCACAGTGAAGGCGAACTGGACGACGCCGTCGAACACCATGAACTTGTAGTCCCGCAGCCCCCCTGTGCCATCACGCAGGAAGCGCTCGCACACGATGCGCGGCTCGCAGTACTCGTAGTGCAGTTCGAAACCGCCCTTCATCGCCTGACGCAGGCCGAGCCACTCCCCGAGGCGTCGACGGGCCCACTCCTCATCAAGAGCGCTCTTGTTCGGCACGAGGATGTTCCACCCCGAGCCGTGCGTGGCTTTGAGCGCGAAGCTGCTCGGCAGGGAGGCGAAGTCGATCTCGTCAGGTGAGTCCCACACACCCAGCAGGGGTACGAGGTACTCCTCCCCCACCGTGTCGGCGACCCACTCGCGCACCAGGAACTTGTCCGCCAGACGCCCTTTGAGGGGTGTGGAGTCATAGAGCTTGAGCCAGTGAATCTTCTCAGTCATGGTGCGCGGCGCCTCCAAGTGGCAGGGCCGGCCCTTGAAGAGCCAGTACCAGTGCTTGAGGGCTGCACGGTACTGGGGCGGCGACAGGTGACAGTTGCGATGGTAGATCGCCTGCTTCAACCACCCCTGAGCCGGCGGGGGAAGAACTGCTTCTGCAGCACCCTTGATACTCATCGTCCGTACCTCTCACAACCAAGGCCACCAGCGAGCCTGCTCCAGGGAGAAAGCTGCGCACGACGTTTCCCCTACCGCCGTCATGGCGGTAGGAAGCATGCTGACCGGGAGATGGGAGAGGCGAACCGCGGGAGGAGGAGCACCGTTGCTCAACCAGGTCCTGGTGGCTGAGCAACGGAATTATTCTGCATCACACCTCAGGTAATAGGAAAGTTAACCGACCGGCGTGTCGGATCGGCTTCGCGTCGCCGTGCGCAGCGCCCCTCCCGGCAGCTCATCACCACGATGTCATCACTGGGCTGGGGCGGGAGAACCTCAGCTCGCCTCTCTCCCGAGTGACGCACTCCCGGCTCTCCGACCTGGATGCAGGAGTGGGGTCGGCCAGACCGAGCTCATCGGTCTGGCCGACCCCACGACGCAGCCTGTTCGGCGGCTAGTTCAGCTCTCCCTTACATCGGCGACCTTCTCAACCGTGGCGGTGGGCTCCTTCACGGCCGGGTCAGCCACGACGGAGGCGTCCACGCAACCGACCTCACGCTTGATGAGGTCCAGGTGGGCACCGGTCCAGGCGTCCTTGTCCTGCGGAACCCTCAGCTCCAGGCGGATCCGGTCCCCCACGTGCAGGCCGGCGGCCTTGCGCTCGTCCTGGACCAGACGCACCAGGTCGCGGGCCCAGCCCTCGGCCTCCAGGGCGTCGTCGAGGGCGGTGTCCAGGACCACGAAGGCCCCCGAGGGCAGCATGGTGGCGGCCAGGGAGTCGTCGTCGACCTCGATGCGGGTGGTCAGTGTGAAGGCGGAGTCCTCCGCCTCCAGGACTACGGGGGCGCCATCGAGCAGGACGTCGTTGAAGCGCACGTCACCGTCCTCGGTGAGCTCCCACTGGCCCGCCTTGACGGCGGCGAAGAGCTTGGAGGTGAGCTTGCGGACTTCGGGGCTGAAGGCGCGCGGGTTGAGGGCCAGGTCCGTTCGGGCCTCGTAGCCGGCGGACTCGGCGTCCATGACCCGTACCTCCTTGACGTTGACCTCCTCGGCCACGAGCTCGCGGAAGGGGGCCAGCCCGGCCGGGTCGGCCGTGGCGATGGTCAGGCTGCGAAGCGGCTGGCGAACGCGCAGCTTCTCGGCCTTGCGCAGGCTCAGGGCGGCCGAGACCGCGGCTCGGGCCTCATCCATGGCTGCCACGAGCTCGGCGTTGGCGACGTGGCTGGGCAGCACGGGCCAGTCGGTCAGGTGCACGGAGCGCCCACCGGTCAGGCCCCGCCAGATCTCCTCGCTCACCAGCGGCGCCAGCGGCGCCATGACCTCGGTGAGCACCCTCAGCACGGTGGCCAGGGTGTCGAAGGCGGCCGTCTCGCCGTCGGTGAAGCGCTGACGCGAGGTGCGCAGGTACCAGTTGGTGAGCACGTCGAGGAAGTCGCGGATCGTGGCGCAGGCCCCGGTGATGTCGTAGCCGTCCATCTGGGCGGCCACCGTCTCGGTCAGGTCCTTGGTACGGGCCAGGACGTAGCGGTCCATGACGTGCAGGCCGCCGTGCTTGGCGAACAGGCTCGCGTCGTCCAGGTCGACGCCGCTCGTGACGTAGCCGGACTGACCCACCTGGCCCGCGTAGAGGGCGAAGAAGTACCAGGTGTTCCACAGCGGCAGCACCACCTGGCGCACGGTGTCGCGGATGGCCTTGTCGGTCACCACGAGGTTGCCTCCGCGCATGACCGGCGCCGAGAGCAGGAACCAGCGCATGGCGTCAGCCCCGTCACGGTCGAAGACCATGGAGACGTCCGGGTAGTTGCGCAGCGACTTGCTCATCTTGGCCCCGTCGTTGCCCAGGAGGATGCCGTGGGAGACACAGGAGGTGAAGGCGGGCCGGTCGAACAGCGCGGTGGCCAGGACGTGCAGGGTGTAGAACCAGCCGCGGGTCTGGCCGATGTACTCCACGATGAAGTCGCCCGGGTAGTGCGACTCGAACCACTCGACGTTCTCGAAGGGGTAGTGCACCTGGGCAAAGGGCATCGAGCCGGACTCGAACCAGCAGTCCAGGACGTCGGGGATGCGGCGCATCATGGACTTGCCCGTGGGGTCGTCGGGGTTGGGCCGCACGAGGGTGTCGATGAAGGGGCGGTGCAGGTCGGTGACCTTGACACCGAAGTCGCGCTCGAGCTCGGCGTAGGAGCCGTAGACGTCGGTGCGCGGGTAGTCGGGGTTGTCGCTGACCCACACCGGGATGGGCGCGCCCCAGAAGCGGTTGCGGGAGATCGACCAGTCGCGCGCGTTCGCCAGCCACTTGCCGAAGATGCCGTCCTTGATGTGGCCGGGGTACCAGTCGATGTCCTGGTTGAGCTCGACCATGCGGTCGCGGATCGCCGAGACGCGCACGAACCAGGAGGAAACGGCCTTGTAGATGAGCGGCTTGCGGCAGCGCCAGCAGTGCGGGTAGGAGTGCACGTAGGAGGCCTGGCGTACCAGGACGGCGCGCCGGCTCTCGTCGCGGCGGGCCAGGGGGCCGGTGCCGTCGCGCAGGTCGGCGACGATGGGCTTGTTGGCCTCGAAGACCTGCAGCCCGGCATAGTCGCGGATCTCCTCGGTCAGGCAGCCGCCGTCGTCGACGGGCACGACCGTCTCGATGCCGGCCTCGGAGCAGGCGATCATGTCGTCCTCACCGAAGGCCGAGGCCATGTGCACCAGGCCGGTTCCGTCGGAGGTGGTCACGAAGTCCGCGGCGATGATCTGCCAGGCCTTCGGCCCGGGCGCGGCGCCCTCGGCCCGGTGGGCGGCGTCGTCGAAGTAGTCGAAGATCGGGTGGTAGCGCCGCCCGACCAGGTCGGCCCCGGTGCAGGCGGCCAGCACCTGCGGGGCCTCGCCGAGCTCGCGGGCGTAAGAGCCCAGCAGGTCCTTCGCGATAACGACGTCCTGGCCGGCCACCGGCGAGTCGAGGTCCTCGTCGACGTGGACGGTCACGTACTCGACGTCGGGTCCCACGGCGATGGCCACGTTGGAGGGAAGCGTCCAGGGGGTGGTGGTCCAGATGAGGACCAGCTCGGGGCGTTCGGCGCCCTGGCGCAGCGGCTCCTCCAGGCGCAGGCCCACCGTGACCGTGTTGTCCTGGCGGTCCTGGTAGACGTCGTCGTCCATCTTGAGCTCGTGGTTGCTCAAGGGGGTGCGGTCGTGCCAGCAGTAGGGCAGGACGCGGTAGCCCTGGTAGGCCAGACCCTTGTCCCACAGCTGCTTGAAGGCCCACAGCACCGACTCCATGTAGTCGGGGTCGAGGGTCTTGTAGTCGTTGTCGAAGTCGACCCAGCGGGCCTGGCGGGTGACGTAGTCCTCCCACTCCTTGGTGTAGCGCAGGACGGAGCTACGGCACTCCTCGTTGAACTTCTCGATGCCGATGCCGCCGGGGCGGGTGATCTCGGTGACGTCGTCGATGCCGAGCAGGCGCTGGGCCTCGAGCTCGGCGGGCAGGCCGTGGGTGTCCCAGCCGAAGCGGCGCTCGACGCGCTTGCCGCGCTGGGTCTGGTAGCGCCCGACGGCGTCTTTGACGTAGCCGGTCAGCAGGTGGCCGTAGTGGGGCAGGCCGTTGGCGAAGGGCGGGCCGTCGTAGAAGACGAACTCGTCGCAGGGCTCGGCGCGGTTGTCGATGGAGGCCTGGAAGGTGCCGTCGGCCTTCCAGTAGGCCAGGACGTCCTCCTCAATGGCGGGGAAGGAGGGCGAGGGGTCGATCTGCTCCCCCGGGCGGTGCAGGGGGTAGAAGGCGGCGCCGGTCGGCTCGCTGCCGTCGGCGGTGGTGCTGTCAGCCATCTTCTCAGCCATCGCGGTGTGCTCTCGTCTCACTCGTTCCTGCCGCCTCGGGCGGGTGCCCGGGGCCTGACGAGGACGACGTCGGCTCCCGACCGGGGCTGGTGCCCGGCTGGTGCCGCACCGCGGTACCACCTCGCTTGCCGTGCTGCGCGTCCCGAGAGGGACGGCGTGCGCGACCGCTTCGTTTCCAGCTGTGACGGGCTGTCCCGTCCGGTTCTACTGAGGGCCGACGGCGCTGGTGCGCCGGGGTCCGGTTCTTCCGGAGGCTCGCCGGTGATGGCCGGGTCACTGCCTTTGCTCCGGGGAGTGTAGTGGGGGGCGTACCACCGGGGCCAGTTCACGCCGCGGCTCGGCGGCGTCATCCTCCCCACACCCGGCGGTGGAATAGCGGCGGGCACCACCTTCCCTAGCCCAGACCCGACCCCAGCGCCAGCGACCGAATCTGCACACACCAACAAGAACTTCAAAGGCGACACGAATACGCGTCGCCTTTGAAGAAAAGGTCGATCTGTGGGCGGTGGTCCGGCTAATCGCCGGCTCGGAGCCGCTCGGTCTAGCCGTATCTAGCCGGCTGCGTTGAGCTCCTCGACGGCCTCCTGCGGAAGGCTGAAGCGGGTGGCCTCAACGGCGTCAGTGAGCTGGGCGACGCTGCTGACGCCCACGATCGGGGTGATGGTCGGCTGCTGGGCGCTGAGAAGGGCCAGGACGACCTGGCTCTGCTTCATGGCAAGACGCTCCGACCATGTGCGCAGCGCCGTCAGCCGCTTGTCAGTCCCCGGGTGCCTGTAGGCCTCGGGCAGTGGGCGCTCCGGGTGCTCGTAGGCGCCGGTCAGCAGCAGCGTGTAGGCCCACAGGTCCAGTCCGCAGCGCTCAGCGAGATCCTTGCTCTCGATGGTCATCATCCCGTGGGGGTGGTCCTCCCCCTCAACCGGTATATCCGGCCTGGGGTGGAGGTACGACTCCCGCAGCTGCAGGGCGCTGAAGCCGGCCGAGCCCCGCTGCTGGGCGTGCACGTTGGCTGCGGCGGCGTACCAGGCCGGGTGGTTGGACAGCCCGATCCGTGCGGTCAGCCCTTGGTCAACCAGGGCACCGAAGGTCTCAGCGACATCCGCGACCGACTGCTCCCGGTCCTCCATATGGGCCCAGTACATGTCGACACGCTCCGTCTGCAGGCGCTGCAGACTGTCCCGAATGGCCTGGTTGACGGTCTCCCTGCTCAGACCTTCCACGGCGGCCGGGAAGCCGTGGGGGCGGGTCGGCTCCGCACCGACCTTGGTGCTGATCCTCACCTGGTCGCGCACGCCGCGATCAGCGAGCCACTGGCCGATGACGGTCTCGCTCTGGCCCCCGAGGCCGGACTCGGCTCCCCAGAAGGCGTAGCAGTTCGCAGTGTCGATCCACTGGCCGCCCAGATCCAGGTAGGCGTCGAGGATTTCACGGGACTGGGTAGCGGACAGGCGGGTTCCGAAGTGCATGGTGCCCAGCGCCATGCGGGGACGTGCGTCAGTCATCGGGTTCCTCTCCTCCGTGTCATCAGGGTGCGTGATGCGAGGTGTGCCAGCGACCGTAACCGAATCTGCACACACCGACAAGAACTTCAAAGGCGACACGAATACGCGTCGCCTTTGAAGAATATGTTGGTCTGTGGGCGGTGGCGCCGGCGGCCTCAGCTCTGCGTGCCCGGAGAGGCGTCCTGCTGCTGGAGAACACCCGAGGAGCCTGAGCCGCCCTTCTGGTTGGCATCACCCGAGCCCGAGCCACTGGAGGCGTCCCCGTTGGGGGTGGTCCAGCCGGCTCCACCGGAGCCTCCTCCCGGACCACCCTGGCCGTTCTGGCCGCCCGGGCCTCCCTGTCCGCCGGGACCACCTCCGGGCATCTGACCACCGGGGCCTCCCCCGCCAGGACCTCCCTGACCCCCTCCGGGCATGCCCTGACCGTTGCCGGCTCCCTGCTGCTGGGCCTGACCGTGCTGGGAGTGGGAGCTGAGGAGCTCGTTGGTCCCCCACCCGGCCCCGAAGGATCCCGCCAGCAGCGCCACCCCGGCAGCGCCCACGACGGCGCGACGGCGGTACCAGGGACCGCGAGCCTTGGTCCGGGCCTTCTTGGCCGCCGTGGATGCGGAGGGCACGACGCCGATGGTCGCGGCGTTCTGAGCATCCGGGGACGCCCACGTCCCGCCCAGGCGGGTCTCAGCAGTGCTGCTGCCAGCAGCCGAGTGAGCCGCCCCGGAGCCCTTGGCGGAGTCGTGGGTGACGTCCTTGGCGAGGGCCTCGGTCCTCACCGGCCCTGAGTCAGCGCTACCCGCAGCCGCTTTGAGGTCCTTGACGTCCGTGTTGACGTCCGTGCTGCCGGCAGTGTTGCCATCACTGCCGGGGCCACCTACGGCGCCCTGCGGCAGGCGTTGCGCAGCAGCATCGGCGGCGGCGGATTCCCTGATGGGAAGACTCTCCGTGGCCGCCTCGCGCGAGGAGGAAGTGGCCTCACCACCGGAGGAGACGTGCTTGGTCATGGGTGTCCTTTCAGTCTGGTTCCCGGCCCGGCCGGGGCTGGAACAGACGTTAGGAACCCGCACTGTGCCCGGGGCAGGTCGCACCTGTGGACCACCTATGTGCGACGACGCCGCTCCCCTACTGCTCCCGGGCCACCAGCGTGTTGGAGGCCTGGGCCCGCGGCCGCACCACCATGGAGTCGATGTTGACGTGAGCGGGCAGCTCCAGCGTCCAGACGATGCAGGCGGCGACGTCGTCGGCGCTGAGCGGCTCGGCGACACCGGCATAGACCTTCGCCGCGGCCTCGGCGTCCCCGTGGAGACGGTTGAGGGAGAACTCCTCGGTGGCCACCATGCCGGGGGCGATCTCGATGACGCGCACCGGCTCCCCCACCAGCTCCAGGCGCAGCGTGTTGGCGATGATCCGCTCGGCATGCTTGGCCGCCACGTAACCGCCCCCACCGGGATAGGTGTCGTGGGCCGCCGTGGAGGTGAGGAAGACCAGGTCCCCTCCCCGCTCCCGCAGCCCGGGCAGGAAGGCCTGGCTCACGCGCAGGGCCGCGAGCACGTTGCGCTCATACATGGTGGCCCACTCCTGGGCGCTGCCCTCGGCGACCGGGTCGACCCCCAGCGCGCCCCCAGCATTGTTGACGACGGCGTCGATGCTTCCCTCGGCCAGCACCTCGTCGGCCAGGCGCTCGACGTCGCCGGGCTCCTGGAGGTCGGCGGCCACCCATGTGCAGCCGGTCTCGGCGGCCAGCGCCTCAAGACGCTCCACCCGCCGGGCGGTGGCGACGACCTCCCACCCGTGGGAGCGCAGGAGTCGAACGGTGGCGGCACCGATACCGGTGGAGGCCCCTGTGACGAGGGCACGGCGGGCCGGTGCGGAGTCGACGGTGACGTTCTTTCGGTTCTCGCTCATCGGTCCACGATACGCCCCTGTCACGCTCGCCTGGCACAATCGGCCTCGATTCGCACGGGTTCACCCAGCCCCGCTCGCGAAGCCCCGCACAGCCGGCCCCCATCGGAAGGCCCCCCCTATGAACGCCATCATCCTCGCCGTCCTGGTCATGCTCATCCTGGCGATGCTGCGCGTCCATGTGGTCCTGTCCCTGTTCGTCGGCGCTCTCGCGGGCGGACTGAGCGCCGGCCTGGGTATCAGCCGCACCATGGTCGCCTTCCAGGACGGGCTGGCCGCCGGAGCCAAGATCGCCCTGTCCTATGCGCTGCTGGGCGCCTTCGCCATGGCGGTAGCCCACTCGGGCCTGCCCCAGCTGCTGGCGAACTGGCTCATCGGCCGCATTGAGAACGAGGACGAGTCCGCATCCCGCAGGGCCGTGCGCACCACCACCATGCTGGTGCTGGGCGGGCTCACGGCCATGGCTGTCATGAGCCAGAACCTCATCCCGGTTCACATCGCCTTCATCCCACTGGTGGTCCCACCGCTGCTCATCGTCATGAGCCGGCTGCAGCTGGACCGTCGCGCCGTGGCCTGCGCCATCACCTTCGGCCTGGTGACCACCTACATGTTCCTGCCCCTGGGCTTCGGGCGGGTCTTCCTCCACGACATCCTCTACGCCAACATCGAGGAGGCGGGCCTGGACGTCTCCCAGGTCCCGGCCACCCAGGCCATGGGGATCCCGGCACTGGGCATGCTCGTGGGGCTGCTCATCGCCGTGTTCGTCACCTACCGCAGGCCCCGCGTCTACCGGATCGACACCGGCGGCACCGGCTCGGGCGAGGAGGACTCCGGCCCGGTCGAGATCGACTACCGCAAGATCCGGGTCGCGCTGGTCGCCGTCGTCGCCTGTTTCGCGGTCCAGACCTTCCTGACCTGGACGGGGTCCGAGGCCGACCCGCTCCTGGTCGGGGCCCTGATCGGTCTGCTGCTGTTCATGGCCACCCGGGTCGTCACCATCGCTGAGGCCGACGACGTCTTCACCGGCGGTATGCGGATGATGGCGCTCATCGGGCTCATCATGATTACGGCGCAGGGCTTTGCCAATGTCCTCAAGGAGACCAAGCAGATCGAGCCGCTGGTGACGTCGGCGACCTCTTTGTTCGCGGGCTCCAAGCCCGCCGCCGCCTTCGTCATGCTGCTCGTGGGCCTCATCGTGACCATGGGCATCGGCTCGTCCTTCTCCACCCTGCCGATCATCTCGGCGATCTACGTGCCGCTGTGCGTCTCCCTGGGCTTCTCCCCGGTCGCCACAGTCTCCCTCATCGGGACCGCCGGGGCCCTGGGGGATGCCGGCTCACCGGCGTCGGACTCCACGCTGGGGCCCACGGCCGGGCTCAACGCCGACGGGCAGCACGACCACATGCGCGACTCGGTCATCCCGACCTTCCTGCACTTCAACATCCCCCTGCTCATCGCCGGGTGGATCGCCGCCATGGTGCTCTGACGGCCACCGGCACCCCGGAAGTCGCACCGCCTGGTGCGCCACCGCGGTACGGTGATGGCCTCATGTCGCTCACGAGCAGGAGGCCTTCATGCGTATCGGGTTCATCGGCGCCGGCAACATGGTCAGCGCCATTGTGCGAGGGGCTGTGGCTGCGGGAACACCGGCCGGGCACCTGCTGCTGACCAGTAAGCACGGCTCTGCCGAGCGCCTGGCAGGGCAGGTCGGGGCCGTCCACGTGCCCGACGCCGCCGAGCTGGTCTCACGCAGCGACGTCCTCATCGTGGGCCTCAAGCCCTACGTCATTCCCGATGTCCTGCCCCGGCTGTCGGAGGCCATCGCCGCCAGCCGCCCCCTGGTGGTCTCCATCGCGGCCGGCGTGCCCGTGGAGCGCCTGGAGTCGATGCTGCCGGGCGGAACCCGGGTGGTGCGCACCATGCCGAACATGGCCGCCTCTGTGGGTGAGTCGATGACGGCGCTGGCACCGGGCAGCAGTGCGAGCGCCCAGGACCTGGAGACGGTGCGCACCCTCATGGAGACCATCGGTCGCACCGTGATCCTGGAGGAGAAAGACTTCTCCTCCTTCATCGGCCTGGCGGGCTCCTCCCCCGCCCTGGTGTGCGCCTTCATCGACGCCCTGGCGCGCGCCGGCGTCATGGGCGGCATCCCCAAGGCCCAGGCCGTCCAGATCGTGGCACAGGCGGTGCTGGGGACCGCCCGCACCGTGCAGACCGAGGCTCAGCGCACCGCCGAGGGAGGTCACGGCCGTACCCCGGCCGACCTCATTGACGCGGTCTGCTCCCCCGGCGGGACAACAGTGGCGGGCATGGTGGCCCTGGAGCGGGCCGGTTTCTCCGACGCCGTCGTGCGCGCCTTCGAGGCCATCGCCGAGAGGGACCGCGAGCTGGGCGCCTGATCGCAGCCCCGGGCCCAGCACCGGGCCCAAGGTCCCATATCCCGCCTATCCGCTGCCGCACGCCACCACCGGTGCCACGTGCGGCAGCACGATCTTTTTCCGCGTCCTGACGGGGTAAAGTGCACCCCCAACACCCCTGCCGTGACTCGAAGCACAGATCATTCCTGCTTGTCGCCAGGTAAAAGCATGGTTAATGTTTCGGCCATGACCTTCTCTCACGCAGCACTCTTCAGCGGTACCTATCCCGCTGATCTTCTGCGTGCCCATGCGGTCATGTGTTGTCGGGCCTGACCAGCGCCTGACACCACGGGGACTTCACCCCCGCAACGAGGTATCCGGCGCAATGAAGCGTCCGGAAGGCCCCGTTGAGACGGCTGACGCCAACCGAACGGCCCTGCAGGCTCTACACGCAGCAGCACACCAGGCCGCCCCCGGACGCTCCTCATACGCCAATGACACGCCACCGTCATGGAGGAGCAATGACCACCACCGTCACACCACCCGCCCGCACCCTGCGCCCGCCGCGCAAGGCCCGCTCCAACGGCCAGTGGGCCCTCGACGGGCGCAAGCCGCTCAATGACAACGAGGCCTTCAAGCAGGACGGGGACCCGCTGGCGGTGCGCGACCGGATCATGCGCATCTACGGTCCCGGCGGCTACGAGAGCATCGCACCCGATGACCTCAACGGCCGTTTCCGCTGGTGGGGTCTGTACACCCAGCGCAAGCAGGGGATCGACGGCGGCCGCACCGCCCAGCTGGACGCCTCCGAGCTCTCCGACCGCTACTTCATGCAGCGGGTGCGCCTGGACGGTGGGAGCCTGAGCCGCGAGCAGCTGCAGGTGCTCGGCTCGGTCTCCAACGACTTCGCCCGCGGCACCGCCGACATCACCGACCGGCAGAACATCCAGCTGCACTGGGTGGAGATCGACAATGTCCCAGAGCTGTGGCGGCGCCTGGAGTCGGTGGGGCTGACCACGGTCGAGGGCTGCGGGGACACGCCTCGGGGGTTCCTGGTCTCCCCGGTGGCCGGCATCGCCAAGGACGAGGTCATCGATCCGACCCCGCTGGCCCGTGCCATCAAGGACACCTACCTGGGTGACCCCGAGCTGGCCAATCTGCCCCGCAAGTTCAAGACGGCCATCACCGGCTCCCCCAGCCTCGACATCCTCCACGAGATCAACGACGTCTCCTTCGTCGGCGTCAACCACCCCGAGCTCGGTCCCGGTTACGACCTGTGGGTGGCCGGCGCCCTGTCGACCGCCCCGCGTCTGGGCCAGCGGCTGGGGGCCTTCGTCACGCCTGAGGACGTTCTCGACGTCTGGTACGGCGTCATCCGCATCTTCCGCGACTACGGCTACCGTCGCCTGCGCAACAAGGCCCGGCTGAAGTTCCTCATGGCCGAGTGGGGGCCGGAGAAGTTCCGCCAGGTCCTCCAGGACGACTACCTGGGGCGCGCCCTGCCTGACGGGCCGGCTCCTGAGGAGCCGAGCGGGGACTCCGACCACATCGGCGTCCACGAGCAGAAGGACGGCCGCTTCTGGGTGGGGGCCAAGCCGCCCGTCGGCCGGTTGAGCGGGGACGTCCTGCTGGGCCTGGCCGACTTGGCCGAGCGGGTCGGCTCCAACCGGGTGCGCACCACCCCGCTGCAGAACCTGCTGCTCCTGGACGTTCCTGCCGAGAAGGTCGACGACGCCGTCACCGGCCTGCGCGAGCTGGGGCTCGATCCCGATCCGGGCGCCTTCACCCGCTCGACCCTGGCCTGCACCGGGCTGGAGTTCTGCAAGTTCGCGATCGTGGAGACCAAGAAGCTGGCGGCGCGCGTCTCGGCCGAGCTCGACGCGCGCCTGGCCGACACCGACCTGGAGCGGCGCATCACCCTGACCATCAACGGCTGCCCGAACTCCTGCGCCCGCATCCAGATCGCGGACATCGGCCTCAAGGGCCAGATCATCACGGTCGACGGCGAGCAGATGCCCGGCTTCCAGGTGCACCTGGGCGGTGGCCTGGCCTCCGACGGGCGCGCCGAGGCCGGCCTGGGTCGCACGGTGCGGGGCCTGAAGGTTCCCGCCTCCGGCCTGGTCGACTACGTCGAGCGCCTGGTGCGCCGCTACCTGGACCAGCGCCTCCCCGAGGAGAGCTTCGCCCAGTGGGCGCACCGAGCCGATGAGGAGGCCCTACAGTGAGCGCCGCAACCACTGACAGCGCCCGGGCATCCCTGAACCTGGCTCACCGCGCTCCTGCCGCCTCGAGGTCACGGGGAGCCGGCTCGGCCCCGCGGCGGTCCACCGAGGAGCTGCGAGCCCTAGCCGAGGCCGGTGCGCGCGAGCTCGGTGACGACGCCCCGGCCCTCGACGTCGCCCAGTGGGCGGCCCAGAACTTCCCCAACACGCTGGCCGTGGCCTGCTCCATGGCCGACGCCGTCCTGCCGCACGTGGTCTCCCGGGTCCTTCCCGGCGTCGACGTCCTCTTCCTGGACACCGGCTACCACTTCACCGAGACCGTGGGCACCCGCGACGCCGTGGCCGCCACCATGGACGTCACCGTCGTCGACGTGACTCCCGAGCTGAGCCTGGCCGAGCAGGATGAGCGCTACGGGCCGGATCTGTGGTCACGGGACCCGGCCGCCTGCTGCCGTCTGCGCAAGGTCGAGCCGCTGGCGAGGGCCCTGAGCGGCTACGAGGCCTGGGCCACCGGGGTGCGCCGCGAGGACGCCCCCACCCGCACCCACACACCGCTGATCGGCTGGGACGCCACCCACGAGATCGTCAAGATCAACCCCCTGGCCGCCTGGAGCATGGAGGAGCTGACCGGCTACGCCGACCAGCACGGCGTGCTCATCAACCCCCTCCTGTACGACGGCTACCCCTCGATCGGCTGCGCCCCGTGCACGGCGCGAGTCAAACCCGGAGACGACCCCCGTTCCGGCCGCTGGGCCGGATTCACCAAGACAGAATGCGGAATCCACCTATGAGCATCACCCTGACCCACACCCGTCCGGCCCCCTCCTCCGTCCCCCATCAGACGCCGGAGCTCGAACCGGCCGGCCTGGCCGACCTCTCCCAGGCCCCCGCCACCACTGAGGCCCTGGACATCCTTGACGTCCTGGAGGCCGAGGCCATCCTCGTCATCCGGGAGATCGCCGCCGAGTGCCGCCGCCCCGTGCTGCTGTTCTCCGGGGGCAAGGACTCCGTGGTCATGCTGCACCTGGCGCGCAAGGCCTTCTGGCCCGCTCCGATCCCTTTCCCCGTCCTGCACGTGGACACCGGCCACAACTTCCCCGAGCTGCTGGCCTACCGCGACCGGACGGTCGAGGAGCTCGGTCTGCGGCTCGTGGTGGCCCGCGTCCAGGACTACATCGACGACGGCCGTCTGCGCGAGCGCACCGACGGCACCCGCAACCCGCTCCAGACGATCCCGCTTCTCGACGCCATCGAGGAGGGCGGCTTCGACGGCGTCTTCGGCGGCGGGCGCCGCGACGAGGAGAAGGCCCGGGCCAAGGAGCGCATCGTCTCCCTGCGCGACGAGTTCGGCCAGTGGGACCCGCGCAACCAGCGCCCCGAGCTGTGGAACCTGCTCAACCCCCGCCACCGCCCCGGTGAGCACGTGCGGGTCTTCCCCTTGAGCAACTGGACCGAGCTGGACGTGTGGCGCTACATCGAGCGCGAGGACATCGCCCTGCCCGGCCTCTACTACGCCCATGAGCGCGAGGTCTTCCTGCGTGACGGGATGTGGCTGGCGGCCGGCGGCGTCAACCGGCTGCGCGACGGCGAGCAGGTCGTCACCCGCACCGTGCGCTACCGCACTGTGGGCGACATGTCCTGCACCGGCGCCGTCGAGTCCACCGCCGCCACCAACCACGACATCGTTCTGGAGGTCGCCGCCTCCACCCTGACCGAGCGGGGAGCCACCCGCGCCGATGACCGCCTGAGCGAGGCGGCCATGGAGGACCGCAAGAAGGAGGGCTACTTCTGATGAGCACCCCCACCCTCACCGACATCCCTGCCGAGGCCGAGGCACGCGCCGCCGCCGCCGGCTCACTGCTGCGGCTGGCCACGGCCGGCAGCGTCGACGACGGCAAGTCCACGCTCGTGGGCCGCCTGCTGTTCGACTCCAAGTCCGTGCTGCGCGACCAGCTGGCCGCCGTCGAGCAGGTCAGCCTGGATCGGGGCCTGACCAGCGCCGACCTCGCGCTGCTGACCGACGGGCTGCGGGCCGAGCGGGAGCAGGGCATCACGATCGACGTCGCCTACCGCTACTTCGCCACCCCGCAGCGCTCCTTCATCCTGGCCGACTGCCCCGGGCACGTGCAGTACACCCGCAACACGGTCACCGGATGCTCCACGGCCGACGTCGTCGTGCTGCTGGTGGACGCCCGCAACGGGGTCCTGGAGCAGACGCGCCGCCACCTGGCGGTCGCCGCCCTCCTGCGGGTCCCACACGTCATCGTCGCGGTCAACAAGATCGACCTGGTGGACTTCTCCGCCGAGGTCTACGCGGCCATCGAGGCCGATATCCGCGCCGTGGCAGCCGAGCTGGGCGTGGCTGAGATCCATGTCCTGCCGACCTCCGCGCTCCTGGGGGACAACATCGTCGAGGCCTCGACCAGCACGCCCTTCTACGAGGGGCCGACCCTGCTGGGGCTTCTGGAGTCCCTGCCCACCGCCCGCGAGGAGGGAGCCTTCCGCCTGCCGGTCCAGCTGGTCATCCGCCCCCAGGGGGCGGCGCCGGCGCCAGAGCTGCGTGACTACCGCGGCTACGCCGGGCGGATCGCCTCGGGCACGGTGCGCGTCGGCGACCCCGTGGTGGTGCTGCCATCAGGCAGGCACTCGCGCGTGGCCGGCATCGACCTGGGCGAGCGCAGCCTGGAGGAGGCCGTTGAGGGCCAGTCGGTGACGGTTCGCCTGACCGACGATATCGACATCGCCCGCGGTGACACCCTGGCTGCGGCGGGGGACGCGCCCCAGGTGCTCACCGAGGTCGACGCCCGCGTGTCCTGGCTGAGCGAGGAGCCCCTGCGCCCCCGGGCACGAGTGCTGCTCAAGCACGGCGCTCAGACGGTCCAGGCGATCGTGCGTGCCATTGACGGGCGCCTCGACCTGGATGACCTGACCACGGTGCCGGCTGACCGCCTGGAGCTCAACGACATCGGCCTGGTGCGGCTGCGTCTGGCCTCGCCGGTGCCCTTGGCCGACTACTCGGTCTCCAGGTCTGACGGCGCCTTCCTCCTCATCGACGCCCACGAGGGAGGCACGCTCGGCGCGGGCATGGTGCAGCTGGCAGGCGCAGGGCGCGGAGAACCGGCTGCGGCCGCCTCCTCAGGCAGGGGCTGAGGCATGACCCACGACGTCTCTCCCCATGTACCCGACGGCTCTGCCGGTTCGGCGGGTTCCGCGGATGGCTGGGTGGCCCTGGTGGGCGGCGGCCCGGGCAGCAGCGGCCTCATCACCGCCCGAGGCCTGGAGCTGTTGGGCCGGGCGGACGTGGTTGTCGTCGACGCGCTGGCGCCCCGCGACCTCCTGGAGGACCTTGACCCCGGCACGGAGGTCATCGACGCCTCCAAGCGGCGCGGCCGGCACGTCATGAGTCAGGAGGAGATCGACGCGCTCCTGGTCGACCTGGCCCGCCGCGGCAAGGGGGTGGTCCGTCTCAAGGGCGGCGACCCCTACGTGCTCGGGCGTGGCGGGGAGGAGGCGGCCGCCTGCCGTGCAGCCGACGTGGCCGTCGAGGTCGTCCCGGGGATCACCAGCGCCATCGCCGTGCCTGCGGCGGCGGGGATCCCCGTCACCCACCGGGGGCTGTCGCGCGGCTTCTCGGTCATCACGGCTCATGCGGATCTGGGGGTGCTCCCCCAGCGCCGCGACCACACCCTCATCCTGCTCATGGGGGTCTCCCGGCTGCGGGACTCGGTCGCCTCCCTGCTGGAGGCCGGCAGCGATCCGGCCACTCCGGCGGCGATCATCGAGCGCGGTTATCACCCCGACCAGCGTGTGACCACCACCGAGCTGCGATGTCTGGCCGACGTCGCCGCCCGGTACGGCGTGACCGCCCCCGCGGTCATCGTCATCGGCGACGTCGTCACTCTGAGCCCGTACTGGGCTGACCGAGTCGTCGAGGAGGCTCGGCCGGCGAGTCCGGCCGCATGAGTCCTCTTCGGCGCATGCAGACTGAATGTCCTGGAGTCTCTGATGCGCAAGCTTGTTCTTCTCGCCCTCGTCGGCCTGGCCGCCCAGCTGGTCGATGGATCTCTCGGGATGGGGTATGGCATGACCTCCTCCTCCCTGCTGCTTCTGGCCGGGCTGAGCCCGGCACTGGCCTCGGCCTCAGTGCACCTGGCTGAGATCGGCACGACCCTGGCCTCGGGGGCCTCCCACTGGAGGCTGGGCAACACCGATCCTCGCCTGGTGGTCCGGCTGGGGCTGCCCGGTGCGGTGGGAGCCTTCAGCGGCGCCACGGTTCTGTCTCACCTGTCGACCCGCGCGGCGACCCCGGTGACGGCGAGCCTGCTGATACTGCTGGGGACCTATGTCCTGGGGCGCTTCGCACTGCGCCCGCCCAGCGGATCCGGTAGCCGGCGATCCCCGCACGGTAGGCGGCTCCTGGTTCCCCTGGGACTGGTGGGCGGTTTCGTTGACGCCACCGGTGGTGGCGGCTGGGGGCCGGTGGTGACGACGACGCTGCTCACGGGTGGTCGCACGGCACCGCGCACCGTGGTCGGCTCGGTGGGGGCCTCGGAGTTCCTGGTGACGGTGGCGGCCTCGGCCGGTTTCCTCACCGGACTGGGCACCGCGGGCATCAGCCTCGGCATCGTCCTGACCCTGCTGGCCGGTGGGCTCGTGGCCGCACCGATCTCCGCCTGGCTGGTCTCCCGCCTGCCCGGAGCGGTGCTGGGCACCGCCGTCGGCGGGCTGATCCTGGCCACGAACCTGCGGGTGCTACTGTCCTGGTCCGAGGCCTCGGCCCGAACCGGGGTCGTGTTGTACGGCGCGCTCGGGGTGATCTGGGTGGCCTTCCTGACCCTGGCGGTCCGCAAGGCACGCGCCACCGCTACAGAGATTCGAGAGGAGACCGAGCAGGTGCTTGAGGAGGTCCGCACCGATCCTCTAGGCGGCCACGAGCCTGAGGCTACCGTCCTGGAGGAGGCGATCGCCGCCGGCGGTCCCGTCACCCCGAGGCCGGTCGAGCCGACTCGTCCTCACACGCACGCGGTTCTGGCGGTGGAGCCGGCATGAGCACTCGTCCCCTGGTGCTGCTGGCCCACGGCTCGCGCCGGCCCGGGCCGTCCTCGGTCCTGTCGCGTACCGCTGAGCGCGTCGGCACGATCCTGCCGGGGGTGGAGGTGCGCACCGGCTACATCGAGCTCCAGCCCCCGGACCCGGCCACGGCCCTGGAGGGGCTGGTGGATCCGGTGGTGCTGCCCTTCTTCCTGGCCCGCGGCTATCACGTCGTCCATGACGTACCGGCCGCAGTGGAACGACACGGGTCGGGGACGGTCACCGGGCACCTGGGGGTCGAGGAGCACCTGGTGGAGGCCGTCGCGCAGCGTCTCCACGAGGCATCGGCGCCCCTGGGCGGGCTTGCAGGACTCGACCACATCGTCCTGGGCGCGGCCGGGTCGCGCCACGCGGCGGCTCTGGAGGAGGTTGAGACCATCACTCGCCTGCTCGAGGCGCGCCTGGGGCGCGAGGTGACACCCGCCTACCTCTCGGCTGCGCGCCCCAGCGTCCGTGACGCGGTGAGCACGGCCCGGGCCCGAGGTGCCAGGCGGGTGGGAGTGGCCACCTACCTGCTGGCGGAGGGACGTTTCCACCGGGCCCTGCACTCCACGGGCGCCGACGTCGTGGCCGCGCCCATCGGCGACCACCCGGCGCTCGCCGAACTGGTGGTCCACCGCTACCGGGAACAGGTCGCCTGACCGCGAGACCCCTCCTTCATCGAGAAGGACACTGTTCGCGGAAGACAACCGTTGTCCGTGTCTCTAGGCGAAACATGCCGCTCTCGGCGGAGAGGCATATCAGTCACGGCCATCCTCAAGGAGCCGCTCGGACAGGCGCTGGATGATGGGTTCGACCTCCTGCGAGGTGGTGGCTGCGGCGCTCACGCGGCCGAAGATGCCCACCGCCAGAAGTCCGAAGGCCGTCTCCTCATCCTGCTGGCTCGGCTCGCGGCGTCCATGGGAACGGGCCACCAGGAGGGAGGTCTCTCTCAGCCAGCGGCGCCAGCTGCCGGCCAGCCGGTCCCGGGAGTCCTCATGACGAATCGCGTAGAGCCAGGTCTCCAGGTGCAGGACGACATCCTCCATGGGAAGCTCCTGGAGCTGCTCGCCCCACTGCTCGGGGCTCGCCATCTGGCGAGCGGCCTCATCCGGACTCTCCTCACCACAGGTGACGACCTCCAGGAACAGGGCCTCCTTGGAGGGGAAGGAGGAATAGAAAGCGCCCTTGGTGAATCCGGCCGCCGAGGCGATGTCACTGACAGACGCCCCCTCGTAGCCCTTGGCAGCGAAGACCTCCCTGGCAGCAGCAAGAATCCGCGCCCTGGTCTCCTCGCTCCGACGGCGCCCGCCGCTCCGACCCAGGGCGGCTCCGCTGACTGCAGTGGAGGCGGAGGCCAGCTTCCGGGAGGCGAGGTCCAGGGAGGCCGCTACCGCACTCTCACTGCTCCGGCGCGCACCCTGACCGGCCGCCCCCACCGCACGGGAGAAGGCGGTGATCGCCTCATTGAGGGCGCGCGTCGCCTCCCTGATGTCATCAGAGGCGGAGGCCCCGGAGTCATCACTGTCACTGTTCGGCCCACGGGCGGAGCTCCTGGCGGTCATGCCCCCACTGTAGAGGAGGCCCCTCAGAAAGGGGTTCACGGCACTTCCCCCTCCACGTTCGTCACTTCCCCCACCGGGCTCCAACCATTCGGGCATCCCGGCCGACTCAGGGCCGCCTTCCCAGGGCCCATGACGCTCCGGCGACGGCCACCAGGCACCATCCGCCCAGGAGGCCCCAGGAACGGGCGGGCATGGTGGCGTCGTGGGAGAACAGACCGGCACGCACCACCTGAGCCATGGGCTCGAAGGGCAACCAGCGGTGGATGTCCTGGGCCCAGTCGGGGAGCCTGTCGGCGGGGAAGCTGACGGGCGAGAACAGCATGATGCCGAAAGCGAGTACCTGGGAGAGGATCTGAGCCAGGGCCGGAGCCAGGAGCGTGGCGATGGCGTATCCGATGCAGGCTGCTGTCAGGGCGACCAGCACGGCGCCGGGCACCAGCCACCACTGCGGGGCGAGGTCGACGTCGAAGCGGGCGTTGGCCACGAGGACGCCCACAACCAGGCCGGGCAGTGCAAGAGCGGTCCAGATCGCGAGGTCTGCCAGGAGGAAGGCGACCCTGGGGACGGGCAGGGTGCGCATCCAGTCCAGGCTGCCCTCAGTGCGGGACTGGGAGACCCACTGAGGCGTCATGATGAGGCCCAGCGAGATGAGCGCGATCGCCGGGCCGCCGCCGGCCAGGTAGAGGCTCGCCTCGCGGCCTGGGTGGCCCGCGATGAGCCCGTATCCCAGGACCATGGAGACGGACAGCAGCGTCTGGACGATGATGAAGAGAGGAAGCACGGGCAGGCTGCGACGGAACTGCCACTGGATGAGCAGGCCGAGCTGACGCCAGAGCGAGGTCTTCTGGGACGCGACCTCGAGAACAGTCTCACTGACCGGGGCCGCTTCAGCAGTGGCACTGGTTGGAGCAGGCATCGGATTCTCCTTACGTTTCATGTTTCTCTGGGGACTGGAGTCGCACCGCGCCTACGTAGCAGCGCGGGGATGACGCGAATCATCGGGACGGGCCGGGACTCCCGCGGATTCACACGGTTCAGGCGGCATGACGGCGCACCTCCTCTCCCGCACTCCCGGTGAGATCGACGTAGACGTCCTCCAGCGAGATCGGTGCCAGCTCGTAGCGCTCGATCGCTCCGTCCTTGAGGGCTTGAGCGGCCCACTCCACGGCCTGGGTCGTACGCTGAGAGTCCACCGCCACGGATGCTCGCACGGCGTCGTGCTGCATCAGGCTCATTCCCGCGGGAGGCTCGATCCGCCGGCCGGGAGTCCGGCTGACCTCCAGGACGAAGGGAGATCCGTGGCCGGCCACGAGTGCCGCGGGGGTTCCCTCGGCGATGACGTGGCCGTGGTCCAGGATGGTGAGCCGGTCGACTGCCCGCTCGGCCTCCCGCACGTTGTGGGTCACCAGGAGGACCGCCGCCCCGGCCTCGGCCAGAAGACGGATCTGGTCCCACAGCAGGCGCCGGCGTACCGGGTCGACATCATTGGTGGGCTCATCGAGGATGACCAGGCGCCCGGGGACGACGGCGCACATGGCGAAGGCAGTCAGACGGGCGACTCCGCCGGAGATCTTCTGCGCGGGAGTCCTGGCCCACTCCCCCAGGTCGAGGGCGTCGATCAGCTCTTCGGCGCGCCTGCGCGTCTGACGCGGACGCCCTCCTCGTATACGCCCCACGAGGTCGATCGCCGTCAGGGGCGTGAGCCCGGTGATGGGCACATTGGCCTGCGCCTGGACATTGGTGAGGCGACGGGCGAGAGCGGGGTTGGCGACGGCGTCAACCCCGTCGAGCCTGATGCTCCCGGAGGTCGGACACAGCAGCCCCACCACCTGGTTGACCAGCGTGGTCTTGCCCGCGCCGTTGTGCCCGAGGAGCCCGACCACCTCGCCGGCACCCACCCGCATGGTGACGCCGGCGTTGGCTCTCACCGCGTGCGGCCCACTTCCGAAGTGCTTGTGAAGGTCCTCAATGGCTAGTACGTCGGCCATGAAGCCCCTCCTTTCGTTCAACTACCTGGATCCGATCACTCGATCGACCACCAGACTGATTCGTACCGGTCGGTATCAATGATACCAGTCAGTATTTCCAGGAGGTTTCATGGCGCTCCGAGGGTTCTCATAACAACGGAAACGCTGTCCCATACCAACCGGTACGGGACAGCGTCTGCCCACCATGTCGTCTTAACTGAAGCGGCCCCGCCTCACCCCTGACGGATGTGCCAGCGCGAGGAGGCCGTGGAGGCCTCGATGAACTCGCGGAAGGGGCCGGGGACGGCAGCCAGCTCCTGGGGTGTACCGCGCTGGGCCACGCGGGCGCCGGCCTGACTCGGCTCGAGGAACACGACCTCGTCGGCCTGGCGGACGGTGGACAGGCGGTGCGCCACCACGATGACGGTGCGCCCCTCGGAGAGCTCGCACACCACCTCGGTAATCGCGGACTCGTTCTCCCCGTCCAGGGCCGAGGTGATCTCGTCGAGCAGCAGGATCGGGGCGTCCTTGACGAAGGCCCGGGCGATGGCGACGCGCTGGCGCTCCCCACCGGACAGGCTCAGCCCGCCAGGACCAACCTGCGTGTCCCACCCGTGCGGCAGCGCCTCGATGACGTGGTCCAGGCGGGCACGTCGGGCGGCCTCGGCCAGCTCGGCGTCGGTGGCCTCGGGCCGGGCGATGCGCAGGTTCTCCCGGATGGTGGTGTCGAACAGGTAGACGTCCTGGAAGACCATGGAGGTCATGCCCATGATCGTCGAGGCGCGCATGGAGCGGACCGGTGCACCGCCGATGGTGACGGTCCCGTCGTCGACGTCCCAGAACCGGGCGGCCAGGCGCAGGATCGTGGACTTGCCCGCCCCTGAGGGCCCTACCAGGGCGGTCACTCTCCCCTGCGGTGCGCTCAAGGAGACGCCCGCCAGAATGGGGCGGCCGGCGTCGTAGGAGAAGGAGACGTCGTTCAGGGCGATCGTGGTTCCCCGGGGCTCGATCTCCTGACCTGGCTCGGGGTCGGACAGAGGCTGCGCGTCGAGAATGTCCCCCACGGCCCGCAGGGCGACCTTCGCGTTGTCGGCCTCGGATCCGTACATGGCCGCCTTGGTCAGTGGCAGCAGCGTGCGCGCGGTGACGGCCATGATCGCCAGGTATGCGACGACGTCGAGCCGGTGCCCACTCACCCGTGCCAGCCCCACCGCCATGACCAGGGCGAAGGCGACGTTAACGATGAGGTTGAAGTACTGCCCGGGCCTGCCCTTGACCCGCAGGCCGTCCAGGGTGGAGGCGGAGTCGGCCTCCAGGGCGGCTCGCACCGGTGCCCAGCCCGTCTTGGTGGCACCGGTGGCGCGCAGTACGGGCTGGAGCCGGGCGAACTCCACGAGGCGTCCGGCCGCGGCGCTCGAGGTGCGGTCCTCCATCTCGTTGGCGCGAGTGGTCGCGGCGCCCATGAGCCGCCACGTCAGGACCAGCGGGACGATGGCTGCGGCCATGATGAGCGCCAGAGGCCACTCGACGACGGCGGTGGCCCCGAGCATGACCAGCGGGACGATGAAGGCGTTGCACAGGTTGGGGATCACCATGGAGGCCAGGTGGGAGAGGGTGTTGACCTCCTTGGAGGTGGCGTTGACGACGGCGGCCTCCCGCTCGGCGCTGAACCAGCCCAGCGGCAGAGTCAGGACGTGATCGGCGACGCGGTCGATCATCGTGTCGCAGACCTCGAAGACACTGACCCGGTAGGAGCGGTGCATGGCGATGGTCTCGACGAGCGCGGCGCTCACTGCCATGACCACGACGGCGATCAGCCAGGCGGTCAGGAACTGCGAGCGGGAGTAGAGGGCGCGCAGGAAGGGGATCATGAGGGCCAGGGTGAGGCCCTGGAGGACGGCGGAGGCTACGAACCAGGCGATGATGGTGCGCATCTCGGCGGCGTTGACGACTCGCGTCAGCAGCTTCCACATGGTTACCTCTCCTCCTGCCCGGCGGGCTCGGCTCTCAGCTGTTCGACCTGGACGGTCAGTGCGGCGGCGTCGGTCTCCTCGCTCAGGTCCTGGCTGCTCCACATGGCGGCGTAGCGGCCGCCGGCGGCCAGCAGCTCCTCGTGCGTGCCGCGCTCGGTGATGTGTCCGGCGTCGACGACGAGGATCTGGTCTGCGTCGCGGATCGTGGACAGGCGGTGGGCGATGATGATGACGGTCCGCCCGGCTGCGAGCCGGGACAGGGCCTGGTGGATGTCGCGCTCGGAGGCCGGGTCGGCCTGGGCGGTGGCCTCGTCCAGGACGAGGACGGGGGCGTCCTGGAGGTAGGCGCGCGCCAGGGTGATGCGCTGGCGCTCCCCTCCGGAGAGGAATCCGCCTTCCTCACCCAGGATCGTGTCGTAGCCGTGGGGCAGGCGCGCGATGCGCTCATGGATGCAGGCCGCGCGGGCAGCGGCCTCGACATGCTCCCGGGTGGCCTCGGGGCGTCCCAGGGCGATGTTGTCGTGGACGGAGTCGTGGGCCAGGGCCACGTCCTGAAGTACGACCGCCACGCGCGAGAGCAGCCAGGGGAAGGTCGCGTCGCGCACGTCGACGCCGCTGATGCGCACGGCTCCGTCGTCGACGTCGTGGAAGCGGGCGATGAGGCGGACCAGGGTCGACTTGCCCCCGCCGGAGGGGCCGACGAGCGCTGTCACGGTTCCGGGCTCGGCGGTGAAGGAGGCGCCGTGCAGGACCGGGGAGCCGGCCTCGTAGGAGAAGGTGACGTCCTCGACGTCGACGCGCCCGGGGGTGGGTCCCTCGCCCTCGTCATGGGCTCCCTCGGGCATCGGCGGCAGGGAGAGTAGGTCGGCGGTGGCCTGGGCGGCCATCCTGGACTCGTACATGTGCTGCATGAGGCCGATGAGGGTCATGAGTCCCTCCGGCAGCCCGAGGGCCACCAGGAAGAACGGCAGGGTGGCCGACAAGGGCGTCCATCCTTGGGAGGTGAACAGGACGGCCAGGAGTGCGACCGTGGCGAAGACCGTGGAGGGACGCAGGACGGCGGTCATGGCGCTGATGGCCTTCCCGGACCTGCTCACCCACTCGTAGGACAGGCTGGAGAACTCGGTGCGCGCCTGGCTGAAGCGGGTGCGGGAGGCGTCGGTGGCCTGGAAGCCCTTGATCTCCTTGATGCCCTCGAGCATCTCGACGGTCGCGGCGGCCAGCGCGGTCTGAGCGGCGCCGAAGCGCTCAGTGATGTCCGACATGCCCGACATGGTCAGGAGCATCGTTCCCAGGACCAGGACCCACAGCCCCACCAGCGCGCAGGCCAGGCGCCAGTCGGTCCACAGCAGGTAGGCCGTCCCCGCCACCGCCATGACGACGGCGTTGGTGGCGTCACCGGGGACGTGGGCGACGAGGGTGTGGATGGAGGTGGTGTCGTCGCAGACCATCTTGCGGATGGTGCCGTGCGGGATCTGCGCCACCCGCCCCAGGGGCAGGCCGCTGATGGCCTCGATGACTTGTCTGCGCAGGTGGTGGCGCAGCCGGGCCTCGGCCAGGTGCGTGATCCCCAGGCCCGCCAGGTAGAGGGCCTGGGAGGCGAAGAGCGCCCCGACGGCGATGGCTGCCCAGGCCCATGGGCTGCCGCGCCAGCCCTGCGGTGAGGACTCGCCCAGCCAGATGGCCGCCAGGTTGCGCATGGCCTCGAAGGGGACAATGGACAGCAGCGCTCCGAGGGCGGTCAGCAGCCCGGTCGCGATCATGGCCGGGCGCGCCGGTCGGATGAGCTCGCCGACGGTGACGCCTGCGGCCTCCTGGTGACTCGCCTGGTGCATCGGTTGCTTCGGCATGGTTGTCTCCTCAGCGGAGGGTGTTCCAGATGATGAGGGCCAGCGCCCAGGCGAGAACGACGACTCCCCAGTCGCGTCCTCTCCAGGGCTCGTCAGCCATCTCGGTGCGCCGTCGATGGGCGCCGAAGGCACGTGAGTCCATGGACAGGGCAACGCGCTCGGCGTGCTGGATGGCAAGGATCATCAGCGGCAGGATGGAGCCGATCCAACGGACCACGGGCGCGAGCACCCCCCAGCGGCCACCGACCCCGCGCAAAGCCCTGGCGGTACGAAGGAGGACGAAGTCGCCGTGGAAGCGGGTGATGAAGGCGATGGCCGCGGTGCCCGCCGCCCCGAGGCGGTAGGGCATGCGGAAGGTGGTGGTCAGGGTGCGGATGAGGGCCTCGGGGTCGGTGGAGACGCCCGAGAGGAGGACCAGTGCGATGAGCGCGCCGATACCGCTACCCCCCGTCACCGCGTCACCCAGGTCGTAAAGGCGCGCCGCCGTCTCCTGGTGGTGGACCCCGCTGCTGAAGATCCAGGTCATGAGTGCGGTGACCACCCAGGGGGCGATTACCGAGGCCACAGTGCGTCTCAGGGAGGCGCGCGCGGCGACGATGAGGACCGAGGAGGTCAGCAGGATGCCCAGGTTGAGGTGATGGTTGCGCAGGACGAAGACCATCACCATGGCCGGCAGGACCGACGCGAAGAGGGTGAAGGGGTTGAGCGAGGTGAACAGACCTGGCCGTGGCTGGGGCCGGGGCGGCACCGGGGCGGGCTCGAGCAGACCGACGCGCGATTCCGCCGCTCCGGTGCCGGCCGCCCAGGGCAGGGCGACGATATGGGTGCCGTGCTTCAGGGCGAGCTCGAGGTCATGGGTGGCCATGATGACCGTGCGCCCCTGGTGGCGCAGCTGATCGATGAAGTCCATGAGCTCGCAGGTGTTATCCCAGTCCTGCCCGTAGGTGGGCTCGTCGAGGACGACGACGTCGCGCTCCTCGCTGACCATGGTGGCCACCGAGAGCCTGCGGGCCTGACCGCCCGAGAGGGTCAGGGGATGGTGGTCCCGGTGGGCGGTCAGGTGGAACTGCTCAAGGAGCTCATCGACCCGCTCCGGCGAGGTCCCTCCGACAGCGAGCTCGGCCCCGACGGTGGTGGCCACGAACTGGTGCTCAGGATTCTGGAAGACGTATCCAACCAGGTGCCTGCCCTTGCCGACGTCCCGGCCACCGACCACCGCCTTGGGTGCGGTGGAGCGCACGAGTCCGGCCAGGGCGGACAGGATCGAGGACTTACCCGCACCGTTGGGGCCGACCAGCGCCACGAGCTCGCCGCCACCCAGGCGCAGGGACACCTGAGGTGAGCGCCCCGGCACTTCGAGGTCGACCAGCTCGACACTGGTTCTGGACTCGGGCCGGGGGCGGCCTGCGAGCACGTGACGGGTGTCGATGGCCTCGACCTGCTGCCAGCTCTCGGCGGAGCCGGGCGCCTGTTTCTCCAGGTAGCGCACCTCGCCCTCGGCGCACAGGTCGGCGAGCCGGGGCACCCGGATTCCGGCCTCGGCACAGGTCAGCGCCGCCTCCGAGGCCTGCGTCCCCGCGGGGAGGTCGTCGCCGGCTTCACGCAGGGCTCGGGGCATCCACACTCCGACGTCGGTCAGCTCGCGGCGGTGGCTCATGAAGACCTCCCGCGGCGAGCCGACGGCGATGGTCCGCCCGTCGGCGTTGAGGGCCAGGACCTGGTCGACAATGGGCAGTACCGGGTCGAGGTCGTGGTCGATGACGACGACCGCCGTGCCCGAGGCTGTCAAGGAGGAGATGAGGCTGTAGAACTCCTCGCGGCCGGTGGTATCGATGGTGCTGGTCGGCTCGTCGAGCACGAGGAGCTGTGGGCGCATGGCCAGGGCGACGGCGAGCGCGAGTCGCTGACGCTGCCCGCCCGAGAGCGTCCAGGGGTCGTCCCAGATGCGCTCGATGAGTCCCACCGCACGCAGGGCCTGCTCGACCCGCGCGGTGATCTCCGGCCTGGTCAGGCACAGGTTCTGCAGCGGGAAGGCGACGTCGTCGTGGACGGTGCGGGTGACGACGGCGGCGTCGGGGCTCTGGCCGACGTAGGCGACGGTCTGAGCCAGGGTCTGGACGGTGGCGTCGGCGACCTCGGTGCCGGCCAGTCTCAGGCTGCCGGAGTACTCCGAGGGCAGGCAGTGCGGGATGAGGCCGCACAGTGCGCGCACGAGGGTGGTCTTGCCGCAGCCCGAGGGGCCGATGACGGCGGTGACCTGAGTGCGCAGGTGGGTCAGGTCGACGGCGTCCAGGACCCAGCTCTCGCGTCCGAGGTAGTGGACGCTCAGGCCCTCGATGCTCACCAATGCCGGATCGGCCGACTCTCCCAGAGGCTGCTCCACCCCCGGAGCAGCCGGTGCGGCGGGCACTGTCTCAGGCACGGCCGGTCGTGCGTTGATCGATGCCGACGCCGGCGCGGTTGAGCAGTCGGGTCAGGGCAATGGTGAGGCCGCCACCAACCAGGGCCGAGACCACGGCGATGACGACGCCGGCGCTCGCCGAGGCCATACCCGCTGCGGCGCTCATGACGGAGACGTACATGATGCCGTTGAGCAGGCCGAAGGTTGCCGCCGAGATGAGGAAGGACCACCAGGTCCACTTCCGGTAGAGCAGGATGGCCAGGGGCACCTCGACGAAGGCCCCGCCGATGAGGTTGCCGACGATGGCCGCAGGACCCGTCGGAGTGGTGAAGACACTCATGATCCCCATGAGAAGGGCCGCGATCATGACGGCGCCGGGGCGGCGAACGACGGTTGCGGGCAGCAGGTACGGCACGAGCCACAGTCCCATGATCGCGCACCCCAGGAGCACGGCGTCCCGGGAGGCTCCCGCCGCCGGAGCCAGGTAGTTCAGCGGGACCAGGAGGATCATGGAGACGACCGCCAGCGCGGCGATCATCATGAGGTTGCGGGTTCCCAGGGCGGAGTCGGCCAGCCCTGAGCGCGATGAGGTGTGAACCGAGGGCCTGTTCTGCTCGGTGACGACCGGCGTGCGGTTGGTGGTGCTCATGCTTTCTCCTTGCGTGTTCTCACGGGTCACGGTGACCGCTCCGACCTCATGCCGGAGCCCCGGGGCGCGCCTGGGCGGGCACGCCGGCATGATGACCGCACATCTACTCCGCCCCCATCCCGTTTTGCAAATCATTATCATTATTGACTTGCTCAGAGAAATGTCTGACCCGAGCCGCGCATCGACACGTCGAACGAACCAACCCAGAGACATCACCCCGAGAGGCGGCACACCTCGCGGCTTTGGTGAGGCACACCTAAGTGTCTACTCCTTCCCGGGACTTCACGCAAGGGTCGACCAGGCCCCGGGCCGTGAGGGAACACCCGACCCCAGCCGTTGAAAAGACGGGAAAAACCGGTAGCGGACAGCACTCAAGGGCGACGGGGCCCAGGCCCTCAGAAGTCTCAGCCCGGCGCACCCAGGCCGCCGCGGCCCACGAGGTCGATGCGGTGCATCTCCTCGGGACGCAGGCCCAGCACCCGCTGGGTCAGGGACTCGGCGGCCTCGTGGACCGTCTCCAGCGGGTCCGGCAGGTCCACGGGCGCAGTGGGCGGCGAGTCCAGCCGCAAGCTCTCCCAGGAGACGGAGAAGTCGGCACCCACCTCCAAGCAGGCCGCCACGAAGGCCCCCCGGAGGGCAGCGCGCGTGGCCGGGGGAGCCTGGCGGGCACGCTCGATCTCCTCCGGATCGCACAGGTTCACCATGGCCCCTTGGGCGACCAGGCGCGGAACCAGTCCGGTCTCGGCGTTGAGGTCGTGGTAGGCCAGGTCCACCCGCGAGCGCAGGGTCTCCAGGGCCTGGCCGCTCAACTGGGGGTGGCGCTCGCACTGGGCGCGCATGAGGCGGCGCTTAATGGCCCAGTCGATCTCGGTGTCGATGCCGCTGTCGTCGTGGTGGCGCAGCGCGGAGATGACGCGGGGCGCCAGGTCGGTGAGCAGGTGCTCGGCGCCGCGCAGGAAGTCCGGTACTCCGGCGTCGTCCAGGTAGGCGGCCAGTCGTTCCAGGAAGGCCTCCTGGATGTCGACGGCGCTCAGGCTCCGCCCCTGGACGGTGGTGACGGGCACGTCCCCCCAGGGACTCTCCCCCAGTGCGGACAGAGTGGCCAAAGGGTCGACCAGGGTCAGGTCGGTGAAGTCCCAGCCGGCCTCGAGGGCGTCCAGGAGCAGGAGGGTCACAGCGCTGCGCAGGCCCGTTGTCGGCTCGGCCATGGTGGTGTCGGCGCAGGTGACGTGCAGGCGACGTAGGCGGCTGGCGTCGGCGTGGGGCTCGTCGCGGGTGTTGACCAGGGCGCGCTGCCCGGTGGTGTCGGCCGAGGTCAGGGCCTGCAGGTGGGGGGCGCGCGGGGAGAGGCCCCAGGCGGCCTCCTCCCCCACACCACGGCTGCCCTGCTTCGACTCCGTCGGACCGCCTGCCAGTGGGCGCCCGGAGCCGACCAAGGCGGGGCGCGTGGCCAGGAAGGAGGTGAGCACCGCCATGGCGGTCTCACTGCTGGCTCGGGTTGCGTCGTCGGTGACGTCGAGCAGACTGCGGGGCACAGAGTAGCTCTCGTGGCAGCCGTAGGTATGGCCTGCCGAATCGGTGTTGTTGGCCAGGAGGTGGAAGCGGGCCGCGGTTCCCTCCTGGGCGAGGCGCGCGGCGGCGCGCCTGGCCATGTCGGCCAGGATCGCCCGGCCGGCCTGATCCTGGGCGACGAGGTCGCGCACTCTCACGCACTCGGCGGTGGCGTACTCGGGGTGGGCTCCGATGTCGAGGTAGAGGCGACCACCGTTGGGCAGGAAGAGGTTGGTACTGCGGTAGCCGACCGGCCGGTGACGGAAGATGAGCGCCGCCGCTCTCTCGACGTCCGGCAGGTCCGCCTTCGTCTCCTCCGGCGGCCCCACGGGGGCGCACAGGACGCCGAACTCGGTCTCCAGGCCGGTGACTCGCAACCCCGGGATCCTGGTGCTCACTGGCCGCCCTTCTGGACGAAGCCGCGCACGAACTCCTGGGCGTCAACGGCCAGGACGTCGTCGATCATATCCAGCACCGAGTCCAGGCCCTGACCCCGGGCGGGTCCTGCGGGGGCGGGGGTCGGGTCGTCGTCGGGGGCGTGGTCGTCCTGGCGGCTGCGGGACGGCTGGGCGAACTCACTCATGTCTGCTCTCCTGACAGGGTGGCGGATGTGGTCACTGCTTCGGCGGCTCGCCCCGGGTCGCCGGGGCGCTCGCCCGTGAGGCGCGCGAGGACCTCGACGACGTCGGCGGCATCCTTGAGGACCAGCGCTGTGGCGGTGCGGGTGAAGGCCAGGGTGTCGGTCAGGGGCAGGCGGCGCTGGGTCCTCTCACCGGTCTCCAGGACCATGGAGTGCCAACCGGCGGCGACCACCTGCCCGGGGAAGTCGTTCACGAGCCTACCTCTCAGCCAGGCCCGGGTCGTGGTGGGCGGCTGACCGAGGGCCGCCTCCACCATCTCGTCACGGAGCCCGCCGCGCGCGTCGACACCGGCGGGAACCCGCTCGGCCAGGCCCCTCCCGGCCGGGGAGAGCTCTGACCAGGCCAGGTCGACGGCGTGGAGGACGTCGTGTCCGCCGGCGCCCGGATGGCGGCGGGCGGTGGCGTCCAGGAGCTGCTTCTTGGCGACCCACTCCAGGTGCCCGGCCACACCTTGCGACTTCCTAGGCCCGTGGCCACCGGCGCACTGGGCCTGCCGCTCGCGCAGTGAGGCCAGTGAGGCCTCCCAGAAGGCGAGGAGCGCGCCGGTCTCGGCGCCGCCGGTGTCGGCGCCGTCGGCCAGTGCGGCCAGGTCCGGGCGCAGGGGGTCGCCTTGCGGCGCCGGCGCGGGACGGCCGTGGTCCTTCAGGTGGCTGCGCAGCGTCTGCAGGTAGTGCTCCAGGATCTCCAGGGCGCTCAGACGCCGCCCGTCGGCCAGCTCCAGCGTGCCTTGAAGGCGGGTGTCGCGGGAGACCTCCCGGGCCTGGGCCACGGGGTCGGCCAGGCGCAGGCGGCGCCAGGAGGCGGGCACGCCGTCGGCCAGCACCTGGAGGACGAGGGCGGTCATGCCGAGCTTGAGCCAGGCGATGGTGTCGAAGCAGTTGGCGTCGCCTGCCACCAGGTGGAGACGGCGCCAGCGCTGGGGGTCGGCGTGGGGCTCGTCGCGGGTGTTGACCAGGGGGCGGTCCACCGTGGTGCCCAGGCCGACGACCTTCTCCAGGTAGTCGGCCCGCTGACTGATCTGGAAGTCGGCGCCCTGGCCGACAGCGCCGGTGCCGACCCGGCCCGAGCCCACCAGAAGCGGGCGGACCACGAGCAGGGGGACCAGGGCCTGAGTGAGGTCGTCGAAGTCGAGGGCGCGGGGCACGAGGTAGTTCTCATGGGTGCCGTAGGTGGCGCCCTTGCCGTCGACGTTGTTCTTGAACAGCCGGGCCTTGACGCCGCCGCGACGCAGCCGCTCGGCTCCCCTGGCCACCAGGAGGTCCCCCGCCCGGTCGGCCAGGACGGCCTGCGCGGCACCGGTGCACTCGGGTGTGGCGTACTCGGGGTGGCCGTGGTCCACGTAGAGGCGCCCGCCGGTGCCCACGCAGGTGGCGGTGCCGCGCTGCCAGGCCTCCTCCTCGGCGGTCAGGCGCACGACGGCGGTGGTGCGCACCCGCCCGGGAACGGGGGCCTCGACGGAGGCGGCCCCGGGGATGTCGGTGAGCATGGAGGGGTCGGCCGCTGCGCGGTCCATCTCGAAGCCGCGGGCGTCACGCAGGGGGTACTCCCCGGAGTAGTCCCAGCGCACTCCCCGACTGCGCCCCGCCTCACCCTCGGCCTCCAGGCAGGCGGCCACGACGTCCTCCGGCTCGGCCCCAAGGATGCCGTACTCGGTCTCCAGGCCCATGACCGTGACCTCGCGGCCGGGGACCCGCTGGGTGCTCGCCGGCGCCACGGCTCTCACTCCTCCCGCGAGCGCTGGAGCACGCTCATGGAGACCACGGGGGTGCCGCGCCTTCCGCTGACGCGGGCCCAGTCGTCGGGGTGGACGGTGGCGGGCAGGCCCTCGTTCTCCACGATCTCCTCGATGACGGCGCGGCGCAGGTGCTCGGACGTCAGGCCGCGCCTGCCCTTGGTGACCAGATCCTTGACGGCCGCCTTCTTGGCGCGGTCGACGATGTTGGCGAGCATGGCGCCGCTGACGAGGTCGGCGACGTGGAGGATCTCGACCTGCCCGTCGGCGCGGGTGAGCTCGACCATCTCGGTGGCACGGCGGCGGGTGTAGAGGGCCTCGACCACCTGCTCGATGAGGGCGTCCACCGCGCCCTGCGCGTCGCCGTGCGCGGCCAGGAGCTCCTCGCTGATGGGGAGGTCGGGCGTCAGGTAGGTCGCCAGGATCTCGGCGGCGCCGCGCCGGTCCGGCCGGCCGATGCGGATCTTGACGTCGAGGCGGCCCGGCCGCAGGATCGCCGGGTCGATCATGTCCTCGCGGTTGGTGGCGCCGATGACCACGACGTTGTCGAGCTCGTCGACGCCGTCGATCTCGGCGAGCATCTGCGGGACCACGGTGGTCTCCACGTCCGAGGAGCGCCCGGACCCGCGGGTGCGGAACAGGGAGTCCATCTCGTCGAAGAAGACGACGACGGGCACGCCGGTGGCCGCCTTCTCCCGGGCTCGGGCGAAGATGACGCGGATGCGCCGCTCGGTCTCTCCCACGTACTTGTCCAGCAGCTGGGGGCCCTTGATGTTGAGGAAGTAGGCCTCGCCGCGCCCGCCGGCCCCCAGGGAGGCGGCGACGGCCTTGGCGATGAGGGTCTTGCCGCATCCCGGCGGCCCGTACAGCAGCACCCCGCGCGGCGGGGTGAGCCGGTGCTCGCGGTAGAGGTCGGGGTGGAGGAAGGGCAGCTGGACGGCGTCGCGGATGAGCTCGATCTGCTCGCCCAGTCCCCCGATGTCGCCGTATCCGACGTCGGGCACCTCCTCCAGGACGAGCTCCTCGACCTCGGAGCGCACCACGGGGCGCAGCGCCATGCGCACGGCCAGGTCGGCCACGAGGGCGTCGCCGACCCGGGGGCGGTGGTCGCTCAGGGTCTCCGAAAGGCTGAGGACCTGCTCCTCGTCGTGACGGGCCAGGACCAGGACGGTGCCGTCGTCGTAGGTCTCCTTGACGGTGACGACCTCCCCGAAGCGCGGCGAGGGGCAGGTAGCGGTGATGACGAGGTGCTCGTTGAGGACGACGTCGTCACCCGGGTGGAGGGAGGAGGACACGACGGCGGGACCCACGCCCACCCGGTGGCGCCGCCCGGCGATGGAGACGTCGGCGGCGCGCGCGCCTGGGTCCACGGCCAGGACGGTGGCGTGCGCCAGGGGCGGGAGCTGGAGGGCCTTGATGTCCTCGTGCAGGGCCGCCAGCTCCTGGCGCGCCGCCCTGAGGGCGTTGGCCAGGTGGGTGTTCTTGCGGCTGAGCACGCCGGCGTGCTCGCTGAGCTCCCGCAGGCGCTCGGTGACATCCCCTCCGGACTGGCTACCGGCCTGCGCAGACTGGTCCCGGGAGACGCCCGTCAGCGTCTGCGCCACCGGATCCTTGTGCTCCGCCGGTTCCTCATCCATGCGCGTCCTCCTCGACTGCCACCCGGGGCCGCTGCGGTCTCCCCTCGATCCGTGTTGGTACAAGCGTACCAATTCGCGCCCGTTTCGTGACCCGTATCCATGTCTATTCTTCGTGACCCGTATCCATGTCTATTCCATGTCTACTCCTTGTCTGCGCAGAAGGCGGAGCGGCGCCGACGCCCGCCGACCTCACACCGCAGCCGGTCGAGGCCCCGGGCAGCGCCGTGACAGAATCGACCCATGTCTGAGATCCCCACGAGCCACTCCGCTCCCCCGTCATCGTCCAGCCGTCTGCTGCCCTCCGAGCCCCACAGCCCGCGAGTGCCGGCCAAGGTGTCGACCGACGGCCTGGAGACCACCTGGGGCGAGCGCTGGGAGTCCGAGGGGACCTACGCCTTCGACCGCAGCGCCGAGCGCGCCGAGGTCTTCTCCATCGACACCCCGCCGCCGACGGTCTCCGGCTCCCTGCACGTGGGGCACGTCTTCTCCTACACCCACACCGACACCGTGGCCCGCTTCCAGCGCATGCGCGGCAAGGCGGTGTTCTACCCCATGGGCTGGGACGACAATGGCCTGCCCACTGAGCGCCGCGTGCAGAACTACTTCGGGGTGCGCTGCGACCCCTCTCTGCCCTACGACCCGGACTTCACTCCCCCGCACACCGGCGGGGAGGGCAAGTCGATCAAGGCCCGCGACCAGGTGCCGGTCTCGCGTCGCAACTTCGTCGAACTGTGCGAGCGCCTCACGGTGGAGGACGAGAAGCAGTTCGAGGCCCTGTGGCGCAGGCTCGGCCTGAGTGTGGACTGGTCCCACACCTACCAGACCATTGGCGAGCGGGCCCGCAAGGTCGCCCAGACCGCCTTCTTGCATAACCTCGAGCGCGGGGAGGCCTACCAGGCCGCCGCGCCCGGCCTGTGGGACGTCACCTTCCAGACGGCGGTGGCCCAGGCCGAGCTGGAGTCGCGCGAGTATCCCGGCTTCTACCACCGCCTGGCCTTCCACATCGTCGATGAGGCCGCCGCCGCCAAGGCCGAGGCAGCCGGCGCTCCGGTGGAGAACGGCGTCGACGTGTGCATCGAGACCACCCGTCCCGAGCTGCTGCCCGCGTGCGTGGCCCTGGTGGCCCACCCCGACGACGAGCGCTACCAGCCCCTGTTCGGCACCACCGTGTCCTCCCCCGTCTTCGGCGTCGGGGTGCCGGTCCTGCCGCACCCGGCCGCGGAGAAGGACAAGGGCGCCGGCATCGCCATGTGCTGCACCTTCGGTGACACCACGGACATCGACTGGTGGCGCGACCTGCAGCTGCCGCTGCGTGCGATTCTGCGCAAGGACGGGCGCATCGAGACCGAGACCCCCGAGTGGATCACCTCCCAGGCCGGCCGTGAGATGTACGAGGCCATGGCCGGCAAGACCACCTTCTCGGCCCGTGAGGCCCTTGTGGCCCGCCTGGCGCAGACCGGTGAGATGCGCGGTGAGCCCGTCAAGACGGTGCGTCAGACCAACTTCTTCGAGAAGGGCGACAAGCCCCTGGAGATCGTCACCTCCCGCCAGTGGTACATCCGCAACGGCGGCAAGGAGTGGACGAACCCGGCCTCCGGCACCGACCTGCGCGAGGAGCTGCTCGAGCGCGGCCGCCGGCTGGAGTTCCACCCCGACTTCATGCGCGTGCGCTACGAGAACTGGGTGCGCGGCCTCAACAACGACTGGCTGGTCTCGCGTCAGCGCTTCTTCGGCGTCCCCTTCCCGCTGTGGTACCAGGTCGGGGCGGACGGCGAGGTCGACTACGACAAGATTCTGACGCCGGCCGAGTCAGAGCTGCCCGTGGACCCCTCCTCCGACGTCCCGGCCGGCTACACCGAGGACCAGCGCGGCGAGCCCGGTGGTTTCGTCGGCGAGCTCGACATCATGGACACCTGGGCCACATCCTCCCTCTCTCCCCAGCTGGCCTCGGGCTGGCTGAGCGACGAGGACCTCTTCGGCCGGGTCTACCCGATGGACCTGCGCCCGCAGGGGCAGGACATCATCCGCACCTGGCTGTTCACCACGGTGGTGCGCGCGAACCTGGAGTTCGCGGCCCTGCCGTGGACGAATGCCGGCCTGTCGGGCTGGATCCTGGACTCCGACCACAAGAAGATGTCCAAGTCGAAGGGCAATGTCGTCACCCCCATGGGCCTGCTGGAGCAGTACGGCTCCGACGCCGTGCGCTACTGGGCCAGCTCGGCCCGCCTGGGCCTGGACGCGGCCTTCGAGGAGACCCAGATCAAGATCGGCCGTCGCCTGGCCATCAAGGTCCTTAACGCCTCCAAGTTCGCCCTGTCCATGGGGCTCCCCTGGGACGCCGACGAGGCCACTGTGGCCGCGGCCCCCGCCCCCTGCCTGGACGCCTCGGTGGTCAGCGAGCCGATCGACCGTGCGGTCCTGGCGGCTCTGGCCGACGTCGTCGACGCCGCCACGGCGGCCTTCGAGGAGTTCGGTCACGCCCGGGCCCTGGAGGTCACCGAGTCCTTCTTCTGGACCTTCTGCGATGACTACATCGAGCTGGTCAAGGACCGGGCCAATGACTTCGACGGATCTCACGACGCGGCCGCCGTCCGCTCGGCGCGGGCGACGCTGGCGATCGCCGTGGACACCTTCGTGCGCCTGCTGGCCCCCTTCCTGCCCTTCGCGACCGAGGAGGTGTGGAGCTGGTACCGCACCGGCTCGGTGCACCGGGCCGCCTGGCCGCAGTCCGATGGTCTGCGGGAGGCCTCCGCCGGGGCCGACGCCGAGCTGGTGGCCCGCGCGGGAGTCGCCCTGGCGGCACTGCGCAAGGTGAAGTCGGAGGCCAAGACGAGTCAGAAGACGCCGATCCTCTCGGTGACGCTGGCCGTTGCCGCCGACCGGCCCGAGTACGCCGAGGCCATCGAGGCGGTTCGTGCGGACCTGACGGAGGCCGCCAAGGTGACCGGCCCCTTCACCGTGGAGCAGGCCGCCCCGGCAGCCGACTCGGCTGAAGGCGCTTCCCCGGTGGCTGTGACCGCCGCCGAGCTCGGAGAGGCCCCGGCCAAGAAGAAGTGAGCCGCGAGCACCCGGCCCTGTGACGAACGGTGGCGCCGTCCTCCCTCGGGACGGCGCCACCGCTGTCGCTCTAGGGCCTGTCGAGCAGGTTCGCGTCTCCGGTTGTCTGCCGGAGGCTCAGCAGGATCCTGTACTCGATGAGGACGATGGTCACGGCGGCCAGCAGGGCCGCAAGCACGTCGATGCGGCTCTGAGTCACGCAGTCGCGGTTGAGGAAGGGGATGAGTCGGGAGTCGAGTGAGGTCAGGCGCTCCCCGAGGCAGTTCATCGCGTCCCCGTCGTCGTCCTGAATGCCTGCGTTTCCGACCGTGTAGCCCCAGGCGATCCCGATCATCAGTGCGAAGGCGCCGCCGAAAGGCAGCCGGGCGAAGCTACGGGGCAGATGGGCTCGATTCCGCCAGGACAGCGCCACCGCGATGACGGCGATGGAGGCGAACACGATGCTCACCCCCAGCCCCATGAGGTCGGCGCGGTGCTGGATGTCAACGGGAGGGCTAGGGCGAGCCCGGTCGATCGCTTCGTCGCTGGCCACCGAGCGGTCTCGGGCAACATCCCCGGTGAGGACGACGTCGGAGTCGGGTCTGTCCCGCACCGCCTCCTGGGTCCTGGGGACCAGGCACGGAACAACGGCGAGAGCTACCACGGTCAGGACCAGCAGGCCGATGAGAGCGTTGACCACGCGCGTTCTGCTCAGCGCCATCCCCTCTCCTCCAACATCTCACGCTCATCGTCGAGTCTGGCACAGTAGGCGCTTTCTCAGATGGTGTTACCTCAACCACTGCGACCTGTCGTTACCGAACCCCGCTGTCCAGACGGTCGGACCTCCAGGCGGGGTCTTCTTACACTGGCCTCCATGACGATCAACCTGAAGCCCCTGGAAGCCGCCGACCGCGAGTCCTTCATCGCCGACCTGCAGGAGGCCTTCGAGCACTTCGTGGGCGACGCACGAGCCTCATTCATCGACGTATCCCTCCCCGAGGACGGAACCGTCTACCCAGCCGCCTCTCCGATCCTTCCGCGAGAAGACATTGAAGAGTCGCTCAGCAGGTCCGAGGTCCAGGCCCTGCGCATCATCGAGGAAGGTACTCCAGTCGGCGGCGTCATGCTCTCAGTGAAGGGAGATCGCGGAGAGATCGAGATTCTCGCGATCAATGCGAGCACGCACGGACGCGGCATCGGCGCACGCGCATGGACCGCCATCGAGGAGGCGTACCCCGACGTGCGGGAGTGGGAGCTGGTGACCCCTTACTTCGAGGTACGCAACATCCACTTCTACGTCAACAAGTGCGGTTTTCACATCGTGGAGTTCTTCAATGAGCACCACCCCGCCCCCTTCGACTCGGGCATGGACAAAGACCTCTCCTTCCGATTCGTCAAGTATGTGGGGCTCCCGGAGTAGGGGGTGGAAGGGATCCGTAGCGGCTCGAGCTACTCCTGACGGCGCGCTGTGGTCCCACGGTCGGTGAGGACGGCGGGCATGAGCCCTCGGTACTGGGCCTGGTCCGGTTCTCCTCTGAGGCATCTGAGCAGGAGCGAGCCCGCCTCGGCCCCCATGACCTCACGGTCCACACTGAGCTCACTGAAGGCCTCCCCATGGCGGCCGCTGCCCTGGGTGATCCCGAGGGTGAGCACGGACAAGTCGGCGGGAACGGACAACCCGTGGGCCTGCGCCGCGCAGGCCAGTCCCACCACGGCGGCGGGGTTGTTGGACAGGACTGCGCTGCACCCCTCGATGAGGCCCTCGGCCTCCACGATCTCGGCGCCGGCCAGCGCCGCCTCCGGCACCTGACGCACCAGGACCTCCACCCCCAGCTCCTGGGCGGCGCGCAGGAGCTCGCGGGCCTGGTCCTGGCGGGCGTGAGCGTCATCGGATGCGGTCTCCCGCATGAGCGCGACGATACGACGGTGCCCGAGCCCGGACAGGTGCTCCACGCCGGCGCGGGCCATCTGAGCGAAGTCCGCGTCAATGCCGGGCGCCCCACCGGCGCGATCCGAGGAGCCGATGAGGACGGTGGGGACCTTCTCCTCCAGCAGCATCGCCTCGCGGTCATCACCGTCAGCCACGTCCATGAGAACCACCCCGCCCAGGGCGCCGGAGCGCACAAGCGAGCGCAGCTCGATCAGCGGCGCCGAGGAAGTCATGACCGGGATGACGACCTGGATTCCGCTGGGCGCCAGTGCGCGACGCACACCATCGACGTAGTCCAGGTCGTTGGCGTCAATGGTGGAGCGCTGGCGCCGGAACAGGACACCCACGGTACGCAGCACCGGCGAGGCCAGTGAGCGGGCGGCGGTGTTGGGGTGGTAGTCGAGCTCGCGCACGGCCCGCATGACCCGATCCCGCGTGCTCGAGCGCGTCGAGCGCTGACCGGTCAGAACGTAGGTGACGGTCGAGGGCGACACCCCCGCCGCCCGGGCCACATCAGCGCGGGTCGCCGCCATCGGTTCCTCCGGCGGACGCATCCAGCCAGCAGGCGCCGTTGGGCGGTACGACGACGGCACCCGCAGCCTCCACGGTATTCGCTGCAGTCGACCCGTCAGTCTCGCTCCGGCGCCAGGAGGTGATGAGGGTCCTGCCGACCCCCTCGATCGTCACCGGCTGCTCGGTGGTGTTGAGGACGATCGCGGTAATGCCATTGCGCAGGTGCAGGACCCCGGGCTCGCTGTCCAGCCACTCCACTGACCCACGCCCGAGTCGGAGCTCGCGGCGCAGGGCGATGGACCGCCGGTACAGGGTGAGGGTGGAGTGCTCGCGTCCCTCCTGGGCCTGGGGCGAGTACTCGCCCCAGCCCTCGGGTTGAGGCAGCCAGGTACGGCCGCTGGCGTTGTAGCCGTAGGAGGCCCCGTCCCGCGTCCAGGGCAGAGGGACCCGGCAGCCGTCGCGCCCCGGTACGAGGTGGTTGGTGCGCTCCCACAGGGGGTCCTGGCGGGCCTCGTCCTCCATGGTGGTGTGCTCGGGCAGGCCCAGCTCCTCGCCCTGGTAGAGGTAGGCGCTGCCGGGCAGTCCCAGCATGAACAGGGTCGCGGCGCGCGCCCGGGCCAGGCCAAGCTCGGCGTCGGGCTGGGGATCCTTGGGGCCGATCCCGGGGTCGGTGTCCATGTCGGCGGGATAGGCCAGGCGGGAGGCGTGGCGCACGACGTCGTGGTTGGACAGCACCCAGGTGGCGGGCGCCCCCACGGCGCCGTACTCGCTCAGGGAGACGTCGATGACGCGGCGCAGCGCGTCGGCGTCCCATCCGGCACCCAGGAAGGGGAAGTTGAAGGCCTGGCTCATCTCGTCGGCTCGCACGTACTGGGCGGCATCGGCCTCCGTGGGCACCCAGGCCTCGGCGACCAGGAGGATGTCCTGACCGACCTCGTCCAGGACACGGCGCCACTCGCGGTAGATGTCGTGGACCCCGGGCTGGTTGAAGGCGGGTCCGACATCGGGCAGCTTCTCGTGGGCCGTGTCCTCATCCGGGGAGGCGGCAATATTCCACCGGTCGGGGCCGAGGTCGTCGTCGGGCAGGCCCTCGGCCTTGACCAGGCCGTGGGCGACGTCCACGCGGAAGCCCTCGACACCACGCTCCACCCAGAAGCGCAGGAAGGTGCGGAAGTGCTCGTGGACGTCCACGTTGGACCAGTTGAAGTCGGGTTGCTCGGCTGCGAACAGGTGGAGGTAGTACCAGCCCCGGTCCTCGCTACGGCCGGTGAGCGGCTCCACCGGCTGCCAGGCCGGCCCGCCGAAGAGCGAGCCCCAGTTGTTCGGTGCGCCGTCGTCACTGTGGCGGAAGATGTAGCGGTCGCGCTTGGGAGACCCCGGACCCGCCTCCAAGGCGGCGCGGAACCAGGCGTGCTGGTCGGAGGAGTGGTTGGGGACCAGGTCGACGATGACGCGAATGCCGGCCTCGTGGAGGTCGGCGATGAGGGCGTCGAGGTCCCGCAGGGAGCCGTACTCGGGGGCCAGATCGAAGTAGTCCGAGACGTCGTAGCCGGCGTCGACCTGGGGCGAGGGGTAGAAGGGCGAGAGCCACACGGCGTCCACGCCGAGGGCCACCAGGTGGTCGATGTGCTCCCGGATCCCCTGGATATCGCCGATGCCGTCACCGTTGGCGTCGGCGAAGGAGCGGGGGTAAATCTGGTAGATGACGGCATCACGCCACCAGGCGTCGGTGTCGGTGCGCGGTAGGCGGCCCTGGGGGCGGGCACTGGTCGAGGTCATGATCAGGTCCTGGTCGGGCAGCGGCGCTGCGGCCGAGTGAATGGAAACAGGGATGGCGGGGTGGAGGCTGGAGGCATCCAGCCTAGTCCCGAACACTCTCTGTGGGGCGGCAGCGCGGCGGTGGTGCCGCCCCACAGAGACGAACGGGTGATGGGCGGGCTCTCCAGTGAGCCGAGCCCGGACTGAGCTGCCCTACTGCTTGAGTCCTCCTGCGGCCAGTCCGGCCACGATCCGGCGCTGGAAGAGCAGCACCATGATGACCAGCGGTAGCGTCATGATGACTCCGGCCGCCATCTGGGAACCGAAGGGCGTATCGAACTGGGACTCCCCGGTGAACTTTGACAGCAGCACCGTGGCCGGCTGCATGGAGGGGTTGACGATCATCGTGACGGCCACGAGGAACTCGTTCCAGGCGCCGATGAAGATGATGATGGCCGTGGTGAAGATTCCCGGCGCGGCCAGCGGGAGGATGACCTTGCGGAAGGCCTGGCCGGGGGTGCACCCGTCAACCATGGCGGACTGCTCGAGCTCCTGGGGCATCTGCCGGAAGAAGCTCGTCAGGTTCCACACCGCCAGCGGCAGGGAGAAGGACAGATCCGGGACGATCATCGCCTGGTAGGTGTCCGTCCAGCCCCAGGCGGCGAAGTTCTTCAGCAGGGGCACAATGATGGCCACGAGCGGGAACATCGAGGTGGCGATGATGAGGAGCATCAGCACCCCCTTACCCCGGAAGTCGAGGCGCGCCAGGGCGTAGGCGGTGAAGGTCGCCACCGCCAGCGCCACGATCGTCACGATGATCGAGACGACCAGGGAGTTGATGAGACCGTTGGCGAAGTCGTTCTTCTCAGAGAAGACCGCCTTGTAGTTCTCCAGCGAGGGGTGCCGGGGCCACCAGCTGTTCTCGAAGATCTCCTTGTCGTTGCGCAGCGAGGAGACCAGCATCCAGTAGAAGGGCGCCAGGCAGTAGATGACGATGAGGACGATACCGACGGTGGAGAAGACCTTTCCCCAGTCCCTCTTGGTCTTGTTGAGCGGTGCGGCGGTGGAGGTGCTCATGCCTGCTGGCTCCTTTCAGTAGCCGTCTGGGAGGCCGGGGTGGAGGAGCCGGAGCGCTTGAAGAAGGCGCTGACCGGCAGCTTGCGCTCATTGCGCTTGCGCCGAGCCTCGTCGTTGCCGCTGATGTCAGTGTTGGTGATCTTCAAGAACGCGACCGCGAAGACGAAGACATAGAGGAACAGGATGAGGGCATAGGCCGCGGCACTGCCGTAGCGCGAGTTGGAGCTCTCGTCCTGTACCAGCATGGAGAGGGTCTCCACGCTGCCCTTCCTGGGGCCGATGAGGATGTAGGGCAGGTCGAACATACGCAGGGCGTCCAGGGCGCGGAAGACCACGGCCACGACGAGCGCGGGCTTGACCAGTGGCAGGGTGATGGAGGTGAAGCGCTTCCAGGCGCTGGCGCCGTCGATCTTGGCGGCCTCGTAGACCTCATCGGGGATGAGCTGAAGCCCGGCCAGGGTGAGCAGCCCGATGTAGGGTGCCGTCTTCCACACGTCGGCGATGATGATGGCCGCCTTGGCACTCAGGTCCCCCGAGGCCCACATGACGTGCCGTCCCAGGATGGCGTTCGCAACGCCGTTCTGGTTGAAGATCCAGCCCCACAGGATGGCGGAGACGGCGGTGGGAATCGCCCAGGGCACGAGGATGGAGGCGCGCACGATGCCGCGCCCCTTCATCGCCTTGTGCATGATGAGCGCCATGGCCACACCCAGAACGGTCTCCAGGACCACGGTGACCACGCCGAAGAGGGTCGTGTTGTAGAAGGCGACCCAGAACCGCTCACCGGCGCTGGAGAAGATGTCGGTGTAGTTCTTCAGGCCCACAAAGGGCTCGATGGTGGAGAAGAAGCCGTTGTCCTCCAGCCGGGGCCGCCCGAAGAGCGACTGGTAGAGGGACTGCGCGATGGGGATGAGGATGACGATCGTCAGTACCAGCACCGTGGGCGAGATGAGTATCCAGGCCAGACGGGCCTGGGCCTTGGAGCTCTTGGACTGGTGATTGACGACTTGTTCGGAGTGCGTCGTGGTACTCATGACTGTCCTTTGACCGTCCTTACTGACATGACCGGGTTCACGAGGGGCCGCCGCAAGGCGGTCACCGTATCGGGACTCTTAGCCCTCCAGCTTCTTCAGGCTGCTGCTCAGGCCGGCGATAACGTCCTTGGCCGCCCTGCCCCCCGGCTGCTGGATCGCAGGGTAGATGCTGTCCTGAATCTTGGCGGTGACGTCGCCGTAGTAGACGGCCTGGGGACGGCTCTTGGCGTTCTCGAGGCTCTTCTTGAGAATCGGCAGGTAGGGGAATTCCTTGAGGAGCTCGGGGTCGTCGTAGAGGGATCCAAGGATCGGAGCGTTCGCCTGGGCCTTGAGGGAATAGCGCTGGGAGTCCTCGTTGATCCACCACTTGAGGAACTTCAAGGCGGTTTCCTTGTTCTTGGAACCCTTGGTGATGGCGCAGTTGTGCCCACCCAGGGTCGGCACGAATGGCTTGCCATCGATGCTCGGCAGGGCGGCGACGTCGAACTTGTCCGGCCCCAGGGACTTCTTGTTGTTGGCGTACTGGTAGGGCCACTGACGGTAGAAGAGGAGGTCGCCCGACTCGAAGGCGTTACGACCGTCCTCCTCCTTCCACTCCAGGGACTCCTTGGGGATGTAGCCCTGGGAGAAGCCGTCGATGAGCCACTGCAGGCCGGCGACCGACTCGGTGGAGTCAACGATGACCTGGGCGTCGTCGTTGTAGAACCCACCTCCGGCGGAGTGGATGAACTCCGAGGCGCAGCAGGTCAGCCCCTCGTACTTGGCGAACTGGCCGCCGAACCCACCAATGTTCTTGTGCTCGGGAAGGGCCCGGACCTTGTCGATGGCAGCCTTGACCTCGTCCCAGGTCGTGGGGACCGCGACGCCGGCCTGAGCCAGGAAGTCCTTGCGGTAGAACATCACCGGCGCATCGGTGGCATGGGGGACGGCGAAGAGCCTGTCCTTGTACACGCCCGTCTTCCAGACGGGTTCCAGGATGTCGTCATTCTTGAGCTCGTCTTGGGGCAGCTCGACCACCCACCGGTTGGCGGCGAACTCGGAGACCCAGACGTTGTCCAGGGAGACGACGTCGTAAGCGTTGGAGTTGATCCTGACGGCATTGATGAACGAGGTGCGCTGCTGGTCGGCCTCGGCGGAGAGCTCGATGAGCTTGACCTCCTCGCCGGGATGAGCCTTGTTCCACTCATCGATCCTGGCCTGCACCTTGCCACCCGAGTTGTCCTTGCCCTGGACCCAGGTGATTGGTCCAGTGCCTTCAAAAGTGACGGGGCCGTCGTCGTCTCCGTGGGAGGTGGCGCAGGCCCCGACGGAGGCCAGTGCCGCAGCCAGGGCCGAGCCCTGGATGAACTGACGACGGGGTAGGGGTGTCATGTGTGTTTCCTCCTTGAAACTGCTGCGAAGCCCACCGGCTCCGTTCCGGAAGGACCCACATCGTCGACGCGCGTCGACTAGGGCATGAGATGCACGTTACACATCTGCAACCGACCGGTCAAACCTAATCCGCGCTTGTCGTCCCGGAATCCTTGAGAGGAACCTCCGAACCGCGGACTGCCCTCCCGCCACCCGCACCCCGCGATCCCCACGAGACCACCGCGTACCGCCTGTGAAAACCTCCACAGCACCGCTCTCCTTCTCTCACCTCAACGGTGCGCCGCCCTGACCGTCGCCTGACACAATGAGGCCGTGAGCTCTCACCCCTCCTCGCCCCAGGCCACCAGCACCAGGCCGCCGCGCTATCCCGGCCACATGGCCGGCGGGGTCTCCAGCACCGAGATCCCCTTCCAGCCCGAGGCGCACTGGTCGGTGCCGTGGCTGCTCGCCGACCGCATCGCCCGCAGCGGCGACCGGCCACTGGTGGCCCGCAAGTCGCCCCTGTCGGGGGACTGGCAGGAGGTCTCGGCCCGAGCCTTCGGCGAGGAGGTGGCCCACGTGGCCGCGGGTCTCATCGGCATGGGGCTGGAGGCGGGCACCGCCGTCGGCATCATGGCGCACACCTCCTACGACTGGTTCCTCCTGGACATGGCCATCGCCCGCGCGGGCCTCATCTCCGTGCCCATCTACGAGACGAGCTCGGCCGAGCAGGTCGAGTGGATCGTCACCGACGCCGACGTGCGTGTGGTCATCACCGAGAGCGGCACGCTGGCCGAGCTCGTGCGCGGCGCCGTCGCCGGTATCGAGCAGCCGGTGAGGGTCCTCGCCCTGGACGCCGACGCGATCACCACCATCGTCCAGGCGGGCTCGGGCGTCAGCCCCTCCCAGGTCGACCAGCGCTCCAACGCCCTCACGGTCGACGACGTCTACTCCATCATCTACACCTCCGGCACCACGGGCCGCCCCAAGGGCGTCGAGTTCACCCACCGCAACGCCGTCGGCATCCCGTATCACGGGGTGCGCTACCTGCCCGGAGTCCTGTGGGGCACCAACGTGCGCCTGCTGCTGTTCCTGCCGCTGGCACACGTCTACGCCCGCTGCCTCCAGCTGCTGTCCCTGGCCGGTGAGGGCGTGCTGGGCCACACCCCCGACGCCAAGACCCTCCTGCCCGACCTGCAGTCCTTCGCTCCCTCCTACATCCTGGCCGTCCCACGCGTCCTGGAGAAGATCTACAACGCCGCCGACGCCAAGGCCGGCAGCGGCGCCAAGCTCAAGCTGTTCCGTTGGGCCGCCAAGGTCGCCATCGCCTACTCCCGCGCTCTGGACACCCCTCAGGGCCCCTCCCGCGGCCTGCGTCGGGCGCACGCCATGGCCGACCGTCTCGTCTTCCGCAAGATCCGGGGACTCATGGGGCCCAACGCCCGTTTCATCATCTCCGGCGGAGGGCCGCTGGGGCAGCGCCTGGGGCACTTCTACCGTGGCCTGGGCCTGGCTATCCTGGAGGGCTACGGCCTGACCGAGACCATCGGCCCGGTCAGCGTCAACACCGACTGGCTCAACAAGATCGGCACCGTCGGTCCACCCGTCTGCGGCAACGAGATCCGCATCGGTGAGGACGAGGAGATCCAGGTCCGCGGTATCGGAGTCTTCTCCACCTACCACAACAACCCCTCGGCCACCGCCGAGGCCTTCACCGCCGACGGCTGGTTCCGCACCGGCGACATCGGCGCCCTCGACGAGGACGGCTACCTGCGCATCACCGGACGCAAGAAGGAGCTCATCGTCACCGCCGGAGGCAAGAACGTCGCCCCCGCCCAGCTCGAGGACCGCCTGCGCGGCCACCCGCTCATCAGCCAGGTACTCGTCATCGGGGACGGAGAGCCCTTCATCTCCGCGCTCATCACCCTGGACAAGGAGATGCTCCCCCAGTGGCTGCGCAACCACGGGCTGGCGGCGATGGACGTGGTCGAGGCCTCCTCCCACCCGCAGGTGCTCGCCGCCCTGGACCGGGCCGTGGCGCGCACGAACCGCGCGGTCTCCCGGGCCGAGTCGATCCGTACCTTCCGGGTGCTGGCCACCGACTTCACCGAGGCCAACGGCCTGCTCACCCCGTCGCTGAAGGTCAAGCGCGGCCCGGTCATGGAGGCCCACGCCGACGTCATCGCGGACATCTACAGCGCCACGCGCAAAGGACCGCAGGAGTAAACGGGGGCAAGCCTCGCCGGTGGCCGCGGGCGGGCATACTTGCCACCATGACCGACGCCTCCACCCGACCGGCCGACCCCAGCCCCTCCGCCTCGTTAGAGGAGCACGCCACCGAGCTCCTGGTGCCGGTTCACGACGGCATGACGACGCCCTGGGCGCTGGCCGAGCGCGTGCGCCGCAGTCCCGACGGCGGGCTCATCGCCCGCAAGTCCCCCTTGGGGCGGCGCTGGCGAGAGATGAGCGCCAGCGCCTTCCGCACCCAGGTGCGTGAGGTGGCCGCGGGTCTGGTGGCCCGAGGTCTTCAGCCCGGAGACGCCATCGGCATCATGTCGCACACGTCGTATGAGTGGACGCTTCTGGACTTCGCCGCCTGGGAGGCGGGCCTCGTCGTCGTCCCCGTCTACGAGACCTCCTCGGCCGAGCAGGCCCAGTGGATCCTCACCGACGCCGGCGTGAAGCTCATCGTCGTGGAGAACGAGGCCATGGCCTCCATGGTCGGCGCGCTGACCTCCACCGTGCCCGAGCTGGAGAGCCTGCAGGTGCTGTGCGTCGAGCGAGAGGACGTCCTGGGGCTCATCAAGGCCGGTCGAGGCGTGGATGCCGGCGAGCTCGACCGGCGCAGCGCGGCCCTGACCTCACAGTCCCTGGCCACCATCGTCTACACCTCCGGCACGACCGGCCGCCCCAAGGGCGTCGAGCTCAGCCACGGCAACCTCGTGCACCTGTGCGTCAACGTCTGCCCGCACGTACCCGAGGTTCTGGGCGGGGACGAGGTCCGTTTCCTGCTGTTCCTGCCCCTGGCCCACGTGCTCGGCCGGTTTGTGGAGATCGCGGTCGTCTGCTCACGCGCGGGCGTGTTGGGGCACGTGCCCGACGTGCGTAATCTCCTCAACGACCTGGGCTCCTTCCGCCCCACCGCGGTCCTGGCCGTCCCCCGGGTGTTCGAGAAGATCTATAACGCCGCCGATGCCAAGGCGACCGGCGCCAAGCAGAAGGTCTTCCGCCTGGCGGCCAAGACCGCGATCGCGTACTCCCGGGCCCTGGACACCCCGCAGGGCCCGTCACGCCGGCTCAGGGCTCAGCGCGCCGCCTTCGACAAGCTCGTCTTCTCCACCCTGCGCTCCGTACTGGGAGGGCAGGTCACGCACGTCATCTCCGGAGGCGGGCCTCTGGGCGAGCGCCTGGGACACTTCTACCGCGGCGCCGGAGTCACCGTCCTGGAGGGCTACGGCCTGACCGAGACCATGGGTCCGTGCAGCGTCAACCTGCCCCAGGCCACCCGGATCGGGACTGTCGGCACCCCACTGCCCGGCTGCTCGCTCCGTCTGGCCGACGACGGGGAGATCCTGGTCCGGGGCATCGGCACCTTCACGGGATACCACAACAACCCCGAGGCCACGGCCGAGGCCTTCACCGACGACGGCTGGTTGCGCACCGGGGACATCGGCTCCTTCGAAGGCGCCGAGGGCTTCCTGCGGATCACCGGGCGCAAGAAGGAGCTCATCGTCACCGCCGGCGGGAAGAACGTCGCCCCGGCCCCTCTGGAGGACCGCCTGCGGGGTCACCCGCTGGTCAGCCAAGTACTCATCGTCGGGGAGAACCGTCCCTGCATCGGTGCACTGCTCACCCTGGATGCGGAGATGCTGCCACTGTGGCTGTCCTCCCACGGCCTGGAGGAGATGACGGTTGTCGACGCCGCCCGGGACCCGCGGGTACGCGCCGCCCTGGAGAAGGCGGTGGGCCGGGCCAACGAGGCGGTCTCACGGGCGGAGTCGATCCGCACCTTCGAGGTGCTACCCACGGACTTCACCGTGGCCAACGGCTTGCTGACTCCCTCGCTCAAGGTACGTCGCGCCGAGGCGGAGAAGCGCTTCTCGGCCGAGATCGAGGCTCTCTACACGCGCACGCCGCTCGTCCCCAGCACCACCGTCTCACCGTCACAGGACTGAAAGCCGCTGCGAGAGCCCACTGGGCTCAGTCCGCCGGCTGCTCCCGGACCGCGCACCTACTCGCCTCAACGGTTCGTATCACAGCGAGTCACCGGAAGCGCGCCTGACCGGATGCCTCCGGCGGTTCCTACGTCTCGGTCTGCTTGGCCTGCTCGGCCTCGTGGTCGTCGCGGATCTCCTCATGGTGCTGGATGACCTCAGCGACGATGAAGGTGAAGAACTTCTCGGCGAAGATCGGGTCCAGGCCGGAATCCTCGGCCAGGGCCCGCAGACGTGCCACCTGCTGCTGCTCGCGCCCGGGGTCGGCCGGCGGCAGATCGAGTCGGGCCTTGAGCAGTCCCACCTGCTGAGTGCAGCGGAACCGTTCGGCCAGGAGATGGACGAGGGCGGCGTCGAGGTTGTCAATGGTGGCCCGATAGACGGCCAGCTGTGGGGGGATGCCGCCCTGCTCCTCGCTCATGCGGTCCGGCTCCGCTCCCCCATCTTGTTCGTCGAGCGCAGCGTTCCCGAACCGGACTGGTAACTGGGCTTGCCGGTGCCCCTGACGGCATCGGCGTCAACGACGACGCGCCCGACCTCGGGCAGGGAGGGAACCTCGAACATGGCCTGTCCCAGGACCTCCTCGACGATGGAGGTCAGTCCCCGGGCGCCGGTCTTGCGCTCCAGGGCGAGGGAGGCCACCGCCTCAATGGCGGCATCGGTCAGCTCGAGCTCGACGCCGTCGAGACTGAAGAGGTACTGGTACTGGGAGACCAGAGCGTTCTTGGGCTCGGTCATGACGCGCACGAGCTCACGCACCCCCAGGTCCTGAACCGTGGCAATGACGGGCAGGCGGCCGATGAACTCGGGGATGAGGCCGAACTTGTGAAGGTCCTCGGGGCGTACCGGTGAGGTGAAGACGTCCTGCGATCCTGTGCTGCCGGTCAGCTGTGCCCCGAAGCCCACCATCTGGGCCCCGGACTCCTTGCGCTGACGCTGGCGCACGATCTCCTCAATACCGGCGAAGGCACCTGCGGCGATGAAGAGAATGTTAGTGGTGTCGATCTCCAGGAACTCCTGGTGCGGGTGCTTGCGCCCGCCGCCGGGCGGCACGGAGGCCGTTGTCCCCTCGATGATCTTGAGCAGTGCCTGCTGCACACCCTCACCCGAGACGTCGCGGGTGATCGACGGGTTCTCCGCCTTGCGACCGATCTTGTCGATCTCGTCGATGTAGATGATGCCCTTCTCAGCGCGCTTGACGTCACCGTCAGCGGCCTGGATGAGCTTGAGGAGGATGTTCTCCACGTCCTCACCGACGTACCCCGCCTCGGTCAGAGCCGTGGCATCGACGATGGCGAAGGGGACATCGAGAAGGCGGGCCAGGGTTCGGGCCAGGTGAGTCTTACCGGTTCCGGTGGGCCCCAGCAGCAGGATGTTGGACTTGCCCAGCTCCAGGCCGTCCCCCTCGGCCACGGAGCGCTCCTTGACCTGGACGCGCTTGTAGTGGTTGTAGACCGCCACACTCATGGCGCGCTTGGCGGCCTCCTGGCCGATGACGTACTGGTTGAGGAAGTCGAAGATCTCCTGGGGCTTGGGCAGCTCGAGAGGAACTCCGGCGCCAGAGTCGCTCAGCTCCTCGTCGACGATCTCATTGCACAGCTCGATGCACTCGTCGCAGATGTAGACACCGGGCCCGGCGATGAGCTTCTTGACCTGCTTCTGGCTCTTGCCGCAGAAGGAGCACTTGAGCAGATCCACACTCTCAGCGTTACGTGCCACAGTTTCCTCCAGGTTCGTCATCGGCCCCCGCACCCGGGCGGTCCTGCGTCAGCCTACGGGCTCAGACGGCAGGTGCGCCGAGGGCATGGCGGCGTGTCCAGTCCGCAATATGCCACGTTGGGCGCCACGCTGCCAGGGTTTGCTGGACTTATTTCCACCGCTGCGTGCGTGGCGCTCCCACCGCTCATGGGAGGGAGCGCCACACACGGCGTCAGTACGGCACCGACGGCCCGGCCTGCATCCCGGCACTCCTCAGGAGGAGTGCGGAGAGGCCGGCGCCTTGCGGGACGTGAGTACCTGGTCCACGATCCCGTACTCCTTGGCGGCGGCGGCCGTGAGAATCTTGTCGCGCTCGAGGTCGGCGTGGATCTTCTCGCGGTCCCGTCCGGTGTGCGCGGCCAGGGTGTCCTCCAGCCAGGAGCGCATGCGGTCGATCTCGTCGGCAACGATCTCGATGTCGCTGGCCTGGCCCTGCATCCCCTCCATGGCGGGCTGATGGATAAGGACGCGCGCATTGGGCAGGGCCAGGCGCTTGCCCTCACTACCGGCGGCCAGGAGCACGGCGGCGGCGGAGGCCGCCTGCCCCAGGCAGACGGTCTGCACCTGCGGCTTGATGTACTGCATGGTGTCGTAGATGGCCGTCAGCGCCGTGAAGGATCCGCCGGGGCTGTTGATGTACATGGTGATGAGGCCGTCTGGGTCCTGGGACTCCAGGACCAGGAGCTGGGCCATGATGTCGTCGGCGGAGGCGTCGTCGACCTGGACACCCATGAAGACGATGCGGTCCTCGAAGAGCTTGGCGTAGGGGTCCTGACGCTTGAAGCCGTAGGCGGTGCGCTCCTCGAACTGGGGCAGCACGTAACGAGCCTGCGGCATGGCACCGGCCTGGCGGGCGATGGCCTCGAAGTAGGGACGGGTCGAGGACATGTCAGTTGTCTCCGTTCTGCTTGCCGATCTCCCGGCTGGAGCGCACGATGTGGTCGACGAATCCGTACTCCAGGGCCTCCTGGGCCGAGAACCAGTGGTCGCGGTCGGAGTCGGCAATGATCTCCTCCACCGTGTGCCCGGTGTTGGCCGCGGTGATCTCAGCGAGCTCCTGCTTCATCTTGATGATGAGGTCGGCGTTGATGCGGATGTCGGTTGCCGAGCCCCCGGCACCACCGGAGGGCTGGTGCATAAGCACGCGGGCATGAGGGGTGAGATAGCGCTTGCCCTTGGCGCCGGCAGACAGCAGGTGCTGCCCCATGGAGGCGGCCAGCCCCGTGGCCACGGTGGCGACGTCGGGCTGGACGTACTGCATAGTGTCGTAGATGGCCATGCCGGCGGTCACCGAGCCGCCGGGGCTGTTGATGTAGAGGTAGATGTCCCGCTCGGGATCCTCGGCGGCCAGCAGCAGCATCTGGGCACAGATGGCGTTGGCGTTGTCGTCACGCACCTCGGAGCCGAGCCAGATGATGCGCTCCTTGAGGAGGCGGTTGTAGATGGAGTCGGTCAACCCCAGACCCGCGCCTGCGGCGTCGGCTGCCTGGGGAGGGGCGACCGCAGCGGGTGTGTAGAGCTCGCTCACGTCAGTCCTCTCATGGTCGGTGTCACCAACGCTAACGCGACCCCCTCGGCCACCATGCCCGCCATCGCACCCTTTTCGCCCACGGCGCAGGTGTGACGGCCACGAGGCGTCGCTCCTCGAGCATCCTGCCGATCACGACACCTTCCCCGACGGTCAGTACCTCGGCAGATCGCACCCTTCGCTCTTGTCACCAGTACTGTCTGCCATGACAGCATTATACGACGCCGGCGCGCCGTCACCTCATGGCATGCCCGGCCCAGCCCTCACAGCCCCACAACCCTCACAGTCCTGGCCGCCCAACACCGTAGGAGCACACATGTCCCCCTCGTCCAGCACCCCCTCCACCGAGTCCCTGTTCCAACTCGGCCTCAACGCCGCCCTGCCCGTCTCCGAGGAGGCGACCACCTCGCGGGTCGTCGTCAACAACGAGATCCTGCGCACCGTCGTCTTCACCTTCGACGCCGGCCAGGTCCTCACCGAGCACTCCTCCCCCAGGGCGGTGATCGTCACGCTCCTGGAGGGCGAGATGGACTTCTCCATCGGCGAGCGCACCGAGAGGATGGGCGCCGGGGACGTCATCTACCTGGCACCCGGCGACCGTCACGCACTGACGGCCGTGACGCCGTGCCGCATGCAGCTGGTGATGGTCGACGTCGACAAGGCAGCAGCAGCGAACGAGAAGTAGCCCGGGAGCGGGCAACCGCTTACCGATCGGGAGCCGTCAGGTTGACGGCCACCGCCGGGCGGGGTGGGAGCGAAGCACTGAGCCTTCGCCCCCACCCCGTTTCCTTGTGAAATCCACTAAGCCAAGCACCTCATCCGGCCGCAGCACAGACGGCGGACGACCAGGCACCATCTGACGTATCGCGCCCAGTGTCGGGGATCACTCGAATCCGTAGACTCAAGACAACGGTAAGCCAACTCACGCCCTCTTGTAGGAAAACTAAACCTTCCATCGGTTAGGTTGTAGGCGCCCGAGATCTTGACGTGACCCACTTCCCACACCGTGGCATCGGTGAGGGCGGCGTGGCACCATCGAATTTATCCGACCGATCGCATTGGGGTGCCCGCCTGCCTGACGACACCAAAACCCTCCAGCCCAGGCTTCACTCCGCCGTCAGTCAGCCATATTCTTTCACGATTCAATAACCCCGTCCCTGCTCGAACAACACGTCTTTTCCGCTTGCCGCACCACCCAGTAAGGGGCTACTCGTGTTCAGCACGTTCGCACAACTCCATGCATCAGAGAGGACCACTGCATGATCGTCATTACCCTGCTGGTGGGAATCCTGTTCTGGATCGGAATCGACATCTGGGCCGGCATCACCTCGAAGTGGTATAAAGCTGTGGAGCTGAATCCGAACATCACCTCGGACGACTTCAGCGTCCTGGTACCGATCTACGGTAATGTCAAGTACTTGCAGAACGCGGATTATCTGCGCCCCTATGGAGATCGAGTAGTCCTGTGCACCACCTCTGGTGAGTCAGAGGAGTTCTACCGCGACCTTGAGGACATCGCCATTCGCTACGGGTTCAGAATCTTCCGCAGCAACTACGTCCCACGCAAGGTGGGTCGCAAGCGGAGCACCTCGGGAATCACCCGGGACACGGTTGTCCGAGACGCGCTGCTGGCCGCTCCCCTCAACTCCTACATCGTCTGCCTTGACGCCGATACTACGGCGCAGGAGCCGCTGACCCATATCATCGGCGCCCTGGTGGCCAATAGGGCCGACTTCGCCTCAGTCACCATCGTGCCTCAGAAGAAGGGGCCCTTCATCGTCCAGATGCAGCGCCACGAGTACGTGGTCTCGATGCGCGCACGCAGAATCATGCCGTGGCTGCTCAGCGGCGCCCTTCACATCGGCAAGACCGACGTCATGCGCCAGATCATGGCTCGCCACTCACTGTTCTTCCAGGGCAATGACATCGAGTCCGGGATTATCGGAGACGCACTGGGATACAAGGCCGTTCACATTCTTGCCCACGTCAATACCAACGCACCCGACACACTGTACTCCTGGTGGCGCCAGCGAATCGCCTGGAGCGGTGGCTCCTTCAGGCTCTTCATCATCAACTTCAGATTCGTATTCCAGCATCCCTTCCTGTGGCTGTACAGCGGCATCGTGGTCATCAGCATGTTCGTGCTCAGGTGGATAGCCGTCGTCAATCCTGGGTGGACACTTCTTCTGGCACTGTTCATCTACTACGCCGCTATTGTGTGGCTTCACTGGGACCACGGAAATAAGTGGCTGATCTTCCAGCCCTTCTACTGCCTCTTCGTCAGTCTCATCGTGGTTCCGATCGGGGTCGCTTACTATTTCAAGATGGCGATTCCTGAGCGCAATTTCGGAGTCATTCGTCCCAAGCGCAAGGACCTCGTCACAGCGGGCTGATCGTCATCCGGGACGCATCCCGGCCAACGCGGGAGAGGTCGTCCCGGCAACACTCCCCCGCACGGCAACGGGCCCACCTTCCAGAAGAAGGTGGGCCCGTCTGTTCAGCTTGGGCGTCCCGTATGAGCGTGAACTCGCCTCAGCTCATACGCACCTTGAGCGCCATGGGCTCACTCGGCGTCCTCGCCCTCAGCGGAGTCGGCGTCCTGCGCAGCGGCGGCTGCGGCCTGAGCTGCCGCGGCGGCGTCATCCTCGTCGGAGCCGATGAAGGCGGACAGGTCCACGGTCTCCCCCTTGGAGTCAACCACCGCTGCCTGGCGCAGCGCCATGGCCAGAGACTTGTTGCGAGCGACCTCGGAGACAAAGGCGGGAATCTGCCCGGCCTGCTGAGCACCCTGGAGGAACTGGGCGGGCTCCATGCCGTACTGCTGGGCGGTCTGGAAGAGGAACTCCAGCAGCTCGTCCTGCGCCACACCGACCTTGAGGTCCTCAGCCAGGACATCGAGGATGATCTGGTCGCGCACACCGTTGACGATGTCCTCGCGGATCTCCTTGGCATGCTCCTCGTCGCCGTCCTTGCCCTCGGCCCGCAGGTGCTGGGCGACCTCGGCCTCGACAACTGCATCAGGGACGTCGAAGGCGACCTCGCTGCGCAGGTGCTCGAGGAGGGCGTCACGGGCGGCGACCGCCTGCTCGCCGGTCTTGCGCTCGGTGACCTGCTTGACAAGGTCCTCGCGCAACTCCTCGACGGTGTCGAACTCGGAGGCGAGCTGGGCGAACTCGTCGTCGACCTTGGGCAGCTCACGCTGCTTGACAGCAGTGGCTGTCACCGTGACCTCGGCCTGCTCACCGGCGTGCTCCCCGCCGGCCAGCTCGGTGGTGAAGGTGGCGGACTCGTCAGTCTTCAGACCGCGCAGGGCAGTGTCCAGGCCCTTGAGCATGTTGCCCTTGCCGATCTCGTAGGAGACGCCGGAGATGGAGTCGACCTCCTCGCCATCGATGACGGCCTTGAGGTCGATGGTGACGAAGTCACCGGTCTTGGCCTTGCGGCCCACGGACTTCAGAGAGCCGAAGCGGGCACGCAGGTTGTCCAGCTCGGTGTCGACGTCCTCATCGGTGACCTCGACGGCGTCCACGGTCAGCTTGGCCTTGCTCAGGTCCGGCAGCTCGATGACGGGGCGAACAGTGACCTCGGCGGTGAAGGCCAGCTGGCCGCCATTCTCTCCGGTGGCGTTGGGCAGCTCGACGACGTCGACCTCGGGCTGGAGCATGGGGACCCGCTCGGCCTCGGTGATGGCGTCCCGGTAGAAGTCGGAGAGCTTGTTGTTGACGGCCTCCTGGATGACGGTCCCGCGGCCGACGCGCTGGTCGATGACCCGGTTGGGGACGTGACCACGACGGAAGCCGGGGACCTGGATCTGGGAGCCGATCTCCTTGTAGGCGGCATCCAGGCTGGGCTTGAGCTCCTCATAGGGGACCTCAACGGTCAGCTTGATGCGACTGGGGTCAAGATTCTCGACAGTGGTCTTCACGGGGGTTGCTCCCAAGGTCTGAGTTCTGCGGTAACACCGACACGCTCGGAGGCGCTCGGCGGACGCGCGTCTGTGGCGTCAATCCGTGCCATCTTAGGGCAAACGGACAGTGGGATCGACGCTGCGTCCGCACCTGGCGCATGAGTCTGGACACAGGAGGTGACGCCGGGCGCGGCCGTCGTGGCCGCGGGGCGCATCGGCATATTCACGGGCCATGCATCCGCCTCGACACGCGCCTGAATGCGGTCTGCGCACGAGCCGTCCGCCCACGCGACGAGGAGTCGGGCTGGCGGGATTTGAACCCGCGGCCCCCTGCTCCCAAAGCAGGTGCGCTACCAAACTGCGCCACAGCCCGTGACGTGACGAAAGGGACCGCCGAGGAGCGGCCCCTTTCGGCTCACAGAGCGGGTGACGGGAATCGAACCCGCGCAATCTGCTTGGAAGGCAGAGGCTCTACCATTGAGCTACACCCGCATGGATGAAGGGTTTCACCCCTCCACCAGCAGCCTCACTGCTCGATGAGGCCCTCCTTGTAGGCCCGCGCCAGACGGCGAGGGACGGAGATCTCGCGGCCCTGGACGCGGACGGTGGTGAGCTCGGTGAGCTTGGCCTTCCACTGTGAGCGGCGGTTGCGGGTGTTGCTGCGGGACATCTTCCGCTTCGGCACTGCCATGGGCCCGCTCCTCTCTCATGAACCTTGGGGATCGGACGACCCCTCGAAACTGGACCGAGGGACACCATAACGACATCTCACGGACCGCTTCCAGTCCAAGACCGCATCAAGGCGTGTGACATCGGTCCCGAGTCCGCCCCGTGCGAGGATCCCGCCATGGCCCCGCACGCCCCTCGCACACCATCGCAGCAGCCGTCTCAGGAGCAACCATCCCCCGGACTCATCACCCTGGCCCGCGGCGAGCAGCCCGAGATCGACCTGGAGATCAAGAAATCCCACTTCCTGGCACGCGCCTGCCGCACGGACTCCATGGACGAGGCCCGCAGCTTCATCGCGGAGGTGCGCTCCACCTACCCCGACGCGCGCCACCACTGCTCGGCGCTGACGCTCACCGACCTCTCCGACGGACACGCCCTGGCCGCCCCGCCCCCACCCACCGAGCGCTCCAACGACGACGGCGAGCCCTCCGGCACGGCCGGCCAGCCCATGCTCGACGTCCTGAGAGGAACGGGACTGGCCAACACGACCGTCGTCGTCACCCGTTACTTCGGCGGAACGCTCCTGGGTACCGGCGGACTGGTGCGCGCCTACTCCGAGGCGACCGCTCAGGCGCTGCAGGCGGCTGCACGGGTCACCCTGACCCGGCTTCATCTGTGGGACCTGCGGGTTCCGGTGGCCCAGGCCGGCAGGATCGAGGCGGAGCTGCGCTCCCGCAACCCCACCGCAGCATCGGGGCCGACGGCGGAGGGCGGGACGGCCACCCCGGCCCCGACCATTCACGTCGAGGAGACGATCTGGGGACCGACCCACGCGGTCCTCGTGCTGGCCACGTCCTGCGCCGACCCTGAGCTCCTGCACGCCCCACTGGCGGCCCTGACCCGCGGCGAGGGGGCGGCAGAACCTGCCGGGAGCCGACTGGTCGAGGTCCCTGTGCCCCCGGCCTGAAGCCCAGGGGCGAGAACCCCCTCTCACCCGGATACGCCTACCAGGCGCCCGCGGACTCGGCCGCGCTCACGACCACGATGCGAGCAGATACCGGATGGATGTGGCGATCACCGTCGGAGGCGGGGTAGGGTTCAACCATCGGCCGGGGCACCACGCTCCGGATGAGCAGTTCACGCCCGGGTAGGCGCAGCCAGTCGCCGAGAGGAACTAAGGAGGACCCATGATGGTTAAGACCGTCATGTGCACCATGTCCTCGCCCTCCATGCCCATCGCGCCCGCGTGCTGCTGCTGCCGGTGTCGGTAGGGCGCCAGGCCACGACATCTGTGCGCGTACCGCTGCGCGCATGCCCGGCGCTCCCGGAGCAGGCGGCCATCCCTGCTGTTCGAGCCACTCCTCATGACGTGGCCCTCTGACGGACGCGGACCGTCCCACTTCTTTTTCTCTCACGAGTCCCCACGGGCCCGACGTCGCCTCATCACGCGGCACCGCCGGTCGCCATCACCGCAGGACTCACCCAACCCACACTCGAAGGACATCACTATGACGTACGCACCCGACGCAACCGCTCTGGTCGGCAACACCCCCCTGGTCCGCATCAACCGCGTCACCGACGGCGCCCCCGCCACCGTCCTGGCCAAGGTGGAGGCCTTCGAGCCGGCTGCCTCGGTCAAGGACCGCATCGCCCTGTCCATCGTGCGCGCCGCGGAGGCCTCCGGTGACCTCAAGCCCGGTGGCACCATCGTGGAGGCGACCTCCGGGAACACCGGCGTCGGCCTGGCCATGGTGGGAGCGGCCCTGGGATACAAGGTCATCATCACCATGCCCGAGACCATGTCCAAGGAGCGCCGGGCCATCATGCGCGCCTTCGGTGCGGAGCTGGTGCTGACCACCGAGGGCGGCGTAGCCGGAGCGGTCAAGCGGGCCGAGGAAATCCAGGCCGCCACCCCCAACTCGATCCTCGCCTCCCAGTTCGCCAACCCGGCCAATCCCAAGGTTCACCGCGAGACCACGGCCCGGGAGATCCTGGAGCAGACTGGGGGCGACATCGACGTCTTCGTGGCCGGCATCGGCACCGGGGGCACGCTGACCGGAGTGGGCCAGGTACTGCGCCAGGAGAAGCCCGGGGTGAAGATCTACGGCGTCGAGCCCTCCGAGTCCCCGCTGCTGAGCGAGGGCCAGGCCGCTCCCCACAAGATCCAGGGCCTGGGCCCCAACGTGGTTCCCGAGATCCTTGACCAGGGCATCTGGGACGAGCTGCTCCACATCGAGTCCGACGTCGCCATCACCTACGCTCGCCGGGCCGCTGCGGAGGAGGGCCTTCTGGTGGGGATCTCCTCGGGCGCCGCTCTGGCCGCCGCCAGCGAGCTGGCCAGGCGCCCTGAGTTCGAGGGCAAGACCATCGTCACCGTCCTGCCTGACACCGGTGAGCGCTACCTGTCCACCCCCTTGTTCAAGGACTTCCTCGACTGACTCCCCCGACGGCGGCGAACCTGGGAACAGGTGAGCCGCCGTCGGTGTTGTCACCGGCGCAGCGGGCGAGGTGAAGGCTCACCAGCCGACCTGAGCCGCACCTTCACCCTTCAGAGGAGCACACCATGCACAACTCCCAGCGGTCCCTTCTGGACCTGGCCCGCGACGACCTGGCCACGGCTCGCAAGCGCGACCCCGCCGCCCGCTCCAGCGTGGAGGTGGCCCTCCTCTACCCGGGTGTCCACGCCCTGTGGGCGCACCGGGCGGCTCACAAGCTGTGGCACAAGGGGTACCGCTTCGCGGCGCGCGCCCTGTCTCAAGCGGCCCGCAACTTCACCGGTATCGAGATCCACCCGGCCGCGAAGATCGGTGAGCGCTTCTTCATCGACCACGGCATGGGCGTGGTCATCGGTGAGACCGCGGAGGTCGGCGACGACGTCCTGCTGTTCCACGGAGTGACTCTGGGCGGGGTGTCGATGAGTCCGGGCAAGCGCCACCCCACCATCGGCAACAACGTGCAGATCGGCGCGGGCGCCAAGGTCCTGGGGCCGGTCACTGTCGAGGATGGGGCCAAGGTGGGGGCCAACGCAGTCCTGGTGAAGAACCTCCCGCAGGGTCATGTCGCCGTGGGCGTACCCAGCCGGGCCCGCGACCCCCGCACTGACCCTGAGCTCATGATGGACCCGACCATCTACATCTGAGCCGCCTCACGCCGTCCCTCGCGTGCTCCTCCACGCACCCGGCTCTGCCCCGGTGCGCCCACCGGGCGCACCGGGGCACACCTGTCAGCGAGCGATCACTCCGGCGGCCAGGTCGCGCAGGCGCTTGAAGACCCGACCGCCGGAGGCTCGTGAGCCGTCATGCTCGTACTCGCTGGTGATCCAGGTACGCAGGCCGGGGATGAGCGCGGCCGTCTCCAGGGAGGTGGTCATCGGCACGAACACGTCACGGGCGTAGACGGCGGCAGCCCCGGGGGTCGTCGCAGCCTTGAGACGGGCCGGGTCATAGAGCGCCGGCCACTCCTGCGCGGCCAGGAGGTCGGCCACCTCCAGCCAGGGGCTCAGACCGGCGTCCTCGACGAAGGCCTCACGGCGCACGTGCTCACCTGTCAGGAGGGTGGGATCGTCGTCGAAGACCGCGGGGCGCACCCGCTGGGCGGCCCAGTCAGTGGTGCCGGCGTCGGCCCAGCAGGACTCGTGGATGACGGCGTAGAGCGGGAACCTGCCGCCGAAGGGCAGGCACTGCCCCAAGTCGTAGCGGAAGGCCCAGGAGTCGGGGTCGCGCTCCAGGAGGTAGTGGATCGTGTCCGCTCCCCCGGCCCCGCCCAACAGGGCGCCCAGCGAGCGCAGGCGCTCGGGTCCCACGAGGTCCCCTCCCGCCGTCCTCAGCTCGCCCCGACCAGCCTTTTCAGCCAGGGACGCCATGCGGTCGCGGTCCTGAGGGAAACGGACGTAGTACTCCTCGCTCTTGAGGCGCATCGCCTCGTAGCTGAGGGCGTAGACCTCGTCGATGCTGTGCCCGACGGCGGGCAGGCCACCGGTGATGTAGACCTTCTCCAGGCTCTGGGCGTGCTCGGAGAGGTACCGGGTGACGCAGAACCCTCCGAAGGACTGGCCCAGCAGGCTCCAGCGCTCCAGGCCCAGAGCGCGGCGCAGGTCCTCGCAGTCCTCGACGATCTCATCGGCGCGCAGGTGGGTGAGCAGCCGGGCGGTGTCTGCGGGGGTGCCCGCGGCATCGGGCCGGTCCACCGGGCTGGAGGCTCCGGTGCCGCGCTGGTCGACGAGGATGAGTCGGTGGTGCTCGAGGATCGCACCGATCCAGCCGAGCCCGGAGTCGGCGCTGGGGCGCGGGGCCTCGCAGCCCGGCCCGCCCTGGAGGAAGACCAGTGGCGGCCGGGAGAGCGGGTCAATGCCCACGGCTGAGATCTCACGGGCGTAGACGGTGATGGACTCCGTCCCGTCCGGGGCTGAGTCACCCTGTCCGCTGCGGTCCAGGGGAACGGTCAGGTGGTGGTCGCGGGTCAGCAGGCCGGCGGTCAAGGAGAACCAGCTCGAGGAGTGCAGGGCGGGCGAGGCGTTCGACATGCCGCCACCTTAGTGGGACCCGAAGGGTCGCCAGCCGGTTTCAGTGGGCCTGGCAGGTCGGACACCAGAAGAGCCGGCGGGAGGCGACCTCCTGCTCCGCCACCGGGGTCCCGCAGCGCAGGCAGGGACGGCCGGTGCGGTGGTACACGTACCACCGGCCGGCCTCGGGGTCGTCAGGCGGCAGGGGGTCGGGGACGTCGTCGAGGTCGACAGTAGTGATGAAACCGGTGGCCACCCCGTACTCCATGAGGGGGCGCAGGTCCTCCCAGATGGCCCGCAGCCGCTCCCGGCTGATGCGGTTGCCCGCCCGGAAGGGCGAGACCCCAACCCGGAAGAGCGTCTCGGCCCGGTAGATGTTGCCGGCCCCGGAGATGACGGCCTGGTCCATGAGCAGCTCCCCGATGCTCTTGCGCCGCGAGCGCGCCTTGGCCACGAAGGCCTCCACGTCGCCGTCGGCGCGCAGCGGGTCCGGACCGAGGCGACGGCGCACAGCAGCCACGCCCTCGGCGTCAAGCAGCTCGCAGGCCGCCGGTCCGGTCAGGTCGGCCACCCCGTGCTCGCCGAGCAGCCGCAGCCGCACCGCGCCACGCGGCTCGGGAGGCTCCCACTCCTCGGGGGCGGGCCCGTGCGCGGCAGTGTCCCGGTCACCGGGTTCGAGGCTCCCGCCGTTCAGCCCGGTCAGGGCCGACCCTCCCCCACCTTTGAGGGCGTGCTCGCCGCGCTCCCCGACGCGCCGACGCGGCGCCCCGATGGCGTGGGGCGCCGTGAACTCACGGTCGCCGTCGAAGGTCCATGCCCCATACAGGCCCAGGTGGATCCGCAGCCAGGTGACGGAGGCGTCGTCGAGGGACATGTCGGCGCTGGGGCCGAAGGGCAGGAAGAGGTGCTTGCCGTGGGCCTGGCTGCCCAGGAGGACCTGACCGTCAAGACGGCTCGCCCCGTCGGCGAAACGCCCCTGCGGCGAGCGCACGCGCAGGCTCTGACCACCGTAAAGCTCGTCAAGGGCGGCGGCGAGCCGGTGGATGGTGTGCCCCTCCGGCATGCTCAGGCCCCGGTGGGGGCGCCGGTGGGATCAGCCGCTGGGGCTGGGGCGTCATGAACGCGGTTCTCGTAGTCGGTGAGCTGGGCGATGCGACGCACGTGGCGCTCATCGCCACTGAAGGGCTCGGCGAGAAAAGCATCGATGATCGCCAGGCCCGCCCCCAGATCGTGCATACGACCGCCCAGCGCGACGACGTTGGCGTTGTTGTGCTGGCGGGCAAGCCTGGCGGTCTCGATCGACCAGGCCAGGGCGGCACGCACCCCGTCCACCTTGTTGGCGGCGATCTGCTCCCCGTTGCCACTGCCTCCGAGAACAATGCCGAGGCTCCCGGCGTCGGCCACGACGGCCTCCCCGCAGGCCAGGCAGAAGGCGGGGTAGTCGTCATCCGGGTCGTAGGAGTGGGCTCCATGGTCGATGACGGTGTGCCCCTGCTCCCTCAAGTGCGCGCTCACGGCGCTCTTGAGCTCATAACCGGCGTGGTCGGAGGCGATATGGATGCGCATGGGCAGAATTGTGCCTCACGCGAACAGCGCTTCGCACCATGAGGCAATGGGCGCCGTCGGGGCGCCTGAGAGCAGCGGAGCGGGTTAGCGTGTCCGCTATGACTGACGCCTGCGCGACCTCACCGACTCCCACCGGCCCTGCATCGGACTCACCGGCCCAGCACTCTCAGCCGACGAGCAGTTCCCCTGCCGCCGACGCGGTCCTCGCCGGCGTGCTGGAGACCGCGCACACCGACACCTCGGTGCGTCCCCAGGACGACCTGTTCCGTTTCGTCAACGGCCAGTGGCTCGCGACTGCCGAGATCCCGGCGGACCGTCCCAGCAGCGGCGCCTTCACCACTTTGCGGGACGAGGCCGAGGCCGCCTGCCGCCAGATCGTCGAGGAGCTCGCCGAGCAGTTCTCCTCCGTGGCGCCCGAGGGGGCCTCGGAGGTCCTGGCCACCAACCGGGGCCGAGTCGGCGCCCTCTACGAGGCCTTCATGGACGAGGCCCACCTGGAGGAGCTCGGGGCCGAGCCTTTGGCTGAGGAGCTGGCGCCGGTGCTGGGCGCCTCCTCCAAGGAGGAGTTGGCCCGAGCCCTGGGAGAGATGACGCCCGTCGGCTTCATGGGCGTGGTCGGCGCAGATGTCGAGGTGGACATCAATGACCCGGAGCGCTACACGAGCTGGGTGGGGCAGTCGGGGCTGGGGCTGCCGGACGAGTCCTACTACCGGGAGGAGGCTCAGGCCCCGCTGCGCCAGGCCTACGTTGAGCACGTGGCCAGGATGATGGCGCTGGCGGGTCTGACGGACTCCTTCGGCGCCTCGGGTGAGGACCTCGCCGAACGGGTCATGGCCGTGGAGACCGCCCTGGCCAAGGGCCACTGGGACCGCGTCACCTGCCGTGACGTGGAGAAGATGAACAACCCGATGTCCTGGCGGCAGATCGTGGACTCGGCCCCGAACCTGCCCTGGGACGAGTGGCGCGAGGGGATCCGTGCGGCCGCCCGGGACGCCGGCGTCGAGCAGACCGCCTTCCTCGAGGAGGCCATCGTCACCCAGCCCGACTATCTTCCCCACGCGGCCGGCGTCTGGCAGGAGACCGACCTGGAGGATCTCCAGGCCTGGGCCGCCTGGCACGTCGTTCACGGACGGGCCTCCCTGCTGTCGGCGGCCTTCGTGGAGGAGAACTTCGACTTCTACGGCCGCACGCTCCAGGGGACAGACGAGCTGCGGCCCCGCTGGAAGCGCGGCGTCGGTCTGGTGGAGTCCTGCCTGGGTGAGGCACTGGGTGAGATCTACGTGGAGCGGCACTTCCCGCCGTCGCACAAGTCGGCGATGGAGGCCCTGGTGGGTCGGCTCATCGAGGCCTACCACCAGTCCATCTCCTCGTTGGAGTGGATGAGTCCGGCCACACGGGAGCGGGCCCTGGAGAAGCTGGCGCTGTTCACCCCGAAGATCGGCTACCCGGTGCGCTGGCGCGACTACTCCGCCGTCGAGGTCGTCCCCGGGGACGTCCTGGCCTCGGTGCGCAGCGTGGAGCGGGCCGATATGGCCTACTCGCTGAACAAGCTGACCAAGCCAGTGGATCGCGACGAGTGGCACATGACCCCCCAGACGGTCAACGCCTACTACAACCCCACCATGAATGAGATCGTCTTCCCCGCAGCGATCCTTCAACCCCCCTTCTTCGACCCGCAGGCCGACGACGCCGTGAACTACGCGGGGATCGGCGCCGTCATCGGCCACGAGATCGGCCACGGCTTCGATGACCAGGGATCCACCTTCGACGGCACCGGAAAGGTCAGCGACTGGTGGACCCAGGAGGACCGAGAGGCCTTCACCGAGCGCACGAGCGCGCTCATCAGCCAGTACGACGCCTACACGCCCGAGGTCGTCGTCGCCAAGCACCGGGACGCGGGCACGGCGCAGGAGGAGATCCCGCACGTCAACGGTGCTTTGACCATCGGCGAGAACATTGGCGACCTGGGTGGCCTGGGCATCGCCCTCAAGGCCTACTCCCTGGCCCTGGCCGACGCCGGCATCCCTTCAGTGGATGAGGCTCCTGTCATCGACGGGCTCACCGGCCTGCAGCGCTTCTTCTACTCCTGGGCACGGATCTGGCGCTCCAAGAGCCGTCCGGACTACGCCGAGCTCCTTCTGACAGTCGATCCGCACTCGCCGGCGGAGTTCCGTTGTAACGGGATCGTGCGCAATGTGGATGCCTTTTACAAGGCCTTCGCGGTGGATTCCAACGATGCCCTGTGGTTGCCCCCAAACGAGCGGGTCTCTATTTGGTAAATGGCCCGGTTGCTCGGATTCGAGCCCCAGGGTCCGAAACTCGTTGCCCCACTTAGAAGAATCCACAACTACTCACGACTGAGGTCGATACCTCATTCACAAAAAACCATGGAACCTCACCCTGAAGAACGCTAGGGTGGGGGCAACGCGGTGACACCCCGACTCACCGGTTGCCACCTATCCCCTTATATCTAGGAGTACTCATGCGTCTCGGACGCCCCCTGGCCGCCGCGAGCGTGATGGCCGCCGCCATCGGCGCCTCCCTTGCCGCCTCCCCCGCCCTGGCCGGCGACTCCCTCGCCTTCAAGTTCGCCGAGGACCAGCAGGTCATCGTCAACCCCTCGGACACCGCCTTCTCGGTGTCGGGCACCGGCTGCACCGGCAAGGACGCGGCTGTCGGCATCGCCCTCCACACCTCGAAGGGCGAGATGTCCACCATCGTGAAGGCCACCCCTGACGCCGAGGGCAACTGGTCCACCACGCTGAACATCCCCGAGCTGGTCAAGTCCACTGGCGCTGAGGCCAAGACGGACGGCTCGGACGACGGCTGGTCCCTCGTGGCCGGTTGCGTCTCCTACGGCGAGGAGAAGGGCCAGGACCAGCAGGGCATCGCCTTCGACGACACCGACGTGGACGGCACCTACAAGATCACCACCGACGAGAACGGCGCTCAGAAGATCGCGGTGGACGTCAAGGGCTTCTCCCCCAAGGAGAAGGTCACCCTCACCCTGGTCAGCAAGACCAACTCCTCCAAGACCTACCCCGTCGGCACGCTGGAGGCTGACGCCAACGGCAACGTCACGGGCGAGCTTCCGGCCCCCTCGAACGTGGATGACGGCGAGTACACGCTGACCATCGAGGGCGACCGCTACGGCGAGGGCGGCAGCTCCAACAAGACCGTCGTCGCCAAGGGCGGCTCCCTCGACCTCGTGGAGAACGGTGACAACGGCATCACCGACAACGGTGGCGCCACCGCCAGCCCGACCGCTCCCGCCACCAACGGCAGCGTGAACGTCCCGGCCAGCACCGAGGCCACCCCTGCGGCCTCCACCTCGGGCAAGCCCCTGGCCCAGACCGGTGCCAACGGCCTGCTCTTCGGCGGCATTGCCGCGGCCCTCGTGGCCATCGGTGGCGGTGCCCTCGTCGTGCGTCGTCGTAAGGCCTGATCGCCTCCTCCCAGTCTGACTGGGAACACCTTCCCGCCGGGGAGACAGCACTGCACGTGCTGTCTCCCCGGCGGTCTCATTCCATCCCGCCACCGCCACACGGCGCGCGCATCCACGCCTGACGACACTGCACCGCCCCGAAGCGGACACTGAGACCATGGACACCACCTCCCACGACGAGCACAGCGCAGCCCCCTCGGAGGCCTCGGAAGCCACCGGGAACCCCGCCGACACCACCTCCCTCCAGCCACTGCGAGGCCGTCGAGATCGGGGCGGCACAGGCATCAGGCGCTGGTCGAGGCGACGCACGATCGTCGTCGGCCTGAGCACTGCGGTCATGACGACCGCCCTGGCGCTGGGGACGGACGTGGCCGTCCTGGTTCATCGCCCCGCACGCGTCGATATCGCCATGCCCTCCACCTCCTCCCCGACGGCCGGCGAGACTTGGCTGATCCTGGGAACCGACTCGCGCGCCACCGTGCCGGGAGACCAGAGCCGCTACGGAACCACTCAGGAGGTGGAGGGCTCCCGCGCCGACGTCATCGCCCTGGTACGCCCATCCCAGGACGGACTCACCGTCATCAACCTGCCCCGGGACCTGACCGTCAACAGCAAGGGCATGGAGCTGGACCGCCTGGCCACCACCTACGTCCCGGGACCGCAGAACACGGTCAACGCCCTGTGCACCGGCCTGGGAATCCCCACCACGCATCTGGTGACCATCGACATGGCTCAGTTCGCCACCATCATCGACTCCCTGGGAGGCGTTGAGGTGGACATCCCTGAGCCCGTTCGAGACGCCTACACCGGCCTGAACCTCACCTCCGCAGGCCACCACCGGCTCAGCGGGATCGACACCCTGGCCCTTGTCCGCTCACGGCACCCGGAGATCCTGCGCGACGGCAGCTGGGTGGCCATGAGCCAGGCCGACGGCGCCCAACGCCGCAGCCAGTCCACGGCCACCGTCATGCAGGCCGCACTGTCCGCCATCGGGCAGAGAGCCAGTAACCCCATCTCGCTCCATCAGCTGGCGCACACCGTGGCCGGGAACATCACCCTGGACTCAGGTACCGGGCTCGCAGACCTGGTCTCACTGGGACGCAGCGCCTCCAAATCCGGACGGGCCGGAGCCACGACGGTCATCGACCTTCCGACGGGGCCTCGGGATGAGTCGATCATCGTCTCCCCCAACCAGGAGTCGCGTGATCTGCTTGCCGGCTACGGGTACAGGCCCAAAACCTGTCGGCCAGCGGGCACCTAGTCACTCACCGGAGAGACCCCGAGGGTTTCCCGCCACATCAGCCTTTCGTCGCCCTTCCGACACGACCACCCCACATTTTCACGTGAGCGAGAGCACTCCCACATGTGGCTGGTATCACCTCAGAGACCCACGTCCTCGCCCTATTCATCGTTACGGTAGATAACGAGTCGACGAAGAATCGGATCGCCGGCAACCATCGTTCCCCCGTCAGACCTAGGAGGACACATGCGTCTTGGACGCCCCTTGGCCGCAGCCAGCGCGGTGGCCGCAATGACCGGAGCCTCGCTCATTGCCTCCCCCGTTCTCGCCAACAGCTCCAACAGCAACAGCTCGAGCACCCCCAGCAGCACCGCCGAGGCCACCACGCCCCCCGGCAGCCCTGCTCAGCCCAGCCCGACGCCCGGCAAGACTGGCGAGACCACTCCGGCCCCCGGCAAGACCAGCGCTGGCAGCAGCTTCAAGATCACTCAGGAGAAGACCTTCGCCTCCTCCAGCACCAACACGTCCTTCACCATCTCGGGAACCGGCTGCACCGGGAAGCAGGCCACCGTCGGCATCGCGCTGTACGCACCTGACGGCTCCGTTTCCGACGTCGTCAAGACCGAGGCGGCTGAGGACGGCAGCTGGACCTCCGACCTCGACCTGGCGGCGCTCATCAAGTCCATCGGCACAACCACCGCCACCACCACTGACGGGTGGACCATTGGCGCCGGCTGCATGACCTACGGCGACAAGACCGAGATGACCCAGGTCACCAAGCAGCAGCAGACGCAGATCTACTTCGACGACACGCGTATCTCCGGCTCCTACGAGGTCTCCGCCCGTACGGAGAGCCAGTCCCAGACCTTCACCTTCCACGCCCAGGGCTTCTACGCCAGCGAGAAGGTCACGGTCCTCCTCAGGAGCAAGAGCGACTCCAGCGTCAGCTACACCCTTGGTGAGCTGACGGTTGACGCCAACGGCAACCTCACGGGCAACCTGCCCGCTCCCACTGACGCCCCCGACGGGGAGTACGTCCTGGTGCTGACCGGCTCTCACCACAGCGAGACGGCCACCAGCCAGACCGTCACCACGGTCTCCCAGCACACCTTCACCATCGCGAGCTCCGAGCGCTCCACCACCGCCGAGACCGAGACCTCCGAGCAGAAGACCACCGAGAACAACGGTGGCGGCGACAAGACCTCCGAGCAGAAGACCACCGAGAACAACGGCGGTGGCGACAAGACCTCCGAGCAGAAGACCACCGAGAACAACGGTGGCGGCGACAAGACCACGGAGCAGAAGACCACCGAGAACAACGGTGGCGGCGACAAGACCACGGAGCAGAAGACCACCGAGAACAACGGTGGCGGCGACAAGACCACGGAGCAGAAGACCACCGAGAACAACGGCGGTGGCGACAAGACCTCCGAGCAGAACACCACCGAGCGTTCCACCTCCGAGCGTCAGAACTCGGAGCAGAACACCACCGAGCGCTCAACCTCCGAGCGTCAGAGCACTGAGCAGAAGACCACTGAGCAGAACACCACTGAGCGCTCGGCTTCTGAGAACAACGGTGGCGGCAACAAGCAGGCCGGCGGTGACAAGACCACCGAGCAGAAGGCCAGCGAGAAGAAGACCACCGAGAACAACGGTGGCGGCAACAACGGCGGAAGCAACAGCAACAATGCCAACGCCGGCAGCGACAAGCAGGCCGGTGGAGACAAGCAGGCCAAGGCCGACGAGAACAAGGCCGGCGAGAACAAGGCTGGAGCCGACAAGGGCAACAACTTGAGCTCGAACGCCAAGGACTCCTCCTCGGAGAACCGGGCCGGCGGTGAGACCACCAAGGACAGCGACAGCTCCCTGGCCCGTACCGGTGCCAACGGCCTGCTCTTCGGCGGAATCGCCGCGTTCCTGGTCGTGGCTGGAGGCACCGCCCTGGTGCTGCGTCGCCGCAACAAGGCCTGAGCCGCATCTGACCTGATCCGCTGACGTTCCCACGTCCATGGGAACAGCCTCGATGCCGGGGGACGACACGCCACGTGTCGTCCCCCGGCATCGTCGTGCCGTACCTCAGGCACTGCCGGTGTCGATCAGAAGGTGAGACAATCGCCCGGCGCGCCCCCATGGGCCGCGCATCCCTCGCAGACAGGAGTTCTTATGCCCGGTCAGAACCTGACTCGTCTTGAGGCCGCCGAACGCAGCGCAACCGTACGGACCCAGAGCTATGACATCGTCCTCGATCTCACGCGCGGCGAGACGGTCTTCGGCTCCACCACCACGGCGCGGTTCACGGCCACCCCGGGTTCCTCCACCTTCATCGACCTCGTCGCACCGACGGTCCGCTCCATCACGCTCAACGGCACCCCTCTTGACCCCGCCGAGGTCTATGCGGACTCACGTATCGCGCTGAAGGATCTGGCCGCGGACAATGAGCTGGTCGTCGTCGCCGACTGCGCCTACATGCACACCGGAGAGGGGCTGCACCGCTTCACCGACCCGGCCGATGGCGAGACCTATCTCTACAGCCAGTTCGAGGTCCCTGACTCCCGGCGGGTATTCGCCGTCTTCGAGCAGCCCGATCTCAAGGCCTCCTTCACCTTCACCGTCACTGCGCCGTCGAGCTGGACGGTGCTGTCCAACTCCCCCACTCCTGACCCGACTCCCACCAAGGCCTCCGACGGCTCAGGAGATGCCCACATCTTCGCCTTCGCCCCTACCGAGCCCATGAGCTCCTACGTCACGGCCATCGTCGCCGGGCCCTATGTCGGTGCGACCGACGAGTACGTCGCCGAAGACGGACGCACCGTGCCCCTGGGGGTCTACTGCCGAAAGAGTCTGGTCGAGCACATGGACTCAGAGGAGATCCTGGACCTGACCAAGCGGGGCTTCGCCTACTACGAGGACCTGTTCGCCACCCCCTACGCCTTCACCAAGTACGACCAGGTCTTCGTTCCCGAGTTCAACGCCGGAGCGATGGAGAACGCCGGCTGCGTCACCCACCGCGACGACTACATCTTCCGCTCCAGGCCCGTCGAGGCCCGCGTGGAGCGGCGAGCCGTGACGATCCTGCACGAGCTGGCCCACATGTGGTTCGGGGACATGGTCACCATGACCTGGTGGAACGACCTGTGGCTCAACGAGTCCTTCGCCGAGTACACCTCCACCCTGGCCACCGCCGAGATCACCCGCTGGAACCAGGCCTGGACGACCTTCCAGACCCTGGAGAAGGGGTGGGCCTACAAGCAGGACCAGCTGTCCTCCACCCACCCCGTGGCCGCGGAGATCCACGACCTGCACGACGTCGAGGTCAACTTCGACGGAATCACCTACGCCAAGGGGGCCTCTGTCCTGGCCGCGCTCGTGGGATACGTGGGCCGTGACAACTTCTTCGCCGGCATCCAGCGCTACCTGGCGGCGCACGCCTACGCCAACGCCGAGCTGAGCGACCTGCTCCGCGAGCTGGAGGCGGTCTCGGGACGCGACCTGAGTACCTGGACCCGCCTGTGGCTCCAGGAGGCCGGTGTGACGACCCTGCGCACGCAGCTGGTCACCGACGCAGATGGCCTCATCACTCATGCGGCCGTCCGCCAGGAGATCCCCGCCGACTCTCCGGCCTCGCTGCGCCCGCACCGGGTGGCGATCGGCTGCTACACCCTGACCGGCCAGGGAGCCGAGGCACGCCTGGAGCGCACCAACCGTATCGAGCTCGACGTCGACGGGGAGCTGACCGAGGTTCCCGAGCTGGTCGGCACCAAGCGGGCGGATGTCCTCGTCCTCAACGACGACGACCTCACCTACGCCAAGGTCCGCCTCGATGAGGACTCACTGTCCTTCGGCCTCGGGCACATCGAGGCCTTCACCGACTCCCTGCCGCGCTCCATCGTCCTGGCCTCGGCCTGGGACATGGTGCGCGACGGCGAGCTCGCCGCCTCCCGATTCCTCGACGCGGCCCTGCGGGCGCTGGGCGTGGAGGAGCATTCCTCGGTCATCCAGGGACTGCTGGGACGTATCACCACCTGCCTGTCCGGTTTCCTGCCCCCGGCCGTGCGCCGCGACCTCGCCCCCGGCACCGCCGACCGGCTGCTGGGGCTGGCGCGGGCGGCCCAGCCCGGCAGCGACAAGCAGCTCCAGCTGGTCCGGGCCCTGGCCGCGCACGCCGTCACCGATGAACAGCTCGACGTCGTCGCCGGGCTTGTCGAGGGGAGCCAGGCTCTGGACGGTCTCGACGTCGACCAGGACCTGCGCTGGGACCTGCTGATCGGCCTGGTGGCCGCCGGCCGCAGCGGGGAGGAGCAGATCCGCACCGAGGAGACCCGGGACCGCACGACCACGGGACGTGAGCGCGCCGCCGAGGCCCGGGCATCGATTCCGACCCCGGAGGCGAAGCAGGCCACCTGGCGGACCCTTGTCGACGACGCCTCCATGCCCAATGAGACCCAGGTGCGCGTCCTGCGGGGCCTGACCAATGTCGAGCGCCACCCCGAGCTGCTGGTTCCCTTCGTGGGGGCGTATGTGGAGGCCATCGACTCCGTGTGGTCCTCGCGCACCTTCCACATGGCCGAGAACCTGCTGACGGGCCTGTGGTCCTGTGCCACGGTGGGCCTGGAGGGCGCTGACGACCCGGCCGCCGCCCTGACGGGATGGTTGGAGTCCCACGCCCAGGCCCCGGCCGCATTGCGACGGATCGTGCGCGAGAACCTCGACGACACGCAGCGCGTGGCCAGAGCGCAGGCCGCGGAGGCCCGGAGCGTCGAGTAGCCGACTCGGGTCCTGGTCCGGGTCGCACCCCGGTCCAGGACCCGACGACACCATGAGTTGGGGCCGAGCGCATGATGCGTTCGGCCCCAACTCGTGAGGTGCCGGCCCCGACATCCCGGCACCCGAATCTCTCAACGCCCAGACGACTCCGCGGCCTTCTTGCCCGTGGACGTGGCGGCGGCGTCCTGCGCGGCGGCGAAGGCGTCGACGTCGTCGTCCTCACGCCCAGGGGTCTTGAAGTCGAACTTGACGATGAGGAACCTGAAGAGGAAGTAGTAGATGACGGCGTAGACCAGTCCCATGATGACGATCATGAGTGGTCCGCGGACCACGCCACCGGAGAGATCAGCGGACTTGCCGAAGTTGAGCAGGTAGTCGATCGCTCCGGCGGAGAAGGCGAAGCCGTCCTTCGCTCCCAGGAGGTTGGCGATGGCCAGGGAGGAACCGGTCAGCACCGCGTGGACGGCGTAGATCGGGAAGGCCACATAGGCGAAGGCGTACTCGAGGGGCTCGGTGATGCCGGTGATGAAGGCGGTCAGGGCCACCGAGACCATGAGGGCGCCGGTCGCCTTGCGCTTGGCGGGCTTGGCGGTGTGCCAGATGGCCAGTGCGGCGGCGGGCAGCGCGAACATCATGATCGGGAAGAAGCCGGTCGTGAAGCCCCCGGTCCAGGAGTTCGAGCCGTCCACGCCCTGGAAGAAGCAGGTGATGTCACCGTGCGCCGTATCCCCGGAGGCCGTCTGGCAGGAGCCGAGCTGGAACCAGGGCACGGAGTTGAGCAGGTGGTGCAGACCGAAGGGAATGAGCAGGCGGTTGACGGTACCGAAGACGAAGACCGCCAGAGCTCCGGCGATGCCCTTGGAGTTCCCGGCGTTGATGAGCCAGCCGCCGAGCTGTTCGTTGATGAGCCAGTTGAAGGCCGGGTAGAGCGCCGACATCACCAGGGCGACGACAAGAGCGGCACCGGAGGTGACGATGGGGACGAAGCGGCGTCCGCCAAAGAAGGCCAGCCAGTCGGGCAGCTTGACGCGGTAGTAGCGCTGCCAGAGCAGGGCAGCGACGACGCCGATGACGATGCCGCCCAGCACCCCGTAGTTGATGGGCGTCTGAGTGGGAATGTCACAGAGCTTGATTCCCTGGTTCCAGGGGCCGACCTGTGCGATCTTCCCCGTGGCGGGATCGAAGGAGTGGAGGCAGTCGAGGGCCTCCTTGCTCAGGGGCGCGGGCTTGCCCATGATGATGGGGGACATGGTCCAGGTGACGGCCCGGTAGACGAGGAAGCCGAACAGCGCGGCCACCCCGGTGGAGCCGTCGGCCTTCTTGGCGAATCCCACGGCGACGCCAACGGCGAAGATGAGGGGCAGGTTGTCGAAGACCGCCCCACCGGCCGCACTGAAGATGTCTGCGACGGGCTGCAACCAGGACGCCTTCGCGGCGAGCCCCTCCGCCCCCAGCATGTCCGCCTGCCCCAGACGCAGCAGCAGACCCGCTGCCGGGAGCGTGGCGATGGGCAGCATCAAAGATCTCCCCAGACGCTGGGCAAGGGCGAAGGCACCGCCCGTCTTCTTCTTGACTGACATGAGTGTTCTCCAGTTCAGGATCGCGCGGCAGCACTGCCGCGTCAGAGATAGCCACCGTGACGGTGGTAGTCGGGACGGATCGACACCGAACACGTCTGGACCAGTGCCACCAGAAAAACCGATAGAACCTTCAATGTCAAGCGCGGGGCACACTCGTCGGCCATAATGATATGAAAGTCAATGCGACACAGCGGAAGCAGTGGTCGTAGCCATCCCCCTCGCCCTGGCTGCGTCCACCCACTGTCAACCAGGGGAGTCCCATGCCCAAGAACGCAGGCAGGAAGCCGGCAAAGTACGTCATCGTGCGCAATTACCTGCTGGACCTGGTCAGGAACGGGCTCGCCAACGGCAGCCCGGTGCCCTCCGAGCGCGAGCTGTGCGAGCAGTTCGAGGTCTCCCGCATGACCGTGCGCCAGGCCATCGACACCCTCGTCGTCGACGGCATCCTGGAGCGCCACCAGGGCAAGGGGACCTTCGTGGCGCCCCCGAAGCTCGACCTGCAGGTTCGACTGACCTCCTTCACCCAGGAGATGCAGCGCCGTGGGATGGAGCCCGGCGTTGTCATGTTGCAGGCCGAGACCGTCGCCTCCGATGAGACCGTGGCGGAGGCGCTCGAGCTCGAGGCCGGGGCCGAGGTCCACCACCTGCGTCGCCTGCTGACCGCCAACGCCATCCCCATGGCGATCGAGGAGAACTGGATTCCCGCTGCGCTTCTACCCAACCTGCTGCGCACCAGCCCGAACTTCTCGGTCTACGCCGAGCTGACCAGCGCCGACCTGGCGCCGCAGTGGGGTGAGGACATGATCGAGGCCCACGCAGCCACGGCCCAGGAGGCAGCGCTGCTCTCCGTCCCAGAGGGCGCCCCGACCCTGGATATCACCCGGCGAACCTTCCACGAGCACTGCGCCATCGACTACTCGCGCACCTTGTTCCGCGCCGACCGCTACACCCTGTGGGTCCCGGTGGCCGCCCCCAAACCCGCCTTTCGCCCGGACCGCTCGTCGTCTTGAGGGGCTGACACAGGTCGGTACTGGACAACCTCCGGGCGGCCTGTACCATGGGGTACTGGTATGGACCATTAGTCCGGTACCGGCGAAGGTGCCGCACCTGACTGCACCTCCACCATGTCCTGACGCCTCATCTCGGCACCATTACCCACCGAGCCCGGCAAGCACCCGGGCAGACCCAGGAGGAACCCATGTCTCAGGCACAGAGCATCGTCGACGCCCTCGGAGGATTCGACAACATCGTGGAGATCGAACCCTGCATCACGCGGCTGCGCTGCGAGCTGGAGGACGGTTCCCTCGTGGATGAGCCGGCCCTGAAGGCCGCCGGAGCGCACGGTGTCGTCAAGCTCGGCGACATCGTGCAGGTCGTGGTCGGCCCCAACGCGGACACCATCGCGGAGGACATCGAGGACCTGCGGTGAGCCTGACCGTCCAGTCGCCGGTATCCGGCGTCATCGTCGCTCTCAGCGACGTTCCCGACCCCGTCTTCTCCGGCAAGATCGTCGGCCCCGGTGTGGCCATCACCCCGGACACCGGTGCCGGGAGTGAGGTCAGCGCCCTGGCGCCGATCAGCGGAACCATCACGAAGATCCACCCCCACGCCTACGTCATCACCAACGACGACGGCCACAGCGTCCTGGTCCATCTGGGGCTGGACACCGTGAGTCTGGGGGGCAACGGCTTCACCCTCCTGGCCAGTGAGGGAGACACCATCGATGCAGGCAGCCCCGTCATCAGCTGGTCACCGGCTCAGATCGAGGCCGGCGGACTCAACCCGATCGTCCCCGTCATCGCCCTGGAGGGTGATGAGACTGATCTGGAGCCCGTGTCACCCGGCCGTATGACGGCAGCCGGTGACACGCTCATGACCTGGGCGTAGACCCGAACGCGGGCCCGGTCTCATCTCTCATCAGGCCTCGACCGCTTGCGTGTGGCCCCGGCCGTCAGGGTGACGGCCGGGGCCACAGCGTCTCAGCACTTCGCCCACCTCAGGCCCGTCTGGGGTGCAGTGGCCGCGGACCGAGTGACAATCAGTCCTGAGAAGCCATCTCGTCGCGTACGACGCTCAGCAGGCTGCCCAGACGTGCGTTCTCGGGCAGGTCGTCGACCAGGACGACCTCTCCCGCGCCGTCGGCCAGAGGGATCCGCCAGTTGGGGTACTCCTGGTCGGTGCCGGGCTGGTTCTGAGCGCGCCGCTCCCCCACGCCGTCGACCAGGGCGACGCCGACCAGCACCGAGGGGGTGCGCACCACGTAGCGGTGCAGGGCCTCGACGACCTGACGCTCGGTGGGGGCATCCCCCAGCAGGCCGTGCTCGCGCAGCCGGGAGGTCATCCGGTCGCGCTCGATGCGCGCCTCGGTGCGCACCTGCTCGACCGGCTCGGTGAGCAGGCCGAGGCGCTCACGCAGATCGACGTGCTCGTCAGCCAGGTAGCCGGCAGTCGGAGGAAGATCGTGGGTGTTGACCGTGGACAGGGCGAGCCTGCGGTAGTCCTGGGGCTGGAGGGGCCAGCCGTCGTGCTGCTTCTCGAACCACAGGACACTGGTTCCCAGCACACCGCGGCTGGCCAGGTAGTCGCGCGCCCAGGGCTCCACAGTCCCCAGGTCCTCACCGATGACCACGGCGCCGGCCCGGTGAGCCTCCAGCAGGACGACGCCGAGCATGGCCTCGTGGTCATAGCGCACGTAGGCGCCGTGATCCGCACCCATGCCCTCGGGGATCCACCACAGGCGGAACAGGCCGATGATGTGGTCCACGCGCAGTGCGCCGGCGTGACGCAGGACCGTACGCACCATGTCACGCAGAGGGGCGTAGGCGCTGCGCGCCAGGTACTCGGGGTTCCACGGCGGCTGGGACCAGTTCTGCCCCTGCTGGTTGTACATGTCCGGCGGAGCCCCCACGGTGACTCCGGAGGCGAAGGCCTCCGGGTTGGACCACACGTCCGCCCCCTGGGAGTGCACTCCGACGGCGAGATCGTCCATGATGCCCAGGGCCATCCCCGAGGCCAGGGCCTCGGCCTGAGCACGGGCCAGCTGCTCGTCGACGATCCACTGCAGCCAGGCGAAGAAGTCGATGCGTTCGGCCAGCTGGTGCGCCTCGTTGGCGACGTAGGCGGAGTCCGCCTCCCGCAGCGTGGCGGGCCAGTTCTCCAGGGACCCGTGCTTCTCCACCAGCGCACTCCACAGGGCGAAGCGCTCCAGGCCCTCGCCCTGCTCGGCCCGGAAGCGCTCGAAGTCTCGCTGTCGGGAGTAGGAGCGACCGGCGGCGAAGATGACCTCGAGGGCCTCGCGCTTGGCCTTCCACACCGCGTCGCGGTCGATCGGCTCGGCGCTGAGGTCACTGTCCTTGACCTCCTCGAAGGCCCACTGCACCAGTGAGCGCTTGGGGCCGGACAGACGGGCCACCTCGGGGATGTTCTCCGGACGGATGTAGAGGGGGTTGACGAAGCGACGTGTCACCGGCAGGTAGGGCGAGTGGGTCATCGGCGCCACCGGCTCGGCCGCGTGCAGCGGGTTGATGAGCAGGAAGTCGGCCCCTTGGTCCCCCAGGAAGGCGGCGAGCTCGGTGAGATCGTCGGTGTCACCGGTCCCCCACGACCCGCGCGAGCGGGTCGAGTACAGCTGGGCCATGACCCCCCAGCCCCGGTCTCCGAGAGACTCGGGCAGGTCGAGGTGGTTGGGGGTGACCGCCAGCGCCGAGGTCACGGTGATGGTATCCGCCTCGTCGTCGGCGGGCGGCGCGGCATGAGCCCCCTGCGGAACCGTCTGGTCCGTGGAGCCGGGGCTGACCTCGGCGATGATCCGGTGCCATCCCAGAGGCAGATCGGCTCCGAGGATGAAGGAGGCACGGCCGCGCTTGACGCCGTCCACCTCACGGGGCACGGTCCAGTCCTCAGTCTGAACCAGCTCACGGACATCTCCGTTCTCGAGCTCGACGCGCACCCGCACCCTGGCGCCGTCGGGCACGTAGACGGGGACGGTGGACTCCACACCGCCGCGTGTGACGACCGTGGGAGCGAGCGCCTGTCGCCAAGGGGCGTCCTCGACCTCTCGCAGAGCGCGCCCGATCTCCTCCTCGGAGTTAATGCTCACCCCTAGCGCGGCCAGCACGGCCCTGAGAGTGGCGCTTGAGGGTGAGGCAAGGTTGCCGTGATAGTCCCAGTACTCGGTGGAGACACCGTATGCCTCAGCCAGTTGCTTGAGGCTCTCGGAAGCAGGTAACAGGTCGTCGTTGAACTCGTTCATGTGCGTGTGTCAGCCTTGCGTGAGCAGATGTGCGATGGAGCGCCATGGAGCGGACGTGGTGCGGGGTTGCACTCCGCCATCACCCCTGGGAATGAATGGGTCGGATCGGGACGCGGGCGCTAGCAGGACTAGCAGTGTCCAAGTGTGCCCTAGCGGCTGAGGGTTGTGCACCCGCCGCACCGCGTCTTCTGACGTTTTGCTGCAACTGTTTCACCGTGAAGCCGCACGACGGCGCCACTGCCGTCGAGCCGCCCGGGACCATGTACCCAGGACCGCGCAGCCGGTCGGCGATCAGCGGGGCGGACGGCGAGATCGGGTCCCGTTTCCCGAGATGCGCCCCACCGCTGTGCGGGGAAAGGCAGGCCGCCCGGCTCCACGTTGCAGGTGCTGGAGCCGGGCGGGCGCGCAGACCCTCCGGGAACGGGGCGATCAGTTCAGAGAGCTGCGATCTCCGAGGCGAGGTTGTCCGCCGTGGGCCCAACGACGACCTGGACGACGCGGCCCGAACGCACCACGCCGAAGGCGCCGGCCGCTCGCAGTGCCTCCTCATCAACCTTCGCCTGATCGGCTACCTCGACGCGCAGACGCGTGATGCAGGGCTCGAGATCGGTGATGTTCTCCTGGCCGCCGAGACCGGCGACGATGTCTGATGCAGTGCTCATGGCTTCTCCTTCCCGGTTCCCGCCCTCGCGCAATCCCCGTCTGTCATGCGCGTGGTCGGGCAGCTGAGGTCCTTCGTGCTCGCGATCACTTTATCCCACCTCCGCCCCGTCTGCGGCGAAGAGTTCCGGTCGGCAGGAAGACGCGTGCGCACGCGGGCCGCGGGGCCTGCCGAACAGCAGACGACCGCGCCGGAGAACCTTCGTCCTCGCATGACGGGGCTCACTCACGTAACCTTACGGGAACGCGATAGATGCCTTGACGCGGCCGCAGAGGAGATCGTTATTCCCCTGGCGGAAACATCTCTTTCCGGCCGCACTCGGGGCACAATGAGCAATGATCCCCATTCGTCTCCGATGAGGAGCACCACATGACAGCGTCCGACACCACCTCCACAACCCTGTCCGGCATCGGTGTGAGCCCTGGCCTTGTGGCCGGCCCCGTCGCCAGGATGGCACCTCCCATTCCTGAGCCCGAGATCGCGACCCTCGAACCCAGTCGCGACATCGAGAAGGAGTGCGAGCGCATCGCACTGGCGGCCCAGCAGGTCAAGAAGGGCCTGGAGCTGTCCGCGGCCGAGGCCAAGGCCGAGGCGCGCACTCTCCTCGAGACCACCGCGCAGATGGCTGCCGACCCCACCCTGACCTCGACGGCGCAGGCCATGGTGCGCGAGAAGCGCCTGGTTCCGGAGCGCGCCGTGTGGGAGTCGGCGGGAACTCTTGCCTCCATGCTGGAGTCCCTGGGCGGCTACATGGCCGAGCGTACCCGTGACGTCCAGGACGTGCGCGACCGCATCGTCGCCGTCCTGACCGAGTCCCCGATGCCCGGGATCCCCCGCCTGCCTGAGCCCTTCGTGCTCGTAGCGACCGACCTGGCCCCGGCCGACACCGCGCTGCTGGACCCCGAGAAGGTCATCGCCTTCATCACCTCCGAGGGCGGTCCCACCTCCCACACCGCGATCCTGGCACGCGCACTGGGCATGCCGGCGATCGTCGGCACTGGCGAGAAGGTCACCGACGCGCTGGCCGAGGGCGACATCGTCCTGGTCGACGGCACCAAGGGAAGCATCACCCTCAACCCCTCCGAGGACGCTCTGCGCCGGGCACGGGAGCTCGCCTCGCGCGTGCGTGTCTTCAACGGCGACGGAGCCACGAAGGACGGCCACGAGGTCCAGCTGCTGGCCAACGTCGGTGACGCGGCCGGAGCCCGTAGCGCCGCCGAGGCCGGAGCCATGGGCATCGGCCTGTTCCGCACCGAGTTCTGCTTCCTGGACCAGCCCGAGGAGCCCACGGTCGAGGCTCAGGTGGAGGCCTACCAGGGTGTCCTAGAGGCCTTCCCCGGCAAGAAGGTCGTGGTGCGTACCCTCGACGCCGGGGCTGACAAGCCGCTGCCCTTCCTGACCGACGCCACCGAGGCCAACCCGGCGCTCGGTGTGCGCGCCTACCGTACGACGCGCCGCGACCCCGAGGTGCTGGACCACCAGCTCGAGGCCCTGGCCAAGGCCGAGGCCGCCACCGAGGCGAAGGTCTGGGTCATGGCCCCGATGATCTCCACGGCCGAGGAGGCCGAGGCCTTTACGCAGAAGGCCCGCTCCTACGGTCTGAAGACGGCCGGGATGATGATCGAGGTGCCCTCTGCCGCGCTCATGGCCGACAAGCTCTTCGAGCACGCCGACTTCGCCTCGGTGGGCACCAACGACCTCACCCAGTACGTCATGGCGGCCGACCGTCTGCTGTCCTCGCTGGCGGATCTGTCCACGGCCTGGCAGCCGGCCGTTCTGCGGCTGATCGGCACCGCCTGCGAGGGGGCCTCCCCCAAGGGACGTCCGGTCGGCGTGTGCGGTGAGGCCGCTGCGGACCCGGCCCTGGCCGCCGTCCTCGTGGGTCTGGGGGTCGCCTCCCTGTCCATGACGGCGCGTGCGCTGCCCGACGTCGACGCCGTCCTGAAGTCCGTCTCGCTCACCGAGTGCCAGGAGCTGGCGAGGATCGCCTTGGACGCGGCGACGGCTGAGGACGCGCGCTCGGCGGTGCGCGCCAAGCTGCCGATCCTGGAGGAGCTCGGTCTGTGACAACTCCATACCCCGTCCCCGCCGCCACGGAGGAGCCCCTCGGGTCGGTGACCCGGATCCTCAGCCTGGCGGCGGGTGACGGGGAGGATGTCTTCTCCGGGGGCTCCCTGCCCCAGCTTTCGGGCCGGGTCTACGGAGGTCAAGTGGTGGCCCAGGGCATGCTTGCCGCGGCCGCCACGGTGGAGGACGACGGCGACGGTGAGCGCCTGCCGCACTCGGTTCACGCCTTCTTCATGCGGGGCGGTCAGCCCGATACACCAATCACTTTCGCCGTCGAGCGCCTGCACGACGGGCGGTCCTTCTCCCAACGGCGCACCGCCGCCTCCCAGGAGGGCACGCCGATCCTGACGATGCTCACCTCCTTCCAGGAGGAGCAGGAGGGCGCCGACCTCCACGTGGGAGCCCCCATAGTTCCGCGCCCTGAGGACTTGACGAGCGCACTGGAGATCTTCCGTACCATCGACCATCCGGTGGCGCGTTTCCTGGGGCGCACGGCGGCCTTTGACCTCAGGCACGTGGAGGGCAACCTCTACCTGCGCCCCGCCCAGGAGCGCAGCGGTCGCCAGCACCTGTGGATGCGCTCGCGCAGCCGCATCCCGGAGCAGACCTCACAGACCGTGCACCGGGCGCTGCTGGCCTACGTGTGCGACCAGGTGATGCTGGAGCCGGTGCTGCGAAGCCAGGGACTGTCCTGGCGCAGTGAGGGCATGAGCCTGGCGACCCTCGACCACGCCCAGTGGTTCCACCGCGACGTCGACATGGGCGACTGGCTGCTCTACGTGCAGGACTCCCCCTCCTCACAGGGCGGCCGCGGCATGGCGCGCGCACAGGTCTTCGACTCATCCGGCCGGCTGGTGTCGACCATCGCCCAGGAGGGCATGGTGCGCATGCCCACCGGTTCCCAGTCCGACGGCGGCTCGGGACGTTGGCGGATCCGCATGGGAGAGGGCGACGACGGCAGCGCCATCCCCGGCTGAGGCCCACCGCATCCTTCTCTCCTCTCAGGTGATTCACGGTGTCGATTGCCGTACTTCAGGTTCTCAACGCTATCGCCGCAACAATCAGTACAGTGTCATCACTGCTGGCTGTCGTACGACCTCAGATCATGAGCAAGTCGCAAGAGGTCAGCGCCAGCGAGAGGTTCTTTGCTCAGATGTATGCGGCTCGAGCGGTTCCCCTCGGTGTGGTGACGGCAGTCGCACCTTTTGTCACAGCTTCGGACATCACTACCGTGAGGATGGTTCTCGTGGCTGCGATGGCGGTCCAGGCCGTCGATGCCAGCATCGGTATCCGACGCAGAGAGGTGGCCATGATCGTCGGTCCGTCAATCGCGGCGATCGTTCACGGCACTATGGCGTGGTATGCCTAAGAAGAAGGTTTCTCCATAGGAGTCACTACTGCCTTTGCTGTTCACAGGATTCTGGTTCTGAAGGAGAGATGATCCATGGACTGTGAGCCGGAGGAACTCATCCTCGACGGAATTCCCGCCTTGAGGTGAGGAGAGCCCGGTGGACGGGCCATTATCGGTGTACACGGCCAGTTCTCGAACAAGCGCGACCCCGTCATGGCACAGTGCGGCGACGTGATTGCCTCACAGGGCGACCAGCTGATCACCTTCGATCTGCCCACCCACGGTAATCGTCAGGATGACAAGGCCTTCAACCCCATAGAGGCGAGTCCTGAGGTCCGGATGTTCGCGCAGCTGGCCCACAGCCAGTCGACCGAGATCGGTCTGCGTGCGCACAGTATTCGGGCCTACTTCTCCTTGTGTGACACGCCTGCCGGGACCTTCGAGCGCGTTTGGCTGGTGTCGCCACTTCTTGACCTCGAGTACTACATCCCGGACATGATGGCCGAGTACTCGGTGACCGATGAGCAGCTGGAGGCAGAACCCGAGATCAACACGCCTCGCGGGGTGCTCGAGTGGCCCTACTTACGTTTTGTCGAGAAGCATTCGGCGCGGTTGGACATTCCCATTTGGATTATTCGCGGCGACCAGGATGAAATGGTCCCGCTGGGCATCCTCAGCCGGTTCGTCGGCGCACCCGGGGTCGAGCTCGTCCAGATCGAGGGTGGCCAGCACTTCCTTGGCCGGCCCCCCGTATCTTGACACCTTGGTGGCATGGTTCGAGGAACGCTATCCGGCATAACAAGGACCGTTTAGCACCTGGCATTCTCGGGAGGGTCTGCGATCATGAGCAGACATGCCGACCTCACGGTCAGATGGTATGGGTCGGAAACTGCGTTGTCCGTCCAGGACGTACATCTCCCCCACACGACTACGGCCGGGTCCCAGAGGTTTGCAGGAAAGCGCAGTCCTCGCCGGAGAAGTACGCCCCCGACCAGGAGCAGCGCACTGTGCCGTAGAGCCATCCCCCGCTTCTCGCCACGATCAGCACGCAGCGCCCCACGACCGATCATCACGCCGGATCCGAGGCTCGTTGTGTGGCGTCGCCTCAAGACTGAGCGATGATCGAACCCTGCTCGGGGCACGACTGTCGCCGAAGTGCCCAGGGGGCACCCTGCTGCGGGCTGCGTTGCCGGAACTCCTCAAAACGGAGCGGAATCCCCTTCGCGGCACGGAGATCTGGGCTGTCCATCGCTTGGATGTGAAGGTGGGGCTGCGTGGAGTTCCCGGAGTTGCCGCATCGACCGATCTGATCGCCTGCGCTCACCCGGTCGCCGGGCGACACCTGGACGGAACCTCGCTGAAGGTGTACGAGCCCCACGCAATGAGGCCCCTCGGCAACCTGGATGATGATGTGGTTTCCGGGGATGGCGGGAAGTCCCTACCGAATTCGTTGGGGCTGACTCAGTCCGTACGAGATGCGAGTCAGGACGGAACGGCGCGCCACGTGGTCGGGCTCGCCGTCGTGAACGGAGACCACGGTTCCCGCAACGGGCGAGTACAGGGGACGGCCGAAGGCGTGGAAGAGCTCTGGCGGTTCGGGGGCGAAGAGCGCACGCATGCTGCGTGCTGGAGCCGTGAGACCATCGTCGTCGACGGCGACGAAGTCAAACGCGTACGTGGTGGCGAACAGGTGAGTCCCATGGCTGGGAACACGGCGTGTGGGACTGCGCTCGGTCAGCCACTGCCCGTCGAACGGGAGCCTCCCGATAACGCCGCCTTCGGGGATGAGTCCTGGGGTATTTCTACGCATCATGACACCTCCCGCAGCACCTTAAGTGCAAGCGGCACCAACCGACAAGACGCATGAAGTCGCCTTCTGAAGCAGTACGAGAAGCGCCATTCCCCAGCAGTCTGGCTGAGGGAATGGCGCTTCTCCTTCTTATGCGGTCAACCGGGCGGGCGCCGCTCAGTCTCGAGTCAGCTTCCGGTAGGTGACCCGGTGGGGGCGGGCCGCCTCGGGGCCGAGGCGCTCGACCTTGTTCTCCTCGTAGGAGGCGAAGTTCCCCTCGAACCAGTACCAGCTGGCCGGGTTCTCGTCGGTTCCCTCCCAGGCCAGGATGTGGGTGGCCACGCGATCGAGGAACCAGCGGTCGTGGGTGATGACCACGGCGCAACCGGGGAACTCTAGCAGGGCGTTCTCCAGGGAGCCCAGGGTCTCGACGTCGAGGTCGTTGGTGGGCTCGTCCAGGAGGATGAGGTTGCCGCCCTGCTTGAGGGTCAGGGCCAGGTTGAGGCGGTTGCGCTCACCGCCGGAGAGGACACCGGCCGGCTTCTGCTGGTCGGCACCCTTGAAGCCGAAGGAGGCGACGTAGGCGCGCGAGGGCATCTCCACGTTGCCGACCTGGATGTAGTCCAGCCCGTCGGAGACGACCTCCCAGAGGGTCTTCTTGGGGTCGATGCCCGCTCGGGACTGGTCGACATAGGAGAGCTTGACGGTCTGGCCGATCTTGAGGTCTCCGCCGTCGAGCGGCTCCAGGCCCACGATGGTCTTGAACAGGGTGGACTTTCCGACGCCGTTGGGGCCGACGACCCCGACGATGCCGTTGCGCGGCAGGGTGAAGGAGAGCCCGTCGATGAGGGTGCGTCCGTCGAAGCCCTTCTTGAGGTTGGTGGCCTCCAGGACCTGGTTGCCCAGGCGGGGACCCGGCGGGATCTGGATCTCCTCGAAGTCGAGCTTGCGGGTGCGCTCGGCCTCGGCGGCCATCTCCTCGTAGCGGGCCAGACGGGCCTTGGACTTGGCCTGGCGTCCCTTGGCCGAGGAGCGCACCCACTCGAGCTCCTCCTTGAGGCGCTTGGCGAGCTTGGCGTCCTTCTTGCCCTGGACCTCGAGGCGCTTCTCCTTGGTCTCCAGGTAAGTGGAGTAGTTGCCCTCGTAGGGGTAGAGGTGGCCGCGGTCGACCTCGGCGATCCACTCGGCGACGTGGTCGAGGAAGTAGCGGTCGTGGGTGACGGCGATGACGGCACCCTGGTAGCTGGCCAGGTGCTGCTCGAGCCAGAGGACGGACTCGGCGTCGAGGTGGTTGGTGGGCTCGTCCAGGAGGAGGAGGTCGGGGGCCTCGAGGAGCAGCTTGCACAGGGCGACGCGGCGGCGCTCACCACCGGAGAGGTGCTTGACCTCGGCGTCCGGCGGGGGGCAGCGCAGGGCGTCCATGGCCTGCTCGAGCTGGGAGTCGAGGTCCCAGGCGTTGGCGGCATCCAGCGCGTCCTGCAGGGTGCCCATCTCTGCCATGAGGGCGTCGAAGTCGGCGTCCGGGTCCGCCATGGCGGCGCTGATCTCGTTGTAGCGGTCCAGCTTGGACTTGATCTCGGCAACACCCTCCTCGACGTTGCCGAGCACCGTCTTGTCCTCGTTGAGCGGAGGCTCCTGCAGGAGGATGCCGACGCTGTAGCCGGGGGTCAGGCGGGCCTCGCCGTTGGAGGGCTGGTCGATGCCGGCCATGATCTTGAGGATGGAGGACTTGCCGGCACCGTTGGGGCCGACCATGCCGATCTTGGCTCCGGGGAGGAAGGCCATGGTGACGTCGTCGAGGATGACCTTGTCACCGTGGGCCTTACGCGCCTTGATCATCTGGTAGATGTACTCAGCCACTGCTCGTCTGCGCCTTTCGTCAGGGTGTGAGCGGAGGTTCTGCGCGACGACGGCGACCGACCGGTCCCGCCCTGCGCACCGTGGCCAAGCCTAAGGGAGCCCCGGAGCAATGGCGACGACGGCGAAGGTGAGACGGTGCACGCGGATCCGCAGCGAGCCGCTGAGGACCGACATGTTCTCGGACTACTCGCCGGCGAACCGGGAGGCGACGGCGCCGCCTCAACCCGAAGCGCGTCAATGGCTGGACATCAATGTCCGAAAACGGCCGGACTCCTCACGGCTCCGATGCCATGCTTGGAGCACTTCTGAGGAGGAACATGCCGGATTTGGACAGTGAATCGCTGTATAGGGCCCTGTTGGCCAAAGACACCCGATTCGACGGGCGATTCTTCGTTGGGGTCGCAACGACCGGTATCTACTGCCGTCCGGTGTGCCGGGCACGGAAACCCCTTGCGGTCAACTGTTCCTTCTACGCCACGGCGGCCGAGGCCGAACAGGCTGGTTTCCGCCCCTGCCTGCTGTGCCGGCCCGAGCTGGCACCCGGTTACGCCCCCGTGGACTCCTCAGCATCACTGGCTCGCGCCGCGGCGCGCTACATCGAGAGGAACTGCGGTGTTCAGGGGAGCCTGACGGACATCGCCCGTCATCTGGGCTGCTCCAACCGCCACCTGCGCCGTGTCTTCGAAAACGCCTATCACGTGCGTCCCGTGGAGTACCGCCAGACCTGCAGACTTCTGCTGGCCAAGAGTCTTCTGACCGACACGGACCTATCTGTGGTGGACGTGGCCTATTCCGCGGGGTTCGGCAGCCTGCGCCGCTTCAATGAGGTGTTCCGACGTCGCTACCGGCTGACGCCCACCGCTTTGCGCAGCCAAGCACGGCTCAACAGGGCCGACGGTGACACCGTCCAGCTCAGTCTCGGGTACCGTCCCCCATATCGTTGGGACCTCATGCTGAAGTTCCTGGCACGCAGAGCCATCCCCGGCGTCGAGAAGGTCGAGGATGATTGTTACGCCAGGACGATCCGCCTGCGCTCCTCAGGACGTGATCTCACCGGCTGTGCGACCGTGGGCAATGACGCTAAGCACAATCGGCTGACCGTGACCGTCTCCGCCTCCCTGCTGCCCGCGCTACCGGTGGTGCTGGATGGGATCAAGAATCTATTCGATCTCCATTGCGAGCCAGATACCGTGGCTCGCGCACTCACAAGCATGGACGAGTCCGCACTAGGACCATTCATCCCGGGCACACGCGTACCAGGCTGCTTCGACGCCTTCGAAACCGCCGTACTCGCGGTCCTGGGCCAGCAGGTCACGGTCCAGGCGGCCAGGACACTGGCCGGTCGGCTCGTCCAGGCCCTCGGTTCACCCGTGGATACCGGAATCGACGGACTGACCGCGACCTTCCCCATGGTTCAGGAGCTCCTCGACCTCGACGGTGCGATCGAGCAGCATCTAGGACCGCTCGGCATCATCACTGCGCGGGCACGGGCGATTCACGGCCTGGCCGCGATGATGGGGGCTGGTGCCATCGACGCCTCCTGCTGCCCCGACCCCGAAGCCGCAGTTGCTCGATTCATGGAAATCCCGGGTATTGGAGCCTGGACCGCTGGCTACATCGCCATGCGCTGTCTGGCCTGGCCCGACGCGTTCCTCGCCACCGACCTGGAGGTCAGGAAGGCGCTGGGATCCCCGCCCCCAGGGAAGATCCTCACCCGGGCCGAACGTTGGAAACCGTGGCGGGCCTACGCCGTCATGCACCTGTGGAACCAGGCAGAAGCAGAATCAGCGTCCGAACACGCCACCAAGAGCAAGAAGCGGAACGAGAAGAAGGCAGCGATGCACTACCTCAGCCATTACGAGTCCCCCTTGGGAGCCATGACCATGGCCAGCGACGGCGAGCACCTCACAGGCCTGTGGTTCGACGGTCAGAAGTACGACCGCTCGACGATCGACGGCAACGCAGAGCTCAAGCCGCATCTGCCTGTCTTCACACAGGCGGCCCAGTGGCTCGATAGCTACTTCGGGGGCACTGACCCGGGTTTCACCCCGCCGATCAGCGTTGAGGGCTCCGACTTCAAGAAGACGGTCTCCTCCATCATGCTCTCCATCCCCTTCGGCGCCACCAGCACCTATGCCCGTATCGCTGCCGAGGTTGCGCGTCGCATGGGCCGCAAGCAGATGTCTGCCCAGGCCGTAGGTGGCGCGGTCGGGCGCAATCCGATCGTTCTCATTGTGCCTTGCCACCGCGTGCTCGCCTCCGACGGAAGCCTGCGCGGTTACGCGGGAGGGGTTGACCGCAAGGAATGGCTCCTGGAGAGGGAAGGCGTCACCATGTCCGGCCCATCAACGCCGCCAGACGCTGACGACGGCGGTGAAAGGCGAGAATGAAAAGGCCGACCGCGGCCCATATCACACCTTGGAGAATCCAGGTGATCGACCCGACGGGGAGGTGAAGCCGATCCGTCAGCGCATCGTTCGCCACAAGAAACCCTCCGTGCACGCCGATAGCCGCCCAGGTTGATCCCGAGATCATTCGAACGATCAATGCCGTCACCGCGAATCCACACGGCCCAGCGAGATACGTGAGGTGCTCGAGAAGATTGTGCTGACCTCCTTGGGAGAAAAGATGAACAGCGGTGAATCCAAGGACGCTGGATACCGCTGCACAACGTGTCTCACCCAGCGAGGAGAAGAGCCAGCCTCGCCACACCATCTCCTCAGGGACGGCCTGAAGCAGAAAGGCCTGAGAGAGGGTCGCCACGACCATAGCCCACCAAGGTAAATCCGGCGCTGCCCCACCCTCACTGGCGAGACCAAGAGCATGGATGAGGCCGGCAACCGTAAGTTCCACAGCAACGGCAATGAGGATCATCCCCGCCATCCAACGCATGGCTCGACAATCGACTTGCAGGCGCAGATGGACGCTCCGGCCGCGGTCAAGACTACGACGCAGCACATAGCAGAAGATGAGCGCTAGAATCGTTGCCACCCCGTAGACCACCACAATGAAGGCACCTATGGCCAGATCACCGGTATTACCTTGGGGGTGCGGGTGCGCAGCAGCAAAGGAGCGAAGTGGCGGAATGAGTGCCACGACGCCCGGCATGAGCGCGCAGGCGAAGGTCATCACAAACGCAACCACGATGCGCACAACCTTGCCGCCCGCGGTGAGGTGATGATCTTGATCCGATTGATCCCCACTGAGATCCGGGGACTCGAGAGACGAGAGTGTTGATGAGACTTCCACCGACCGAGGTTTTCCATGTGATGTACTCATGAAATTCACGGTACGCCCACCATTTTGCGCTCTCAATCGCACCCCGGAGGAATCAGGGGCACGTGGAAAAGAAATCAGGGCCCCCTCCGGGGGATCCCTGACTCCGATGATGCTTCTTAGAAAGCGAGCCGATCAGTCCTCGGCCGTTTCCTGCTGCTTGCGCCAGCGGATGCCGGCGTCGATGAAGCCGTCGATGTCGCCGTCGAACACCGAGTCGGGGTTACCGACCTCAAAGTTGGTCCGCAGGTCCTTGACCATCTGATAGGGGTTGAGAACGTAGGAGCGCATCTGGTCCCCCCAGGAGGCCTTGACATCCCCGGCGAGCTCCTTCTTCTTGGCATCCTCCTCCTGCTGCTTGAGCAGGAGCAGACGCGACTGGAGGACGCGCATGGCGGCGGCACGGTTCTGGATCTGGGACTTCTCGTCCTGCATGGAGACCACCAGGCCCGTGGGCAGGTGGGTGATGCGCACGGCGGAGTCGGTAGTGTTGACGCTCTGCCCACCGGGGCCCGAGGAGCGGAAGACGTCGATGCGGATGTCGGTCTCGGGGATGTCGATGTGGTCGGTGGACTCGATGAGCGGGATGACCTCGACGGCGGCGAAGGAGGTCTGGCGGCGACCCTGGTTGTCGAAGGGACTGATACGCACCAGGCGGTGCGTGCCGCCCTCGACGCTCAGGGTCCCGTAGGCGTAGGGGGCGTGGACCTCGAAGGTGACCGACTTCAGGCCCGCCTCCTCGGCGTAGGAGGTGTTGAGGACCTTGACGGGGTAGTCGTGCCGCTCGGCCCAGCGGGTGTACATGCGCAGGAGCATCTCGGCGAAGTCGGCGGCGTCCACGCCGCCGGCGCCCGAGCGGATGGTGATGACGGCGTCGCGGGGGTCGTACTCGCCGCTGAGCAGCGTGCGGATCTCCAGGTCGGAGAGGTCCTTGCTGATGGCCGCCAGGTCCGTCTCGGCCTCGGCGAGGATCTCGGCGGCATCCTCACCCTCCTCCTCGCCGGCGAGCTCGACCATCGCTTCGAGGTCCTCGATGCGCTCCCCCAGGCTCTCGACCCGCTTGAGGTCGGCCTGGGCGTGGGACAGCGCGGAGGTGACCACCTGGGCGGAGTCGGGGTCATCCCACAGGTCGGGGGCCGAGGCCTGCTCGGAGAGCTCGGCGATCCGGGCGCGCAGGGCCTCGGGGTCGGTCACCGCGGCAATGGAGGCGTAGGTGTGTCGGAGTCGTTCGATCTCAGCGGAGAAGTCAGTGGCCACGGAGGGGAGTCTACGGCAGAACCTGCGAGGGGCGCCGTCAGGGCGGACTCGGGCTCGCTCGACGGCTCGGTCACGCCCACCGTTATCCCTCAACTGTCTCTCACCCCAGCTCAATGCCCTGGGCCTGGGCGAGCAGCGCCTCGAGCACCGCGCGTGTCGCCGGGCCCGGCTCGGTGCGGGTCGATCGGTGGCGCACCACCAGCTGGCGCACGCCCAGCCCAGGCAGGCGCACCACACTGAGCTCATCGGGGACGAGCCCGGAGTAGACGGCCAGCTCGGGCAGGAGAGCACAGCCCAGGCCCTGACTGACCATGGCCAGCACGACGTCGTAGTCGTAGGCGACGTGCCGTGTCGTCAACGGCACCCCCAGCTGACGCTCCAGACGGTCCAGGGCGAAGGCGCCCGCGGTCCCCGGGGCCAGATCGATCCAGGTGGCGCGCGCCAGGTCCGCCAGGGTCGAGGGGGCCGCCTGCTCAGCCGGCACGACGACGAGCCAGGACTCGTCCAGCAGCGGGATGTCGGCCATGCCCCGAGGCGCCGCGGGCAGCGTGTGCTCGTCACGCTCCATGAGGACCAGGTCGAGCTCACCGCGACGCAGGCGGGGCAGGGCGTTGCGCTCCTCGGCCTCCTCGACGATCACCTCCAGCTCGGGGCTGGTGGTCGCCAGCGAGCTCAGGAGGGGCAGCAGGAGCGCCCGGACAGCGGAGGCGAAGCTGCCGACACGCACCACACCGGAGGGGATGGAGTCGTCCAGGTCCGCCAGCTCGCGGCGCACGGTGGTCAGCTCGTCCTCGATGCGCTCGGCCGCGTCCGCCAGAACCTTCCCTGCTGCCGTGAGCACGGCTCCGGTGGGTGTGCGATCCAGGACCCGGGCACCGCACTCGCGCTCCAGGAGGCGAATCTGCTGGGAGACGGCCGACGGCGTTATATGAAGGAAATCTGCCGCTGCGACGACTCCTCCGGCTCGATGGACGGCCAATAGAACCGAGAGCCTCTGGGGCAATACCTGCATGAAGTAAATCTACATCCCTCATGCAGATAGATGCGATTGACCTTCATTCGGGGGTGTCTAAGAATCATCCCCGTGAACGACGTGCTCTCCTCCCTCATCTCTATCGGCGGCTGGATCGGTGCCGCTGAGCTCCTCGTGGCCTACTTCCTGGTCTCCAAGGGCACGATCGCCGGCGATTCGCTCAAGTACCAGGCCCTCAACATCACCGGATCCGTGCTGCTGACGATCAACTGCGCAAGCTCCGGGGCCTGGCCCAGCGTCATCGCCAACGCCTTCTACCTCCTGGTGGGGCTCAACATCCTGTTCACGGTGAAGCGGGCCTACATCGCCCAGCTCTCGCGCCGGCAGACTGAGGAGCTGCGGTCCCGGATGCACCTGCGCCGGCACCCCTCCCCCATGGTCTCAGCGGGCTTCGTCGAGCAGGCCTGAGCGACGGGCCGCCTCCGGCCACGCACAACCTTTCACCCATCCGTCTCGACGCAGTGAGTCCGCCGGCTCACTGCGTCGTCGTCATTCGGGCAGAGCCGGTGGCGGTGATGGTGAAGCCCTCTGCCGGAAGGATCCCCCAAGGGAGGAAGGGCGGACGGGAGCGGGCCTGCAGCGTCACGACGGCGGTGCGGCTGTCGGCGGCCCGGGCGCTGACGATCGTGACCCCCTCCAGCCTGTCCGCTGCCGGTTGGGCGGACAGGTCCTCGGCCGCCTTGCGCCCGACCCCTGCGTCGGTGAGGGACCCGGGTGCGTCATCCGTGGCACCGCCCCCGTAGTAGGGGTGCGCCTCCACGCTGTCGGCTCCCGCGGCCGCAGCCGAGTCCGCCAGTGACGTGAGGGTCTTGAGGTCGAGGTAGACGGCGGTTGCCGAGGCTGCGACGAACAGCAGCGCGAGGACGACGCAGATGAGCCCAACCCCCAGGAGAAGCGTCTGCCCGTCCTCCTCGTGGTGCAGGCGACGCAGCAGGGCACGGGCCCGACGCTGGGCGGCCCTGGGGCCGGAACTCCGGTTCACTGCTCCTCCTTGCCCGGCAGGGTGATGGAGCGCTCGGTGTCCACCACGACGACGTCCCGACCGATCCCCAGCGAGGCGAAGCCCGGCAGATCCACACCGACTGAGACTTCGACCATCGCCGCCTGGCCCCGGGCACAGCCGTGAGCACAGGTGACCGACAGGGAGCCGGACGGGTCGGCGTCAATGCCCTGGTCGGACAGGGACAGCTGCATGGCCAGCTGCGCGTTATCCATCGCTAAGGGCGAGTCGTCGACCTCCAGGACCCGGCTGGCGGCGTCTGCCGCCGAGGCGACGGCGAAGGCCGTGGCCTGGAGCTGGGCGAGCGTGACCACCAGGTAGAGCACGGGCACCACCAGGACGGCGCTCCACCCGATGAACTCGACGATCGCATTGCCCTCCTCCTGGCTCATGAACCGCCGGACGCTTCGGGGACCTGCCCTGAGTGCCTCTCGGAGCCGGCTGACTGCCCTCCCGGCGATGAGGGCGGGGGCCGGCACCGCCCTCGGCGACCGCGGCGCGGCACAGCTCCCGCGTCGCCTGGAGCCGACCATGGCTATCACCCGAGCTCACCTCTCCTGGATCAGGGAGGACTCGTCGATGGCGTGCCCGGTGACCCGCAGTGTCCCTCCGGGGCCGAACAGCCCCAGGACCGGGAAGGGCGCTGTCACCGTCACCTCAACGATCCTCAGGTCGCCGGAGGGGACCCGCGAGACGGTGACGGTATCCACGTAGCCACGCCTGAGGGCGGCGTCGGTGAGGACCTGCACCCGCTGGCGCGCCTCGGCCTCCGTGCCCCCGACCAGTGCGGCCCGGCGAGCGCCGTCGCCCGCGGCATCGGTGACGACGTTACGGACGTAGACCCCCAGGGCCACCTGGAGGAGCGCCACGAACACGACGATGACGAGGGCACCGACCATGACGAAGTCGACGACGGCCGAGCCCGACTCTTTGTGCTTGCGCGGGCAGGGGCGACCCGGCCGGGGCAGGGCGCGACCAGCCCGTTGGAGCACCCCGAGGCGGGGCACTCGTTCAGATCGCACTGGTCACCTTCGCGATGGCGTTGAGGAAGACCTCGGTCAGCGTGCTGCCGGCCACCGTCCACAGGGCCACGACGAGCCCCGCGGTCATGAGGGTCACCAGGACCCAGCCGGGGACGTCGCCGCGCTCATCGCGCAGATCGATCCGAGGCGCACCGGTGGCACGCCACAACCGGGAACCGGGGTGAGGACGGTGGGATGTGGGAGGGATGAGGCGCTTCATGACTGCTCCTTGCTGTCGGTCGGGATTCTGGGCAAGAGGACGAAGGCTGATTGGGCTCGGCAGGTGCCGGAGGGAGGTGAGGACGCTTCACACCCCCAACGTGAGAACGAACAGTCCCGGGAAGAGGGCGAAGACGACGGTGATGGGCAGGACGAGAAAGACCACGGGGACCATCTGGGCGATCTCTCGTCTTCCACCCTCCTCCATGAGGTCCTGGCGCGCCGCCTCACGCACGTCGGCGGCCTGGGAGCGTAGGACCTCGGCCAGTGGTGTGCCGCGCTCGAGGGCCACGATGATCGCCTCACACAAGCGGGTGACGTGGACGGAGCCGACTCGCCGCTCCATACGGTCCAGCGCGGTGGACAGCACCGTGCCGGAGCGGATGTCGGTCAGAGTGCTGCGCAGCTCGTCGACGAGATCGCCCCGGCCCAGCGCGACGATGCGCTCAATGGCCGGCACTGGGCCCTGACCGGCCCCCACCGCCAGGGCCAGCAGCTCGACGACGTCGGGCAGCTGCGCCTCGATCCGCGACAGCCGTTTCGCCACGGCCCGGCTGAGCCACCAGTCGCGGGCAGCGGCCCCGGCGACTGTGCCCATGAGGCACAGGACGATGAGCGCGGGCACGTTGACGGAGCGGGCCAGGGCCGCCAGGCCGCCTGCAGTCAGGACGAGCAGGAGCGCCATTGTCGACCACAGGACCTGCTGGAGGCGGAACTGGTCGACCCCCAGTGACGACCCTGATCGCGTCAAGCGCCGCCGGACCGAGTCGGCCGACGACCCCAGGGTGTCCATCAGCCTGCCGAGACTGAGAGCACGTGCGGTGGAGGCCATGAGCAGGCCGACGACGGTGCTCCCGTCAGAGGTCGGCCCTGCCGGAGCGGCCAGCAGGCCGGAGGTCGTGGGCCGGCGGTGGACGTAGGGCTCCAGGCGGGCCATGAGCGTGGGGCGGCGTCGGCGGAGGGCTGAGATGACGCTCAGGATGCCCACCGCCCCCAGCAGCCCGGCGAGTCCACCGGTGAGCATCGCGTTCATGGGGTTCATCGCAGCGTCCTCTCCTCCTCGGGCAGTCGCCCCAGGCGCAGCATGAGCCGGTAGGCGATGACCGATACAACGGCTCCGATCAGGAGAACGACGGCTCCGGCGGTGGTGGCGTAGGCCGCTGCTGCCTGAGGCCGGCTGGACAGCAGCGCCAGGACCAGCCACGGGGCGGCGACCGCGACCTTGGCGCCGTTGACGGTCCAGGACTGGCGAGCCTCGAGCTCGCCTCGGGTGCGCATGTCCTCACGCAGCATCTGCGACAGGGAGCGCAGCAGCGTCCCCAGGTCAGTGCCGCCGACCTCGTGGGCCAGGCGCAGGGCCTCAACGATCCGGTCGGCGACCGGGTCAGCGAAGCGGGCCTTGAGACGGTCCAGGGAGCTGTCAAAGCGGGCCGAGGCGGCGTAGTCGGTGGCGAAGGCCCGGAACTGGGGGCGGACTGCCTCCGGGCCGCGCTCACCGAGGTTGGTCAGCGCCTCCGGCAGGCTCATGCCCGCACGAACGCCGGAGACGAGGGTGTCGACGGCCTCGGGCCACACCTCGCGCAGCCGGGTGCGGCGGTTGCGCGCTCGCGAGGAGATGACAAGGAAAGGAATCGCCGTGAAGATGGCGGTGAAGGCCAGGGCCACCGGCCAGGCTCGGGACATCCCCAGGAAGACCAGACCGACCAGCAGCCCCAGCCCGATCGACCCCAGGACGAACATCGCGGGGCTGGTGCGGCCGGCACCCGCTTGGACCAGGATGTCGGCCAGGAGACGGGAGCGCCGCGAGCGCCACCGAGGCGGGTCGGAGGTGCAGGCCATCCAGATCAGGAGCAGCCCCACCCCGCCCAGGAGCCCGGCGACGGCACCCATCAGTAGACCTCCTGGGGACCTGCGGGATGGGAGCTGAGCAGCGCGGTCAGATCGTGACCGGCCCGGTTGAAGCGCTCGGCGGCGTCGGGCGCTCCGGCGCCCCGGACGAGGTTGCCGGTGGGGTCACGGTGGAAGACGTCTGAGAGCTCGATGATGCCGTTCTCCACCCGGCCGGACAGGGCCGCGACCTCTCGCACGGTACGGCGCCCGCTGCGATCCAGGTCGAGGTGGACGACCAGGTCGATAGCGCTGGCGACGGTGGGGACCACGAAGTCGCTGGAGACGTTCTCCCCTGCCAGCAGCGGAAGTGTACAGATCTTGATGATGGCCTCCCTGGCGGAGTTGGCGTGGACGGTGCACATGGACGGCAGGCCCGAGTTCATAGCGATGAGGAGGTCCAGGGCCTCGGCCTCGCGGACCTCTCCGATGAGGAGGCGGTCGGGGCGCATGCGCAGGGCCTCCTTGACCAGCCGCCGCAGGCTGATCTCTCCGACGCCCTCAAGGTTGGGCGGCCGGGTCTGCATGGCCACGCAGTCACGGTTGCGCAGGGCCAGCTCGAAGACCTCCTCGCAGGAGATGACCCGCTGCGCGCCCGGGATCGCTCCGGCCAGCGCCCTGACCATGGTGGTCTTGCCGGCCTGGGTGGCGCCCGAGACCAGGATGTTGAGGCCGGCCTGCACGGAGGCGTCCAGAAAGGCGGCGACCTGGCTAGTCAGCGAGCCCATGCGCACCAGGTCGGCGGTGCGGGAGGCACGGGAGGTGTGCTTGCGGATGTTGACCGCCCAGTGCTGGGAGGTAATGGGCGGGATGACGACGTGGAGCCGCTGTCCCCCGGCGAGCTGGGCGTCGACGAAGGGGCTGGACAGGTCCAGGCGGCGCCCGGAGGCCCGCAGCATCCGCTCGACCAGAACCGTGAGGTCCTCACTCTCCAGGATCGTGGTGGTCAGCTCGGGGCGTCCGGAGCGGGCGACGAAGACTCGGCCGGGGGCGTTGACCCAGATCTCCTCAATGGACTCGTCGTCGAGGTAGCCCTGGAGCGGGCCCAGTCCCGCCATGGAGTCGAGCACGTGGGTGCGTGCCCCCTTGGGGTCGATGAGCGGCGGGACGAGTCCGGCGTCGGAGCGACGCAGATAGTCCTCCTCGGCCTGGGTGACGAGCTGGTCGAGGTCGGAGGCGTCCTTGAGAGGGTCGATGCCGCGAGCGCGCACCAGCTCGCGAACCTCGGTCAGGAGAAGATCGGCAGCGTCCATGATGCCTCTCAGCGTGGGAGTCGTATGAGGGGAGGAGTGAGGATGATGTGAGGATCGACCCGGGGCTCTGCACTGAGCCGTGACACACCAGCCGGTCGGTGACCATTGTCACGGATAAACTCTAGGGCACCTGGTCATACCATGGCCACCACCTCAACATAACCTGTGGATAACATCGGTCTTCTGGCACATTCCTCAAGCCGTTGCCCACGTCCCTGGACGTTTGCCGCCAGCGGACGGGCGCGGCTGTCCTGCGAGATATAGGACCTGTCGCCTACGGTTGGACCATGTCACAGCCTCCGCAGTCCCCGGACGCCCCCGGCACCACTGATGTCGACGGCGGTGTCGACAGCCTCGCCGATGAGGTGACCTCCGACGTCGAGCGCGCTGAGGCTCAAGTCGGCGATGAGGACAACCACCAGCAACAGGCTGAGCCCTCCGATCAGCGATCCGACGAGGACGACGAGGACTATCGTGCGCCCGTGGTCGTGGCCCCGCTGCCGGGTGCCTCGGCCGAGCCGCCCCGCAGCAGCACGCCGGCCCCACAGGCCCAGACCGCCGAGACTCCTCGTCCTCGCCACACCGCGCTCTCCCTGGCGGCGATGGCGAGCGTCGCCGTCGCCGGCCTCAACCCGACTCGGCTGGCGCTGCCTCAGTCCGAGACCCCGGAGCGGCACATCATCGGCGTCATCGACACCCAGGGCCGCCACTGGGAGGTCCATGAGGCCCGTACCGATGCCGTGGGCGCTTCCTTGGAGGCTGAGGCCGAGGTGCTGCGCCGCATCGGACGGGTCGTCGACGACGGACGGCTCTCCTTCGATGTTCCTCGTGTCGCCGGGTCTCTGCGTCAGAAGGACGCGCACATTCAGGTCCGCTCCCATGTGGAGGGCAAGCCGATCCCGGTGGAGACGCTCCGGCCGGGGCCGGGGATGTCGGCGGGCCTGGGCAAGGCACTCGGTGAGATCCACGAGCTGTCCATGACGGTGATCTCCGAGGCCGGTATGCCGGTCTACGACGCTGAGGAGGTGCGTCGGCGCTGGCTGAGCCTGCTGGACGACACCGCCGCGACAGGCAGGACCCCACCGGCGCTGCTGGGGCGCTGGGAGCAGGCCCTGGAGGACACCGCTCTGTGGCGCTTCCGCCCCACTGTGGTTCACGGGGACCTCGCCGAGGAGAACGTCCTGGTGGCCGGCGGCACGGTGGTGGCCGTGCGGGGCTGGTCCCAGGCGCATGTGGGAGACCCGGCCGAGGACCTGGCCTGGGTGTACTCATCGGCGCCGGTGGACTGCCTGGACTCCATTGAGGACGCCTACGACATCGCCCGCTCCGAGGGCGTTGACCGCCACCTGCGTGAGCGCGCCGAGCTGGTCAGTGAGCTGAGCCTGGCGCGCTGGCTGCTGCACGGGGTCAGGACCGGGGACAAGCCGGTCATCAATGACGCGGTGGCGATGCTGGAGGATCTGGCCGCCCAGGTGGGTGACGCCCCGCTAGTGGAGCCGGCCACGCCCCGGCTGGCACCGGTTCCCGGGGTTCGTGAGCCGGCTGAGCCTGACGCCATCACCAACCCGGTGACCATGGTGCGCGTCGACGACGAGGAGAGCTGACAGGCGCGCTGCTCTGCGGCCCTGACCCCGCTGCGACCCCTACCCCACTGTCAAAGCCGCCTGGATCTGCTCGATGCTGAGCAGGCCCTCGGCGGTGAGCTCATCGACGCGTCCTCCGGGGTAGTCGACGTAGACGTAGGCAGCCCGTACTGAGGCGGTGGGCACGCCTTGGGAGGCCGCCCAGGCGTGGACATAGACGCTGAGCTGGTCCACGGGCACCTGTCGTCGCCCGGTCTTCCAGTCGACGATGAGCCACCCGGAACCGTCCAAGCGGTGGAAGACGGCGTCCATGCGACAGCGCAGGGTGGTTCCGCCGATAGTGATCTCCCGGTCCGTCTCGGTCTCGGCCAGGACGTAGTCCTCCAGGAGCGGCAGGTTCTCGGCAGTCTCCAGCCAGCGCTCGATGCGGTCCCGGTCCTGGGGTCCGAGGCTGTCGGGCACGCCCGCCTGCCCCAGGCCGAACAGGGTGCCGCGAGCGCTCAGGCGCTGGGCGACGGCGTCGTGGAAGACGGTTCCGAGCCGGCCGGCGGCGCGGGGCTCAGGTGGCAGCGGGCGACGCAGGTCGAGTGCGAACTGGTGGCGGTCGGCGCGCAGGTCGTCCAGGCGGGTGGCGGCCAGGTGCTCGGGCAGGCGGACAGCGGGCCCGCCGGCCAGGGCCCGGGAGCGCTCGGCCAGGAGGAGTCCCGCCTCGAGTCTCCACCGCTGCACCGTCTCGTCGTCGGGCTGGGCCTGAGCGGGCGCCTCCCGGACGGGCTCAGCCCCACCCATAGCGGCGGTGACCTGGGCGGCGGCCGCGTACCGGGCCCGGCGCACAGCGGCGACGCGGTCCGTGACCGCGGTCCCCTCTCCCCCGGCCTCCGCGGACTGGCCGCTCAACGTCTCCGCTGCGTCGGAGTCGGGGGGCCAGGTGCCCACCTGGGTCAGGGAGGTCAGTGGGTTGGGGCGGGACTCATCGAAGTCGACCCAGCCCTCCGCGTAGGGAGACAGGAGGTCGCGCCGCTGGAGCTCGGTGAGGAAGCGTGAGGGACGACGGGGCTTGGAGGCGGTCTTGGACAGGTGGGAGCCGGTCAGGAGGAGCTCGTGGCGGGCCCGGGTGAAGGCCACGTAGGCCAGGTGCCGCTCCTCGCGCAGGCTCTGGCGCCCGAGGGCCTCCTTGTAGGCGCTCATCGTCTCGGTCAGGAGGGGCTTGTCGGTGACAGCCGGGTCGAGGTCCCCCACGGTGAAGGGGGGCAGGTCGCCGGCGTCGGCCCGCAGCGGGAAGGGGAAGGTGGAGGTGGAGCCCATCCAGCCGGTCTCCGCGACGCGAAGATCGTCCTTGACGGCACTGGTGTAGGAGGGGAAGACCTGCTCGTCCATGCCCGGGACGGCGACGACGTCCCATTCCAGGCCCTTGGCGGCGTGGACGGTGAGGAGCTGGACCGCCCCGGGCGAGGGCTCGACCTCGGGGGCACTCATGGCGTCCTCGTGCTCCTCGGCGGCGTCGAGCCATTCCAGGAAGCCGGTGAGGGTGGGGGCGTCGGTGTCGGCGGCGAAGGCCCGGGCGGTCTCGTGGAAGGAGTCGAGGGCGCGGTGCCCCATCGGGTGGCCGACCCGGGCGGCGATCTCGATGTCGAGGTCGAGGGCCTGCTCGGCCAGGGCCACGAGGTCGGGCAGGGGCAGGCAGACGGCCTCCCGGATGCGTCGGATCGCCCGGGCGGTGCGCAGCGCGACTGCCCGCCCGGCCTCGGTCAGGTCCCGGGCCGCGGCGGACTCTTCCTGCTCTTCCTGCACGCCGTCCTCATGCCATCGCAGCAGGGTGTCCAGGGCCTCGCTGAGCAGTGGGGAGTCGGCCTCGGCCTGGTCGCCGTGAGGTCCTGGTGCTTCCTTGCCGCTTTCGGTCGCGGGGCGGGTGAGCTCGCGGGCCAGCGACGCCAGGGCCCGCAGGTCGCGGGCACCGATGCCGAAACCGGTCAGGAGCCTGACCACCCGGTCCCCGCGCTCCGGGTCCGAGGCCGCGGTCAGCAGGGCACGGACGTCGGCGACCTCGGGGACGTAGAGCATCCCGCCCAGGCCGATGATCGTGTAGGGCAGGCCGGCCTCCTCCAGCTCGGCGGCGATGGGCTCCATCTGTGCCCGGGTGCGGCACAGGACGGCTATCTCGGCACTGGGAGACCAGCGCTCGGCAAGAAAGGCGACCACCGTGCGGGCCTCCTCGGCCGGGTCCTGGAGGAAGGCCCCGTACACCGCGCCGGGCTCCAGGCCGAAGGCTGCGGGACGGGCCTGCAAGGGGGCGACGGTGAGGTGCTCGCCGACCGGGTCCCCGTCCTCGACGACGCCGGAGCGCAGAGGTGCGGAGACGACGTTGGCGACCTCCAGGATGGTGGAGTCGTTGCGCCAGGAGGTCGACAGCTCCAGGACGGGGGTGGCCTCAGCCGGTGGGGTCCCGGACTCCAGGAGGGCGGTGCCGGTGGGGTTGAAGCGCTGGTGGAAGGTGTCCAGGGCTGCGGCACTGGCTCCTCGCCACCCGTAGATGGCCTGGTGGGGGTCGCCGACGGCGGTCACCCCGGAGTCGGCGAAGAGGGCGGACAGGAGCCGGACCTGGGCCACCGAGGTGTCCTGGAACTCGTCGAGCAGGACCGCGGGGTACTGGGCCCGCACCTGGGCGGCGGCCTCGGGAACGGACTCGGCGATGGCGCAGGCCAGGGCGATCTGGTCACCGAAGTCGAGCAGGCCGTGGTGACGTTTGTGCGCATGCAGCTCGGCGACGACGTCGAGCAGGGCCTCCCACTCGGCCATGACGGCGGGCGCCTTGCCGACCAGGGTCTTGCAGCCCTTGATGGCCGCCAGGGCGGTGAACTGCTCGGACAGGTCGGCCAGGTCCTTGGCGGCCTCCTCGATGGTCAGCAGGTTCTGGCTCAGGGAGTCGGCCAGGACCAGGGCGGCGCTCGCGTTGTGGCTGAGGCTCTCGTTGGGCAGCGGGAGCGTGCGCGCCTCGAGCAGGGAGGTGACGATCTGCCACGAGCGGGCCTGGGTGATGAGGGTGGAGTCGGGGTCCACACCGATGCGCAGTCCGTGGTCTCGCACCAGGGCTCCGGCGAAGGAGTTGTAGGTGGCGATCATCGGCTCGCCAAAGTCGGTCGCGTCAGCGGTGCCCTCCACTCCCCTGTCGTGCTCCGACCCGGTGGCCGGGAGCAGGCCGGCCGCACTGAGGCCGGCCAGGCGGGAGGCGACGCGCTGGTCGAGCTCGGCGGTGGCCTTGCGGGTGAAAGTCAGTCCGAGGATCTGGTCGGGGCGGACCTGCCCGGTGGCGACCAGATAGACGACTCGCTGGGCCATGGTGGCGGTCTTGCCTGAGCCGGCTCCGGCGACCACCAGCAGGGGGCTCAGCCGGTGGGCGATGACGCGCGCCTGCTCCTGGGTGGGAGTGTGGATGCCGAGGGCCTCCGCCAGGGCCTGGGGGGTGAGCCGGTCTGGGGCGGTGGGGGTCATGAGACGACTCTCCTTCCCTCGACCTGCACGGGGCAGGAGTCCTTGACCCGGCAGGTACGGCAGTGCTCACCGGTGCGGGCCTCGATCTGCGGCCCCACTCCGGCCACGGCCGCGGCGGCCACGAGGTCCTCGGCCCAGTACTCCTCGCTGCTGTCGGTAGCACCATTCGCTTCCTCATCACCCGGATCCTCCGCGGGCTGCTCCGCAGGTTCCACGGTAGCGGGGCTGGGGTCGAGTGCGGCGCCCGGCGGGGCCAGAACGTAGCCGTCCCCGGAGCGTTTGGAGGGCTCCTTGCCCAGGAGCACGAGGGCTCCGCCGACGACGTCGAGGCCCTGCGAGCTCAGGGCCAGCCGGTAGGTGGCCAGCTGGGGGTGGCGCTGGACGTCCTTGGGGACGCGCTGCCCGGTCTTGAGGTCGATGACACGCACGGTGCCGTTCCGGTCGGGTCCGGCCGTGTCCTCCGGTTCGCCTCCCGACAGGCCGCCGAGGTGCTCGAGGCGGTCGATGCGTCCGGAGATCGTGATCGGGACGGCGTTGCCGCCTTTCGTCGGTATCCGCAGGCCGGCCCGCTGGCGGACCGCGGGGCTGAGGACACTCAGGGGGATGTCGACGTCGGCGCGCACCGGCTGCTCGACGTCGGCGCGCACGCCCAGGGCGTCGCAGTCAGCCAGGTAGGCGTCGAGGCGCTCGATCATGGCGCGGGCGCGGTCTGCGGCCAGGCCTCCTTGCCAGGTGGCGGGGTAGCCGAGGTCGGTCAATCGCTCCTCGAAGGCCTCGCGCAGGGCCGGACCGCGCAGGTGCTCCTTCTCCGCCCGTTCGGCGACGGCGTGGACGAGGCTGCCCAGGGCCTGGGCGTCGCTGGCGGGGGCCGATCCGCCGCTGCGGGTCAGGAACCACTTGAGCGGGCAGGCGGCCAGGCCCTCGACGTCGGAGGGGCTGACCCGTATCCGCTCGCCGGCGGCGATGAGGGGGGCGGTGGAGGTGGGGCCGGTCGCGCCGATCCAGGTGGCGGGGTCGGCGCCGGGTACGCCTTGGCGGGCGAGGTCGGCCAACAGGTCGACGGCGGCCCGGCCGCGGCGGCGCTCGGCGTCGGTGGCCGTCTCGAGGTTGCCGCAGATGGCGGCGTGGCGCAGCTCCCCCACCAGGCCGCGCAGGGTGAGGTCGCCGGTGTCGGGAGTCAGGGCAGGGGCGCCGTCGGCGTCGGTCAGGGTGATCCCGGCGCTGTGGGCGATCTCGGTCAGGAAGGGTGAGGGGGCGTGCTCGGTGTCGGCGGTGGCGGTCAGCAGGAGGCGCCTGGAGGCGCGGGACAGGGCCATGATGAGCATGCGGCGCTCGTCGGCGCGCACCTGCGCCCGGGCGGCGGCCACGGCGCCGCTGCCGCCGCCGCTTCCCTCCCCCGGTGCAGCGGTGTCTGTGGTCAGGCGGCCGGTGACGGCGTCGACGAGCAGGCCGGTGCGGGTCAGGGAGTCCCTCAGGCGCAGGTCCGGCCAGCGGTCCCGCTCCAGTCCGACGACCACAACAAGCTCCCACTCCTGGCCCGCGCAACCCGCCGGGGTCATGACGGCCACCCCCTCCGGGCGCCGCCCCTGAGGGGCCACGGAGTCCGAGGGCAGGACCTCGGCATCGAGCTCGGCCAGGAAGCTGGAGGCGTCCTGGCCCGGGTGGCGCTCGGCCCAGACCTCGGCGCGTTTGAAGAGGGTGGTGACGACGTCGAGGTCGTGCTCGGCGGCCTCGGACAGGAGCGTTCGCACCGAGCTTGCCGAGGGCAGCAGGGCGGTGGCGCGCCAGGCCTCGGCCCGCTCGGAGGCGTTCCAGGCGGCCCACAGCAGGGCCTCGACATCGCGCGGGGCCTCGTCCGGGGTCTGCCCGATGGCGGAGCGCAAAGCCTCAAGGATCCTGGCTGCGGTGAGGAGCCGCTCCGCCTGGGCACTCAGCGGCTGCCCGTCCAGGGACCGGGCGAAGCCGGAGGTCTGCTCAGGGTCGGCCAGCAGAGCCAGGAGGGCGGCGTCGCCGCCGGTTCGGGGCCCGGTCCCTGCAGCGGGAACGGGGGCGGGACCGGTGGAGGTACTGGGCTCACTGGGCTCGGCCGCGCTGGCGTGCGGGGTTGCGGCCGGCGGGTTCTGGCGCAGCCTGCGGCGCAGTCGACGCAGGTCCATGGTGGTCAGCCCCACCAGGGGGCTGGTGAGGAGGTTGATGGCGGCGTCTCGCTGGGGCGGTTCACCGTGCCCGCCCAGCTGGTCGCGGATGGCGGCGCGCACGATGTCCAGGAGCGCGGCTGCGGCCGGTTCTGCGCGTAGCAGGACCGCGGGCGTGCGTGAGGCCAGGGGCACGCCTCGTCTGCGCAGGTCCCTGGCGAGGGTCTCGGCATCGGCGGCGCTGCGAACGATGACCGCCATTTGTGACCAGGCGGTGCCGTGGTGGACGTGCTCGAGCCTGAGCGCCCGGGCGACGTGGGCGTGCTCCTGCCAGGCGGAGGAGGCCAGGATGACTTCGACGCCGGCCGCCGCCTGCGGGCGCTCAGCGTCACTCGCCCCGGAGGAAGGCCCTGCCGAGGACCGTACTGAGGACCCGGGCGCCGGGGTCGTCTGCCGGTGGGCGGTCGTGCCGGTCACCGGGACCCGGGCGCTCTGGTCGCGGATCACCGCCGCGATGGCCGGGTTGCCTCGGTAGCAGGTGGTCAGCCGCAGGCGGGTGGCTGCGAGCCCCGAGTGGTCCTCGGCGGCGATAAGCAGGCTGGGGGTGCCCCCGCGGAAGGTCTCCACGGCGACGTCGGGGTCCCCCAGCACCACGACCTGCGCCCGGTGCCCGTCGGGGTCCGGGGTCGCCAGGGCCGTCAGGAGCCTGGCGGTGGCGGCCGTGCAGTCCTGGTAGTCGTCCACGAGGACGAGGTCCGGGACAGGGCGGGGGGCGGTGACGGCGTCGACGCCCCAGGAGCTCAGGGCCTCGACGGCGCGGTCCTGGAGACGAGCCGTGTCCATCTTGCGGGTCTGGGCCCGGCGCTCGGCGCTGGCCCGCCCCTGCGCGTCCCAGGTGCGCAGGAGCTGGGACGCGGGCCCCCAGATGGGGACGTTGAGCCGGTGTCCCAGGTCGGCCAGGTCGTCGGCGCTGATGCCCAGCTCTCCGGCGCGGGCCAGGAGGTTGCGCAGCTCGGAGCGGAACGCCCGCGACCCGGTGGCCTCGGCGGGGAGCCCTGGCCAGATGACGGTGCTGACCATGGAGGCCAGGGCGGAGTCCTCCTCCGCACCGGCCAGAAGCACCGGGGGCGGCAGCGGGGCGGGCCGCATGGTCAAGGAGGTGGTCAGGATCGTCAGGGCGAGGGCTGCGGGGGTACGCACTCGGACGACGCCGTCGCCATGGCCCTCACGCAGCAGGTGGGCGGCCCGGCCGCGCAGCCAGTCGGCCCGCGCCCGGGTGGGGGCCAGTAGAACGGCGTCGCGTCCACCGGCGACCGCCTCGGCCAGCAGCCTCAGGGCCAGAGACGTCTTACCGGTCCCAGGAGCCCCCAGGACGACGACGTTGGAGCCCTCGGCCACGCGGTCCAGGACCCGCTGCCCATCGGCGTCGGCGGCGGGCAGCTCGGCCGCCTCGGCGGGCGGGAGGAGACGGACGGGGTCCTGGGGCATGGGACCATCTCACCACGGGCCACCGACATGATCGTGCACCGTTAACGGATCGTCATCGGTCTTAAGCCCTTCACCCGGAAGCGCCGGCGGCGCCTGTTCCGCGTGGCGCGAAACGCCGCGGCTCCTGGGGCGCGCGAAGGGTCGGCGCGGCCGCGGCACCCTAGGATCGAGCCAGGTTCACGCCCCTCTCCCCGACGGGCTATGCCGCTCAATACGGCACACAGACGATGCGAAGGAGCCCCATGCAGGTCACGATCGGAATCAAGCACGCCAGCCGCGAGCTCTCCCTGGAGACCTCCGACTCTCAGGAGAAGGTGCTGGCCGCCGTGGCCGACGCCGAGACCAAGGCCGTCACCCTCACTGACGACAAGGGCCGCAAGGTCTTCGTGCCGGCCGGCTCCCTGGCCTACGTCGAGCTCGGTGAGGCCGAGCCCCGCCGGGTCGGCTTCGGTATCTGAGGCTCTCCCCCACGACGAGCACGCACAGGGCCCAGGTCTGGCGGAGCGTAGCCACACTATTCCGCCGCTGATCTGGGCCCTTGCCTTATCACTCAGCGTCCTACGAGGAGGCTGAAAGTCGATCAACCGGCGCGGCAGGAAGGAGGACCGGTCCGCATGAACCTGACGGAGCAATTCGCTCATATGGCGACGGGCGCGATGTACGACGACCTGACGCCTGAGCTCATCGCAGCGCGGATCAAGGCCGATCGCACTGGCTACCGACCGATCCACTGAGTCCCAGCCTGACGCGGAGTTGTCCGTCCTTCGATTCTTCACATTGCCGACCTGTAGGCCGATACAGTCGCTCTCATGAAGTCACCTGTGCTCGCGGTGATATGCGCCGCCTTGTTCTTCATCAATGGCGTGCTGCAACTGCTGCTGGCCCTGGGACTTCCTTTGGGCCGGTTCGTCCTGGGCGGCGCCTATACCGTCTCTCCTGTCCTACTCAGGCCGGTCAACCTGGCACTCTTTCTGGTCTGGTTCAGCTGCGGTATGGCGTACCTCAGGTACGGCGGTCTGATATGCCGTCCCCTGCGTGATCGCACCGCGCGAGGGGTTGTGTATGCCTCGACTCTGTGGCTGTTCATCGCCTCGGTCTTCAACCTCTTCATCACCACCAGCGAGTTCGAGCGTTATGTCACCGGGACGCTGTCCACTCTTGCCTGTGTCCTGAGCATATGTCTCGTATGGCGTCGCAACCGGCTCTGCGCGTGCAGGATTGGTCCCCGGCGTTAGGGTGGAGTGCATGGATCACCAGGACAGCCAGTGGGGCCTGCTCGCCCAGTGGATCGAAGAGTCCAGCCGCATCGTCTTCTTCGGCGGCGCCGGGGTCTCCACGGAGTCGGGGATCCCTGACTTCCGGGGCGCCAAGGGCTTCTACCACCAGGACCGGGAGATTCCCCTGGAGCAGGTGCTGTCCATCGACTTCTTCACCGTGCACCCGCAGGCCTACTGGGAGTGGTTCGCCCAGGAGAACGCCCGCGAGGGCGTGGCCCCCAACGCGGCGCACAGGTTCGTGGCCGACCTCGAGCGGGCCGGGAAGCTGTCGGCCGTGGTCACGCAGAACATTGACGGCCTCCACCAGCGGGCCGGCTCCGAGCGGGTCCTCGAGCTGCACGGCAACTGGTCGCGCCTGATCTGCACCGGCTGCGGCGAGCACGTCACCCTGGACGACGTCGACGGCGCCCGCTCCGGCGAGGTCCCCCGCTGCCCCGCGTGCGCCTCGGTGCTGCGCCCGGACATCGTGTTCTACGGGGAGATGCTGGACAGTGACGTCATAGAGGGTGCCGTGCGGGCCATCTCGAAGGCGGACCTGCTGATCGTGGCCGGCACGAGCCTGATCGTCTACCCGGCGGCAGGCCTCATCGACTACTACGCCGGTGAGCGCCTAGTCCTCATGAACGCGACTCCCACACCGTATGACTCCCGCGCCGACCTCATCATCCGTGAGCCGGTCGGGCAGGTCTTTGAGGAGTTGGGGCGCAGGAGCCGCCGGCCCTAGCTGATCCCCTGGTCCTCAAGGTCCACGTAGCGCTCGGTTGCGTCGGACTCACTGAGAGTGGCCGCGTAGTCGGGCACCTCGCTCTGGAGGGAGCGGTCCGTGCGGCGGTAGCCCGACGACGGGAACGAGGGCTTCTTGGGGAACTTCATCTTGGGACGTTCCACGTGCTCGTAGGGAATGGACTGCAGCAGGTGGTGGATCATGTTGATACGCGCCTTGCGCTTGTCGGCGGACTCCACGACGTGCCAGCGCGCGGAGTCGATGTCTGTGTGGACGAACATCTCGTCCTTGGCCCGCGAGTAGTCCTCCCAGCGGGGCAGAGCCTCCAAGTCGGTGGGTGAGAGCTTCCAGCGCCGCATAGGATCAGTCATGCGTGACTTGAAGCGCTTGTACTGCTCCTTCTGAGGGACGGAGAACCAGTACTTGCGCAGCAGGATGCCGTCGTCGACGAGCATCCTCTCGAAGACCGGGCACTGCTGGAGGAAGCGCCGGTGCTCCTCCGGGGTGCAGTAGCCCATGACGTGCTCGACGCCGCCGCGGTTGTACCAGGAGCGGTCAAACAGGCAGATCTCGCCGGCGGCGGGCAGGTGCGCAATGTAGCGCTGGAAGTACCACTGGGTGCGCTCGCGCTCGGTGGGCACGGGAAGCGCGACCACGCGCGCGATACGCGGGTTGAGGTACTCGGTGATGCGTTTGATCGCCCCACCCTTGCCGGCCGCGTCACGACCCTCGAAGATGACGACGACCCGGGCTCCAGTGGCCCTGACCCACTCCTGCATCTCGACCAGCTCCGCCTGCAGCCTCAGCAGCTCTGCCTCGTACAGGGAACGGTCCATGGTGGGGTGCTTCTTTGCCATACTTGAGTTTCGCACAGATCCCACGCGGGCGCGCAAGCAACCGAGAACGTGTTCATGAGGGAGATACCGGCGCTACCCAGCCATGTGCCCGCAATGCTGCCAGGCTCCAGGAATCGCATCACGCCGAGTCTGCGGGGAGGCGTCATCACTCGTAGTGGGTCCACATTCTCAGGACATGGATGGTCCTCTCGTCGGTGTGCACCTCGTAGACGAGTCGCTGCTGGATAGTGATACGCCGCGAGTAGCAGCCCAATAGATCCCCGACCAGCTTTGCGTCACGAGGCGGCTTGACGAAGGGATTCTCCCGCATGAGGTTGAGGAGCTTCTCGGTTTTAGGCCTGAGTCCCGCCGCGGTGAGTTTCTTCGCATCCTTCTGTGCCTGACGTGAGAACACGATTCGCCACGAGCTCACCAGTCGAGTTCTTCCGAGCCCGCTTCGACGCCTTCACGTCGGGCATTTCGGATCGAGTCCATCATGCCCGGGACGGACTCCAGGTAGAGCGTCTCCTGGATCGCCCTCCAGTCCTCCTCCCCCACCAAGACGGCATTGCCGCGTTGGCCGGTGATGACCAGTGGCTCGGAGTCTTCGTTGACCTGGTCGATGAGCCGATACAGCTGAGAACGAGCGGTCGTCACTGGAATCGTAGACACACAGTAAGCGTACGTCATAACGTACGCCCCCTCAAGGCCGTTGCCTCTCTTCAGTCGGACGGCCGAACAGACAAGAACAGAGGAGCCCGGTCCTGGGAAGGACCGGGCTTCTCTGGAGTGGTAGCGGGGACAGGATTCGAACCTGCGACCTCCGGGTTATGAGCCCGGCGAGCTACCGAACTGCTCCACCCCGCGTCGGTGAGACCAACCTTAGGAGGCGTCCCACCCTTGAGGCAAATGACGAGGGCGTGCCCTTGCTCACCACCCGGTGAGGCGGGTCGCAGGGCACGCCCTCAGTGGCGGCCGACCGGGCTCAGCCCAGCTTCTTCTGGGCCTCAACGGCCCGCTTGACGGCTTCGTTGAGGCGCTTCTGCGCATCGCCGTATGCCGACCAGTCGCCCTTGCTCCTGGCTGTGTCCGCGTCAGTCATCGCGGTCTGAGCGTCGGAGAGCGCCTGATTGAGCTCCGCCTTCGGATCCGAGGTTCCCGAGGCCGACGGGGTGGCGGAGGAACTGGAGGACGCGCTGGCCGAGGCCGAGGGGGACGCACTGGCTGAAGCCGTGGGCGCGGCGCTCGGGCTCGCCGATGCCTTGGCCCCGCCATCCGCCGTTGGGTCCTTACCGTCGGTCGTCTCATTGGTGTCATTGGCCGCGGCGGCATCGCCGTCGATGGCCTCCTGACCCGTGGTCGCCCCGGAGTTACCGCCGAAGACCTGGTCGAGCGCCCCCGAGAGGGTGTCGGCGAATCCGACGTTGTCCCCGAAGGAGACCAGCACCTTGCGCAGCAGCGGGTACTGAGTTCCCGACGACGACTGCACGTAGACGGGCTGGACGTAGAGCAGTCCGCCTCCCACGGGCAGCGTCAGCAGGTTGCCCTTGATGACCTGGGAGCCCTCCTGGGACAGGAGGTTGAGCTCCTTGGAGATCTCCGGGTTGGAGTCGAAGATGTTCTGCACCTGCCCCGGCCCGGCCACGTTCGAGGAACGCGGAAGCTCCAGGAGTCTCAGCTTGCCGTAGCTCGGACTACGCTCCCCCTTCTTCCCGGTGCCGGGAGAGGTCTCGGAGTCCACGGCGAGGAAGCCGGTGAGCACGTTGCGGTTGGTATTTCCGCCGATGATGTAGGCGCTGGACAGGGAGAAGCTCGCCTGGTCCTGCCCGGGCATCTTGAGGGTCAGGTAGTAGGGGGCCTGCTGGTCCTGACCGGGTGTGGTCGGGTCATCCGGAATCTTCCAGAAGTCTCCACCGGAGTAGAACTCCGCGGCGTCGTTGACGTGATAGGTCGCCATCATGGTGCGCTGGACGTTGAACAGGTCCTCGGGGTAGCGCATGTGGGCGATGAGGTCGGCGCTCATCTGGCTCATGGGCGTGACCGTCCCGGGGAAGACCTTCTGCCAGGCCTTGAGGATCGGGTCCTTGTCATCCCACTGGTAGAGCTTGACCGACCCGTCGTAGGCGTCCACGACGGCCTTGACGGAGTTGCGCACGTAGTTGGACTCCTCCGGCGCCCGCAGAAGTCCGCCCTTGTTGTCGGCGGTCGCCGTCGCCTTGGCCAGGGACTCGTGCTGGGCGTAGGGGTAGTTGTTCGTCGTGGTGTAGCCGTCGACGATCCACATCACCCGCTTGGGAGTGGCCGGGTTGTCATCGTGATCGACAACGGCCGGGTAGGGGCTGTTGTCCAGGGTCAGCCAGGGGGCCACCTTGGCGACGCGCTTGGCCGGGTCCCGGTCGTAGAGGATCTGGGAGCCCTCGCGCACCTCCTGGGAGAAGAGGATGTTGGCCTCCCGGAACTTGGCGGCGTAGAGCAGGCGGTTGAACGGGTTGGACACGCTCGGCCCGCCGTTGCCGGCGAAGGTGGTGTTGACCTGACCGGTCTTGGACTCGTCGTCGGGGTAGTCCAGCTCGCGCGGCGAGCCGTTGTCCTTGCCGCCCACGATGGAGTAGGACGGCGAGGACTGACCGAAGTAGATCCGGGGCTCGTACTTACCCAGGTCGCCCTGGGAGGGGATGCCCCCCTCCCAGAACGAGGGGTAGCCGCGGGTGGCCACCGTGTTGCCGTAGGCGTTCACGACGCCGTAGCCGTGGGTGTAGACGGTGTGCTCGTTGACCCAGGTCTGCTGCTGCTCGCCCAGGCCGGACAGGTTGAGCTCACGTACCGCGATCACCGTGTCCCGACTGGTGGAGTCCACCTTGTAGCGGTCCACGTTGAGCCGGTTCGCGAAGGAGTAGTACTGCTTGTTCTGCTGGACCTGCTGGAAGGTCGGCGAGATGAGCCCGGGGTCCAGGAGCCGGATCGAGGTGGTGGACTCGGCGTCCTTCTCCAGCTGGCCGGCCGCCGTCTTCGTCGTGGCGTCGTAGTTGGTGGTCTCCACGTTCTCCAGGCCGTAGGCGGCCTTGGTGGCATTGATGTTGCGCTGGATGTACTCGGCCTCCTGGCGCTGGGCGTTGGGGTCGACGATGAACTTCTGGATGACCAGCGGGTAGGCGGTCCCCACCACCAGGGAGGAGACGATCATGACAACCACACCGATGATCGGCAGGCGCCAGGAGCTGGATCGCACCGAGGCGACGAAGAGGAAGGCCACGGCCAGTCCGATCGCCGCGAGAATCGCGTTGGCGGGGATGACCGCGTTGACGTCGGTGTAGTTGGCGCCGTCGAACTTGGAGTTGGAGGCGTACAGGGCGCTGTAGCGACCCAGCCAGTAGCCCACGGCCCGGATGACGGCGTACAGCGCCAGGAAGATCGCCAGGTGCATGCGTGCGGCCTTGGTGAAGTGGGGCTTACGCACCACGGAGATACCGCCGTACAGGTAGTGGACGACGATCGAGGCCACCCCGGCGAACAGGACGACGCCGGACAGGAAGGACACGAGCGTCAGCACCGCGGGCAGGATGAAGACGTAGAAGGAGATATCGATCCCGAACTGGGGGTCCTTGACTCCGAAGGACTGGGAGTTGAAGGCCAGCAGAATCTCCCGCCAGCTGGGGGCCAGCTCCCAGGCCGAGCCGAACAGGGCCAGCACCGCGGGCACTGCCCAGGTAAGCCGACGTCGCACGGGCTCGATGACGGAGCGGTAGGCCTCGAGGTTGCGCGTGGCCTCGTCGTCGGGCATCCCGATCTCCCGGGCCCGGTAGGCCCTGGTCATCGAGACGAAGACGGCCCCGAACATGATGCCGAATCCCACCAGGAACAGGACGATGAGGGCGATCCACTGCGTCCACAGCACCCGGGCGTACCCGATCTGACTGAACCAGAGGACCTCGGTCCACACCTGCGACAGGATGCCGATGGCCACGGCGATGGCCGCGATGATCGAGATGGTCAGAACCAGCGGACCGGGACGGCCGCCGCCTTTACCAGTGCGCGGAGCGCGGGGAGGACGGGGCCCTCCCCCACCCATGCGTCCAAGGCCGAACAGTCCGGCTAAGTTGTCAGGCTTGCCCTGCCGGGACGAGCCGGTGGACTTGCTCGAGGACTCCTCGGAGGTTGAGTCCGGGGACTCGTCATCGGGCCTGGTGCTCACGATCCTGCTCCCTGTCTGACGTGCGTGGTGACGCCGCCTCGCACACGGTGAAACATGGCGTCATCGGCCGGAGGGGCCGCTCGGACCATCGTCCCACACACCTCTGACACGGCCATAACCTTCTCCAGGATGAGAAAACGCCTCGGGTGGCCAGGGCGCGCCACCTGACTGATGAAGCCTCGTCATTGGAGGAGGCGGCGCCACCAGTGAGACGATGGCGGCGTGACTGACACAATGCATGACGAGGCGACCACCGAGGGGGCGGGTCGAGCCGCAGCCTTATCGGCAGGGGCCCTGGCCCGCGCGGTGACGGAGACCGAGACTCACGTGGCGGCCCACGGCTGGGACCAGCCGGTGCGCGTCTTCGCACTGGCGCGCACCGCCGAGGCTCTTGAGGCCGACCCGGACGTGGCCGACCTCCTGGACGCCGCCACCGTGGAGGAGGCCCGCTCGAACCCCGAGCTGCTCATGGTGGTGGAGCAGGAGGGGCTGCCGCCCGCCGCGGACCTGGAGCACCTGCTGGCCCAGCTCGCCTGGCCCGACTCCGTCCACGGCGCCGCCATCAGCGTCGAGCGGCTGGTCCTGCCGCCTGCAGCCCAGGAGGAGGCCGAGGCCATCACCGATGCCGCCGAGCGTCTGGCCTTCCTCCAGGAGCGCCCGGACCGCGAGGACATCCGCATGGTGGTGGGGGTCCTGCGCGGAGGACAGTCCTGGTGCGTACTGCGCTCACGCAGTCACGACGACGACGCCTCGCTCTATCAGGGCGAGCGCCTGGTCCCCGGTCTCGTCGAGGCCCTGGAGGCGACCTTCCTGTAGCCGGTCACCGTCGGGCGAGCACGCGACGCCGGTCACCGGCGCCGCGTGGCCCCGTGCGCCTCAGTCCTTGTCCGTGCCGGTCGGGTCCTGCTCGTCGGGCTCTCCGGGCGAGTCCTCGCCCCCGGCGCCGGCCGAGGCGGGGTCGGCTGACTGGTCGGGCTCCTGGGAGGCGGCGTCGGCGGAGGCAGGGCTCCGGTCCCCGAGCCCCTCGGGGCTGTTCTCGTCGGCCTCCTTGGCGCCCTCGGCGTACCCAAGGGTCCCATCCAGCAGGGAGGCCAGGTCAGCGTCGATCTCGGCGTCGATGTCCTGAGCCATGCGCCGCATGGTGAGGAAGTCCTTGGGATTGGCGAGCTCGGAGGCCGTGGGCATGACGTCGGGGTGGTTCCAGAAGGCGTCGCGCTCGGCGTCACCGGCCTGGGCGCCCAGGTGGGCCCACAGCTCGGCGGCCTCCCGGGCCCGCCGGGGACGGAAGGTCAGGCCGATGAGGCGGGCGAAGACCTGCTCGGCGGCGCCGCCCTGGGCCCGGCGCCGGCGCATCATCTCGGCCAGTGCCATGAGGTGGGGCAGGTGCGGTGCGGCGGCGCGGGCGGTGACCACCTCGACCCAGCCCTCAACGAGTGCCAGGAGCGTCTCCAGGTCCTCGAGGGCCTCGCGCTGGGCCGCCGTCTCCTGGGGCGCGAACAGCCCGCTCTCAAGGGCCTCGCGCAAGGCGTCGGGATCGTTGGGATCCACCTGGGCCACGGCGGACTCCAGGGTCTCGGTGTCGATGCGGATCTCACGGGCGTAGGCGACCACTGCCTGGAGCACCTGCCCGCGCAGCCAGGGCACGTGGGCGTAGAGGCGGGCGGTGGCGGCCTCCCGCACGGCCAGGAACATACGGGCCTCGTCCTCATCGACCTCCAGCCCCTCGGCGAAGGCGGCCACGTTGGCGGGAACCAGTGCCGTACCGGGCTCACGGGTCAGGGGCAGGCCGGTGTCGGTGGCCCCCAGCGCCTCCTTGGCGAGCTCACCGATGGCCTGGCCGATCTGGAGGCCGAAGGCCGTGCCGGCCATGGTGCGCATGATGGACCCGAGCGCCCCCATCTGCTGGGCGGCCTGCCCCATCTCGGCCGGCATCTCCTGAATCTGCTTCTCCAGGGTGCGGGCCAGGGCGGTGGTGACGGCCTCGGCCACCGGGGCGCACACGTCCTTCCACACCGGCAGCGTGCGCTCGACCCAGCTGCTGCGGCTCCAGGCCTCCCGCTGCCCGGGCGCCGGCATGAACTCGGTGGCGGTGTCCAGCCACAGGTCGGCCACCTGAAGGGCCTGGCGCGTGGACTCTGCGACTGCGGCGGTCACCGTGGGGTCGCCGTCGCCGCGCGCCTGCTGGAGGGCCAGCTCCTGGCCCATCTGCCAGTTGACCGGCTCGGCAGTAGAGGCGGAGAACATCTGCTGGAACTGGGCGCGCATCGCCAGCAGCTGGGCGGGACTGAGCTGGGAGATGTCCCCCACCCCCGGCATCTGGGCGATGGAGCTGGGATCCATCCCGGATGAGCGCAGGGCGCTGACGGCGTCGGAGGCCATCTGCTCGCCGAACAGTGATGCGAGCATCTTCTCGAGCTCGTCGAAGGCGTCCTCGCTCACGGGGTTTCCTCTCGCCGGGTCGTCCTTGGGCACTGTCCGGGCCGTCTGGGGCGCCCGGACACTGTCGCTAACGGCCTTATGGTCGCACCCATTCCTGTGCCGGGGCTATGTTCCGTTCGCCGATGGCGTGCCCGCTCCGTCCCGGTCGGGCCCGTGTCCTCCCCGTGCCGGCACTGTGTCGAGTTCGTGCCGGGTTCGTGTCGGTATCTGCCCGTCTTCCTCAGGAAGATGTCGCATGATGAGCGCGTGACGCACCCAGACCAGCACGACGCCGTCGACGCCGCGGGCCCGCTCGCCCCTGACGACACCCGGCCGGCCCCAGAGCCTGAGGATGACCGGCTCGACCAGGCCGAGCACGCCGAGGCCCCGCAGGCGCGGCCCTCCCCACAGGACCGGCGCCGACGCAGGCTGCGGCGCACCGCGGCGGTCGGGGCGGTCCTGGTGGTGGTGGCCCTCATCGTCGCCGTCTTCACGGTGCCGATCAACGTGGTCATCGAGGCCCCCGGCCCGACCTGGAACGTGCTGGACAACGGCTCGTCGTCGAGCCAGGACGTCCTGAAGGTCTCGGGGACCGAGACCTACCCGACCCAGGGCGCCCTGCGGATGACGACGGTCTCGGTGTCGGGCTGCCCCGGTTACCCGGTGACCACCGCCGACCTCATCGCCGCCTGGTTCTCCGCGGACAAGCGGATCGTGGACCGCAACGAGGTGTGCCCGCAGGATCAGAGCGCCGAGCAGGTCGAGGAGACCGGCAAGGCCCAGATGACCGCCTCGCAGGACTCCGCCGTCATCGCCGCGCTCGTGGAGACCGGCAAGGCCGGAGCCATGCACCTGACCGTCACCGAGGTGGCCGAGCAGCAGACCTCGACCGAGGTCCAGGCCGGGGACGTCCTGGAGACCATCACTCCTGAGGGCGGCCAGGCCACGACCATCACCTCCTTCTCCCAGCTGCGGGACCTCATGACCACCATTGCCGAAGGCACTCGGGTGACCCTCGGGGTGCGCCGCGGCGATCAGCAGGTGGCCGCCGCGCTCACCACGATCGCCCCGCAGGAGGGGACGACCGGTTCCCTGCTGGGGCTGAGCCTGAAGATCTCGGTGGACAGCAAGGTGGACGCCACCTTCGGCCTGTCCGACGTCGGCGGACCCAGTGCCGGCATGATGTTCGCCCTGGGAGTCGTTGACGAGATCACCCCGGGGGCGCTGACCGGGGGCAAGGACATCTCCGGGACCGGGACGATCGACATCAACGGCCAGGTCGGCCCTATCGGCGGTATCCAGCAGAAGATGGCCGGTGCCCGCAAGGCGGGCTCCACGTACTTCCTGGCCCCGGCGAGCAACTGTGACGAGGTCAAGGGCCATGAGCCCAAGGGCATGCAGGTCTTCGCCGTCGGTACGCTGCACGAGGCCGTCACGGCCACCGAGGCGATCGCCTCTGGCGACACCTCCGGCCTGGCCACCTGCTCGGCCAAGTGACTCCCGCCGCCCCGCCGGGGACAGTTATCCACAGGCCGGCAACTGCCTCTGGTGGCTTGGAGGCGCCCCGTGCCACTGTCGCACCGTGTCCTGACACGTTCGCCAGGACGTCGAGCTCCCGGCGCCCCTTCGCGTTCCGGGAGGACTGTGAGGAGGCACGATGCGTGTACGTGGTGGGTGCGCCATCCTGTGGCGCCAGCAGGGCGTCAGCCAGATCGGGACGAGTCCGGGGCGGCGCACCATTGTCAGTGACCTGAGCCTGGCCGAGCAGCGCCTGCTCGATGAGTTCGCGCGCAACCTGGAGAGCACGGGCGTCTACCGGGCCGCCCGGCGCAGCCGGGTGCCGGTGGCGCGGGCGCGTGAGATCGTCGCCGACCTTGAGCGTCAGGGAGTTCTAGTGGCCTCGGCGACCAGCGAGCTCGGCGGGGCCGACGGCGTCTACTGGGACCGGTTGGGAGCCGACGCCAAGGGCCGTGGCGCGGTCCTGTCCCAGGCCGTCCTGGCTGTTCACGGCGTGAGCGCCCTGGCTCAGGAGGCGGCTCTGTGGCTAGCGGAGGCTGGGGTGGGCACGATCCTGTCCACCCGGTCCCCGCAGGACGGGGGCCTGGCTCCGCTGCTGTCGGCACGTTTCCCGGCCCTGCGGACGCGGGCGCCGTTGCGCACCCGCCCCGATGTCATGGTGACGGTGGACGCGCACGTGGTCGAGCCGCTGCTCGCGCGCCGGCTCGCTCAGGAGGACGTGGTGCACCTGCCGGTCGTCGTCGGCGAGGCGGGGGTGCGCATCGGCCCGGTACTCAACGGTCAGGGTCCGTGCTCGACCTGTCTGAACCTGTGGGAGAGGGACGCCGACCCGTGCTGGCCGGCGCTGGCCACGCAGATGCGCACCCTGCCCATGCCGGAGGTCGAGCACCTGGTCCTGCACGAGGCGGCGGCGTCGACGGCTCGGGCCGTCATCGACACGCTGGTGGCCCAGGCTTCCGGGGCCGACCGCGCCGGGGACGAGGCTGAACCGGGCGGGGAGGCGAGCGCAGGCTCGGCCGCGTGGTGGTCCACGCACTCGGTGGAGGTCACGGGCCAGGAACCCCGGGGGCGGCACAGGGCCTGGGAGCGCCATCCCGAGTGCCTGTGCTCGCAGCTGTGACCGCCGTCGGGCAGGAGTGCCTCGGGCCGGTCAGTCCCTGGCCTCGAAATCGCGCAGAAGAGCCAGGACCGGCCCTCCGTATTCCTGAAGCTTGGTGGCGCCCACGCCGCGGATGAGGGAGAGCTGGGGCAGGCTGGTGGGTTTGACGACGGCGATGTCCCGCAGGGTGGCGTCGGCGAAGACCGTGTAGGCGGGCCTGGACCTCTCCTTGGCGATCTGGGAGCGCCAGGCCCGCAGCTCCTCGAACAGGGCGATGGTGCGGGGGTCGTTGTTGGCCTCGAAGTCGGCGGCGGACTGTCGGGAGCGTTCCTTGGCGCTTTGGCGGCCCTGGTGCCGGGAGGCGTCTCGGCTGCCGTGGCCGGTGGGCCACAGGCCGTCCAGGAAGCGGGAGGGTTTGCGGGAGGCCCGCCCTCCGGCGTTGCGGGCGCGGGCGTAGGAGATGATGAGGTGCTCGCGCGCGCGGGTGACGCCCACGTAGAGCAGGCGCCGCTCCTCCTCGATGGCGGCCTGCCCCTCGGCCAGGGAGATCGGCAGCAGGCCCTCGCAGACGCCGGCGAGGATGACGGCGTCCCACTCCAGGCCCTTGGCGGCGTGCAGGGAGGACAGGGTGACGCCCTCGACGGTGGGGGCGTTCTGGGCGTCGGCGCGCTCACGCAGCTCGGTGTGGAAGGCGTCGAGGTCAGCGCCGCGGGTCTGGGCCATCTCGTCTGCCAGGGCCACCAGGGCGTTGAGGGCGTCCCAGCGCTCGCGCACGGCTCCGCGGGGGGCGGGCGGCTCCTCGCTCCAGCCCTCTCGGGCCAGGACGGTGCGCGCGTCCTGGCCGAGGTCGCCGGTGAGGGTGGCCTTCTCGGTGCGGGCGGCCCCCAGGATGACGGCCATGGCACGCTTGACCTCCTCACGCTCGAAGAAGCGCTCGCCGCCGCGCACGAGGTAACCGATCTGGGCTCCGGCCAGGGCCTGCTCGAAGACCTCGGACTGGGAGTTGGTGCGGTACAGGATCGCGATCTCGCTCAGGGGGACCCCGGCGGCCTGCAGGCGGCGCACCTGGGCGACGGCGCCCTCGGCCTCGGCGATGTCGTCGTCGTAGGTCTTGAAGCGCACGGCGGGGCCGCTGGGCCGCTGGGCGACCAGCTCGACGGCGCCTGCGGGCAGGTGCAGGCCGCCGCCCCCGCGCCGCGAGCGCGACAGGACCCGGTTGGCCAGGGAGACGACCTGCGGGGTGGAGCGGTAGTCGCGGCTCAGGCGCACGGTGCGCGCGCCCTCGTAGCGGGTGGTGAAACCGGTGAGGAACGCGGGCGTGGCGCCGGTGAAGGAGTAGATGGTCTGGGAGACGTCACCGACGACGCACAGCTGGCGGCGCCTGCCCAGCCACAGGTCCAGCAGGCGCTGCTGGAGCGGGGAGACGTCCTGGTACTCGTCGACGACGAAGTGCTTGTACTGGCCGCGCACCTGGGCGGCGACGTCCTCGCGGTCCAGGAGGATCCCGATGGTCAGCAGGAGCACGTCCTCGAAGTCGATAACGCCGCGCTCACTCTTGGCCTCCTCGTAGAGGGACAGGACTTGGGCGACGGTGGCCGCCTCCTGCCCGGCCACGCCGGTGCGGCCGGCGGCGACGGCGGCCTGGGCGTAGTCCTCGGGCAGAGTCATGGTGACCTTGGCCCACTCGACCTCGGCGGCCAGGTCCCGCACGGTGGCCCGGTCGGTGGGCAGGCCCAGGCGACGGGCGGCGGCACCGACCAGGGGCGCCTTGTGGGCCTGGATGTCGGGGCGCCGTCCGCCGATGGCGGTGGGCCAGAAGTAGGTGAGCTGGCGCAGGGCGGCGGCGTGGAAGGTGCGGGCCTGGACGCCGGGGACGCCGAGGTCGGCCAGGCGCGAGCGCATCTCGCCGGCGGCGCGGGCGGTGAAGGTCACGGCCAGGACCTGGGTGGCCTGGTAGGCACCGGTGGCCACGCCGTGGGCGATGCGGTAGGTGATGGCCCGGGTCTTGCCGGTGCCGGCGCCGGCCAGGACGCACAGGGGGCCTTCGAGGTGCTCGGCGACCTCGCGCTGGTCGGGGTCGAGGGCTTCCAGGAGCCTGGATGCGTCGAGGGGGGCGGGGTGGGGGGTGGTCGGGCTCATCGGGACCAGCCTGCCACGCAGCGGTGACAGGAATCGACGGTCCTTGGCCCGGGCGGGGTGGCGTCAGCTGACGATGGGGCCGCCGTACCAGTCCTCGATGAGGAGTCGGGCGATGGATGTGGGCCCGGGCAGGAGGATGCTGCCCTCGTCCGCGGCCGCGGTGAGCTCGTCACGGGAGACCAGGCGGGCCTCGACGACCTCCTGGCCGTCGGGGCGGGGCCGGTCCTCGCCGGGAGCCAGGCGGGCGCGGCAGCCGAGCATGAGGGAGCGAGGGAAGGGCCAGGGCTGGGAGGCGACGTACTCGACGTCGGCCACGCGCAGCCCGGTCTCCTCCCACACCTCCCGGGCCACGGCGGCCTCAACGGACTCGCCGGCCTCGACGAAACCGGCCACGACCGAGTAGCGCCGGGGAGCCCAGGTGGCGCCGCGCACAAGGAGGAGGCGGTCGGAGGTGTCGGTGACCGCCATGATGACGGCCGGGTCGGTGCGCGGGAAGTGGACGGTGGCGCAGTCGGAGCAGCGGCGGGCCCATCCGGCCTCGATGATCGAGGTGCGTCCGCCGCAGCTCGGGCAGTAGGCGGAGCGGGCGTGCCAGGCGGCCAGGGCGGTGGCCGTGGTGGCCAGGCCGGCGTCACGGGCCGTCATCTGGGCGCCCATGGCTCGCAGGGCGGAGAGCGGGTAGCGCTCCAGCAGGCGGCGCAGGTCGGGGTGGTCGACGGCGGTGCCCTCGGCGTCGGAGCCGGTGGCGGGCGGCTCGGGGGCGTCGGGGACCTCGAGGGCCTGGGGCACGACGACGGCGATCCAGGCGGGGCCGGAGGATGCGTCGTCGGCGAGCTCGCGACCCATGTAGAGGACGGTCAGGTCGGGGCAACGAGTGGGAGCCGAGGCTCCGAGGTAGCCGACGCGCAGGTCGGGCAGGCCCCAGCCGCTGCGGGTGCCGGGCCCCTCCCAGGCGGTGGCGCCGGGGCTGCCGATGAGGCTGGGCGGGGTGAGACCATCGTCGGGCAGGTCGGGGTGGATGGCGGGGCCGGTCAGGGCGACGCGGCCGCGGGCGTCGACCAGTAGCAGGCGGGTGTCGGGGTCGGCGGCGAGGCGCTCCAGCAGCCCGGGCTCGCTGCGTCGCTCGGCGTCGCGGTCGGTGGCGGAGCGGGACAGGGCGAGCTGGTCGGTGCGCATGGGCTCACTCTCCCACCCCCTGCTTCGAGGCGCACATGGGCACGCCCATGGACAGAGCAGTGACGGTTAACTCAGAACCAATAAACTCACCTCAAAAACGCAACTACATTCCCATATTATCGTCACCAACGAACCACGTAAGCATCCAACTTATTCACAACAGGACTGAATAAAACAGGAGTTCAAGACCACCCTTGAGGCACTTTGCCCACAAAGTCGATAACCTCTCAGCACGAAACCCAAGCATCGACACCTCAAAACAGAAACACCAACCCATCAACAGATTCGATAAGTTAAATTCTATTTCGCCCCCCCCCTGAGTCATCTCGGATTCAAGGGCGACACACCCACCCAACTCCATCACCTCCACCTCGCAAGCCCTCAACCTTCTTGGAAGGTACACCAAAACTGGGCGAAATAAACGCCTTTTATCACCAGCAAAGTATACAAGAAAATAGAAGGAGATCCCTAGAGACACTGCAGCCGAAAGCATCGACACCACCCAGGCCCAGACATACGATTTCTCAACAGCAACAACCTCATGCCAAACAAAAATACACGATCCCGCAACTAACGGCACTCCATAAATCAATGTGAGCACAGCAAAGAGCCCTCGAAACAGGCGATCCACCCACCTACGTCGACCACCATTAACAACCCTTTCGCTTAACATGAAGAATGCATACACCATCCTCATAAAATATAGCCAAAACACCACGAGAGTCGCCGACAGTATCACAGCCACGGCTACAGCGACAATCAAATTCCATAAAGATGGAGGACTCTTTACCTGACCCTCACTACCCCTCAAAACCCCGGCAATATAAACAACCACAAGGAACAGCAGCGGAATACTTACGATAAGTCGATGCGCCCAAACAACTAGCTTACTCCGATCCGGACTTGGATATAGTTCCGCAACCTCACCGAAAGCATCGCCACCCACCGCAGGGTCGCGGATTTCGGAGTGTTTCCTATATTCTTCCCACAAGACATCAAGCTCTCTTTTCTTCCTCCTGAAGCGAGATTTAATTTTCTCTACTACAGGCTCATGAACAACCGCAATCAGCATCCACGGAGATGCCACACAAAGCACACTGAAACACATCCCACCCAACACAAGGACATGGTCCGACCACGAGCGAGGAACCACCCACCATATGAAATTAACTAGAATAACCATGCAGCACAACAAAGTCATGGCAAGCGCCACCAACCCAGACTTCCAGCGGTCAGTAAGAATACGCCCTAGACGATCGGCGATCGAACCAAACTGAGACCCGGCTATCGCTGTAAGTGCAAGAACTCCTCCGACTAAGGCAAATAACTGACTTGAATTCGAAAGATATTCACTAGGCCCCCACGAACTCCCCCAATTATACAATGCAGAATCCCTCTCACTCTCCCGCAAATCTTTAACCCAGGAAAACACCCTACTGTAATCAAAGAGCATCCAGACGACAGGGATCAGCCCAACTGCATACATTATCGTCAAGAACTGCCATAGAATATGACCTTCAATTAGTCTAATCCGAACCCGTATCGCCCCACTCTCACTTTCATCACCCCCTCTAAGTAAACTCTTGGAGACACTAAAGCGCCCACTTTTCTCGAGCAACAGTTTGGAACGTGATAGTGGCGGCGATGAAAACTCAAAGCTCTCTTCTGCTAGAGGAACCTGTGAAGCAATTGCCAACTCTAGAGATCGCTTCACGCTGCCAGTGCTTAGCAGGTGGTGGCCGAAGGAGCCAATGAAGGCGTCGCGAGCGCTGGTGGTATCGAGTGTGATGGTGGGAGCTGCAGGCAGTAGCCGCGCTTCGGCGCTGGAAACCCACAGCACGCCCTGACCTTCGAGGACTACAATGACGTTGTCGATGTCGTTCTCACATATTCTGTCGGCCGCTCTCCGAATCTCTTCAGAGGTACTTATCGGCATGTGAGTAAGCATCGATAGTTCGGCGCTGTTGAGAATGATGTAACTACAGCCGCGGATTCGCGCCAACTCGAGATTAGGGTCAGCGGGAGTAGGGTTGAACAGAACAGGGACGTTGTGCTTACACCCCAAGGCAATCGCCTCATAGGCAGTCTTCAGGGGGATTTCGACCTGTAGGACGATAAGTCGACAGGAGGCAATGTCTTCTTCTACATTCTGGAGATCATCAGGCGAGAGGAGGCCATTGGTGTTTTTTCCTTCACATTCTCTACGAACGTCAACAGCATCCTGGGGCTTCGCTTGGCAGGGCTTAGGATGTGGGTAGGAGATGAGGCCAACCATGTTGGAGCCGATGACGGCGATGTCCATTTGGGTTCGCATATCGTATTCTCCGGAATTCGAACTAGGTGTAGGGGCTGGAGATGGTCATCGTGCAAGATACGGGGCACTGTACGGTCGGATGGGAACTGCAGTCTGCTGGAACTGGTTCGCTTGTCCCGCGGGTCTGGAGTTCAAGGCTTGATCTTGTTGTGCTGGCCTGTGAGCCGGAAGTCGACTTCGGTGATGCGGCATGCGGCTCAGAGACGCGTGAGGATGGGACAGGAATCAATGCAGAGGTTACGCCAAGGGAAAGCGCTCGTGTGGGATGGCTCTGACGGCGAGCCGGTTAAGGACTGCTGACATCTGTGCGGGTCAGAACCGTTTGGTTTCGGTACGTCGTACGGGGGCAGCGTGCGGACCATGCTGGTCGCCGGTGCCGCCGTCTAGGCTGGGCGCGTGCGCACCTACCTCGATCATGCCGCCTCGGCCCCGGTCCGTCCCGAGGTCGCCCAGCAGGTCACCGAGGACCTGTCCAGTGGGCTCGGGGGCTGGGCGAATCCGAGTGCGCAGCACACTGCGGGCCGGCGGGTGGGGGCACTGCTGGCGCAGGCCCGTGCCCGCCTGGCGAGTGCCCTGGGAGTGGATGCGCATGAGGTGCTGCTGACCTCCGGTGGGACTGAGGCCGATGCACTGGTGATCTCGGGGCGGGCGCGAGCGGTGCCGGGCGGGAGGCTGGTGGTCTCTCCGATTGAGCACCCTGCGGTTCTGGACTCGGCGCGTACCGCCGTGGACCAGCTGGGGGCGGGGCTGAGCCTGCTGGAGGTTGACGACGCCGGGCGGGTCGAGCTCGACTCAGTGGATCGAGCACTGGCGCCGGCGGGCAGTACCGGCCACTCCCCCGCGTCCCTGGTGTCGGTAATGACGGCGAACAATGAGACCGGCGTGGTGCAGGACATGGCGGCGCTGGTGGCGCGCGTGCGTGAGGCCAGCGGCGGCGGACGTCCCGGCGAGGCCGGGTACGTGCCCGTCCACTCCGACGTGGTTGCGGCGCTGGGGAAGGTTCCGGTGGACTTCCATGGCTGGGGGCTGGATGCGATGAGCCTGAGCGGCCACAAGCTGGGGGCGCCGGTGGGCGTGGGGGCCCTGGTGGTTCGCCGCGACCTGGCGTTGACGCCGGCCACGGGCGGGGGCCGTCAGGAGCGGGGGCTCCGCTCGGGTACTCAGGACGTGGTGGCGGCCCGGGCGCTGGCCCTGGCTGTGGAGCTGGCGGTCGCCGAGCGGGAGGAGCAGGAGGCCCGGCTGGCGGCGCTGCGACGTCGGATCCTGGAGGGCGCCGGGGCGCTTGCGGGCGTTCACGCCACGTTGCCGGAGGGTGCCGATCATGTGGCCTCCACGGCGCACCTATGGTTCGAGGAGGCCGACGCCGAGGCACTGCTCATGGCCCTGGACCTGGCGGGGATCGATGCGTCGGCGGGGTCGGCCTGCCACGCCGGGGTCACCCAGCCCAGTCATGTGCTCCTGGCGATGGGCTTTGAGGAGGGTCCGGCCCGCTCCACGCTGCGCTGCTCCCTGGGTAGGGAGACGGGCCCCGACGACGTCGAGCGCCTGCTCGCCGCCCTGCCCGCCGCCCTGGAGGGGGCCAGGCGAGCCTGGAAGGTGACGCACAAGGCGGCCGGGACACGCCTGTAGCAGCATCCAGTCCGACGACTCACGAGGAGCTCCGCATGCCAGCCACCTCCAACAAGATGATCGGCGACTTCGGCGGCAAGCCGGCGTCGGCCGCCATGTACACGGCGATCGAGTCCTACGCACTCTCGCTCGGTTCCGTCACCAAGCACCTGACGGCCCAGGTGAGCTTCTCCGTCAATCGGAAGTTCCTGTGGGTCTGGGCCTATGAGAGGACGGGCGACGGCACCCTGTTCCTCAACGTGAGGCTCGATCGTCCCATGGAGGATCCGCACGTCCATCGCGTCGACCAGGTCAGTGCCAACAGGTGGAACCACCACGTCGTCGTCAAGACGATGGAGGCCGCGCAGAGCGACTGGCTCAAGGACCTCATTCGCGCCGGTCATGAGTTCGCCGCCCGTTGAGCGCCCCTCAACGGCCACGCAGCAGCGCCATGCTGCTGGCCATCCGCTCTGGATCCCGAGTTCTTGGCCATCGGGGACGTACTTGGTGACCGAGGACTGCGATGTCCCCCACACGACTGGCGTCCGTCAGCAGTCGTTTGGGGGAAAAGTACGTCCTGGGCGGAGAACACAGTTCTCGATCCAGCGCGCCCCTCTCACACGCGGTCGACGAACTGGGCGGCGATCTCCCGAGGAACGGGGTCCCATTCTTGGACGTACCTGATGGCTCGCGCACTCCCGTCGCTTCTCCCGGAGTCACGCAGGCGCCGTACCTCGTCCCGATCCAGCGGGCTCTCCGAGAGCATGCGATCGATCGACAGGCTGTAGGTCTGCCGGAAGAATATGCGTTCCTGCTCGCTCTTCGTCATCGGACGCTCTCGACTGTCTGCTATCCGCCAGATCGCCATCAGCATGGCGAAAATAACCAAGAAGGCCAACCACGCATCGGACATCGCAGCTCCTTTCGTGAACGATGAGGCATGAGCACCATGAGCACACTGACACGGACTGCCACACCTTTGTCGAGTCGAGCCCGACGAACAGCATGATGCCGCTGGTCGGGCGCTGTTGGAACGTGCCTGGGCATTACCGTCACATGCTCACCCGCCTCACTGAGAATGCGCTTGCACTCCCCCGACGGAACACGAAGAATCCTGGGCATCAACGCTGATCGCGCAGGGCCCGGGCGAAGTTGCCGGTGCCAGTGACGCACTCGTCAGGTATGACATCTCCGTCGTCAGCGCCTTCTTTGCCGGTCACCTCCAGCCCCTCTGGGCTCCCCCGGTTGCCTGGACGCCACCGACCTGCGGTAGCCTGCCACGGCCGTAGCAACGGCTACCCGTCTGCCTGAAGGAGATCCTCGTGCGCGTCCTGGCCGCCCTGTCCGGTGGAGTCGACTCCGCCGTGGCGGCGGCGCGCGCCGTCGACGCTGGCTATGAGGTCGTGGGCGTCCACATGGCCCTGACCCGCAACCGGGCCCAGACCCGTTCGGGCTCGCGCGGCTGCTGCTCCATCGAGGACTCCGCCGACGCCCGCTGGGCCGCCCAGATCCTGGGCATCCCCTTCTATGTGTGGGACCTGTCCGAGGAGTTCGAGGAGCGGGTCGTGGCCGACTTCCTCGACGAGTACCGCGCCGGGCGCACCCCCAATCCCTGTGTGCGCTGCAACGAGCGCGTCAAGTTCGACGCCCTCCTCGAGCGGGCCCTGGCCCTGGGCTTCGACGCCGTCGCCACCGGCCACTACGCGCGCCTGAGCGGCGGCGCCTCCTCCGGCCGCCCCGGGGACACCGAGGGCCTCACGCTGCGCCGCGCCGTCGACGCCGCCAAGGACCAGTCCTATGTTCTGGCCGTCTCCGGCCGTGAGGGCCTGGCCCGGGCCCTCTTCCCCCTGGGGGATGCCCCCTCCAAGGCGCAGGTGCGCGCCGAGGCCGAGTCCCGGGGCCTGCCGGTGGCCTCCAAGCCGGACTCCTACGACATCTGCTTCGTGGCCGACGGCGACACCCGCGGTTTCCTGACCCGCTCACTCGGCGCCCACGAGGGCGCCATGGTCTCCCCCGACGGCGAGGTCCTGGGCACCCACCAGGGCTATTTCGGCTTCACCGTCGGCCAGCGCAAGGGCCTGGGCCTGTCCCGCCCGGCCGAGGACGGTCGCCCCCGCTACGTCATCGAGACGCGCCCGGCCACCAACGAGGTCGTCGTCGGCCCCGAGGAACTGCTCAGCCGCACCGTGGTCGACGGCGACGGGCTCGTTCTGCTCGCCGACCCCGAGCCTCTCGCCACCGGCCCCGACACCGGCGGCACCGATTCTGACGACTCCCCCGCCGTCGGCTGGCAGGAGGCCAGCGTCCAGGTGCGCGCCCACGGCCGCCCGGTCCCGGCGAGGGTCCGCGTCGATGCGGCGCGCGGGCTCCTACACGCCGAGCTGGCCACACCCCTGCGTGGCGTGGCCGCAGGTCAGAGCCTGGTCATCTACGGCGGCGACGACGGCGATCAGGTCCTGGCCCAGGCGACCGTCGCCTCCACACAGTCCTCCAGCCACCCCGTCGCCTGACGTCCCACCCGGGCTGTGCCGGATACGGACATGACGGCACATTCCCCCGGACACGAGCCCGCACAGTAGGCAGCCTATTCACCGATCGGTACGAATCTAATTCCGCCTCTCGGCCGGCCCATTTCCTTCTAGGCTGCGGTTATGTCTCCGTCTCCTGACTCCCCTGCTCCTGACTCCTCTGCTCCCGAATCGCCTTCCCCGGAGGCCCCCTCATCCACGACCCCGCCGCCTGCGGCGCCGCCCCAGGGGCCTCCTGCCCTCGCTTCACCGCCCCCGCCTCAGCGGCGCCGTCGGGCACGGCTCGGGATCCTCAGCGTCGTCGTCGCCCTGGTCCTGGCGCTCGGCGGTGGAGGCATCTGGGCGCTGACGCGCAGCTCCGACCCGCTCTCCATGGTCACGGCCCCGATCCTCCAGGCGCAGCAGGACCTGTCCAACATCGGTAAGGAGCTCGCGGCGGCGCCCTTCGACGCCAACGGCACCATGACGATCACCAGCAAGCAGCTGACGATCCTGCGGGTGATCGCTGATCGACGTGAGGCACTGGTGGCTTTGAACCCGAGCTCATCGTCGTCCTACGCCGCCTGGCAGGTCCCCATTCCCGACAATCTGGCGGGCCAGTACCTCGACTGCCGGATGAACGCGAAGACCTTCGACTGCGGTGACCAGATCAGCATCGATCTGGCCTCGGGGATCAACTCCCCCGCCAAGCCCTCAACCGTCTCCGCCGAGGCACCCACGGCGCCGGCTTCACCGGTTGCGCCCCAGCCCAGTGACGCCCGCTCGGCCGCTCCCTCCCAGAGCGGACCCTCGAAGATCCCCAATGGCATGGCCCCCACGAACCCCGTGGGCCCCGCGGCTCCCTCCGCCGCCCCGCCCTCCACTCCTGGCGCACCTGCGTCTCCGAGCACCTCGGCAAAGGGACCGGCACCCGCCTCGGTGCGGCTGAGCAACACCCCCGGGGGCGGCTCGCCCCTGGCAGTCAGCTCCGACGGAACCGTGAGCGTCAACCGGGAGAAGGTCTCGGGGCTGAAGCTCGACGGCTCCAAGCCGGTGTGGGCGACCCGAGTCGAGGCGCCCCGAAAACTCGTCAGTGTCAACCTGCCGATGAGCCGTGACGTCTGGGTGGTCAGTGACGGCGTCACGGTGGCCGGCCTGGACGGCAGCAGTGTGCTGTGGTCGAGCAAGCTCCCCGAGGGCGCGGGCGCCCTCAACACCTTGGGCACCGAGGTGGTACCCCGCTGGCAGACGAGCAAAGGCGCTCTCGTCATCGCCTACCCGGACTCGCTGCGCGCCCTCGACCCGGTCGACGGGAGCACGATCTGGCGGGTCTCCACCCCGGTGACCTCCTGGGCGGCCGGCGATGGCTACGTCGTGGTCTTCAACGGCTCGACGACGTCGGTCATGACCTTCGACTCCGGCTCGAGCTCGACCCGTGCCACGGCACTGCCGACCTCGGCCCCGACCTCCGCAGCCAAGCCCGCCCCCAGCCTGGAGGAGCTGGGCGGCGCCACCCTCGATGTCCCAAGCGTCTGCGCCGACGGCTTCGCCTCCGTGGTCCGCGGCACGACGAAGTCGCAGGTGATCGAGAAGATGAAGAATGACAAGACCAGCCTCACCTTCTCCAGCGGCACCGCAACCGCGGCGGCGGGCAACGGCCCTGGCGGAAGCAACTTCACCGTCGCGCTGAAGGAGGCGCAGCCGGGCTTCTTCGGCTCCTCCCCGGTGACGGTCGCGGTTCTGGAGTGCAACAGCGGTACCGCTGCGGCCTTCGACGTCATGGCCGCCTACAACGGTGACAAGCAGATGGTCGGCTCCCTCATCATGGGAGGCAGCAACGAGATCGGCTACACCCCGGCAACCCATATGGAGAACCTGCGCGTCGTGGGCGGGACCGTGCTGTTCAACATGCCCCAGCTCATGGTCGCCGGGGACATGGACTGCAAGGCCTGCTCCGGTTCGGGGACGGCCGCCGTCGCCGCTCAGTGGGACGGTGAGTCCCTGGAGCTGTTCGACGTCGTCTACCACCTTCCGACCCAGGACATCCACCGCCCGTCACTGGTCAAGGTTCAGGCCGTCTACGACGCCCTGGCCGCCAAGGAGGACGACAAGGTCACCGACCAGGTCGACTCCGCGGTGCTCTCCTCCCTGGATCAGCCGGCCGGCTCCACGCAGGCCGGAGACGCCACGGCGCGCAGCGCCTACCTGCCTAAGGGAGGCAAGGTGGCCTCCTGCCTGCTGGCGGGTCCCAAGGACTCGTTGTTCGGGACCATGGTGATCTCTGAGGATCTGGCTCCGGGGTCGATCCTGTGCCCGATCACCTCCGAGGATCAGTCCAAGCCCTGGATGCAGCCGCTTCCCAACCGCAGCGCCCAGCTCGAGTACGGGTCCTGGCTCATCATCACCCCCAGTGAGGACGGCTTCACGGTCACCGGACTGGGGCACCGGAGGGGCTGACGCCCCGTGCGCGTTGTGGGGGTGCCCCGTCTCATCGACGGGGCACCCCCACAATGTCGTTGAGGACGAGCTCAGCCGCGCAGCCTGGCGAGCTCCTCGACGAGCTGGGGCACGACCTCGGTGACGTCGCCGACGACGCCGAAGTCGGCCATCTCGAAGATCGGGGCCTCGGAGTCGTCGCAGATGGCGACGACGGTGCCGGCCCCCTGGATGCCGCTGGTGTGGTGGACGGCGCCGGAGACGCCCAGACCGATGTACAGGCGCGGGGAGATGGTCTCACCGGTCTGACCGATCTGGGCGCTGCGCTCGATCCAGCCCTCGTCGCAGGCCACGCGGGTGGCTCCCACCGCGGCGTCGAGCGGCTGGGCCAGGGAGCGGACCAGGTCGAAGTCGCCGTCCACGCCGCGGCCGCCCACGACGACGGTGCGCGCCTCGCTCAGGGCGGGACCGGAGGCCACGGAGGTGGCCTCGCGCGAGACGAGGCGCACGGCGGCGGCCTCGGCGCTGACGGGAACCTCGAGGGCCTCGGCCGTCAGGGGCGCGCCCTCGACCGCAGCGACCTCGGCGATCCCGGGGCGCACGGCGATGATCGGCGCGTTGCCGCCCGCGGCGACGCCGACGGTGGTGGACCAGGAGCCCGACAGGACCAGCTTGGAGGCGCGCAGCTCGGTACCGGCGGCCTCCAGGGCGGTGACGTCGGAGACGCAGGCCGAGCCGAGCACGACGGCGGCCCGTCCGGCCAGCTCCTTGCCACGGTAGTCGGAGACGACCAAGACCGCGGCGGGCTGGACGGCGCCGACGGCCGCCACAACGGCGTCGGCTGCGGTGGCGGGCAGGTGGGCGGCCTCACCCAGGTCGGCGGACAGCAGGCGGGTGGCTCCGGCGCCGGCCAGGGCCGCTGAGGCGGCCTCACCCAGGGGCTGGAGGGCCAGGGCGACGACGTCGCCGCCGGTCAGCTCCCGGGCGGCGGTGAGCAGCTCCAGGCTGGGGCCGGTGGGGGCGGCCTCGGTGGTCTCGAGGTCGACGAGGACGAGCAGAGGGGCATCGAGCATGGGAATCAGCTTCTTTCGCGAGTGGTAGGAGGCGGACGGGCGGCGCGACGGCGTCCAGCGCCCCTGCCGGGACGTGGGCGGGCGCTGCGGCCGGCCGTCAGACGAGCTTGTTCTCCACGAGCCAGGCGGCGAGCTCGCGGCCCGCCTCTCCGGCGTCGGTGCGGATGATGCCGGCCTCACGGGCGGGTCGGGCCTCGTCGTCGACGACGGCGACGGCCGGCTCAGCGGCCTGGAGGCCGAGCTCGGAGGCGTCCCAGAAGTCGATGGGCTTCTTCTTCGCGGCGCGCATGGCGGCGAAGTTGGGGTAGCGGGGCTCGTTGGCCTGGTCGGTGACGCTGACGAGAGCGGGCAGCGGCGCACTGAGGACCTCGCGGACGGTGCCCACGGTGCGGGTGACGGTCACGGCGCCGCCGTCGACCTCGAGCCGGTTGGCCAGCGTCAGTGCCGGAAGGTGCAGGGCGGCGGCCAGGGCGCCGGGCAGCATGGAGGTCATGGAGTCCAGGGAGGCCATTCCGGTGACGACCAAGTCGACCTCGCCAATACGCTCGATGGCGGCGGCCAGGACCCGGGCGGTGGTGACGACGTCGGCACCGGCCAGGTCATCGTCGGCGACGACGACCCCGGAGTCGGCCCCCATCTGCAGGGCGCGACGCACCCCGTCCTCAGCATCCTCCGGCCCCATGGTCAGGGCGATGACCTCGCCGTCGGCCTCCTCGGCCAGACAGACAGCGGCCTCGACGGCGTTCTCGTCGAGCTCGTTGAGGACGTCCTCCTCACCGCGCACGAGGCGACCGTCCTCGATGCGACGCTCGGACTGGACGTCAGGAACGTGCTTGATGCAGACCACGATTCTCATGGGCTCAAGGTTGCCATAACAGCGGCATCTCGCCACTGAGCGCTCAGTCACCCTGACACGGCGTCAGGACAAGAATGAAGACGACGCGATGATGACGAGGCAGTCACGGCGGGTGGGTTGAACGCGACGGGGCGCACTCCCACGAGGGAGACCTCACGTCCCTTCAAGTGGTAGCAACCAGCGGCCGCCAGGACAATGGGCCCATGCCTTCGACGCCAGAGCCCGCTCCAGCACCGCGCGCCGACCTGCCCGCAGCTCCCGACCACGGGCTGGGCGTCACCCTGAACGGAGACGGCGCGGATTTCGCGGTCCACGCCCCGCACGCCACGGCCGTGGACCTGTGCCTGCTGACCATGGGTGCCGACGGCGCCGTGGTGGAGGAGACCCGGATCGGGATGCACGGGCCCTCGCGGGGCCTGTGGAGCGCGCACGTCCCCGGCGTCGGTGTCGGTCAGCGCTACGGCTACCGCGCCCACGGCCCCTGGAACCCGCACGAGGGTCTGCTCTACAACCCCCGCAAGCTGCTGCTGGACCCCTACGCCCGGGCGCTGGACGGCCATGTGGATCTGGGGCCGGCCGTCTACGCTCATGAGGTCACCGATGATCTGGTCCCTGCGGCCGAGCCGTGGAGGCCCTCGCGCCTGGACTCGGCCGGCAGCACCGCCGTCGGCGTGGTCACCGGTGACACCTTCCCGGTGGTTCCGGGCCCGCGTGTGCCCCGTGAGCGCGCCGTCATCTATGAGGCCCATGTCAAGGGCCTGACCTATCAGCTGCCTGGGGTGCCCGAGGAGCTGCGCGGCACCTACGCGGGGCTGGCCCACTCGGTGACGGTCGAGCACCTCAAGGCCCTGGGGATCACCACGATCGAGCTGCTGCCGATCCACGCCTCGGTGAGCGAGCCCTTCCTGACCAAGCGGGGCCTGAGCAACTACTGGGGCTACTCCACGCTGAGCTACTTCGCGCCCGAGCCCTCTTACGCCACGGCCGCGGCGCGTGCGGCCGGCCCGCAGGCGGTCCTGGACGAGGTCCGCGGCATGGTCTCCATGCTCCACGAGGCCGGCCTGGAGGTCGTGCTCGACGTCGTCTACAACCACACCTGCGAGGGCGGTGTCGATGGCCCCTCCTTGAGCCTGCGCGGCCTGGACAACCTGGACTACTACCTGCACGCCCCCTATCTGCCGGCGCAGTACATGGATGTCACCGGCACCGGCAACACGGTGGACTTCCGGGCCACGGGTGCGATCCGGCTGGTTCTGGACTCGCTGCGCTACTGGGTCACTGAGGTCGGTGTCGACGGCTTCCGCTTCGACCTGGCCACCACCCTGGGGCGCCACGCCGCGGAGTTCTCGCCGCGTCACCCGCTGCTCACGGCGATCGCCACGGACCCGGTGCTCAGCACGGTCAAGCTCATCAGCGAGCCCTGGGACGTGGGGCCCGGCGGCTGGCGCACCGGCCAGTTCCCCGAGCCCTTCCAGGACTGGAACGACCACTTCCGCGACACCACGCGCTCCTTCTGGCTGCATGACGCCTCGGAGATCTCCAAGGGCCGTCTGGGCTCGGACCTGCGAGACCTGGCCACGCGCCTGTCGGGCAGTGCGGACCTGTTCAGCCACGGGGAGTTCCCCGGCGGTCGCGGCCCGCTGGGCTCGGTCAACTTCGTGGCCGCGCACGACGGCTTCACCCTGCGCGACCTGGTGGTCTACGACCACAAGCACAATCTGGCCAACAAGGAGGACAACCGGGACGGCAACTCCAACAACCGCTCCTGGAACCACGGTTTCGAGGGGGACGTCGTCGAGGGCATCAACGGTGGCCCGATCGAGGTGCTGCGCCGCCGGTCGATGCGCAACCTGCTGGCCACCGTGCTGTTGAGCGCCGGGACCCCCATGCTGGTGGCCGGCGACGAGATGGGACGCACTCAGCAGGGCAACAACAACTGCTACTGCCAGGACTCCGTGCTCTCCTGGGTGGACTGGAACCTGGAGGTCTGGCAGCGCGACCTGGTCGCCACGACGCGCTTCCTCATCCACCAGCGCCACAGCCACCCGGTGGTGCGCCCCTCGCGCTTCGCGACCGGGCAGGTCTTGGAAGGCGACGCGATCGCGGATCTGGCCTGGTACCGGGCGGATGCCGCACCGATGGACGGGGACTCCTGGCACGACCCGCACACTCGCGTCGTCCAGATGCTGCGCTCGGGCCACCCCTGGAACGACGACGACATGCTCGTGGTCATCAACGGCGCCCTGGACCAGGTCGACGTCGTCCTGCCCGAGGGACGCGGGACCGACTGGCACCTGGCCTGGGACTCGACCTGGGCGGTCCCCCAGCCTCACACAGCACCCTTCTCCCAGGCACGGCGCGTGAGCCGAAGCCCCCAGGACACCCAGGCCGACGTCATCATCGAGACGGACGGCTCCGGCGAGGTCAAGGAGGTCAGGACCACGGCCGCCGAACCCGAGGGCCACACCGCCGAGAGCCTCACGGACTGCCATCACGACCGGCCGGGCGACACAACGATGCTGGAGGCGCTGTCCCTGCGGATCTACTTCTCCGGCGAACCGCTCGAGACCCTGATCCCGGGCGCCGAGACGGACTGAGCCGGCACCGAAGTCACCCAGCACCTGACGCGATCAGGGGCGGCGACATCATCTCCAGATTACCCTGGCTCACGCTCAACCCAACGGACGATAGTCACGCTCCACAGCGTCCACAGCCACACATATCGATGAGCACAACTCCGCACTCGCGCATTTCTTAGAGGTCGCACCAGTCAACTGTGGAGGCGCCTTAGAGTTCTCCACCCTCATCGAAGTAACGCTGCTCAGCCTCAGTCAGATCCATCATTGCAGGAGACTCGATAACAACATCAATGAACCTGCGAGTACCTCCGAGAACAATACTGACACGGGAGCGTAGATTCCACACGTTCAAGGCTCCGACAGCGCTCGACTCCGTACTGCTTTGACCGTACAGACTGTTGAGTGCATCAACATAGGCCTTATACTGTGAGCGAATAATGCGATCGACCTGAGGTTCTGCATCACTGTAAAGCCGGGTAGTCAGATTGAAGTTAATTTCAGAAGCGATAGACCGATCGTTAGGATCCAGGCCAATGTTTCCATCTTCTTCGCCGCCACTGACTGCGGTGACGAAAAAGCGTCCATCGTCCGGCGCTGGTTTCCAGCCGAATTGGTCTCGTAGGGCGAAAGCCTCGTTGATGGTCATGGGCCATCTATGCTCGGCGATGGTGCGGATGATCGCCACCCCCTCTTCAGTAGAGTAGGTGCGGAACCGCTTGGCTTTAGTTGTCGAAATAGACTGATTCATCTCCAAGCACCGTCCGCCTATTGTTTGGCAACCTGTCTTGCAGAGTTTACTTAATTTTCGAGGACTGATGGAACGGCTTCATTAAGGTACCACAGCCAGAAAGCCCGACGCGCTTCAACGTCAACCTCATCGGCAGGCCTCCAATTCATGCCACCCGCAACCGCGCACGCGCACACATAACTGCAGTCCAAGGAGTCCGGCAGGAGCTCGTCGTCATCCTCCAACTCTTCGTCAATAACATAGTATGGATCTCGATGGCATGCCGAGATCACCATGTGCTGCGCTGCGTTCGCAACAAAAATTGCTTTGTCATTCTCGGGATTAGTTGCGTCATTTCCTAGGCTTTGAAAAAAGCGATATGCAGATCTTTCGGCGTCATCTGCATCCACTCGATTTTCAGTTAACGAAGCGGCTAGTGATAGCATTTCATCAATGTCTGGGCACCCCCTGAATGTCTGTTCCCAAATATATTGAACTTTACGTATACATAGCATATCTAGATAAGTTCTGCGGCGGTAAGAGGCCTCTGGCTGGTTGGCATCAATCATCGCCTCCCAGAGTCGCATTCTTGCCCCAATCGACAGTATTCCTTTGTTGTTTTTGGTCAGTTCGGTGCGGGCTCCCTGGATTTCTTTCTGAAGTGAGTTGTAGTCCATGATCTATATGCCTTTCTTGTTCTTGCATTGTTACTTAAAGTACGACTCAGGTAATGGCGTGCTGGGCGGGACAACATTTCCGTCGGGTGTGATTATGGTGCCGTCAGGTTTGAAAACCTATGTTCCGTTAGGGTCGGTCACATGCCATGTTTTCTGCGTATGATGGGCGTAGCTCCTAAACCATCCACCACAGTCCTCGCACATATCTTTGGAAATTCCTAGACCTGTGTCTATTGCTCGCAGAGCTTTCTGTCTCTCTGCGTGAGAGCCGTTGTATCGCCCAGGTACTCCCTGGTCTAACCCATGAGGTGTTCTGGGGTACCCCATTTCGTCGGTAACTCGAAGAACTTCGTCGACGTTGGGGGATTGAAACCCGCTTGGTCGCCTACTCTGACTCCATCCGCTGAGAGCATCATCAGAACCGTCAACGGAATCGGAGGATACGGTTTTTGCAGAGTATCGTTTCCTACTTGTGACTTCCTTTCCTCTTTGCACGGCTCGTGCGTGTGCTGCTTACGATTCTGCGACGTGTCGAGCTTCGGTTCTGGCTGTTGCTTGTTCGGTGGCTTGGACTGTTTTTTCCTCCTTGTCTCAGGGCGGTGCGGCTGGCGGCCATGTCCCTGGCGGTGGTGCGGGCGATAGTGTGGGCGCCGGCCCCGAAAACTGAGCCTGGGATGAAGGTCAGAGCGAAGTCGAACAGGTCCCAGGCTAACTGGCCTGCGGTGACGTTGCTAAGGTATGAGGAGGTCGCCGCCGCAGGGTTGTGGATGAAGGAGGCCAGGCCGTGGCCGTGGGCCGCGGCCCAGGTCAGGACTCCTACAGCCCCCATAGCCAGGGCGAAAGTGGAACCAGCTGACATCAGCAGCATCACACCCAGAGCCGTGACCAGGAGCTGGCCCGTCGGCCCCAGGGAGTCCCACCACGCCGCCAGCTCATCAAGCAGGCCGACGAAGAACCCAGAGTCACTGCCGCCGAACAGCAGGGAGGAGCCAATGTCCTGGGCGACCCGCACCAGACGCACCATGGCTACATGGTTAAGGACGTGGTGACGACCCCGATCGCGAGGACCTGCTCGGGTAATGCCCGCCGTCCATCACGAGTACGCTCACTGAGAACCGAAGAGGATTCGAGAAGATGTCGAGATACGGCCCACCTAAGTGGTGACACAGCCTCCGACGACCTCACGCCAGTAAGGCATGGAGGCGTCTTAGAGCTCTCCGCCCTCATCAAAGTAGCGCTGCTCAGCCTCAGTCAGATCCAACATCGCAGGAAACTCGATGGTTACTCCTATCAATCGTCGAGAGCCAGCAATTGCTATCTTCACCCTCGAAGATAATTGCCATCTCGTGGAGATGATTCCGTCATGAGTTTTCGAACTTCCTTCACCGTACTGAATATTTAGTGCATTGACATAAGAGGAGTAGCTCGAATAGATTATCTGCTCTAACTCGGGAGGGGCATCCTGTGAAAGTCGGGTAGTTAGGTTGATATCAAACCTCGAAACCAGGTCACTGTTTTTGACGTCACATCCGATATAACCATCCTCTTCGCCGTTGCTGACTGCGGTAGTGAAGAATCTGCCATTGTCTGGAGCTGGCTTCCAGTTGAACCGGTCTCGGAGGGCAAATGCCTCGTTGATGGTCATGGGCCATCTGTGCTCGGCGATCGCACGGATGATGGCCACTGCCTGCTCGGTGGGGTAGGCCCGGAAGCCTGACGTGGGAGGATGGGTGGTCATGGTTGCCCCTTAGTGTCTAGAGGTTGTCGATGGCTTGCTGGAGAGCCTGGAAGCTTGGGGGGCAGTAGAACGGTTAGTCTCCGACTTCCGTGAGATCAGATGTTCTGGTGTAGGTCGTTCTCGCGTTGAGCTCTCTTGATCCCCATCTCAGCCTCAACCAAGGGCTCACCGCGGGCAGTGGTGTCATAAACCAACATTCGGTCATCGTCAGAGGTGACGATATCTTTGATCCGCTCAGGCGTAATCAACTGAACCCCCTTGGGGTCGCCAGGTCGCGGAAGTGGATCTCGGGTTACAGGATCTCCCAGCCACACATCGATCATGGCGTGAGCAGTTAGGTACTCAAGAATCTCACACGCTCTTTGCAAGGCAGCATATTCATCGAGACTCTCCATAGACTGAACAGTAGTGAGTACTTCCAGCCCACTTGTCTCTCCTTCCATTCCCATAAAAAGCACTTCGGCAACAGTAGAATGATTCATAATGCCGGATTTCCTTTCAGTGGAATCCTATACTTTCGTCCACCCTCAGAAACTCGAAGATATGGTCCAGCGTGAACCGGATCCCACGCATCCGGCCAGCCGGGTTCATACATAATTACTTCCCCTCGAACATGAGGATTCTCAAATTTAATCCCATTGGGTTCTTTCTTGGGTGTACCAACAACCCAATCATCCGGAATGATATCGAGAATGTCATCGGCGGGGCGTCCTCGCATGCTCTGAACGTCGGGGAACGGACCTCCGGGGCGTGGCTTGTTTCGGCTGTGAGCGTGACTTCCGTTTTTCTTTGGTGGGGCGCCTCTGCTTCCTGCAGCAGCTGGCCTGGCTTGGGCTCTGGCTGCTGCTTGTTCGGTGGCTTGGGCTGCTTTCTTGCCTCCTTGTCTCAGGGCGGTGCGGCTGGCGGCCATGTCCCTGGCGGTGGTGCGGGCGATGGTGTGGGCGCCGGCCCCGAGTACTGAGCCTGGGATGAAGGTCAGAGCGAAGTCGAACAGGTCCCAGGCTAGCTGGCCTGCGGTGACGTTGCTGAGGTATGAGGAGGTCGCCGCTGCAGGGTTGTGGATGAAGGAGGCTAGGCCGTGGCCGTGGGCCGCGGCCCAGGTCAGGACTCCGACGGCTCCCATAGCCAGGGCGAAGGTGGAACCGGCTGACATCAGCAGCATCACACCCAGCGCCGTGACCAGGAGCTGGCCTGTCGGCCCCAGGGAGTCCCACCACGTCGCCAGCTCGTCGAGCAGGCCGGCGAAGAACCCAGAGTCACTGCCGCCGAACAGCAGCGACGAGCCAATCGCCTGAGCAACCACCACACCGCACCACAGACACACCAGCCCTATGAGGGCCGAGACCACGATTGTGATGAGAGCGAAGACGCGGCGTGCCGCGGGTTCGAACCCGGGGGTGGTGGCCGCCATGGCGTCACGGCGCGTTTCCATCACCTGAGCAGCGGTCAGACGGCCCTCGATCATGCGCTGGGAGCGGGTCATGCGCCGGTCGGCGTAGCCACGGGCGATAACGACCAAGTCACTGTAGGACAGCACTACCAGGGCCACGGCCGCCTCGATCGGAGCCCGCACAAAAGCCGGTCCCCCGATCGCCGTCACGGAGGGCACCCTGGGCGCCTCGCCAGCAGTGACCCCCAGGGCTCCGGTGCGCAGGCGCCTGCGGGCATCGGCCAGCAGGCACAGGCCGAACAGCACCACCGAGTAGGCGATCGCATTGTTGCCCCGCCCCGAGACCTGCCACACCGCACCCAGCCAGTAGACGACCGGGTCGTCCGAGTCCAGCCAGGACACCGAGGTCAAGGAGGCCACCGAGGCGTTGTAGGCCGCGTGATCCACCACCACCTGCACCAGCGCTACGGCAGGCAGCACCCAGGCCACCACCCGCCCCAGCGGCCTACCGGTGCGCCACAGGACGATCCCCAAGCCGACCGCCATCGCCACCGTCATCGTGGACACGTGATGACCCACCGCCAGCGGGCTCGGCCCCCCGCCGGCCATGAACCGACCTAACAGACCGTCACTGTTCCACAGGCGGAAGGACCCGGCCGTCCAGGCGTTGAGCGAGTAGTCCAGACCCTTATCACCACCCAGCAAAGAAGCCAGCATCCCCTGAGGCGCTAGACGCCTGGCGCCGTCCTCAGCCGCAGTGAAACCCGCCCCGGCCGCGTAACCCAGCAACGCCCAGTCCACCGCCGCCAGGCGCCGCGCCCGCCCCGGTGCCACCAAAGCCACCACCACCAGCGGCACCAGCTTGCCCGGCTCCTCAACAAAGGCCGCCAGAGCAATGCTCGTTCCGTCGTCACTCGTCGACATCCCGCCACTGGCGGCAACCAGCTCCGTAGCCTTGGCCACCACCAGCGCCCACGGCACACTCACCGAGAACATGACACTCACCGCCCGCCACGAGATGGTGCGAGTGCGTGACAGCAGCACCATCACCCCCAGACAGGCCAGCATCCAGAGCGTCGGCACCATCGCAGCAGCCAGGCGCGGCACCACCAGCACAGCCACCACCAGCAACACGATCGTGATGCGCTGACTGATCCGAGACAGCCGTAACAGCCCCCGGGCCAGCCCCTCGTGACGGCTCAACCACCTCTGCCAGGCCCATTGCACCCGCTGCCAGGCCTCCGGTGGAAACTGTAAGGACCCCGCCGGCCGCCCCCACACAAACGGGTTGACAACACCAAAAGCGCCCGGAGCACTACGAAGACCCACCAAAACCTTCTCACATCACCAACGGTGGACAAACACCCACCCGGAGCCACAAGAACGTAATCATCCTGTTATCTGCGGCCCCGCGTCACCACTCTGACGAAGATCAGGGTGGCGCAGACGACAGCTTCGAGTGCTCGCCCCTCTTCACGTTCCTCATCGGATAAGTCACCGAAGCGCAGGACGTTGGAGCCCATCACCCGGGCCGGCGAACTCCGCATCAGCGCTAAGAGCGCACCCCCTAGGATGAGGGCATGACTCAGACCCCCACCGCGGCCGAGGAGGCCCTGGCCAACGCCACCAATGACGCCTCCCTGGCCCGATCCATCGCCCGCTCCGCCGAGATCGAGGCCGATATCGCCGTCAACCCCGGCCGCTACCGGATGTTCACCGGGGTTCGCCCCACCGGGAACATGCACCTGGGCCACTACTTCGGCACCATGCACTCCTGGAAGACGATCCAGGACGCGGGCGTGGAGACCTGGATCCTCGTGGCCGACTACCAGGTCATCACCGACCGCGACGGCGTGGGCCCCATTCGCGAGCGGGTCCTGTCCCTGGTCACCGATGCCCTGGCGGTGGGCGTGGACCCGCAGCGCTCGACGATCTTCGCCCACTCGGCGGTCCCCGCCCAGAACCAGCTGATGCTGCCCTTCCTGTCCCTGGTCACCGAGTCCGAGCTGCACCGCAACCCCACGGTGAAGTCGGAGCTGGAGGCCACCGACGGGCGGGCCATGAGCGGCCTGATGCTCACCTACCCGGTCCACCAGGCCACCGACATCCTCTTCTGCCAGGCCAACCTCGTGCCCGTCGGCAAGGACCAGCTCCCCCACCTGGAGCAGGCCCGGCTCATCGCCCAGCGCTTCGACAAGCGCTACGGGCGGGCGGTCAAGGACCACCCGGTCTTCCGCCGTCCCGAGGCGCTGCTCAGCCAGGCCCCGATGCTGCTGGGCCTGGACGGGGAGAAGATGAGCAAGTCGCGGCACAACACGATCGAGCTGCGCATGAGCGCCGATGAGACCGCCAAGGCCCTCAAGAAGGCCAAGACGGACTCCGCGCGCGTCATCACCTACGACCCGACCAACCGGCCGGAGGTCTCCAACCTGTTGATGCTGGCCTCCCTGTGCGGGGCGGGCGCTCCCGAGGAGATCGCCGAGCGCATCGGTGACGGTGGCGCGGGCACGCTCAAGAAGGTCACCACGGAGGCCGTCAACGAGTTCTTCGCCCCCATTCGGGCCCGTCGCGCCGAGCTGGCGGCCAACGAGGACTACCTCCTGGAGGTCCTGGGGCAGGGCAACGCCCGGGCCAACGAGGTCGCCAATCGGACGCTCGACGACGTCCGCACCGCCATGCAGATGAACTACTGAGGGCCTGCTGGCCGCTGAGCCGGCCCGCCCACCCCCTCGATCGGCCCGGTTCGCGACGCGCGTACCGGGCCGATCCGCGTCCTGCGAGCCGGCATGTGACTCAGGTCGTTTCTCACCGTACTCTTGCTCTTGTGACTCCGAACACGACGCCGAAGGCCGGCAAGAAGCAGTCCACCCGTCCCTCCAAGTCCTCTGCCGCTCCCACCGACGCACCCGCTCAGGGCACCGGGACGCAGACCGCGCCGTCGGGGTCGTCCGAGGCCTGTGCGGCACCGCAGCCGGCCCCGTTCTCGCTGATCGGCCGGATCCCGGTCACCGAGGTCTTCCCCGTCGTCGAGGACGGGCGCTGGCCGGCCAAGGCCGTCGTCGGCGAGGTCATTCCGATCCGCGCCACCGTCTTCCGCGAGGGGCACGACCGTTACGGCGCCACCGCGGTCCTGGTGCGTCCTGACGGCAGCGACGGCCCCAGCGCCCGCATGCACGACATCGCCCCGGGGCTGGACCGCTATGAGGCCTCCGTGGCGCCCGACGCCCCCGGGGACTGGCGCTTCCGCGTCGAGGGCTGGTCGGACCCGTACGCAACCTGGAGCCACGACGCCGGTATCAAGGTGCCCGCCGGCATCGACGTCGAGCTCATGCTGGAGGAGGGCGCCCGTGTCCTGGACCGGGCGGTGGCTGTCGAGGGGCGCGACGAGGAGGGCGTCAAGGCCCTCAACGATGCCGTGTGGATCATGCGCGACCCCTCCAACCCCGTGGCCGACCGCCTGGCTGCGGGCATGTCGGACTCGGTCCAGGCCGCCCTGGAGCGCCTGCCGCTGCGCGACCACGTCTCGCCCTCCGCCGAGTACCCCCTTCAGGTGGACCGCGAGCGCGCCCTGACCGGCTCCTGGTATGAGATCTTCCCGCGCTCGCTGGGCTCGGGGGCCGGTGAGGACGGCACCTGGCACTCGGGGACGCTGCGCAGCGCGACCGAGCGGCTGGACCGCATCGCGGCCATGGGCTTCGACGTCCTCTACCTCACGCCCATCTCCCCCATCGGCCTGACCAACCGCAAGGGCCGCAACAACACCCTGACGGCGCGTCCCGGTGACCCCGGCTCCCCCTACGGCATCGGCTCCCCCGACGGCGGCCACGACGCCATCCACCCCGACCTGGGCACCTTCGAGGACTTCGACGCCCTGGTGGCGCGCTCGCGCGAGCTGGGCATGGAGGTGGCCCTGGACCTGGCGCTCCAGTGCTCCCCGGACCACCCGTGGGTGGCCGAGCACCCCGAGTGGTTCACGGTCCTGGCCGACGGCTCGATCGCCTACGCCGAGAACCCGCCCAAGAAGTACCAGGACATCTACCCGCTCAACTTCGACAACGACCCCGAGGGCATCTACCAGGCGATTCTGGAGGTCGTGCGCACCTGGATCGCGCACGGGGTGACGATCTTCCGGGTGGACAACCCCCACACCAAGCCCCTGCCCTTCTGGCAGCGGCTCATCGCCGAGATCCACGCCGAGTCCCCCGGGGTGCTGTTCCTGGCTGAGGCCTTCACCCGCCCCGCCATGATGCGCACCCTGGGCATGATCGGCTTCCACCAGTCCTACACCTACTTCGCCTGGCGCAACACCAAGGACGAGCTCATCGAGTACATGATGGAGCTCAGCAAGGACACCGCCCACCTGCTGCGCCCGGCCTTCTGGCCCACGACGCACGACATCCTCACCCCCTTCATGACCAACGGGAAGGTGCCGGCCTTCAAGCTGCGCGCCGTCCTGGCGGCCACGCTCAGCCCGACCTGGGGCATCTACTCGGGCTACGAGCTGGCCGAGTCCACACCGCGCCCGGGCTACGAGGAGCAGATCGACAACGAGAAGTACGAGTACAAGCCGCGTGACTTCGCCGCCGCTCGCCGCAACGGCATCGAGGACCTCCTCACACGCCTCAACGCCGCCCGGGCCACTCACCCGGCGCTGCGCCAGCTGCGGGACATCTACTTCCACCCCACCAGCGATGACCAGATCCTCGCCTACTCCAAGCGGGTGGACGCCTTCCACAGCCCCACGGGCAAGGACGACGTCGTCCTGACGGTGGTCAACCTCGACCCGCACGGGGCGAGGGCCGGCGAGGTCTACCTCAATCTGGAGGCCCTGGGCCTGCCGGGCTGGGTGGACGCCTCTCGCCCGGTGGTCAGAGTGACCGACGCGCTCACCGGAGACTCCTACGAGTGGTCGGGGCAGAACTATGTGCGCCTCGACCCCTTCGCCGGGCAGGTCGCCCACGTCTTCTCCGTGGAGCCGCTGTGAGCACCGATCCGATGAGTACTGCCCCGGTGCCCCCCGGCAGCGAGACTCCAACCGCGGCGCCGGGGGGAGCCTTCGGCCCGCCCGCGGCGGGCGTGCCCGTCACGGCGCCCGTGGCGGCCCAGATGTCGGCGATCCCTACCCCCAGCGGCGGGATCCCCATGCCGCTGGCGGTGGCCCCGCCGATCCCCGGGGTGCCGGCCCTACCGGCCCAGGCCCGCCCCGGCCTGAGCCCGGACCCCGAGTGGTTCCGCACGGCGGTCTTCTACGAGGCGCTGCTGCGTTCCTTCGCCGACTCCGACGGCGATGGCATCGGAGACCTGCGCGGGCTCATCTCCCGCCTGGACTACCTGGCGTGGCTGGGTGTGGACTGCGTGTGGATCCCGCCGTTCTACCCCTCACCCATCCGCGACGGCGGCTACGACATCTCCGACTACACGGCCATCGACCCGCGTTACGGGACGATGGAGGACTTCCGCGAGCTGGTCCACCAGGCCCATCAGCGCGGAATCCGCATCATCATCGACATGGTCGTCAACCACACCTCGGACGCCCATCCCTGGTTCCAGGCCTCCCGCTCGGACCCCGAGGGACCTTACGGGGACTTCTACGTGTGGGCCGACGACGACTCCGGCTACGACGACGCCCGCATCATCTTCGTGGACACCGAGGAGTCCAACTGGGCCTACGACGTCGAGCGCGGCCAGTTCTACTGGCACCGCTTCTTCTCCCACCAGCCCGACCTCAACTACCGCAACCCGGCGGTCATCGAGGCGATCCACGACGTCATCCGCTTCTGGGCGCGCACCGGGGTCGACGGCTTCCGCCTCGACGCCATCCCCTACCTGACCGAGTCGGAGGGCACCAACTGCGAGAACCTGGCCGGCACCCACGAGATCATCGCCGGGATCCGTCAGATGCTCGACCGGGAGTTCCCCGGGACCATCACGCTGGCCGAGGCCAACCAGTGGCCCGAGGACGTCGTGGAGTACTTCGGCACCGAGGAGGCGCCCGAGTGCACCATGTGCTTCCACTTCCCGGTCATGCCGCGCATCTTCTACGCACTGCGGCAGGGCTCGGCCGAGGCCATCCGCTGGGTGCTGGAGAAGACCCCCGACATCCCCGCCCACGGGCAGTGGGGGACCTTCCTGCGCAATCACGACGAGCTGACCCTGGAGATGGTCACCGACGCCGAGCGCGACCAGATGTACGCCTGGTACGCCCCCGAGGAGCGCATGCGCGCCAACATCGGGATCCGGCGCCGCCTGGCCCCGCTCCTGGACGCCTCGCGCGCCGAGGTGGAGCTGGCCTACGCCCTGCTCCTGTCGCTGCCGGGCAGTCCCTGCCTCTACTACGGCGACGAGATCGGCATGGGAGAGAACATCTGGCTGGAGGACCGCGACGCCGTGCGCACCCCCATGCAGTGGGACGACTCCCCCAACATGGGCTTCTCCTCAGTGGTCGACCCCGGTGCCCTGACGCTTCCACTCATCCAGGCCCCCGGATACGCGCACCTGACGGTGGCCACCGAGATGGCCCGGCCCGACTCGCTGCTGCAGTTCACCAGGCGGATCCTGCACCTGCGCCGCGCCCATCCCGTCCTGGGACGCGGGAGCTTCCTCCTGCGCCCCACCAGCGATGACGCCGTCCTGGCGCACACGCGCTGCGACGAGGCGCCGGTGGAGGGGGCAGAGACCCTCCTGTGCGTCGCCAACCTCTCGGCCACCCCCCGATCGGTGACGATCGAGGTTCCCGAGCTGGCGGGCAGGGGCACCACGGACCTGTTCGGCGGCTGCGCCTTCCCGCCCGTTGACGAGCGCGGCCGCCTCACCCTGACGCTGGGAGCGCGCGGATACTACTGGCTGTCTGTTAACCGGACCGAACCCGACGACGCCCCTCAGGGCGACCACGAGAACCACCCGACCGAGGAAGTCTGATGCCCAACGAGCCGATCTCCGCCGCACCGCAGCCCGCCACCGTGCCGGCACAGTCCCTGCGCAGCGCCCAGGCCCCGTCGACCTGGCCCACCAATGCCGAGATCCTGGCTGCGCTGGGACCGTGGATGCTCCAGCGGCGCTGGTTCCCTCTCAAGGGGGACGCCGCCCCGCCCTTGGGCTCCCTGCGCGTGATCGCCTCCTGGGAGCCGGAGGAGGGGGTGCGAGACCTCGTCATCGCCGCCCTGCGGGGCAACCAGGCCGAGACCGGTCACCGCGACGGGATGGTGCTGCTGCACGTGCCGGTGGTCCTGGAGTCCGCCGAGGCGCTCGACTCCTTCGCCACCCCCGGTGAGGCACCCGGCAACCACGGCCTGCTGGTGACCACCGACTCTCAGGGGTCGCCCACGCAGGTGGCGCTCGTCGACGGCGCCCACCACCCGGCCTTCTGGCGGGCCTGGGCCCTGAGCGCACTGGATGCGGGCACCGTCCTGGGCGAGGCCGGAGCCCTGGCCATCGCCCAGCGGGCGCCGAGGCTGCGGGTGACCACCGGGGAGCAGTCCAACACCTCCGTCATCCTGCCGGCCCCCTCCGACCCCGCCGAGGCTCTTGGGGAGCAGGACGCCGCCACCGGTGACCTCATCGTCAAGCTCCTGCGGGTCCTGGAGCACGGGCGCAATCCCGACGTGGAGCTGTCGGTGGCCCTGGCCCGCAGCGGCTGGGACCGGGTGCGCACTCCGGTGGCCTGGTCCACCATGACCTGGACGCGCATGGGCGGCTGCGGCCAGCCTGCCCTGGAGGAGTCCACCGACTCGGCCGTGGCCTGCAGCTTCGTCCCCCGCGCCGATGACGGCTTCGAGCTGTTCTGCTCACTGGCCTCCACCGACGACGTCGACGGACCGGTGCGGGCCCGGGCCGTGGAGCTGGCCCGGGATCTGGGACGTACGACCGCGCAGATGCACCACCACCTGGCCGCCTCCCTGGGCACGAGCCGACCGCCAACGCCGACCGAGCTCGCTGCCTCCCTGCGCAAGCGCGCCCGGTGGGCGCTGGAGGAGGTGCCCGAGCTCTCCGGGCACATCCGGGCCCTGGAGCTCAAGGTGGAGCAGGCCATGGAGCGGCTTGAGGCGCTCCAGGCCCTGGAGCCGGCCACCCGCATCCACGGCGACTACCACCTGGGGCAGGTGCTTCACGAGATCGGCGGCCAGCAGCGCTGGTACGTCCTGGACTTCGAGGGCGAGCCCCTGCGCCCCCTGGCCCAGCGCTCCGACCCCGACCTGCCGGCCCGGGACGTGGCCGGCATGCTGCGCTCCTTCGACTACGCCGCCGCCGTGGGCAAGGCCCCCCACCCCGACTGGCTCCCCGCCGTGCGCTCCGCCTTCGAGGAGGGGTACCGCCTGGGACGCCAGGAGACCGGCTCGCTCGCCCCGTCGCCGGCGGCATCCGGGGACCAGGAGCAGGCCGAGGCCTCGTACCAGACGGTCCTGACCTGCCTGGAGCTGGACAAGGCCCTCTACGAGGCCGTCTACGAGGCCCGTAACCGTCCCGACTGGTTGGGCATCCCCATGGCGGGGATCGAGTCGGTCCTGTCCAAGCAGGCGGAGGGCTGAGCACGCGACGATCCCCCATCCCCATCGGTCCGACGTCCAAAAGCACCCGTTAATCACCAACGCATGGAAGAGTTGCTGTATGAGCGCCAACACACCTGAGAAGGACCTCGCCCCTGTCCCTGTGGACCCCTGGATTCTGGCTGACGTCGCCTACGCGCGCTACCACGACCCGCACGAGGTCCTGGGCGCCCACGTCGGCGAGAACGGAGTCACCATCCGCACCGTCCGGCACCTGGCCGACGACGTCGTCGTCGTCACCAAGGACGGCACCCACCCGGCCACTCATGAGCAGGACGGCGTGTGGGTGGCGGTCCTGCCCGGCCAGGAGATCCCCGACTATCGCATCAAGGTCACCTACGGCGACGAGACCACCACCGTCGACGACCCCTACCGCTACATGCCGACCCTGGGTGAGATGGACACCTACCTCATCTCCGAGGGCCGCCACGAGGAGCTGTGGGACGTCCTGGGCGCCCACGTCAAGCGCTACGACGGCCCCATGGGTGAGGTCGAGGGAACCGCCTTCGCCGTGTGGGCCCCCAACGCTCGCGCCGTGCGCGTCGTCGGCGACTTCAACTACTGGGACGGCACCGCCACCGCCATGCGCTCCCTGGGCTCCTCCGGGGTGTGGGAGCTGTTCGTTCCCGGCGTCGGGGTCGGTGCGCGCTACAAGTTCGAGCTCTGCTTCGCCGACGGATCCTGGCACCAGAAGGCCGACCCGATGGCCCGTGCCACCGAGGTCCCCCCGGCCACGGCCTCGGTGGTCACCGACCAGTTCCACCAGTGGGAGGACCAGGAGTGGATGGCCAAGCGCGCCACCACCGACCCCCACAGCGGGCCGATGAGCATCTACGAGGTCCACGTCGGCTCATGGCGCCAGGGGCTGGGCTTCCGCGGCCTGGCCGACGAACTGGTCCCCTACGTCAAGGAGGCCGGCTTCACCCACGTGGAGTTCCTGCCGGTGGCCGAGCACCCCTTCGGCGGCTCCTGGGGCTACCAGGTCACCAGCTACTACGCGCCCACCTCGCGCTTCGGCACCCCGGACGACTTCCGCTACCTGGTGGACCAGCTCCACCAGGCCGGCATCGGCGTCATCCTGGACTGGGTGCCGGCCCACTTCCCCAAGGACGAGTGGGCACTGGCCCGCTTCGACGGCACCCCGCTGTACGAGGACCCCGACCCGCAGCGCGGTGAGCATCCCGACTGGGGCACCTACGTGTTCAACTTCGGACGCAACGAGGTGCGCAACTTCCTGGTCGCCAACGCCCTGTACTGGCTCCAGGAGTTCCACGCCGATGGTCTGCGCGTCGACGCCGTGGCCTCCATGCTCTACCTGGACTACTCGCGCCAGGACGGCCAGTGGCACCCCAACCAGTTCGGCGGCCGCGAGAACCTGGAGGCCATCAGCTTCCTGCAGGAGGCCACCGCCACCGCCTACCGCAAGAACCCCGGCATCATTATGGCTGCCGAGGAGTCCACGGCGTGGCCGGGCGTCACCGCTCCCACCGAGTACGGCGGCCTGGGCTTCGGACTGAAGTGGAACATGGGGTGGATGAACGACACCCTGCGCTACCTGGCGGAGGACCCCGTCAACCGCCGCTACCACCACGGAGAGCTGACCTTCTCCCTCGTCTACGCCTTCTCCGAGCAGTTCATCCTGCCGCTGAGCCACGATGAGGTCGTCCACGGCAAGGGCTCCCTGCTGTCCAAGATGCCCGGCGACCCCTGGCAGGAGCTGGCGGGCCTGCGTGCCCTGTACGCCTACCAGTGGTCCCACCCCGGCAAGCAGCTGCTGTTCATGGGCCAGGAGTTCGGTCAGGGGACCGAGTGGAACGCCGATACCTCCCTGGACTGGTGGATTCTGGACGACCCCGGCCACCAGGGGCTGCTCGCCCTGGTCAGTGACCTCAACCGCCTCTACCTGAGCTCGCCGGCCCTGTGGTCGGAGGACTTCTCCCACCGAGGATTCGAGTGGATCGAGGCCGGCGACGGCGACCACAACGTCCTGTCCTACCTGCGTAAGGGGACCGATGCCGACGGGCGGGCCGACCTGATGGTCTGCATCATCAACTTCGCCGGCACCCCGCATGAGGGCTACCGGGTGGGCCTGCCCTTCGCCGGGGACTGGGAGGAGGTCCTCAACACCGACTCCGAGGACTACGGCGGCTCCGGCGTGGGCAACCTGGGCCGGGTCGAGGCCGAGGACCTGCCCTGGAACGGGCGCCCGGCCTCGGTGCGCCTGCGGGTCCCCCCGATGGGAGCGGTCTTCCTGCGTCCGGCTCAGGACTGACCCGGGCTGACGCCACGTGCCGCGGTGGGGTGAGGGGCATGGCCCTCTCGCCCCACCGCGGCCTGCTGCTTGCCACATCATCAGAACTGTGAACTCGGCCCACCACTATCGCCTATGAGCGGGTAGTCTAGACCCTGTCTCGCACAGGCGCGCGGCCTCCGGTGCCATGTTCCCTTGCGCGCTCCGGTCGGCCCGGCCCCGTCGATGTACGATGTTTCAGTCCGCTGCAAAGTTCTTGCAGTCGGCGACCACGATGCCTGACAAGGGAAGAAGAATGACACAGAAGCTGGTCACGAGCGCCCCCGCGCAGGTGCGCGCCGTATCCGGTCGACCCGAGACCGCAGCCACCCTCATGGAGGTCTGGCAGGGCCTGTCCGCCGCCGTCGTCGACACCATCGCGGACGACTGGTACGCCACCGAGCAGAAGTACAGCGCCGGGCGCCAGGAGCACTACTTCTCCGCCGAGTTCCTCATGGGTCGCGCCCTGCTCAACAACCTCTCCAACCTGGGGATGGTCGATGAGGCTCGCGAGGCCGTCGGTTCCTTCGGCGTCAACCTCAGCGACGTCCTGGAGCAGGAGCCCGACGCCGCCCTGGGCAACGGCGGCCTGGGCCGCCTGGCCGCCTGCTTCCTCGACTCCTGCGCCACCCTCGACCTGCCGGTCAACGGCTTCGGCATCCTCTACCGCTACGGGCTGTTCAAGCAGCTCTTCGAGGACGGCTTCCAGACCGAGCACCCCGACCCCTGGATGGAGGAGGGCTACCCCTTCGTCATCCGCCACGAGGAGGCCCAGCGCCTGGTCCACTACCAGGACATGACCGTGCGCGCCATCCCCTACGACATGCCCATCACCGGCTACGGCACCAAGAACGTGGGGACTCTGCGCCTGTGGAAGGCCGAGCCGCTCGAGGAGTTCGACTACGACGCCTTCAACTCCCAGCGCTTCACCGAGGCCATCGTCGAGCGCGAGCGCACCTCGGACATCTCCCGTGTCCTCTACCCCAACGACACCACCTACGAGGGCAAGGTCCTGCGGGTGCGCCAGCAGTACTTCTTCTGCTCGGCCTCCCTGCAGCAGATCGTTGAGAACTACGTCAACCACCACGGTGAGGACCTGACCGGCTTCGCCGACTACAACGCCATCCAGCTCAACGACACCCACCCGGTGCTCGCCATCCCCGAGCTGATGCGCATCCTCCTGGACGAGCACCACCTGGGCTGGGAGGAGGCCTGGGAGGTGGTCACCAAGACCTTCGCCTACACCAACCACACGGTGCTGGCCGAGGCCCTGGAGACCTGGGAGATCTCCATCTTTGACCGCCTCTTCCCGCGCATCACCGAGATCGTCCGCGAGATCGACCGCCGCTTCCGCATGGAGATGGCCGAGCGTGGCCTGGAGCAGGGCACCATCGACTACATGGCCCCCATCTCCGGGGACAAGGTGCGCATGGCCTGGATCGCCTGCTACGCCTCCTACTCCATCAACGGCGTCGCCGCGCTGCACACCGAGATCATCAAGCGCGAGACCCTGGGCGAGTGGCACGCCATCTGGCCCGAGCGCTTCAACAACAAGACCAACGGCGTCACCCCGCGCCGCTGGCTGCGCCAGTGCAACCCGCGCCTGTCGGCGCTGCTGGACGAGGTCACCGGCTCGGACACCTGGGTCAAGGACCTCTCCGTCCTGGCCGAGCACACCGACTCCGTGGACGAGTCCGTCTACGACCGCCTGGCGGAGATCAAGCACGCCAACAAGGTGGACTTCGCCGCCTGGATCGCCCAGCGCGAGGGGATCGAGATCGACCCGGAGGCCATCTTCGACGTCCAGATCAAACGTCTCCACGAGTACAAGCGCCAGCTGCTCAACGCCATCTACATCCTGGACCTCTATTTCCGCATGAAGCAGGACCCGAGCCTGCGGGTCCCCAAGCGGGTCTTCATCTTCGGCGCCAAGGCCGCTCCCGGGTACATCCGAGCCAAGGCCATCATCAAGCTCATCAACGCCATCGCCGACCTGGTCAACAACGACCCCGTGGTCTCCCAGACCATCAAGGTCGTCTTCGTCCACAACTACAACGTCTCCCCGGCCGAGCACATCATCCCGGCCGCCGACGTCTCCGAGCAGATCTCGATGGCCGGTAAGGAGGCCTCGGGCACCTCCAACATGAAGTTCATGATGAACGGAGCCCTGACCCTGGGCACGCTCGACGGCGCCAACGTGGAGATCCTGGAGGCGGTCGGTGACGACAACGCCTACATCTTCGGCGCCACGGAGGACGAGCTGCCCGCCCTGCGCGAGAGCTACGACCCCGTGTGGCACTACGAGAACGTCCCCGGTCTCAAGCGCGTCCTGGACGCCTTCACCGACGGCACCCTGGATGACAACGGCTCGGGCTGGTTCGCCGACCTGCGCCGCAGCCTGCTGGAGGCCTCCTACGAGCCGGCCGACGTCTACTACGTTCTGGGCGACTTCGCCTCCTACCGCGAGACCAAGGACGCCATGGCGGCCGACTACGCCGACACCCGCGCCTGGCAGCGCAAGGCCTGGGTGAACATCACCCGCTCGGGCCGCTTCTCCTCCGACCGCACCATCAGCGACTACGCCCGCGAGGTCTGGAAGATCGACCCCGAGCCCATCGCCTGATCGTCACGGCATGAGCGAGCGCCCCTCACCGGTTGCGGTGAGGGGCGCTCGTGGCATGCGCCGGGTGTGAGCTAAGAACGCCCGGCAGGGCTGCTCATCGAGGCTCAGTAGAGCATGGTGGCCAGGCGGCGACGGGCCTGGGCGACCTCCGGGGAGGTGGAGCCGATGACCTCGAAGAGCTCGAGCAGCCGCAGCCGGGCCTCCTCCCGATCCTCCCCCGCATGGGTGCGCACAGCCTCCAGGGCGCGTCCGAGGGCGGCGTTGACATCCCCCAGGGCCAGGGCGGCATCGGCACCGGCCAGGGCCGCGGCCAGATCGGTGGGCGCAGCGTCAGCGGCTGCGAGGAGCTCGTGAGGGTCCTGGCCGTCCAGACGGGCCATGAGGCGCACCTGGTTTCGGGCCACCTTGAGGTCGTCGTCGCCCGGGTTCTGGGCGATGGCGTGGGTGTAGACCTCCTCGGCGGCGGCGAAGTCCCCGGCCTCAATGGCCTCGCGGGCTGCCCGCTCGACCTCGGTCTCCTCGGGCTCGGCCTCAGCAGTGCCAGCGCCGACTGCGCCGTCGACGGCGATGGTGCCGTTGACACCGTTGGCGGCCGCCACCTCCAGCAGCTGGTCGATGACAGAGCGCAGCTGCTCCTGGGGCACCGCCCCCTGGAACATCGGCACCGGCTGGCCCGCGATGAGGGCCACCACCGTGGGGACGGCCTGAGCCTGGAGGGCCTGGGCGACCTCCGGGGCCGTATCCACGTTGACGCGCGCCAGCTGGAAGCGGCCGGCGTACTGATCGGCGAGCTCCTCCAGGACCGCGGCGAGGTCGGCACTGGCCTGGCTGCGCGGGCTGTGCAGGACGACGATGACAGGCACCTGGGTGGAAACCTCGGCGACCTCGCGCAGGTTGGAGGCGTCGACGTCAACGACGAGCGGCACCGGCAGACCAGAACCGGCGGCTCCGGTGGGGCGGTCCCCGGTGGCTGGGCTCGGAGTGGCGCCGGTAGAGCCGGCCGGCTTGGTAGCGGGGGCGAGACTGGACAGGTCGACGGCGCCGAACATGCTCATAGCAGCTCTGCCTTCCTCGGGCCGCGGCCCGGTTGCTTCATGGATCTGGGTCTTTCGGTGTTCGTGAGCGCCGGCGCGGTTGGCAGGCCTCACGCTGCGCACCAGCCTGGGTGCGCCAGCGGCCCGACTCCGAGCAGTCACGGAGCCGGGCCGGGGACCGGAGGCGGTCAGGAGGGCTTGGCCGACGCCGACGCCGTGGGGGCCGGAGTCTTGGAGTCGTCCCGGTCCACCTTCATCAGCGCCGTCTCGGCGCCCAGAACAGTCACCTTCCCACCGCTTCCCTCCTTGGGGATGGAGAAGGCAACCATGGAGTCGTAGGTGGCAGTCACGGTACCGACGATCTTCTGGTTGCCACCCATGTGGGCGGCAATGTCACCCTGCAAGGTGAGATCGGAGCCGTCAACGGTGCGCTTGTAGACCACCGTGAAGGTCAGGGTGGTGAAGACCAGCGCCCCGCCGTCGCCCTCCTCCAGCTGGAGGCCCTGGAACCCGTCCTGTCCGGGGACCGCCGTCACGGTGACCTCACCCAAGTTGCTCAGGTCGGTCTTTCGGGCGTCCTGGACCTTCTGACGCAGACTGTCGTCAGGGAAGGTCTTACCGTTCTCGCCGTCGGGATGGTTGAGCGCGTCGACGTAGGCGTCGAGAGCCGCCTTGGGGGTGACAACCAGCCCGGTGGACTCGGCTGTCACCTGCTTGGCGTGCTGGGCCGACTGCTTGGTCAGCACGGGAATGCTCGCCTGCGCAGCGAACCCCTGCACCCAGGCCCACACCTTGAACTGGTCCCGGGCCGAGCCCTGCTCCAGGGAGATGATCGAGACGCTCTTGTCACTCTCCGAGGCGACGGCTGCGTTACGGGGGAAGCCGACGGTCTGCCCCACTCCGCCGCCCTGGATCTTGGTGTTCATGGCGTGGATGACGGAGTCGTTCCCGCTGGCGGAGGCGGTGGCGTACTCGGCGGCACGGATCCGCGCCGCCGGACCGGACATGACCTCCTTGAGCTTGTCCGCGTTCTTCGCCTTGTCCGCCGTGGCCAGACCGGTCTGGACGCGCTGGAGAATCTCCTCGAGCTGTTTGTCGTTGAGGACGGGTTCGGCGATCGGCGTGCCGGAGGCCACGGTCTCAGCAGTCTTGGGCTGAGACCGCGAGCAGGCGGCCAGGCTCAGGGCGATGGCGGAGGCACCGCCTGCGCTCAGAAAGGCTCGACGGGTGGACATCATGCGCGCTCCTGGTTGTCGGGGTCCGCGGTGGGGTCTGGCTCACTGAGGGGCTCGGCGTCAACGGCCTGGATGACGGCGGGGTCGGCCTGGGGAGGCAGCTCGACGCCGTCGGAGTAGGAGGGCCAGGACACGGTGGTCGACGTCGCAGAGGAGTCCCCGAAACCGCCCGGGGAGAAGGTAGGCCCGTGCGTCGGCTCGACCTCCTGCTCGCTCCAGCTCAGCGACGCGTCACTCACCTCCGGCTGGGTAAGTCCGGTCGGCATCTGGAGGCCGGGGTCGTGCGGCGGGACCGAGGAGGCCGCGTCCTGGAACTCGGCGGTGTCGGTCTCGAAGGACCGCGCGTCGCCACCACCCGCCACATGGCTGGTGTGGTGCTCCGGCGGAGCGAAGCGGGAGTGGTCCGGGGCCCCTGTGGGCTGGCCGGCGACCGGGTCCACGCCCACGGCCATGTGGTCAGCGCCGGCGGCACCGCCGGCGCCATCACTGAGAGCCGGGGGGTTGGAGTAGGCCGACGGGTCGGGGACGTTGGCGACATCCGAGGCGATGGTCAGCGCCTCGCCGTCCTGGAGGCCATCAGGCTCCCGGGCGGCCCGGTGCTGCTGGGTGGCGGCCTCGTCAAGCCCGGGGACGACTGACGCGCCTCGGGCGACGCCGGCCACCGCATGCTCGCCCTGCCCGCCGTGACCCTGTTCGTAGGCGGCAGCGGCTCCGTCACCGAACCCGCTTCCGGGGCCGGCGCTGAGCCCGGCGGCGGGGCCGTAGCCGTATCCCTCGGTGGGGAGGGCCTCAGGCATCTGGGAGGCCGCGGGTGCCTCGACGCCGTCGAGGTAGACGCGCCCGGTGCGCGGGTCGGTCCAGGGCTCGCCCGAGGCCTCGGCGCGCTCCTTGTCCCGCAGCTCTCGGCGGGTCAGCCGTCGGTCGGGATCGTCCACCTGGGGGATGCCCTCGGTGGAGACCGAGTCGGCGTTGGCGATGCGGGCCGCCCGCTCGGCCGAACGGGTACGCCGATCGACATTGGCGCGGCGCAGCTGGAGGTCGATGAAGAACAGGAAGGCTCCTACGAGCACGAAGACACTGCCCAGAACCAGTCCCCCGTAGAAGTACCAGGGCGTCTCCACCTGGCGCTTCCAGCTGATGGTCAGGCCGGGAGCCGAGGCCTTGCCGTCGGTCATGGCCATGACGACGATCTGCTCGTCGAGGTTCTTGTGCGGCAGCATGGCGCGGTCGGCGTCCTTGCCGGTGTTGAAGGTGACTGACGAGCCGCCGGTCTTCTCCCCCAGCCAGATGTCGGAGCCCGAGGCGGTCACGCCCTTGGCCTTGCGCTCCGAGCACTTCGAGCCGCCGGCCTGCGCGGAGGCGGAGGGCTGAGCGGAGGGCGCCGCGGAAGGAGCGGGAGCGGCGTTGGCCGGCGGGCAGTACTGGGTCTCGTCCTTGGAGGCCAGGGTCCCGGCGCCGGCGTCGATGCTGGTGACCGCCGTGTAGGGCAGCGCATTGTTGGCGTCGGGGCTCATCCAGGCGTCAAGATCGGCCGCCCTGGCCACGAAGAGGTGGACGTCCTTGCCGTCGGAGGAGCTCGCCGTCACGGTGACGTCGGACTCCGCACCACTGAGAACCCCGGGGGCTGTGATGACGTAGGGCTGAGAAGGGCCGGAGGCGAGCTTCGCCTCGACCTTGGAGCCAGGTTTCCAGATGGTGGCCGAGCAAACGGCCAGGGCGACGAGGACCAGCCCGAGGACGGTCACCACCACGCTCAAGATACGTCGACTCACGACGCGGATCTCCTATGCTCGCGGACACGGTACGGACGACGGCCGGCTCCGTGGAGCCGGGTATCGCTGCGAGCGCTCACCGTGCGCCCGCCTAGGGACCAGAATCGCATGACGGACCCTGCGACCGCACCGACCTCGGCGCAAGATCACAACCAGACACGCGCTGAGCGAAGCGATATCTCCCGGAATTCCGCCAGCAGAAAGGGTCTCGGCGACCCCGCGAGCAGCGCGATGGTCTCGAAGCGGACACGAGGGAAGGCGCGGAGAATCGCGCACGTGAGATCGGAAGTCTCCGGAGAACCCACCAGCGCATCCATCCGCCACCCTTCCCGGGCGGTCGGGAGCCCAACCACCCCAGGCCTTCTGTGCGCATGGTCACACTTTCGTGGTGGCCGTCCCGATCACACCCAATCGTTAGGCTTGCCCTGGTGGTGAGCGTCCCCGGCTCGCCAGGAGGAGGAACCCGACGTGGCTGAGGAATACAGCGAGTTTGCCATCACGATGCGCGGCTACGACCGTGCTCAGGTCGACCGGAAGCTGGAGCAGCTCTCGCGCCAGTTGGCCGATGCCCGTCGCGAGGTGGCCAGCCTCGACCAGCGCGCCATGACGCTGGCCGGCGAGCTGGCCGACGCCCAGCGCCGGCTGCGGGAGTCCGACAAGCCGACCTACGCCGGCCTGGGCTCACGGATCGAGCAGTTGCTGCGCAGCGCCGAGGAGCAGAGCGCCTCCGTCCTGTCCAAGGCCAACGCCGAGGCCGACGCCCTGCTGACTCGAACCCGGACCAACGCCAAGAACCTCTCCGAGCGCAGCGCCTCGGAGGCGGCGACCCTGCTGGCCGACGCCCGCCGAGAGGCCAGCGAGCTGCGCTCCCGCTCCCAGGGGGAGGCCTCGACCGCCCTGGCCAACGCCGAGGCCCGCGCCCAGGAGCTGGTCTCCTCCGCCTCGCGCAAGGCCGCCCAGATCTCCGCCGACGCCGAGGCGGCCGTCACCGAGATGCGCGCCAGCGCGGAGCGTGAGGCCGCACTGGTCCTGTCCCAGGCGCGCAAGCAGGCCGCCGAGATCGCCATCACCTCCGAGCGCGACGCCACCGCCAACCGAGAGGCGGCCGCGGCAGAGGCCGACGAGCTGCACAAGACCTCCACGGCGAAGGCCGAGGAGATCCTCTCGGCCGCCAAGCAGGAGGCCGAGCTGACCGTCGGCAAGGCTAAGCGCGAGGCCGAGGAGATCCTCACCTCGGCGCGCAACGAGTCCGAGACGCTGCGTCGCTCGGCCACCGACGAGGCCGCCGCGGCCCGAGCCGAGGCCACCGAGCTGCGCCAGCAGGCCACCCTGGAGATCGCCGCGGCGCACGAGCAGGCCGCCCAGGAGGACTCCGACGCCCACGAGGCCACGCGCGAGCGCATCCGGGAGATGCAGGAGCAGGCCCAGGTCCAGGCCCAGGAGGCCGAGGAGCGCCTGCAGGAGGCGTTGTCCCGGGCCGAGGAGGTCCGTGCCCGTACCGACGCCGAGGCCCGTAAGCGCCAGGAGGAGGCCGTCGCCCAGGCGGAGGAGACTCTGGCGCAGGCCCGTCTCGAGGCTGAGCAGATCATCAGCGACGCCCGCGCCGACGCCGACGTCACCGCCCAGGTGGCCGCCCGCCAGCTCCAGGAGCTCGAGCGCCAGCGCGACTCGGTCGCCGCCTACCTCACCGAGATGCGCGGCGTCCTGGGAGGCGCACTGCCCCAGGCCCCCTCCTTCAGCGACCACGTCGCAGCCCTGCCCCAGGAGGAGAGTCCGGCCCCGGCGGCCGAGGAGGCCTCCGCGCAGTCGGCAGAGCCGGCGGCCACCGGCAGCGCAGGCAGTCCGCGCTCGGCCGGCTCCGGCAGTGCCTCCTCAGCGCCGTCGGCCACCTCGGCGGCCCCCGCGCCGGCCGGAAACAAGGCGGCTGCGGCCTCCGGTGGTGGCCAGCAGGCGGGCGCGCAGTCGACCCCGAAGAACGCCCAGAAGAGCAGCCCCGGTCGCATCGAGCACGTGCCGGCCCCCAGCAAGAGCTCCAACGGCTCCGGCAGCTCCGCCAACCGCAACCCCCGCCAGGGCAAAGGACGTCGCTGAGGCCCCGACGTGACTGCCGACGACGCCGCCCGGTTCGAGACCGAGTCGACCAGCACCCGTGGTTCTGGTGACTGCGACTGGGCGGCGTCGCGTCGTCGTGCGGCCACACAGCGGGCCCGCATGCTTCAGGAGCGTCAGGATGCCGAGCACGCCCGGGCCGCCCGCATCGTGGGGCTCTTCCTCGAGGTCGCCCGCGAAGAGGGCCTCCAGGATGTTCCTCTGCGGGTGCGCGGCTACGCGGGCGGCAGCGCCCGCACCCCGCTGCGCGGCTGGTACCTGAGGGCCGACGAGACGGTCGGCATCGACACCCAGGGGCGCTACTACGTCCTGTCGATGCCGCTGAGCCTGGCTCAGCGCCTGCGCGGGGTCAGGCCCGAGAGCCAGCCGGTGCCGATGACCATCGGTGAGGGCGGACGCGACGGGGATATCGTGCCGCTGCGCTTCGCGCTGGACCGCCTGCTGCCGGGCTGGGAGGAGCACTCCCCCGAGCCGCTCGTGTGACTCTCAGCCCCACTGCCTCGCGTCGGCGTCGGGTTCTACCAGAGGCGCCGTTCCCAGCATGAGGTGTGCCAGTGACGCCGCTCCTCCAGGCCCCGGTCCGCCCCGAAGAGGGACTCGTTGCTCCAGGCCACCACGTGCGCGGTGCCGGCCGGGATGACGCGGTGGCAGCCGGGACAGGTGTAGGGCTTGTCCCCGCCGCGCAGGTGGCGCACGGTGAAGTCGGCGCCGCCCGGGCCGGTCTGGGTACGCGGCACGGAGGCGAGACGGTCCATGCTCAAGGGGATGTGCCCCTGCCCGTAGGGGCGCTTGGATCTGCGACGTGCCATGCCCCGATCACATCACATCCGGCTGCCGTCCCCAAGCCGAGGGCGGCAGCCGGATGCGAGAGCAGGCCGAGACAAACGAGGCGTAGGACGCGGGCGAGCGGCCCGGGCCTGTCTCAGCCCTTGACGGAGCCTGCCATGAGGCCGCCGACGAAGTACTTGCCCAGCAGGATGTAGACCGCCAGGGTCGGCACCGAGGCGATGAGTGCGCCGGACATGGAGGCCCCGTAGTCGGCCAGGATCGAGCCGTGGGCCAGGTTGTTCAGCGCCAGCGTCACCGGCCCGGACTGCGCGCCGCCGCCGAAGAACAGGGCGAACAGGAAGTCGTTCCAGGCGGAGGTGAACTGCCAGATGAGGACGACGACGAAGCTGGGCACTGAGATCGGCAGGACCACCGAGACGTAGGTGCGCAGCATGCCGGCCCCGTCGACCCGGGCGGCCTCAATGAGCTCGTTGGGAATGGTCTCGTAGTAGTTGCGGAAGATGAGCGTCGTGATCGGGATGCCGTAGACGACGTGCATGAGGATCAGCGTGTGGATCCCGAAGCCCAGGTCGGCACTGGTCACCAGGCGCATGAGCGGGATCATGACCGCCTGGTAGGGGATGAACATGCCGAACAGGATGAGGGTGAAGACCACGTTGGCCCCGGGGAAGCGCCACTTGGACAGGACGAAGCCGTTGGCGCTGCCCAGCATCGCGGAGATGATCGAGGAGGGGATGACCAGCGCCAGGGAGCGCAGCAGTCCGCCACTGAGCTGGTTCCAGGCGTTGGACCAGTTCTTGGTGACCCAGACCTCGGGCAGGTACCAGGTCCGCGAGGGGTCGGCGTCGGCGGATCCCTTGAAGGAGGTGACCAGCAGGACGTAGACCGGAATGAGGACGAGGACCACCGAGGCCAGCAGCAGGATGAAGCGGACGGTCTGGCCCCAGCCGGGGCGGCGCGGGGTGCGCATCGTGAGTGCCTGTGTCATCGCCGCTCACCTCCTGCCCTTGGCGTCGTGGATGAGGTAGGGGATGACGGCGACGGCGACCAGGACCAGCAGGATCGTGCCGACGGCGGCGGCGTTGGAGTAGTCGTTGTCGGTCATGAAGTTGAACATGTCGATGGCCGGGACCTTGGTGGAGTAGGTGCGCTGGTCCGTGATCGACATGATGAGGTCGAAGGACTTCAGGGACATGTGCCCGATGATGATGACGGCGCTCAGGGCGATCGGGGTCAGCTGGGGGAAGATGATCGACTTGTAGAGCTGCCACTCGCTGGCGCCGTCGACCCGGGCGGCCTCACGCAGGTCGTCGGGAATGCCGCGGAAGCCGGCCAGGAAGAGCGCCATGACGTATCCGGCCAGCTGCCACACGGCCGGCAGCGCGATGGCCAGGATGCCCCAGGTGGTGTTCTGGGTCCATGAGTTCTCCAGGAACCTCAGGCCGGTCATCTCGAACAGGCGGTTGAGCCCCGAGGCGCTCTCGCCCTGCGCGGAGTTCAGCAGCCACCGCCACACCACGCCCGAGGCCACGAAGGACACGGCCATGGGGAACAGGAAGATGGAGCGGAAGATCCCCTCCCCCTTGATGGGGCGGTCCAGGAGCCAGGCCCACAGGAAGCCGACCACGAGGGTTCCGGCCAGGAAGGTGACGGTGAACAGGATGAGGTTGATGAAGGAGTGACGGAAGTCCGGGTTGCCGAACAGGGAGGTGAAGTTGCTCAGCCCGACGACGGTGGTCCCCCTGCGTCCGGAGACCTGACCGGCGGTGTGCATGTCCAGCAGGGAGGTGTTGATGTTGATGCCGATCATCCCGTAGACGAAGACGCCGACGAGGATGATCGAGGGCGAGATGAGCAGGAGGCCCGGGCCCCACTGCCTCCAGTTCGCCCGACGGCGCCGCGCGGGGGCGCTCTTGGTGCTCACAAGGTTCTCCTGATGCGTAGGTGGCGGAAGGACTCCGCCTGTCGTGGTGATGAGCTCCGGCCGGATGATCGGCGAGGGGTCGTCCCCGGGGACGGGAGCGGACCGGAGCGGACACACGGCCCGCCCCCGCCCCCGGGGAACCGGTCAGGAGGCGGCAGCGGCCTTGAGGTCGGCCTGGAGGGCGGCGACGTCGGAGGCGCCCTGGGCGAACTTGGTCAGGGCGTCATTCATCGCGTTGGTGGCCTTCGACGGAAGCGCCGCGCCGTGAGCGATGGAGGAGACGATCTTGTCCTTGGCGAAGGACTCCATGGCCGAGCGCTGGTACTCGGAGAACTTGCCCTTCTCCTCGTCGGTGAGGTCGGTGCGGGCCGGGATTGAGCCCTTGACCGTGTTGAAGGCGATCTGGCCGTCCTTGGAGGAGATGGTGTTGAGCCAGTTCTTGGCCCCGCCGGGGTGCTTGGCGCCGTCGGGAAGGGTGAAGGAGTCGGCCAGGAAGTCGAAGACGCCGTCGGTGCCCGGGACCGGGAAGTAGACGTAGTCCTGGCCGGCCTTCTTGCCGGCCGCGTCGAAGCCGGCCACGGCCCAGTCGCCCATGACGTTGAAGGCGGCCTTGCCGTCCATGATGGGCTTCATGGCGGGCTCCCAGTCCTCGGTGTAGAGGGAGGAGTCGGTGAAGCCCACGATGGTCTTGTAGTGTCCCAGCGCCTTGGTGACCTCGGCGCCGCCCCAGTCGGTCTTGCCTGCGAAGAGCCCGTTGTAGGCGTCCACGCCCAGGTCGGCGATGAGGATGGTCTCGAGCAGCTCGAGCTGGGTCCAGGCCATGCCCATGGTGATGGGGGTCAGACCGGCGGCCTTGACCTTCTCCATGTCGGCGATCCAGGCGTCGATGGTGGTGGCAGGCTTGGTCGGGTCGAGCCCGGCGGCCTTGAGCGCGGGCACCGACGCCCACACGACGTTGGCCCGGTGGATGTTGGAGGGCACGGAGTAGATCTTGCCGTCGGAGTCCTTGAGGCGGTCCATGAGGGTGGCCGGGAAGGCCTCGTTGAGCTTGAACTCCTCGTAGAGGCTGGAGACGTCCAGCAGGTAGCCGGCCTCGATGTGGTCCTTGATCTCGGCGCCGGCGTGGGCCTGGTAGGTGTCCGGCGGGTTCTTGGCGGCCAGGTCGGCGGCGAGCTTCTGCTTGGCCTGGCTGCCGGCGCCCCCGGAGACGGCCTTGTTCTCGAACTTCGTCTTGGGGAACTGCTGGTTGAAGACCTTGACCAGGGCGTCCAGACCGAGCTTCTCCGAGCCGGCCGACCACCAGGTGACGACGTCGACCTGGCTGGCGTCCCCTTCACCGGCGGCTCCACCGGACTTCGAGCCGGAGCTGCCGGAGGTGGCGCATGCGGCCAGGGTGGCGGCGACTGCAGTGGTTCCCAGCCCTGCCAGCACGGCGCGGCGGGAGAGGTAGTGGGTGGGACGCATGGGACTGCTCCTTAGAAACGACGGTGTCTCATGACCACGGCACCGTTGCCGCGGGCGGGGAGATCAGATGTTGTCTAGTCATCTGAACTCGCCAGGAGAGTAGACCTAAACTGAGCGAAACTCAAACATACATTGCGCGAACAATCATTGTACTGGTCATGAGCGACAGGTCTATACCAGCAGTGGGAACGATTCATCCGCGCCCACATCTGCTCCGGGTGTGAAAAAGGGTCCTCGCCGCTCGAATGAGCGGCGAGGACCCGGATCGGAGAGCGGACAGGGCCTTACAGTCCTCCGCACCCCAAGGTGGTCCGTACCAGGAGCGGGTCGGGCCAGGGCGGGCTCTCAGGCCGTTCCTGGCGCCGAGCCGTAGGGCTCGAGGAACTCAGATGAGCCCCATGGAGGCCACGGCGTTCTTCTCCTCGACGAGCTCGGCCGCCGAGGCGTCGATCTTGGCGCGGGAGAAGTCGTCGATCTCGAGGCCCTGGATGATCTTCCACTCCCCGTTCTCCGAGGTGCAGGGGAAGGAGGAGATGATGCCCTCGGGCACGCCGTAGGAGCCGTCGGACATGATCGAGGAGGAGGTCCAGGACCCGGAGGTGCCCAGCACCCAGTCGTGCACGTGGTCGATGGCCGCCGAGGCCGCAGAGGCCGCCGAGGAGGCGCCGCGCGCGTCGATGATGGCGGCGCCGCGCTTGGCGACGGTCGGGATGAAGTCGTTCTCGACCCAGGCCCGGTCGGCCAGGATGTCGGTGATCGGGGAGCCCTTGACGGTGGCCTGAGTCAGGTCGGGGTACTGGGTGGAGGAGTGGTTGCCCCAGACGGTGACCTTGTCGATGTCGGTGACGTGGCAGCCGGCCTTGGTGGCCAGCTGGGCCAGGGCGCGGTTGTGGTCCAGGCGGGTCATGGCCGTGAAGCGCGAGGAGGGGATGTCGGGGGCGTGCGAGGCCGCGATGAGGGCGTTGGTGTTGGCGGGGTTGCCCACGACGAGCACCTTGATGTCCTCGGCGGCACCGGCGTTGAGGGCCTCGCCCTGGGGGCCGAAGATGCCGCCGTTGGCGGAGAGCAGGTCGGCGCGCTCCATACCGGCCTTGCGGGGCATGGAGCCGACGAGGAAGGCGATGTTGGCGCCCTCGAAGGCGGCCTTGGCGTCGTCGAAGATGTCGACGCTGCCCAGGGTCGGGAAGGCGGAGTCGAACAGCTCCATCGCGGTACCCTCAGCGGCCTTGACGGCCGGCGGGATCTCCAGCAGACGGAGGTTGACGCGCTGGTCCGGGCCGAGCAGGGCGCCGGAGGCGATGCGGAACAGCAGGGCGTAGCCGATGTTGCCGGCAGCACCGGTGATGGTGATGTTGACGGGAGCGTTAGCCATCGAGGACTCCTTCGAGACGTGTGTCGTCGCGGGCCGCAGGCGGCAGCCCGGCAGGACAACGCTATGACGTTCGTGCAGGTGAACACACCGATCCACCATATTTCGTGACTCTCACCACTCCCCGTAGCCATGGAGGTGGGATTCCTCCTGGTAGCCCATGATTCCAGCGAGATACTCACCGCCCCTGACAACCTCCCGTCCTGGTCGATACGCTGGAGGCCTCCCCCAGCCCATTTCTCGTTTCCAGGACCGTGATGAGCTCACGCCGATCCCCCGCGCCCATCCTCGCGCCACTGCGCCGCGGCTCCCCGCCCCGCCCCACGGTCTCCTCACCGGCCGGGCGTCGCGCAGGCGCCCTCTCCTTCGGTATGACGCTCCTGGGTGCCCTGGGAGCCGGGTGGTGCCTCATCTGCACCGGACGCGCCCTGGGCGCCCTGCTGACCTCCTCGTCAGTGGTGGGCCTGCTCGCCCAGGCGCTGGCCGCGGCCGCCGTGAGCGCCGCCTGCCAGCTGGTGGCGCAGCGGGTCGCCCGTTTCAGTGCGCTCACCGAGGAGGCGCACCTGCGCCGCCTCACCCTGGCTCACCTGCTGGGGCTGGGCCCGGCGCGCGCCGCCGACGTCCGCAGCGGTGCGACCGCCTCCCTGCTGACCGACGGCGCCGAGCGGGTGGCGCTCTACCGGCAGACCTTCCTGGCCCCCACACTGGCGGCCGCGGCGGCTCCCCTGCTGGTGCTCATCGAGCTGGCCGCCTTCGTCGACGTCGTTCCCGCCCTGGTCCTTGCGGCGGCCGTCGTCGTGGTCCCGGTCTTCATCGCCTGGTGCCACTCGCGACTGCGGGCCTCGTCGTCGGAGTCTCGACGGGCGCGGATGCGTCTGGCCGCCGAGTACCTCGACGCGATCCAGGGACTGCGCACCCTCACCCTGGCCCGGGCCGCGGAGCGCACCAGTGCGCGCCTGCGCCTGGAGGGGGAGTCGAACCGACGCGCGGTCATGGGGCTGCTGGCGGGCAACCAGCTCGTCATCCTGCTCACCGACGGTCTGTTCTCGCTCTTCCTCATCACCGTGGCCGCCGGTCTGGCCCTGGTGCGCCTGTCCGCCGGCGCCATCGACGTCAGTGACGCCTTGGCGATCGTCCTGACCTCCTACGTGCTCCTCGAGCCGCTGGACCACGTGGGCGCCTTCTTCTACGTGGGCATGGCCGGAATGGCCAACCAGCGCGCCATCCGCAGGATCCTGTCGCGGCCCCTGCCTCGCTCGACCGCTCGTCCCGGGGTCGCGGTCTCCACCCCGACTGCCGCTCAGTCCTCCATCGTGCTCGACGACGTCGAGGCCGCCTGGGATGCCGACCCGGTGCTGGAGGGCGTCAATCTGAGCGTGCGCCGCGGCGAGAGCCTGGCGGTGGTCGGCCCCTCGGGGGCAGGCAAGTCGACGCTCATGGCGGTGCTCGCCGGCGACCTGCTGCCCAGCGGCGGATCCGTGCGCGTCGAGGGCACCGAGCTGAGTGCCGCCACGCAGGACGAGGTGCGCTCGGCCTCCGCGCTGGTGGCGCAGACGACGTGGCTGTTCACCGGGACGATCGCCGACAACCTGCGCCTGGCCCAGCCCTACGCGACGCCGTCGCAGATGTGGCAGGCCCTGGAGGTGGCCCGCCTGGACAAGGAGGTGGCACTCATGCCCGAGGGGCTGGAGACGCAGGTCGGCGAGGCCGGCCTGGGGCTATCGGGCGGTCAGGCCCAGCGCCTGTCGCTGGCCCGCGCCTTCCTGGCCGACCGCCCCGTGCTGCTCCTGGATGAGCCCACCAGCCAGGTGGACCTGGCCAGCGAGGCGGCCATCGTGGAGTCCCTTGAGCAGCTGGCCCAGGGCCGCACCGTCGTCACCATCTCCCACCGCGTCGGGGCGCTGACCGCAGCGGACCGGACGGTGAGGGTCGAGGGCGGGGTGGTCCGAGAGGTGGATGGAGCCGGGACGCCCAGATCCGCCGGCGCGGCGCCCGCTCAGGAAGCCACCGGGGCCGACGGGTCCTCCTCCGAGGCCGCCGACGGGGATCACCAGGAGGAGCGGGCATGATCCGATCGATGCAGTCGAGGCGGTCCTCGGCCCCCCGCTCGAGGGCAGCCCGCGGCTCAGAGCAGCGCAGCGGGACCGGTCAGGATACTGCCTCCGCGCAGACGCCTGTATCCCGCGCGATGCTCGCGCGCTGGCTGCTTCGGGTCACCCGCCCGGTCCTCTCACCGCTGCTGGGCTCCACCCTGTGCCGGATCACCAACATGCTGTGCGGCGTGGCCCTGTTCTCCTTGGGCGCCTACGCCGTGGCCCGGGCAGGTCTGGCGGTGGCGACGGATGCACCGGTGGCCGCCATCTGGCCGGTCCTGGCTGTCATGGCGGGGCTGTCCCTGCTCAAGGCGGCCCTGCGCTACGTCGAGCAGTTCCTCGGCCACCTGGTGGCCTTCAAGGCCCTCGAGCTGCTGCGCGGCCAGATCTTCCGCTCCCTCATCCCCCGCTCCCCCAGAGTCAGTGCGACGTCACGCTCGGGCGACCTGCTGTCGCGGGCCACCAAGGACGTGGACCGGATCGAGGTCTTCTTCGCCCACACCTTCGCTCCGGCGGTCTGCGCCGTCGTCGTACCGATCACGGTGCTCACGGTCATCGGCCTGAAGGTGTCCTGGCTGGTGGCCCTGGCGGCGTTCCCCTTCGTGTTGCTCCAGCTGTTCATCGTGCCCCGCCTGGGGTTCGCCGCCTCAGTGGATGCCTCCCGCTCGGTCTCGGCGGCGCGGGCGGATCTCACCCAGCACGTGACCGACACCGTTCAGGGCATGAGCGAGGTCGTCGGCTACGGGCGCAGCCAGGAGCGTCTCGATGAGATGGCCAGGATCGACGCCGAGATCGCCGGTGCCGCACGGCCAACCGGGCAGTGGGCCGCCGTGAGGCGAGGCCTCAACCAGCTGGCGGGTCTGAGTGCGCCGATCGCCGTCGTCGCCGTGGGTGCGACGCTGTCGGCGACCGGCTCGGGCACGGGTGTCCCCCTCCTGGTAGCCGCGGCCGCTGCGGTGCTGCGGCTGTCTGAGACCATCCGCGGTGTCGAGGAGCTCTCGAGCGCGCTCAATGCCTCCTTCGCCTCGGCCGAGAGAGTGTGGGAGGTCGTCAACACCCCGGTGGAGGTGCGCGACGGCGATGAGGACCTGACCCCCGGCATCTCCCACGAGGTCCTGTGGCAGGACGTCACCTACTCCTACCCCAACACCGCCACCCAGGCTGTCCGCGGCGCCAGCATCAGGGCCAGGGCCGGCAGGTGGACCTGCATCGTGGGGGCCTCCGGATCTGGCAAGTCCACACTGGCCCAGCTGGCGGTGCGCTTCGATGAGCCGGACTCGGGCCGCATTCTCATCGACGGCCAGAACGTGAGTGATCTGCGTGCCGTCAGCCTCTACCAGGAGATCGGCCTAGTGGATCAGCGGGTTCACCTCATGCGAGCCACCATTGCGGACAACGTGCGCCTGGCAGCGCCCTCGGCCACTGACGCCCAGGTGCGCCGAGCGTGCCGAGCCGCCTGCATCGATGAGGACATCGAGGCCCTCGAGGACGGTTACAACACCCTGGTGGGCGAGCGCGGCCAGTCCCTGTCCGGGGGCCAGCGCCAGCGCCTGGCACTGGCCCGCGCGCTCCTGGCCCGTCCCGGGGTGCTCATCCTCGATGAGTTCACCTCGCACCTGGATCCTGACCTGGATGAGCGGGTGCGCATCGGGGTGCGCACCTATCTTCCGCAGGCGACGATCATTGAGATCACTCACCGCCTGCAGTGGTCCGAGCAGGCCGACCACGTCGTCGTCATGGACGCGGGGGCGATCGTGCAGACGGGGCCGCCGGCCAAGCTCCTGGCCGAGCCCGGCCCGCTGCGCACACTGATCGGCCGAGGCCGCTGAGATAGCGGTAAGCCCACGCGGATTCACGCGGTTTCAGTCGGGTCTCAGGCCGAGAGACTGATCGGGCGCCAGGAGTCGATTGACTCCTGGCGCCCGATCAGTGTGTCAGCGATGTACTGGCTCTACTCTCCCGAGCGGGTGGCTGCAGCCGAGGCCTCGAGCTCCTCGGGGCTGACGACCCCCTCGACGCTGACCGCGTGGAGGTAGGCCATGCCGTCGAAGGAGAGCTCGCGAACGTTCTCCGGGTCGCCCTCGTCGTTGACGGAGCCGCCGGCCATGCGGTCCACGATGATGGCGATGGCGCCGTCACCGGTGACGTTCGTGGCGGTACCGAAGGAGTCCAGGGCGATGTAGGTGGCGATCATGAGGGCCACCTGCTGGTCGTTGAAGCCGAGCATGGAGGACAGCAGACCGGTGGCCGCCATGATGGCGCCCCCGGGCACGCCCGGAGCGGCCACCATCGTGATACCGAGCATGAAGATGAAGCCGATCCACTGGGTGGTGCTCACGTGCAGGTCCTGGGTGAGGACGATCGCGAAGGCGAAGGAGAAGATCTTCGAGGTCGACCCCGCCAGGTGGATCGTGGCGCACAGGGGGATGGTGAAGGAGGCCACCGCGTCGGAGACGCCGTTCTTCTTCGTCTGACGCAGGGTGACCGGGATCGTAGCCGCGGACGAGGAGGTGCCCAGAGCCGTCAGGTAGGCCGGAAGCATGGTGAGCAGTGCCTTGAGCGGATTGCGGCGGCCGATGAGTCCCGCGGTGAGGAACTGGATGCCCAGGATGACGACCTCGAGGATGAGGACCACGACGACGACGCGCAGAAGCGCCTTCATCACCGCCCCGGCCGCCCCGGTGTAGGTGAGGTTGAGGAAGATGCCGAAGATGTGCAGGGGCAGCAGCGGGATGATGAGCCGCTCGATGAGGCGGGTGATGATGGCTCGGAACTCGATGAATCCCTTGCGCAGCACGCCCCGGGGCACCATGGACAGGCCGATGCCCAGGACGAAGGACAGCAGCAGGGCGGTCATGACCTCGACGGCCGGCGGCATCTCCACCGTGAAGTAGCTGCTCAAAGCCCCCTCCGGCTTGGAGACGTCGGCCAGAGAGGTTCCGGCGAGCAGCCGGGGGAAGGTGGCGGCGCACACTACGAAGGTGAGGAAGCCTGCGAAGAGGGTTGAGGCGTAGGCCAGGGCCGTGGTGATCCCGAGCCACTTGCCGGCCCCGCGTCCCAGATCGGCGATGGCGGGGGTCACCAGGCCGATGATGATGAGCGGGATGGAGAAGCTGAGGAACTGGCTGAACAGGTCGGAGAAGGTCGCGAAGACGTTGCCGACGGGCTTGGGAACGAAGGGGTGGCCCCCGAAGCGGATCGACCCCAGGAACAGGGCCAGCAGGATCGCGCCAATGACCCAGGTCAGGATGCTGTGGCTGAGACGATGGGCCAGCGATGGCGAGGCTGAGGGATTGCTTGACATAGAGGGACCTTCAGGGTGTGAAACGAGATGACAAGACGTCTTGACTGGGGCCAGCGTGCCATACCGCTTGGTCACGGCGCCGCACCGGACCGAAGAATGAGCACTCCCAAGGCACAGATCACACGGGGCGGCGCGCAGCGTCGCCGTGAGAACTCACGAGGAGGGCAGAGTGCTCCCTACTCACAGAATGCGGGGCAGGTTGACGTAAGGAGACAGGAGCAGCAGGACAGCGGCCAGGCCGATGCCGAGGACGACGTCGAACAGGCGGCTGCGCGCCGCCAGCCAGGTGCCGTCGGGGCGCTGGATCCGGACGATGGCCAGCACCAGGATCCCGGCGGCCGCCCACAGGACGGCGATGCGGCGGTGCCCCAGCAAGGCGATGGCTGGGACAGCCGCCAGGCCAAGGGCAACGAGGACAACACAGATGGTGCGGTAGGGCTCCTTGTGCTCGGCCTGCTGGGGATGCGGGTCATGAGTCACGGGCAGGAGCCTATCGGCGCGTGGGGTGCGGGTCCATGACCTTTCTCGGACTGGCACGCCCGCCTGGTGCCCGGCGCGAGGAGCCGGGCACCAGGCGGCACAGGCGCCCCAGTGGGAGATCAGTGGGAGAAGTGACGGGTGCCGGTGAGGTACATGGTGACGCCGGCGGCCTGGGCGGCGTCGATGACCTCCTGGTCACGGATGGAGCCACCCGGCTGGACGACGGCGCGGACCCCGGCGTCGATGAGGACCTGAAGGCCGTCGGCGAAGGGGAAGAAGGCGTCGGAGGCGGCCACGGCACCCTGGGCGCGCTGGGGTGCGGCCGCGCCTGCCAGGACATCGGCGGCGTCGGCCCCGCCCACAGCCCCCTTCTCCTGCTGGGAGCCGTCGAGTGCGGCGTCGCCGGTGGAGCGGGCCCCCAGGGTGTTGGCCCGCTCGACGGCCAGCTTGCAGGAGTCGACACGGTTGACCTGCCCCATGCCCACGCCGACGGTGGCGCCGTCATGGGCCAGGAGGACCGCGTTGGAGCGCACGGCGCGCACCGAGCGCCAGGCGAAGACCAGATCGGCCAGGAGCGCGTCGTCAGCGGCCGGACCCGCGGCCAGGGTCCAGGTCGAGGGGTTGTCGCCGGCGGCGTCCAGGACGTCACGCTCCTGGATGACGGCGCCTCCCGAGACCTGCTTGATCTCGTAGCCCTCGCGCTGGGGGGCCTCGACGAGGAGCAGGCGCAGGTTCTTCTTGGTGGACAGGATTTCCACGGCCTCGTCGTCGAAGGCGGGGGCGGCGACGACCTCGGTGAAGATCGGTTTGATCTGACGGGCCATCTCGGCGGTGACAACCGCGTTGGTGGCGATGACGCCGCCGTAGGCCGAGACCGGGTCGCAGGCGTGGGCCTTGCGGTGGGCCTCGGCGACGTCGCCGGTGGCCGAGACCGCGATGCCGCAGGGGTTGGCGTGCTTGACGACGGCGACCGTGACGGCCTGGCCGTGGTCGTAGGCGGCGCGCACGGCGGCATCGGTATCGGTGTAGTTGTTGTAGCTCATGGCCTTGCCGTGGAGCTGGCGGGCGCCGGCCACTCCCCCGCTCGCCCCGGCGATGCGGTAGACGGCGGCCCGCTGGTGGGGGTTCTCCCCGTAGCGCAGGCTCGCGAGGCGCTCGTAGCCGACGCCGACGTAGGCCGGCGGCGCGGCCGGCCCATTGGCTTCAGCCTCGGCCGCTTCGGCCGAGTCCGTGGCGTGGGCGGCGGCGTCGGCCTCGATCTGGGCGGCCATCCAGGTCGACACGGCCGCGTCGTAGGCGGCGGTGTGGGCGAAGGCCTCGGCAGCCAGGCGGCGGCGGCCGGCAAGGGTGAAGCCTCCTTCTCGCACGGCGGCCGCGACGTCCTCGTACCGGTCGGGGCTGGTGACCACGGCGACGGCGGGGTGGTTCTTGGCGGCGGCGCGCACCATGGTGGGGCCGCCGATGTCGATCTGCTCGACGCAGGCGTCGAAGGGGGCGCCGGAGGCGACGGTGTCGGTGAAGGGGTAGAGGTTGACGACGACCAGGTCGATGGGGGTCACCCCCAGGGTGGCCAGCTGGTCGAGGTGGTCGGGCTTGCGGCGGTCGGCGAGGATGCCGGCGTGGACGGCCGGGTGGAGGGTCTTGACCCGCCCTTCGAGGCACTCGGGGAAGCCGGTGACCTCCTCCACCGGGGTGACGGCCAGGCCCTCGGCCGCGATGGTGGCGGCGGTGGAACCGGTGGAGACGATCTCGATACCGGCGTCGACCAGGGCGCGGGCGAGCGGAACGAGGCCGGTCTTGTCGTAGACGGAGATGAGGGCGCGGCGCACGGGGACGCGGTCGGGACTGACGAGACCCTCGGTGGGGACGTGAGCGGTGGGGACCGCCTGGTTCGTGGGCTGTGAGGACTGGGACGACGACGGGGACGAGGACGTTGACGAGGACATGGCGCTCCTGGTGTGGCGTGAGGAAGCGGGACGCCCAGGCGGGCGACGTCCCCTTCATGGATGGCCTCGGCCACTCCCCGGTGGTGCCCCACCCTCGCCAGTCGCAGCCGGCCCCATCCTATCGGGTGGCGGCCACAACGGCACCGGATAAGGCCACCGCGCCTGCCTGACCTGACGTTTTCCATGTCGCTCCCGGCGAATCACCCGACCGAACGGCCTGTTTCCTTGCGGGCGGCTCGAGGGACCGCATACAGTCCACAGCATGACTGCGCCCATCAACATCGCAGCAACACCGGTATATCGGAGGACTCCCCCGGAGCAGTGGCAGGAGGCCGCCTCCGCCTACCGGCGCTGGTGGAGCCGCCACCCAGGATTATCCAGTGCCCTGAACCTGGTGGTGCGCGGAGCCTACGCCTTGATGATCCCGCTGCTCGTCGCCGCCTTGGTGATGGTGCCCAGGCTGGCCTACGCCGCCGTGCCGGCGGCCTTCATGGCCGTGTGCCTCATGGTGGTGGCCCTTCTGGCGCGCACACGCACCATCAGCTGGCGCTCGGTTCTGCTCATGTACGGTGTCGGCGCCGCCTGGTCGCTCGTCGTGGCCGCCATCATGAGCTCGGTGCGTACCCGCGCAGGGCTGTCCGTCATGGGTAACGGGATGAGTATCGCCCTGACCATTGCCCTGGAGGTTCTCAGCCCGCTGGTGCCCCTGGTGCTCGTGGTCTTCCTGGCGCCGGGGCGGATGCGCCGCCTGGCGGCCTCCGACTGGGCCCTGCTGGGTTTCGCGGCCGGCGCGGGCCTGACGGCCCTCAACGACGGCATCCGGGCCCTTGAGGAGAGCAGTCTGCTCTCCTCGGTCCTGGGCAACGGACGCCTGCCCTTCTCCTTCAACCCGTGGACCTCGGGGTCGATGACCCAGGAGAACAGCAACGTCCTGGCCGTCAGCAACCAGGTGAGCACCGCGAACATCACGATGGCGGTAGCGCTGGCGATCACGCTGTGGCGCCTCAAGGACTCCCGGGCCTTCGAAGGGGCCAAGAACCTCGTGTGGCTGCGGATCGTGGCCTGGATCCTTCCGGCCGTGGTCATCCTGCAGTCGGTCAGCGACCACGCCACCTACATCGCCAGGATCGCCCAGCAGCTCGGCCAGAGCGACTCCGGCGGCGGTTTCCCGGCGCTGCTCATGTTCTTGTGGAGGGTCAACGGCGGTGGCCTGAGCGCCATTCCCCTGTCCGTCATCCTCATGGCCGCCTGCCTGCTCCTGGACGCCCACCGCCGCGCCTACGCGGGTGTGCACGGCTGGACGGTGGCCGGGGCGCCGGCTCCCCGCTACCCCAACCTCACCGAGGCGCCGCCCTTCGTGCGCGCTCTCATCGTCTCGGTGGTGGCCCTGGCGAACTTCACCTGGGGCGACCTGGCCGTCACCTGGGGCGCCTACGGGGACCTGCGCCAGGGGCGTCTGTACGCCATGCGGGCGGGGCGAGCCACTGCCGAGCAGGTGCGCGGCGTGCGAGCAGACGCGATGGAGGCTACGACGCCGGGCGCTGAGCCCAATGCCCGACAGGGCTTCCGTCTGGGGATCCTGGTGGTCAGCGTCGTGCTGTTCCTCCTGTGCTGCATGTACGAGGTGCGCACCGTCTGGCAGCTGGCCCCCGAGCTCAAGGAGACCGAGGACGACCTGTTCCTCTCCGCCCTGCCGCGCCTGTTCTCCCAGTGGTGGAGCGGGTTGAGCGGCACCCAGGGGCTCCTCTACGCGATCGGTGCGCTGGCGGTGGTGGCCATGAGTCTGTCCCTCGTCCTAACACTGGGGGCCCCGGGGCGCCGCATCAGCACGGCGCCGTCGTCGAGCGGCCTCCTCGGTCACCTGGCCACTCTCACGCCGGGGCAGGCGTGCCTGGCGCTTCTGGACTTCGCCATGACCTACATGCCTCGCTCAGCCCTGAGCGCCAGTCCCGCCGGTGGCGGAACCGACCTGGCCGCCGAGCTCTCCGTCAACCGGCGGATCCGGAACGCTGAGAGCTTCTCCGAGAGCCAGGCGCTGTTCACAGCGCGCACCAAGCGGCAGGTGGCGGTCGAGGCCGATATCGCGCGCCTTCGCGAGCTCGCTGAGTCTCTGGGCGTGACCGACATCGACGCCCTGGAGCCGAGTCGGATCGATGAGACCATCGCCGATCTGGCCGCCTCCGGGGTCGACTCCCAGGTGGTCGGGCAGATGCGGGACCTGGCCGCCTCAGTGTCGGAGCAGCAGGCCGAGATTTTGGACCTGACGCGCCGCCTCAACACCGGCAACGGCGAGCAGTTCGTCATCCTGGAGGGCTATCGGATCACCGACGACTTCCGGGGTGAGGCCATCGACCAGCGGCCGGTGGACAGCCCCGTCCACGCTCTGGCGCTGTCCCCGGCCGGGAGCCAGCTGGTCGTCGTCGAGTACCAGGGGGCGGCCCCCACCATTGATGACGACGACGAGACCGACATTCCTCCCCGCAGGCTGCCGGGGCGGGCGGCGCACAAGTCGGCCGACAACGTCCTGGAGCACCTGACCCGCGACGAGCGCGTCGCGCGGTTCTTCCAGGAGAATCCCGAGCTGTGGTGGGACATCAAGGAGGGACGCGCCCTCTTGGAGGCGAACGTCCTCTACACCCCCATCCCCGGGATGACCTACCGGGCCGGGACCGCGCTCCTGGCGGTGACGCCTGAGCTCGTCGAGGGCGTGGACGCGGCCGTCAGCGCCCTGAGCGGCGCGGGCACCGCGGCGCGCTGACCTGCGGGTCAGGCCTCGCCGTCCACCTCGCCGTCGTCCGCATCGTCCTCCTCGTCAACGGCATCGTCGCGCACATCCTGGCGCCGGTAGGGCGCCGGCAGGACCGACTCGGGCAGGGTGTTGCGAGCCCAGGCCCGCGTGTAGGGGTGGGCCAGGACGGCCATGGCCGCCAGTCCGACACCGACCTCGACGAAGACGAGGATGACGGTGTAGAGGACCAGCGGACCGACGCTGCTCATCCGGTCCGGCCCCACGGATCCGGAGGCGGCCAGGCACAACAGCCCCACGCCGACAGCAACGAGGAGGGCGGCCAGACCGGCGGCGCTGAGGGCGTAGCGCACCCGCAGGGCGTTGAGCACCGCCCGACGCCGCCAAGCGGCCACCATGGCGCCGGCCGTCACCACCAGGGGCAGCCACAGGCCCACGCTGCTCAGCGGCGTCGATGGCACCAGCCCCAGCAGCGGCAGGCGTGGGACGGGGCCGGCCACGACCCGGTCGGGGGCGAAGACGGTGCCCGTGCCCACGGAGAAGCCGGCGCCGATGAGCCAGGAGCAGGCCCAGATGAGCAGGGTCGGCACCCAGCCGGCCTGAAGCAGGATCAGGCCGGCCATCGCGACGAAGCCGTCCCCGGCCAGGGAGTCGTGCAGGACCGAGACCCGGCCGGCACCGTTGAAGACGGCCGCGACCACTACCAGCAGGCTCAGCAGGCTCAGGGCCCGCGTGGCCCCATAGGCCAGTGACAGGGACGGCCCCAGCCAATGGGGGCGGCGGTCCCACCAGCGGGTCAGGGGCGGCCAGTGGTGGCCGGCGCGCATGAGCTGGATGGCGACGATGACGCCGGTGAGCAGGGCGATGCCGACGACGGCGGGCCAGGTGTCCAGCCCGGCGGGGCCGGTGAGGCAGGCCAGGGCCGCCACGACGGTCGCAGCGGCGACGATGGCCGCCCCGGCCGCCGGCCGGGACGGGCGGGCGCGCCGCACGCAGAACCAGGTCCAGCCCGCCTGCACCAGGGTGAGTCCCAGCAGCGGCAGGCTGAGCACGCCGTCGTCCTCGGAGGTCAGCGCGGTCGAGCCCCCGAAGCCCAGGCTCCACAGGGCGGTCCCGGTGTGCAGGGCGTCGCCTGCGCTGAGGATGGCCGCGGCGTTGAGGCTGGCGGCCGCCTTGGACACGGCGATCGTCGCCAGCACCACCACCAGCCAGACCAGGCCGACCGACTCGACTCCCACGCGCAGGGACCACAGGGCCCAGGACGCCAGGTTGGTGGCTCGCTGCCGCGCCAGGCTCAAGCGGTCACCTCTCCGGCCAGCTGACGGTAGAGCTCGCGGGCGATCTCAGCGGTCTGGCTAGGAGTGCGCCCCACCCGGACGCCGGCGGCCTCCAGGGCGATCTTCTTGGCCTCCGCGGTGCCCGAGGAGCCGGAGACGATGGCGCCGGCGTGCCCCATGGTGCGGCCCTCGGGTGCGGTGAAGCCGGCGACGTAGGCGACGACCGGCTTGGTCATGTGCTCGCGGATGTAGGCGGCGGCCCGCTCCTCAGCGTCGCCCCCGATCTCACCGATCATGACGACCAGACGGGTGTCGGGGTCGGCCTCGAAGGCGGCCAGGGCGTCAATGTGGGTGGTGCCGACCACCGGGTCCCCACCGATGCCGATGCAGGTGGTGAAGCCGAGGTCGGACAGCTCGTGCATGAGCTGGTAGGTGAGGGTCCCGGACTTGGAGACCAGCCCCAGGGGACCGGGGCCGGTGATGTCGGGCGGGGTGATGCCCACGTTGGAGCGGGCCGGGGAGATGATGCCGGGGCAGTTGGGGCCGATGATCTGTACGCCGTGGTCGGCCGCGTAGGCGCGCATCCAGGTGGCGTCGGCCACCGGGATGCCCTCGGTGATGACGACGAGGAGGCGCACTCCGGCGTCGACGGCCTCGACGACGGCGCCCTTGGCGAAGGCGGGCGGGACGAAGACGACGCTCACCTCGGCGCCGGTGGCCTCCTTGGCCTCCGCGACCGTGCCGTAGACGGGGACCTCAACGGTTCCGGCCTGGACCTCGCCGGCTCCGGGGCCGATGGGGGCGACGTCGAAGGCGACGGTGGTGCCGGCCTTGCGGGGGTTGACGCCGGCGACGACCTTCGTGCCGGCCGAGAGCATGCGGGTGGTGTGCTTGCGGCCCTCGGAGCCGGTCATGCCCTGGACGATGACGCGGTCGGTCTCAGTCAGGAAGATGCTCATGTCTCAGGCCTCCTTGCCAGCGGGGCGGCCGCTGATCTTCTCGGCGATGGCGGTGACGACGTCGGCGGCCCCGTCCATGGTGTCGACGACGGTGACGCCCTCGATGGCGGCGTCAGCCAGGATGGCGCGACCGGTGTCGGCGTTGTTGCCGTCCAGGCGCACGACGACGGGCTTGGGCAGCCCGCCCAGGGACTCGACGGCGGTCACGATGCCCTGGGCAACGGTGTCGCAGGAGGTGATGCCGCCGAAGACGTTGACGAGGATGGCGCGCACCTGGGGGTCGGAGGCGACGACCTCCAGGCCGGTGGCCATGACCTCGGCCGATGAGCCGCCTCCCAGGTCGAGGAAGTTGGCGGGCTTCATGCCGCCGTGGCGCTCGCCGGCACCGGCGACGACGTCGAGGGTGGACATGACCAGGCCGGCGCCGTTGCCCAGGACCCCGACCTCGCCCTCGAGGCGCACATAGTTGAGGCCGGCCTCGCGGGCGCGGGCCTCCAGGGGGTCGGTGGCGGCGTTGTCGACGAGCTCGGCGTGGGCGGGGTGGCGGAAGCGGGAGTTGTCGTCGAGGGTGACCTTGCCGTCCAGGGCGATGATGCGGCCGTCGGTGGCCTTGACCAGGGGGTTGACCTCCACGAGGGTGGCGTCCTCGGCGGTGAAGACCTCCCAGAGGCGTTCGATGACGGCGGCGACCTCGTCGGCCAGGGGGCCGGCCTCGAAGCCCGCGGCCTCGACGATCCGATGGGCGACGGCGGGGGTGATGCCCTCGAGCGGGTCGATGCCGATGCGGGCCAGGGCCTCGGGGCGCTCGACGGCGAGGGTCTCGATGTCCATGCCTCCCTCGCGCGAGCACATGGCCAGGTACTGGCGCTCGGCGCGGTCCAGGAGGATGGAGAAGTAGTACTCGGCGTCGAGGTCGACGCCGTCGGAGATGAGGACGGCGCGCACCGTATGGCCCTTGATGTCCATGCCCAGGATGTCGCGGGCGCGGGCCTCGGCCTCGTCAGCGGTGCGGGCGAGCTTGACGCCGCCGGCCTTGCCGCGGCCGCCGGTCTTGACCTGGGCCTTGACGACCACTAGCTCGCTTCCCGCGTCGAGGAGGGACTGCGCGGCGCTGCGCGCCTCCTCGGGGGTTGTGGCCACGGCACCGTCGAGCACGGGGACGCCGTGCTCGCGGAACAGGTTCCTGGCCTGGTATTCGTACAGATCCATGCAGCTGATCCTCTCGGGGCATGTGGATGGCTTGCGGGCGCGGGCCGACGTCGGCCGGGCAGGCACCAGTGATGAGCCTAACGTCCCAGTGGCCGGTTAGGAGGGCGGACACGGGCGCGAACCGCTGGCGTCTCACACAGCGTGGTCGCAGCGTCTCACGGCGGGGCGTGCGGACCGGGACCTCCGCCGGCCACGAGCGCCGTCGATCCACATAGGATGATGAGATGGGGCAGGTGTCATGATCGCGATTCCCGAGGACCTTCAGGGAGGGTCGACCAAGGTCACCAAGATGGGCAGCAGAGTCCTTCGCGCTCGGCACCAGGGCAGCACCAATGTTGAGTGGCTGCTCACCGTGCTGGAGCGCAGGGGGTTCAGGTACTCCCCGCGTTTTGTGGGCCTGTCCGACGACGGCCGGCAGATCCTCGAGTTCATGGAAGGGCGGGCCGGCAACTACCCACTGCCGGCAGCACTGCGCAGCGACGACGCACTTATCTCAGCGGCCCGGGCGCTGCGCTTACTGCACGAGGTGACCAGCGACCTGGCGACCGAGGTGCTGGATGGCTGGATGCTGAAGGCAGTTGAGCCTTACGAGGTCATCTGCCATGGGGACTTCGCGCCGTACAACTGTGTGTTCGACGAGAGCAGGCTGGTCGGCATCATCGACTTCGACACCGCGCATCCAGGTCCTCGCATCCGCGACATCGCCTACGCGATCTATCGCTTCGCCCCACTCACCGCACCAGAAAACGCCGCCGGATTCGGCTCTCTGGCCGAGCAGGCTCGGCGGGCTCGGCTGTTCTGCGACGAGTACGGGGAGGTGAATCGGTCTCAGATCATCGAGGCCACGTGCCGACGGCTGCTCGATCTGGTCCGGTACATGCGTTCTCAGGCGGCGCAGGGCGATACTGCATTCCAGTCCCATCTCGACGACGGCCACGACACCATCTATCTGCGTGACGTCCACTATCTGAAGGCCAACGCGGCGGCGCTCACCAGAGCGCTCATGTAAGAGCCCCGATCAAACCGCCACTGGATCGCGGCACGCGGTCTCTAACCATGAGCGCCGTCGAGAACGTACTTTTCCTACGTGGACTGCGTTGTCCTCCAGATGACTGCGGTCAGACCCCAGTCGTCTGGAGGACAACGCAGTCGCCGATCACGGAGTACGTTCCCGATCCTGAGCTGCTCGCCACGCACGCGAATTATAATGAATTGACATGGGGAGGCTCGATAAGGGAGACGGTCATGCCCGCACTGACGGCGACGAGCGCGCTGGTCGGCGCCGTGGTGCTGCTCGGCGTCTGGAGCGGCAGGTGGTGGGGTCGACGACGCAAGCGCGTCCTCGACGCCGAGGCCCACCGATTCCGCATCCGCAGAGACGGGTAGTTCCCTAGCCTGCGGACCTGCTGCCCCCTGCTCCCACAGCAGGGGGACACATCGCTCCCCTCCTCCCGGGGTTCACCACGAACCGGCGAATGCGCGGATGCCGCAGCAAGGACACGCCTCTGGGACCACAGGCGGATGACGTGGCGGCGCTCACCAGCAACAATAAGGGCTGATGCCCTCCCGGCCGACGCCGGGAGCCAGGCCCACCGGCGCCCCCCAGGGAAGGACCCCACATGCCAGCCGCGATGTCCTCAGACACCGTCCCCTCCCCCACCGGCTCGTCGGCCGGCCCGCTGCTCGGCCTGGACGGCGAGCCCCTGCGCATCGGGGTCCTCACCTCCGGCGGTGACGCCCAGGGCATGAACGCGGCCGTGCGGGCCGTGGTGCGCACCGCCATCCGCCTAGGGGCCAGGCCCTACGCGGTCATGGAGGGCTGGGCCGGGGCCGTGGCCGGAGGCGACGGCATCCGCCCCCTGGAGTGGGACTCGGTGGGCTCCATCCTCCAGCGCGGCGGCACCATCATCGGCACCGCCCGCTCGGCCGAGTTCCGCGAGCGCGCAGGCCAGTTGGCGGCCGCCCGCAACCTGCTGGAGCACGGCATCGACCGGCTCGTGGTCATCGGGGGCGACGGCTCCCTGACCGGCACCAACGAGTTCCGCAAGAACTGGCCCTCCCTGCTCGAGGAGCTCGTCGCGACCGGTGACATCAGTGCGCAGACGGCCGCCGCCCACCCCGTCCTCATGGTGACCGGCCTGGTGGGCAGCATCGACAACGACCTGGTGGGCGCCGACATGACCATCGGCACCGACTCGGCCCTCCACCGCATCCTGGAGGCCATCGACGACATCTCCTCAACGGCCGCCTCCCACCAGCGCACCTTCGTCGTGGAGGTCATGGGCCGCCACTGCGGCTACCTGGCCCTCATGGCGGCCGTGGCCGGGGGCTGTGACTACGTCCTGGTCCCCGAGCTCCCCCCGGGCAAGGACTGGGAGGAGGACATGTGCTCCAAGCTCAAGGCGGGCCGCGAGGCCGGGCGCCGCGAGTCCATGGTGATCGTCGCCGAGGGCGCCACCGACCGTGAGGGCAACCGCATCACCGCCGACGACGTCCGCCAGGTCATCGCCGACAAGCTGGGTGAGGCCGCCCGTGTCACCATCCTGGGGCACGTCCAGCGCGGTGGCCGCCCCAGCGCCTACGACCGCTGGATGTCCACGCTGCTGGGCTGCGCCGCCGCCCGTGAGGTGGTGTCCATGGATCCGGGCAGCGAGCCGGTCATCATCGCCGAGCGCCACAACCGCATTCGCCGCCTGCCGATGATGGAGCAGATCGCGGCCACCCGCGCCGTCAAGGATCTCGTGGCCGCCCACGACTACCTCGGGGCGATCCAGGCCCGCGGGGCGAGCTTCGGCAGGATGCTCGAGCTGTTCGAGACCATGTCCACGCCTCCCGCCGAGCCGGCCACTGACGCGGGATCGACGCCGTCGGCCTCCGTCCGCCCCAAGCGGGTCGCCATCATCCACGCCGGCGGCCTGGCCCCGGGGATGAACACGGCGGCGCGTGCGGCCGTGCGCCTGGGCATCGACCACGACTTCACGATGCTGGGCGTCTACGGCGGCTTCCCCGGCCTGCTGGACGGTGACGTCCGCGAGCTGACGTGGGCCGACGTCGAGGGCTGGGTCGGTGACGGCGGCGCCCAGCTGGGCACGCGCCGCGAGGTGCCCACCATTGAGCAGCTCTACGCGCTGGGGCGGGCCATTGAGCTCCATGAGATCGACGCCCTGCTGGTCATCGGCGGCTACAACGCCTACCTGAGCGCCTACCGCCTGGTCACCGAGCGGGACCGCTACCCCGCCTTCCAGATCCCGATCGTGTGCGTGCCGGCCTCCATCGACAACAACCTGCCCGGCTCCGAGCTGAGCATCGGCACCGACACGGCTCTCAACAACGCGGTGGCGGCGCTGGACTCCATCAAGCTCTCCGCGGCGGCCTCCCACCGCTGCTTCGTCGCCGAGGTCATGGGCCGCAAGTGCGGCTACCTGTCCCTGATGTCGGGCCTGGCCACCGGCGCGGAGAAGGTGTACCTCAATGAGGAGGGCATCACGCTCAAGGGCCTGGCCGCCGACTCCGAGCGGATGGTGGAGTCCTTCCGCTCGGGACGCAGCCTCTACCTGGTGATTCGCAACGAGCGGGCCAGTGTCAACTACACCACCGACGTCCTGGCCCACATCTTCGCCGAGGAGGGCAAGGGCCTCTACGACGTGCGTGAGGCGATCCTGGGCCACCAGCAGCAGGGCGGCAGCCCCACGGCCTTCGACCGGATCATGGCGACCAAGCTCGTCGCCTACTCTCTGGAGCTGTTGGCCTGCGCCCTCAAGCGCGGCGAGCCGTCGGCCTCCTACGTGGGACTGGTTCGGGGCAAGGTCTCCGACCACCCGCTGGACCGGATGAACGACGACCTCGACCGCGACCACCGTCGCCCCCGCCACCAGTGGTGGCTGGGTCTGCGTCCCGCCGTGGGCCTGGTCAGCCAGGACGTCGGGACCCTGACGCTTCAGGACGTGCCCGACTTCGGTGAGGCGGTCGACGACGCGGCCAGCTGACCCACCGGCTCCGGGAGCCGAGCGGCCGGGTATGGTGCCTGGCGTGCGCGTGCTGATACGACCCCGGTTCCTTCTGGCCGCCGCCGTGGCGGGAGTGGCCGCGGGTCTCATCGGGATCGCGATGGCGCTGCTCCTGGGGCTCTTCGAGTCGCTGTTCTACGGCGTCTCCCACGGCGGGCTCCTGGAACGCCTGGCCGCCGCCCCGCCCTGGCGGCGCGCGCTCGCCCCGGCCTTGGGCGGCCTTGTCGCCGGTGGCCTGTGGTGGTGGCTGCGCGCCACCGGCGGGGTGGCCGATGTGGAGTCTGCGGTCGCGGACCGCAGCGGTCAGGCGGCCCCCCGGATGGGGCTGGCGCGCCCCTTCCTCGACGCCGTCACCCAGGTCCTCACGGTCGGTGCGGGCAACTCGGTGGGCCGCGAGGGCGCTCCACGTCTGGCCGCCGGGGCGGTGGCGGCCAGGCTCGCCACCCGCCTGGGGATCGGCAGCAGCGAGGGCGCGATCCTCATCGCCTCCGCCGCCGGGGCCGGCCTGGCGGCCATGTACAACGCGCCGCTGGGAGGGGCCGCCTACGCCGTCGAGCTCGTCATGGTCGCCGGGATGCGACGGCGCGGCGCCCTCGTGGCGGTACCGGTGTGCCTCATCGCCACACTTGTCTCCTGGCTGCACTCCCACGGGCGCCCCACCTTCGAGGTCACCTCGCCAGGCCTGTCGTCGGGAACCGTCCTCGGGCTGCTCCTGCTCGTTCCAGTGACCACGGTTCTCGGCGTGGGGGCGAGGAAACTGTGGTCGTGGATGCTGGCGCACCGGGTACACGTCCTGAAGTGGCTGCCGGTGGCAATCGGAACGGCGGGACTCGTCACCGGGCTGGCGAGCCTGTGGGTCCCGGCGATCGTCGGCAATGGGCGCGACGCCATGGAGATGGCTCTGGGTACTGGCCTTCCCGGGGCCTCTAACCGTGCTGCAGGAGCGGGCCTCGTCCTGCTGGTGGGCATCGTGGCCCTCAAGCCGGTCCTCACCGGTCTCACGCTCGCAGCCGGTGCCACCGGCGGCAGGCTGGCCCCCTCCCTGGCCGCGGGCTCGAGCGCCGGAGCCGCCCTGGCGATCGCGCTCCACGCCTGTGGGGTGCAGGCCAGCGTGGCGGTCCTGGCACTGGCGGGGGCGGGTGCCGTCCTCGCCACCACTCAGAGGGCCCCCGTCTTCGGGATCGTCTTCACCTGGGAGCTGGCCCGTGCCGGAGCCTGGACACTGGTGGCCCTGTTCGCCGTCGTGGTGGCGGTCACGCTGCTGGCCTCCCCCGCCTGGCGGCGCACCGTGGCCTCACGGCTGCGGACCTTACGGAGTCGGTAGCCGGACCCGCCTGCGACGTGTCAGGGTCATTGATTCGACCGCACGAACATATACTCCTGGGCGGATCGCAACCGGTAGCCACTTCTCCATCGGAATCACTATGGATCGTCTCCACGACGCCGCACCGCCTCGTCACGCGCTACAGCCCAGCGCGGCTGACGCCTATGCCTTCGAGACCGGACGCCCCGCTGTCTCCGAGGGCACCGCCCTTGTCGCCGTCGCCCTGCTGGCCGGCGCTCCGGCGCTGGGTACGGCCCTGGCGCTCCTGAAGGGGCAGTGGATCCTCATGCTCGTCCTCCTTCACGTGGGCGGGCTGGCCCTGTGGTTCGGCCTGTCGGGCCGGGGCTGGCGCGACCTGCTGATCGGTGGCGGCGTCCGCAGCAGAACCGTCCTGTTCGTTGTTGGCGCCCTGGGCGGGGTCGCCTTCGGCGGCCTGCACGCCTGGATGGGGCCGACGGGTACCGGCCCGTTGTGGAAGCCGGGGATCACCGCCTCCACGGTGCTTCACGCGCTGGTCTTCGCCCTGACCGTCGGCGTTGCCTACAACGCGATCCCCGAGGAGATCACGCTCAGGCGCACCCTGTTCTCGCCGATACACGAGCGCTTCGGGGCAGCGGCCGCTGTGCTGATGACGACGGCGTCCTTCACCGCCCTGCATCTGCCGACCTGGCTGACCTCCGACACCAGCCTCAAGGGCTACGCCTGGCAGATCCTCCACAAGGTGCTCTTCGGGCTGCTCGCCGGCTGGTCGGTGGTGCGGCTGCGGTCGATGTTCTTCGCCCTGGGCCTGCACGTCAGTGGAAACGCGCTGGGCTTGTTCATCGGTCAGCTCCAGAGCGAGAACCTGCCCGACTTCGAGCTCTCGTGGCTCAACGCGGCGATCCTGCTCACTGGCGCGGCCGCGGTCGCTTCCCTCATCCTCCTCCTGGGCCGACGAGTCAAGCAGCCCTCTGCGCTCAGTCCTTGATTGTGAGGATCTCGTTGACGTCGACGCGGCTGGGGGCGAAGGCCGCCAGCGCCGAGTCTGCGGGATGGCCCAGCGCGATCCCGATCGCGACGATCTCATCGGCTCCGATCCCCATGGCCTCCCCCATGGCCTCGCGCACCTCGTCCGGGTACATGACCAGGGCGTAGGCGTTGATAGCGCCGAGACCCTTGTCGGCAGCCGCCAGGACGAGCATGGCGGAGAAGGCCCCGAGGTCGTGGAAGGACCACAGGGTGGACTCGTCCGGGATCGTCACGTACAGGACTGCCTGGGCGTTGAACAGCCGTCCCTGCGATGCCTGGAACTCCTGAACACCCTCACCCAGCTGCGTACTGATCTGCTCGCCGAGCGCGGTCATGTTCTCCTGGGTGGTCGCAGACCACTCTGTACGAGGCTTCACCGGGAGGTCGGCGTTTCCCTTCCTGCCGGCAGCGACGTCCGCAGCATGACGCTTCTTGATCCCGGCCAGCGTGGCCCCTGTGGCCGCATAGACCCGCCAGGGCTGGGAGTTCACCCACGACGGCGCCTGCTGGGCGGTGCGGACAATGTCGACCAGATCCTCCTGGGAGACGGGCTGGTCGGTGAAGTCTCGTACCGAGTGACGATCGGCGACGGCCTGGCTGAACTCCATGGTGCTCCCCTACTTCCGAAATCCGCGGGTGTGTCCACCCAGGCCAACGACCGGCCGGCCAGCACTATTCCAGCTGGGGCCGTCCGGCGGGCGCAGCGCGCACCACCTCCTCAGGCCCGACGGCGCAGCAGGATCGAGTCCCATCCCGGTAGCGCCTCTGGCAGGCCCGCGTGGGCCGAGCCGGGCTGGACGTCCGGGTCGGCGGCGCGCAGAACCTGCTCGGCCCCGCTCCACTCCTCCGGCTCCAGGCCCTCGGCCGCGAGCGCCGCCATCAGGCCGCCCTGCCCGGTCAGGGGCAGGTCCTCGCGGGCGCACTGGGCGATGAGCAGCAGCTGCTCGATGCCCCCGCCCTGCGTCTCGGGGGCGCGCCACTGGCGCAGGATGACCCAGGCGGTGGGGTGGTCGGCGGCCAGGAGCCGGAAGGTGCCCAGGGCGAGGGCGTCGTCGTCGTGCCGCAGGGCGATGAGCTGGCGGTAGTGCTCGAAGACGCTGCCGGGTACTCCCACCTGGGCGGCGGCATTGACGGTGCCGTGGTCGGGGGCCAGGGCGATCCAGGGCTCGCCGGTGGTGAACCCGGCCTTCTCGCTGCTGTCCCAGTGGACGGGGGTGCGGGCGTTGTCCCGGGAGACGGGGGCGATGCCGGCCAGGACGGCGGCCGGGTCGTCGCCGGCGCGCACGCGCTCGTGGAAGTGGTTGACGGACTCCAGGTCCCGGTAGTCATCGATGGAGCGGAAGACCGTGTTGGCCATGCCCAGCTCCTCACCCTGGTAGATGTAGGGGGTGCCGCGGTGGGTGTGGAGGATCGTGGCGAGGGTCTTGGCCGAGCGGACGCGCCAGGCGGGGTCGTCGTCGCCGAAGCGGGAGACGGCGCGGGGCTGGTCGTGGTTGTCCCAGTAGGCGGAGTTCCAGCCCTTCTCCGCGCTCACGGCACCGGTGGGGGTCGTGGCGGGGGCAAGGGCGGCCTGCCAGTGGGCCAGGTTCTGCTTGAGGGTGACGAGCTCGAGGGGCTGGGGGTCGAACTTGCCGCCGGGCCCGTCGGTGAGGCAGACGTGCTCGAACTGGAAGACCATGTCGAGCTCGCCTCGGGCGGGGTCGGTGTAGAGGGCGGCCTCGGCGCTCGTGGCCCCGGGCATCTCCCCGACGGTGATGACATGACCGGGCCGCGGCGCGAGGACCTGCTGGTTCATCTCGTGCAGGAACTCGTGGATACGGGGGCCGTTGGCGACGGCGGCGAAGGCGTTGCCGTAGAGATCGTCCTCGCCCTGGGGCGCGTCAGTGAGCGGGTAGGTCTTGGAGATGAGGTTGATGACGTCCATGCGGAAGCCGTCGACGCCGCGGTCCAGCCACCAGGTCATCATCTCGTGGATGGCGCGGCGCACCTGCGGGTTCTCCCAGTTGAGGTCGGGCTGCTTGGGTGAGAAGAGGTGCAGGTAGAACTCCTGGCTCTCCTCATCCCAGGCCCAGGCCGACCCGGAGAAGGCCGATCCCCAGTTGGTGGGCTCGGTGCCCGGCTGCCCGGGGGCGAGCCCGTCGACCTGCCGGGCGGGCCGCCAGATGTACCAGTCGCGCTTGGGGTCGTCCTTGGAGGAGCGACTAGCGGCGAACCAGGGGTGCTCGTCACTGGTGTGGTTGACGACGAGATCCATGACCAGGCGCATGCCGCGACAGTGCAGTCCCTCGATGAGGGCGTCCAGGTCGGTCAGGGATCCGAAGAGGGGGTCGATGTCCTGGTAGTCGGAGATGTCGTAGCCGTTGTCGTCCTGAGGGGAGCGGTAGACGGGGCTGAGCCACACGACGTCGACACCCAGCTCGTCGAGGTGGTCCAGGCGGCTGGTCAGGCCGGGGATGTCACCGATCCCGTCGCCGTCGGAGTCGGCGAAGGAGCGGGGGTAGACCTGGTAGACGACGGCGCGGCGCCACCAGTCCGGATCGTCGCCGACGTGGTGGGCAGAGACAACGAGGGGTGCGGGAGAGGTCACGGGCGACTTCCTTCCTACCGGACAGGGGATGCGAGGAAAGCGGGGCGGGCCGGGTGCATGAGGGCCTGCCCCTGCTCCGCCGCCAGTGCTGACGGGGTCTTGCGGGCCGGTACCGATTGTGTCAGAACCCGCCCGGGAGGAGGGCCGATTAAGATGAGTTCTCGCGCCTCACTCGGGGCGCCGCCTCTCCCACCGCTCCCCGTGACGACTCCTGCTGTGAAAGGCCGACTGTTGGTTTCTCCTCTCCGCGATGCCCCTGACACTCCGCGCCCGGCCGCTGCCCGTCCTGAGGCGGTCATCGCCGGGACCTCGTCGGAGGAGTCCCGCTACCGGTTCACGGTGCTCACCTCTCGACTCATCCGCATGGAGCACTCCCCCACGGGCGTCTTCACTGACGCCGCCACCCAGCTGGTCGTCAACCGCGACCTGGGTGAGACGCCGTCGTTCCGGGTGGTGCACGGCCAGGACCGCGTGGAGATCATCACCGAGCACCTGCACCTGACCCATGTGCCATCCCTGGGCTTCTCCCCCGCCGGGCTCAGTGTCAGGCTGCGTTCGACGGCGCTGCACGCCCACGGCGGCACCTGGCACCACGGCGACGTGTGGGACCCGGCCGAGACCTTCCCGACGAACCTGGGCGGCACCACCCGCACCCTTGATGAGGCCGACGGCGCCGTCGCCCTCGGTCCGGGCCTGCTGAGCCTCAACGGCATCACCGCCCTAGACGACTCGGCCTCGCTGCTGCTCACCCAGGACGAGTGGGTCCAGCCCCGTGAGCCCGGCAACCGCCTGGCCGACGGGGCGCAGGACCTCTACGTCTTCGGCTACGGCCAGGACTACCAGGAGGCGCTGCGGGACTTCTTCCGCCTCTCCGGGCCGAGCCCACTCATCCCGCGGGCGCTGCTGGGCAACTGGTGGAGCCGCTACCACCCCTACAGCGACCAGGAGTACCTGGCGCTCATGGACCGCTTCGCCGCCGAGGAGCTGCCCTTCTCCGTGGCCGTCATCGACATGGACTGGCACGTCACCGACATCGACCCGGCGATCGGCACGGGTTGGACCGGCTACACCTGGAACCGGGAGCTGTTCTCGGACCCGGCGGCCTTCCTGGCCGGCCTGCACGAGCGGGGCATGCTGACCACGCTCAACGTGCACCCGGCCCAGGGGGTGCGCCGCCACGAGGAGGCCTATGAGGAGGTCTGCGCCGACCTGGGCCTGGATGCGAGCACCGGCGAGGACGTGCCCTTCAACATCGCCGACCGAGACTTCGTGGGCTCCTACCTCTCGCGCCTCCACCATCCCCTGGAGGATGAGGGCGTGGACTTCTGGTGGCTGGACTGGCAGCAGGGCGGGTCCACGACGGTTCCCGGACTGGATCCGCTGTGGATGCTCAACCACGTCCACTACCTCGACTCGGGCCGCGAGCGCCCGGCGGCCGACGGTGGTGTGGAGCGGCGCCGCCCGGTGACCTTCTCTCGCTTCGCCGACGCCTCGAGCCACCGCACCCCGGTGGGCTTCTCCGGGGACACGATCATCAGCTGGGACTCCCTGCGCTTCCAGCCGCGCTTCACAGCCACGGCCGCCAACATCGGCTACTTCTGGTGGTCCAATGACATCGGCGGGCACATGCTGGGCGGCAGCGACGACACGATGGCGGCGCGCTGGTTCCAACTGGGCTGCTTCTCCCCCATCAACCGCCTGCACTCGTCGAACTCAGGCTTCACCTCCAAGGAGCCGTGGCGCTACTCGCGTGACGCGCGCGCCACGATGGAGGCGCACCTGCGGCTGCGTCACCGGCTGGTGCCCTACCTGTACACGTGGGCGCGCCGCTCGGTGGGTGAGGGCATCGCTCCGGTGCGCCCGGTCTACCACGACCACCCGCGCGAGCTGGCCGCCTACGAGCACCGGGGCAGCTTCTTCTTCGGGGACCTGCTGGTGGTGCCCTTCACCTCCCCGCTCGATGAGACCACGGGCCTGGGGCGGGAGCTGACCTGGCTTCCCGACGGCGTCTGGTACGACCTGCCCACGGGGCGCCGCTATGAGGCCACCACCGGCGGGCGCGGTCGCATGCTGAGCCTGTCGCGCCCACTGGACCGGATCGGGGTGCTGGCCCGGGCCGGCTCGGTCATTCCCCTGGCCGGGAACCTGACGGAGGCGGCCGGGGACAATCCACACGAGCTGGAGATCGTCGTCGTGCCCGGGGGCTCGGGGAGCTTCACCTTGGAGGAGGACGACGGCTCGGCCCAGCCCGGGGAGGACCAGATCGCCCGCACCCACATGGCGCTGACCTGGCCCGATGCCGAGGAGGAGGACGGCGCCGACGTGGTGCTGCGTATCCGCCTGGAGGGGGCGGCTGAGGTCGTGCCGGCCTCGCGGCTGGTGACGGTGCGGCTCCTGGCCGGCCAGGTCGCCGGCGCCTGGCTGGGTGTGGGTGAGCGGGCGCGCCGGCTGGCCACTGAGGAGGTCAGTGGGGACGGCTTCACCCTGGGGGCTGGGACGCTGGTGCACTTGGAGGAACTGAGCCGCCAGGAGCTCATCGACGGCGTCCAGCTGGTCCTTCGTGGCACGAAGCACTCCCCTGCCGACTGGCGCGATGAGGTCCACGCGATCCTGGACGCCGCGCGCGTGGAGTACATGGCCAAGGACCTGGCCTGGGACGCGGTGCAGCGGGGCCTGAGCGGAACCGCCCTGCTGGGTGAGCTCGAGGCCCTGGGCCTGCCGGAGACACTGCGGGCGGCCGTGGCCGAGGTGCTCCCCCACTCCTGAACAGGCTCCGCACACCGACTCCGGCGGGTCGGCTCGAACGGACCAACGGGCGCATCGGGCCACCGCTAGGCTGCTAGGTATGAGTGAGACCCCCACCCCACGCTTCCCAGAGGCCGAGCCCTACTTCGTGGGCGACGAGCGCACCAACCGCGAGCGCATGCTCGCCGGTGACTGGTACGTCGCCGACGACCCGGACAACGCCAGGATCGCCGCCCACGCCCGCAAGATGCTCCACCGCTTCGAGCGGGCCTTCGCCGAGGGCGAGGAGGACTGCTGGGACCTGCTGCGCTCTGCGATCCCGGGGCTGGGCGACAAGGCACACCTGCTGCCGCCGGTGCGCGTGGACTACGGGGAAAACATCGCCGTAGGTGAGGGGACCTTCGTCAACTACGGGCTCGTGGCCCTCGACGTCGCCCGGATCAGTATCGGCGCGCACTGCCAGATCGGCCCGAACGTCCAGCTGCTCACGCCGGTCCATCCCCTGGAGCCGACGCCGCGCGCCTGCTCCCTGGAGGCGGCCGACCCCATCACGATCGGGGACAACGTGTGGCTGGGCGGCGGGGTCATCGTCTGCCCGGGTGTGACCATCGGGGACAACTGCGTCATCGGCGCGGGCTCAGTGGTCACCAAGGACATTCCTGCCAGCAGCCTGGCGGTGGGCAACCCGGCCCGGGTCCTGCGCCGGCTGGACGACTCCACCTTCGGCCCCCGCCATCAGCACCCGCCTCAGGAGACGCCGTAATGAACCCCGAGGCCTTTTCCGAACTGGTCGCTTCCCGGCACTCCGTGCGGGACTTCCGGGCTGATCCCGTACCGCCTGAGGTTATCGAGGAGATCCTGGAGGATGCCCGCCAGGCACCGAGCTGGTCCAATACGCGCCCCTTCATGGTGGCGCTGGCGACCGGTGAGCAGGCGGACCGTTTGCGCGCGGCCTACGTCGAGGAGTTCGACGCTGCCCTCCCTCTCCAGCACAAGGAGCCCGGGGCGATGGCCCGTCTGGCCCTGAGCGGCAAGGCGCCCGACGGCGACTACCCGACCTGGGCCCCCTACCCCGCGGACCTGCTGCCCCACTCTCAGGCGGTCGGTGGCCGGCTGTACGCGCACATGGGTATCTCCCGCAAGGACCGTGAGGCCCGTGACGCGGCCGCTCGCCGCAACTGTGAGGCCTTCGGCGCCCCGGTCATCGGTTTCGTCCTGGTCCACGAGGGCCTCATGCCCTTCGCCGCGCTCGACGCCGGGATCATGCTGCAGACCCTGTTCCTGTCCGCCAAGGCCCACGGCGTCGACTCCTGTCCCCTGGGGGTCCTGGCCACCTGGCGCCGTCCCTTCGACGCCGAGTTCGAGGCGCCGTCGGACTATCGCCTCATCACGGGCTTCGCCCTGGGCTACGCCTCCGAGGCCCCCGTCAACGACTTCCGGGCCGAGCGGCGCCCTGTGCGCCTGGTGCCGAACCGCAGCTGATCCGGTTGCGGCCGGCTCACGCCGTCACCGCCCGCGGTGCTCGACGTCGCGGTCGTACCTTAAGCCTCGCGTTCGAGGGGTAGAGGGTACGACCGCGCGCCCTATGGTACGAACACACAGTGCTCCGTCCGGGTGTCCTGGTTTCGTGACGGATCCTAGGCCGGCTGTGTGCCGTCCAGTGCGGCCTGAGGCGGACGGCGCCAGCAGGGCGGGACAACGAGCCCGCGCCGGCGGACCGCCAGCAGCATGGCCAGACCGGCCGCCGTGCACACGATGACCGCGACGACGGACGCCTCGATTCCCATGACTCCGCCGGTGAGCAGGTCGGGGCCGGTGAAGCGGGCCTCGATGAGTCCGCGTCCTGACCCGGTGCCGGAGATGTCGGAGCCGAAGATGCCGCCCTGGACGAAATTCCAGGCGGCGTGCAGCCCGATCGCCAGCCACAGGCGACGGGTGAGCAGGTAGCAGGCGCCCAGCAGGATGCCCGCCTCCAGTGCGATCGCCGCCGCACCGAAGATGGTGGCTTGAGGGTTGCCGAGGTGAGCGGCGCCGAAGAACACCGCGGTGATGGCCAGCGCCCACCAGGTCCCCAGCCACCCCTCGATGAGGCGGAGCATGACACCTCTGACGAGGATCTCCTCGGTGAATCCGGCGACGATGCCGGCTTGGAGGCCGACGAGGATCCCGGTGCTCCAGCCGACGTCCACCACGTGATAGGAGCCGAGCAGGGCCAGGACCGCGATGACGGTGCACATGAGCATCGCGCCTATGGCCAGGCCGGCCAGGAGCTCCCGCAGTGCCGCCCCGCGCCCGCCCAGTTCGATGACGGGCCGGCCACCGACGAAGCGCACTACCAGCCAGTACCCGAGCAGGGCCAGGGGCACGGCACTGATCGCGACGATGAACGCGACACCCGGCCGGGCTGCCGCCCCGTCCCCGTGTCGCACGAGTCCAGTCGCCACCGCCAGCAGCCCGACGAATATCTGAGCGCCGAGGACGACCAGGATCCCCAGAAGGAGCTGGAGCCAGCCGAGGCGCTCCGCCTTTCGCGGAGGGATGCGCCACTGGGGACTGACCGGGATGAGCCGGTCCAGGAGTCGAGGAGCCCGCGGCTCCACTGATGAAGCTGGGAAGGAGGCCGGGGCGTTCATGACCCCAGTGTTTCCTACCCGCCAGTCGCCACACCTCCCCCACCAGGAGGAACCGGCCCCGCAGCCTTCAGTACGGTTTCCGGTACCGCGGGAGGTTGATGGCGGATGGATCCGTCAGATCTTGGCGACGGGGGCGTAGCGCAGGATGAGGCGCTTGGTGGTGGGGGCACCGTCGATGACGAACTCGACGCGGGCGGTCAGGGACCGTCCCTTGCCCTCCAGGCCGACGACGGTGCCCACCCCGTAGGAGTCGTGGCGCACTTGGTCGCCGGTCCTCAGTCCGGCGACGGCTGCGGGCAGGTCCTCCGAGGCGGCGGCCGGTGAGGGGGCGCTCTGCTTGCCGCGGGCCTCGAGGCGGGCGGAGGTGCGCTTGGCGGCCCGGTCCTGGGCGGTCTCCACGCGCCCCAGCTTGCCCGAGCGCTTGGTGCCTGCGCCCACGGGTGGGGCGAAGTCATCGTCGTCGGAGTAGGAGCTCTGCCGGGAGGAGCCTGAGCGCCGCCCGCCCGAGCCGAAGCCGCCCTCGCCCCAGCTGCTGCCCCAGCCGGTGCCGCCGCCGCGCAGCGCCTCCATGGAGGAGGTCAGGCGCTTCCAGTCGATGGTCTCGTCCGGTACGTCGTCGAGGAAGCGGGATGCGGGCATGGCGTTGGCGGCTCCCCAGGCCGAGCGCACGGCGGCGCGGGTGAGGTAGAGGCGCTCGCGGGCGCGGGTGAGGGCCACGTAGGCGAGGCGCCGTTCTTCGGCGAGTTCGGTCTCCTCGGCCAGGGAGCGGCTGTGGGGGAAGGTGCCGTCCTCCATGCCGGTGACGAAGACGACCGGGAACTCCAGGCCCTTGGCGGTGTGGACGGTCATGAGGGTGATCTGGCCCTGCTCCTCGGCCTGCCGGGCCTCCTCGTCCTCCAGGTCGGCGCTGGGCGGGAGCTGGTCGGAGTCGGCCACGAGTGAGACGCGTTCGAGGAAGTCGGCCAGGGTGCCGTCGGGGTTGGCGGCCTGGAAGTCGCTGGCCACGGAGTGGAGCTCGGCGAGGTTCTCCACGCGGGTGGCGTCCTGGGGGTCGTCGCTGGCGCGCAGCTCGGCGAGGTAGCCCGAGGCGTCCAGGGCGGAGTCGAGGATGTCGGCGACGCCGTCGCCGGCGGTGACCATGTGGCGCAGGGTGGTGAGCAGCTCGTGGAAGCCTCGCACCTGGTTGCGGGCCCGGGTGGTCAGGCCCTCGACCTCGGGCGGCTCGCCGGCCCCGGTGATGGAGGGGGCCTGCCCGTCGGGCTCCTCGGTCTCGCCTGTCTGAGCCTCACGGGGGGCTCCGGCGGCGTCGGCGACGGCCTGCCCGAAGGAGACGGAGTAGCGGGCGGCGTGCTCGGCCAGGGTGCCCTCGGCCTTGTCACCCAGGCCGCGTTTGGGGACATTGAGGATGCGGCGCAGGTTGACGTCGTCGTCGGGGTTGTCGACGGCGCGCAGGTAGGCGATGGCGTCCTTGATCTCGCGGCGGTCGTAGAAGCGGGTGCCGCCGATGACCTTGTAGGGCTGGCCGGCGCACATGAAGGCCTCTTCGAGGGCGCGGGACTGGGCGTTGGTGCGGTAGAAGACGGCGACGTCGCGGGGGCGTACTCCGTGCTCGTCGGCCAGGCGGTCGATCTCCTGGCTGATCCAGCGGGCCTCGTCGTGCTCGGAGTCGGCGACGTAACCGGTGATGGGGGCGCCGTCGCCGGCGGCGGTCCACAGGTTCTTCTCGCGCCTGCCGCTGTTGCGGGAGATGACGGCGTTGGCGGCCGAGAGGATGTTCTGGGTGGAGCGGTAGTTCTGCTCCAGCAGGATGGTGCGCGCCGAGGGGTAGTCCTCCTCGAACTCCTCGATGTTGCGGATGGTGGCGCCGCGGAAGGCGTAGATGGACTGGTCGGAGTCTCCGACGACGGTGAGCTCGCCCGGCGGCAGGGCCGAGCCGGCCCCGGAGGTGCCGGGCCCGCCGACGAGCTCACGCACGAGGACGTACTGGGCGTGGTTGGTGTCCTGGTACTCGTCGACCAGGATGTGGCGGAAGCGGCGCCGGTACATCTCGGCCACGGCCGGGCGGGTCTGGAGCAGGGAGACGGTGCGCATGATGATGTCGTCGAAGTCCAGGGCGTTGGCGGCGCTCAGGCGCTGGGCGTAGGCGCGGTAGACCTCGGCGAGGTGGCGCTCGAGGGGGTTGGAGGTGACGGCGCGCTCGGCGAACTGGGCCGGGGTGATGAGCTCGTTCTTGAGGTCGGAGATGCGGTGGGCGAAGGTCTTGGGGGTGAAGCGCTTGGGGTCGATGCCCAGCTCGCGCACGATGAGGGTGATGAGGCGGGTGGAGTCGGCGGCGTCGTAGATGGAGAAGGTGGAGCGCAGGCCGGCGGCCTCGTGCTCTCGGCGCAGGATGCGCACGCAGGCGGAGTGGAAGGTGGAGACCCACATGCGTTCGCCGGCGGGACCGACCAGGGCGGTGACGCGTTCGCGCATCTCGGCGGCGGCCTTGTTGGTGAAGGTGATGGCCAGGATCTCGCCGGGGCGGGCGCGCCCGGTGGCGATGAGGTGGGCGATGCGGTGGGTCAGGACCCGGGTCTTGCCCGATCCCGCGCCGGCGATGATGAGCAGGGGGGCGCCGGCGTGGGTGACGGCGGACTCCTGGGCGGGGTTGAGGCCATGGATGAGCTCGGCCGGGTCTGAGACTGTGACGCCCCTGGCCGGGCCGGTGGACCGGCCCGAGGGCGCGGCGCCGTCGGCTCGGGCGCGGGCCGCAGCGGCATTGGCCTGGGCGCGGGCGACCAGGGCGGAGACCTCGTCCTGACGCTCCTCCCAGGTGGGGGCTGCGGCGTACTCGTCCTCGGGCGGCGGGACGTCCTCGGGGCCCCAGTCCTCCTCCGGGGCCTCGACCTCGGCCCAGGAGTCATCGTCGAAGGAGCCTGCGGCGGGGACGAGGGCAGGCAGCGCGGCCTCGGGCGGCGGCGTGGCCGCACCGCCGGAGCCGGGCATGGGCAGGGCGCCGAAGAGGGAGTTCATCGCGTTCATCGTGAGGCCAAGCCTAGGCCAGGCCACCGACACGTTGCGCTTTCCCCGCCGCACCGCAGGCCTTCATAGTACGTTGTGAACAGGTTGCGAAAGCCGCTGAGAGAGGAACCGAGATGCGCACCATCGCCCTGTACACGACCGAGACCATGGCGGACTGGGAGTACGCCTACCTCACTACTCAGATCGCGGGCGCGGAGCAGCTCAAGCCCGGTCGCTTTCGGCTGCTGCTCGTGGGCGACGGGCTGGAGCCGGTGCGTACGCTCGGCAACCTGCCGCTGACGCCTGAGGCCGACCTCGACGCCCTAGGTGCTCTGGCCGACGACGGCTCGCTCGCAGCCTTGGTCATCCCTGGAGGGGACCACTACGAGGCCGGGCACGACCGGCTCATCGAGGCAGTCGGCCGTCTCGTGGATCAGGAGATTCCGGTGGCCGCCATCTGCGGTGCCACGCTTCTGTTGGCCCGCAGTGGCTTCCTGGACGAGCGCCGCCACACCTCGAATGCCGCCTCGTACCTGGGGGCCAGTGGGTACCGCGGTGGGGTCCACTACGTGGAGACGCCGGTGGTGACTGATCGGGGCGTCACCACGGCCTCAGGCATTCATGCGATCCCCTTCACCGCGGAGGTCATACGGATCACTGGGCTCGTGCCCGACGCGATGGTCGACGCGTGGGAGCAGGTCTTCCTGAGCGCCCGGGAGGACGACTACATGGCACTCATGGAGGCGACCGTTGCCTGGCAGAACGCCTGAGGGGGACGCCCTCACCGCCTTGGTCCTTCCCGCCTTCGCCCTCAACGGGGAGCTCCTGGAGGCGGCCGCGGCGATTACGGCCCCGCATGAGCTGCCCCCGGCCCGATGGCAGGTGCTGGGCGCCGTACTAGAGGAACCGCTGCCGGTTGCCGAGATCGCACGTCGGATCGGGCTGACGCGGCAGAGCGTGCAGCGGGTGGCCAATGATGTCGTCTCACAGGACTGGGCGCACTGGCAGCCCAATCCCGGGCGGCGCGGTCAGAACCTGCTCGTCCTGACCGGCAAGGGACGGCGAGCGATCACGGCACTCAACGCGGAGCAGCACGCCTCGGCCGACACCGTCGGCCAGGAGATCGGAGAGAAGAACCTGAAGACCCTGGGGACGCTGATCAGCAGGCTTACTGACGCATCACGCCGCTACCGGCAAGCCGCCGGAGAGGAGCCCTCACCTTAAAGCAGGAAACCACGCCCGCCGCGCCGGACCCCGAGCGGGCACCTAGGCCAGGGCACCGACACGTTCCGCCCTGGACGCGCGCTGCCGCACCTCGAATGCCGCCTCGCACCTGGGGGCCAGTGGGTACCGCGGAGGCACGCACTACGAGGAGGCGCCGGTGGTGACTGACCGGGGTGTTGCCACAACCTCAGGCATTCACGCGGCGCTCTTCACTGCAGATGTCATGTGGCCCTCAGGCTCGCGCCCGACGCAATGGCCAATGCCTGGAAGCGGGTCTTCCTCAACGGTCGGGAGGGAGGACTACCCGGCACTCACGACCATTAACGTGCGACGTCACGCAATCGGAGTATCTCGACGCTCAAAGTGGCCGCGTTTCACTCAAAACAAGATGCTGAATGCGACGCTTGATGAGCCAAGCACCATCTGTCAGCACAAGGGTGTCAGTGTAACGATAGGAACGATCCACAACAACGTCCTTACCATCCACCTCTTGCACCAAAATCGCTTTGCCATAGTGAACATCGACGGCGGAATCACCATCAACAGTAATGACTTGCTGACCATTGAGATGATAAGCAGTTTTAATTTCCGAAATTGCCTGTTGAAATACTTCAACAAGCTTGTCCCTGCCATCAAATTCCACCATGACAGAACCGTCCGAGTCATAGACCTCGACATGAACGTCGGAGGTGACGAGCTTAGCCTGCTCAAGCACATCAATCTCCAGGTTCGAGAAAAGATCTATGACTTCACGGATAGCCTCTTTGTGTTCCAACAATGTCGACATGTCACTCCCCCGCTTTCACGGTCGAACTTCTCTGCAAGACGCACTACGAGCATAAGAGGCTAAAACTCGGCACTCACAGCGATATCAATAGTTTGTGACGAACGCAACACGATACAGCCTATAAAAGCCATACGTTTTACAAAAATTAAGTTTCCCAAACACTTCATGCCACCCGCCTCCGGTCGCCACGGCACTCGAGCGCAAATAGTTCTTTATGTACGTCATAACGAAGATCGAACACTCGGGCGCCCCCTCAACACCAACACCTCCAAGCCCTCTCGAGCGAGCAGTCGATCGACGAGAACCCCCTCGACAGTGATGGGGGGTGTCGTGCAGACGGTCGGAGACACCCCGTTGCTCAATCTAGTACGATTGACGTACTATTCATTCAACGAAGTACTTCAGAGCAACGACCAGCCATCTCGCCCTCGAGCGAGCCCAAGGAGGTAACCATGAAGCGAGCGATCGAGTACCGCAGATTCGGCGGGCCAGAGGTTCTGGAGGAGGCCGAGTACCCGGAGCAGGCACCCGGCGACGGAGAGGTACGCATCGCGGTGCGCGCCGTCGGACTCAACCCCCTCGACTTCAAGACCTTCCGCGGTGACCTGCGACGGCTTGAACGGGTTCAGCGCATCATTCATCCTCGACGCTGGTTCGAGGGCGCATCCGCTCACTTCCCCAGGGGCGTGGCCCGGGACTTCGCAGGCGTCATTGACGTCGTCGGTACGAACGTCTCAGACCTCGCCGTGGGCGATGCCGTACTGGGCACATTGCGGAGCGCGCCCGGCCAGGCCGACACCCGCGGGGCGCTCACCACCGAGCTGATAGCGCCCGCCGACGACGTCGTCACGAAGCCGGCTTCGCTGTCCTTCACACAGGCGGCCTGCCTGGGCGTGGCTGCGCAAACCGCGTGCGGCGCATTCAGGCAGTTGAACCTGCGCGAGGGTGATGTCATTGTCATCAGTGCCGCCGCGGGCGGTGTAGGTTCGGTCGCCTCTCAGCTGGCCGTGAGCCGAGGCGCCACCGTCATCGGAATCGCCGGCGCCCGCAATACGGACTACCTCCGCTCCTTGGGCGCTATTCCAGTCACCTACGGTGAGAATCTGACCAACCGGATTCGCGAAGCGGCTCCCTCCCCCGTCACCAAGCTCCTGGACTGCTACGGCGGCACCTACGTACGGCTTGGCCGCGATCTCGGACTGACGGGCCGCGCCATCGGCACCCTGGTTCCCTCACCTGCGGCGATCCTCAGGGGCGCGCAGTTCACCGGCTCGCGGCACAGCAGTGGACGCGGCGACCTCGAGGAGGTGGCACAGCTGGTGGCGGACGACGCCATCAAGGTCGAGCCCGCCCGCACCTACTCCTTCACACTGGAGCAGATTCGCGCCGCCTACACCGAGCTGGCAAAGGGCCACGTCCGCGGCAAGCTCGTCATCGATCTATCCTGACACTCATCCATGCTCACCCCGATCAGGAGAAGGTCACTTGAGCGGAGGGATTCACAATCAGCGTCTCATCCGGGCGTTACGCGCCATGAACAGCGAGCTCGCCGCCAGCAACCGTGCTGTCGCTGCGAGAACCGGGCTCAATGACAGTGATCTGGCGGTACTCGACATCCTGTACCGCGATGGTCCGCAGACCCCCACTGCCCTCGCCCGCCGCACCCGGATGGGGACAACAACGATGACGAGCGTGCTGCGGCGACTCGTCCGCGATGGCTGGGTTGAGCGTCGCCCCAGTGAGACGGACCTGCGATCCTTCACCATCCACGCCACAAGCGCTGATCGTCTTGCCGAGATATTCCTGCCCGCCAACCGGAAACTGACGGCACTGGTCGAGCACTGGCCGGACAGCCAGGTCGATCAGCTCATTGAGTTCCTGGAGGGCGCCACAACAGTGATCCACGAGTCGGCGGATCGGCTATCCTCCGCAGGCGGTCGCAACTCCTGACCCAGATCGTGCACCCAATCGACGAGCGGCGATTCCACACCCGCTCAAACCGCGACACCTCAGCTCACCGATTACGAGCGCGCGTCACGCTGCCATCACAAGTACCCGCGGCGGTCAGGCTTGGGACGGCCTTGAGAGCCACCTCTGCCGGAGTGGGGCCTACCGCACGGCGCGCAGGTAGCGGTCGCGGCCGGTGAGGTCCTGACCGGTCTCGGCCTTCTTGAACCCGGCCCCGAGCGCAGCCGCACGCAGCAGCGCCCCCTGCTCGTGGTCGTGCTCCATGATGAGCACCCCGCCGGTGCGCAGCAGCGCGACCGAGCGCACCAGGACGTCAATCGGAATCTCCAGCCCGTCCGGGCCCCCGCCGTAGAGTGCCACCGTGGGCTCGTGCTGCTCCGTCTCGGTGTCCTCCACGGCACCGGCCGGCACGTAGGGCGGGTTGGAGACGACGACGTCGACCTGCCCGTTGAGGTCGTGAAGGACCAGCGGGTCGGTGGCGTCGGCGTGGATCACCTCGACGCGACCGGGCACCAGCCGCTCACAGTTCTCGCGAGCCAAGGACGCCGCCGTCTCACTGATCTCGACAGCGACCACCCGGGCTCCCGGCACCTCCTTGGCGACGCAGGCCGCGATCGCCCCCGAGCCGGTGCACAGGTCCGCGGTCAGGACCACTCCCCCGCCGCCGTCCATGACCTCACGGGCCGCCTCAATGGCGGCCCCGGCCACCACCTCGGTCTCCGGGCGCACGATGAACACGCCGGGACGGCTGATGAGCTCGGCGCCCCGCAGCCACATGCGCCCAATGATGTGCTGGAGGGGCTCGCGGCACTCGCGGCGCAGCACGAGCGCGTCATAGGCGGCCGGGAAGTCGCCATCGGCGCCGTCGGCCAGCAGCAGGGCCCGCCCCAGCAGGTGCTCGGCCAGAATGCGGGCATCGACCTGAGGGCTGGTCACGCCGGCCGCCGCCAGCCGACCGGCCGCCTGACGCACCAGCGCCCGCAGCCCGTAGCGGTCCACCGCGCCCGCCGGCGCGCCGCCACACAACTCAGGAACCACTGCCCTCACCCACCTGGGATAATCGTTCAGCCTCGTCCATGGCGATGGCCGAGGCGATCACCGGGCCGAGGCCACCGTCAAGAACGGCGTCGAGGTTGTAGGCCTTGAAGCCGGTGCGGTGGTCGGCGATCCGGTTCTCAGGGAAATTGTAGGTGCGGATGCGCTCGGAGCGGTCCACAGTGCGCACCTGACTGCGACGGGCCTGCGCCGCCTCGGCGGCGGCCGCCGCCGCGCGCTCGGCCAGGAGCCGGGCCCGCAGGACCCGCATGGCCGCCTCCTTGTTCTGCAGCTGGGACTTCTCGTTCTGCATGGACACGACGATCCCCGTGGGCAGGTGCGTGATGCGCACGGCCGAGTCCGTGGTGTTGACACTCTGGCCCCCCGGCCCCGAGGAGCGGAAGACGTCGATGCGCAGGTCGGCGGCGTCGATCTGGAGCTCACCGGGGTCGTCGGCCTCCGGCATGACCAGGACACCGGCCGCGGAGGTGTGGATGCGGCCCTGGGACTCGGTGACCGGGACGCGCTGGACGCGGTGGACGCCGCCCTCGTACTTCAGGTGCGCCCATACCCCGTCCTGAGGCTCCACCGGCCCACGGGTCTTGATGGCCAGCCGCACGTCCTTGTAACCGCCCAGGTCCGAGTCGGTGGCGTCCAGGACCTCCACGGCCCAGCCCTGCCGCTCGGCGTAGCGGGAGTACATGCGGGCCAGGTCGGAGGCGAACAGCGCCGACTCCTCACCGCCCTCACCGGCCTTGACCTCGATGATGACATCCCGGGCGTCGTCGGGGTCCCGGGGCACGAGGACCTCGCGCAGGTGCTCACCGGCAGCGGCCTCGGCGGCCTCCAGCGCCGGAACCTCAGCGGCGAAGTCCTCGTCCTCCGCAGCCAGCTCGCGGGCATCGGCCAGATCGGCACTGGCCGACTGCCAGACCCGGTAGGCGGCCACGACCCTGCCCAGCTCGGCATAGCGGCGCCCCAGCCGACGCATGGCACCGGGGTCGGCGGCCGCGGGCCCGGCCATCTCGGCCTCGATGTCCGCGTACTCGGCCAGGAGCAGCTCTGCGGCGGAGAAGTCCTCACTCATGGACTCGAATTCCTTCACTGGCTAGGAGTCGTGCTGACGGGCACCAGCGGCACTCGTGCGATATGCAAACGACGCCGACGGCGACTCTGGGAGCCGGCCGCCGGCGTCGTGAGACGCGGCTACTTGCTGCGCTTGCCGTACCGGGCCTCGAAGCGGGCAACGCGGCCACCAGTGTCGAGGATCTTCTGCTTGCCGGTGTAGAACGGGTGGCAGGCCGAGCACACGTCCACGCGGATCTCACCGGAGGTGACGGTGGAACGGGTCTCGAAGGTGTTGCCACAGGTGCACGTGACCGTGGTGGCCACGTAGTCGGGGTGGATGCCCTGCTTCATAGGTTTCTCCTTAAGCGTCAGAGGGTCCCGGGTCCCACGCGGAAGCGAGGGTGAACCGGAGGCCAGCAGCAGACTATGCCACCGGCTGCCGGCCCATGCAACGGTTTTACCGCGTGAGACCGGGCACCTGGCCGGTTGCTTTACTCGTCCTCGCCGTCGGCCAGGGAGGTGCCGGCCGGAGTGGTCTTGGACAGCACCATGAGGAACTCGGCGTTGGACTGGGTGTCCTTGAGCTTGGAGAGCACCAGCTCGATGGCCTGCTGCTGCTCCAGCCCGGCGAAGAGGCGGCGCAGACGCCACATGATCTTGAGCTGGGCGGGGTCGATGAGCAGCTCCTCGCGGCGGGTGCCGGAGGCCGCCACGTCCACGGCCGGGAAGATGCGCTTGTCGGCGAGCTGGCGCGACAGCCGCAGCTCCATGTTTCCGGTCCCCTTGAACTCCTCGAAGATGACCTCGTCCATCTTGGAGCCGGTCTCCACCAGGGCCGTGGCCAGGATGGTCAGGCTGCCGCCGTTCTCCACGTTGCGGGCCGCCCCGAAGAAGCGCTTGGGCGGGTAGAGGGCGGAGGCGTCCACACCACCGGAGAGGATCCGGCCGCTGGCCGGGGCTGCCAGGTTGTAGGCGCGCCCGAGCCGGGTGATGGAGTCCAGCAGCACGACGACGTCCTGGCCCAGCTCCACGAGGCGCTTGGCGCGCTCGATAGCCAGCTCGGCCACGATCGTGTGGTCGGAGGCGGGGCGGTCGAAGGTGGAGGCGATGACCTCGCCCTTGACCGTGCGCTGCATGTCGGTGACCTCCTCGGGGCGCTCGTCGACGAGCACGACCATGAGGTGGGCCTCGGGGTTGTTGACGCTGATGGCGTTGGCGATCTGCTGCAGAACGATCGTCTTACCCGCCTTGGGCGGGGAGACGATGAGCCCGCGCTGCCCCTTGCCGATGGGCGAGACCAGGTCGATGATCCGCGGGGTGACGGCCTTGGGCGTGGTCTCCAGGCGCAGCTGCTCCTGGGGGTAGAGGGGGGTGAGCTTGGCGAACTCGGGGCGGCGCTTGGAGCGCTCGGCGTCCATGCCGTTGACGGTCTCGACACTGACCATGGGGTTGTACTTGACCCGGCCGGCCCGGTTCTGACGGCGGTTGTTGCGCCCGCCCTGATGGGGCGTGGAGGACTCTCCGCCCTCACGGACCCAGCCGGTCACGGCGTCGCCGGCACGCAGCCCGTTGTCCTTGATGAGCTGGTTGGAGACGTAGACGTCCTTGGGGCCGGGCAGGTACCCGGAGGTGCGCAGGTAGGCGTGCTGGTTATCGGTGACGTCCAGGATGCCGGCGACCGGCAGGAGGACCTCGTCCTCACGCGGCTGGTTGCGGTTGCCGCGCCCGGCGGAGCCGTCCCGGCCCTCACGGCCGGAGTCGCGGTCATCACGGTCGAAGCGGTCGCGTCCGCGCTTGCGGCCCCGACGACGGCGCCCACCGCGCTCCTCGTCGTAGCCGTCGGACTCATTGTTGCCGTCACGGCCCCGGCGCGAACGCTCCTGGGGCTCGACGACGGAGGTCCCGGTGGCGTCGGCAAGGTCCCGCATGAGGGCGGCCTTGGCGTCGGCGTGGTCCTCGGGTGAGTCGGTACGGGGCTCGTGTGTGGCGCGCTCCTGGTTCTCGGGGGCGCCGGCGGAGGCCTGGGCGCGCCGGCGGCCGCGGCGGAACTGGTCGCGCGAGGAGCGCTCGCCCCGCTCCGAGCGGCCATAGGAGTCACGGTCATCGCCCTCACTGGTCTCGGAGCGCTCGGCGCGCTCAGCGCGCTCGCGCCACCGGCTGCGTGCGGGGCGCTCCTCGTCACGGCCGGAGCCGCTGTCCGAGTCACTGCCGGAGGAGCCGGAGCGATCTGGCAGATCGAGGCCCAGGTCGAGGGCCGGCGCGGACTGACGCTCCTCGGGGGCCCCGGAGGCCGCGGTGGCGCGACGACGGCGGGAGCGCCCGGAGGCCGCGGCCGGGGGCTGCTCCGGTGCGGGCTCACTGGCCGCTGAGGCGGCGGAGGAGGAGTCGGCGGCGTTGGTCACCCCGGCATCGGGCGAGCTCTTCGACGTGCTGTCGGAGTCGGGAGTGGAGACGGAGGAGCCGCGCGCCTCACGGATGGCGGCGACGAGCTCACTCTTACGCATACGGGAGGTGCCCTTGAGGCCCATGGAACCGGCGAGCGACTGAAGCTCGGCCAGACGCATGGTGGAAAGCGAGGGCTGGGCGCTGGAGGTCTCGGTCACGAGTGTCCTAACGGTGTGATAACGCTCCGACAAAGGAGACGTTCAACTGGGGAGACTTCCCCGGAATCATTCACGGGGGTGGGTCATGCACTGCCGGCTTCTGCTGAGACCTGAGTCTCAGGTCCGGGGCTGGTGCGGTCAGCGGCATGGTGCGATCCGTGCGGCCGACAGCGTCATCATAGCAGCCCGGAGAAGCAGCACCTAACGGAACACTGGCGAGCAACGCCGGGGATGCAGCCATTATTCCAACCATGACACTTCTCATCGTCGCCGTGACGCCGGTGGGGCCGACCGTACCCACGATCAGCCCCACCGGAATGATCGACTCGGACACCACCAAGCCGACTCTTGCCCTTCAAGCCCCCAGGCTCACGACCTCAACGACCTGCGAGAAGCGCCTCCATGGGCGCGAAGTCGGCCAACGGGTCAACCGGCGCCTGGCGCGGGAAGCGCTCCATGAGCGTGGCCAGCTCCCGTCCCGCCCGGGCCACGCGCTCACTCAAGGGCGACTCGGGCCTCTCCGAGGATGATGGCGTCTGCCAGGCCGCACCGAAGTCTTCACTGGCCGCGAAGACGGCGGTCTGCGTCGGAAGGGCCTTCATGTAGACCACCAGCGGCCGCAGCGCCATCTCGGTCACAAGACTGTGCCGCGCAGTGCCGGCCGTCGCCCCCAGCAGGACAGGGACGCCCTCAAGTGTGCCGGCCGGCAGCACATCCATGGCGGACTTGAACAGTCCGGAGTAGGAGGCCTGAAAGACCGGGCTGACAAGGATGACACCGTCAGCGGCGGACAGGGCATCGACCACCTTCTGCAGGTCGGCGGACACCGGTCCACCCACACTGGCCAGGGCGATGTCCTTGACCAGGGGCCTGAGCCCGATGACCTCGATGCTGGCCAGGCGGGAGTCGGCCTCCAGGGCCTTGCGGGTCGACTCAGCCAGCCGCTCGGCGAGCATCTGCGAGGTCGAGGGTTCCGAGACCCCGGCGTGCAGAGCCACGATCCGGCTCAGACGTCCCATCTGGGTATTGGCGAAGGCGTCATAGGTCGGCGATCCGGCCAGGGACTGGGTGCCCCCGGACGGGGCGATGGGCGTAGTCGTGTCGGCGGTCATGTCATCCATCTCCTGCCTGTCACTCGTCGTGTCACGGGTTTCCCATGCCATCTCAGATCCTCACCTTCCGGCCCGTGAGCGGGTCGAACTCGTTGGACATGGAGAAGGGCTCCTCAGCCGGAGGCTCCGCCCCCTCTAGCAGGGCCCGGTGGCGCGGGTGGAGCGGCGCGTCGGGAACCCCCTCGGGCCTGGTGGGCTCCAGCTCGGCGCGCAGCGCCGGGACGATCTCGGAACCGAGGTACTCGATCTGCTTCATGATCTCCTTGTGCGGGACGCCGCCCAGGTCCACGTTGAAGGCCTGACGCTGGTAGTCGCCGATCGCGTCCCGGTAGGTCAGGTACTTCTCCACGATCTGCTCGGGCGTGCCGACGGCGAGAGGCGTGTGCTGCGTCATCTCCTCCAGCGACGCCCCCTGGTAGACGTAGGTGTTGCGGAAGTAGGGGGTGTAGCGCTCGATGGCCTCGGCCTCACTCCTGGCGGCGAAGATCTGTCCGCCCAAGCCCACGATCGCCTGCTCGGGCTTGCCGTGGCCGTAGAATGCGAAGCGTTCGCGGTAGAGGTCGACCATTTTCTTGACGTGATCGATGGGCCAGAAGATGTTGTTGTGCAGGTATCCGTCTCCGTAGTAGGCAGCCTGCTCGGCGATCTGGGGCGAGCGGATGGAGGCGTGCCACACGAAGGGCGGGACGCCGTCGAGCGGGCGGGGCATGGAGGTGAAGTCCTGCAGCGCGGTGCGGAACTCGCCCTCCCAGTCCACGTTGGTCTCGCGCCACAGGCGGCGCAGCAGGTCGTAGTTCTCCACCGCGAGCGAGATGCCCTTGCGGATGTCCTTGCCGAACCAGGGGTAGACGGGGCCGGTGTTGCCTCGCCCCATCATGAGGTCGACGCGTCCGTCGGAGAGGTGCTGAAGGTAGGCGTACTCCTCAGCCAGACGCACTGGGTCGTTGGTGGTGATAAGAGTGGTCGCGGTGGTCAGGAGCAGCTTGTCCGTGCGTGCGGCGATGTTGGCCAGCAGGGTCGTGGGTGACGACGGCGCGAAGGGTGGGTTGTGGTGCTCCCCGGTAGCGAAGAAGTCCAAACCTGCCTGCTCGGCCAGGACCGCCATCTCGACTGTGTTCTTGATGCGCTGGTGCTCACTGGGGGCCTTGCCAGTAGCCGGATCGGTCGTGATGTCTCCAACTGTGAAGATTCCGAACTGCATCAGACGTCCTCCCTGTTCTCAACACTGGATTTCAATGATTTCTTGTGTACTGAGAGAACTGGAGAAGCCCATAGTTTATTTCTCAACTATCCAGATGTGGTGCACATCCCACGTGGAAGCAGGGCTCTGCTGCCTCACCGAGGATTCGAGACGGACACAGATCGCGGGCGTCCTCGGACTCGAGGGCGCCCGCGATCAGGGAGCGGATGAAGAAGCCATTCGCTCGGATCAGGAGGTCAGGACCGCCCCACGGGTGTCGATTCCGGGGCTGAGCACGCTCCAGCCGTGGTTCTCCAGCGCGAATCGGGTCTGGTCGGCCAGCGTGGACAGCACCAGCACCGTGGGACCGGCGCCGGAGATGACGGCCGGGTAGCCCTGCTCGCGCAGGGAGTCCATGACGGCCATCGAGGCGGGCAGGACTCCGCGCCGGTACTCCTGGTGGAGGCGGTCCTCGGTTCCGGCCATGAGCAGGTCGGGACGTCCGGCGAGCGCCAGCATGAGCACGGCGGCCCGGGAGGTGTTGAACAGGGCGTCCTCGCGCGGCACGGAGACCGGCAGGACCTGACGGGCCTCCTTGGTGGACAGGCGCGTCGTCGCCGGAGGGATGAGCAGGCTCACCCCGAGGGAGGCGTCCACGGGCATGGGCGCCATGCGCGGGTGCCCGCCGCGCTCGACCCAGGCGACGGTGGCGCCTCCGAACACGGCGGGCGCGACATTGTCGGGGTGGCCCTCGAAGTCGGTGGCCAGGGCGAAGATCCGGTCGTCGCTGAGAGCCTCGGGCTCGGCGATGAGGCCGCGCGCCAGCATGAGTCCGGCCACGGCGGCACTGGCGGACGAGCCCATGCCCCCGCCGTGGGGAATCCGGTTGACGCAGCGCATCTCGAAGCCGGCCTGCGGGGCGCCGACGGCGTCCAGACCGGCTCGCAGCGCCTGCACGACGAGGTTGTTGTCATCGGTGGGGACCGTCTCGGCGCCCACGCCCTCGACAATGACGCGGGTAGTACCGGTGATCGGCCGCACCGAGACCTCGTCGTAGTAGCGGAAGGCCATGCCGAAGGAGTCGAAACCGGGTCCCATGTTCGCCGTCGTGGCCGGAACCCGGACGGCCGCGCGCTCGTAGACGATGCGCATGTCACTCGCCCTCGACGCGTTGGATGGAGACGACCTCGGCGACCCGGTCGGACTCCCGCAGACCCTCGACGGCGGCGTCAAGGTGGAAGACGGGGGCCGGGTGCGTCACGAAGGTGACGACGGCCTGGTCGTGACTGCCATCGGAGGTGACGTAGGCGCTCTGGCGCACCGAGTTGATGGAGACCTCGTTCTCGGCGAAGACGGAGGCCATCGCAGCCAGGGAGCCGACGGCGTCGTCTGAGCGCAGCTGGATCTGGTAGCGGGTGACGGCGGCCTCGGGGCCGAGGACCGGCAGGCTCGCGTAGGAGGACTCGCGGGGGGCCTGGCCGCCGTGGACCCGGTGGGCGGCGGCGGCGACGACGTCGGACAGGACCGCCGAGGCGGTCGGGGCTCCCCCGGCTCCCTGACCGTAGAACATGAGGCGCCCGGCGCTCTCGGCCTCGACGAGGACGGCGTTGTAGGCGCCGTGAACGCTGGCCAGTGGGTGGTCGTTGGGGACGAGGGCGGGGTGGACGCGCACGGAGACGCCTTGCGCGTGTTCGTCGTCGCGGCGCTGGGCGATGGCGAGGAGCTTGAGCTCGCAGCCCGAGGCGTGAGCCTCGCGGATGTCGTCGGCGGTGACCTTGCGGATGCCCTCAACTGAGACGTCGTCGAGGCCTACGCGGGTGTGGAAGGCGAGGGAGGCGATGATGGCGGCCTTGGCGGCGGCATCCAGGCCGTCGACGTCGGCGGTGGGGTCGGCCTCGGCGTAGCCGAGCTCCTGGGCGGTGGCCAGGGCGGTCTCGAAGGACAGTCCCTTGGTGCTCATCTCGTCGAGGATGTAGTTGGTGGTGCCGTTGACGATGCCGAGCACGCTGGTGACGCGGTCGCCGGCCATCGACTCGCGCAGCGCGTAGACCACCGGGATGGCGCCGGCGACAGCGGCCTCGTAGTAGAAGTCGGTGCCTGCGGCCGCGGCGGCGGTGTAGAGCTCGGGGCCGTGGGCCGCGATGAGGGCCTTGTTGCCGGTAATGACGCTGGCCCCGGCCTTGAAGGCGGCCAGGATGAGGGTGCGGGCCGGCTCGATCCCGCCAATGAGCTCGATGACCAGGTCGTTGCCGGTGGCGACAGCGGTGGCGTCATCGGTGAGGAGGTCCTGGGGGACGGCGAAGTCACGCGGCGCGTTGACGTCGCGGACGGCGACGCCCGTGATCTCAAGACGTGCGCCGGAGCGGGCGGCGAAGTCGTCGGCCTGCTCGGTGAGGAGGCGAATGACCTGGCTGCCGACGGTCCCGGCGCCGAGGACGCCGACGGTCAGTGTGCGCTGGGCGGGTGAGAGGTCCTGAGCCACGGGATGACCACCTTGCTGTGTGTGCTGTGTTGCGTGCCGCGCGTGGGCACTTCGACTGCGTCATGCGATGGGGCCGATCGGCTGGCACGGTCAACCGACCGCCCACCGGCGCTGGCCATCACTGCGGGCCAGCATAAGGGGCATCGGCCGTGGAGCGCTTGCATGTCCGCCTGTGGACACACGGCCGGCCCTGTGCTCCCCAGTGCGATGAGGCCGGCAGGGGTGCTTCCGGCGCCGGCCTGAGGCTGCGCGCGGACGGGGTGGGGCTCTCAGCGACGCCAGATGATCTGCTTGAGCAGTCGGCCGATCACCCGTCCCAGGCCCAGGGATACCGGGGCAGCTGCGCTGTCGGAGTACCCCCAGGCCGGAGGCGGCTGCTCCAGGGAGGACAGGAAGGAGGTCAGTGAGGACGATGAGGAAGAGGTCGTTGCGCTCATGCCTTCAGGTTAGAAAACAGCCGTGCGATAAGCGCCCCTCGAGAGAATGATTGGTGGGGAGGCTTCCTCCTCCCCATGGCCGAGACGATCGGACGGGGCTCTCCTGCTTTCGGCAGATCCGCCGAGCCAGGCCGTCGGGGCGGGACCCCTGCGCGCAGACAGCCAGTGGCCCCGCCCCGGTTGAACCGGAGAGGGGCCACTGGACGGGCTCTGCTGACAGAGCGTTCAGGCTCGAGACACGGTTACCCGCGTTCAGGAGGCGTTGCGGCGACGAGCCACCAGCAGGGCACCGCCACCCAGGCCGGCGCCGGCGAGCAGCACGAGCGCAACGGCGTTAGCACCGGTGTGCGCCAGCGGCGGGGTGCCGCCGTTCGGCGTCTTCGGGGTGGAGGTGGGCGGCACCGGAGCACCCGGGGTGCTCGGCGGCTGCTGCGTGGTGGTCGGCGGGGTCGCCGGCGGGTTGTCCACCGTGGGCGGGGCCTGCGTGGTGGTCGGCGGGGTCGCCGGCGGGTTGTCCACCGTGGGCGGGGCCTGCGTGGTCGTCGGCGGCGTCGAGGTGGTCGTCGTCGTGTTGGTCAGAGAGACATTGACGATCTCCTGGTCGCGGATGGTGAAGGTGTTGGTCTTCTGGCCGTCGATGGTGAAGACCGGCTCGCCCCAGCTGAAGCCGGAGGCGGCGGGCTGGGCCTTGGAGGTGTCCTCGGTGAGCGTGACCTTGGTACCCACGGGGAAGGTGCCGTCGAAGGTGACCGGCTCACCGGGCTTGACCGTGACGGAGGAGGTTCCGGTGCGGCCCTCGCCGGTGGCCTTCTGGCCCTCGGGAGCCTTCCAGTCCGGGTAGGAGCTGGCAGCGGCCGGCAGCTCGTAGGCGACGTCGACGACGAAGCTGGAGCCGGCGGCCTTCGCGGCAGCATCGCCCTCGACGACCTTGGTCACGTTGAAGCTGCCGAAGCCGGGCTCCATCTGGACCGAGATGTCGAAGTACTGGACGTAGGACTGCTTCTGGGTGCTGGTCAGGTCCGTACCGTTGAGGTTCACGGTGTTCTCGTAGGAGGTGCCTCGGGAGGCGGCGACGGCCTTGCCGTTGGCGTCCACGAAGGAGACGGGGTACTCCAGGGTGAAGTTGGTGCCGTTCTGGAACGGACCGGTCACCTCGTAGGTGGCGGTGCGGCCGTCCTCGGAGTAAGTGGCCTTGACGTCGTAGTCACCGTACTGGGTGGTGGAGTCCTGACCGGCGGCGTTGGTCAGCGGGACGGACTTGCCGTCAGCAGGACGCAGGTTGAGGACCGTGCGGGTGGCGTCGGCCTGATTGAAGGTCATGCCGCCACCGAGGGTGTCGGTGAAGACGATACTCTGGCGGGAGCCGTCGAAGGTCTTGCCGAGCTTGCCACCAGTGGTCTGGTTGGTCCCGAAGTTCACACCCCAGGTCAGCTCCTTGTAGTTGTTGTAGAAGCTGGAGGCCCACTTGGTGAGCTCCCAGTCGCTCTCCTTGGGGCCGCCGATGCCGCCGCCACCGGGCAGGGTGACGGTCGTGGTGACGCCGTTGACGGTGAAGTCAACGGACTGCACGTCGGTGGCCTTGGCGACGGACACCAGGGCGGAGCCGGAACCCTTGAAGTTGTGGAAGCCGGCGGCCTTGAGCTCGTCAACCTTGGAGTTGAAGGTGCAGGTGACGTCCTTGACGGTCAGGGTGCAGGTACCGACCTCGACATCCTTGCCGCCGTACTCGACGGTCATGGGGTGGGTCTCGTTGTTCTGCAGGTTGGTGAAGTACTCACCCAGACCGATCGTGAAGGAGTCGCCGCTCTTGAGGTTGGCGTCGACGCCGCTCCAGTCGAAGCTGAGACGGGCGAGGTCGTAGGTGTTGAGCTGTCCGTCCTGCTCAACGTTGTTGCCGTCCACCCGTGTCAGAGACAGGTTGGTGACGTTGACGCTCTTGTTCTGCTCAGCGCTCGCCTGAGGGGCGAACTGAGACAAGATCGCGACAAGGAAGAGAGTGAGGATGGCGGCGGCCCCCCTCACCGCCCCTCGCGTGAGGGCCGGCCGAGAGGCGGCGCCCGTGGACATTGTGTTCATGGGTTCTCCGGATTCCTGGCATAGATGACAAGGGTCTGCCTTGTGAAACATCACCGAACGTTCCCACCGTCTGTTCAGGAGAGGGAAAGGCCGCCCCGTGATGACCAAGACCACTGTGTCACAAACCGACTGATTGGGAACAGGGAACACTCAAAACACGCGCGACGTCACAGTCTCGTCACATCCAAATCTTCCTATTCTGACAAACGTCAGCCTGCCATATTGTAGGTTTCCTACAAGGAATCTGTCGTCGAGCCATGCCACCCCTGTGTCTCCCCTATCAAGCAAGCCGCGCTTCAGTTGTGTCAGCCCTCCAAAACAACCGCTATCCACCCCGCTTTTGAAGCGGCTACACCCAGCACTCTTTAAGATTGTTGCCACCCTCAGGGTCGCCTCATCGTTTTATCAGAACATATACAGAAGCGCCGTCGTTGCAGGAATTGTTCCTGGCACGACGGCGCTTCAGCGAGCGACCGATAGGAGACCTCAGCCCTCCAGGCGTACAAGGTCCTCGATGGTCTCGGGTCGCAGGACCCAGCCCGACTCACCCTCGCGCACCCAACGCACGCCGGGGCGGGTGAAGAGGTTGTAGTTGGAGGCCATGGAGCGCCCATAGGCGCCAGTAGCGGGCACGGCCAGCACGTCGCCGACGGCCAGGTCCGCGGGCAGGTCCACGTCGCGCACGACGACGTCACCGGACTCGCAGTGCTTGCCCACCACCCGGCTGCGCACCAGCCCGGCCTGCGGGTCGGGGCGGCGGTTGGCGACCAGGGCCGTGTAGGCGGCCTCGTAGAGGGCTGGGCGGATGTTGTCACTCATGCCGCCGTCGATGCTGACGTACAGGCGCGAGGCCCCCTCCCCCAGCTCGACGCGCTTGAGGCCGGTGACGGTGTAGAGGGTGACCGTCGTCGGTCCGGCGACTGCGCGGCCGGGCTCGATGGAGACGGTGGGGACCTCGTCTCCAAGACGCTCGCAGGTCTCGCGCACGGCCTCGGCCAGGGTGCGGGCGACCTGCGCCGGGCTGGGCGGCACCGGGTCGGCCCCGGTGTAGGCGATGCCGTAGCCGCCGCCCAGGTCGACCTCCGGGCACAGGTGCCCGGTGTCGACGGCGACCTCGTGGCGCAGGGTGAGGACGATGCCGACGGCCTCCCGGAAGCCGGCCAGGTCCAGGATCTGAGAGCCGATGTGGGAGTGCAGCCCGTGCAGCTCGAGCTCGGGGGCGGCGATGATCGCGTCGATGGTCTGCCGGGCAGCGCCTCCGTGGACGGAGAGGCCGAACTTCTGGTCCTCGTGGCCGGTGGAGATGTACTCGTGGCCGCCGGCGTGCACGCCGGTGGTCAGGCGCACCATGACCTTGCCGGTCTCCTCAGGCCCGTAGACGCCGCTGGCGCGCAGCTCGCGCACGGCGCGGACGGCGAGCTCGACCTCCTCGAGGGAGTCGAGGACGAGGTGACCCACGTGGTGGGTGAGAGCGACGGCGATCTCGGCCTGCGTCTTGCCGTTGCCGTGCAGGCCCAGACGGGTGGCGTCCGTGGTGGCCTCCTCACCGTCCACCTCCTGCAGGGCGGCGAGGGACACGGCGAGCTCGCCGCGGCTGGCGGTGTCGATGCCCATGCCCTCCTCGAGGACCCATTGGGCGATCTTGGTGGTCAAGAAGGCCTTCCCGGCGTAGAAGGCATCTCCCCCGGCCATGCCGTAGCTGGGCCAGAACTCCTCATGCATGGCGGCGGCCCAGGAGGCGGCGCGCCCGCGCAGGTCGGCCTCGTCCAGGACGAAGACGGGGCTGGGGGCCTCGGCGAGGATCTCGGAGACGGTCAGTCCGCCCAAGACGAGCTCGCCGTCGTCCGTGCGCCGTGCCGTGGTGGGCCACAGGTCGGGACGGTCCTCGGGCTCGGGGCAGGCCAGCGACCCCAGGGGCGGCTCTCCGGCGGGAATCTGGTCAGTCATCAACTCTCACATCCTCTCGGGGGCGCTCACACCCAGCAGGTCGAGCCCGTTGGCCAGGACCTGCCCGACGGCGTCGTTGAGCCACAGGCGGGCGACGTGCCCGGAGTCCACGGCGTCGTCCCCACGGGGGGTGACGCGGGTGGCGCCGTACCAGGCGTGGTAGGCGGCGGCGAGCTGCTCGAGGTAGCGGGCCACGCGGTGCTGCTCACGCAGCTGCGCGGCCTGGGCCACGGTGGCGGGAAATTGGGCCAGGACCCCCAGCAGGGCGGCGTCGGCCGGATCGTCCAGGGCACCGGGCTCGAAGGGAGCCTCGTTCGGGTCCCGGCTCACGCCGTGCTCGGCGGCGTTGCGGGCCACGTTGCGGGTGCGGGCGTGGGCGTACTGGACGTAGTAGACGGGGTTGTCGGAGGTGGAGGAGGCCAGCAGGTCCAGGTCGATGTCGATCATGGAGTCCATGGAGGAGCGGGCCAGGGCGTAGCGGGCGGCGTCCACGCCGACGGCGTCGACCAGGTCCTCCAAGGTGACGATGGTGCCGGCGCGCTTGGACATGCGCACCGGGACGCCGTTGCGCACGAGGTTGACGAGCTGGCCGATGAGGATCTGCATGTTGGTGCCGGGGGTGTCCCCGAAGGCCGCGCACATAGCCATCATTCGGCCGATGTAGCCGTGGTGGTCGGCCCCGAGCAGGTAGAGGGCGCAGTCGGCGCCGCGCTCGCGCTTGTCCAGGTAGTAGGCGAGGTCGGCGGCGAAGTAGGCGGCATTGCCGTCGGACTTGATGAGGACGCGGTCCTTGTCGTCCCCGAAGTCGGTGGTGCGCAGCCAGGTTGCGCCGTCGCGCTCCTCGATGACGCCTCGCTCGCGCAGGCGGGCGATGGCGCGCTCGACGGCGCCGGAGGTGTGCAAGGAGTCCTCGTGGAAGAAGACGTCGAAGTCGGAGCGGAAGGCGTGCAGCTCGGCCTTGACGGCGGCGAACATGAGGTCAACGCCGCGCGAGCGGAAGACCTCGGTGGCCTCGGCATCGGGCAGGGTGGCCGGGTCGGGGCGGCCGGCGGCGAGCTCGTCGGCGGTCACCTGCTGGGCGATCTCGCTGATGTAGGCGCCGCCGTAGCCGTCCTCGGGGGTCTGCTCGCCGCGTGCGGAGGCCAGCAGGGAGCGGGCGAAGCGGTCGATCTGGGTGCCGTGGTCGTTGAAGTAGTACTCCCGGGTGACCTGGGCGCCGCAGGCGGACAGGATTCGGGCCAGGGAGTCGCCGACGGCGGCCCAGCGGGCGCCACCCAGGTGGACCGGCCCGGTGGGGTTGGCCGAGACGTACTCGAGGTTGATGTGCTGGCCACTCAGGGAGTCGTTGCGGCCGTAGGCCTGACCGGCCTCGACGATGGAGCGAGCGAGCTCGCCGGCGCTGGCGGCGTCGAGGCGGATGTTGAGGAAGCCGGGGCCGGCGACCTCCACGGAGGCGATGCCGTCGAGGGCCTCAAGACGCGGGACGAGGAGCTCGGCGAGGTCGCGCGGCTTGGTACCGGCCTTCTTGGCCAGCTGCATGGCCACGTTGGTGGACCAGTCACCGTGGTCGCGGTTGCGGGGCCGCTCGACACGGGGTTCGGGAATCTCTGCGGCGGGCAGGGCGAGGGAGCCCTCGGCGGAGGCCTCCTCCAGGACGGTGCGGATGGCTGCGGCAAGCTCTTCTGGGGTCACGCGCGTCAGCGTACCGTCAACGGGCGGACCGGATCACGAGGGAGACCGGCAGCCTCCGGGCATCGTGGGACATGTCGCATGTCTCGCGCCGGTTTCGCTCCAAGACCGGGACGCTGGTACAGTCACGCCTCGGGCCCCGGTAGCTCAGTGGATAGAGCGTCTGCCTCCGGAGCAGAAGGTCGCAGGTTCGAATCCTGTCCGGGGCACCACCTCCGAGCCCTCGTCGCCACCCGCGACGGGGGCTTGCTCATGCGTGTTACGGCACGATTCCCCTGGCCGAGGCGGAGCCCAAGCGAGTTCCGCGAGGCCATCCTCCGGCTCCGGGCTCTTGACGGGCCCTTCAGCTGAGTGTCTTGAGGGCGAGACTGGGGACGTCGGTCATGATGGCGTCCACGTTGAGACCGGCCAGGTAGCGCATCCGCTCGGGGTCGTCCACCGTCCAGACGTGGACCTCCAGGCCCGCGGTGTGCGCGGAGGCGACGAAGCGGCGGGTGACCACCGGGACGCCGTGGTAGCTCTCCGGCACCTGGACGGCGTCGACCCTGCCGCGGGTCCAGCCCCAGCGAGTCTGGGGCAGGGGGACGGCCGCCTCGCTGCGCAGCATGAGTCCGAGCACGTCACTGACGCCCAGTGAGGTCAGGGCCCGCGGCTCCTGGCGGCGCAGCACGGCCAGCCGGCGGGCGGAGAAGGAGGCGAACCGGACTCGGTCGAGGGCCTGGGCGTCGCGCACCGTCTGCAGGGCGGCCTGGACGACGCAAGAGTCCTTGAGGTCGATGTTGAACTTCATCGCCGGCTGGGCGTGCAGGGCGTCGTCGAGTCGGACGAAGCCGCGCCCGTCGCCGGAGTCGAGGTCGGCCAGCTCGGCCCACATGACCTCTCCGACGGTGCGGGGGTCGTTCGCGGTACGCCGCAGGTCCTCGTCATGGCTGAGCACGACGACGCCGTCGGCGGTCAGCCGCAGATCGGTCTCCATCCACTCCAGCCCGAGCGCAGCTACGTGCTCGACGGCGCTCCAGGTGTTCTCGGGAACCTCGCGTCCGCCGCCGCGGTGGGCGATGACGGCAGGACGGCGGGTTCGTGACGCGGCAGGCGGCACAGTGGGTCTCCCTCAGCTGCAGTTGGTGGTGAGCTCGACGGCGTTGTGCTGCTTGAGCCAGCCCCACGGCTCCACGGTGGACTCGTCGGCGGTGTCGTCCTTGGTGCGCACCTCGAAGTGCAGGTGAGAGCCGGAGGACCGGCCCGTGTTACCCACGCCGGCGATCATCTGACCGGCCGTGACGGTGTCACCGACTTTGACGTGGATGCCGTCCTCGTACATGTGCAGGTAGCTGGTGTACCAGACCTGGCCGTCGATCTCGTGCTTGATGGTGATGGTTCCGGTGCCGTCGACCATGCCGGCGGTGGTGACGGTGCCGGCGGCGGCCGCGTAGATGGGCGTCCCCACGGGGGCGGCCATGTCCTGCCCGGCATGCAGCTTGCGGTAGCCGAGGGTGGGGTGGGTGCGGTACCCGTACTCGGAGGAGATCTCGTAGGTGCCCGGAAGCATCGGGTAGAACAGCTGCGGCTTGGAGCTGAAGGCGGTGGTGTCGCCGGAGGCGCCGGTGGCCGAGGAGCAGGTCTTGGCGGCGTTCTGGAAGGCCTCACGGATCCGGGCGCGGGTGGCGGCGTCGGGCACGTTGGACAGCTGGGTGCCGGAGTCCTCGTCCAGGTCGTCGCTGCCGAGCACGGCGCTGGCCACGGAGGATGCCTTCGTGCCGCCGGCGGCCGGGCTCTGCGTGGCGGAGCCGTTGGAGTGCATCTTCATGGCGGCCGAGGCCAGCGGGGTGTTGTCGAGGTGGCTGGACAGGGGGGCGAGCACCGTGGCAATGGCCAGGACCGACAGGACGGCGGTGCGCCCCAGAATCCCGGAGCCGGTGCGGCGACGGGTGGGACGTGCGGGGGCGGGGCCGGTCGGGGAGTCGCGGTGGACGTCCGGCTTCGATGCTGCCGCGCTCCGGGCCGACGACGTCGGGGCGCCGGCCTCATCGGCTGCCTTGCCTCGCTTGGCCTGGGCGGCCGTCTTCTCGGGCTTGGTCTTCTTGGTGCTCCGGGCGGCCTTGATGGCGCGAATGGTCTCCTCGTCCGCGAGCGGGACCCCGGCCTTGCGGGCGGCCATGATCTTGCGGACCTCGGGGACCTCGATGGTCTCGGCACCTCGGAAGTCCGTAATCCGCTGCGAGAAGCGGATCTCGTGGGGCGTCTCGGGAGCGGAGGGCGCCTGAGGAGCCTGCTCCGCGGGCGCTGACGGCTCGGCCTGCGGCGTCTGGACGGCGGGATGATCCGCCTGCGCGCCGGGGACGCCGAAGGTGGCGGTGTGGTGGGACGTGGCGGCGAAGACGGGCTTGGCCGAGGCGGTCGAGGCGGGGGCTGCGGCGGAGGCGCGCTGCCGGCGGCGGCCCGCGGATCGAGAGGCGGGCTCGGAGGGCGCCCCGACCTCCGGCTCGGCGGAGCTGGTCTGCGCGGCTGCGTGCCGATGACCGTGACCGTGACGCTGTGTGTCGCTGGGCGAAGCAGGAGCCGTGCCACGAGCGGCCCACCATGGCGTGGCACCGGCGGGGTGAGCGGCTGCCGGCTCGAGCCCTGAGGTGGACTCGGCCAGTGAGGCGGCGACCAGGGGCGACAGTGCCGAGGGCGTCGAAGGCGCCGCTGCGAGCGCGGCCTGGTCGCCACGATGCGAGTGGTGCTGGTCGTGGTGACGCTCGGAGTTGCCCTCGGGGTGGTGAGCCTGGGGCTGCGCGGGGCTCTGGGCAGCGGGGTTCTCCCGCGTCTGCTCGGGGTCCTCGAAGACCTGGGCGGTGCGCAGTTCCTTGCGGGAGCGCCGGGTGGGGCGAGTGTCACCGGTGACCTGCGGCGAGGAGGAGAAGACGGACGGGGCCGCAGATGCGGCGCTGTGCGCCTGAGCCGCCGGCGTGGGCTGCTGGGAAGTGGGCTCGGGCCCTTCGATGGTGCTCTGGCGCCGGCGGGCCATGCGGCTCATCGGTGCGACGGGCTGGGACTGCGCCGGCTCTGCGGGGACAGACGGCGCTGAACCGCTCCCTGGGCGCGTCGCAGGCGTTGCCGGCGCCACGGATCGCTGCGGGTGGTTCTGCTTCTGCGGGGCGACCGGGACGTCAGGGAGAGCCGATGGACTCGGAGCGGTGACGGGGCTGGAGGCGGCGCCGTTCTCGGCGCGGTGAGTGTGAAGGTCGCGACGTGAGCGGCGAGTGGCTCCGGCGACGTGAGTGGTGTGCGTCGTCGACGGTGACGACGGGGCAGTTCCGGCCTGCGCCTCAGCGACTTGGCGAGCAGCTTCGGCAGCACGTTCCGCCTCGCGACGCTGGCGTCGACTCATGGGCTGCGGGGTCACGCGGGAAGCCTCCAGGTGGCTGAGTGTCATAGGGAAGTCGTTGCGGCCGGTGTCCCGGCTGTGGCGACATGGTGGCTGCCAGAGCGACAGCCTGGGTTGTACTCGGTTAAAACAGTAGCGGTCCGCTGTGAGTCTTGCCAGGAGAACCAGCACACCTTTGTGTGACCTGCACTTCTCACACAAACCCCAGGGGTTCCATCCGACCAGCCGGCCGCAAAGCGGATTCGCATGCCATACGAAGGAATCAGCACCTGGCCACCAGCGCTGGAGCAGCGGTCGACGATGGTCGCCCCAGGCGGCCCATGTTGTGGGAATCCGCCGATTCCGGCCTTTAGATCACGATTTAATCACGGCGCTGGTGCTCTTCGCGCTGCATGGCGTCGTTAACCTCGCCGACGAGCTCTTCGAGGATGTCCTCCAGGAAGAGGACTCCGACAAAGCGCCCTTGCGCGTTGCGGACGTGCCCGAGGTGGGCCCCCGAGCGCTGCATGGCCGCCAGCGCCTCCTCGACCTCATCGTCGTAGCCGACGGGCACGAGTGCGCGAGCGCGCCAGGCGGGTACCGGCTCGGTGCGCTCAGCGCCGTCGGCGTAGAGGATGTCCTTGAGGTGCAGGTAGCCGGTGATGGTCGGCTCCTCCCCCTGGTCGACCGCGGCCTGGTCGGCGACCAGCGGGAAGCGGGAGAAGCCGGTGGAGGCCACGGCCCGCTCCACGTCCTCCGGGGTGCAGTCCCGGGGCAGAGTGACGAGCTCGCTCAGGGGCACCATGACGCTTCCGGCGGTCTCCTCGGAAAACTCCAGGGCGCCGCTGAGCAGGCCGGTGGAGTCCTCCAGGACGCCCTCGGCGGTGGAGCGCTCGACGATGGAGGCAACCTCCTCGGCGTTGAAGGCCGCGGCGATCTCCTCCTTGGCCTCGATGCCCAGGACCTTGAGGACCCCGTTGGCGAAGCCGTTGAGAGCATTGACCACGGGACTGAAAACGCGCGAGCACCACACCAGGGGCGGGGCGAGCCAGCGCACGGCCTTCTCCGGGCAGGCGATGGAGATGTTCTTGGGCACCATCTCCCCGGCGACGACGTGCAGGCCCACGACGATGACCAGGGCGATGACGACGGCGACAGCGTGGGAGCCGGCGTGCCCGACGCCGATGGTTGCGAGCAGGGGCTCCAGGGCGTGGGCAATGGCCGGCTCGGCGACGACGCCCAGGCCGGTGGAGCACAGGGTGACGCCGAGCTGGGCGGTGGCCAGCATGCGTGAGACGTTCTGCAGTGCCCACAGGGCGGTGGTGGCGCGGGCGTCGCCGACCTCGGCCAGTGGCTCGAGCTGGCTGCGGCGTGAGGAGGTGACGGCGAACTCGGCGCCGACGAAGAAGGCGTTGCCGGCCAGGAGGATGACGGTGAGCAGGAGGGCGAGCGGAGTACTCATCGGCGCTCCCCCTCCGGTCCTCGGCTTCCGGGGGCGGCCTCGGGGTCCTTGGGGCGCACGTGGAGGCGGGTGACGCGGCGCCCGTCCATGGCGTCGACGGTCAGGGAGGCGTGGGCCAGGTCGACGACGTCGCCGACGGCGGGTATGCGGCCGAGCTCGGTCATGACCAGGCCGCCGAGGGTCTCGTAGGGGCCGTCGTCGGGGACCTGGATGGCGGCGCGGGTGGCGAGCTCGTCGGGGCGCATCCACCCCGGGACGACCCAGTGGCCCGAGGGGTCGAGGTGGGCGCCGGCGCGGCGGCGGTCGTGCTCGTCGGCGACGTCCCCGACGACCTCCTCGACGGCGTCCTCGAGGGTGACGACGCCGGCGGTGCCGCCGTACTCGTCGACGACGATCGCCATCTGGGAGCCCTGGGCGCGCAGCTCGACGAGCAGGTTGGCCAGCGGCATGGTCTCGGGGACGCGGGGTGCGGGCGTCATGAGGGAGGTGGAGGCGACGGGGACGTCGGCGCGCCGCTCGTAGGGGACGCCGATGGCGCGGCGCAGGTGAACGATGCCCATGACGTCGTCGATGTCGCGGCCGATGACGGGGAAGCGGGAGTGGCCGGTGGTGCGGGCCAGGTGCACGACGTCCTCGGCGGAGTCGTCGGCCTCGAGGGTGTGGAGGCGGCCGCGGTCAGTCATGACGTCGACGGCGGTCAGGGCCCCCAGTCCGATGGAGCGGGTGAGCAGGGTGGCGGTGGAGGCGTCGAGGGTGCCTTCCTCGGCGCTGTGGCGCACGAGGGAGGCGAGCTCGCCGGCGCTGCGGGTGCCGCTGAGCTCCTCGGCGGGTTCGATGCCCATGGCGTGCAGGACGGCGTTGGCGGCGCCGTTGAGCAGGACGATGAGGGGCTTGAGGAGGGTGGTGAAGCCCATGAGGAAGGGGGCGACGAGGCCGGCGGCGCGCATGGGGTCGGACAGGGTGGCGTTCTTGGGGATGAGCTCGCCGATGACCATGGAGAAGGCGTTGACGACGATGAGGGCGATGACGACTGCGGCGCCGGTGGCCACGGAGGTGGCCAGCCAGTGGCTCATGAGGTCGGTCAGCAGGTTCGCCAGGGCGGCCTGCATGGTGTAGCCCAGGAGCACGGTGGTCAGGGTGATACCGACCTGGGCGCCGGACAGGAGGGTGGACAGGCGCCCCAGGGCGCGCCGGACGGTGGTGGCGCGCTTATCGCCGGTGGCGGCGCGGGTCTCGACGGTGGAGGGGTCGAGGGCGACCAGGGAGAACTCGCCAGCCACGAACAGGGCGGTGCCCAAGGTGAGGACCACGCCGACGGCGATCATGAGCCAGTCGGTCATGCGGGCCCCTCCCCCACGTGGGATGCGGCGTGGGTGCCGGATGCGGACGAGTCGGGGTGGGGGTGGTCAGAGGCGGGCGAGGAGGCGCGGTGCGTGCGGGTGCGGCGCCTCGAGGCCCGGCGGAAAGCCGATCGCATAGTGACCGAACGGTACCACCGCCCCCCTCCTCCAGTGCCGCCACAACTCCGGTGCAGAGCCACGTCACGCCTGGGACACGCATGTGTCTTTGGTCCCGTGTTTGCTCGCATGAGACGCCCTTCACCTTCTAGGATGTCTGGTGAACACCGCCGTTCCTCCCCCGGGGTCCCGCTGAGGCTCCCAGTGTCGGAACGGGAGACTGACGAGCTCCGAGGAGACCCGACGTGCCCACGCAGGACCAGATCAGCCCAGGCTTCGGTGCCAATGAGTGGATGGTGGAGGAGATGCGGGCCGCCTGGTCGGCGGATCCCTCCTCTGTGAGTCCCCAGTGGCGCGAGCTCTTCGAGACCGATCCGGGTGCCGGCCTGCACCAACCGGGCCCTGCCTCCTCCAACGGCTCTGCGTCGTCGGCCGCCGGTGGGCCGCGCCGGGCCACCATCACGCCCCAGTCCGCTTCCACCCTGCGCCGCCCCTCAGCCGTCCAGGACGTCACGCGCTCCGACCTGCCGCCGGCCCCGCCGTCGGACACCGCACCCCCGACCTCCCCCTACGCCCAGCGCCAAGCCGTCCACCCCGCTCACGACCAGGACGGCGACGCCTACGAGGACCGCGCCACCAGGCTCAAGGGGGCGGCGGCCCGCACCGCTAAGAACATGGACGACTCCCTGTCCATGCCCACAGCCACCTCAGCCCGGGCCGTGCCCGCCAAGGTCCTCATCGAGAACCGGGCCGTCATCAACAGCCACCTGGCCCGCACCCGCGGCGGCAAGGTCTCCTTCACCCACCTCATCGGCTGGGCGGTGGTCGAGTCCCTGACCGAGATGCCCTCGATGAACGTCTCCTACGGGGTTGACGAGGCCGGTAAGCCGGTCCTGCACGAGCCCGCCCACGTGGCCTTCGGCCTGGCCATTGACGTGCCCGGCTCCGACGGGCAGCGCCGTCTGCTGGTGCCCTCCATCAAGCAGGCCGACCTCATGGACCTGTCCCAGTTCGTGGAGGCCTACGAGGCCCTCGTGGCCAAGGCCCGCGAGAACAAGCTGGACCTTGACGACTTCCGCGGCACCACCGTGACCCTGACCAACCCCGGCATGATCGGCACCCTGCACTCGGTGCCGCGCCTCATGCCCGGCCAGGGACTCATCGTGGGGGTCGGCGCCATGGACTACCCGGCCGCCTTCGCCGGCGCCAGCCCCGACACCCTGGCCCGCCAGGCCATCGGCAAGGTCGTCACCCTGACCTCCACCTACGACCACCGCGTCATCCAGGGCGCCGCCTCCGGTGAGTTCCTGCGCCTGGTGGAGCGCAAGCTCCTGGGACTGGACGGCTTCTGGAACCGGGCCTTCGAGTCGCTGCGCATCCCCCTCGAGCCGGTCAAGTGGGTGCGCGACACCACCTACGACCCCGAGCTGGAGACCGGCAAGCCGGCGCGCGTGGCCGAGCTCATCCACGCCTACCGTCAGCGCGGCCACCTGGCGGCCGACAACGACCCGCTCACCTACCGCCTGCGCCGTCACCCCGACCTGGACATCACCTCCTACGGGCTGAGCCTGTGGGACCTGGACCGTTCCTTCCCCACCCGGGGCCTGGGCGGGCGCGACCGGGCCACCCTGCGCGAGATCCTCAGGATGCTGCGCGACGCCTACTGCCGCACCGTGGGCGTGGAGTACATGCACATCCAGGACCCGGCCCAGCGCGCCTGGTGGCAGGAGCGCCTCGAGCGCGACTGGGAGGACATCGCCGACGAGGAGCGCCGTCGGATCCTCACCAAGCTGGAGCAGGCCGAGGCCTTCGAGACCTTCCTGCAGACCAAGTACGTGGGCCAGAAGCGCTTCAGCCTCGAGGGCGGGGAGTCCCTCATCGTGGCCCTGGACCGCCTGCTCGACGCCGCCGCCCACGACGGCCTCGACGAGGTTGTCATCGGCATGGCCCACCGCGGCCGCCTCAACGTGCTCACCAACATCGCCGGCAAGTCCTACGGGCAGGTCTTCGACGAGTTCGAGGGCAACGGCGTCATCGAGGGCGCCGGCACCGGGGACGTCAAGTACCACCTGGGCACCGTGGGCGTCTTCTCCGGGACCGACGGCGTGTCCACCCGCGTCTCCCTGGCCGCCAACCCCTCCCACCTGGAGACGGTCGACGGCGTCGTCGAGGGCATCGTGCGCGCCAAGCAGGACCGCATCGGCCTGGGCGAGAAGGGCTACACGGTCATGCCGGTCCTCGTCCACGGCGACGCCGCCTTCGCCGGCCAGGGCGTGGTCTACGAGACCCTCAACATGAGCCAGCTGCCCGCCTACCGCACCGGCGGCACCGTCCATATCGTCGTCAACAACCAGATCGGCTTCACCACCGGCTCGGCCTCAGCCCGCTCCACCATCTACGCCACCGACCTGGCCAAGGGCCTGCAGGTGCCGATCTTCCACGTCAACGCCGACGACCCCGAGACAGTGGCCCGCACCGCCCGCCACGCCTACGAGTACCGACGCACCTTCCACAAGGACGTCATCATCGACCTCATCTGCTACCGGCGCCGCGGCCACAATGAGGGCGACGACCCCTCAATGACCCAGCCGCTCATGTACCGGCTCATCGACTCCCTGGACTCCACGCGCGGGGTCTACACCGCCGCTCTCGTGGGACGCGGCGACATCACCCCGCAGGAGGCCCAGGAGATCGCCAAGAGCTACCAGGACGAGCTGGAGCGGGTCTTCACCGAGGCCCGCATCCAGGTCACCGGGGGCACGGGCTCCGACGGCGCCGACGAGGCCACCGACACCTCCGCGCAGGACCTCTCGGACCCCACGAAGGTGGGCGTTCCCCTGTCCTCCCTGGAGATCCCTCACTCCCAGCGGGCGGGCACCGGCATGATGCTGGGCTGGACCTCGGCCGTGCCGCGCGACGTCGTCGAGCGCATCGGCGACGCCCAGGTCGCCTGGCCCGAGTCCTTCACCGTCCATCCCAAGCTCCAGGCCATGCTGGCCAAGCGCCGCGAGGCCACCCGCAAGGGCGGCATCGACTGGGGGCTCGGGGAGCTCATCGCCCTGGGGAGCCTGCTCATGGAGGGCGTGCCGATCCGCTTGGCCGGTGAGGACGCCCGCCGCGCCACCTTCGCCCAGCGCCACGCCGTCCTGCACGACCACACCTCCGGGCAGGAGTGGACGCCCCTGAGCTTCCTGACCCCGGACCAGGCGCCCCTGGAGATCTACGACTCCCTGCTCAGCGAGTATGCCGCCCTGGCCTTCGAGTACGGCTACTCCGTGGAGCGCCCCGAGGGACTGACCATGTGGGAGGCCCAGTTCGGCGACTTCGCCAACGGGGCCCAGTCCGTCATCGACGAGTACGTCACCTCCGCCGCCCAGAAGTGGGGGCAGCGCTCCGGCCTGGTCATGCTGCTCCCCCACGGCCAGGAGGGGCAGGGACCGGACCACTCCTCGGCCCGTATCGAGCGCTACCTGCAGATGTGCGCCCAGGACAACATGCTGGTGGCCCAGCCCTCCACGCCCGCCAGCTACTTCCACCTGCTGCGCGAGCACACCTACACCCGTCCGCGCCGCCCGCTCATCGTCTTCACCCCCAAGCAGCTGCTGCGTCTGAAGGCCGCCTGCTCCCCGGTGGAGGACTTCACCTCCGGCACCTTCCAGCCGGTCATCGGGGAGACCGACGACGCCGTCCTGGCCTCGGCGCGCAAGCAGGGCGTGGACCGGGTGCTGCTGTGCTCAGGGCGCGTCTACTACGACCTGCTGGCCCACCGGACCAAGACCGGGGACACCAGCACGGCCATCGTCCGCCTCGAGCAGCTCTACCCGCTGGAGAGCTCGGCCATCGCCGAGGCACTGGCCCCCTTCAGCGGAGCCGAGCTCGTGTGGGTGCAGGACGAGCCCGCCAACCAGGGCATGTGGCCCTACCTGGCGCTCAACCTGCCGACCGACCTGACCGGCGGCGTCCTGCCCACGCTGGTCTCCCGGCCCGAGGCCGCCGCCCCAGCAGTGGGCACCGCCGGCGTCCACCGCGCCCAGCAGGAGGAGATCCTCCGCCAGGCCTTCGCCCGTCACTGAGAGGAGGCCGGTCCACCGGCCCGTCCCGGGGCAGCCCCGCCGAAATGCCGTCAGCCTCCACCGTTACAACGCAAGGTCACGATAATGTCAAGACAGCATGAGGGATCATGAGGCACGAGGAGGCGCTGTCATGCGTGAGACGAGGCTGAGCTTCATCGGTGACGAGCTGGTGGCCGGTCATGGTGACGGGCGCGCCCTGGGATGGACGGGCCGCGTCATGGCCCGCACGCCCCGGGACGCCGACATCCTGTGGACCTCCCTGGCGGTTCCCGGTGAGACGACGGCGCAGATGTCCGACCGCTGGGGCCCCGAGGTGGCCCGTCGCTCCACGCACACCGGCATCAACCGGCTCGTCGTGGGGCTGGGCGTGGCCGACGTGCTCGCCGGCATCTCCTACGCCCGCTCACGCCTGGCCCTGGCCAACATCCTCGACACCGCCGCCTCCGACCACCGCGAGTGCTTCGTCGTCGGGCCCCCTCCCCTGCCCGAGGCCGACCCCGACGCCACCGCCCAGCTGTCCCAGGCCGCCGAGGAGGTGTGCCTGCGGCGCAACGTGCCCTACGTGGACGCCTTCGAGCCGCTGCGCAACCACGAGCAGTGGACGGCCGACGTCGCCGCTGCCGGCGGCACGCACCCGGGGCAGGCCGGGTACGGTCTGCTGGCCTGGCTGGTGCTGCACCGCGGCTGGTACGAGTGGCTCGGCGTCGAGCGCCCCGAGTCCTGAGGCCCGAGCGCCCCGCTCACGTCACGTCGGCCGGTCACCACTGGGGTGACCGGCCGACGTCTGCTATGTCTCAGGACGTTGCGCTCAGTGCGCTACCCGGCTCAGGCGTTGGGACGCTTGCCGTGGTTGGCGCTGGACTTGGCGCGTGCACGACGCTTACGACCGCGCTTGCTCATCACTGCCTCCTCGTGTCTTGACTCGCCCCACGAGGGGGCACGGAACGCAGCTGATTCTCGCACACAGCGGCGCGCCTGGGCCAGTCTGGCGCCGCTGACCAGCCGGTGAAGGCGACCACACGTCAGCGCACCTCGCAGCCGGCAAGGCCGGGCCGCCTTCCTCAGTCGCTCTCGAAGCGGACGGTCCGGGAGGACTCGACCCGGGACTCCACGACGCGCACGACCCGCCCGGAGGCGGAGGCCTGGGTCCGGGTCGTGGTCGACGTCGTCGTCACGCTCACCGCGGTGGCGCGCAGGGTCGACAGGCGCCCCAGGACCCGGGCGCGCAGCTCGGGAGGGGCCTGCTCGGCGCACCGCGAGCGCAGGATCTCCCGCAGGTGGGTCTCGGCGTCGGCGAGGCGGGAGCAGTGCGAGCAGGTGGCCACGTGCTGGGCGAGGCGCTCGGCCAGGTCGGCGGTGCACTCGCGGTCGAGGAAGGCCTCCAGGTGGGCGCGGGCCTCGGCGCAGGAGCAGTCCTGGGAGCCGTCCGCCGTCTTGGGACCCTTGGTGGGATCGGCGCTGTTGTCGCCGGACGTTCCCGGTTCCATGCGGTCTGTCATTTCTCCTCCTCCCCGTATCCGTACTCTCGGGCGTAGTCGGCCAGCAGCTCGCGCAGCTGGCGGCGACCTCGGTGCAGCCGGGACATGACGGTCCCGATGGGCGTGTCCATGATCTCGGCGATCTCCTTGTAGGAGAAGCCCTCCACGTCCGCCAGGTAGACGGCCAGGCGCCGGTCCTCGGTGAGCTGGCCCAGGGCGTCCTTGATGTCGGAGTCCGGCAGGGCGTCCAGGGCGAGGTTCTCCGCGCTGGGCAGCCCCACCGAGTCGTGGGAGGCGGCCCGGTGCAGCTGCCAGTCCTCAACCGTCTCCGCGTCGGACTGGAGCGGCTCGCGCTGCTTCTTGCGGTAGGAGTTGATGAAGGTGTTGGTCAGGATCCGGTACAGCCAGGCCTTGAGGTTGGTGCCGGGCCGGTACTGGTGGAAGGAGCCGAAGGCTTTGGCGTAGGCGTCCTGCACGAGGTCCTCGGCATCGGCCCGGTTACGGGTCATACGCAGGGCGGCGCCGTAGAGCTGGTCGAGGTAGGGCAGGGCCTCGGCCTCGAAGCGGGCGGCCCGGGCGGCCTCGTCCTCATCGGCCGGCGCCCGGTCCAGATCGCGCGCGCCATCGTCAGGATCGATCACCTCATCCAGGGTGATCTCATCAGTGTGGTCGTCGATGTCCGTCATCAGCCACGAGCCTAACGTGCCCCAGGAGTCTTCGGCCCGACCGACGCCACGAGCCTTGGTCATCGTCTCGGTCATCGTCTTGGTCCTCGCCTCCGTGATCGTGGCGGGTCCTCCCGGCAGATCCCGGTGCCGACGGTGCCGGTCCTGCCTGCCGGGCCGCTCTCGGCGGCCGCGCGGCCTGCTCGGCGGGGCGCCCCGACGGCGGGCAGCCCGGCTCGGCGGCGACACGATCGACTGCTGGATGCTCATGTCCCGGCCAACACGACGGCGCCCCGATTTCATTCCCCGTCCGCCCTGAGCGAGGCGCGCACCACGTTTGAGCAGCGATTTCGCTGGCCCGAGCCGCCCGTGTAGGTCAGGATGGGGGCATGAACATTCTGCGCTCCTTCGCCCGCCCCATGCTCGCCGCGCCCTTCATCGTCGATGGACTCGACGCCCTGGTGCGCCCGTCGCGCCACGTGGAGAAGTTCGAGAAGGTCGCCCCCACGCTGGAGCGGGTCGGCCTGCCGCCCGTGCTGACCTCCGACGCACGGCTGCTCACTCGCGCCTCGGGGGCCGTGAGCCTCGTAGCCGGGCTGGGGCTGGCCACCGGGCGGGCACCCCGCACGAACGCCACCATCCTGGCGGCCCTCAACGTGCCCCTCACCGTGGTCAACAACCCCGTCTGGGCGGTCAAGGGAACGCAGGCCCGCAAGGAGGCCCTCTCCGGGCTGCTGCGCGGGGCCGCCCTGGGGGCCGGGCTCGCGCTGGCCGCCGTCGACCGTCAAGGCAGGCCGTCCCTGGCCTGGCAGGTGCGCAACGCCCGCCAGCAGCGTGAGGCGATGCAGGCCGCTAACAAGGCCGTTCAGCAGCGCTCCGTGACCGCCTGAGTCGCCCTGGCCGGCCCCATCGGAACCTGTTGGCTCCGGGTCCGACGTCGCCCCATCGCCACCTGCACCCGCAGCGCCCCGGCACCTGTCACCTGGGCGTCACAGGCGGCGGCTACTCTCGTCCCGGTCCACGTCCGACCGGTCGCGGCGCCCTGACGCGCCCGCACCACTGACCACCACGCGCAGACACGTCATCGACACGCTAGGGAGCACTCATGACCGTCCAGTCCGCCCAGCCGGCTCAGGCAAGCCAGTCACCCCAGTCGGAGCAGGCCGCCCAGCCCGACATCGTCTACACCTGGACCGATGAGGCGCCGATGCTGGCGACCCACTCCTTCCTACCGATCGTGCGCGGCTTCGCCCAGCGGGCGGGCGTGAGCGTGGGCACCGCGGACATCTCGCTGGCGGGACGCATCCTGGCGGCCTTCTCCCTGGCCGACGACGACCTGGCCCACCTGGGCGAGCTCACCCAGTCCCCGGCGGCCACGATCATCAAGCTGCCCAACATCTCCGCCTCCCTGCCCCAGCTCAAGGCCGCCATCGCCGAGCTCCAGGCCCTGGGCCACGAGATCCCCGACTACCCCGACTCCCCGGCCACGCCCGCCGAGCGGGAGGCGCGTGCCGCCTATGACGCCGTCAAGGGCAGCGCCGTCAACCCTGTCCTGCGTGAGGGCAACTCGGACCGGCGCGCCCCGGCGGCCGTCAAGGCCTACGCCCGCTCCCACCCGCACTCGATGGGGGCCTGGTCGCCCCAGTCGCGCACCCGCGTGGCCACGATGGGGGCCGGGGACTTCCGGCGCAATGAGCGCAGCGTCGTCGTGCCCGAGGCCGGCACTCTGCAGATCCGGTTGCGCCCGGCCAACGACGGTGAGCCGATCGTCCTGCGGGAGTCGCTGCCGGTGACCGCCGGGGAGGTCGTGGACGCCACCTTCATGAGCGCCGCCGCCCTGGATGAGTTCCTCGCCGGGCAGGTGGCGGCCGCCAAGGACGAGGACCTGCTGCTGTCGGTGCACCTCAAGGCCACGATGATGAAGGTCTCCGACCCGATCATCTTCGGTCACGCGGTGCGTGCCGCCCTGCCGGGGGTCTTCTCCACCTACGGGCAAGTTCTGGCCGAGGCGGGTCTGCGGGCCGAGGACGGGCTGGCCTCGATCCTGGCGGGCCTGGACCCGCTGCCCCAGGGAGAGGAGATCCGCGCCGCCATCGAGGCCGAGCTGGCCGCCGGACCGCGCCTGTCCATGGTGGACTCCGACCGCGGCATCACGAACCTGCATGTGCCCAGTGACGTCATCATCGACGCCTCCATGCCCGCCATGATCCGGGCCGGCGGCCACCTGTGGGGGCCGGACGGCCAGACCGCGGACACGCTCGCCGTCATCCCGGACTCCTCCTACGCCGGGGTCTACCAGGCCGTCATCGATGACTGCCGCGCCCACGGGGCCCTGGACCCGGCCACCATGGGCTCGGTGCCCAACGTGGGTCTCATGGCCCGCAAGGCCGAGGAGTACGGCAGCCACGACAAGACCTTCCTCATCCCGGCCGACGGCACCGTCGAGGTCGTCGCGGTCGAGGGCGCCGGCGCCGAGCCCGGTACGGTGCTGCTGTCCCACGAGGTGGCCGCCGGCGACATCTGGCGGGCGTGCACCACCCAGGACGCCCCCGTGCGCGACTGGGTGCACCTGGCGGTCACGCGGGCCCGGGCCACCGGCGCCCCGGCCGTCTTCTGGCTCGACCCCGAGCGCGGGCACGACGCCGTCCTCATCGACCTGGTGAACCGTTACCTGGCCGATGAGGACACCGAGGGCCTGGACATCCGCGTCCTGGACCCGGTTGCGGCCACGCGCCTGTCCCTGGAGCGCGCCCGCCGCGGCGAGGACACGATCTCGGTGACCGGCAACGTCCTGCGCGACTACAACACCGACCTCTTCCCCATCCTCGAGCTGGGCACGAGCGCCAAGATGCTCTCGGTGGTGCCGCTGATGAACGGCGGCGGCCTCTATGAGACCGGTGCCGGGGGCTCGGCCCCCAAGCACGTGCGCCAGCTGCTTGAGGAGGACTACCTGCGCTGGGACTCCCTGGGCGAGTTCCTGGCCCTGGCGGAGGCCTTCCACCACGTGGCCCAGGTCAGCGGCAACGAACGCGCCGAGGTCCTGGCTGACGCCCTGGAGGCCGCCACGGCCCGGCTGCTGGAGGAGAACCGCTCCCCGGCGCGCCGCCTGGGGCAGGTCGACAACCGCGGCTCGCACGCTTGGCTGGCCCTGTACTGGGCCCGCGAGCTGGCCGCTCAGGAGACCAGCCCCGAGCTCGCCGCCGTCTTCTCCCCGATCGCCCAGCAGCTCGAGGCCTTCAATGACACGATCCAGGCCGAGCTCTTGGCCGTCCAGGGCTCCCCGGTGGACATCGGCGGCTACTACCGCCCCGATGCGGCCCTGACCGACGCCGCCATGCGGCCGTCAACCACCCTCAACGCGGTCATCGAGGCCTTGGCATGACCAACGCCCCCGGCGCCGGCGGCCCTACGGCCCTTTCGGCTGGCTCGGCAGGATCGACCGAGCCGTGGCGGGCGCCGGTGGCGGCGGGGGCGCTGGAGGCCGTCGTGGAGCTGCCGGGGTCGAAGTCGCTGAGCGCGCGGGCCCTGCTGCTGGCGGCGCTCGCCGACGCACCGACGACGCTCACCGGGCTTCTGCGCTCGCGCGACACCGAGCTCATGCTCGCCGCCCTCACCGTGCTCGGTGCCCGTTTCGAGGACCTCGACGAGACCGGCACGCGCCTGCGCGTCACGCCCGCTCCCCTGCCGCTGCACGTTCAGGCCGGGCCCGACGGCCTCGGACGCATCGACGTCGGCCTGGCTGGGACCGTCATGCGCTTCGTGCCCGCCCTGGCCGCCCTGGCCGACGCCCCGGTCGTCTTCGACGGGGACGAGGCCGCCCGGCGCCGCCCCATGGCGCCTCTGCTCGACGCGCTGGCCTCCCTGGGCGCGGAGGTCATCCACCTCGGCGAGCCCGGCTTCCTGCCCTTCCGTGTCGGCCCCGGCGACGGCGCCCTCCTGCGAGCCGAGGGCGCCCGCGTGGCGGTCGATGGCTCGGCCTCCTCCCAGTTCGTCTCCGCCCTCCTGCTCCTGGGCGCCGTCCTGCCCAGCGGCCTGGAGCTCACCCCCACCGGGCCGGTGCCCTCACTGACGCACGTGGCCATGACGGTGGCGACGCTGCGCGAGCGGGGCATCGCCGTGGACGAGCCCGCCCCCGGGGCCGGCGACGGCGAGCGCACCTGGTGGGTCCACCCCGGTCGCCCCCGCGGCGGGAAGGTCATGATCGAGCCGGACCTGTCCAACGCCGGCCCCTTCCTGGCGGCCGCCCTCGTGGCCGGGGGCCGGGTCCGCGTCCCCCACTGGCCGGCGACCACGACCCAGGCCGGCGACGCCTGGCGCGAGCTCCTCCCCCGCCTGGGCGGAGAGGTGACACTCGCCGACGGGCTGCTCACGGCCCGCGGCACCGGGCGACTGACCGGGATCCACGCGGACCTGTCCGACGTCGGCGAGCTGGCCCCCACGGTGGCGGCCCTGGCCACCCTCGCCGGAGCCCAGGGCCACACCAGCGCCCTCACCGGCATCGCGCACCTGCGCGGGCACGAGACCGACCGCTTGGCGGCCCTGGCCACCCAGATCCGCCTCCTGGGCGGGAACGCCGAGGAGAGCGACGACGGGCTCATCATTCGCCCCGCCCCGCTGCACGGCGCCGCCCTGCGCTCCTACGCCGACCACCGGATGGCGACCTTCGCCGCCATCATCGGCCTGAGCGTGGAGGGGGTGAGCCTGGACGACGTCGAGTGCACCTCCAAGACGCTGCCCGGCTTCACGGACCTGTGGGCCGCCATGCTCGCCACGGCCGGCGAGTGCGGCACCGACCCCGCCACCGCATCGCACCACGAGCCGGAGCCCCCGGGAGATGATGCCTGATGGCCCGCCGCGACATCGGCACCGATGACCCGCGCGTGAGGGTCCGCCCCGGCCGGGGCTCGCGCCCACGCACCAAGCAGCGCCCCAGCCACGCCGACGCGGCCCTGGGCATGGTCACCCGCATCGACCGTGGCCACTATCGCATCCGCCTGGATGACCCACGTCTCACCGAGGACTCCAGCGGCAACATCACCGCCATGAAGGCCCGCGAACTGGGGCGGGGCAAGGTCGTCGTCGGGGACCGGGTCGCCGTCGTCGGGGACACCAGCGGCCGCAAGGGCACCCTGGCGCGTATGGTCCGCATCGAGGAGCGCACCACCCTGCTGCGCCGCAGCGCAGAGGACGGGGACGCCGCCGGCACCGAGAGGGCGATCGTCGCCAACGCCGACAAGCTCGTCATCGTCACCGCCGTGGCCGACCCCGAGCCGCGCCCACGCATGATCGACCGCTACCTCGTGGCCGCCTACGACGCCGGCATGGAGCCGCTCATCGTGCTCACCAAGACCGACCTAGCCGATGCCGCCCCGCTGACGGACCTCTACAGCCCCCTGGGCGTGCGCTGCCTTGCCACCCGACTGCGCCCCCACGGCCCCGAGACCGGCCCCTCCCAGGCCGACGACGAGCGGCCCGACGACGGCATCGAGGCGGTCCGCCAGGTGCTCGACGGCGCCGTCTCGGTCCTCGTGGGCCACTCCGGGGTCGGCAAGTCCACGCTCATCAACGCACTCGTGCCCGGGGCCGACCGCACCACCGGGCACGTCAACGAGGTCACCGGCCGGGGCCGCCACACCTCCACCAGTCTTCAGGCCCTCGAGCTGCCCGGGGGCGGCTGGGTCATCGACACCCCCGGCGTGCGTTCTTTCGGAGTTTCCCACGTCGGCAGCGCCGACGTCCTGAGGGGCTTTCCGGACCTGGCCCGCGTGGCCAAGAACTGTCCGCGCGGGTGCACCCACGAGGACAGCGTCGTCGACTGCGCCCTGGATGAGTGGGCGAGCGCGGCGGACGGGCCGGACGCCTCGGGAGCCTCGGCTGCCCGCGAGGAGCGGCGTGCGAGGGTGGAGTCCTTCCGCCGACTGCTTGCCCCCTCACTGGAGGCCGAGGACCCCACCCGCCCCTGAAACGCTTCTGAAGCAGTCCCGGCGGCGCGCGCGGAGCCCTTCCGGGCGCGTCACAGTTTCGTCGACAGCGCGACCCTTAACCCCGAGGGCCATTTGCCCTGGTCCTGGGCGATGACCCGACGAAAACGGCGCCAACACTGAGTTTTTTCACGTTTCAACGGACCCGCTATTGGACTCCGTGTGCTAAAACTCACATCACGGCACCGTTGCAGGATTCAACTACACACCGATTTTGACGGTTCCCACAAGCGAAAGCGCGTTAGTCTCATGACATGCACAACCGTCCGACCCCTTCGCTCCCACGTCCCGCCCTGGGCGACCTGTCCGCACGCGCCAACCTCTCTGCGGCGCGCCGGCGCGTCCTGGAGGTCGTGGAGGCTTCTAACGACGCGATGACGGCCGTTCAGGTCGCCAGCGCACTCAACCTGCACCACAACACCGTCCGTGAGCACCTCGACGCCCTGGTTGACGCCGGGTTCGTCACGGTGTCCACCAAGCCGACGGGCAAGCGGGGCCGCCCGGCCCTGCGCTATGCCTCAACGGCCCCCGACCCCCAGCAGATGGTCGACGCCTACCTGCTGCTGCTCGACGCGATCGCCGACACCCTGGGCGAGGGCGAGGACGCCCGCGCCACCGCTCTGGAGATCGGTCGCCGCTGGGCCGAGCTGACCCCCGGCACCATCGCTGAGCCCACGGTCGACGGCGAGCAGGTGGACCGGGTCACCGCCCTCATCCCCTACCTGGCAGTCATGGGCTTCGCCCCGGAGGTCTCCGGAGACAGCGTCGTCCTGCGCTCCTGCCCGCTCATCACCCGCAACCACCAGCCGCGCGACCTGGTGTGCACCATGCACGAGGGTTTCCTCCGGGCCGTCGTCGGCCCCGACCCGGCCGCCTACGAGCGTCTCAAGTTCCTGCCCAACGGTCCTGACGGCTGCCAGATCAGCTCGGCTCAGCCCGTCGACGAGGAGCCGGACCTCAAGATCGTCCACGCCGACGTCGCCTGAACGCGCGGCTTCAACAGCATCACCCGTCCACCACTTCTAGATCGCAAGGCTTCGGCCCCGGGCACAGTCGCCCGGGGCCGAAGCGGCATTCGGTGGTGCTGCGAGTCCTCGTCTGAGGCGCCCGCGGTTCAGGCGCTGACCTCCAGGACGCCGTGAGCTCCCTTCTCCATGTCGGCGAAGGAGTGCGTCACGAACACGTAGTGTCCCGGCTCGGAGGCGACGCACTCGACGAATCCGCCCTGAGCCGGCTGCAGGCCGAGGGACTGGGAGCCGCCGGACCAGGCGGCCCCGATCCGGTTCGGGCCGCCCAGGGTCCAGGCCCCCTCGAAGAAGACCTGATCGAACTGCAGGCCGACGGTGTGGAACGACGTCGGAAGGGAGGGCCCGGCGGCCATGACCCAGAAGCGCACGCGCTCTCCGACCTTGGCCTTGAGCGGCTGCTGGTGGTACTGGAAGGCCACCCCGTTGAAGGTCATGAGGTCGGGGGTCTTGGCGGCGATCTTGTCCGTGTTGGGCTCGCCGCCCTCGGGGCCGAGGTAGACCTCGGAGGCGACGATGACGTACTCGCGGTCCACGGCCGCCAGCCCCGGCGGATCAATGATGACGGCCCCGTGCATGCCGGCGGCCAGGTGCAGGCTCATCGGCGAGGTGGAGCAGTGGTAGAGCCAGATCCCGGAGTGCTGGGCCTTGAAGGTGTAGACGAGGGACTCCCCGGGGTTGATCGAGCGCATCGCCTGATCGGGCGGGGTGATCCCGGCGTGGAAGTCCAGGGAGTGGCTCATCGTGCCGTCGTTGACCAGGGTGATCTCGAAGGTGTCCCCCACCTTGCCTCGCAGGACGGGGCCGGGGACCTGCCCGTTGAAGGTCAGGCGCCGCTGGGTGACGCCGGCGCCGACCGGCATGACCTGTTCCTTGACGGTGAAGGTGTGCCGGTGGGTCATGGGGCCGCCGTCGGGACTGGTGGGGGCCGGTGGCAGGGCGGCGTCGAAGGCCTTGAAGCCGGCGGGCAGCTGGGCCGAGTAGTCGGGAACCGCGTCCTTGCCGGAGCCGGCCGGCTTGCTCTGGCCACCGCCGTGCTGGTGGGCGCCGGCGGCCGCCCCGCCCGCGGTGACGTGGAAGACCATGCCCTGGGCGCGGTGGCCGGCGATGGAGCACCAGCCCTCGATCGGGCCCGCGACGATGCCGGCGTCGAGGGTGCCCTTGGCTCTGGCGGCGATGCGCCCGGTGGTCTGGCCGGTGGCCAGGACGAGGTCGTGGACCTGGTCGGCGGTGTTGTCCAGGGTGATGACGAGCCGGTCGCCGGGGGTGACGTCGACCGTGTCCGGTACGAACCGCAGGCCCTCCACCGTGATGGTGGCGTTGACGGTGTTGCCGGTGGGCGTGACGTCCTGGGTGGTTCCGCCCTGACTGCGGTTGCCGATGACGCTGCCGACGACGACGGCCGCTCCGGCGGTGAGCAGTCCCATGAGGACGCCACGGCGGTCGGCGGGCTGGAGCAGGCCGCCCGAGGGCGATTGGGCAGTCCCGTCTCCCGCCGCCCGGCCGGCCCCTCCGGTCAGGGGGCGGCGGTTGCGGTCAATGGCGGGGGCGGTACCGGCCGTCACCGCTCGGCGGTGAGCGCTCTCGGGCTTATCGGTGCCCGCCGCCGCGCGCCCGGCAGTGTCGCCGGGGGTGTGGGCCGTAGTGCCGGCGCCGCTGCGCTCGGTCTCCTGGGAGGCAGTGTCCTGGGAAGGGGCGTTCTCGGAGGCGGCGGCTTCGGGAGAGGCGGCCTCATCAGGGGATGGTGCCTGCGCGTCGGGCGTCTTCGTCATCGGGTTCCCCTTCGGGGCTGGGCGGGCCGGTGGCCCGCGGGGTCGGAGGTGGGGTCGGCGTCGGCCGGGGTGCGTGGGGTACGCGGCGGGCGCATGCGCTGGGAAAGCTCACGCAGGCTGAGGATCATGCCCGCCAGCAGGTAGGAGGTCACCAGCGCGGCCAGGGCTCCGGCGACGACGCGCACCTGCCAGGGCGCCCCCGGGTAGAGCGCCAGCAGGAGGCAGGCGTTGGCGGCGGTGACCCGGTAGGCGGCGAAGCAGTCCATGATCGCGTTGGTGGCCCGCGTGGCCGTGGGGCCGCCGCCGAGCATCACCGGGGTGAGGTAGCTCAGGGCCGCCACGAGGATCTGCAGGGCGAAGCCCGCCGCCAGGGGCAGGCGCAGGGAGTGGATGACCTCACGGGCAGCGGCGGCGTCGTCGGCCAGCGCCATGCGGGCCCCCAGGACGGCGACGCAGCCGATGAACCAGGCCACCGAGGCCGCGGCGGAGGCCGTGGCGAAGGAGGTCGGCGGGACCCGACGGGCGGTGCGGTACGCGGGCACGAGGACGGCGCAGGCGCCGCCGAGGTAGACCAGGGTGCCCAGGCCCGCCAGGGGCGGCCACAGCCCGCAGGCGGCCACCAGCGCGGTGCCGCCCACGAGGTAGGGCAGGCCGCGGGTGGTCCAGCGCGGTGCGACCGGCTCCATGGGGGTGCGCAGCATCGTGGGCCACAGGACGGTGAGCGTGCCCAGGACCGTGGTGCCCACGAAGCCCAGCAGCATGGTGGTCGTGTGGGCCAGGTAGAAACCGTCGGCCAGGGCGGAGCGCCCGTGGGCGTTGGACCAGGCGATGAGGAAGCCCAGGAGCGCGCCGGTGGCCAGCAGGACCAGGGCGACGGCGTAGTGGAGGGCCAGGGAGGCCAGGCGCGGGGCGATGGCGCGCCGGTACTGCACGGTGATGGCCACGACGCCCGCAATGGCCTGGGCCATGACGATGACCGCCCCGATGAGCGCCACCACCTGCTGGCCCATGGTGATGCCGGTGAGCACGACGGCAGTGCCGAGGCTATGGGCGTAGAGGCGCGCGTCCAGGAGCGTGGCGCCGCCCAGGGCCGGGCGGTGCAGGAGGGTGTCGGCGAAGTGGGCGGACCAGATGGTGATGGCGCTGCCGATCCCGCCCAGGAGCAGGGCGTGCAGAGGCAGCCAGGTGCCCCAGGAGACCAGCGGGCCCACGATGGTCAGGGCCGCCAGGACCGCGGCGATGAGCAGCCAGGCCATGACCAGGGCGTTGCGACGCACCTGGGTGGTGCGCCGGGAGGGCTTCTTGGCGGGGCGGCCCGGACCGTTTGCTCGTCCGGGGCCGGGAAGCGAGCCGGGCCGAGGGGCGGACCCGGTACCGGGAGAACCGATGGACAGGCTCATGCGGGACTACCTCCCGTCTGCGACGTCGTCGTCCCGGATGCCACAGCCGCAGCCTGCGGTCTTGCCCTCACCGGCTTGCGGATGCTGCCGGAGGTCAGGACGCGCCCCAGGGTGAGGACCATGAAGACGAGAATCGCCGCTACTCCTACGGCACCGCCGACCTTCCAGACCGAGGAGGCCTCCGCCAGCAGGCCGACGACGCGCACCACCAGGCCGGCATGCAGCAGAACGTAGGGCAGCCACATGAGCCGGTGGTAGGGCAGGGCCCGGTGGACGATCGCGGGGATGATGACCGGGGCGTGGGCCAGGATCATGGAGAAGGCGAAGCCCACCGCGATGCAGTGGATGACGATCTCGTAGGCGGCCCCGTTCAAGCCCTGCAGGCCCCACAGCGACCACACCGCCCCGGCGAGGGCGAGCCACACGTAGCCGGCGAGCATGGAGGCCGCCATGAAGCGCACCCCGCTGCGCAGGCGGACCGTGCGTCGGGCGACGTCGTAGTAGGCCATGACGACAGCCAGTCCCAGCAGGGCCGGGCCGACCACGAGGTGGGAGCCCGGTGCAATGAGCAGCAGGCAGGCGCCCAGGACCGCTGCGCCGGAGAGCGCCTCGACGACGGTCTCCACCATCTCGTCGAGGAAGGCGATGCGGGCCAGCTCCAGGCGTTCGCCGACGATGGTGAGCGTGGGGAAGAGCAGCCACAGCGGGACGACGTCCTCCATGCCACGCCCACCCAGCCACAGAATGTCCCCCAGCAGGAGGGCGGCCCCGCCCATGGCCTCAACATCGACGGCGGCGCTGGGGGCGCGCCGGTGAACCCGCAGGTAGATGGCGCACAGGACGACGGCGGCACCGGTCATGAGCCCCCGGCCGACGACGTCGGGAGCACCGGCCATGAGGGCCAGGCAGCCCGCGGCACTTCCCAGCGGGGCGAGGAAGGCCCAGGGGGTGCGGGCGGCGACCGCCCGTTCCAGGGCGATGACGGTCCCCAGGAAGCCGACGAGCATGAGGGGGCCGTGGAGCGCCGCCAGCTCGGCCCCATTGACGGGGGCCGGCAGGTTGAGGCGCAGGAGGGCGGCGTTGAGTCCCATGAGGATGCAGGCGGCGCCCAGGGCCAAGGCCACCAGGCGCGGCGCCACGCGGCTGGTCAGCGCCCGGCTGAGTCGGTCCGTCTCCACGGCCCAACCGTATCCAACAGCGCCGCAAACCCACGCACTCGCATCGACAAACATCGACAGAAACTTCATGGACGACACGGCTCCGCGTCGTCTATGAAGTTTCGGTAGGTTTGTGTGGGCTGGCCGCGCCGGTGGTGGACTGCCCTGCCCACGAAGGTGGACAGCGTTCCACTGGAGGTGGACAGTCGTTCCGGCCGACCCTGCGGTGGTAGTAAGGTCACGCCCACCAGTACGAAACACTCCGAAGGAGAGCCCTATGAGCGAGAGCCCCGAGCTGCTGCCCGTCACTGAGAAGAAGTCCAGCTGCGGCTGCCACGAGCACAGCGACGAGCGCCTCACCCTGGACGCGCGCGCCATCCCGCACCGTCTGCGCCACGCCGCCGTCATCGGCGCCGCCTCCTCCCTCAACCCCGGTGAGGGCTTCGACCTGGTGGCCCCGCACGTGCCCACCCCGCTGTTGGCCCAGATCGACCAGCTGCCCTTCACCTTCCAGCACACGCTGCTGGAGCAGTCCGAGGGCTTCGCCCGCGTCGAGATCCTGCGTACCGCCTGATCCGCGCCTCAGCGCGGCCGGTCGGCGGGAGACACCCGAGGCCCCGAGCCCTCGGCTCCGGCCACGGGCTCGGGGCCTCGTCGGGTCTCACACCATGCCGCCGGCGCGCTCCCGATATGCTCAACGCATGACGCCAGCACCACTCGATGCCGCGGTCGTCGGCCCGAGCAGGAGCCGTGGAACCTCCGCGGACCTGCCCATGCCGACGACCCGGCCGGTGCTGCCCGAGCTGCCCGAAGGTCCCGGCCCGTCGGCCCCGGCTGCCGACGGCGTCCCCCAGCAGCTGGTCGACCGATACGGGCGGACCGTGCGTGACCTGCGCCTGTCCATCACGGACCGCTGCAACCTGCGTTGCACCTACTGCATGCCCGCGCAGGGGCTCCAGTGGCTGCCCACCCCGGATCTGCTGACCACCGCCGAGCTCACCCGCCTGGGGCGCATCGCCGTCGAGCGCCTGGGAGTCGAGCGGATCCGCCTGACCGGTGGCGAGCCGCTGCTGCGACGCGACCTGGAGGAGATCGTCGAAGCGCTGTCCGCCCTGCGGACCTCAGCCGGGGCCAAGCCGGACATCGCCCTGACCACGAACGGCCTGGGCCTGGAGAAGCGGGCCGCCGGACTGCGGGCGGCCGGCCTTGACCGCGTCAACATCTCCATCGACTCCCTGGACCCGCAGGACTACGCCGCCATCACTCGCCGAGACCGGCTCGCCGACGTCCTGACGGGGATCGCCGGCGCCCAGGAGGCGGGCCTGGCCCCCATCAAGGTCAATGCCGTGGCCGTGCCCGCCACTGTGGAGGAACGCGCGCCGCGACTCCTGGCCGAGTGCCTGCGCCGCGGCTGGCAGCTGCGGTTCATCGAGCACATGCCGCTGGGCCCCCGCGAGACCTGGAGCAGCCAGGACGTCGTCGGCGTCGATCAGATCCTGGGGGTGCTGCGGGGGGCCGGATTCATCCTCACCGAGGTGGGCCGCCCGGACCGTCGTCCGGCGGCGCTGTGGCGCGTCGCCGCCGGAAGCGCGTTGGGCCAGGAGCATCCACCCGGGACGGTGGGCGTCATCGCCTCGGTCACCGCCCCCTTCTGCTCGGACTGCGACCGCACCCGCATCACGGCCGACGGGCGTCTCATGACCTGCCTGTTCTCCAGTACCGAGACGGACCTGCGCGGCCCCATGCGCGCCGGGGCCAACGACGACGAGCTCATCCGCATCTGGGCCGGCGCCACTTGGGGCAAGCCCCGCGCGCATGGCTCGGACAATCCCCACACCGAGAGCGACGGCTTCGCTCGCCCGCAGCGCACCATGTCGGCCATCGGTGGCTGACCCGAATCCTCAGGAGCCCCCATGACGAACCCCTCCCCCGAGCCGTCCCCCCAGGCGGGCGCGCACCCCGGTCAGGCGCAGATCTCTGTGACCATACGCTACTTCGCCGCGGCCACTGAGGCCGCCGGGCGCCCCGAGGAGCGCCTGGACCTGCCCGCCGGCACGACTCTGGCGGCTCTGCGCGAGCAGCTCTCCGGCCGGGGCCTGGAGATGGCGCGGGTCATCCCGATCTGCAGCTTCCTCGTCAACTCGGTCTCCACCCCGGCGGACTCGCTCACGCCCCTGGCCGACGGCGACGCCGTCGACGTGCTCCCGCCCTTCGCCGGCGGATGACGACCGCATCAAGCCGGGCGGTTGTCGCACAGTCCGACCGTTCTTCCTCCCGGCTGCCCGAGACGTTCCCGGCTCGACGGCAAGACGTCAGGCGATGTTGCTCCACTGACTCGAGCCGTCGGTGAAGGTCTGGCGCTTCCACACGGGCAGGCGCTCCTTGACCTCCTCGACGATCTGGCTGCACACGGCGAAGGCCTCGGCGCGGTGGTCGGAACTGACGGCGACCGCGAGCGCCGCCTCCCCGACGCTCAGGTCGCCGACGCGGTGGACGACGCCCAGGGCACGCACCCGCCCCTGCTGGGCCACGTCCTGGGCAATCTGCTCGACGACCTGGCCGGCCGTGGGGTGGCAGGAGTAGCCGATGCCGGTGACGGCGCGCTCGGCGTCGTGGTTGCGGACCACGCCCTCGAAGGTGACGACGGCGCCGGCGGCCGCGTCCTGGACGGCGTCGGCGAGCTCGGTGACGCTGATGGGCGCCTCGGTGACCTCGGCGCGGACCACGCGGGCCGTGGGAGCCGGGAGCGGCCGGCTGGGCTGGTCAGGGCTGAGCGTCACGGGGTCTCCTCGATCGGGATGGCGGGCTGGGGGTGATCGGATGGTCGGCCGCGAGCATACCCATGTGGGCTTCCCCAGCTGAACGGGCATGATAGGCCCCGGGATGCTCGGGCACCGGCCCCGCGTCCACCCGCCCCGCGTTGCACCCCACAGGGCGCCCGCTGAAGGAAGGACCGCTATGGCGCAGATGATTCCGCTGGAGGACTACGTCTCCCAGGTGCTGGAGGCCCTCTCACCCCTGGAGGGCGGCCGTGTGCCGCTGGGGCGGGCGCACCGCCGGGTGCTGGCCGAGGACGTGACCGCCGCCGTGCCGGTGCCGCCGTGGACGAACTCGGCGATGGACGGCTACGCGGTGCGCGCGAAGGACACGACCGGCGCCTGCCCGCTCACGCCCGTGGTGCTGCCGGTGAGCGGGGATGTTCCGGCCGGCGCCGCACCGCGGCCCCTCGTGGAGGGAACCGCCCAGCGGATCATGACCGGGGCGATGCTGCCCGAGGGCGCGGACGCCGTGGTCAAGGTGGAGGACACCGACCAGGCTCCCGGCCCGCACCCGATTCCTGAGCGCGTCGAGATCCGCGCGGCGGCGACCCCGGGCCTCAGCGTGCGCCGCGCCGGGGAGGACGTGGCGGCGGGTGATCCGGTCATGGCGGCGGGGACGAGGCTGTCGGCGGCGGCCATCTCCGCCCTGGCCTCCGTGGGGCTCGGCTCGGTGCTGGTGCGGCCGCAGGTGCGCGTGGCGGTGGTCTCCACCGGGGCCGAGCTGCGTGACGCCGGCCAGGCGCTGGAGCCCGGGAGGATCCCCGACTCCAACTCCCTGCTGCTGGCGGGGCTGGTCGCCGAGCAGGGGGCCGTGTGCACGAGCGTGGCCCGCAGCGGCGACACGGCCGAGGCCCTGGCCAGGGTGCTGCAGCAGGCCGCGTCCGGCGCCGACCTCATCGTCACCTCCGGGGGCGTGTCCGCGGGGGCCTTCGACCCTCTGACGATGCTGGCTCAGGCGCAGCGCGGCGAGCAGGCCCCGGTGCATCTGGACTTCGTCAAGGTGGCCATGCAGCCGGGCAAGCCCCAGGGGCACGGCTGGGTGCTCGCCGACGACGGCCGGCGGGTGCCGATCATCTGCCTGCCGGGCAACCCGGTGAGTGTCCTGGTCTCCTTCACCACGATCGTGGCCCCGGCGCTGGCCCGTCTGGCCGGGCAGGATGCGGCAGGCGGCACCGAGCCGCTTCCGGGTCGGCCTGTCCTGACGGCGCGTGCGGCGGTGGGCTGGCGGACCCCGCCGGGGCGACGCCAGCACGTGCCGGTGCGCTTCACCGAGGCCCCCGCCGGCTCCGGAGTCCGTTCCGACGTCGGCGACGGTGCGGGCCTGCCCTGGGTGACGCCCACCCACCGGCTGGGCTCCGGCTCGCACCTGGTGGCCTCGCTGCCTGCCGCGCAGGCGCTGGCGGTGGTGGCCGCCGAGGTGGAGGCGGTCGAGATCGGCGACGAGCTGCCCCTCATCCCGCTGACCGCCTCCTAGCGCCCGCCGGCCGCCTGTGACGGCCGCCGGTGAGAGCCACGAGTCGCATCCACGACGCACGATCCCGTACCCCTGTGAAGGAGCCCCTGTGACTACCCGCCCCGAGATCACCCTCACCCACCTGGACGAGGCGGGCGCCGCCTACATGGTGGATGTCACCGCCAAGACCCCGACCGTGCGCGAGGCCCGCGCCACCGCCTTCGTGGCCTGCTCGGAGGCGATCGTGGACGCCCTGCGCAGCGGCTCTGTCCCCAAGGGCGACGTGCTCGCCGTGGCCCGCGTGGCCGGGATCGCGGCGACGAAGAAGGTCCCCGAGCTCCTCCCCCTGGCGCATGTCATTGGTGTGCACGGGGCGCGCGTGGACCTGGAGATCGTCGACGGCGGCGTGCGCATCGAGACCACGGTGCGCACGGCCGACCGCACGGGCGTGGAGATGGAGGCCCTCACCGCCGCCACCGTGGCGGGACTGGCGATCGTCGACATGGTCAAGGGAGTGGACCGGGACGTCGAGCTGCGAGAGGCCAAGGTGGTCGCCAAGTCCGGGGGACGCTCAGGGGACTGGTTGCGCGGTGACCGCGGTGACCGCGGTGACGCTGCCTGAGCAGACGGTCGGCGCCATCATGAGCACCGCGGATGCGGCCGAAGTCACCGAGGTCGCCGATGGCGCCGAGGTCGCCGATGTCATTGTGCTGGCCGGCGGGACCGGGGCTCGGCTGGACGGAGCCTCCAAGCCCGACGTCGTCGCCCGGGGGCTGCGCCTGCTCGACCACGTGCTGGCCGGTCTGGAGCATCTGCGGACGCAGGGTCTCCCGCTCGGGCGCGTGTGCGTTGTCGCCCCGGCAGAGGTCGCTCTGCCCGGAGGCGTCCTACGGGCGCTGGAGGACCCTCCCCTAGGAGGACCCGTCGCCGGGATCGGAGCCGGGCTGGATGTCCTAGGACGGAGCGCCCCGGTTGCGGGACTGGCCGGGATCCTCACCTGCGACGCGCCCTTGTCCTGGAGGGCGCTGCCGGCCCTGCACCGGGCGCTGGCGCAGGCCGGGCCGGAGCTGGACGGCGTCTGCGCCCGCGACGGCGAGCACACCCAGTACCTGCTGGGCCTCTACCGCCGCCGAGCACTGGCCGCGGCCGTCGCCCCGGACGGCGCGCCTCTGCGGGACACGGCTGTGCGCCGGGCACTCGGGACGCTCCGCGTCAGGGCCATCCCCACGGCTCGCGATGTCGTGCGGGATCTGGACACCTGGGCCGAGGTCCATTCCTGGGACTCGGGCCGCTCCGAGTAGCAGCCCGGCTCAATCCGAATCGCTCAGTAGTGCTCGAGCGTGCTCAGTGGTCGCCGCCGCCGAGCTGCTCCAGGACATGGGGCACCAGGGGGCCGACGACGGCAACGGTGTCCTTGACCCCACCGCGCGAGCCGGGGGCGTTGATGACCAGGGCGCCGTCGTCGCCGCGAGAGGTCACGCCTACCAGCCCGCGGGACAGTCCCGCCAGCGGTGTCTTGGTCAGCCCGTGGGCGCGGATCTGCGCCTCGATGCCCTCGATACGGGTCTCCAGCAGTGGTGCCGTCGCCTCCGGGGTGAGGTCCCGAGGGGTCACCCCGGTACCGCCGGTGGTCAGGACCACCCGGGCGCCGCCGGCCACCGCCCGCCTGATCGCCTCACGCACCGGCTCAACACCGTCGGGCACGAGGTCCACCTTCTCGACGACGACGTCGTGCTCAGCCAGGAGGCGCTGGGCCAGCGGGCCGGAGAGGTCCTCTCTCTCACCACTGACGCAGCGGTCGGAGACGGTGATGACGGCGCCCTTGACGGGCTCGGGCAGGGCCGCCAGGCCCTTCTGGACGATGGGGGTCTCACTCATGGACCCACCGTAGTCCGCATACACCCCGCGCGGCTCCTCCGTCTCCCACCCGGAGTTTCAAGGGCAACACGTCCCGATCCAACCGGCAACCTCAATTAGGCAACTGACATTGAACCTAATTCACCGCCCTTAGTCACCTCTGAGATGTCGGTTTCGCCTCGTATTGCTCAGACATTCGTCCCTTGCATGAAGATCTGACCAACTCAATGCATCATTGAGCGCGGTGTGAGTCCGCAGGCTTTCACCGACCCTCTCCAAACAGTCTCAGGTCCAGGGCGCTGTCGCCCAGCGGGCCGAGCCCCACAACAGCAGGAGCCCTATGTCCACGCTCGACACCTCCGGTCGCGTCCTCACAGGGTGGAACCCTGAAGAGCCGGAGAACTGGTCCGCGAAGATCGCCTGGACCACTCTGACCATCTCGACCTACTCGATGATCCTGGCCTTCTGCGTCTGGTTACTCCCCAGCGCGATCGCCCCCAAGCTCACCGAGATCGGCTTCAAGCTCACTGAGAGCCAGCTGTACTGGCTCGCCGCCATGCCCGGCCTGTCCTGCGGCCTGATCCGCCTCATCTACATGTTCCTGCCGCCGATCGTCGGCACCCGCAAGCTCGTCGCATGGTCGTCCCTGCTCTACGCTCTGCCGATGCTCGGCTGGTTCTTCGCGGTGCAGAGCACCGAGACGAGCTTCGGGACACTGCTCGCCCTGGCCTTCGCCTGCGGGATCGGGGGCGGCTCGTTCTCCGGCTACATGCCCTCGACCGGCTACTTCTTCCCCAAGCGGCTGACCGGTACCGCCCTGGGGATCCAGGCGGGCGTCGGGAACATGGGAATGAGCATCATCCAGCTGCTGAGCCCCTGGCTCATGGGTTTCGGTCTGCTGGGCATCACCTGGATCGCCCCCCAGCACGCCGGCAGCGGCCAAGTGTGGGTCCACAACGTGGCCGTCTTCTTCATCCCGTGGACCATCGTGGCCGCGGTCCTCGCCTTCGCCCTGCTCAAGGACGTCCCGGTCAAGGCCAACATCCGCCAGCAGATCGATATCTTCACCAACCCCGACACCTGGTACATGACGCTCATGTACGTGGCGACCTTCGGGCTGTTCTCCGGGTTCGCCGCACAGTTCGGACTCCTCATCAAGAACACCTACGGGCCTGGCTCGCCCCTGGCCCACCACTTCGACAAGTCCCTGCTGCCCCTGGGTGCGACCTACGCCTTCCTCGGGCCGCTGATCGGGTCGGTGGTCCGAATGCTGTGGGGACCCCTGTGCGACCGCTTCGGCGGGGCCATCTGGACCTTCATCTCCATCGTGGGAATGGGCGCCACACTCGCCGTCACCACCTTCTACCTCCACCCGACCGATCCGGCGCAGTTCCCCGGCTTCCTGTGGTCCATGCTGGCGATGTTCTTCTTCTCCGGCCTGGGTAACGCCGGCACCTTCAAGCAGATGCCGATGATCATGCCCAAGCGGCAGGCCGGCGGCGCCATCGGCTTCACGGCCGCCGTTGCCAGCCTGGGCCCCTTCATCGTCGGCGTCGCCATCGCCTCCCTGGGCACCACCGCCTGGTTCTGGATCTCGGTCGCCTACTGCGCCGTGTGCGCGGTCATCTGCTGGCTGCGCTACGCGCGACCGGGAGCCCCGTTCCCGGGCTGAGTTCCCACATCCGGCATCCGTTCGGAACGCCCACAACTGTCTGACGGGCTCGGCGGCTCACGGCTCACCCGCCCGCCTGCCCCGTCGAGGGGGCAGCGCCCGCCCGGTCGCCATCGGCCGGACCGCCGCCAGCCAGCCAGCCCCAGGCTGACCACTGATGAACACAGACACACCATTGACCACCCACCAGCTTCACGGATCAAAGGACCATTGATGAGCACCACCGGCTCCCAGACCACCGGCCCCGGGATCGTTCCTGGACCCGACCAGCAGGTCGAGAACGCCCCCGGACTGCTCACGCTGGGCTCGTACCTGCGTCGAGGACAAGCCTCTGCCGACGCCCGCCGCCTGTTCCTCACCGGAGGGCGCGAGGCCGACACCTTCTACCGCCACCGGTGGAGCCACGACAAGATGGTCCACTCCACCCACGGGGTCAACTGCACCGGGTCGTGCGCCTGGGAGGTCTACGTCTCCGATGGCATCATCACCTGGGAGAAGCAGATCACCGACTACCCCACCACGGGGCCGGACATGCCCGAGTACGAGCCCCGCGGCTGCCCGCGCGGCGCGGCCTTCTCCTGGTACACCTACTCCCCCACGCGCATCCGCTACCCCTACGTGCGCTCGGTCCTGCTGGACGCCTTCCGCGCCGCGAAGGCCGACAACGACGGCGACCCGGTCGCCGCCTGGGCGCAGGTCACCGGTGACCCCGCCACCGCCAAGGCCTACAAGTCCGCCCGAGGCAAGGGCGGCATGGTCCGCGTGGGCTGGGACGAGGCCATGGAGATCGTCGCGGCCGCCTACGTCCACACCATCCGCACCTGGGGTCCGGACCGCATCGCCGGCTTCAGCGTCATCCCGGCCATGTCCCAGGTCTCCTACGGAGCCGGAGGCCGCCTCCACGAGCTCATCGGCGGCACGATGCTCTCCTTCTACGACTGGTACGCCGACCTGCCCCCGGCCTCACCCCAGGTCTTCGGTGACCAGACCGACGTCCCCGAGGCCGGCGACTGGTACAACGCCCAGTACCTCATGATGTGGGGCTCCAACCTGCCGCTGACCCGCACCCCGGACGCCCACTTCATGACCGAGGCCCGTTACCACGGGCAGAAGGTCGTGGCCGTCTCCCCCGACTACGCCGACAACACCAAGTTCGCCGACCAGTGGCTGCGCGTGGCCCCGGGCACCGACGGCGCCCTGGCCCAGGCGATGGGGCACGTCATCCTCTCGGAGTTCCACGTCAAGCGCGAGGAGTCCTTCTTCCTGGACTACATGCGCCGTCACACCGACTCCCCCTTCCTCATCAGTCTGGACCCCTCCCCCGACGGCACCGGCTACGTGCCCGGGCGCTTCGTGACGGCCTCCGACGTCAACGGCGTCGCCACCGGCGCCCCGAAGAACGAGTTCCGCCCCCTCGTGTGGGACCGCGAGCGCGGCCCGGCCGACCCCGGCGGCACCCTGGCCGACCGCTTCACCCCCGAGGGTGAGGGCAAGTGGAACCTGCTCATGGAGGGTGTCGACCCGGTCATGAGCATCCTGGACCTGCACGGCCAGGGCCCCCAGGTTCAGGCCGCCGAGGTGCTCCTGCCCCGCTTCGACCTGCCCGGCTCCTCCACCCCCGAGGGCTCCGTGGGCGGCGGCGTCGTGCGCCGCGGCGTGCCGGTCACCCGCATCGGTGACCGGATGGTCACCACCGTCTACGACCTGCTCCTGGCCCAGTACGCCGTCGAGCGCCCGTCCATGCCTGGCGAGTGGCCCGCGGACTACCAGGACGCCACCGTCCCGGGCACTCCCGCCTGGGCCAGCGAGATCACCGGCGTTCCCGGCCCCGCCATCATCCAGGTAGCGCGCGACTTCGCCCTCAACGCCGTGGAGTCCGGCGGCCGCTCCCAGATCGTCATGGGCGCGGGCATCAACCACTACTACCACGCCGACCAGATCTACCGGACGATCCTGGCGCTGACCTCCATGTGCGCCACCCAGGGCGTCAACGGCGGCGGCTGGGCCCACTACGTGGGTCAGGAGAAGGTCCGCCCGCTCAGCGGCTTCCAGCAGTACGCCTTCGCCCTGGACTGGCACCGCCCGGCCCGACAGATGATCTCCACCGGCTTCTGGTACCTCACCACCGACCAGTGGCGCTACGACAACACCTCCGCCGAGCGCCTGGCCTCCCCGCTGGGGCCCGGCACCCTGGCGGGCAAGACCACGACCGACGCCATGGTCGAAGCCATGAAGCGCGGGTGGACGCCGTCCTACCCGACCTTCAACCGCAGCCCGCTGCTCCTGGGCCAGCAGGCCGCCGAGGCGGGCATGGACCCCAAGGACTACATCGTCGAGCAGCTGCGCTCCGGTGAGCTGCGCTTCGCCTGCGAGGACCCCGACGCCCCCGAGAACTTCCCGCGCATCCTGTGCTCGTGGCGCACGAACCTGCTGGGCAGCTCGGCCAAGGGCACGGAGTTCTTCCTGCGCCACATGGTGGGTGCGGATAACGACGTCAACGCCGTCGAGACCCCGGCCGAGCAGCGGCCCGCCTCGGTGACCTGGCGCGACGAGGCCCCCGTGGGCAAGCTCGACCTCATGTGGACCGCGGACTTCCGCAACACCTCCACCACCCTGCACTCCGACGTCGTCCTGCCGGCGGCCACCTGGTACGAGAAGCACGACATCTCCTCGACCGACATGCACCCCTTCGTGCACTCCTTCAACGCGGCCATCGACCCGCCCTGGGAGGCGCGCACCGACTTCCAGGTCTTCCAGACCCTGGCCGGGCTCATCTCCGCCTGGGCGCCGCGCTACCTGGGCACCCAGACCGACGTCGTCGCCGCACCCCTGACGCACGACACCCCCGACGCCATGACGATGGCGCACGGTGACGTGTCCTCCCTCCCCCAGGAGTGGGTGCCGGGAGTGACGATGCCCAAGCTGGTGCCCACCGAGCGCGACTACACCCAGATCCAGGCCAAGTTCGACGCCCTGGGCCCCCTGGCCGAGAAGCTGGGGATTCCCTGCAAGGGCATCATGCTCAAGCCGGGTCCGGAGGTGGAGCGCCTGTCCCGTAACCACGGGGTCTCCTCCGACGGCGTGGCCGCCGGCCGGCCGCTGCTCGACACCGACATCCGCGCCGCCGACGCCATCTTCACGCTGTCGGGCACCACCAACGGGCGCATCGCCACCGAGGGCTGGGACACGCTGTCCAAGCGCACCGGAACCACGCTGGTCGAGCTCAGCGAGGAGGAGGCAGGCAAGCACATCTCCTTCGCCGACACCCAGGTCAAGCCCCAGGGAGTCATCACCTCCCCGGAGTGGTCCGGCTCCGAGCACGGCGGACGGCGCTACTCGGCCTTCGTGGTCAACGTGGAGCACGCCAAGCCCTGGCACACCCTGACCGGGCGCATGCACTACTACCTCGACCACGACTGGATGCGAGACATGGGCGAGTCCCTGCCGATCTTCCGGCCGCCACTGGACTTCCACGCCCTGTACGGGGAGGCCGCACCGGGCTCGGTGTCCACGAGCCAGGCGGGCACGGCGGAGGTCGCGGTGCGCTACATCACCGCGCACAACAAGTGGGCGATCCACTCGCAGTACTTCGACAACCTGCACATGCTCACGCTGGGACGCGGGGGCCAGACCATCTGGATGAGCCCCCAGGACGCCGACAAGATCGGCGTCAAGGACAACGAGTGGGTTGAGGCCTACAACCGCAACGGCATCGTGGCGGCGCGCGCCGTCGTCTCCCACCGCATCCCCGAGGGCATGGTCTTCATGCACCACGCCCAGGAGCGCACCATGAACACCCCGCTGACAGAGTCCAGCGGCAGGCGAGGCGGGACGCACAACTCCCTGACCCGGATCGTGCTCAAGCCCAGCCACTTCGCAGGCGGCTACGGGCAGCTGTCCTACGCCTTCAACTACATCGGCCCCACGGGCAACAACCGCGACGAGGTCACGCTTATCCGTCGCCGCAGCAACCAGGAGGTGACTTTCTGATGAAGGTCATGGCCCAGATCGCAATGGTGATGAACCTCGACAAGTGCATCGGCTGCCACACCTGTTCAGTGACCTGCAAGCAGGCCTGGACCAACCGCGAGGGCACCGAGTACATGTGGTTCAACAACGTCGAGACCCGCCCTGGTGTCGGCTACCCCAAGGGCTGGGAGGACCAGGACACCTGGCGCGGCGGCTGGGAGCGCACGGCCTCGGGCCGCCTGCGGCCCCGCTCGGGCGGGCGCCTGCGCCGCCTGGTCAACATCTTCGCCAACCCGGAGATGCCCACGGTCGAGGACTACTACGAGCCGTGGACCTACGAGTACGACAAGCTGCTCTCGGCCCCCAAGGACTCGCCGGCGATTCCGGTGGCGCGCGCCAAGAGCCAGCTGACCGGCGAGTACATGCCCACCATCAAGTGGGGTCCCAACTGGGATGACGACCTGGGCGGCTCCATGGAGACCCTCCAGCAGGACCCGATCATCGAGGCGATGAGCACGAAGGTGCGCACCGACATCGAGTCGGCCTTCATGTTCTACCTGCCGCGCATCTGCGAGCACTGCCTCAACCCCACCTGCGTGTCCGCCTGCCCGTCGGGCGCCATGTACAAGCGCACTGAGGACGGCATCGTCCTGGTGGACCAGGACGCCTGCCGCGGCTGGCGCATGTGTGTGTCCTCCTGCCCTTACAAGAAGGTCTACTTCAACCACGCCACCGGCAAGGCCGAGAAGTGCACCCTGTGCTACCCGCGCCTGGAGATCGGCCAGCCCACTGTGTGCTCGGAGACCTGTGTGGGCCGCCTGCGCTACCTGGGCGTCCTCCTCTACGACGCCGATCGCGTCTCGCAGGCCGCCGCCGTCAAGGACCCGCAGGACCTGTACATGGCCCAGCGCGAGATCCTCCTCAACCCCCACGACCCCGAGGTCGTGGCGGGCGCGCGCGCCGAGGGCGTGCCGGACAACTGGATCGAGGCGGCTCAGGCCTCCCCCATCTGGGACCTCATCGACACCTACGAGGTGGCCCTGCCCCTGCACCCCGAGTACCGCACCATGCCGATGGTCTGGTACATCCCGCCGCTCTCCCCGGTCGTTGACGAGGTCGCGGCCGCAGGCCTGGACGGCGAGAACTACAAGGTGCTGCTGACGGCCGTCTCCGACATGCGCATTCCGCTGGAGTACCTGGCGGGCCTGTTCACGGCCGGCGAGACCAACACGGTCGAGCTCGTGCTGCGGCGCCTGGCCGCGATGCGCTCCCACATGCGCGACGTGCGCCTGGGCCGCGAGCCCGACCCGGCCATCGCCGCCGCCGTGGGCCTGGACGGCAAGAAACTGGAGGCCATGTACCGCCTGCTGGCCATCGCCAAGTACGACGACCGCTACGTCATCCCCACCGCCAAGCCCGAGGTCCCCCGCGGCATGGAGTCCATGGGCAACGACGTCATGACCCTTCTGGGTGAGGGGGCCCCGGCCGGGTGCCACCCCGACGTCGCCTCCTTCCACGGCCAGGGCGGCGGCATCAACAACGGCCCGGTGAGCCTGCCGCTGCCGACCGTGCGCCGCGAGCCGGTGCCGGCCGCCGGCCCGGGCATGCCGCAGGTCGGTGTGCCTGAGCCGGTGGGGCAGGCCCCGGCGGCCGACTCCTCGACCGGCCCCGCGGTCGCGGCCCCCAGGGATCTCTGAGATGGTCTCCTTCGTCCGCGCCCCCCGGGTTCTTGAGAAACCCGCCGAGGTGCAACTGACGCCCTCCCAGCGAGCCACCGTGCACATGGCGGCCTCGCTGCTGCTGGACTACCCGGCCGAGGGGACTCTGGAGACGCGCCTGAGCGCCGTCGAGGCCGAGCTGGCCACGCTACCGGCGGAGGTGGCCGTCCTCCTGGAGGAGTTCATCGCTCAGGCGCGGCGCCGCGGCGAGCGGGCCATGGCCGAGCACTACGTGGAGGTCTTCGACCGACGTCGGCGCTGCTGCCTGTACCTGACGTACTACACGGTGGGTGACACCCGACACCGGGGCGCCGCACTGCTGGCCTTCAAGCAGGCGCTGGCGGCGGCCGGCTACGAGATGGCCGCCGATGAGCTGCCCGACTACCTGCCGGTGGTCCTCGAGCTGTCCGCGCGCAGCGGTGACGAGGTAGCGGGAACGCTCTTGTCCTCCCACCGCGAGGGCATCGAGGTGCTGCGCAGCGCCCTGGCCGACGCCGCCTCCCCCTACGCGGGGCTGGTGGAGGCCGTCTCGATGACTCTGCCGCAGATCGACGAGGCCACCGCCGAGCGCGTGCGCGCCCTCGTGGCGGCCGGACCACCCACCGAGACCGTCGGTGTCACCAATACCCTGCCCTTCCCGACCATTCCCGTGCGCAACCCGAGCCTGTCCGGTGCACCCGCCGTGCCGGGCTCGGCACCAGTCGCCGATCCTTCCCCCTTCACGAGCAGCCAGGAGAGCATGACATGAGCCCGATTCAGCAGAACCTCATGTGGGTGGCCCTGCCCTACGCCAGCCTGGTGCTGCTGGTGGCAGGCATGATCTGGCGGTGGCGCACCGACCAGTTCGGCTGGACCTCCCGATCCTCGCAGTGGAACGAGTCCCGCATCCTGCGCCTGGCATCCCCCCTGTTCCACCTGGGCTTCCTCATGGTGATGGGCGGTCACGTCGTCGGGCTGCTGGTGCCCAAGGACGTCACCGAGATGCTGGGCGTCTCCCAGCACATGTACCACCTGGGCGCCACCTACCTGGGAACCTTGGCAGCCATCCTGACGATCGTGGGCCTGGTCGGGCTCATCTACCGGCGCATCGTCGTCAAGAGCGTGCGCCTGGCCACCACCCGCAACGACCTCGTCATGTACTGCTTCCTCATCATCCCGATCCTGCTGGGAACGGCGGCCACGGTCCTCAACCAGCTCACCGATGCCCACGGCTACGACTACCGCGAGACGATTAGCCCCTGGCTGCGCTCGGTGCTGGTGCTCCAGCCGCGCCCCGAGCTCATGACCGATGTGCCGATCTCCTTCAAGCTCCACGTCATCGCGGGCTTCCTGCTCCTGGCGATCTGGCCCTTCACCCGCCTGGTCCACGTGGTCTCCGCGCCTGTGGGCTATGTGACTCGCCCCTACGTGGTCTATCGTTCGCGTGAGGGGGCCACTTCCACCGCACGGCCATCGCGCGGATGGACCCCAGTACACACTCAGGGTACCGGCAACCAAGGAACCAACGACGTTACCCCTTCTCAGGGCGCCTGATCCCGGCTGCCCTACCCCGAAAGGACAACGTATGGGTATCACTCGTCGTGCGGCCATCGCCGCCGTCAGCCTGCTCTCCGCCGTCTCTCTGGCCGCCTGCGGCGGCTCCGCCTCCAACAGCTCCACCGGCGCCGCTTCAAGCGCCGCCTCCGCAAGCGGCTCAGGTGCCTCCCAGAAGGCCACTGGCAAGGTCACGGTCCTGGCCGCCGCCTCTCTTCAGAAGGCCTTCGAGGAGATCGAGAAGACCGTGGAGAAGGACAACCCCGGCCTGGACGTCACCTTCGACTTCCAGGGCTCCCAGGACCTGGTAGCCTCCCTGGCAGGTGGCGACAGCGCCGACGTCCTGGCCACGGCCAACAACTCCACGATGAAGACCGCTGCGGAGCAGAAGCTGGTCGGGAACCAGACCGAGTTCGCCACCAACGTCCTGACCCTCATCGTCCCCAAGGGCAACCCCAAGAAGATCACCGGGTTGGACTCGTCGCTGGACGGCGCCAACCTGGTCATCTGCGCCCCCGAGGTGCCCTGCGGTGAGGCCACCAAGAAGCTCGCCGAGGCCCAGGGAATCACCCTCAACCCGGTCTCCGAGGAGCAGAAGGTGACCGACGTGCGCGGCAAGGTCGAGTCCGGTGAGGCCGACGCCGGCATCGTCTACACCACCGACGCCGCGGCCGCCAAGGACAAGACGGACAAGATCGACATCCCCGACGGCGGCGTCGTCAACCACTACCCGATCGCTCCGACGGCCAAGCCCGAGAACCCCGCGGGCGCCCAGGCCTTCATCGACGCCGTCACCGGCAAGGCCGGCCAGGAGATCCTGGCCAAGCACGGCTTCGGCAAGCCCGGCAGCTCCACTGCCGGGGCGAGTGCCGGGGCCTCCGCCGCGGGTAGCGCGGCGGCCGGCACCGGGGCCAGCTCAGGGGCCAGCACTGCCCCGTCTCAGGCCGCGCCCGCTGAGGGGTCCTCCTCCCCGGAGGCGAACAAGCCCACCGCACAGACGACTGCTCCGTGACGGCTTGCAGGCCTGACTCGGAGACCTGGTAGACATGAGTCTGTGAACCAGATGTCCCCCACTGCACGCTCCGAGCAGCAGTCGGTACGGCGGCCCGTCCGCGCCCTTTCTCGGCGTGGGCGGGCCGCTCGTTCGCCTCTGCCCGTCCTCGTCACGGCCCTGGCCGTCTTGGGGGGCTGCGCGATCGTCCTGCCCCTGGTGGGTATGGGGACGCGCGTGTCCTGGGGGCAGCTCCCCCAGCTGCTGGCGACACCGTCGGCGCAGGCCGCCCTGTGGCTCTCGATCCGCACCTGCCTGACCTCCACAGCCATCTGTGTGGTGCTGGGCGTGCCGCTGGCACTGCTGCTGGCCCGCAGCTGGCCCGGGGTGAGGATCGCGCGAATCCTTGCGGTGCTGCCGATGACGATGCCGCCGGTGGTGGCCGGTATCGCGTTGCTGTCCACCTTGGGCAACCGCGGCCTGCTGGGGGCGTACCTGAAGGAGTGGGGGGTGCCCATCGCCTTCTCCACCACCGCGGTGGTCATCGCCCAGGTGTTCGTCTCCATGCCTTTCCTGGTGGTCACCCTGGAGGCTGCGCTGCGCAGCCGCGACAAGCGGGCCGAAGTCACCGCGCGGAGCCTCGGGGCCGGCCCATGGCGGGTTCTGGCGCAGGTGACGCTGCCGCTGGCAACGCCCGCCCTGGCTCGGGGCACGGCCCTGGCCCTGGGCCGGAGCCTGGGCGAGTTCGGGGCGACCATCGCCTTCGCCGGCTCCAAGGAGGGCGTCACTCGCACAATGCCCTTGGCCATCTACCTGGAGCGGGAGAAGGATACGGCCACATCCCTGGCCCTGGCCGCCGTGCTCATCGGCCTGTCCTTCGTCATCGTCGGGGCGACCAACATCGACTGGGGCACGGCGGCCTCCCACCTGCTGCCCCACCACAGGCGCCAGGAGCACCAGGACCACGACGCCGCCGGTTCGGAGCCCCGAGGCGCGCAGGCCTCGACGCCGTCCAAGGGCGAGCGGACTTCCGAGTCACCTCGGGGCGGCGGGCACGGCCAGGACCTGCAGGTGGCCTTTGAGCTGCCGCAGCGCGACGTCGTCGTCGACCTGGAGGTGGAGGCGGGGCGCACGACGGCACTCATCGGCCCCAACGGCTCGGGCAAGTCGACGGTCTGCTCCGTGGTGGCCGGCCTGCTGGACGCCGAGAACGGCCAGGTCGTGCTGGGCGGACGAGTCCTGGACGGCCCCGGGGGCTTCGTGCGGGCGGGGCGGCGCCAGGTGGCGCTGCTCAGCCAGGAGCCGGGCGTCTTCACCCACATGTCCGTGCTGGGCAACGTGGTCTTCGCGCTGCGCTGCCAGGGGGTAAGCCGGGCGGAGGCGACGCGTCGGGCCCGAGCCGAGCTGGCCGCCGTCGGGGCCGATCACCTGGCCTCCCGCCCGGGAGGCGCACTCTCGGGAGGGCAGGCGGCCCGGGTGGCCTTGGCTCGGGCGCTGGCAACGGGGCCCCGCCTGCTGGTCCTGGACGAGCCGATGGCCGCCCTGGACGTGACCGCCCGCCAGGAGATGCGCCGGCTGGTGGCGCGTCGATGCGCTGAGGAGGGGCTGACACTGCTGCTGGTGACCCATGACGTCCTGGACCTGACGGCGCTGGCCGAGGACGTCGTCGTCCTGGACCGGGGCCGCGTGGTGGAGCAGGGGCCGACGGCGAGGATCCTGTCCGCGCCGCGTTCGGACTTTGTCGCCCACTTGACGGGGACGGCCGTGCTCACGGGGGTCATTGACGGTGACGCCGAGACGCCGGGGCTGCGGCTGCCGTCCGGGCAGGTCGTTCACGGCCGCCCCCGGGAGGATGCCGCTGACGGGCACATCGGCGAGCAGGGTCACGGGGATAACCGCGACGAGGTGCTGCACCCCGGAGCGCCGGGTATTGCGCTGGTGCCGCCCGACGCCGTCGCCCTCTACCGGCAGGCGCCGCACGGCAGTCCCCGCAACGTCCTGACCGGCAGGGTGACGGGGCTGGAGCGCTCCGGGGCGCTGGTGAGTGTGCGCCTGGAGCTGGAGGAGGGGCAGCGGCTGTCGGCGGCGGTCACCGCGGGAGCCGTGGCCGAGCTCGGCATCACCGAGGGCCGGGAGGTCTGCTGCGTCATCAAGGCGGTGCAGGTGCGTATCCTGGCTCGCCGGGGTTGAGGACCACGGCACTGAGACGTTGAGAGAAGGACCGGGTGTAGATGAGGGAGGGCGACGTGAGCGCTGTTGAGGGAAGCGAGCGCAATGGGGTCTGCGGATCGGTGATTGCCGAGGAGCGTCTACGACCGCTGAGCCACGATGAGCTGGAGCGCTACCACCGCAATGCGCTCGTGCCGCAGGTGGGGCTCGTGGGGCAGCAGCGCATCCGCGCGTCTCGGATCCTGCTCATCGGTGCCGGCGGGCTTGGGGCGCCGGCGGCCCTGTACCTGGCGGCCGCCGGAGTGGGGACGATCGGGCTTATTGACGACGACGAGGTCGACGTGTCCAACCTGCAGCGACAGGTCATCCATGCCACGGCCGCCGTGGGACGTCCCAAGGTGGACTCGGCGGCCGAGGCGATCAGGGCGCTCAATCCCGATGTTGAGGTCGTTGCCCACCGGACTCGGTTGACGGCGGACAATGCCCGGGACCTGCTGGGCGGCTGGGACGTGGTTATCGACGGCACGGACAACTTCCCCACGCGGTATCTGGTCAATGACGCCGCCGTCATGCTGGGGCTGCCGCTGGTGCACGGGGCGGTGTTGGGCTTCAACGGGCAGGTGGGGGTCTTCGACGCGCGCCGGGGCCCGTGCTACCGGTGCCTGCACCCCGCCCCGCCGCCCGCAGGTTCCGTGCCCTCCTGCGCGGAGGCCGGGGTGCTGGGAGTGCTGCCCGGCATCATCGGGACGATGCAGGCCGCTGAGGCGCTCAAGCTGGTGATCGGCGGCGGGCAGCCGCTGCTGGGGAGGCTGGCGTTGCTCGACGCCTGGGGGGCGCACCTGCGGGAGATTCCGGTGGCGAAGAACCCGGCCTGCCCGGTGTGTGGGGAGAACCCGAGTATCACTGCGCTGGTCACGGAGGCTGATGCCTGCGTGATTCCCCGGACTCCCGAGGCCGAGACGCAACCGCAGGAGCCCGGCTCCGGGGGTGAGGCCCTGGGGGCAGGAGTGGGGGGTGTCTCTGCGGCCGAGCTGAGGAGGCTCCTGGAGAGCGCCGAGCCGCCGGCGCTGCTGGATGTGCGTGAGGACATCGAGGTGGCGCTCGAGCCGATGGAAGGCGCTCTGCACATTCCGTTGCGTGAGGTCGTGGCACGGATGGACGAGCTCGACCCGGGCCGGCTGACGGTGGTGGTGTGCGCCGCTGGGGTGCGCTCGGCCCGCGCCATCGAGGCGCTGAAGGCAGCGGGCTTCCCCGGCCGACTCCTCAACCTCGAGGGCGGCATGAAGGCCTGGTCATCTGGCCGATCTTGACCGCGGCATCAGCGGGCCTCGGTGTCACGGTTGGCGACTTTTAGGCCGTCCATCGGCTGACGTGCCCGGGCCTGTAGGGCTCTGAACTGCGCATATGTGCCGGACAGTGATGGCCATTGGCCAGGGGGTGCTCTTAAAAGTCGCCGATTGTGACACCGCTTATGGAGTGAGCCTGGTGGTCTGTGGTGTGAGCGTGTGCTGAGGGTTAGTGGCCCTGGGCTTCTTCGGCGTCGTCGGTGAGGTAGGTGACGATACGGACCAGGTCGTACTCTGCCTCTCTGCCACAACCTCAGCCGGCCCGCTCCGCACGCCCCAGGGGAGCCATGAGCAGCCAGACGAGGTAAAGCCCACCCACCGCAGCGCTGACCAGACCCACCGGGATCTGGAAGGGGCTGAGCAGCCGTTGCGCCAGAAAATCAGCCCCGCCCAGCAGCACCGCTCCCATGGCCGCCGAGGCGATCATGGTCATCCCAGCCGACCGGCTCAGCCGGCGCGCCAGCTGCGGTGCGGCCAGGGCGATGAAACCGATCGGTCCCGCCGTCGCCACGCAGATCGCCGCCAGCACGACGCCGTAGCCGAGCATCGCGCCGCGCACTCTGCCAACCCGCAGTCCCAGGCTGGTTGCGGCGTCGTCGCCCATCTCCAGCAGACTCGCAGGCCGCACGAGCCACACCACCTGAATCAGCAGCACGGCGGCAGCCAGAGCCAGGGGCTTGACCTGCCCCCACGAAATCGCGTTGAAGGAACCGTACTGCCAGGCCTTGGCCGTCTCGGCACTAGGCAGACTGGCTTGGGAGATGAGGTAGCTGTTGGCCGCCGAGAGCATCTCGGAGATGGCGACCCCGGTCAGGATCAGGTTGTCGCCGCCCACGCCACCGCGCCGCGACACAAGAGCAACCACCGCCGCGGTCGCAAATCCTCCGAGGACCGCCCCCACCGAGACCTGGAGATCACTCGCCGACGCCGCCAGCAGGAGCATGAACAACCCACCGCTGGAGGCACCGGTCGTGAACCCCACAATGTCGGGGCTGCCCAGGGGATTTCGTGACAGGCTCTGGAAGACAGCACCCGACAGCGCCAGCATCGCCCCCACCAGCGCCGCCGCGACCGCGCGCGGAAGCCGCTGGTTGAGCACGAAGAAGCGATCCATCCTGCTTCCAGATCCCGTCAGCAGTGTGTGCAGCGCGTCGGCCCCGGAGATGTTGTAGGCACCGAACAGCACCGAGACAGCCACCACGGCCAGCGCCGCAGCAAGCGCCAGCACCGTCACCACAGCGGCCCGCCGGTGGACGAGGAAAGCCCTGCGGCTTCCAACGGGGCATCGCAGCTGAGAGGCCGGGGCCCCGAGGCGCACACCGTCGGCCTCCGACGCCGGGCTACCGGCCGCGTCCCGAACCCTTCTCATCGTCCCCTCACCCCCATGCGCTGGATGACCATGACCAGCAGCACCGGACCGCCGATGAATGCGGTCACGACCCCCGCCTCCATCTCACCGGAGTCCAGGATGACCCGCCCGACGACGTCGGCGGCCAGCAGCAGGACTGGTCCGGCGACGAGGGAGACGGCCAGCAGCCTGCGCTGGTCAGCCCCCAGGGCCAGCCGCAGCACCTGCGGGACCACCAGCCCGACGAAGGAGATCGGCCCGACCGCCGCCGTCGACGCCCCACACAGCAGAGTGATCGAGGTCAGTGCCAGCGCCCGAGCGCGCCTCGGGCTGACCCCCAGCGCCTTGGCCTGCTCCTCCCCCAGCGCCAGGGCGTTGAGCGTGAGCCCCGAGGCCAGAGCCAGCACCAGCCCGACGGCGAGGAAGGGCGCCACCCACACCAGCAGCACCGCATCCCGGTCCGCCAGCGAGCCCAGAACCCAGAAGCGATAGGAGTCGAAGGTGACGGAGTCGTACATCGTGATGGTCCCGGTGATCGACCGCAGACTCGCCCCCAGGGCCACCCCGGCCAGCACGAGTCTTGCAGGTCCGGCGTCGGCGCTGCGCACCGACATGAGATGGACGAGGAAGGCGGCCAGGGCGGCCCCTGCGAAGGCGAACCAGAGGAAGTCACTCACATCTGTCAGCCCCAGCAGAGACATCGACAGGACCACCGACAGCGACGCGCCGGCATTGATGCCGAGAATGCCCGGCTCGGCCAGGGGATTGCGGGTCAGCCCCTGCATGACGACCCCCGCCACGGCCAGCGAGGCTCCCACCATGACCGCCAGGACGGTTCGCGGCATCCGCAGCTGCCAGACAATGACCGAGGCGACCGTCGTCCTGCCCGGCACGAAGGCACCGGCCACTTCCTCCAGCGTCAGACTGTGCGACCCAACGGCCAGGCTCACCAGGCACAGAAGCACCGACAGCACCCCGAGAACAAGGACGGTCCCACCCACCGGAACCCCCACTGACGTAGGGGCGGACCTCCCGGCAGACTCCTCACCACAGCCACGGCGGCGCTCCCACCACCGGGCGATCACGCCAGAGCTCCCGGCTGCGACTGACGAGCGACCTCCGCCACGTCCCCACCTTTCCTCAGGATGATTCTTGATAAAAACGCTATGACTTAGGTTAACCTAAGCCCATGACATCCCACTACAGCCGCCGCAGCGCTCTCGTCTTCGCAGGGTTGGCCACCACCATCCCCGTCCTCGCCGCTTGCTCCGGTAAGAAGGCGGAGTCCAGCGCCTCCTCGACCGCCAAGGCCAAGCCCGCCTCATCGGTGCCCACCGGCATGCCCGAGGGCAAGGGCTCAGGCAAGGCCGACGACGTCTTCCCCCGCAAGGTCGTCCACTTCAAGGGCACCACCGAGATCAAGAAGGCCCCCACCAAGGTCGTCATCCTGTCCACCGGTCAGCTCGACGTCGCCCTGACCCTGGGCATCGTGCCGATCGGCTCAACCAAGGGCGACGGCGCCGCAACGGTCCCGGAGTACCTCAAGAAGGCCTTCCCCAAGCAGGCCGACAAGCTGGGCGCCATCAAGGATGTCGGCTCTCGCAAGTCCCCCAGCGTCGAGGACATCGGCAACCTGTCCCCGGACCTCATCCTCGTCAACCAGGCGGGCAAGGACGACATCGACACCCTCTACAAGTCCCTGTCCGAGGTGGCGCCCACCGTCGTCACCCAGGGCAAGAGCGAGGCCTGGAAGCAGGACTTCCTCCTCGTGGCCGACGCCCTGGGCAAGCCGGAGACCGCCAAGAAGTGGATGGAGACCTACCAGGTCGACGCCGCGAAGGCCGGCTCCGCCATCGACGGCAACCCCACCGTCTCCCTGCTGCGCAAGACCAGCGACAAGCTTCGTCTCTTCGGGGCGGTCTCGCTGGCCGGCTCGGTCCTGTCCGATATGGGCGTCGCCCGCCCCAGCAGTCAGACCTTCACCGACAACGGCAACAAGGACATCAGCTCCGAGACCCTGGCTGAGGCCGAGGCCGACTGGATCCTCTACGGGGCGCAGAAGACCCCGAAGGATGAGAAGGACAAGGACAAGAACAACACCGAGCTGACCGCCATGCCCCTGTGGGCGGGACTCAAGGCCGTCAACGACAAGCACGCCGTGCGCGTTGACGACGACGCCTTCTTCCTCAACGCCGGCCCCACCGCGGCACGGCTCGTCATGACCACGGTGGCGGACACGCTGCCGAAGAAGAAGTAGTCCGTGCCCGCTCCGGTCTCATCGCAGGCTCGTTCCGACGCCCAGGTCCCCACTGCGGGCCTGGGCGTCCGGGGCATCCGCCTGGCCTACCATCCCAGCCATCCGGTCATCGAGGACCTGAGCACGGCCATCACCCCGGGCGCGGTGACGATGATCGTGGGCCCTAATGCCTGCGGGAAGTCCACGCTGCTGCGCGCCATGAGCCGGGTCCTCTCCCCGAGCTCCGGGCAGGTGGTCCTCGACGGCCGCGACATCGCCACCCTGGCCCCCAAGAAGCTGGCCCGGCGAGTGGGCATGCTGGCCCAGTCCTCCATCGCCCCGCCCGGGATCACCGTCCACGAGCTGGTGGCGCGCGGGCGCTACCCGTATCAGTCGCTCCTGCACCAGTGGTCGACCGACGACGACGCGGCCGTCACCGAGGCCATGGAGCGCACCGACGTCGTTGGTCTGGCCAACCGGCACGTGTCCGCACTCTCCGGCGGGCAGCGTCAGCGGGTGTGGGTGGCCATGGCCCTGGCCCAGCGCACCGACATCCTCCTGCTCGACGAGCCGACCACCTACCTGGACCTGGCCCACCAGGTGGACCTCCTTGAGCTGTGCCGCGACCTGAACGCGGAGCTGGGCACCACGATCGTGGCGGTGCTCCACGATCTCAACCAGGCCTGTCGTTACGGGGACGAGGTGATCGCCATGCGCGCCGGCAGCATCCTGGCCCATGGCCGCCCCGAGGAGGTCGTCACCGCGGAGATGGTTGAGGAGGTCTTCGGCCTGAAGGTCCAGGTCATTGCCGACCCGCTCACCGGGACCCCGCTGGTTCTGCCTCTTCCGCGCAAGACCCGGGACACGGCGTCGGGCAGCAAGGCCGGGTAGGAAACGGCGCCGCCCGCGCCCCGGCTTCGGCCGAGCGCGATCATCCGCGAGCGCCTGCGAGCCTGAATTCCCGCTCGTCGGCACCGGTCTTCGCCCGCGCTCGGGCCGAAACACACCAACCTCACGGACCACGACCGGTCCCCCGCGACCCCGCAGGGTGGCCCTGACAGAACCTGTCAGGCGGTGGACCCGCGTCGAGACGCGCGTTTAGTCTTCACATATCAACCCGCACTGATATGAGGACATACCTGTGACTGCTTCTGCTCCTGCCCTGCCCACCACGATGCGCGGCGTCGTCATGCACGCCGCCGGAGACGTCCGCGTCGAGGACCGTGAGGTCCCCCACGTCATCGAACCCACCGACGCCGTCATCAAGCTCGAGGCCGCCTGCGTGTGCGGCTCGGACCTGTGGCCCTACCGGGGCATCCAGCCCCTGGAGGAGGCCCGCCCCATGGGCCACGAGTACGTGGGCACCGTCGTCGAGATCGGCGACGACGTCAAGAACGTCAAGGTCGGCAACTTCGTCGTCGGCTCCTTCTGCCTGAGCGACAACACCTGCGAGATCTGCGAGGACGGCTTCCAGTCGCGCTGCGCCAACGGCGGTTTCATCGGGGACACCCAGGCCGAGTACACGCGCGTGGCCCTGGCCGACGGGACCCTCGTCGTCGTTCCCGGCGGCAAGCCCGAGGACCCCGAGGTCATCGCCTCGCTGCTGGCCGCCTCCGACGTCCTGGGAACCGGCTGGTTCGGGGCCGTCGCTGCCCAGGCCGGCCCCGGCAAGACCATCGCGGTGGTCGGCGACGGCGCCGTGGGCCTGTCCGCCGTCCTGGCCGCCAAGGCCCTGGGAGCCGAAAAGGTCATCGCCTTCTCCCGTCACGAGGACCGGGCGGCGCTGGCCCGCGAGTTCGGCGCCGACGTCGTCATCGCCGAGCGTGGCGACGAGGGCGCCGCGAAGGTCAAGGAGCTCACCGGCGGCTACGGCGCGCACGGCGTCGTCGAGGCCGTGGGCAACCAGACCTCGATGATGCAGGCCATCGCCTCCTGCCGCCCCGGCGGGCACCTGGGCTACGTGGGCGTGGCGCACGGCGTCTCCCTGCCCGGCGACCAGCTCTTCTTCGCCGAGATCCATATGCTGGGCGGCCCCGCGCCCGTGCGCCGCTTCCTGCCCGACCTCATCGACCGCATCCTCAAGCGTGAGATCAACCCCGGCAAGGTCTTCACCCTGCGCCTGCCCCTGGAGGAGGCCCCCGAGGCCTACAAGGCCATGGACGAGCGCCGCGCCATCAAGGTGCTCCTGGAGCCCTGAGCCGAGCCCCACGCCCCACCATCATCGTCTGACAACAGGAGCATTCATGAAGACCCTCGTTCTCGTCTTCCACCCCGACATGTCCACCTCGCGCGCCAACCGGTCCCTGGCGGCCAGGGCCGAGGCCCTCGGAGACGACGTCACCGTGCGCTACATGTACGACCTCTACCCCGATCAGAAGGTCGACGTCGCCGCTGAGCAGGCCGCCCTGGAGGCCGCCGACCGGGTCGTCCTCCAGTTCCCCATGTACTGGTACTCCACCCCCGCACTGCTCAAGCAGTGGCTCGACGACGTGCTCCTCTACGGCTGGGCCTACGGCTCAACCGGTAAGGCCCTGGCCGGCAAGGAGCTGCTGGTGGCCGTCAGCACCGGCGGTCCCGGTGACGCCTACAGCCACGAGTCCTCCTACGGCTACACGCTCACCGAGCTGCTGCGCCCCCTCCAGGCGACGGCCAACATGGTCCAGATGACCTACCTGGCACCTTTCACCACCACCGGGATCCTCACCATCACCGATGAGGCCCTGGCTCAGCGGGCTGAGGACTACGCCGCCACCCTGCAGTCCACGGACCTGCCGGTTCTGGACCGCCGCGGCTGAGTCCGCCAGCAGGCAGCGTCCACATGCCTGAGGGCCCAGGCCGGTTTGCCGGTCTGGGCCCTCGGGGCGTCTCACGGGTGTCTCAGTCGCCGTCGGCCAGGTCCTTGAAGTAGCGCGCCACCGGCCAGCGCTGGAAGCCGAGTCCCTCGTAGGTGGCGCGGGCCGGGGCGTGCCCCAGGTCCCCGCCGGTCTCCACCATCACCATGGCCATCCCGGCGGCCCGGGCCCGCTCCATGGAGTGGTTCATGAGGGCACGGCCAATGCCGCGACGCTGGTAGTCGGGGTCGACGACGACGATATAGACCTCGCCCATCCTGTCCTCGGGATGCAGACGGGTGCACACCCAGCCCACCGGGCGACCGTCGACAACGGCGACGTCGACGCCGTCGGGCTCGCCGTCGAGGACCTCGGCAAGATCGGAGGACTGTCGCTGCCGCCAGCCCTCGGGGTAGAAGGAGCGGTAGACGAAGGCGGGCACGTCCTGCTCCATGAGTGGGAAGACCGGAGCCCAGGCGCGCAGGGACAGGTCCAGCAGCACCTGACGCTGCTCCGGCCGGTACGCAACGATCTCAACCATGCCGAAATCCTACGGCGCTCCCCACAGATACGCCGGGTCCCCGCCGGTCATTACGCCGACGGGGACCCAGTAGCTCAGGACCGCTGAAGGACCTCAGCCGAAGATGTCGAGCAGCGGGAGCTCGGGGGTCTGGAGGACCGCGGCGTAGTCCTGCGCCCGGCGGGCGATGGCCTCATCGGTGATCTCCAGGGCGCCCACCGACAGGAAGGGCACCGCGTACTTGGTGCCGATGACTCGCGAGGTTCCCTGCATAGGCCGCAGGAACTCGTGGATCGTGTAGATGTGCGCGCCCTCGCGGCCGTAGGCGCTGCCGGCGCCGCCGACGCTGACGGCCAGGAGGAGCTCCTTGCCGTGCAGGGCCGTGCCGGTCGAGCCGTAGGCCCAGCCGAAGGTGAGGACGTCGTCGAGCCACTTCTTGAGCAGGGGCGGGCAGGAGAGCCAGTACATGGGGTACTGCAGCACGATGCGGTCGGCGCCCAGCAGAGCCGCCTGCTCGGTGGCCACATCGATGTTGAAGTCGGGGTAGAGGTCGTACATGTAGCGCACGGTGATGTTGCCGCCGAGCGACTCCGCCGCGGCCCCGAGGGCCTTGTTGACCCGGGACTCGGAGATGTTGGGGTGGAAGACGAGAACGAGAGTGTTCACGGAGGACTCCCTGGTGTCGTTGGACTGTGAAGCGGGGGATGGCCCCCGTGAGGCGCCGGGGCTCCCGGCGCCGGACAGGACGTCGCTCAGGCCGGAGAAGCCGCCGATGATGACCTCCAGCTTGGGGGCCATCGCACCGCGGTCCAGCCAGGACTCCTTGGGGCGGAAGGGGACGCGGTCGGCGTCGTCGCCACTGTGCAGCTCATTGGGCCCACGCATGCCCAGGGCGGCGTTCGAGTCGCCGAAGCGCTCGTCCCACATGCGGGTGGCGACGTCGATGCCGCGCTCGCTCCGGCCCGGCTGACGGTCGGACTCGACGGTCTCGGCCATGGCGACCGCTTGCTGGTGGGCGGTCAGAACCGTTGAGAGGGTGTAGTTGAGCGCCAGGTAGGCGTCCTCGCTGCGCAGGCCCCCGGAGACGAGGGCGTTGTGGGCGCGCTTGGCCACGGACATGAAGGGCACGTAGGCCCAGGCCAGGTTGATGAGGGTGTGGTCCAGGCCGGGATGGGCGTCGAGCACGTCCCACAGCGAGTCGGAGAGCCGGCGCAGGTAGTCCTGCCAGCTCAGGCCGGTGGGGGGCAGTGTGACGTCGGCGGACACACGCTCCAGGCAAGCCACGAGCAGGTCGTCGCGCGAGCTGACGGTGCGTCCCAGATCAGCCGCACTCACCCCGAGCCGACGCGCCACCTTGCCCATCGTGAACCGGTCCACACCGATCTCAAGGGCCGCTGTGACGACGTCATCCCTGGTAAAACCGGCATTATGCTGCATTGAGCCTCCCGGGTTGGGTCATACTCGTCAGCGTAACGAACCAATAACAGCCCGCCAAATCGAAGGCACCTATCCGCGCGATGACCGACGCCGTTCTTCCGCAATATAACGGGAAATAAACCATCGCTCCCCCACACCTCCCGCACACCTCTGACGCCGCCAGGAATCTCACGGCGAGGTAACGACTCGGCACACGCCGGGCGGCCTGCCGGGTGGCGCGCCCGACGACGGTGGGGTCTCGCCGAGCCCGCTCCCCCGTTACCGTGGTGCCATGAGCGAGACTCCCCGCCCACAGCGCCCCGTCTTTCCGGAACCGCCCGCGGCGCCCTCACCGGCAGCGGCGCAGCCCGCGCTGACGGCTCCCCCGGCCAAGCAACGGCGCTGGCGCGATGACCTGCACCTGGCGCACACGATCGCCAACAAGGTGGACAGCCTCACCCTGGCCCGCTTCGACGCCGGCAACTTCACCGTGGAGACCAAGTCGGACCTCACACCGGTCACCGAGGCCGACAAGGAGGCCGAGCGCGTCATCCGCGAGCAGCTGGGGCGGGCGCGCGGGCGCGACTCCGTCCTGGGTGAGGAGCTGCCCACCACCGGGCACTCCTCGCGTCAGTGGGTCATCGACCCGATCGACGGGACCAAGAACTTCGTGCGGGGCGTGCCGGTGTGGGCCACGCTCATCGGCCTCATCGAGGACGGCCAGTGCGTCGTCGGGCTAGTCTCGGCCCCCGCGCTGGGGAGGCGCTGGTGGGCCGTGTCCGGCGGCGGGGCCTGGACCGGGCGCTCCCTGAGCTCGGCGCGGCGGCTGTCGGTGTCCGGCGTCGACGACCTCACCCGGGCCTCGATGTCCTACTCCTCGCTGTCGGGGTGGGCTCAGACCAAGCGGCTGCGCGGGATGCTGGGGCTCATGCAGTCGTGCTGGCGCACCCGCGCCTACGGGGACTTCTGGTCCTACATGCTCGTGGCCGAGGGCGCCGTGGACCTGGCCGCCGAGCCCGAGCTCGAGCTTTACGACATGGCGGCGCTCGTGCCCGTGGTCACCGAGGCGGGCGGGCGCTTCACCTCCCTGGACGGCGAGCCCGGACCCTTCGGGGGCAATGCCGTGGCCACGAACTCACTCCTGCACGACGTCGCCCTGCACCACCTGAGCGCTGAGACGGACTGAGCCGGCCCGCTTGAGCCGCAACCCCATCTGCTGGACACTAGTGCGCCCCGAAGTTATAAAAGATCTAAAAGATCTAAAACGCGCAAAAGTGAGCCAAGACACTTTGGGTAAGGGGTAGCCCACACTGCACGATGGCGGGGCGCTACTGGACACCGCACGACGGAAGCAGCCGCTCCTCGGGGCCACACGCCGAGGCCGCACGGGCTGGACTTGTCCCGCATCCAACGTTATAAAAGGGATACAAACTGATATGCGGCCGCAGAGTTGGGCCTTTGCCCCGGTGTCGCCGCGCGGCTGAACCGCCACCGCTGCGGCGGGTACCACAGTGACCCGGCCGTTTCCCCACCCCGTGCGCCGGTAACCTGCCGTGAGTCCACTATCCATCCACCCCAGGAGTCCCTTTGAACTGGCTGCACGCCATCCTCCTCGGCATCGTCGAGGGCATCACCGAGTTCCTCCCGGTGTCCTCCACCGGTCACCTCAACATCGTCGAGAAGCTGCTCGGCTACGAGATCAACTCCGCCGGCATGACCGCCTTCACCGCCGTCATCCAGGTCGGTGCGATCATCGCCGCCATCATCTACTTCTGGGCCGACATCGTCCGCATCGTCACCGCCTGGTTCAAGGGACTGAGCAACCAGCAGGCCCGCCAGGACCCCGACTACACGCTCGGCTGGGGCATCATCCTGGGATCGATCCCGGTGGCCGCCGTCGGACTGCTGTTCAAGGACTTCATCGAGGGGCCGGTCCGCTCCCTGTGGGTGATCGCCGGGGCCCTCATCATCTGGTCGGGGGCCATGTGGCTGGCCGACCACCAGCAGAACCTCAGCAAGGGCATGAAGGACGTGACTGTCAAGGACGCCCTCATCATCGGTGCATTCCAGGCCCTGGCCCCGGTGTTCCCCGGTATCTCCCGCTCCGGGGCGACGATCTCGGCCGGCCTCTTCCTCAAGTTCGACCGGGTGACGGCCACGCGCCTGTCCTTCTACATGGGCATCCCATCCCTGGTCGCGGCCGGACTGCTGGAGGCCGCAACGGAGGCCAGCACCATCAGCAACACCGTGGGCTGGACGCCCACCATTGTCGCGACCGTTGTCTCCGGCGTCGTCGCCTACGCGACCATTGCCTGGCTGCTGCGCTTCGTGTCCTCCAACAAGTTCACGTCCTTCCTCGTATACCGCGTGCTGCTGGGCCTCATCATCATCGTCCTGGTAGCCGCCGGCACCATCGCCGCCTGACGGAGCCCTTGCCGCCGGGCTCAATTCATCTCCGCCGGCATTCTTCACGTGGGGCAACGGATTCTTCCGTTGCCCCACGTGATTTCTGTGCTCCTCAGCGTCGAGCTCCGACGCCGTACGAATCCTGTTCCAGCGTTGTCGTCCGCTTGTACGATAGGCGGCGCGGCCACCCCCTGGGGTAAGCGCAGACTCACGAGCCGCTGAGGACGTCGGCTAACATCGGGGAGATTCGCAGCATGACCACTCGCCACCCATCTGCTTCTCCTATGCGAATTCGCTTCGGAAGTCGTCCCGCGATCGCCCCAGGTTTCGTCAAGCGGCAGGGGCAGGATGAGCTCTTCGACGCCGTCTTCGCTCGCTCCGAGCCTCGCACGGTTCTGACGGGGATGCGGGGAAGCGGCAAGACTCGGCTGGCCGCTGCGGTGGCGGCCAGGTGCGAGGAGGACGGCTGGCCCCTGGTCACGTGGATTCATGCAGCCTCACGCAAGGAGATCCTTGCTGGTCTCTACGAGCTCGCACTGCGCATCGGTATCGACGCACCGAAGAACATTCCTCTGGAGGTCATTGTTCGGCGCCTCCTGGATCGGCTGCGCTCAGCAGAGGCTGCGGACCGCCTCTTCGTCTTCGACAACGTGGAGAATCCGGACGACCTGAGAGACTTCATCCCCAAGGGCACTGGAGTCCGGACCCTCATCACCACCCCGCGCCACCTCGACTGGGACCGCCTGGGGTGGCTGCGGTTGACGGTTGGCACCTTCGATCGGGAGCAGTCGATCTCCCTCCTGTGCGAGCACACTGGCGACACTCACCGCGAAGCTGCTGACCGGATCGCGGATGCGCTGGGCGACGTGCCCGTCGCCATCACCCAAGCCGCCGCGACAGCACAACAGGGTGGATACTCCTTATCCGGCTACCTCAACAGGCTCAGTCATCACCCGCTCGAGTCACGCATCAGTCACCTCGAAGGTGCCAACTACCCCGACGCCGTCGGCATCGCACTGCTCATGGCCTATGAACAGGTCTTGGAGCAGCTCAGAACCAAGCACCCTCGGCAGGAGAGGATCGCCGTATCGCTCCTCGACGCACTGTCCCTCCTGGCTGCTTCCGGAGTGCCGACTCACTGGCTCTTGAGGCTCGACGGCGACTCCGATGCAGTACGCGACACCTTGTCTTTCCTGAAGAGCGCCGCTATCTTCCAAGAGTCCAGTGACGGCAACAAGACCATTATTCACTGGCTCCAGGGACACGTGTACCGGGAAACCTACCTGAATGACCAGAAGAAGCTCAGTGAGGCGCGTTCGCACGCAGCAACACTTCTCGGCGGGATTGACGTAGACCGCCTAGAGAATGTTGAACAGCGGCGAGACGAGACCCACCATCTCATCGAGCAGTTTCTCTCAGTCACATCACAGGAATACTCTCATTCATTATTCTCTGAGCCACAGGTGCCTTCAAAACTCGCCGAGACACTGCACGACGCAACCAGTCTTGGGATGTCGCAGATGGCCCTTAGTCTCACTGACTCCGTGACCCAGGCCTGCGACGTCTTGGGCCCCCACCACCCCGACACCCTGGCTTCACGCAACAACCTCGCCAGCACATACCGGGACGCGGGCAGGCTCGATAAGGCCATCCCCCTGTACGAGCAGACCCTTGAGGACTCCATCCGCGTCCTGGGCACCGACCATCCCAGCACCCTGACCTCACGTCTCAACCTCGCCGGCGCCTACCAGGCAGCCGGCAGGCTCGATCAGGCCATCCCCCTGTACGAGCAGGTTTTCAGCGGCCGCAGCCGCATCTTGGGCCCCGACCACCGCAGCACCCTCACCGCACGCGACGAACTGGCCGGAGCCTACCGGGAAGCGGGCCGATTCGACGAGGCCATCACCCTGAAGAAGCAGATCCTCGCAGACGCCATGCGCATCATGGGTCCCGACAGCCCCGGCGCCTCGGCCGCACGTAACAACCTCGCCGCTACCTACCGGGATGCGGGCAGGCTCAGTGAGGCCATCCCCCTGTTCGAGCAGAACCTCGACGAGGTTAGCCGCGCCCTGGGCCTCGACCATCCTGAAACCTTGGCTTCACGCCACAGTCTCGCTGGCGCCTACCGGGATGCGGGCAGACTGCACGAGGCCATCGCCCTATACCAGGAGAACCTCGAGGAATTCACCCGTCTCGCGGGCCCCAACCACCCTGAAACCTTGGCCTCGCGCGCCACGCTCGCTGGCGCCTACCGGGACGCCGGCAGGCTCCACGAGGCCATCCGTCTGTTCGAGCGGAACCTCGACGACGTTGCTCGCGCCCTGGGCCTCGACCATCCGGAAACCTTGGCCTCACGCCACAGTCTCGCTGGCGCCTACCGGGATACGGGCAGGCTCGACGAAGCCATCCGTCTGTTCGAGCAGAACCTCACCGACTTCATCCGCATTCTGGGTCCTGACCGCCCCGACACCTTCACCTCACGCAGCACGCTCGCTGGCGCCTACCGGGACGCGGGCAGGCTCGACGAGGCCATCACCCTCTTCGAGCAGAACCTCGAAGACCGCACCCGCACCCTGGGACCTGCTCACCCTGTCACTCTCACCTCGCGCAACAACCTCGCCAATGCCTACCTTGCCGCGGGGAGATCCGAGGAGGCAAAGAAGCTCTTCGGGACGCCGTGAAAATTCTGTTTCGGGGCCGCTGACCGCTTGTACGATAGCAGCATGGCCGATCCCCTCTCCTTCGCCGTCCTGTCTGCCAGCATAACCGGGCTGCTTATGCGTGGAGCCGCTGTGGCCGTTGATCCTTCGTGGAGCAGCGCGGCATCACTGCCTGGCGAGACCCTCAACGCGTGGCGCAGCCTGAGACGTCTGCAGCAGGAGCGGGGTGGACAGGAGAATCCGCTGGAGGCGTCCATCAAGGCCCGACTTCAGAAGCAGGTGGATGACGCCCATGAGCGGTACAAGCGGACCGGAGCCACTCGATCTGCCCTGGCCGGAGCCGTCACCGAGATGGAGGTGGCACTCAAGGAGCTCAGCGGGGACGACACCACAGTCCTTGAGGCGGTGCGGTTCCCGGACAACTTTGAGACCTACCTCCGACGGCGGACGGCAGGCCGCCGCCAAAACGTCGAGGCGGCAGCCGAGCCTTTCTTCAACGACCTGACCCACATCGTCGCCGAAGAGTTCATCCATCTCGCACCAGGCTCACGCGGTTTCGACATCGCCGCACTCAAGCAGCTGCTCGCAGGCCAGGAACAGCTACTCGCAGGGCAAGAACAGCTGCTGGAGAGGCAAGCAGAGACTCACGAACTGCTGGGGACGATGGCGACGGACATTAAGGAGATCCATAGCGCGACCCCGCAGAGCCAACCTGCCTCACCCACGCGGATTCGCTTCGGTAGCCGCCCCAGGGTCAGCGCAGGCTTCATCAAGCGAGAAGGGCAGGACGAGCTCTTCGATGCCATCTTCACTCACGCTGAGCCTCGCACAGTTCTGACGGGGATGAGAGGGAGTGGCAAGACCCAGCTGGCCGCTGCTGTTGCGACCAGATGCGAGGAGGAGGAATGGTTCCTAGTCGCCTGGATCAACGCGGCCACACGTCAGGAGATTGTTGCAGACCTCTACGAACTTGCACTGCACATCGGTATTGATGCACCAAAGGATGTTCCTCCGGGGATTATTGTTCGGCGTTTCCTGGATCAGCTGCGCTCAGCAGATACAGCGGACCGTCTCTTCGTCTTCGACAACGTGGAGAATCTCGACGATCTGAGAGATCTTACCCCTGAGGGAAACGGCATCCGAGCCATCATCACCACGACGCGCCACCTTGACTGGAACAGTTTGGGATGGTCGCCATTGGCAGTCGGTGTCTTTGATCGCGAGCAGTCAATCACTCTCCTCTGCCAACACACCGGTGACGCTCACCGAGATACGGCCAACCAGATCGCAGAGGTGCTCGGCGACCTCCCTGTCGCCGTGGCCCAAGCGGCCGCAACAGCCAAGTCAGGGCAATACTCCCTATCCAACTATCTTGAGAGACTGAGCAACCACCCGCTCGAGTCAAGCATCAGCCGTCTCGAGGGTGATGACTACCCGGACGCCGTCGGCGTTGCACTGTTCATGGCCTACGAACAGGCCTTGGAGCAGCTCAGAACCAAGCATCCTCAACAGGAGAGCATCGCCACCTCACTCCTTGGCATACTGTCCCTTCTCGCTGCTTCCGGAGTGCCGACTCACTGGCTTCTGGAGCTCGACGATGACTCCGACGCAGTTCGAGACACCCTACAATTCCTAAAGATATCATCAATTCTCCAAAGATCCATCGACGGCAACAAGACCATTATTCACCGCCTCCAAGGACAAGTTTACCGCGAAACCTACCTGAGCAACCAAGAGAAGTTGAGCGAGGCACGTGCGCACACAACAACCCTTCTCAACGAGATCGACGTGGACCAGATAGAAAATTTTGAACAGCAGCGACAGGAAACACGCAATCTCGTCGAACAAATAGGTACCATCACACCACAAGGCTACTCTCGCCCACTATTCTCCGATCCGAATTTTGCTGCACTACTCGCAACGACTCTGCGGAATGCGACCGACCTTGGGATGCCACATCTGGCGCTTGCCCTTACTGATTCTGTTACACGGGCGGGCGACACCCTGGGCCCCGATCACCCCAGCACCCTGACCGCACGCAACAACCTCGCCGGTGCCTACCAGACAGCGGGCAGGCTCGACGAGGCCGTCCCCCTGTACGAGCAGACCCTCAAAGACCGCACCCGCATCCTGGGACCCCACCACCCCGACACCCTCACCTCACGAAACAACCTCGCCGGCGCCTACCGGGACGCAGGCAGGCTCGACGAGGCCGTCCCCCTGTACGAGCAGACCCTCAAAGACCGCACCCGCATCCTGGGACCCCACCACCCCGACACCCTGACCGCACGCAACAACCTCGCAAGCGCCTATCACGACGCGGGCAGGCTCAACGAGGCCATCCCCCTGTACAAGCAGAACCTCGAAGACCGCACCCGCATCCTGGGCCCCCACCACCCCCACACCCTGACCGCACGCAACAACCTCGCCGGCGCCTACCAGACAGCGGGCAGGCTCAACGAGGCCATCCCCCTGCACGAGCAGAACCTCGAAGACCGCACCCGCATCCTGGGCCCCCACCACCCCGACACCCTCACCACACGCAACAACCTCGCCAACGCCTACCACGACGCAGGCAGGCTCAACGAGGCCATCCCCCTGCACGAGCAGAACCTCGAAGACCGCACCCGCATCCTGGGACCCCACCATCCCCACACCCTGAACTCACGCAACAACCTCGCCGGCGCCTACCAGACTGCCGGCAGACTCAACGAAGCCATCCCCCTATTCGAACAGACCCTCAAGGACTTCGAGAACCTCCTGGGACCCCACCATCCCCACACCCTGCTCTCACGCAACAACCTCGCCGGCGCCTACCAGACTGCCGGCAGACTCAACGAAGCCATCCCCCTATTCGAGCAGACCCTCGAAGGCCGCACGCGCATCCTGGGCCCCCACCACCCCGACACCCTCACCACACGCAACAACCTCGCCGATGCCTATCGCGCCGCTGGAAGAATTGAGGACGCAGAGAAACTCTTTGAGACGCCATCGGACTCAGAGGATGAGCAGAACGGTACCGAGGACGACCCGGACCATACGGCCGGAGACTGACCGCCACAGACCGCAGTCATTGATGTCGGTGGGCCGTGAGACAGTGTCGGCATGCGGATCCTCCACACCTCCGACTGGCACCTGGGGCGCACCTTCCACGGGCGCGTGCTCGATGACGCGCACGCCGCCTTCACCGACCACCTCGTCGAGCTCGTCACCGCCGAGTCAGTCGATGCCGTCCTCGTCGCCGGGGACGTCTACGACCGCGCCATCCCACCCAATGACGCCGTCGCCCTCCTGGATGAGACGCTGCGCCGCCTGACCGAGCGCACCCGGGTGGTCCTGACCCCCGGCAACCACGACTCCGCCCGCCGCCTCGGCTTCGCCGCCGACCTCATGCGCGAGGGCCTCATCATCCGGGCCCGCACCGCCGGCCTCGACCGCGGCATCATCCTGCCCGACGCCGACGGCAACGCGGCCGCCATCGTCCACGCCCTGCCCTACCTCGACCCCGACGCAGCCCGCGAGATCCTCCCGCCCCTCCTCGCCGAACGCCTCGGCGAGGAGATCCCCACGAAACACACAGCAGGGGAAGACCGGGCCAAGGGTGGGGACACCGCCTCCCAGCCCGACCCGCCGGAGCGCCCGCGCCTGCCCCGCTCCCACGAGGCCGTCGTCTCCGCCGCCCTGCGCCTCTTGGCCACGGACCTGGACCGTCTGCGCGCCCGCCACACCCGGCGCCTGCCGAGCCTGCTCATGGCCCACGCCTTCGTCGTCGGCGGTGAGGCCTGTGAGTCCGAGCGGGACATCCGCGTCGGCGGCGTCGACTCCGTGCCCTCCGGCGTCTTCACCACCTTGGGCGGCTCACCCCTGGCCGAGTGCAGCGGCGGCCTGGACTACGTGGCCCTCGGCCACCTCCACCGGCCCCAGGAGCTCACCCGGCCCACCGGCCCGCGCCTGGTCTACTCCGGCTCGCCCCTGCCCTTCTCCTTCGACGAGGCCGAAGGCGCCCGCAACTGCGCCACCAAGTCCTCCGTCCTGCTGGATCTCAGCGCCGACGGCGTCACCGGTCTGGAGCGCATCCCCACCCCGGTCCTGCACCAGGTGCGCACCCTGACCGGCACCATGCCGGAGCTCCTCTCCCCCGCCTTCGACGACGCCGCCGGCGCCTGGGTGCGCGTCATCCTCCAGGGCGAGCGGCCACCCGGTGCCCTAGCCACCCTCAAGGAGCGTTTCCCCAGCCTCCTGGCCTTTCAGCACGAGGCCCCCACGCGCACCGCCCGCGAGCGCATCTCCGTCACCGCCGCGGCCGACCCGCTGCGCATCACCGAGGACTTCTTCGACGACGTCTGCGGGCGCGCCCCCGACCCCTCCGAGCGCGGCGTCCTGCGCAGCGCCTATGAGTCCGCCCTGGCCAGCGTGAGGAGCGAGCGATGAGGATCCACTCCCTGACCATGACCGGCATCGGCCCCTACGCGGGGCGGGAGCACATCGACTTCGACGCCGTGGGCGCCTCAGGCCGCTTCCTGCTCACCGGCCCCACCGGCTCGGGCAAGACCACCATCATCGACGCGATCGTCTTCGCCCTCTACGGGGACGTGGCCGACTCGGCCGACTCCTCCAAGGAGCGCATCCGCTCCACCCTCGTGGGCCCGCACACCGAGAGCGTCATCGAGCTCGTCTTCTCCACCGGCGCCGGCGTCTACCGGGTGCGCCGCACCCCCACCTACGAGCGGGCCAAGCGGCGCGGCCAGGGCACCACCACCCAGAACGGCACCGTCAAGCTCTGGCACCTGGCTGAGGTCGGCGGGGAGCCGCTCGACGAGCCCGTCACCCGCGTGGGCGACGCCGACGCGGAGATCGCGCGCGCCGTGGGCTTAAGCCGGGAGCAGTTCACGCAGACGGTCGTCCTGCCGCAGGGCAAGTTCGCCCGGTTCCTGCGCGCCGACTCCTCCGAGCGCCAGCACCTCCTCAAGGACGTCTTCGGCACCGGCATCTACGACGCCATCCAGGACGCCCTCATCCAGGCCTCCCGGGACGGGGCCCGGCGGGTCGAGCAGGCCGCGGCCGACCTGCGCGGGCAAGTCGCCTCCCTGGGACGGTACCCCCTCCTCACCGAGGTCCCCTCCCCCGCTGAGCCCGCAGATACCGGTGAGGAGACTGCCGACGCCGATCAGGCGGCTCTCCCTGAGGACTCGCCACCGGATAACTCGTCTCAGGAGGCCCCGTCCGGGGGGACCCAGGACGCGCTGCCGCTGCCCATGGATGACGCCGGCCGCGCGGAGCCTCAGGAGGCCGACGCCGGCCCGGCTCCGACGCCGGCCCAGGCCTTGGAGGCGGCGATGGCGGGAGCCGCCCCGGACCTGGTGGCTCTTCGCCGCATCGGGGCTGAGGTTCTGAAGGCCTCCAGCAACCGGGTCGCATCGGCCGAGGCCCACTCTGAGGCCGCGGGGACGGTCCTCACCCGGGCGCAGTCGGCCCGCGAGGAAGCCCAGAGCCTCCACGACCTCCTGGAGCGGCGCCGGGCCCTCATTGAGGAGAACGAGCGGCTGGCCGAGCGCGCCGAGCAAGAAGCCGACGACGCCCGGCGTCTCCAGACCGCCGAGCGCGCCTCCCGGGTGCGGCCCTACCTGGTCGCCGAGCAGGCCGCCCGTCACCGCGCCCAGCAGGCCGTCGCCGCACTGGCCGCCCGCGCCGACCAGAGCGGACTGGCCCACCTGGCCGAACAGGCCGGAGACACCAGTGCCGACAGCGCAGAGGAGGCCACCGGCAGCGCGGCTCGCAGTCATGGTGCCACGGTGACACCCGCCGCTCTCGTCGAGCCCCTGGCCCGTGAGGCGCAGCGCCAGCTCACCGCCCTCGAGGATGACCCCAGCCAGGCGAGCGCCGGCACTACCGAAGTGGACACGGCCCCACAGGACTCCGAGGCGGCAGAGACCCCTGTGGCGGCCGATGAATCGGAGACGGAGCGCGCCGAGGCTCTGAGCCCCCGCGACCTTGACGACCTGGCGCACCGCTACCGTCGCGAGCACGGGCAGCTCGAGACCCTGGTGGACCTGGAGGCCGGCCTCCCCGAGCGCGAAAGCGCCTTACAAAAGCGGGAGGCGGAGCTGCAGCGGGCCGCCATCCAGCTGGAGCAGCGCACGGAGAAGCTCGCCGAGCGCCCCGCGCAGCGCACCGCCCTGGTGGAGACCCTGGAGGCGGCGCGCGCGGCCCACGAGCGCCTCGACGGCCTTCAGGACCGCCGGGCCCGGGCCGAGGAACGTCACCGGGCGGCCCTGGCCGTCGAGCAGCTCAGCGCGCAGCTCGCCCAGCGGGACAATGCCTGCGCTCAGGCGGCGGCGCTCGCGCGGGAGGCGACCGAACAGGTTCGCGCCACCCGCCTGGCCTGGATCTCCGGGACCGCCGGGGCGCTCGCCGGTGAGCTCACCGAGGGCGAGCCCTGCCCCGTGTGTGGCTCGACCACGCACCCCTCCCCCGCCACCGCCGGCACCGACGGCGCCACCCGCCAGCAGGTCGAGGCCGCTGAGGAGCAGCAGCGGCAGGCCGACGAGGCGCTCAGCAGCGCCGTCCGGGAGCGAGACGCCTGTGCCACCCGGCTTCAGGAAGCCCAGCGCACCAGTGACGGCATGGATGCCCCCGCCGCCCAGGAGGCGCTGGAGGCGGCCGCCACCTCCCTGGCCACGGCGCGGGCCGCGGCCGACGGCGTCGAGGAGCTGGTGGAGCGCCTCGAGGCCTTCGATGCCGGCACCGAGCAGGAGCGCGCCGCGCTCGATGCCGCCCGCTCCGCCCAGGAGTCGGCCCGCAGCCGCCTGGAGGCCGAGCGCGAAGCCCTCGCCCAGGACCAGCAGCGCTGCCTGGAGGCGCACGGGACCTGGCCGAGCGTCACCGCCCGCGCCGCCGCACTCCTCGTGCGGGCCAAGGAGGCCGAGGACGCCTCCCAGGACGTCGACACCGCCCGCACCGCCCTAGCTCAGGCCCGCAGCGCCCTGGCCGACCTGGCCGCCGCGCTGACGGAGGAGGGCTTCACTGGTGCGGCCCAGGCAACGGCGGCCCTCATGGAGCGCGGTGCCATCGAGGCCCTGTCGGCCGGCGTGCGCGCCGCCGCCACCGCCCGCGAGCGGGTCCGCCTGGGGCTGGAGGACCCACAGATCGCCGCCCTGAGCGGCCAGGAGGAGGACCGCCTCGAGGCCGCCACCGCCGAGCTCGCCCAAGCGGACGCCGCCGCCCGGCAGGCCGCCTCCGCTCAGGCGCGCGCCGCAGAGTCCCACGAGCACCTGCGCCGGGCCGTCGACGGCGTCGAGCAGGCGGCCACCGCCTATGAGGAGGCGGCCGGCTCCAGCGCCGACCTCATCCGGGTGGCGAACCTCGCCCGCGGGGAGAACGAGGCCGGCACGCCCCTGGCCACCTGGGTGCTGCAGGCCCGCTTCGAGGAGGTCCTCGTCTTCGCCAACGAGCGCCTGTCCCAGATGTCCTCCGGGCGCTACGAGCTCATCCGGGTCGCCGAGGAGACCAGCCAGCGCCGGCGCCGCAAGGGACTGGGCCTGGCCGTCGTCGACCACCTCGGAGACGAACGCACCCGCGACCCCCGGACCCTCTCGGGCGGGGAGACCTTCTACGTCTCCCTGTCACTGGCCCTCGCCCTGGCCGACGTCGTCTCGGCCGAGTCCGGGGGCGTGAGCCTGGAGACCCTCTTCATCGACGAGGGCTTCGGCACCCTGGACGCCGACACCCTCCAGGCGGTCATGGCCCAGATCGACCACCTGCGCGCCGGCGGGCGCACCGTCGGCATCGTCTCCCACGTGGCCGAGCTGCGCGACCAGATCGCCGAGCGCATCGCAGTGCGGCGCGTCGCCTCGGGCGGATCCACCCTGAAGGTGACCGCCTGAGACGACGCGCCGCGAACGCATCCTGCTGGCCGGTGCCGACCCAGCGGCCGGCACCGGCCAGTGGCCCTAGAAGACGCTGCTGCTGGACTCGATCGTGATGGTGGGCTCGCCATCACCCTCCGGCAGCTCCACCTTCCCGGAGAAAGTGAACTTCGCCTTGCGGGGGCTGGGGTTCTTGTCGAAGGCCGTCGGCTTGGGAGACCCGGAGATGCTGATCTCGTCGGAGGTGAAGGACAGGTCATTGCTGTCCTCGGAGAACTCCACCTTCGTGGCGTCCTTCTCCACCGACAACGAGGTCATGTCCGAGGAGGTCTGGTAGGGGAAGGTCTTGTCCGAGTTCGTCGGAACGGTCGCACAGGTCTTCGTCTGCTCCTTGACCTTCTCCAGCGCCTTGGTCTTGAGCTCGTCAGTGGGAGTGGCATCCACCTTCTGGGTGCCCACCGACTCGGCCTCCGAGGCGGCACCCTTGCCCGAAGGAATCAGGGTGAAGGAGGTCTCCTTGGCAGAGAGGTACTTGCTGACGGAGTCCGGCGCCGACACCGGGTACACACCGGGGTAGGCGAACTGGGTCGAGGTGCGGCTCCCACTCCACCCGTCCTTCTCCTTGGCCAGGTCGATGGCAACCCCAGCGACCTTCAGCCCCGGGAGCGAGGAGGAGCTGAAGTCCGCGGAGACCACGAGGGGCTTATCCACCTTCCAGCTGTCCAGGCCGAAGGATCCCGACGACTTCGAGGCGGTGAAGTCGTACTCGAAGGCCTTCCCGTCCAGGGACAGGTGAGCCTTGATCGTGGCGGTGTCACCGGAGATGGTGGGCTTGTCGATCTTGGTGACCTTGATCCTCGCCTTGGCGGCCTTGAGGGCGTCGTCGGTCAGCAGCTTGCGCTGGTCGTTGGGGACACCGGGGTCCACCATCTTGGTGGCCTCGGAGGCCTTCCCCTCCGACAGGAGCGTCAGGTAGCTCTCGACCGCCTTCTCGGGGCCGCGCATGCCGTTGACGATATTGAGCCCGACGACGCCGGCCACCACCAGCGCCACCACGACCCCGAAGGCCGACAGTCCCAGAATGACCTTCTTGCGCGAGGCCGCACTCATCGGGGCGGGCTCGGGCAGGTCGCCCGCAGCAGTCGCGCCCGCGGCCGCGCCGCCAGGTCCGGGAGCCGGGGCCTGCGAGGCCGGCGTGGTCTCCACCCACTGGCCGGTCGCCGGGTCCATGGAGAAGACGGCGCCGGTGGCCGGGTCCGTGGCGATGCTGGCCCCGGTGGCCGGGTCGGTGCTGTACGCCCACTGCTGGGCCGACGACGTCGAACTCACGCCGGAGGTGCCCGCACGCCAGGCCGCACTGGCCTTCTTCCCGCCGGCCAGCCGCAGCACCGCCGGGAAGGAGGAGTAGACCCACAGAGGCAGCAGCTCGGCCAGCACGGAGATGATCGCCACGACAACCCCGAGCAGGAAGAAGGTCAGGGCGTTGGGCTGCAGGCTCAGAGACATGTAGTGGCCGGCCCCGCCGCCCGAGGAGCGCATCGGGGTGTCAGCGCCCGAGAAGCGCAACGGCAGCAGCCCGTAGAAGACGATCGCCCCCAGGACCAGCGACACGAGCGGAAGCTGCCAGACGCGCTGCCACTCGGTCCGCCCCGTGCGAGCGCGCCTGACACCCACGCGCAGCGCCGCCGCCGCGATGGCCACGATCATGGCCGCGAACAGCAGGATCGACCAGCTGCCGAACCAGGTCCAGGCGTAGGCGTCGCCACCGTCCTCGCCGCCCAGGGACGGCAGGAAGTAGGCCAGAGCCGCCGCGGCCTCGCTCTTGTCCAGGGTGATGCCTCCCAGGGACCCCAGGCCCAGGGCGAGCAGTACCAGGTTCGGCAGGAGCACCGGCAGCAGAAGGATCGAGGCGAAACCCGACCCCTGGATCAGTACCGCAGCGATGTAGGCAAGGACGACGAAGACCCCCAGGACCACGCCCAGTGCCGTGCTCAAGGCGCCCAGCTCGCGGCCGAGCTGCACCACCGGGCTCGGCAGGCGCTCGAGCAGCGACCCGCCGCTGCGAGCGACCACCAGCGCCACGAAGACCACCACAGTCACCAAAAGGATCGTCATCAGCGCGGAGGAGGAGACCGTCATGACCTTCAGCCCCATCATCGTGGCGGTCATGGAGAACGGTGCCGTCACCAAGCAGGCCACCAGGGCCACAGCCAGAGCCTCGGCTCCGGCCCGCGCCAGAGTCGGGACCAGCGGGGCCGCCGACCCGTCAACCGCGGCCCGGCGGCGCGCCAGCCAGAAGACCCCGATGCCAGCGGCGGTCAGTGCCCCCATGGGTAGCAGCGTGAAGGTCAGGGTGATCGTCTCGTAAGAATTTGAGCCCGACATGACGAACTGCCCGCCCAGGCTCCAGCCCATGAGCAGCGGCAAAGTGGAGAAGGTCGTCGGGAACGTCTTCGTCGATTCCGAGGTGGACAGGGCCACAAGCATGAGGATCGCGCTGATGGCCGCGGAGCCGAGCACGATCGCCAGGCTCAGGGCCGTGGAGGTCAGGCCCGGGCCGCGGAACCAGGCAGTGAAGGTCTGCGCCAAGGGCGAGGCCTGAGCCACCTGCCCGGGCTGCACGTACCCGCCTTGGGCCTGCGGTGCCGGCGCACCAGGTGCGGCAGCCGCAGCGACCGGAACGCCCATAGTGTTCGGTGCGGCCACAGCTTCTCCTCCAGGGGCGGGCACCGGAGGCGGAGGAGGAGCCTCGGCCACGTTGGGCACCTGGGGCGCGGGGGCGCTCGGCGGAGGAGGCACAGGCACAGCGGGAAAGCTGCCGGTCTCCGGCCCCGACGTCATCGGCGGCGCAGGGACTGGAACCTCACCAGTGCCATGGGAAGGATCAGGAGGAAAACTGCTGTGAGACACAGGGCTGCCTTCGATAGGGAATCAAACACGGCAGTTCTACCCCATGAAAAACGGCCGCGCACCAGTTTCGTCACCCAGTCTTGACATGCGATCCGCGCTGTCCGCGGATGAGCACGGACAGAGCCGCCTCGGTGCGCCCAACGTCCTACCGCGGCTGAGGCTAGCCCTCGCCGCCCGCCGAGCCGCCCTCACCCTGCTGGCCGTCGCCGCCTTCCTGACCGCCACCGTCCTGGGAGCCGTCCTGCTGGTCCCCGGACTGGTCGGTCCCCTGCGAGTCCGTGTCCGGCGAGGCGACACCCTGCTCAGCGGCCTTCTCCTTGACCGTGTTGAGGATGCTGATGAGGTCGTCGCGTCCGGGGAAGGAGACTCCGGACTGCAGCGCCTGGAGGGCCTGGTCGACATTGCCGATCTTGAGCTGCCCGGAGAAGCTCTCCGCCTCGGCCAGCGTATGCGTCTTGAGCACGCCCGCCCCGTAGTAGATGCCCGCTCCTGTGGCCACCAGGGGCAGGAACAGTGCCGCCAGGACCAGCAGGGCGGCAGGCCCCTTCGGCTTGGCTCTGGCCAGCGCCGAGCAGGACACGAGGAAGGCGAAGAAGGCCAGCACCGCGCCGCCGCCGACGGCGCCGATCGCCGCCCAGTTGGGCGTCCAGCTCTGAGTCGAGAGGATCTCGAAGACATGCAGCGTGCTCAGCAGCGTGTAGGTCCCCCAGCCCAGGGCCCCGCAGGCCACGAGCACCATGATCGTCCCCAACGGCAGGGCGGCCGTACGACGGCGCTCAGGGGGACGCGGAAGCTCCACCGGGGGCTCAGGCTCGGGCTCACCCCAGGTCTCACGCACCGGCACCTGGGAGACCATGGGCCGTGCGGGCTCGGGGGTGGCGTAGACCGGCTGGACCGGCTCAGCCGGGTAGACCGGCGGCGTCTCCATGGCCATCGTCTGCGGCGCCGCGGGCATGGGTTGGAGGACCTGGGTGTACTGGCTGCGCTGGTCCGGGGAGGCGGCCAGCTGCGGGGTCGACGTCGACGGCGGCAGGTACCCCCATCCCTCGTCCCCCGGCGGCATGGCGATGGCCTCCGTGGCCCCCGGCTGCGCCTCCATCTGGGCCAGGTCGATCCGCTCGGTGGGCCGACCGCGGTCGATGTGCTCGGTGCGCTCGACAGCGGCGTCCACGTCTGCGTCGTCGTCGAACTGCGGCCCACGGGAGAGAGGACGGGACACGATGAGGCTCCTTGCCAGAGGGGTAACGATGGGGTCTCTACGACCACGAGGCTACGCCACCGAGGCTACCGGCACGAGGTGCCTCGGCCCCGGAAGGAGGACTTCACCGAGTGTTCTCGTGCACCACGAGCGCTGAGCGCGGGGGCACGATCACGTGGCCCGTGCAGGACTGGCCGCTCAGCAGGTCGGTGCCCACGACTCCGGCCACCTCAGCGGCCCGGTCGGAGTGGTTGAGCAGGAAGAGGACGTCCCCGCGCCGCTGAGCCTCGACGCCGTCGGGCAGGTCGGCGACCACGGGTCGCAGCCGGGCGTGCGCGCACACCAGTGTCAGTAGGGCGGCCCGGCTGAGGGCGTCAAGGTCGGCGGCCACGTACCAGCCCGCTCCTGCCCCGCTCATAGACCGCCGGGTGATGGCGGGCCGCCCGGCCAGGTCCGCTCCCCCGCCGCGGCCGTCGAAGACCGCGACGACCTCCACCGGCAGCCGCCCCTGCCCCGCCCGGGTGTTCTCAGCCGCCTCCTCGGGCGCCTCGTCGATACGGAGCTCTTCGGCCCAGCCGCCGGCGCGCAGGTCGGGGGCGGGCGTTCCCATCCGGTCCAGGACTCGGCGCAGGGGCTCGCTGACGGCCTCCAGTCCCGTCCAGGTCTCGGCGGCGGGAGTCCCGACGGCGCGGCTGAGTCGGTTGACGAGCGCGCCTCGGGGATCAGGCTGCTGGACCTGACCGGTCAGGGCGGCGTGATCGGTGACCCGCACCCCCAGCAGGGGCCGCAGGGATCCCAGGTAGCCGCCCAGGACGGCTCCCGCGTTGGCGTCGACGACCCCGGTGGGGCCGACCACGACGACCTGGGCGCCGGCGGCGACCGCCCGCTCCAGGTGCCCGGCGAGCGCGGGGTGGTCGATGAACACGGCGGGAACGATGATGAGGCGATAGCCCTCCAGGCTCCGGCCCACCGGGACGATGTCGGTGGCGATCCCGGCCTCCCATAGGCTGCGGTGCCAGGCGCGGGCCGCCTCGAAGCGCTCGCCGACCTCGACCGGGCCGATGGCGGTGCTCAGGGCCCACTGGCTCTCCCAGTCCAGGACGAGGGCCGTCTCGGCCTGCACCGGTTCCCCCAGCACCGGCCCGAGGCGTGCGAGCGCCTGCCCGGTGGCCGCGGTCTCCTCCCAGGTGCGACTGTCGCGCCCGGCGTGGGGGACCATGCCGGAGTGGAAGGTCTCGGCGCCCTGGCGGGACTGGCGCCACTGGAACTGCAGGACGCCGTCGGCGCCGTGGGCCACGCGGGCCAGGGACCACAGGAGGAGCTGGCCGGGGCGCTTGGGCGAGTTGCGCCTGCGCCACTGGACGGCGCTGGGCGCCTGCTCCATGAGGATCCAGGGGCGCCCCTCCGCCAGGCCCCGCATGAGGTCACCGGCCCAGGCGACCTCGTGGGCGGCGGCCGGGTCGGCGGGGTCGGGGTAGGAGTCGTCGGAGATGATGTCGAGAGACTCGGCCCAGCGCCAGTAGTCGGTGGCCGGGAAGTCGCCCATGAAGTTGGTGGTCACCGGCCGCGTTGAGTGCTGCCGCAGGATGCGGGCCTCGGCCTCCATGAGGCTGCGCAGCTGGTGGTCGCTGAAGCGCCTCCAGTCCAGCATCTGGGCGGGGTTGGGGAAGGTGGGCATGGCGGCGGGCGGGGCGATCTGCTCCAGGCTCGTATAGCGTTGGGACCAGAAGTCGGTGCCCCAGGCGGCGTTGAGGCGCTCGACGTCGTCGTAGCGCTCGGCCAGCCAGGCCCGGAAGGCCCGGGCGCAGGCGGGGCAGAAGCACTCGGCGGTGTGGCAGCCGTACTCGTTGCCGATGTGCCACATGACGACGCCCGGGTGGTCGCCCAGGCGCTCGGCCAGCGCCGCGGCCAGGGCGGCGGCGCGCTCCCGGTAGACGGTGGAGCTGGGGCAGTACTGTTGGCGCGAGCCCAGGCCCAGGCGCACGCCGTCGGCGTTCATCGGCAGGGACTCGGGGTGGTCGGTGGCCATCCAGACGGGCGGAGAGGCGGTGGCGGTGGCCAGGTCGACGGCGATGCCAGCCTCGTGGAGGCGGTCGACGATCTCCACCAGCCAGTCGAGCTCGTAGACGCCCTCGCGCGGCTCGAGGCGCGCCCAGGAGAAGATGCCCAAGGAGACCAGGTTGACGCCGGCCTCGGCCATGAGCTCGAGGTCCTCGGCGAAGGTGGCCTCATCCCACTGCTCGGGGTTGTAGTCGCCGCCGTAGGCGGGGCTGGTCAGTCCCAGCAGCTCGTGCGGGGCGCGGCGGGGTGTGGCGGCACCCGGTGCCTGCTCGGGCCGGGGCGTGGAGGCTGAGGGCGAGGGACTCGTCATGGGGCGATTCTCCCCCACCTCTTCCCCGCCCTGTGCACCGCGGGCACCCGGGTCGGCGGGGCCGGGCGTGCTCAGCTGATGGTCGAGCGCGAGCTCGTCAGCCAGGCCAGCGGCACCGTGGTGAGGAAGAGCCCCTGCCACTCGCGTTCCCACAGCAGGGCGATGTCACCGCTGGGCAGCTGGGCCATGCACTGGTAGACGTAGTGGCGCGGGTTGATGACCCGGTTGTGGGGCCAGGTGGCGCCGTCGTCGTCGCTCAGGCGCAGGACGCCGCAGCCGCGGAAGGGAAGCATCCGGGAGGCGTTGGCGAAGACGATCCCCCGGCCGGCCGCCCCCGTGGCGCCATCTCCGCCCTCTGCGGCCGCTGCACCCTCCAGGCCGGTGACGGCGATGGCATTGGGCTGGGAGAAGATCTCGGGGAGCTGCGCGTCGTAGTCGACCTCCCCCCAGATGACGCCCCCGTCACGGGAGACGGCGTGGGCGACCCGGCCCGAGGGGTGCTGGTTGCGGGCCCACACGTGCACGGCGCCGTCGGCGCCCTCGACCAGGACGGACTCGTACAGGCTGGCCCGCTCGTCGGCCAGGTCCCGGGAGTGGACGACGGCGCCCAGCACCTCGCGTCCGTCATTGGGTGAGGCGCCCAGGGTCCAGGTGGTCCCGCCGTCGTCGGAGTAGATGGCGGCGCAGGACAGGTAGCCGGTGCCGCCGGCCTCGTGGCTGTAGTAGACGGGTGCGAGGATGCGTCCGGCGTACTCCGGTGCGGTCAGCTGGATGGCGTTGCCGGGGCCGGTTCCCAGGAAGCACATCCATTCGGCCTTGACCTGGGCGGTGATGTCGATCGGCTCGGACCAGGTGGCGCCGTCGTCGTCGGAGGTGAGCATGAGCAGGTGGGAGCCGCGGTGCTGGAAGAGGCAGTCCTCGGGGGCCTGCTCGTGAGCGAGGTAGATGCTGCCGACCGCCCGGCCGCCCCGGAGCACGTCGCCGGCGCGCACCCCGGCGGCGTCATCGCCTCTGAGAATGACGCGGTAGTCGGTGGCCTCGCCGGCCTGCGTGACGACGCTGCCGTCGGGCTCGACGGCGAAGAGCTCGCCGGCGCCGTCGTGCAGCACGCGGCGCCCCTGCTCATCGAAGCCGGTGCCGACAGCCGCGTTGGGTTGGCCGATGCCGCCGGGGAACTGGTCGACCAGACAGATGACGCGCCCGGTGGAACGGTCCTGGACCAGGACGGAGTCGATGAGGCTGGCCCCCAGTGCCCCGGTACCCGGGAGACTGAGCAGGGTGCGCATCTCCTCCCAGGTGGCCCCGCCGTCGAGGCTGCGGCGCATGACGAGGTTGATGTCGTTGGGGGCGTCGTTGGGGATGGAGACGCGCTGGTCGGCGCCGGCCAGAATGACGCCGCTGTCCAGGGTGAGCAGGGAGGGGATCCGGTAGGACCGGGCACCGTGGTAGCCGGTGTCAAACAGGGCGCGCGTGGGCAGCGGGGCGGCCCCAGCCAGGCGCTTGACCTGGGCGTCGGTGAGGGCGGCGTCGTAGATCATGGCGGTCTGCGCCTCGCCGAAGAGGCGCCTGCCGTCCAGGTCGGCGCCCACCACGACACGCGTCACCGGCGCGATGTCGGCCAGGAAGGCGCCGCCGGGGACGAGGGCCACCTGGTAGCCATCGACGTGGATCTCCACCGCGCCGCGCCCCGAGGTGACCACGACGTCGTGCCAGGTCCCGTCGTCCCAGTGGCCGGGGGCCCACACCTCAATGAGGGGCTCGGTCTCGGGTGAGTCCTCACCGGGGAGCACCCGGTAGCTCAGACCTCCCGCATCGATGTCGAGGTGCAGGGTGCCGCCCTGGCCGGTCGCAGCGATGATGGTGCCGGCCTGGCCGCGGCCGCGGGTGCGCAGCAGCGCCCGGATGGAGCCGGTGGTCAGGGCGCCGGTGCGGCGGGCGTCGCGGGCGGAGAGCTCATTGGCCGCGAACTGGACCAGCGGGGTGGCGGCCAGGGACTGGGCCATGACGGCGCGGTCGCTGAGCGGCTCGTCCCAGGCGGCCAGGCGGGTGACCGCGGCGATCCCGTCGGGGTCGATGCGCACCTCAGTCAGCCCGATCTGGGCGAGGAAGGCTGGCAGCGTCGTGGAGAAGCACTCGTAGCCGTCGGCGTAGAGGTGGGTGCCGGTCTCGTTGACGGTCACCGCGATCGTGTGGGGGCGGCCGTCGTCCAGGCCCAGGGCGTCCTCGGCGTCGAGGACCCGCCGCTGGATACCGCCCTCACTCCCGGCTCCGGGGGCCTCCTCCGGACGGCCGACCGCCCCGAGGACCTGCTCGCCATCGAGGCGGCCGGCGCGCAGGGACAGGGTGATCCGCCCGTTGGTGCCGGTGAACGCAATGAGGGTGGCGTCGGCGCGGGCGGCGACATCGAGAAGGATCGTGCCGCGCCCGCAGGCGGCCAGGGCGGCGACATCCTCCTCTCTGAGGCTCAGGGGGGAGGTCTTGGATGCGGTGAGGTCGAAGAGCATGAGGAGGTCCTTCGTGCCGGCGGCGGCTGCCCGCCGGCGCTGGATGACCGGCAGTGCCGTGCGCGACAGTGCGCCACCGCACATCCAGTCATATGATGTCTGACGTATCGCGCACTGTAGCACGATCCCTGAACCTCAAGGAGACCACATGTCCGCCACCTCAGAGAATCGGACTGACACACCCGCCCAGACCCGCACCGTGCCCTTCGTCGTCGGCGCCTACCCCATGCTTCCGCCCGACGACGAGGACTGCAGCGGTGCCGCCGCCCTGTACGCCGCCCTGGGTGACCTCGGCTGGATCAACGGCATCGAGCTGCCCTTCCGGGAGGCCCTGGACGCCCCCGAGCCGTGGCTGGCCGAGCAGCTGGCCGGGCGCTTCGACCAGTGCGTCATCACGGCGATCCCGGGAACCATGGGACGCGCCGGAGCCGATCCCGTCTTCGGACTGGCCTCCCCCGACGACGACGGACGCGCTCAGGCACTGGCCTACACCCGCTCGCTGCTGGAGGCCGTCGACCGCCTGCACGAGGCTGCGGGCGAGCGGCTCGTCACCCGGGTGGAACTGCACTCGGCGCCGCACCACCAGGCCATCCCTGAGGCCTTCCATGCCTCCTTGAGCGAGCTGAGCGAGGACTTCGCCTCCCGCGGCCTGGGGATGATCGTGGAGCACTGCGATGCCGAGGGCGGCGTGGGCCCCTCGGAGAAGGCCTTCCTGACGCTGGCCCAGGAGATCGACGCCTGCCGGGACACCGCGGCACTCATCACCGTCAACTGGGGGCGCTCCGTCATCGAGACCCATGACCCGTCCACCCCGGAGAGCCACGTGCGCGAGCTCGTGGAGGCGGGTCTCCTAGGTGGCGTCATGATCTCGGGCGCCGGACCGGAGGAGACGCAGTGGGCCTGGGCGTGGGCCGACGCGCACCTGCCGCTGGCCGAGCACGAGCCGACCAGCTGGCTCACCCCACAGCGGGTGGCCGCCACGATGCGGGCCGCCGATGGCGCCCAGGTCTACGAGGGCCTCAAGATCAACACTCCGGCGAGTGCCTCCCTGGAGGACAAGCTGGCCTGGGTCAGCCGTGTCCGCGAGACCATGCTCGGTGCCTGAGCACCATTCCTCCGAGCCCGGCTCCTCCAAGCCCGGCCTCTGACGGCGTTCGGCCCGCTCCCCTGCCGGAGAGCGGGCCGAACGCTATGCGAGCCTCAGGTCCCGTGGACCCGGTGGCGGCTCGATCAGAACTCGACGTCCTCGCTGCTGGAGAAGCCGGTGCGGAAGTCGTCGGAGAAGTCCGCACGCAGGTCCCCACCGAAGTGGAAGTCGTCCAGGGCGACGGACTCGCCGAAAACGCCGTCTCCCAGGTCCACGCGGGAGAAGACCTCGGCCTTGACCTCCTCGGTGGGCTCGACCTCGATGTCCGAGTAGCGGGCCAGACCCGTACCGGCGGGGATGAGCTTACCGAGGATGACGTTCTCCTTGAGGCCCAGCAGCGGGTCGGACTTGCCGTTCATGGCGGCCTCGGTGAGCACGCGCGTGGTCTCCTGGAAGGAGGCGGCACTCAGCCAGGAGTCCGTGGCCAGCGAGGCCTTGGTAATTCCCATGAGCTCGGTACGGCCGGTGGCGGTCTTGCCGCCCTCGGCCATGACCCGGCGGTTCTCGGCGCGGTAGTGCATGACGTCCACGAGGTCCCCCTGGAGGAGGCGGGTGTCCCCGGAGTCCAGCACGGTCACGCGGCGCAGCATCTGACGCACGATGACCTCGATGTGCTTGGAGTGGATGTCCACGCCCTGGGAGCGGTAGACCTCCTGGACCTCCTCGACGAGGTGGCGCTGGGTGGCGGCCACCGAGCGCAGGCGCAGGACCTTCTTGGGGTCGACCGGACCCTCAGTGAGGGCCTGGCCGGGCTCGACGTGATCGCCGTCGTTCACCAGCAGGCGCTGACGGCGCGAGACCGGGACGATGACGTCCTCCTCGCCGTCGTCGCGGGTGATGACCAGGCGCTTGCCGTCGGCGTCGTCCTCGATCTTGAGGGTGCCGGCGGCCTCGGCCACGGCGGCCTCGCCCTTGGGGGTGCGGGCCTCGAAGAGCTCCTGCACACGGGGCAGACCCTGGGTGATGTCGGCGGCGCCGGCCGCGCCACCGGTGTGGAAGGTACGCATGGTCAGCTGCGTGCCGGGCTCACCGATGGACTGGGCGGCGATGATGCCGACGGCCTCACCGATGTCGACGCGCTTACCGGTGGCCAGCGAGCGGCCGTAGCAGGCGGCGCAGGTGCCGACGTTGGAGTCGCAGGTGAGCACGGAGCGCACCGTGATCTCCTCGATGCCCGCGTCGATGGCGGCCTGGATCTCGGCGTCGCCGAGGTCGGCGCCGGCCTCGATGATGAGGTTGCCCTCGGCGTCGATGGCGTCGCGCGCCAGGGTGGTGCCGAACACGGTGGTGCCCAGGATCTCCGAGGGCTCCTTGATGAGCTCGTCACCGGCGTCGATCCAGGAGAAGATCCGCTTGGTCAGGCCCTTGCGGGTGCCGCAGTCCTCCTCGCGGACGATGACGTCCTGGGAGACGTCGACCAGACGACGCGTGAGGTAGCCGGAGTCGGCGGTACGCAGCGCCGTGTCCGCCAGGCCCTTACGGGCTCCGTGGGTGGCGATGAAGTACTCCAGGACGCTCAGGCCCTCGCGGTAGTTCGACTTGATCGGGCGCTCGATGAGGCGCTGCTTGGGGTCGGCCACCAGTCCACGCATACCGGCGAGCTGGCGGATCTGGTCCCAGTTGCCTCGGGCCCCGGAGACCACCATCTGGTAGACGGTGTTGCGCTGCGGGAAGTTCTCGCGCATCGCCTCGGCGACCTCGGCGGTGGCCTTGGTCCAGATGTCGATGAGGGAGGCGTAGCGGTCGTCCTCGGTGAGGGCACCGAGCTCGAACTGCTCCTCGATCTCAGCGGCCTCGTTCTCGTAGCGAACGAGGATCTCCTGCTTGGCCTCCGGGGAGACGACGTCGGCGAAGGCGACAGTGATACCGGACCAGGTGGACCAGTAGAAGCCGTTGGCCTTGAGGGCGTCCAGGGAGGCGGCGACCTCGACGCGCGAGTAGTTCTCCGCCAGGGCGTTAACGATGTTTCCCAGCTGCTTCTTGTCAACGATGTAGTTGACGTAGGGGAAGGTCTCGGGCAGCGAGGTGTTGAACAGGGCCCGGCCCAGCGAGGTGCGCAGGGTGATCGGGTCGCCCTCACTCCAGCCCTCGGGCGGCTGCCATCCCTCGGGAGCGGCGATGCCCTCCTCGAAGCGGATGTCGCAGGCGGCGTTGACGTGGAGCTTGCCGAAGTCGTAGGCCATGACCGCCTCCGCGAAGGAGGAGAAGGCCGGGACGATCTCATTGCCCTCGGCGTCACGCTCGACCTCGACCGCCGGGTCGGGGTCGGAGGTGAGGTAGTAGGTGCCAATAATCATGTCCTGACTGGGCATGGTCACGGGGCGCCCGTCGGAGGGCTTGAGGATGTTGTTCGAGGACAGCATGAGGATGCGGGCCTCGGCCTGCGCCTCGGCGCCCAGCGGCAGGTGGACGGCCATCTGGTCGCCGTCGAAGTCGGCGTTGAAGGCGCCGCACACGAGCGGGTGCAGCTGGATGGCCTTGCCCTCGATGAGCTGGGGCTCGAAGGCCTGGATGCCCAGGCGGTGCAGGGTGGGAGCGCGGTTGAGCAGCACGGGGTGCTCGCGGATGACCTCGGCCAGGACGTCCCAGACCTTCGGGTTGGCGCGCTCGACCATGCGCTTGGCGGCCTTGACGTTCTGGGCCTCCTTGAGCTCGACGAGCCGCTTCATGACGAAGGGCTTGAACAGCTCCAGGGCCATCTGGCTGGGCAGACCGCACTGGTGGAGCTTGAGCTGGGGGCCGACGACGATGACGCTACGGCCGGAGTAGTCCACGCGCTTGCCCAGGAGGTTCTGGCGGAAGCGGCCCTGCTTGCCCTTGAGCATGTCGGACAGGGACTTCAGCGGACGGTTGCCCACACCGGTGACCGGGCGACCGCGGCGGCCGTTGTCGAACAGGGCGTCGACGGCGTCCTGAAGCATGCGCTTCTCGTTGTTGACGATGATCGTCGGGGCGCCCAGGTCCATGAGCCGCTTGAGGCGGTTGTTGCGGTTGATGACGCGGCGGTAGAGGTCGTTGAGGTCGGACGTGGCGAAGCGGCCACCGTCGAGCTGGACCATGGGGCGCAGGTCCGGCGGGATGACCGGGATGTTGTCCAAGACCATCGACTCCGGGGCGGTGCCGGTCATGCGGAAGGCGTTGACGACCTTGAGGCGCTTGATGGCGCGGGTCTTGCGCTGGCCGGTGCCGTTCTCGACGATCTCGGCCAGGGCGGAGGCCTCGGCCTCGAGGTCGAAGCTGCGCAGGCGGGCCTGGATGGCCTCGGCGCCCATGGAGCCCTTGAAGTAGATGCCGTAGTCGGCGACCATGTCGCGGTAGAGGACCTCGTCACCCTCCAGGTCACCGACCTTGAGGCTCACGAAGCGGTCCCACACCTTGTCCATGTGCTCCAGGGCGCGCTGGTTGCGGCGGCGCATGGCCGTGATCTCGCGCTCGGCGGTCTTGCGGAGCTTGTCGCGCTGGGAGGCCTCGGCGCCCTCGGACTCGAGCTGGGCGAGGTCCTCCTCGAGGCGCTGCTGGCGCGCCTCGACCTCGGCCTGGCCGGACTCCTCGAGGTGCTTCTTCTTGACCTCCAGCTCGTTGCGCAGCGAGGGCAGGTCGTCGTGACGGCCCTCCTCATCCACCTCGGTGACCATGTAAGCCGCGAAGTAGATGACCTTCTCCAGGTCCTTGGGCGCGAGGTTGAGCAGGTAGCCCAGACGCGAGGGCACGCCCTTGAAGTACCAGATGTGGGTGACCGGCGCGGCGAGCTTGATGTGGGCCATGCGCTCGCGACGCACCTTGGAGCGAGTGACCTCGACTCCGCAGCGCTCGCAGACGATCCCCTTGTAGCGCACGCGCTTGTACTTGCCGCAGGCGCACTCCCAGTCCCGGGTGGGGCCGAAGATCTTCTCGCAGAAGAGGCCGTCCTTCTCGGGCTTGAGGGTGCGGTAGTTGATGGTCTCGGGCTTCTTGACCTCGCCGTGGGACCACGAGCGAATGTCCTCCGCGGTGGCGAGGCCGAGCTGGATCCTGTCGAACACGTTGGCGTCGAGCACAGTTCCTACTTCCGATGGTGAAATCTCATCAGGTGGTGGTCTGGGGGCGTTCCGTCGTCGTTGTTCCATGACTCCGACGGCGCCTGCGAGCCTGGTGGGAGGGCGGGCGGCGGGTGGGCCACCCGCCCTCAACCGGGGCTCGATGAAGTTGTCACGAAGTCGTCACCAGGCGGTGGCCACTCAGATCTCGTCAACCGTGGAGGCCATGGCCCCGCCCGGACGCCGGCCCAGGTCGAAGCCGAGCTCATCGGCGGCGCGCGAGCCGTCGTCGTCGGTGTCGTCCAGGGCGATGGCGACGCCCTCGGCGTCCAGGGCCTCGACGTTCAGGCACAGCGACTGCATCTCCTTCATGAGCACCTTGAAGGACTCGGGGATGCCGGGCTCGGGGATGTCCTCGCCCTTGACGATGGCCTCGTAGACCTTGACACGGCCGTTGACGTCGTCGGACTTGACGGTGAGGAGCTCCTGGAGGGCGTGGGCGGCGCCGTAAGCCTCCATGGCCCACACCTCCATCTCACCGAAGCGCTGACCACCGAACTGGGCCTTACCACCCAGCGGCTGCTGGGTAATCATGGAGTACGGACCCGTGGAGCGGGCGTGGATCTTGTCGTCCACGAGGTGGTGGAGCTTGAGGATGTACATGTAGCCCACCGAGATGGGGTACGGGAAGGGCTCGCCGGAGCGGCCGTCGAACAGGCGGGCCTTGCCGTTGGGCTCGACCAGCTGCAGGCCGTCGGAGGTCGGCAGCGTGGAGCCCAGCAGCCCCATGAGCTCGTTGTCCCGCACACCGTCGAAGACAGGCGTGGCCACGGGCGTGCGGGGCTCGGCCTTGATGCCGTTCTCGGGCAGGTTGGCGGTCCAGGCCTCGCCGGCCTCGCGGGCGGCGGTGGCGTCCCAGCCGCGGGAGGCGACCCATCCCAGGTGCAGCTCGAGGACCTGTCCGACGTTCATACGGCTGGGCACGCCCAGCGGGTTGAGAATGACGTCGACCGGGGTGCCGTCGGCCAGGAAGGGCATGTCCTCCACGGGCAGGATCTTGGAGATGACGCCCTTGTTGCCGTGACGGCCGGAGAGCTTGTCACCGACGGTGATCTTGCGGCGCTGGGCGATGTAGACGCGCACCATGCGGTTGACACCCGCGGGCAGCTCGGCGTCGTCGGAGGCGGCGTCGATCTCGCGCACGCCGGTGACGATGCCGTACTCGCCGTGGGGCACGCGCAGGGAGGTGTCGCGCACCTCGCGGGCCTTCTCACCGAAGATGGCGCGCAGGAGGCGCTCCTCGCTGGTCAGCTCGGTCTCACCCTTGGGGGTCACCTTGCCCACGAGGATGTCGCCGCTGCGGACCTCGGCGCCGATGCGGATGATGCCGCGCTCGTCGAGGTTGGCCAGGGTCTCCTCGCTGACGTTGGGGATGTCGCGGGTGATCTCCTCGGCGCCCAGCTTGGTGTCGCGGGCGTCGACCTCGTGCTCCTCGATGTGGATCGAGGTGAGCATGTCCTCGGCGACCACGCGCTGGGAGATGATGATGGCGTCCTCGTAGTTGAGGCCCTCCCAGGTCATGAAGGCGACCAGGAGGTTCTGGCCCAGGGCCAGGTCGCCCTCGTTGGTGGCGGGGCCGTCGGCCAGGACCGTACCGACCTCGACTCGCTCGCCCTCGGTGGCCACGACCCGCTGGTTGTAGCAGTTGCCCTGGTTGGAGCGGCGGAACTTGGCGACCTTGTAGACGTTCTCGGTGCCGTCGTCGTTGGCCACGCGCACGAAGTCCGCGCAGACCTCGGTGACGACACCGGCCTTGTCGGCCACGAGGACGTCACCGGCGTCGACGGCGGTGCGCCGCTCCATGCCCGTGCCCACCAGCGGGGCGTCGGGGCGGATGAGCGGCACGGCCTGGCGCTGCATGTTGGCGCCCATGAGGGCGCGGTTGGCGTCGTCGTGCTCGAGGAAGGGGATGAGGGAGGTACCCACCGACACCATCTGGCGCGGGGAGACGTCCATGAGGTCCACCTGCGAGGAGGGCACGAGGGCCGGCTCACCGCCGGTGACGCGGCACAGGACGTGGTCCTCGGTGAAGTGGCCGTCCTCGGTGAGGGCGACGTTGGCCTGGGCGATGACGTGGCGGTCCTCGTCGTCGGCCGTCAGGTAGTGGGTCTCGTCAGTGACCCGGCCGTCGACGACGACGCGGTAGGGGGTCTCGACGAAGCCGAAGGGGTTGATGCGCCCGAAGGTCGCCAGCGAGCCGATGAGGCCGATGTTGGGGCCCTCGGGGGACTCGATGGGGCACATGCGCCCGTAGTGCGAGGTGTGGACGTCGCGGACCTCCATGGAGGCGCGCTCACGGGACAGACCGCCGGGGCCCAGGGCGCTCAGGCGGCGCTTGTGGGTCAGGCCCGCCAGCGGGTTGTTCTGGTCCATGAACTGGCTGAGCTGGGAGGTGCCGAAGAACTCCTTGATCGCGGCCGTCACCGGCCGGATGTTGATGAGGGTGTTCGGCGTGATGGCCTCGACGTCCTGGGTGGTCATGCGCTCGCGCACCTGACGTTCCATGCGGCTCATACCGGTGCGCACCTGCGCCTGGATGAGCTCGCCCACCGCGCGGATGCGGCGGTTGCCCAGGTGGTCGATGTCGTCGTACTCGACGGCGATCTCGGTGATCTCGCCGTCGCGCACGCCCTCGACGGTCTCGGCGCCGGAGTGCAGGGCCAGCAGGTAGCGCAGGGCCGCGACGATGTCCTCGATGCGCAGGGTGGACTCGGTCAGGTCCGAGGCCAGGCCCAGCTTCTTGTTGATCTTGTAGCGGCCGACCTTGGCCAGGTCGTAGCGCTTGGGGTTGAAGTAGAAGTTCTCCAGCAGGGTGCGCCCGGCCTCGACGCTCGGCGGCTCACCGGGGCGGATCTTCTTGTAGATGTCCAGGAGCGCCTCGTCCTGGGTGGTGATCTTGCGGTCCTCGTCCAGGGCGGAGGTCAGGGCCGGGTAGTCCGCGAACTCCTTGCGGATCTCAGACTCGTCCATGCCCAGGGCCAGCAGGAAGACGGTGACGTCCTGCTTGCGCTTGCGGTCGATGCGCACCGAGACGCGGTCAGACTTGTCGATCTCGAACTCGAGCCAGGCACCGCGCGAGGGGATGAACTTGACGTTGTAGACGTACTTGTCCGTGGCCTTCTCGGTGGTGCGCTCGAAGTACACGCCCGGCGAGCGCACGAGCTGGGAGACGACGACGCGCTCGGAGCCGTTGACGATGAAGGTGCCCTTGTCGGTCATGAGCGGGAAGTCGCCCATGAAGACCGTCTGGGACTTGATCTCACCGGTGGAGAAGTTCTCGAAGTCCGCCACCACGTAGAGGGGGGCGGAGTAGGTGAGGTCCTTCTCCTGGCACTCCTCGGCCGTGTACTTCGGCTCCTCGAAGCGGTGGTCGTGGAAGGACAGGGCCATGGTCTCGCCGAAGTCCTCGATCGGGGAGATCTCGTCGAAGATCTCCTCCAGACCGGAGGTCTCGGGCAGGGAGCCCGGGTGCGCCTTGTTGGCGGCGGTCATCCGCTCGCGCCACCTCTCGTTACCGACGAGCCAGTCGAAGCTCTCGGTCTGGAGGGCAAGCAGATTCGGAGCCTGCATGGGCTCGGCGATCTTGGCAAAGTTGATACGACGCGACGCGGTACGAGCGGCGATGTCTGCAGCAGTGGGTGCGGAGGTGCGCGAGGCAGCCAAAGGGGGATCCTTCCCTCAGATCGGGGATCACACAACGCGCACTGCGGGCACCGGGTTGAGTAGAATCTGCGTTGCCGGGCTCACGCCCGCCAGGGTTCCGACGGGCCGGAGCCCGTGCGGAGGGCAGATACTCCTCGCACCAATACACACAATGCACGCAAAGCGCTAGCGTACACGGCCGACGTCAAGGACTCCACGCCGATCCACCCTGGTTCCTTGCGATTCCCACCACAGTCGCGCATACTGCCCCACCCGTGTCCACCGCGTGACCTGATTCCCTCGGTGCGGCCCACTGGCTGAGCGGCTGCCAGTCGGCTCGCGCCCGGCGCGCCCAGCCACCCACTCCCCCGGCCCCCGCGGCCCTGCACGTCCGCGAGCCCGCCTCTCCTCTGCGTCCGCCAACCGGCCCCGCTTCCCTCCGGCCGGCGACGTCGGGAACGTACATTTCGATCGGCGACTGCGTTCTCCTCCAGACCACTGGGGACGGACCTCAGCGACCTGGAGGACATCGCAGTCCTCGGCGCACATGTACGTCCCCGATCCCCACCGCCCTCTCCAGCCCGTCCACCTGCTGGCCGCCCCAACCCGACGACGTCGCGACGAGCACGTCGATCCCGCCTCTCGTCCGGGAAGCGGGCGTTCAGTGGTCACTGCGGGATCCACAGCGAAGCACTCCTGCCTTCAGACTCCGGCGAGTCCACACCCACGGGGCTCTGCACTCGCCAGGCCCCGAAACTCTTGAGAAGACTCGCTGCATGAGCCCCGTCGCCACCACTGCCAGCCACCCCACTCCCATCTGCCCGATCCCGGCGCACCTTCGGCCGACCATCATCTACTCAGGCGGCCGCAAGCGCTTCCACGCGTCGCGCAATCCTGATCTGCTGCGACTCATGCCGGGCGCCTACCTGCACGCAGTCCCGGGCAGGCAACGCTGGGAGCAGCGGTTCACGGTGTCCTTAGCGCGTGCGATTGCCGCGCAACAACTCCTCCCCTCCGCCACCTGTCTGTCTCACACATCGGCAGCCCTGATTCATGGCCTGGCGATGTGGACAGGTGAGCCGGACGTCTACCTCGCCGTCTCCGGTAACCCACGTCTGACCACAACGATGCTGCCCACCTTCCGGTACTCGTCGTCGGGTGTACCCGCTCCTATCGATCCGGCGCGCCCCGAGGCCACCCCGATCCGAATGCGCCGTCGTCGGCTTCAACTGCGCGACGAGGAGATCGAGGTGGTTGGAGGGGTTCCCGTCACGTCCGTGCTGCGCACTGCCTTCGACTGCGCCTGCGACGAGCCCCCGTTCAACGCGCTCTCCATCGCCGATGCGGCTCTGAACCGTCACTGCCGACCCGATCCGTGGCACCGCGATTCCTGCGCCACGCGGCTGCGCTCGGCCCACGCCTGCTGGGAGGAGCTCATGGCACGTCATCGGGGGCGGCGAGGGATAGCGCAAGCGCGTGCGGTACTGGCCGCCGCCACCCCTTGGGCGGTCTCGCCCGGGGAGAGTGTGCTGCGGTGGATGACGCTCGTGGTGGGGCTGCCTCCGGCCATTGCCCAGTTCCCGGTTCCGGGGCTGTCCAAGGATCGTTTCCTGGACCTGGGCTGGCCCGATCACCGTGTCGTCGCGGAGTTCGACGGCCGGACCAAGTACCGCACCGAGGAGGACGTCTTCCTCGAGAAGCTCCGCCAGGATGAACTCGAGTCGCTGGGGTGGAGGTTCTTCCGGACGACGTGGTCCTCTCTCAGCGACATGCGCACCCAGGCCGATCGACTGCTGTCGATGTTCCCTTTGGAGGTGGTCTCCCACCTTTCGCCGGTGGCCGGGCTTCAAGGTGGCGGACTGTGGGGCGAGCGTCCTCCCGGAGTGCTGGTGCCATGAGGTCACGGTTCCCGACGCCGCATCCGGACTCATCAAGCGCGGCCGGCGACGTCGGGAACGTACATTTAGATCGGCGACTGCGTTCTCCTCCAGACCATTGGGGACGGACCTCGGTGAGCTGGAGGACATCGCAGTCCTCGGCGCACATGTACGTCCCCGACTCCACCTCCCCGAGCCCGACGGCGTCGAAGCGCGCGAAGGCCGAGCAGCACCAGTGCTCCCCGGAACACGACCGGGTCCCGCCCACCTCACGGTGGACGGGACCCGATGAAGCTGGTCTCCCCCAGCCCTCGGCGACCCTCAGGCCGCCTCAGGCAGCGGGGAGAGACTCACTTGAGGGTGACGGTGGCGCCGGCGCCCTCAAGCTGCTCCTTGGCCTTCTCGGCGGCCTCCTTGTTGGCGCCCTCGAGGACGGGCTTGGGAGCGCCGTCGACGAGCTCCTTGGCCTCCTTCAGGCCGAGAGAGGTCAGGGCGCGCACCTCCTTGATGACCTGGATCTTCTTGTCGCCGGCGGCCTCGAGAATGACATCGAACTCGTCCTTCTCCTCGGCAGCGGCGTCGCCACCGGCAGCGCCGGGGGCGGCGGCAACGGCCACGGCGGCCGGAGCGGCGGCGGTAACGTCGAAGGTCTCCTCGAAGGCCTTGACGAACTCGGACAGCTCGATGAGGGTGAGCTCCTTGAACTGCTCGATGAGCTCTTCGGTGGTCAGCTTCGCCATGATGGGCGTTCCTTCCTTATCAGGTTCCTGCGCGCGCAGGGTTGGTGGATGACGCGTGCGGCCTCAGGCCGCGGTCTCCTGCTTCTCGCGCAGGGCGTCGACGGTGCGCACGGCCTTGGAGGCCGGTGCGGCGAAGAGGTACGCAGCCTTGGACAGGGACGCCTTGACGGCGCCCGCGGTCTTGGCGAGCAGCACCTCGCGGGACTCGAGAGAGGCAAGCTTGTCAACGCCGTCGGCGGACAGCACGGCGCCGTCCATGACACCGCCCTTGATGACGAGCTGCTGGTTGTCCTTGGCGAAGTCACGCAGAGCCTTGGCGGCCTCGACCGGCTCACCGGTGACGAACGTCAGGGCGGAGGGGCCCGTAAGGTCGTCGGCGAAGTCCTCGAGCCCGACCTGGCGGGCGGCGATCGCAGCAAGCGTGTTCTTCACCACGGTGTACTCGGCGTTACCGGCGAGGGAACGACGCAGCTCCTTGAGCTGGGCGACGCTCAGTCCCCGGTACTCAGTCAGCAGGACCGCGTCAGCCTGGCGGAACTTGTCCGCCAGTGCAGCAACGGCTGCTTCCTTGTCAGGCCGTGCCATGGGCCCTCCTTCCGTGGTATGCCGCAGGGGTCCAGTCACTGGAAAAGCCCCGCGCCGGTGGGCACGGGGCTCGATCTCGGGCACGCCCGAAGAAGTCTCGTTCTCACCTGCGCCGGCCCCACCTGACGTGGACTTGGTCCCGCCGGAGCGGGCGACCTGCGGTCTTTGGCAGAGAGCACCTTACCCGGCAGCGGACCGCACTGCGCAAGGCAGGCAGCCGTGGAACTGGTCACGTCACCACGAATCCTGGACGAAAGCATCCCCGGTCGGGTCCGGGGGTGGGGCAGCGAGCAGTCCGACCCGACGTCGGACGCGGGCGCGCTCCGCACTGACCTGCGATGCCGGCCAGTCAGACGCCGAGGCTCTCGGCCAGCGCCTCTCGCTCCGTGACGTCGTACCAGAGCAGGTCGGCCTCGGCGGCGCGCTCGAAGGCGTCCTCGTCGCCGAGCCGGGCGGCTCGCACATCGTTCTGCGCCTCGGGCTCATCCACGAGCAGGGCGGCGACATCCTCCCAGGGGATCTCGCCGGTGACCTCGATCGTGCCGGGCAGCACATCGCCCTCCACGGGAACCTCGCGCACATTCTCGGCGTCGACGTCGGCCGCGATGACGATGCGCCGGTCGGCCAGGCCCGCGGCCTCGGGCTCGGCCAGCAGGACGACGGAGGCGTCGGCGGCGCACAGCGAGGCGGAGACCTCCAGGCCCTCCTCATCCTCCTCGGGCAGGGCCTGGGCGAGGGCCGGGGTGGCGGCATGAGCCGTGAGCGGCTGGTGCGAGGAACCCAGGACGCTTGCACGCAGGTGGGCGGCGGTGGCGGGCAGGTAGATGCGCATGCGCCCAGTCTGCCCTACCTCCGCACTCGTCCCCTTCCACGAAGCACCCGGAAGGCCGCCCGGCACCGCTCGCGCGCACCGGTTCTCAGTAGCGGTGTCGCCCGGTTCCCGGCGGCGCCGACTCCGGGGGCGTTCCCACACTCGGCTCCGGCCCGGACCCAGGTCCGTGCGGCGAGCCGGGGACCGGCCGATGCGGCTGGTTCGCTGGCTGGTTCGTCGGCTGGATCGATGGCGGTAGGCCCGGAGGCGACTGCGGCGACGCCTGGGCGAGTCCGCTGGGCGCCTGGGGAGCCGGCGGTCGTTCACCGACCCCCTGTCCCCCGTTCCCGTCTCGGCGGCGGCGCCTGGCACCTGCGCTGCGTGCGTTTGAGCGGCTCCTGCTTCTGGCGGTTGCGGTCCGGGCTGCGGAGTTCCTGCGGTCCCGGCGCCCACCGCGCCTTTTGGAGCGCCACAGCAGGGAACGGCGCGGAGAGGCGGCCCTGCGTGCCGCTGCGATCTGCGGATCGATCCGATCGACCAGTGCGCTGAGGGCCTTGCCCAGTGCGCTGGCGGGCGCCTGCTCCAGGACGGTGCACCCCTGGAGCAGGCAGGCATCGGCCGTTGCCGCGTCGTCGGGCAGGAGCACAATGTCCTCCAGCCCGCCAAAACGCGCCAGGGCCTCTCGCAGAGCCTGCTGGGGAGAAGGTCCTGCGGCCGAGGCCCGCACCCGGTTGATGACGACCTCGACCCGGCCCGCGGGGTTCATGGAGGCCCCCATCTCGTCGAGGAGCTGGAGCAGCCGGCGCACCCCGACGGGGTCAGCCCCGCCGACGACCAGAATCACGTCGGCGTGCGACACCAGGTCGGCCGTTACGGCCCCGCGCCCGGGCTCAAGGGTGAAGTCATCGACGTCGTCATCGGCGGGCCCGCCGGCGACGTCGACGACGGTCCAGGCCGCGGCCCGACGGCACTGCGCCCACACCTCGGTCATCGACGCCGGTGGCAGCTCGCGCCACCGCCCGGACCTGCCCAGGCCGCCCAGCAGAAGGAGCCCTCCGCCCGCCGGAGCCAGGATTCCTCGGAAGCTCTCGGCGTCAAGGCGGCCATGGGTGGCCAGACGGGCGGCTCCGGCCAGAGCCGAGGAGTCCTCCGGCATGCCGAGGAGCTGGACGAGGCTGGGCGCCTCGACGTCGGCGTCCACGAGGATCGCACCGCTGCAGGCGGCCAGGCCGTGAGCGAGGGAAGCGGCGACCGTCGAGCGCCCGGGAGCACCATGAGGCCCCCACACCAGAACGATCCTCCCTCCACGCTCGTCACCCGCCGGACTCGCCACGACCGGGGGCGCAGGCTCCGGCGTATCCGCGGCGGCCGTCTCCCAGCTGCGGCGCCGGCTCTGCCCCATGTCCTTCCTGCCGCCGGCGTCGTTGGAGGCCCGGGGCGGCTGCGACGGCGCCGTCCCGCCCTCAGGGGAGCCGGGCGACTGGCGCCACAGCTCTTCGAGCCAGGCGGTCTCCTGGGCGGCGGCGTTCGGTTCCGTGTTCGCTTCCGTCGAAGCGGGGGTGGCGGCGCTCAGCCAGTCGGCGCTGCCGGCTGCCGGCCCGGCCCCGGTGGAGGCCGCGCCGGAGGCCCCACCACGACGCACGAGGTCCTGCAGCGCCGCGCAGATCCGGCCGGGCTCCGTGTCGCGGCGGAGAACCGGCCACCCCGCACTGCGCCAGCGCTCCTCCTCGTGGGCCTCCACCAGGAGCATTCCGCTCAGGCCCGCGCGCGCGAGCCGGTCCAGGACGGTGCGGTCGATCTCGTCGAAACCGGTGTCCAGCAGGGCGAAGCCCGCCAGTCCGGCCATCCCCGCGGAGAGCAGCTCGGGCAGGTCGGCGCATCGGCGCACGACACACAGCCCGCTTCCCGCCTGACTCAGCGCCCGCAGAATCTCGGCGTCGTCGCCGCTGAGAGCCAGGAGGACTCCGGCACCCGGGGCGCTCACGAGGCCTTCTCCGTCGGCGCTTCCTGGCCGGTGGGAACCAGGACGAGCGCCCCCTCCTGCCCGACGGCGCTGAGAACGGCGGCGAGGGAGGCTTCGGGAACCTTGACCTCCACCCCGGTGCCGGGTCCGGAGATCAGCCCCTTGCTGGTCTCACCGACTGAGGCGATGACCAGCCCTGTGGCCACGCGGCGGGCCCCAGTCCCCTCGGCCTGCCCCGCCTGGTCGCCTTGACCTCCCTGTCCACCCTGTCCACTCTGCCCGGTCTGCCCGGTGGCAGGCGGCTGGGCCGCTGGCCGGCCCACCATGCCCTCCTTGGGCACGATCCACAGATCGACGTAGTCGCCGACCTTGGTCGAGGCCGGCAGGTTGGAGGCGACAGTGAGGACCACCGGCCGCAGCTCCTGCTCCCGGCCGCTGTTGACGGCCGCCGTGGCCAGCAGCTCTCCCTTGCGCATGGAGCGCGTGGACACGGCGCCGTCCGGCAGGTGCCCAGCCTCGACGTAGGCATCGGTGCCGGGATGGGCCTCAACCACCGTAAGAATGCCGTCGACAGTCAGGTCTGTCCCGGGAGCGACGTCCTGGGAGAGGACGTAGACGCGAGTGGTATCAGCGGCCGCGTCGACCGCCCAGGCCCCCAGGGCCACGGCCCCGGCCACCAGCACCACTCCCCCGGCCATACGCGGATCCTTCCAGGCAGGACGGCGCCAACGACCGCGGGGACGCTCAGGACCGGTCAGGGTTCGACTGCGGCGAGATGACATCACGGGAATCCTCCTTGATCTCCAGCAATCATCGTTGGGATAAAATAGTACCTCAAGGTTATCCACAAGCGTCTTTAAGAATTGTGGAGCGGATCCAGCAGTGGGATCATCGTGGTATGAGCACACGATTCCTGACCATCGCCGACGTCGCCGAGCAGCTTCAGCTCTCCGCACAGGCCGTGCGCGCCCTCATCCGCACCGGCGACCTTCCCGCCATTCAGGTCGGCGCCCGCAAGCTCTGGCGCATCGAGGACCAGGCCCTGGAGGACTACATCCAGCGCCAGCTCGCCTCCACCAGGGCCATGGTCGCCGCAGGCTGGAACGAGGACGGGGCGCCCTGAACCACTCTGCCCGCTAGCTGACGTCAGCGACTGCGCAGCACCTCGATCGCGGCGGTCATGACGCTGACAACCCCTGCACCGCCCGCTCCGGGAGCGCGACGCGAGCGGATGCCGCCCTCAGGGTCGACGGCGACATCGACATGGTCCGCTCCCACCCGGACCAGCCGCCCCACCACTTCTCCAGAGCTCAGCACCAGGCGCACCCGCGCTCCACGTCGGGCGATCTCACGCATCAGGGCCGTCAGCGTGGGCCGACGGCGACCATCTCGGGGCGCCGGACCGGCCAGCGACACCACGGTGGCCACCGCACTCACCGGAACGACGGCCTGCAGCCCGTCCCCCTCATCGACGAGGACGTAGGAGGGCTCCACCCGGCAGACCACACCGTCGACGGGGACACCGCCGCGAGTCCGCAGGTGGATGAGCCGGCCCACCGAGCCTCGCAGACGGTCGACGAGCTCGATGGAGGCGTGCTCAGCCTCCGCGAGCTCGGCACTCTGCGCCACCAGGTCCGCACGGCGCTCAGCATCGAAGCTGCTCTCCAGGTCGGCAATCATCGCGTCCCAGTCCATAGGCCCACCTCACCACAGTCCGCACGCCGAGGAAAGCACACCGAGGCGACTCAGGCCGTGCACCTCCGACACCACTCCCGCCCCGTTACCACGACTCAGCGCACAGCATGTCACATCGTCACTATTGACATCATCACATCATAGGAGTACACCTAACATCATCAAACGACATCATCGGCGATGGAGAGTGACATGGGAGCCCGTCAACGACTGACACTCCTGGCCGCAACGTCAGGGGCCGTCCTGATACTTCTGGGACGCACGGCCCACGGCGCCGCGGAGCAGCTCGTGCAGGTCCCGCCGCGGGCCTGGGGACTGAGCGACCTGTCGGACGCCGTGGTGGCCGGGACCTGCACATGCGGGGCCCTGGGGGCCCTATGGCACGTGGTCTCGGCCCTCCTGGCACTCATGGCGCTCCCCAGGGCGAACGGTCCCTCGAAGCGCTGCCGCGGCGGCGCCCGCGCGCTGGCGGTCAGAGTCCTCGAGGCCTGGGGAGCGCCAGCGGTCAGACGCATCGTCGCCTCCGCACTACTCGTCTCCCTGTCCTCGGCGCCGGCGCTGGCCAGCGAGGAGACCAGTAGCGGGGATGACCTGGGATGGCGTCCCACCAGCTCGGCACCCGCCTCACCGACGTCACAGTCCTCGACGCCGTCGCCACCGGCCGATCAGTCCCCGTCGAGCGCTTCGACCGGTTCAGGCGACTCAGAAGGCGCAAGCCAGTCAGCGGACTCGACACCGCCGGGCAGCCAGGCGGCACAGCCCTCCACCGGCCCCGAATCCGCGCCCTCCTCAGGGCCCACTCATACCGTCGCACCCGGCGAGAGCCTGTGGTCCATCACCGCTCACCTCCTGCCCACCGGCTCCGCCCCCGCACAGATCGCGCAGGACTGGCCGGCCCTGTACCGCGCCAACTCCGAGGCCATCGGCGCCGACCCGTCGCTGATCCGGCCCGGCACGGTCCTGAGTGTCCCGGACTCCCTGTCCGCACCGAGCACACCGGCAGGAGGTCAAGCGCCATCACGATGAACCGCAACGCACCAGCGCCGGCGGCCCCCGCCGCAGACCCCGACCACCTTCCTCATTCCACTTCGCACTCCGTGCCCACGGGGCACCCTCCCAATCCCAGGAGCCCACCATGACCGCGACCACCACTGTCCAAGCCACCCGCCCCGCACGCCGCAAGACCGACGCTCAACGTCGCAGCCGCCCCGCACCGAGTCACCCGACGCCGACTCGTGCGGTTCCGCACAAACCCTCCAAGCCCGTGAACGACGCAGGCTCCGTCACACGGGGTGCGCCCCTGACGCAGCGGCCCACCGCCGGCACTGACGCCTCGCGCACTGCCGCCATCGTGGTGACGGCCGCCAGCGAGGTCCTGGCCGGGCTGCGCCCGGTGGACCACCTGGCCCGTTGGACCAGCCCTTCCCTGTTCGAGGCCCTCGCCCGCCGGGCGGGCCTGGCCGCCCGGATCCTGGGAGGCCAGTCGAGCCCACGACGTCCGCGCATCCGTAGCGTGCGCACCGAGCTGACCATGTCGGGAGCCTGCGAGGCCACCGTCCTGCTGCAGGAGGGCAACCGGGTCCGGGCCGCGGCAGCACGCCTGGAGCTGCTGCGCGAACGCTGGATCCTCACCGGCCTGGAGATGGCGTGATCCCGTCGAACCCCGGTTGGTTGCCGGGTTCCGACGGGATCATCGACAGTCGCGTCAGCTCGCGCTGAGCCTCAGTGCCGGCGCTTCTTCCTGGAGCGACGACGCTCGGCCCGGTTGCCGCCGGAGTCGGCGCCGGAACGGGAGGCCCTGCGAGAGGAGGCCCCGGAAGTCTCCTCCTCGCCGGACTCGCTGGGGCCGGAGTACGTGACCCGCTGCTCCATCGAGGCCTGCCCGGTGTCCCCCAGAACCGTGCCGCGCCCCTGGCCGCCGGCCTGGCCCACACTGATGCCGGCCGCAGCAGTGGCATTGGCCTTGGCGACCGCCTGAGCGGCCTCGACAGTGCCGTCCTCGGCGGCGCGCTGGGCGGCGGCGTCGAAGCGGGCGACGTTGGCGAAGATCTGCTCGACGGTCTCCTCGCGGATCCCCTCCATCATCGCCCGGAACATGCGGGCACCCTCGTTGGCGTACTCCACGAGGGGGTCACGCTGGGCCATCGCCCGCAGACCGATACCCTCCTTGAGGTAGTCCATCTCGTAGAGGTGCTCCCGCCAGCGCTTGTCCACCACGGCCAGCAGGATGCGGCGCTCCAGGGTGCGCATGGGGTCCTCGCCGAGCTGGACGTGGGCCAGGGCGTTGGCCTCAATGCGGGCCTCGGCGTCCTCGTAGGCCACAGCGACGTCCTCAGTGAGCTCCTCGATGAGACGCTCCGAGGTCAGTGCGTTCTTACCGCCCAGCGCCTCGACGACCTCGTCCTGGGTCAGGCCCACCGGGTAGAGGCGGCCCAGCTCGCCCCACAGGGCGTCCAGGTCCCACTCGTCGGGGCGGCCCTCGGCCGTGCCTGCCTCGACGATGGAGGTGACGGCCTGGGCCCGGAAGGCCTCGATCTGGGGCTCCAGATCCTCTCCGTCCAGGACCTGACGGCGCTCGGAGTAGACCTTCTCGCGCTGCTCGGTCATGACGTCGTCGTACTTGAGGACGTTCTTGCGGATCTCGTAGTTGCGCGACTCCACCTGACGCTGAGCCCCGGCGATGCCGCGAGTGACCATCTTGGACTCCAGGGGGACGTCGTCGGGGTAGGCGCCCGAGGACATGATGCGCTGGGCGAGCCCGGAGGCGAACATGCGCATGAGGTCGTCCTCCATGGACAGGTAGAAACGGGACTCACCCGGGTCCCCCTGACGACCGGAGCGGCCGCGCAGCTGGTTGTCGATGCGCCGCGACTCGTGACGCTCGGTCCCCAGCACGTAGAGACCGCCGAGCTCGACGACCTCGTCGTGCTCGGCACGGCAGGCCTCCTTGGCGGCGGCCAGGGCCTGCGGCCAGGCCTTTTCGTACTCCTCGGCGTTCTCCTCGGGGTCCAGACCGGCCTCCTTGAGGGCGGTGACCGCGATGTGCTCGGCGTTGCCGCCCAGCATGATGTCGGTTCCGCGTCCGGCCATGTTGGTGGCCACGGTGACGGCGCCCTTGCGGCCGGCCATGGCCACGACGGCGGCCTCGCGGGCGTGCTGCTTGGCGTTGAGGACCTCGTGGGGGATGCCCTGCTCGCGCAGGCGCTCGGAGAGGATCTCCGACTTCTCCACGCTGGTGGTGCCCACCAGGACCGGCTGGCCGAGCTCGTGGCGCTCGGCGATGTCGTCGACGACGGCGTCGAGCTTGGCCTCGACGGTGGTGTAGACGAGGTCGGGCTGGTCCTGACGGATCATGGGCTTGTTGGTGGGGATCGGGACGACGCCGATCTTGTAGGTGCCGGCGAACTCGGCGGCCTCGGTCTCGGCGGTACCGGTCATGCCCGAGCGCGAGCCCTCGGGGTAGAGGCGGAAGTAGTTCTGGAGGGTGATGGTGGCCAGGGTCTGGTTCTCGGCCTTGATCTCCACGCGCTCCTTGGCCTCGATGGCCTGGTGCATCCCCTCGTTGTAGCGGCGGCCGGGCAGGACGCGGCCGGTGTGCTCGTCGACGATGAGGACCTCGCCGTCGCGCACGATGTAGTCCTTGTCCCGGTGGAAGAGCTCCTTGGCCTTGATGGCGTTGTTGAGGAAGCCGATCAGGGGGGTGTTCTCCGACTCGTAGAGGTTGTCCACCCCGAGGTAGTCCTCCACCCGCTCGATGCCGGCGGCGAGCACACCCACGGTGCGCTTCTTCTCGTCGACCTCGTAGTCCTTGCCCGCGCGCAGGCGCTCGGAGATCGTGGCGAACTCCTTGTACCACTTGTTGACGTCGCCGCTGGCCGGACCGGAGATGATGAGCGGGGTACGGGCCTCGTCGATGAGGATGGAGTCGACCTCGTCGACGATGACGAAGGCGTGGTCGCGCTGGACCAGGTCCTCGGGGCGCTGGGCCATGTTGTCGCGCAGATAGTCGAAGCCGAACTCGTTGTTGGTGCCGTAGGTGATGTCGCAGGCGTACTGCTCACGGCGCTCGGCGGGCGTCTGTCCCACGAGGATGCAGCCGGTGGTCAGCCCCAGGAAGCGGTGGACGCGCCCCATGAGATCGGACTGGTACTCGGCGAGGTAGTCGTTGACGGTCACGACGTGAACGCCCTTGCCGGTCAGGGCCCGCAGGTAGGAGGGCATCGTGGCCACGAGGGTCTTGCCCTCACCGGTCTTCATCTCGGCGATGTTGCCGCGGTGGAGGGCCGCCCCGCCCATGATCTGGACGTGGTAGGGGCGCATGCCCAGGACGCGGTCGGCAGCCTCCACGACCGTGGCGAAGGCCTCGGGCAGCAGGTCGTCGAGGGTCTCCCCGTCCTGGTAGCGCTCCTTGAGCTCATCAGTCATCTCGCGCAGCTCGGCGTCGGAGAGCTCGCTGTACTCGTCGGCGAGAGCCTCCACCTGGTCGGCGATGGCATCAAGCTTCTTCAGGGTGCGGCCCTCGCCAATGCGAAGGATCCGGTCCACGATCGACACGCTGCATTCTCCCTTGGGACGTCAGATTGCGAAGAGCGACGATGAGACGCAGGCCGTATCGGTCGAGTCGGCCGACTCGGAATCGACTCGAAATCGAGGCGGAATCGGCTCAGGATCGGCACGGTATCGGCTCAGGTCTCACCGGCTACCTGCCTCCGTACTCTAGTGGACCTCGCTGGGCGGCGGTCTTTCCAGCACCGAGATTCTTCCCACCGAGGACACAGGCGGGGCACGGGGCCACAGGTGACGGCGACGGCGGCCGTCCCCTCGCGGTGTGGACCGCGAGCGCCGCCAGGAGCGCGAAGGTTCCGCCTGCGTCACAGTGGGGACATGGAGCACCGTCGCCGCAAGCCCCGCCGTCCCGCCGCGCTCGGCCCTCCTCTGGGCCTGTCGGCGGTTTTCTCCCCGGCCCTGTCGCTGGGGCTGCCGACCAGCTGTGCGGGCTGTGGGCGCTGGGAGACGACGTTGTGCTCGCGGTGCCGGGAGCTGCTCGAGGCCGCCCCCTTCGCCGTGGAGCACGCCGATGCCGCCGATGACCTGGACATCTGGGCCCTGGCCTCCTACACCGGCCCGATGCGCACCATGGTGCTGGGGTGGAAGAACGGTGCCCGGGAGGACCTGTCGGAGGTGATGGCCCGATCCGGTCGGCACCTGGGGCGCCGGTGGGCGCACGCGCACCCTCCCACAGAGGTCTGGACCGGTTCCCCCGAGGACGCGCGGGTGTTGATCGTGGTCCCCGCGCCCTCCGGGATCGTGCGCCGTCTGCGCGGCCGCCTGGTGGCCGCCCACCTGGCCGACGCCGTCACCCGGGGGATCTGCGCACAGTGGGCCGGGCAGACACCCTCAGCGCTCGTGCTGAGCACGGACCTGCTGCGCCGTCGGGGCGGTGGGGCGCACCAGGCGGGCCGATCCGCCCGCCAGCGGCGGGGCAACCGCGCCCAGGCCCCGCGCCTGCTGGCCGCCGTCACCGGCCTGCCGATCCTGCTGGTCGACGACGTCGTGACCACCGGGGCCACTCTGGGAGCCTGCGCTCGGGCGCTGCGGGCGGGCGGCGGGCGGGTCCTGGGCGCTCTGGCGCTGAGCGCCGCCCCGCCCCCGGCGCATGCGCGTGCGGCGGTGCCGTCCGGCCCTGGAGTGGTCGCCGCAGGCCGCCGCACCCCTGGCCGCATGGCTCCGGGGCCCTCCGCCTTGTCCGCCTGCGGCGATCAGGAGGATTCTTCCGGGCGTGGCACGCACGAAAGGGAGGCGTGAACAGCCCCACATGGTGTACCTTATGTGGCACAACGCACAGGCGGCTCCCGACGCCGACAAGGACAGTCGACCGGATGCCCGCCTCGGTGCCTGAGGGCCCTCACGAGGTGACCAGGAGGTGATGACACCAGTCCCGAACCCGCCGTGAGACGTGGCGGGTACTTGTCGCACACGGCCCGTCAGGGCCGGCCCACGAGCCCAGAAAGAGGTTCCACCATGGATATCACCGTCGTCGGTCGTAACGCCGAGATCAGCTCTCGCCTGCGCGACTACGTCGAGGACAAGGCCGTCAAGGTTGAGCAGTTCGACCCCCGGGTCCAGCGCGTCGAGGTGGAGGTCACCCACGAGCGCAACCCGCGCCAGGCCGACACCGCCGAGAGAGTGGAGATCACTGTCGTCTCCAAGGGCCCGATCATCCGGGCGGAGGCCTCCTCCTCGGACCGCTTCGCCGCTTTTGATATCGCCATGGGCAAGCTGACCGAGCGCCTTCGCCGGGCCCGGGACCGCAAGAAGGACCACCACCGCCGTCACACCGTGGCCGCACCGAATGAGGACCTCCAGGCAGCTTCCGGCGTGGAGGAGCCCCTTGTCCCCGACACCGGTGACGCGCCGATCGAGGACTCCCCCTCAGCCCCCACCGAGCCGGGTGTCGCCGTTGAGGCACAGCTCGGCGACTCCCCGGTGATCGTGCGTCAGAAGCTGCACGAGGCCAGGCCGATGACCGTTGACGAGGCTCTCTACCAGATGGAGCTCGTGGGGCACCCCTTCTACCTGTTCATCGAGAAGTCCTCCAAGCAGCCCTGTGCCGTCTACCACCGTCACGGGTGGACCTACGGCGTCATCCGCCTGGACGCCCAGGTGCTGTAGTCCCATCCGGCCCCGCGGCGCGGGGATGGCCCCTGATATCCGGGTGCTCCACGGTCCTGACCGACCGGGGGCACCCGGAGCCGCGCGTCAGGGGCGTCGTCGGGTGTGACCCCGTCGGCAGACGATGGCGCGGTCGGCTCAGGGCAGGGGGAAGGAGGGGTCGGTGACCTCGGCGGTGAGCACCCGCCACATCGCCCCACGGCGCTGCCAGGTCTGCCCGTCCTCGTCGACGATGATGAGGGACTCCTCGGAGCGGTCGGAGATGACCGAACGGGCACGACGCACCCCCACCAGCGTGTTGACCGCCCCGCCAACCTGGACCAGACGCACCTCCGGCACGCCCCCGCCCTCGGTGCCGGCAGCGGCCAGGACGCACACGGCGTTGGGGGCGCACCAGGACAATCCCCGCGTGCCCGCCCCACTGGCGCGGGGCATCTCCAGGGCCGGCCCCAGCCCGGTGGGACGGCCGTCCTGGTCCCTGATGATGATGGCGACGGCGACCCGCCCGTCGGTTCGCCGCACGGCGATCCGCTCGGACTCCACGGACAGGTCGAAGGCCGTGACCGTGCCGTCCTGCAGCCAGGAGGACTCCAGGGTGGCGCGTTGCCCGGAGCCGTTGACGGCGGTCAGACGACCCTCGGCCAGCAACCAGGCCCAGCCGTGTCGGTCACCCATCGGCGCTCCCAGCCCACCGGCGCCCGCGGAGGGATCCCCCACCGAGAGGATGACGCTGGCGGAGTTCTGCCCCCGGGGCAGGCGCAGCAGGCTGGAGGCCGACAGTGCGTAGACGGCCCCGTCGGCCCCCAGGCTCGGGCTACGGGCGTCACTGGTCCCTAGGACCCGGTCACTGGCCAGGGTGATGCGCCTGGCCCCCGTACCGCGCACGACCGAACCCTCCGACATCCCCACGATGCCTCCGACCTCGGGGGCCATCGGTGTCAGCTGGGCGGCGGCACCGAGGTCGACGGTGCCGGCGAGCACCCGCACGTGGTCGATACCGCTGATCTGGACGAGACTCTGCTCGATCTGGGCCACCATGAGCCCGCGGGCGTCCTCCGAGGCGGGGTCGGAGTCCGCGCTCAGGTGGACAGTGGCGGTGCCGCCCTCGACGACGACCCCCCCGCCCCGCCCGCTCGGCGTTGCGCGGGATGAGGCTGGAGGCCCCCTTCGCAAGCCAGTCCGAGGGCCCGGCCAGCAGCCCGGAGACCAGGGAGTCGGCCTGCGAGCTGCGCGGATACCAGCGCAGCTCGGGGACGAACCTGGACCGGTCCCGGGACAGGAAGGCCAGGGAGCTGACCGCGAAGTTCTGCATGAGTCGGGACAAGGGCAGCAGGATGCCGTGAGGCAGGCCGACGATGCGCCACTGGCCGGTGGAGTTGGTGGCCAGGGAGAACACGCCGGCATAGGTGCTCCCCTCCGGGGCGGGGGTGAAGACGCCCAGGGAGTTGAGCACCCCCACCTGTCCGGAGGTCACCATGAAGGAGCCGTTGGCCGTCACCGAGACCTGGGGCTCGGTCGACCCGCTGTAGGCGCTCACCGTCTCGAGGGGCTTCCACTGCGCGACGGCGTGATCGCTGAGGAACTGCTTAGCGGTGGCGAAGTCGTCGGAGAACCCCGCGATGGCGGCGCGCAGGAAACCGTTGACGATGTCCTCGGCCGAGTCCCCCTCACCCGGTCCGGGGGCGGTCTCGATGAGGGCGTTGGTGTCCGAGGCGGCCACCCCGGAGCGGGTGACACGGCTGGAGCTCGGAAGCGCCGTGCAGCCGGCCAGCACGCCGGCGGCCGTGGCCGAGAGCAGTCCCAGCGCGCCGCGTCGCGACAGTCTGGCCGGAGCCGTCGCGAGGGTCCCGGTGGGCTCAGTTGACTCTACGGACTCTGCGGACCCGCGCCCCCGAGTGAGCGCGTCGCGGTTCATCTCCTGCGTCATCGGCGCCACCCCTCTTCCTCGGTCTCCTCGGGTGTGCGGGTGGCGGGCTCCTGACCGGGAAGGACGACGACGACTCGGCCGACGTCCTCGGTGACAGCGTCATGGCTCTCCCCGGCCAGGGGGATGTCTCCCAGGACGACGCTCTGGCGCGCCCGGCGGGTGGCGGGCGCGGGCCCCAGAGGGCCGACCGGGGAGAAGGAGGACTCCTCGTCGATGGGGATGCCGGCGCGGGCCACCGCGGGCGCGTCCTGCGGGACGAGCTCGAGCGGCCCGGGGCCGCTGAGCCGGCCGGGACCGCCGTCGGCCCCCTGAGTGCGGGGCAGGACCAGCAGGAAGGAGGAGCCGTCGGCCGGCCACCCCCAGGCCGAGAGGCGACCGCCGTGCAGACGGGCGTCCTCCATGGCGATGGACAGACCCAGTCCGGTGCCTCCCAGGCTGCGCTTGCGCGAGGGGTCGGCGCGGTAGAAGCGGTCGAAGACCTTGGTGACGACGTCGGGGCTCATGCCGATGCCGTGGTCGCGCACCCGCACCGCCACCGCGTCGGCGTCCACGGCGACGGTGACGTCCATCGGCTTGCCCTCACCGTGCTCGAGCGCGTTGACCACGAGGTTGCGGATGATGCGCTCGACCCTGGTGACGTCGATCTCCGCGGTGGCCGGCTCCTCGGGGAGGTGGAGGCGCAGCTCGGTGCCGGTGGCGTCGAAGTGGAACTGGGTGGTCTCGATGACGGTGTCGACCACCTGGGCGAGGTCGATCTCCTCCAGCCGGAGCTTGACGTTCCCGGAGTCGATGCGGGAGATGTCCAGCAGGTCGGTGAGCATGGTCTCGAAGCGGTCCACCGAGCTGGACAGGACCTGGATGCTGCGCAGGGCGAAGGGATCGGAGATCTCCTCGCGCGCGTCCTGGATCTGCTCCGTGGCCAGGCGGATCGAGGCCAGCGGGGTGCGCAGCTCGTGGGAGACGTCGGAGACGAAGAGGCGCTGCACCTTGGACAGGGACTCCAGGCGCTCGATCTGGTCCTCCAGCGAGGTCGCCATGTGGTTGAAAGATCTGGCCAGGGTGGATATCTCATCCTCCCCCTGGATGCTCAACCGCTCGGCCAGCAGCCCGGAGGCCAGCCGCTCAGCGGCCCGGGCGGTGTGCCGCACGGGGCTGAGCACCCACCTGGTGAAGGCCCACACCACGACGATGAGGATGGCCAGGAAGCCCAGCCCCCCGATGGTGATGTTGCGCGAGGCCAGGGAGACTATGCGCTGCTCGCTGGCCAGGCTGTAGACGAGGTAGAGGTCGTACTCCCCGGCCAGGGGCAGGCTCACCCGGGTCCCCACGATGAGCCCCGGATCCGTGCCCCCCTCATCGTTGGGCACCGCCACCGACTGCCAGTACTGGGCGCGCGCCCCGCCCTCATCGAGAGCCCTGGTCATCTCAGGGGTGATGAGGGAGCGCAGACGGGTGTCGGTCTCCAGGTCGTTGACGACCGTCGTCGAGGTCTCCTCCTCGTTGCGCAGCATGAGGACCCCCACTCCCCCGGAGGAGGAGATCGAGTTCTTGGCGCCGTTGACCTGCCGCTCGGCGGCGGCCGAGACCTCGTCAACGGTGACTGCCGTGGTCGAGTCGAACTCGGCCTGAGCGACACTGGCGCGCAACGCGGCATCGGCGAGGATGACGTCACGCTGATCGGCGAACACCTCGGAGCGGATCCGGTCGGTCACGAAGGTCAGCAGCAGCACGATGAGAAGCAGACCAATGACGGTGGCCGTGCACACCATGCGCACCTCGAGGCTGCGGCGCAGCAGCCCCGGCAGAGGCAGACGCCGAACCAGTCGCTCCTCCGCGGTGCCCACCGATGACCCCATCGACGTGCCCCCTGAATTACGCATCGGGTTCATTGTATGGCGCCCGATGCGCCGTCGCTCACGCGGATTCGCCGACCCTGTAGCCGACACCGCGCACCGTCACCACGATCGAGGGACGCTCGGGGTCCTTCTCGATCTTGGCCCGCAGGCGCTGAACGTGAACATTGACCAGACGGGTGTCGGCCGGGTGCTGGTAGCCCCACACCTGGCTGAGGAGCTCCTCACGGGTGAAGACCTTCCACGGCGAGCGGGCCAGGGTCACCAGCAGCTCGAACTCCAGCGGCGTCAGGGAGATGACCGACTCGCCGCGCTTGACCTGGTGACCGGCGACGTCGATGTCGAGGTCCCCGGCACGCACGTGCTCGGCCGCACCGGGGTTGGTGCGGCGCAGGCGGGTGGAGACGCGGGCCAGCAGCTCCTTGGACTTGAAGGGCTTGGTCACGTAGTCGTCCGCACCGGCCTCAAGACCGGCGACGACGTCCTGGGTGTCGGTGCGCGCGGTCAGCATGATGATCGGCACGTCGGACTCGGAGCGGATGAGCCGGCAGATCTCGACGCCGTCGAGCCCGGGAAGCATGAGGTCGAGCAGGACCAGATCGGGGTTGACCTCGTGGAAGGCGTCCAGGGCCTTGGCTCCGTCATGACAAAGTGTGGGCGTGTAGCTCTCCGACTCCAGCATGATGCCGATCATCTCGGCCAGGGATGCATCGTCGTCGACGACCAGAATGCGCGTGCTCATAGCCCGTATCTTGGCATGAGCCCCAGGACCCGAGGGACACCCGGACCACCGAGGTGGCGCCCACAGTTTCCCCAGGAAATTACGAGAATCCCCTCAGTTACGGGAAAAACCGGCGTCAGCGCGCCCAGAAACCGGGATTATTGCGGCCGAACCGTGATCTTCGCTGCGCCCCCTGAACCTGGCTACAGCGCACGCGCGGAGCTCCAGCGGCACGATTTCCTCCTCCAGGGGGAGGGCCAGACGACGGCCGGACATGACAGCATGGACTTATGAGTACCGACTTCCCCCCTGACGGCAGCGGTCCGAGCGGAGAGCCGAGCCGCGAGGCTCACGGCACCTCCGGCAGCGACTTCGTCGGAGGCGATCAGGACGGATGGCAGGCCCCCGACGCCGGCGCCTTCACAGGAGCCCCCTCCTACCCGCCGCCGGGTTCAGCGCCGGGAACGACGCCGGGACCCCAGTACCCCGGCTACGGCGGCTACCAGACGCCACCGGTGGGTCAGCCGGGCTACGCAGGCGGCTCAGTGCCCGGGGGCACTCCCTATCCCGGAGCGCCGGGGTACCCAGGAGCTCCGGGATACCCGGGAGCTCCGGGTGCCCCCGGGTACGCGGGCTATGGCGGCTATACGTCGGCACTGGCCCCCAAGCCCTCGATCATTCCGCTGCGACCGCTGTCCATCGGGGAGATCCTCGGGGGAGCCTTCGAGTCCCTGCGCGCCAACCCCAAGGCCATGTTCGTGCCCTCGCTGGTGGTGATGGGCATCGTGGGGCTCTTGTCCGCCGGCAGCTTAGCCCTGTTCCTGTCCCGGCTCGGCCTGCCGAACCTGACGTCCGGGGAGGCTGAGCTCTCCGAGGCCGACCTGGACAACATCGGGTCATCGTTGGTGGGCCTGCTCGTCCAGCTCGGCGTGACCAGCGTGCTGAGCATGATGGCCACCTCGATCATCATCGGCCTGCTCATCGTGACCGTCTCACGCACCATTCTGGGCCGCAAGGCGTCCCTCGGCGACGTGTGGCAGCGCACCCGGCCGCGAGTGTGGGCGCTCATCGGCCAGACGCTCCTCATCGAGCTCATCCTCGCGGTCATCACCGCCGTCTTCGTCGCCGTCGCCGTCGGCATCGGCTGGGCCCTCCTGGGGAACGTCATCACCAACGGGGCCTCTGAGGACTCCGCAGGAACCTTCGTCGTCGTCTTCCTGGTACTCCTGGCGCTGCTCATCGTGCTCGGGCTGGCGGTCTTCGCTCTGATGTGCAAGCTGTGCCTGGCGCCGGCGGCACTGGTCCTGGAGAACATCGGCGTCATGGAGGGGATCTCCCGCTCCTGGACCCTCACGCGGGGCTACTTCTGGCGGATCGTCGGCATCCGTCTGCTCTCCTTCATCATCGTCTTCTTCGCCACCCAGATCGTGTCCCAGGGCGTGTCCATCGTCATGCAGGGACTCGTCTACGCCGCCCCGGACATGACCCTCGCGATCCTGGTGGCATCGACGCTTCTCAGCAGCCTCATCCAGGCCGCGATCCTGCCCTTCGACTCCGCCGTGGTCGCGCTCATGTACACCGACCTGCGGATGCGCTCGGAGGGCCTGGACGTCGAGCTGCGTCACGCCGCCGGAGTATGAGCCGGCCGTGACACCTCTCAGGACGATCAGCGCGCAGGCCCCGGCGACCCCTGACGCCGACGAGGCCCGGCGCGCCGCGGGCAGGGAGCTCTCCCGTCCGATCTACCACGACCATCACGATCTGTGGGACCGACTCTGGAGCTGGCTCAAGGGGCTCTTCGACGTCGACAGCATGGTCCCCGGGGTTCCCCCCTGGGTGTCCACACTCATCGTGGTCCTCGTCGTCGCCGCCGGTATCGCGCTGCTGATCCTCCTGCTGACCAGGCTGTCCTCGGCCCGGCGAGTGGCGACGCCGCCCTCGCTGTCGGTATTCACCGACGACCGCGATGCCGACACCCTGACCCGAGCCGCGGACACGGCGGCCGCGCAGGCCGACTTCACCACCGCCGTCGTCGAACGCTTCCGCGCCATCATCCGCTCCCTCGATGAGCGCGGGATCATTGACGAGTACCCGGGCATGACGGCCCTGGAGGCGGCCACTCTCACCCACCAGGCCCTCGGCGAGCACCGGGTCGTGGCCCCGCTGTACGAGGCCGCCCACCTGTTCGACGCCGTCCTCTACGGTCGAGTGGTCTCCACCAGCGCCCAGGACCAGCAGATGCGCGAGCTCGCCGATCAGATGACCACGGTCCGCCTCCCCAGCGGATGCGCCCTCGTCGGCGCCTCCGCCCAGGCCCCGGGGACACCGGCATGAGCACCCCCACGACGACGTCGCAGCCCCCGGCTCCCCCGGCCGCCCCTCTCGAGGCCTCCCAACCCCAGGTGACGGGTCCGCGCTGGTCCCGGCGCTGGCGCCGGTGGCGCCCGGGGGTCATCGCGGTGGCCCTCATGCTCATCCCCGTCCTGGTGACCGTGTGGGCTCGGACCATCACCTCCACGACGCCGCTGGCCATCGACAACCCCAAGGACTGGGGAACCATGGCGCTGGCCGAGCTGCTGCGCCACGAGGGGATCTCCGTGAGCAAGGCCGGCAGTCTCTCCGAGGCCGTGGATGCCGGCCGCCAGGGCGCGACCATCGCCGTGGTCAACGCCGACCGGCTCAGCGACCAGGACCGGCAGGCCCTGGCTGAGGCGGGCGGCGACGTCGTCGTCATCGGAGCCGAGGGCGGCAGCGACGCCCTGGCGGGGATGACGGGCATGACCCCCAAGGGCACCGCGGCAGCGGCCTCCTCCACCCGGGCGCCGCAGTGCGACGACGCCGATGCCCACGCCGCCCGGAGCCTGGCCGGTACGCGCGCCTCGGTGTCCCTGCAGGGCGATGGCGACGCCGTCGGCTGCTTCCCTGTGGGCGAGGATCGTTACGCCTATGCCACCGACTCCCTGCCCAGCGGTGCCACGCTGCGGGTCCTGCCCGATCCCGCACCGGTGACCAACGCGCGCCTGGCCCAGGAGGGGCACGCAGCCCTGGGAGTACGCGCACTGGGCCACCACAGCCGCGTGCTGTGGCTGGACGGAGAGCACTTGGAGGCGCCCTCCGTGTGGAACTCCTCCTCCACTCCCCCCTGGCTTCCGGTCCTCATCTTCCAGCTGCTCGTCATCGCCGGCGTGCTGGCGATCGTCCAGGGGCGTCGCTTCGGCAGCATCGTGAGCGAGGACCTGCCCGTCGTCGTGCGCTCCATCGAGACCACGGTGGCCCGCGGGCGTCTCTACCGTCAGGGCTCGGACCGGCCCCGTGCCGCCCAGGCCCTGCGCTCGGGCGCCGCGCTGCGTCTGGGCGCCACTCTGGGCCTGCCGCCCGGGACCTCGCGCCGTGACGTCATCGCCGCCGTCTCCCTGGCCTCGGGCATCGCCCCGGCCACGGTGGACTCTCTTCTTTACGGCCCGCCGCCCACCAGCGACAACGCCCTGGCCACCCTGGCAGTTCAGCTCGACCAACTCGAGAGCGAGGTTCACTCCGCATGAGCACGGACAGCACCGACCCCACCCGCGCCCCGGGCATCGCAGGCGAGGCGCATACCGGCGCCCCCCACCCTCAGGCCCCCGAGGGCCCGGACGCCTCGGGGGCCCACAGCGCCCCACAGGTCTCCCCGCCCTCCCCCCACGGGGAGGACGGCTCCGACCCGCGCAGGCGCCTGGTAGCCGTGCGCAGCGAGGTGGGCAAGGCCGTCGTCGGTCAGGAGGCGGCTGTGACCGGGCTGGTCATCGCCCTGCTGGCCGGCGGGCACGTCCTTCTCGAGGGGGTCCCCGGCGTGGCCAAGACCCTCCTGGTGCGGTCACTGGCCACCGCGCTGGATCTGGAGACCAAACGCATTCAGTTCACCCCCGACCTCATGCCCGGTGACGTCACCGGCTCACTCATCTACGACTCCCGCAGCGCCCAGTTCTCCTTCCGGGCCGGCCCCGTCTTCACCAACCTCCTGCTGGCCGACGAGATCAACCGGACCCCACCCAAGACGCAGTCGGCACTGCTGGAGGCCATGGAGGAGCGCCAGGTCTCCATCGACGGCGAGCCCCGGGCCCTGCCGGATCCGTTCATGGTGATCGCCACCCAGAACCCGGTGGAGTACGAGGGGACCTACCCGCTGCCCGAGGCCCAGCTGGACCGTTTCCTGCTCAAGTTGGTGCTGCCCCTGCCCGAACGGGCCCAGGAGATCGAGGTGCTCTCCCGCCACACCTCAGGATTCGATCCGCGCGACCTGCTCTCGGCGGGGCTGCGGGCCGTCGCCGGGGCCCAGGAGCTGGCTCAGGCCCGGGCCCAGGCGAGCACGGTCGGAGTCACGCCGGAGGTGCTGGCCTACGCGGTGGATCTCGTGCGCGCCACCCGCTCCATGCCCTCGGTGGCCCTGGGGGTCTCGCCGCGTGGGGCCACAGCGCTCCTGGCCGCATCACGCGCCTGGGCCTGGCTCGCCGGCCGGTCCTTCGTCACTCCCGACGACATCAAGGCACTGGCGCTGCCGGCTCTGCGACATCGCATCAAGCTGCACGCCGAGGCCGAGATGGAGGGCATCACCCCTCAGTCCGTCATCGAGGCCGTGCTGCGAACCGTTCCGGTCCCGCGCTGAGGCATCGGCCGCCGAAGACCACGAACACAGAACCGATCAGCTGACCGACTCACAACAGGAGTGGCATGTTCCTGACGATGCGCGCCGTATGGGCGATGCTTGCGGGGATCGCCCTGGTCCTCATCGCGCCGCGCCCGGCCACCGTGCTGGCCTGGGCCGGAGTGGTCATGGTCCTCGTCGTGATCGACGTGGTGAGTGCCCCCTCACCCGCAGTACTGCGGGCCTCGCGCTCCGTGAGCCACGGCGTGCGGCTGGGCGAGTCGATCACTGCGACGCTGACGCTCACCAACACCGGTCGGCGCACGGCCCGCGTCCTGCTACGCGACGCCTGGCCCCCCAGCGCCGGGGCGACCCACGAGCGCGGGGCGATGACGATCCCGCCGGCCCAGCGCCGTCGTCATTCCACGGTGCTCACGCCCCGACGCCGAGGGGAGCGCCAGGCGGGGCCGTTGACCGTCAGGGTGACGGGTCCCCTAGGCATCGCGGGGCGGCAGGCGTCATTGGACGTCCCTGCCTCCGTCCGGGTCCTGCCGGCCTTCCGCTCGCGTCGCCACCTGCACTCGCGTCTGGCCCGGCTGCGGGAGATGGACGGACGCAGTGCCGTCATGGTGCGCGGGGAGGGGACCGAGTTCGACTCTTTGCGCGAGTACGTGGTCGGAGACGACGTACGCTCCATCGACTGGCGATCCACCGCCCGCCGGGGCGAGGTGCTGGTGCGCACCTGGCGCCCGGAGCGCGATCGGAGGGTTCTCATCATCATCGACTCGGGTCGCCTGTCCGCTGCCCGACTGGGGGACGCCCCCAGGCTCGACGCCCAGATCGAGGCCACCCTGCTGCTGGCGGCCCTGGCCTCCCGCGCCGGCGACCGGGTCGACGTCCTGGCCATGGACGACGCCGTGCGCGCACAGGTGCGGGGCAGCGCCGGACCGGTGCTCATGACCGAGCTGGCCGAGCACCTGACCGACGCGGAGCCGCGCCTGACCGAGCTCGACTGGACCCTCGTGGCCTCCCTGGTGCGCACCACGCTCTCGCAGCGCGCACTGGTGGTGATCATCTCCGCCCTGGACGGCAGCGCCGGGGACGCGACGATGATTCGGACGCTGGCGGCTCTGGCCCGAGAGCACACGGTTGTTCTCGCCTCGGCCCTGGACCCCGAGCTGGAGGAGCTCAGATCGACGCGTGACGACACCAACTCCGTGTACGTGGCCGCCTCCGCGGAGAAGGACCTGGTGGAGATGCACGCCGTGCGCCGCCGCCTGAGCCACGGCGGGGTGGAGGTCGTGGAGGCACCCGACCAAGGACTCGCCCCAGCGCTGGCCGACTGCTACCTGGCCCTCAAGGCGGCGGGGCGTCTATGAGGCGCACTGCGACGACGCCCGGTTCAGCCGGCCTCGGGCTGGACGTAGCCGGCCTCATCCTCCTCGAGGTCACCCGTGGATCCTGCGGCGACGGCGGAGCGGCCCAGGATGAGGGTGTAGGCCCACAGCAGTGCCAGCGCACCGGCTCCGATGGCGATCTTGACCAACCAGGGGATGGGGGCCGGAGTCACGAAGGCCTCAATGAGTCCGGCGACGGCCAGGGCGGCGGTCAGGCCCACGGCCACCGTGATGAGGGCCCGTCCCTCGGCGGCCAGCGCGGCGGTGCGGCTGCGCCGGCCGGGGACCAGCATGGTCCAGAAGAGCTTGAGTCCTGCCGCACCGGCGATGAAGATGCAGGTCAGCTCCAGCAGGCCGTGCGGCGAGATGAGCGAGAGGAACACGCCGAGCATGTCGTGGTCGGCCAGGATCGCCCCGGACTGTCCCACGCTGACGGCGTTCTGGTACAGCATGTAGAGCGGCAGGAACCCCGTGATCCCTCCGGCCACGCAGATCGCTGCGATACGGGCGTTATTCGTCCACACCGCAGCGGCGAAGTCGGGGGCGGAGTACGTGGAGTAGTAGGACTCGAAGGCCTCATGGGCGTAGGTGTCCAGCTTCTCGGGGCTGCCCAAAGCGGCCATGGCCTCCGGACTGCGCAGGGTCCACGCCCCCACCACCAGCGCCAGGGCGATCTCGGCAACCATGACCCCGCAGGTCCACCACCGGATGCGGTACAGGGCCGCGGGCACGGACTGGAGAATGAAGCGGCGCACCGAGTGGCTCCTCACCTCCCGTGTTCCGGTCAGGCGGCCGCGAGCCGCGGCCACTCGGGAGGACAGCTCGGCGATGAGTTGCGGATCTGGCGCGGCCGAGCGCACCCGCGACAGATGACGGGCGCAGGTGCGGTAGAGAGCCACGAGCTCATCGGTCTCAGCCCCGCTGAGGTGGCCACGCCCCACGAGCACATCGAGACGTTCCCACTGATCGCGGTGCGCCGCGGAAAAGGCATCAAGATCCACGCAAGGAGTCTGTCATGACGGCCGCATCCCCCACATCCTCCGAGCGGATGATCGAGCCCGAGCTGCTCATCACCGGGGAGGCGGTCGCCCTGGAGATCACCCCGGCAACGGTCGCCAACCGCATCGCTTCGGGGCTCATCGACTACGCCGTCTACACCCTGGGGGCAGGACTGTCCGTGGTCGTGGTGATGGTGCTGGCCATCTCCTCCGGCTCGGAGTTCCGAGAGAATCTCGCGTTGACCCGGGCGATGCTGTCCCTGGTCATCCTCGCCTGGTTGGTCGTCATCCCCCTGCTCGTCGAGCTTCTCAGCGGGGGCCGGAGCCTGGGCCGCATGGTGACCGGGGCACGGGTGGTGCGCGACGACGGCGGTACCGTCAGGCTGCGCCACTGCCTGGTGCGCACGCTGCTGGCCGTCGTCGAGATCTGGGGCACCTGGGCCGTGCCTGCCCTGTGCGCCAGCATCGTCTCCAAGCGGGGGAAGCGGTTCGGGGACATGCTGGCCGGCACCTACGTGGTTCGAGAGCATCACCGCTCCCTCGCGGCGCCACCGCTGCTGATGCCCCCCGAGCTGGCCCAGTGGGCGGCGGGCACGGACCTGCGCGTCCTGCCCGGGAACCTGAGCCTGACGGCGCGCACCTTCCTGCAGCGCGCCTCCTCCCTCGTGCCCTCCTCCCGCCACCAGCTGGGACTCGAGCTGGCCTCTCAGGTCCAGGGATACGTCTCTCCCCCGCCTCCCGCCGGCACGCACCCCGAACGGTTCCTTGCCGCGGTTCTCACCGAGCGGCGCAACCGTGAGCTGGTGCTGGAGAGCCGCGACCGCCGACTGGAGGAGGACGTGCTGCGAGACATGGCCCGCCCGCCCTATGGGGTGGGCGGGGAGACCCGACGGCGCTGAACCGCCCCGGGCTCGTCCCCGGGACGGGCCACCCGGCTCGTAGCGGGGGCGCGGAGCCTTAGCCCTGGGAGTCGGGACCGGGCGCGGGCACGCGTGATGCCTCGTGAACCAGGAGGATCGGCACGCCGTCACGTACCGGGTAGGCCAGGCCCGCGCTCCGGGAGACGAGTACGGGGCGACCGGCCTCATCGAGGCCGTCAACGAGCTCCTCGCCGCTCAGCGGGCAGCGCAGGGCGGACCTCAGTCCGGAGGGGAGGACCGCTCGCTGCTCAGGCACGGGGACCTCCTGCCGGCTCATGCGTCCCCCTTCTGTCCGCGCAGAACTCGCAGGTGCCCGCGCCGCAGGATCTCGTCCTCGGCGATCTCCGGCGGGGGCGGCAGCGGGGCCGTCAGGGAGGCCGGCATGATCCCTCCGGGGCGGGGCCGGTGCTCGGCCGGCGAGGCGACCGGGCGTGGGGCGCGGGAGGCCTCGCGCACGGCGTCGGCCAGGGCCAGGAGGTCGTCCTCACTGGGGGGCGCCGGTTCGAACTCGGTGGCCAGGCGGATGATCTGCCAGCCGCGGGGGGCCGTGAAGGAGGAGACGTGCTTGTCGCACAGGTCATAGGCTTCGGGCTGGGCCTCGGTGGCCAGTGGCCCCAGCACGATGGTGGAGTCCGCGTAGACGGAAGTCAGGGTGGCCACGGCTGGACGCTCGCAGCCGGGCTTGCGGCAGTGTCGGACTCTTCTCACGCTCGCAGGTTACCGTGCCGTTGCCCGCCGGTCATCCACACGCCGCCTAGGCTGGCCGATGTGACCGACCTGTTCCCCTTCTCACCCGGGCGGATCCCCCCGCGCTCCGCCGCGGCACCGGGGCGGCGCCCGAGCAGTCGTCGCGACCGCCACGGCCGGGGGCTGCGCGGTCCGCTCCTGCCGCCGCACCTGCCGGCCTGGCGCACCCGCGCCGAGCGCTTCGACGAGCTCGTCGTGGACGCGGCCCAGAACCTGGCCAGACGCTGGCCGTCGGTGGATCAGATCCAGTTCGCCGTCGAGGAGGTCCCGCCCTCGGATCCGGCGCCCTGGGAACGCTCGGTGGTACTGGGACGCGGCTTCACCGCTGAGCCCCGTGCGGGACTGCCGGCGCGTGTCGTCATCTACCGCCGACCGGTGGCCTCGCGGGCCACGAACGACGCCGAGCTGGCCGACCTGGTGCACCGTGTCGTCGTCGAGCAGGTGGCCCTCATGCTGGGACGCCGCCCCGAGGAGATCGATCCCGGCTCGGCCCTGTGAGACGGACTCCCCCGCCCGGGGCCCGGTGTCGTCAGTCCAGCAGGATGCGGCGCTGGGCCTGAACGGTGGCGTCGGGCTGAGCCGGCACGGTGGAGATGAGCGTGCCTGCCAGGTCTCCACCGGCCTGCGCGGTCACGATGGTTGCGGCGGCCAGGCCGCTGGAGGTGTGCGAGGCCCCCGATGAGCCCTTCTGACCGGCCGTGTTCAGGCGGACGGCGGAGACCTTGGCCGGCACCTCGACGACGCTGGAGCTGCCCTTGGCGACCTTGACGTCCTGCTTCCAGGAGCCGTCGAGGGAGGACAGGGTCACCGAGGTGGTCTCACCGCTGTTGGCCACGGTGACCGCCGAGCTCAGGGAGGTCGCGCGCGGCACCGCCAGCAGGCCGGAGTCCGCGGCTCCGGGCAGCGCGGCCTGCGCCCAGGCCTGGTCGTGGACGAGGGCCTTGGAGCGCGCGGGGTACTCACCGCCGCTGCGCACCATGCGGACAGCGGCTCCCACTGGCGTGTTCGACGTGACCTGCACGCCGTAGGTGCCCGCGGGCACGCCGGCCAGCTGGATGTCGAAGACGGAGCCGGCGTCGATGGTCACGGACTGCGCCCCGCTCAGCGGACGGGCCCCGTCCTTGCCGAGCATGGTCACCGACACGGTCGCCGGGGCCGCACCAGGGTTGATGATGCGCACGGCCGGGGTGTCGGAGGAGTCCGCACCGGTCTTGGCGTCGGCAACCTCGCCCTGTGCGGCCGGCTCGACGATCTCCACGCCGGGAATCACGAGGTCGGTGGCCGGAGCGGCTCCCGGGGTGATGACGTCGGTGCCGGCGGGGGTCTCCCCGTCGAGGGACTCGGTGACGAGGGTGGGCACCACGGAGCCGCCGTCGGCCTCGACGGATACGGCGATGCGCGGGTCCTGGCTGCCCTTCGTCTCCAGGGCCAGGGAGGAGGAGCCGCCCGCGGGCACGGTGATCTCCCCGTTGCTGGGCAGGCTGAGCCGGCCGATGGAACCGTAGAGGGTGACCTTCGCGGTGGCGGGGGTGACGCCGGGGTTGACCAGTCGCAGCTCGGCCGAGGATCCTGCCGCGATGGAGCCGCCCACGATCCAGGACATGGCGGACAGCTGGGTGCAGGGGGCGGCGGTGAGCCCCCGCAGGTCACCGTTCTTGGTCAGAGTCGTCACCGCCCCGACGGCGTTGGCCACCCGGCCGTCAGCGGGCGCGAGGGTGAGGATGCCGCCCTCGGCGGTACTCATGGAGGTGGCCGTGTCGGTGGGGATGCTCCGACCGGCATAGGTGGCCGACTTGGCGGCCCCGTCTCCCTTGGCCGGGACGATGGCGGTGGCGGACTCCATGGCGCCCACGTCGGTGCCCCGCAATGTATTGGTGGGCGCGTGCGGGCAGACGTAGGTGGTGGCGCCTCCGGGCTGGGCCAGGCTCAGGGCCTGCAGCTGCGGGGTCGGTGTGGTCGGTGCGGTGTACCCCCACCAGGTGACGCCTCCGACGGCCGCGGCCAGCGCGAGCGAGGTCAGGACACCGACGCCGCGGGAGATCGTCTGCCCCAGCGACCGGCGGTGCCGCCTGGTGCTGGCGGACTTCCTCCGACGCCTCGGGGAGGAGGTGGTGGAGGGAGCGTCAGTCTCATCCACCGTCTCGGCATCGGTGTCATCCGACGCCTCGGCATCGGTGTCGGCTGCGTCCTCGGCATCGGTGCGGGAGGCGTCGTCTGCGGCCTCGCCGGTGGAGGCGCTGCCTGAGTCCTGGTCGGCGGGGCTGTCAGCGCCTTCGTCCGCCTCCTGATCCGCCTCCTCGTCTGCGGCCTTGTCCACGGTCTCGTCCGCGATCTCATCCGCGGTGTCGTTGTCGGTCTTCTCCGCGGAGGCGGTCTCGTCGTCGGCCTGCTGCGGGTCCGGGCTGGTCGGTTCGTGCTGCGGGGGCTGGGTCTCGGACGTCTCCACTGACTCCTGCTGGCTGTCGGCGTCGTCCTGACGGGGCTGCGTCATGAGGCCATCTCCTTTCCGCGTCGCAGGGGAAGTGCCGCCACCAGAGTCAGGGCCCAGACTGCCCAGATCGTGTAGGTCGCGGCGGCCGTGGACCTGCGGGTGTGGGTGACCACCAGCTCCCCGCCCTCTGAGCCGACGGTGAAGCCCTGCTTCCAGCTGCCGTCCTGGGCGCGAACCGTGGTGGCCTCAAGGCGCCGGCCATCGAGGGTGGCGCTCCAGCCGGCGTCGGAGCGCTCCACCATGACGAGGGTGCGGGGGCCGGCTCCGGCGGGAATCTCAGTGCGGGTCCCCGAACCGGTACCGGTGGACGCGACGGGGGTGACCACACCGCCGGCGTCCAGGAGGCTCAGGCGGGCCGAGTCGGGGTGCGCCGAGGACGTGACCCTCCAGGAGTTGCCCGAGGCGGTCTGGGCGAGCTGCTCCAGTCCCGGCGTCGAGGCCAGGCCCACGCGGGCCTCGGCGGTGACGGCGTCGCCCTCCTGGTGATCGAGCACGACGACGGCGATGCCGTGGGCCGCCAGGGCGTCGGCGGCCCCCTTGTCCTGTCCGGCGGTGGCGCGGGTGACGATCTGGGCGAGCTCGACGTCGGCGGGGTCGTCCAGGACGAGTGCCTGACCTGCCGCTGCGCTCCTGGGCCTGGCCGGCCGAGCGTCCTTGCCGGGCTTGAGCCCGGGGTCGGCCAGTGCCGCGGCGGCACGGGTGCGCGCCTCGACATTGACCGCTCCGGGCAGGACGTCGCTGATCTGGGTGCCGGGCCCGCGCCAGATGGTGGCCTGGAGCCCCTGCGGCGTGGAGGTGAGTCTGAGAACTCGTCCGGCCGCCTCCGAGCCCTGGAACTGCTCGGCGATGAGCGGGATCTGCTGGGGCGTGGAGTGCAGCGCCAGGACCCGCGGGTTGCTGGCGCGGTGAGCCTGGTAGGACCAGATGCCACCGACCACCACCGGGGCGAGCAGGACGAGGCAGGCCGCGGTCGTGAAGGCCGCCTTGAGGCGGCGCGATCGCTTCCGCCTCGCCGTCAGGTCTGCGGCCGAGGAGGAGGCCGCGTCGGTATCCTTCCGGCCCCTGCGCTCCAGGGCGCGACGGCCGCCTCTGGACCGCTGACCGAGCAGGTCCCAGATGGTCTCGCCGGCGGTCAGGGCCGCTGTGAGGAAGCCGCTCAGCGCCAGGGACAGACCGGCCCCGGACCATCCGTTGACGGGGGCCAGGCCGCTTCCGGCGACGTCCGGGCCCAGCCCGGTCGGGGTGCGCAGGCAGAGCCCGGCCAGGATGAGGCCGCCCAGGGCCAGAAGGATGCCGGTGCGGGCCACCCGGACGCGCCGGGAGAAGAAGAGCCCGACGACGCCCAGGACCGGGACCAGCGCCAGCAGCACCCGCAGCAGGACGCTCAGGGCCCCGGAGGACACGAGGGCATCCAGGTCCATCGGGGAGCCGACCAGCAGGTCGAGGCTGCTCGGCGCCGGCGCGGAGACGGGCAGGCCGATGTCGGTCAGCAGCAGCCGGACCCCCTCGGCCCAGCCCGCCCGGTGGCCCAGGAGCCAGGCGCCCCACCAGGCCGGGGCGGCGGTGACCAGCATGGGGACCAGGGTGAGGACGAGCTTGAAGCCGCGTCGCGTGGTCACCGACAGCAGCAGGATGATGACGGCCAGCACGGCGGCGGTGGCCGGGATGGCCGCGACGACGACGCTCAGCAGCAGTCCTGCGACTGCGGCGGCCGTTGCCGACCCGTGGCCGTACTTCTCCGTGGGGGGCAGGTCGACCTCGGGCTCTCGAGCAGCCGGGGCGCGGACGGCAGGGTCGGTCTCCTCCTCATCCTCACCGCGGTCATGAGCGTCATCCTCCGGGGCGGCGGCCGTGTCGGCCTCCCCGTCCTGGGCGGGATCGGCATCACCCTCGGTATCGCCCGCAGTATCACCCTCGGCATCGACTGCATGCACTGCATCCGCAGCATCCTCGGTGGCCGCGGCATCGTCAGTGTCTTCGGCGTCCTGGGTGTCCTCGGCCTTCGACTCGGCCTGTGCCTCCTCGTCCAGGTGGGCGAGGTCGGTGACCTTCTCAGTGGAGAAACGGTCGAGCTCGGCGCGCTCCTCGTCGGTGAGCAGGTGGGCACCCACCAGTCCGGACAGAACGAGGTCACGCCGGTCGGCGCCCACTGCGCGGGCCAGGGCCAGCAGCGCCCAGGGCAGGACGAGGTGGACCAGGAGGGCGCCGAGGCGCCCTTGGCCCAGGGCGAGCAGGAGGCTGGGAGACAGGGCCCACACGAGTGCCGCCCAGGCCCTCAGCACCACCTTCCGGGTCATCGTGCCGGCGGCGAACCATGCCCCCAGCGCCGCCAGGGGCACGGCCAGGAGCACCAGAGCGCTGATGAGCGCGCTGGTCTCCAGACCGACCAGCCTTCCCAGGGCCGCCGGTAGGGCCAGGATGCCCAGCAACGGGGTGACGCCGCCCGGATAGCCGTCCGCGGTGGCTATCCAGGTGCTCCAGGCGCTGTCCCACATCTGACGCCAGCCGCCGCTGAACAGGGGCAGGGCCCCACCGGTGATGGAGCGGGTCAGCAGCAGCCGGGACAGGCCGTAGGTGCTCAGTGCCAGCACCAGCACCATGACCGCGCTCAGGGTGCGGCGCCGGCTGCGGGCCAGTGCGGCGAGCTCGCGCAGCTCGAGCTCGCTGGGGGCTGCTGCGCGGGCACGACGCTCGCGCTCCTGGCGGCTGCGATCCCGGCGCACCCCGCGAATCTCGGCCGCCGTGGCGTACAGACGCCCCAACGCGGATGCAGGCACCTTGGTGTGCTGGGCGAGCCGGCGCCTGGCGGCCTTGATCCGTCGGCCGCGGCCGGCCACGGCCAGAGCCGCGCCGAGCTCGTCGCGGGCCAGCGCCGGAGCCTTGGAGGCCAGGCGCCACACGAACCGCATCAGTCCGAGGATGACGAACCAGGTCAGCAGCAGACCGATGGGACGGGTGGAGAAGGCCGCCCAGTTGGTGAGCTGGGCGCTGCGCCGAGCCCGGAAGGATCTCTCCGGGTCGGGCTCGGGAAGGGCGACCTCGATGGCCTCGGCATCGGTTCGGGGAGGCGCGTCGGAGGAGTGGGAGACGGATGCGGGGCGGCGAAGCCCCTGGTAGGAGGCCCGTCGGTGGCGGATGACGGCGGTGGGTTCGACGATGACGCGGTATCCGGCCAGGCGCGCGGCGCGCGAGAGCTCCAGGCCGTCGCCGAAGGGGCCGAGCCACGGGGCGATGCCGCCGATCTCCTCCCACACGGCCCGGTCGATGAGGGCGCCGGCTGTTCCTACGGCCAGGACGTCACTGCGGTCATCGTGCTGGCCCTGGTCGACCTCGCCGGGGACGATGTCATTGGCGCGGCGGGCCGAGGCGGTGGCGCGCAGCCCGACCTCCAGGAGCAGCTCGGGGTTGTCCCAGCCCACCTGCTTGGGTCCGACGATTCCCACGGAGCGGGCGTTGGTCGCGGCGGTGAGCAGCCGCTCGAGGCAGTCCTCGGCGGGCGCGGAGTCGTCATGGAGCAGCCAGAACCACACTTGGTGCTCCGGCATCTCCGGGGCGGCCTCGGTGGGGGCAACGAGCCGCTGCTCGTAGGCGGTGATCGGCGAGAGTGCACCGGTGGGGCCGGTAATGGGACCCGAGCCCGACAGCAGCAGGTCCCGCACCGAGGTGCGCGGCCCGCTCGAGGTGGTGTCAGCATCTGAGCCCTCTGCGCCGTCGACGACCTCCGAGCTGCGGCGCTTGCGGTTGCCGGCGGCGACGAGTCCGGCATAGGCGGTCAGTCCTCGGGAGACGGCGTCCCCGAAGTTCTTGGCCTCCTTGGCTCTGACGACGCGCACGGCGGTGGTGGCATCCAGCCCCGACCTCTCCACGAGCTCCTCGATCGGGGTTCCGTCCCCCAGCCCGTTGGCTCGCGAGGCGACGTCGACGACGAGGACGACGTCCGGCGCACAGGTCTGTGAGGTGATCGCGGACAGTGTCTGCGCCAGAAACGGGCTCGCCCCGGCCGACACGACGACGGCCAGGGCTCCTACCCGACTGGCTCCCTGTGTGGAGCCGGCGGGGGTCATACTGCGCGACGCTTGAGCTTGCGCCGCTCGCGCTCCGACATGCCGCCCCAGATACCGAAGCGCTCGTCGTTGGCGAGGGCGTACTCGAGGCACTCCTCACGAACCTCGCAAGTCGCACAGACTCGCTTGGCCTCGCGTGTGGAACCACCCTTCTCAGGGAAGAAGGCCTCTGGGTCCGTCTGAGCGCACAGAGCGCGCTCCTGCCACGCCAGAGGACCTTCATCGACGTCGTCACCGCCACCGAAGAGGAGTGACAGCACCTCCGCGTCAGGCTCCTCTGGGTGCTTCAGTGGGCCGTCGCCGAGGATGTTCCACATGCCGGCCTCCCTTCGATCCGAGCTTCTTGCCAGTAAGAATTACATGCGTGTGAGACAAGGCCAGTCAAGCCAGCGAGGGAAAGTTCACCCTCTCGTGACCGTCGACATCATTCCTTGATATATCAAGGAATATCCCCATCTGGATGGAACCATATGTCGACTTCCTACAAAACCCCTGAGAGGCTCCCACTGCCTGGCTGACAGCGGAAATACCCACGGCGCTGCAGAGGATTTCAGGACGCCTGACACACGTTCCCATATTGCCCCTACCGGCTGGACACCACCAGGGAAGTTCCTGAAAGCCACAGAATCTGCTTCAATCGGGGTCATGCCAGATCCCTTGCTCCCACTGCTCCCCGGCCCTCAGGACGCCGACAGGCCATGGCTCGTCTGTTATGGAATCGACGAACGAGTCGAGCTGACCGGACACGTCCTGTCCATGTGGCTGGCGAAGATCGCGGGATTCGTCACATCGGAGTCGGCGCCCGGTGACGGGGTCCACCTGGGGCTCCCCCCTCACTGGCGGAGCGTCGCATGGGCCTGCGGTACGTGGCTGGCGGGGCGCAGCGTGCTTGTGGGAAGCAGCGCGGAGATCTGCGCCGCCCGCCTCCTCCCCGAGCTGAGTGTGGCCTTCGCCCCGGAGAGCCTCTGCGATGAGGCCGAGGCGCAGGCGCTGGTCCCACTCGCCTCGCTGGCGCTGCGCTACCCGGGCGAGCTGCCCGCCCTCGTGCTCGACGGCGCCGCCGACCTCATGCACTATCCCGACCGCTTCACACCGGTGAGCACGACGGCTGATTCGGTGTGCCTCAGGGACCTCGCCGCCGAGGGGGCGGCGCCTGCGGCTCCAGGCACCCCGGCGGGCGCCGTTCCGTCACGCGAGCGGCCCACCACCCTGACGCGCGCCCAGCTGGCAGCCCGGGTCGAGGCGGCCGGCGCATCGGTGGGGGCCGACAACCGCTCCGCCTCACGTGCGGTCCTGGTGCGCAGCCCCGACACGGCCCAGATGCTCCAAGAGGTACTGGTCGCCTGGCGCGCCGGGCGCATCGCGGTGGTTCTCACCCCCGAGGCGGACGACGACGTCGCCGCGGCCGCCATCCGGCAGGAGGGCATCACCGCCTGAGTCGGCAGGGCTCAGTCCCGCCGACCCTGCCGGTGGTGTCAGGGGACGTCGGCCTGGACGAGGGTGCCCTCCCCCTCGACGGACAGGCTGCGCTCGTCGGCACCGACGAACACGGCCTCGCCCTGGGCGAGCGTCTGGGTGTCGGCCTGGGTCACCAGGGTCATGGCGCCCTCGACGGCCAGGAGGATGCGCGGCCCCCGTCCGGGGACCGGCAGGCGCCCGTCGGCGGCCACCACGGTGGTGACCATGAGCTCGAAGTCATCCACCGGCGCGTAGTAGGCGCGGGTGGCGCGAGAGAGGTACTCGGGAGCGGGGCGCACCGGCGGGGCCGCCACGTAGTCGACGCAGGCCAGCATCTCGGGGACATCGATGTGCTTGGCGCTCAGTCCGGCGCGCAGCACGTTGTCCGAGGAGGCCATGACCTCCACCCCCAGACCGGAGATGTAGGCGTGCACGCTTCCCGCCGGCACGAACAGCGCCTCACCGGGCTGCAGGGTGACGGGGTTGAGCAGGAGCGCGGCGGCGATGCCGGGGTCCCCGGGGAAGGTGCCGGCCATCTTCACGACGTTGGAGTCCACTCGCAGGGACGGGGACGTGCCGGCCTCGAACCTGGCGGCGATCTCAGTGACGAGGGCGTCGATCTCCTGAGGGCTGGGACGCGTGGCGGCCGAGACGACGTCGGAGAAGACCTGCCGGATGCCGTAACGCGTGGGGTTGAGGCGCAGAGTGCGGCGCATCCGGCGGGCCAGAGGGCTGTCCAGACCGGCCAGGACCTCGACGGCGCGGCGCGGAGCCCGGAAACCGGCGACGGCCTGGAAGCGGGTGAGGGCCAGGACCATCTCCGGCTTGTGGTTCGTGTCCTTGTAGTTGCGGCAGGGGTGGTCCAGGGCGATGCCCGCCTCGTCCTCCAGGGCGTAGCCCTCGGCGGCCTGGGCCTGGCTGGGGTGGACCTGGAGGGACAGAGGCTGCTCGGGTGCGATGAGCTTGAGGAGGAAGGGCAGCCTGCGCCCGAAGCGCCAGATGATGTCCTCCCCCAGGAGGCGCTCCGGCTCGGCGTCGATGAGCTCGGACAGCACGCCGCCCTCGGCGACCTGGGCGGGCCCGGCCGGGTGGGATCCGTACCAGGCCTCGGCCCAGGGGGCGCCGTCGTCGGCCCTGCCCAGGAGGGAGGGGATGGCGGAGGTGGACCCCCAGGCGTACCGCTGGCGCGCAGGCTCAAGTCGTCTCATGGCGCCTCACCGTACCGGTGCGCGCGCACGTCCTAGGCCTCAGCCCCGGGAGCCGGGAAGGGGGTGACCTCGGCCAGGCGGGGGTGCGCCTTGTCCTTGTCGGAGAGGATCGCCTCACTCAGCGCGATCGGCCAGGGCACATTCACCGTCTCATCGGCCAGGTTGAGGAAGGTGTACCGGGCATCGGCCGACCAGTGGTCGTTGACCAGGTAGGTGTAGGCGGTGTTGGGCTCCAGCGTCTGATAGGAGTTGCCCACGCCCCGGGGCACGAACACCGCCACCGACGGGTCGATCTCGCAGGTGTAGACGGCCCCGAAGGAGGGTCCCTCGCGCAGGTCCACCCAGGCGCCGAAGACGCGGCCGGTGGCCACCGAGACGAACTTGTCCCAGGGCTCGGCGTGGATGCCGCGGGTGACCCCAACCTCGTTGTTGAAGGAGATGTTGTTCTGCACCGGCCCGAAGTCGGGCAGCCCCAGGGCCAGCATCTTCTCCCGCTGCCAGTTCTCCTTGAACCAGCCGCGGTTGTCCCCGTGAACAGTCAGGTCGATCCGCAGGAATCCCGGAATCGGCGTCTCCTCGACGGCAAGCGGCTTGCCCAGCTCGATCTGCCCCATTGATGGCCCCTTCTGTGCGCACAGGTCTTGGTCTCGGCGCCCCGTATCCGTCAGGCGCCATTGCCCGAGTCTATCGGTGCGGCCCGTCGACACCCCGCAGACAGGGCCACCAGGGGCGGAACGTGCCGGGAAACACGAACATGAGCTCCCGATCCACTCGATCCTGGCGCCATTGAGGGCCTCAATAGGTCATGCTTGGAGCATGCGAGGAATCATTCTGGCCGGAGGCTCCGGCACGCGACTCAACCCGATCACCCTGGGGACCTCCAAGCAGCTGGTGCCCGTCTACGACAAGCCGATGATCTACTACCCGCTGAGTACCCTCATGCTCGCCGGGATCCAGGACGTCCTGGTCATCACCACCCCCCACGACGCCCCCTCCTTCCACCGCCTCCTGGGCGACGGCTCCCAGCTCGGCGTCAACCTGTCCTACACGGTTCAGCAGGAGCCCAACGGCCTGGCTCAGGCCTTCGTCCTGGGCGCCGACTTCATCGGTGACGACAGCGCCGCCCTGGTCCTGGGCGACAACATCTTCTACGGCCCCGGCATGGGCACCCAGCTGCGCCGTCACACCAGCCCCGACGGCGGCGTCGTCTACGCCTACCAGGTCGCCGACCCCACGGCCTACGGCGTGGTCGAGTTCGATGAGAGCTTCAAGGCCATCTCCATTGAGGAGAAGCCGGCCCAGCCCCGCTCCAACTACGCCGTGCCCGGCCTGTACTTCTATGACAACGACGTCGTCGAGATCGCCAAGAACCTCCAGCCCTCCGCCCGCGGCGAGTACGAGATCACCGACGTCAACCGTACCTACCTGGAGGCCGGCCGGCTCACCGTGGAGGTCCTGCCCCGCGGCACCGCCTGGCTCGACACCGGCACCTTCGACTCCCTGGCCGACGCCACCAGCTTCATCCGCACCGTCCAGCACCGTCAGGGTCTCAACATCGGCGCTCCCGAAGAAGTCGCCTGGCGCATGGGCTTCATCGACGACGAGGGCCTGCGCCGGCGCGCCGAGCCCCTGGTGAAGTCCGGGTACGGCGCCTACCTCCTGGGTCTGCTGGAGAACCAGCAGTCCTGAGGCTCCTGGCCGGAGGCCTCCGGCCTGCTCCGTTCCTGTCTCATGCACTGTGGGCGGGTGGCACCGAGATGCGCCGCCCGCCCACAGTGCTCATGAGTGCTGTGTCGCCTCGCGGTTCTCAACTGCCGGGTGAGTCAGCATCGTCATGACGATCCCCAGAGCCGCAGTGGCGAAGCAGGTCGTGAAGAACCAGACCACCATGGGCGAGACCGGCATGCTCCACCACCACTGGATGTCCTTGTTGAGATTGACCTCCCACTGCTCACCAATCCCCTGAACGAATCGCAGCAACAGCGTGTGCAGGGTGATCGTCTGGCACAGCGATGCACAGGCGGTGACCCAAACGGCCTGTGGCACCGAGAACCACGCACCCTCATCCTGATCGACGGCCAGCATGAGGAAGAAGGTGGGCGCCAGCAGCGGGAAGATGTACCGGGCCTGATAGAGCTCGATGTACTCCATCGCCCCGTTCGCGTAGAACAACGCCGGTAGGAGGACCATCGCCCCCACGATGATCGCCATGGCGGTCCACTTCCGCCAACCGCCACGACGCAAGGCGATGGCCACGAAAGCACCGGCCGCCATAATGGTGAGCACATAGGGAGCGCGTATCTCCAGAGGAACGTCGTACCAGCCCGGGGTCCACGTATGACCCCAGAATCCGCCGAGATACTTCGGAGCGGTCTCCAACCCGATGATGAACTTGTCGAAGAACGACTGCTTGTCAGCGGATGCCGCTGGATCGGAGGTGTCGAAAGCACGCAGGAAGTAGCTGACCTTCGACACCTGGGACGATGCCATAAAGGTGCCGACCCCAAGGAGGGCCACTGTACCCAGGGCACCCAGCCCCACCCATCCTCCACGTCTCCACGGCACCGCGAAGAGCAGGGCGAATCCGACGACAAGGAGAAAGAAGGCGGCGTCGTATCGAGACGTCAGGCACATCACGGCGCCGATCACTGCGCAGATCACGAGGGTAATACGACGACGCCCCTTCTGCTGTGGGGCCATAAATGTTGCCGCGGAGTAGGCCAACAGACCTGACAGGGACCATGAACTGGGATTGTTGGAGGCGATGAAGTAGATACCCATCGGGATCCACGAGGCGACGATCGCCGCCACGAATGGTCGTCTCATCCGCTGTGGTGCGCAGAAGCCGACGGTTCCCAGAAGTGCAACGGCGATGAGCACATTGACGGCGCGCATCACCAGGACCGAGGTCTGTACATCCTTGCCGATAAGGAGGTGGTGGAAGTGGTAGTAGCCGATCGGGTAGGCACCATTGTCGAAGCGTTTGGACCACGCCATCTCCGAGTCGCTGTAGCCGAGTGCACATCTCGCCGACTGTTCCGAGTGGAGAACGTAGCACTTCATCGAGTCGTCCGACACAGCGACCGGGACCCGGACGACCGACTCGCCATTGACAACGCTGGTCTGGCAGTACTCATCCGCGGGTCGGGGGCACCAGATACTCCCCAGGTGATAGTCCTCGTCGGGAGACGACTCCAGCGGCGAGGACACCGCCCACCCGAGTCCGGTGAGCAGCATCAGGATGAGGAGGATCCCGCCCACCACCGCTGGACGACGTGACGACACCGCCCCGGCCTCTGAGCGGCCCAGGGTCGGCAATCGTAAGTACTTGGTGAGCTCACGTCTCATGCTGATCTCCGACGAGAAACGGGGACGAGGGAGTGTAAACCGGTCGGATTCAACCTACAGGAGGCCCTGAAGATAAGCCTCCAGGCGCTCCGTGGAGTCAGCCGGGGTGAAACCTGTGGCTTTGATCTTCGCCAGGTCCAGGGCCGAGTTCAGTGGCCGCGGTGCGATCCCCTCCTGACCGGCGTAGTACTCCTCAGTGGTGACGGCAGTGACCTCGTCGGGGCTGTGGCCGGCGCGCTCGTAGACCCGCTTGGCGACATCGGCCCAGGAGACGATCGGCCCATCACCGGAGAGGTTGTAGGTGCCGAACTCGGCGCCCGCGGTGAGGAGGTGGATGATGCCTGCCGCCAGGTCGGAGGCGAAGGTGAGGCGCCCGGTCTGATCGGCCACGACCTGCGGACGGATACCACGCTCGGCGAGGGAGAGCATCGTCTTGACGAAGTTCTTGCCGTCGCCGACCACCCAGGAGGTACGCACCAGGTAGTGGCGGGGGCAGACACTGACGGCGGCGTCCCCGGCAGCCTTGGACTGGCCGTAGACGCCCAGCGGCGAGGGGGTCTCCTCCTCGGTGTGGAGAGCCGTGGCCCCGTCGAAGGTGTACTCGGTGGACAGGTGCACCAGGGTCAGGCCGTGCTGGACGGCCGCCCGGGCCAGGTTGACCGGGCCGACCGTGTTGGCCCGCCAGGACAGGCGGCGTCCCTCGGGAGTCTCCGCCCCGTCCACATTGGTCCAGGCCGCGGCATTGATGATGATGTTGTAGCCAGTCCAGTCCCAGGAGGACATGGCGGTCGCATTCGAGATATCCACCTCGGGCAGGTCGACGCCGGTGGGCTCGAAGCCCGCCTGCGGCAGCAAGGTCATGAGCGCACGCCCGAGCTGACCGTTGGCACCGGTGACGAGAACCCGCCCACGCATCTGCCCTTCTTCGCGCCCGGCACTGGGGAGGGAGGTCCCCTCAGTCTGCGCGGGCTTGGTCTCGTTCACTGGCCGTCTCTTCCTTCCCACCGAGCGTTGTTCTGCCGGCGTCTCATAAGCGTCATCAACCTGTCGATGAACACTACACGAGCACACCGGCCACGTTGGCTGATATCACCAAGGACAGACGGCGTACCGCGCTCCGCTCAGAGGTGGGCACTAGCGCGCCATGACAGCGCGGTAGGCCTCGACATGCGCCTGAGCGGAGACCCTCCAGGTGAACTCGGCGGCCCGTTCGAGGGCGGCGGCCCCCAGGGCCCGGCGCCGCTCGGGATGGGCATCCAGGACCACGAGGCCCCGGGCGATGGCCTGAGCATCCGATCCACAGTAGGCGACGGCGTTGCCCCCGACCTCGGGCAGGCTCAGCTCGCGGGTGGTGAGCACGGCGGCCCCGCAGGCCATAGCCTCCAGGACCGGCAGGCCGAAGCCCTCGCCGATGGAGGGATAGGCCAGGATCTCGCAGCCGGAGAGGAATCCGGGCAGGTCCTCCAGGGGCAGGTAGCCGGGCCGCAGGACGGTCAGGTGCCGGGGTACCTGAGCCAGGGCGGGCTCAATGTCCTCGTCCCACCCGGGTCCGCCGGCCAGGACCAGGGCCGGGGCGTCCTCGCAGTCACGGAAGACGCTGGCCCAGGCGCGCACCAGGTTGGGGACGTTCTTGCGAGGCTCCAGGGTCCCCAGGAAGCCGATGTAGCGCCGCCCCTCCAGTCCGAGGGAGGCGGCCACGCGGGCCCGCTCGGCGTCGTCGACCGGGTGGAACACGGAGGTGTCCACGCCGTGGTAGGCGACGTGGAAGCGCTCGGGGTCGCCTCCGACGTACTTGATGGTCTCGTCGCGGGTGGCCTGCGAGGGCACGACGAGTGCGTCGGCCCGCCGCACGGCCCGGCGGATGGCGCTGGTGAAGAACTTCTGCTTGAGGGGCGAGTGCGCCTGCGGGTGGGAGAAGAACGTGGCGTCGTGGAGCGTGACGACCACGGGCACCTGGTGCAGGGCCGGGAAGGTGTAGTGGGGCGAGTGCAGCACGTCAGGGCGGATCCGGTGGATGAGTGCCGGCAGCCCCGTCTGCTCCCAGGCCATCCGGGCGCCGCGCGACTCCATGGACTGCGGGACCGGGAAGAGATGGGCACGGGGCACCTTGGCGGAGAAGTGCGCCACATCACGTTGCTGGACGGCCATGGCCAGGTTGACGCCGCAGGCGATGAGCTCGGGCACGAGGTCGTCGACATAGCGCCCCACGCCTCCGAGGTCAGCCGGGATCGCCGTCGCATCGAGAAGAACCTTCATGACGGCAGGCTACCGCGCCTGGCGCGGTCACCCCGTACTCTGAGCCCATGAGCGCAGATCATTCCCGCCCGGCGCACTCCCCGGCCCCTTCCCCCTCTCCCGCCTCCCGCACCGCGTCCTCCACCGCCAAGGGCCCCCGTCCACCGGCTCGCCCCCGCGGCCCACGCGTGGGCATGGTGGTGGAGCAGCTGTGGCAACCCGTTCCCGGGGGCTCGGGCACCTACATCGTCGAGCTCGCCCAGGCCCTGCGCGCCCGGCGGGTGCCCGTGGCCGGGATCGCCGCCCATCACCAGGGGGCCGCCTCGCCGCGCCAGGTCGGACTGCCGCCGATGCCGATGCGCTCCTCCCACCTGCCTCGTACCGCCCTGTACGAGTCCTGGAACCGTCTGGGGCTGCCGCGGGCCGAGTCCATCCTGCCCGGCGCCCAGCTCATCCACGCCACGACCTGGGCGCTGCCCCCCACCTCACTGCCGCTGGTCGTCACCGTGCACGATCTGGCCTTCCTGCGCTCACCCGAGCACTTCACCGCGCGCGGCAACGCCTACTTCAGCCGCTGCCTGGAGCGCGTCATCGCTGAGGCCAGCGCCATCATCGTCCCCTCCCAGGCCACCGCTGACGACTGCATCGCGGCGGGGATCGACGCCGCCCGTCTCTACGTCATTCCCCACGGGGTACGCACCCGCACCGTCACCGACGAGCAGGTCGAGGGTTTCCGTGCCGCCCGAGGCCTCACGCGCGACTACATCCTGTGGACGGGTACCCGTGAGCCCCGCAAGAACCTGTTGGGGCTGCTGCGCGCCTTCGCCCTGCTCATCGAGGAGCACGACGACGCCGGCGGCCTCGACCTGGTCCTTGTCGGTCCGGCCGGGTGGGGCGACGACGCCGCCGAGCGCGAGCTGCTGACCCGCCTGGGTGATCGAGTCCACGTCACCGGCAGACTCGACGACGACGAGCTGGCGGCCGCCTACCGCGGCGCCCGCGCCTTCTGCTTCCCCTCCATCTGGGAGGGCTTCGGCCTGCCGGTCCTGGAGGCCATGGCCTATGGGGCCCCGGTGGTCACCAGCGCCGGGACCTGCATGGCCGAGGTGTGCGGACAGGCCGGCCTGCTGGCCGACCCCACCTCGCCGAGTGAGATCGCCGGCCTGCTCGCCCGGGCTATTGGAGCGGAACACGACGAGCTGGCCGAGGCCGGCCGCGAGCGCGCCCGGACCTTCACCTGGGAGGCCTGCGCCGCTGCACACACGGAGGTCTATCACGCCCTCATCGGGGGTGCGGTGTGACCCAGCCCGTCAGGCGCCCCTCAGCCCGCGTCGTCATCGTCAACTGGCGCCAGGCCGAGCTGACGATCCGGGCGGCCCGCTCCATCCGTGAGCAGCTGGGAGGCGAGGACGTACTCGTCATCGTGGACAACGCCTCCGGTGACGGCTCGGCCGAGAGACTTCGCCGAGAGGAACTCACGGTGGTCGAGTCGAGCGAGAACCGGGGCTTCGGAGCCGGCGTCAACCTCGGGGCCCGAGGCATGGTCGAGGAGGTCCTCGTCCTGCTCAACAATGACGCGGTGGCCGAGCCCGGCTTCCTCGAGGCGCTCCTGGCCCCCCTGGGCGACCCGCCGTCCGCTGCGGCTCCGGCCGCGACCACAGCGCGGATCCTGCTGGCCGGACGCTGGAGGCCGGCCGCCCCGGGGCAGCAGGACGCCCTCGTCTCCCCCCGCACCGGGCGGTGGACCCGCCTCGATGAGGAGGCCGCTGCCCGCGGCGAGGGGGAGGTCCTGGTCAACTCCACGGGCAACCTGGTGGACGCCTCCGGCAACGGCTATGACCGGGACTGGCTGGTGCCCGCCGATCGAGAGCACTCCCCCAGCGAGGTCTTCGGCCTGTGCGGAGGCGCCTGCGCGATTCGGCGTGAGGCGTGGCAGGCCCTGAGAGGCTTTCGCGAGGACCTGTTCATGTACTACGAGGACACGGACCTGTCCTGGCGCCTGCGTAAGCGCGGTTGGCGAGTCCTCTACGTGCGCGAGGCCGTGGCGCGCCACGATCACGCCTCCTCGTCGGGCACCGACTCACCGATGTTCATCCAGGTCAACGTCCGCAACCGGATCCTGACGGCGGCCGCTCACAGTCCGGCCCCGGTGGTGATGCAGGCACTGGCCCGTACGCTAGTGCGTACCCTGCGCGGACCGCAGCGCGGCCCGGTGCTGAGGGGACTGACTCAGGCTCTCGCCGGCCTGCCGCGCGAGCTGCGTCAGCGTACGAGGGGCAGCGCACGCGGCTCGGCGAGAAGTCGTTGATTGCGGCAAGCGACTACGTCAGTGGCACCCCAACCGTTACAGTTACCAAACCGACGTCGTCAGACGCCCCGCGTCACCGGGCAGTACTGTCAAGCACGCTGCAAGCGCATGATTGGATCAAGGAGGACCCCCCAATGGCTGGACCCGCCACACAATCCCCACGGGTCACCGTGGTGACCCGGACCCGTAACCGTCCCCTGATGCTCAAACGAGCAGTCCAGTCGGTCGGGGCGCAGTCCTTCCAGGACCTCGAGCTCGTCATCGTCAATGACGCCGGAAGCACCGAGCCCGTGGAGAGCGCTCTGGAGAGCGCTCCCGAGTGGCTCAGGGAGCGCACCCGGGTGGTCACCAATGAGACCTCTCACGGCCGCGAGGCCGCCCTGGAGGACGGTCTGGCCGTCTCCACCTGCGAGTTCTTCGCGATCCATGACGACGACGACTCCTGGGAGCCCGGCTTCCTGACCGCCTGCGTGGCCCACCTCGATGAGCACCCCGAGCACGGCGCCGTGGCGGCGCGCTGTGACCTGATCGATGAGATAGTCACCGAGGAGGGACTGACCGAGCGCTGCCGGGGACCGCTGGCACAGGACAAGGAGAGCTGGACCCTCATCGACACGATGGTGGCCAACTACGTCCCACCGATCTCGCAGCTCATCCGCCGTGAGGTGGCCGACCGCATCGGCCACTGGGACGGGACTCTGCTGACCCAGGCCGACTGGGACTTTAACCTGCGTCTGCTGGCAACCTCTCCGGTGGGTTTCATCGACGGGGAGCCGCTGGCGCACTGGCACCACCGCGACTCCGCCGACGGGACGATGGGGAACTCCGTCGTCGTCGACGCCGTCCACCACCGCACCGACAACCTCGCCATCCGGGACCGCTACGCCCGCCAGTCCCTGGAGGGCGCCGAGACCGCGGCCGCCGCTCGGCAGGGTGGGTCGGTGGACTCCGAGAACCTGGGTCTCCTACTGGTCTCCGCGGAGTACTACCACCGCCTCCGGGAGAGGCTGGAGCATCAGGATAAGGAGATCGCGCACCTCAAGGGGACCATGCACGAGCTGGGCTCCGGCATCAACCAGCTGCGCGACGAGCTGCACGGCGAGCTGCGCGGCACGATGCAACAGGTCCTGTATCAGACCTACGACATCAGTGCAAAGATCGATCGCGTTGAGGCCACGGTCAAGCCCTTCTTCCGCACTGTGGCTCAGCACATCAAGAGGATTCGGCGAGGCTGAGCAGCGGCCCTACCCGCCCCGCCGAGCCTCAGCTGTTCTTGGCGACCTTGACCATGGGGCGCGGCGGGGTGATTTGCTCGAAGTGTGCCCCCAGGGCCACCAGGCCCCCGGACTCCATGCGCGGCCCCGGGACGATGTCGAAGGAGGTGGCCTTCTGGTAGGCGTCGATGACGCTGGAGAGCTGCCAGGGCTGGATGGAGCCGGAGATGAGGTAGGCGCCCGGCCGTAGCATCATCGCGGGGATGGAGACGTCCACAGTCCCCTCGCCCGGCTCGATCCTCTCGGGCTGGAAGCCGTCGTCAAGACCGTGCAGCCCCCAGGCGAAGATGCCCTCACGGGTGTCGATGGAGCAGCCGAAGACGGGCTTCTCAATCGTCTCGTCGCAGCGGTAGTGCAGGCGAATGGTGGCCTCATCCCCGGTGCGCATGGAAGTCACCGGCCGGCCCGTACGGTCCAACAGCTCGATGCGGCGGATCTGGGCCTCCCCGCTGCCGAAGCGGGTACCTTGTCCGTCCTTGACTTTCTTGGCGCCGTGGGTGATATCGGAGTACTTGTCGATGATCTTGGGGGCCGGACCGACCTCCTTGAGCCGGCCGTGGTCGAGCCAGGCGACCTCGTCACAGAAAGTGCGCATCTGGGCAAGGCCGTGGGAGACGACGACGACGGTGCGGCCGTCCTCGCGGAACTCGGCGAACTTGTCCATGCACCGTTCCTGGAACTCCATGTCGCCGACGGCCAGAACCTCGTCGACCAGGAGGATCTCCGGCTCGACGTGAATGGACACCGAGAAGCCCAGGCGCACATACATGCCCGAGGAGTAGTTCTTCACCGGCTGGTCGATGAACTCGCCCACCCCGGAGAAGTCGACGATGTCATCGAACTTGGCCTCGATCTCCCTACGGCTCATCCCCAGGATGGCGCCGTTGAGGAAGATGTTCTCCCGCCCGGAGAGCTCGGGGTGGAAGCCCGAGCCGACCTCCAGCATGGCGGCCATACGCCCCCGGGCGGTGATGGAGCCCGAGTCGGGAGCCAGGATCTTGGCGATGCACTTGAGCAGCGTGGACTTGCCCGATCCGTTGTGCCCCATGAGCCCGAAGGTCTTGCCCTCGGGGATATCGAAGGTGATGTCCTTGAGCGCCCAGAAGTCCTCGTAGACGCCACGACTGCGCTGCAGAATGGCTCCCTTGAGGGACTGGTTGCGGTGGTGGTAGATCCTGAAGCGCTTGGAGACGTCCTCAATGCGCACGGCCGGCACCGCCGAGGATGCTACCGAGGAGCCCTGCGCCGACGACGTTGATGATGCGGACGATCCGGTGGTTGCAGTCATCTGACGTATCAGAGCTCCTCAACGATACTCGCCGAGTGCCGGCGGAAGAAGACCAGGCCCAGCGAGAGCATGACGACTGCCCAGCCCAGGCAGGCCAGGAAGACCGGTAGCGATGGCAGGGCGAAGTCGTACAGGCAGGATCGGAAGGCTTCGAGGTAGGTCTCGGCCGGGTTAAGCCGAGCAATCGTCGTGATGGGGATCGGTGCGCCGTTGATCTGCCATCCGGCGTCGAACAGGCGATTCTGGACGCTGTCGAGCATGTTCAGCGAGAAGACGACACCGGAGGCGTACATCCAGATCTGGTTGAAGATCTGCCACAGGTGGCCCAGGTCCCGAAAGTAGACAGTGGCGATGGACAGGATGAGGCCCAGTCCGACGGCGAACATGCCCGCCAACAGGGTGACGACGAGCAGCGCCGGGATCATGAGCAGGACCCCGGGACCGCCCATCAGCATGGCGATGATGATCAGCACGAGCAGCTCGAAGGCGAAGTCCACGGCCAGCGACAGGACCGCGGAGTAGATGAGGACCTGGCGGGGAAAGTAGACCTTGGTGAGGAGCCCCGAGTTGTTCACGAGGGCGTTCATGGAGGCCATGATGCCGCTGGAGAAGAAGGTCCAGCTGAGCACCCCGATGCCGATCCACAGCGCGAAGGAGTCGATCCCGGAGTTGCGGCCCGGCGGCACCTCGTTACGAAATACGATGCCGAAGATGAGGGCGAAGATGGCGATAGTGGCCAGAGGGTTGATGAAGGACCACAGGCGTCCCAGGGTGGTTCCCTTGAACTCCGAGGAGACCGAGCGTTGAGTCAGCCGCAGGGTGAGGTCCAGCGTCTGGCGGGAGTCCTCTGAGCGGAGCAGTCGAGACAGCTGCATAGGCTCACACCTCCGTCGTGATGCCGGTAAGCGCTGATGGAACCGCCTCCTGCTGGGCATCGATCCAGTCGCACAACCGGTTGATGCCCTCGGTGACGCCGATCCTCGGCTCCCAGTTCAGCGCCTGGCGGGCACGCGCTGTGTCCGCCCAGGCAGCGCGCACATCGCCGTCGCGGAACTGGCCGGTGACGTGCGGGGCGGGCGCGCCGTAGTGCTCGGCGATGGCCTGAGCGACCTGCATGATGGTGGTCCGCTCCCCCAGGCCGATGTCGTAGGGCAGGGCGGCGGCCGGCGAGTGAAGGACTCCGGCCACGATGGCGGAGGCGACGTCGTCGATGAAGACGAAGTCCCGCACGATCTGGCCATCCTCGTAGACCGGGATGGACTGTCCCTGCTTGGCCAGACGGGCGAAGAGGGAGACGATGCCGGTGTAGGGGTTGATGAGGGACTGTCCGGGGCCGTAGACGTTCTGAAGCCGGTAGAGCACCGGGGTGACGTCGAAGGATCCGCACCAGGAGGTCACGAGGTTCTCCTGGCAGTACTTGGTGGCGGCGTAGACATTGGCCGGAGAGGCTTTGACCTCGGTCGAGGACTGGACCGAGGGGGTCAGTCCGGTGAAGTCCCACTGACCGGCCTCGAGCATCGCGTGAGTGCGCTGCCCGGGGTAGGAGGGGCGGCCCGCAGCATCGATCCACTTCCCTTCGCCGTAGACGGCCCGGGAGGAGGCCAGGACAATCTTGTCGGGACGGATCTCGTGGCGCACGAGGGCGTCGAGCATCTGGGTGGTGCCGACGACGTTGACGTTGGCGTGCCGGGAGGCCTCGGTGAGCGACTGCCCGGTCCCGGTCTCCGCCGCCAGGTGGACGATGGCATCCGGCGCGACCTCAGACAGGAACGCGTCCCAGTCCTCGGCAAGCGACACGTCCAGCCGGCACAGCTCCACACGCTCATCAAGCTCGGCAGGGCGAGCCTGGGAGGGGTGGATCTGCGGGTGCATGTTGTCCAGGGCCACGACGCGGTCGAAGGCGTCGGCCAGGTCACGCGAGATCGCGCAGCCGATGAATCCGGCACCACCTGTGACAAGGCAGGTACGGGTCACGAGGGTCTCCCTTGGGTAGTCAATTCGGGCCGACAGAGCACGCGCAGGGCGTTCCTCGACCACATCACTATTCTCGGCGCTGGCAGAGCTGATCGTGCCGGCAGATGCCGTTGCCTTCGACACGCCGACTGGTTCCACGCCACTCTCGGCAGCCGCCGGCGGCTCTCAGCACTCGGCCTCAGACACCTCGGGGCGCCAGCTCATGCCCTTGAACGCCTTGGTGAAGAAGTCGACGACGATACCGGTGACCTTCTCCAGCGCCACCGACAGGGCGAAGATGAGGACGAACTCGGCCGCCAGGAGTATGTAGCGCTGAAGGGGGAAGAGCCCGTAGACGTCGATTCGTTGACTCAGGTACCAGATCACCACGTGGTGGACGAGGAAGATTGGGTAGGAGTACCTGGCGATCAGGCTGACGAGGGCGCGAACCGGCTGGATCGCCACATAGCGACCGACGACCACGAGGATGAGGAAGGCCGAGATGCCGACGAGTGTGGTGGCCACATCCTCGGGGATCTCGTCGGGGAGCATGGCCGAGACAGCCAAGACCACGGCTGCCGGAATGATTGTGGCCCCATGGACCCGACGGACGTAGAGGACGAAGTAGCTGCCGAAGGCCAGCTCGGGAAGCCGGGTGGTGAGAACCATGGAGGAGGGGTAGCCCGGGAAATAGCGAGGCATGATGACCACGGTGGCGGCATAGGCCGCCAGCAGCACGAGGCCGGTGACGACCGGGAAGCGGTCAATGGCCCACAGCAGCAGCGGAAAGACCACGTAGTACAAGATGATGAATCCGATGAACCACTCGCCCAGCAGGTACATCGTGCGGAAGTGGAAGTTCAGGGCGAGCCCGTCGACTCCCAGTAGCGTGAAGATGAAGGTCCGGGCCGGACCGACATGCGGTGGCCGCCCGTTGGAGATGAGAGCGAAGTAGAACGTTGCCAGCAACCAGGCGATCCAGAACATCGGGTAGATGTTGAGGAAGCGCTTCCAGTAGAAGCGTTTGAAGTTGATCGGCCGCCGGTAGGTGAGTGTCAGGGCCGCCCCGGAGATGATGAGGAACAGGGAGACACCCAGCGCGCCCACAGAGATGCCGAAGGGCTGGCGGGTCAGGACATATCCCCCACCGTGTTCGTCGAGATGAACGTTGAAGTGGGCCAGGACGATGAGCAGCGCGGCCAGGGCCCGGATGAGGTCGAGGTAGAAAATCCTGGGTTTCCCGGTCGTCCGCCGGCTCGTTATCGCCGTATCCGCCACTGTCACCTCCCGATTCCCCGGGCCCGCTGGAAGGCCTTCAGAAGCGGCTTGTGCAGAGGACGTGGAATCCAGCGCTCGGCCTTTTTCTTAAGTCGCCTCAGCTCGACACCCCGGCGGAAGAGGTTGCTCACCATGTCATCCTCGTAGCCGAGAATGCCGTTCTCGGCCACTGCGTAAGTGAAGTCCTGAACGTAGTGCGACAGGCTGGTGATCTCAATGCGGGCGAAGGAGTCCGAGAAGAGCCAGCCACAGAAGTAGCCGGAGGCCTGAGCGACGTAGCCATAGGCGCGCTCGATGGCGTGGAGGATGGTTCCGTCAATATTGTTCGGCTCAGGCGGGAAGTCCTCCCACTGCCAGTCGTGGTCGAAGAGCGGTTTGAGAGCGGCCGGACGGAACCAGAACATGGTGCCCAACGGGGCGATGGGCAATTTGCTCTCGTCCATCGGGACGTTCAGGTTCAGCTCGTCCTTCACGAGAGTCTTGGTGCGCTCGAAGTTCGGTCCCCACCCCATGGTGAAGACGGGGAAGTAGTCACCGTGGTTGGGAGGAGTGGGCGCGAGAAGCCCCAGACGCGGCTCGGCGTCGAAGGTGGCGATGACGTTCTTGACGAAGTCGCGTGTGGCCAGCAGGTTCTCGAAGCACTTGATCGCGAACCCGTCACCAACGGAGTAGGGCCTGACCTGGGTGACCTTCTTGTCGTGGGTGAAGCAGACCAGGTCGTAGTCGTTAATGATGTCCTTGCAGCCCACCAGGAGCGCACTGACGTCACGCCCCCGGTTCTCAATGAGGCGCACGGTCACGTTGTATGGCAGATCCTTGCAGGCCTCCTCCACCAGCTCTGCCTTCTCCTGGGATCCGACGGTGAGGATGAGGTCCGTCCCCTCCGGCATGGACTTGACGTAGGCCAGCGTGGGCTCCAGGAGGTCCATGTAGTACAGGTGCGCGATGAGGGCGACCTTCTGCGGCTTGGGCTCGCGGATCACCGCCTTCGTGGGCAGGACGTATGTGAGGTGGAGGTTCTTGACCACGTCCTCCATGTTCATCGAGCGCAGGACGTTGTCCCAGATGAGGTTCGTGTCGAAGTCAGTGTGGTCGCGCAGGTACTCGTAGAGGTCGAGGGAGGTGTTGCCGACGGACTGGCGAACCAGGTCCTGGTAGTCGTGGAAGAAGGACCTGCGCTTGAAGATCGGGCAGCGCTTCTCCTCAATGAGTCGCTTGGGGGCGAAGAGCACCGGGGAGAAGGTGTAGCCCTCCAGGTCCTCGGTGTTGACGTAGACGTCGGAGGTGAAGCCCAGCCGCTCGAAGCGCTGGGTGAAAGGAGCCTCGTGAAGTCCCACCGAGTCCTCGTAGGAGCTCATCTGAGGAAGGTTGTCCCAGTAGTCCTGGAAGGCCTTGGAGGAGACCAGGGAACGCCGGTAGGCGTGGAAGTGGGACTGGAGGTGACGCGGGAGATACCCTTCGGCGGCATGCCCGAAGGGGTCATAGGGGACCTTGTGGAACCAGGTGATGCCCCAGAAGTCGATGTCCCGGCCGGCCATCTCGGTGAACATCTCCTCGAAGGGGTACACCGGTCCCATGATGGTGGCGTTGAACAGGACGACCTCGTCGAACTCGACGAGCCGGTCCCAGCCGTAGCTCTCCAGGGCCGTCTTGTAGGCCCAGGCGTCCAGCCCCTTGTTCTCCCGCAGGATGATGTTGTCCGTGAAGACCCTCAGCTTGGCGTAGCTCGGGGCGGTCAGTTCGCCGTTGACGACGATGACCAGCTCGGAGAGGTTCTTGACCATGCCGGCGAGGAGGGCCTCGACGTAGGAGTCCACGACACCTTGAGCGTCGAAGAAGAAGAAGATGCCGAGTCGCTTCGGGTCCTCACCAAGCGTTGCCATGATGTCCCTTCTGGGCAGTGGATCGGGCCGCTTGCCGCGGCAGGAGAAAAGGGGATGCGGCTTCTTGGAGTGTGTCAGCTCGCGCTTGAAGCGAGGATACGGCGGATCTTGGTCGGATCGCCCCACACGCCCGGCGAGTCGTAGGGTCGGTCCGGGAAGGCCCCGTACTCCAGGGTGATGTCCAGGTTGTTGTCACGGATGTAGGCCTCGACGCGCTCGGCCAGGCTCATGGGCTCACCGGTGCAGGCGTTGATGATGCCGTCGACCTCGGCCTGGTCCACGATCGCCGCGATCTGCCTGGCCAGCTCGTCCACGGAGATGAAGTCGTAGCGGTTCTTGCCCGTGGTGAAGGGGAAGGTGGTGCGCCCCTCCTCAGCGGCGGCCAGGAGCTTGGAGAAGATCGAGTTGCCGAACTTGTCGTCCCCCACGATGTAGTAGGCGCGGATCCACTGGGCGACGGCGTCGTGCGTCTTGGCCGACAGGAAGGTGGTCTCCCGCAGTGCGTTCTTGGCGATGCCGTACAGCGAGGCAGGGTTGCACGGGGAGCTCTCGTCGATGGCGCCCTCCCAGTAGCCGACCTCATGCATGGTGCCCATGACGGCGAGCTGCTTGAGACCGCCCGCGTAGAGGTTCTCAATGAGGTTGACGTGCTTGGCCAGATCGTCCATGTGGGCGGACGAGGCGTGCTTGAAGCCGTCGCGCCATGCCATGTGCAGGACGACGTCGGGGCGCCCCATCTGATCGTAGATGTCAGCGTCCCCGGAGAAGAGGTCCAGGGAGAGCCTCTCCGCCCGCTCGTCGACGCCGTCGAGTCGCAGGTCGAGGGCCTTGACATCCAGGCCACGCTCCAGAAGCGCGGTGACGACGTGGCGACCGATGTAGCCGCCGGCTCCAGTGACGAGAACTGTCTTTGCCATGGTTCTGCATCCTAACAGGTGCGGTTGCGGAGCAATCACTTGGTTCTGCCGGCGATGGTCATGAGGAGATCACCGTTGACGGTCGTTCCGTTCTCCGTGGTCGGGAACTGGTCCACCGCGGTGTTCATCATGACGCGGGCGCTGCCGCCCTCGGTCATCTTGCTGGTGATCGTCACGGTGTACTTCTCACCACCGCGCAGGACGAGCCCGTCGGCGGGAAAGCTGTGCAGACCAGCGTGAAGGGAGTTCGCCGGGGCCTCGGTCCTGAAGACCTGCTTGCCGGAGGAGTCTGTGACCTCGACGTTGACCACCGAGGAGTCGATCCACTGCACATCTTCAGCCAGGAAGGCGATGTTGAGGGAGCTGACCTCCACGGTGGACGGCAGGGTGATCGTCTCGGCGACGCTGGCCCCGTCCTCGAGAATGTTGACACTTCCCGACTGCGGGGCGTCAGTGGCCGCTGAGTAGACCACCGGAATGGCGGGCACGAAGTAGGGAATCATGACGAGCGCGCTGAAGCCCGCCGGCATGAGAAGACGCACCCAGGCGACCGAGCGTGGGATGCGCTCCCCCTGGCCCAGGTCCTCCACCATTGTGCGACGGGGGAAGTTGATGATGAGGATCGCCAGGGCGCAGGCGATCATGAAGCCGACGATGAAGGACCCCTGCCGGCTGATTCCCACGGCCTCGAGGAACTGCGCGGGGGTCTCGTACTTGGACTGCTCCGCGGGGGCGACCAGGTGCGGCAGCAGCAGCTGAGTGAGAATGTTCCGGTCGTACATCGAGTAGCCGGTGAAGGTGTACAGCAGGAACAAGGCGGTTCCCACGCCCGTCTCGAGGAGGGTGTTGAGCAGCACGTGACGCGGGTTGAGGAAGATGATGAGCACCGCGAAGGGCGAGACCATGACGGCCCAGTAGGGGTTGAGCGGGACGACCGTGGCGAAGACGAGGTAAATGCCCATGCAGATGTAGACCGCGTCGGCGGCCAAGGCCTTCGTCCCCTGAGGGCGGCGCAGATAGGCGAAAATGACGATCCCGACCATGAACACGACGAAGATCGGGATCGTGCTGCCCATCCACGGTATCCCGACAGCGGTGAGCCTCTGAAGCATGCTGCTCATGAATCCACCGGTGGACGCCTTGTAGGCCACGTTGCCGTGGTAGATGGCCCGGCACGCCACCAGGCCGATGAGCCCGACGCCGAACTGAAGCGCCACCACGCGCAGTCGCTTCTCCCGCAGCAGCAGGAGCGGTACGAAGATGAAGATGGCGAAGAGCTTGAAGGTATTGGCGATCGCGAACCACAGCAGGAACCTGCTCAGCCTGCCGCGCAGGTAGGCGCGCAGCCCCAGCAGGATGAAGACGATCATGATGATGTCGTACTGGACGATGACGAAGACCGGGACGAACAGCGTCATCGAGGACAGGAAGTAGAAGGCGACCCACTTACTGCGCTGCCGGCTGACTCCGAGGTCACGAGCGATATCCACCAGCACCTTGGCGGCGAGAATCGCGGCCAGCACCATCATGGTCTTGAGCCACAACTGTGCCGGCGTCGACAGCAGGTACTGGAAGCCGGTGATCCGGTAGATGATGTACGTCGGCAGGTTCCACAGCCCGAAGAGCAGGTAGAGCGGAATGTCGTAAACTGCGGGGTGACCGGTCGAGGTGTGCTCGATCGCGATCTGGTAGAAGTCTCCCACCCGCCCCTGGCGCACCGAGTCCAGGAAGTTGAAGGAGTGCTCGAAGGTGGCTCGCACGTCCCCGTAGAGGAAGAAGGCGTAGGCGCCGAGCAGGATGATGCCCAGCAGCGCCCAGTCCACGAGGCCGGGACGCTCGGTACTGCTCCACCAGGAGCCCAGGCGGCTGTCCACCACGCGCTCGACCACCCGGCGTCCCTGATCGCTCATCGCCTCAGTGAGCGCGCGCATCCGTGCGGTGAGGCCGGCGGCGGAGAGGGGCTGCGGCGTGGAGTCGTGATCGACGGCCTCGGCGTCGTTGTTCTTGACCTGACTCGTACTGTTCTTCGCGGACTTACCGGACACGAGAGCCTGCCTGTTCATCGGGGTGGTGGACAGTGGTCGCCCCGCCGGAGGCGCCGAGACGCTCCAGGAGGGCTTTTCGGGAGACGAAGTTGTAGATGAGCACGATCGCCGTAGCGAGGATCTTCCCCAGGAAGGGGCTCATGCCTGCGAGGTCGGCGCAGACGTAGAGGATGAGTGTGTTCAAGCCCAGTGCGACGACGTTGAGCAGAACATACAGCGTGAATTCCTTGAGGACACTGACATTCTCCTGCGCTTCGAAGACGTAGCGCCTGGAGAGGATGTAGTTGAGCACCACCGAGGTGGAGAAGGATGTCGCACTGGCGATGAGGTGGGGCACGCCCAGCCCGTACAGCATGGTGAAGAGGCCGAAGTCAACGCTGAAGGAGATGCCGCCGACGACGAGGAAGCGCCCGAACTGCGCAAGGAGGGGACGCAGTTTCTCCTGGAGGGCGCTCAAGAGGCGTTCCCGCCGGGGCGTTCCTGCGCGGAGGGACCCGTCTGCTCCGACGTCGGGCCGCCCCCGAAGCTCGACGGCCCCTCGGAGGGTCCGAAGTTGAGGCGCTCACCGATGACCACGCGAGGCTTGCTGACGACGCGCCCGTTGATGCTGAGAATGTACTCACCCAGGATTCCGATGAAGAACAGCTGAATGGACCCCAGGAAGAACAGGCCCACGGTGCGCGAGGCCTCTCCCACTGGATAGGCGTTCCAGTCGATGAGCTTCTTGACCAGGACGAAGGTGGCCAGGCCCAGGCAGATGATGCCGACGAAAGTGGCCACGAAGGTGGCCATGCGCATCAGCAGCTTGGTGGAGCTGGTGATGCCCTGCATGGCGAAGTCGTAGTTGCGCAGGAAGTTGAAGTTCGACTTTCCTCGGGAGGACTGGGCCTGATCGTACTGGACGATCTCGAGTCCGATCCCGTACTCGGCGACCACCGTCTTGAAGTAGGGCTGAATATCGCCGATCTGGCGCAGAACATCGATGAACTCGACGTCGTAGAGTCCGTATCCGGTGAAGCGCGCGATCTGAGGGGTGTCGGCGAACCAGTCAATGAGCTTGTAGTAGAGGTGACGGCACCCCGTCATGACGAAGCCCTCATCAGAGGATCTCCTCTGCCCGATGACGACCTTGGCCCCGGACTCCCAGCGGGCCACGAACTCCGGGAGATTCTCCGGAGGATCCTGGAGGTCGCCGAAGAGCATGAAGGTGGCGTCCCCCGAGCCGTAGGTGAGCGCCGAGAAGACATTTCGGTGAAAACCGAAGTTACGGGCGTTGAAGACGGCCTTCACCCGCTTGTCCTCGCCCGCCAGAGCGCGGATCGCGTCGCGGGTGCCGTCCGTCGAGTAGTCATCGACGAAGATGATCTCGTAGTCGTACTGGGGAAGATGCGTATGAAATACCGAGTTCAGTCGGTCATACATCAACCTGACGCTTTTTTCCTCATTGTAACTGGGGATGACGACGCTAATCTTCTTCATGGACAGGTCAAAGGTCCTCACATGACTCATTGATCGAGGCAGGGGCTCCAACAGGGGCTCCAACAGGGGCATACCCGACCATGCCGGCAGGAGGTGCGGGGAGCACCTCACGGTATGCTAACACCTCGCTCATTCCCCTTTGTCTCCCTCCCGATGGCGGCCGACACCGCGCAAACGTCTGCCGGCACTCGTCGCGGCGCGCGCCAGGCCTGAGGCCCCGCCGGTCAGGTAGCGGTAGGCGGGCTTGAGAGCACTGCCCATAGCGGGGTGGTTGACGTCGACGTAGGTGCGCACCCGGGCGCCGACTCCGGCCAGCGGTCCGAACCGGGCCTGAAGGAATCTGACCTGCTCATCAGTGTGGGCCGGCAGGTCCGCGGTGACGACTCGATGCTTGTAGGCCAGAGCCCCGTAGAGCCGCCCGGCCCAGGCCGGGGTGAGCACCTCGCGGGGGTGGAAGCCGCTGGACATGGCCGCATAGACGGTCAGCAGCTCGAACACCTCGGCGGCGCGGGCGCGCCTGAGGCGCTCGGCAGACTGCTCGGCTCCGCCGGCGGCCTGATCGGTCAGCCGCACGAGCTCCTTGGCCCCCTCACTCAGGGTGCGCAGCGCTTCGGGGCGGGCCATGAACATCGCGCCGGGAGGAACCACAGGGGCGAACGGATCCAGCTCGACGCTCAGGCCGAGCCGCCGAGACAGGGCCTTGGCGGCGCCGGCCAGCCCGTCCCATGTGGGTCCTGCGTGGGCCCGTCCGATGTGGCCGGCAGCGGGCATGGCCACGCCGAGGCCGGGGTGACGCGCGAAGAGGTCGATGAGGCCGGCCGTGTACCCCGGCGAGTCCAGCAGGCAGTCGAGCGCCTGCCGGTGAGCGACGTCGTCGGCCCGCGTACCGGGGCCGGGCGGGGGCTCCACGGTGATCCGCAGGACCAGGGCGTCACCTTCGTCGCTCTCGTCACCGTCGCCGCCGCCGGCGGCGCGCCCGGGATCCCAGAGGTCGTCGCACTGGGTGAGGAAGGCGATCGTGCCCCGCGGGTCGAGATCGCGCACCAGGCGGAAGGACACATCCCCTTCCCCGTGCGCTGAGTCCTCCTGCGTGTCCTCCTGGGTAGGACGGCGGCCGGTGACCCGCTCCAGGTCGGTGGCATCCAGGTGCGTGGGCGAGGTGACTACGACTCGCCAGTGCACCGGCAGGCTCGCCAGGCGCTGGGCCAGGCCATCGGCCTCGGCGCGCTGCACCGCCTCCCTCCCGGCCGGGACGTGGACGACGACGCAGCCCGCGGGCCGCTGCGCAAGCGAGTTCGCCTCGACGCCAGTCCCCGCGACCCCGGGGATGCACCCGGTCACGACCTCGGTGAGGCCTGCGTTGACGATGAGGTCGCGGGCGGCCGCAGTGTGGACGACATCGGACAGGATGAGGTCCTCGCTGTAGCCCGCCGCGACGGCGGCTTCCAGCAGCTCCCCGCCGACGACGGCCTGGCGGTCCTGGTGGAGCGGGTCATGGAAGAGGGCGCGGCGCTTGAGCAGGGGGCAGCCGTCGGCCAGCAGCGCCGGGGCCTCCTCGATGGCCGGGTTCTCCGAGCGGTAACGGTCCACGGGGAAGGCGACCTCCCAGGCGTGGCCGAGCTCGGCGAAGTGGCCGGTGAAGCGCGACTCATGCCACTGGATGGAGTCGCGGTAGGAGGTGACCGGTGGCATCTGCTCCCAGTACTCACGGAAGGCCGGGTCCGTCAGGAGCCTGCGGCGCACCGCGATCCAGTGGGACTGGAGGTGGCGGGGCAGCTCGCGCTGGGCGAGGAAGGGGTGGGGGCGCATGGCGGCGTGCTCGGTCATACCCCAGAAGGAGATATCGCCCCAGTTCGCGGCGCGGGCAAGGACCTCCTCCCAGGGCCGCAGCGGCGCGTAGTAGGTGTGGTTGGTCAGGATGAGCTCGTCGAAGTCGGCGAGCTGCTCCCAGCCCAGGTGCTCCAGGCCTGCTCGGTAGGCGCCGGCGTCGAGTCCCTCATTGGGGCGCTGAAGGATCTCATCGCAGCAGGCCGCCAAGCGGGCGCGGTCTGCCTCGCTGATGGGTGAGTTGGAGACCAGCAGGATGTGGTCGGCGTGGGGCCGCAGGGAGCTGAGTGCGGCGACGACGTAGTCGCGGACCTGATGATGAGGATCGAAGTGGAAGTAGACGAGTCCTCGGTTCATGTGGAGGTCCTTCCCGGCAGGTGGTCGATGAAGGCGGCTGGTAAGGAAGCGGCGAGGCGGCCAGTGTCTCATGAGCTGTCTCATGCACTTCTGGCCACCTCGCCGCTCCCCCGGTGCGGAATGTCAGCGGATGGTCACCTTCCCGTTGGGCGCCGCGGAGATGCTGCCCTTCTCAAAGGTCTGGGTCATGGTGCCGTCGGCCTGGCGCACTGCGCGTCCGGTGGGCAGCCCCACCTTGGAGTGCTCCCAGCCGGAGGCCGCCCAGGCGTTGAGGATCGAGCCGTGGATGAAGCTGACCCGGCCCCCGGGGCGCCAGTAGGCGATGCCGCCTTCGAAGATCTGGTGACGACTGCCACCGACTCCCGCCACGCCACCGCTGCGCGGGTAGCCCATGGACCCGGTCTGATAGCCGTAGGCACCCCAGGCACTGAGCACCGGCTCACCCACGAACTGCGCACCGGTCGCCGGGCTCCAGTAGCCCACCCCATGCTCGAAGCGCTGGAACACCCCACCCTTGGTGGAGGCGGTCTCGTTGGAGGTGGGAAGCCCCAACCAGGAGCGTTCCCAGCCGGCAGCACCCCAGCCCGTCAGGATCGGACCACGGATGAAGCTGACCCGGCCCCCGGGGCGCCAGTAGGCGATGCCGCCTTCGAAGATCTGGTGACGACTGCCACCGACTCCCGCCACGCCACCGCTGCGCGGGTAGCCCATGGACCCGGTCTGATAGCCGTAGGCACCCCAGGCACTGAGCACCGGCTCACCCACGAACTGCGCACCGGTCGCCGGGCTCCAGTAGCCCACCCCATGCTCGAAGCGCTGGAACACCCCACCCTTGGCAGAGGCCTGGACACCGGAGGTGGCCGCTCCGATCCAGCCGTTGGCGCCCAGCGCACCGCGCAGAGCGACGGCTCCCGGATGGTCCTGGGGCACGGTCGACGACGCACTACTGCTTCCTCCCTGCGGGGAGGAGCCCTGCGCCTTGGCGATGGCGCGGATGGCACCGAGCTTGGAGTAGCCGACGTTGCCGGGGCAGGTGGTGTAGCCGACGTCGCGGTGCCCGAGGATGCGGGGCATGGAGATAGTGGAGCCGGCCTGGTAGCGCTCGGTGGTCCACACGTGCAGGCCCGCCCAGCCGGTGACATCGGAGATGCCGGCTCGTTTGAGGAACCATCCGGCCATCTTGCCCACGGAGCTCAGCTGGGCGTCCGAGGGGGACACCGTGCTGTAGTCCCCCATCATGGAGATGCCCATGGTGCCGGTGTTGACGCCGCGGGCGTGCGCCCCGATGCTCATCCTGCCGGCCGGCGCCGCCACGGAGCCGGAGCGCCCCTCGAAGACGGTGCCGAACTTGTCGACGAGGAAGTTGTAGCCGATGTCGCCCCAGTCCAGGACGACCGCGTGGTAGTAGTAGATGCCCCGCACGATGGAGGCGGACTGGCCTGCTGAGTAGCTGTTGGTGCCTGCGGTGTGGTGGACGACGACGTGGCCGGCTCTCGCGTACTCGGGATCCCAGCTCATGTAGGAGGCATTGGCCCCCCACTCGGCCCGGGTGGTCACCGCGACCGGCAAGCCATTGGCGGTCGTCGCAGCCGGTGCGACGACAGGCACAGCGGCTGGCGCAGCGGCTGGTGCAGCAAACGATGCTGCGGCCGGCCGGGTGACCGATGCGGGGCTCGCGGGCAGCGTCATGGCGACCGGATCCACCTGAGTGCCCTGGTTCTCAGTGGCGGAGGCATCCTCGATGACGGGGGTCGGTGCGGCCTGGGTGGTCGTGAGGTCGTCTGCACCGAGGACCTCCTCGCCCTGCGGGCGGGAGGGGACCAGGGCCAGCTTGAGCCCGGCGGGAAGCGAGCTGCCCACGACGGAGGCCTGGATCGCGTCGGCCCCGCCGGTGACGAACTCCCCCGTGCCGGGGGTGGCGCGGTCGTCGCGGCCGGAGTCGGCCGCCTCACTCAGGTACCAGGGCGACCAGCTCCCGTTCTCCCGCACGCGCAGGTAGATGCGTACGCCGTCGGGCAGGTCGGCGCCGCCGGTCCAGGTGAAGCCGGCGACGAAGAAGCGGTCGACCTCGAGGGGGTCGGTGAGCAAGGCGGCGTCCGCCTGCGGGTCCGTGGCCGCCGGCAGGATCGACGGGACCGGCGCGCCGGCTGCCCCCGTTGTTTGAGCGAGGGCGGGCACGGTGGCGGTTGCGCCGAGCACCGCCGCCGCACTCGCCGAGGTGGCATCGGCCGAGCCGGAGCCCTGCCCCGTCGAGGCTCGAGCGTCGTCGAGCCCCGACTGCGCAACCTCGGTGGCCTGCCCGCTAGCGGTGGTCAGATCGAGGATCTGCACCGGGGCGGGGGCCTCGCCCTGACCACCTGCGTCGCCGGCGCCCGGAGCGGCACCGGCCGCGGGGACCAGGCTTGACAGGAGCAGCGAGGTCAGGGCGATGAGCCCGGCGGAGCGGCACGCGTGTGCGCGGGCGCTGAGACCACCGGCATGGCCACTGAAGCGATGGCCGCCGCGTGGAGCGATGCGGCCAAGAGCGCGAGGGACGTTCATGGGGTTCCTTTGAGGTGATACCGACGGGCGTCCATCAGGCCTCACCATCAGAACCGACGACGCGCTCCCTCGAGAGGCACGAAATCAAATTTCTGAGCAATTTCCAAGAGATTGCTGATAGTTTACTGAATGTCACGGAGGGTCCTTGACGGCGACGACTGCATCGGCACTCAGAATCCCGGAGACCGCCAGCTCACCCCGCACTTTTTCTTGAGGCTCCGCGGTTTTACCGGTTCACGACGCGTCTATTGCAATCCGATCTCACCACCCCGGAGGCCCTCGGTCAGGCCACGCCGTCCCGACGACCTCGCCCTACAACCGCCCGTGGGCTCGAGCGCACTCCTGTGGCATGATGGCGTCGGCCATGATGGGCGCTCAGCGCCCGCAGTTCCCACGTATCGGAGCGAGTTCTATGCACGTCCTCATCACCGGAGGCGCCGGCTTCATCGGCGCCAACTTCGTCCACCAGACCCTGGTACGCCACCCCGATGCCACCGTCACCGTCCTGGACAAGCTCACCTACGCGGGGAACAAGGGCTCGCTGGCGGACCTGGGTGACCGCGTCACGCTCGTCGTCGGGGACATCGCCGACGCCGATGTCGTCGACCCGCTCGTCACCCAGGCCGACGTCGTCGTCCACTTCGCAGCCGAGTCCCACAACGACAACTCGCTGCGCGACCCCTCCCCCTTCATCCAGACCAACCTCGTGGGCACCTTCACCCTGCTGGAGGCTGTGCGCCGCCACAAGGTGCGCTTCCACCACATCTCCACCGATGAGGTCTACGGGGACCTGGAGCTGGACGACCCGGCTAAGTTCGAGCCGACGACGCCCTACAACCCCTCCTCCCCCTACTCCTCGTCCAAGGCCGGAAGCGACCTGCTCGTGCGCGCCTGGGTGCGCTCCTTCGGCGTGGAGGCCACGATCTCCAACTGCTCGAACAACTACGGGCCCTACCAGCACATCGAGAAGTTCATCCCGCGTCAGATCACCAACCTCATCGACGGCGTGCGCCCCAAGCTCTACGGCGCCGGCGAGAACGTGCGCGACTGGATCCACGTCCTGGACCACAACGACGCCGTGTGGGACATCATCGAGAAGGGCCGCATCGGCGAGACCTACCTCATCGGCGCCGACGGCGAGAAGAACAACAAGGAGGTCGTCGAGCTGATCCTGGAGCTCATGGGCCACGCTCCCGACGACTACGAGCACGTCGCCGACCGCCCCGGTCACGACATGCGCTACGCCATCGACAACTCCAAGCTGGTCCAGGAGCTCGGCTGGGTGCCGAGGTTCACCGACTTCCGCTCCGGTCTGCAGGCCACCATCGACTGGTACCGGGACAACGAGGCCTGGTGGCGCCCGCTCAAGGCTGAGGTCGAGGCCAAGTACGCCGCTCAGGGGCAGTGACCGGGCGACGCCACCATCGAGCCGCCATCAATGAGTCGTGACGTGTGGGGTCCCTGCGGGGCCCCACACGCGTCTCCGCCCCTGTGTCCCGCCTCCCGATCCGGCCGCCTCGGCCCGCTCACAGCACGCCGAGGAGGCCGAGGTCATCCCAGTGCAGATGGCCGGTTATACCCTGACCCACGACGCCGACTGCCTGCCACCCGCCAGCCGGGAGGCGCGAATGCACGTGCGACACGTTCTCGCCGCCATAGAGAAGAGGGAGAGACGGAGACATGAGTACAGCCATCGACACTGCGAGGTACAGCTTCCGCGTGACGTGGTCGGCGGAGGATGACGAGTTCGTTGCCACCTGCGTTGAGTTTCCTTCACTCTCCTGGCTCGACGGAACCCCTGAGCTGGCATTGTCTGGTTTACGCAACCTTGTCAGCGAGGTGGTCGCCGACCTCCACGCGTCAGGGGAAGCGGTGCCGGAGCCTCTATCGACCCGCCACTACTCGGGTAAGTTCCAGCTGCGCCTCGGCGAGGACCTGCACCGACGTCTGGCCATGGAAGCAGCAGAGCAGTCCACCAGCTTGAATCAGTACGTCGTGCGAAAGTTGGCCTCAGTCTCCTGACTCAGGATCGTGGAGCAAGCCCCCTCAGTCGCAGGCGGTGATGCGCCACAGTGAGGTGCCGCCCTGGGAGTCGATGAGCTCGAGCCCCTCGCTGGGGATCCGGGTCAGCGGGGCGTCCCAGCGCAGGGGGGCTGCGCCTGCCACGGAGCCCGCGGCCGTGGCGTCCGAGCTGCTGTAGAAGTAGTGCACGCCCAGCTGGTTGAGGAGCGCGCAGGTCCGGGAGCCCTTCTGCCCCAGGGTGGGCCAGGCAGAGGGCAGGGTCGCACCCGGGGTTCCAGGTGCTGTCTGGTCACGGGTCGGGTAGACGACGTGGACCCCGCCCACGGACCACAGGTGGGCGGCCCCTCGCGATGGCGCTCCGAGGACGACCGCGTCCTGAGGCAGGACGCTCCTCGAGCGCGCAATGAGCGCCAGGGCGTCCTCGGTCAGCAAGGTCCCGTACTTGATGCGCTGCGGGTCGTAGACGGAGGCGACGAGGTTACGCTCCAGGGGGACCCGTGCCGCCACCGGCAGAAGTACAAGCGCCGCCAGCATGGCCACCGCCGCACGCTGCGGCCGGGCCCCGCCGACCCGTGAGGCCAGTCGACGCAGCAGCCCCCACAGTCGTCGTCCAGGTCGCCCGGCCCCGGCCTGCGCCATGAGGACGAGCGCCGGCAGGATGACAAGCGGAAGGATCCGGGCCTTCTGGAGGTACCAGGGCGCTCCGAGCTGACGGCCGGCCCACTGGGGTCCCCCCACAAGGACCACAAGCAGCAGCGACAGGAGCCACATGACGAGCCAGGGGCGCTGATCCCGCTGTGCACGTGCCGACCATGCCGCCCCCAGGGTGAGTCCGCCGAACACGATCCCGACGGGCACGGAGGCCCCCGGGACTGCCCCATACATCGGCAGGTCGATGAGCGCCTGCCCCAGGGTCGCCACGATGCCGCCCACTCCCCCGGCCGGGCGCTGATAGCCCAGGACAGAGGCCAGGGAGGCGCGCATGACCCAGGCCCCCACGACCAGGACCAGCACGGACGCAACCGCTCCGGCCACCAGGAGGGCGCGGCCGCCCCGCCCGGCGGCGCAGCGACGCCATCGGGAGACAATGAGGTTGACCAAGAAGGGTGGGCTCAGGACGGCGAGGTTGAACAGGCCGGTGCCGTGCGCGGCCACCACGCCGCCGGCGGCGGCCAGGGTGAGGAGCACCAGTGTCAGACGCAGGCGCCACGAGGCGGTTTCCTGACGCAGCAGGTCGTAGAGCACGAGGACGCCGGGAAGCCCCGCAACGCTCAGGGCGTAGGGCCACACTGCCAAGGCCGTCATGGGCAGCAGTGGGAAGCCCACCACTGCGGCGCTGAACGCCAGCACAGCGGCGACCGCGCAGGTCCGTTGCCTGCGGTGGACTCGCTCCGTCTCCGAAGCCCGAGTGGCGTCGAGACCGGTGGCCCGGGCGAGCAGCCCCAGCAGGCTCAGCGGCCAGACCACCGCGGTGAGGGCCAGCACCCCCGCGGTACTGACCGGGGCCGGACCGCCCGGTGCCAGCGCCACCGCCCCGTGCCAGACCGTGGGGTAGTAGACGGCGCGGCCGGAGTACAGGGCGGACAGGCCCCCCAGCATGGAGGCGTTGCCGCCCTCGCGGATGGCCGCCACCGCGTTGAGGTGGAAGGTGGCGTCGAAGGCCTGCGCCGGGTAGCCGGGGCTCGGCAGGACGGACAGGATCACCCCGGCCGGCAGGGCAACGGCCACGCTCAGGCCTGCAGCCAGGATCGCCCACTCGGCCCGGCCCGGCGACGCCGCTCGTCGCGCATGCTCCGGTGGGGCACCGACGATCAGTCGTGCCATCAACGCCAAGACCGCCGTCAGACTGGCGATCACCGCCCACCCCCAGGGGAGCCAGGACAACGCGAGGGTGTGGGCGAGGATTTCCGCCGCCGCGATGATCGCCGAGCCGAGTGCGGGAGCCACTGCCAGCGACGGCAGTGCGGCAAGGTGCGCCGCGCGGCCCACGATCCAGCCGGGCACCAGTAGCAGACCGGCCACGACGAGCGTGGCGGCCGTCAGGATCCAGCCGGAGTCTCCGGACAGCCCCGCCGCCACGCTCGCAGTCATTCCTTCTGCCGACCTCAGAGCGCCTCCGGGGTCACTCGCCTCCGCCGATGGTCAGGCGCGGCACACCGGTCCACTTGGTGGCGTCGGTGGCGCGGCGCCCGTCCAGCAGGAGGCGCAGCCCGGGCAGGTCGGTGGCGGAGAGCTCGCCGTACTCGGGGTGGTCGGCCTGGACGATGGCGACGTCGACCTGCTCCCCCAGGTGGTAGGGGGTCCAGCCGAAGCCGGCCAGCTCCTCGTCGGTGTACATGGGGTCGTGAACGAGGACCTCGGCGCCGGCCTCGCGCAGGGCCTCCACGGTGGGGAAGACCCCGGAGAAGGCGGTCTCCTTGACCTTGCCGCGGTAGGAGGCCCCCAGCACGACGACGCGCAGGCCCTTGAGCGAGCCGAGCACCTCGGTGGCCCGACCCACCACGTAGGCGGGCATGGTGGCGTTGAAGGTGCGGGCGGTGCGCACCACGGAGGCGTCGGGGTCGGTGGACAGGTACAGGCGCGGGTAGACCGGGATGCAGTGCCCGCCCACCGCGATGCCGGGGCGGTGGATGTGGGAGTAGGGCTGGGAGTTGCAGGCCTCAATGACGCGCTCGATGTCGAAGCCGGCCTTGTCGGCGTAGACGGCGAACTGGTTGGCCAGGCCGATGTTGACGTCGCGGTAGGTGGTCTCGGCGAGCTTGGCCATCTCGGCGGCCTCGGCGGTGCCCATGTCCCACACGCCGTTGGGACGGGGCAGGTCGTCGCGCTCGTCGAAGTCGAGGACGGACTCGTAGAAGGCGATGCCGGCCTGGGTACCGGCCTCGTCCAGACCGCCCACGAGCTTGGGGTAGCGGCGCAGGTCGGCGAAGACGCGGCCGGTGAGGACCCGCTCGGGGCTGAAGACGAGGTGGAAGTCGGTCCCCTCCTTCAGGCCGCTGATCTCCTCGATCATGGGCTTGAAGCGGCCCCGCAGCGTGCCCACGGGCAGGGTGGTCTCATAGGAGATGAGGGTGTTGGGGGTCAGGTGGGCGGCCAGGGAGCGGGTGGCGTCGTCCATCCAGGCGAAGTCCGGCTCCCAGGTGGCGTCGTTGACGAAGAGCGGCACGACCAGGACGATGGCGTCGGCCTCGGGGATGGCCTCGGCGTAGTCGGTGGTGGCGCGCAGGGCGCCGTTGCCGGTGGCGGGGCTCAGGGCGGCGAGCTTTTCGGCCAGGTGGGCCTCGCCGGGGAAGGGCTCGATTCCAGCGTTGACGGCCTCGACGACGGCGGGGTTGACGTCGACCCCGATGACCTCGTGGCCCTTGTCTGCGTACTGGACGGCCAGAGGCAGTCCGATCTTGCCCAGGGCGACGACGGCGATGCGCATACGGGTTGGTCCTTCCGACGGATCAGACTGAGGCTCAGGTTGATGCTCAGATGGCGGCTCGGGTAGCAGCCCTCCGTATGATACGGCGCTTACCATGTCCACATGCACGACTTGGACCACACGGACTGCACGGACACGTCCCCTTCCGGATACCGCCTTCACCTGACGTCTCCGACGTGGACACACGGTCCAGCGGGCACTGAGCCCACAGCGTCCCAGTACCACCTGTGGCGACCGCTACCGCCCGGGTCCGGTGACCTGGAGTCCCTGCGGCGCGAACAGCCCGAGCGGCGCACGGGGGCCTGGACACTCATCGAGGCCGATGACGGTCTCGTGCGCCTGACCACGGACCGCACCCGTTCCCACCACCTGTTGTTCACCCGCGCAGGCGACACCTGGGTCATCAGCGACGACCCCGAGGAGCTGCGCCGCCACGCCCCGACCTGGGTGCGCGACGAGGAGGCCGCCGAGGTCTTCCTGCACTCGGGCTTCACACCGGGGACGCGGACACTGGCCCACGAGGTCTACGCCACCCCGGCCGGCTCGGTGGTGGAACTGCGCCCCGACGGCACCTGGAGCAGCCGCTCGTGGGAGACCTACCGGTACGCCGCCGACCCGATCACCTCCCCGGAGGAGTTTGCGGGCGTCTTCCGCACCGCGCTCGACATCGCGGTCGAGCGCGTCCTGCAGGACATCGACGGCCGCCAGATCCTCGTTCCGCTCTCCGGTGGGCTGGACTCCCGCCTGCTGGCCGTCTGGCTCAAGCGTCACGGGGCCCGCGACGTGGTGACCTTCACCTACGGGGTGCCGGGCAGCTCCGAGGTCGCCATCTCCCGAGGCGTGGCCGAGGCGCTCGAGCTGGACTGGTTCACGGTCGACCTGGACCCCGCCGAAGTGGCTCGTACCTGGGCCGGGCCCGACGGCATCGACTTCCAGAGGCGTACCTGGGGCCTGACCTCCCTGCCACACGTCCAGGACTGGTACGCCCTGCTCCAGATGCGCCGCAAGGCCCTGATCGACACCGATGCGGTGTTCCTACCCGGCCACACGATCGTCGGCAACATGCATGACGAGCACCTGCTCGAGGGCAGCCCCTCACGCAGCGAGGTACTCACCGCTGTGGCCCACCACCACTCGCTGCTTCAGGGGGACCGAGATGCGTGGCGCCACCTGCCCCTGCTGCGCCGGGCAGTGATGCAGGGAGCCCAGGAGGTCTCCTTCCCGACCAACCCGGGCGAGGACCTGCCCGGAGGCGGACGCTGCATCCAGGAGCTCCTGGAGTGGGTCAACCTCCAGGAACGTCAGGCCAAGTACATCAACGGGTCCTTCAAAGCCTACGAGGCCTTCGGATACGGCTGGGCGCTACCGATGCTCGACACCGAGATGTGGCACGCCTGGCTGCAGGGATCGGAGGAGCTGACCGCCACTCGCGACTGGTACGCGCAGTTCACGGCGGAGGTCTACGGCGAGGCGACAGGCACTGCCTCCCAGCTCTTCGAGGCGCCGGCCGCGCGGATCCCGGCTGGACCGCGGCGAGCGCTCATGGCAGCGCTGACCGTCACCGGCACCCGCACGGCGCTGTCCCGAGCGGTCTCCATGCGCACCATGCTGCACCACCCCATGGCTTTCGAGGCCTTCAACGCCCCCATGCCCTACGCCGAGCAGATCCTGCGCATGGCCAAGGGGGCCGCCTCGACGGGTCTGTGGACGCGGCTGTTCCTGGACGGGACCTGGGGCGCCGAACCCGTCGCCCCCATGAGCTGAGAGCTCTGAGAACTCATAGGCCCCGATACGGGCGCCGTCAGAGCGTCAGCAGGTCGTCAGCCGCAGATGTCGATGCGCCACAGCGATGCCGTGCCGCCGGAGTCGACGAGGGTGAAGCCGCTGGAGGTGTCGACCCCGTAGAGGCCGGGTCGGAACTTGCTGAGCCGGTTGCCGTTGAAGACGATGTCCTTGTCGGCGTAGAAGTACTGGATCCCGTGCCGCTGGAGAAGCTCGCACACGTGGGGGTCGGTGTGAATCCGGTTGAAGTTCTCGCGCAGGTAGATCCCGTCCTGGTCGTCGGCGGCCTGACCGGGGAAGACCCACACGCTGCGCATACCGGTGAGAATGGGGATGTAGCCGGTCCCGGCCACCGGGTCACCGATGACGACGGCGTTGTCCGGCAGCTCGTCGGGCAGGCGGCGGATCATGTCGAGCTCGGCCGTATCCGCGATAAAGCGGGTGTCTCCGTGCACCGGAAGATATCCCTCGCGTACGTCGGTGGCCACGGCCCGGCTCCCGATCAGCATGATGGGCAGGCACACGGCCAGGACGGCGACGGCGGCCCCCGCCCTGAGCACCGCAGTGCTCACCGAGGCCAGGCCAATACGTCCCAAGGCTGCGCGCAGCGCGGAGCCGGCCCGCGCTCCCAGCGGGCTGAGCCACGTACGCAGCGCATCCAGGGCGATCACCACGAGCAGCACCGCCAGAACGGCGGTCATCGCCTTGATGCGGTGGGGAACCCGGTAGAACAGGCCGGTGAACGCCGAGAGCACCGGGATGGGGGCGATGGCGGCCAGGATGAGGGACATGCTGAAGATCCAGGCCACCACCAGCTCCCAGTTGCGCCGCCGCCACAGGCAGATCGCCGCGCCCAGGAGGCACAGGGTCGCCAGCGGCATCTCGATCCACTCGATGGCCCAGCCGCCGAAGTAGTTCAGGGTGATGGGGATGAGGAGCTTGGTGGTCAGGTTGCTCCAGTCCAGCTCGGTGTACCTGCCGAAGTGGTGCTGCTGGGGACCGGGCAGCACGACGAAGGCGACGAACGCGACCACCGCCAGGACGGCGCCGATCCACCAGGCCGCGGCCTGAGCGCGCCGCTCGCAGCGCCAGCTCCTGATCCCCGAGTGCACCGCCTGGCACAGGAGGATGCCGAACAGCGGCCACAGGAGCATTGCCGCCGCTGAGGTGTGGATGAGGCAGGACCCGACGAAGAAGGGGATGATGGCGCTCAGCGCCATGGCGGCACGCGCCCGTGCTCCCCAAACCGACGTGTTCTGCTCCCGAGCGGCCACCACCATGAGGGTGCGGGCACGGCGCCAGCACTCGATCGACATGGCGATGACGGCCGGGCAGGTGGCCACCGCCATGCAGTAGGGCCACAGCGCCGCACCGTAGGTGAGCCGCCAGGGGAAGACCGGAGCCAGGAGTGAGGCGGCCAGTGCCAGGTAGGGGGCGTGGCGGACCTTGGGCAGCGCGGTACGAGCCAGGTAGACCAGGCCGAGGTACCACACCAGCGCCACGGCCAGCAGCAGAACGTTGTTGGCGATGAGCGTCTCACGCCAGCTCCACGCTCCCAGGCTGGCGACCTGGTGCCACACGATCGGGTAGAAGCCCGCGTGGCTCGTGAGCCCGAACATGCCGGCGTTCGGGTTGAACATCGAGGCGTAGTCCTCGCGCTCGATGATGGCGACCTGCATGTAGTGGTAGAGGGCGTCACCGCTCTGGGAGACCGCGTTGGGCGGGATCGTGAGAATGACGGGCAGTGCGGTGACGGCCCAGAACACCAGGACCGTCAGGAAGAGCCTGCGCTCGGCGCGTCCGCCGTCGGTGCGCATGGTCATACCCTCCCGCTGATCCTCGGGCATGAGGAGGATCCCCGGGTCCCAACGGTCGATGAGGCGCTTCGCCGTGGTCGCGGCAAGAGCCAGGAGTGCGGTCGTCACCATGACGGGGATCCAGCCCCAGGGCTTGCCGACGGCGGCCTGGAAGAGCCCGTCGGCCGTCAGGATGAGGGCGCTGATGGTCGGGGCCAGCGCGACGGGACGGATCCCTCTCATCCCGGCGGCGCGCAGCACGAGCCACCCGACCCCGAAGAGCGCAGACAGAAGCAGGATCGCGGTTGGCAGGGTGTTGAACCAGTCGACCAGGCTGTTGGTCACCAACGTTGCGCCTCACTCACTCGACGTACCTCATGGCCCCCCGCACTCTCCTCGCTGCTGTCACCGGCCCTGCCGGCGGCCTCCTGCACGACGCGGGCGGCGGACTGCCCCGTGGCACGCAGCGAGCGATGGTCCTCGACCCAGTCGTGGAAGCGCTGCGCCGTGGCGGGCCGCGCACCCGAGGCGATCTCGGCGTCGTAGGTGTCCAGCGCCGTGCGCATGGCCTCGGCAACCGCCGCCGCGTCGTGCTCGGCCGCCCACCCCAGGTCGAAGTCGCGCACGTCCGCGGACACCGGCCCGCGACCGGCGAAGAGCACCGGTGTGCCGCACCCCAGGGCGGAGAGGACCTTGGTGGGGTAGGCGAAGTCGTAGCCCTGCCCGGGCTTGATGGACACCAGGGCCGCTGCGGCGCCCCGCTGCCACACGGCGGCCTCGGCCGCGGGCACGGCCGGGTGCATGATGACGGCCGGGGCGCCGTCGGGGCCCGCGGGCAGCTGGGAGGCGGCTTGGGTGATCTCCTGCCAGGCCGTTCCCCGGCCCAGGAAGAGCAGCTGGGCCTTCGGGTGGGTGCGCCGCACCTGGGCCAGGGCGTGGACGAAGACGTCGGCGCCCTGCCACTCCGAGGCCGTTCCGGCGTAGACGAAGTACGGCCCGCTCAGCCCGATTCGCGCGCGGTCCTGCTCGGAGGGGGTCGGCCCGTGGGCATCGAAGACAGTGGTGTCGATCCCGTTGGGCACGACCCGTATCCGCTGCGCCCAGGACTCGTCGTCCGGTGCCGCGTTCACGAGCTCGGCGACGGACTGGGCGACTCCGTCATTGACGGCGATGACCCGAGTCGCCCCGCCGACGGCGAATGCCTCGAGCTTCTCGACGGCCCGCACGACGATGTCGGCCGCACCGGTGGAGGCCGCTGCCGCCGACCAGACGTCCGCGGCGTACCACACGTAGGGAATCGCGCGCAGGGCCGCCACTACCCGCACGACCGCACCGGTCGTCGGGGGCGGCTCCACGAGGATCGCCTCCGGCCGAGGGGCCATCAGCAGCCTGAGAGCCAGGGGCAGATCGAAGGACAGGTAGGGCACATAGCCGCGCAGGTAGCCCGAGGAGTCCCGCAGGACCGGCCAGCGCGAGACCTCGACCCCCTCAGGATCGGGCTCACCCTGCGGCGCGTCGGCCGGGGCCCGGCTGGTGAGGACCCGCACCGCCATCCCATCGGCCACAAGCGCCTTCTCCACGCTGTCGAGCCGGAAGGAGGCGGCTGCGGCCTCGGGCAGGTGGATGCGGGTGGCCAGCAGGACGCCGTCGGCTCGACCGGAACGGGCGCACCGACGCGACGTCACTGCCGTCGCCAGCGCGGCCGCGGCGCCGCCGAGGACCACAGCGCCCAGCGACGCCTTGACGAAACCCCGTGCGCTCATCGGCCCCCTCCTGCTCGCAGCGTGCGGGCCTGAGCCAGTGCTCCGGCCCGAACCGCCTGCATGTCCTGGGCGACCGTGCGCGCCCGACTGAGCCAGGTGTGCTCCTGGCGGGCCTGCCGGGCCCGGCCGGCGGCCTCGGCGACCTCCTGGGGGTGCTGGAGAAGCCTGCGCAGCAGCCCACAGAGCGCTGCGGCGTCGTAGGGAAGGGTCCAGCCGGCACCGGCGGCGCCCACGACCTCGGCGGCCAGGGTCCCTTGGGAGGCGATGACCGGTTTGCCGCGTCCGAGGTACTCGTAGAGCTTGACCGGGGAGGCGAACTCCCGATACGGGTCCGGCTCGACGAACAGGACGCACAGGTCGGCGCGCTCGTAGAGGGCGGCGAGCTCCTCCCCGGAACGGTGCACGACCTCGATCCGGCCGCCGGCGGCCTCCACCAGGTCGGCGTACTGGCCGCCGGCCGTCTCCCACTGGTCGGGGCGGGTGCAGATGGTCAGGCTGGTGCCGGGCACGTCGACGACGGCGCGCAGGCACTCCTGGAGCCGGTAGTGGCCGCCCAGCCCGCCGATGTAGAGCAGGTGGAGCTCGCCGTCAGGGCGGGAGGAGGGCGCCTCGTCAACGATCTCGCAGCCCGGGGGCAGCGGCGCCATGCGCTCCTCGGGGAACCCCGGGACGTGGGCGCCCATACGCATTGAGGGCAGGTAGAGGCGGTCGATGTAGCGCGAGTACCAGGCCAGGTCGTATCGGTAGACGCAGCCCATGGCCGTGGCCAGCGCGGCCCCGACCCGCTCGCGGTAGTCGGGGAAGGCCCAGTAGATGTCCCGGTAGAACAGGGACGTGGGTACGCCGTGCCGGTGCATCAGCCCCATGAGCGCCGGGTCGACGAAGGGGTGGGGCGGGAGGTGGCGCGGCTCGGTCAGCATGGTGGGGATGGTCGCGCACTCGGAGTAGAGGAACTCGATGCGCTCCCCTCCCTGGAGGCGGTCCTTCAGGGCACGCAGGCGGCGGGACCGCTCTCGGGCCGAGCCGGTCACGTCCAGCACGGTGTAACCGAGCTCCCGGAAGGCGTCGAGCATGCGCACAGGCCGGATACCGGACGCCGACGACGCCTCCCGATCCAGGGGGAAAGGGGCGTGGTAGACGATCGCAGCCATACGGTGCCTCGCCTCCTTTAGGGGGTATCTCAGGAACCAGGCGCGGCCGCACCAGGCAGACAGACTCGAGCGCGAATGATAGTACCATCGGCCGATCACAGTTATGACACGACGTCGGCGGTCCGGCACCTCGCGGCGGCGGTCAGTGGCCGGGGGCGACCTCCGAGGAAGCGCCGCCCTTTCAGCGCCGCCCCAACGATGTTCACGACCGTTCGAAAAGGCCTCCGCGTCCTTGACTCCCTAGTGCGCGGTGGCACCGGGGCCCGGGCAGTCACGGTAGAGTCTCAACCATGCGTGTCATGTCAGTGGTGGGCGCCCGGCCCCAGTTCGTCAAGCTAGCCCCGATCGACGCCGCTTTCCGAGAGGCCGGCATCGACCATGTGATTGTTCACACCGGGCAGCACTACGACCCGATGCTCTCCGACGTCTTCTTCAGCGACCTGGGGATCTCTGCCCCGGACGTCCACCTCGGGGTCGGCTCGGGGTCGCACGGGGTGCAGACCGGCACGATGCTCGCGGCCATGGACGAGACCATCGAGACTCATCGCCCCGACTGGGTCCTGGTCTACGGGGACACGAACTCCACGCTGGCCGGGGCGCTGTCCGCCGTCAAGCTCCACGTGCCCATCGCCCACCTGGAGGCGGGCCTGCGCTCCTTCAACCGGGCCATGCCCGAGGAGATCAACCGGATCCTGACCGACCACGCCGCCGACCTGCTGCTGGCACCGACCGAGGTGGGGGCCGCCCACCTGGCGGACGAGGGCCTGGCCGAGCGCACCGTCGTCGTGGGCGACGTGATGACCGACATCCTGTTCTCGGTGCGCGACTCCGTCATCGACACCCCCTCCCCCGTCATGACCGAGCTGGACCTGCCCGAGGGCGGCTACTCGCTGGCCACCATCCACCGGGCGGAGAACACCGACGACCCCGAACGCCTGCGCTCCATCCTGGAGTCGCTGGCGGCGGTCGATCACCCGGTGGTGCTCCTGGCCCACCCGCGCCTGGTGGCCAAGTGCGCCGAGCACGGCATCACTCTGGGCGACTCGGGCAACCTGCGGATGCACCCGCCACTGGCCTACCCCGAGCTCGTCGCCTCGACCCTGCACGCCCGCGGCGTGGTCACCGACTCCGGCGGCCTGCAGAAGGAGGCCTTCCTCCTGCGGGCGCCGTGCACCACGGTGCGCCCCCAGACCGAGTGGGTCGAGACCGTCGACCTGGGCTGGAACGTCCTGGTCGAGCCCGGTCAGGCCCTGGTCGATGCCGCCTCCCGTGCCAGGCCGACCGAGCCCGCCGACGCCGACGCCCACCCCTACGGGGACGGCAACGCCGCCGCTCGAGTGATCCAGGCCCTCACCGAGCACCTGCCCGGCTGATCGCCCCGACCGGATCCCTGGGCAGCATCATGCGCGTCACCATCGTCACCACCTGGTTCCCCACGCACCGCTCACCGGGTCTGGGGGTCTTCGTGGCACGCCACGCCGCCTCCATGGCGGCGGCCGGTCACGACATTCGTGTCGTCCACCTCGCCTCGGCCTCCGTCGACGACGGGGTGCGCCACGACCGGGTGATGGGGCTGCCCGTGGTGCGCCTGCCCATGTCGCTGTCGCGGCCCCACGAGGTGCTTGCGGCCAGGCAGGAGCTGACGGCGCTGACTCACGGCAGCGACGTCGTCCACACCCACGCGGTCTCCACCCTCCTGCCCTACGCCCTGGGCCGGCCCCGTCAGCCGTGGCTCCACACGGAGCACTGGTCGGGGATCGCCCAGCGCGGCGCCGAGCTCGGCTCCCTGGCACAGGCGGGGGCTCAGGTGGTCCTGCGCCTGGAGCGCCGGCCCGACGTCGTCACCACCGTCTCCGACCCGCTCGCCACCGACCTGCGGGCCTACCGCCCCGAGGGCGAGATTCTGACGGTCCCCAACGAGGTCACCATGCCTGAGGAGCCGGCACCGCGCCGCAGCGTCGAGCTGGGTCGTGACACGCTGCGGATCGTCGGCATCGGGGGGCTCATCGAGCGCAAGCGCCCGGACCTGGCCGTAGAAGCGGTTGCGGCGCTGGCACAGCAGGGGGTTCCGGCCCGGCTGACCTGGGTGGGTGGCGGTCCCCTGGCCGATCGCTGCACGGATCTCGCGACCGACCTGGGCGTCGACCTGGAGCTGACCGGTCAGCTGCCGGGCGATCAGGTGCAGCAGGTCCTGGCCGACAGCGACCTCTTCCTCGTGCCCACACTCGCCGAGACCTTCTTCCTGGGTGCAGCCGAGGCCGTTGCCGCCGGCCGCCCGGTGGTCACCAGTGACCGGGGGGCGCACACCAGCTTCCTGGAACCCTCAGTGAGCGAGATCGTCTCTCAGGACGACCCCGCCGCGTGGGCCAGGGCCGTCATCGAGGTCATGGGACGGTGCACGGACCTCACGGCGCGCGACATCCAGAACACGTTGCCGCGGGCCTTCTCCCCCAGCCAGGTGGCGCGCTCCTACGGCCGCGCCTACGAGGCCGCCATCGCCCAGTACTCGAGATCCTACTGATCCTCGGGCGTGCCGGCTGCGGCCCCGGAGTCGTCAGCGGCTTCGTAGTGGCCCTCGTCGGCCTCACTGGCGGGGGGCCTGGCGTCGAAGCGGCGGGCGGCGGCGTCGGCCATGAGGATCTGCACCACCAGGATGAGGCACATGAGGGCGCCCAGGACGTAGGTGGTCGTCAGCAGCGAGTACGGGCTGAACCAGAGCCAGGCCAGGGGGACGGCGGCGTAGACCACCGAGAACAGGAGCAGCCAGTCCTGGTTCTCGGTGACGACGAAGAGAGTCGACAGCGGGGAGGTGACCAGGAGGATGAACAGCCAGGGGGTCAGGGCCCTGGCGAAGCTGCCGGCCTCGGTCCAGCCGCTGCCGAAGAGCAGGGGGAAGAGCCAGGGCGACAGGATGTAGAGCAGGACGAACGGCGCGGTCCCGATGATGAGGACCCGCTTGGTGACCTGGCGGACCAGGGGGCGCATCTGCCCGGGACGCAGAGTGGCGAGCTTGTGGAAGAAGACCTGCCCCACGGCGGCGTTGATGAGAGCCAGCGGAACCTCCAGGCAGCGCCAGGCCAGGTTGAACTGCCCCAGGCTGGCCACCGAGTAGGAGCCCACGAGCAGGTTGATGCCGTTGAGCCGCACGGCGTCGACGAAGGCGTTGAGTCCGTTGAGCAGGGGCATGCGCCGGTAGCGGCGGGCGACCTGCCACAGGGTGGGCGCCTCCGGCGGCAGCGGCCGGTGCAAGGGCTTGGCCTTGCGCCCCAGGTTGACGAAGGCCCAGGCCTGCCCGATCGTCTGACCGATCAGCAGGCCTCCGACACTGACCATCCCCGCCATTCCCAGGACGAGCTGGCCGAGGGACTGTCCGACCTGCTGCTCGACCCGGTTGATTGAGATCGTCCGGTAGTCCGACTGACGGTTGTACCAGTACTGGAGGAGCTGGACCGTCGACAGCAGCAGCGTGGTCACGCCCAGCAGCGGCATCCAGGCGGCGATATCAGCCCCCCAGTACCGGGTGACCAGCGGCTTGAGGAGGAGGGCCACGACGCTGGAGATGATCGAGACCACCACGATGCACACCATTCCCAGGCGGGCGCAGGCCAGGGCCCAGGCGTCCTTCTTGGGAAGCATGATCGTCATGTCGTAGCGCAGGGCCGCCACGGCCGTGATGATCGAGACGACCGAGGTGTAGCGCGTCAGCTGGCCGAGGTCCGCGTCGGAGAAGATGCGGGTGAGGATCATCGTCATGCCGAAGACGATGGCCTGGGCGGTGGCCGTGCCGCTGACCAGCGTCAGGACGTGGCGCAGGAACGGGGAGGACTCCATGACCGAGCGGACCCGGGCGAGCGCTCCCGCCACGGGGCCGCTCGGTGCGGCTGAGCGGTTCAGAGCGCGACCGTCCGGTTCTCGCTCGCCGAGGTCAGAACCGCCTCGACGACGTCGAGCGTGGCCACGCCCTCGGCCATGGTGACGTGGCGCTGGGCCACGCCGCGCACGGCGTCGCGGAAGTTCTCCTGCTCCAGGGCCAGCGGCTCGCGCTTGGGGATCGCGTAGCGGATGACGTCGCCCTCGCTGACGCCCCGGAAGGCGGCGACCTGGTCCCAGGTGGAGGCCACGGTGCCGTTGGCGTGGAAGGTGAGGTCCCCGGTGAGGGTGTCCGCCACGAAGGCGCCCTTCTCGCCGGTGACGATCGTGACGCGCTCCTTGAAGGGGGTGAGCCAGTTGACCTGGTGGCTGACGACGATGCCGCCCTCCAGCAGGCCGGTGGCCACCATCATGTCCTCGGTCTGGCGGCCGGAGCGGTGCGTGACCTGCGCGGCCACGGAGGTGTATCGGGCGCCGGCGACCCAGGCGGTCAGGTCGATGTCATGGGTGGCCAGGTCCTTGACGACCCCGACGTCGCTGATGCGGGCCGGGAAGGGGCCCTGGCGGCGGGTGAGGACCTGGTAGACCTCGCCGAGCTCACCGGCGTCGAGGCGCTCGCGCAGGGCCCGCAGGGCCGGGTTGCAGCGCTCCACGTAGCCGACGGCGCCCACCAGGCCCCGCTCGGCGAAGGCGGCGGCCACGCGGCGGCCCGCGGCGGCGTCGTGGGCGATGGGCTTCTCCACCATGGTGTGCACGCCCGCCTCGGCCAGGGCCAGGGCGACGTCCTCGTGGTAGACGGTGGGGACAGCCACCATGGCGGCGTCGAGCCCGGCGTCAATGAGGGCGTGGACATCGGGCAGGACCGGCAGCTCGCCGGCCACGCCGAAGCGGTCGCCGCCGGGGTCGGCCACGGCCACGAGCTCCATGCCCTCGGTGGCGCGGATGACCCGGGCGTGGTGGCGTCCCATGGAGCCCAGGCCGATGAGGCCCACGCGCAGCGGGTTGTCCGCCGTGCCCTTGTCGGTGAGGTGGTGGACCTCGGGCAGCGCGGTGGTGGCCTGCCCGTCGAGAGCGACGTTCTCACCCATGTCAGGCACCTGCCTTGACGGTGGCGGCCACAGCCTGGCCGATGCGCTCCAGGTCCGCCTCGCTCAGGGAGGGGTGGACCGGCAGGGAGAGGCACTCGCGGGCGGCCTTCTCGGTTCCGGGCAGCTCGAGGCCCTCGGCGTAGTGGGCCAGGGAGGCCAGGCGGTGGTTGGGGATCGGGTAGTAGACGCCGCTGCCGACCTGCCACTCCTCGCGCAGGGCGGCCTGGACGGCGTCGCGCTCGGCGCCCGTGGCCCCCTCGAGGCGGATCGTGTACTGGTGGTAGACGTGCGTGTAGCCCTCGGGGACGAAGGGGGTGACGACGCCCTCGACGCCCGCCAGCAGCTCGTTGAGGCGCGCGGCGTTGGCCTGGCGGGCAGTGGTCCAGCCGGCCAGCTTGGTCAGCTGGACGCGGCCGACGGCGGCGGCCACGTCCGTCATGCGGTTGTTGAGGCCCACCAGCTCGTTGGCGTACTGCTGCTCCATGCCCTGGTTGCGGATGAGGCGGCAGCGGCGGGCCAGCTCGGCGTCGGCCGTGGTAATCATGCCGCCCTCGAGGCTGGTCATGTTCTTGGTGGGGTAGAAGGAGAAGGAGCCCCAGGCCCCGAAGGTGCCCACGGGCTTGCCCTCGATGGCGGCGCCGTGCGCCTGGGCGCAGTCCTCGAAGACGGCCAGGCCGTGACGCTCGGCGATGGCGAAGATCTCCGGCATGTTGGCGGGCAGACCGTAGAGGTGGACCACCTCGATGGCCGCCGTGCGCTCGGTGATGGAGGCCTCGACGCTGGCGGGGTCGAGGGTGAAGGTCACCGGGTCGATGTCGGCGAAGACCGGCACGGCACCGCTGATGGCCACCGAGTTGCCGGTGGCGGCGAAGGTGAAGGAGGGGACGATGACCTCCGGGGCCCCGCCGGCGCGCTCCTGGAGCTCGCTGGCCAGGGTGGCCACGTGCTGGGCCGAGGTGCCGGAGTTGACGGCCACGCAGTGGACGCCGTCGACGACCTGGGCGGAGAACTCCTCCTCGAAGGCCTTGACCTGGGGTCCCTGGACGACCATGCCCGAGGTGAGGACGGCATCGACGGCGTCGCGCTCCTCCTGCCCGATGATCGGCTTGGCTGCTGGGATGAACTCGCGTGACATCAGTGGGTGACCTCTCGGATGGTGGTGGATTCGGAGCTGGACTGCGAGCCGGACCCGGCAGCGGGCTCGGCGTCGAACTGCTCGTACAGGGTCCCGGTGACGGGGCAGCGCCAGCGCGGGGCGCCGTCGGGGCCGGGGTCGGAGGGAATGAGGGGCTCACCGGCGCACCCGACCCAGCCGATGCGGCGAGCGGGGACCCCGGCGACCAGGGCATGAGCGGGAACGTCCTTGGTGACCACGGCGCCGGCGGCCACCGTGGCCCAGGCCCCGATACGCACCGGAGCCACGCACACGGCGCGGGCGCCGATCGACGCGCCCTGCTCGATGGTGACTCCCACGGGCTCCCAGTCGGCGGCCGACTTGAGCGAGCCGTCGGGGTTGACGGCCCGAGGGAAGTGGTCGTTGGTCAGCGTGACCGCCGGGCCGATGAAGATCCCGTCGGCCAGGCGGGCCGGCTCGTAGACGAGGGCGTAGTTCTGCACCTTGCAGTTGTCTCCCATGACGACGCCCTCACCGATGTAGGCGCCGCGCCCCACGATGCAGTCCCGTCCGAGGACGGCGTGCTCACGGACCTGTGCGAGGTGCCAGATGCTGGTGCCCTCTCCGAGCACGGCTTCCTCGGAGACATCTGCGGACGGGGCGATGCGGGTGGCCACGGCGACTCCTGTGCGGGCGGCTCGCACCGCCCTGACGATCGAATGAGTCCGGGCAGCCTGGTGGCTGCCGGAAGCCGTGCTGCTCCGGTCGCCGGAGGCGGCGGCGCTGCACGACCGGCCCCATCCTAGGGGACTGACCCCCGCGAGACGACATCGCCGCCGCCTCTTCTCAGCGACGCCGCTGAGAAAACGCTGAGGAAGAAGTCCCCAGCGGATGACCTCAGCCCTCCAGGGCCACCAGGCCGTCGACGAACTCGCGGTACTGACGCTGCGCATCCGACATCCTCGCCCAGGTGGCGTGGGCCTGTGCACTCATGTCTGCGTACTGGGCGTCGCTGAGGTCCATCACGGACTCGACGGCGTCGGCCACCTGTGCGGCGGTGACCTCCACCGGGACGAGCCGGCCGTTCTCACCGTCGTGGACGATCTCACCGGTCCCGCCGGCGGCGGTGGCCACGACCGGCATGCCCGCCGCCTGGGCCTCCATGACGGCCACCGGGACGCCCTCACCGTCGGAGCAGTTGAGGAAGCAGGCGAAGTCGGTGGCGGCATAGAGCTCGCGCACCTCGCGGTTGGTCAGGTGCCCCGTGAAGGTCACCGGGGTCGAGTCGATCAGCTCCTCGGCCCGGGCCCGCATGGCGGCCAGCCGGTCGGCGTCGTTCTCACCGATATGGGTCCAGGCGACTCTCCGACCGCGTCGCTCCAGCTCGGCGACGGCCTCCACGATGAGGTGGACCCGCTTGTAGGGGGCCATGTGCGAGCAGGAGACCAGCTGGAAGGGCTCAGTCCGGTGACGCTCGTGGCGCGGAGCGGGCGGCACCCCCAGCCGGCGCACCTCGATGTTCCGGGCCTCGGGAAAGCGCCGGTGCAGGAAGGAGGCCGCGTAGTCCGAGATCGGATAGACCCGGTCCACGGCCCGCATGACAAAGGCGCGTGAGGGGATGTAGCCGCGGGGGGCGTCGGCCTCGTCAACGTCGTAGGCATGCGCTCGCGAGACCACCGTCACCCGGCGCCTTCTCAGCTCCCGACGCCGCAGCATGCCGCCCAGTGCCGCCCCGGTGAAGAACCAGTAGGAGTAGATGGTCAGGTGCCCCGTCCCCTCCAGCCCCAGGCTCGGCAGGAGCCGACGCATTCGTCCGTACGCGCTCAGGGCGATTGCTGCGAAGCGCACATCCATGCCGAAGCGGCCGAAGCTCTTCCACACCGGGGTCTCCACCATGCGCTCGCGGCCCAGCAGAATCTGCGGGGCGCGCAGGAGGGCCTGGAGGCGCCAGTCGGCCAGCCGCGAGGTGGGCAGCAGGGCGCAACGGGCATTGGCCGGCAGGTCGCGGGTCTGACGGGCGCCCTGGCTCAGGCGCATCGGGACGATGACGACCTCGTCGTATGCGGCGCACAGGGTCTCGATCTCCTGCTCGAGGAACTCCTCCCCCACCTCGTAGGGGAAGGCGTCGGTGAGCAGGAGCAGACTGCGCCGGCCCGCAGCCGACCCAGCGCCCCTCGGGGACGTGGCCGCCGCATCCGCACGGTCGGACGCACTGCCGGTGCCACCGGCGCCATGCGCGCCGTCACTCCCCTCCCGGCTGGAACCCGGAGAGACATCTGCGGACGGGGCGATGCGGGTGGCCACGGCGACTCCTGTGCGGACGGCTCGCACCGCCCTGACGATCGAACGAGTCCGAGCAGCCTGGTGGCTGCCGGAAGCCGTGCCGCTCCGGTCGCCGGAGGCGGCGGTCACTGCACGACCGGCCCCATCCTAGGGGACTGCCCCCCACCAGACGCCGCCCGGGCACGCCCCGAAGGAGACCTACCCCACCAAGGCCGACCGCCCCCGCCTCCCGCAAGAGGGCTGGCGGCCTCTGTTCGCGTGCAAGAATGCGGTGGTGACTACCTCCACCGCATCGCAGACCGGGGAGCCCACCCCGGTGCCCCCGGTCACCGACACCTGGCTCGTCATTCCCCTGTACAACGAGGCGACCGTCGTGCGCGAGGTCATCTCCCAGGCCCGCGCAGTCTTCCCCTATGTCGTTGTCGTCGACGACGGCTCCAAGGACGCCTCCGCCCGGGAGGCGGCCGCCGCGGGGGCCGTGGTCGTGCGTCACCCGATCAACCTCGGCCAGGGCGCAGCGCTGCAGACGGGCTTCTCCTACGTCCTGGAGAAGACCAATGCCGACTATGTCGTCACCTTCGACGCCGACGGCCAGCACTCCCCCGCCGACGCCGCCGCCATGGTCGCCGCGGCGCGCACCGAGGAGCTCGCCGTCGTCCTGGGCTCACGCTTCCTCGAGGGCCCGTCCCCGGTGGGCTGGCTCAAGCGCCTCGTCCTGCGCACGGCGGCGGCCGTCAGCTCGCACACCTCCGGCATGCGCCTGACCGACGCCCACAACGGCCTGCGGGTGATTCGCCGCGACGTTCTGGCGCAGATCGACCTCAAGCAGAACCGGATGGCGCACGCCAGCGAGATCATTCGCAATATCGGCGCCACCGGTATGCCCTGGCGCGAGTTCCCGGTGCACATCGTCTACACCGAGTACTCCCGCTCCAAGGGCCAGTCCCTGTGGAACTCGGTCAACATCCTGGTCGACCTGCTCTTCTCCTGAGCCCGGCACGGAAGGCACAGCCCATGATTCATCAGTTCGCCGCCCAGGTCGCGCCGATCACGAACCACCAGCTCTACATCCAGGCCGCCCTGATCCTGGCCGTGATCGCCGTCGGCTGGATGATGCTGCGCACCCCCGGCGGGGCCCGCCACATGGCCGCCCGCAGGCTGGTCACCCTGGCCTTCGTGGCCTTCGCCGTCTTCAACATCACCTTCCCCTGGGTGATGAGCTCGATCGCGCACCGGATGGGAGTCGGCCGAGGCACCGACTTCCTGCTCTACGCCCTGGTCATCGCCTTCCTGGCGCAGATCCTCTCCTCCTTCCGACGCAACAGCGCCAGGGAGCGGCAGATCACTCACCTGGCTCGGCGCATCGCCCTGGACAACGCCCCCGAGCCCCCCGCTGCCGCACGGCTCACCGCTGAGACCGACGACTGAGGACTGGCCCCGAGGCTTCCGGAGCGCACCGAGCACTCCCCCTCAGCGCCGGGAGGCGCGGACCTCGAGCTCCTCACGCAGGCGCAGCCCGCCGGTCAGCAGCCAGCGCATCGGTGCCTGCCAGGGGGCGTCGTAGACGCCGCTGAGGTAGTGCCGGGCCGAGGCGTGGTGCGCTCGGATCATCTTCTCGGGGCGGGCCTTCCAGCTGGCCCCCTGCTCGTGGACGACCACGGAGCCCGGCACCTGCACGTTGAGCCAGCCGGCGCGCCCGACCCGCTCCCCCAGGTCCACGTCCTCGAAGAACATGAAGTAGTCGTCATCGAAGCCCTTCAGGCGCCTCCAGACGGCAGCCGGCAGCACCAGGCAGGCTCCGGAGAGCCAACCCACCGTTCGGGTCCCGTCGGAAGTCCCCGGTCCGGCGGTGTGATAGGCGGCGGAGAAGGGGTTGCCCGGCCAGATCCTGCCCAGGACGGCGTGCCCGGCACCCTTGACCAGGGAGGGCAGGGCACGCCCGGAGGGGTAGACGGTGCCGTCGGGGTTGAGCAGGAGGGGCCCCAAGCAGCCGGCCGCCGGATTGGCCAGACCCGCATCGATGAGGGCATCCAGGCTCCCCGGTTTCCAGACGAGATCGGGATTGGCCACCACGATCCAGTCCTCCTCCAGGTCCGCTGCGGCGAGGTTGGCGCCCGCCCCGTAACCGAGGTTGGTGCCGTCCCCGACGACGCGCGCCCCGTGGCGCTGAGCGGCAGCAGTGACGACGTCGTGCTCGGTGCCGTTGTCCGCGATGACGACGACGAGCTTGCGCGCCGTTGCTGTGGCCAAGGAGGCCAGGAAGCGCTCCAGCTCCTCGCCCGGGTTGAAGGCGACCGTCACCACGCGCACGCTCTGCTCGTCGGGAGCGAGGGCCTGAGCCCCCGGGCTCTCCTCTACCTGATTCGAAGCACTGACGGGAGCGGCCGAGGCACTGGTCGGCGTGGGTTTGGCAACACTGGTCACGCGGAGAGCCTAGTCCCGTTATCCGTGTGAGGGGCTTCACCCCGCGTTGGGTAAATCTCATGTAACAGGTGTAGGGAGGCCCATATGGTTTAGCAGTCTCGTTCCCTATGATCGCTTCCGTGCCTCAGTTCAGTAAGCCGCACGCGCGGCACTCCTCCAAAGAACTCGGACGCCGTCTGGCCCGCCGAGCAGGGCTCAGCCTGCTCGCGGTGACGATCTTCGTCGTGTCCGCCGCGGGCTTCGCGTGGCACAACATCCAGTCGCGGATCACCTGGTTCAACGTCGACAGCCTTCTCTCCGAGGACGACCGGCCCGGCACCAAGCCGCCGGACAGCTACGAGGGTCGCGCCGTCAACCTCCTGATCCTGGGCACCGACTCCCGCGCGGGGAACAACAACGTGGACGGGTCACAGGGCAGCGAGGACGTCGCCTCGGCCCGCTCCGACACGGCGCTGGTCATGCACATCTCCGCCGACCGCAAGCGCGTCGACGCCGTGTCCATCCCTCGCGACACGCTGGTGGACATCCCCGAATGCAAAACTCTCGACGGGGAGAAGACCGAGTCCAGTGAGGACACACCGTTCAACTCCGCCTTCGCCAAGGGAGCAGGAGACAGCGACGACAAGAAGGCCGTTGCCTCCGGGGCCACCTGCACCTGGAAGACCGTGGAGACGCTGACACACGTGCGCATTGATGACTTCGTCGTCGTCGACTTCGCCGGTCTGTCCAAGGTGGTCGACTCCCTCGGGGGCGTCCACGTGCAGGTCGATGAGGCCATCGACGACACCGAGTACACCGGTTTCAAGCTCGATGAGGGCTGCCAGAAGCTGGACGGCCAGAATGCCCTGCAGTACGCCCGTGTCCGGCACGGGGTGAGTGACGGCTCGGATCTCTCCCGTATCGCCCGCCAGCAGAACCTCATGAGGGCCATGGCCTCCAAGGCCCTGTCCTCCAACCTCCTGACGCAGTCCGGCTTCCTGACGTCCACCCTGGAGACGCTCACCACGTCTGAGCACATCGGTCAGATCGGCAACCTCTCGGGCTTGGCCTACTCCATCCAGGGCGTGGGCATCGACAAGATCAACTTCATCACCATGCCGAACGAGCCCGCAGCTGACCCGAACCAGGTGGTCCCCGCCGAGGGCGCCAAGAAGGTCTGGAAGGCCCTCGAGGACGACAAGCCCATCCCCTCCGACACCTCGGCCCCGGCCTCGTCGGACTCGAGCGCCACCGCGGACGGCTCCGCCTCGGAGAACACTGACGAGTCCTCAGAGTCCTCCGAGTCCTCCCAGGCCACCCCGACGCCGGCTCCGGCCACCCAGGCCCCCAAGGCGAGCACCCCCCAGCAGCAACCCGCCGCGAAGCCGACCACCCCTGCCTGCCCCGCCTGAGGCAGAATCAGTGGTGTGACTCCGACAGACGACTCACTACCGCCCTCAATCACCCCCGGCTCCAGCGGAGGCAGGCCTCAACGCAGGCAGCGTCCCATCGATGCTGTCAACCAGCGCAGCCGCGAGCGCGGGGAGGCGTCCGGCGGCGAGGCAGTCGCCCAGCCCACTGACGTTGCCGGCGGCGCCCCGCGCCGCCCGTCATCAACCGCCGCCCGCCGCCCCCAGCGGCACTCGGTCCTGGGCCGTCAGGACGGCGACCAGCCGGCCTCGGCTCAGACCGCCTCCGCGCGCGAGGGGCAGGAGCCGCCTTCGGTCCGGCCCCGTCGCCCCTCCGCCCCATCTCAACGGGGCAGCCACGCCCGGGCCGGGTCGAGTGCGATCCCCCTGAAACCGGACACCGACGGAGGCAGCGGCGCAGCCGGGCCAGAGCGCACGCAGGCCTTGCCCGTGCGGCGCGGCACCTACCCCGTGGGCTCCGCGGGTCGGCAGTCGCCGCGGGAGCCCGCTGAGGGCGGCCCCTCACTCACGCCCCAGCGTCCGCAGCGACCGAAGCGCACCCGTCCGAGGTGGCGCCGGATCGTGGGCTGGACGGTCGTCGTCATCGTGGTTGTCCTGGCTCTCATTGCAGCGCGGGTCGCCTGGCTGTGGAATGACGTCTCCTCCCAGCTCCATCGCGTCGACGCCCTGTCCGGGGCAGCGGACACTCCGGGCGAGACCTGGCTCATCGTGGGTTCGGACGCGCGTGGCGGTGTCATCCAGGATGACACCGAAGGCGCCCGCGCCGACTCCGTCATGCTGCTGCACAAGGCGGTCAACGGGCAGACAAGCCTGACCTCCTTGCCGCGTGACACCTTCGTGGACATCCCCGAGTACGGGGAGAACAAGATCAACGCCGCCTACTCCTACGGCGGCCCCAAGCTGCTGGTCCAGACCGTGGAGAAGCTCTCCGGGCTGACCGTGGACCACTATGTGGAGGTCGGCATGACCGGGGTGTCCCAGACGGTCGACGCCGTCGGCGGAGTCAACGTCTGCCTGGACTACGACGTCGCCGACGAGGACTCGGGCCTGGTCTGGGACACCTCTCAGGGCACGTGTCAGACGGTAGACGGGACGAAGGCGCTGGCCTACTCCCGGATGCGCAAGTCGGACCCGACCGGTGACGTGGGTCGCGGTCAGCGCCAGCGCGCCGTCATCTCCGCAGTGGTCTCCAAGGCGGCGACGCCGTCCACCGCATTCTCCTTCTCCCGGCAGGACGCGCTGGTCGACGCCGGCACGAACGCACTCACGGTGGATCGCAGCGCCGGCACTATGAGCATCGCCCAGATGGTGCTGGCCTTCCGCTCCGCCTCAGATGGCGGCCTGACCGGGGCCCCGCCCATTGAGGATCCCGCCTACTCCCCCGAGGACGCCGACATCGGCGAAACGGTGCTGCTGCGGGACACGACCGCACCGGACTTCTTCTCCAAGCTGCGCGACGGGAAGCTGACGGCCGCGGACTTCAACCAGTCCTGACGCTCAGTCTCCGAAGACGCACACGTGCGGGCCGGTTCCCCGGGAAAGGGGAACCGGCCCGCACGCCGTGGTGTTGGGACCGCTCAGCCGAAGTGGGGGCGGTTGGGGTCGGCCTGCCAGGAGGTGTAGGAGGAGTCGACGATGTCATCCAGGTCGTGCTCGGCCTTCCATCCCAGGACCTCGCCGATGCGGGTGGCGTTGCCGATGAGCTGGGGCGGGTCGCCGGCGCGGCGGGCGAGCTCCTCGGGCTCCAGGTCCAGGCCCGTGGAGGCAATGACCTTGGAGACGACCTCACGCACCGAGGCGCCCTGACCCGTACCGACGTTGAAGACGTGCTCGGCCATCTCCTGGCCGCCGGCCAGGTAGTCCAGGGCGGCGATGTGGGCGACGGCCAGGTCCTTGACGTGGATGTAGTCGCGCACGCAGGTGCCGTCGGGGGTGGGGTAGTCGGTTCCGAAGATCTTGGGGGTCTCGCCCTTGGCGAGCCGGTCGAGGACCATGGGGATGAGGTTGAGGGTGGCCATGTCGCCCAGGTCGTCCCAGCCGGCTCCGGCGACGTTGAAGTAGCGCAGGCCTGCCCAGCGCAGTCCCCAGGCCTTCTCGGCGTCGGCCATCATCCACTCCCCGATGAGCTTGGTCTCACCGTAGGGGTTGATGGGGCGGCAGTCGATGTCCTCGGGAACAACCTCCACCGGGGGCATGCCGTAGACGGCGGCCGAGGAGGAGAAGATCATCTGCTTGACGCCGGCGGTCTCCATGGCCAGCAGCATGTTGGCCAGGCCGCCGACGTTCTGCTGGTAGTACCAGGCGGGGCGCTCGACGGACTCGCCCACCTGCTTGCGGGCGGCGAAGTGGATGACGGCGGTGACGCCGTGCGAGTCCATGACCTCGGCGAGGGTCTGGGGGGCCTGGCCGCTGGCGACGTCGAGCTCGACGAGGGAGGCCCCCTTGACTCGCTCCGGCGTCCCGTAGGACAGGTCATCGACGACGACGACCTCCTCCCCGCGCTCGAGGAGAAGTCGGACCACGTGCGCGCCGATGTAGCCGGCGCCTCCAGCAACGAGAATGCTCATGCCCACAGTCTACCCACACTCGCTCAGAAACGAACAGAAACGAACGCGAGATCCACGAGTCCTCTCCCCGTCATTCACGCGCCCCCTCGCAGCCCTGCCTCAGTGACTCAGCCGCTCGCGCAGGGCGGCGCCCTTGGCGTGGGCGACCTCGCTGAGGTCCGTCTGGAAGGCCCGCATGGCGGCGCCCAGGCGGGCCGCCTCCGGCCCCTGACCGGAGGCGAGGATACGCACCGCCAGCAACCCGGCATTGCGGGCCCCGCCGATGGAGACCGTGGCCACCGGGACCCCGGCGGGCATCTGCACGATGGACAGCAGGGAGTCCATACCGTCGAGGTACTTCAGCGGCACCGGCACCCCGATGACCGGCAGCTCGGTGACGGCCGCCAGCATCCCGGGAAGGTGGGCCGCTCCCCCGGCGCCTGCGATGATGACGCACAGCCCCCGCTCAGCAGCGGCGCGCCCGTAGTCGATCATCTCGGTGGGCATGCGGTGGGCGGAGACGACGTCGGCCTCATAGGCCACCTTGAACTCATCGAGGACCTCGGCGGCGGCCCCCATGACCGGCCAGTCCGAGTCCGACCCCATGACGATACCGACCACCGGCCGCCCTGCGTCCTGCGTGCCCGTCGTCGTTGCGCTGACCCCGTTCATCAACGTCCTCCCTGTCTTCGGTGTCCTGCCGTGTTCTGTCGTGTCCTGCGTGTTGTGGTCTGAATGCGTCCGACTCAGGCGTCCCCGCGCAGGATGGCGACGGCCCCGCGCGCCTGCTCGACGACCTCGGCGACCTCCTGGTGCGGACCGACCGTCATAGTGACGTGCCCGAGCTTGCGGCCCGCTCGCCACTGCTTGCCGTAGAGGTGGATGCGGGCCTCGGGGTGCGCAGCCATGGCCCGGGCCAGGGCATCGGGCCCCGGCTCACGCCGGCCGCCAATGAGGTTGACCATGACGGTGGTGGGCGCCGTGGCCTCCGTGGCGCCCAGCGGCAGGTCGAGAACCGCCCGCAGGTGCTGGGCGAACTGGCTGGTGACGGACCCGTCCTGGGTCCAGTGCCCGGAGTTGTGGGGACGCATCGCCAGCTCGTTGACGTACAGGCGCGTGGGCTCCCCGAAGGTCTCCACAGCGAAGAGCTCAACGGCGAGCACCCCGGTCACCCCGGCGCGCTCGGCGACCGTGCGGCCGATGAGCTCGGCCTCCTCGACGGCGGTCGAGTCGAGACCGGGTGCCGGCGCCAGGACCTCGGCGCACATGCCGTCCTCCTGGACCGTCTGGGCCACCGGCCACACCTCCACCTGCCCGCTGGGGGTGCGGGCCAGCAGGACGGCGAGCTCACGGGTGAAGGGGATCGCCTGCTCCACCAGGAGACTGGTCACCACCGCCCCTCCGAGGCTGCCTCCCCCACCGGCCCCGCGGCCGTCGCCCTGACCCGCTCGGGCACGGGCCACCGAGGCGATCCAGTCGGCCGCCTCGCCCTGGCGCAGGGACTCGGCGCTGCGCACCAGTAGCACCCCGTGGCCGTCATAGCCTCCACGCGGCGTCTTGAGGACCACGGGCCAGCCGTGCTCGGCGGCGAAGGCCTCGATGGCGTCGACCATCTGCTCGGCGTCCTCCTGCTGCGGCCCGCCGATCTCCGCCCAGGCGGGCTGCGGGAGCCCAGCCGCGCTCATCATCCGCCGCATGGCGAGCTTGTCGCGGGCCAGGGTCAGGGCCTGCGGGGTGGGCTGGACACTGACCCCCTCGGCCTGGAGCCTCTCCAGCAGGGCCGAATCCTGGTGCTCGTGCTCGAAGGTGAGGACCCAGGCCGGCCCGCCTGTGGGCCCGTCACTACCGTCCCCGGCGACGACGGCGCGCACGGCAGCCTCGTCGTCGGCGGCTCCGACGGGCGCGTCCGGGGTCACCTGTCCGGTGGACCCGTCCGCGGCCTCCACCAGCGCCCTGAGGTGAATCCCCAGAGCACTGGCCTCCTCCTGCATCATGCGGGCCAGCTGCCCGCCTCCGATCACGGCGACGATGGGTGCGCTCACACCCCAAGGCTACCCGCATGTCGCTCATCCTCACCGCACACGGGTCCAGACCGTAGGGTGGGGGCCGTGACCCCACCCGTCTCAGAGTCCTCCGCGTCCTCCAGCGCCCGGCACGCCCCGCCCTCGCCTTCGACACACGACGCCGCCTCGGGGTCGCGCCACTGGCTCCAGGTCCTGGTGGTCTGGGCCGCGGCGAGCGCTGTGTCCCTCCTCATCCTGCGGCTGGGCGCCCAGGACACGCCCGCCACCCCGTGGGCCGGGGCCGCACCGTCCTGGGAGGAGCACCTGCGCTTCTGGGACTCGGGCTGGTACAACCGGATCGTCGAGGAGGGCTACCCGGAACGGCTGCCCGTGGGCGGCGACGGACGGGTGGCCCAGAACACCTGGGCCTTCATGCCGCTGCTGAGCGCAGCGGCCTCCCTGCTGGGTTGGACCGGCTGGTCCTTCTACGTGCGCGCCGCCCTCGTATCGGTCCTGGCCTCGGCGTCGGCGGCGGTCGTCATGGACCGCTGGCTCTCACCGGTGACGGGCAGGCGGGCTTCCCTGTGGGCGGTGGCCCTGGTCTGGTCCTCGCCATGCGCCGCAGTTCTCCAGGTCCCCTACGCCGAGTCCCTGGGACTGGTACTGGTGGGGCTGACGCTGTGGCTGGCGAGCCGAGGGCGGTCACTGACGGCAATCCCCCTGGCGCTGGCCGGCTGCTTCGCCCGTCCCGTCGGAGTCCCGCTGGGGGCGGCGCTGGGGCTGTGGTGGGCTTGGGAGGTGGCCTGCGCCCGCGGCTGGGTCCCGCCGACCTGGTTCGCGCGTCTGGTGCCCGGCCACGCCCCGCAGGCGCCGGGCGCGCGCCTGCGACTGCTGGTGCTGGCCCTGCTCACCTGCTCGGCGGCCCTGAGCTGGCCGGTCATCGCCTGGCTGGTCACGGGCCGCCAGGACGCCTACACGGCCACTGAGACCTCCTGGCGCGGCGCGGACCTGGCGCCCGTCGTGCAGTGGGCGACCCGCCTGGGCGACTGGGTGGGCCCGCACCTGGGACTGGCCCTGCTGACCGTCGTGCTGGTCGCGGTGGGCCTGCTGCTGAGCGCGCCGAGCCTGCGGGCCCTGGGGCCCGCGACCTGGTTCTGGTGCCTGGGCTACCTGCTCTACCTCCTGGTCTTCTTCGACCCGACGACGTCGGTGCTGCGCCTCCTGCTTCCCCTGGCCCCGGTGGGCTGGGCGCTGGCCGTGGCGGCCGACACCACCCGCCGGCGGCTGGCCCTACTGGCGGCGGGCGTCGCCGGCCAGCTGCTGTGGGTCTCGTGGGTGTGGGACCTGGGCAGCGTCAGTGTTCACTGGGTGCCGTGAGCGGCCCCGGTTTGCGTGACCTGACTGTGATCGACATAGGATGCCCGCCATGACGCGCTCCTCCGGCAACTCCTTGACCCAGAGGCTCATCGCCCTCGTCAAGGAGTTCATGCAGTTCGGCATGGTGGGCGCTGCGGCCTACGTGATCGACGTCGGCCTGTTCAACCTGCTCCAGCACGGCCCCACCGGTGTCCTCTCCGGTCACCCAAACTCTGCCCAGCTGCTGGCCTCCTCGACCGCGACCGTCTTCTCGTGGATCGCGAACCGCTACTGGACCTACCGGGGCCGCACCCAGAAGAACGTCGCCCGCGAGGCCACGCTGTTCGTCCTGGCCAACCTGGGCGGCATCGCCATCACGCAGTTCTGCCTGCTCTTCACCCACCACGTCCTGGGGCTGACCTCCCCGCTGGCGGACAACGTCGCGGCCTACGTCGTCGGCTTCGGCCTGGGGACGGCATTCCGCTTCGTCTTCTACCACTACATCGTCTTCACCGGACACAAAGACCGCTCCCCCGGCGACGACACCGACAGCACCGACCCCCGGGGGCAGGCAGGCGGCGGGGTGCCCGATGCCACAGTCCAGAGGGGATCGCTCTCACGGCATGGCCGCCGGGGCACCGTTTAGCCTTGCACGGTGACTGCCCTGAACGCCTTGGCACCGGCGCTGAACCCGCCCACCGCCCTCCCCTTAGTCCACGCACCGATGCTCGGCCCCGAGTGGCTCGACGCCACCTTCATCATCAAAGCCTTCGTCGGCTGGATCGGCCCCTGGGCCATCCTCGGCGTCATGCTCGTCATCTTCGCCGAGACCGGCCTGCTCATCGGCTTCTTCCTGCCCGGTGACTCGTTGCTGTTCACCCTGGGGATGTTCGTGGCCATCGGCGAGACCAACCCGGCCCAAGGAGTTCCCGTCCCCATCTGGGTGGCGGCCCCCCTCGTGTGGCTCGCGGCCGTCGCCGGCAACCAGACCGGCTACCTCATCGGCCGTAAGGCGGGACCCGCGATCTTCAACAAGCCCGACTCCCGTCTGTTCAAGCAGGAGTACGTGGACCGCACCTCGGACTTCTTCGAGCGCCACGGTGGCAAGGCCGTCACCCTGGCCCAGTTCGTACCGATCGTGCGTACCTTCACGCCCGTCATCGCCGGTGTCGGCAAGATGCACTACCGCCACTTCATCACCTTCAACATCCTGGGCGCCACCTTCTGGGCCTTCGGCATCACCTGGCTGGGCTACTTCCTGGGAACGATCACGTGGATTCAGGACAACATTGACGCCATGATCCTGGTGATCGTCTTCATCTCGGTGGCGCCGATGCTCGTCTCCGGCATCTCGCAGTTCATCAAGTCCCGCCGCCAGAAGTCCTGACGCCCCGCCCCTCCCCTCAGCCCTCACCTTCGCCGTCGCGCGAGGGTTCAGGGGCGACTCAGAAGCGACGACGCCGGCCCACCGAGACCAGCGCGCCCTGCGGCAGGACGTTATTGGGGTCCAGGGACTTGGGGACGGCGTTGAGCAGGATGGAGAAGACGGCCGGACTGCGCTGCGACAGCTCGATGCGGCCGCCGTCGGCCTCGACGAGGTCCTTGGCCAGGGCCAGCCCGACGCCGGTGGAGCCGTAGCCGGAGACGTGCCGCTCGAAGACGTGCGGTGCGATGTCCTCGGCCACGCCCTCGCCCTCGTCGGCGATGTCGATGAAGACCGCGTGACCGCCGTTGGCCCCGCGCACGCTCACCGAGGTCGTCCCGGCCCCGTAGCGCAGGGAGTTCTCAATGACGGTGGCCAGCACCTGGGCCAGGGACCCCGGCGTGGCCAGGACCGGGTGGCTGATCTCGTCGGAGAAGGTGATGGCGCGCCCGGCCTGCTCGAAGGCCGGCTCCCACTCCTCGCGCTGCTGAGCGAAGATGTCCTTGAGGTGTAGCGCCTCCGTGGTCCCGCCCCCGGAGCGGCGCGAGACCTTGAGCAGGTCCTCGACGACGCCGGTGAGCCTCTCGACCTGCTCCAGGCAGGCGTGCGCCTCGGCACGCACCTCCTCCTCGCCTGCGAGCAGCTCGATCTCCTCCAGGCGCAGCGACAGGCTGGTCAGCGGTGTGCGCAGCTGGTGGGAGGCGTCGGAGGCGAACTGCCGCTCGGCGGCAATGCGTCCGGCCACGCGCTCGGCCGAGCGCACGAGCTCGGCCTGGACCAGGTCGATCTCCTCGATCCCCGAGGAGCGCAGCCTCGGACGGACCTGGCCGCTGCCGAGCTGCTCGGCCTCGGCGGCCAGGTAGATGAGCGGAGCGGAGATGCGCCTGGACACCCGGGAGGCCACCACGGAGGCCGCCGTGAGCGCGGTGCCGGTGAGCACCAGAACCGTGAGGATGACTGTGCCGATGATGATGACCCGGTCACCGCTCCCGGCCGAGCGCAACGCGCTGGCGATCCAGGCGCCCCCCAGCGGCAGTCCCAGCAGGAGGACGGCCACGGACACCGCCGACATCGTCATCGTCATGGCGTAACGACGCATGGCAAGCCCTCCTTCAGCCCCGATCAGCTCATCGAGGCGCCTTGGGAACCCAGCACTCCTCCCGGGAGGCCCTCCCGGTCAGCGAGTCAGCCGGCGGTCAGGAGGTAACCGTCCTCCTGGGCCAGCAGAAGCGCGGGCCGCTCCTCATCGTCACCGAGCTTGCGACGCAGCCAGGTCACGTGCATCTGGAGGGTCTGGGGACTCCCGGTGGGGTCCTCACCCCAGACCTCCTTGAGGATGTCCTCACCGGAGGTGACCTTGCCGCCGGCGCGCACCAGGACCCGGAGCAGCTCGAACTCCCGGGTCGTCAGCTGCAGCTCGCGCGAGCCGACGAAGGCCCGGTGAGCGGCCACGTCGACCCGGATCTCCCCGACGCTCAGCTCATCCTCGGTGGCCTCCCCCGAGGCGCGGCGGACCTGTGCCCGCACGCGAGCCAACAGCTCAGCCAGGCGGAAGGGCTTGGTGACGTAGTCATCAGCCCCGGCGTCCAGACCGACGACGAGGTCGGAGTCCTCACTGCGGGCGGTGAGCATGAGGATCGGGATCGTCAGCCCCTGGGCCCGCACCTGACGGGCCACGTCCAGGCCGTCGATGTCCGGCAGCCCCAGGTCCAGGACGATGATGTCGGCGGCCGAGACCTCCTCAAGGGCGCCTTTACCGGTGCCATGGGTCAGGACCTCGTAGCCCTCGCGTCCGAAGGCACGGGCGAGGGGCTCGGAGATGGCAGGATCGTCTTCGACGAGCAGAACAGTTGTCACATCCGCGATGTTATGTGACGACGCACCCCTCCGCCATCGTCCCAGAGGTGGAGAAGATATCAAGACGTGACCACCTCCGGGCCGGCAGCCTCCCGCCCCTCTCACAGCCAGAACATGTTTCGGCGAGGATACTGCGGAAAACCCCGGGATCGAGCGGCCCCTTCACGAGCCGAAGGGATAGAAAATCACGAGATGGTAACGGAACGAGGGGTTCGACTCAGGGGCGGGTCGGCGAGGTCCGCTCCAGCGACCAGGGCACGATCTGCCCCAGCCCCTTGGCCACGACCTCGTGGCACTGCCCCACCCGGTACCGTCCTGCTTCGGGCGAGCGGAGGATGGCCATGGCGGTGGACTCGTCCAGGCGGATGCCGCCGGGCTCGGCCGCGTCCACGAGCCGGGAGGCCAGGTTGACGGTGGGACCGAAGACGTCCCCGGAGCGGGAGATGACCCGCCCCTCGACGAGGCTGGCCCGCACCCGGATCGCATCCGGTCCCTTCTGGAGCTCTTCGACCAGGGCGGTGACGACGTCGGCGGCGATCAGCAGGTCGTCGGAGATGTACATGACGGCATCCCCGATCGTCTTGACCACCCGCGCGCCCCGCGAGGTGATGACGTCCCGGGCCGTGTTCTCGAAGTCCTCGAGCATGTGGGTCAGGGCGGCCTTGCTCATGCCCTGAGCGCGCTGAGTGAAGGAGACGATGTCGACGAAGCCCAGGGAGCGGATGAGCGGGTAGAGGTCGGGGCCGGTGTCCTCCCTGCCCCGGGTCGACACCTCCGCATCGGTGCGCCCCAGGATGGAGGCCATGTGGCGGCGCCACACGTAGGTCAGCTGGCGCGACAAGAGCTCCACGAGGCCGTCGATGCGGTCGAGGGCCACCAGCCGTGCGGCGGTGTCATCCAGCCCGAGACGCTCACTGAGGTCCGTGACGAAGGTCTCCAGCTCCCACAGGACCAGGCGGTCCATGGTGTAGGACTGGGCCCTGAGAAGCTCGAGCACGCTGGCCGAGGCCAGGGAGGAGTCACTGGTCTCATCCAGCAGCGCCACCGTGTCTTGAAGTGCGGCAACATCCTGGTCAGTGAAGCGGACCTCATCGGGTTGGACATCGGCGAAGCCCATGGCGCGCCAGAACTTCTGCGCCACCTCCACGCTGGTTCCAGCTCGCTGAGCCAGCTCGGTCAGGGTCAGGCTGGGGGGCGTCCCCAACAGCAGGCTCTCGTGTCCCGCCAGGGTGGTTCTCTCCGTGGGGTCCACCTCAGCAGCGGCCTCACCCTCGACACGATGCGCGCCCTGGTGAGCCTTCTGCTGGGGGACGCCCCCACGGGAGTCCGGTGCGAGCCCCTCGCTCGCTTGGCTGTCTAATGTCACCCTGCCACAGTAGCGCAGATCACACGCTCATGCCCATTGGGTAACAGACCGCATTCACCAGCAACGAGTTCATGATTCTCACGACCCCCTCAGCCCTCCATTCGCACGAGGGTCACATCGCCGGCGCAAACCTCGGTGTCACCGGCCTGGGTGCGCAGTACGAGGGCGGGGGTGACGTCAATAGCCAGCCCGCCGAGCTCACCGTCAGGAGCCTGGACACTGACCTGCTTGCCCAGGGTGGTCAGCGCCTCGCGCAGCCGGCGCCCGAGCGCGCCGCCCGCGGCGTCGACATTCCCGCCGGCCTCCTCCCACTGCCCGACGAGCCGGGCCAGCTGGTGGCCGATCGCCGTAAGAACGCTCTCCGCCACGTCTTCCGACTCGGGTCCGTTTCCCGTACCGACCGCGCCGAGCGTGCGCAGGGAGCCGGCCCAGGGCACCGGCAGCTCCTCAGCCCTCTGCCCGATGTTGACGCCGATTCCGAGGATGACCATGGGTGCCTCATCGCGGTCAGCTGGAACCGTGTCGGCAGTAAGGACGCCGGCGGCGCCCCCTGCGGCGGCTTCGGGCATGACGAGCTCACTGAGGACGCCGGTGATCTTGCGCGTGCCGGCCCAGCCAGGCACTGCGGGCACGGCCGCCGGGTCATCGGGCAGGGCGACGACGTCGTTGGGCCACTTGGTTCCCACGCGCCAGGGCAGGTCCTCAACGAGAGGGGCCAGGGCGTCACGGACTGCCAGGCCGCCCAACAGCGGCAGCCAGCCCAGGCACTGGGCGGGGACGAGGGGCCTGAGCACCACGGAGACCAGGAGGGCGCCTCCGTCGTCGGGGGTGACCCAGGCGCGCCCGGACCTCCCTCTGCCGGCGGTCTGAGCAAGCGCTCGCAGTGCCGACAGGTGCGGCCAGGACGCGCGCTCAGGTCCCGTGAGGGCTGCGCGCAGGTCGTCCTGGGTGGATCCGGTGACGGGAACGGTGTCGAGACGCGAGAAGGGGCTGCCGCCTGAGATCATGATCCGAGACTACCGGCCCGTATAGTCTGGCGACGTGATTCTCCTGGCCTCGAAGTCATCCGGCCGCTTGGCCACCCTGCGAGCCGCAGGGGTCGAGCCGTTGGTGCGGGTCTCCGACGTCGACGAGGAGGCCGTGCTCGACGAGCTGATCCGACGGCGCCGCGAGGCCGGTCTAGCGGCCCCGACCGCCGCCGAGCAGGTCCAGGCCCTGGCTCGGGCCAAGGCCCTCGACGTTGCGGCCTCCACCGACCCACAGGAGGCCGAGGTGGTCGTGGGCTGCGACTCCATGCTGGAGATCTCCGGCCAGGTCGTCGGAAAGCCCACCGACGCCGCCGATGCTCGTGAGCGCTGGCGGTTGATGAGCGGGGGCACCGGCACCCTGCACACGGGGCACTTCCTGGTGCGCGCCGCCGACGGCGCCATCGCCGAGGGGGTCAGCTCGGCCACCATCCGTTTCGGCTCCCCGTCCCAGGCCGAGATCGAGGCCTACGTCGCCAGTGGGGAACCGCTGTGGTGCGCCGGAGCCTTCACCATTGACGGCCTGGGCGGCGCCTTCATCGAGGGGATCGACGGCGACCCTCACGGAGTCGTCGGCATCTCCCTGCCGTTGCTGCGCCGCCTTCTGGCGGACCTGGACGTGGTCTGGACAGACTTGTGGGCGCCGCCACCGGTGACGAGACCGGCTGACGACGCCCACTGATCGCGCAGGCGGCGCGCGGGAGCCTCAGGAGGCCGAGGCCGCCGAGAGCCCGCAGGAGGAGTCCGGGGCCTGGGCGATGACCCTCATGAGCTCGGCCAAGGCGACTTGCTGCTCACGACTGAGACGGTCGACGACATGGCGGCGTACGCCGTCGAGGTGTACCGGAGCCGCCTCGCGCAGGAAGCTGAGGCCCTGCGGTGTCAGCGTGCAGTTGACGCCGCGACGGTCGGAGTCGCAGGAGCTGCGCTCGACGTACCCCACGTTCTCCAGGCGCCGGACCGTGTGGGTCAGCCGTGAGCGGGAGTGCGAGACGTGCTCGGCCAGAGTGGACATGCGCAGAGTCTGGTCGGGAGCCTCAGACAGGCGCACCAGGATCTCGTACTCGTGCATGGAGATGCCGCACCCTGCCTCGAGCTCACGGTTGAGACGGGCGGTGACGGAGGTGGAGGCCGCCAGGAAGGAACGCCAGGCATCCATCTCGATCTCGTCGAGCCGACGGAAGCCCTTCTGCTCCGAGGAGTCGCTCTGCCCACAGCCACCGGTCGGCTTCAGACCATCCTCGGGAGATCCCGCAGCCCCGGCCAGCTCTTGGCCGTAGGTGGCCTCAACGGCTTCCTGATCGCTCTGAGTCCACGTCATCTCGACATCCTCGGCGCAGGCCGTCGGCTCCACCATCGTCCGCTCTGCGGTAATCACCTTTATCGACTCCTCTCAGCACCGACCTGTGGCAGGTCGCGAACCCTCGAGCACGAACTTGTTGATCGCCTTTGGCTTTCATACAAGCACGACTCCACTTCTTTTTTATCACACTCGGTCGGAGCCTCAGCACTCCACCACAGTGACCCACAGCATCAGGCAACCTTGGAAACATTAGGCACCCCCTCCACTTTTCGTTGGTACTGAGCGGATCTTGGAGATCCACTTCCGTGCAGGAAAACAATTCAGGCACTGACTTCATGTCACCTGACATACATCAGTTTGACATCCTGAATACCCACCTTTGTCACGTTATCATCCCCATCTACCGATGATTGGGCGGGGGTCGATAATTCATTTTCACGTCCTCGTGTCACTTCCTTCAAGGCAGTAATGAATCTCCGTCAGAATTCTCTCCAGTAAGCGATCACTATTCCTTCATGTATTGATAGGACGACGGCTGGCTTCCGCACCATCTTCGGGTGGCGTTGACGGGGGTGGATGGGGTCACTGGCGTCGCAGGACGGGACGCCGGCCCTGAGCGATGTCCCCACTGACGGGATCGACGGCGAGCGTCGCCCACGACTCCTCCGCGCCACACTCGGAGGCCGGGACATCAGCAGAACCAATGAATACGAGGCCATTATGCCGTGAAGGCGAAGGCTGGACCAGGGCGAGACTGATCGCTCCGAGTAGCAGGCCGTGAGCGACGACCTCGCCGGGGCCTGCCGACAGACCCGCCTCGGCCGCCCTTCCGGGCAGGAGATGGATGGGGTTCCGGTCTCCGCTGGCCTGCGCCCAGGAGCCCACATCAGTGTCAGTGAGCCGGTAGAACACGCAGCCCGATGGCGTATCAAATCCGGTCCCCGGGGGCGTGAGTTTCCCGTTTTCGACGGCGCCCGGCCCGGGCGGCGACGTCCGGCGGGCGAGTTCATGGGTCACCCGCCAGTACTGCCCCTCCACCGGCGCCTCGACCGTCGCCTGGATGAGCTCCCACCCGGCGCGCTCGACCTGCCGGATCGAGACTCCCTCGGCCGCGGCCGGCCCCGGGGCGGCCGCGCCTCCCGTTGGGCTCGGGCTCATCCGGCATCGGCGGTGCACCAGTCCCTCCCAGGCGGTCTCCCCCCGGCAGTCCCACAGCCAGTCCTGGATCCGGCGCATGGCCTGCACAGCGGGGAGGATCGCCGTCGCTCCCCGCCTGGCCTGGCGGTGAGCCTCGCGGTCGGACAGTCCGGAGGAGCCGGTTGAGAGCACCCCGCTCAGGACTGCTGCGAGCCGCTCGACGGCGTCGTCACAGGAGCTGAGACCGTTCACCCTCATGATGCTAGGCACCCGCCTCGAGGAGACGACGAAGCCCCGCCGACGTCATGTCGACGGGGCTCGCTATCCGGCCGAGAGCGGGATCGCTGTGCGATGCTCAGCGGGTCTCGCGGTGCTCGGTGTGCTTGCCGCAGCGAGCGCAGAACTTGGCGATGCTGAGACGGTCGGGGGTGTTCCGACGGTTCTTCTTGGTGATGTAGTTGCGCTCCTTGCACTCCGAGCAGGCCAGAGTGATCTTGGGGCGAACGTCGGCGGACTTGCTGGCCACGTTTGTCTCCTCGTGTCGATCCTCGAGCATGCGATGGAACGCTGTACTCGAAAGCTTGCGTAGCGGGGGAGGGACTCGAACCCTCGACCTCACGATTATGAGTCGTGCGCTCTAACCAGCTGAGCTACCTCGCCATAGGAACACAATGGGGGCCATTGGCCCCCGCTGTGAGAGCCCCGAAAGGGAATCGAACCCTTGACCTTCTCCTTACCATGGAGACGCTCTGCCGACTGAGCTATCGGGGCAACGAGCCGAATCCTAGGCAGATTCGAATCGCTCTGGCAATTCGTTCCGCCGTGGCTTCGCTCACTGCGGTCCTCGCCGGGCGGCGAGGTGCGATCACGAGTGATCGCCGTGGCGGGTGAGGGATTCGAACCCCCGTAGCATTACGCGGCTGATTTACAGTCAGCTCCCATTGGCCGCTCGGGCAACCCGCCTTGGCTCCGCGCTCCAACCTCTCGGTCATCGCTTGGCGCCGTGGAAGAATAGCAAGGCAGCGGCGCGAAACGCCAATCGCCCCCGTAGGACCCTCCTCACAGAACAACCCACCTAGACTCGGGGCGACTGAGGTCCCCACCCCGGAAAGGACTGCCGCCATGGCCAACGACTCCTCCTTCGACGTCGTCTCCCGCCTCGACCGCCAGGAGGTGGACAACGCCGTCAACCAGTGCGCCAAGGAGATCTCCCAGCGCTACGACTTCCGCGGCGTTGACGCCTCCGTGAGCCTGTCAGGCGACACCATCACCCTGGAGGCCAACACGGCCGAGCGGGTCCTGGCGATCCTGGACGTCCTGGAGTCCAAGCTCTTCCGCCGCGGCGTCTCCCTCAAGGCCCTGGATCTCGGGGACAAGGAGCCGCGCCCCTCGGGCAAGATCTACCGCCTGGCCTGCCCGCTGCGCGAAGGACTGACCCAGGAGGTGGCCAAGAAGATCACCAAGGCGATCCGCGACGAGGGCCCCAAGAGCGTCAAGGCCACGATCCAGGGCGACGAGGTGCGCGTGGCCTCCAAGTCCCGCGACGATCTCCAGACGGCGATCGCTCTGCTGAAGAACCTCGACGTCGACGCCGCCCTCCAGTTCGTCAACTACCGCTGAGCGGCGCTCGTCCCCGGCAGCTAGGCCGACAGCAGTGTCAGGACGGCCTTGACGCGGCGGTGGACGGCGGCGTCGGGCAGCAGGCCGAGCTTGGCGAAGATCCGCTGGGTGTGCTTCTCCACGGCCCCCTCGGTGACCACCATGATCTTGGCGATGCCGGCGTTGGTGTGGCCCTCGGCCATGAGGGCCAGGACCTCCCGCTCGCGGGGCGTGAGCTCGGTGAGCGGGTCGTCGCGCCGGCCTCGCTGGAGGACCTGGGAGACGACGTCGGGGTCCAGGACGAGCTCGCCGCGCGCCACCCGCTCGACCGCGCCGAGGAAGGCGTCGATGTCGCCGACCCGGTCCTTGAGGAGGTAGCCCAGGGCGCCGCCGCCGTCGGCCAGGAGCTCGGGCAGGTAGCCGGCGACGACGTACTGGCTCAGCAGCAGGATGGGAGCCTCCGGCCACTGGGCGCGGATACGGGTGGTGGCCCGCAGTCCCTCGTCGGTGTGGGAGGGCGGCATGCGGATGTCGGCGACGACGACGTCGGGCCGCAGCCGCAGGGCATCGCTCACGAGGGCCTCGCCGTCTCCCACTCCCCCGACGACCTCGTGGCCGCCGTCGGCCAGGATGAGTGCCAGCCCCTCGCGCAGGAGGACGGAGTCATCAGCGATTAGAACGCGCACGGGATTCTCGCCTCCAGTGTGGTCGGTCCGCCGGCCGGGGACGTGATGAAGAGCCTACCGTCGACCCCGTTGAGGCGCTCGACCAGGCCGGCCAGGCCGTGTCCCTTGGCGGTCGAGGCCCCACCGATGCCGTTGTCACTGATCCTCACGAGCAGGGCGCCGTCGACGACGCGGGCATCGACGCCGGCGGCTGTGGCCCCGGAGTGCTTGTTGAGGTTGGCCAGCGCCTCGCTGACCACGAAGTAGGCGGCCTGGGAGACGTGGTCGGGCAGGTCGGGCAGCTCAGTGCTCACGGTGACGGGGACGGAGGAGCGGGTGGCGGCCTCGGTGATGGCGGCCGCCAGGCCGCGGTCGATGAGGACGGGTGGGGCGATACCGCGGGAGAGCTGACGCAGCTCGTCGAGGGTCTGCTGTGTCTGCTCCATGGCACCCTGGATGATGGCCGACGCGGCCGCCGGGTCCTTCTCGGCCTGCCGGTGGGCACGGGCCAGGTCCATGCGCAGGCGCACGAGGCGCTGCTGGGGGCCGTCGTGGATGTCGCGCTCCAAGCGGCGGCGAGTGTCGGCCTCGGCGCGCTGAACGGCGGCCCGGGAGGTCTGGAGGCGGCTGACCTCGCTGCGCCAGGAGAGCATGGCTCGGGTGAGACCCGTCTGCATGGCGGCCAGGCCCCGCAGGACGGCGGGGGCGGTCAGGGAGAAGACAATACCGCAGGTGAGGTTGAAACCGATGTCCCAGAGCAGCTCCGGCTGCAGGCCCAGAAGATGAGCCAGCCCCTGGCGCTGCCCCACGGCCGGATCGAGGACCAGGTCAAGGATGATATCGGCGATGGGGGCGAGGAGACCTGCCACGGCCAGGGCCAGCCACACGACGCTGATGATCCAGGTGATGAGGGAGACCGGGAAGTAGATGACGGCCCACAGCAGGTCCATCCAGCGCTGGGGGTCGCGCAAGCGCCGGAAGAGCCGACGGCGCGCGGAGGCTCCCGGCTCGGGCTCGAGGTAGCCGCCGGGTACCGGCTCGCGCCCGTCCACGCGCGCTACGGCGAGGCGGGCGAAGTTGGCGAAGCCCCCGGCGATGCTCAGGTCGATGATGAGCAGCAGCAGCCCCACCCAGATGATGGTGGTGACCACACCGAGGGCGGTCAGTGGCACAAGCAGGTAGAAGGCGAGCAGGCTCAGTGGCCCGCTGAGGAGGAGGAAGGCGGCGTCCCTGCCAAGCTGGCGGTAGCGCGCGGCCCATGCTGATCGGTTCATGCCTCATATCCTCCTCAGGGCCGGAATCACGCCCAATCCTGCCACCTGGCGGAGCCGTGGTGGGGCTAGCCCGACACTGACTTGCAGCGGACGGCTCAGCCACCGAGTCGGGCGGTCAGGCTGCGGGCGAGCTCGTCGGCCCATCTGCCGTAGTGGGCCTCGCCGGGGCGGCTGAGGCAGTACAGGAGGTTGCCCAGGCGGTCGAGGAGCTCGTAGGCGTCGCGGCGCTCCAGCAGCCGTTGCGGGTCGGTGGTACCGGTGTCCTGCGCGAGCCGCGAGCGCCGCGAGTACCGCGCGTACTCAGTGACGAAGACGGTGACGTCGTCGGGGGTCATGGGCAGGTACCAGGGCCCGCCGGTCACCCGGCCCCCGATGAGGGCCAGGTCCTTGGCGGTGTCGCCGGGCCCGGACCACTCGAAGTCGATGAGTCGTGGCAGGCCGTCGGGGCCGAGGATGACATTGGGGGCGACGGCGTCGCCGTGGATGAGCCGGTGGGTGGGGACCGCCTCGAAGGCCGGGGCGAGGCGGTCAAGCTCGCGGCGCCAGGCGGGCAGGAGCGCGCGGACGCGGGGGTCGGTGAGGGCCTGCGGATGGTGCTCTCCCCACCAGGTCGCCAGCTCCTCCCCCTGCTCTCGGGCGCTCGGCACAAAGGCGGTCGACAGCGCGGCGGCGGGGGCGGTGGCGGTGGCGGTGGCGAGAGCCTCGTGCAGGCGGGCGATCTGGTGGGCGAGGGCGGTGGCGAGCCGTGGGTTCCAGTCGGTGGCGCGCAGGGCCCGACCGGGGACGTGGGTGGTCACCATGTAGGGGGTGCCCAGCGGGTTATCGCTACTGGACTCCAGAGCAACGGCGCTGGTTCCCAGCCCGGGCGGGACGCGCCTGAGGACCTCGTACTCGGTCTCCATGGGGCGGGGCAGGTCATGGGGCGGGAGTCGCGGAAGGCGCAGGACCCGGGCCTGCTCCCCCGAGCCGATTCTCCAGGCGGTGTAGCTCTCGCCGGCCCCCAGCCGCTCGACCGGCCCACCCGTCACGCCGCCCAGCTCACCGGCGTCGACGGCGGCCCTGATGCGTGGGGCGATGTCGTCGTCGGTTCCAGTGGGAGGTGGAGTGTCCATTCCCCTATCCACCGTCATCGGGTTCCATCCGCGAGGTGCAGGCCGATGATGGCCCGGGCGGCCTCCGTGGCGGTGAGACGGGCGGTGTCGAGGCGGAGGTCGGCCTCGGGCCAGGGGGCGTAGTCGCGGCGGGTAATCTCCTGCCACCCTGGAAGCTCGAGTCCCTTGATGTCGCTGACCCGCTGCTGGGCGCGGCGCCGGTGCTCGGCCGCATTGGAGCAGATGAGCTCGACGGAGAGAAACCGGGCACCCGCGGCTGAGGCCGTCTCCTCCCACAGGCGGCGGGTGAGGGGCAGTGGGTTGACGCACTCGACCAGGACCTCCCCGCCCGAGGCCAGGACGTCCCGGGCCACAGCGGCAGCCACGTAGTATCCGGCGCCCGCGGGCATGCCAGGGAGCATCTCGCCGCTGCCCCTCAGGGCCTGCTCAATAGTGTCAATGCGCAGCCAGGTCGGCGGCTGGCTCTGCGGCTGCACCTCGGCCTGCAGGCGCAGGATCTCCCGGCAGACGGAGGTCTTGCCGACTGCTGGTAGTCCGCCGACGACGGTCAGGGGCATCCCGTCAGTACCCGGCCATCTGCTCGAGGCGGGCGATGCGCTTGTCCATCGGCGGGTGGGTGGAGAAGAGGTTGCGCAGGCTCCCAAAGGGGTTGGCGATCATCATGGAGGAGACCGGTTCGAGGCGCGGGTCCTGCCCCATGGGCACGCGTGAGATGCCGGACTCGAGCTTGCTGAGCGCGCTGGCCAGGGCGAGCGGGTCCTGGGTGAGCTCGGCGCCGTCGTGGTCGGCGTCGTACTCGCGGGTCCGGGAGACGGCGAACTGGGTGATGGCGGCGGCCAGGGGCGCCAGGAGGGCCAGCAGCAGGACGGCGATGATGTTGCCGCCGTCCCGGTCGCGCCGGTTGCCGCCGCCGAACCACATGGCCATGGTGACCATGGAGGAGATGACGCCGGCGATGCCCGCAGCCACCGAGGAGGTGAGGATGTCGCGGTTGTAGACGTGGGAGAGCTCGTGGCCCAGGACGCCGCGCAGCTCGCGCTCGTTGAGGAGCTGGAGGATGCCCTGCGTGCAGCACACGGCGGCGTGCGAGGGGCTGCGGCCGGTGGCGAAGGCGTTGGGGCTCATCGTGGGGGCCACGTAGAGGCGCGGCATGGGCTGGCCGGCAGCGGCGGAGAGCTCACGCACGATGGCGTACATCTGGGGCTGCTGGGCCTCGGTGACCTCGATGGCGCCCATGGAGCGCACGGCGATCTTGTCGGAGTTCCAAAAGCCGTAGGCGGTCTGCACCAGGCCGATGACCGGCGCGATGACCAGCCAGATGGCGGAGCCGGTCCCCCGGGCCAGCACGTAGCCAAGCAGAAGAAGCAGGCTCCACATGCCGCCCAGGAGGACGGCGGTCTTGAGACCGTTGTAGTGGTGAGTCCTTGTCATGGCTGGAGACTATGGGATGAACCTGTGTCTGACCTATGTCCATCGGCACGTGCAGCCATTGACGGATCGAGGAATAACGGGACGGCTCCGCACGGCTCAGTCGCGCGGGACCACTCGCGCGGTGATGAGGCCCCAGTCCAGCCAGTGCAGGGTATCGCGGAAGTCGTCGGGGTCGAAGGTGGTTCCCGGCGCCTCACGCACGAGGGTCCAGTACTCCTCCGTCGAGTCCAGGACCGAGTACCCGGTGTCGCGGAAACCGGAGCGCTCGTAGAAGGAGAACCGACGGCGGCGCTGCTCGGCGTTGTCGGCCTCGGCAATGACGGGCTCGATGTCCAGGACGATGGTGCAGCCGGGGTGACGGCGCTCGAGCTCGGCCAGGAGGCGGGTGCCCACGCCGCGGCCGCGGGCATCGTCGTCGACGGCGAGGTAGAAGAGGTAGAGCAGACGGGAGCCGGGGCGGCGCACGGTCCAGGTCAGGGCGATGGGATCCGGGCGGGCCGCACGGGTCGGTCCGGCGGGCTGGTCCCACCAGGCGACGAGGTCGACGCCGCGCCGCAGGCTGAGCAGGCGGATGAGTGCCCAGGAAAGGCGCTCCTCCTCGGGGAAGGCACGCAGGTAGAGGTCATGCGCCCAGCGGTCGGTTCCGCTGGCTAAGCGGACGCGACGGGTTCTCATCGGGCTTCTTCCTCTCCGTGTCGGTGGCGACGCCCGTCCGGCACCGGCCGCGGGGACCGGTGCCGGACGGGTGATGCGATGTCGGCTGCGGTTGAGCCTGAGACAGCGCTCGGTTCAGTCGGCCAGGCGGTGGGCGACGCGCTCGGGGACGCGGCCCGCCTCGGGCTGGCCGATGAGGTCCTCGGGAACCTCGGTGGAGCGGGAGATCGCGGTCATGGCGTCACGGGAGACGACCTTGACGCGCTCGCGCGGCTTGGAGGCCCCTCCGGTGACGACGACCTCGCCGTAGCCCTCACCGAGCTCGCGCTCGTAGGCGTCCAGCAGCTCCCAGCCCTCCCAGTTGGTGAAGGGGATGCCACGGGACTCCAGCAGGGCGATGATGGCGTCGTGACCGACCTGGGCCTCGTCGCTGGTCTCGGCGTGCAGCAGGCCGGCGTTGGCGTCGGCCACGAGGTTGGTGATGGTCTCCTGCGCGTCGGACTTGGTGGAGCCGATGAGGCCCACGGGGCCGCGGCGGATCCAGCCGGTGGCGTACAGGCCGGTCAGGGGCTTGCCGTCCTCACCGAGAACGCGGCCGCCCTCGTTGGGGACGACGTGCCGCTCGGCATCGAAGGGCAGGCCCTCGATGGCGCTGGAGGCGTATCCGACGGCGCGGTAGACGGCCTGGACGGGCCAGTCACGGAACTCGCCGGTGCCGGTGACGTTGCCGTCGCCGGTCAGGCGGGTGCGCTCGGTGCGCAGACCGACGACATGGCCGTCGTCGTCGGTGAGGACCTCGTGAGGCGCCGAGAAGAGGTGGATGTGGATGCGGTGGGAGGCGGTGAGATCCTCCGGCTCCTGCATCGCGTATCCCTCAAGGGCCTTGACGACCTGTCGCTGCTGGTTGGAGGAGGCCAGGGCCGCCTGCGAGCCCTCGTCGTACTCGAAGTCCTCCTCGTCGACGAGGACGTCGACGTCGGCCTGCTTACCGAGCTCGCGCAGCTCCAGCGGGGTGAACTTCACCTGAGCCGGACCGCGGCGACCGAAGACGTGCACGTCGGTGACCGGGGACTGCTGAAGGGTGGCGGCCACGTTCGCGGGGATCTCGGTGGTCATGAGGTCGTCGGCGTGCTTGGCCAGGACGCGGGCGATGTCCAGCGCGACATTGCCGACGCCGATGACGGCGACCTCCTTGGCACTCAGGTCCCAGGTACGCGGGTGGTCGGGGTGACCGTCGTACCACGAGACGAAGTCGGCGCCGCCGTAGCACTCGGGGGCGTCGACGCCGGGGATGTCGAGGGGGGCGTCGGTGTCGGCTCCGGTGGAGAAGATGATGGCGTCATAGTGCTCCTGGAGCTCGGCCACCGAGATGTCACGGCCGACCTCGACGTTGCCGATGAGCCGGATGTCCCCGCGCTGGAGGATCTTGTAGAGGGCCACGATGATCTGCTTGATGCGCGGGTGGTCGGGGGCGACGCCGTAGCGCACCAGCCCATATGGCGCAGGAAGCCGCTCGAACAGGTCGATACAGACCTCCATGCCCGACTTCGAGAGGATGTCCGAGGCGTAGATGCCTGCGGGGCCTGCTCCGATGACGGCGACATTGAGAGGACGTGCGTTCACTGTTCTTCGTTCCTGTTTCAGGGGACGTGGACGTGGCACCCGCGTTCCCGCTGCCGGGAGAACCGGTTGTTCCGGTCCGGGGCGACGGCGACGGGGTACCGCGCCACAGTCTATGGAGGAAGACGGGGACTCCCCCAGGGCGCGGGCAACATCGCGGCTTTGAGCCACGTCACGTCGGGGAGGGGTGGGGTTGGGTGAGCGGGTTCGGGCGGGCTGGTTGAGAAGGGTGGGTTGGGCCTTGGCCCCCAACCCGGCCACAAACCCGGAGCCCTTGAGACCACCCCCTACCCCAAAGCCGCCCACACCCTCCAACTCACACCCCTCATCGACGCGGCCCCACCCTTCTAAGGGACCGGGCCACTACGCGTTGACAACCGGGATGTCGGTAAGGCGGGCGACAACTCGCTCTTTCGTATAAAGGTACTCACCTGCGGGCATATCGATCATGACACTATCCCCACCGACATCTGGCCACACGACCGGAAGGGACTGGGAAGCTCCAGGCTCAAGATTGTACACAAAGCTATTCGCTAAAGGATATCTACTTCCATCGGAATAAGTATAGTCGGCCTCCAGATACCTCAACCCTCCGCTCAGGATGGTCAAGCTACTTACATAGAACACTCCAGACAGGCCACGCATATCCATCATTTTGCCCGGCAACGCGAAGGGAGCAACCGGCATACTAACTGTCTCGCTAGACGTAAGCACCACCGTTCCCGCCAAGTAGCTACCGGCTCGAACCACGTGGTCGATGACCATGCGCACAGTTTTACCGTTGACCTTCACATCGACACCCTCAGGTCCTTTACCCACAGGCCCTGCGGCTTTCGGCATCGCGGACGACGACGGTGCCGTACTCGCGCTCGGCGCCGCGTTGGCCTCGGCGGCTTTCGAGGGCGTTAGCGCAATCTCAACACGACGGTTGATCTGCCTGTGCTCATCAGTGTCATTCGCAACCCGCGGCGAGGACTCCCCCTTACCTGAGACCGACTCCTTCCACGCAGACAAGTCCGTCAGCTTCTTGAGCCGCTCCGACACCGCCTTGGCCCGCCGCTCCGACAGATCCTGGTTGTGTGCATCATCAGCCACATCATCGGTATGACCCGTGATCGTCAGATCCCCACCAGAGGGAAACTTCTTGATCTGCTCCACCACAGTCGCCAGCACACCGTCAGCCTGAGCCGAGAGCTGATCGGAGTCGGTCGCGAACGTGACATCCCCAGCCACCGTCACCGTCGTCGACTTCTCATCCTGCTTCGTATCCGACGAATCATCAGCAGCCAGCGACATGGTCTCAATCTTCAACGGCCCTGCCTCCGACTCGTCGAGCTTAGCCTTCGACACCACATCATTCACCGAGAAATCAGCCTCGGTATCCTTCAAAACCGGAATGCCTGTAGCGATACCCACATAAGAAAGGAACAGGTCCACGGCGCTAACATCCTCGGGCGGCGCATGAAACACTGGAAATACTTCCAGAGGCTTATCATTTTCGACGTCATCATATAAATGACGCGCTTCCTCATCCAGCTCACGATAGACCAGACCCTTATCCAGAGAGAGCATCCTGATCGCAACCATCGTCCCCGGACGATACGTGGAGCCGAATGCCTGATACAGGCTTACTTTGTCACCAGAGGTCGTTGTGAACTCCATGCGCACGACAGCGTACTTGCCGTCGACTGCGGCGGGCCCCACCTCAACCGAGAGCGGAGCCCCTTTCCACTCCGCCTCTATCATCACCCCGCCATGAGGACCAGTCGCGGTCGCAACAGCACGTGGGGACGCAGCCCCCGAACTCCTCCCCGAGGAGGCAGAACCGCCCTTCTTGAGCATCCCACACCCCGATAGGACGGCACCCGCACCGGCCAGAGCGGGCAGTGCCAGGACACCACGTCGAGACAGTCGGGCACAGGCTTCAGAAGACATCGGCGTGGAGGACGGCATGTCGGGGACCTTTCAGCGCATTGGGAACACGTACTTGGTACCCTATGCACCGCAATCCACTACCCACGATGGGGAGTTGCGAAGCCTCGTCAGCCCCCAGGCCGACTGCTCAGGCGGCCCGGTCCACGAGGATGCGGGCGAAGTCCTCCATGGCCGCACGCACCTGCGACACCCGCTCACCGGCGTCGGCCACAGCCGCCGTGGCGGCCTCACCCTCAATGCCGGCCTGGGCCAGACGCTGCCGGGTTCCGTCGAGAACGGCCTCCTCCAGGCCCTCCAGACCCTCCACTGCCTGAGCGGCCCAGTCCATGGCCATCTCGCGGGTACGGGCCAGGACGGGGTGCTCGCGCAGGCGAGCGACGACGTCGGCCAGGAAGGCGTCATCGGAGAGGTCGCCGGTGGACAGGCGCGAGAGGATGGCCTGGCCGGCGGCGTCGAGCTCGCCGGCCGCCAGGGCCTTGCGCAGAAGGAGGACCGGCATGGTGTCCACGCCTTCGCGCAGGTCGGTGCCGGGGGTCTTACCGGTGGTGGCCGAGTCGCTCATGAGGTCGATGACGTCATCGGCCAGCTGGAAGGCCACACCGATCCGCTCGCCGAACTCCTCCACGATCTGCTCGGTGCGCGCCCCGGCACCGGTGAGCATCGCCCCGTAGCGGGCGGACACCGCGATGAGGGAGCCGGTCTTGTCCGCCAGGACCTGGATGTAGTGGTCCACCGGATCGGTACCTGCCGGGCGTGGCAGGGTCTCGTGAAGCTGGCCCATGCACAGGCGCTCGAAGGTCTTGGCGTGGGCCATGACGGCCTCCGGGCCGAGGGCCGCCACCAGCTGGGAGGCTCGGGCCACGAGGACGTCGCCGGTGAGGATGGCGGCGGAGTTGCCCCACACGGTCTGGGCGCTCGGGGCGCCACGGCGCAGCGGGGCCTCATCCATGACGTCGTCGTGGTAGAGGGTGGCGATGTGGGTCAGCTCCACGGCCACCCCAGCGTCGCGGATCTCCTCGCCGGTGGCCAGGGCCGGGTCGCCGAGCTGGGCGGTCAGCAGGGCCAGGACCGGGCGCAGGCGCTTGCCCCCGGCCTCGGCCAGGTGCGAGGTCGGCGGGTTGATGGTCTCGTCGGCGCTGGTGACCACCTCCATGAGGCGGTCCTCAATGGTCTGGAGGGCGGGGATGATGCGCGACTCCAGCTCGGGGGCGCTCAGCGGCAGTGATCCGATCACGGAAGGAGCATAGCCGTCTGGTCGAACAGGTCGAAGGCGGTCTGCGGCAAAATGCCCAGCCCGATTGTGGCCATCACCGCAACGCTGACCGCCAGGATGATCGGGCCGCGGCTGCCCACGACCACGGCGCGCTCGCCGTCGGGCTCATAAAAGAACATGAGCACGATGAGCCTCATGTAGAAGAAGGCGGTCACGGCCGAGCAGACGACGGCGAGAATGACGAAGGGCATCCCGCTGCCGCTCAGGCCGGTGGCGAAGAGCCGGAACTTGGCCATGAAGCCGGCCGTCAGGGGCACTCCGGCGAAGGACAGCAGGAAGACGGTCATGGCACCGGCCGCCCAAGGGCTGCGGCGTCCCAGGCCCTTGAAGGCATCCAGGTCGCCGTCCTCACCGCCCACCGAGCCGTCGCGGTGGGAGCGCACCAGGGTGATGATGCCGAAGGCTCCCACGGTGGCGATCCCGTAGGTCAGGGCGTAGAAGCTGAGCGCGGAGATCGCCGCCTTGGAGTAGGCCCCGATCCCGATGAGCATGAAGCCGGCGTGGGCGATGGCCGAGTAGGCGAGCATGCGCTTGACGTCGCGCTGGACCACCCCGACGACGGTGCCCAGGAGCATGGTCAGTGCCGCCACGGCCCACAGGGCGGGGGCCAGATCCCAGCCCATGGCTCCGGCGATCAGGTAGTAGAAGCGCACCAGGGCCAGGAAGGCGGCGGCCTTGACCCCGGCGGCCATGAACCCGGTGACCGGGGTGGGGGCGCCCTGGTAGACGTCCGGGCTCCAGGCGTGGAAGGGCACGGCCGCCACCTTGAACAGCAGGCCGACGATCACCAGCATGAGGCCGGCCAGGATGAGCCAGTCCTGCCCCGCCGCGCTGCTCACGGCCTCGCCCAGGGACTTGTAGTCGACGGCGCCGGCCACCCCGTAGAGCAGGGCCGAGCCCATGAGGAGAAAGGCGGAGGCGAAGGCCCCCAGCACGAAGTACTTCAGCGCCGCCTCCTGGCTGAGGAGCCGGCGGTGGCGGGCGGTGGCCGCCAGGATGTACAGCGGCAGGGAGATCATCTCCAGGATGACGAACAGCGTGATGAGGTCGCTGCTGGCTCCGAAGAGCATCATGCCGCCCAGTGAGAACAGGGTCAGGGGGAAGATCTCGGTCGTGGTCCACCCGGCCAGGATGGACTCGCTCTCCTCCGCGCTGCCGGGCCGGTCGGCGGCCTGGGCCGCGAAGGCCCCGTCGCCGACAGAGGTGCGGTCGGCCATCACCAGGACGGCCAGCAGCCCGATGACCAGGAGGATTCCCTGGGCGGCGATGGAGAAGGGGTCCTCGGTCAGGCCCGCGGACATGCGGGCGCCCGGCAGGAAGCCCTTAGGGAGCTGGAACTGGGGCAGAGCCGCGGCGGCGGCCCCGGCGGCCTTGACCTCGCCCCAGCGCAGGAACAGGGCGACCCCGGAGGCCAGGATGGCCAGGAAGCTCAGCGTGGACTGGATGGCCAGGCGGGCGGGACGGGCGATGAAGGCCTCCACGAGGACACCCAGGACACCGGCGCCCAGGATGATGAGGACCGGCGTCAGGGCGTCCCAGTTGACGATCGGGGCAGTGGCTGAGGGGCTCACTTGGTGTTCCCTTCCGTAGCGGTGGAGGCGGCGGGAGCGTCAGTCGCGCCGCCGGCATCGGGGCTGTCGCCGGCGCCGCGGGCTGAGGTCTCAGCCTGCGAGGAGGTGGTCACCGTGAGCGCGACCTGCCGGGCGACGTCGTCGAAGGCGGACGTCAGGACGCCCGGGGCCAGTCCGAGCGCGAGCATCGCGGCGATGACGGGGACGACGACGAGGCGCTCGCGCCCGTCGAGGTCGGGGCTGCCCACGCGCTCGGGGGCGGGCGCCCCGGTGAAGACCCGCTGGTAGGGCAGCAGCATGTAGACGGCGGCGATGACGACGCCGACGACGGCCGCACCGCCCAGGGCCAGCGAGACCGAGAAGGTGCCGGTGAGCACCATCCACTCGGGCACGAACCCGCTCAGGCCCGGCAGGGCGATGGAGGCCAGCCCGCTGACCAGGAAGGTGCCGGCCACCAGCGGCATGACCCGGGCGATGCCGCCGAGCTCGCTGATGGCGACCGTCCCGGTGCGCCGGGCCATGAAGCCGGTGACCAGGTAGAGGCCGGCGATGGACAGCCCGTGAGCCACCATGTAGACCATGGCGCCGTTGGCGGCCACCTGGTTGCCGATGAAGATCCCCAGGACCATGAAGCCGAAGTGGCTCACGGAGGTGTAGGAGATGAGGCGGTAGAGGTTGTCCTGGGCGATAGCCGCCAGGCCGCCGTAGATGATGGAGACGACCGCCAGGACCAGGATCACCGGGGCGGCCCAGCGGGAGGCCTCCGGGAAGATCGGCAGGACCAGGGTGATCATCCCGAAGGTGCCGATCTTGTCCAGGATGCCGATGAGCAGCACCGAGGTGCCCGGGGTGGCCTGCTCGGCGGTGTCGGGCAGCCAGGTGTGGACCGGGACCAGCGGTGCCTTGATGGCGAAGGCGATGAAGAAGGTCAGGAAGATCCAGTGACCGGCGGAGGTGGACACGTGCAGGTTGGCGGCCACCGAGTCGATGAGGAAGCTGGGGGTGCCGTTCTTGCCGGAGTGCAGGTAGACGGCGATGACGCCGATGAGCATGATGAGCCCGCCTGCCAGGGAGTACAGGAGGAACTTCAGGGCGGCGCGCTGGCGATTCCGCCCGCCGAAGCAGCCGATGAGGAAGTACACCGGGATGAGCATCGCCTCGAAGCACAGGTAGAACAGCAGCAGGTCCCGGGCCGAGAAGATGACGACGACGAAGAACTCCAGCGTCAGGACGAGCCCGGTGAACAGGCCCTGCCGGTCGGCGGGGACCTCACCCCAGGAGGCGAGCAGCACCAGGGGCGTGACGAAGGCGCCCAGCAGCACCATGGACAGGCCCAGGCCGTTGACGCCCAGGGCCCAGGAGGCGCCGATGGCGGGGATCCAGGAGTGGGTGTCGGTCAGCTGGACGGTGCTGGCTTGAGCCAGGTCGAAGGCGCTCAGCGCCCACAGGCCCAGGGCGAGGACCGCCAGGGAGAACACGAGGCCCACGGCGCGGGCGTGGAGCCGGCGCAGCGGCGGGACCAGCCACAGCAGGAGCGCCCCGGCCAGCGGCGTGACCGCCATGACGGTCAGGACGGGCAGCGATGCGGGAAGAGTCGGCATGTGTCGTGTCCTCTCAGAACCTGGCGGCCAGGACGGCGATGAGTACGAGGACCGTTCCGGCCAGCATGTAGCCGGCGTAGGAGCGCACGTACCCGGACTCGGTGCGGCGGGTCAGGCGCCCCAGGGCGCCGGTGCCCGCGGCGGCACCCTCGATGGCGCCATCGACGACGTAGCGCTCGACGGCGTCGGTGGCCAGGACCAGTCCCTGGCCGGTGCGCATGGCCAGGGCCTCGTTGATGGCGTCCTGGTACATGTCCTTGCGGGCGGCCTCCACCAGGGGGTTGGCCGGCTGGAGGACGACGGGCACCGGGCGGCGCACGTACATCCACCAGGCCACGAGAACCCCGACGACGACCAGGGCGAGGGTGGCGCCCATGATGACGGTGGCCGGCAGGACCGGCTCGCCGTGCTCGGCGTGACCGGTGACCGGCTCCAGCCAGGTGACGAACATGTTGTTGTAGGTCAGCAGCCCGCCCAAGCCGGCGGAGAACACGGACAGCACGATCAGCGGCAGGGTCATGAGCCAGCCGGACTCGTGGGGGTGGACCTCGCCCTCCAGGTCGTCCTTAGTGGTCCAGCGCTGCTTGCCGTGGAAGATCATGAAGAACAGGCGGGACATGTAGAAGGCGGTCAGGCCCGCGCCCAGCAGGGCGATGGTGCCCAGGATCCAGGGCTTGGCGCCCTCACCGACGAAGGCGGCCTCGATGAGGCGGTCCTTGGACCAGAAGCCGGAGAAGGGCGGCACCCCCAGGATGGCGAGCCAGCCGATGCCCATGGTGGCCCAGGTGATCGCCATGGCTCCGCGCAGGCCGCCGAAGCGGCGCATGTTGACCTGGTCGCCCATGGCGTGCATGACCGAGCCGGCCCCCAGGAAGAGCTGGGCCTTGAAGAAGCCGTGGGTGAGCAGGTGGAAGATGGCGAAGGCGTAGCCGACCGGGCCCAGGCCCGCGCCCAGCATCATGTAGCCGATCTGGCTCATGGTGGAGGCGGCCAGGACCTTCTTCATGTCGTCCTTCGCGCTTCCGATAACGGCACCCAGCAGCAGGGTGATGGCGCCGATGACGGCCACGGCCGTCTGGGCGCTCGGGGCGCCCTCGAAGACGGCGGCGGAGCGGACCATGAGGTACACACCCGCGGTGACCATGGTGGCGGCGTGGATGAGGGCCGAGACCGGCGTGGGGCCGGCCATGGCGTCACCCAGCCAGGCCTGGAGGGGGAACTGTGCGGACTTACCACAGGCCGCCAGGAGCAGGAAGAAGCCGATGGCGGTGAGCCAGCCGGTGCTCACCGAGCCGTCGAGGGAGGCGGCGGAGACGGCGTCGAAGGAGACCGAGCCGATCTGGCCGACCATCGTCATCATGGCCAGCAGGAGGCCGACGTCGCCCACGCGGTTCATGATGAAGGCCTTCTTGGCGGCGGCGGCGTTCTCACGGCTGGTGGCCTGCTCGCCCTGGGGGGCGTCGGCGTCGGCGGTGTTCCAGAAGCCGATGAGCAGGTAGGAGGCCAGGCCCACGCCCTCCCAGCCGACGAAGAGCACGATGTAGGAGTCGCCCAGGACCAGGGTGAGCATCGCGGCGATGAAGAGGTTGAGGTAGGCGAAGAAGCGGCGCCGGTCGCGGTCGTGGGCCATGTAGGCCACCGAGTACAGGTGGATGAGGAAGCCGACGCAGGTGACCAGGGTGACGAAGGTCAGCGACAGCGGGTCCAGGCGCAGTCCGACGTCGACGCTCAGGTTCCCGGCGGAGAACCAGTGGTAGAGGGGCAGGCCGATGACGCGTTCCTCAGCGGGCAGGCCCAGGACCTGCACGAGGATGCCCACGCCCAGGCAGGCGGAGGCGAACGAGGCGGCCAGGCCCAGCCAGTGGCCCCAGGCGTTGGAGCGGCGGCCGGCCAGCAGCAGGAAGGCGGCGGAGGCCGCGGGGACGGCGATGAGCAGCCAGGCCCAGGAGGCCAGGCCGGTGGCCTCGGTCAGGGGCGTCACGACGGCGGTGACAGGAGCGGGAAGCATGTCGGTGGTCTCTCCCCTCAGTTCTTGAGCAGGTTCTCGTCGTCGACCGACGTGGACCTGCGGGTGCGGAAGATGGATACGACGATGCTCAGACCCACCACAACCTCGGCGGCGGCCACCACCATGACGAAGAAGGCGAAGACCTGGCCGGTGAGGTTGCCGTGGATCCGGGAGAAGGTGACCAGGACGAGGTTGACGGAGTTGAGCATGAGCTCAACCCCCATGAGCTCGATGATGGCGTTGCGGCGCAGCAGCACCGTGAGTGCCCCCAGGGTGAACAGCACCCCGGCCAGGATGAGGTAGACGGTGATGGGGAGACTCACTTCTCCTCCTTCTGCTCCGGGACGGCCGAGTCGGCTGCCCCGTCATCGCTGAGAACGGGCTGCTTGACGGTGGGGGCGGCGGCGCCGGGCATGGAGGGCATTCCGGAGCGGCGGGCGTCCCGATGGCCGTCGGCCTGACCGGTCTGGCTGGCCCCGGCCAGGCGGGAGACGATCGTGCCCGAGCGCTGGGCCAGTCCCATCTCCGGGGAGACGTCGGACAGCTCCAGGCCCTGGCCACGGGCCCGTAGGACCCGGGGCACCGACTCCTCGACGGCCTCGCCCTGGGCGTCCAGAGCCGGGGCGGCGGCGGAGTTGGTGGAGGCGTAGACGCCGGGCATGGGCTTCTGGCCCGGGTGGGCGCCCTTGGCGGCGTAGTCCTGCATCTTGCCCGCGGCCACCGCCCGCTGGCTGAGCCGGGCCCGGATGCGCTGGCGGTGGGTGAGGGTCAGGGCGCCGACGGCGGCGACGATGAGCAGGATGGCGGTCAGCTCCATGGTGACGACGTGGTCGTGGTAGAGCGTGACGGCCAGCAGGTCGGGGGCGGCCTTGGCGCTGTCCTTGAGCCCGGCCGGCGTCGGCAGGGTGGAGCGCCATACGACGGCGGTCAGGGCTCCTGCCAGTCCCAGTCCCAGGAGGATGAGGACCGGGCGCCTCATGACGGTACCGGCGGCACCCACCGGCTCGTCACCGCCGACACCCACCAGCATGATGACGAACAGGACGAGGGTCATGACGGCACCGGTGTAGACCACGACCTGGGTGATGCCCATGAAGGGCGACTCGTTGACGATGTAGAGGACGGCCAGCGAGATCATGATGCCGATCATGTTGATGGCGGCGTTCACGGCTCGCTTGGCGGTCAGGACGCCGATGCCGCAGGCCACGGTGACCAGGGCGACGACGCCGAAGACGATGGCCTCGCCCAGTCCCAGGTGACCGTCCTGAGTCAGGGCGGTCGGGGCGACGGCGGGGGCGCCGGTCATCAGCAGGGTGCTCATCGCAGGGCTCCCTTCACGGTGTGGCGGTTGCCCCGGCCGGAGGCGGTGGGGGCGGCCTTGGCGCGGGCGGACTCCAGGCTGGGGTCCTCGGGCCGGTGGCTCCGCACCCAGTCGATCTGGGCCTGGGTGGAGCCGACGACCTTCCCGCGGTAGTAGTCGCCGTCCTCGGTGCCCTCGACCATGGGGTGGGGCGCGGACACGGCGCCCTCGGGCACGGGGGCCAGCAGGTCCTCCTTCTCGTAGATGAGACCCTCGCGGCCGGGGCCGACGAGCTCATCGAAGTCGGTGGACATGGTCAGAGCCCGAGTGGGGCAGGCCTCGATGCACATGCCGCAGAAGATGCAGCGCAGGTAGTTGATCTGGTAGACGCGCCCGTAGCGCTCGCCGGGCGAGTACTGGGCGCCGGGCTCGTTGGAGGCGGCCTCGACGTAGATCGCGTCGGCGGGGCAGGCCCAGGCGCACAGCTCGCAGCCGATGCACTTCTCCAGGCCGTCGTCGTAGCGGTTGAGCTGGTGGCGGCCGTGGTAGCGGGGCATCACCTGCGGCGGCTCGAAGGGGTACTGCTCGGTGACCACCGGGCGGAACATCGAGGAGATGGTGACCCCGTAGCCGGCCACGGGCGCGAAGGCGCGGGCCAGGGCGGAGGGAGCGTCACGCAGCCACTTATCGTGCTGCGAGCCCCGGGAACGGTGGGGGCGATCAGTCATCTTTTCCCTCCTGGGGTGCCTCAGCGGCCGTGTCTGTGTCCTTGCCGCCGGCCGGGTCGGCCTTGAGGTCAAGGGTGAAGGTGGGCAGGGCGGTGGCTGCGTCCTTACCGGCAGGAGCTGCCGTGCCGGCCACACCTGCCGAGTCGGGGGACTCGGCGGAGTCTGCGGAACCGGTCGCGTCGTCGTCCTCGACGTCGGCGTCCTCCAGGAGGCCGACGGCGGTGGCCGCCCCGGTCTCGGAGTCACCGGCCGCGTCGGTCGCCTGCGCTGCCAGGGCGGTGCGGCGGGCGCGCGGTGAGGGCGGCAGGGACGTGCCCGGAGGCGGCGGGACCGGGAAGCCCTCGAGGAAGGCGACGTGGTCGTCCTCGGCGTCCAGGATCTCGACGTCCTCGTCGTCGGCGTCCTCCTCGTCGTCGTCCTCATAGTCCTCGTAGAGCTCCTCCTCTTCCTCCTTGTCGGGAATGAGGAAGAGGATGAACATGATGACGCAGAAGACGACGGCCATCGGCAGCAGCAGGGCCTGCACGGAGGCCCCCGAGAAGGTGCGGAAGGCGCGCACCACCGCCACCAGCACGAACCAGACCAGGGAGATCGGGATGAGGACCTTCCAGCCCAGCTTCATGAAGTGGTCGTAGCGGATGCGCACGAGGGTTCCGCGGGTCCAGATCATGAAGAACATGACGGCCCAGACCTTGGCGACGAACCACAGCATCGGCCACCAGCCGGAGTTGGCGCCCTCCCAGAACAGGCTGAGGATCGCCGAGCGCCAGCCGCCCAGGAACAGGGTGACGCACACGGCCGAGACGTTGAACATGTTGATGTACTCGGCCAGGAAGTACCAGGCGAACTTCATCGAGGAGTACTCGACCATGTGGCCGGCGACGAGCTCTCCCTCGGCCTCGGGCAGGTCGAAGGGGAGGCGGTTGACCTCACCGACCATGGAGATGACGTAGATGATGAAGCTGGGCACCATCGCCACGGCCCACCAGATGCGCTCCTGGGCGGTCACGATCCCGGAGGTGGACATGGTCCCCGAGGCCAGGAAGACCGTGAGGATGGACAGGCTCATGCTCAACTCGTAGGAGATGACCTGAGCGGCGCTGCGCACGGCGCCGAAGAGCGGGTAGGTGGAGTGCGTGGACCAGCCGCCCAGGATGATCCCGTAGACGCCGAAGGCGGTGATGGCCAGGATGTAGAGGACCGCCACTGGGAAGTCGGTCAGCTGCAGGGGCGTGGAGTGGCCGAAGATGCTCACCTGCGGCCCGAAGGGGATGACCGCGTAGACCATGAAGGCGCTGAAGGCGGCGATGAGCGGCGCCAGGAGGTAGATGACCTTCTCGGCCCCCTTGAGCCAGAAGTCCTCCTTCATGATGAGCTTGCCGGCGTCTGCGACCGCCTGGAGCAGGCCGAGGGGGCCGTTGACGTTGGGGCCCAGGCGGGTCTGCATGCGGGCCAGGCCGCGCCGCTCCACCCACAGCGCCATCATGACGCTGACGATGAGGAAGGCGACGATGAAGACGGCCTTGATGAGGGTCAGCCACCAGGTCTCGGCGGAGAAGTCGGCGGTCACTCCCCCGTTGGGGAGGGCGTCGTCGGCAGCGGCCTGAGCCGCGTAGATCGGGTTCACCTCAGTACCTCCGCTGCATGGGTCACGGTGACCTGGGAGCCGTGCCCGGCGCCCAGGGTCTGGTGGACGGTGGAGCCGGCCGAGCACTCGGGCAGCCACACGGTGCCGTCGCTGACGCCGCCGATGACGGCCGGCAGGGTGATCGATCCGGCGGCGGTCGCCACGGTCACCTCCTGACCGGCTGCCAGCGACAGGCGCTGGGCGAGGTCGGTGCCCACCCGGGCGATGGGGCGCAGGGCGGTGGCGGCCAGGAAGGGCTCACCGTCCTGGAGGCGCCCGGCGTCGAGCATGGGCTTGTGAGTGGTCAGGCGGGCCTCCACGCCGTCGTCGGCGGGGACGGGGGAGCCGGCGCAGACCGCCGGGGCGGGCCCGAAGGCGACCGACGGGCGCTGCCCGCGCCACAGGCCCAGGTCGGCGAGCTGCTCGTGCAGGACGACGAGGTCGTCGACCTGCAGATCGACTCCCATCTCGTCGGCGAGCATGCCCAGGACCTGGCGGTCGGTGCGGGAGCGTGAGACGTGGGCCTGGCCGAAGGGGCGCACGCGCCCCTCCCAGTTGACGAAGGTGCCGTTCTTCTCCACGGCCGGGGCCACGGGCAGGACGACGTCGGCGTGCTCGCTGACCTCGCTGCGGCGCACCTCGAGCTGGACGGTGAAGCCGCTGGCGGCCAGGGCCGCTCGGGCCAGACCCGGGTCGGGGAAGTCGCGCAGGTCGATGCCGCCGACGACCGCGCCGCCCAGGCTCCCCTCCAGGAGGGCCGAGAGGATGGCGGTGGCGTCACGGCCCGGCGTTGCAGGCAGGAGGTTCTTGGGGCCCAGGTTCCAGGCCTGCTCGACCTGGGCGCGGGCCTCGGGGTCGGCCACGGGGCGACCGCCGGGCAGGAGGCCGGGCAGCAGGCCCGCCTCGATGCCTCCGCGCTCGCCGCTGCGGCGCGGCACCCAGGCCAGGTGTGCGCCGGTGGCGCTGGCCAGGGCGTCGGCGACGCTCAGCAGGCCGGGGACGCGGGCGGCACGCTCACCAATGAGGATGGTGGCGCCGTCGGCCCGCAGGGCCTCGACGAGCTCGGGGTGGGTCTGGCTGAGGTGGGCGACGACGCGGGCCTCCTCACCGGGCGGGGTGAGGATGGCCTGGGCGGAGAGCTTGCGGCTGCCGGCGCTCAGGCAGGTAGTCACGGTGGCCACCTTGACGCCGCCGGCGCGCACGCCCTTGCGCAGGCGCAGGAACACCGAGCCGCACTCGTCCTCGGGCTCCAGGCCCAGGAGCAGGACCTGTCCGGCCCGCTCCAGGTGACGGTAGGTGACGGCGCCCAGTCCGGTGCCGGCCACGCGGGCGGCCAGGAAGGAGTCCTCCTCCTGGCTGTGGCTGCGCACGCGCTGGTCGATGTCGTTGGTGCCCAGGACGGTGCGGGCGAAGCGGGACCAGGCCCAGGCGTCCTCCAGGGTGAGGCGGCCGCCGGGCAGGAGCCCCACTCCCCCGTCTGCGGCGGCGCGGGCCAGCCCCTGGGCGGCCACGTCCAGGGCGTCGGACCAGGAGGTGGTGACGAGCTCGCCGGTCTCCTCGTCGCGCACGAGCGGGACGGTGAGGCGGTCGGGCTGGGAGGACCAGGTGAAGGCGAAGCGGTCCTTGTCAGTGATCCACTCCTCGTTGACCTCGGGGTCGTTGCCGGCGAGGTGGCGCAGGACGACGCCGCGGCGCATGTCGACGCGGATGGCGGAGCCGGAGGCGTCGTGCTCGGTGACGGAGTCGGTGGAGACCAGGTCCATGGGGCGGGCCCGGAAGCGGTACTTCGCGGAGGTCAGGGCGCCCACGGGGCAGATCTGGATGATGTTGCCCGAGAAGTAGGAGGCGAAGGGGCGCCCGGAGGCGTCCAGGTCCTCGCGGCCGGCGCCCAGGTCGGGGCCGTAGTCGGTGCCGTCGGAGGCGCCGGGCTCGCCGCCGGGGCCGGTCAGGTCTCCCAGGGCGCTCAGGGAGGGCACGCCGCGGATCGTCTGGAGGTCGGCGTCGAGCCCCTCCTGGGGCTCCTCGGTGTAGAAGTCCAGGACGCGGGCGTCGAAGCGCCCGATCTGCTCGGAGTACAGGCCCCCGGTGTGCTCGGGCTCACCGTCCATGTCGAAGGAGGGGTGCCCGCCGCCGCGGCCCTGGAGGGCGATGAAGGGGTCGCCGGGGATCTGGTCGGCGAAGCGCACGCAGCGCTGGCACAGGATGCACCGGTCGCGGTCCAGGAGGATGTTGCTGGTCAGGCGCAGTGGCTTGGGGAAGGTGCGCTTGACGTCGGTGAAGCGGGTGGCGGACTGGGCGCCGGAGGCCATGAGCTCCAGGGCCTGGTTCTGCAGGGGGCACTCGCCACCCTTGTCGCACACCGGGCAGTCCAGCGGGTGGTTGATGAGGAGGAACTCCATGGTGCCGGCCTGAGCCTTGGCGGCGACCTCGCTGGTGGCCTGGGTGGAGATCTCCATGCCCTCCATGGCGGTCATGGCGCAGGAGGGCTGGGGCTTGGGCATGGGCCGCACGACGCCGTCGCGCCCCGGCATGGCCACCTCCACCAGGCACTGGCGGCAGTTGGCCGACGGCGCGAGCAGCGGGTGGTCGCAGAAGCGCGGGATGCGCACGCCGACCTGCTCGGCGGCGCGGATGAGGAGGGTCCCCTTCTCGACCTCGACGGGCAGCCCGTCGATGGTCATGTGGACCATCTCGGGGGCCGGGGGCGCCGCGGGTGCGGAGCTCTTGGTGGTCGTCTCAGCAGTCATGGCTCACCGTGCGCTTTCGAAGACGGAGGAGGCGGCGTAGGGGAAGAGCTCGCCGGCGGCGGCGGTGTAGCCGGCCTCGAACTCTTCGCGGAACCGCTTGATGCCGGTCAGCACCGGGGTGGCGGAGGCGTCACCCAGGGCGCAGAAGGAGCGTCCGGCGATGTTGGAGGCGATGGACTCGAGCTTCTCGACGTCGCCGGGCAGACCGCGCCCCGCCTCCAGGCGCAGCATGATCTGGCGCATCCAGTAGGTGCCCTCACGGCAGGGGGTGCACTTGCCGCAGGACTCGTGCTGGTAGAACTCGGTCCACCGGGTGACCACACGCACCACGGAGACGGTCTCGTCGAAGACCTGCAGGGCGCGGGTGCCCAGCATGGAGCCGGCCTCGGCCACGGACTCGTAGTCCAGGGGGACGTCGAGCTCGTCGGGACCGAAGATCGGCGTCGAGGAGCCTCCCGGCACCCAGAACTTCAGCTCGTGGCCGGGGCGGATGCCGCCGGAGAGCTCGATGAGCTCGCGCATGGTGATGCCGAAGGGGGCCTCGTACTGGCCGGGGTGGGCCACGTGGCCGGAGACGGAGAAGATGCCGTGGCCCTTGGACTTCTCGGTGCCCATAGTGGAGTACCACTGGGCGCCGCGGGCCAGGATCGCCGGGACCGAGGCGATGGTCTCAACGTTGTTGACCACCGTGGGCCGGGCGTAGAGGCCGGCGACGGCGGGGAAGGGCGGCTTGAGGCGGGGGTGGCCGCGGCGGCCCTCCAGGGAGTCCAGCAGGGCGGTCTCCTCACCGCAGATGTAGGCGCCGGCCCCGGCGTGGGCGGTGATGCGCAGCCGCTGCTGGCCGTCGAGGCCGAAGCCGGTGTCCAGCAGGCCGGACTCGGTGGCCTCGCGCACGGCGCTGAGCAGGCGGCGGTAGACGTGGGGGACCTCGCCGCGCAGGTAGACGAAGGCGTGGTCGCCGCCGATGGCGCGCGAGGTGATGGCGATGCCCTCGATGAGCGCCTGCGGGTTGGACATGATCGTGGGAATGTCCTTGCAGGTGCCCGGCTCGGACTCGTCGGCGTTGACCACGAGGTAGCGCGGGCCGCCGTCAACCGGGGGCAGGAAGGACCACTTCAGGCCGGTGGGGAAGCCGGCGCCGCCGCGTCCGCGCAGGCCGGAGTCCTTGATGAGGCCGATGAGCTCCTCGCAGCTGAGGGTCTTGGCCTTCTTGAGGCCCTCGTAGCCGCCGTGGTCGAGGTAGGTCTGCAGGGTCCAGGAGCGCTCCTGGTCCCACAGGTCGCTCAGGACCGGGCTGAGGGTCCCCGGCGCGGTGTAGGTGGCGGTGTCACTCACTTGGTCTCCTCCTTCGGCGCGGTCCAGCCCTGCTCGCGGGCGATGCGCAGGCCGCGCAGGGTCGGCTCGCCGGGGCCGCGTCCCTCGTCGGTGCGGCCGTCCTCGAAGCCGGCCAGCAGGCGCTCGTTCTCCCGGAAGGTGGGGACGGTCTCGGGGCCGCGGGTGGGGGCGACGTCCTCGCCGCGCTCGAGGGCCTTAATCATGGCGACGGCGGAGTCGGGGGTCTGGTTGTCGAAGAACTCCCAGTTGACCATGACGACGGGGGCGTAGTCGCAGGCGGCGTTGCACTCGACGCGCTCGAGGCTGATGGTGCCGTCCTCGCTGGTCTCCTCGGCGCCCAGGCCGGTGTGCTCGGTGACCGCCTTCCAGATCTCGTCCCCGCCCATGACGGCGCACAGGGCGTTGGTGCACACGCCCACGTGGTAGGTGCCCACCGGGTGGCGGCGGAACTGGCTGTAGAAGGTGGCCACGGCGCTGACCTCGGCCCGTTCCAGGCCGAGCCGGGCGGCGCACAGGGCGATGCCGGCCGGGGAGACGTAGCCGTCCACGGACTGGATGAGGTGGAGCATCGGGATGAGGGCGCTGCGCTCCTTGCCCGCCGGGTAGCGGGCGATGATCCGCTCGATGTCGACCTGGAGGCCCTGGGCGACCTCGGTGCTGTATCCGGCGGCCACGGCGGCTTGCGCGACGGTGCCCACCGGGCCGACCGCGCTGACGGTGGCGATGGTCTCGACGGCCGGGTTGACTGCGTTCTCGGTGGTGCTCATCAGCGGTCCACGCCTCCCAGGACGGGGTCGATGGAGGCCAGGGTGGGCACGAGGTCGGCGATCATGCCGCCCTCCCCCATCATGGCCAGCGACTGCAGGTTGGAGAAGGAGGGGTCGCGGAAGTGGACCCGGTAGGGGCGGGTGCCGCCGTCGGAGACGGCGTGGACGCCCAGGATCCCCTTGGCGTGCTCAACGGTCTGGTAGACCTGCCCGGCCGGGACCCGGAAGCCCTGGGTCACCAGCTTGAAGTGGTGGATGAGGGACTCCATGGAGCTGCCCATGATCTCGCGCACGTGCTCCAGGGACTGCCCCTGGCCGTCGGTGGCGATGGACATGCGGGCGGGCCAGGCGATGGTCGGGTCGGCCACCATCGTAGTGTTGGAGGGGTCGTCGCCGCGGGCGGCGATCTCCTCGAGGCGGTCCAGGCACTGGGAGACGATCTTGAGGGACTCGTAGGCCTCGTCCAGGCGGATGCGCAGGCGGTTGTAGCAGTCGGAGACCTTGTAGGTGGGGACCCGGAAGTCGTAGGTCTCGTAGCCGCAGTAGGGGTTGGTGCGCCGCAGGTCCAGCGGGTAGCCGGCCGCGCGCAGGCAGGGCCCGGTCAGGCCCAGGGCGAGCCCTCCGGCCAGGCTGATCTCCCCCACGCCGATGAAGCGGGACTTGAGGATCGGGTTCTCCAGGAGCAGCAGCTCGAGCTCGTGGATGTCCTTCTTGATGTCCGGCATGACCGAGCGCACGAACTCGGTGAAGCCCTCGGGGATGTCCTGGGCCAGGCCCCCGGGGCGGATGTAGGCGTGGTTCATGCGCAGCCCGGAGACCATCTCGAAGGCCTTGAGGATGTTCTCGCGGCAGCGGAAGGCGATGGTCATGAGCGTGGTGCCGCCCATCTCGTTGCCCCCGGTGCCCACGGCCACGACGTGGGAGGCGATGCGGTTGAGCTCCATGAGCAGCACGCGGGTGACGGTGGCCTTCTCGGGGACGTCGTCGGTGATGCCCAGGAGCTTCTCGACGGCGAGCGCGTAGGCGACCTCCTGGAAGAAGGGGGCCACGTAGTCCATGCGGGTCACGAAGGTCTCGCCCTGCACCCAGGTGCGGTACTCCATGTTCTTCTCGATACCGGTGTGCAGGTAGCCGGTACCGACACGGACCTCGGTGACGACCTCGCCGTCGGCCTCCAGGACCAGGCGCAGCACGCCGTGGGTGGAGGGGTGGACCGGGCCCATGTTGAGGACGATCCGGTCGTTGCGCAGGCGGTCGGCCTCGTCGCGCTCGGCGATCTGGGCGACGACGTCGTCCCAGTCCCCGCCGCTGACGGTGAACTGCTCGGCGCCGGCGGACAGCTCATCCGTGGCGGGGCCGGAGGCGCGGAAGGTGCTTGCGGTGCTCATCAGCGGTAGGACCTCCGGGTGTCGGCGGGCGGGGTCTGGGCGCCCTTGTACTCGACGGGAATACCGCCCAGCGGGTAGTCCTTGCGCTGGGGGTGGCCCACCCAGTCGTCGGGCATGGCGGTGCGGGTCAGGTGGGGGTGGCCGTCGAAGACGATGCCCATGAGGTCCCAGGTCTCGCGCTCGTGCCAGTCGTTGCCGGGGTAGAGCGAGACGAGGGAGGGCACGTGCGGGTCGGTCTCGGGACAGGCGACCTGCAGGCGCAGCTGACGTCCGCCGTGGGTCAGGCTCATGAGCTGGATGCAGGCGTGCAGCTCGCGCCCGGCCAGCTCGGGGTAGTGGACGCCGCTGACGCCCAAGCACAGCTCGAAGCGCAGGTCCTGGTCGTCGCGCAGGGGGCGGGCGACGTCGAGCAGGTGCTCGCGGGCGATGAACAGGGTGAGCTCGTCGTGCTCGATGACGACCTTCTCGATGGCGACGGCCGGGTCGATGCCGGCCTCCTGGAGGTCCTCGATGAGGGCGTCGACGACGTCGTCGAACCAGCCGCCGTAGGGGCGCGCGGCGGCGGGGGCGAGGGTGACGACGCTGCGGTGCTCGCCGTAGCCGGTGGTGTCACCGGCGTCGGAGGCACCGAACTGGCCGGTGGGGGCGGCGATGACCTCCAGGCGCAGCTCGGGGCGCACGGGGGTGCCGGCGACCTCGGGAACGGCGGGGACCTCGGGGGTCTCGGTCAGGGCCTCGGAGCCCGAGTCGTGTCCCGGGGCGTTCTTCTCACTCATGCCAGCAGGCCCTTCATCTCATGGGTGGGGGTGGCCGACAGCGCGGCGGCCTCGACGGCGCGGGCGATCTCCTCGCGGTGCTTGAACAGTGGCTTCTTCTCGATCTGGCGGGTTAACTCGAGCATGGCGTTGAGGAGCATCTCGGGGCGCGGCGGGCAGCCCGGCAGGTAGATGTCCACCGGGACGATGTGGTCGCAGCCCTGGACGACGGCGTAGTTGTTGAAGATGCCTCCCGAGGAGGCGCAGGCGCCCATGGAGATGACCCACTTGGGCTCGGGCATCGAGTCGTAGACGTTGCGCACGATGGGGGCCATCTTGTGGGAGACGCGGCCCGAGACGATCATGACGTCGGCGTGGCGCGGGGAGGCGCGGAAGACCTCCCAGCCGAAGCGGGCCATGTCGAAGCGGGGGGTGCCGGCGGCCATCATCTCGATGGCGCAGCAGGCCAGGCCCATGGTGACGGGCCACATGGAGCGGGCCTGGGCCAGGCCCGCGAGCTTCTCGACGGTGGTCAGCAGGAAGCCCGGGCTGTCCACCTCGGCGGCAGCGGCGGCGTAAGGGTCATGGCGCTTGGAGGGGATGGACGCCATGTAGGCGTTGTGCTTCTTCATGCTCTTCACTGCTGTGTTCTCCTTGGGATCGTCGGGCTGGGTCCTGGCCGGTCAGAGCGGCTTCAGTCCCAGTCCAGTCCGCCGCGACGCCACTCGAGGATGTAGGGCACGGTGATGAGGCCGATGAACAGGACGGCCGCCCCCAGCCCGAAGAAGCCCAGGCGCCCGAAGGCCGTGGCCCAGGGGTAGAGGAAGACCACCTCGACGTCGAAGATGATGAAGGTCATGCCCACCAGGTAGAAGGAGACGGGGAAGCGCCCGTGCTCGGTGTTGGCGGGGGTGGGGTCGATGCCGCACTCGTAGTTGGCGACCTTGACCCGGTTGCGCCGGGCGGGGCTGATGATGGCGCTCATGGCCAGACCGCCGACGGCCACCAGGAGGGCCAGCGCGGCCATGATGAGCAGGGAGGCGTAGGGGTTCATGCTTCCGGCACCATCCTTGTCAGGAGCTGGATGAAGTGGTCGATTCCGTCGCCGCCGCGGCGCTCCCACCCGTCGGACAGGAGCTTGGTGACGAGCTTCATGAGGCGCTTGCGCGGCAGCCCGTAGCGGGTGCACAGGCGCATGACCTCGGGGTGCTCGATGAGGGCGACGAAGACACGGCCGAGCGTGTAGTAGCCGCCCATCTCGGAGCTGAGGGCCTTGGGGTACTGGGCCAGGACCTGCTCACGGCCGGAGGTGGTCGTGCGGGCGGTTGCCTGGGCGGCGGCCTGGGCGGCCAGGCGGCCGGACATGAGGGCCTGGGCGATACCCTCGCCGTTGAAGGGCGAGACCATGCCTCCGGCGTCGCCCAGCAGCATGAGGCCGTCGGCGTAGTGCGGCTTGCGGTTGAAGGCCATGGGCAGGGCGGCGCTGACCAGGCCGCCGACCTGGTTCTCCTTGGTGAAGCCCCAGGATGCCGGGACGTTGTCCATCCAGCGGTTGAACACGGCGCGGTAGTCGATGGCGGTGGCCTGGGCGCGCGAGGAGACCGAGCCGAGTCCGACGTTGACCAGCCCCTCCCCCACGGACCAGATCCAGCCGTAGCCGGGCAGGAGGTCGGACTTGCCGGGCGCGCCGTCCCACAGCTCGAGGCGGGACTCCATCCAGGCGTCCTGGGCGCGCGGGGAGCGGAAGTAGGCGCGCACGGCCACGCCCATGGGGCGCCGCTCGTTCTTGGTACGCCCGACGGCGGTGGCCAGGCGGGCCGAGACGCCTCCGGCGTCGATGACCAGCGGGGCGGTAAAGGTGGTGGGCCCCTCGATGCCGGGGTAGGCGACCCGGTTGGTGGGGCGGGCCTCGACACCGGTGACGCGGCCGGTGGGAGAGGTGACGGGGGCGGTGACGGTGACGCCGGTGAGCAGGCGGGCTCCGGCTGCGGCGGCGTGCTCGGCCAGGTCGCGGTCGAGCAGGGCGCGGGGGCGGGCCATCCCGTAGGAGGGGAAGGATGCCTGCTCCGGCCAGGGGAAGTGGAGGAGGTGCCCGCCGCCGATGACGCGCAGGCCGCGGTTGCGCTGCCAGCCGGTGGTGTCCATCCCCATGGAGACCAGCTCGCGTACGGCCGAAGGGGTCAGGCCGTCCCCGCAGACCTTGTCCCGGCCGAGCTCCTGCTTCTCCAGGAGGATGACGTCGAGGCCGAGAGTGGCCATGTGGTAGGCCGCCGAGGATCCGGCCGGGCCGGCCCCGACGACGATGACGTCGGCAGCGGCGGAGGCGCTGGAATGGGCGGCTGCCTGGGTCACTCGGGCCTCCCTCCTCGGCACGTCTGGTACAGCGGGCGTTGTCATAGGCATCACAGTTGGCACCGTAATGCAGGCCCCACACGGGGCGGAGCCTGTGCCGACTGTACCCAGGCGGCCGACACCTCCATGACGAGAGCGTCGAGACGGGCGGTGAACCGCGGTTTTCGTTGACATGACGGCGTTCCTCTGAGAACTCCCCGCCTCAACGACAGATGGCGGCACCCCAGAATTACGCTGCAAGTGAGTGACGAATTTCAACAGTGTCGGACGGGACCTGCGTCCTAGAGCGCTGCCGGCGCGGTCGGAGGTCGGCTGGGAGCGGTCTGCAGCACGCCTCGGCGGCCAGACCGCGGTCGGGATTTGCGATGATGAGCCCCATGAGCCGATCCCCCCTTCGAGCCAGCCTCGCCAAGGACCCGCGCGAGGTCGCCGGGATGTTCGACGCCGTCGCGCGCCGCTACGACCTGTCCAATGACGTGATGAGCCTGTTCCAGGTGCACATGTGGCGCCGGGTGACGCGTGCGGCCGTCGCCGCGCGGCCGGGGACGCGCGTCCTGGACCTGGCCGCGGGGACCGGCACCTCCTCGGTGGAGTACGGCGCCGACGGCGCCGAGGTCGTGGCCTGCGACTTCTCCACCGGCATGGTGGCCGAGGGCAAGCGCCGCCACCCCGAGATCGCCTTCGTGGCCGGGGACGCCACGGCGTTGCCCTTCGCCGACGAGAGCTTCGACGTCGTCACCATCTCCTACGGGCTGCGCAACGTGCAGGACACGGCCCGGGCACTGTCGGAGATGCGCCGGGTGACGGTGCCGGGCGGGCGGATCGTCATCGCGGAGTTCTCCACCCCGGTCTGGCCGGCCTTCCGCCGCCTGTACCGCTTCTACCTGGGCAGCGCCCTGCCGGCCGCCGCCCGCCTGGTCTCCTCCAACACCGAGGCCTACGACTACCTGGGCGAGTCGATCCTGGCCTGGCCGGACCAGCGCGAGCTGGCCGGCCTCATGCAGGAGGCCGGCTGGCGGGGCGTGGGCTACAAGAACCTCTCCGGCGGGATCGTCGCGGTTCACCGGGCCACGCGGCCCGTGCCCGTCCGAGGCGATCAGTGAGAACCGGCCTGAGCAGCGGCCTGGGACCGACGTCGTGAGGGCCGAGCACTGCCGGGTCGCGCCGCCACGCCTGTCCTTCCGCACCCACGAGCTGCCCGAGGGCGCACTGGAGGGGCTCGCGCTCATCGACCTGCTGGTAGGCCGCGAGGATGTCAGCTCCTGGGTGCACGAGGGGCACGGACTCATCGGCCTGGGCCGCGCCCTGGTGATCGAGGCCCACGGGGCGGATCGCATCGAGGCGCTGCGGGCCGCGTGGCGGGCCGTCGTCGGCGCGGCCTGGTGGCGCGATGCACTGGTCCGCCCCGGGACCGGGCCGGTGGCGCTGGGTGCGATCACCTTCTCCCCCAGCTCCGAGCAGTCCTCGGTCCTGGTGGTTCCCGAAGTCCTCGTCGGGTGCGACGACTCCGGCGCCTGGCTGACGACCGTGGTGTCCGGGGCTGACGACGGGAGCGAGCCGGAGCACCCGGATCCCGAGATGCTCCTGGGGGCGATGACGGCGCAGGCCCGCGCGGCGGCTGACCGGGCGCCAGCCGGCGACGACGGGGAATCCGGCGGGACCACCGCCGTTGAGGCCGGGGCGCTCAGCGAGGAGCAGTGGTGCCGGGCGGTCTGCGCCACGCAGGAGCGGATGCGTGCGGGGCAGGCCCGCAAGGTGGTCCTGGCCCGCGACGTACTGGCCTACCCGGCCGCGCCGCTGCCCACCGGAACAGTGCTGCAGCACCTGGCCCGCGACTACCCCTCCACCTGGGTCTTCGCCGTCGACCAGATGGTGGGGGCCAGCCCTGAGCTGCTGCTGCGCCTGCGGGATCGGCGCCTCATGAGCAGGGTGCTGGCCGGTACGGCCCGCCGGCACGCCGGCGAGGACGCCCTGGCGACCGCGCGTCTGGCGTCCTGGCTGGAAGGCTCTGAGAAGAACAACCGGGAGCACGAGCTGGCGCGGGACTCGGCGATCACGGCGCTGGATCCGCTGTGCTCGGTGGTGGAGGCCCCGGCCCGTTTCGTCCTGACGCTGCCGAATGTGCTGCACCTGGCCAGCGACGTCACCGGGGTGGTCGCCGGGGACACCGGGGCGCTGGCGCTGGTGGACGCGCTGCACCCGACGGCGGCCGTGTGCGGGACGCCGACTCAGGCTGCGGCGCGCCTCATCGAGGAGGCCGAATCCATGGACCGGGGGCGTTACGCCGGCCCCGTGGGCTGGGTGGACTGGCACGGCGAGGGCGAGTGGTGCATTGCGCTGCGCAGCGCCCAGCTGCCCGAGGCAGGCCCCGGACCACGGTCCCCCGCCAGAGTGTTCGGAGGCGGCGGCATCATGCCGGACTCCGAGCCGGTCGACGAGCTGGCGGAGACGACCGCCAAGATGCGCCCCATGCTGGGGGCGCTCGGCGTGCGTCTCTGAGACGACTCTGGGCGGCTATCGCGTCAGGAATCCTTGCGCTCGGCCAGGGTCACATCGATGTCCTGCTTCTTGGAGTCGCGGATGATCGTGAGCTTGACCTTGTCGTTGGCGGAGTACTGGCGCACGTAGCCGGTGAGAGCCGACCCCTGGGCGGTGGTCTTGCCATCGATGGCGATGACGACGTCGTTCGTCTTCAGGCCGGCCTTGTCAGCCGGCGAGCCGCTTTCGACCGAGGTGATCTTGGCGCCGCCGCGCTTCTCGCCGTCGGCCGTGGCGCCAGCCGTGTCGAGGGTGACTCCCAGGTAGGCGTGCGTGGCCGTCCCGGACTTGATGAGCTGCTTGGCGACCTTATCCGCCAGCTTGACGGGAATGGCGAAACCGATGCCGATGCTCCCCGAGCCTCCCTCGCTGCTGGAGCGGCTCATGGTGGCGATGGAGCTGGTGATCCCAATGACCTGCCCCTTCTCGTCGAAGAGGGGGCCGCCGGAGTTGCCGGGGTTGATGGCGGCGTCGATCTGGATGGCGTTGGTGTAGACCGCGGAGCCACTCGATCCGTCCTCGCTCTGGGAGTTGACGACGGGCCGGTCGAGGGCGGAGATGATTCCGGTGGTGACGGTCGAGGACAGGCCCAGCGGGTTACCGATCGCCATGACGTCCTGCCCCGTGGCCAGCTTGTCGGAGTCACCGAGCTGGGCGACCGTGAGGTTGTCGGGGGCGTCCTTGAGCTGGATGACCGCCAGGTCGGTGGCGGGATCGGTACCGGTGGTCTCAGCGTCATAGACGCGGCCGTCAGCCAACGTCACCTGGATCTTGGAAGCGCCCGCCACCACGTGGTTGTTCGTGATGATGTGCCCCTCCTTGTCGAAGATGACTCCGGAGCCCAGGGCCTCGCCCTTGTCCGTGGCGACGGCGATGGAGACGACGGCGTTGGACACGGCGGCCGAGACGGCCTCCCAGTCGGGGGCCTGGCCGGCGCTGTTGACGGTCTTGGTCGTGCTCCCGGTGGCAATGGCGGTGGGCGCCGTCGAGGAGTGCGATGAGGCGTGTCCACCGCGAGCATCCATGTACCTGACCGCGGTCACAGCCCCACCGGCCCCCAGCAGGGAGGCGACCAGCACGGAGGCGACCAGGGCGAACCAGCCCGGCCCCCGCCGGCGCCTCGTGGTGCCGCTGTCAGCGCCTGTGGCCTTCGAGGCCGCATAGAAGGACTCCCCGGTGGGAGCGCCGGCCGGCGCGTAGCCACCGGGCGTCGTCGGGACGCTCATGTAGGGCGAGCCGACATGTGTCTGCTGCCCCTGGTAGGGCTGCTGGGCGGATGAGTAGCTGGACGGCGCCGCCTGCTGCACCTGAGGAGCGGGGTACTGGCCCTGAGGCTGTTGCTGCGGCTGGTAGGACGGCTGCTGGGGCTGGTACTGCCCCTGGGCGGGCTGCGCGTAGAGCGACGCGGACTGCTCCGCGGGAAGCTGCGAGGTGGGCGGCTCGGCGGGCAGCTGCGAGGTGGGCGGCTCGGGATGGGAGGCGTCGGCGGTGTAGGCCTGGGAGAGATCCGCGTAGCCACCGTGGTCCTCGATCGCGCTCGCGCCCTCGCTACCGGAGGCCGCCGTTGCCGGGCTGGCCTGGCTGCTGGCGGACCAGGAGTCGACACCGGAGTGAGCGCTGTCTGCCGCTGCCTCGGGCTCAGTGGGCCGGTATGCCTCCGGGTTCGTCTCGTCGTATCCGCTCATCTGTGCTCCTCCTCGGGCGTGTCGCCCTCTCAGATCCACGGGTAGCCAACACCAGGGCTCTGTGCCGTTTCCGATGATTCCCTGAGGCTGCGCTGTGGATCGTGTAACCGTTGTATCGCAGCGGGCTGAGAGTCCGGCGGTGGGCTCGGGGTGAGCCGGGTCCACCGCCGCGGGTCCTATCCCGCTGGCTGCCGTCCATCTCTATCGTCGTTCATGTTGTCACGGTGTGAGGACCGTGCCTTGTGGTCTCCCAGACGACGACGCTCACGCCGTCGACCGGTTCAGCCAGGAGTCCCCGGAGGGCCTCGACATCATCGGGGACATGGACGCGGGCCCCCAGGGCTGCGGCCAGCGCAGCGATATCCGCCCGCTGAGGGGCGGTGAAGAGCCGTTCGAACCGACCCGCTGGCGTGGTGCGGGCGTACTCGAGGTGGGAGAAGATCGCGCCCCCGCCGTCGTCGACGACGATCACCTGCAGGTCGGCCTCCTCCTCGCGCACGCCCCGGTTCAAGGACATGGCGTCGTGGAGGAAGGCGAGGTCACCCATGACGGCGCGAACCGGTTCCCCTGAGGCCATCCACAGTCCGATCCCGGTGGCGATGGTGCCGTCGATGCCCGCCAGGCCGCGGTTCGCGACCGCCTTCGGGGCGGCGGCGCCGGGCTGGGCGAGTCGGTCCAGGCGCCGCACCGTCATGGACGAGCCCAGCAGGAGGGTGGGGGCGCCGGGGGCCTGGCTGGCCTCCCACACGGCCCGAGCCAGGGCGTCGCCGCTGCTGGAGCGGTCCGGTTCGGGAAGATCCGCCACGGCCCTACGCCAGGAGTCGGTCCAGGCCGCGTCGGCGCTCTCCAGGCCCAGGGAGGCGACTAGACGGGCCGAGCGGAGGGCGGCGTCGTCTGGCTGGTGATCGGGACCATCCATGGGGACGACCCGTCGAGCCCGCCCGGAGACGTCGGTCCACCGGGCGCACTCGGTCAGGACGGTGACGTTGAGGTCCTCGCGCCCCAGTAGCGCGGTGATGGAGCGGCTGAGGCTGGGGTGGCCCAGAACGAGGAGGTGCTCGGCCTGCTGCGCGAGCGCGCGGCCCGCAGGGGTGCCCAGCAGCTCGGCGTAACGACTCAGGGCCTGCGGGCCGCTGCGGGCCTGGGAGGTGGGTTCGGCCAGGAGTGGCCAGTTGAGGTGCTCGGCCAGAGACCTGGCCATGGAGCCGACGGCGGGGTGGGCGGTGTCACCGGCAACGACGATCCCCCTCCCCTGCGCGGAGGAGCCACTGCCGGCCGGCCGGCCGGCACCGGCCTCCGGGGCGCAGGCCGGTACTGCTGCCGGGGCAGCCGTCGCAGCTGGCGGGGAGGGCGGCGCCGGAGCGAGCGGCACCGCATCCTCCGCTGTGTCCTCCGCTGCGCCCTCCACTGCGCCCTCCGCTGTCAGGGGCGGACGGAAGCGGGCGTTGATCTGTGCCGGCCCGGGATCCCGACTGAGGGTCCCGGTGGCGGCGGCGACGGCGCGGCGCACCTGCCCTGCGATGGCGGCGTCGGCCGCGTGGCCCCCGAGGTCGGCGGCCAAGTCGGCTGGCAGGTCCACACCCAGGCGCAGGGCCGGTACGAAGAGCTTGGTCTGCTCGGTGGTCTGGCTGGCGCCGGTGCCGACCAGCTCGTGGGGCCGGTCGGCGCTGATGACGAGCAGGGGGATACCGGCGGCGTCGGCCTCGCTGACGGCCGGGTGAAGGTTGGAGACGGCCGTACCCGAGGTGGTCACGACGGCGGCGCAGCGGCTGTGCCCGTTCAGGGCGTGGGCGCGGGCGACCCCCAGGGCGATGAAGCCGGCACTGCGCTCATCCAGCACGACGCGCAGCCGTAGGCGCCCGGCGTCGGCGGCGTCGGCCAGGGCCTCCGCCAGCGGGGCGCTGCGCGATCCCGGGCACAGGACGACCTCGCGCACGCCCTCGGCCAGGAGGGCCGCCACGAGGCTGCGCGCGTCGGCCATGGCGGGCGGGAGCTGCGGGCGCTCCGGGGAATCGGTCACAGGGGCGAGGATACGAGAGCGCATCGCCGGTACTGCGCTGCGATTGGTCACAGTACGGTGAGCCCTGCGCACGGCGGGGGTGGGGCTACAGCGGCAGCCCGGCCACGGCCCGGCTGGGGTCGCGGGCCTCGCGCTGGCGGCGGGCGTGCAGGGCGCTGGCCAGGTGCAGCAGGCGCGTCTGCCAGTGCTTGGTGAGGTAGGGCCCGGCCTTGACCTCGTTCAGAAGGCGTTCGGAGACGGGGGCGGCGGCGTCCAGACGCAGGGTCCCGTTATTGGGGTGAACGCTGGGCTCGGCGACGTCCTGGGTCAGCAGGCGCGTGGTCCCCAGGCCGCAGGCGTGACTGAGGGAGGGCAGGCTGAAGGCGAGGGTGGCTCCGGCCATGATACCCACGGAGGTGTCCAGGGCGGAGGAGACGACCGCGGGCAGTCCGAGGCGTTCGGCCATGTCCAGGGCCCGGTGCACCCCGCCCAGCGGGGCCACCTTGAGGATGGCGACGTCGGCGGCGCGCCGGTGGACGATCTCCAGTGGGTTGGCCGACAGCCGGATCGACTCGTCGGCGGCGATGGGCACGTCGACGGCGCGGCGCAGGTCGGCCAGGTCGTAGACGGTGGCGCAGGGCTGTTCGGCGTACTCCAGCCCTCCGGCGGCTCGGTCCATGAGGGGCAGGTTCTCGCGGGCGGTGTCCAGGTCCCAGGCGCCGTTGACGTCGATACGCATCTTGCCGGAACGCCCCAGGGCCGAGCGGACCGCCTCGAGGCGCTCCAGGTCCGCCGAGCGCTTGTCACTGCTGCCGCTGACCTTGACCTTGGCGGTCCTGGCACCCGAGGCCCGCACCAGATCGGAGGCGTCCTGGGCGCCGACCTCGGGGACGGTCACGTTGACGGAGATGGTCTCCCGGTAGCGGGGAAGAAGGGAGTTTCCCAGGGCCTGACACAGTCCGGAGGCGAGCCAGGGCGCGCTGGCCTCCAACCCGTAGTCCCAGAAGGGCGCGACCTCGCCCCAGCCCCCGGGGCCGTGGAGCAGGACGCCGTCGCGGCGGGTGATGCCGCGAAACGGCGTCGTCAGAGGAATGTCCCAGACGACCGCGCGGTCGATGCGATCCAGCAGTCCGGTGGAGTCCTGAGCATGAAGAGAGGCGATGTCGATCTCGCCGTTGGCATGCTGATGGTCCGGACTCACGGGCACAGAATACGCACGATCTTCAATCAAGACGACGAAACCGGGACAAGGGTGGCGGGGCCCACCTCGGCAAACATCCACAGGGCTGCGCACCGGACTGTCCGGCGCCGTCTCGCGCCCCTGTGCCGGCGTCGAGCGCGGCCGTGAGCGCAGGCCCCTGTCCGCAGGCCTTTGTAGAATGGCTCGTGCGGTTGAATTCGCGATCACACCGAGGGGAAGCCATGAACGAGGGCAGCACGGGGGCGGGGGACGCAGGGCGCCGTCATTGGAAGCCCGTCACGCCCGTCTCCGCGATGGTTGTGGGCCGCCTGGTTCTCGGGCTGCCCGGCGCCGTCGGCCTGACGGTCATCGTGCTGGTCTGGTCGGCGCTGACCCGCGCCGGGCTGGGTTTCGGCAGGGCGTGCTTGTTCTCCGTGGTGGCGGTGGCGATTCGCGAGCTCATCGACGCCTCGGCCCACCGGCTCATCATGCGGGCCTGGCGCTCGAGGGATCCGCACGGCCTGCTGCTGACGATCATCGCCGCGACCTGCCCCGCGGTCGCGGGATTCCTGGCCGCTCGCCTCCTCGCCCTGGCGTCGACGACGGCGCTGACGGTTCTCACGTGGCTGCCGTTCATGGCCTTCGTCGCTCTCATTGAGAGGCCGTGGGACGCCTCGCTCGGATACGACGCCCTCCAGGAGCGCATCCATCAGCCCCAGCCGATCCCGCCGGAGTACGTCACCGCCGACTTCCGCGACGCCCGCAAGCACCTGCCCCAGCTCCGCCGCATCGCACTGACCCACGCGGCGCTGTAGCCGTCAGACGGACCCCGACAGCCCTCAACTGCGACGACGATCACAGGCTTGCTAGGGTGAGAGAGCGTCATCTGTGAGCTTGTAGCGTCGGGGGAAGGGCATATGAGCACACGCAACGTCACCAGCACACCAGACCGCCCCTGGAAGCCGGCCGTCCCCCTGTCAGCGGTGATTGGGGGAAGAGTCTTCCTGGGAGTCCTCGAGTCACTCGCTGTCGGAGTCGTGCTGGCCATCTGGTCCGCCCTCACTCGCGCCGGACTCACCTACGACCAAATCTCAGGATTCGCCATTCTGGCGACCGCGGTGAGAGAAACACTCGACGCAGCATCAATGCGCCTGACCATGCGCATCCGACGCACCAACGACATGAGCACGGCGCAACGGATCCTGTCCGCCCTCATCTGCCCGGCCATTTGCGGAGCAGCGGCGGCCATGGTCTTCGCACCGCACCGTCTCACTCACCTGACGCTGCTGACCTGGGCGATCTTCCTGCTCATCTCCTGCGCAGTGGATCGGCCATGGAAGACACCGATGTCCTATGAGGAGATGAAGGAACGCGGCCGCCACACCCGACTGATGACGCGGGAGCACTTCGCCGAGGAGATCGCCGATGGCCGGATGACCTTCCGCCCCATCGACGACGAGGGCTACTACCTCGACGAGGACGGTAACCGCATCGAGGACTGAGAGCCCCCGCTCGCGGTCGCTGCGCCCAGAGCGCGAGTCGCGGCGGCGCCGGTCCTGGCCGGGGACATTCCACGCGCGCGGGTGCGATTTCTTCCGACCGGGGACGTCCTGCGCGCGCGGGGACCGGATTGTGGTCCCCGACGGCGTCGAATGCCCCCGGCTGGAGCAGGCCGCACCCGGCCGCGTGGAATGTCCCTGTCGGTGGGCCCACCCCGTACTGGCCGGCGGGCCCGACCGCACCGCCTGGCGGACACCCCACCCAAACCCTTCGACTCTCCGGCGTCAGGACTTCTTGAAGTCGTACTGCGGGTGCTTCTTCGACCAGGCGATGGCGGCCTCATCTTCCCGGCCCTCGCCGTAGGTGTTGACGACGAGGTCCTCGAGGCTGCCGTAGGTGGCCTCATCCATCTTGATGGAGCCCAGCCACTTCGCGATCTCCGGGTAGTCCTGCACGAAGCCCTCGCGCCCCAGGAAGTGAAGCCCCTCCCCCTTACCGAGCGCGCCCTTGGGATCCTTCAGGTCCCGCATGCCATAGGTGGTGTTCGCCCAGAAGGGGTGCCACAGGGTCACGACGATCTCCTGCTTGGCATCGACGGCCTTCTTGAGCTCGGCCAGCATCCCGGTGGTGGAGGAGGTCAGGAACTTCATGTCCCCCAAACCGTAGGCTGGGATCACGTCCTCCTGAGACACCTTGGTCAGACCCGCACCCGGCTCGATACCGATGATCTTGTTGCCGATCTGCGAGGCGTGTGGCTTGATGTCCTCGATCGACTGCATGGAGGAGTAGTCCGGGACGGACCAGCACAGCTGGGCCGAGTCGTAGTAGGTCCCCAGATCCTCGATGTAGGTGCGGTACTTGTCCATGTAGCTCTTCTGGGTGACGTCCGGCCACGCAGAGGGGAAGAGGTCGACCGCCCCCTGGCTGAGGCCCGCATACAGCGGTCCGGCCTCACTGAGATCCATGAGCTTGATCTGGTAGCCGGCCTTCTCCAGCTGGGTCTTGATCAGGTGGGTCATGGACAGCCCATCGCTCCATGACGGAAGAAACCCGAGACGGAGCCGCTTGCCCCCGCCCGAACCCTTACCGCAGGCGGACAGGGCGCCCGACGCCGCCAGAGAGGCCAGAGCGGCGGTGAAGGTGCGGCGGGAGGTCTGCATGGTGTTCCTTCGATACGTGCCCGACGCCGGTGAGGGCGAAGTGGAAAAGCGTCGTCGAGTCATGGGTCACCGCTTCTTGATGAGTGAGAGCAGCGAGCCCTTCTCCCGCGGCGCCCCGAGGGCCGCGGTCACCCGGTCCAGGTAGATCGCCAGGAACACGATGGACAGACCCGCCTCGGTGCCCTTGGCGATGTCGATCGTCGCGAGCGCCTTGACGACCTCCTTCCCCAGGCCGTCGGCACCGACCATGCCCGCGATAACAGCCATCGACAGGGCCAGCATGATGACCTGATTGACGCCCGCCATGATGGTGGGGACGGCCAGGGGCAGCTGGATGCCCCGCAGGATCTGCCAGTCGGTGGCGCCGAAGGAACGCCCCGCCTCCACGGTCTCCTTGTCCACCTGCTTGATGCCCAGCTCGGTCATGCGCACCCCGGGGGGCATCGCGAAGATGAGCGTGGCGAACATCCCGGGCACCACCCCGATGGAGAAGAACAGGACCGAGGGGATGAGGTAGACGAAGGCCGGCATCGTCTGCATGAGGTCGAGGACCGGACGGATCAGGACGCTGACGTACTTGTTGCGGGCGGCCCAGATTCCCAGGGGGATGGCGAAGATGAGGGCGGTCAGGGTCGCCAGGGTCACCAGGACCAGCGTCTCCATCGCGTTGACCCACTGCCCCAGGGAGATGATGACGAGGAAGGTGATGGCAGTCCCCACCGCCAGCCTCCACGACTTCGCCATCCAGGCGATGAGGACGAAGACCACCACCATGAGCAGCGGGGGAACAGCCAGGAGCAGGTCCACGAGGTTGTCGTTGACCAGGGTTCCGGCCCGGGAGATCGCGCTGAGGAAGCCATGGAGGTGGACCTGGATCCACTCAATGAGGACCTCGACCGCCGAGCCCAGGGGAATCTTGGGAAGAGGAGTGTGTACGGGAATCATCAGGCGTCGGCTCCTTCGGCCTCGGTGGTCTCACTGGCCTCGCCGGCCTCCTGGTTCTGCTCACTGATGGCGGCCAGCAGGGTGACGCGCGGGATGACGCCGGAGATCCGTCCGTCGTCGTCGACGACGACGATGGGGGCGGCGTGCTGCGCGGCGTGGGCGAACAGCTCGTTGACGGGGGTCGAGTGCGACACGACCGGCATCTCGTGGATCGTGGACAGCGGCAGCGCGTCGGAGCCCTCCTTGACCGCCCGGGCGACGTCGTCCTCCCAGACATAGCCGAAGGGCGTGCGGTCGCGGTTCTGGACGAGCAGCCACGGCGGCTGGTTCTCCCGCAGGAGCTTGTGGGCGGCGCGGGGGCTGCGGTCCGAACCCAGGACCGCGTACGGGGGCTCCGCGATGGAGCCGGCCGTCAGGACCCGGGTGCGGTCGACGTCGGCCACGAACCGGGAGACATAGTCGGAGGCGGGGTCGCGCAGGATCTCCTCGGCGGTGCCGACCTGCTCGACGCGGCCGTCGCGCATCATGGCGATGCGGTCCCCTAGGCGCATGGCCTCGTTGAGGTCGTGGGTGATGAAAAGGATCGTCTTGCCGAGCTTGCCCTGCAGGTCGATGAGCTGGTCCTGCATCTCCCGGCGGATGAGCGGGTCGAGCGCGGAGAAGGCCTCGTCCATGAGCAGGATGTCGGTCTCGGCGGCCAGGGCCCGGGCCAGGCCGACCCGCTGACGCATACCGCCCGAGAGCTCACCGGGCTTGTAGCCGCCCCAGCCCTCCAGGCCCACCAGGGACAGGGCCTCCTCGGCCCGGCGCTCGCGCTCGGAGCGATTCACGCCCTGGATCTCCAGGCCGTAGGCGGCGTTCTCCCCCACCGTCCGGTGCGGCAGGAGGGCGAAGTTCTGGAAGACCATGGAGACGCGCTCACGACGCAGCTCGCGCAGCTTCGACTTCGAGACGTGCGCCAGGTCCTCCCCGTAGAGGGTCATGCTGCCGGCCGTGATGGGCAGCAGACCGTTGACCATGCGGATGAGGGTGGACTTCCCGGAACCCGACAGACCCATGACCACGAAGATCTCGCCCTTGTCAACGTCGAAGGTGGTGTCGATGACGGCGGCGGTCTGCCCTGACTTCCTCAGCTGGTCCCGCGTCCTGCCGGCCTTGAGCTTCTTGACGCCGTCGGACGGTCTCCGCCCGAAGACCTTGTAGACATGGTTGGCCTCAATGACTTTCACTGCACTCCTCACGATCTAGCTCCTAGCCTGGCCGCGAGGGTCCGGAAGACGAGTTGTGAGAGCCGCGTCCGGACCCAGCGACGACGGCAAGCCCGTTTTATAGTCCTGCGCAGTGTTCGAGTGGTCAATTTGAGTAGGCGCAGAATCCCGCGATTTCAGGGGACCTCAGGCCTTGACACGCCCGTGGGCGTGTCCAGTGCCACGCCCGCAGAACGGGGCAGGACCCGCCTGCCGCACGCGGCCCGATACCACCGTCCACAAGCACCGAGAATGCTTGAAATCATCACGAACATCGAACCTTCCCCGATGTCCCACACAGCACGCACACAAACGCGTCACATAACCAACAACGTCCGCACACGCAACTGGAACTCCGCAGAGCCCTGAGGTGTGATAATAGTCATATTTACTTCGCAGGCTTACTCCGTCCCTCAGCGGAACAAACATGGCACGCACCCAAACCCCCTCCCCTCTCGTCTGGAATCACTACGCTGAGGGGCACGCCCGCGGTCCGCAGGACCAACCGGGACACCGATGGAGGAGGGAACTGACGTGCCGGCTGCAGGATGGATCCCGGCAGGCGGTCCAGACCTCTGGGGAACCCTCGGGGGCCCGGGCACACACAGACCCAAGGCCCACGCCGACGTGCGCATCTCGAACATGTCGCTCATCCTGCGCCACCTCCAGATGAGTCCCGCCCTGTCGCGCACACGCCTGGCGCGCGAGACGGGGCTGTCCAAGGCGACGGTCTCGACCCTCGTGGCCGAGCTGTGCGCCCGGGGCCTGCTCACCGAGGAGGAGCCGGATCTGTCCGGCAACGTCGGCAGACCGAGCACGGGCCTGCGCCCGGCCCCCCGTACAGCGGCCGGCATCGGCCTGGAGATCAGCGGGGCATCGCTGCTCCTGTCCGTCACGGACCTGACCGGAGAGGTCATCGCGCGCCACTGCGAGCTCGTCGCCGACACCGGCCACAACCCTGACACGATGATCGAGCATGTGGCGGCCATGTTGTCCCAGGCCCTGGAGCAACTGACGCAGCAGGGGACGACAGTGCCGGGCATCGTCCTGGCCCAGCCCGGGATCATCGACTACGCCGACAACACCGTGCGCTACTCCTCCACCCTGGAGTGGCACGACGTCGCCGTGGCGGACCGGGTCCGCGACGCGGTCTCCCGCCGCATCGGCCGTGGCCGGAGCGTCCCCGCCATCACACTGGAGAACGACGCCAAGCTCGCCGCACTGGCCACCTATGAGCGCTACGCGCAGGACGGGGTGCGCAACCTGCTCTACCTGTCGGGAGGTGAGGGGATCGGCGCCGGCATCATCTCCGACGGCCACCTCCTGCGCGGCTGGCTGGGCCTGACCGGCGAGGTCGGCCACATGCCCGTGGAGCCCGATGGCCTGGAGTGCCGGTGCGGGCGGCGTGGCTGCTGGGAGACCCGCTCCGGACTGCAGGCCCTGACCTCGGCCTACCCGCCGGGCGACGCGGCGCGTGACGAGACGACCTCCCTGGATGAGCGCATCGAGCTCCTGCGCCGGCGCTTCGACGCCGGGGACGCCGAGCTCACCCGGAGGCTGGAGCTCTCCCAGCGGGCGCTCGCGCGCGCCCTGGCGATCCTCACGGACGTCCTCAACCCTGAGGTGATCGTGCTGTCGGGGTACCTGGCCACCTTCGCCGACGTGTTCGTCCCCCCCACCGCCTCCGCCCTGAGGGATCGGCTGCTGGACCAGCGCGCCGCCGTGAGGCTGGAAACCTCCCACCTGGGCCAGTGGGCCTCGTCCTACGGGGCGGCCCTGGTGGCGCTGGAGTCCGTGCTCGACAACCCCACCCTGGTGGATCTCAGACCCGCATCCTAGGTGCCACCAGGCATATCGACCGCCTCGCCAGTGGCGGACGGGCGCCGCATGCTGTAGTTTGTTCGGAGTTCAGACTATTCAGCCCGAAGGAGTGCTGATGTCTCTCCAGACCCAGCCCGCGGCGCCGCTCCCCTCTCAGGCGGGGGGACGCCTCACCCTGCCGATCCAGACCGGCATGGATGAGGAGGTCCGCCGCCTCATCGCCCGCCTGGGCGCCGACGCCGTGCGGAACTCCGATGGCACCGAGCTGCCCGGCATCGTCTCGGAGCTGGCCACCAAGGTCTACTCCACCTACTTCGTGGGCCGCGGCGACAACGCCTGGGCCGACGCCCACCCCGATGAGGCCACCCGGATCTTCCTCATGTCCGACCGGGTCGCCGCCACTGCCGACGGCCCCGTGAGCATCGACCTGCTGGCCTCCTGGTTCGCCGACCAGGTCCGCCCCGACACCGCCTGCGACGTGACGCGCTGGTGGCAGGCCCACGACCGCACCACCGGCCAGGAGCTGCCCGCCACCGCGTGGAGCATCGAGGCCGACGGACGTACGGTCACCGTGCACGAGGCCCTCGCCGGGCACGTCTACACCGTCAGCTTCCTGGCGATCCAGACCTGGGACCCCACCCAGATGTACAACTACCTCACCAACGGTTGGGACGAGGACCCCACGCGAGTCAAGGACAAGCCCTTCGACGTGCGCCACGAGGCCACGTGGTCTCACGTGCGCGCCCACCTGAGCGCCTGGCTCACGGAGCACCCCGAGGTGGACGTGGTCCGCTTCACCACCTTCTTCTACCACTTCACCCTCGTCTACGGCGCCGACGCCACCGAGCGCTTCGTCGACTGGTTCGGCTACTCCGCCTCGGTGAGCGTCCCCGCCCTGGAGGCCTTCGAGGAGGAGTACGGCTACCGCCTGACCGCGGAGGACTTCGTCGACGCCGGCTACTACAACTCCCCCTTCCGGGTCCCCACCCGCGCCTTCCGCGACTGGATCGACTTCCAGCAGCGCTTCGTGTGCTCCCGGGTGCGCGAGCTGACCGACGCCGTCCACGCCCAGGGCAAGGAGGCGATGATGTTCCTGGGCGACAACTGGATCGGCACCGAGCCCTATGGCGAGCACTTCGCCACCACCGGTCTGGACGCCGTCGTCGGCTCGGTCGGATCGGGGGCGACCTGCCGGATGATCGCCGACATCCCGCACGTGCGCTACACCGAGGGCCGGTTCCTGCCGTACTTCTTCCCCGATGTCTTCCACCCGGGGGGCGATCCCGTCTCCGAGGCCAACCGCAGCTGGCTGGAGGCCCGGCGCGCCATCGTGCGCTCCCCCCTGGACCGGATCGGCTACGGCGGTTACCTGTCCCTGGCCGTCGAGCACCCCGACTTCATCGACCGCGTCGAGCAGATCGTCTCGGAGTTCCGCTCCATCCACGAGCGCTCCGCGGGGCTGCGTCCGCTGACCCCCGGTTTCAAGGTCGCGGTCGTCAACTCCTGGGGCCGTCTGCGCTCCTGGATGACGCATATGGTCGCGCACGCCCTGTGGTACCGCCAGACCTACACCTACCTGGGGGTCCTCGAGGCGCTGTCGGGGCTGCCGGTGGACGTGGAGTTCCTGTCCTTCGACGACGTGCGCGCCGGCCTGGCCCCGGACGTCAAGGTCCTCATCTGCGTCGGCGCCGAGGGGACCGCCTTCTCCGGGGGCGAGCAGTGGGCGGATGCGGAGCTGGTGGCCGCAGTCAGCTCCTTCGTGGCCGACGGCGGCGGCCTCATCGGGGTGGGGGCTCCCAGCGCCCGCCCCGCCCACGGGGTCACCTTCCAGCTCGCCGACGTCCTGGGAGTGGACCGGGAGATCGGCTGGGGCCTGAGCACGCGCCGTCGTGCTCCCGAGGTGGAGGAGCACTTCATCACCCGGGACCTGACCGGCGGCCTCGACGACGGCGAGGGCACCCCCGACGTCGTCGTCACCAGTCCCGCCACCCGGGTGCTCGACGCCGCGGACGGCCAGGTCCGCCTCGCGGTCCACGAGCTGGGGAGGGGCCGGGCGGTCTACGCCACCGGGCTGCCCTACAGCGCCCAGAACTCCCGGCTGCTGCACCGGGCCATCTTCTGGGCCGCGGGACGCCAGGAGGAGTTCTCCGCCTGGGTGGCCCTCGACCCCCGGGTGGAGGTGGCCGCCTACCCCGATGGCCGCACCACCCTCGTCATCAACAACTCCCTGGAGCCCGTCACCACGACGGTGCCGACGCCCCAGGGCCCCCGGACGGTCCGTCTGGAGGAAGGAGGGCACCAGTGGCTCACCGCTGCCTCGCAGTGAGCACCCCCGTTCCATATCCACGCTCCACTCACAGGCGCGCGCCCACAACACCGACAGCGCCGACAGCTCTCTGTCACCGCCCCGCCGCGCCCCCGCTCCTTCCGGCAGACGCCGGGCCTTTTCAATGACGAAGAAGGAAACTCCCATGAAGAAACACGCACTGGCCGCCTCGCTGCTCGCCTTCGCGATGCTCGCCGCGGGCTGCTCGGCCACGACCGGTTCATCCGGCTCGGCCTCCTCCGGCGGCGTCATCCACTACCTGCACCGTCTGCCCGACGGCGAGGGGATGACGAAGGTCAACGACATCGTGGCCCGCTGGAACGCCGCGCACCCCGACATGAAGGTCGAGGCCACCAAGTTCGACGGCAAGGCCGCGGACATGAACGTCAAGCTGGAGAACGACGTGAAGGCCGGAACCGGCCCCTGCCTGGCCCAGGTCGGCTACGCCGAGATCCCCAAGCTCTATACCTCCGGCCTTCTCACCGACGTCTCCGCCCAGGCCGAGAAGTACAAGGAGCACTTCTCCGAGGGGTCGATGTCGCTGATGACCGTGGGCAAGACCGTCGTCGGTCTGCCGCAGGACTCCGGCCCGCTGGTCTACTTCTACAACAAGGCAGCCTTCGACCAGCTCGGGCTGAAGGTGCCCACGACGAGCGCCGAGCTGGCCGAGGTCGCCAAGAAGGCGGCCGAGCAGGGCAAGTACGCCCTGGCCTTCGAGCCCGACGAGGCCCCCAACACCCTGGCGGGCCAGGCGGCCGCGGCCAATGCCCAGTGGTTCAGCGCTGAGAACGACAAGTGGAAGGTCAACGTCTCCAGCCCCGAGACCGCCAAGGTCTCCTCCTTCTGGCAGGGGGTCCTGGACTCCAAGACGGCCCTCGTGGCCAACCGCTGGGACGACTCCTTCGGCAAGGCGCTGGTCGACCAGCAGCTCATCGGCACCATCGGGGCCGCCTGGGAGGGCGCTCTCCTGGCCGACACCATGAAGGACTCCCCCAATGCCGGGTCCTGGGCGGTCGCCCAGCTGCCCGCCTTCGGCGACAAGGCCATGTCCGGTCCCGACGGCGGCTCGGGCGTGGCCGTCCTCAAGGGCTGCTCCAACCCCGAGGGGGCCATGGCCTTCAACGACTGGTTCAACACCCAGGTCGACGACCTGGCCACCCAGGGACTGGTCCTGACCGCGAAGGCCCCGGTGAAGACCCCGCAGACCATCTCCACCTTCTTCGGGGGGCAGGACGTCTACGCCGAGTTCACCAAGGCCAACGCGGCCGTGAACTCCAAGTTCGGCTTCATGCCGACCTGGCCCTCCCTGGCCGACCCCATGACCAAGGCCGCCGAGGCGGCCGGGAAGGGGACCGGCAAGGTCGATGAGATCTTCCAGGCGGCCCAGAAGACCTCGGTCAGCTCCCTGAAGGACGCCAACCTGCCCGTCGCCGAGTAGGCGGTCGAGCACAGCCCACCTGCAGACACAGGCAGCCACCGGCACCACGATCGAAGTGAGAGCATCATGAGCACGACGACAACGACCACGGGCGCATCCGCCATCCGCACCACCTCGCTGCGAAAGCGTAGGGAGGCTCGGGCGGGCATCGGGTTCGTGGCCCCGTTCCTGGCCATGTTCGCCGTCGTCTTCCTCATTCCGATCGTGGTGTCGGTCTACCGGTCCTTCTTCCGCGACGTCGCCTCCGGCTCGGACCTCTACGGCGGCGGGGAGAAGGTGAGCACCTTCGTGGGCCTGGACAACTACGTCCAGGCGGCGGGACAGCCCGCCTTCTGGAAGGGGCTGGGGAGGGTCCTGCTGTTCGGCGTGGTCCAGGTCCCGGTCATGATCCTGGCGGCCCTCGCCCTGGCGCTGGTGCTCGACTCCCTCCTGGTGAAGCGGGTGACGGTCTTCCGCCTGGGCTTCTTCCTGCCCTACGCGATCCCCGGGATCGTGGCCGCGATCATGTGGCTCTACATGTACAACCCCAGCTTCTCCCCCATTAATGAGCTGCTGGGGCTGGTGGGTCTCAAGGTGGACTTCTTCGGTCGCAGCATCATCCTGTGGTCGATGGCCAACATCACGACGTGGACCTTCACCGGGTACAACATGCTCATCTTCCTGGCGGCGCTGCAGTCCGTGCCCCGCGAGCTCTACGAGGCCGCCCGCATCGACGGGGCCACCGGCTGGCAGATCGTCCGGCGCATCAAGATCCCCATGGTTCGTTCCGCCTCGCTGCTGGCGGTCCTGCTCTCCATCATCGGGACGGTGCAGCTGTTCAACGAGCCCACTGTTCTCTACAGCCAGAACCAGTGGATGGGGCTGGACTACACGCCAATGATGATGGCCTACAACTCGATGACCGGTGCGCTCTCACCGTCCGGCTCGGGGCCGGCCTCGGCGATCTCCGTCCTCATCGCCCTGGTGGCCGGCGTCCTGGCCGCCCTCTACGCCCTCGTGCAGAACAGGATCGACAAGTGAAGCCCACCGACACTCCTCGCTCGCTGCGCCCGTCGGTGCCCGCACGGGCTATGACCATCGCGGTCCTGGTCATCGTCCTGGCCTACATGCTCGGCCCGGTCTACTGGCTCATCGTCTCCTCCACCAAGTCCAACTCCGACCTGCTGACCACCTCCGGGTGGTGGTTCTCCGGACACAACAGCTTCTCCACCAACTACAGCGCGCTCATGAGCTGGACCCAGGGGCTCTTCTGGCGCTGGATCCTCAACTCCCTGCTCTACTCGAGCGTCGCCGGGGTGCTGGGCACGCTCCTGTCGGTGGCCGCCGGCTACGGCCTGGCGAAGTTCGAGTTCGCGGGCCGGGGCGCCGTCCAGGTCGTCATCCTCTCCGGGCTGCTCATGCCCATCGCGCTGCTGACCATCCCGCTGTACCTGGTCCTCGACGCCGTGCACCTGACCAACACCGTCTGGTCGATCATCCTGCCGTGCTCGGTCAGCCCCTTCGGGGTCTTCCTGGGACGCGTCTACGCCGACTCCTCAGTGCCCAACGAGATCATCGACTCCGCCCGCATCGACGGGGCCAGCGAGGTCCGCATCTTCTTCACCATCGTGCTGCGGCTGCTCGCACCGGCGATGGTGACCATCTTCCTGTTCATCTTCGTGGCCACCTGGAACAACTTCTTCCTACCGCTGATGACCATCAACTCCGCCGAGCTCAAGCCCGTCACCCTGGGGCTCTACGGCATGTCGACCTACTTCAACCCCCAGTACGGGGCGCTCCTCCAGGGCGCTCTCCTGGGCGTCATCCCCCTGATCGTGCTGTTCCTGGGCCTGCAGCGCTTCTGGCAGTCCGGCCTGGCGGCCGGCGCCGTCAAGGGCTGAGCCCCAGCAGCGCCCTCCCTTACCACACCCCTATCCACCTCGCCGCCCCGTCCCGGGCAACGGCGCCTCCGCAGAGGAACCCCCATGATCCACTTCGGCACCGGCGGCTGGAGAGCCGTGATCGGCGATGAGTTCACCCGCGCCAATGTCAGGCTCCTGACCCAGGGGCTGGCCCACCGCATCCTGAAGGAGGGCACGGCCGAACAGGGCGTCGTCATCGGCTACGACCGGCGCTTCCTGTCCGACACCGCCGCCTGGTGGGCCATTGAGGTGCTCGTCGGCAACGGCATCCGGGTCACCCTCATCGACCGCCCCTCCCCGACCCCCACCACCATGTGGACGGTGCGCCGCCTGGGGTCCGCCTACGGGATGGCCGTGACCGCCTCCCACAACCCGGCCCTGTACAACGGCATCAAGATCTTCCTGCCCGGCGGCCGCGACGCCGACCAGGCGGTCACTGACGAGCTCACCGCCTCCCTGCGGGGCCTGACCGACGCGGACGTGCGCAGCGTCGAGCCACATGAGGCCCGCTCCAGCGAGCTCGTCACCATCCAGCGCTCCATCAACTGGTACCTGGACGCCATCATCGACAAGCTCGACACCGAGACCATCCGCCACGCCCACATGCACATCGTGCTGGACCCGATGTTCGGGGTCTCCGAGACGAGCCTGCAGACGATCCTGCTGACCGCCCGCTGCCAGGTGGACGTCATCCACGACCGCCACGACCCCCTGTTCGGGGGCCGCATGCCCTCACCCACAGAGGGGACCGTCACCACCCTGCGCAACGCCGTCGTCGATTCCGGTGCGGACCTGGGCATCGCCACCGACGGGGACGCGGACCGACTGGGCATCATCGACGACACCGGCGCCTACCTCACCCCCAACCAGGTCCTGGTCCTGCTCTACGACTACCTGCTGACCCGCAAGGGCTGGTCGGGGCCGGCCGTGCGCAACATGTCCACCACCCACCTGCTGGACCGGGTCGCGGCCGCCCACGGGCAGGTCTGTTACGAGGTGCCCGTGGGCTTCAAGTGGATCAGCGCCAAGATGGCCGAGACCGGGGCCGTCATCGGGGGCGAGTCCTCCGGGGGCCTGACCGTGCGCGGTCACATCCCCGGCAAGGACGGGGTCTACGCCGGCTCCCTGCTGGTGGAGGCGGTGGCGGCCTCGGGCAAGCGGCTCTCCGAGCTCTACGCCGACATCGTGGCCCGGTACGGTGAGCTCGTCATGGTGGAGAACGCCTACGGCTTCACCGCCGAGCGGCGTACTGAGCTTCAGGAGCGCATCTTCGGCGCCCACGACCTGCCCGCCTTCACCCCCGACGTCGAGCGCGTCTCCTGGGAGGACGGCTGCAAGGTCTACTTCACCTGCGGCGGCTGGGTGACGATCCGCTTCTCGGGGACCGAGCCGCTCCTGCGGGTCTTCGCCGAGATGCCCACCGGTGACGAGGCCCGGGCCACCGCGGCCGCCGTCGCGAGCCACTACGGCCTGGATGCCTGAGACGGGCAGGAGGAAGGAACTCATGACAGACGCGATCACTGACACGACGGTGGGCGGCGCGGTGGAGCGCACCCGTGTCGCCGTCGTCCTGGCCAGGGGCCTGGGCACACGCATGCGGGCGAGCAGCCCGGCCGGCTCCGGCCTGACCTCCCGGCAGGCCACGGCCGCGGCCAGCGGCTACAAGGCCCTCATGCCCATCGGCGAGCACCGGCTCATCGACTACAGCCTCTCAGCCCTGGTCGACGCCGGGATCGAGCGGGCCGTCCTGGTCGTGGGGCCCGAGCACGAGGACTTCCGCCGCCACATCGACTCCCTGGAGCTCACCCGGCTCACGATCGACCTGGCCGTCCAGGTCAGCCCCTTGGGGACGGCCGACGCCGTCCTGTCCGCCGAGGCGGCCGTGGACGGGGAGCCCTTCCTCATGGTCAACGGGGACAACTACTACCCCCGTCAGGTGCTGCGCGACCTGGCCCGCCACCGGGGCAACGCCCTGGCCGGCTTCGACCGTGCCACCCTGGTGGCCGAGTCCAACATCCCCGCCGAGCGGATCGCCGCCTTCGCCCTCGTGCGCGCCCGCGACGGGGCGCTGGAGGAGATCGTGGAAAAGCCCCCAACGGAGGTGGTTCAGGCCGCCGGGCCCCACGCCCCGGTGTCGATGAACGCCTTCCGGTTCACCCCGGAGATCTTCGCCGCCTGCCGCCGCATCACCCCCTCGCCGCGCGGCGAGCTGGAGATCGTCGACGCCGTGCGCGCCCTGCCCGGTCCGGTCTCGGTCCTCCCTGCGACCGGCGGGGTCCTGGACCTGTCGCGGCGCGAGGACATCGCCGAGGTCGAGGCCCGCCTGTCCGGGACGGAGGTGTCGCTGTGAGCCGGGGGACGCAGGGGGCGTTGAGTGAGGCGTTCGAGGAGACCGCCTGGCGGGTGCCCGGGCGCGTCGAGGTGCTGGGCAAGCACACCGACTACGCCGGCGGCTCGGTCCTGGTCGGCGCCGTCGACCGGGCGATCACGGCACGGTCGCGCCGCGTGGCGGGGCCGCCGGGGTCCCTGACCGCCACCACGGACTGCGGTGATCCGGTCACCCTGCGCGCCGGGGTGGACCCGGGCCTGGAGCCGGGCCACTGGGGCCGCTACCTTCAGACCGTGCTGGACCGCCTCACCCTCAACTTCGGGGCGGGAGCCGCGGCCCACCTGACCCTCTCCTCGGACCTGCCGCCGGCCTCCGGGATGAGCTCGTCCTCCGCGCTGGTGTGCGCCACGGCCCTGGCCCTGGCCTCCCTCAACGGCTGGGACGAGGATCCCCGGTGGGTCGAGTCGATGCCCGACCGGCTGTCCCTGGCCGGATACCTCGCCGCCGTGGAGGGCGGACGGGCGTGGCGGGACCTGCCGGGGACCAGCGGGGTGGGCACCCGCGGCGGGAGCGAGGACCACACCGGCATGCTGTGCGGCGCCCAGGACCGGCTGCTCCTGGCCGGATTCGACCCGATGCGCATCGAACAGACCATCTCCTTCCCCACCCAGTGGGCGCTCGTCGTCGGCGTGAGCGGGGTGCTGGCCCACAAGACCGGTGCGGCCCTGGAGGACTACAACCGCGGGCCGAGCACCGTCCAGGCGGTGCTGGCCAGGTGGAATGAGACCACCGGACGCACTGACGCCTCCCTGGCTGGCGCGGTCAGGCACCTGGTCGGGGAGGCCACCGGCGAGCAGGCGGCCGGCGCCCCGGCCCTGAAGGAGCTGCTGGGGCTGTGCGAGCCCGGCTACGAGAGGCAGCGCATCGAGCAGTTCCTCATCGAGTCCCTCGTCCTGGTTCCCGCCGGTGCCCGGATGATCGCCGCGGCCGACCCGGGCGTGGGTGAGGTCCTCCGGCGCTCCCAGGAGCTGGCCGACCGCGTCCTGGGCAACCAGGTGCCGCAGACCCGGCTCATGGTGTCGTTGGCCCGCCAGGCGGGCGCCATCGGCGCCTCCTCCTTCGGCGCCGGGTGGGGCGGGTCGGTGTACGCCCTGGTGCGGGCCGACGACGCCGAGGCCTTCGCCGCGCAGTGGCTCGGGGCCTACCGGGACCGCGAGCCGGGCGCGGAGCAGGCCGCGGTGATCGTTACCAGGCCGGGCCCGGGGGCCTGCCGGCTGCTCTGAGCGCCCTGGCCGGCCTCACACCGCGTCGCGGGTGACGGGGCAGGTCATGCAGTGCGAGCCGCCGCGGCCGCGCACGAGCTCGACGCCGGGGGTCTCGACGACCTCGATGCCAGCCTTGCGCAGGGCGTCGTTGGCGCGCTGGTTGTGGGCGTAGCCGATGACGCGCCCGGGGGCCAGGGCCACGACGTTGCAGGAGTCCCGGGCGAGCTCGCGCAGGGCCTCGGCCTCGTCGGAGGCGCCGGGGCTGATGACGCGGAAGGAGTCGATGCCGGCGGCCCGGGCGAGGACCGCATCCATCTGAGAGCCGTCGTGGACCGTCACCTGGAGGGAGCGTCCAGCCGCTGCGGGCTCGATCTCCACGGTGGTGACCTCGGTGAAGCCGGGGAAGCGCAGGTAGGTGTCGGGGCTGACCATTGTCATGAGGGTGTCCAGGTGCATGACGGCCTCGAGCTGGGTGTAGAAGGCGGCGTCGGGCATGTGGACGCCGATGACCCGGTCGGCCACGCCGGAGGCGAAGAGCTGGGAGGCCAGGCGCTCCACGCCGGCGGCGGTGGAGCGGTGGGTCAGGCCCATGACGAGGGTCCGGTTGCCCAGGATCTGGAAGTCGCCGCCCTCGATGGTCGAGGCGGCCGAGACCCGCCCCACCTCGCGCCACAGGCGGGCGTCCGGGGTATCGGAGCCGGTGAGCTCGGCCAGGCGCGGGCCGAAGGCCGGGTGGTAGCGGTAGACGGCCTCGTAGCCGATGGCCTCACGACGGCGCGGCTCCAGGGCCATGGAGTTGACCGAGACCCCGCCGTAGAGCCAGGCCGACGCGTCGCGGGTGAAGAGCAGGTTGGGCAGAGGGGTGACGACGAACGGCCCCTCCAGGGTGGACAGGTAGGTGGAGGAGAACAGATCGCGCCCGTCGGAGGAGCTGAGGCGCTCGCGCAGCTCGGTGCGGGTGATGCCGCTCAGGAGCACCTCGGCGAGGTCGGCCTCGGACAGGGACTGGAAGTAGTCGATGAGCAGCTCGGAGGCGGAGACGCCGACGACATCGGGGCCGACGGCCTCGTCCAGGACCAGCCGGCGGGCCTCGGGGACGGCCAGGACCTCGGTGAACAGCTCGCGGAAGTCGTGGACAATGACGCCCTCGGAGCGCAGGATCGCGGTGAAGGCGTCGTGCTCGGCCTGGGCCCGGGGGATGTTGAGGGCGTCGTCGAAGAGCAGGGAGTCGGCGTTGATGGGGGTCAGGCGGGCGATCTCCCCACCGGGACGGTGGACGATCACCTCGCGCAAGGCGCCGGTCTCGGAGTCGATTCGCCCCCCGCCCTCGGCCACGGGAACGGAGGGACGGCTGGCGGTCGCACCGGTCTGTGTCATGGGCCCAGAGTAGTCGGAGGTCAGGGGCGTCTCAGCCCGGTTACGAGGAATGGTCCGCGCCACCGCCGTCGCCCACCATCGGCCGGTTTTGTTGAGCGGAGAATCAACCGGGCCGGCGAAGAACGCACTTGGCGCAAACCACAGGAATGGTAAGATAAATTGTTCATAACACCCCCTGAGACAGGAGTTCCCTCCATGAAATCCGTTGTCCGCATCTCTCTTGTCGCCCTCCTCCTGGCGGGCTTCGCCGCGCCGGCCAGCGCCGCGCCGACCACCACCCCCGCACGACACGACGATTCAGCAGGCGCCTTCCTGAGGCCCCGTCCCGACTGGTGCATCTTCCCCCCCAGTGCTTGGTGCGACTGGAAGACGAACCGCTGGTACTCCTGATAACTTCACGCGCTGTCACCCCTAAGCTCACCCCTTAGGGGTGACAGCATTTTTCCACCGCCAAGTACTCGAGATAAACCCTCAGCACTCACCTCAAGGACCATGCAGAACGATAGCTTCCTATCACGACTCTGGATGCGACACCAGAGGTTTTTGCCGCGACTGAGGAGAGCTATCCTCATTTCAGTAATAGCCTCCCTCATTCTCCTAGACACTTACACTTACCTCACTTTAAGAGCCAATATAAGCTCTATCATTATTGGGGAAATCTTTCAGATACTCTCATTCTTTCCATATGTCTACGCAAAAGATCGACGACTCGGGATATTCACTTTTTCCACCACACTCCTCATCGTCTTCTACGCATCAGCATCACAGCTATCATGGGCATGGATTCTCACATACGCCATAGTTGCTGATCTCATAGCGGTCAGGAAGCCCAAGCTCGCTCTTGTCCAACTCTCCGTATTCTTTCTGGCGCAGCTCATTGCAGGAATCCCCCTCCTTCCCGTAACGGTCTGGACATTATTCTGGGGAACTCTGTCCGCCTCCCTCGGAATCCTGATCCGCAACACCAAAGACCGCCTGGAGGAGATGCAGCGGGAGGCGGAGCGCTCCAGGGAGATTGCTGCCGAGCTCATTCAACAGCTGCGCCGCGACATCGCCGACAGTCTCCATGACGACCTGGCCGCCGACCTCACCCGCATGCTCATCATCTCCCGCTCCATCAGGCTCCCCCATGGCGATGACCGAGACCGTGTCCTCGACCTGCAGGACCGGACTCAGCAGGCCCTCGCCCACCTGCGCCTGCTCATTCACAACCTCGCCGTCTCGCAGGGGCCACCCAAGGAGGAGCCCACCCTGCAGGAGATCGTCGACTCCAGCGCCTCCACGCTGGCGCAGCGCGAGATCGTCCTGGACGCCGACCTCGACGGCATCGAGAGGATTCCGGCGCTGCACCGTTCCGAGCTCGGCCGGCTCCTGGTCGCCTTCATCCGCGAGAACACCCTCAACGCCCTCAAGTACAACTTCCCCCACGATCTTGTCTCCCTCGTCGTGGAGCAGGAGCGGGACACCCTTTTCATCAGCTTCAGCTCACCCTGGCATGATCAGAAGGTGCCTGAGGAGATGCACGGAGGGTACGGATTATGGGCCCTCCAGGACCGGTTCGAGAATGCCGGAGGTTCCTTGGGCTCGAACCGGATCGGAGCCTCCTGGACCGTTCTCGCCAGTCTTCCCTGGAACGAGATCGCCACACCAACCACTACTGCGAGATCCCTCATGTCGTCACCGGACGGAGCCGCTTATGCCTAGCCACACCCTGCGTTCCCTGCGAGTCCTCATCGTCGATGACGACCCGCTCATTCGCACCACCTTCGCCGAACAGCTCGACTCGCAGCGGGCCATTACCGTCGTCGCCGCCGCCTCCGGCGGACGCCAGGCCATCAGCCTGCTCATGACCGGGCAGCAGCCCATCGACGTCGTCCTGCTGGACAGCGACATGCCGGATATGGATGGCGCCCAGACCGCGAGAGCGATCTATGAGCGCTTCCCCCGGATGCCCATTGTCATGTTCACCGTCTTCAGTCGTGACGAGATGCTCGCCGAGGCCCTGGCCGAGGGCGTCAACGGCTTCATCACCAAGGACGAGAGCACCGAGAACGTCGCTGCGGCGCTGCTGCGTGCCAGCCGTGGTGAGCCTGTCATGTCCTCGCGCCCTACGAAGATGCTCGTCAGCGCCTACCAGTCCGAGCAGAAGCGCGCCACCGCGGAGGCCCGCATCCAGGAGCTGGTCAACGAGCTGCCACCCCGCCTGAGAGACATCTACACCTGCCTCCTGGAGGGGCTGACCAACCGGCGCATCGCCCGCAAGCTCGGCATCTCTGAGAACACCGTGCGCATCTACGTCTCCGAGGTCCTCCACCGCCTCGGCCACACCTCGCGCACCGAGCTCATCGCCGCAGCCCTGGGGAACTAGGGGCGACGGCGACCGCTTCCGGCGCCCTGGGGCGGGACGAGCCCTGGCGGCCCTACGCTGAGACCATGAACGCCTCCACCGCTCACCCGTTGCCGCGCCGAGTCTCAGAGATCTTCTCCCCCGCCCGCTGGCGGGAGGTGCCCGGTTTCCCCCACGCCGAGGCCGGCACGGAGCCCTCCCAGCAGCAGGCACAGGCCCTCACGGACATCACCTACCACAGGGGCTGCGTCCGGGACGAGCACGGCACCTGGCTCCGGGACCTGCCGGTGGTCAGGGTGGCCTTCAACCGGCCCGAGGTCCGTAATGCCTTCCGCCCCCGCACCGTCGATGAGCTCTACCGGGTCCTGGACCACGCGCGCATGAGCGGCGACGTCGGCGCCGTCATCCTCACCGGCAACGGCCCCTCGCCGCGCGACGGCGGCTGGGCCTTCTCCTCCGGCGGCGACCAGCGCATCCGCGGCCGGGACGGCTACCGCTACGAGCGGGAGGCCTCGCCGCAGTCCCCAACGGCTGCCGGCGAGCCTGAGGACCGCGCCTACAGCCACGAGGCCGACGTTGCCGCCGCCCAGGCCCGCCTCGACACCGCACGGGCCGGCCGGCTCCACATCCTGGAGGTTCAGCGCCTCATCCGCACCATGCCCAAGGCCGTCATCGCCGCCGTCCCGGGCTGGGCCGCCGGCGGCGGTCACAGCCTCAACGTCGTGTGCGACCTGTCGCTGGCCTCGATCGAGCACGCGCGCTTCAAGCAGACTGACGCCGATGTCGGCAGCTTCGACGCCGGCTACGGCTCCGCGCTCCTGGCCCGGCAGGTCGGGGACAAGCGGGCCCGTGAGATCTTCTTCCTGGCCCGCACCTACGATGCCATCACCGCCGAGCGCTGGGGCGTCGTCAATGAGGCGGTCCCCCACGCCGAGCTCGAGGAACGGGCCCTGGAGTACGCGGCCACCGTGGCGGGCAAGTCCCCGCAGGCCATCCGCATGCTCAAGCTCGCCTTCAACCTGGCCGACGACGGCCTGGCCGGCCAGCAGGTCTTCGCCGGTGAGGCCACTCGTCTGGCCTATATGACCGACGAGGCCGTGGAGGGGCGCGATGCATTCCTCCAGCGCCGTACTCCCGACTGGTCGCCCTTCCCGTACTACTTCTGACCCGGAGCCGCCATCGCGACCACATATGAGGGGCCAGGCGCAATATGTCGAGGGCATTCAGAATCGTGGCGAGAATTGTGGCGAGTATCGAAATGAAGAATACGATCTCAATGGGGATCACACCTTCGAGATTCTCCACTGATTCCCACCGGAGTCGGAAATAGAAGTGCGCATTGGTGTCCGCTCACCGCCGCCATAACCACCCTCGTCGCCGGCCACATCCGCCCAACCTCAGGAAACCGCGGAATGACGGGAAATCACCCGAGAGGTACTGACGTCCATCAGCATCAGGGTCAGCACCTCGAGAGTGACCTTACTGTTATATACATCACGATTCAGGTGCTCGTGTCGCCCCGGCGCACCGCGCCCCACCCCGGTCCACCGCTAGGCGGAGTCTCCGGTGGGAGCGGCCGAGGACGCGGGGCTCGGCGAACCGGTGGCGGCGCCGGACCGGCCGGCGTCCTCACTCACTCGCAGGGTGACCAGGGGCGGCGTCGTCGGCTGGGCCGACCCTCCGGCCGGCTCCATGGTGATGACGATCTGCTGGCCGGGCTTGGGCATGACGTCCAGGAAGGAGAAGCCGGCCCCGTCACGGGGGTCGTAGACGCCCAGTGAGGTGGTCGTCTCCCCCTCCTTGAGCCAGACCTGGAGGCTGCGCCCACTGGCGGACTCCTTCATGGCAGCCGGGAGGGTCAGCGCGGTCATGCTCATGTCCCGGGACCAGGTGAGGGTCGCGACGTGCCCGTCGGGCATCGTGTCGGTGACCCGCTGGACGTCCTGGGCCTGGTTGAGGTGGGCGTAGTGCTGGGTCGATGCCATGGAGCTCGCCATGGAGTCCATGGCCTCATCGACCGCGCCCCTCACGCTCCAGCGCCCCACACCGATGCCGACACCGAGCAGGACCACGGCCGCGGCCGCCCGCAGCAGGCCGGTGCGCCAGGCCGAGCGGCGACGGCGGTGCGCATCGAGGCTGAGGACCTCAGAGCCCACCAAGTCGCCATCACCGTCGCCGTTACTGTCACGGTCACTGCCACTGTTACTGCCGCCGACAGCGTCGCGGTCGCCGGCTTCCTCCTCCACGGTGCCGGCGACCTGGTCTGCGCGTTCCGTCTGGGGCTCGCGTGCAATGGTCTCCAGAAGGGAGGCGCGGATCGCTGCCGGCGGGTCCACGGGCCGCAGTGCGGCCCCTAGCAGGGCGGCCGTCTCCGAGTCGAGCTCGTCGTCGAAGCGCTCGAGATCGTCTCCACTCTGCGCCCCGTCGAGCCCCTCGGTGCCCTGCAGATCGGCCTCGCCGTTGATGGCGTCCTCGTGAGTGTCGTCGCGGTCGCTCATGACTGCACCCCCAGCTCTCGTCGTAACCGTGCCATTCCGTCCCTGATGCGGGTTTTGACCGTTCCCAGCGGCGTGCCCGTGCGGCGGGCGATCTCGCGGTGGGTCAGGCCCGTGAAGTAGGCCAGCTCAATGGTGGAGCGGTAGGGCTCCCCCACCGCCTCGAGCGCCCGGTGCACCTGCTCGCCCACGAGTCTGTCCTCGACCTGCTGAACCGTCTGGTCGACGTCGGGCATGTAGTCACGCCAGCGGCTCTCCCGCTCCCGGGAGGACTGGGAGGAGCGGACCCGGTCGATGGCCCGGCGCCTGGCCATGGTCACCAGCCAGGCCCGGACGCTGCCCCGCGCCGGGGAATAGGAGCCGGCCGTGCGCCACACCTCGAGGAAGACCTCCTGGAGAACCTCCTCGCTCTGGGCGCGATCAACGACGATCTGGAGGATCAGCGCGAATAGCCGAGAGGACCAGGCGTCGTAGATGCGGGCGAAGGCGTCGGCGTCACCGTCGGCCACCTGCGCGATCCACTCTCCCTCTGAGCCGGCGCAACTGCTGCGTGTCACAGGGGAATGGTAGGCCAGACCGCAGGCGGAGACGGTGCGCGCCCCGGTCCGCGCCTCCAGCGTCGCCAGGCTCATCGCACCGTCTCCTGAGTCATGTCCGCTCTCACCGCCGGGTCACCCGAAGGTGAAGGAGTAGAGCTGCAGTCCGGGCGAGGCCTCCAGCTCGAGCTCGCCCGATCCCACCTCCTCGCTGTGGACCAGCTCCATCCCATTGGGCACGCCGGAGACGTGGGTGGTGCGGGTCTTCCCGTTGACCGTCCAGGTCAGGTCCCCCTCGCCGGAGACGACGAGGTTGACCTGCTTACCTCGGTAGGACAGGCGCAGGCGGCCCTTGCCCTCGGTCGGGGTGATGTACTGCGGCTCCACTGTCCACGTGCCGTCCAGGGCGAAGGTGTCGGCCTGGAGCCGGGAGGGGAAGGAGAAGGTGTGCTGCCCCTTGTCGAGGGTTCCCTGGGCGAAGCCGGAGGCCCGGTCCGAGCCCAGGTAGGTCTCGGGGGTGCGGGGGCTGTTCGTGCCGGCGTCGTCCTTCGCCTCGGAGAAGACGGGGGCGGGGAGGGTCACCTTCGGGTTGGCCTGCATGAGCAACTCGCGGACGAGCTTCTCCGTGGCCGCCTCCCCGCCTTCTCCGACATGGGTCTGACGGACGTTGCCCTGGGCATCGGCCAGGTAGTGGGCGGGCCAGTAGTGGTTGTCGAAGTTGGTCCAGGTGGTCAGGTTGGAGTCGACGGCCACGGGGTAGGTGATGCCGAGGCGCTTGACGCCGCCACGCACGTTGTCCACCTCCTTCTCGAAGGCGTACTCCGGGGAGTGGACGCCGATCACCTGCAGGCCGGAGGCGGCGTAGGTCTCGTAGAGCTTCTCGATGCCGGGGACCGAGCGCTGGCAGTTGATGCACGAGTAGGCGAAGAAGTCGACCAGGGTGACCTTGCCGGCGCGACTCTGCTGGGTCAGGGGCTGGTCGCCGGGCGTGTTGATCCAGGCCACTGCGCCGTCGATGGCGGGCAGGGGGCCGCAGTCACCGAGAGTGGCGGCTCCGGGGCGGCAGGGGCCGGAGGAGGAGTCACCGTGGAGGAGGTCATCGGTGCGGGCCTGAAGGGAGGCGGTGTAGTCGGGCAGGCGGCGCTGGAGAGCGGCCGGGGCGTCCAGGACCAGGGCCACGGCCAGCCCGAGCATGACGACGCCGGCGGTGACGCGGATGGCGCGCTGGCGGGTGCGGAAGGCTTGAATCCTCTCCGTGATACCGCGTCCGGCCAGGGCGAAGGCCAGCAGCGGGATCGCTGTGCCAACGGCGAAGGACACGGCCAGGGCGACGGTATCGGCGCCAATCCTCCCGGTGGCTCCCGCGACAGCGACGGCCGCCAGGACCGGGCCCGCGCAGGGCACGTACGCAGCACCCAGGACCAGGCCCAGAAGGAAGCCGTTGGAGGGGTTCTTCGAGCCGCCGAAGCGCTGGAAGCGCGCGAAGGGGCGCTCGAGGATCTCCATGACCTTCGGGACCATCATGCCCAGGCCGATCAGGGCGAGCATGACGATGCCGATCCAGCGGATGAGGTCCTGCGGCAGGTGGAGCAGGCTCAGCACGGTCGATCCGAGGAGCGTAAAGACCGTGAAACTGACCACAAGGCCGGTTACCACGAGGTAGGGGTGGAAGCGGGAGGCGAAGCCGCCGTCGCCCCCCTTGTCATCGCCGCCATCACCGCGTGCGCCCTGTGCTCCTGCGGAGAGGAGGATGACGGGGAGCACGGGAAGAACGCACGGGGAGATACCCGTGATGAGCCCTCCCAGCAGCCCGATGACCACCAGACTCGAGACGGTTGTCACGATACTTCACCCTTTCGGTCAGTTTCTTGTTGCTAGTCTCGAAAGAGGTTCGGAGCCATCGGCAACGGGGATTGTCGAACAACCACATAGCCGTCTATGACGATCATCACTCGTGACGGGCGTCGTCGGGTTCTTCCTCGAGCTCCATGGACGACGGCGTTCCGGACCCGCAAGAGCGGGCCATCCCGCTCTGACATTGCACCAGCAACCGCATAGGAGAACTCATGCGATTCACCGCTACACGTGCCAAGACCCTCGCCACCTCGCTCCTCATCGTGACCGCCGGCCTCGGTCTGGCGGCCTGCTCGGGTTCCAGCTCGAGTGACTCGACCACTCCCGCCACGAAGCAGACCGCGGGCAAGACCAGCGACGGCGGTGTTGCCACGCCCAGCGCTGACAGCAAGATGACCGGTGGCGCCACCGGTGGAAGCGCCCAGCCCACTGCTCCCCAGGGTCAGCAGCCCGGCGGTGACACCCAGCAGGGTGGCCAGCAGCCCGGTCAGCAGGGCGGTGCGGACAGCAGCGCAGGCACCCAGCAGGGTGGTCAGCAGCCCGGCGGTGACAACCAGCAGGGCGGCCAGCAGGGCCAGCAGCAGGGCGGCGACAACCAGCAGGGTGGCCAGCAGCAGGGCGGTTCCCTTCAGGGCGACAACCAGCAGGGAGGCCAGCAGCCCGGTCAGCAGCAGGGTGGCCAGCAGGGTGGTGCGGACAGCAGCGCCGGTGCCCAGCAGGGTGGCCAGCAGGGCGGCGGCAACTGAGCCGGTAGACCTGCGTTATCCGTCTGGCGAGGGCCTCGTAGCAGCAATGGCTGCGGCGAGGCCCTCGCCGGCTTTTCTCCACGGTTCGACGTCGGCCGTACCACGGCGCAACAGAGGCGAGCGAGGGGATCCTGACGACGTTGCGGCCCGGCTGCCTCCCGTGCCAGGCTTCCGGGAGGCCGGGCCGGTGGACAACGGACGACTAAGACACCGTTCGATCTGCAAGCCGTCCACCGGCCCGGTCTCTCACTCTTCCCGTGGGTCGCCGGTGGACAGACCTGGGCGGAGCACTTCTCCGAGGCACTGGGGCACGTCATCTGGTTGTGGTCGATCGAGCTCGTGCGCCGGGACGTGCGCAACCGCATCACCCACCAGCCCGACCCGTGGGTTCCGCTCGACGCCGAACCGGCCCGCTGAGCCCCCAGGACCCGACTCGTCTCTCGTAGCGTGGGCCGCACCGCACACAGCGGTGCAGCCCACGCTGTTTGGCTATCACCCGCCCGATCACGAGGAGGAGCCCCCATGGTCACGCTCATCACCGGAGCATCGTCGGGAATCGGTGAGGAGTTCTCCCGCCGCTACGCAGCCAAGAAGCACGAGCTTGTCCTGGTGGCCCGCCGGCAGGACAAGCTTGACGCCTTGGCTGAAGAGCTCCGAAAGGAGCACGGCGTGGAGGTCACCACCATCTCCCTGGACCTGTCCGAGCCGGACGCCGCCCAACGGCTGTGGAACGAGACCAACCGCAGAGGTCTGCACATTGACGTCCTGGTCAACAACGCCGGCTTCGGCACTGGGAAGGACGTCGCCGACGACGCCCCCGAGCGCCTGGAACAGGAGGTGCGCCTCAACTGTCTTGCGGTGGTGGGTCTGACGGCCAGGTACCTGCCGGCCATGCGCAAGCGCGGGAGCGGCACGATCATCAACATCTCCTCCGCCGCAGCCTTCCAACCGATGCCCCACATGGCCGTCTACGGGGCCACCAAGGCCTTCGTGCTCTCTTTCACTGAGGCGCTCTGGCGAGAGACGAGGAGGGACGGCATCCGTGTCCTGGCCGTGTGCCCCGGCTCCACAGACACCCCGTTCTTCCAGGTCGCCGACGAGGGCACGGTCGTCGGCAGGCTCCGTTCCACGCGCCAGGTCCTCGATACGACGATGCGAGCCCTGAGAGGGAGCGGGCCCAGCGTTGTCGACGGGCTGGGGAACGCCGTCGTCGCACGATTCCTCACCCGTGTCCTTCCTCAGCGGGCGCTCCTGGCAGCAGTGGACCGGGTGTTCCGTCACTAGGAGGGCTCCGGCTCCGACCGCCGGCACCCGGAGACTTGAGGTCCGGGCTACCAGGGAAGAAAGCCCGGGTAGGACTCGAAGGGGTAGAGGCGCCTGGGCAGGTACTGCTTCTGCTCCGCCCACTCGATGAGGGCGCGCCAATCGCGGGCGATACGCTCCTGAGCCTCCTGACGCCGGTCGTCAGGTCGAGACAGGCGCACGAATCCGGGGATGATCGTCGAAGTTCTGTCCAACCGCCAGAACGTGCCCTGCTTGTCGAATGCCTTGATCAGCGCCATGCGGTCCCTCGGCGGGAGACCCGCCAGCGGATCAGGGCGATCCCCCTGTACCGCCCCGGCCCCAACGAACCTGGCCCACTCCTCCATGGTCGTCAGATGCAACGCCAGATTGTGAGTATCGGGAGGTGTGAAGCCGTGGATGTCATAGGGCGCCTCCTGAAGGTCCACACGCGCCGTCTCGCGAAAGGCCACCCAGGGGATGTCCTTGCGCCACCACCAGCATCCGATGAACCGGAAGATGTGCACGCCCGAGGCGTTGAACACGGTGAAGCTCAGCAGCCGGATCCCCATGAGAGAGGCCACGAGCAGGGCCCCCAACACAAAGGCCCAGATCCCGTTTCCGTCGGGCACCCCCACCAGCTCCAGAAGCACTCCGATAGTGATTCCCACGACAGCCGCCAGAGGCGGGCCCGCAACGAGATGCAGCAGGACGTACCCCGGGTTGCGCAGTGCGGTGAAGATGAGGAATCGCCGCTCGATCCAGCGGGACGGAACCAGCGCCCAGTCGATGTACTTCGTTGACACCCTGAGATCTCCCCGCATGAGATCAACGCTCTCCAGAACCCGGGCTCACAGGGTGATGATGACGGTGGCGGCGGCGAAGACGACGCCGTAGGCCAGCTCCAGCAGGCCGGCGTCACGCAGGGAGGCAATAAGATCGCGCCCCCGGGCGCCGGAGCGCACTGGCGCGGTGGCCCGCCGCACCAGTGGCAGGAGCAGGAGCGGCGCCGCCAGCGCGATGACCAGGGTCAGCAGCGGGCTGATGTGCCCGCCGCCGTCGACGGGGCTGGCCGAACCGGTCTCGCGCGCCCACACCAGGGCGACGGCCCCCAGCAGCAGAGGCACGTGAAGCATGAGGGAGAAGGCGCGCCGGGCGCCCCCCTCCCCCAGGCGGACCGCCAGGGTCATCTTGCCGTGGGCGGGATCAGTATCGATGTCGCGCAGGTTGTTGACCATGAGCAGGGAGCAGGCGAGCAGGCCGATCCCGCAGGCCGAGGGCCACAGCCACCCCGGCACCGTGCCGGCCTGGACGTAGGTGGTGCCCACCGTGGCCACCAGGCCGAAGAAGACGAAGACGAAGACCTCCCCCAGGCCGGCGTAGCCGTAGGGGTGGGAGCCTCCGGTGTAGAACCAGGCGGCCGCGATCGCCGCGGCCCCGACGGCGAGCAGCCACCACTGGCCGCTGAGGACCACGAGTGCCAGGCCCAGGAGGGCTCCAATCCCGAAGCAGCCGAAGGCGGCGAGCTTGACGGTGCGGGGGGCGACCTGCCCGGAGGCGGTCAGGCGCGGCGGCCCGGTGCGATCGTCGTCGGTGCCGCGCACGCCGTCGGAGTAGTCATTGGCCAGGTTGCAGCCGATCTGCAGCGCCAGGGCCACGCCCGCGGCCAGCAGGCTCCGCAGCACCGAGAGCTCCCCCATCGCGGCGGCCGCCCCGGCGCCCAGGATGACGGGGGCGACGGCGGCCGGCAGGGTGCGCAGTCGCACCACCTCCCCCCAGCTGGTGGCACGGGGGCCGCTGTCCTGCGGGTGCTCGCCGTTCTCGCCGCTCACGGCTTCCTCCGATCCTCTCGCAGTCCTCTAGGGTAGGCGGCAGTGACCCTACCAGCGCCGTGGCCCTCACCGGTGCGAGCGCCTGAGCCACACTCGGCCGATGAGGCAGCCGGCACCGCGATCACCACAAGGACCTCCGTGAGACACCCCGATCCCCGCCCTCGCACTCCTTCACCCATGCCTGCGCCCGTGGTGGCTGAGCCCCCGGCACGCGAACGCGCCCTGGGAGCGCTGACCGGGCTGGCCCTCGGCGACGCGCTGGGGATGCCCACTCAGTCGATGAGTCCGGCACGGATCCGCCGGTGCTACGGCACGATCACCGGGCTGCGCGACGCCGTCGCCGAGCAGCCCATTGCCCCCTCAGTGCCTGCGGGCAGCATCACGGATGACACCGAGCAGGCTCTCATCCTGGCTGGTCTCCTCATCGACGGTGGCGGCCGCATCGACCCCCACCAGCTCGCCGATGCCCTCCTGCGCTGGGAGGACGATATGCGCGCTCGCGGGTCCCTGGATCTGCTGGGGCCCTCCACCAAGCTCGCTCTGGAGCGGGTGCGCGCCGGGGCGGACCCGCACTGCACCGGCGGACAGGGCACCACCAACGGCGCCGCGATGCGGGTGGCCCCGGTGGGCATCGCCTTCTCCCTGAGCGCCGACGGCGACGCGCTGGCCCGGGCTGTTCGGGCCTCCTGCCTGGTCACCCACGACACCCGGCAGGGCTTCGAGGCCGCTGGGCTCCTCGCCGCGGCGGTCAGCGCGGCCATCGACGGCGTTGACGCGGCGGGGGCGTTGGAGGCGGCGCTGGACTTCGTGGCCGCCCACCCCGAGGCGGGCCACTGGACGGAGAAGGCCTCCGTTGCCGCCCGCACCCGCCTGGCCCTGGAGACGAGTCGTGACCTGCACGGGGAGGCCCTGGCCGAGCATCTGCGCACCTACGTCGGAACGTCGGTGGAGTCGGCAGAGTCGGTCCCCTGCGCGCTGGTGATCGTGCGGGAGTTCGCGCAGCGGCCCCTGGACGGGCTGTGCTTCGCCGCTGAGCTCGGGGGAGATACTGACACCATTGCCGCGATGGCCGGTGCGGTCCTGGGGGCGAGTGCACCCCATCTTCTTCCCGTCGAGCTGGTCGATCGGGTGCTGGAGCGCTCCGGCCTGCGGCTCGAGCCGGTCTGTGAGGCGCTGCTGGCGCTGCGCGGCGGCAGCGGGCACTGTCAGCAAGACGCTCCGGAGCAGAGGCGGCCATGATGGGACGGGTCATTCACACCGGTCAGGTCGTCATTGACCTGACCTTGCGCATCGAGGCGATTCCCGAGCCCGGCGGGGATGTGTTCGCCGACGAGTCCTCCATGGCCGTCGGCGGTGGTTTCAACGTGCTGGCCGCTGCCCGCCGGATGGGGGTCGAGACCCTGTACGCCGGGCCGCTGGGCGAGGGGCCCTTCGCCCAGGTGGCCCGGCGGGCACTGGAGGAGATCGGGGTGAATCATGTCGGCCCGGTCGCACCCGGCGACCAGGGCTACTGCGTGGCCATGACCGATGCGAGGGCTGAGCGCACCTTCATCTCCACCTGCGGGGCAGAGACTCGTGGCCCGGTGGATGCCTTCGACCACCTGGAGGTGAGCGGCGACGACGTCGTCTACCTCTCCGGCTACTCCCTGGCCGATGATGCCTCCAGGACGGCGCTGGAGCGGTTGGCCGGGAGACTGACCGAAGCCCGAGCGGGGTGCACGGCACTGTTCGACGTCTCCCCCATGGTTGGTTCGGTCCCCATGAGCTCGCTGGAGCGCCTCAGTGCGCTGGGGCCCGTCTGGTCGCTCAATGAGCGTGAGGCCGGGCTGCTCGCCGACCGCCTGGAGTTGCGGGTGGAGGCCGGTGACCACTCCGGCGTCTGCGAGGCGCTGTCGGGTCGGCTCGGCACGGTGCTGGTGCGGGGCGGGGAGCAGGGCTCCTGGTTCTCCGACGGTGGCGCGGCGTGCCATACCCCAAGCATCCCGGTGACGCCGGTGGACACCAACGGGGCCGGTGACGCGCACTCCGGTGTCCTGGCCGCGGCCCTTGCCCGGGGCGTCGACCTGAGGACGGCGCTGCGCTGGGCGAATGTGGCCGGCGCCTTGACCACGACGCACTTCGGCCCGGCCACCTGCCCGAGTGAGGCGGAGATCAGGGCTCTGGCGTAAGGGGCTCCGAGGTCACGTCTGTCGTGGTCGTGGCGAGGAGCCGGGCGACCTCACGCCGGTCGACCTTCCCGCTGGGGCGCAGTGGCAGGGCCTCCAGGACGACGACCCGTTTGGGGGCGTGGGCGCCGTCCAGCCGGGCGCGGGCGGCCTCGCGCAGGGCGGCGCCGTCCAGCCGCTTCGGGCCGCCCGGCTGCCGGCCCGGTTCAAGCACGACAGCGGCGACGACGGTGCTTCCCCACTGCTCGTCGGGCAGGCCGACGACGCAGGCCTCGGCCACGCCGTCGATACCGGTGAGGGCCTCCTCCACGTGGCGGGGCTCGACCTTGACGCCCCCGGTGATGATGACGTCGTCCAGGCGGCCCAGGACCTCCAGGCGCCCGTCGGGGTGCAGCCGGCCGCGGTCGGAGGTGGCCAGGACCCGCCTGGCGCCACTGCGATGGAAGCCCTCGCTGGCGCTGAGGTTGCGGCCGGGGGTGTGGAGGTAGTCCTCGGCCAGGACCGGACCGGAGATGAGGATGCGGCCGGCACCCTCGGCGTCGGGGGCCTGGATGGCGATCTCGACCCCCTCCAGGGGGCGGCCGCTGTAGACGCAGCCCCCGCCGGTCTCGCTCATGCCGTAGGTGGTGACCACGGTGACGCCCGCCCCGCGGGCCCGGGCCAGCAGCGCGGGGTCGGCGGCGGCGCCGCCCAGGAGGACGGCGTCGGCTCCTGCCAGGGCCCGGCGGGCCTGCGGGTCCTGCAGGACGCGCACCAGCTGGGTGGGGACCAGGGAGACGTAGAGCCGGGAGACGGCCGCCCCGGTGGACCGGCGCGCCGAGCGCAGGGCCTCCGCGAGCGCCGTCGGGCTGAATCCAGCGCTCGTGTCGACCACGACGGGCTCGGTTCCTGCCTCCAGGGAGCGGATGAGGATCTGCAGGCCGGCGACGTGGTGGGCCGGCAGGGGCAGGAGCCAGGTTCCCGGGCCGCCGAGGCGTGCGTGGGTGGCGCGGGCGGAGGCCATGAGGGCGGCAGTGCTCATGGCGATGAGTCGGCCGGTGCCGGTGGTGGAGCCCGACGTGCGCAGGATGAGGTCGGTGCGTGCGGGGACGCGGGTGATGCGGCGGGCCAGGTCTGACCGGACCTGCCCCTCGTCCTCCCCGGGGGCGATGGGGACGAGCAGCGGCTGTGGCGAACCCGTCCGGCCCTCCCCGCCCTCGGCGGCGAGGGCGGGGCGACCATCGCGGCCATCGCGGGTGGGGAGCAGGCCGCGCAGGGCCAGGCGCTCGGCGAGGGCGGTGCGCAGGGCGGCGACGTCGTCGGGGGCGGTTCCGCCGGTCAGAAGGCGGAGGGCGGGCGGGGCGGGCACCCCAAGATCGTGCCACGGCCCGGGCCGGCTGGGGATGAGGCGGGGCACCGAGAGGGGTCGAGCAGGTGGGGGGTCTGCGGGGCTCTCCGGCTCGGTTAGGGTTGGCCCATGCGTATCGTCCTCATCGTCCTGGTGTTCGCTCTGACGCTGTACGCCCTGTTGGACTGCGCACGCACGCCGGATGAGAGCATGCCGGCGCGGATGCCGAAGTACCTGTGGATCACTCTGGTCGTGCTGTTCCCGACCATCGGCCCGATAGCCTGGATCATCTTCTCGCGGGTCAAGGCCGCTGAGGAGCGCGGCGGCTACGTCGAGCCCACCGTGTGGTCCTCCAAGGAGGGCACGACCTTCCGTCGTCCGCAGCGCCCCCGGCCCATGGCGCCCGACGACGACCCGGAGTTCCTCAGGGACCTGGAGCAGGACATCCGCCGTCGCAAGCACCACCCGCAAGAGCCCGCAGGCGGTCACGGCGCCAGTAACGACGGAGCTGACGAGGATCCTGAGGCCGGCGAGACGGGCGGGACCGACCGCTCCGGGACCGACTCACACTGACCAGCACTGACCGGGTGCACGCCGGCCCGGCCTCGGCGCTCCGGCCTCAGGGCAGGGCGGGGCGGGCCTGGGGCCAGGGGGTGGTGTCGACGTCGTAGCCGTGGGCGGCGGCGTGGATGAGCCAGTCGCCGGGGATCCAGGTGCGCCCGACGAGCTGGGGGTGCTCGGGCATGTAGCGCACCGACCACAGGATGAGGACGAGCTCGGCCCACTGGGCCCGGATCTTCAGGCGCACCGAGCCGGAGGCGTTGGCGGCGGCGATGACGATCTCACCGGTGGCGGTGAGCTGGACCTCCTGGATGTCGGCGTAGGAGATGGGCATGACGCCCTCCCCCGTGCCCAGGTAGATGCCGTGGGTGGACACAGTCAGGCGGGCGCCGGCCAGGTGGCGCCACCTCTCGACGGCGTCGGCCTCGGCGGCGCGTCGGCGCCGGTGGTTGAGGTAGGCCTGTCCGCCGAAGAAGGCGGCCGTCAGGGCCAGGCCGACGGGGCCGCCGGCCAGGAAGAAGCCCCGGGAGGGGTTGTAGGTGACGTCCCCGCGCCGCCACATGAGCAGCTCGGCGTCGCAGGTGGCCAGCATGACCTCCCCGGATCCCAGGGCTGGGCGCACGGGGTCGATGGTCGGTGAGACCGGGTTGGGGCGGCGGCCCTGGCGGGTGGCGGTCAGGACGGCGGCGGTGTGCCACCACACGAAGTCCTGTCCGGTCCAGGGGCGGCGCGGGGCGGGGCGGGCGCGGCCGGGGCGGCTGACCTCACCGGTCGGGCCGGTGCGCACGACCTCGCCGCCGAGTGGACGCGAGGGCGGCTGCTGGGTCACCGGGCCGCCTCGGCGTGCCCGGCGGGGCTGGTGGGGCCGACGGGGCTGACACTGCCCGCGGTCTGGGCGGAGGAGGTGCCGGGCACCATGTCGCGGGCCTGGCGCAGCAGGTCACCGGCCGGCTCCCAGTAGGCCAGCCCCACCAGGGTGCTGTCCTCGAAGGTCAGGGAGGTCAGGGAGGCCAGGGCGCACTGGCGGCGGCGCGGGTCGTGGGCCAGGGGGCGGCCCTCCAGGAAGAGGCGCAGCGACCAGATGGGCAGCTGGTGGGAGACGAGGAGCGCTTCGTGGCCCTCGGCGAGGTCGAGTGCGGAGACGACGGCGCCGCGCATGCGTTCGACGATCTCCCGGTAGGGCTCGCCCCAGGAGGGGCGCAGCGGGTTGACGTAGCTGGACCAGTAGGTGGGGTGGGCCAGGATCCAGCGGTTGCGATTGACGGCCATACCCTCGAAGGAGTTGCCGGCCTCGATGAGTCGGGGATCCGTCGTCGGCGCCAGACCGAAGGCGGCAGCGGTGGGGGCACCGGTCTCCCGGGCCCGCTCCAGGGGTGAGGTGATGACCCGGGTGATGTCGTGCCCGGAGGCGGACAGGACGTCGGCGACCTGCTGGGCCATCTGGTGCCCCAGGGTGGACAGGTGGTACCCGGGCAGACGGCCGTAGAGGATGCCCCCGGGGTTGTGCACCTCGCCGTGCCGCATGAGGTGGATCGTCGTGCGCGCCATGCGGTGATTCTCGCACGCCCACCGGCAACGGTCAGCCACCGGGGACCGTAGGGTGTTCCCATGACGACTCGCAGTGCATGGGGTCTCGGCCTGGCGACCGTGACCGACGACGGCAACACTCTCGACGTGTGGTACCCCCGACCGGTTCTCGGCGACGAGCCCGAGGACGGGCACGCCGACCTCCTGGCCTCCCTGAGCGCCATGGAGCGGCGCGATGAGGCCCGCGGCGTCCACACCACCGTGGTGCGCACCTGGGCCGACCTCGACGACGCCCCCCAGACCGTAGCCGGCGCCTACCTGCGCTTGCACACGCTGTCCCACCGCCTGGTCCGGCCCAACACCGTCAACCTGGACGGGATCTTCTCCCGCCTGCCCAACGTGGTGTGGACCTCCGCCGGCCCCTGTCGCGCCGAGGACTTCGAGACCACCCGCATGCGCCTGCGCGCCGCCGTGGGGCGCCCCGTCCAGGTGCACTCGGTGGACAAGTTCCCCCGCATGACCGACTACGTACTGCCCTCGGGGGTGCGCATCGGCAACGGCGCGAACGTGCGCCTGGGCGCCTACCTGTCCGAGGGCACCACGGTCATGCACTCCGGCTTCGTCAACTACAACGCCGGGACATTGGGACGCTCCATGGTCGAGGGCCGCATCTCCCAAGGGGTCGTCATCGGTGACGGCTCCGACGTCGGCGGCGGCGCCTCCACGATGGGCATGCTCTCCGGCGGCGGGCGCCAGCGCGTGGCCCTGGGCGAGCACTGCCTGCTGGGGGCGAACTCGGGGCTCGGGATCCCGCTGGGTGACGACTGCGTCGTCGAAGCCGGTCTGTACCTGACGGCCGGAACGAGGGTCTCCCTCATGCCGCAGGGCGGCGTGGTGCCCGGCAACCTCGGCCTGTTCAAGGAGCCACGTGTGGTTCCGGCCCGAGAGCTGGCCGGCGCCTCCAACGTCCTGTTCCGCCGCAACTCCCAGTCCGGTGCCGTCGAGGCCCTGGCCCGCGGCGGCAAGAGCATCGAGCTGGGCTCACCCCAGCACCCCGGCCAGTAGGGCTCTCCTCCGCCTACTCCCCCGCCGCCGCGCTTCTCGTACCGGCCGTCTCCCGCCTCAGCCGCGGGAGGCGGCCGGTCGCGTCGAACGCCCCCGAAGAACAAGGCGCACTCCCCACACCAGCACCACAGTGTTCGTTATCATAGTGATGGGTTGTTCTACGCAATGGAGGGGAGGGCAGATGGCTGCGACATCCACGGCCGCCCGTGTCCCCGAGGCTGCTCAGCCTGTTGGCGACGCGCTTCCTCCCCGGCGCAGGCGCCGCACCCCCGTGTGGGCCTCACAGCGCGCCCTCAAGGTGACGATGGCGATCACCGGCACGATCATGGCCCTGTTCGTCGTGGTCCACATGGTCGGCAACCTCAAGGTTCTCGCGGGCCCGCAGGCCTTCAACGGCTACGCCGCCTGGCTGCGGCAGGTCGCCTACCCGCTCCTGCCGCACGAGGGGCTCCTGTGGGCGATGCGCCTGGCCCTGGTGGCCTGCGTCGTGGCGCACGTCGCGGCGGGAATCGCGCTGTGGCGACGGGCGAGGAGCGCTCGCGGGGCCTTCCGGCGCCGGGCCCTGCCCGCCCGCACCATCGGCGCCCGCTCCATGCTGGCGACCGGCGTCCTCATCGGGGCCTTCGTCCTCATCCACGTCCTCGACCTGACCGTCGGCCGCCTCATCGCTCCTGAGGACTTTCAGGCACCGACGACGTCGAACGGCGAGCTGCAGGTCAGCGCCTACCACAACCTCGTGGCGAGCCTGTCGCGCCCCGGCATGGCGGTCTTCTACAGCCTGGTCATGCTGGCGCTCTCCCTCCATCTGGCGCAGGGCCTGTGGAACGTGGTCATCGACCTGGGCGGCACCGGCCCCAGACTGCGCAAGGCCTGCCGCGCCCTCGCCCTGGCCGTGGCCCTGGCCGTCGCCGTCGTCAACGGCCTGCTGCCCGTCCTCATCTGCACGGGGGTGATCGGATGAGCGCGAGTGTGCCGGGCGCCGTCGGCGGCCTGTACGACGTCGGCGAGGACCTGGATGCGCACCTGCCGGACTGCCCGCCCGAGCATGCCTGGGAGCGCCGGCGCGACGAGTACCGCCTGGTCAATCCCGCCAACCGCCGCAGGCTGACCGTCATCGTGGTGGGCACCGGACTGGCCGGCGCCGGAGCGGCCGCGACCCTGGGACGCCTGGGCTACCGGGTGGAGTGCTTCAGCCTGCACGACGCCCCGCGCCGCGCCCACTCGGTGGCCGCCCAGGGCGGGATCAACGCCGCCCGGGCCCGCAAGGTCGACGGCGACTCCCTGGCGCGCTTCGTCAAGGACACCGTCAAGGGCGGGGACTACCGGGGGCGGGAGGCCGACGTCGTGCGCCTGGGACTGGAGTCCGGCCGGGTCATCGACCACATGGAGGCGATCGGGGCGCCCTTCGCCCGCGAGTACGGCGGCCAGCTCGCCACCCGATCCTTCGGCGGGGTGCAGGTCTCACGCACCTACTACACGCGCGGACAGACCGGCCAGCAGCTGGAGATCGCCTGCGCCCAGGCCCTCCAGGAGCAGGTCGCCGCCGGGAGCGTCCGCATGCACACCCGCACCGAGATGCTCGACCTCATCGTGGCCGACTCCCGCGCACAGGGCATCGTCACCCGGGACCTGCTCTCCGGCGAAGTACGGGCCCACACCGCGCACGCCGTCGTGCTGGCCACCGGCGGCTACGGCAGCGTCTACCACTACTCGACCCTGGCCATGGCCTCCAACGCCACCGCCACCTGGCGCGCCCACCGGCGCGGGGCGGCCTTCGCCTCGGCCTGCATGGTGCAGTTCCACCCCACGGCGCTGCCGGTGAGCTCCCACTGGCAGTCCAAGACGACGCTCATGAGCGAGTCGCTGCGCAACGACGGGCGCATCTGGGTGCCCGTGCGCCCCGGGGACGAGCGGGCCCCGAACGAGATCCCCGAGGACGAGCGCGACTACTACCTGGAGCGCAAGTACCCGGCCTTCGGCAACCTCACCCCGCGCGACGTCGCCTCGCGCAACGCCCGCGAGCAGATCGAGTCCGGCCGCGGCGTCGGGCCGCTGCGCAACTCGGTCTACCTCGACTTCCGCGACGCGCTGGAGCGGCTGGGCAAGGAGACCATCGCCTCGCGCTACGGCAACCTGTTCGAGATGTACCTCGACGCCACCGGGGAGGACCCTTACGAGGTGCCCATGCGCATCGCCCCGGGCGCCCACTTCACGATGGGCGGGCTGTGGGTGGACTTCGACCAGATGTCCACCATCCCGGGACTGTTCGTGGGTGGGGAGGCCTCGAACAACTACCACGGCGCCAACCGCCTGGGGGCGAACTCGCTGCTGAGCGCCAGCGTGGACGGCTGGTTCGTGCTTCCGCTGGCCGTGCCGAACTACCTGGCCGGGCTGGTGGGCAGTAGGCCCCTGAGCCCCGAGGCTCCGGAGGTGCTTCGGGCCGTGGCCGACACCCGCGAGCGCATTGAGGCGCTCATGGCGGTGGGCGGGACCCACCGTCCGGTGTGGTTCCACCGCCGACTGGGCGAGATCCTCTACACCGGCTGCGGGGTCAGCCGCTCCGAGGCGGGGCTGCTGCACGCTCTGGAGGAGGTGCGCGCCCTGCGCGAGGAGTTCTGGGCCGATGTCACCGTGGTCGGTGGCCAGGCGCGCCTCAACCAGGAGCTGGAGAAGGCGCTGCGGGTCGCCGACTTCCTGGAGCTGGCGGAGATCATGGTCCTCGACGCCCTGGACCGGCGCGAGTCCGCCGGCGCCCACTTCCGCGAGGAGTACGCGACGCAGGGCGGCGAGGCCCAGCGCAATGACGAGACCTGGTGCTCGGTATCGGCCTGGCAGACCGGGGACGACGGCGGGCACACGCGCCGCACGGAGCCACTGAGCTTCTCGCTGGTGGCCATGCAGGTGAGGGACTACCGATGAGGATCGAGCTGGAGATCTGGCGGCAGGACGGGCCTCGGGCACGGGGCTTCTTCGAGAGTCACGTGGTGGAGGACGCCGAGCCGCAGATGAGTCTGCTCGAGCTGCTCGACCGCCTCAACGACCAGATCATCGAGGCCGGCGGCGAGCCGGTGGTCTTCGAGTCCGACTGCCGGGAGGGGGTGTGCGGGGCCTGCGGCTTCCTCGTCAACGGGGTGCCGCACGGGCCGCTGGACACGACCCCGGCCTGCCGTCAGCACCTGCGGGCCTTCCCCGGAGTGAGGCGCTTCCGGCTGGAGCCGTGGAGGTCCGCGGCATTCCCGGTCATCCGGGACCTGGTGGTGGACCGCACGGCGCTCGACGAGCTCATCCGGGCGGGCGGAACCGTGGACGTGGCCGCGGGGACCGCGCCGGATGCCGACGACGTCGCCCAGGGGCACCTGCAGGCGGAGCGGGCCCTGGACTTCGCCGCCTGCATCGGCTGCGGGGCCTGTGTGGCGGCCTGCCCGAACGGGGCGGCGGCGCTCTTCGCGGGGGCGAAGCTGGCGCACCTGTCGCTCATGCCGCAGGGGCGTATCGAACGGGGGCGCCGGGCTCGGGCGATGACGCGGGAGCTCGATGCGCTCTTCGGGCCGTGCTCGGAGTACGGCGAGTGCGTGCCAGCGTGCCCGGCCGGCATCCCGATCGAGGCGATCGCGCTGCTCAACCGGGAGGTGCTGCGCGCCGGTCTGCGCGGGGCGATCCGCGACGACTAGGGCCCGTTGCACAGTAGGGACGCATCCGCGAGTTCGTACCTTAGGGCGCGCGTTCGCACCCTTGACCCCTCGAACGCGCGAGCTAAGGTACGACCGCGACGTCGACGACCGGCGAGAAGCGGGGCTCAGGACTCGGGCTTGTGGGCCACGAGGGCGATGCCGACCATGTCCTTCTCGTAGCGCTTGAAGGTGGCGGCCATCTCCTGGACACGCTGGCGCAGCGCCTTGTCGGCGGCAACGTTGCGGGCGATCCGCAGAAAGCCGCCCAGTCCCTCGTCGCGGATATTGCGGCCGACCTTGAGCAGGGCCATGGGGGCGGTGTCGACCCAGTCGACGACGAGTCCGGCCCCCTCCATGAGCTCCTTCCAGGCGGCCGCCGTCATGGGGCGGGCGTTGACGTGGATGGAGCGGGCCAGGTCGCGGCGCAGCTGGGTGTAGTAGTCCTCGTCGATGTCGTCGGGGGTGACGCCGAGCTCGTGGATGGCGTAGCGCCCGCCGGGGCGCAGGACGCGGGCTGCCTCGGCGACGATGGCGGCCTTGCCCTTGTCCCCCTGCATGGTGAGCATGGCCTCGCCGACAACGACGTCGGCGCTGGCCTCGTCCAGGCCAGTGTCGGCGGCCTCGCCCTGGCGGACGGTGCCGAGGTTCCCAACGACGGCGGCCACGCGCCGGGCGGCGTCGGGGTCGCGGTCGATGGCCGTGTAGGAGGCGGGGTGATCCTTGATGATCTCGGCAGCGGTGCGCCCCAGGCCCGGGGCGAGCTCGACGACGTCGGCACCGGCGAGGCCTGCGTGGCTGAGCATGGCGGCGGACAGGGCGGCGCCACCGGGGCGCAGGACGCGCTTGCCGGCGCGGGCCAGGACCCAGTGGCCGGGGGCTGAAGCGATGGGGCGGTCGGAGTGAGGCAGCGGAAGATCGGCGGAGGCGGTGGAGGCAGCGGACTTCTTGCTCATAAGGCCAGCCTAACCGTAGTGGTTCTGCCACGGACAGAGCCAGACATCGATGACTCTACGACGCGAGCAGGGCTCCCGGACGGCTCAGGCCTCAGAAGATAAACGCCAGCGTGGCAGCCAAGTTCGGCTCGCGCCCATCGAGTAAGACACCAGCACGCAGCTATAAGGCGGGCTAGGCAGATGCGACGTCTTGAAGGTTGTCGAGGAGGCTCCTGATGACCTCGGCGCCGCTCGCGAGCGCGTCAATCTGTTCTTCGACGTCGCGGAGCCGACGGCGCAGCTCGGGCGCGACCGAGGGGCATGCCCGCAACGCACCGCTTTCTGTGGCACATGGCAGCACCGTCCTGATGAGCGAGATGGGCAAGCCAGCGCGGGACAGCGCGACGATCTGGCGGGCAGCGAGAACCTCTCCAGCACCGTAGTCACGATAGCCGTTGTCACGACGCACGGGCGCCAGCAGCCCCTCAGCCTCGTAGTAGCGCAGCATCCGTGGACTGGTCCCAGCATGCCGGGCAGCTTCGGTGATGCGCATACGCCCCTCTTCGATCAACTTACTGGACCGCGCCAGCGTCTCTTGACATTGACATCACTGTCAAGGCTTAGCGTTGAGGCGCTCTCAACGGACTGGAGGACGTTATGGACCGAAAACTTTCACTACTCGGGTTCGCGGTCATGTTCCTGATCGGCTCGGACACCTTCGTCGTCGCGCCACTGCTGCCGTCACTGGCCAAGGCATTCGATGTGTCGACGACGCAGAGTGGCTGGCTGGTCAGCGTCTATGCGATCGGGTACGCGCTCACCGGGCTGCTGTCCGGGCCGATCTCGGACCGAGGTAACCGCAGGATCATTCTTACACTTGGGATGGTGGTCTTCGCGTTGGCAACAGCCGCCTGCGCAGTCTCCCCAGGATTCTGGACGATGTTCATCTTCCGTTTCATCACTGGCGGCGCGGCGGCCATCGCCGCACCGCAAGTGTGGGCAATGATCCCCACCCTCGTCGGCCCGGATCAGCAACATGTTCTGCGCGTCATGGGATATACAACCGCCGGACTGTCCATCGCTCAGGTTGTCGGGGTCCCTCTCGGAAGTCTCCTCGCAATCATCGACTGGCGCATCATCTTCCCCATTATCGGGGTCTGCTCGTTGGGGCTGACAGTCACGCTCTGGTACCAGATCCCTGATCTCCATCCCACCGCGGCAGCTAAGAAAGTGCCGTACCTGACCCTGCTCCACGCACCACAAGCCTTCACACGATTCCTGTCCTACCTCGCGTACACGCTGGCATTCTTCACCGTATTTACCTACGCACCGACCTGGTTGGAGGACGGTCTGGGCACCTCGAAAGTCACAGTGGCGCTCATCGTCCTTGCTGGCGGGATCGGTAACACGATCGGCAGCCTTTTCGGCGTCCGCCTGACCGGCCGTATGACCCCTGTCCGAGCCATCTACCTGAGCGCCGTAGTGATGGGCATCGCCTACCTGGTACTCGCCGCCTCCCCAGCTCCGATCGTTGTGGGACTGGTATTCCTGCCTCTCTTCGCCTGCGGAGGCGCAATGCTCAGCGTCCGTATGCTCCACCTGCAGCAACTTGACAGCACAGCACGCGGTACCATCTCCACCCTCACCAGCACGGTAATGTACCTCGGCACAACGGTGGCAGGGCTTATCGGCGGTCCACTTCTCACTCTCACCGACAACTTCGCCGCTATCGGCATCACCGCATTCTTACTGAGCACCGTCAGCGCACTGATGATCCGTCCAAGCCATCTCAGAACTGAGGTCGATGTCTGACACCGATTCATCATCGTGCAGAACCGTGATGCGCAACCAGTTCTGAGCCGATACGGGCGAGTTCAGACCGCAGGCAAGGTGGTGACAAGACGTCGATGCGGTCACCCCACCCCGCAAGCCTCTCAGCCAATCCGACTAGCATGTGGGCGCGAACTTCAACAACGCTCACGTCACCCTCCTCAAGGAGAGTGAAATACCTTCCGAACTGATAACGCAGCACAGGAATGATCGACGAGTGCACCCGCAGCACCGCAGCAACCCCAGACCGCTTTCCCTCAATGACGTCCGCTTGAGCATCCCAGTAGGCGGCGACATCGAAATTTTTCGGAGGGTCGAACACTTCATTCGTCACGACCACCTCCTCAAACCGCGATACTCGATATATCCGCATCCCACATTCACCATCAGCGATGAGGTACCAGACACCTACCTTATTCACCAGCCCCAGGGGAAGCAGACGCCGAACACTACACTCCCCATTTTTTGACTGATAGGAGGCAACCACCACTCGGTGCTGGGCGACGACATCACAAAGTTGACTTAGGCCCGACGTTGCATCAGCCGCCAACTCACCCCAGGCAACACGGTCATCATGAACTGCCGTCATCAACCGTTCAGCCTCATCACGCAGAGAAGATGGTAAGGCCTGGATAAGCTTCATCGTGGGCACCCGAGTTTCTGGGTCCTTCAGTGCCGCCGTTCCTAGCATCCGCGACAGCGCTCGCGCCTCGCCCGCAGACATACCAGTCAGATCAGTTCGAGCACCTCCAACAAGGCGCCAGCCACCACCTCGCCCCGGCTGTGAGTAGACCGGGATTCCCGCCGTCGAGAGGGCTTCGAGGTCTCGTCTGGCAGTAGCTGGCGAGATCTCGAGCTCCGCGGCCACCTGGGAGGCAGTCATCCTCCCACGCGATTGGAGGAGCAACAGGAGGACGATCAGACGGTCTGCACGCACACTAAAGATCATCTCAGACAATGGTGCGCACCGGATGAGCACTTTCAGTTCTAGGTTGGGTGCCACAAGGCATCTCACCGAAAGGACACGCCATGACCATCCTGCAAGGACTCACCACGATGGTTCTTACCGCTGATGACGTCAACGCCGCCTCTCACTGGTACGCAGACCTGCTGGGCATCACTCCGTATTACCGCAGTCCACAAACCGGCCCTTGTGCCTACACCGAGTTCCGCATCGGTCCGGACGAGGACGAACTGGGCATCATGGATCGCTCCTTCATGACACCGTCCCCGGGTTCGACAACATCACCCATCACCTACTGGCACACCGACAATATTCACACAACGTTCACCACCCTCGTCACACACGGGGCACATGCTCATACGCCGATCACCGAGCGCGGGGGCGGATTCACAACAGCATCTATCGTCGATCCGTTCGGGAACACGGTCGGCATCATGCACAGTCCTCACTGGAGGGCGCGCCACTAGAGATGGGGGCCACAACACTTCAGCGGCCCCAACGCATGTCGCGATACGGTGTCCACATGGCTCAGCTCATCACTCCCGCCATCTGGTGCAACGGCAACGCCGACGAGGCCGCCCAGTTCTACGCCGACATCTTCCGCGAGGCCCGCGTCGTCGAGCAGGCACCTGGGCTCGCGGCCACGGTCAGCATCCATGGCTTCCGTCTCTCGCTCATCAACGGCGGCGACCAGTACGCCCCGAACCCGTCGATCAGCTGCATCCTGAACTTCGACCCGCTCCTGTTCGGTGGCGAGGACCAGGCCCGGGCCTACCTCGATGAACTCCACGAGCACCTGTCCACCGGCGGTGTGCTCATGGAACTGGGCGAGTACCCCTTCTCGCCGCGCTACGCCTGGGTTCGCGACCGCTTCGGCATGACCTGGCAGCTCATGCTCACCGACCCGGCCGGCGAGCCGCGCCCCTTCATCCTGCCCTCCTTCATGTTCGGCGGCCCCAACCACGCCAACGCCGAGGAGGCCACCGAGGCCTGGATCAACCTGTTCGACGACGCCCATCGCGGGGCCCTGTACCGCTACGAGGAGGGCGGGCCGATGGAGGCGGGAACGGTGATGTTCACCGACTTCACGCTGCGCGGCATCTGGATGACGGCCAGGGACTCGGGGGCCTCCCAGGACCTCACCTTCACTCCCGGGGTCTCCATGATCGTCTCCTGCCGGGACCAGGAGGAGATCGACCGCTACTGGGCGGGGCTGTCGGCCGTGCCCGAGGCCGAGCACTGCGGCTGGTGCGTCGACCGCTGGGGCGTCTCCTGGCAGGTCGTCCCCCACAACATCGCCGAGCTCATGGCCGACGCCGCCACACGCGACAAGCTCCTGCACATGGGCAAGATCGACCTGGCCGACCTGTAGGCGAGGAGACGCGCTGGACGGCCCAACGCCCTGATCGACGACGTACTTCTGCGTCGGGGACGTACTTCTCCCCCAAACCACTGAGGTCCGCCCGCAGTGGTTTGGGGGAGAACGCAGTCCTCGTCGGGAAAGTACGTTCCCGAACCGCACCGCCCGGCCACAGACAACCGGCCACAGACAATCAGCCCTGGGTAACCGGCGTGGCCCGTGAGCCTCAGAGCCTCGTGATTCAGACCCTGGTGACGCGGTCGAGGCTGGCGACGCCTGCGCGGGTGGCCGGGTACTGTCCGTCGTCGTGCTTGCGGCGATGCATGGCCACGTAGTGGCGCTCGGTGGAGCCGTCGTAGACCTGGCGGGGCCGCCCGATGCGCTTGGCCGGGTCGGCGATCATCTCGCGGTACTGGGCGATCCAGCCCGGCAGGCGCCCCAGGGCGAACAGGGGCGTGAACATCTTCGTGGGGAAGCCCATGGCCTGGTAGATGAGGCCGGTGTAGAAGTCGACGTTCGGGTAGAGGCTGCGCGAGACGAAGTACTCGTCGCGCAGCGCCGTCTCCTCCAGCTCCATGGCGATCTCGAGCTTGCGGTCGCCGTCGTCGGAGCCCAGGCGGGTCAGGACGTCGTGGGCGGTCTCCTTGACGATGGCGGCGCGCGGGTCGTAGTTCTTGTAGACCCGGTGGCCGAAGCCCATGAGCCGCACGCCGTCCTCCTTGTCCTTGACCTTGCGGACGAACTCGGCTGTGGTCATTCCCGAGCTCTGGATGGTGTCCAGCATCCGTAGGACCGCCTCGTTGGCGCCTCCGTGCAGCGGCCCGGACAGGGCGCCCACGCCCGCGGCCACGGAGGCGTACATGTTGGCGTCGGCTGAGCCCACGAGGCGCACGGTGGAGGTCGAGCAGTTCTGCTCGTGGTCGGCGTGCAGGATGAGCAGCATGTCCAGGGCCCGCACCACGGCCGGGTCGATGTCGTAGGACTGGTAGGGCATGCCGAAGGTCAGGCGGATGAAGTCCTCGACGTAGGAGCGCTGCGGGTCGGGGTAGAGCAGCGGCAGGCCGATGGCGCGCCGGGCGATGTAGCTGATCATCGTGGGCATCTTGGCCAGCAGCAGCACGGTGGCGAGCTCGCGCTCGTAGGGGTCGTGCGGGTTGAGGGTGTCCTCGTAGTAGGTGGCCAGGCCCGCGATCCCGGCCTGGAGGATCGCCATCGGGTGGCCCGACGAGGGGAAGGAAGTGAAGAAGCCGCGGAAGTCCTCATGCAGGAGCCGGTGGCGCGAGATGCGCCGCTCCATGCGTGCGAAGGACTCGCGGTCGGGCAGATCGCCGTTGATGAGGAGGTAGGCGACCTCCAGGAAGGTCGAGGACTTGGCCAGCTCCTCGATCGGGTAGCCGCGGTAACGCAGGATCCCGGCCGCGCCGTCGATGTAGGTGATCTGCGAGGTGCACGACGCCGTGTTGGTGAAGCCCGGGTCGAGCGTCACCACGCCGGTAGAGCCCAGCAGCTTGGACACGCCCAGGCCGTCAGCGCCGTCGGTCGCCGGGGTGCGCGGCAGCTCGAGGTTGGTGCCGTCAACAGCCAACAGGCCAGGACCACCGACGGCGCTGGGCCGGCTCTGGTCGGGCTGCTCAGCCGCGGCGGGGGTGGGGGTGCTCGTCATCATGCCTCCTGGGGCTCAGGGCCGCACGCATCGCGACGGCGAGACCTGGACCCACGGGGTTCCGGCGGGCCCAGCGACCACTGTACGGGGTGCGCCGTCACAGCGTTGTTTCATGGGCTCATCACGGGCCACCGGATCGGCCGATCAGGCCGGATCAGCCCGCCGGAGGCAGCAGCCGGACACCCATCCGCGCTTGATAAACTAATCAAGGCGCTGGTCAGCGGCTGATTCGGCTGGCTGTTCCGACCTCAGCCGGCGAAGAGGGCAGCGGCCTCAGGCGAGCGCAGGCGCGCGGCGGCGGCAGCCACTCGCTCGTCAGTGTCGGTCAGGCTCATGCGCACCCGCCCGGCTCCGGCCTCACCGTAGAAGTCGCCGGGGGCCACGACGATCCCCAGCTCGGCGAAGGCCCCCACGAGCTCGTAGGCGCTCATCGACTCGGGCCCCCGGAGCCACAGGTACAGGCCCGCCACGGAGGCCGGGTCGCTGACGAGCCCGGCGGCAGCGGTCGCCTCGACGAGCACCTCGCGGCGCTCCCGGTAGACCTCCTTCTGCACCTCCATGTGCGCCTCGTCGCCGAGGGCGGCCACGAGGGCCGCCTGCACCGGAGTCGGCATGAGCATGCCGGTGTGCTTGCGCACCTCGGTGACGGCGCCCACGAGCCGCGCGTCGCCGGCGAGGAAGGCCGTCCGGTAGCCGGCCAGGTTGGACTGCTTGGACAGCGAGTACAGCGCGAGCAGGCCGCTTCGGCCCTCGGCTCCCCCGACCCGGGGGTCCAGGAGGCTCGGGATCGGTTGGGCGTCCCACGGCGCCTCCCAACCGAGCTCGGCGTAGCACTCGTCGGAGATGACGACAGCGCCCCGCGCCCGGGCCCAGGCGACGATCCGGGCCAGCTGCTCGGCGTCCAGGACGTGCCCGTCGGGGTTGCCGGGGCTGTTGAGCCAGACGACGGCCACGGGCGCGTCCTCGGCGATGCCCCAGGTGGCGGGGTCGGCGTCGGTGTCCACCGGGACGGGGGTGGCCCCCACGAGGCGCGCACCGACGTCGTAGGTGGGGTAGGCGGCTCGAGGGTGCAGAACGAGGTCGCCGGGACGCACCCCCAGGTGCAGCGGCAGGAGGGCCACGGACTCCTTGGAGCCAATGGTGGGGATGACCTCGTCATCGCCCAAGCCGACTACGCCCCGACGTCGTTCCATCCACTCGGTGATGGCGGCTCTCACCACGGGGGCGCCGACCGCCGTCGGGTAGCCGGGGGCGTTGGCAGCCGAGAACAGGGCGTTGCGGGCGATCTCGGGGGTGGGGTCGACGGGGGTGCCCACCGCGAGGTCGACGACGCCGTCCGGGTGCTGGGCGGCCCGCTCCCGGTAGGGGGTCAGCGAGTCCCAGGGGAAGTCGGGCAGGGCGAGTCGGCGGGGCAGGTGGAGGCTGGGGAAGGTCTCAGGTGTCGCACTGGTGGTCACGGGCCCAGATTCTTCCTCACGGGCCGGGGGCGTCTCCACCCCCGGCCCGCCGGCTCAGTAGCCGTTGGCCTCTTTCCACTCCTCGTTCTGCGGGGGCAGAGCGGCGATCATGGGGTCGTCGTAGTCCAGCGCGCCGGTCCTCTGGGCGCCGCCGGGCGAGCCGAGTCCCTTGAGCTCGAAGAAGTCGATGTTGGCGCGGGTGTAGTCCTCCCACTCCTCGGGAACATCGTCCTCGTAGAAGATCGCCTCCGTGGGGCAGACGGGCTCGCAGGCACCGCAGTCGACGCACTCGTCGGCGTTGATGTAGAGGCTGCGTTCACCCTCGTAGATGCAGTCGACGGGACACTCGTCGACGCAGGCACGGTCCTTGACGTCGACGCAGGGCTGGGCAATGACGTACGTCATGGCAGCAGTGTCCTTTCTTCTCAGGGGAATCCTCCCGCGCGGGTGAGCGGGGTCGGGCCAAGTATGGTCCCCCAGTGCCCGCCGGCCCAAGAGGTGAGAGAGTGGCCGTCAGCACGCCGAAAACTCAGGGTTGCCATACCTTGATTACGTTACTGCCGCGGCGCGAATGTCACAGGTAACACCGACGTCGGAGCGCCGAGAAAGGCCTCAGTGTCCATGGCGCTGACATCAACCCCGCACCGGCGCTGCACCCCGGCAGGGCTCCAGGCTGCCGGGGCGCCCCGTCTCAGGAGCAGACGATGTCGTTGTCGGCGGCGTACTGGGTGGTGAGCACGTCGTCGGGCAGGGCCTTGCCGTCGTGCTTGCGGGTGCGGGTGACGGTGATGTCGAAGCCGGGGTTGCCACCCGAGTAGGGCTCGCAGCCGGGGCCGGACTTGCGCTCGGTGGACACCGGGCGGAAGTTGAACCGGTCTGAGGAGGTGATCGACACGTCGTAGTACTTCGTGGACCACATCCGCACGTGGATCTGCTCACCGTCCAGCCAGGCCTGGACCAGCACCGCGTGGGACGTGGAGTTGGTGAACTTCACGTCGAGCTTGCCGGTCCACAAGGTGGCCTCGCGCCCGGCCGGGTAGCGGTCGAAGTAGTACTGGTGGGCGTGGTGCTCGGTGTCGTCCATGCCGGCCTCGAAGCCGGCGTTGAAGACGGTGGTGGCCACCTGGCTCAGCCCGCCGCCCAGGGAGTCGACGTGCTGCCCGTTGGAGATGACTCCGGCGTCGGCGAAGCCATGCTCGTAGTCGACCTCGCCGAGGGTCTTCTCCAGGGAGAAGACCTCGCCGGGCTTGACGACGGTGCCGTTGACGAGCTCGGCCCCGCGGGTGAGGTTCTGGGTGCGCGGCGCGTCCCCGGCGTTGTACGGGGTGGCGAACTCGCCGATCGCCTCGCTGATACCCCACTCGTTCTGCGGCGTCTTCACCGTCGGCTCGGACACGACCATCGGCAGGGTCACGGTCCGGCCGGCGACGTCGGTGGCGGAGGTGCCGGCCTTGAGCAGGCTCGCGGACAGGGCCGCGGTGTCGATGGTCTTCCCCTGAGCGGCGGGGACGTACTGGGGACGCGCCCCGGGGGCGCCGGTGGCGGAGCCGTCGATCTTCCAAGTCGCGTTCTGGGCGGGAGTCTCGACCTGGCCGACCCTGGCGACGATGGCGTCGCGCAGCGCGGTCGGGTCGAAGGTGGCGCTCAAGGTGCCGCCCTCGGAGGAGATCTTCAGCATCTCAGCGGTGTCCTGCGGGGAGAAGGCCGCGGCCGTGCCAGGGTTCTTGCTCTGCGCGCCAGCGTCGGCCGTGTTCACGGTCAGTCCGCTGGAGAGCAGCGGCGTGAGGGTACCGTCAACGAACTCGGAGGCCTCCTCGTCGGTGATGGCGGGGGTCGCGGTGCCCTCGGCCATGGCCAGGGTCTTCTTCCCCAGGGGCCAAGTGCCGCCGATCTGCTTGAGAGAGGCCTCGACGTCGAGTCCGATGCCGTTGCTCGCGGGTGTGGTGACCGGCTTGGTGCCATCGAGGGTCACGGTCGCCGAGACCGCACCATTGGCCATCGTGTCGACCCGGTCCTCCAGGGCGCCGCGCAGCGCGGTGGAATCGACCCGGATGACGGCGTCAGTGTGCTGACCGCCGAGGCGCTGAGCCAGGGTGAGGGGGTTGAGGGTGAATCCGGTGAGCTTCTTGACCGAGGCGTCGGTGTCGACCGAGATTCCCGACTTGGCGGGCACGAGCTCGGAGCTGCCCTGCCCGACGGTGAGGGTGACGGGCTGGGCGAGCTGGTCGCCGACGCCCTTGCCGATGCGCTCGTGGGCCTTCTTGGGGCTCAGGCCGGAGACATCGACGCCGGAGACGGTGGTGCCCGAGGCGATGTGCTGGGTGGTCCACCAGGCGATGCCGCCCCAGGCCAGCAGCAGGGCCGCGGCACCAGCGGCGCAGGCGGCGGGGACGAGGCGCCGACGGAGCGAGCCGCGTGATCCGCCAGCCGCACCATTGGTCTTCTTCGCGACCCCCTGGGCCTTGGTGGGCTTGTGCGTCGTCGCGGCCGCGGCGAGGGTCTCGGGGACGGCGGCGGGGGCGGCGTTGTCCCCCACCGGATCGGCATCGCCCTCGATGGGCTCAGCGGCTCGGGCGGCGTCGACGGCGGGCGTGATCTGCTCGGGCGCCGAGGGCGACGCCCCGGACAGGCTCTTCGGTGTGATCGACGGCGGCATGTCGCCGGAATCGGGGCTCCATGCGGTGCTCCGCCGGGTCTCACCAGCCGCATCGGCGCCGGCCGACTCATAGGGCGAGAGGGCCTCGGCAGGGGTGGCGGCCTCGTCGACAATGCGCGTCGATGCCGGCGTCGCCACCGGTTCGGCGGCTTCAGTGGCGGGAGCCTTCTCCTCAGGCTGCTCGACGGCGGCCGGAGCCGACTCAGGCTCCTCGGAGTGCTCGGCGGACTCGGCCAGCTCACCAGGCGCAGCAAACTGGACCGGCTCGGCCGCCTCCGCGGGCTTCACGGCCTCGACAGCCTCGGCGGGATCCCTCTCCTGGGCCTCGGCGCCGGGCTCCTCGTCCGGATCGTCCTGGGACTCCTCGTCGAGGTTGAGGGTCGGGGTGTCATCGGCGTCTCCGCCCTCAGCGGATTCAGCCGCGGCCGACCTGCCCTCAGGCTGCTCGGCGGCGGGAACCTCCCTAGCCTCCTCGGCCGCTGCAGCATCCTCGGCCTGCTCGGCGGACTCGGCCGGCACAGCAGCCTCAACGGGCTCGACGACGTCGGCTGCGGCCTCGCCGGCGGCGGGCTTCTCCCCACGGTTGACGGACTGGCTCATGGGCGGCGGTTCCTCTCAGGCCTCGGCACGACGACGACGGGCGTTCTCGCGGAAACGCTCCTGGGAGTTGAGGATGACCTTGCGGATGCGCACGGCCTCCGGGGTGACCTCGACGCACTCGTCGTCGGCGGCGAACTCGAGGGCCTCCTCCAGAGTGAGGCGGCGCGGCGGCACAAGGGCCTCGAAGGTGTCCGCGGTCGAGGAGCGCATGTTGGTCTGCTGCTTCTCACGGACCACGTTGACGTCCATGTCCTCACCGCGGGGGTTCTCCCCCACGACCTGCCCCTCGTAGGTCTCCTGGGTGGGCTCGACGAAGAAGCTGCCGCGGTCCTGCAGACGGATGAGCGCGTAGGCGGTCACGGCCCCGGCGCGGTCGGAGACGAGGGAGCCGGTGGTGCGCGAGACGATCTTCCCGGCCCAGGGGGCGTAGCCCTCGGCGATGGAGGAGGCGATGCCGGTGCCGCGGGTCTCGGTGAGGAACTGGGTGCGGAAGCCGATGAGGCCGCGGGCCGGCACGAGGAACTCCATGCGGATCCAGCCGGTGCCGTGGTTGGTCATGGTCTCCATCTGGCCCTTGCGAGCGGCCATGAGCTGGGTGACGGCGCCCAGGTACTCCTCGGGGACGTCGATGGTCATGCGCTCGATGGGCTCGTGGCGCTTGCCGTCGATGGTGCGGGTGACCACCTGGGGCTTGCCAACGGTCAGCTCGAATCCCTCACGGCGCATCTGCTCCACGAGGATCGCCAGCGCCAGCTCGCCGCGCCCCTGGACCTCCCAGGCGTCGGGCCGGGTGGTGGGCAGGACCCGCAGGGATACGTTGCCGATGAGCTCGCGGTCCAGGCGGTCCTTGACCTGGCGGGCGGTGACCTTGGCGCCCTTGGTGCGCCCGGCCATCGGGGAGGTGTTGATGCCGATGGTCATGGCGATGGCCGGGTCGTCCACGGTGATGAGCGGCAGGGGGCGGGGGTCCTCGGGGTCGACGAGGGACTCGCCGATGGTGATGTCCTCGATCCCGGCGACGGCGACGATGTCGCCGGCGTGCGCCTCCTCTGCGGGCTTGCGGTCCAGCCCCTCGGTGACGAGGAGCTCGGAGACGCGGGCGGAGGCCAGCGAGCCGTCGTGGCGGGCCCAGGCCACCGTCTGCCCCTTGCGCAGGGTGCCGTTGTGGATGCGCAGCAGCGCCAGGCGCCCCAGGAAGGGGGAGGCGTCCAGGTTGGTGACGTGGGCCTGCAGGGGGGCGCCCTCCTCGTAGGAGGGGCCGGGGATCCGCTCGATGATGGTGCGGAAGAGCGGCTCGAGGTTGTCATTGGCCGGCAGCTCGCCGTCGGCCGGGGCCTCGGTGTCGGCGCGGCGGGCCTTCGCGGAGGCGTAGATGACGGGCACGTCCAGGACGGCGTCGAGGTCGATGTCGGGGTGCTCGTCGGCCAGGTCGCTGGCCAGGGACAGCAGCAGGTCGGTGGACTCGCCGACGACCTCGTCGAGCCGGGAGTCGGGGCGGTCCACCTTGTTGACCACGAGGATGACCGGCAGGTTCGCAGCCAGGGCCTTGCGCAGCACGAAGCGGGTCTGGGGCAGGGGCCCCTCGGAGGCGTCGACGAGGAGGACGACGCCGTCGACCATGGACAGCCCGCGCTCGACCTCACCGCCGAAGTCGGCGTGACCGGGGGTGTCGATGACGTTGATGACGATGCCCTCGGGGCAGCCGGCGGCCGCGGCCGAGGGACCCGAGTAGTGGACTGCCGTGTTCTTGGCGAGGATCGTGATGCCCTTCTCGCGCTCCAGCTCGCCGGAGTCCATGACGCGCTCGCCGGTGGTCTCCTCGGTGGCCCGGGCCCCGAAGGCCCCCGCCTCCCAGAGCATGGCGTCGACAAGAGTGGTCTTGCCGTGGTCGACGTGGGCGACAATGGCGACGTTGCGCAGGTCCTGGCGCACGCTCATAGGGGGCACTTCTTCCGGTGGGAGGACGCCGCGGGTCAGGCACCGCTCAGGCACCGACCACAGGGCACGAAACAGAGAAAGACTAGAGGACGCCGGTCGCGACCTGCCATGGCCGGGCCAACACCCGGCATGTGCCGCCCCTCACCTCGACCACTCAGGCACCGGCAGCATCAACCGCCTTGCGGAGCCGCGAACCACGAGCTGCCGATCATTCCGCAGCCGATTCGACGTCCTCCACCTCCGGAGAAACGGCATACGCCCACAGGCACCCGAGCAGCACCACGACGCATACCCCAGCGGTCATCAGTACCCCCGTACCCTGCCCCAGCCACACCGCAAGGGCAGGAACAGCCACATAGCCAAGCGGTGCGACGCCATCCCCGGCTAGGTAGTCCAAGGCGAACATAGAAGGCAGTGCGTCACGCTCGACTCGAGACTGAAGAAATGTCTCCCAAGCCACACTCGTCGACGCAATCACGACACTTGATGCAAAGAGGGACACCGCGACCAGCCAAAGAGGCGCACCGAGCACCACACTGACCGGAACCGGAACGAAGCTGAGAAGCGCAACCAGGCAGAGCACTGGGCGCGACAAGCGGGATGGCATACGAACCAAGGACCCCACGATTCCACCGACCGCAAACAAGGACTCGCTGACACCGATGAACCATAACGCCTGATACTCATCGCGCAGCACGACGGGGAATAGCGTCATGTAACTTCCCCACACAGTAAAGTGCCACACCCCGGAGGCGACCAGCACAACGAGAACACCTCGGGAACGTGCAGCGGCCTGCAGTCCCCGCTTCAGCGCGGTCACACGATCCGCACCACCCGTTCTACGCCCCTTCGGCAGGCGGCTCTGGGAGAGCAGGCACACGAGCATCAGTAGGGATACCAGCCACCAAGCATCTGAAACACCTCGCCATGACTGCACCAGCGCAATAGCTCCAGGGCCGGCGACCGCGCACAGGCCGGCGACGACAGCCCTGGCAGAATTCATCCGATCCAGCAGATCCGACCGCACGAGGTCTGCGACATAGGACCCCATCGTTGGATACATGATCGATGCGACAAATTCCAAGGTGAATGACACAGTGACGTACACGCCGAGGCCAACCGAGCCGGTATGACTGAGCATCGCGATCCCGCTACAGATGACGATCCATGCAGCTGCCGCACCGCCGAACATGGTCTTGGGGCTGACGTGGACCAGCATCTGCGGAGCCAGCAACGCACCCAGGATGCCCGGCAGCGCCCCCACGCCGAGAACCAGCCCGACACCGGAGGCGCTGTAACCCTCCGATGCGACAGCTATCGCCAGCAGTACTGGAACTGCCGAGTTCGCCAGAACATACAGGCCTCGCGACACAAGAAACTCAACGACGTAGTCCTCCGCCATCAGCTTCATTCGACTACCCCTCCCCCGCACTCCCAGCGCGTACTAGTCCCTCTCGCCATCTATCAGAGCAGTGGTAGGTCACCTCACAGCAGCACGGTCACGGCCGCGAGCGCGACGGCGAGCAGTCCGGCGGCGGCGACGACCGGGCGGTTGAGGCTACTGGTCACGCCGGCGGCCTCACCGGGCACCGTATCGCCTGCGGCCCGAGCAAGAAGGCTGCGCACCTGCTCGGCGTAGGCCTCAATGAGCGTTCCGGTGTCACCGGTGTCGAGGTTGGTGCGGTGAGTCCCCTCCCCCACCAGGTAGTCCGGGCGCACCGCCGGGGCCGGCTCGGTGTCCCGCAGGCCGTCGCGCCGCTCCTGCTGCTCGCGCAGCTCCTGGCGGCGCCGGAAGGACTCGGCCATGCCGCCGCGGCGGGGAGCGGCCGAGGCCCGCACCTCGACGTCGTCACGGGTGACGACCGACAGCCCCCAACGGGTGCGGCACATCTCGACCTCGTCCCAGCCCAGCACGTGAGTGCGCCAGGCGTTGCGGATGGTGAGGGCCCGCGGGGCCAGGGTGATCTGCGGGGCCCACCACAGCAGCCAGGTGAGAAAGGTGAGCAGCCCCGCCCAGGCCAGGGTGCGCAGCCCGTGGGCAGCACCGTCGGCCAGGCCGATCGTCAGGGACATCCCTGCCGCGGCCAGGCCGATGAGGACGGTGCCCAGGCGGGCCGGCAGGGAGCGGATGACGACGGTCGGCATGACCGGAGGCACAGTGGTGGTCACGGTGGTGGGCACGTCTTCTTGCACGGGCGCATCATGCCGCACCGGCTCGCGTCCGTCGTCATCCGCTCCGGTTGAGGGCACCGGCTCAGCTCTTGACGTAGCCGATGCTCTCGGGCCGGAAGGAGGCCAGCCCCTGGGCGCCGAAGTTGCGCAGCGTCTTGGGCACGGCGGTCAGCTGCATGCGCTGGTAGATCGGGATATTGAAGACGTTCTCCCACAGAATCTTGTCGAGCTCGTTGGCGAGCTTGTTGCGCTCGGAGCCGTCGGGGGTCGAGCCGATCTTGGCGACGTACTGGTCGACCTCGGGAACGGACAGTCCGGTGTAGTTGGACTGGCTGGTCGAGGCGTAGTACTGGCCCACGTTGGCCAGGGGGTACTGGGTGTTCTCGGTGGTGAAGGCCGTCAGCGCGTAGTTCTTCTTGTTGAGGTACTCCGGGAAGTACTTGTCGATCTCGACCGTGGAGACACTGAGCTTGATGCCGATCTCGCCCAGCTGCTTCTGAAGGAGGTTGGCCTCGTTGGTGGCCACCGGCGCGTTGGAGGGGATGGTCATCACCAGCTCGAGCTTCGTGCCGTCCTTGGCACGCACGCCGTCGGATCCGGCCACCCAGCCCGCGCCGTCGAGCAGCTTCTTGGCGGCCTCGACGTCGTGGCCCCAGCTGGTGGAGTTGTCCTGGTAGCCCTCCTGGACAGGCAGGAAGAAGCGGTTGCCCATGAGCGTCTTCTTGGCGTCCACGGGCAGGCCCGCCAGGTCGGAGGCGGCGATGGCCTCACGGTCGCAGGCCCGGGTGATGGCCTGACGCACGGCCTTGTCCGCCAGGGGGCCGGAGGAGGCGTTGAACATGATGTGGCGCCACTGCAGGCCGGTGTTCTGGCGGACCTCGGCGTCGTCACGGCCACTGGCCTGCTGGTAGACGTCGGCGGAGAAGATGTAGTCCAGGACGTCGATCTCCTTGTTGGCGAAGGCCTGTCCCATGGCCGAGTCGTCCAGGACGTGCAGGGTGACGGTCTCGAGCTTGGGGGCGGCCCCCCACCACTTGTCGTTGCGCTCCAGGGTGATGACCTGCTTGGACTCGTCGTAGCTCTTGATCTTGAAGGGGCCGGCGAAGTAGTCGTTGTTGAACTTGGTGGCGCCGGCCATCGACTCGTTGAAGGTCTTGGCGTCGGCCATGAGCTCCCTGGGGGTGATGCCGGCCAGGGCATTGGACCAGTCGGGATAGATCGAGTTGAAGGTGACCTTCGCGGTCTGCTTGTCCACGATCTCGACCTTCTCGACCTTGTCGATTCCCTCGACGGAGGCCCAGGAGTAGCTGGGGTCCTTGACGTGGTCGAAGAACACCTTGATGTCCTCGGAGTCCCACTTGCGTCCGTTGCCCCAGGTGGCCTTCTCGTTGACGGCCACGGTGACCACGGTCTTGCCACCGGCCTCCGCTGCCTCGAGCTTGGTGAGGAAGTCGGGGTTCGGCGTCGCCTTGCCGTCCTCGGCCCAGTCGACGACGTAGGGGGCGACGAACTTCATGACCAGCCGTGTGTCGACGACGTTGCCGTCCACGGTCGCGACGTTCCAGTTCGCCGGCGCCGTGGCGATGCCGAAGCGCAGCGTGCCCCCGTCCTGGAGCTCGTCGGGGGCGGCGGTGGGCACGCCGGCGGTGGAGCCCGAGGAGCCGGAGCCGTTCTTGGCGCAGGCGGCCAGGGCGGTCAGGACGGCCGCGGAGGCCGTCGTGGCAAGGAACATGCGACGGTTGAGCTTCATGGGAATCTCCGTTCACTAAGGGCGCCGTCAGCGGCGCACGGTGGTGGGCAGGATCGGTGGACTGGATCGGTGGACAGTGCGATGGGAGGACTCGGGGCGAGGGACCTCAGAAGACCGCGGTGCGCTCGGGGTAGTAGCAGGCGACGTCGTGGTCCTCGCCCTGGGATCGGAACTCCGGCATGGCTCCCAGGCAGGCCGAGCGCTCGTCGTCGGTGAGTCCTGAGGCGAACTTCGGGCAGCGGGTGCGGAAGCGGCAACCCGAGGGCGGGTTGGCGGGGCTGGGCATGTCGCCCTCCAGGACGATGCGGCTGCGGCCGCGCTCCTTGGCCGGGTCCGGGATGGGGATCGCCGAGAGCAGGGCCTGGGTGTAGGGGTGGGCCGGGGCCTCGAAGATGGTGTCGACGTCGCCGATCTCCACGATCCGCCCCAGGTACATGACGGCGACGCGGTCGGCGATGTGGCGCACCACTGACAGGTCGTGGGCCACGAAGAGGTAGCTCAGCCCCATGGTGGCGCGCAGCTCGTCGAGCAGGTTGATGACACCGGCCTGGATGGACACGTCCAGGGCGGAGACCGGCTCGTCGAGGACCAGGAGGCTGGGTTCGAGGGCCAGGGCGCGGGCGATGCCGACACGCTGACGCTGCCCGCCGGAGAAGTTGCGCGGGTAGCGGTTTGCGTGGCTGGGCTCGAGCCCGACGAGCCTCATGAGCTCCTCGATGCGCGGCCCGATATCGGCCTTCTTCCACCCGTTGGCCCGCAGCGGCTCGGCGATGATGTCGAAGATCGGCAGGCGCGGGTCCAGAGAGGCCATGGGGTCCTGGAAGACGATCTGCAGGTCGCGGCGCACCTGGCGGCGCTGGGCCCGCCCCAGATCGGCCGTGTCCTTGCCCAAGACCACGATCGTGCCCTCCTGGGGCCCCTGGAGGGAGAGGACCTCCATGAGGGTGGTGGTCTTGCCGCATCCGGACTCGCCGACCAGGGCCAGGGTCTCGCCCCGGCGGACGTCGAAGGAGACGCCGTCGACGGCGTGGACGGTGCCCACGCGTCTTTTGAAGACGGCGCCCTTCATGAGGGGGAACTCCTTGACGAGGTCGGCGACGCGCAGCACCTCGGGGCGCTCGGCGTGCGGCAGGCTCATGGTCTCGGGAGTCTTGAGAGCCGGCACGGGATAGATGTGGGAGTAGTCGAGCTGGTCCCGCTCGATCTCGTCTCGGCGGCGGCAGGCCGAGTACTGGGAGCCGGAGCCGGCCTCCTGGCCGTCGGTCCCGTCGCGCTCCACGAGGGCGAGCTCCGGCTCCTCCTGGGCGCACTCGGCCTGGGCCATGGGGCAGCGGGGGATGAAGGGGCACCCTCGGGGCAGCTCGAGCAGGGAGGGCGGGTTGCCCTCCAGGGTGGCCAGGGCCGAGTCCTTGCGCGCGTCCAGACGGGGCAGGGAGCCGAGCAGGCCGATCGTGTAGGGCATGCGCGAGCGGTAGAAGATGTCGTCGACGTCGCCGGTCTCCACGATGCGCCCGGCGTACATGACGGCCACCCGGTCGGCCATGCCGGCCACGACCCCCAGGTCGTGGGTAATCATGATGACGCCGGCACCGGTCTCCTTCTGGGCGGTGCGCAGCACATCGAGGATCTGGGCCTGGATGGTGACGTCGAGAGCCGTGGTGGGCTCGTCGGCGATGATGAGATCGGGGTCGTTGGCGATCGCGATGGCAATGACGGCCCGCTGGCGCATGCCGCCGGAGAACTCGTGGGGGTAGGCCTTGGCACGCACCTGCGGGTTGGGGATGCCCACCAGGTCGAGCAGCTCGATGGCGCGCTTGTGGGCGTCCGCCTCGCTCATCCCGGGCTGGTGGATCCGCAGGGCCTCGACGATCTGGGCACCGACCGTGTACACGGGGGTCAGGGCGCTGAGCGGGTCCTGGAAGACCATGGCGACCTGGGAGCCGCGGATGCGGGACATGTAGCCGTCGGGCCGCCCCAGCAGCTCGGTGCCGTGGAGGCGCACCGAGCCGGTGACCTCGGCGGACTCGTCCAGCAGCCCCATGACCGCCGTCGAGGTGACGGACTTGCCCGAGCCGGACTCGCCGACCAGGGCCAGCACCTCACCGCGGGCGACGGACAGGTTGACTCCGCGCACGGCGTTGACGCGCCCGTCCTCGGAGGGGAAGGAGACCTTCAGGTCGGTGACCTCCAGCAGCGGGGCGGTGCTGGTGGGGTCCGGCAGCGCGTCGTCGCCTCTGCGGGCGTCGACGGCGGGCACGGCCGCGGCACTCTTCGCGGCCTCGGCGGACGTACGGGTGCTGCTCGTGGGGCTCATGCCTTGCCTCCTGACTTGGACGAGGGATCGATGGCATCGCGCAGGCCGTCACCCATGACGTTGACGCACAGGAGCATGAGGACAAGCACGGCGGCCGGAGCCAGGAAGATCCAGGGGTAGGTGGTCGCGGAGCGCTGCCCCTCGGCAATGAGGGTGCCCAGGGAGGTGTTGGGCGACTGGACCCCGAAACCGAAGTAGGACAACGTCGTCTCGCTGATGACGGCGTAGGCCACGTTGATGGTGGCGTCCACGATGAGCAGGGAGGCGATGTTGGGCAGGATGTGCCGGGCGATGATGACGGGACTGGGCACGTTCATGAAGCGGGCGGCATTGACGTACTCCAGGTTCTTCACGCTCAGGGTCAGGGAGCGCACCACGCGGGCCGTGAGCATCCACCCGAAGCCGGCCAGCAGGATGATGAACAGCGCGATGGAGCCCTTGGCGGCTCCGGCCCGCTGGGAGAGGATCGCGATGATGAGGAAGGAGGGCACCACCAGGAGCAGGTCGGTGGCCCACAGAGCGATCTTCTCCCACCAGCCGCCGAAGTAGGCGGCCGAGGATCCGATGACGGCGGCGATGCCCGTCTGGAGCAGGGCGACGAAGACGCCGATCATCATGGACTTGCGGGTGCCCTCCACGACCATCGCGTAGACGTCGCGGCCGCCCTGGGTGGTGCCGAACCAGTGATCGGCACTGGGGGCCTGCAGGAAGGCGGAGGAGTCGACGTCGGTGAAGGTCCAGTGGGTCGCGGCGTCACCGAGGAGCGCGAAGAGCACCATGAGCAGGAAGCCGATCGCGCCGACGACGGCCCCCTTGTTGCGCCAGAAGCGCCGGGTGATGATCTGCCTGCGGGTCAGACGCCGGGAGTCCCTGGGGGTCTCCTTGGTGATGTCGCCCAGGTCCTCGGGGCTCAGCGGGGCCTCCCCGCCCTGCTCGACGGCGGCGTAGCCGCCCACCGTCATCTGCTTGCCGATGGAGGCCATCCCGTTGGGTTCAGCATTGCGCGCCATGGGTCAGCTCACCCTCACTCTCGGGTCGACGATCGCCACGAAGACATCGGACAGGAGCGCGCCGGTGAGGGTGCACAGCCCGGAGAAGGCGACCACGGCCGTCACTCCGTTGATGTCCATGCCGGAGATCGCGCTGATGGAGTACTCGCCCATGCCGTGCCAGCCGTAGACCCGCTCGGTGATGGCGGCACCGGTGAACAGGGTGGCCAGGGCGAAGGCGAAGTAGGTGGCCATGGGGATGAGCGCGGTGCGCAGCGCGTGGCGGGTCAGTGCCTTGCGCTTGATGAGGCCCTTGGCGCGGGCGGTGCGCACGTAGTCGGCGCCCAGGGTGTCGAGCATGAGGTTGCGCTGGAAGCGGGAGTAGGAGGCGATACCGCCCAGCGACATCGACAGGGTGGGAAGCAGCAGGTGCTGGAGGCGACCGAGGGCGCCCTCCCCCTCACCGGTGAACTCGAAGATCTGGAAGCCGGAGCTGCGGTTGATCTGGACGGCCAGGACCTGCAGGAGGATCGCGATGACCATGGCGGGGGTGGAGATGATAATCATGGAGATCAGGGAGGTCACGCGGTCGGAGAAGCGGTACTGGCGCGTGGCGGTCCAGGCCCCCAGGGCCACTCCCCCGACCATGCCGATGGCGGCACCCAGGAAGACCAGCCGCACCGAGACGAAGATCTTGGTGCCGATGAGGGTGTTGATGAGCTCACCCTTGGGGGTGCGCCCCCAGTCCCAGTGGAAGAGCACGTTGCGCAGCCAGGTGACGTAGCGGTCCCACACGGGCAGGTCGTGACTGATGTTGTACTTCACGAGGTTGGCGTGAATGGCGTCCCAGTTGAGGGAAGGATCCTGACGGTTCCACAGGGCCGAGGGATCCAGGGAGGCCGAGGCCAGTAGATAGGCCAACGATGTGGCGATGAACAGCAGGACCGCGTAGTTCGCGATCCGGCGCGCCAGGTACGGGAGCATGCGTTCTCCTCCTTCGGACAACCCACCGGTACGTGGAACACCGGCCTGTGGCACGAGCACCTGACAGCCGTGAAGGTGACACCGTGTACGAACAAATGAACGGGGTCACAATACCCGTTGAGTGAAACTCAATGGATACATTTCCAGCATTCAGGAAATGCCCGACTGGTCGATATTGGAGGGGAAATGAAACACGGCGGTGGATTGAAAGTCCACCGCCGCGTCATCAGATGTCCATCCTCAGCTCTCGGATTTCGGGGGAACCTCATCGCCGTAGAGGTCGATGCCGGCTCCGGGGACGGCCCGGATGAGCTCGCGGGTGTAGTCCTGGCGCGGGTTGGCGAAGAGCTCGTCGGCCGCCCCGGACTCCACGATGCGCCCGTGCTCCATGACGACGACGTCGTCGGCGATCTGGCGCACGACGGCCAGGTCGTGGGTGATGAACAGGTAGGTCAGCTCCAGCTCGGACTGCAGGTCGGACAGCAGGCGCAGAATCTGGGCCTGGACCAGCACGTCCAGGGCGGAGACCGCCTCGTCGAGGACGACGACCTGCGGCTTGAGGGCGAGGGCCCGGGCGATGGCGACGCGCTGGCGCTGACCGCCGGAGAGCTCGTGGGGGTAGCGGCGCATGACCGAGCGCGGCAGGGAGACCATGTCGAGCAGCTCGGCGACGCGCGCCTCGCGCTCCTTGGCGGTGCCGATCCCGTGGACCCGCAGCGGTTCCTCGACGACGCGAAAGATCGAGTACATCGGGTCCAGGGAGCCGTAGGGGTTCTGGAAGACCGGCTGCATGATGCGCCGCAGGGCGAAGAGCTCCTTGGACCCCAGGGTGGACAGGTCCACCCCGTCGTGGAACACCTTGCCGGAGGTGGGGTCGATGAGATTCAGAATGATGTTGGCGACCGTGGACTTGCCCGAGCCGGACTCGCCCACGAGCGCCGTCGTCGTGCCCTTGCGGATACCGAAGCTGACGTCGTCGACGGCGGTGAGGGTCTTGTCCCCACCCTTGGCGCCGCGCACCTCGAAGACCTTGGTGAGGTGCTCCACGCGCAGGATCTCCTCGGTGGCGCTCGATCCCAGGCTGGCGCCCAGGAGCTCGTCGTCGGTGACCTGGATGCCGCGGGCGTGGGCGGACTCGATGCGCCGGGAGGCCAGGGAGGGGGCGGCCTTGACCAGGCGCTGGGTGTAGGGGTGGCGGGGGTCCTGGAGCACCTCGAGGCTGGGGCCGGACTCGACGACCCGGCCGCGGTGCATGACGACGATGTGCTCGGCCCTCTCGGCGGCCAGCCCCAGGTCGTGGGTGATGAAGAGCATCGCGGTGCCCAGCTCGCGCACGAGGGTCTGGAGGTGGTCGAGGATGCGTCGCTGGACGGTGACGTCCAGGGCGCTGGTGGGCTCGTCGGCGATGAGCAGGTCGGGGCGGGCCGCCAGGCCGATGGCGATGAGGGCGCGCTGGCGCATGCCGCCGGAGAACTCGTGGGGGTACTGCTTGGCCCGCCGGGAGGCCTCGGGCAGGCCGGCCTGCTCCAGCAGGAGGGCCACCTGCTCGTCAACATCGATGCGCCCGCCGGTCGAGGTGGCCGCCTTCTGGGCGCCATCGGCGTGCCCAATGCGCCCGGCGTGCCCCGCATGTTCGGCATGTTCAGCCATGAGGTGGGCGAGGCGGTCGTCGGCGACGCCGGCCAGGCCGTTGGCCCGCAGCGCCTCCTTGACCTGGAAGCCGATGGACCACACCGGGTTGAGGTTGGACATGGGGTCCTGAGGCACCAGGCCGATGGAGGAGCCGCGCAGGGCGGTGAGATCCTGGGTGCCCAGGTGGGTGATGTCACGGCCCTGGAAGCGGATCGTGCCGCCGGTGACTCGACCGGTTCCGGGCAGCAGCCCGATGACGGCATGGGCCAGGGTGGACTTTCCCGAGCCCGACTCCCCCACGATGGCGACCGACTGGCCGGGGTAGAGGGTCAGGTTCGCCTTGCGCACGGCCGGGACGAGCCCGGTCGAGGAGCGGAAGGCGACCTCCAGGTCGCTGATCTCCAGGAGGGGATCGCTCTCGGTCTTCCAGGAGGCCGCGGGGGCGAAGGTCTTGTCGGAGGCGCCTGAGGCGGTGGCGGTGGATGCGTTGGAGGGTGTCACTTGCGGGCCTTCGGGTCCAGGGCGTCGCGGACGACGTCGCCGAGCATGATGAAGCCGAGCACGGTCAGGGCCAGTGCGCCGGCGGGGAAGAGCAGGACGCTGGGGTGGCTGTTGAGGGCGTCCTTGGCGGCCGCGATGTCCGCTCCCCAGGAGACCACCGAGGAGGGCAGCCCGATGCCCAGGAAGCTCAAGGTGGCCTCCGAGACGATGAAGACGCCGAGCTCGACGGTGGCGGTCACGATGATGGGGGCGGCGGCGTTGGGCATGACGTGGCGCAGCAGCATGGCCATGCGTCCTGAGCCCAGCGCCCGCGAGGCGGTCACGTAGTCCTCGTTCTTGACGCTCATGACCGAGCCTCGCGTGATGCGGGCGATCTGGGGCCAGCCGAACAGGGCCAGGACCAGGATGACGGTGAGGATCGAGCGGTCGTTGCGGAACATCTGCATGACGACGATGGCCGCCAGGACGAAGGGCACGGCGAAGAAGATGTCGGTGACGCGCGAGAGCAGCGCATCGAAGAACCCGCCGAAGAACCCGGCCAGGGCCCCGACGGCCGAGCCGACGAGAACCACGACGAGGGTGGTGAAGATGCCCACGCTCACCGAGGCCCGAGCCCCGTGAACGGTGCGGGCGAAGATGTCGCAGCCCTGGATGTCGAATCCGAAGGGGTGGCCCCAGGAGGGCCCCTGGTAGGAGTTGACCAGCGTGCAGTAGCCGGGGTCGCGCGGGGCGATGAGCCCGGGGACCAGGGAGAAGGCCACGGCCACGGCGATGAGCACCGAGGCCGCCCAGAAGATGGGCCGACTGCACAGCTGCCTCCAGGCGTCGACCCAGACGGAGGCCGGGGCGGACTCGTCGGCGACGGCGTCGACGGCACCCAGGCCGATCTCGTCGTCGGCGATGACGAAGCGCTCCTGGCCCGGGCGGATAGTGGGGGACGTGGTGTTCTCAGGCATAGCGGATCCTCGGGTCCAGGGCGGCGTAGAGCAGGTCCACCAGGAGGTTGGAGACGATGAAGACGAGCACGAGCACGGTCGTGAAGGACACGACCATGGGGCCGTCACCACGAATGATGGCGGAGTAGAGGGTGCCACCCACGCCCTTGATGTTGAAGATGCCCTCGGTGACGATGGCGCCTCCCATGAGGGCCCCCAGGTCCGCGCCCAGGAAGGTGACAACCGGGACCAAGGAGTTGCGCAGGACGTGGACGATCATGACGCGAGCCCCACTCAGGCCCTTGGCCCGGGCGGTGCGCACGTGGTCGGCGGTGAGGTTCTCAGCCACCTCGGTGCGGGTCAGGCGCAGCACGTAGGCGAAGGAGACGGCGCCCAGCACGACCGCGGGCATGAGGAGCTCGGTGAAACCGGGGCTCTCACCGGCGGTCACAGGCAGCCAGCCCAGCCGCACCCCGACGATGAACTGCAGGACGAAGCCGATGACGAAGGTGGGCACGGCGATGACCACCAGGGAGAGCACCAGGACAGTGGCGTCGAACCAGCCGCCCTTCCTCACCCCGGCGATGAGGCCGAAGCCGATACCTGCGATGGCCTCGAAGGCCAGGGCCATGAGGGAGAGCTTGATGGTGATCGGATAGGCCCGCACCAGCACGTCGAGGACGGACTCGGTCCCCCGCAGCGACTGGCCCAGATCCAGGGTGAACAGTCCCTTGAGGTAGAGCAGGTACTGGACGATGAAGGGCTTGTCGAGGTGGTAGCTGGCCTTGATCTGGTCGATCACCTCGGGGCTGAGCGAGCGCTGGCCCCCGAGCGCGGCGATCGGGTCGCCCGGCAGGGCGAAGACCATGGCGTAGATGAGCAGCGTGGCACCGAAGAACACCGGGACCATCTGCAGCAGCCTGCGTGCGACGTAGCGAAGCATGTCTCCTTCTTCCTCCCTCAGAACTTGGAGATGGCCTCGGCCTTGGCCCACAGGCGTCTGGCCTCGTCCGGGTCGTAGGTGAGGACCTCGTTACCCGGGACATCCGGCGTCCAGCCCACAACGGTGGGGGCGGTGAAGTCCTTGGCGGGCGTGCGGGTGCCGTAGTAGAGCTTGTCGCAGATGAGCTTGCGGTCGATGGCCCGGCAGATGGCGGCACGGCGGGCGCGTCCCTCCTCGTCCATCTTCCAGTGCTCGTGGGTGACGTCGATGGCGAGTCCCTGGAAGTATGCGGCCGGCTTGTTGATGGCGCGCTCGCCCAGCTGCTTCTGGAAGATCGGCAGGAAGGAGTCGGGGATGGAGTCGGCGATGTCGATGGCATCGGCGAGCAGGTCGTTGTAGACCGAGTCGTAGCTCGTGTACAGCTTGAAGGTGATGCCCTTGTTCGCCACCGTGCGCCCGCCGGCGTAGGCGGGGTTGGGCTCCAGGACCATCCGGCTGTCGTGGTCCCAGGAGACGAGCCGGTAGGGGCCGTTGCCCACGGGCTTGTTGCCGTAGGCCTTGATGTCCTTGAAGGCGGATTCCGGCATCGGGTAGTAGGCGTAGTGGCCCAGGCTGATCTTGAAGTCCGACGCCGGGGCGTTCAGCTCGACCGTGAAGGTGAGGTCATCGACCTTGGTCAGCCCGGTCAGCTCGGAGTCCTCGTCGTAGGAGAAGCCCTTGATCCGCTCGAAGAAGGAGGAGCCGAGCTGGGCGTTGGACAGCAGAGCGCCGAACTTCCAGGCCTTGATAAAGGAGTCGGCGGTCACCGGGCTGCCGTCGGAGAAGGTCCAGCCCGGTTTGAGAGTGATCGTGAAGTGCTGGTTGTCCGTGGTCTCGATGGAGGAGGCCACTTCGTTGATGACGTTACCGTCCTTGTCGTAGCGGATCAGACCGGCATAGATCAGGTCGAGGACCCGCCCACCACCGAACTCGTTAGTGTTGGTGGGCAGCAGCGAGTTCTGGGGCTCGGTGTTGTTGGCCAGGATGACGCCGCCGTTGGCGCTGGAGCGGGCCTCCTCGTAGACCGGGATGGCCCTCCAGTCGAAGTCGACGTTGGAGGCGTTGCGGGAGTAGCCGCCGAAGCCGTTCTGGTACCACAGCGGGATGCCGGGCAGGTCGGCGAAGAGCTGGGACTGGGCCTGGCGGAAATAGCCGTAGGCGGTCTGGGGGTCGGTGGCGGCCGCCGCCTGGGCCAGGAGGTCGTCGAAGGTCTTCGAGGAGTACTGGTAGTCGTTGGCGCTGGCGCCGGTCTGGAAGGTGGCGTTGAGGAAGTTCTCCAGCGAGGGATAGTCGGCCGACCAGCCGTTACGGAAGGCGCCCAGAAGGGTGTGCTTGGTGATGGCCGAGCGCATCTCGGAGAACTGGGCCACCGGCAGGGGCTCCATGGTGATGCCCAGGACGTTGGACACCGAGTGGCACACGGCCTCGGCCCAGGTCTTGTGGGGGCCGTCGGAGTTGTAGGCCAGGGTCAGCTTGCCGCTGCCGCTGCCCAGCCCGCCTCCTTCCGAACCCGATCCGCGCGAGCATCCTGAGACCAGGAGCAGGCCGAAGGCGGCCGCGCCGAGCCCGAAGCCACGGCGCGACACTGTCAGGACGTTGTTCATGCGACCTCCATGGGGCATGGAACCGACGGGGATTCGTCACTGGGACAGAGGGTTGCCGGCGCACTGAGGGGCTCAGGCGCCGCCCACAGGCGGGCATACTACGCCCGCCATGGAAACAGGACCGTCACGTAGCACGGGAGTCAAACCGTGAGATACCAGCGCATTCAGGCGTTCCAGGCCTGGGCGAGCAGCTCGTAGGAACGGCGCCGCAGGGCCGGGTCGTGGGCGTAGGTGACCACGAGGATCTCGTCGAGGTCCCACCGGGCGGCCTGCTCACGCAGGCGGGCGGCGACGTCATCGGCCGTGCCCACGAAGGACAGGGACATGGCCGCCTCGACGGCGTCCTCCCGGCCGGGCGCGTAGGCGCGCCAGGCCTGGGGGTCCTGGCTGGGCGGGTCCAGCGGCCCGGGCCGGTTGCCGACGATGCGGGCGGCGGCGGCCATGGCGGTGCTGAACAGCAGGCGGGCCTCCTCCTGGCTGGGGGCCACCATGACGTTGACGGCGGCTGCGACCCGGGGGACATCCGGCGCGCCCTGAGGGCCGGGAGCATCTTCGGTACGGGACTCCAGGACGGAGCGGTAGGTGGCGATCGCCGCCTCGGCCTGGACCGGGGCGAAGTGCGAGGCCACGGCGAAGGGAAGTCCGAGCCGGCCGGCCACGCGGGCGCCGTTGACCGAGGAGCCGAGTACCCACACGGTCGGGCGGGTGCCCTCCCCGGGGATGGCCCGCACGCGGGGGCCGCCGGGCTCAGGGGCGTGGAGGGCGTCGTCGGGATTGCCGGGGGAGCCCAGGAGGAGGGATCCGGGGACCCGTTCCGGCACGGGCTCGTCACCGAGGTAGGTGAGGATCTCCAGGATCTCCTCGGCGAAGCGGCCCGGTTCGGATGCCCGCCGGCGCAGTGCGGCGGCCGTGCGCCGGTCGGTGCCTGGGGCCCGCCCCAGTCCCAGGTCGACCCGGCCGGGGTAGAGGGTGGCCAGGGTGCCGATCTGCTCGGCGACGACGAGCGGGGCGTGGTTGGGCAGCATGATCCCGCCGGAGGCGACGCCCAGGCGCTCGGTGGCGGCCAGGACCTGCCCCATGAGGACGATGGTCGCCGAGGACAGGTAGGTGGTGGAGCCGTGATGCTCGGCCAACCAGTAGCGCTCGTAGCCGGCGGCGTCGGCGGTACGAGCGAGGGCGACCATGTCGGTGAGGGCGTCGGTGCGGCTGCATCCGGCGCTGACGGGGACCATGTCCATGACGGACAGGACGGGTACGGCCCGCCTTTCGGGCTGACTCATACAGGCACTTTAACCCGCGCCGACCACCCGGAAGCGGGCCTTGAGACCCGAGTGCCCCGCCGAGCACAGAGCCCGACGGGGCACGGGGAGGGTCAGACCCCTACGATCAGGGCGGTCAGCGAAGGCGGCTGCGCGCGGGCAGCAGGCCGGTGGCGACCACGGACTTGAGGATGTCTCCCACGATGAAGGGCACCAGGCCCAGATACAAGGTCGTACCCCAGCCGGCGCCAGTGGCGACCTTGAGCCAGATGAGGCCCGGGATGTAGACCGAGGCCGAGGCCAGCAGCATGAGGGCGACGCCGGTGGCGACCCGGGCGGCCGTGGAGCCGGAGTGGCGCGACCACACGGTGGCGGCGCGTCCGGCGATGGCGGCGATGAGGATGTAGCCGACGACGTACCCGAAGGTGACGACGGTGCCACCGCTCCAGCCGGCCAGAACCGGAGCCCCGACAGCGGCCAGGGCACCAAGGAGCAGCGCGGACAGGGCGCCGCGGCGCGAGCCGAGCACCGCACCGACACCCAGGGCCGCGAAGGTTCCCATGGAGATCGGCACCGGAGTGAAGGGCAGGGGGATCGTGATCTGACCGATGAGGATCAGGGCGAGCGTGCCGGCCAGGACCAGCCCGGCGTCACGAACGTAGGCGAGCGCGGAACTGTGAGTGAGGCTGCCGGCGATTGACGTGGAGGAGGGTTTGGTGACCATGGCTCCACCCTACGGGGATCGCCGAGATGACGAACGACCGGTTCCCACCGAAGAGCCACCACGCAACTTGTAGGATTCCTACAAGGATGACGCGGTTAACCGCCTTGAAACCCGCGATTACCCGTTGGTTCTCACAGTTCGGGCAGGTGTCCGTCGATCCAGGTGAGGATGTCGCCGGTGACCTGGTCCCGGTTGGTCTCGTTGAGCAGCTCGTGGCGCCCGCCCGGGTAGAGGATGACGCAGACCTCCCGCACGCCGGCGCGGCGGTAGAGGGTGGCGGACCGCTGGACGCCCCGCCCCATGGCGCCGACCGGGTCCCGGTCACCGGAGGCCAGGAGCATGGGCAGCTGGGCAGGCACGGCCGCGGCGTGGGAGGCCGTGTTGACGGCCCTTCCTCCCGTGACGAGGTCGCGGAAGAAGCTGGCGGTGCACACGAATCCGCACCAGGGGTCGGCGACATAGCGGTCGACCTCGTGAACGTCCCGGCTGATCCAGTCGGCCTCGGTGCGGTTGGGGGCGAAGTGGCGCTGGTAGGGGCCGAAGGCGAGCGCGTTGAGCAGCCGGGAGGGGCGGCGCGGGCCGCGCAGCCGGGACTCACCGGCGCAGATCGCGGCGGCGGGGCGGGTCAGCGCACCGGTTCCTGAACCGGTCCCCAGCAGGATGAGGCCGGCCAGCTCACCGCCACGGCGCGCAGCCAGGTCGCGAGCCAGGAAGGAGCCCCAGGAGTGACCCATGAGGAAGACCGGCACATCGGGCCAGGCCCGCCGGGCTGCGTCCAGCACGGTGCCCATGTCCGCCACGACCCTCTCCCAGCCGTCCTTCTCGGCGACGAAGCCGAAGCCCCCCGGGGCAGCGGTGGCCCCGTGGCCGCGGTGGTCGCCGGCCAGGACCGCATAGCCCTCCTCCACAGCGGAGGCGGCGAAGCGGGCGTAGCGCGAGGCGTGCTCGGCCATGCCGTGGGCGATGACGATGATGCCCCGGGGGCGGGCGGCGCCGGGTACCTGCGGGCGCGTAGCGGCCGGGGTGCGCGCTGGGGCGCCGGCCTCGGGGGCGTCGGCCACCAGGAGGGAGCCGTCGATGAGCCACTCGGGGAGCCAGATGTGCACGACCAGACGCGTTCCGTCGTCGGCTGTGAGCCGAGTAAGGCTGGTCTGCATCGGGTCCTCCTCAGGCAGCGTCGTCAATCGACGTCAACGGGGCGTCGGTCGGGCTCAGGTCGGCATCGGTCATCATTGATCGTGTCGACGACTGGCGGTCGGCGGCGACGTCGGGTCCGCGGGCTGGGTTCGAGATCTCCCGTCACCCCAGGGTGGATCCTAGTTGTCCGACGTCGAGCCGGCAGCGTTACCGTCGAGGTGATTCTCAGATGCCCCAGGACGGGCACACTGTGAAGCTGCCGCAGACGGCCACTGATGACTGACTGCACCGGAGCATCGCCTACATTCCTGATGGTTTCATGAGTCCCCGTCTCCCGTATCCCGACCGCTCTCCGCATATCCCCCGCCCATCCGGCTCCGCTCCGGCACCTGGTCTACGGTGGTCGCCATGGCCGCCCACTCCTTCACCCTCGTTCCCGCCGCCTACGTCTACCTCCTGCGCCCCGATCCGGGTTCCATGAGCGGGAAAGCCGGGGCGGCGAGCAGCGCGACCCAGGTGCTCCTCCAGCTGCGGCGGAACACCGGATACATGGACGGGCACTGGGCCTGCGGCGCCTCGGGGCACGTCGAGGCCGCAGAGAGCGTCCTGGAGACGGCTGTGCGCGAGACCGACGAGGAGCTGGGGATCGGCGTCGAGGCGACGGACCTCGACGCGCTGACGGCGATGCACCGCACCAATGACCTGGGCGGCGCGGCCCTGGAGCAGCGCATCGACCTGTTCTTCACGCTGCGGACCTGGGCGGGCACGCCGGCCGTGCGTGAGCCGGCCAAGAACGCGGGTCTGCGTTGGTTCTCACTGACCGACCTGCCCGAGGCGGTCCCGCCGCACGAGCGCCACGTCCTGGAGCTGCTGGCCGCCTCCCTCGACGGCGGTAGGCCGGTGCCCCCGATCATCACCTTCGGCTTCGATGAGGGCCAGGACATCGCCCGTTACGGCGTCGCCCTGCCGCACTGAGCTCAGCTCGCCAGGAAGGCCTCGATGGCGGGCAGCTCGCGGCGGGCCTGGGCCAGTCCGGCCTCGAAGGCGGTGACGATGCGGTCATAGCGCAGCTCGCCGTTGGCGATGGGCATGCGCTCGGGTCGGAAGAGGTAGACGCGCCCCTGGCTGCGCAGGTGCTCCAGCTCCTCGACGGTGCGGTTGTAGTTCTCGGGGCGGTCGATGATGGCCTGGACCAGGGCCGGGTAGCGGGGGTAGAGCCGCTGGAGGATCTCGATCTCGTGGCGTCGCATGGGCGGTTTGCGGTAGCCCTCGGGGCGGGTCATGACCACGAGCAGCTTGTCGTAGCCGTCGGCACGGGCGGCGTCGATGGCGAAGCCGCCGGTGGGTCCGACGGCGCCATCCACGTAGGGGGCGCCGTCGACCTCGACCATGGGCATGAGCACCGGCATCGACGACGACGCCCGGGCCCGCACCAGCAGGTCGCCCATGGTGGGCATGTCCTCCAGGCCCCAGTAGACCTCCTCGCCGGTGTCGCAGCGGAAGGCGCCCAGGCGCACCGTGGCGGGCGAGGCGGCGAAGGTCTCCCAGTCGAAGGGGATGGACTCGTCGGGGGCGGAGGTGTGCAGGTAGATGTGCTCGGAGTTGAAGTAGCCCTTGCCGGTCACGAAGCTGCCCCAGCCGCCGGCCTGGGGGTCGGTGGTCAGTCCCAGGTAGGCCTCGCGGGTGCGCCAGGTGTCCCGGGAGACGAAGTTGCAGGTGTTGGTGCAGCCCGCTGAGATGCCCCCGACCCAGGGGAAGGACAGCCCTGCCTCCAGCATGACGCGCACGAGGCCGGCCGTGTAGGCCCCGCGCATGCCGCCGCTCTCGAAGACGAGGGCGACGTCGTCGGGGCCGTGGGTGACGGGAGCGGGCCGGTGGTTGGGGTCGGAGACGGGGACGGGCCGTTGAACAGGGTCGGTGACGGGGACAGGACGCGAGATCACGCCCGGGAGCCTATGGGGTCCATGGGGGTCATCGCACGGGTGATTCCCGCCCCATGTCGGCCAAGCGGTCGGGAGAGTAGCGTGAGGCCATGAGCACCTCCAGCGCGCTACGCATTCTTGAGCCAATGACCATGCGCGGGCTCACCGCCCGCAACCGCCTGTGGCTGCCGCCGATGTGCATGTACACGGTCGAAGCGCAGGACGGCGTCGTCACCGACTGGCACGTGGTTCACTACGCCAGCCGCGCGGTGGGCGGTTTCGGCACGGTCATCGTGGAGGCCACGGCGGTCACCCCGGAGGGGCGCCTGTCCCCCAACGACCTGGGGCTGTGGTCGGATGAGCAGGTCGCCGGCCAGCGCCGCCTGGTGGAGGCGATTCACGCCGGCGGGGCTCTGGCGGGTATCCAGATCGGGCACGGCGGACGCAAGTCGGGGACCCCTCCGTGGCGCCCCAAGGTGGAGGGCGCACGCACCGGCACCCTGGAGGGCTGGGAGCTGCTGGCCCCCAGCGCGATCCCCTTCCCCCATCACGCGGTTCCCAGCGAGCTGGACGAGGCCGGGATCGGTCGGATCGTGGAGGCCTTCGCGGCGGCCGCGCGGCGCGCCGTCGAGGCCGGCTACGACGTCGTCGAGATCCACGGCGCCCACGGCTACCTCATCCACGAGTTCCGCTCCGCCCTGTCCAACCAGCGCACCGACTCCTACGGCGGAAGCGTGGAGAACCGGCAGCGCTTCCCGCTCGAGGTGGTGCGGGCCGTGCGCGAGGCCATCGGGTCGCAGACGGTGCTCGACATCCGCCTGTCGGCCTCGGACTGGGCCGAGGGCGGCGTCACCGGCGGGGAGACCGCCGCTTTCAGCCGCGAGCTGGTGGAGGCCGGCGTTGACGTCCTGCACGTCTCCAGCGGCGGGAACGTCCCGGCCGCGGTGCCGGTGGGACCCGGTTACCAGCTGCCGCTGGCCCAGCAAGTCAAGCAGGCCGTCGCCGGTAGCGACGTCCCGGTGGTGGGTGTGGGTCTCATCGAGGAGGCGGCCCAGGCCGAGCAGGCACTCATCTCCGGGCAGGCCGACGCGATCGCCGTGGGCCGGGCCGCCCTGCGCGACCCCTACCTGCCGCTGCGCTGGGCGGCCGACCTGGGGGTCCGCTCCTGGGACGAGGCCCCCTGGCCCATCCAGTACTGGCGCGGCACCTGGAGCTGAGCGAGTCCTCGGTCTGCCCTCCACCAGTACTATCTCCTGGGAAGTCCTCAGTCGCATGCGACGTATCCATCTTCTGGAGGTAGAGCCTTGGGCAGCAGCGATTCGACGGTTCCCAGCACGCAGAGGCACCGCGGGGACGTGTACTCCTCGCAGTGCCCGTGCCGCGATCTTCTGGACGTCGTGGCCAACAAGTGGTCTGCGCTGGCCATCGGCGCACTGGCCGAGGGACCGTTGCGCTTCGGGGAGCTGCAACGGCGCCTTCAAGGAATCTCGCCGAAGGTACTGACCGCTACGCTGCGCCGGTTGGAGGACCACGGACTCGTGCACCGCGAGGTGATCCCGGAGGTTCCTCTTCACGTGGAGTACTCCCTGACGGAGGTCGGCCGGAGCGCCGTCGAACCGGTATTCGCGCTTCGGGAATGGGCCGAGTCCCGATACGCGCATGCGCTGACTCACGCGAGGTCGACGACGTAGGTCGCGTGTCGACGTGAAGACGACTCCCAGAGCAATGCCCCGGGGAATCGCCACTGCGCACAGTTCGTCGGGAATGCACCTGAGCCCTCGGCATCGGACTCTAGGGTGCCGAGGGCCTACGGCGCGCCCACGAGTCCCTGGGCATTCGGACGTCGTCACGGCTGACACACCAGCACCCCACTATCTTCCTGATAGTAGGGGTCATTGCGGGTAACCACTTTCTTCTGATTACGGTCTGTGCTCGTTGACGGTGCACTTCCGTCGAACCTGGCACAAGCCGATGAGCAAGGAGCTATCGATGCCCTCAAGCAGCCCCGACACCCAACGCACCATGACCGCTGTCGTCACTCGATCCGGTGGCTCCGTGGACATCCCGGATGTCCTGGTCGATGCCACCGTCCCCGCCCCGGCGGCTCCCACTGGCCACGACATCCTCGTGGAGGTCAAGGCACTGTCCGTCAACCCCGTTGACGTCAAAGTGCGCGCCGCCCTCAACCATGCCGGCGGTGAGGAACGCATCCTGGGATGGGATGCAGCGGGGACAGTCATCGCGGTCGGCGAGCAGACCACTCTCTTCCAGCCCGGCGATGACGTCTACTACGCCGGAGCACTGGAGCGTCCCGGCTCCTACGGACAGCTGCAGCTCGTGGACGAACGCATCGTTGGACCGAAGCCGAGCTCGTTGGACTATGCAAGTGCGGCGGCACTGCCCCTGACCTCGCTCACCGCGTGGGAGGCTCTTTTCGACAAGCTCCACCTGAGCAGCGACTCCGCAGGCGCGATCCTCGTGCTGGGAGCCGCAGGAGGGGTGGGCTCCATGGTGATCCAACTGACCAAGGCCCTCACTGATGTCTCCGTCATCGCCACTGCCTCACGTGAGGAGTCCCGCGACTGGGTCCGGTCGCTGGGTGCCGACGCAGTGGTGGACCACTTCGCCGAGGACCTCGCGCAGCAGGTTCTCGCCATCGCACCGGACGGCGTCGACTACGTCTTCACCCCGCAGAGCCGAGGGCGCGTGCCGCTGCTGACCACGGTGGTTCGTCCTTTCGGGGAGATCGTCGCCATCGACGACGAGCGGGACCTGGACCTGTACGCGCTCAAGGACAAGGCCATCTCATGGCATTGGGAGTTCATGTTCGCCCGCCCCAGGCACGGCTACGACCTCATCACCCAGCACCACATCCTCTCCACCGTCGCCGAGCTCATCGACAGTGGAAGGATCCGTGGCACTGCGTCCCAGACGCTCACGCCTCGCAATGCTGCACAGATACGGGCAGCTCACCGCCTCATCGAGAGCGGGCGCACGGTGGGAAAGATCGTTGTGACCGACGCCGGCTGAGTCGACCGAATCGAAACCGAAGCGGGCCCCGATCGCCATACGCAGCGGGCTATCCGACGGCGTCGAGGTAGAGCCAGCGGCCGGCGCGGCGGGTGAAGCGAGAGCGCTCACGCAGGGCGTCGTCCACCACTCCCCCGCGCCCGTCGCCGCTGCGGTAGGTGGCGGTGAACTCCACGATGCCGGTCTCGTCGTCCGCCCCGCCGTCGACGGTCTCATGGATGGTCAGTCCCGTCCACCGGGTCCCGGGGTGGCAGTAGGGCCCCTCGGGGCGGGTGCGCGGGTGCCAGGTGCGGAAGAGATAGTCCTCGTCGCCGACGACGAAGGCCGTGTAGCGCGAGCGCATGAGGGCCTGGGCGGTGGGCGCCGGGGCGCCGTCGTGGAGCGGCTCGCAGCACTGGGCGTAAGTGCGTCCGCTGCCGCAGGGGCAGAGGTCGGCGCCGTGCACGCCGGCGGCGCGGATCGGCGAGTCCGACCGGCCCCTGCGGCCGGCTCGCTTCCCCACCACGCTCAGGCCCCCTGCCAGTAGGCGTGCAGGGCCTGGGCGAGCCAGGGGCCGTCCTTGACGCCGCCCATCTCGCGGGCCGAGTGCATGCTCAGCAGGGGCACGCCGACGTCGACCGTGGTGATGCCGAGGCGGGTGGCGGTGATGGGGCCGATGGTGGAGCCGCAGGGCACGGCGTTGTTGGAGACGAAGTTCTGACTGGGCACGCCCTCCGCGGCACAGGCTCGCGTCCAGATCGCGGCGCCCGCGGCGTCGGTGGCGTAGCGCTGCTGGGCGTTGATCTTGAGCAGGGGTCCGTGGTTGACGAGCGGTTGGACGGCCGGGTCGTGCAGGTGGGCGTAGGCGGGGTGGACGGAGTGCCCGGCGTCGGCGCTCACGCAGGTCGAGCGGGCCAGGAGGGCCTCGAGGCCGTCACCGCTGACGCCCAGGACCCGGGCCAGGCGCCGCAGGAGCGTCTCGAGGAAGGGGCCGCCCGCCCCGGAGCGCGTGTCCGAGCCGACCTCCTCGTGGTCGAAGGCGACCAGGATGACGGGCTCATCGGGCTCAACCCGCTCGGCCGCGAGCGCCTCGAGGGCGACCAGTCCGGCGTGGACGGAGGAGAGGTTGTCCAGGCGGGAGGAGGCCAGGAACTCGCCGTCGCGGCCGAAGCGGGCGGGCGCCTGAGTGGGGTAGGTCAGGACGTCGTGGCCGGCGAGCTCGGCCGGGTCGATGCCGGCGATCTCGCACAGGTGGGTCTCGACGGCGTCGGGGGCGGCGTCGGGTCCGGCCAGCGACCACAGGGGCAGCAGGTGGGTCTGGCGGTCCAGGTGGAGGGTGTCGTTGACGCTGCGGTCCAGGTGCGGGGCGATCTCGGCCACGCGGGCGATGGGGCCGGTGCGCACGAGGTGGACGGCGCCGTCACGGGTGGTCAGGCGTCCGGCCAGGCCCAGCTCGCGGTCGAGGAAGGAGGCGAGCAGGGGGCCGCCGTAGACCTCGGCGTTGATGAGCTGCCAGCCGGAGCGGACGAGGGCGGCGGCGGGCTTGAGCTTGAGGGCCGGGGAGTCGGTGTGGGCACCGACGATGCGCAGGCCCGCCCCCGGGTTGAGCGCCTCGGGAAGCGCCCAGGCGGCGATGGCACCGTCGCGGATGAGGTAGCCGCGCCGCGGCAGGCCCTCCTCCCAGGTGACGGTCTCGTCGGCGCGGGTGAAGCCGGCCGTCTCCAGGCGGCGGGCGACCTCGGCGGCGGCGTGGTAGGAGCTGGGCGAGGCGGTGACGAAGTCGATGAGCGAGGCGGTGTAGGCGTCGTCGTCGCGCAGGATCGCGGCGGCGCCAGCGGCGAGGGCACTGGAACGGGGGCTGGGCGGGGCGCTGGCGGCATCAGTCATGACCCCAGTCTTCCACCGGTGCGCCCTGACCGACCGTCCTCCCAAGAGAACCCACCGTGAGGTAGGGCAGAATCGGGGTGTGAGCATCTCTCAGCCGGTTATCCCGCCCGCCTCGTCCACACCCGTGCGCGCCGTCCTGCTCGATGCCGACGGCGTCCTGCAGCTCATCGGCACCCCGTGGGGCGAGGCGCTGACCCGCGGCGGCGGACCCGCCTTCGCCCAGGCCATGATCGACGGTGAGACCGACGCCCTGACAGGTCGGGAGACCCTCACCGAGCTGCTGGAGCGGGTGGTGAAGAGCCTGGGGCTGGAGCTGCGCGCATCGGACCTGTTGGAGATGTGGCACCGGGCCACGCCCGACCCCGTGGCCTGGCAGCTGGTGAGGGACCTGCGCGAGGCGGGTTACACCACGGTCCTGGCCACCAATCAGCAGTGGGAGCGTCGGGCCTGGATGCGCGAGCAGCTGGGCTATGACGGCCTGTGCGACATCGACGGCTACTCCTGCACGCTGGGGGTGGCCAAGCCGGATACCGCCTATTTCCACCGGCTGCTGGAGCTCGCAGGGGTGGAGGCGGACCAGGCCCTGTTCGTCGATGACAGCGCCACCAACATCGCCGCGGCCCACGAGGTGGGCTTGCGCACTATCCACCACCCGGCCGACGCCGGCGGCGAGCTCCTGCACCGCGAGGTCGCCCAGGCCCTGACGCCGGCCGCCTCTGCGCCGCAAGGATGACCCAGCGGGCCACTGTTCCTCCTTTCGGAACTTGCCCATCCGGCGCGGTCGGGGAAGACTCCCCCTGACAGAAGCCATCACAGGGAAGGACACCTCATGGCAGGAACCGCGACGGACGACCGGACCCCCGGGACCACCACCGCTGAAGGGGCTGCGTCCACCGTCGAGTCCTCCGCCTCCACGACCCGCCGCGCCCCGGAGGTCTTCCTGCGCCTCATCACGGCAATCCACTCCGTCCTGCCGGGCTTCGTGCGCCGTCGGCTGCCGGTGACCTTCATCGGCTACGCGATCATCAACGGCTCCGCCTTCCTCCTGGACATCACCTGCCTGTGGGTGTTCTACAACCACCTCCACTGGTTCTACCCGGTGGCGGTCACGGTCGGCTACGCCATCGCGGCCGTCTACTCCTTCCTGCTCAACCGGTGGTTGAACTTCCAGGCCCACGGACACGTCGTCCAGCAGGGGGCGGGCTACATGGCCGGGGTCGTCAGCCAGTACGTCATCTTCATCCTGGGCCTGTCCTCGCTGCTGCACTGGTTCGGGGTCAACGCCGAGCTGGCGCGCGTCATCTCGGCCTGCTGCGAGGGCATCTACCTCTACGTGTTCATCCGGCTGTGGGTGTTCCGCGGGGTGCCGGAGCCCGAGAAGCAGCCCCAGTAGATACCCGATCGGGGGCGTACTTCTTCGACGACGACTGCGTTGTCCTCCAGATGACTGGGGTCTGGCCTCAGTCATCTGGAGGAGAAGTACGTTCTGGGCGGGAAACGCAGTTCCCGATTCAGGGTGCCACGGCTCCTGAGACGCTCGTCCGGGTGGGAGTCCGGGGACCGGCCGCCCTGGCGGCGATGGCGGGCTGATGGAGGATACCTGGCGGGTCGCCGGTGCCCCTGCGCGAAGGGACACGCAGGCGCCGCACCCTCACCAGAAGGCGCGGGTCGTCTCGGTGGGGCCGTCGAGCTCGGTGAAGCCGGCGTCGGTGACGCTGACGGGCCGGGTGGTGGTCTCCCACTGCTCCCGGCTGGGCACGACGACGCGCACCCGGTAGCCGTCGTCGGCCCAGGCCCGCCTCAGGGCGGGCGGCATGGCGCTGCTCTCCCAGGCCAGCTGGGCGGCGTGGCCGCACTGGGCGGCCAGCTTGCCCGAGGTCATCTCGTGCAGGGGGGTCACCTCGATCGTCACGAGGGCCCCGGTGGATGCCGACGCCGCCGTGAGCGCGATCTGCGCGGCCGCAGCCGGGTCCTGGGCGACGCGCGCGGTGATCTCAGCGGGCGGCGGGGGCAGCTCGTCACCGGGCGGGAAGTGGGTGCCCTCCACCTGGGTCTTGGCCAGGGCCCCGGGCAGGGGGCGCACCGGCCCGGGCACGAAGGCGCGGGCGGCCGCCTGCCCCCAGCCGGCCGGGCCGTCCTGGGTGACAGTGACGCCGTCGATGTCCTGGACCTCCTCCCAGCGCTTGCCGCGGGCCCGACGCACAAGCTTGCGGATGCGCCCGTCGCGCCAGTAGTCGACGGCCGGGTTCCACGGTCCACCGGGGGCGGCGGCGGGCGAGGCCAGGAGGGAGACGACGGCGCGGGCGGCCGCCTCGGCGACGTCGATCCTCCGGGGCGGGTGGACCTTGTCGTAGCGCACGGCGATCTGCATGCCCCAGGGCACGGCGTGGTCCGGGTTCCCGGACAAGGAGGGCAGGGGCTGCGACGACGAGAACGGCGAGGACGGCGAGGCGGAGTGCGGCACGGACAGGAGCCTACGGGGTCGCGATCGGCGGCGTCGGATTCCGCCTGCTCCCGACCCCTGCGGGACAGCTGGTGCCGCAGGGACGTTCGAGGGGGACGTTCAAAGGCACGATTGAGCGCCACCTTTTCCTGCCAGACGGCTGATACGCCACAGGCGAAGATCCTCCTGGGGCAGGAGATGAATCCAGCGGCGAGTCGTTTAGGTTGCCGTCATGCCACCAGATGTTCCACCCACCGTCCCCGGTTCCCTCGGCTCGACGCCGCCAGCCGTGCCGCCCTCGCGCCCCCGGATGTTCAACGGCGCGACTGTTCACGGCTTCAGGGGAATCCGCACGCTGCGTCACCCCGCCGAGATCCCGCTCCTGGTTGCGACCAGCATGGCGACTGCACTGGCCTACCTGTCGTGGATCGCCCTGGTGATCTGGCTGGTCGCCGTGCCTGAACCGACCGGCCTGGGGGCTCAGGTTCGCGACTTCTTCCTCAGCCAGGAGAACAGCGGCGCACAGTTCCTCCTGCTGGTGCCCCTCATCCCGATCATCCTGTGGGTGGCGCGCGCGATGCTGTACGCCAAGCTCCGCGCGACCGCGGTCCAGATGAGTCCCACCCAGTTCCCGGAGGGCTATCGGATGGTTGTCGAGGCGGCCCAGCAGTTCGGCCTGCGCCGGGTCCCCGATGCCTACGTGACCATGGGCAACGGTCAGATCAACGCCTTCGCGGCCGGCCACGGCTACCGGCGTTTCGTGGTCGTCCACTCCGACATGTTCGAGATCGGTGGCCGGGCCCGCGACCCTGAGGCGCTGCGCTTCGTGATCGGGCACGAGGTCGGGCACCTCGCCGCGGGCCACATCTCCATGCTGCGCCTGCTGTTCGTCACCCTCGGCCTCAACGTCCCGCTTCTGGGCAAAGCGCTGGTTCGGGCCCAGGAGTACACGGCGGACAACCACGGCTACACCTACGCGCCTGCGGGCGTGCCCGGGGTCGTGGGGGTGCTCTCCGGCGGCAAGTACCTGGGTGCCGAGGTCAACACCCACGCCCTGGCGGATCGCGCCACGCGGGAGAAGGGACTGTGGCTCCACATGACCGTCTGGCGGTCCACGCACCCGGTCATCACCTGGCGTGCCCACGCCCTGCGCGACCGCACCCGCCCGGGGCGGATCATGATCCGTCCGCCGGAGTTCACGGCGTGGTTCCCGCCGCCGGCTCCCAGCGGCAGCGGGCCGTCCGGTTCGTGGCCGACGCCGGAGCAGATGCTCGCGGTGCTGGACTCCACCTCCTCGGCCGTGCCCAGCGAGGAGCAGTTCGGTCGCTACCCCGGTGTGGTCTATGAGGTCCCTCGCGATGAGCTGCGCTGGGCCTCCCCCGTTCCCGTGCCCGTTCCGGTGGCAGCCGCGTCTGTCGGACAGGGCGCCCTCTCAGCACCCCCGAGCGCGGCCGGTTCCACCGGGCCGCAGCAACCCGGCCCCTACGGGTATGCCTCACCGGCAAGCCCCGTGCAGGACCGACACGTGGACTACCCGGGGGCGACGCCCACTGAGGCAACGGCTCAGGACACCCCGCGCTCCGAGACCGACTCCTACTGAGCCCGGTCGGGCGGGGCGAGCCCTTTCAGTTCGGGGCGACAGCTCCGGCCGCCGTCGTGAAGGAGTCCAGGGCCTCCCCCAGCTCCGCGAAGTTGTCGGCGACCTGAGTGGCTTGGCAGCGGGCGGCGAGGTCGTCGAGCTCGGCCAGGCGACGCCCCACGGACTCGACCACGCCGGAGGCGGCACTGGAGAGCTCTGCGGCCGTGGCGGGCAGCTCCGGGTCGCTCGACGCGGCCGAACCGGTCCACAGCATGAGGAGCTGGTTCGGGATCGTCATCATGCGGCTGGCCTCGCCGATGTAGGCGACCGCCTGGGCTGCGAGGGCGCGGTGGGCCTGAGCCTGACGCTCCATCTCGGCGATGCCCTCACGCAACGACTCGATGAGGTCGGGGATGGCCTGCGCCGAGTACTGCGGGTCTCCGACGCCGTCGATGAGCTCGACGGTGAACAGGGAGGTGATGGTGGTGTGCAGACGGGCCAGGGCGATGCGGAAGCGGGTGCGGGCGCCGTTGGTGTCGAGCTGGGCCAGGGTGTCGACGAGCCTCGCCACGAGGGGGCTGACCAGAACCTGCATCTGGGTCCACAGGTCCAGCAGGTCGGCCAGGGGCTTGACCCTGGGGTCGGAGCGGTCCAGGGCGGCGATGTGCTCGACACTCAGGCGAGGGTCCTCCAGGGTCCGGGTCAGTCCCTTCCCCGCGGCCTTGAGTGAGGCGGAGAGCTCGGCGAGCTGCTGCTGACCGGACATCCACGAGTCGAGCCCGGCGGCGATCCTGGTGACCGAGTCGAGCATGACGCGCAGGTCCCCGGTGGCGTCGGGGCGCACCGGGATGCCGTCGGAGAGCTCCTCACGACGCGCCACCTCCGCCGGCAGGGCCGTGTTCTGGAACTCCTCGTAGGAGGACAGGCCCGCTCCGGCCAGCATCTCGGCGATGCGGCCCAGCCCCTCCTCGGCCGCCGCCCGGCGGTTGGCCCCGCCATCGATGGCCTGGTCCTCTGTGGCGCGGGCGTCGCGGTAGATGGCACAGGCGGTGTCGAACAGGTCGGAGCACACCGGTCGGGTGCGCACCGAGAGGTAGCCGCCGTCGGACAGCGGGGTGACGGTGGCGAAGACGTCGTACTCGCTGCCGTCGGCGGCGAGGTTGCGCACGTAGGCGGCGAAGGGGCTGCCGGCCTTGAGGGTGTCCCACATGGCCTTGAAGGCACCACCGGGCATCTCCGGGTGGCGAATGATGTTGTGCGGGGCGCCGGAGAGCTCATCACGCCGGTAGCGCGAGAGCTCGATGAAGACGTTGTTCGAGTGGCGGATGACACCACGCGCGTCTGTGGTGGAGAAGAAGAGCTGGTCAACACCCACCTCATGAACGGCTCCGGTGACCTGCGGCATAGGCAACTGCTCCTTGGAGAGATCGGGGGCTGGCGGCATCCGGCGCCCTGAGCCGGACAACCACCACCTTCCGCCCGTTGATTAACGGTTGGACGGCTGAACAATACATGGCACTTCGGGGACAACACCCGAGGGGAATCAACACAAAAGGATTGCCTATATGTTTAAAATGCGTCAGAAATTAACATTATTTTCCCTCTTGAGAATAGAGTTTCTCCAGCCTCGGAAAAACGAAACAAATTCCGCAACTAGATTCCCAGAATATTCTCAGGTACATTGAAGTGCTCCCTCAGGAGCAGTGGGTTACATAGTGACCGCCGCCGGACGGAACTGGTCGCGAGGGTTGGGGAGCCCAATGACCGATCGGATTTCGAGGCCGCCCGAGTTGATAGGGAGCTCGGCGCGAGCCGCTCTGGCGAAGGAGGGTTGATTCTCCTCTGGAATATGGGATCCAGGGGCGATGCCACCCTCAACGACAGGGGCCTGTGGGGCTCGGAGCAGTCCGAGACCCACAGGCCACGTCGTTCTTCTGCATCATTGACATCAATGCATCATCATTGCATCGGTTTCTTCCCCACACTCCCCTATCGAATAAGGCGGGGAAGCAGACGGACACCGATTGCCATGACGACGAGCTCCACCAACGTCTGAGCCACCACCACAATCGGCGCCATCCCCATGGAATCGGGCAGCGCGAGAGCCAACGGCAGAACCACCAACGAGTTACGGGTGGTCCCGGAGAAGGCGAGAGCCAGGCGCTCCTGGCGTCCCTGGTGAGCCATGCGCCCGGCGACATCTCCCACAGCCGGCATCACCAGAGCGAAAGCCACGAAGAGGGGAACAACCCGGGCGACGACGTCGGGCCGGGAGGCGACGTGGGGAACCTGGGAGGCGACGACGAGCAGCAGGGTCGCCATCATGAGTGGAACCATGAGCGCCGTCGCCGCTGAAGCGAGCCGGTCGGCGGACCGGACCCGGGGTGCGGCGCGCCGTGTGAGGATCGATAGCCCCATGGGCAGTGCAATCATGAGGACGAAGGCCTGCGCGAAAGGCCGCCAGCTGATACCGCCGCCCTGAGCCCCGGGTGAGCCGGCAGCGAGGGCCAGCCACAGCGGCAAGACGAGGGCCTGGAGGAGCATGAGCACCGGAGATGCCGCCAGGATGCGTGACCATGCGCCGCCGGCCAGTCGGGTGAAGACCATGACGTAGTCGACGCAGGGCGCCAGGAGCACCAGGAGGGTGCCGACCAGGAGCCCCGACTCATCGGCGACCAGTCGGGACAGAGGCAGGACCACCGCCGGCACCACGAGGAAGTTGACCGCCACAAGCGCCGCCATGAACCGGGCATCGGCGAAGGCGGCCCGCAGGCGATGGAAGGGGACACCGAGAAAGGTCGTGTACAGCAGCGCGACCAGCACCGGGGAGACAGCCGCCTCCAGAAGGCTGCTGGCTGCGGGAGCCGCCAGCCCCAGGACGGCGCCGGCCACGAGCGCACCCAGGTACAGGACCACCTGGTGGTGCTCCATCCACGCGACCACCGGGGCCTGATCGCCTGCGCCCTCCATGACGGAACCGTATCGCGACCAGACGGGACGGTGACCGCTGCCGGAGGTCTACACCTCCAGGGAATAGCCCGTCACCGGTCCGGCGGTATTGGGCTGCCACCCCAGTGCCGGGGCGACATGCTCGGCGAAGGCCTGCAAGATGTGGAGGTTGAAGTCGACGCCGAGCTGGCTGGGAATGGTGAGCATGAGGGTGTCGGCGGCATGGAGCGCCTCGTCCCGGGCGAGCTGCTCGATGAGGACGTCGGGCTCGGCGGCGTAGGTGCGCCCGAAGGTCGACTGCAGGCCGTCGATGACGCCGATCTGGTCGTGGGAGTCCTCGCCGCGCAGCGCGAAGAACTTCCGGTCGACCTCGGAGACGATCGGGAAGATGGAGCGCGAGACGCTCACGCGCGGGGTCCAGTTGTGGCCGGCCTCCTTCCACGCCTCGCGGTAGCGGCGGATCTGCTCGGCCTGAAGGTGGGAGAAGCCCTCGCCAGTGGCCTCGGTCAGGAGGGTCGAGCTCATGAGGTTCAGACCCTGGCGGGCGGTCCACTCGGCGGTCTCCCGCGAGCCGGCGCCCCACCACAGGCGGCGGTCCACGCCGGGGGCGTGCGGCTCGATACGCAGGCGGGAGCTGGCGCCGGGTGCCATGCCACCGCTGGTGTCGAGGTCCGCCTGCGGGACGCCCCGGACGGCGTCGAGGAACTGGGCGGTGTGGGCGTGGGCGACGTCAGCCCCGCGCGGGTCGACGCCGCCGGTGTAGCCGAAGGCCTCCCAGCCGCGGCGGGCCTGCTCCGGCGAGCCGCGGGAGATGCCAATGGCAATGCGCTGGTCGGTGAGCAGGTCGAGGGCGGCAACCTCCTCAGCCAGGTAGAGCGGGTTCTCATAGCGCATGTCTGAGTTATGGCGTTGGACGGAACACCTATTGCTTGCGGGCACGCGCAGCCCGCAGTCCGTTGGCGATGACGACGACTTCGGCGACCTCGTGCACGAGGACGACCGCTGCCAGGCCGAGCACGCCGGTGATCGCCAGCGGCAGCAGCACAGTGATGATCGCCAAGGACAGCACGATGTTCTGGTTGATGATCCTGCCGCCGCGGCGGGCGTGGCGCAGAGCCTGCGGGATGAGGCCGAGGTCGTGGCCGGTGAAGGCGACGTCGGCGGACTCGATCGCGGCGTCGGAGCCGGTCGCGCCCATCGCGATGCCCACGGTCGCCCCGGCCAGGGCGGGCGCGTCGTTGATGCCGTCGCCGATCATCGCGGTCGGCGACGTCTCCGAGAACCCGGCGACGATGCGAGCCTTGTCCTCGGGACGCAGCTCGGCGTGCACGTCGCCGATCCCGGCCAGCTTCGCCAGCGCAGCAGCGGTGCGGGAGTTGTCGCCGGTGAGCATGCTCACCTCGACGCCCTGGTCGCGCAGGGTCCGCACGACCTCGGGGACCTCGGGGCGCAGCTCGTCGCGGACGCCGATCGCCCCGGCCAGGAAGCCGTCGACGGTGACGAGCACGCAGGTCTGCCCCTCGGCCTCCAGGTCCTCGACCCGGGCCTTGAGCGGACCGGCGTCGATCCAGCGCGGACTGCCCACCGCCACCCTGCGGCCGTCGACCAGGCCACCGATGCCGTGCCCGGCCTCCTCGGCCACGTCCTGCGCGGCGGGGGTTCCCCGGCCCGCGGCGGCGATGGCGGCGGCGAGTGGGTGCGTCGAGTGCTGCTCCACGGCGGCAGCCCAAGCAAGCACCTGCGCATCGTCGAACCCATGGGCGGCGACGATGGCGGTTACCTCGGGCCGGTTGCGGGTCAGAGTGCCGGTCTTGTCCACGGCCAGGTGCCGGATGCCGCCGAGGCGCTCGAAGGCGGCCCCGCTCTTGATGACGACGCCGAACTTGGTCGCCGCGCCGATCGCGGAGACCACGGTGACGGGCACCGCGATCGCCAGCGCGCAGGGGCTGGCCGCGACGAGGACGACCAGGGCGCGGGTGATCCAGGTCTCCGGGTCGCCGAGCAGGGACCCGAGCACGCCGACGAGGACGGCGAGGACCATCACGCCGGGCACCAGCGGGCGGGCGATCCGGTCAGCGATCCGGGCTCGGTCGCCCTTCTCGGCCTGGGCCTGCTCTACCAGCTCCACGATCGTGGTCAGCGAGTTGTCGGTGCCCGCGGCGGTCGCCTCGACCTCCAGCACGCCGGCGCTGTTGATCGCGCCCGCCGACACCGCTTCTCCGGGCGCGACCTCGACCGGGATCGATTCACCGGTGATCGCCGAAGTGTCCAGGCTCGACCGGCCCGAGCGGACCAGCCCATCGGTCGCGACCCGCTCGCCAGGGCGGACCAGCAGCACGTCGCCGACGGCGATCTCCCTGGCCGGGACCGAGGCGGAGGTCCCGTCGCGCAGCACGGTCGCGGTCTCCGGCACGAGCTTCAGCAGCGCGCGCAGCCCGCCGCGGGCGCGGTCCATCGCCTTGTCCTCCAGGGCCTCGGCGATCGAGTAGAGGAACGCCAGCGCGGCCGCCTCCTCGACGTAGCCGAGGATCACCGCGCCCACGGCGCTGATCGTCATCAGCAGCGCGATCCCGAGCTTGCGCTTCACAACGAGATTCCGGATCGCACCGGGCACGAACGTGTACGCGCCCAGCAGCAGGCCCGCCCAGAACGCGACCAGCGCCGCGATGTGCAGCCCCGACCACTCCAGCGCCAGGCCGGTGCCGAACGCGACGCCGGAGAGGATCGGCACGACCAGGCCGGGATCACGCCACCACGGGCGCTCTGCCTCCTCTGCCTCGTCCGCGGGGCTGGTCGTCGGCTCGTCGCAGCCGCAGGCGGCGCTCACGAGGCGTCCCCCGAACTGCTCGCGGCGCAGCAGCCCGGCACCGAGCAGGCCGGGTCGATGCACGGCGCGCTCTCGTCCACGGCGAGGGTCACATCGACCAGTGCCGTCAGCGCCGCGGCCAGGTGCGGGTCGGCGATCTCGTAGCGAGTCTGGCGGCCCTCGGGCTCGGCGACCACGATCCCGCAGTCGCGCAGGCAGGTCAGGTGGTTGGACACGTTCGAGCGGGTCAGCCCCAGCTCGCGCGAGAGCACCGCGGGGTGGCTCGGGCTGTCGAGCAGGGACATCAGGATGCGGGAGCGCGTCGGGTCGGCCATGGCCCGGCCGAGCCGGTTCATGACGTCAAGACGCGAAGCAATGGTCAGCATGCACTGAACTATACAGCAGCCGCTGACCTAATGTCCAGTTGTCGCGGCTGCCGCACGCGCTGCGCGCGCTTGCCCTCGTGAGGCGTGATCACCTCTTGCGCCAGCGGGGCCACTTCGGCATCCCGCGGCCCTTCCAGGTCTCCACGAGACCCGCAACCCAGCGGACGGACGCGAAGAGCCCGTAGCCGGCCCCGGCGAGGCCAGCGCCGACCACGAGCCACCGGCCGATGCCGAGCCACACGCTCCCGTCCACGTCCAGCGCCCACTGAACACCCGTGATGAGCCCGGCGATGCCCATCCAGAGACCGGCGACGATCACGGCCACCGGCAGGAGAACGAGGCACATCGCGGCGGCGGCGGACCAGAGCTGTCGCGCCTCCAGCTTCGCCGTCGCGGCGATGATCCGCTCCGCCCGCGCGTTCGAGGCGTCGAGGCTCGCGGTCATCGTGGCCGAAGCCTCCCCGGCGACCTGCTCGACAGCCTTCTCGACCCGTTCCTCGGTGCGCTTCTCGATCCGCTGGACCGCGCCGCCGACCTGGCTCACGAGCTTCTGGTTCGCTGTGACCTGCGCCTTCAGACCCTCAATCGCCGAGGCCGTAGCCGCGCGATTCTTCTGCGCCTCCGCGACCAAGCTCCGCGACGCGGCGTTCAAGCTCTCGCCGTTGAGACTCTGCGCGAACTCGCCGAGCGTGCTCGCGATCTCGTTCTGCCTGCTCTCGATACTCGCGATCCTCGCGGACACGTCGCTGGAGGGCGAGGAGGTCGACGCCGGGGCCGTGATCCGCTCCAGCCGCCTCGTCGTCTCCTCGTCCATGACCTTCACGAACCCCGCGAGCTTCTTCTGCTGTTCGGTCAGCGTGGCGATCCTCGTGTTCTGCGCCTCGACGGCGGCGAGGATCGAGGTCAACAGCTCCATCGTCTCCGGACTGCCGAGCTGCTGCTGCGACTGCTCGGGCTCGTTCTGCTGCTTCAGCCTGTCGAGCGCTGCGCTCATGTTCCTTCTCCTTCTGCTGCTGGTGGTAGTCGAAGAACGCCTGCGCGCCCTCCGGGGTGAAGTCCGCCGAGAGGGCGCTCGCGCGCTTGCGGCGCTCGGCGCGGCCGGACTCGCCGCGGCGATCCTCGATGTAGAGCGTCCAGGTCTCTTGCCCGGCGCGCTTGCCCTTCTTGCTGACGGGGCTGTGCAACCGCATCCGCGGCACCCGCTCCCCGTCATCGCCGAGCCGCTGGTTCTGCTCCTCGATCACCGAGACCAGACCGGCCTTGTCCACCGCCCGGGGATCGGCCAGCGCCGCGCTCATCCGGTCGCCCATCTCGCGGTCGAGCGATCCCTCGGCGAAGTCCTCGCGGCGCAGCTCCCAGTCCTTCGGTGCGTGCTCCAGCCGCTTCACGACCGAGAGCCCGTGTTCTCGCATCAGCTGGTCGTTCGCCGACTGGACGCCCCGCTGATTCCCGGCCTTGCGGTCGTGGAACGTGCGATAGTCCGAGAGCGCCTTCCCCGTCCGGTTGTTGTGGTTGATGACCAAGATGTGGTTGTGCGGCTTCTTGCCCCGCCCATCCACATGACTGACTACGAGGCAGTCGGAATCCGGGTGCATCTTCTTCGCGAGCTGATAACCGAGATCATTCACCCGCTGCACGTCCTCCGGACTCTTCGGGTCGAACTCCTCGTCGCTGAACGACTGGCGGTAATGCACCGCCTCGACCTCGCGCGTCGTGTTCTGCGTGAGCGACCGAGCGCGCGCCGAGAACGCGCCGGGGCCTCCCGGCACATCGCACGTGATCGCGATGCCCCGCTCGTCCTCCTTGCCACGGATATAGCGCTCCGTGTCGGCGGCGCTGGCGCTCGCGCTGTAGTGCGTGGTGCTCATGAGGCCGCCCGATCCCCGAGCAGGGCGCGGACCTCGCGCAGCAACTCGATCAGCTCGGGCACCTCCGCCGACAGCGCCACTGACTCACCAGCCCGCGCCCGGCGGTCGAGGTCGTTGACGTTGATCGCCAGCGGGCGAATCTGCGCGGCTAGCTCGCGAGCATCCGCCGACGCCTGCACCCGCGCCTCGACCCCGAGCAGGTGCGCGGCCACGGCGGCGTCCAACTCCTCGCTCCGAGAGGCGTGGAGGGCATCCCGGACGACGGTCCGCACCCACGTGCTCGGAGCCAGCCCGAGCCGCTTCGCACGAGTGCGAAGCGCCGCGAGCGTCTCCTCTCCGAAGTCGGTATCGAGCTTCGCGCGGCCCCCTCGACCCCCTGGAAGAGCGCATCGCGTTCGGTGCTCATGCGGCACCTCCGATCAGCGCCAGCGGCACGTCAGGGCTCCGCACCGCGAGCCCGCCCAGCAGCTCAGCAACCGCGCCCTCAGCGTCATGTTCCGCCGAGGTCTCCGGACCGTAGGTCAGTTCCCGCGACCCGACGTTCTGGTGACTGGTCCAACGCCTCGTCCACGTTGCCCTTCTGGCGGGCGTAGTAGAAGAACTCGACAGGCTCGATCGTCGCCGTGATGACGATAAGGCGCGGGGCCACCTCGCCCTTGTTCTTGTACCGAGCCTTCGCAGGCGAGGCGTTGTACGGATCAAGCAGCAGCAGCCAGTCGTTCGCATCCATCGCCGAGGCCCGCAGATCGTCCAGCAGCAGCACCTCCTCGCCTCGCCAGTCATCAAGCGGGTTCCCCGTCGCGGCCCGGTAGACCTGCCACCGCTCGCCGTGCGCGTTCACCGCGTTGATCGCCTCGGTGATGAAGTCCGTGGCGAACCGGGTCTTGCCGATCCCGGCATCCCCATGGACGAACACCACGTGCGTCGAGAACTCACCGGCGCGGAGCTTCGCCGCCGCCCGGTATGCGCGGCGCTGGCCGTAGGCCGACAGCGCGTCGTCGATCTCCCGCTGATGCCGCAAGTAGATGTCGAACAGCTCGTCCGTGAGCATGATCTGATCCCGCGTGAACTCGCCCTGGAGCACGCGCTCGCGCATGTCCTCGAAGTTCTCGGCGACGACCTTCTTCTTCACGTGCGCGCGCCCCTTGAGCCAGGTCTCCCGACGCTGGGCGTCGATCCCGAGGTAGTCAGGCCCACGCACCGTAGCGACCTCCGAAGGCGCGTATTGGTGCTTGTCCGCGTACTTCACGTGCGTCAGATACGACAGCATGTTGTCGTAGGCGTACCGCCCGCGGCCCGGCTTCTCGACGTACTGGGGCTCGACGCCGATGCCGAACGCGAGCCGATCCAGCGGTGCGCTCTTCGCACGGCTGGCGAACTTGATGACCGCGTGCAGGTGATCGGGCTTCGGCTCGATCACCAGAGCCTTCTCCATGTCGCTCCAGACCTCGCGCTCGTCCTTGTCATGCACGATGCCGTAGGCCTCGACGACCTCGCAGCCGGTGGCCTCGAGCCGCTGCACCACGTAGGCGAGGATCGCTTCGGCTCCCTGCTGGAGCAGCGCGGCCCCGTTCGGGTCCTCGGCAGCCCAGGTCCAGTACGACGGATCGAGGTACTGCGTGAGCCCGATGCTCGTCGGGTTGTTCTCCTGCTTAGCCACGGCGACCACCCCCGCCGCGGACAGCGCGGAGGGCCTCAGAGAGAGTGCGGCGCCTAAATGACCCCCTATTGACCCCCAAATGAGACCCAAAATGATCCCACGAGGCCACGCGACGGAGCGCGGGCGTCGGCGACGGCGACGGCGATCTCGACGGACTCCTCCAGCACGGAGCGGAGCACGCCGAGGTCGTAGAGACGTGCCTCGGACTCGGCGAGGGAGGGGTCGCCCTGTCGCCAGCGGAAGCCGTTCACGTGGTCGAAGGCGGCGGAGTTGGCGCTCATCAGTGACCACCGCCCATCACGGCGGCGACCGCGGCGCGCTGTCGCGGGGTCAGGGGCGTGCGAGCCAGGCGTTCACCGGCCAGACGACCAGCAGCACGAGCGGCGGCGATGACGGGATCAAGGCCGTCTGCCTGCGGAGAAGGAGTGGAGCCCTGATCGAGGCCAGGGCGGTCGAGCGCGGATGCGCGGGGAACGTCGATAACGACAGACATCGGAAGTCCTCAGACATGAGTATCTTCCGGTTCCCCGCCACGGTAATTGGGCTGTTTGACCGGCTACTCATCCGGGAGCAGAACCCCGCGCTTCTAAGTCGCGGCCCCGGTGGGATCTTCTTGTCTGCAACCATTCTCCCACGAGTCGACTCACCATTGCAATGACGAGTCGACTCATGAGTCAGTCGCGACGCGGCTCTATCCGAATCAGGTCGGGGTCGAATTTCACGTGACCGGGCGTGATGGGCTCGATGGTCACCGTCACCAGCTCGTCCACGAGCATCCGGCGGCGGTCCACGTCCAACACCTTCCACTTCGCCTCGACCACCTCGCGGCGCTCCGCGGTGCCGACCGGCTCCTCGACGTCCGCGAGCAGCTTCGCCGCCGCCGACACCGAACGGTCGAGCAGCTCCGCGTCGATCTCGTCGATGCGGGCCTTCACGTCGTTGATCGCTGCCGTTATCTCCAGGACCGGCTGATGGATGTCGCGCAGCAGCGGGCTCAGCTCCTTCACCCGATCGACCAGGGCGTTCCGCTCCGTCAGCAGCTCCTCGCGATCCGGCCCATCGTCCTCCTGTGGCATCACGAGGTCGTGCACGACCACCGGGGCCTGATCGTCTGCGCCCTCCATGACGGAACCGTATCGCGACCAGACGGGACGGTGACCGCTGCCGGAGGTCTACACCTCCAGGGAGTAGCCCGTCACCGGTCCGGCGGTGTTGGGCTGCCAACCCAGTGCCGGGGCGACATGCTCTGCGAAGGCCTGCAGGATGTGGAGGTTGAAGTCGACGCCGAGCTGGCTGGGAATGGTGAGCATGAGGGTGTCGGCGGCATGGAGCGCCTCGTCGCGGGCGAGCTGCTCGATGAGGACGTCGGGCTCGGCGGCGTAGGTGCGCCCGAAGGTCGACTGCAGGCCGTCGATGACGCCGATCTGGTCGTGGGAGTCCTCGCCGCGCAGCGCGAAGAACTTCCGGTCGACCTCGGAGACGATCGGGAAGATGGAGCGCGAGACGCTCACACGTGGGGTCCAGTTGTGGCCGGCCTCCTTCCACGCCTCGCGGTAGCGGCGGATCTGCTCGGCCTGAAGGTGGGAGAAGCCCTCGCCAGTGGCCTCGGTCAGGAGGGTCGAGCTCATGAGGTTCAGACCCTGGCGGGCGGTCCACTCGGCGGTCTCCCGCGAGCCGGCGCCCCACCACAGGCGGCGGTCCACGCCGGGGGCGTGCGGCTCGATACGCAGGCGGGAGCTGGCGCCGGGTGCCATGCCACCGCTGGTGTCGAGGTCCGCCTGCGGGACGCCCCGGACGGCGTCGAGGAACTGGGCGGTGTGGGCGTGGGCGACGTCGGCTCCGCGCGGGTCGACGCCGCCGGTGTAGCCGAAGGCCTCCCAGCCACGGAGGGCCTGCTCCGGCGAGCCGCGGGAGATGCCGATGGCGATGCGCTGGTCGGTGAGCAGGTCGAGGGCAGCGACCTCCTCAGCCAGGTAGAGCGGGTTCTCATAGCGCATGTCGATGACGCCGGTGCCGACCTCGATGCGCCGGGTAAGGGCGCCGGCCGCGGAGAGCAGCGGGATGGGGGCGGCGGCCTGGCGGGCGTAGTGGTGGACGCGCCAGTAGGCGCCGTTGACGCCGATCTCGTCAGCGCCGACGGCGATCTCGACGGCCTCCTTGAGCGCCTGGCCAGCGTCGGGGTCGCCAGGGCCGCGACCGTGTCCATAGTGTCCGAAGCTGAGAAACCCGAATGCTTTCATACAACCTTCAACTACGCGCTCCGTCGGATCATTCCGGCCGACCGCGCGATTCAGGTCACCCCACCCTCATGCGCCGCACACCCTCAGCGCCGGCAGCGCGCCTGACAGTACCCTCGAGCGCACGGCACACCCAGCCAGCGGGGAACGGCCTCCTTGTAGTCGAGGTAGTCCTGCCCGAACCTCTCCTCCAGAGCCTTCTCCTCGGCCGGGATCTGGTGGCGGTCGATGAGCCAGACGAAGCCGGCCAGCGGGATCAACGCGGACGGGCTCCTGCGCGCGATCGCGTGCGAGAGCAGCAGGCCCGTCAGGCCCAGGTACATGGGATTGCGCGTCAGCCGGTTGGGGCCGTCCACAACGAGGTGCTGGGCCCGCTCGACCCTCACTGGGTCGACCGTGGTGCGGTGGCGAAGAAAGTTACCCGCACTTCCGGCAAGCAGGCACAGCGAGCCTCCGACGACGGCGGTGGCCGCCGCCACCGACGCGGGCGTCACTGTCCGACCACGAGCCATGGCGCCCTGCGCCGCGCCCGCCATCGCCAGCAGCACTGCCGGGGGCGGTCGCCTGATGATCTGTTCCATCACCAGGCCATCCTCTCATCCGCAGAGCCCGGCGGCGCACCAGACTCGACCCACGAGAACGCTCAGGACCACCAGAGCACCTCGACCAGCATCCTCACAGTGATTTATCGATCAACTTCACGGTTGGTTTCGCCACCCGTCATCTCTCCCCCGGTGAACAATGGCCAGGCGGTTCCATCCGCTCCGACGGGCTCAGCCCGTCGGACGGCGGCACGCACAGTCCCCTTCCTCCGACACAAGGCGAGAACAGCGATGAAGCAGTCAGCCAGGACAACCATCCTCACCCTGTGGGGCGCACTCGCCACCGCCCTTGCCCTGTCCCTGTCCATCACCGCACCCGCCGTCGCCCTCGACCCGGGAGGCCGGGAGGAGGCCCTGCCCACTACGCCGCCACCCGACCCCAGCGTGCCGAGCATCGGAACCACCGTCCTGAGTGACGGCACCCCCGTCGGCATCGTCGTGGCCGGCGGCAACGGCGGCCTGCTGCACGTCGTGGACCTCAATACCCGCACGCTGAGGTCGCGCGAGCGGCTCGTCCCGGAGAACACCGACGTGCAGCCCTGGGAGTTCGCCACGTTGTCGAACCGGCACGTCATGCTCGCCAGCGGCGGCGGACAGCTCTTCGAGATCGATCCGGACGCCCCCGAGGGACAGAAAGCCACGAATCTGAGCGATCCGTCCCGGCCCGGCTACGAACAGGTCGCCGCCTACAGCACGTTCCTCTGGGACGTCGCCGTCGACGAGCACGACCGGGTCTATGTGGCCACGCAGAGCAATCACGGCGGCCACATCCTGCGATACGACCCCTCCGCCAACCAGGGACGGGGCCAGTGGACCGACCTGCTGCCGGGAGGAGTTCAGGCAGGAGAGAGCGACGTGCGCAGCCTCGCTTACGACAACGGGTTCCTCTACGCCGGGACAGGTACGAAGAACCCCTCCATCGTCCGGATCAACACCTCCACCAACGCCGCCACCAAGCTGGCGGTGCCCAGTCACGTCACCGCCGGCCTCTCCCACCTCGAACGGCTGCAGGTCAAGGCCGGCAACCTGTACGTCGGCACGAATGTCCCGGGCGGCGTCCGGCCGACCTGCGGGGGAACCTGCGTCCTGGACCCGGCCACCGGGGCGCAGAAGATGAAGGACGGCAAGGCGCTTGAGGTGGACACCTGGTCCAGCCAGGTCGTCACCCGCCCCGGCGAGGCTGAGAAGGTCTACTACACCGTCCAGAGCCACAACACACCGACGCTCCAGGAGTACGACCCACGGACCAACACCTCACGGACGCTGGCCCAAGGACTGGTCTCCACGGCCAGGCCGAGCCAGTCGAGCTGGGCGACGCACGAGCACTTCATCTCAGCGGGCAAGGACGACGCCAGCATCGCCATCGTCCACGCCTCCGACGGCAGCGCGACAGGCCTTCCCCAGGACGCGAACGGAGGCAACGCGATCCAGGGGTCACCTCGCGACATCCAGTCCCTGACGGCAGTCCCCGGCGGAGACCTCTACGCCTCCTGGTACATGACCGCCCCGATGCTCCTTCGCACCACCCCCAACGCGCAGGTGGACAAGACGCAGTACAGCCTGCCCCAGGCGCCGCTGGGTCAGGTCGAGGGCTTTGGGCACAGCAGCAAGTGGTTCGTCACGGGCATCTACCCCAGTGGCGAGCTGGTCAGGTACGAGATGGGGGCCTCCGGGCCGATGCTGGAGAATCACCAGTCGGTGAGGATCACGCCTGATGCCCGCCAGGCGCGGCCGTACGCCATCGTGCCGATCAATGACGACGAGTTCGCCGTCGGTGCCTCGCCCAAGAACAAGCCCGGCTCCGGGGCGCTGTCCATCTACGACGCCGCGCACAACAAGATCGATACCTACCCGCTGGACACGATCAGCTATGCGGATCCGTCGCTGAGGGGCTTGTTGAGCGACCGCCGGCCGCTGTCGATCGTCCACCACCAGGGCAAGCTGTACGTGGGGACCAGTGCGAGCGGCAACGGCATGAACCCCGACCAGACGGAGGCGAGCGCGCCCAGGCTCTTCGAGTTCGACCTGAAGACGCGGAAGGTGACCCGCGTGATGACGCCGTTCAAGGACCAGCGTTCCATCACGGCCCTGACCCTGGGCAGCGACGGCACCGTGTACGGGACCACCGGCATGCACGTCTTCGCCATGAGCCCGGCCGACTTCACGATCGGACGCAGCCGGGCGCTGACCAGGCAGGGCTACGCCGACGCCAACCGCAGTCAGCTGATAGAGCGTGACGGCGTGCTCTACGGGATCATGGCGGGGCGCCTGCGAGCCCTGAGCACGTCCCTGCAGGATGAGGGCACCGTCATCGCCGACTTCGCCACCACCCCTCAAGGAAAGGTCTACGTCAACTCCCTGACCCTCGGCGCCGACGGCAGTCTCTACTACGCGCGGGGAAGCAGGATCTACCGCTACCGGTTCCCGGCGGGCTGAGGCGGGCGCCCGGCCACCGGGCCGCCCATCACTCTGCGTCAGCCGCCATCGCCGGCTCCGTCGATTCCCGCTCCGCCTGCTGCGGCGCCGAGTCCGGGTCCTGTGGCGCCATCGGCCCACTGAGCTCATCCTCGGCCTCGGCCTCAGCCTCAGCGACCTGCTCCATGGCCGTCTTCTGGGACAGGGGCACCTCGGGCAGGAAGAGGGCGACGACGGAGGTCGCCACGAACAGCGGGATCATCCAGCCGAAGATCGGCAGGAGGGCGTCGGCGTAGGAGCCGGCCACGGCGTCGTGCAGGGCGTCGGGCAGCTGGTTGACCAGGGTGGGCGTGAGCGAGGAGGTGTCGGCGTCCTTGAACTGGGCCAGTTCCCCCAGGACGGCCGGGTCCGCACTGCGGGCCAGCGCCCCGATCCGATCAGTGAGGTTGGAGGTCAGGCCGGAGGAGAAGGCGGCGCCGATGAGCGAGGCACCCAGGGAGACGCCGACCTCGCGGAAGAAGTTGTTGCCGCTGGTGGCCGTGCCCAAGTGCTTGGCCGGGAGGGCGTTCTGCACCACGGTGACCAGGAGCTGGAAGAACAGCCCGATGCCCGCCCCCATGAGGAAGGTGGCCGCGGAGATCTGCCAGACGGGCGACGTCGTCGACAGGCGGGAGAGCCAGAAGGCGGCGCCGGCGGCGACCAGGGGCCCCGCCACCGGGTAGATCTTGTAGCGGTCGGTGCGTGAGACGAGCACGCCGGAGAGGATCGAGGAGACGAGCATCCCGATGGTGATGGGCACCAGGAGCAGGCCGGAGGTGGTGGCCGAGTAGCCGTAGACCATCTGGAGGTAGGTGGGCAGGTAGCTCAGCACACCGATCATGCCGCCCATCGCGAGCATGCCGACGAGCGTGGAGACGATGAAGGTGCGGCTGGTGAGGATCGTCCAGGGCAGGATGGGGTCGGTGGCGCGCGTCTCGACGAAGCCGAACAGCCCCCAGCAGACCAGGCCGACCACGCCCAGGCCGATGATGACCGGGCTGGTCCACTCGTACTGGTTGCCGCCCCAGGTGGCCATGAGGACGATGGCGATGGCGCCGGCGTTCATGAGTCCGAGCCCCCACCAGTCGATGGGGCTGGTCAGGCGGCTGCTGGGCAGGCGCAGCACCAGGAAGATGGCGATGAAGGCCAGGACGCCCAGCGGCAGGTTGATCCAGAAGGTCCAGCGCCAGGAGACCGAGTCGGTGAGCCAGCCGCCGATGATGGGCCCCAGGATGGAGGCGATGCCGAACATGGCTCCCATGGGGGCCATGTAGGTGCCGCGCACGCGCGGCGGGATGAGGTCGCCGGTGATCGCCTGGGAGGAGATCATGAGGCCGCCGCCGCCCAGCCCCTGGATGAAGCGGTAGATGATGAGCTGGGTCATGGAGTCGGCGGTGCCGCACAGGGCCGAGCCGATCAGGAACAGGGCGATGGCCACCAGGAAGAGGTTCTTGCGCCCCACGAGGTCGCCGAGCTTGCCGTAGACCGGCATGGCCACGGTGATGGCCAGGGTGTAGGCGGTCAGGATCCAGGCCATGTGGGCGGCGCCGCCGAGATCGCCCACGATGGTGGGCAGGGCCGTGCCGACGATCGTCTGGTCCATGGCAGACAGGAACATGACGATCAGGAGCGAGGCGTAGACCGCCCAGAAGCGGCGGTCGGGGTGGAACTCCGCCCCCGGTTCGTGGAGGGCGGTGCCGGCGGAGGCCGGCGTCGAAGTGCGTTGAGTCATCAGTGTGGCCTTGTCGATTGAGGGCGAAGGATGGAAAAGGATGGAAACAGTTGGTTCAGTCAGGTGCGAGAAGAACGAGGCGGGCCGCCCGCATGGCTAGGCGGCGAGCTCGACGGTGTCGGGTCACCGGCAGCGGTGGCGGCTGAGGCATCGGAGCGCGGCGGGGTGACCACCTCGGAGATCGCCTCAACCATGGTGCGGACGGCATCGACTAAGGGGACCTGGGAGCACTGGCCTGAGACCTCGACGGTCGAAGGGCCCTCGGAGGCCCTGGCGGGCTCGGTGAGCTCGGTGCTCTCGGTGCGCGCCGCCATCTCGCGGCGCTCCTCCCAGGGGTGGGAGCGCCCGCACCACAGGTCCAGGGAGCTGCGCTGAATAGCCATGGCCAGGGCGACGACGGCGCGGGTGCGCGGGTCGTCGGACTCGGCTCCCAGGCGGCGGCCGGCGGCCTCCGTCAAGGACTGGGCGACGATGCGCAGCCGCTCGTGGACGGCGCGCTCCACCTCGGGGTTGTCCCGCACGACCTCCGGGAAGGACAGAAGCCAGCCGCGCTCGGACTCGACGGACTCGGCACCGGAGGCGAGCAGGACTCCAAGGTCCTCCAGGAGGCTTCCAGAGCCGTTGACGAAGGCCTCGACAACCTCGGGTGCCGGTGGCTCCAGGCCGACGACGAGGAGGTCGGCCTTGGAGGCGAAGTGGTTGAAGACAGTGCGCCGGGAGACTCCGGCGAGGGCGGCGACATCATCGACCGTCATCGCGGCGTAGCCGCGCTCCCGGGTCAGGGTGAGCGCGGCGGCGCGGATGGCGGCGCGGGTGCGTTGCGCCTGGGTGGCGCGCAGGTCGGTTCCGGTCACGCCACCATCTTGCACTCAGTGCAGACTTGCACTCAATGCAAGTTTGCGCGAGGTTCCTCACGCAGGTCGTCGCGGCGCCACGCGCAGCGCGACCCCACGCGCAGCGCGACCGGCCACGATGTGCTGGGCGGTGTCCAAATCGGATACAAAGGCTCGCCCCAGTTCGGACGCGCAGAAAGAAACCGCGTGATTCCGCGGTTCAGTCAGCGACTATGCCGAACCTTGGACTCGTTTGTATCCGATTTGGACACGGTTGCCTCTTGCAGCACCTGGGCGGCTCTCAGGCACTCCCGTAGACAGCGACCTCGATGAGGTTCCGATAGGGGCCACGCATGTAGAGGCTGCGGACAGCGCCATGGGCACCCGTCTGCTCGACGGGGCAGCCGTCAGGAGTGGAGACGCGCCTCGTAGGCGGCGATCTCGCCGACCTTGGGGCCGTAGCTGCTGGTGGGGTCGTGGCGCAGGTCGAGCCAGATGTCGATGAGCGCCCAGGCGGCGGGGGCCGCGATGACGTTCTGCCCCATGCACAGAATCTGGGCGTCGTAGTTCTCCACCGAGCCGCGCACGGTGAGCAGGTCGTGTGCGGTCGCCGCGCGCACCCCCGGCACCTTGTTGGCCGCGATGGCCGTTCCCACGCCGGTGCCACAGATGAGAAGCCCTCGGTCGACCCGCCCCTCGGCGACTGCCCGGGCGACCTGGAAGGAGACCTCCGGGTAGGTGATCTCCGGTGTGGACAGGTCGAGGACGTCGCTCACGCGCCCGTCCTCGACCAGTCGTTCCTCAAGAGCGTCCTTCAGAAGGGCTCCATTGCCCGGGGCACCGATGGCGATTCGCATGCGCTCAGTCTCTCAGGCCTCGCCGCCCAAGGCGAGCCCTCAGTGCCTCCCAACGATTCAAGGACTCCCGCCATCACGGTGAAGGAGCCTGACTCATCCAGGAAGCACGACGCCCGATGCTCTCATCGAGAGTGCCTCCGGCGATCAAGCAAAGGTACGCGTTACCGAGGACCGGATGAGAGGCGTGTAAGCGATCGAACTACCCTCACAGATCTTCATCTTTCGACCCCGAAGCGCAGCACTTTCCACTCCTACTCAAAGATAACGCCCTCCGCACCCACAACACGAGAGTATAAGTCGACGGCCGTATTCAGGAAATACCGCCGGCATGAGATCTTCGATACTGATCGCACGCAGCCAATTTACCCCTCCATCAATACAGAGCGCGCTCAGCACCTGCAACCAAAACTCAGTGCCGTCGCTCCTCCAGCATCAGAACCCGATCAAGCCTATCTCTCACCTTCGATTCAATGTTGCTGTCATTGGTTCTCAGAACAAGCATGTCAGCGCCATAGATACCAACTATCTGCGCTTTCAATTCATCTCGCACCTGCTGCTCAGGGCTGTCTTCATGAAACCTTGTCCCATTGACCTCAACCGCAAGCAGCATTCGCCTACTTACCTTGTGATATACGGCAAAATCGATGGCCGACACAGAACAGGCAAACTTTTTCTGTCGCTCATTCAACCTGTCAAGGTTGGGGAGCAAGTCACGAAGCCTCACTTGCGAAACTACCTCCAGAAGCCCATAAGCAGGCTCAGCAAGAATGTCATTCAGAAGAGTCCACACGATGTTCTCGGACTTGTACCTACTATCTCCATGAACCCGCGAAGCAAATTCGTTTAGTCGTTCAGAGTATTCTTTATAGAGGAGGTCAAACACCGAGAGCACCCCACTCTCAGTCACTTGACTTGGATTCTGAAACCTAACATAGTCGATGAGCGCTTTGATAATCTTGCTTCGAGGAACCTCATCATGATTGGTTACCAGAATAAACTTCTCCTTAGCCCGAGAAACGGCTACGTTGACCATTCTCGGATCGTCGACGAACCTCAACTTCATATGACCAACGCGAGATTCGTCAACAACCGTACTGAGAATCATCGCCTTAGCCCCGCGTCCCTGAAATTTATGTATCGTCTCACTCTTAACGCTCGTCTCAAGGAGGTCATCTGTACTGTAAATCGCCTCGCCGAGCCTGTCCGCCTGAAGCCTGTAGGGAGTTGCGATGCCTAACATGTAGTCGCTTCCCGATTCTTCACCTCCGAGCAATCCCCTAAAGTCTACACCTTCAACGACGCCACCCATGAGCTCCTCGACAGTATCGATCTCCCGTTGACTGTACGTGCCTTTAGCGAGAGCCCGATGCAAAGTTCGCATGTGATTTCCTGGCGGCGTCTTGCGAACCATCAAGGTGGGCCATGGATCATCCGAACTTTTGGCCTTCATGGCTATCAGCTCACTGTTGTAGAACATTTTATTGCAGAACTCGATGATCTCAGGTGCGCAGCGGTAGTGCTCACGCAGCATCGTTCGAGGAAGTATTTGCCCGTAGAGCTCGGTGACGGATGAGAGAATCGAGTGCTCAGTAACATCGTATACGGGATGCGGAGGGGGAATCGCAGCGTCCTTCAGTCTTTGGTCAATAATCGGTCCGAGCTGCTTAAGATCCCCCACTACCACAACATTTCTCGCCTTGCTCATTGCCAAAACAGCTGCATGCAAGTTCACCTGAGTCGCCTCGTCAATAATCACCCAGTCTAGAAGATGCCTTTCCGGCAGGTTTCTTCGAATCGAATGGCAGGTCGTAAGCACCACCGGATACTCTGATAGAAACTCCGACGTTCGTTTCTGTATCGTGTTTTCCTTTTTATCGAATTTAGGACGCACGCTATTTAAGTAGCGTTGACGCAGAACAAGATCCAAAAGCGAGCGAGAAGCCTTCTGATACTGGGCTCTCACTTCCTCGGAACCACGATTGCCGACCTCACTCCGCCAACGTCTCTCTTCTTGTTTTAACTCCTCAATCCGTTTGGCATAGAATGCCCTTTCCAAACCAAGGATAGTATCGGCGTCGCTCGCATCCACGCCCTTCGTTCTGCCGTACTTGAAGTACCTGCGAACACGTGGAATGACCCCCTTAATGCCTTCAGGAAGATCCGGGCACACAGTAGTTTCAGCCAAATAGTCAAGGATACGCCGAGAACTCTTTCGTAGTAGAGGCAGCTCACTTAAATCAGGGAGAATGCTACTTTCGGCTCGACGCTCCAGATGAGCGGCTTCCAAGGAGTATTCTTCGATCTTACTTCGCACCTTAGCAAGCTCTCGGGAGGATTTCCAGACTCCAAGCAGCCGCTCCTCCATGTGCTTCAAGTAATCCATCTCCTGACTTCCAGAAGACTGCACGGAACCGTTCACAGACGCGTAGCTCAACCAACGAGCGATACCACGTGCACGAGCCTCTTGTTCGGCGATGAAGGAGGTGACACATTTGTCATTTCCCACCCGAGCTGCCACAAATCCATACCCGGCTTCATCAAGTTTGTCCTTGACATTCTCAACGGCAGCGTTACCGAAAGACAGGACTCCGACCGTCGCCCCAGGACTCATCAGAATGTTAGCGATGATATTCAGTATGGTCTCCGTTTTTCCAGTCCCGGGAGGTCCATCAATAACACTGACTCGATGAGAAAGCGCTCTCTCTACCGCTACCTTCTGATCCTCGTTGCTCTGAAACGGTAGAATTACTGGTGACGGAGTTTCCGATACTTGAAAGTTGACTCCCTCCATGTATGCAGACAACGCACTGCCCGGATGGGCGTACTTAATCGACTCAAATGCTGGACGAGTTGGATCATCGGCAGCCAGCATGCGTGCGGTTTCTTTCCAGTACTCAAAGACGCCAGCGCCGCCTCCCGTGGATGCGGACGATACTAGCAGTGTGAGGTCGTCAGGACGATACAGATAGCTTGCCCCTATCACCATGTTGTCGCGATAGAATCGAACTATGGAATACGACCCATCGTAGACATCGGTGAAAGTTGCAATTGCCAGCGGCGGGCGCCACACCTCTCCTCTTGCCTTAATCCGCTCGGTCGGTCTTAGAGCACGAAAACCTGTGACCCTTTTAAGGAAGCGTGCTTTTGGGTGTCGATATCCAAAAGCGCCACCATCTCTGAACTGACCCCTAATGTAACCACTCTCGGGATTACTCCACTTTATGGACTCCGTCCTATCTAATAATACGTCTGCATTATTGTATTTGGGAATCAGGACGCGAAATTCATTACCATCAATCATAGGTCCCCCCTAACACAGGCTCTAGAATGTCTTTACGTTACCCACAGCAGGAGCCTTGCAGCATGCGCTTGACGACCGATCTGAAAGTTCGGGAATACGCACATATCTAGAGGTGATGTTTGTAGGAACCATCAATTTTCCGAACTCAATCCTTCCGGTCACCCACTTCAGATGCAGACCCCCGCTTCATAGATATAGTTCCTCATTCAATGACAGGGTGCGGGCGAAAGACCTCGCTCAAGACTGACTCGATGAGTCGCAGTCAGATCTCACTGGCGGTGGGAAGGACAGACACGGCATGGCGCAGCCGATGAACAGGAACGCCCGCAGTGATGGTGGCGGCGCGTATGAACTCGCCCGCGCCGGAGCCAACGAAGGTGCCCCAGCACGGCGCCTGCCTACCGCTCGACGACGTCGTAGGGGTTGTCTGCGCAGGTCACTGCAGGCTCGGTGGGAGAAGCTCCCGCCCCTGGCTCAGGCGGCCAGGAGGTCGTAGGCAGTCATGGCGCAGACGCCCAGGAGGAGGATGCCAAAGGCAGTCGCCGGGGGCGATGCCGAGGCCCGTTTCGTCAGCGGCCCACCGAGTAGCCCTCCCACCATTGATGTGCCGCCGCAACTGCACCCCACCCGCCTCACTTCGACAGAAACTTCAGAAATGACGCGGCTCCGGGTCGTTTGTGAAGTTTTGGTTGGTGAGTGAGAGTTCGGTCGTGACGCCCTCCCAGCGGGCGGTGCCATCATGGGGGCGTGAACGCAACGAGTGCACACACGCCGCCGGAGGCCTGAGGGGGTCTGCCATGAGACGCGCACTGCTCGCCGCGGGACTCCTCGGCGCCGGGATCGTCATCTGCGGCGCGGCTCAGGCCCTCGGTCTCAGCCGCGCCCGCGCCGCAGCCCGCGCACGGCTGCTCGCCCTTCCGGTGCGAAGGATGGCCCTCAGTCACGGCGAGGTCGCCTACGTCGACTGTGGGCCACAGCCGTCGGGAGGAGGCTACGGCAGCGGCCCCGACTCCGGCTCCGGCTGCGAGACGATCCTGTCGGTTCACGGGCTGTACGGCGGATACGACCAGGCGCTCGACAGCGTCGGGAGCCTGTCCGAGCACTGCCGGGTCATCGCGCCGTCGCGCTTCGGCTATCCCGGCAGCGCCGTGCGAGGCGACGGCTCGCCGGCTGACCAGGCCGCCGTCTTCGCCGAGATGCTCGACCGTCTGGGGATCGAACGGGTATTCGTCCTGGGAGCGTCGGCCGGCGGCACCCCCGCCATCCGCTTCGCCCTGGACCACCCCGAGCGCGTCTCAGGACTCATTCTCTTGAGCTCGGCCGCGCCCTGGCCGTCCCGGCCCGCGACGCCGCCTGGGCGCATGGGGCCGCCGGCGATCATGAATCATGACTGGATCATGTGGCTGCTCTCGCCATTCTTCGGCCCCGTCCTGGGCATGGATCCCCGGACCATCCACGGCATGCTCCCTCTGTCCGAACGCAGGACAGGGGCGGACATCGACGCCTCGATCACCAACCGGGACATGGCGGTGCACTTCGAGGACTATCCGATCGAGGAGCTCAAGCCACCCGTCCTGCTCCTGCACGCCCGGGACGACCGAGTAGCGCCCTTCGCTCCCCCGGCGGGGCACGTGCAGTCCTCCATGCACCGCTACCTGGAGCTGACGACGGCGATCTTCCCCACCGGCGGCCACCTCATCACCGGCCACGGCCGCCAGCTCGAGGAGACGATCCTCCGCTTCATCGGCCAGCACGCCGGCTGACACCGGTCGCCTCACCGGCCCCCACCTTGCTGGCCCCGCTGCACCCCACCCCGCCTCACCGACCCCGCCTCACTTCGACCGAAACTTCACAAACGACGCGGCTCCGGGTCGTTTGTGAAGTTCTGGTTGGTGAGTGAGAGTTCCGTCGCGGCACCCCCTCACGGCGAGCGGTGCCATCATGGGGGCGTGAACGCAACGACCGAGCACGCGCCGGTGGACGCCTGGGGGCCGGACTTCCTGGGTCCGGGCTTCGAGGCCCGCACCCTGGAGCTGCTGCCCGACGACGAGGACGACGGCGCCGTCGCCACCCTGGTGCGCCACCTGCCGGCCCTTGACCCCGGCGCCCTGCCGGGCACCCCCACCACCCCCACCTTCATCTACCTCTACCTGCACGGCTGGAACGACTATTTCTTCCAGACCCACCTGGCCCGCGAGATCTCCCGCCTGGGCGGGGCCTTCTATGCCCTGGACCTGCGCCGCTACGGCCGCTCCTGGCGCGAGGGCCAGATGCTGGGCTGGTGCACCTCGCTGGCCGAGTACGACGAGGACCTGGGACGGGCCCTGTCGGCCATCCGCGCCGATCAGGGTTGGGAGACCGAGCTCGTCCTGTCGGGTCACTCCACGGGCGGGCTCATCGCCTCCCTGTGGGCCGACCGCCACCCGGGGGCCCTGCGCGCCCTGGTCCTGAATTCCGCCTGGCTCTCGCTCCAGGGCTCCGAACTCGTGCGCACCGTCGGCGACCCGGTTCTGCGCACCCTGGCGCTGCGCGACCCGCGCATGTCGATCCTCGACGGCTGGGTCGACCCGGCGCGAGTCTTCTCCATCACCGACGGCTGGCTCCCCGAGCGCGACGGCGAGCTGCCCGATCCCGCCTGGGCCGACGACCCCTACGTGACCGGCTGGGACATCAACCCCGCCTGGTCGATCAAGCCCTCCGCGCCCGTACGTGTCGGCTGGCTCCAGGCCGTCATGGAGGGCCACAACCGCGTCACCCAGGGCCTGGACATCCGCTGCCCGGTGCTGTCCATGGGCGCGGCCTCCACCCGGCTCGGAGTGACCTGGACTCCGGAGTCACGCAGCGCGGACACGATCATCGACGCCGACGCCACCGCCCGCCGCGCCGTCATGCTCGGCAAGCTGGTGACCATCGCCCGCTTCCCCGGCGGCGTCCATGACCTCACTCTGTCCGAGCCGCCCGTGCGCGAACAGGTCTTCTCCGCCATGCGCCGCTGGATGGCCGCCTACGTGCTGCGCTGATCCGGTCCGACGACGGCCGGCACCTCAGACCAGCCCGTTGCGGAAGGCCCACACGACGGCCTGGACCCGGTCGCGGGCGCCGATCTTGGGCAGGATCCGCGTCAGGTGCGACTTGACCGTGCTGGTCTCGACGATGAGCTCGGCGGCGATCTCCGCGTTCGACATGCCGCTGGCCAGGAGCTGGACGACCTCGCGCTCCCGCTCGGTGAGCACACCGAGCGCCTCCCGGTTCTCGACCCGGCCCTGGCGGCGGGCGAACTCGGCGATCACCCGGCGGGTGACGCTCTGGTCCACCAGGCCGTAGCCGGAGGCCAGGCGGCGCACGGCATCGACCAGCTCCTCGGGCTCGCAGTCCTTGAGGATGAAGCCGTCCGCCCCGGCCTCCAGCGCGCCGAAGACGTCGGCGTCCATGTCGAAGGTAGTGACGACCAGGACCGCCGGGCCGCTGTCCTGGCGTTCGGCGACGATCTGGCGCGTGGACGTCAGGCCGTCCCCCTCGGACATCCGCAGGTCCATGCACACGACGTCGGGCCGGGTCGCGCGCACCACGCGCACCGCCTCCCTGCCGCCGGAGGCCTCGCCCACCACCGTGATGTCCTCGTTCTCCTCCAGCAGGATACGGAAACCGGCGCGAATCACCGCCTGGTCATCCACCAGCACCACCCCGATCACGCGTCCTCCTCCCGGGCCAACGGCAGGACCAACCGTACCCGCCAGCCGCCGCCCTCCACCGGGCCGGCGTGGAGAGAGCTGCCAACGGCGTCGGCCCGTTCCCGCATGACCGTCAGGCCCGTACCGCCACCACCGGGGTCGGTCGGCAGTCGGCGGGCCGGGCCGTTGAGCACGCTCAGCTCAAGGGCGGCCTCCAGACGTCTCACCTCCACCGTGATCGGGGCTCCCGGAGCGTGCTGCAGGGCGTTGCTGATCGCCTGCTGCGCCACCCGGAAGACGGCGGTGTCGGCCCGCTGCGACAGGACCGGTATGCACGCGGCGGTATCTCTGGAGGGCGCACCGCTGGAGGTGCTGCGGGTGGTCGCACCACCCGGCTCGTCACCCAGAAGGCCATCGTCGAACAGGTCAATGTCGACGCCGAGCGCCCGGGTGGAGGCCACCAACTCGGGCAGGTCGCGCAGTCCGGGTGTGGACTCCTCGACCTCCTCGTCACTGCGCAGCAGGCCCACCACGGAGCGGAGCCCGGAAAGGGTCTCCTTGGCCTGTCGGCGCAGCTGCTGAGCCGCGTCCCTGGCCGTCTGCGGGTCGCGGTCGATCAGTCGCTCGAGCGCGGCCGCCTGCACGACGATCCCGGCCAGGTGATGGGCGGCGACGTCGTGCAGCTCGCCGGCCAGGCGGCGGCGCTCCTGGATGAGGGCCACCTCCAGCTGCCGGCCGTGCTCGCGCCTGAGGAGCTCCTGACGGGAGTGCTCGTACCTGCGGCTGCTGGCCAGCGCCGCCCCGCCCAGCATCGGTAGCAGGCAGGCCGCCAGGTTCACCAGCACTCTTGTCATGGCCAGCTCCCACTGATTGGGCGGGTCTCGCCAGTTGTCGACCGCCGAGTAGGCCAGGGACAGCGCGGTCAGGGCAGCCGCCGTTCGGCGCAGAGGAAACCGCATCCCCATGCCGAAGGACACCACGAGCTGGCCGTAGCCGCTGGCGACGTAAGTTGCCGGAAGCAACAGCAATGTCACCGCCTCCGCCGACCAGACCAGCGCCTGGCAGACCAGGGGGCGACTGCGCCACAGCACAAGCGCCAATCCCTCGGCCGCAAGCGGAACAGCCGTCGCGGCGAACCACGGCCAAAGGTGAGCCGGCACCGAGCTACTCGCGAGAAGCACCGCCGTTGGCTGGACCACCGCGAAAGCGAGGGCCAGCAGCACATCGTTGCGCCGGATCGAGACCGGGCTGGTGGGATCGGACAGGCTCATGGTTGCATTGTCATCGACGGACACCGACCTCGACGTCCCCGGTCACAGTCCGAGCCTGGGTACCAGGGCGTTGCCGGCCCAGGCCCACCAGGCCAGTGCCACCAGTGCCGTCAGGAGAACGGACGACATGGTGATCCTCCGCCAGCCCGCCCGGCGCCTCAGGGACATCACGAGGTCGACGGCTGCAGGGATGACGGCCACCACCCCCAGGGCCTGAAGGACCTGGGCGCATCGTGCCACCGGGATCAGCCAGGTGAAGGAACCGTCGGTAAAAGTCGTTGAATTAGCCATAATGACGAGCAGCAGCCCGATCCAGGTGAACTGGGCGGCCAGCGCCACGGCCCCGCCGCCCCGCGCCACTCGAGTCAGCCACGACGCCGGAGCGCCGACCTCCTGGCCCCGCTTGAGGGCCCGACGTCGTCGCAGCGCCCCGATCGGCCAGGCCACCGTGGCCACCAGCAGCAGGACCAGGCAGATGCCGAACACGGGAGCAAGCGCCTGCTGAACCGGCGTGGTAGGAAGCAGGGTGTAAGCCGGTCCCGGACTCAGGCTGACGACCTTGCCGTCCTCAACCTGCGCGGCAATGACCCCGGCACCGTCGACCTGGCGCCAGACCCACGGCTCGACCTCAACATACGGAGATTTATTAGGCACGAGATCTCCGTTGAAAATGAGTTTCCCGTCACCCGCATGCTCAATCGTCGCCGAGCCAAGAACAGGTACCCAGGCTGTCGGGAAGGTGGCCCAGAAGCTTCTGCTAACCACATAGGAGCCGGCTACCTGACGGGCGCGGTCGGCGGAGTCCTTACTACCGGATGCCTTGACCGCGTCTCCGGGGAAGTAGCGGTCGGCGAAGCCCTGAGCCAGGTCCTCACGCAGGCTGCTCGACGACTCGTTGCCCTGACCGTTGTAGGAAATGAAGATGCCGGTGTTCTCCTCGGGGTAGAGCTCGAACTTGGAGTGCCAGCCCGACGTAAGGTCGCCGCTGTGCTCGACGATACGCCGGCCGTTACGAATAAGCTCGAAGTAGCCCAGACCCATCTCCCCGGCCTTGGCGCGGTTGCCGAGCCGCTCCTCCCCCAGCCCAGGAGACCACATCTGCTCCCAGGTCTCCTCACGCAACAGCTTCGGCGAGCGACTCAGCTGAGCGTTCATGAAGGCGGCGAAGTCCGGGGCCGAGACAGTCAGCGAACCGGCAGGGAAGTCACCCATGAGCTCGAAGGGAACCTCCTCACCCGTGGACGTATAGCCGGGGCCCAGCAAGTCGGCCATATCCTTGGGCAGGGGCTGCTCATAGGTGGAGGAGGTCATGCCCGCCGGCTCCAGGACGTGCTCACGCACATAGGTCTCAAAAGGCTGACCACTCACCCGCTGCACAATGTAGCCGGCCAGGGCCATGCCGTAGTTGGAGTAGGCCGGGGTAGTGCCCGGCGCGAAGACCTGAGCCGGCGGATCATTCTTGACGTAGGCCTCCAGGTCCGTCGTCGGGACAACTTTCCACCTCTCCTCGAAGCCCGCCGAGTGGGTCAGCAAATGGCGCAGAGTCAGAGGCTCATCGAAACGCCGCTCAATCTCGAAGTCCAGGTAGGCGCTGATATCGGCATCGAGATCCACCTTGCCCTGCTCCACCAGCTGCATCGCCGAGATGGAGGTCGGGATCTTGGAGATCGAGGCCACCCGGAACAGGGACTTCTGCGGGTCCACGGCCACCGGATTCCCACCCGAAGCACCCGTATCGGACCACCCATAACCGCGGGTGGTCACCACCTGACCGTCCTTGACCACGGTCACCACGGCGCCGGGGATGTCTCCGTTCTTGAGGGCATCGGGCAGCTTCCCATCCAACCAGGCGTTGACGTCCTCGGCCGTCAGCTGATGCTCCCCGGACGGAGGCTCACGCCGCGGCAGGCCAGCCGACGACGACGTCGAGCCGCAGGCAGCCAGTAGGGACAACGAGGCCAACAGGACCAGCACAACCAGGGCCTTGGCTCTGCGCATCACGTTGCGCGTCGCGTTCATAGTCATCTCCCCGGCCCGCGTGATCGGGAAAGCCGCGAGCCGCCTCCAGCCTCGCGGCATCGGGCGGCTCTCCTCTACGGGCGGAGGATGTCAGGGCGTTTACGACCTACGACGTAAGGGGACCAACCACACGGACGAGCCGACCGGACAGCCAGGATCGGGGCCAGGGGGATTTCAGAAGCCGCGGTCGGCCAGGTCGTCGCGCAGGTCCCCCAGGTGGGCGCCGTGCACCCCTACGCGCCACACGCGCCAGCCGTCGGCGTCGGTGACGGCCTGGGCGGCGTTGGCGGCCGACGTCGGGTCGGTGAAGGAGCGCCCGTCGGACAGGGTGATGACCCCCTCCACCGACAGGATCGCCTCGTGGTAGATGCCTCGGCGCAGCCGCTGCCAGACGATCTGGGTCGGTTTGCCCAGCGAGGCCGCCACGGCCGCCAGCTCCGCAGTCTCCTGGACCTGGAGGGACTTGGAGGGGTCGCCGCCCAGCGCCTCGGCCACCGGGTCGAGCCCGTCGGCCGAGCCGCGCAGCGGCTCCCAGGACACGAGGGGCACCGCACCGGTGGGCGCCTCTGTGCGGGACTCGTTGGGGGCGACCGTGGACCAGGCCTGCGCGGCGGGCGCAGCCGAGGAGGCGTCGGGCTGAGAGTGCGCCGCCCGCGAGCGCCGTCCCATGCGGGTGCGCGAACCGGCCGGGCTCGGGGCTTCGCCGGCCGAGGCCGCTGAACCACTCCCCCCGGACAGGCTGCTCCCGCCGAGGATGTCCACGCCTCCGGCCAGGGCGGCGACAGCCCGCTCCTCGGCGCTGGATCCATCGGTGGAGTCGGGTCCGCCCGGGTGACCGGCCTCGGCGACGGCGGGCTCCTCGTCCAGGTCGACGACGGCGGGAACAGTCACGGTGTCACCGCTGAGGATGTCGGCCAGGTCCTGACCGACGCTGCTGGCACTGCCGGCGGCGACGTGGTGACCGGCGGCATGGTCGGGGTGGCTGGAGTCGCCGGGGCCGGCCGCGGACTCGGCGGCGGGCGCCTGAGGGGCGCCGTCGGAGCTTTCCGAGCCCGGCTCGGGCCGGCTCTTCGAGACCTCCGGCTCAGCCTCGGCACGGTGCTCAGCCTTGTGCTCAGCCTCGTGCTCGGCCTCGGCACCGCGGTCGGCATCGGTCACGGAGCCATCGGCGGCGTCACCAGGGGCGTCGTCGACGGGACCGTCAAGGGCGTCGGCAGCCCCCTCATCCGGTTCGGGCACGGCCTGCTCGGCAGGCTGGGCGCCGCCGGCCTCCTCGGGGTCCTCGGACGGGGCCTCGTCCCCGCCCTGGGCCGAGAGGGTATGCACCTGGGGCTGCTCGGCGGTGACGGCCACCGGTTCGAACAGCTCGGAGAGCGCATCGGCGGCACCCGTCGCGGCGAAGGCTCCCGCCGGGATCGCGGCACTGGCATCATCAACGCCCCCGGCCTCGGGAGCGGTCACCGGTTCGGCGGACATGACGATCTCGATGGGGCCGGTGACCGGACTCATGTGCTCGGCCTGCTCAGTGGCGTCCATGCCCCGTGAACCGTTCGAGCCGGAGGAGGCGGAACCGGCCAGGGCTGGGCGGGGCGCGCGGGCCACGAGCAGCGGTCCCCCGGCGGCCACGTCCATCCCGGAGATCTTCTCCACCACGACGACGATGCGGGACTCGTCCACGATGCGCACGTCCACCTCGTGGATCTCCAGCCCGGAGGAGGCCAGCACTCCCAGACCTCCGACGACGTCGGGCTCCAGGGAGGCGCTCAGGATCGTCAGCCTCGGCCCGGCCTCGACCTGGGCGGGCATCGCCTCGCGGAACTCGTTCCAGTCCTGGCTGAAGGCCCCCAGCCCGCCGGCGTACCTGCTGGCGATCTCACGGCGGCCCGCGGTGGCGGCCTGGGTCAGACGCGACATGGCGGCCAGCAGCCCCGTGGAGTCGACTCTCTCCAGGACCTCGACGACGACGACCTGCCCGGTGGCGTCCAGGGCAGTCAGGCTCGCCCCGGTCTCGAGCTCCTCCCATGACAGGGGGAAGAGCGGGCGGCGCAGGACATCGACGATCTGACGCTGGATGGCGACCAGACTGTGAGACAGTGTGATGGCATCAGCGGAGCGACCCAGGCGCACGGGCAGGAGGTGGTTGCCGTCGAGCTCGTACATGGCCATGGATGGGGCCGCCTTTCCTCGTCGTCCTGCTCCGCGATGGCCCCCAGCACAGGTGAGCACGCGCGTGGACGGCTCACAGTCGAGTCACCCACGAACACAGTGCCCAGCCATCCTGTCACGACCGCCAGCACACGGCAGACTATCTCATGACGGCAACGAGGGGCGGGCCGTCACCCCATCACATCAGCCCACTCACAGGGAGAAAACCGCGAGAACACGGCTAGATCGAGGTTATCTCCTAGGGTTATCCCCGATTCTTGGAGAGACCGGTCTCATGGTCGCATCCACCTGGAGGTGGATGAGGATGCCCGGGAAGTGGATAAGAATGTCGGCTGGTCGGCTCCCGGCGGGGAGCCCCGACCATCCCCTATCGCATCACCAGCCTCCCATCACCTACCGCTGAGGAGCGTTCATGCCGTCGGCCTCGTCCACCACATCTCCCCCGGACGCATCCGAGCTCGCGCCCTCGCCGGTGCCCTCCTCCACCCCATCGCCCGCACCATCGCCGTCATCGGCGCCGGCGGCCCCCGCGTCTGAGCCCTCGCACCTGAGCGCCTACGCGCACCGAGCCTGGCGGGCCACGCGCGCCTGGCTGGCCCCGGCGCCGGCCGCGACCACCGGTGCCGCACTGACTCTCATCATCGGCATCCTCCTGCTGCCCTGGGGACCCCGGGGACAGATCGTCCTGTCCGCCTACATCCACCAGCCCCAGCGGGTGTGGACCCTACTGACCGCCTGGGCGGTCCCCGGCCACCTGCTGCCGGTGACCGGAAGCCTCGTGCTGCTGTCCATCGGCGTGCTGCTGGAGCGGCTCCTGGGCACGCGACGGTGGCTGGCCACCGCCGTCGTCTCCTGCGCCGGAGGCATCGTCCTGGCCCAGGCGCTCTACCCCCTCATCGGCCGCGTGTGGGACGCCTGGTCCCCCTACCTCATCCACGCCCCGATTCAGGGCATCAGCCTGCCCATCGCCGGCCTGGTGGCGGCCTCCACCAGCGTCATGCGCCCGTCCTGGCGACGGCGCACGCGCCTGGCTGCCTTCGCCGTCCTCATCGTCTCGGCCGCCGTGACCGGAACCGTGGGCGCCCTGGCCCGCCTGGGAGCCGGCGTCATCGGCCTCATCATGGGCATCATCCTGGAGCGCGGGCAGCAGACGGCCCCCTCCCAGGAGCTGCCCCGGCGCGTGGAGCGCGAGCTCGTGGCCTTCCTGGTGGCCTGCTGGGCCGTGAGCTGCGCCCTGGCGGTCGTGAGTAACGCCGCCGGCCCCCTGGCTGACGCCCGCTACGGGCTGACCCCCGCCATCCTGCCCAAGGACGCCGTCATCTACCCCGTCGAGCAGCTCCTGATGTGCATGCCGGCGCTCCTGCAGCTGGTCCTGGCCGACGGCCTGCGCCGAGGGCGTCGCTCAGCGGTCTGCGGCACCATCGCCCTGCAAGTATTCCTGGGGGCGTGCGCGGCCCTGTTCGCCCTGGTGGAGAAGATCGGCGAGCAGGAGGCCGAGTCCGGTCCCACCACGACCCAGCTCCTGCACAGCTGGCTGCGCTCGGGGCACCTGCTGGTGCCGCTGCTGCTCAACATCGTGGTCATCAGCCTGGTGGTGTGGACCAGGAGGCGCTTCACCCTGGGATCGCGCCCCGGCGTCATTCGCCGCGCCGTCGTCGCCTGGATCCTGACCCTCCTGGGCGGGGCGGCCCTGACCGTCGCCGGGGGCCTGCTCATGTCTCATGACTTCACCCCCTACGCGACCTGGCCCGCCCTGCTGGAGACCTACGTGTCCTACCTGCTGCCCATCAGCACCGGCGGCATCATGAGCCTGATCGTCGAGCCCCTGACCCCCCTGGCCTACCTGCTCACCGCGTGGGTTCCGGTCCTAGTGTGGCTTCTGACGATCCTGTGGGTGTGGCTGGCCCAGTCCGCTCCCGCCCGCACCCGGATCTCCGACCGCGAGGAGCTCGTCGAGCTGGTGCGCAGTCGCGGCGCCGGGACCCTGGGGTGGATGCTCACCTGGCAGGGCAACGAGGCCTGGGTCAACGAGGCGGGCACGGCCGGCTTCTCCTACCGGCCCAGCCGCGACGTCGCCCTGACGGTCGGGGACCCCGCCGCCGACGACGCCGACGTGGCCCAGGCGGTGCGCGACTTCGCCGACTTCGCCACCGACGCCGGACTCATCCCGGCCCTGTACTCGGTGCACGCCCCGGCGATGGAGGCCGCCCGTGCCATGGGCTGGACGATCATGCAGGTGGCTGAGGAGGCCGTCCTGGACCTGCCGGACCTGGCCTTCCGCGGCAAGGCCTATCAGGACGTGCGCACCGCCCTCAACCACGCCAACAAGGAGGGCATCGAGGCGGTGTGGACCACCTTCCGCGACTGCCCGGCCGGCCGGCGCGACCAGATCCGGGCCATCTCGCAGGCCTGGGCCAGTGACAAGCCGCTGCCGGAGATGGGCTTCACCCTGGGCGGTCTGGCCGAGCTCGACGACGCCGAGACGCGCCTGCTGCTGGCCGTGGACGCCGAGGGCACCGTCCAGGGCGTCACCTCCTGGCTGCCGGTCTACCGCGACGGGCGCGTCATCGGCCTGACCCTGGACTTCATGCGACGCCGCGAGGGCGGCTTCCGCCCCGTCATGGAGTACCTCATCGGGCGCGCCGCCCAGGACGCTCAGGCCGAGGGGCTGGAGATCCTATCCCTGTCCGGGGCACCACTGTCGCGCTCCGCACCGGCCGACGGCGATGCCTCCTCACGCTTCGACCCACTCCTGAACCTGTTGGCCTCCGTGCTAGAGCCGGCCTACGGGTTCGGCTCCCTGCACGCCTACAAGCGCAAGTTCAAGCCGCGCTCCGTGCCCATGTACCTGGCGGTTCCCGACGTGGTGGACCTGCCCACGGTCGGGATCGCCATCGCCCGGGCCTACCTGCCTGGTCTCAAGCCCTCCCAGACGGCGCGCTTCGCCCATGTGCTGATGAACCGTGACTGAGATCAGCGGTGCTGGCGCGCCCACCGCCGACGCCGCCACTGCCAGCAGCACTGCCGAGGCGCAGGCGTCGGGCGGCGTCGTGGGCGCTCTCAAGGCCGTCCACATCCTCCAGCCCTGGCTGGGGGCGGTCTGCGTGGTCGTGGCCACGGTGGTCATCGCCTGGCTGTGGTGGCGGCGCACCCGCTACCTGCCCTGGCATCGCCAGCTCGTCGTGCCCGCTGTGGCAGCAGTGAGCGCGGTGACCTTCTGGCTGGCCGTGGACGTCATCTGGCATCCCGTCGCCGACGGCGTCGGCTGGTTCGTGTGGACCTGGGTGGGCGTCATCGGCCTCGTCATCGCCCAGCTGGTCACCGGCAACCGCACCGAGGGACGTCACCGGGCGGTGCGTTCACGCAACCGCCGCCTGGTGCGCGCCACGGAGTCCGCCTCCAGCCTCGTGGCCGTGGTGGCCTCCTCCCTGCTGGCCATCAACACCTTCTTCGCCTCCTACCCCACCCTGGCGTCGGTCCTGGGCTACGGGGTGGCGACCACGCCGCTCAACCGTCTGCAGGGCGCCGCGGCCCGGTCACCGGCACCCGTGCGCGGCGGCGGGACGCTGGAGGAGACCTGGAGGCCTCCGTCGGACATGCCCGCCCACGGTGAGGCGGTCACCGCCGACATCCCGGCCGGTGACCAGTCCGGAACGAAGGGCTTCACGCCGAGAGGGGCCTTCATCTACCTGCCGCCGGCCTACCTGGGCTCACAGCGCCCGGCCCTGCCGGTCCTCGTCCTGCTCACCGGGCAGCCGGGAAGCCCGTCGGACTGGTTCGAGCTCGGGAACCTGAAGGACACGATGGACGCCTACGCGGCCGCCCACCACGGCCTGGCCCCGGTAGTCGTCGTCGCCGACCTCCTGGGCAGCCCGTATACCAATCCCCTGTGCTCCGACACCGAGGCCGGCGGCAAGGTGGCCACCTACCTGGAGAAGGACGTCCCGGCCTGGATCAGGGCGAACCTGCAGGTCGACGACGACCCCGCCCACTGGGCGGTGGCCGGCCTGTCCAACGGGGGCACCTGCGCGATGCAGGTCGTCACCCGCTCACCGGGCGTCTACCGCACCTTCCTGGCGATCAGCGCCGAGGAGCACCCCTCACTGGGCAGCGTGGAGCGCACCATCTCCCAGGGCTTCGGAGGAGACCGTGCCGCCTACGAGGCCAACGACCCGCTCTCCCTAATGTCCTCCGCCCCACCCGGCCGCTACGACGGCATCGCCGGCATCGTGTCGGTGGGCCGCCAGGACACCAGCTACCGCGGGGCCGTGCCCGTCCTGGCCGAGGCCGCCACGAGGGCCGGGATGACGGTGAGCACCCGCGAGTACGACGGCGCCCACACCTGGGCCGTGTGGGGGCCGGCGCTGGCCGACCAGCTCGACTGGCTGGGCGGGCGCCTGGGTATCGCCTCGCCGTCGCCGGCCTCCTGATCCCAGCCCGACCCCCACGGCGCTGTTGGTCCGCGGGCCGCGCTACCCGGTTACCCGGTCACTCAGCCTTGTCCGCGACGGCCGCGCGCCCGGCCTCCAGGCGGGCCACCGGCACCCGGAAGGGCGAGCAAGAGACGTAGTTCAGGCCCACCCGGTGGAAGAAGCCGATGGACTCGGGGTCTCCGCCGTGCTCGCCGCACACGCCCATCTTCATCGTCGGCTTGGTGGAGCGGCCGCCCTCGACGCCCAGGCGCACCATGCCGCCCACGCCGTCGGTGTCGATGGTCTCGAAGGGGGAGACCCCGAAGATGCCGTCGTCGGTGTAGTGGCCCACGAAGGAGCCCTCGACGTCGTCGCGTGAGAAGCCCCAGGTGGTCTGGGTCAGGTCGTTGGTGCCGAAGGAGAAGAAGTCGGCCTCCTCGGCGACGTGGGCGGCGGTGACGGCAGCGCGCGGCAGCTCGATCATGCAGCCCACCGGGAAGTCGAGGGCGTAGCCGGAGGCCTGGGAGACCTCCTGCAGCACGTGCTCCACGCGCTCGCGCGCCAGCTGGAGCTCACGCACCGACCCGATGAGCGGGATCATGATCTCAGGGTGCGGGTCGCCCCCGGCCTTGAGGCGCTCGACGGCGGCCTCGGCAATAGCGCGCACCTGGAGCTCGATGAGGCCCGGCATGGTCAGCAGCAGGCGGACCCCGCGCAGGCCGAGCATCGGGTTGGCCTCGTGGCTCTTGCGCACCACGGCCAGGAGCTCCTCGTCGGCCGGGTCCAGCTCGCCGCGCTCGCGGTCCACGGCCACCTTGACGCTCAGCTCGGTCAGGTCCGGCAGGAACTCGTGCAGCGGCGGGTCGATGAGGCGCACCGTCATGGGCTTGCCGTTCATCGTCTCGAACATCTGGATGAAGTCGCCCTTCTGCAGCGGCAGGAGGGCGGCCAGGGCGGCCTCGCGCTCGGCGTCGGAGGAGGCCAGGATGAGGTTCTGGACGAACTGCTTGCGCTCGCCCAGGAACATGTGCTCGGTGCGGCACAGACCCACGCCCTGGGCGCCGCGGTGGATGGCGTGGCGGGCGTCGTCGGGGGTGTCGGCGTTGGCACGTACCTCCAGGCGGCGGACCTCATCGGCGTGGCGCATGAGGCGGTCCACGGCGGTGACGAGCTCACGGGTGTCGTCGTCGCCGGCCGCCTTGAGAGCCTCGTCCAGGCCGCGGCGCAGGTAGGTCATGACCGGGGAGTCGACGACGCCGACCTCACCGAGGAAGACCTCGCCGGTAGTGCCGTCGATGGCGATGATGTCCTCACTGGTGAGGACATCATCGCGCCCCGCGATGCGCAGGGTCTTGGCGGCGGAGTCGACCTCGAGGGCCTCGGCGCCGCACACGCAGGTCTTGCCCATGCCGCGGGCGACGACGGCGGCATGGCTGGTCTTGCCGCCGCGGGCCGTGAGCACGCCGGCGGCCGCGACCATGCCGGGCAGGTCGTCGGGGTTGGTCTCGCGGCGCACGAGGATGACGGAGTCGCCCTTCTCGGCACGGGAGACGGCCTCGTCGTTGTCGAAGGCGATGTAGCCCACGGCGGCGCCCGGGGAGGCGGGCATGGCGCGGGTGAGCAGGTCGCGGCCGGAGTCGTCGTCGAACTGGGGGAACATCAGCTGGGTGAGCTGCTCGCCGGTGACGCGCGTGAGGGCCTCGTCCATGGTGATGAGCTTTTCGTCCACGAGCTGGGTGGCCACGCGGAAGGCGGCCGCGGCGGTGCGCTTGCCCACGCGGGTCTGGAGCATCCATAGCTTGCCGCGCTCGATGGTGAACTCGATGTCGCACAGGTCGCGGTAGTGGGTCTCCAGGCGGCGCATGATGGAGCGCAGCTCGTCGTAGGAGGCCTTGTCCAGGCGCTCGAGATCCGCCAGGGACAGGGTGTTGCGGATGCCGGCGACGACGTCCTCGCCCTGGGCGTTGACCAGGTAGTCGCCGTAGACGCCGGTGCGCCCGGTGGAGGGGTCGCGGGTGAAGCACACGCCGGTGCCGGAGGTCTCCCCCATGTTGCCGAACACCATGGTGCACACGTTGACCGCGGTGCCCAGGTCGTGCGGGATCTTCTCGCGGCGGCGGTAGATGTGGGCGCGCTCGGTGTTCCAGGAGCGGAAGACGGCCTCGGTGGCCATGTCCAGCTGGGAGCGGGGGTCCTGCGGGAAGTCGATGCCCGCGTGCTCCTTGACGATGGCCTTGTACTCCTCCACCAGCTCCTGGAGGGCGTCCACGGGGAGCTCGTAGTCCATGGAGACGCCCCGCGCATCCTTCTTGGCCTCCAGGGCGTCGGAGAAGTGGTCGCCGTCGATGTCCAGGACGGTCTTGCCGAACATCTGGATGAGGCGGCGGTAGGAGTCCCAGGCGAAGCGCTCGTCGGAGCTGGCGGCGGCCAGGCCCTTGACGGAGACGTCGTTGAGGCCGATGTTGAGGACGGTCTCCATCATGCCGGGCATGGAGAACTTGGCGCCGCTTCGCACCGAGACGAGCAGGGGGTCCTCGGCGGCGCCGAGCTCGCGCCCCAGCTCCTCCTCGACTCCACGCAGAGCGGTAGTGACCTGGACCGAGAGCTCCTCAGGGACCTCGCCGCTGGCCAGGTAGGCGCGACAGGCGTCGGTGGTGATGGTGAAGCCGGGGGGAACGGGGAGAGCCAGCCGGGTCATCTCCGCCAGGTTCGCTCCCTTGCCACCCAGGAGATCCTTCTGGTCCTTGTCACCCTCGCTGAAGCGGTACACGTACTTGGGCATCCTTGCCTCTTTCGGTTCTTGTGGAACTAGGGACTCCGTGCACGCGCAGGCGCACGCGAAGCACTCTATGTGACTTCGGTCCCATGTTGCAGGTGACTCATCCAGCCGCGAACAGGGCTGCGCCGGCCGGCCCTAGGGCTTAATGGCGCAGCGCCAACAGGCCGGTGTGTCCCGGCAGGGTGATGCGGGTGGACAGGGGCTCGCCGTCGGGCGCCCCGGTGGGGCCGGGCAGGACCAGGCCGGCGGGCAGCTCCAGCGTCGCCATGCGCCCAGCCCGACCCCACGTATCACAGGAGTTACGACAACTGCTCAAAACGGGTTCTTCGTGTCGTGGGGATGGGGTTGTGCGGGGCTTTCCTCGTCGGGGTCTCGGGGTACGTGGTCGTACGCGATCCCACCCGGTCGTACGTAAAACCGCGCGGTCGTACCTTAGAGCCCCTCTAAGGTACGACCGCGCGACGCCGAGTACGACCGCGCAGGACCCCGAGACGCCGAACCACCGGCACCCGCTCACCCCGACCACGCCCTCACACACGAAGAACCTCAAAACATAGCGGCGGATGCCCGCCACACTTCCGCGTGGCGGGCATCCGCCGCCGGTCCGATCGCGCAGGATCCGACGCGTGCGTCCGACGTCTATCCGGCGACTAGGGAACGACGACGAGGACGTCGCACTTCGACTTGCGGAGCACCTGGACGGAGACGGCTCCGAAGATGCGGCCGAACAGCGAATCGACGCCTTTGGATCCGACGATGACGAGGTCCGCCTCGGTCTCCAAGGCGACGAGAGTGACGGCATCGACCGCCGTGCCCTCGACGACGACGCCCTGGGCGAGGGCGACGCCGCGCTCAACGGCGGTATCACGCGCCTTCTCGACGACGGCGTAGGCCTGGTCCTCGATGAGCCCGACCCGCACATCGGCGACGGGGGCGGACTCGTTGATGCGAGCCTTGTCCCGCGCCGAGACGGGGTCGAAGCCGGCGACGAGGAGAAGAGCGGCGTCGCACAGGCGAGCCATCTCGCAGGCGCGATCGATGACGTGGGTGTTCGCCTCGACATCGCCGACTCCGGCGACAATGGTGGTATAGGTCACGGATGACATCCTTTCGTGGGGCACCCGGTCAGGCCACGGCAGTCTCAGTGGCGGACACGGCGGCGGCGCGCACCCGCGGGTCCGCGTCCTTGACGGTGTCGATCCACTCGATGAGCAGACCGGCGATGACGAGGAAGACTGCGACGAAGAGCATGGCGTTGACCGGGTGATCGCCGAGCAGGTGCTTGTAAATGGGACCGAAGGTGAGGGTCTGGATGAACTGGGGGATGACGATCATCATATTGATAACGCCCATGTAGACGCCTCGGCGCTCCTTGCGGATCATCTCAATGGCCATGATGTAGGGTACGCCCGTAATAGAAGCCCAGGCCACACCAATGCCGATCATGGGCAGGTAGAGGACCGCGGTGTGGCCGGGGCTGCCGATGCGGGTGAGCAGGACCAGGCAGACGGCGGCGAGGCACAGCGCCGCGGTGTGGACGTGCTTGGGGCCGATGCGGTTGGACAGTCGCGCCAGGAAGAGGGCGACGACCGTGCAGGAGACGTAGTAGGCGACCATGAGCCCGGTGGCGAAGCCGGAGGCGTTGTTGAAGGCCTCGGTCTTGGCGTACCCCGGGTCGGACAGGTTCACGCCGAAGTAGGTGACGGCGCACATGAGGCCCAGGTACTGCCAGAAGACGTTCATGGCGTACCACTGGAAGAGGTAGACCAGGGCCATCTTCTTCAGGCCGCGGGGCATCTCGACGATGGCGACGCCGATGTCCTTGACGAAGCCGAAGGGGCCCTCCTCCCGCTTCTTGCGCTCGAGCTCGACCAAGCCCTCCGGCGTGGGCGGCAGCTCCTTGGTGGAGAGCACCGAGATGAGCACCGAGCCGATGGAGCACACCGAGCCCACCATGAAGGCGCCGAAGACCCAGTAGGGGATGCCGGCGGCGGTGGCGCCCGCCAGGGTCTTCTCCAGAACGACGAGGGTCCCGGCGGCCAGGGCCGAGCCGGCGCCGATGAACAGGGACTGGGCGAGGAAGCCCTTGGCGAGCTGCTTGGAGGGCAGGCGGTCGCCGATGAAGGCCCGGTAGGGCTCCATGGCCGTGTTGTTCGAGGCGTCCAGCAGCCACAGGCACAGCACCGCCATCCACACGGCGGTGACGAAGGGCATGAGGAACAGGAACACGGAGCAGCCGACGGCCCCGATCAGGAAGAAGGGCTTACGGCGTCCCCACTTCTCGCTCCAGGTCCGGTCCGAGAGCGCCCCGATGAGCGGTTGGATGAGCAGGCCGGTGACGGGTCCGGCCAGATTGAGGATGGGGATCTCATCAGCGGAAGCCCCGAGGAACTGGTAGATGGGCGACATGGCGTTCTGCTGCATGCCGAAGGAGTACTGGATGCCGAAGAATCCGACGTTCATCAGCAGGATCTGAGCAGTGCTCATCATGGGCTTGTGCGCGATGTCCGCCGCGCTATTCTGGGAAGTCTGTGCCATAGGTCATCCTTGTCCTGGGCCCTGTGGAACTCTGTCGACGCCGCCCGAGACGGACGCCGCACTTCCTGCCCGAGAGAACGCTGTACGGGACGGCGGGGATCTCAGGAAGTCAAGCAGGTCAATGATCCACCCAACATGACTAACGTTTGACAGGTCTTTAGTCCCATTATCGGATCTCGCACAAGCCGGACCGGGTCATGACTCAGGCACGCAGGGCAATCATCCCACGATGCGCACTGAGGCGCACCTCCAGAGCCAGCGCCTCACCGTCCGGGTCCCCGGTGGGCCCCGGTGACCTGAGGCCCGCCGGGAGACGCACGGTGCCGCCTCCCTCCTCGCCGAGCGCGACGGCGGCCACTCCGCCCTCGAACTCGCGCACCCAGGCGCCCGAGGTCCTCCGGGGCCGTCCCAGCGGGCGCCCCAGGTCGGCGTCGAGGGCGGGGAACCAGGGAGTGCGCGAGTAGTCGTCGTGACCGGTGGCCGTGTAGGCGCCCTCCCCTCCCCCGAAGACCCAGAAGGCCGCCAGCCCGTAGAGGCCGGGGGACGTGCGGGCACCGGACATGGAGCCGCCGCCCCCGCCGTCGGGCGTGCGCACGATGGACAGGCCCGGCCCTCGCAGCTCGTGAATCTGGGCCAGGGCCGTGGCCTCATCGAAGAGGTGATGGTCCCCCCAGCCCAGCCAGCACTCGTCGAAGCCACCACCCCAGGCCGAGTGGCGCTCCCAGCGGCCGGGTTCCCGGCGGGCCTCGGCCACGTTCGGGATGAGGATCTTGCCGACGCCGTTGAGGCCGGCACCGGCCTGGTCCACGAAGATGTTCAGCTCGGCGCGCAGGGCGGCGGTGTCGGCGATTCCGTCCAGGGGGAGGTCCAGGCCGTAGTAGTCGTCGAAGACGTCGTTGTCCGCCATGACGCCGTCGAAGGCGGTCTCAGCGGTGGCCTGGCAGACCTCCTCCACCCAGCGGGCGCGGTAGTCGGGGTCCCACACACGGGCCTGGAAGTGGCCGGGGTAGGTGTTCCACTCGACCAGGTCGCCGTTGTCACGCCTGGCGAGCCAACCGCGGCGGAGGGCCTCGCGGTAGGACAGCCCGGAGGCGCGCATGGAGTCCGGCTCGAAGTCCCGCGTGGAGGACAGGCACCGGTAGGCCAGGACCGTCATGTCCGGTCGCGCCTCCTTGAGGCGGGCGGCCGCCTCGGTCTCCCAGGGCTGGAGGATCGCCGCCCGGTAGTGGGCGATGGCGAAGTCCAGCTCCCCGGGCTCGAGCGGGTTGCCGTAACGGATCCAGGCTCCGACGCCGCCGGTGCTGCTCCTCATGCTCCTCCTTGGTCGGCGCGGGCGCCGGTCTGCTCACCGGCGCCGCCCTGACGGTAGATCTTGTTGTAGGAGGCGTTGACCTTGACCAGGTCGTAGGCCGCCTCCACGCGACCGCGGGCGTTGAGGCTCAGACGCTCGTAGAGATCGACGTCGCTGATGACCTCCTGGACCTTGTCCGCCATGACGGTGGGGTCGCCGGGCTCGATGATGATGCCGCAGGGGTCCCAGGTCTGCCCGTCGTCGGTGACGATCATGTCCTCGACGACGGAGCGCACGGCGCCGACGTCGGTGCTCACCGTGGGGATACCGGCCCCCATGGTCTCCAGGGAGACGACCGGCAGGCCCTCGTTGTAGCTGGGCAGGACGAACAGGTCGAACTCGGGCAGGAGCTCGCGGACCTTGACGGTGCCGCGCACGGTGATGACGCTCTCCAGGCCCTGCTCGACGATGCGCGTCAGGCACTGCTCGAAGTAGGAGGGCATGTGCTCGGTGGGACCGCACACGTCCAGGTGGATGTTCAGGCCCCGGTCCACCATGAGGCGCACCGAGTCGATCATGTCCAGCAGCCCCTTGATGGGCACGACACGGGCGATGTACACCAGCTTCCACAGGTGCTTGTCCGCGCCCTCCTTCTTGATCTCCTCGATGGCGGCCAGGCGCGCGGCGTAGGAGGCGTCGAACTCCGAGGTGACGATGCCGTTGGGGATGACGATGGCGCGCCCGGAGTCACCGCCGAGCTCATTGGCCTCGGTGATGGCCCGAGGGTAGAGGTAGGTGGAGGCGTAGGCGTAGGGGTAGCACAGGCGCCCCATCTCCAGCCACCAGGCCATCCACATGCGTTCGCGGCCGGTGACGTCGAAGGTGCGGTAGTCGGTGAGCCTGACGTTGAGGTCCAGCCGGCGTTCCAGGAGGGTGTTGACGGTGTCGCGCACGTAGAGGTTGTGCTCGGTCAGCAGCACCTTGGTGCCGTGCTCGCGGGCGGCGTTGACGCCCAGCAGCATGGCGTAGCCGGTGGTGTGGGCGTGGTAGACCTGGGCGCGCGGGACCGGTTCGGCCAGGACCGCGTAGGCCAGGGAGAAGAAGTCGCGCAGGCACCAGAAGATGTCGGTCATCGACATCCCCAGGTCCGGCATCATGTCGTGATAGGCCTCCATGAACTCGCGCGTGCCCAGGATCGCCCAGACCGGGTAGCGGCGCGAGGCGCTCAGGCCCTCGCTGATGAGGTCCCACAGCGGCTCGGTCTGACCGTCCTGGGCCAGGGCGAGCAGGGCCCCCAGGATGCGCCGGGACAGCTCGCGGCGCTGGCGGCGGTTCATACGCAGGTCGCGCGGGCGGGCGCGCAGGAAGTCCTCCTGGTGCTCCTCCATGGACAGGTAGAGGACCTTCACCCAGGCGACGTTGTCCGGCATGCCGTACAGGTCCTTGAGGGGCGAGTGGGAGTCCCAGGTGATGTGGATGATCCCGAAGGTGAGGTCCGGGTTGCCGGTGATGATGTCGTGGACCACCGCGGAGACCCCGCCCTTGAGGTAGGGGTAGGTGGACTCCATGACGATGGCGACGTCGACGTCCACGTACACGCCGTCCTCGGGGACGCCGTCGGGCAGGACCTGCTCATCGGCCTCGGGCTCGGGCTCCTCGGGGGGCGGGAGCAGCTCGGCCGCGCCGGCGGGGGTCTCCTCGTCCTCGGTCTCCTCCTGGGCGGCCTGCTGCTGGGACAGGGGGATGGCGGCGGCGTGGGAGGCGGCCGAGGCCACGGACTCCCAGGCGATGGCGGTGGGTGCGGGGGGCTGCTGGGCCTCGGGCTGGTCGGGCTGTGGGAGGACGGACTCCTGCGGCGCCGGCTCCGCGGAGGCCGAGGACTTCAGCCTGTTCGACTCCTGCGGGGCCGGCCCGGCGGGGGCCGAGGACCCGCCGTCCACCGGAGGCACGGAGGGCTCAGAGGGCGCTCCGGCTGCGGCGGCGTCGGAGGTCGAGGCGGCGGGGGCGGCGTCGGAGGTCGAGGCGGCGGGGGCGGCAGGGGCTTCGGCGTCAACGAGTGGCGGCGACGCGGCGGAGCGGGGGGCGGCCGGCTCCACCGGCGAGGACGCCGAGGCGCCCGAGGCAGCCGGTGCGGCCGAGCTCACGGCACCGAAGATCGGGGAGTCCAGGGCGTCGGGGCTCTGCGGGGAGGTCGGCTCCGGGCTCTTGGGGCGGGGCTGGACCACTCCGTAGCCGGCCGGCGCCGGGGTCTGGACGACGCCGTAGATCGGCGCGGCTGGGATCTCAGGAGCCGGGACCTCAGGAGTGGAGGCCGAGGCCGCAGCCGAGTCGGCAACCGGTTCGGTGGCGGGAGGGTCGGTGGAAGGAACGGCGGGCGACTCGGCGGAGGGGGTGGCGGCCGAGGGCCCGCTCAGGGCGCCGCCGGTGGTGACGACGACGCCGTATCCGTCGGGGCCTACCTTGATCCTGGGGCCGGCCTCCTCGCCCCGGTCGCCGATGCCGGGGGCGTCGTCGGGACTGGGCATCGGAGCGTAGCCGCCGGCGGGAGCCGAGTAACGCAGCGGAAGGCTCTCCAGGCGGGCGCGGAAGGAGGATGACGAGCTCACCAGGACATGGCCTTTCCCCAGAAGAACGAGTACTCGGGTGCGGCCCACCGCTTGCGGTAGAGCAACAGCCCCAGCGCGCACAGCAGCAGGTCGACGCCGGCCAGCGGCAGGTAGGCGGCGGCGTCGGCCACCTTGAGCAGCACGGCCGCGGCGATCGCCACGTGGATGCCCGACAGGAGCAGGGCGGTGGTCGAGTCACCGATGTGGTCGATCTCGTAGCTCAGGAGCGTCAGCACCGTGAACAGGGTCGAGGCGAGGCACACCTCGAGGACCAGTGGGACCTGCTCGGTGGACATGAGCGCCATGGAGCACACGACGACGATGACGCCGGCGACCCCCACGATGCAGGCGCGGATGAGGCTGGCGTCCAGCAGCCGACGCAGCGTGCGTCCGCGCTCGCGCAGGCTGGCCATGCCCTCACGCTTGAGAACCGTCTGGAACAGGGCGATCTCGGTGTTGACCCGGGGTGCGGTGACCGCGAAGTAGTAGCAGTAGGCGACGACGGCGGGCTGGAGGCACAGGTAGACCAGCGCCACGTCGAAGTCGCGACCGGCGCCCAGGAAGAGGAAGAACTTGTCCGACCACAGCACTCCTCCCAGGATCGCACCGCGCAGCATGTCCTGCACGAGGATACCGGTGGCGACCCCGCGGGGCCGCAGGATCTTTCCCAGAGAGCGCCCCATGGACAGGAGCTGGCTGAGGGCTCCCACCAGCGGGGGCAGGTACCACCAGGTCGGCTCGGCGACGAGTGCGACGGCGTAGCAGAGCCAGCCCACCGACCACAGGCGGCGGCGTCCGGCGACGTCGGCGACGATGAGCGACTGGACAAAGACGACGTGCAGGAGGAGCAGGGCGGTGTGGACGCCCAGGACGTGCAGGTTCCAGCCGGTCACGGCGGCCACGACGAGGATCTCCAGCGCCGTGGGCAGGAGCGCCCACAGGAACAGCGCCGGCCAGATGGAGCAGTAGCGTTCCAGGACCGCCCGCGGGCCGCGGCCGATGGAGTCGCCCAGGAGCCGGTAGACGGGGGTGCCGATGATCTGGCTGAGCCAGGGCACGGCCACTGACACGCTCAGGACGATGACCGGCAGGCCGATGCCGCTCACCGTGCTGGCGGCCATCTTCTGGGAGACGACGGGGAAGCTCAGGCCCAGCAGGATCGCGGGGGACATGCCCAGGAGCATCGCCGCACCCCAGTGCCAGCGGGCCCCCGGGGCGATGCCGCCGCGCTTGAGCGCGCGGGTGGGCGGCGCCGTGACCAGCCCCAGGCTGATGAGGGCCGTGAGGACCAGAACGCCGACGGTGACCTGCTTCGGCCAGCCGACCCATGGCAGCACCGCCGCCACCACGCCGAGGACGCTCAGGGTCGCAGCAGCGTTAGCGGTCCGCAGGCGCGGAAAACGGTGCTGGTGGAAATGTCGCGGTTCGTATCTGAGTTGGGTCATGGGAGTAGCGGCACCAAGAATGCGTGAGCACGCACGGGCGATCCGAGCCGGACATTCCGGCGCCGCGATCGAGGGATGTCGCGGCAGTCTGAATGAGGGCGGACAGGTACGGACAGTGAGGACGAAGAGGCGCGAAGACGGTTGGGACAGCCCCGCGCGAAGCGGGGTGACGACACCGATCGGCCATGTCCGAGGGACGACTTTCGACGGATCGTCACTCCACTGTATCGGGCATAGGACTGACATGAGACGGCCAAGCCAAACTCTCAGAATGTTCTCTTAGTGCATTCAGGCGTCACTCACTTTTCATGTGCTTGCTTCGCAGCACAGCCAGCCGTGAGGCCCGTGCATATTCACAGCCTCGAACTGCACCCCGCACACTCCTGCGTCCACGATCATGGTTGTCACCTGGAAAAATGAGCACGGAGGCAAGGCGGCCCCACCACCTCCTCCGCGGTGCGCGGCAACGCGCCTTGCAGCTTGAGGGCCCCAATGTGCGGCGATGACGATGGGCCACAACCCCAGTGGGGTTGCGGCCCATCGTATGGAACTGATAAGGGGACCGGACCGGGCGGGACCCGGCGAGGTCAGCGCCCGGGCTCGGCGGCCGGCGAGGCGCCGCCGCCGCGACTCATGGGCGGGGTGGAGATGCGCAGCGGACTGGAGGCCCCTCCCCCACCGCCGGCCGCGGCGTCCTCGGCCTCACGCAGTGCGGCTACCTCGGCCTCACCCTGCTCCCAGGGTTCGCCGCGGAAGATGAACTCGCCCAGGATGGACTCGCCCTCGGCGTCGACGATGACCTTCTGACCACGCTCGAGCTCGCCGAAGAGGATCTTCTCGCTCAGGGCGTCCTCGATGTCGCGCTGGATGGCGCGGCGCAGCGGACGGGCGCCGAGCACCGGGTCGAAGCCGCGCTCGGCCAGGAGGTCCTTGGCGGCCTCGGTCAGCTCGATGGTCATCTGCTGCTCGGCCAGGCGCCTGTCGAGGCGCACGATCATGAGGTCGACGATCTGGCGCACCTCCTCCTTGGTCAGCTGCGGGAAGACGATGAGGTCGTCGACGCGGTTGAGGAACTCGGGCCGGAACTGCTGCTTGAGCTCGCGGTTGACGTGTGCCTTCATCTCCTCGTAGTCCATGGCGCCGGACTCGGTGGACTGGAAGCCGGTGGCCACCGACTTGCCGATGTCCTTGGAGCCGAGGTTGGTGGTCATGATGATGACGGTGTTCTTGAAGTCGACCACGCGGCCCTGGGCGTCGGAGAGGTGGCCGTCCTCCAGGATCTGCAGCAGGGAGTTGAAGATGTCCGGGTGGGCCTTCTCAACCTCGTCGAACAGGACCACGGAGAAGGGCCGACGGCGCACCTTCTCGGTGAGCTGGCCGCCCTCGTCGTAGCCGACGTAGCCGGGAGGGGCGCCGAAGAGCCGCGAGACCGTGTGCTTCTCGGCGAACTCGGACATGTCGAGCTGGATGAGGGCGTCCTCGTCGTCGAACAGGAACTCCGCCAGGGCCTTGGCCAGCTCGGTCTTTCCGACGCCGGTGGGGCCGGCGAAGATGAAGGAGCCACCGGGGCGCTTGGGGTCCTTCAGGCCGGCACGGGTGCGGCGGATCGACTTCGACAGGGCCTCGATGGCCTTATTCTGGCCGATGATGCGCTTGTGGAGCTCGGCCTCCATGTTGAGGAGCTTGGCGGACTCGGCCTCGGTCAGCTTGACCACCGGAATGCCGGTGGACATGGCCAGAACCTCGGCGATGAGCGCCTCGTCGACCTCGGCGACCTGGTCGAGGTCGCCGGACTTCCAGGCCTTCTCCTTGGCGGCGCGCTCGTCGGCCAGGCGGCGCTCGTCGTCGCGCAGGGAGGCGGCGCGCTCGAAGTCCTGGTCGTCGATGGCGGACTCCTTCTCCCGCTTGACCTGGGCGATCTGCTCGTCGATCTCGCGCAGCTCGGGCGGAGCCGTCATACGGCGGATGCGCAGGCGGGCGCCGGCCTCGTCGACTAGGTCGATGGCCTTGTCCGGCAGGAAGCGGTCGTTGATGTAGCGGTCGGCGAGCTTGGCGGCGGCCTCGATGGCCTCATCGGTGATGACGATGCGGTGGAAGGCCTCGTAGCGGTCGCGCAGGCCAGTGAGGATCCCGATGGTCTCCTCGATGCTGGGCTGGTCGACGGTCACCGGCTGGAAGCGGCGCTCCAGGGCGGCGTCCTTCTCGATCTTGCGGTACTCGTCCAGGGTGGTGGCCCCGATGGTCTGGAGCTCGCCGCGGGCCAGCATGGGCTTGAGGATGGAGGCGGCGTCGACGGCGCCCTCGGCGGCGCCGGCACCGACGAGGGTGTGGATCTCATCGATGAACAGGACGATGTCGCCGCGGGTGCGCACCTCCTTGAGGACCTTCTTGAGGCGCTCCTCGAAGTCACCGCGGTAGCGCGAGCCGGCCACGAGCGAGCCCATGTCCAGGGAGTAGAGCTGCTTGTCGCGCAGGGTCTCGGGGACGTCGCCGTGGACGATGGCCTGGCTCAGGCCCTCGACGACGGCGGTCTTGCCCACGCCCGGCTCCCCGATGAGGACGGGGTTGTTCTTGGTGCGCCGGGAGAGGACCTGCATGACCCTCTCCATCTCCTTCTTGCGGCCGATGACCGGGTCCAGCTTGCCCTCGCGGGCGGCGGCGGTGAGGTTGCGGCCGAACTGGTCCAGGATGGCGCTGCCCGAGGGCGTGCCCTCCTTGGAAGGGCCGCCGGCGTTGACGGTCTCCTTGCCCTCGTAGCCGGAGAGCATCTGCATGACGGTCTGGCGCACGCTGGACAGGTCCCCGCCGAGGTTGGTCAGGACCTGGGCGGCCACGCCCTCGCCCTCGCGCAGGAGGCCGAGGAGCAGGTGCTCGGTGCCGATGTAGTTGTGGCCGAGCTGGAGGGCCTCGCGCATGGAGAGCTCGAAGACCTTCTTGCCGCGCGGCGTGAAGGGGATGTGACCGGTGGGGGCGGACTGCCCCTCGCCGATGATCTCAATGACCTGGCTGCGCACGGCGTCCAGGGAGATGTCCATGGACTCCAGGGCCTTGGCAGCCACTCCCTCGCCCTCGTGGATGAGGCCGAGAAGGAGGTGCTCGGTGCCGATGTAGTTGTGGTTCAAGGCCCGCGCCTCGTCCTGCGCGAGCACGACGACGCGTCGGGCGCGGTCGGTAAAGCGTTCAAACATCAGTAATTCCTCCTCGGCACGCGCTCAGTGCGGGACCGCTCGTCCGGTGGTGGCGAGGGATGTCGCAGCGCCGCGGAGAGATGGCGCTGAGAGCACGTGCTGACAAGGCTAACCAGGCCGACGCCCGGGCCATGCCCCTGTTCGCGGTAGGCGTGAGTAAGCCTTGAGTCGGGTCGGCTCAAGATGCGGAGCCGCACGCTTGGGCGCACGCACATACCCTGGTGGACACGGAGACAGTTCCAGCGAGGACAAGGAAGGAAAGTACCCATGGCAACGACCACTCGGACCGTCGTCGGACAGCTCAGTGAGGTGGTCCCGTTCCTTGAGGCCGGAGTACTGGGCCGATCCCGCTCGGCCTCTGCAGAGGCCGCTGTGGACCTGGGGACCTCCGCCGGAGGTATAGCGGTCAGAGGTTACGAACGCTTCAGCATGATGGGGAACAACCGTGTGGGAATGTCCGTCACCGCTATCCAGGACGGGCCCTACGTCCACATCGTCGGGATCACTCTGGGTGGCAGTCAGGCGGTGTTCCTCAAGCTCAACACCATCGGCGAGGAGGAGTTCCTGGCCACCCTCAACTCCACGATCTCCCAGTGGGAGGAGGAACACCCCGGCGGGTGAGGGAGCACCTCGCCAACCAGCCCGCCCCGGCCGAACAGAGTTCCTGCTCTCGCCCCGCCACAGTCGCAGGGCAGGTCTCGCGTTCACGCCCTCTGCCCCTCGAACGCGCGCCCTCAGGTACGAACTCGCGGGGTCGCGGCCGAAGTGAAGAGCCCGGGACGCAGCGACGCGGCTCAGTCCAGCTCGAGCAGGCCACGGCGCAGCGCCTCGGTGACGGCGGCCGTGCGCGAGTCGACACCGAACTTGGCGTAGGCGCGCAGCAGATGGGTCTTGACGGTGGCCTCGGTGATGTAGAGCTCGGCACCGATCTGGCTGTTGGACAGTCCGCGTGAAGCCACCTGGAGCACCTGCCTCTCACGTGGGGACAGAGTCACCGGCGCCTCTGTCCAGAGCGTCGCCGCACTGGGAGCGACCGACGCAACACCAGTAGTCCAGCCCGCTGGAGTGCTCCACCTGGCCCGTCCATCCGAGTGATGGCCTCGCAAACACCTGACATAGTCACGGATGGGTCATCACAATAGGCTCATGCCTCCCACGCCCGATACCGACGACAACGGCACCGATCAGCCCGGCATCGATCCCGGCAACCAGCCAGGCGCAACCACCTTCAGCGACGAGAGCTCGAAAGAGCCGGACACGGGGGAAACCGAGGACAGCGCCGACCACGATGCCACTGAGGCCAGCCAGGCCGCGACCGACACCGGCGACAGCGAGGGCGAACCCTTCCCACCGCGCGGTGTCCTCACCCTGCGCGCCCTGCGCTGGGGCGGACTCATCGGCGGCGTCGTGTTCGCAGTGACCACTCTGGTGCTGCGCCGGGGGCTCGTTGGTACTGGCGACCTGATCCCGGACAAGGTCTCAGCACTGACAATCTGCATGATCGTCGGAGGGATACTGGCCTGGCCGTCCCTCACCTTAAGGGACAAGAAGCGCCCCGCCCTGGTGACGATCCTGACCACGATCATGGCGGCCCTGGGCCTGATGACCTCAGCATCCCTGATACTGGCGTGGTGGGACACCTACCAGGAGACAGGATTCTCCGTCCTGTTCCTCCTTACCCTGACTGGAGTGGCGCTCTCAGCCACGCTCTTCCTGAGCATCGGACCACTCCTGCACTACCTGCGCAGCACCGCGGTAGGTAGCAGCGATCCCGATGACCCGAGCCGCTGGGCTCCTCTCCAGCGCAAGACGGGAGAGAAGACCGACAAGGGACTCCCCCGGTACGAGCGCGTTCGGGTACCTCGCCGCACGCGCAGATACCTCGCGGCCCTGGTCATTGCCCCAGCACTGACACTTGGTTCCGTCATCGCGGGAACATGGGCACTCATTAACCCGGTCCACCATGTCATCGCCAAGGCCACCGCCGACGTCTCACTGGCGCCACCCACGTCGCTGGCGCCGAAGGCCTCCTGGAGTAAGGAGATATCCTCCACTGAGCTGACCACCGCCGCGGGCGCCGGCGGCCCCATTTTCCTCAACGACGACGGCATCATGGCGCTCAACTCCAAGGACGGCAGCGTCCTGTGGAGCTACGAGCGCAAGCACGCCACATTCGCCCCCAACAGCTACTCCGACAGCCCTAGACTCATCACCAGTCCTGACAGGAAGTACGTGGCCACTCGAATCAAGTTACCCAGATTCGTTGCATCTCCTCAAGAGGGCGAAGCCGCTATCACCCTGGTCTTCGATTCTCTGACCGGCAGAATCGTCTTCGAGCATCAGAGTACCGCCGGCGATCTTCAGCTGACCGATTCCGCAGTCCTCGACGAGGATACTGCCTTCTCACTGACCGACAGGGCCAAGATGTGGACTCTCCCGGAGAGGTCCGGCATGTACTACTCCGGTCCTGCCGGACACGCCTCATTCATCCTGGAGTACGACGAGGACCACACTGCCGAAGTTACCCCGTCCGGAGTGAAGAAGGCGGCAATAACCATTACGGTCTGCCCTCAGAACGATCCCACCGCCGAGGTCGAAGTTCAACAAATCCTGTCAGAATTTACCTTCGAGGAAGGGGTCGTCAACAATTTCAGTTCCTTCATCGAAGGCTGGGGTGCCCGCTACACCGGCGAGACCGATTCGCCGGGGCACCCTGTGGCTGAGGTGATCAGCCTGGATGCACTAGCCAAGGTCGACGGCGCCGACACCACGACCTTTCCCTTAGGAGCGACCTCGGGGATCAATACGGAGGCATCACGCCTCTCAGACAGCATCGTCACCTACCCCGTTATCACTGCGGATGCAGCTTTCAAGCGTCCCCACGAAAATACACGGGCCGCGGCAGTCTTCGACCCCTCCACTCGCACAGTCACCCCGGCGTCACAGGATCGGAGCCTCGCCAGTGCGCGCACTGGGATCGTTGAAGTATCAGCCAACGACGGCTCCACCTTCGCGACACTCGTCATTCGTCCCAGTGACGACTCACCCGGCACCACCATCCCCATCACACCTGGTTCCACATTCCAGTCACCCCGAGAACTGGCAGACTACTTCAACATACCGGCCCAGCCGCTATTCTCCAGAGGCGTCGACTCCTATAGACGAGTAAAGGCCATACGGACGCCTGGCGCCACCATCGTTACCCTCAACACAACTAGCATAGGTTACGGACACTGCAGTGCCGGAGCAAAGAATGACGGCCAGAGATGCCGAGACACCTATCGGATCTTCGGAGTCGCAGGAGGACAGAAATGAGAGTCGCACATCCTCTGAGTCCCCGCACGTCCTCCATGCTCCGGCGACTGTCAGCACTCACCGCAACTGTGACGCTCGCGCTCACCATCGGTTCATGCAGCATTGGGGAGGACACTCAAAGACTCGTCGTCTCCTCCCTCAATGAGCAGAAAGCAGATGCTGCCAACCCTAAGGATTCAAGTGGCAACATGGACAATAGACCATTGTCAACCGCCAGTGGCGTCGTCACCATGAACACATCATACGTAGCCGGAAGGATAGGCTTCACTTCCGGAGGACTGACGACCACCGTGGTGAGTCGAGATCCTTCCACCGATAAGTTCCAGTGGGCGGTTTCCATCAAGCCCGAAGTCGCCGACCAAGAGAGAACCGAATACAGAAATAGCGCCCAAAATCCGCTTCACAAACACACAGGACGGTCATCGACGGGAAGCACTGTCGTCAGTCCTGACGGACACCATCTGTCATTGATCCTCCTTCCCACCGAGCAGCAGGCAGGAGAGACGGCAGCCGATCAACGCACGCATATCGTTGCCCTTGACACCAAGACTGGCAAGACGGTCAGGGACGTCACGGTCTCCGGGATCATCCTGGGGCAGGCCCTCACCAACAGTACCCTCGCCGTCGAGACCGCTCAGAACTACTTCCCGGCCGGCTCCGGGAAGGGAACCATCACCATCTTCTCCCTGACAGACACGAGCGCTCAGCCCTCCTCCTTCCCTACCGACAAGTGGCTGGTGGGAGCCACCCGGGAGAACCTCATGCTCGCACCCGACCTTCTTCCGGACGACTGCTTCGATAGATGCTGGCTGACGACCATCTCCCTCACCAGCATCGATGGGTCCACGACCGAGAGTGTCTCCGGAGCTACTGCGGTCTACCCCGGCGGCTGGATCCGCCGGTTCGCAAACCCCAAAGCAGCCAGCGATTTTCAGCAACGCTCGAAGGCGGCATCAGAGGACGAGCGGAAGTCACTCAGTCCCTCCCGGGAGGCAGTTGAACAGCAACTCGTCAATCCCAGCATCAAGAAGACAATCGACATCACCGGAAAAACCGTTCTTGAACGCGGCGTATCCACCGGCCCCGGACTGCTCGTCAAACAGGACGTCCCCAACGGGAAGGGCTCCACGGAGTCCAAGCCCGCCTTCTGGCTCAGCGCCGCCGATGACGGCCACCCGCACACCGAGAACCTCGAGCGGTTCGAGAACAACTGACGCGGGTCGGCAGCCCGTGTCCTCACTCCTCCCTGAGGCTCCACAGGCCTCTGCAGCCGCCGCGAGCCGCCGCGGGGCTCTCTCACCTCACTCGTCGAGCCGTGCTTATCCGAAGTGCTGCTCGACTGCGGCGATGTCCCCGTAGGAGGCCTGCGCCCCCACAGAAGTCGTCGCGAAGGCGGAGACGGCTGAAGCCGCACCTGCCGCCTCCTTGAGCCCGGCGCCTGCGGCGAGCGCCGCCAGCAGCGTGCCCAGGAAGGAGTCACCAGCACCGGTGGTGTCCACGACGTCAGCCGGGAAAGGATCGACCGGGGTGATCTCCTCCCCCTCGATCACCATCGACCCACGGCCCCCCAGAGTCACCACCGCGGACGGGATCCCCATGGCGGCCAACCGCCTCGCGCAATCGCCCCAGTCCGTGGCGTCGTCGGCCCGGTCACCCTCCGGCTCGGCCACGGCGTCGCTCGCACCCGGCTTCAGCATGTCGGCGAGCTCATGCTCATTGACGACCAGGACGTCAATGGCCTCCAGGAGCCCGGCGGACAGCACAGGGTGGAACGGGGAGTTGTTGAAGACCACGCGGGTGCCGGCGTCATGGGCGATGCGGGCCGCGGCCTCCACGGCGTCGGGGCTGACCTCCATGCACAGCCCCAGCACGCGGGCCTCGCCAATGACATCCTGGTGCTGCTGCGCCGTCGAGACATCCACTGTCCCGTTCGCACCGGGAGACACCACGATGGTGTTGTCCCCCGCGGAGTCCACGGTGATGATGGCGGTGCCGGTGGCCACGTCCTCGCGTTGAACCGCAGAGGTGTCCACGCCGGCGCGCTGGAGGGACTCGATGAGCAGGTCGCCGTGACCGTCCGCCCCGACAACCCCAATCATCCTCACGTGAGCGCCGAGAAGACCGGCCTGAACCGCCTGGTTAGCGGACTTGCCTCCCGGCAGGATCACCAGGTCCTCCCCGCTGATCGTCTCACCGGGCTTGGGAAAGCGCTCCGTTCGGACCGTCAGGTCAGCATTGAGGGACCCGAAGACGGCAACCTCGCCGGATACGTCACCCAGAACAGCTCGCACACCAGCTCCCATGTCCGTTCCTCTCTGTGTTGCAGCGCGGACGCACGTCCCATCACACCACACCTCACTGTGAGGCAGCACTCCTACCGGTCCTGACCGCCGGGCGGCGCAGGCTCGTGCGGCGAGCCGCTGTCCGGCAGGCCTCCACCAGGACGTCGATGGCCAGCGGGCGGGGCTGCTCGGCGCGGGTGACCACCTCGACGCGCCGCTGCTCACGGGCAAGCGGCCGCACCTGGACCCCCTCGTGCCGGTAGGCGCTCAGCGCCATCCCGGGTAGCAGGGCCGCCCCCACCCTGGCGGCGACGAGCGCCTGCACGGCCACGTAGTCGTCGGAGGCGTAGGCGGTCTCGGGCGTGAAGCCGTTGGCCCGCCCCACGGCGAGGAGCTCCTCGCGGCAGCGCGCACAGCCGGTCACCCACCGGCACTGGGCGCCGTCGGCGATGCGCGTGATGCCGCCGGGGTGGGTGACGAGGTAGAGGACGTCGTCGAGCAGGTGCTCGGCCTGAAGGCCCTCGCCGGCGTCGTCGTCGACGTAGGAGAAGGACAGGGCCGCGTCGACCCGCCCGCGCCGCAGCGCGTCGAGGGCCTCGGGCGGCTCGGCGTCGACGAGCTCGACCTCCAGGCCCGGGTACTGCCGGCCGACGACGTCGAGCACCCCCGGCACCAGGGAGGCCACCGCGGAGGGGAAGGCGGCCAGGCGCACGCGCCCCGTCTCCGCGCGGGCCATGGAGACGACCTCACGCTCGGTACGCTCCAGCAGGTCGAGGACCTCCTGGCCCCGCACCGCCAGCGCCCGCCCCTCCTCGGTGAGCCGCACGCCGCGCCCAGCCCGCGTCAGCAGGACTGCGCCGGTCGCGCGAGACAGGGCGGCGAGCTGGTGGGAGACGGTGGACTGGCTGAACCCCAGGGAATCGGCGGCGGCCGAGACGGTGCTGAGGCGGGAGAGCTCCACGAGGGCCCGCAGCTGCTGCACATCGATCACACCACCAAGTATGTCCTGTATCGATGGGTATTCGTCAAAAGATTCATTGGACCGATACTCCGACTGTCCGCATCATGAAACCATGACCGTCACCGACACCCTGCCCCAGGCTCCCGCCGCCACCCAGTCCGGCCTCGACTTCGACGCCGTCCTGCGCACCTACGAGGCCGTCTCGCGGGTCCTGCCCGAGACTCCCGCCTGGTCCTACCCGCTGCTCAACGCCGCGGCCGGGGTGGAGGTCACGGTTAAGCACGAGAACGTCCAGCCCACCGGCGCCTTCAAGGTCCGCGGCGGGGTGGCGCTCATGGCGGCGCTCAGCCCCGAGGAGCGGCGCCGCGGCGTCGTGACCGCCTCCACCGGCAACCACGCACAGTCCCTGGCCTGGGCCGGAGCCCGCAGCGAGGTCCCCGTGACCGTCGTCGTCCCGCTGGGCGCGCCGGCCCGCAAGGTGGCCGCGGTGCGCGCGCTGGGGGCTCGGGTCGTCGTGGAGGGGGAGACGATGTGCGAGTCGCTGGCCCACGCCGAGGCCCTCGCCCTGAGCGAGGGGATGCGCATGGTCTCTCCAGGGGACGAGCCGGCCATCGTGCTCGGGCACGCCACCGTCTACCTCGAGCTCTTCCGCCGCCACCCGGGCCTGGAAACCGTCTACGCGCCGGTCGGCTCGGGCTCCGGGGCCGCCGGTGCCTGCCTCGTGCGCGACGTCCTGGCCCCCGGGTGCCGGGTCATCGGCGTCCAGTCCAGCGCCGCGCCGGCCGCGCACCGCGCCTGGACCTCCGGGGAGCCGGCCACCGTCCACAGCCGCACGCGCGTGGCGGGGCTGGCCGTTGGGGCGAGCTTCGCCCTCACCCAGTCGGTGCTGGGCCGCAGCCTCAACGACTTCATCCTGGTCGACGACGAGGCGATCCAGGGCGCCGTCGGCCTCCTGGCAACCCACGCCCACACCCTGGCTGAGGGCGCCGGGGCTGCGAGCCTGGCCGGGCTCATGGCCGACCCCACCCGCCAGGCACCCTGCGCGATCGTCTGCACCGGCGGCAACGCCGACGACCACGAGCTCGCCGGCATCTCCGCCGGCTCAGGCGTCGGCACCGACGCGACCCTCAACTGCTGACGCCGTCCACCCCATACGTAATGGCCGGTTGGGTAATACTCCCCGTTGAGCCGGGGACGCCGGCCGAGTGACACTCGGTTGAGGGCCGGGGAGCGCAGTCGGGGGCGCATACCCGGCCCTCTCCTCTGCCCCAGCGGCGCCGACCGGCCCAACCGGGGCGCGCCGCCACAAGCGCTCTTGCGTCACCCCACCACGGCCCCTCCCGCGGCCACGAGTGTCCACAGAAATGACATTAGCCCGCACAAGCCACCCGCCCACCACCTAGAACCGCGGAATCACGCGGTTTTCAAGCCAGCACCAACCTTGTCGGGCATCCAATGTCATTTCTGTGGACGTCAAGCAGGAGACGCGGCTCGTCAACGCCGGAAGTTATCCACAGGGACCAGCCACTTCCTAGCGCCTCAGCTCCGGCAGTCCAAGAATTGTCTCATGGACGACAATGTGCTGACCCGCATCGGCGACGCGCTTGGCGCCGTTGCACAGGCTGATCTACATCTGAACCGCACCGGGCGCCGCCGCCTCCAGGCCCTGGTAGACGCGGGCGAGCTCAAACGGTACCCGCACGGAATCGTAGCGCTGCCCGGCACCGACCGACGCATCCTCATCGCCCGCCTCCACCGAGGTCTTATCACCTGCGAGCATGCAGCCGCCTACTACGGCCTTCCGCTCCCTTCTCCACCGCGCAGTGTCCATGTTCTGACTCCGCAAGGACGTCGATTACCTCCGTTATGGGGTGAGCACAGACACGAGACTCGTGGGCGTTCCGTCCTTCGGCTGGAAGACTTCCCGGTTGTCTCCCTCACCCGCTGCATCGCCGATCTCCTGTGCTGCGCAGAAGAGTGGACGGCTCTGGTCGCCGCCGACACCGCCCTGCATCGGGGCAGAACGACTCGCCAGCAGGTATCCGCATATCTGCGCGGTCCTCGCCGTGTTCTTGGCCGGAATCGCCTGAAGCGCACCAGCGATCGCGCTCGCAGCCCACTGGAGACCCTGGCTAGAGTTCAGCTGCAGGACGCTGGAATAGATGTTTCCGACGGCATGGTCATCTCAGACGTTGGAGAAGTGGACCTGGTGGTGGCCGGGTGGCTTGTCATCGAGCTGGACGGCTACGAGTTCCATTCCGACCGTTGGTCCTTCCAGCACGACCGGGAACGCGATCGCGAACTGGTCCGGCAGGGTTATACACCCATCCGCTTCACGTCCAACAATGTGCGTTCAGGGAGGATCGTCACCGATGTCCAACGGATTCTCTCCACCCACCCATAGGCGATGCATGGAATCGACCTACCTCGCCCGGCCACGCCCAATGTCCACAGAAATGACATTGGATGCCCGACAAGGTTGGTGCTGGCTTGAAGACCGCGTGATTCCGTGGTTCTAGGTGGTGGGCGGGTGGCTTGTGCGGGCTAATGTCATTTCTGTGGACACTTGCCGCGGGAAGTCAGCGTCCAGCAGGTCCTGCATGCACGGCGGAGGCCGCCGCCGCGGGCCGGCTCCAGCGCAGGTAGGCGACCGTCGCGGCCAGCACCAGGATCCCGCCCACCCAGAAATGAGGCATCCACAGAACCAGGCGCCACCAGCCATAGCGGGAGAGCGGCTCCCCCGACAAGATCGTCGGGATCGCAGGCACCGAGCCGGCAATCCCGTAGGCGATGAGCATGGCTCCCGAGACCCAGCCGAAGGCCAGGCGCATCCAGCGCGGCACCCTGATGACGTCCGGGCGCAGGAGGGAGAAGCCGAAGACGACGAACCCCAGCTTCACCAGCCCGGAGACGAACACGACCACGACGAACCAGGTGGGTCGCTCTTGGGCAAGCCGCAGCCCCTCACCCTGAAGGACCGTGTCGACGAGCCACGGGGAGCCCAGCGCCCAGGACACGCTGATACAGCCGAAGACGGCCCACCACAGCATCATGGCGACCACCACAGCCCGCGAGCGCCCCGTCATCTCAGCGGTCCCCGACCGTCCGGCCTACTCGGCCTCGATCAGGATCGTCACCGGGCCGTCGGCCTCCATGTCGATCTTCATGTCGGCGCCGAAGCGGCCGGTGGCCACCTCCAGGCCACGCCCGCGCAGGTCCTCGACCACCGCCTCCACCAGGGGCTCGGCCACCTCGCCGGGGGCCGCCTTGTTCCAGGTGGGGCGCCGGCCCTTGCGGGTGTCGGCGTACAGGGTGAACTGGGAGACGACGAGCACGGGCGCGCTGGCGTCGGTCACCGAGAGCTCGCCCTCCAGGAGCCGCAGGTCCGCGATCTTGCGGGCCACCGTGGCCACCTGGGTGGGGCCGTCGTCGTGCGTGGCGCCCACGAGGACCATGAGGCCAGGGCGGGTGATCTCGCCGACCACCTCGCCGTCGACCCTGACCGCCGCGCGGTTGACTCGCTGAATGACGGCGCGCATCAGCGACCAGCGCTCCTGCCGCGCCCATCGCGCCCCGGCCGGCGCTGCGAGGCCCGCCCCGGGATGCGGATCGAGGAGCGCACCCGCACCGGTGCCAGCGCCTGCAGGGCGGGGCGAACATCCACCAGGTAGACGGCACTGGCCACGACGCCCAGCAGGCCGAACATCGAGGCGGCCCCGAGCAGGCCGACCACTGCCGTGCCCACCGCGTTGACCAGGTTCCAGAATCGCTTGGTGTTCTTGCCGGCCGCTGCGTAGTGCTCGGCGGGTCGCATCAGGGAATCAATCAGCGCCCAGACCCCCATGACGAAGGAGACGGCCTGGGCAGCGATCCAGCTCCACCTGACCGCCTCGGAGAGAAAGAATGACACAGCATAAAGGACGCTCACGCGCCCCAGGCTACCGGTCGCCGGTCACCGATCCCAGACAGGCTGCCACGCCCAGCGAGAAAAGTGCTGGCCTCACGTGGCGGCTGCCAGTCGCTCCATCCGCCTCGGGTCACCAGCCCTCTAGCAGCCGTCCCGGGAGCGCCCGGGATCCGGCGGACGACCGGACGGCTCAGAGCCGCAAGCCCTTGCGCAGCTCGGCGCCGGGACGCTCGGCCGGACTGGCCTGGGCGCGCCCCTCGGGGGAGACCAACACCTCCTGGGCGGCGTCGACCCTCCCGACGGGGATGGTCTCGCCAGTGGCCTCGTCGACCTCGGTGATCTCCACGGTCAGCTGCTCGCCCGCGGGCACGGCGCGACGCAGCAGGGCCAGGGCGATGGGGCCGAGCTCGTGGTGGCGCGCCACGGAGGTCACGGCACCCACGGCCCGCTCCCCCATGCGCACACTCGCCCCCGGCTGGGGCAGGTCGCCGACGAGCCCGTCAAGCTGGAGCACGGTGAGGCGGCGCGGAGGCCGGCCCAGGTTGAGGGTGCGCGCAATCGTCTCCTGGCCCGGGTAGCAGCCCTTCGTCAGGTGCACGGCCGTGCGCAGCCAGTCCAGCTCGTGCGGGATCGCGCGGGCGTCGGCCTCGCGGGCCCAGCGAGGACGGCCGGCCTCAATGCGCAGCGCCTCCCAGGCCAGGGCACCAGCCAGGCGCCGCCCCTCCCCGGCGGCCAAGAAAGCCCCCACCACAGCATTCACGCTCTGTGCGGGCACCAGGACGAAACCGGCCCGGTAGCCCTGGCCAGGATGCGACCAGTCCGCCCCGACGTCGTAGCTCGTGCCGCCGTCGACGACGCCCGGCCACGAATCGCGCCACAGACCGATGAGCGAGCCCTGAGGCTCGGCAGCGGTTTGGTCAGCGTCAGCCTGGGCGTCGGGGGCATCCGGCGCCGTGTCGCGCGCCGCCTGGGCCAGGGCATCGAGGCCCTCCCCCAGGGCGCCCAGCGCCATGACGTCGGGCCGTCCAGTCACCTCGACGCGCAGCATGAAGCGCATGGAGTCCAGGAAGGTCGCCAGCGCCTCACCGTTGCCGGCCTCCGTGACGAGCCAGAGCGTGCGGCCGTCGTCGAGGGCGGCGAGCGCATGGGTGATGTGGCCCTGGGCGTCGAGGAGCAGCGTCTCGGCGCCACCGTCGCCGGGCTCCAGGCCGGTGAGCACCTGACTGGACAGCGTGGTCAGCCAGCTCAGGCGGTCCGGCCCAGTGACGGTGACGACGTCGCGCGCCAGGGCGCAGACCGCGCGCCCCTCGGCCAGGGCGGCCTGCTCGCGGCCGGGGTCGCCGAGGTGGGCGGGGACGGCCTGGTCGGGGTCCTCCGGGGCGGAGGCGACAGCGCCGGGGCGGTTCAGCAGCGGGGAGGGGCGCATCAGGCGGTCGGCTCGGCGTCGTCGGAGGCGGGAGCGGAGGAGGTGGAGGACTCGCCCTCCGGCTCAGCCGGGTCGAGGGCGGAGCCGGGCTGGGCGGCGGGGTCATCTGCGTCCTCGACGCGGCCGAGGCGGCCCGAGGCGTAAGTGGTCACCTCGCTCCGACCGAAGGCGGCCATGTCCTGGGTCCACATGAGGTCGCCGCCCACGAGCCCGAACATGCGGGTCATCTCCTCCACGGGGACGGCAGTGCGGGCCCGGCCCACGGCTTGGGTGCCGACCTGGGCGCGCGGCCCCTGGATCCAGCCCTCCCAGACGGCGACGTGGCCGGCGGGGTCGGCCGAGACGAGCTCGAGCTGGGTGATGGGGATGAGCGGACCGCCGGAGCCCTTGGTGTCGGCGGCGTTGGTGGTGTCAGAGGTGTCAGTGCCGTCCTCGGCGGGCTCAGTGGCGGCGGTGTCGGTCTCGGCGGCGTCGGGTTGCTCCTGGCCGACGGGCCGCCAGTAGGTGGTCTCGGTGGACCAGATCTGAGCGGGGGCGAGGAGGGAGGCGCCCTGGAGGCCGGGCATCTCGAAGTCGAGGTTCTTGGAGCGGGTGGCGTCGACCGTCCAGATAGTGGTGGTCTGGCGCAGGTAGGGGCCGCCGTCGTGGTCGAAGGTCATCTCCTGGTAGACGGCCTGCTCGGGCACGGTCTCGCCGTAGGTGAGGATGCCGTAGCCGCGCCAGGTGCCGGTCAGCCAGGCCAGCGGGTAGAGCTCGGGGGCCAGGTCGTCAGGAAGCGTGAATGCCATGCCCGCAGCCTACGACGTCACCCCGGGCCGCATCACGCGCGCCGCCCGTCCCGGCCGCGCAGATCCGCCGGCGCCCTGAGCCTCCGGCGCGCTCTGGAGCCGCAGATCCGGGCAGGATCGGCACCGCAGTGTCCAAAATGGATACAAAGGCGGTGAGGAGCACTGAGGGCGCCAGACGAAACCGCATGATTCTGCGGTTCCTTCGCGTGACCGCGGAGCTTCGGAGTCTCTTTGTCACCGATTTGGACATTCGGGCGCCGTGACGCGGCGTTCGCAGGGCCTCGCGGGGCCGGTCGGCCGCCCTCAGCCGGCGATGAAGCCGCCCAGGAGGCGGGCGATGGCGTAGACCGGTACGCCGACCGACAGGATCGGCACGAGCGCGGAGGCCACCGCCGCCCGCCCGCCGGGCACCCAGCGGTGGGTCCAGAGGACGCGGTTGCCCGAGGCCATGAGGACCCCAGCCACGAAGCCGACAGCCACGCAGGCCACGGCGCTCTGCAGGGCCGCGGTCGCACTGATGTGGGACAGGCCGAAGAAACCGGCCGAGGCCAGCACGTAGCCGGCAGCCCCGGCGAACAGGGCCGGAACCGTGACGGTGAGGGCCTCCAGCATCCGGGCGCGCACGTTGAGGACCGTCAGGACGGCACCAACGAACAGCGCCAGGCAGGTGGGCACGACGATGGCCGGGTCGGCCAGTCCCGGCTCCAGGGCGCACCAGGCCGAGCCGGAGACCGCCACGAGGCAGCCGGCCACCGTTGAGGACAGATCCTCGACCAGGTTGTGCCGGCCGTCGCGGCGCAGCATCTGGCCGACGAAGGCCAGCAGGATCGAGAAGGCCATGACCAGGCCGGCCACCCCCATGTCGTCGAGGAGGTAGACGCTGGCGGCGGCCGACAGCCCACTGATCGTCATGACGATCGTGCCGCCCAGGTCGTGCCGGGCGCGCACGAGCGCGGGCCAGCCCTGTGCGGCGGCCGGCACCAGGACGGCCACGAGGGCCAGCCTCACCCAGCCGGGCAGCACCGATCCGACCGCCAGCAGCAGCGGCACCACGCCCGCGAAGGCGAGCCGAGTCCAGGCCGGGTCCACCAGGCCCGGTTCCTTAGGACGGTTGGAGGCGCGACGGGTGGCATAGCCCAGGTCCTCGGTGAAGTCGATGCCATTGCCTGAGTCCGCCGAGCGGGCCGCCTCTGGAGCGTCGGAGGAGTCGGCCGGCTCACCAACGGCATCCGAGCCGGTCGGGTGCACGGCTGCCTGCAACCCGGCGGGCTCGGCCGAGGCGTGGGAGTCGCTCACGCCGATGACGCTGGCCCAGTCCGACGCGCCACCGGCGGCCGTCGGAACGGCTGCGGCACGGGAGTCATGGCGCGAGCCGCGGGAGGCTCTGCGGGTGCGCGCGGCCGGTTGGGCTCGTCGGTGGTGGGTAGTCACAGCACGCATCGTCCCACACCCGGGCGGCCGCAGGGCCCACTGTGACCTCACTGCGGCCCCGCCCCGCACTCCTTGCGGACGGTCACTATCCGGACAGTCGTTGCCCCAGGAGATTCCGCCTGCGACCAGGTGTGGTTGACTTGTCCCAACAGTATCGCCGCTGCTCAGTTCGACTGCGCCGGCGGTTCCTGGTCGCGAGCCACGGAAGGAGCAGCCATGCGGATCATCATGTTCACTCGTGAGAGTGACGCCACTGATGTTCTGCCGGCGACCGCTTTCCTCGACTCCCCGGTGGAGTGCCTCCCCCCGATGCCCTCCTCCTACGCGGAGGTGGACAGCGCCGACGTCGTCATGATCGACGCCCGCGGGGACCTGACCCGCGCCCGCGCCCTGTGCCAGCTCTTCACCGGCCCCATGGACTGCCCGCCCATCATCCTCATTGTGGAGGAGGGCGGCGCCGCCGCGGTGCAGATCGACTGGGGCGCCGCCGACTTCGTCATGGCCGGCGCCAAGCCCGCCGAGCTGTCGGCCCGGCTGCGGCTGCTGCGCGCCCACGTCCCGGTCGTGGACGAGGCCGACGACGACCGCATCGACGTGGGCGACCTCGTTATTGACGTCACCGCCTACACGGCCCGACTGCGCGGCACGATCCTGGACCTGACCTACAAGGAGTTCGAGCTGCTGAAGTTCCTGGCCGCCAACCAGGGGCGGGTCCTGACCCGTGACGCGCTCCTGCACGAGGTGTGGGGCGAGGACTACATCGGCGGCTCGCGCACGGTGGACGTGCACATCCGTCGCCTGCGCGCCAAGCTGGGCACCGAGCACGACAACCTCATCGGCACGGTGCGCAACGTCGGCTACCGCCTGGACGCCCCCGAGGACGCCTGAGCACGCCGGCCCGGGCAGACTGGGAAGGCCCGGGCAGACCCCCGGCCAGGAGCAGCCCAGACGTCTCCCCGACCGCCGGTAGGATTCACTGGGTGGACACCGCCGCAGCCCGTAGCCTGGCCCTGTAGACTCGTGGACGGCGTCGGGCCGTGACGGGCCCCGGGCTCCAACTCAAGCCGCCGCGAGCGGCATTCGCGCCGACTGGCGCTCTCCGGCCCGACGTCCTCATTCCTCAGCCGAAGCGGCCGGAGATGTAGTCCTCAGTGGCCTGCTGGCTGGGGGCGGAGAAGATCTTGTCGGTGGAGTCGTACTCGACGAGGTGGCCCGGCTTGCCGGTGGCCTCCAGATTGAAGAAGCCGGTCATGTCGCTCACGCGCGAGGCCTGCTGCATGTTGTGGGTGACGATGACGATCGTGTAGTCCGTCTTGAGCTCGGAGATGAGGTCCTCGATGGCGAGCGTGGAGATGGGGTCCAGGGCGGAACAGGGCTCGTCCATGAGCAGGACGGCGGGCTTGACCGCGATGGCGCGGGCGATGCACAGGCGCTGCTGCTGGCCGCCGGACAGGCCCAGGCCCGGCCGGTCCAGCCGGTCCTTGACCTCGTCCCACAGGTTGGCCCCGCGCAGAGAGGCCTCCACCAGGTCGTCGGCGTCGGACTTCTTGATGCGCCGGTTGTTGAGGCGCACGCCGGCCAGGACGTTCTCGGCAATGGACATGGTGGGGAAGGGGTTGGGCCGCTGGAAGACCATGCCGATGGCGCGGCGCACCTGGACGGCATCGACGCCGGGGCCGTAGAGGTTGACGCCATCGACGATGACCTGACCCTCGACGCGGGCACCGGGGATGGTCTCGTGCATGCGGTTGAGGGTGCGCAGGAAGGTGGACTTCCCGCAGCCGGAGGGGCCGATGAGAGCGGTGACGGACTTGGGCTCGATGACGACGTTGGCGTCCTTCACGGCCAGGAAGTCGCCGTAGTAGATGTTCTCGCCGATGACGTCGATGCGCTTGGACACGTCGGTTCCTTTACCTGAGGTGGACTGCTGAGGGCTCTGGGGTCGCTGCGGGCGCGGTGGTCCCGGCGGCTCGGGCCGGGCTAGCGCCGGCCGCCCTTGGGGCTGAAGCACTTGGAGATGAGGCGGGCCGCGAGGTTGAGCAGCATGACCAGGATGATGAGGGTCAGCGCCCCGGCCCAGGCGCGCTCCATGGCGGCGGCCTCCCCGCGGGAGTACTGGTCGTAGACGAGCACCGGCAGGGTGGACATGGAGCCGTCCAGCGGGTTGGTGTTGGTGCGGATCGTCAGGCCCACGGTGATGAGCAGCGGGGCGGTCTCGCCGATGACCCGGGCGATGGCGATCATGACGGAGGTGGTGATGCCGGCCACCGCGGTGCGCAGCACGACCTTGACGATGGTGAGCCACTTGGGCACGCCCAGCGCGTAGGAGGCCTCGCGCAGATGGGAGGGGACGAGCTTGAGCATCTCCTCCACGCCACGGATGACCACCGGCGTCATGAGGACGCTCAAGGCGACGGCCCCGATGATGCCGGCCTGGTAGCGCGGGCCGGCCGCGATGAGGAAGATCGAGTAGGCGAACAGCCCGGCCACGATGGAGGGGATGCCGGTCATGACGTCGACGAGGAAGGTGATGACCCGGGCGATCCAGCCGCCGTTGTACTCCACGAGGAAGACGGCGGTGAACAGTCCCAGGGGCACCGAGATGAGGGTGGCGATCCCGGTGATCTGAAGGGTGCCGACGATGCCGTGGTAGAAGCCACCGTTGGAGGCGTCGGCGCCACGCATGTTCGTGGTCAGGAAGTCGTAGCCGAAGCGGGCCGAGCCGCCGGACAGGACCATCCACACCAGGGAGACCAGGGGCACCATGACGACGGCGAAGGACAGGTAGATGAGGAGGGTCACCAGGGTGTTGCGGCCCCAGCGCTCGCCCTCGCGCACCCAGGAGACGGCGGTGGCGCCCACCACCCACACCAGGGCGGTCAGGGCGACGACGGCGGCGATGCTCCACCCGGCCAGCAGGCCGATCCCACCGACGACGACGAAGGCGGCTCCCAGCGCCGCCCAGATGAACCAGTCGGGCAGGCGGTAGGAGGTCAGGGGCACGCCCTCGATGGTGGGCGGGTCGGCCAGGGGGTCGACGGGGGCGGCCGGGGCCTCGGCGGCCGCGAGCGCGGCCTTGAGGGACTTGGGCGCGGGGGCGCCGGTCTCGCCTGCGGAACCGGTACCGGTACCGGCTGCCGAGTCGGGGCGGGAGGCCGCGCCGTCGGAGGCGGCGCCGGCGGTGGGCTCGGGGGTGTTCGTGGGTGTCATGTCAGCTGGCTCCTGAGAACTCGGAGCGGCGCGCGATGATCCACCGCGCCAGGGAGTTGACCGCGAAGGTGATGATGAACAGAACCAGGCCGGTGGCGATGAGCACGTTGACGCTCAATCCGTAGGCCTCGCGGAACTGCGAGGCGATGTTGGCGGCGATGGTCTGGTGCTGGCCGGCCTGGAGGATACGCAGGTTCAGCCCCATGCCGGGCGAGAGGATCATGAGGACGGCCATGGTCTCTCCCAGGGCGCGCCCGAGCCCCAGCATGGAGGCGGAGATGATGCCGGAGCGGCCGAAGGGCAGGACGGCCTGGCGGATCATCTCGTATCGGGTGGCGCCCAGGGCCAGGGAGGCCTCCTCCTGGAGGGTGGGCGTCTGGAGGAAGATCTCGCGGATGGTGGCGGTGATGATCGGCAGGATCATGACGGCCAGGACCAGGGAGGCGGTGGTGATGTTCTTGGCCGGGGCCGTGTAGTCGGCGAACAGCGGGATGAAGCCGAGGTGCTCGGTGAGCCAGGTGTTGATGGGGTCGAGCAGGGGCACCAGCCACAGGAAGCCCCACAGGCCGAAGACCACGGAGGGGATCGCGGCCAGCAGGTCCACCATGTAGCCCAGGGCCTGGGCCAGGCGGCGCGGGGCGAAGTGGGAGATGAACAGGGCCACCCCGATGCTCAGCGGCACCGCAACACCCAGGGCGATGGTCGAGGACAGCAGCGTGCCGAAGACGAGCGGGGCCACGTAGCCCCACAGGCTGCGGTCACGCATGAAGGAGACCGACTCCAGGGTCTCGCGCGAGGCCGTCAGGGCGGGCAGCGCCTCCCGGATGAGGAAGGCGGCCACGAGGGCGAGCACCACCATGATGAAGGTGCCGGCGCCGAAGGACAGGCCGGTGAAGATGCGGTTGCCGGTCTGCCCGGGGGCCTTGCCGGGCTGGATGATGGCGTCGTCGGCGCTGCTGGAGGCGGTCGCGGCTCCCGCTGGGGGCGGCGGCGACGACGGCGGTGCGGTGGTGCTGGCCACGGCTGACCCTCCTCGGGGTGTCTGGGGTGGCGGCTGGGCGGGTGGGTGCTGGTTGGTCATGTGGTTGGGTGCGGCGTCGGGCCGGCCGGGCGGCCTCAGGCGGCGATCTTGTCGATGGCGGCGTTGATCTTCTCGCGCATCTCGCGGGTGATGGGGGCGCAGCCGGTGGCCTTGGTGGAGGCGTCCTGCCCCCGGGTGGAGGCGGCGAAGCGCAGGTATGCCTTGACGACGGCGGCGATCCGGGCGTCGTCGTAGCGCAGGCGGGCGGCGAGGTAGGAGACCAGGACGATGGGGTAGGCGCCCACGGCATCGTGGCTGGGCTGGTAGAGCAGGCGGGTCTCGTCGGCCTCGGAGCCCAGGGTGGCGGCATCGAGGGCGGCGGCCGCGGCCTTGGCGGAGACGGGCACGTAGGCCCCGTTGGAGCCGACGGCGACGGTGCCCAGGGTGGCGGGGACCTTGGAGGCGTCGGCGTAGCCGATGGTGCCGGTGGCCGCGGAGACGGTCTGGATCATGCCGGCGGTGCCGTCGCCGGACTGGCCGCCGCGCAGCGGCCAGGTCTCCTCTGGCTCGTGGGGCCAGGCCTTGGGGGCGACGGTGGCCAGGTAGGTGGTCAGGGCCTTGGTGGTGCCGGAGTCGTCGGAGCGGCCCACGACGATGATCCGCAGGTCGGGCAGGGTGGCGCCGGGGTTGAGGGCGGTCAGGGCGGGGTCGTTCCAGCGGGTGATGGCGCCGGAGAGGACCTTGGCGAGGACCTCGCCGGTCATGTTGACGTGGGACTCGCCGGTGAAGCCGGGCAGGTTGTAGGCCACGGCGATCGGGGAGATGTAGAGGGGCAGCTCGACGGCGCCGCCGATCCGGCTGATCTCGTCGGCGGTCATGGGGGTGTCGGTGCCGGCGAAGTCGACGGCGCCCTCGACGAGCTTGGTGCGCCCGGCCCCGGAGCCGCCGCCGGCGTAGTCGACGGTGGCGCGCAGATTGGCGCCCATGAAGGTGTTCATCCAGGCGTCCTGCGCGTCGGACTGGGAGGTGGCGCCCGCGCCGCGGATCTCCCCCACCAGGTCGCTGGAGGCGTTGGGGTCGGCGGCGCCGGCGTCGCGTCCGCAGGCGGTCAGCGCGGTCAGGGTGGCCACGCTCAGGGCGCCCAGGGCGCCGCGACGGGTCAGGAGCACGGGCTCTCCTCGCTCAGTCAGAGGGGGTCGGGGTCCAGTCGGATACCGGGTGATTGTCAGGCAGCGGTCACGATAGGCGCCCCGGATGAAGGTTCCGGGTGACCAGGGTAAACAGTTGGTAAACACTCCCTATGAGGACCGTCACCAGGGGGTCCGGTGCCCCGGCCGGCGGTTCGGCCGGTGCGCAGACCGGTGGTCCGGTCAGCGGCCTTCGGACAGGACGGGGCGCTGCTTCTCGATGGCGACGGCGCGGATCTTGCCGCGGGGGCGGCGGGCCATGTGGACCACGAGGATCTCGCCGGTCTTGAGCCAGGGGTCCCGGTCGGGCACGGAGCGCAGGAGTCGGCCGGGGGCGTACTGGGAGACGACCTCCATGATCGTGGGCAGGACGGGGCGGTGGGTGCACAGCGCCGTCGGCTCCTCGCGCACGCGCAGGACCTTCTTGACCACGGAGCGCACCCCCTTGGGGCTCTCCGCGTGGGCCATCTCGGTCAGCGCCCCGGCCGTCTCCAGGTCCAGGCCCGCGGCCGCGGCGTAGGGGGCGACCGTGTCCACGCAGCGCTTCCAGGGGCTGGTGAGGACGCGCCCCACCCCGTAGGCGGCCAGGATCGGGACGAGGGCGCGGGCCCGGGTCTCGCCCTGGTCGTGGGTCAGGGGGCGGGTGGCCTCGTCGGTCTCCTTGTCCCGCTCCTTGGGGCGGTTCCACACGGAGCGCTTGACGGCGCGACCGTGGCGCACGAGGACCAGGGTCCAGGTGTCGAGCTTGCCGTCCTCCCACAGGTCGACGAGCTCGCCGAGCAGGTCCCGGTCGTAGGAGTAGGTCAGGCGCTTGCGGGCCTGGCCCACGCGCAGCCACTCGACGGCGTCGATCTCCTTGGCCGAGGCGGGCTTGACGGCGCAGCGGGCGGCGACGGCGGCCGAGGCCTCGGGGGCGACGCGGGCGGCCCAGTAGTGGACCTCCTTGCGCGAGCCGTCGGCGATCTTGTAGTGCACGCGGCTGAGGGGCTGGCCCAGGATGACCTGGACGCCGGTCTCCTCGGCGACCTCTCGCACGGCGCAGGTGCGCACCGACTCGCAGGGCTCGACCTTGCCCTTAGGGATGGACCAGTCGTCGTAGCGGGGTCGGTGGACCAGGAGCACCTCGAGGTGCTTGCCGTTCTCACGCCACACGAGGGCGCCGGCCGCCTTCACGGTCTCGCGCGATCGGTTCTTCTTGCTGGACGGGCTCATGGCACGGCCGTCTCAGTGCCGGCCCTTGACGCGCGAGCGCGCCCGGGCCATGAGGCTGTCCTGGATGTCCTCGAGGCGGTTGCCCTCGGCGTCAAGGAGGTGACGCTCCCAGGAGCCGTCGGGCTGGAGGTGCCAGGAGGCGACGTCGTCGGAGGCGCAGTGGGTGACCAGCCACTCGAGGTCCTCGACCATGGCGGGGTCGGTGATGCGCACCAGGGCCTCGACGCGGCGGTCGAGGTTGCGGTGCATGAGGTCGGCCGAGCCGATGAACAGCTCGGTCTGGCCACCGCCGGCGAAGGCGTAGATGCGCGAGTGCTCCAGGAAGCGCCCCAGGATCGAGCGGACGCGAATGTTCTCGCTGAGGCCCTCGACGCCGGCGCGCAGGCCGCAGATGCCGCGCACCACGATGTCGACCGGCACCCCGGCGCGCGAAGCGCGGTAGAGGGCGTCGATGACGGTCTCATCGACGATGGAGTTGACCTTGATGCGAATCCAGGCGGGCAAGCCGGCCTTGCGGTTGGCGATCTCCTGCTCGATATGCTCCACGAGCCCGTCGCGCAGGCCGCGGGGGGCCACGAGCAGGCGGCGGAAGCGGGCGCGCGGGGCATAGCCGGAGAGCTGGTTGAACAGGGTGGTCAGGTCCTGGGCGACGTCGCGGTCGCAGGTCAGCAGCCCCAGATCCTCGTAGCCGCGGGCGGTCTTGGGGTGGTAGTTGCCGGTGCCGACGTGGCAGTAGCGGCGCAGGCCGTCGGACTCCTGGCGCACCACGAGCAGCAGCTTGCAGTGCGTCTTGAGGCCGACCATTCCGTAGACGACGTGGACACCGGCGCGCTCGAGCTTGCGGGCCCAGGAGATGTTGGCCTCCTCGTCGAAACGGGCCTTGATCTCCACGATGGCCACGACCTGCTTGCCGGCCTCGGCAGCCTCGATGAGGGCGTCCACGATCGGGGAGTCGCCGGAGGTGCGGTAGAGGGTCTGCTTGATGGCCAGGACCTTGGGGTCGGCGGCCGCCTGGGCCACGAACTCCTGGACGGAGGTGGAGAAGGAGTCGTAAGGGTGGTGCAGCAGGACATCGTGCTCGCGCATGGCGGCGAAGACGTCCGGCGCGGAGGAGGACTCGTAGGCGGCCAGGCCCGCGGCCGTCACCGGCACGAAGCGCGGGTACTTCAGGTCGGGGATGTCCAAGTCATGGAGCTGGTTGAGGCAGGTCAGGTCCAGGGGCGCAGGGAGCTCGAAGACGTCGTCGCCCTTGAGGCCCAGGGCGCGCACCAGGTAGCGGCGGGTGAAGGAGGAGATGGTGTCCTCCACCTCCAGGCGCACGCAGTCGCCGAAGCGGCGCCGCTCGAGCTCCTTCTCCATGGCCTTGAGAAGGTTCTCGGCGTCGTCCTCCTCCACCTCGAGGTCCTCGTTGCGGGTGACCCGGAAGAGATGGTGCTCCAGGATGTCCATGCCCGGGAAGAGGTGGTCGAGGTGCTGGCCGATGACGATCTCAATGGGGATGACGGCGCAGCCGGCGGCCTTGTCCGCGGCGTCGAGCTCGCGGCCCGGGACCTGGATGAGGCGCGGCAGGGAGTCGGGCACCTTGATGCGGGCGAAGTGCTCCTTGCCGCTGCGCGGGTTGCGCAGGATGACGGCGAGGTTGAGGGACAGGCCCGAGATGTAGGGGAAGGGGTGGGAGGGGTCGACCGCCAGCGGGGTGAGGACCGGGTAAATCTGGTGGCGGAAGTAGCGGGTCAGGCGCTCCTGCTGGTCGGAGTTGAGCTCATCCCAGCCCAGGATCTTCACGTTGCGCTCGGCCAGGGCCGGGCGGATGTCCTCCTGGAAGAGGGCGGCCTGGCGGGCAGTGAGCTCCTTGGTGCGGCTGGTGACCTGGGCCAGGACCTGGTGGGCGTCCAGGCCGGAGGCGCGAACCGGCGTGATGCCGGCCTTGATGCGGCGCATGAGCCCGGCGACACGCACCATGTAGAACTCGTCCAGGTTGGAAGAGAAGATCGACAGGAACCAGGCGCGCTCCAGCAAGGGCAGGGTGTGGTCCTCGGCCTGCTCCAGGACGCGCTCGTTGAAGTCCAGCCAGGTCAGCTCCCGGTCGATGAAGCGGTCCTTGAAGGACTCCAGGGGCGGCAGAAGGTCCTCGGGGTCCACCTGGGCGGCGTCAGCGGAGGCGGCCGAGGCCGCCGCGTCGGCGGAGTCGGCACCGGCCGTGTCAGCCGCGCTCAGTGAGGAGGATGCGGAGGGGGCGATGGCGGAGCCGGCGGAGGGGCCCGCGCTGGGAGCACTGGCGGGAGCAGACAGGCCCCGGCCCCCCGGCACCACGGCGGCCGGCGCCGTCTGAGCCTCAGCGGCCGACGGGGCCGAGTGCGAACTGGCGGAGGTGATGGAGGAGGGGGCGATGGCGGGGGTCGCGGTGCCGATAGGGCCGGGGGCGGGGGCCGCCTCGCCGTCGACGATGTCGTCGAAGTCCTCGTCCTCGTACTGGGGGCCGGAGTCGTCGGCGAAGTCGCGCGGGTCGGCGACCTCGATGACGTGCTCCTCCTCGACCGTCTCCCCTGCACCCTCAAGGTCGTCGGGGTTGGTGGAGTCGGCCAGGTCGGAGGCTTCTTCCGGGGTCTGTGGGCGCTCGGGGACCTCCTGCCCCACGGGGGTCTCGTCGCCGGTGGAGGAGCCGCCAGGGGCAGTCGGGGCGGCGTCGGGCTCGCCCTGGGCGTCGGGGCTGGCAACCTCGGCGGAGACGGCCGGACCGTCGGTGCTCGCAGCCTCGGGCGAGACCGCCGACTCGGCGGCCTCCGTGGCTTCGGCGGCTTCGACAGTTTCGACAGTTTCGACAGCCTCGGGCGCCTCGGCGTCGTCGACCACCTGCTCGGGCTCCTGGGGGCTGGCGTGACGCATCCACCCGCCCAGGAAGCGGGAGAGCGGGGTGGGGGCGGAGTGAGGCGCGTCGTTGGTCATGGCCACATGGTCCCACGTCCGGGCGGCCTTGTGGGGCGGAGGTCCGCCCCAGTTCGGCGATGATACGAGGCGCCGCCGCTCACGCCCGCTCTTTGGGACTCACGGGTGGTAGGCGCCCCCGCTGGGCGCTCCCCCCACGTCTCGTCCAACGAAGCGCGCATGATCTCGCCAATGATGCCGGTCGTGTCCAAATCGGAGACAAAGGAGCTTGCGCACTCTTCACGCCTTCAACAGAACCGCGGAATCATGCGGTTCCGATCTACCTACACATGTCTGCTTCAGGCCTTTGTTTCCGATTTGGACATTCCTCGTCCGGATCGCCCCTGCGCAAGGGCCTCTCAGTCGAGGAGTCCGGCGGCGGCGCGGCGGGCGGCGTCGGTGAGCTCGTCGGCGGTGGCCAGGAGGGCGGAGTCGCGGCGGGTGACGCGGTCGGCGAGCTCGTCGGTGTCGTCCTCGATCCACACGGGGTTGGAGCCGGCTGCCAGGGCGCGCAGGAATCCGGCAGTGGCGCTCAGCAGTGGGGCGATCTCGGTGACGGAGCCCTCGACGCTGCCGGCCAGGACAGCGTCGAGACGCTCGCGCAGGTCGGTGGGGGAAGGTGCGGGGCGCGCCTCGCTAAGGGCGGACTCGAGGCGGGCGTTCGTGGTGTCGTCGGCCTCGGTGAGGTCGATGACGGTGGCGTAGCGGCGGGCGACGAGCTCGGGGTCGCGGCGGATCCACTCGCGCACGAGGAAGAGGCGCCACAGGGTGCCGGGCAGGGTGGTGGCCGGGGAGTCGGCCCACAGCTCGGCGATGTCGTCGATGCCGTTGGTGGCGACCGCGGCGACGATGCCGGAGCGGGTGATGGGGTCGTCCTCGGTCTCGGTGCCGGGGAAGCCGCCGATGAGGGCCTGGGCGGCGCGGTGGGCGAGTTCGGAGGCGACGGCGGTGTCGGTGCTGCCCTCGATCTGTTCGGCGGCCTCGGGGTCGAGTCGGGCGGGGCGGTGGAACTGGCGGGCCATGGGGACTCCTCACGCGGTGCGGGCGCGCCGGCGACGACGCACGGCCCCATTGTCTCGCGGGAGCGTGGGCGCTCCCCCACCGGTTCACTTCCGGCCGACGGCGAGGCCGGTTCGACACCGCGGTCGGTTGTCCGGCTATGCTGGCCCCTGCCGATGGCGTCTGGACTCTGCTTCCGGCCGTCGGCACGCCCCCTTAGCTCAGTTGGTCAGAGCTGCGGACTTTTAATCCGAAGGTCGTGGGTTCGAGCCCCACAGGGGGTACCAATACCCTCGTATACGAACAACAGCCAAGCGGAACGGCCTCATGGGGCAGGTTATGGCGAGGGCTGTGCTTGTTGGCGGGGATGGGTGTGTTTTGCTGGTGCGGCTGTGCGCCAGTTTTTTGCTTGTTGAGCCGGGTGGCATCTCGCTCGGCGGCTCTCCGGAGAGCAGGGCTGGCCAGATAGGTGAAGGGGAAGCGGAGACAAGCGGTCAGGGCTGTCCCGTTGCTGCCGCTTGTCATTCGCGGAAGAGGCGGCGGCGAGCACACCATCGCAGCACGCTCCGTCGTCATATCATCGTCGCCACCATCCTCGGGCACACTCCATACAGCCAATTCATCACTCATACACGGACTGGCGACGTCAGTATGCTGCCGCTCTGCTCGATCGCTCACCTGGCCCACATCATCGGCTGCATTGCTGCTGTCGCTTTGTGAGGGCGACGTGCCTGGCATGATGATCGTGCCGTCGTCATCAACACGCGGATTAACCAAGATGTGCTCGAAGAACACCTGGTTAAGCAGCTTCTTCAGATGAGCGGGAGCGGCACTGTAGAGGCGCGAACAGTCCTGCATGAGGTCAAGCACCGCCTCCATAACGCGTCGAGTTGCCGTCACATCTGCTCGGTAGACGGCTAGTTGGCGTTTAATACGCTCCAGCTCGGCCGTCAGCTGGGCCTGTTCTTCCTTGAGCAAGTCCAGTGGCACAGCACCTTCGTAGTGGGCGTGCAGCAGCCTACGGCGCTTGTCCTCGATGTTGGTGCGCCGGGTGGTCAGGGAACGCACCTCTCTGTCTTTCTCCCCTTCGATTTGCGCCAGCTCGCCCTGGAGATAGCACTCCACCTTGGCTCGATCCTCAGTCGTCAACTGGATACGTTGGTACAGCGCTGCCACCAACTCCTCCACCTCGTCAATAAGCACCGCCTTGAAGGTACAGTCGTGCACCCGGTGCCGTCTGGCACAGACGAAGTACGGATACACCACACCCTTACTGTTCTTGGCTCGCTGGACGAGTAACCGCGCTCCGCACACACCACACATCGCCGTGCTTTTAAGGAAGTGGTTGTGTGTGCGCTGCCGCTCACCCGTGCGCCGCGAAGCGAACACCTGCTGCACGGTTTGCCACGTCTGGCTGTCCACCAGTGGCTCGTGCGCACCGACATAGTCCACCCCTTGAAAGGAGATAACCCCTTTATAGTAGGGCAGATGCAAGATGTTCTGCAGTCTGGTCGCCGTGATCGGCTTGGCTGGTCGCGCTGGCGACGGCGCTGTCGTCAGCCCCAACTCTGCCAAATGCTCCGCTAGCTGTCGCACTGTCCAGCTACCCGTCGCATACTCCGTGAAAGCCAGCCTCACCAGCGGCGCCCGCTCCTCATCCAGCTCAACCGTCCGAACCTCTCTCCCATGCTCATCTCTGGCGCGTACATTCACATACCCCAGCGGCGCCTTACCCAGTGTCCCACCGTTCCTCGCTTTCTCGCCCATCCCCTTGATGACCTCATTGGCTAGGTTACGGGAGTAGAACTCAGCGATGCTGCTCATAATGCCGTGCAGCAGCATCCCACCAGGCGTCTGGTCGATGTTCTCCGACGTCGACACCAACCGCACACCCGCCTCCTCAAACGCCCGGTTGATCTCCACATCGTCCGCCCTATTACGAGCTAACCGATCTAACTTATGGACAATGACATAGTCAATCCCACCATCTTCCTTAAGGTACGCCAGCATCTTCTGCAGCTCAGGCCGGTTCGCACTACGAGCCGACTCACCACGATCAGCGAACTCCTTAACCACCAGCGCTCCCATCGACTGGGCCTTGCGCTTATTCGCCTCCCGCTGGGCCGGGAGGGAGAAGCCCTCCTCCGACCCACCACGCTGAGCCTGCTCACGGGTAGAGACGCGGATGTATGAGACGGCCCGCTTGGGAGTCAATTGCGCCGCCATAGCCGCAAACGGGTCAGCCCCAACTGCCGCTACACCGCCTTGTGTTGATCCTGCTTCCATACACTCAATCCTCCTTTCACTTACCCATTTGTCCAGACATACCAGCCACAACGACCAGCATCTCTTTCCATTGACGCTCAGAATGCCCGCAAAGTCCAGTGCGAAGTTGGGCGAAGCGAAGGGACACAGGGGTGAGGAGCGCACAGGAGAGGCTGCGAAGTACGGTGCGAGCGTGGTGCACCGCTGGCTGGAACGGCCTGCCTACATACCTACTGCCTGCGCAGAGCGATGGCAGACCCGACTCGGAGTGCAACGCGGACAGTATGGAGAGCCTTGCTGGTTCGGCTATTACTCCAGCAGGGGCGGAACCATCAGATGGCTGTGGTGACAGGCGGTGTGGCCAGCAGAGTAGGTGACGTACCGGGCGACAGTGGTACCACCTGGACGCGCAGCCAGCAGAGGAGGGGATCCCGAGAGGGGCTACCAGTCGCCGCCACAAAGCAGCACCAAGCCGCCAGACAGCGCCGAAAGGTATGAATGGTTGAGTGCAGCGATGCGTCTGGCGGGGCGTCTGGCGGGGCGTCTCAGGAAGAGGAAAGCACTGGATGTGAGGATGAGGGTCTACCTATGCAGCAAGCAGCGACAAGCCCAACATATGCCTCCAAAACGAAAGTTTTGGTTATCATCTCAACGTAACTCATGGTACAATATAAATAAATCCGCATGAGCGAAGTAGTTGCAGTATTAACCAGTGACGAGTTGGAGGCTGCGATGCTAGTGTCTGAGTTGACCTGCTTACCCCCTAACTGGCGCCATGCGAGTAGTGAGGAGATAAATAGGACGCTATCTCGTGCGAGCTCACAGCAAAATAGGTTTAGTGCTCTGCGCAGTTGGCATGTGAATCGACTTCGTAGAGGAGCTAGCCACCTCAAGTGTTTTTCCCCTGAAAAGAAACAAGTTACGCATATTGCAACAGCTGCGAGCGTCAGAAACGAGCGGCGATTGAAACATGTAGCCGTGTCAGCACTAGCAATACATGAGATGAGGAGCGATATCACCATGACCGTGACGATCACGGATGACGATACACATCTGCAAGAGTTGATTGGCATTGCGGGTTTGGCTACTCGCACTTTAAAGAGAGAGAAAAGATCGCTTGGCGATTATATTGGTGAGCGAGACGGTCGTAAAATTGTTCTAAAATACGAAGGAGCGTCGATTGATCCTGGTGACGCTACGGATCATATGACCTCCACAGCGTTCTTTCTATCAAGGCTTCAACGATCCGCTAGTGTTGTACCTGACAGATTGTCGAGCACGCTCGACTTCGGAGGCAAGGCAACCCTCCAAGAGTTGTCGACAACGCTAGAGTCTGACTTTAATCACCTTTACGAATCAATTCGCAGAAGTAATACAAGCACAACTAGCTCACGCGAATTATATGAAGGAATGGGACTGCTTGGAGAGAAGTCCGCTGGCAACCCCCAGTACAGCGCTTCGCTTCATTTGCGAGGGTTAACTTCTGCACTTAACGTACAAGCTGATCCAACGGCATTTTTGAATGGTTGTAAGCTGGCGACGGTGCTTGCTCACGATCTCGCGCGGCGAGGCTACTATACGGCAGCAGCGAAAGACGAACCACTTGACGACGAGGTGTCACTGATTATCGAGGGGAAAGTGAATTGGTATGTAACTTACCTTATGGTGGATGCCTTATCGTCGTGGGTGTCTGTATGTCGCAAGGACATCTTGAATGAATCGCCTGAAGCAATTCAAGCGATCGAAACTGCATCGCTATCTCTTAAGACAGCATACGAAAAGTCCATGATTGGACTATCTCGAATGCTCGCACTGCATTCAGCATCTCATGACAAAGACTTCGATGCACTCGATCTTTCTTCTTGTTTATCGGTTCTTTTGAAGTCATCCAGTGCTGATACACTGCTGGATATCCAATCAACGGCGATAACACGTCGCGCCATTGAAATACTTACGAAAGAATTTGTGCACACCGATGGGACATTCTCTCCGAAGAGCCCACCTCTCGTTGATCAAGCACATACGCAGATGTTTGTATCGTCAGCAGAGGTTGCAGAACTTTTGCTTGACGCGGGGAAGGATTTGCTTTCTATCAATGACATTATGGCTCTTTCTACTACAACTAAGTTAGTATGTGAACGATCGAGAGGTCATCGCGGTTGGGGACAGGAAGGGGCGGGATCTTCGACGCGAGCATCTGCATTTGACGCCTGTAGTTCGGCTGCATTTTTGATGAATTTTATTGACGCATGGGAACGTCTCCGTGCAGAATCGGTTGGCAGATCTTTGGGCCTGGGGCTTGCTCCATCAATCAACTCGACGTTTCCACTTCCTAATGCCATCCGGGAGAAGATTACAAGCAAAACTATTGAACCGATTAAAGAAGGACGGCGCGATCTAGCTTCAATGTCGCTTCTCCTCTACGGCCCTCCCGGTACCGCAAAGACGACCATTGCGAAACGAGTTGCCGCAGAGCTTGGTTGGCCGCTGCTGGCACTTGATCCATCGAAGTTAATGTCGTCTGGAGTTGACGGTATCGCAGTCGAGGCAGACTCCCTATTCACATTGCTTCCTGGACTAAGAGATGTTGTTGTTTTATTTGATGAGTTTGAAGGCGTTTTTCTGAAGAGGGCAAATAGTGCCACTGATATGAGCCGATTCTTGACGACGTCGATGCTGCCTAGACTTCATGAGTTGCGTGATGCCAGGCGAATTGTCTTTATCATCGCGACCAATGATAGGAATGCGATAGATCCTGCCGCATATCGGCCAGGTCGGATTGATGAGCACATTGAAGTCGAAGCACCTGATGTGCATGTTGCTGGTGACATCACTCGCACCATAGCAAATGATGTTGTTCCGCTCTCTGGCTCGACACCTAAGTGGAAAGAATTCTGGAAAAACCTTATTGAAGACAAGGAAGTCTCGACAAGAATTGATGGGCTCACGCCAGCATATCTCAACAAATGGGTGCGAACTGTTGCTATACAGTTCCAAGAGCAGGGGTATACTGTTAAAAATGCAATAGAAGAGCTGGATCTGCTTTCGAAGCGACATGAGCAAGAGTTGGAGCAATTTAAGAACAATAGCAGTAAAGGAGGTGAATAATGATGACTCGAACAGGAAGTGTTAGCAAGGCGTTGAGTGCCTTACATAAAGACGTCGGCTCTGTTACTACACTAGACAGTGCCGAGAGCCTTCCGTTGGTTCGGCCTGCTACTACAACAGTATATACTGCTTTCGATGGTGATGACTTCTATTTTACGTCGGCGATGGCGGAACATGCCTCATCTCACGACCGGATCGCGATCAACCCAGAGGCATGCTTGGGGTACAAATCAGCCGTCGATTCACTCATCCTAAAAAAGAATGTTCTTCTTTTCGACGTATCCCTGCTGGAAAAGGCTGATGAGCTGTGGGTGTATACGAGGCAATCTCCGATGTCGCCAGACTGGACGCGCCTCGCCGAAGGTGTCATCATCGAAATAATTTGGTATATACGTCGCTGCCACGATAGGCGGATTACGCCGAGGCTGTCCTTTGTTGATATGAATGCCGTTTCTATTGGCCTTGATCCAGACCCCGTCCCTGTTGATATATCGCTCAACCGTCTTCTCAAAGACGTGAAGTCCGATGCCCCTGAAGCATGGTCGGTTGTGAGCGAGTATCGAGACGGCGGAGCGAAGCCAGTTGCAGTTCCGATCTACGCCTTGCAAGATGCGAAGAATTCTTTTTGGGTACGGGAGTGGTTGATTAATGAAGGCTATGCACCAATCGTCCCGACACTCGCTTTCGAGTCAAGTGCACCCAGCAGACTAACGGTACTAGCTGAAGGCTGGGTTTGGGCGCTGCACAACGCAGATGTGGTCGTAGAGTTTTCTCAGATGAATGGAAATCGCTCTCATCTCCTCGATTACCTTCGAATGCTCTGCACATCGCATGGCATCAAGACAAAACAGGTAGACTGGACGCGGGTTCGGGCACCAAAGGCCATCCAAGGTGCAGACTGGCCTATTACGTCGAGTGAACGCGCCCTCCTGGCGGACACAGCCGCAAGCCAACCAACTGAACGAGAGGCACTCGCATGATCGAGGTAGAGAAGAAGTATCGGCTTCCGGCCGATGCGCAAGATATTATTGAGCGAACTGGGGAGCTTTACTCCTTATCCAAAGCAGTTCGACAAGCTGATCTTGTCTATCTCAATGGGATTTCGTCCTTCAAGGACTTCACGCCAGGCGATCCAGTACTTCGCTGCCGTAGCGTGGATGACGCTGTCACCTTTACAGTGAAACGGAAGCTGCCCGAAGGTGGTGTCTGGGAAGTGGAGTTGCCGGTTAATGATGCTGGGGCTGATCGCGTCGAAGACTTCATTGCCTGCCTTGGCTGGAACCTTGTCACTCGTGTCGTTAAGACACGGCGCTCTACTCAGATCGACGGCATTACGGTTGTTGTTGATGATGTCGAAGGGCTGGGGCAGTTTGTGGAGCTTGAAGTGCTGGTTGCTACTACAGAAGAAGTTGAGCATACACTAAGCAGCATTTATCGGCTGTGCACAAAACTTGGCATCTCAGAAGAGTGGGAGGAGATGCGAAAGTATGATGAGCTCTTGGCGATTGAATCAGTTTAAGTGCCGGTTGACGTGCTTCGAGTTATAACGTTGACGATTGGCTAGACGCTACTTTTCGTTCATACGTACTGGCCACGTCTTTGGTTTTGTAGCGCTCAAAGTTTGTGTTTTTTAAAAAGAAGTGATTAACGTGACACGTGAACGTAGGAAAAAGAGGGCTGCAAAGAAGGCTGCCGAGTTTCCTATAGTTTCTGACAATGAGAGAAAAGAAGCTGTCTATATGGAGGAGAGGAGGGTTGGGCACCTCTATGTGAGCAAAAGGTTTCCCTACCATTCTCGGACGCCAGATAGCATGTACAATGGCGAGCCAGCGCGCCTTGTGTATGAAGTTTTCGACACTTTAGGGTCGACGATTGCCGACTGCGTTTATCATACCACAGTATGGCCTGTCCGCTCCCAGCGAAAAGGTCGAATTCAGGTAAAGTTGGTTGTTGCGCATAAAGGTGACCATGTGAGAGAAGTGCATATTCAGGAGGTTGTCAATAACCGTAAAGACAAATATGTGAATAACATCTTGTCGCTTGAGGGTGACGACGCGTTGGCGCTTTGTCGGCTCTTTCAGTCTCTTCAAGGGATCCCCATGAGTGATGATGTCGATTTCATGAGGTTGGATATCGACAGCGCTCGTGAACTAGTTGCTGCGTCTGCAAAGTTGCCTGGCATTAGCTTAGATCCAGAGGCTGTGCGTGTACTAGTGGAAAGTGACGCTCTGGCGACTGACGTAGTGGCAGTCGCGGGACGTAAAAAAGTCGTCGAGCATTTTGAGGGGTTGCTATCTGATAGAGAATACTTCGAAACAGAAAAGGCGCGTTTGGGTAAAAATGGAGATGAAGCTGTTTGGCAGCGCTTGTTTGAAAGCAATCCTTGGATTCTTGGTGTCGGCCTAGGTCAGCACTTGCTTACTTCGTGGAATGATAGCAAACTTGAACAGGTAGTTTCAGGGAGTTCCATAGCGAGTAAAGGAAAACGCGTTGATGCGCTGATGAGAACTTCGGGTGCTGTGCGTTCGATGGTGTTTGTAGAAATAAAAAAGCCGGAAACAAGCTTACTTTCGGGGAAAGCAGCGGGGTATCGCCCTGGAGTCTGGCAAATTTCGAATGAGTTGTCGGGCGGCGTAAGTCAGGTGCAGGCAACAGTGGCTGCTGCAATGAAGGAAGTTGGAGAGCGTCTTGAGTCGAAACAAAACGGCTACGACATGCCTGGAGACTGGACGTACTTATTTCAACCACGTGCTTTTTTGGTGATAGGCTCACTTGAGCAACTTAGAAGTGAAAGTGGCGGGCATCATCTGGATAAAATACGCTCATTTGAGTTATATAGAAGAAATCTCACTTCTCCAGAGGTTGTTACGTTCGATGAGCTTCTGGAGCGTGCTAAGTGGATTGTTGGAGTATCTGAGAAAGGCTCGGATGTTGCTGAGTAGGTAGATTTGTTCTCCCTCAGCCCTCCCCCTTCCATCTGGTTCGTCCCTCCGCTTCACTCTCCCCCTAACAGCCCCACCACACACAAAAGGGCAAGGAAGGGGAGACTAATGGCAACACCAGCAGACCACGCCGAGGAGAACAAGACACCACCAACCACCGCCTGCCCAGCCTGGTGCGTCGGCCACGACACCGACGCGCCAGATACAGCAGACGACCACGTCCACGAAGCCGCCCCATTCCTCGTGCCCTGCATCGCCCTAGAACGCACCACCGATGAGACTGGCACCATCCACTATCACCCCACCGCCACCGAACTCACCCTAGTGCGCTACCAGTACCCACAGGACAGTGACACCTGGCTCTACATCGGCGATGGCTCCCGCGCTCACGGCCTCGACATCACCCTAGAGAGTGCCCGTCGGCTCTTGAGTGCGCTAGCGCGGTATGTGGAAGATGAGGGGTGAGGGGGTGGCGGAATGAAGCTTACCGGCGAGTCTGGTCGCTATCTGCTGCACGCAAGTAGGCCAGCACCGTCTTGACGTTGACGCCAAACTGCCTGCCGATCGCAGCCGCCGATACTCCCCGTGCGTGCAGCTCTACCGCCTGCGCCTTCTGCTCGTCCGTCATGCCTGCCCGGCGTCGTGGTAGCCCGCGCCGCCGACGGATTCCATAAACCACATCTTTGCTGATGCCGAAGCGCTCACAGATCGTGCGGACTGGCAAGCCATCCTGGTATAGCCGCGCCACCTCATCTCGCTCGGCTGCGGTAAGGTGATGCTGGCGCTGCATGATGGTGCGTGCAACAGCGTTGGCGTCCGTCTTTGCGCGGATAGGGCTGGGGGCGGGTTTCGCAAGGCCATTGTTGCTTGGTGGTTCACTGTCTCCACTAGCAGATAGTTTCAGCGAGTCGCCCGTCACAGAGTGAGGCGACGGGGCAGGGCACTGTCTAGCTCTGGCCTCAACCGGCTCTGCCGTCTGATTGGCCAGGGTGTTGCCCTTCGTCGGTGCCTCGTCAAATGATGATTGGCGTGCTGTGGACGGCGTGGCCTGCACCGCATCTTCGTCGGTCAGCCGCTCCCCCGCACGAGCCAGCACATCAGCCCGCAGCGCGAGTAATGTTTCTAGTTTGTTCTCATTGATCTCGCGGAGGTGTACCCCGCCGGCCTCGGCCCCACCAGGGACCGGGGTCTTTTTCATACCCGGGGCGCCGGCAGCGGCGCTAGCCTGCTGCTCTGTCCCTCGGTGAACTCAGATGGCACTAATCCAGGTGGGGAGGACACCTTGACCAGCGGGAACGGGAGAGAACGCTCGTGTCGAGCCGGGCTCGATCGATGCCAGCCCAGATGGCCGGATACGAGCACAGCTCACGCAGCCACGGCGACAACCCGGCCCCGAGGCCCGCACCACACGGATCGCAGACTGCCCCAAAGACCCATAACTGACGACTAAGGCACAACCCCGACAGCACAAGGACATACCCCTCAGCCTCCCCCTAAACTTGGTCTCCTCCACCGGTAGCGACACCACCATTCTCCGATTCCGCTATCTGAAGGCTTAGGCGATACTGCTCCGCCTCCGGCTCCTCAGTGAATTCCAAGAGATTCCCAGCCACCTCCGAGAGTACATTACGCACCTCAGCGGGAGAGGCATAAAAGAACTCTCGACGGGTGTTGACGCGATTCACCCGCCTATGCGAGAACCTTCGATGCAGATCAGCCTCCACTGTGACCGCATCCTCAGAGAAGAACAACGCATGGACATCAAACCCGAACGGAACGGAAGCATCTCCAAGCTCCCGGACGCGATCCATCGGCTCAAGTCGACGTGTCATGCCAATCTTAACCATTCGATCACCGAACGCCCCAACATTGGAGATAACATAAACATATCCTGCGCGAATATTGGCAGCACGAAAGTCAACTTTCTCGATCTCCCTATCAAGCCCCTCAAGCTGCGACCTAATTTCCTCCGCCTCATCCACTCGCCCCTTCTCCACAAGAGATTGAAGCACGTGCTGATAGTGCTCACGCTCCTTGTCGAGTTTCGATCGACGCTGAGCGAGCTCCTGCTGAGCCTTGCGCTCTTCACGCAGCCTCGCCCTCTCCTCCCGCTCTGCCTCCTTTTCGGCCTTTTTAGCATTCTGATACCTGAGAGATAAATCGAGCTCCTCAAGACGAAGCGTATGGTACCTGCCATCTATCCTCAGGTTGATGAGAGCCCCAAGACGTTCCACCTGGTCGCGAGCGCGCTCCAGTCGCTTACGAGCCGATTCACCATTGCCAGCCTTAACGGTGAGGACGCAATTCTCAACCTCTGCATTATAGGCACGTAGCATCATTTTCGACATATCGGCAACGAACTTACGCCCTTTACTGGCCGAGTTATTGAAAGTGAAGTTGTCGGCCGCCCTGATCGCAGACTTGTTTCTAATCATTTCTTTGACCTGAGAGCGCACATCCGACAGGAGTCCCCCAAGCTCCAGAGAAGACTCAGCAGGATGCTTATAGTTCGTTAACCCACTGTCGACCATCACGGCAGCATCTGAAAGATGCATATCAAGCTGCGCGAGCTGCCGCCTACGATCATCAATTGCAATGGCTACTTCGCGAGCATTACGCTCAAGAACACGAAGATTCTCCTCAGCCGAAGTTGCCTGCCGAGCAAGCTCCAACTTCTGCCGCTCCAGAGCGGCCTGTAGCTCAACCTGCTCAAACCGCATCTGCGCAGCAACTTCTTGCATTTTTACGATATCCCCACCTCCAGCCCGATCAAGCAGTGTCCGGAGTTCCCCAATTGACGCTAGAGCCGCGTTATACTGTTGTTCTCCAACACTGAGCCGCTGTTCGAGAGTTTGAATCCTCCGTTTTTTGTCCCCAAACACAATAAGACCTCTTTGTCCACAGGGAAAATAGGGCAAAACGAAGACTACTACTTCAATCTATCGACAACGTCAGTATAGAGATCACAGTTAGGCAACTCTTGCAGTCCAATCTTCTAAGCAGTCATTTTCCGCTTGCGGCGGCGTCGAGCACGCGCTCGACGTAGCTCCCGAACTTCTCGGTGATGCTGCCGTGGTCGTCGTCGGGCCATTCGCTCCAGATATGGCCGAAGCCCGCCGAGCGGTAGTAGGCCAGGCTGTTTCGGGCGTGCCCGCTGCCATCGAATCCGTCGAGGCTGTTGGCGGGCACATCACGCGTCCCGGTCACCCAGTTCAGCCAGAGCCGTTCCTTAGCGCCTGAGGAGAACGCCGCTTGCTCCTCAGGCGCGTCGCCGCCCCCGAAGAGCAGGAAGCCCCCGCCCGCCATGCGCTCGGCGTAGGCCGGGAAGAACCACTGGCTGATGAATTCCGAGCCGCCGGAGTAGCCCACGAGCCAGACCCGATCCATGGTGGCGCCGCACTCGGCAACCACGTAGTCGAGCGCCTGCTCCAGGTAGCGGACCTTGCCGTCCTGGTCCTCCATCCACCAGGTTCCGTCGTCTCCGGGAGCGCGCACCGAGACCACGTCGTACCCGCGAGCGCTCGCCGCCTCGACGACTCCCCCGGCGCCGGCCAGGCCGCCGCGGGACCTCTCGTCCTGATCCTGGTTCCCCTGGCTGTGAAAGGACTGCCCGTCGCCGTCGAGGTAGACGACCAGTCCGACCGGCGCTCCCGTCGTCGCGTAGAAGATGCAGTCGGAGGTCTCGTCCTCATCGTCGGTGTAGGAGAACGCGGCAGGAACCGACAGGTCTCCCGACGTCGGCCGCAGGCTCGGCGCAGCGCCGGCCCCGCGCGAGCGCAGGTACGGCGGCGGAGTCGAGTGCGTTGCCGCTCGCTGCGGCCCCCGAGAAGCGCAGCCGGCCAGGATGAGGCCCGCCATCGCGCCGGTCAGGGCTCGCCGCGAGAGGTGCGCCGCCACGCTGTCCACCCACCTTCCCGATCGCCATCAGCCACTCGACGGTAGCACCGGCACCCCGGATCCGCTCGGCCGGAGCGAGGGCTGAACCGCCGCACCGCAGGCGTCACCCACCGACACAGACATGGGGCGCGCAACTCGTGACGCGACATCGTCAATGCCCAGGACCTGACACTGAATGCCGCCTCGCACGATGTCTCAGGCGGGAGCGCCCTGACTGGCCTGACCTCCCTTGGCTCCGCGACCGCGGCCTCGACGTCCACGGGAGCCTCCGCTGCGGCCGCCCCGGCCGGAGGGCTGCCCGGCTCCCTGCTCGCCGTTTCCGCCACGTCGTTTCAGACTGCGCCCACCGTTCCCAGCGTTCCCGCCGCGCGCACCGCGCGCTCCCCCGCTACGACCTCCCCGGCCGCCCTGACCGCCCCGGCCGGACCGGCCGCGCGCCGCCTCCCCGTGACCGTGGCCCGGACGCCCGGTGGAGGCCCGCCCGCTGGGGCTGCCGCCCTTGATGGCCACACCCTCGGGCATGTCCTCCAGCGCGACGGCCTCGGCGACCTGCCCCACGAGGGCGGACACAGCGTCGTCGTCGGGCCGGATGCGCTCGATGTCCGCGCGAATCCGCGCCTTCTTGAGCAGGACCTGCACATCGTGCTTCTGCTCGGGCAGGACCAGCGTGATGACGCTCCCGGCGGCCCCGGCGCGCGCGGTGCGGCCCGAGCGGTGCAGGTAGGCCTTGTGCTCGGCGGGCGGGTCGACGTGGACCACGAGCTCGACGCCTGAGACGTCGATGCCCCGGGCGGCGATGTCGGTGGCGACCATGACGTGCACCTGCCCCGTGGAGAAGGCCCGCATGGCGCGCTCGCGGGCGTTCTGGCTCATGTTGCCCTGCAGCTCGACCGCCGGGATCCCGGCCTGGACGAGCTTGCGGGCCAGGCGCCGGGCGAGGTGCTTGGTGCGGGTGAACAGGATGCGCTGCCCCTGCCCGGAGGCCAGGCGCCGCACAATGCCGTCCTTGGCGGTCTTGTCCGCGACCATCCACACGCGGTGGGTCATGGCGTCCACGGGCGAGGTCGAGGGGTCCACGGAGTGCTGCAGCGGGTCGTGGAGGAACTCCTTGACCAGGGTGTCCACGCCGTTGTCCAGGGTGGCGGAGAACAGCAGGCGCTGGCCGCGCTGCGGGGTGGCGCGCAGGATGCGGCGGACGTTGGGCAGGAAGCCGAGGTCGGCCATATGGTCGGCCTCGTCCAGGACGGTGATCTCGACCTCGTCGAGGCTGACGAGTCCCTGCCCCATGAGGTCCAGGAGCCGGCCGGGGCAGGCGACGACGACGTCGACCCCTGCCTTGAGGGCCTTCTCCTGGGGCTTGGCGGAGACCCCGCCGAAGATGGTGGTGACGTCCATGTCAACGACGCGAGCCAGGGGCTCGATGACCTCGGCGATCTGGAGGGCGAGCTCACGGGTGGGGGCCAGAACCAGGCCGATGGGGTGGCCGGGGCGGGCCTTGTCCTGCTGCGCCAGGCGCTGGACCAGCGGCAGGCTGAAGGCCAGGGTCTTTCCCGAGCCGGTGCGGCCGCGGCCGAGCACGTCGCGCCCGGCGAGGGTGTCGGGCAGGGTGGCGGCCTGGATGGGGAAGGGTGCGGTGAAGCCGCGGGCGTCGAGGTCGGCGGCGAGGTCTGAGTCCACGCCGAGCTCGGCGAAGGTGGCCTCACCCGCGGCCGGGGTCTTCCCGGAGGCGAAGCGGCGTGAGGCGGAGGTGCGGTGTGCGGCCACGAGGATCCTGTCGTTTGGGACCGCGAGCACGCCGGCGCGTGTCGCTGGCAGCGTGCGCGTCGGTGCGTGAGGTGCCGGCGTACGCGGCTCGACGGCGCGAGGCGTCGGTGAGTCGACGAGCACCGGGGCCGGGGCACCAGCCAGGCCGGGCGGCGCCCGGACCAGAGATCCATCCTGCCCTAGATCCCGGCAAGCACCAAGGATCCCGCTTGCCAGAGCATCTCTCAGCCGACTGTTTCGAACCAACACGTATGTCTCATCTCATATATGACATGAGACGTCATGTTTGATCTCCAGTATCGGACGAGTCCTACTAGAAATTCGTGAAAGGAGACCACGCCATGCCTGCACCAAACCTGTTCCTGATCTACGTCACTGACGTCGAGCGAGCCACCGAGTTCTACAGCGACTTATTCGACATCCACCCCGTTATGACCACTCCCCGTTACGTGGCTTTTGAAATCGCCCCCGGCGTACTCTTCTCACTGTGGAGCGGAGCCGCGGATGCGATCAGCGCTGCCACCTCACGAACCAGCGAGGTTGGATTGATGATTCCAGCATCAAAGGAATCAGTGGATGCCGTCTACAAGGAATGGGTAGCAAAAGGTGTCACAGTTGTTGAAGAACCCCACAACGATGTCTTTGGCCGAACCTTCATGATCTCCGACCCCGATGGCAACCTCATCCGCGTCTCCCCGGTGGACTGACATGCTCTGAGACATGCGGGTGCGCACATGCTGGGCGCACCCGCTCTCGGGTTGCCTACGCGCCTCAGCGGCACTCCGGGTGCCGCGGGCGTGGCGCGCGGCCGTCCGCGCTGGCCAGGGCAACGGCTACCGATACCAGCACGAGGCCTGCGACCTCCCAGCCGCTGGGCAGCTGGCCCAGCACCACCGCTCCCACCAGCATCGACGTCGCCGGCATGAGCGAGGACAGGAGCGCGAAGGTATCCGCCCCGAGCCGTCTGAGCACCACTTGATCGAGCCCGTAGGGCACCGCGGTCGACAGCAGTCCGACCCCCAGCGCCATCGCTGACGCCCTCATCGACGTCAGGGCAGCGGCCGCCGTGCCGACGGCAAAGGGAGCGTAGACCAGCGCGCCGAACACCATGCCCGCAGCGAGCGAGTCGATTCCGGCCCCGGCCGAGGCCACTCGCCGCCCCAGAAGGATGTAGCCCGCCCAGGCCGTACCGGCTGCCAGCGCGAGCACGACCCCCGTCCTCTGACCGGACTCACACAGGTCGACGCCGAGCCCGGAGATGCACACGACTCCCAGGAGCGCCAGCACCGCGGCCAACCGCGGTCGCCACCCGAGCCCTGTGACGGCGGCGACGGCGACCGGCCCGAGGAACTCCAGGGAGACGACCGTTCCCAGCGGAAGCAGTGAGATCGCCGCGTAGAAGATGACGTTCATGGTGGCGGTGGCCGCCCCGAAGGCGGCCGCCAGCGCCAGAGCCCGATGCGTCCAGCTCCGGCGCCACGGGCGTCGGAGCGCCAGGAGCACGACGGCGCCCACCACCAGGCGCCACCAGGCCACCGTCGTCGAGGGCATGAGCGAGAACAGTGAGACGGCCAGGCCCGCACCGAGATACTGGGAGAAGGCGGAGGCGACGAAGACCAGCGGCGCCGGGACCCTTCCCGCCGCCGCACTGCCCGCACCACCTGCGCCTGCACTGCTGCTCGGGCTGCGGGACGGGTGGGATTCACCGCTCGTCACACCCGTATTGTCACCTGCGCTGCGGCTTCTTCAGACGCTCCCTCCGCGGTTTCGGTGCAGCGCGCCCGGCGCGGAGGGCAGCCGGCCCGGCTACCTACCCAGGCGCCGCTCTCGGCTGGCGAAGTCGCGCAGCGCCCGCAGGAAGTCCACGCGCCGGAAGGCCGGCCAGTTGACCTCGCAGAAGTAGTACTCGGAGTGCACCGACTGCCACAGCAGGAACCCGGAGAGCCGCTGCTCACCCGAGGTGCGGATGACCAGGTCGGGGTCGGGTTGGCCCTTGGTGTAGAGGTGCTCGGTGATGTCCTCCTCGCTGAGCGAGGCGGCCACCTCCTCCAAGCTCGCTCCTGCGGCGGCCCGCTCGCGCAGCAGCTCGCGCACGGCGTCGGCGATCTCCTGACGGCCCCCGTAGCCGACGGCGATGTTGACCTGCATGCGCCGGTCCTCGGCTTCTGCGGTCTCGACGGCCTCATCCGCCGGCCCGTCCGACCCAGAGGCCTCCGCGCTTGACGGCCGGGAGCGGACGACGGCGGTGCGCAGGCGCTCGGCCAGTGGCTCGGGCAGGAGGTCGACGGCGCCCACGAGGCGCAGGCTCCAGCGGTCGGTCTCTGCGAGCTCGTCGACGGCGTGGGCGATGATGTCCAGCAGGGGCGAGAGCTCGGCCGGGTCGCGGGAGAGGTTGTCGGTGCTCAGCAGCCATAGGGTGACGACCTGGACCCCCATCTGCTCGGCCCACCCGAGGAACTCCTCGATCTTGTCCGCGCCGCGCTTGTGGCCCTGCGCGGCCCCGAAGCCCATGGACTTGGCCCAGCGGCGGTTGCCATCGAGGATGACACCCACGTGGTGGGGCACCGTGGCCGGGTCGATGCGCGCAGCCAGCCGGCGCTCGTAGATGTCGTAGAGGAGGTTGTCGCCTGCCATGCCGTTTTCCTCGGGGCTCCTCGGTGGGGTTGCTGGGGGACGGGGCCCGACGGCTCGGGGCCACCTCCAACGCTATCGTGCAAGGCCCCTCCTGCGCTGGACGAGCCGGTTAACAGCCGGGTCAAATCCGGCCATCAGGTTCGCCCAGGGTTGCCGGGGCACAACGGAGGCGTGCCAGGCGGCCGGGCCGCACTGGCGCTGGCAACGGCGGCCGTGGAAGCTGCCGCCGTACGCCACCGTGCCTGCCGCGTCACATCACCGTCCGGATTGCTACCACCACAACCTACGCTCACGTAACCTACGGAGTCGTAAGGTTCAGCATCGACCCGTTCCCACCCCACACCACCTAGAAGGACGCCCACACCCATGTCACCGACATCGCCCTCGACGTCGCAGGCCCCGCGCCGCTCCGCGTCCATGAGCGCCAAGGGCGTCATCGCCTCCGTCAAGCCGAGGCTGCGCGGATGGATCCACGCCGGTACCGCACCGCTGGCCCTGGCGGCCTGCATCGTGCTGACGGTGCTGGCGCCGGGAGCGGGCCTGAAGTGGGCCTGCGCCGTCTACCTGACGTGCTCGCTGCTGCTGTTCGCCAACTCCGGCGTCTACCACATCGGCACCGGGCACTGGCCCGCGAAGGTCGCGGCCACGCTGCGGCGGATCGACCACGCGAACATCTACCTGCTCATCGCCGGCACCTACACTCCCCTGTCGGCGGCGCTGCTGCCGACGCGTACGGCCACCCTGGTCCTGGGGATCGTGTGGGCGGGGGCCGCGATCGGCACGGCCACGAACCTGTTGTGGATGCACGCCCCGCGCTGGTTCACCACCGCCCTCTACATCATCCTGGGCTGGGTGGCGATCTGGTTCCTGCCGCAGTTCTGGCGGGAGGGCGGCCCCGCGATCGTGTGGCTGCTGGTGGCCGGCGGCGTGACCTACACGCTGGGCGCCGTGGTCTATGCCCGCAAGACTCCCGACCCATCGCCGCGCTGGTTCGGCTTCCACGAGATCTTCCACGTGTGCACCGTGGCCGCGTGGGCCTGCCAGTGCGTGGCCTGCTTCCTGGCGGTTCTGCGCTAACGGGGACGTCAGGCTGCGGTGGCCGACCGGCCGAGAGGCGGCCACTGAGGCTGCTGGGACCGGTGGGCGGCCCGCCACGCCGTCGAGCCGGTTGCTTTGTCCACCTCTCTCCCAACCCCTGCGGCGACGTTGATCAGGCGGGCCGGCACGGATTCGCCCACCCCGGCGCCCGGCCGCAGCCCCAGAATATTCCAGCACCTTTCGCCAACCGCACAGCATTCCCTCAGGCTGCGGCGTAGACTCGCGCTTCAAACCCGGTCGGCCCTGCGAGGAGCCACCGGGTGTCGTCGTCGCCAGGCAACCCGACCGGCTGCCAAGCGACCATCACCAGTCATCCAAGGAGGATCCATGTCCGAGCAGTCACAGGGCACCTGGCTCACCCAGGAGGCCTACGACCGGCTGGCCGCCGAACTCGAGCACCGCAAGACGACCGAGCGCAAGGAGATCGCCCAGCGCGTGGAGGCGGCCCGCCAGGAGGGTGACCTGCGGGAGAACGCCGGCTACCACGCCGCCCGCGAGGAGGCGGGGCTCAACGAGGCGCGCATCATCCAGCTCGAGGAGACCCTGGAGAACGCCCAGATCGGCGAGGCGGCCAACGACGGCTCGGTCTCGGCCGGCACCATCGTCACCGCGAAGGTGGCCGGAAAGGAGCAGGTCTTCGCCCTGGGCGGCCAGGAGATCACCGAGGACGTGCCCGACGGCGTCAAGGTCTTCTCCCCCGACGCTCCGCTGGGGCAGGCCCTCATGGGGCACCGCGCGGGCGACACCGTCTCCTACGAGGCCCCCAACGGCCGGAAGATCCAGGCCGAGATCGTCAAGGTCGAGCGGGTCTGAGCCTCTTTTCCGCTCCCCTTCCACCGAGCCGGGCGTTTTTCGCGCAGCCCCTCCGAATTTCCGTCGGGCACCGCGAGAAATGCCCGGCTCAGATCCTAAGGAACCCAAGAAAACAACCACCCCCTGAGATTCTGAGATGACACAAGGAGAGTTCTATGGGTTATGCAATGTATTTCTACAGATTCAGCGATGGACGCAGCATCGGAGGCAACAAGCAGGGGTTGTGGAACTTTCTTGAGCGCCGAGGATTAAGTCTTCAGCGCAGCCCACACTCCAGCGACACGACACACCTGGTGAACGCCGACGGTTCGGTACTATTATTCGCCGACGGCTACCCACGAGATCTCATCCTCTCCGACCCCTCCATTCACGACTCAGAGCTGAGCGCTTTCATTGCACACGCCCATCTCAGCGATGACGAGTGCGAACTACTCTACGACCTGTGCGTCTCGACGAACTTCCTCCTCGTTCACGTGGACGCACCCCTACTATTCGTCATCCCAGACGGGAATCACCGGATCGACCAACTGCCGCAAGAGGTAAGGGATGACGCAGACCGAGGTGAGATTGAGATTGTTGTGGCCAACAGCTGGCATGAAATGCAAGCCGCATTAAAGTACGAGTAACGCGCATTCTGTAAAAACGAGGACTCCAGCCACGGACGGGATGTATCTAATGGGCTTTTCTCTCTATCTGTACAAGATCAACGGAGATCGACTCGTCGACCCGGATCGCGACGGCGTGCAAAAGTTCTTGCGACGGCGTCGAATGCACATGAAGGTCTTCCCGCCCTCCAGCGCAGACCGGTCATCATCCGCGACGCTGCTCAACGAGGACGGAACCGACATCGATGTCGATGGGCTCCAGGACTTCCACTTCTCCAATGTGCTCGAGGAGGATGAGGCGATGACGGCGGGGACCGGGCACGCCCACCTCACTGCCGGTGAGTGCGACTTCATCTTTGATCTGTGCATCTCGGCGGGCTTCATGATCGTCAACCCTCAGGGAGGCCCCAGCTTCATCGTCCCGCACGGGAACCACACGGCCGAGAATCTGCGAGCCATCACGCAAGATATGAGCGCCGAGGATCAGGAGCAGGACATCGTAGCCGTCAACAGCGGTGAGGAGCTTCAGGCGCTACTCACCGGCGGGTTCCAGAACTTCCTCGACTGGCGCGAGAGGGCCTTCACCCAGCTGGGGCTGAACAGCCCCGGTTCGGAGTCCTCACCGAGCGCCTGACCGACACCCGCACCCGCCCCTCCACCCCGGCTGTTCCTCGCGGTCAGTGAAGCGCGGGTGGGAATAGGGGGCGGGCGCAGTAGCGTGTCCTCATGTTCAACGCCTTTCACCACTCGCTCAGCGGATCGGCGCCGGCCGGCCGCGAGACGCCGGTCCTGCCCGACCCCGGAGACCACCCGGTGCTGGGGACTGCCCTGGACGGGCCGTGGCCCGAGGGCAGTCGGGTCATCTACCTGGCGGCCGGCTGCTTCTGGGGGGTGGAGCGGATCCTGTGGCACCAGGACGGCGTCGTCTCGACGTCGGTGGGCTACATGGGCGGCCAGACGCCCAACCCCACGTACCAGGAGGTGTGCACCGGGTCGACCGGTCACGCCGAGACGGTGCGCGTCGTCTACGACCCTGCCGTCTGCGGCGAGGGCGGGGAGACCCTGCTCAAGACATTCTGGGAGAACCACGACTCCACGCACCTGAATCGCCACGGCAACGACGTCGGCACCCAGTACCGCTCGGCGGTGTGGACGACGACGCCGGCCCAGCGCGAGGCGGCCGTGCGGATCCGCGAGGTATTCCAGGGCGAGCTGACTCGCCTGGGCCTGGGCACCTGCGTCACCACCATCGAGGACGCCGCGGACGCGCCGGCTCAGTTCGGCGGCCCCTACTACCTGGCCGAGGACTACCACCAGGCCTATCTGCACAAGAACCCCAGCGGCTACTGCAACCACGGCCCCAACGGCGTGACCTGCCCGGCCGGCCTGACGGACCTTCCCGCCCAGACCGACATCCTGGCCCCCGAAGACGCCCCAGCCTGAGGGCACGACCTCAGCCATTGACGGGTCAATCACCAGCGTTCTCACACGTTGCCTTGAGATGCTGTCCTCCGGCCGCTGGCCAGCACTCCCACCTGCGAGCGCCCGCGACTTCCTGACCTGTTTCCCTGCGCACCACAGGAGGCTCAACCCCTATGAGCAGCCAGCAGACTCGTACCCCGTCGGACCGGTCTCCGACGGGGGCGGAGCCGGAGGCCCACTGGTCTGAGGACACAGACTTCCAGTGGCGCGCCGCAACCGAGCTGCTCATTGCCATGGGGGTCCCGCGCTCCACTGCCCGCCTCACCGGCAACCTGCGCACCTCCGTCGCGCACTTGGAGGAGGTCGACGCGCACCTGCCCCGCGATGGCAAGCCCCTGCCGGAAGCTGACCGCCTCACCCGCAACAACGCCGTCGACGACGTCGCCCGCGCCATCCTGCCGCTGGCGCACGCCACCCTGGAGCGGATCCGGGCCGAGGAGCTGCGCACCGAGGTCGTCGGCGTCGACTACGACGCCCTGTGCGACGCCGTCGAGCAGCTCGAGGCCACCTACCGGGCCGGCTGGTGGCGCGCGGCCGAGAGAGAGGGCGCCGACTTCTTCCTGCGTGAGGTCGAGGCCCTCAACCGTCTCAACGTTCCGGCGGTGCGTGCCAACTGGCGTGACGCCGGCAAGATCGCGGGCATCCTGCGCAAGATGCCCGTCTCGACGCTGCGGCGCGTGGCTCGCACGAGCAACCCCATGGCGCTGCGGCTCATGGTGCTGTTCAACCTCCAGGCCGGCTACCGCGACGGCAGCTTCGACAAGACCATCTCCATCCCCCGCCTCATCCACACCCGCACCAGCGAGTACCGCGCCGAGTACCGAGCCGGCTCAGCCGCTTAGCGCGAACCACGCAGCCCCTGCCAGCCCACTCCTCACCAACAAAAACTTCAGAATCGACGCGGCTCCAGGTCGATTCTGAAGATTCGGTCGAACTGTGTGGGAGGGAGGCAGTTGGGGCTCGCCTCGTCAGTCCTCGTCCGTCCGACCGGCCAGTTCCAGCCTGCGGTAGCGGCTGACGGCCGCGGCGACGTCGACCATGCGGGGGCGTACGAGGAAGGCGGGTCGCTCGCGCTCGTCGGTCAGGGCGTCCAGGCCCTCCTCATCAAGCAGGGCCTCGAGGTCGTCCAGGCACTCGCGCAGTGGGGAGACCCCGTCGAAGCGCTGCTCCAGCAGGGCGCGCAGGGCGTAGGCGATGGCCTCGGCCTGACCCGGGTCGGTGACGCCGCCGACGTCGGAGATGTCGATGTCCTCCCGGTCCAGGACGAGGGTGGAGGTGCTGTGGGCACGGGTGCGCACCGGTCCCCGGCGGGTGCGCGGCGGGGCGGGCTCGGGGACGCGCTGGCGCGGCTCAGCGAAGTCCTCCAGGCTGGTCAGGGGCCGGGGCTGGTCGGCGACGACGCGGCGGGCCTGCTCGGTGACGTCGCGCAGGTGGTAGGCGTCCATGAGCAGGACCCGGTCGGCCACGTCCAGGTAGTCCCCGGAGCCGCCCATGACCATGACCGTGGAGACGCCCCGCCGGCGGAACAGCGCGGTGATGCGGTCCACCAGGGGCGTGATGGGCTCGCGCTCGGCGGCCACGAGCTCGCGCATGCGCGAGTCGCGGATGAGCAGGTTCGTGGCGGAGGTGTCCTCGTCCAGCAGCAGCGTCGTGGCGCCGGCTTCGACGGCCTCGATGATGGAGGCGGCCTGGGAGGTGGATCCCGAGGCGTTGCGGGTGGTGAAGGAGGCGGTGTCGCGCCCGGCCGGCAGGTGGGAGATGAAGGGGGTCAGGTCGACGCCGGTCACGGCGCGCCCGTCGGCGGCCCGCACTTTGACGGCGTCGGGGACCGTGGCGACGAGCTCGCGCCCGTCCCCGGGCACGTGCGGGTAGACACCGCGCTCGATGGCGCTCAGCAGCGTGGACTTGCCGTGGTAGCCGCCTCCGACGATGACGTTGACGCCCGCCTCGACAACGGTGCCGCGCACCGTCCCTGCGTGCGGGAGCTCCACCGTGGCGGCCATGGAGTCGGGGGCCTGGAGGGGGACGCCGCCGTCCAGGGGATCGTCGCTCACCCCGGAGCGGCGCGGCAGGACGGAGCCGTCGGCGAGGAAGGCCACCCAGCCGTTGCGGGCCACCGTCGCAGTCAGAGCGCGGTGGTCCTCAAGGGTGGCGACGTGGCGCACGAGCCGGTCGCCCCGCTCGCCGGTGAGGTCCATGGCCTCCTCCAGCTCGCGCACGAGGTCGCGCCCCACGATCCGGGAGGCCTCGTGGCCCTGGATGGAGCGGCCCTGGGCGGGCAGGGCCAGGCGGGCGCGGATCTCCAGGGTCCAGCCGGTCCTCTCCTTCTTCTCCTCGGGGCGCAGGATGATGCTGGAGCGCTGCAGGATCTCCTGGCCCGGGGAGGCGATGGACAGTGCCGTGCCGCGGAAGCCCGCGTGCAGCTCGCGGGTGAGGAAGTCGCCCACGGCCAGGCGGCGGTCTGCATCGGCCAGCAGGTCGGCCTCATCGAGCAGCTCCAGGCCGTGCAGGTCGGTGGGCACGTCCACGTGGATGCGCGTGGGCGGGGCGTAGGGGTCGGACTGGACGCGGTCGATGTGCAGGAACCAGCCGGCGGGCGCCCGGTAGCGTCCGACGATCGCCTTGTAGGCGGCGTAGGAACGTCCGTCGAGGGCGTGGAGGTGGCCGACGAGGTCCGCCAGGAGGCCGTCGCAGGGCTCGTCGTCGTAGACGCGGCGCGAGCGGCCGCGCTCGCCATCCCGGCTGCCGGAGCCTCCCCGGTAGCCGCGGTCGCCGTATCCGCCCCTGTCGTCCCGGCGGGAACCGTCTCGCTCGCTGCGCTCAGTCATGGGGGAAACCCTACCCACCCACCGAAACACGTCCCGGCACCCCTGGCACGAACGACGTCGCCGCCGGGGCACCCGCAGGTGCCGCCGACGGCGACGCGATGGACTGGCGTCCTCCGGCTCAGTCGAACGGCCGAGCTCGGAGTGCTCAGCGCAGGGAGGCCAGGGCGTCGGAGTGGGCGACGACGTCGCGCACCATGGCCGGGACCTCGGCGTCGTGGAAGGCGGCCGGCGAGAAGGCGCCGTCGGCGAAGTCGGTGTTGAGCGACAGGAACACGTTGGAGGCCACAACGGTGGCGCCCATGCCCTGGAGGATCTGCTGGAGGTGGCTGACGGCGCGGATGCCGACGCTGTAGGAGTAGCCGACCACGCCCACGCCCTTGTTGGCCACGGCTCCGGGCTGGAGGAAGTCGATGGCGTTCTTCAGCGCGCCGGGGATGGAGAAGTTGTACTCGGGGGTGACGAAGATCAGCGCGTCGAAGGACTTCAGGGCCTCATCGAAGGCGGCGCCGGCCGGGTCGCTGGGAACGGCCATGCGCGGGGGGATCTCCTCGGCGAACAGGGGCAGGTTGAAGGAGGCGATGTCGACGATCTCGGCCTCAACGCCCTCGATCTCGTTGGCCTGGTCGACCACCCACTGGGCGATGGTGCCACCCACGCGGTTGGGGCGGACGGAACCGACGACGACGGCAAGACGGGTCATGTTTCTCTCCTGGTCGAGATGAGCCGGGGCGGGGTGTCAGCGTCAGGCGAAGACTCCGATGGCGCACCCGGCCGCGACAATTGATTTACCAACAACCTTATGGGAGTTTCGACAGAACGAACTCCCCCTTATTGCATGATACCGGCCACAACGCCCCCGTGCTCGCCTTTTCGGCGAGGGCGGATGGAGCCGCGAACTCGTCACGGACTATCGGGCCAGGAAGAAGCGGAAGGCGGGGTCGGCGGTCTCCTCGTTGTAGGAGTAGCCGAGGCGGTCCATGTGCTCGGTCAGCTCGACGTCGTCGGGCCCGGCCGCGAAGGCGCACAGGATGCGGCCGTAGTCGGCGCCATCGGTGCGGTAGTGGAACAGGGTGATGTTCCAGCGAGTGCCCAGCACCTGAAGGAAGTGGGCCAGAGCCCCGGGCGACTCAGGGAAGAGGAAGGAGAAGAGGCGCTCGGGCACTCCCGGGGTGGCACGTCCGCCGATCATGGAGCGCACGTGGACCTTGGCGAGCTCGTCGTCGGTGAGGTCGATGACGTCGTAGCCGGCCTCCTCCAGGTCCGCCACGATCTCGGCGCGCTCCTGGCGCCGGGCGATGCGCACGCCCACGAAGATGCGGGCGGGGTCGGCCTCGGCACGAGCCGCGGAGAGCCGGTAGTTGAACTCGGTGACCGAACGGGCTCCCAGGACCGAGGCGAAGCGCAGGAAGGAGCCCTGCTCCTCGGGGATGGTGACCCCGAGGATGGCCTCGCGCTGCTCACCGATCTCGCTGCGCTCGGAGATGTAGCGCAGCTGGTGGAAGTTGAGGTTGGCGCCGGACAGGATGAAAGCGAGGCGCTCGCCGGACAGGTGGTGCTCGGCGACGTAGCGCTTGAGCCCCGCCAGGGCCAGGGCGCCGGAGGGCTCGGAGATGGCGCGCACGTCGTCGAAGATGTCGCGCACGGCGGCGGAGGTCTCGTCGGAGGAGACGGTGACAACGTCATCGAGCAGGGCCCGGCACATGCGGAAGGTCTCCTCGCCGATGCGGCGCACGGCCACCCCTTCGGCGAACAGGCCCACGTGGTGCAGGGTGATGGGCTCCCCGCCCAGCAGGGCGGCCTTGAGGCAGGCCGACTCCTCGTGCTCGACGCCGATGACCTTGATCCCGGGCATGAGCTGCTTGATGAGGACGGCGACGCCGGCGGCCAGCCCGCCGCCTCCCACGGGTACGAAGACGCGGTCGAGGTGGGCGTCCTGCTGGATGAGCTCCAGGCCGATGGTGCCCTGGCCGGCGATGACGCGGGGGTCGTCGAAGGGGGCGATGTAGGACAGGCCCTCAGCCTCGGCCAGGCGGGTGGCCTCGGCCTTGGCGGCGTCGAAGTTATCCCCGTGGAGGCGGACCTCACCGCCCAGGGCGCGAACGGCGTCGACCTTGATCTGAGGGGTGACGGTGGGCATGACGATGATGGCGCTCATCCCCAGCAGGGCGGCGGAGCGGGCCACGCCCTGGGCGTGGTTGCCGGCCGAGGCGGTGACGACGCCGCGCTCGCGCTCGGCCGGGTTCAAGGAGCGCATGGCGTTGTAGGCGCCGCGAATCTTGAAGGAGTGGACGGTCTGAAGGTCCTCACGCTTGACCTCAACGGTGTTGCCCAGGCGGGCCGACAGGGCCGGCATCTCCTGCAGGGGCGTGTGCTCGGCCGCCTCGTAGACGGGGGCCTTGAGGATCTCCCGCAGGTAGCGGGCGCTGTCCCAGGCCGGGGTTCCGTTGCTGCTGACGCTGTCGAGCTCATTCACAAGTGACAGCGTAACGGGCAAGGCGCCACCCGGCTCAAGCCGGTGGTGGCGCGCGCTGATCGCGATGCCGCGGCATCTCCGAGGCAGGTGTCATCGCCAGAACAGGCATCCTCTAGAGAGGATATCATCTTGATGATATAGTCATGGCGTGAGTGTGAAGTGGTCGATTGAGTTCTCCGAGGAGGTGCGCATCTGGTATGCGGGACTGACTCCCGCCGGCAAGGCCTCGACAGACCGGGTCCTCGAACGGCTTGCCCTGCAGGGCAATATGCTCCGCATGCCACACTCCCGACCACTCGGTGACGGGTTACATGAACTGCGGTTCTCCTGCGAGAACGTCAACCGCCGCATCACGTACGTGTTCGACCCGGACCGCCGAGTCGTCACTCTCACGACGTTCCGCAAGCAACGTCAGAACGAGCGAACCGAGGTCCTGCGCGCCAGACGAGCGCAAGCCGCTCACGAGGCCAGTCGGCACGCTGAAGAGAAGAACGGGAGAAGATCATGAGCACCGCCACAAACAGCTCCACCGTCACCACCTCGTGGGAGCAGATCAGGCAGGAGTCGCTGGCCGCCATGACCGAGGCCGAGCGAGCCGAGTACAACCGGGCCGCCATCGAGACCGAGGCCCGCCTCCAACTTGCCGAACTGGTTTACAACGCACGTGCGGCCGCAGGAATCTCCCAGACAGAACTGGCCCGACGCGCAGGAACACGTCAGTCCGTCATCTCTGCGATTGAAAACGGCGCTCAAGCGCCCGGTGGCGTCATGCTCGCACGTATCGCTCACGCCCTCGGTGGAACTCTCGGGATTCACGTCGCCGCCTAATACAGACGTCATGCTCCCACCTCCTCATCGGGTCTCACGATGCTGCGCCATACGATGTGTCCGCAGAGCGAGCAGGTCATCAGTTCACCGGAGCCGGCGGGAATAATTCGGCTGGACCGCAAGGTTGGTATGCACACCCTACGGAAAGGAGCCGCCATGTCGCTCCAGCTCTTCGAGCTCGTCCCCACCACCCCGTCGCGCGAGGCCGCCGAGGCCCTCATCGCGCAGGTCTCCCAGGCTGTTGAGGCCGCCGGTGCCTCCGTCCTGGAGTCGCAGGTCACCGCCAGTCACGAGCGCATCTTCACCATCGTCGAGCTCGGCTCCGACGACGTCGCCGCCCTGACCGAGGCCGTCCGGTCCGCTGCGGCCGACGCCGAGGTCACCGGCCCCGACGAGGTCCGCCTCGTGGGCGCCGAGCTGGAGGACGTGCGCGCCCTGGCCCGCAAGGCCGACTACCTCGTGGAGTGGGACATCCCCGAGGAGATCTCCATGGAGACCTACCTGGCGCGCAAGAAGGCCAACTCCCCCAAGTACGCCCAGGTGCCGGAGGTGAGCTTCCTGCGCACCTACGTGCGTGAGGACACGGTCAAGTGCCTGTGCTTCTACGACGCCCCCGATGAGGAGGCCGTGGTGCGCGCCCGCGAGGCCGTCTCCACCCCGATCGACCGCCTCCACGCCCTGGAGGGCTGAGGTCCCGGTTCGCTGATGAGGCGGGCACCAACCCATCGCGCGGTTGGCGCCCGCCTCGTTGTCTGTGTCCGACGGCGCAGCCCCCTCGCGCCCGGCCTGGGCCGGGCCGGAGCCAGGCCGCTGCCACCGGGCCCTCAACGTCTCAGCGGCTCCAGCGGTCCCTGCGGTCTCAGCGCCGCATGCTGCGGGAGGCGGCGACGGACGTGATCGACAGGACCACGAGGGCGGCGGCGGGCGTGGCCACGGCCCAGGGGGCCCGTTCGATGTAGGGCAGCGCGTCGGACAGGACCAGTCCCCACTCCGGTGCGGGGCTCTGGGCGCCCAGGCCGAGGAACCCCAGGGCGGCCAGGGCCAGGGCCTTGCCGGGGAGCCTCAGTGCCGCGTGGCGTGCCAGCGGGCCGACGACGGCGGGCAGGACCCGGGTGAGGGTGATCCGCACGCGCCCCTCCCCCAGGACCGGGGCGAGGAGGACGTCGGGGCGCTGCCGGTTCTCGGCGACGAGCCCGGCGGCGTGGGAGGCCAGGGGCGCCCAGCCGACGCCGGCCACGGCGACGGCGGCGCCCGTGGCGCTGGGCCCGGAGACGCCGGCGACGATGAGCCCGGCCAGGATCGGCGGGGCGGCGTTGGCGACCTCGATGAAGCCCGTGGCCGCCCGCGGCGCCAGCCCCACCAGGATGGCGATGACGAAGCACACCACCGTGACGATGACGGCGCCGCTCACAGTGGACACGGCCCCGTGAGCCACCCGTGCCAGCACGTCGCGCCCGAGCGAGTCGGCGCCCAGTGGGAGGGCGGCGCTGGGCTGTGCGAGCTTGTCCGCGACGACGGCGTAGGGGTCGCGCCGGATCCCGACGGCCACCATGAGGGCCAGCAGGGCGGCACCGCTGACGGCGATAACGCGGGCAGCCCGCCCCGGGTGCTCCACCGGAGGCGGTGCTGTGAGTCCGCCCGCCCCAGCGGCCCGCCCCATGAGGAGGCGTCGGACCGCTCCGGCGATGACGCCGGTGGTCAGCGCAAGGGCGAGCAGCAGCAGGATCTGGGCCTGGAGGGCCGGCACGTCCTGGGCGGAGGCGGCGTCCAGGAGCTCGCGCCCCAGCCCCGGGATGGCGAAGATCTTCTCCACGGCGACCGCGCCGCCGGTCAGGGCGACGACGACGAGCGCCACCTGCCCGGTCAGTGGTGCCAGGGCCCGCCGCAGGACGGCTCCGGCCAGGGGTCGGCCGCTGATGCCGGCGGTGGACCAGGTGGCCACCCAACGTTCGGAGAAGGCGGCGGTGACGGCGTCGGAGACGAGTCCGCCGAGGTAGCCGCCGGTGGGCAGGCCCAGGCTGAGGGCCGGCATGATGACCTTCTCGGGGCTGCCCCACCCGAAAGGCGGCAGGATCCTGAGGTAGACGGCCAGGACGAGCATGAGGATCGGGGCCAGGAGGTACTCGGGCAGGGAGATGAGGATCGCGGAGGCGGCGCCGCCGCGGGGCCGGGGGCGCCCTCGCAGCCCGTCGCGCAGGGCGGGTAGGACCAGGGCTGCGGCCACAATGACTCCAACACCGAGCGCGGCGGCCATGAGGCTCAGGGAGACTCCGAAGGCGTCCACGGCGTCCGGGCCGACGTCGGCCCCCGAGACCCAGGAGCGGCCCAGGTCGCCGCGGGCCACTCCGGCCAGCCAGTGCCCGATGACGTGGAGGGGGCCGCCGTCGATCCCGATGCTCGTGCGGATGGAGTCCAGGATCTCCGGTGTGGGCTCCCGGTCGGAGGAGGTGGCGCGCAGGATCGTCAGGGCCGGGTCCTTGCCGGAGAGCCACGGCAGCATGCCCACCAGGCCGACGAGGCAGGCCAGGGCGAGCAGGCGCGAGATGCCGGTGACGAGGTCGCCCGTGCGCAGGCGTCCGGCGACCCGGGTGAGCACGCCGTTCACTTCTTCACGGTCGTGGTCGAGGTGATGAGGGCGCGCTCGTTGGGGTCGCGCTCAGCGCCGGTGACGCCGGCGGCCTCGCCCTGGATGACACGCTCGTGGGCGAGCGGGATGGCGGCGCCGGTCACGAGGATGGCCTGCTCGGCGGCCATGATGGCCTTGCGGCGCTCGTCGCCGGGTTCCGCGGCGCCGGCCTTGGAGATGGCGGCGTCGACCGTCTCGTCGTGCAGGCCGCTCATGGAGTAGGAGCCGGAGGAGGAGAAGTCGGCGGTCATGTAGGCGACGGCGTCGCCGGAGTCCAGGACGGTGGAGCGCGACACGAGGACGGCGTGGAACTTTCCGGCCAGGGCCTCGGACTCGATCTGGTTGTACTCGCGCACGTCCTGGGTGACCTTGAAACCGGCGGCCTCGAGCTGCTGAGCCAGGAGGGGGACCATCTCGCCGAGCTCGGGGCGGTCGGTGTAGGAGGCCAGGGTGATGGCGGTGCCGGCAGGGACGGTCCCGGCGGTGGTGGCGCCGGGGACCTTGCCGGTGGCGGCTGCGCCCGTGGCTCCGGGGTAGGTCTCCTTCTTCCAGGCGCGCAGCTCGGCGGCCCAGGGCACGGCCGGCCCCAGGAGTCCGACGGGTAAGTCGGCGTGCCCCTCGAAGACGGTCTTGATGAGGGCGGCGGGGTCGACGGCGTTGCGGGCGGCGGCGCGCAGGGCGGGGTCGGCGAAGGGGTCGGAGCGGGTGTTGAGGTAGAGGGTGGAGGTGCGCGGGGTGGCTATCTCGTGGAGAAGGTTCTTGTCGATGTTGCCGACCTGGGCGATGGGGACGGCTTCGACGATGTCGGCGGTGTCGGTGCGCAGGGCGTTGGCGCGGGCGGCGCCGTCGGGAACGTAGGTGACGTCGATGCCGGGGGCGGTGGCCTTCGTGCCCCAGTACGTGTCGTTGCGCTCCAGGGTGGCGCCGGAGGAGCCGTTGGCCTGCTTGAGGATGAAGGCGCCGGTGCCGTGGCCGACGGGGTCGATGGCACCGTCGGCGGAGCCGGGGTAGGCGGCCGGGGACAGGATGACGAGCTGGGGGCTGGACAGGCGCTGCGGCAGGAGGGGGTCGGGGGCCGCGGTGGTCAGGAGGAGGTCCTTGCCGTCGGCCTTCGCGGTGAGCTTGACTCCGTCCAGGACGCGCGGTGGCTTGGCGGCAGTGGCGGCGAAGGTGAGGGCGGCGGCCGCGTTCTCGGCGCTCAGGGCGGTGCCGTCGTGGAAGGTGACGCCCTCGCGCAGGGTGAGGCGCCAGGTGGTCTCGCCCTCGCGCTTCCAGGCGGTGGCGAGCAGCTCCTGGGCGTCGCCGTCGGCGTTGAGCGTGGTGAGACTCTCGGCGCAGGACCAGCGGACGAGCTTGGAGCCGTCGTTGGTGAGCGGGTTGAGCTTGCTCTCGGGGGCGTGGAACATGGCCAGGCGGATGCGGCCGTCGCCCGAGGAGCTGCGCGAGCAGGAGGCGATGGCGGCGGCGCCGGCTCCGACGCCGAGGGCGGCGAGGATCTGGCGGCGGGTGACGGCGGAGGCGGGCGTGGACATGGATGCTCCTTCGGGCCTGGGTCGGGGTGTCAGCTGTCGGGGGGTCATCGGTCGGGAGGTCGTCAGTCGGTGGCGGTCGGCAGGGTGGGGACGGCGTCGCGCAGGGCGCGGGTGGCCGGGTGGGTGGGGCGCGTGAGGAGGCGGCGCATGGGGGCGTCCTCGACGATGGCGCCGCCGTCCATGACCAGGGCCCGCTGGCAGACGCGGGCGACGGCGGCCAGGTCGTGCGATACCACCAGCAGGGCTGGGGCGGGCACGGCGCAGTAGCCAGCTGGGGCGGGCACGGCGCAGTAGCCAGCTGGGGCGGGCACGGCGCAGTAGCCAGCTGGGGCGGGCACGGCGCCGGACATAGCCGGGGCGGGCACGGCGCCAGACGCAGCTGGGGCGGGCTCCGGCTCACCACTCGCGCCGACCTTCGCAGCGGGCTCCTCCTCATCGCTCATGGCGGCCTTGGCAGCGGGCGCTCCCTCACCGCTCGTGTCGGCGTCGGGGTCGGCCTCGATGGCGGCGAGCAGGTCGAGGGTCTGGCGGCGCAGGGCGGGGTCGAGCCCGGAGACCGGCTCGTCGAGCAGGAGGTAGCGCGGGGACAGGGCCAGGGCCCTGGCGATGGAGACTCGCTGCGCCTGGCCCCCGGAGATCTCGTGGGGCCGGCTCTCCCAGATCTCGCGGCGAATCTCGAGGCTCTCCAGGATCTTCCGGGCTCGACTGGTGGCCTCCTCGCGGTCGCGCACCACCCCCAGGGTACGCAGCGGGGTGGCCACCTGCGCCAGCACCGAGCGGCGCGGGTGGAGGGTGGCGGCGGCGTCCTGGGGCACGTACTGCACCGCCCGCCGGAAGGCCCGCAGCGCCCGGGCTCCGCCTCGGCGCACGGGGCGGCCGTCGAGCAGGATCTCGCCGGCGTCCTCCGGGCCCGGGGAGTCGAGCAGCAGCAGGGCACGCAGCAGCGTCGTCTTGCCGCATCCTGAGCGTCCGATGAGGGCCACGTTCTCCCCCAGCTCCAGGCGCAGATCCACGCCGCGCAGCACCTCTCGCCGCTCGCCGCCCGCCCCCGGGTGGGAGCGCCTCAGTCCACGGGTCTCAAGCCCGCTCATGCGGCGGCTCCCGCTGCGGCCAGGGCCCCGTCGATGGTCTCCTCGGCGCCGGCCTCGCACATGGCGGCCGTGACCGGGTGCTCGGGGCGGGTCAGGACGGGGCGGGTCTCCCCCGACTCGATGATGGCGCCGTCGTGGAGGACGGCGATGTTCTCGCAGATGGCGGCGGCGGGCAGGTCGTGGGTGATGAGGAGCAGGGCGGGGGCCTGGGGCAGGCTGGTCAGGGAGCTCAGGAGCCTGAGGATCTCGGCGCGGGCGACGACGTCGAGGGCGGTGGTGGGCTCGTCGGCGATGATGAGGGCCGGTTCGGCGGCCAGGGCCAGGGCCAGGCTGACGCGTTGGCGCTGACCTCCGGAGAGGCGCCCGGGGACGCGGTCGGCGAAGGACTCGTCGAGTCCGACGGCATAGAGGTAGTCGGTGGCGCGCCGGCGGGCCTCGTCCCGGCTGCGTCCGGCGGTCTGGGAGGCCAGCGCGATCTGGCGGCCGACCGCGATGAGCGGGTGCAGGGCGGTGGAGTGATCCTGTGCGACGAGCGCGATCCGGCTGCCCCGGGGGCGGCGGGCGGCGGGCAGCCCCAGCAGGTTGACGCCGCCGTCCTCGCCTCCCGCTGCGGAGCTCGCGCGCGGGTCGCTGCCTGTGTCGGCGTCGTCGGGCTCAACGGTCAGGAAACCGGCGGCCTCCAGGGAGGCCGGGAGGGTGCCCGCGAGCGCGGCGCAGGTGAGGGACTTGCCCGCTCCGGAGGCGCCGACCAGGGCGGTCCGGCTGGCGGGGGCGAGGCGGAGGGCGACGCCGTTGACCAGCGTCGTGCCGCCCGAGCGCACCACCAGCGATCTGAGAACGATTGTCACACGCAAACCCTAGGTGCGAGTGACAACGATTTTCAAATATGCAGTTGGTCAACCCCGGGTCGCCCCTGACGACCCCTGAGGGCTACTTGATCCCGAGGCGCTTGAGGTCGCGCACGGCGCCCAGGTCGGCGCTGGTGGCGAGCATGGCGTAGGCGCGCAGCGCCGCGGAGACCTTGCGGGGGCGGTCCGCGTGCGGGGTCCAGGCGGCCTCGCCGCGGGCCTCCTCCTCGGCGCGGCGGCGCTCGATCTCCTCCTCGCTCAGGCGCACGGAGATGGCGCGGCGCGGGATGTCGATGTCGATGATGTCGCCGCTGCGCACCAGGCCGATGAGCCCGCCGGCCGCCGCCTCCGGGGAGACGTGGCCGATGCTCAGCCCGGAGGTGCCCCCGGAGAAGCGCCCGTCGGTGAGCAGGGCACACTCCTTGCCCAGGTGCATGGACTTGATGTAGGTGGTCGGGTAGAGCATCTCCTGCATGCCGGGGCCGCCGCGCGGCCCCTCGTGGCTGATGATGACGACGTCGCCGGACTTCACCTGCTTGCCGAGGATCCCGGCGACGGCGTCCTCCTGGGACTCGAAGACGACGGCGGGCCCGGAGAAGGTCAGGATCGACTCGTCCACGCCGGCGGTCTTGACGATGCAGCCCTTCTCGGCAATGTTGCCGAAGAGGACGGCCAGGCCGCCGTCGGCGGAGTAGGCGTGCTCGATGTCGCGGATGCAGCCGGCGGCGCGGTCGGTGTCGAGGGACTCCCAGCGAGAGGCCTGGGAGAACATCTCGGTGGTGCGCACGCCGGCGGGAGCGGCGAGGTAGCCGGTGCGGATCTCCTCGCTGACCTGGGAGCCGGGGACGCCGTCGGGGCCGGGGCGGGCGATGTCGTAGGCGGCGAGCTCCTCACCCAGGGTGGTGCCCAGGACGTTGGGGGTGGTGGTCTCCAGCAGGCCTCCGCGATCGAGCTCGCCGAGGATGCCGATGATGCCGCCGGCGCGGTGGACGTCCTCGATGTGATAGAGGTTCGTCGAGGGTGCGACCTTGGCCAGGTGGGGGACCTTGCGCGAGAGGCGGTCGATGTCGGCCATGGTGAAGTCGACCTCGGCCTCCTGGGCGGCGGCCAGCAGGTGCAGGACGGTGTTGGTGGAGCCGCCCATGGCGATGTCCAGGCTCATGGCGTTCTCGAAGGCGGCCTTGGTGGCGATGGAGCGCGGCAGGACGGAGGCGTCGTCGTGCTCGTAGTAGGCCCGGGTGATCTCGACGATCTGGTGGCCGACACGCTTGAAGAGCTCGCCGCGGTCGGCGTGGGTGGCCAGCAGGGTGCCGTTCATGGGCAGGGCCAGGCCGAGGGCCTCAGTGAGGCAGTTCATGGAGTTGGCGGTGAACATGCCCGAGCAGGAGCCGCAGGTGGGGCAGGCCAGGCGCTCGATGGCGCTGATGGTCTCGTCGGCCACGGTGGGGTCGGCGGCGTCCATCATGGCGTCGATGAGGTCGAGCTTGCGGGTGGTGCCGTCGGCGGCGGTCATCTTGCCCGACTCCATGGGGCCGCCAGAGATGAAGATGGCCGGGATGTTGAGGCGCATGGCAGCCATGAGCATGCCCGGGGTGATCTTGTCGCAGTTGGAGATGCACACGAGGGCGTCGGCGCAGTGGGCGCTGACCATGTACTCCACGGAGTCGGCGATGAGGTCGCGGCTGGGCAGGGAGTAGAGCATGCCGTCGTGTCCCATGGCGATGCCGTCGTCGACGGCGATCGTGTTGAACTCCTTGGCCAGGCCCCCGGCGGCCTCGATCTCGGTGGCCACGAGGCGCCCGACGTCGCGCAGGCCCACGTGCCCCGGGACGAACTGGGTGAAGGAGTTCGCGATGGCGATGATCGGTTTGCCGAAGTCGGAGTCCTTGACGCCGGTGGCGCGCCACAGTGCACGGGCGCCCGCCATGTTGCGGCCGTGGGTGGAGGTGGCGCTGCGGTACTGCGGCATGAGCGATTCCTTCTCGGGCAGACGGACTGGAACGGCGTCGTAAGGAGCCGGCCTCAGGGGGTGGCCAGCGCTTCACGACGCCGTGTTGCCATAGCGTAGCCCTCGTTGGCTTCGAGCGCCGCTTCGCTTCCTGTCCCTGAGACGCGCTGAAACACTCCAAGGCCGCCCCGGCGCGATCTCGGGCCGTCGTCCCGTTCCCGAGGAGGGCCGCGCTCACCGCCGCGATTTGCGGAACGCCGGACTTGCGTCACTGGCCGCGGTGACGGCGCTTGGCCCGCTGACGACGGCGCGCCCAGTCCTCGTCCGCCTTCTGTCGACGCCGCCGGCTCCGGTCACGGGAGGCACGGGTCGCGGTCTCCTCACGGGCAGCGGCCAGGGCAGCCTGCGCAGCGGTGGACGGACGCGCCCGGGCAGCCTCCTTGGCGGCCTGCCGGGCGGCGCGCTTGGGGTTGGGGCGAGAGGCCGACGACGAGCCCACCGGTCTGGACGCCGGTGCCGGAGGACAAGCAGCGGCTCGGTCGATGAGGGCCCCGCCGTGAGTCAGGAGGAAGTCGTAGAGCTCGACGTCGCTGGGTTCGGCCCCGAAGACGTGCCGCGCCGCCCGCACGGTGCCGCCTTTGTCATTCGCCTCGGCCCCACGACGACGTTCGTGGACCTCAAGAACACCGACCCAGAAGCGGCCGTCGAAGAAGAGGGTGAACTGGGCTGAGATGCTGGCGGGGACACCGGCCTGGTTGTCTGAGGCGGGCATATTCGGCATGGAGGCTCCTGCGGGTGCGAGTGATCGCACCCGGTGCAGCAGGAGTCCCCGTGACGGCCGATGACCGGCTTCCCCGAGGTGACGAACGCCTGGTTGTTGCTCGCCCACGACAAGATCGGGGCGGGTCCGGGGTCTGCGGCCCCGACGGCGTCATCCGGACTTCCTCCGGACCGTGCAGTTCGTGCTACCGGGTGTGGCGCGAGCGCGCCGCCCCCAGGCTAGCGCAGTGAACGCCGCCCCGGGGGCACCGCATGCAGACGCGCGTTCGCACTGCAAGGCTCCAGGACGCACTGTCAGGGTGCGGTCCTGGGCGCCTGCCGTGCGAACGCGCGGTCAGCGGCTGAGCGAGGTCTGCTCACATGACGCCGAGGATCTCCGTGACGAAGACGAGGGTGTCGCCGCCGCGGATGCCGGCCTGCGGGACGCCGCGGTCGCCGTAGCCGAGCTCGGAGGGGATGGACAGCAGCAGGCGCGAGCCGACGCGCTGGCCCACGAGGCCGTCGTCCCAGCCGCGGATGACCATGCCGACGCCGACCTGGAAGTTCAGCGGCTGGCCGCGGTCGTAGGAGTTGTCGAAGACGTCGCCGCCCCAGATCTGGCCCAGGTAGTTGGCCACAATCGTGTCGCCGGCCTCGATCACCTGGCCGTCGCCGGCGTCGAGCACCTGGACCTGGAGCCCCTCGGGGGCCTCGGTCCCGGGGAAGGTGAGCGTGGGCTTCGTGCCCTTGGCGCCCTCGACGGAGGGCATGTTGGTGTTAATCATGCGGCGAGCCTACGTGAGGCCCCCGGTTGGACGCCGCAGCGGGCCTCGGCCCAGCGCGAACCCGGCGAGCGGGCCGCGCAGCACCGGGGCGGGAACGGGAGCGAGACCGCCGAGCACGCGGCTGGGGCCGGGACGCATCAGCTGCGTCCCGGCCCCAGCCGAGGTGGTGGCGTCAGGTCGGACCGGACGAACCGGGCCCGACCCCTCGCTCTCAGTCGCGGAAGTAGCTCAGCAGGCGGAGGAACTCCACGTAGAGCCACACGAGGGTGACGACCAGACCGAAGGCCCCCGCCCAGGCGTAGCGCTGAGGCAGCCCGTTGCGGACCCCGTTCTCAATGGACTCGAAGTCGATCGCCAGGAAGAAGGAGGCCAGGATGACCGCCAGGATTCCCAGCGGGACTCCCAGCGGGATCCCCATGATGGTCAGGGAGCGCAGGCCCCAGGCGCCAGTGGTCATGCCGGTCATCATGAGGGCGAAGTTGATGAGGCTGAAGATCATGTAGCCGAAGGTGGCCACGACCACGACTCGACGGAACCTGCCCTGGACCCGGAAGCCGCCGAAGGAGTAGGCCGCCAGCATGGCACCGAAGGTGGCCAGCGTCGCGAGCACGGCCTGGACGACGATCCCCTCGTAGCGGGCCTCCATGATGCCGGAGAAGCCACCCAGCAGCAGTCCCTCGAAGGCCGCGTAGGCCAGGATGAGGGCCGGGGAGGGCTCCCGCTTGAAACTGTTGACCAGGCCCAGGACAAAGGCACCGATGGCACCGGCGAACACCGCCATGGCACCCAGAGCGAAAGTCGCCTCATTGGTCACCAGGTTCCAGCACAGGGCGCCCGTGGCCAGGATGACGGCGAACATACCGGCGGTGCGGATGATGACGTCGTCGTAGGTCATGCGGCGCATGTCCGCGTTGGTGGCCGACGGCGCCTGGTACTGGGCCTCCAGACCGGCCATCTGCTCGGGACTCACCTGGCCGTAACCGGCCGTCTGCTGACCGTACTGGTTGGCGTACTGATTACCGTACTGACCGTACTGCTGGCCGTAGCCGGCGGCCTGCTGGCCGTACTGGCCGGCCTGGTAGCCGGGCATCGTGGGGTAGCCGTTGGGCGTCTGAGCCGGGGCGGCCCCGGGCGCATGGCCGCCTTCCTGGAAGGCGGTGCTTCGGCTGAAGAAGGGGTTGGACATGTTCCTCTCATCCTCTCTGAGGGGGCTGGGACCGTCGGCCCGGAGAGGCCGCCGCTCGCAGTCCGGTCCGGCCGTCGAGGACCGGCACCCGAAACTGCGCATATTATGCGCAGCCCCCGCACGGTCAGGGGAACCCTTTTCCCTCACAACGTAGCCATCTGGGGAGAGATCCCCACTGCGCGTCGGACGCCGTCGACTCCTCAGTGGCCTCCGGCGGCTCGCATCGACCGATCGGTTCTCATCCTCCAGGAGGACCCCCTCCCCCTGACGGACCCGCCCCGGCCGGCCCCGGGTTCCTCACCTCGGCCGATTCACCGACGACGGCGCCTTCCTAGGCTGGAGCCATCCGGTTGCTCCGTGGGAGCAGCCCCTTGGAAGAACCACGGCGAACCACCCACCCCCTGGCCAGAGGCCCACGTCGAAGAGAGAACATCATGATCGAGGCAGTCAATCTCACCAAGCGTTATGGCAAGAAGACGGCGGTGGACAACATCTCCTTCACCGTCGAGCCCGGCACTGTCACCGGCTTCCTGGGCCCCAACGGGGCGGGCAAGTCCACCACGATGCGCATGATTATGGGCCTGGACAAGCCCACCAGCGGCAAGGTCACGATCAACGGGCGCCCCTACCGGCAGCTGTCGGCCCCCCTGTGCGAGGTCGGTGCCCTGCTGGACGCCAAGGGCCTGCACGGCTCGCGCAGCGCCCGCAGTCACCTGCGCCAGCTGGCCGCCTCCAACGGCATCCCCGCCAAGCGGGTCGACGAGGTCCTGGACATCACCGGCCTGACCTCGGTGGCCAAGAAGCGCATCAAGGGCTTCTCCCTGGGCATGGGCCAGCGCCTGGGCATCGCGGCGGCCCTGCTGGGCGACCCCGGTGTGCTCCTGTTCGACGAGCCCGTCAACGGCCTGGACCCCGAGGGCGTCAAGTGGGTGCGAGAGACCTGCCGCCGTCTGGCCGGCGAGGGCCGCACCGTGTTCATCTCCTCCCACCTCATGAGCGAGATGGCCCAGACCGCCGACCACCTCCTGGTCATCGGCCGCGGCCGGATCCTGACGGCCGGCCCAGTCAACGACGTCATCGCCTCGGCCACCACCGACCGGGTGCGCGTGGCCTCCCCCCAGGCCACCCAGCTCGCCGAGCTCATGGCCTCCCGCAACCTGGCCGCCCGGCCCGTGGCCCCCAACGTCCTGGAGACCACCGCGACCACCGCCGCCACCATCGGCGAGCTGGCCGCCCAGGGCGGCATCGTCCTGCACGAGCTCACCACCATCCGCGCCAGCCTCGAAGAGGCCTACATGACTCTGACCAGCGACTCCGTGGAGTACCGCACCGACCCCGCCTCCCAGGCCCAGATGCAGCAGGCCCAGGTGCGCCAGGCCGTGCCGCAGGGCTCCGCCCGGGGCTGAGGCCCGCACGCCAGCGCGCCAAGCCCGCCATCAGAAGCTCCATCCGTCTCACTCCAGAAGGCCAGCCATGAGTACTCACAGCCCCGCACACGCCTCCGCCGCCCCTGCACACCCCGCCCCGACGCGCACCGCCGTCGGGACCGCCCCCGCAGGCCCAGCCCCGCGCCCAGCCGGCCCACACATTCAGGGCCGCCAGACCCTCCTGCGCTCCGTGCGCGCCGAGTGGATCAAGCTCTGGTCCCTGCGCTCGACCTGGATCACCTCCTTCATCGCCATCGCCCTGACCGTCCTGTTCGGCGCCGGTATCGCCATCGCGTCCGGGCAGCGGCCGGAGGGCCAGGAGTCGGCCAAGGACCTCATCACCACCGGTCTGGCATTCGGGCAGATCGTCGTCTCGGTCCTGGGAGCCCTCGTCATCACCGGGGAGTACGCCTCCGGTCAGATCCGCTCCTCCCTGGCCGCCGTCCCCAGGCGCGGGCATCTCCTCCTGGCCAAGGCCGTGGTCCTGGCCATCGTCTCCTTCCTTCTGGGAAGCCTGTCCGTCTTCCTGTCCTGGGCGATCTCCAAGCCCTTCCTCGGCGAGCACGCCGGCTCCCTCACCGACGCGCACTACGCCGGCTACATCTGGGGCTCAGGCCTGGTCTTCGCCGGCATCGCGCTGATGACCCTGGGCATCGGCTTCCTGCTGCGCTCCACCGCCGGCGCCATCACCGTCGTCGTCTCCCTCCTGTTCGTCATCCTGCTGCCGCTTCAGCTCGCGGCCGGTCAGTGGAACTGGGTCAACAAGATCATCGAATGCCTGCCGATCTCCGTCTCCTCGGCTGTGTCCAACCCCTTGCCGGAGGCCGCCCAGTCGAGCGCTGAGGGAGCCCAGTTCCTCACCCACGGCCAGTCCATCGCGGTCTTCGCCGCCTGGGCGCTCATCCCGCTCATCGCCGCCTGGTTCGTCTTCTCCCGGCGTGACGCCTGAGCGGGCGACTCCCCCGCCGTCAGCCGGAGGCGAAGCCCATGTCAGCCCCCGCGTCCTCTCACCAGGCCTCCGGTCCCTCCTCTCCCCACGAGGACCCCGGCGCCCCGCCTGTCTCTTCGGCAGCCGACGCCCCCGGCTGTACAGCCGCATCGGTCGAGAAGAGCCGGGCGGGCGCCGGGCTGCCCGCGGCCCTGACCGACCCCACGGTCCTGCGCAGCCTCATCCGTTCCCTGCCTGCGACGCCCTCCACCGAACCGGCATTCCCCACCTCCGACAACGACAGGAACAGTCCCCGTCGTCGGGACCGAGCCCCTCAGCCGCACAAGTCGACGTCGATCACGACCCCCTGGAATGACACACTGAACCCTATGTCCAGCCAGCTGCCAGTCCCTCAGCCCGGCCGTTCAGCCACCGACACGCCCGCGGACGACGACCTGGAGCCCCAGCCCGAGCCCCGGGGCCCGCTGCGCACGATCAGCCAGTGGTACCACCGCCATCCGACGATCGCCGATATCTCCATCGCTGCCGGCATCGTCGCCTACACCCTCATCATGGGCGTCACGCTTCTCCTGCGGCCGAGCAACCCGGTGAAGGCCTACCCCATCCTGCCCCTGGCATTGATCGCGATCGCGCTGATGGGGACCGCGCTGTCGTTTCGCAGACGCTGCCCTGTGTGGAGCTGGACTGCGATACTCCTGATCCCGGAGATCTATCAGTTCGCAGTCCTGCGAGTCTTCCACCTCACTGCGGAGCAGCTGCTGTACGCGGCCGTCGGCGTCAGTGGCATGGGGCTGATATCAGTCCCCATCGGCTTGGGAACGGTCACCTCGCACCGCCGGCCGGCTGTTGCATGGACCGCGGGGACGGTCTCCCTAGTGGTGCTCGTGCTGGACGTCATCCTGACAAATCCTGGCCTGACACTTGAGGAGATCCTGCGCAACACCGCCATTATCCTTCTCCTGCTCCTGGTCAGCATCCTGGTCGGTTTCAACGCCCGCTCCGCCCGGCTGCGGCTCAAGGCCATGGAGCTCCGCTCGGCCCGCATGGCCCTGGCCAGCGAGCAGGCGGTGCTGCTGGCGGCCGCCGAGGAGCGCAGTCGCATCGCCCGGGAGATGCACGACGTCGTCGCCCACTCCCTGGCCGTCATGATTACGATGGCCGACGGCGCCGCCGCCATCGTGGAGCGCGATCCGGCCACGGCCAAGCAGGCCATGGAGACCCTGGCCGAGGCCGGACGCAGTGCCCTGGCCGACACTCGCCGCCTGGTGGGGGTCCTGCGGGAGGACCCCTCGGTGGCAGCAGAACAGGCCCCGCAGTCCCCGGAGCCGCCTGCACCCTCGGGGGAATCGCCGTCGTCGGCCCGCCAGCACGAGGTCCGCGACCTGCCGGTGCCCGAGTTCGCCCCCCTGGGGACGGTGACACCGGTCGAGCCCAGCGTCCCCATCGCCAACCTGCGCCAGCAGGCCACCGACGGCGCGGGCGACCGCTCCCGCGGAGACCTGCCCCTGGCCCCCTCCCCCGAGCAGGCTGACATCACCGAGCTCGTCAAACGCTTCGTGGCGGCGGGGGTGCCGGTCACCTACCGGTGGGTGGGTGCGGCGCTCCCAGCGGACAAGGCCCTCCAGCTCACCGTGTTCCGCATCGCCCAGGAGGCCCTGACCAACGTGCTGCGCTACGCACCGACGACACCGGCCGTCAGCGTCGACGTCGAGCGGCACATTGGCACCGTGGTCCTCACCGTGGACAACGAGGCCGCCCCCGGCACGCGCCCGATGCACGGATCCGGAAAGGGGCTGATCGGCATGCGGGAACGCGCTTCGGTCTATGGTGGGACCGTACAGGCCGGCCCGACGCCCACGGGTTGGCGAGTCCGCGCGGTCCTGCGCTGGGACGAGCATGACGAAGGGACTTTCTCATGGCAGACGCCCCTGTGAGCAGCGGTGATCCTCTCCAGCCCGACGAGCCTGAGCGCCCCGGCGAGGTCCGCGGCCCGGTCAGCGTCGTGCTCGCCGACGACCAGGCGCTCATGCGCATGGGCTTCCGCATGGTGCTGGAGGCCGAGGAGGACATCACCGTCGTCGGCGAGGCCTCCGACGGCACCTCCGCCCTGGCCCAGGCCAAAGCCCTGAATCCCGACGTCATCCTCATGGACGTGCGCATGCCGGGTATGAACGGCATCGAGGCCACCGAGCGCATTGCCCAGGAATGCCCGGGCACGCGCGTGCTCATCCTGACCACCTTCGACCTGGACGAGTACGCCTTCGCCGGGCTGCGCGCCGGGGCCTCCGGCTTCCTGCTCAAGGACACCCGGCCCACCGAGCTCGCCGAGGCGATCCGCACCGTGGCCTCCGGGGAGGCGGTCGTCTCGCCGCGCATCACCCAGCGGATGCTGGAGATGTTCGCCGGCTCGCTGCCGAGCTCGGAGGCGCCGGCCCAGTCCTCCTCGGATCCGCGGATCGATTCACTGACCCCGCGCGAGAAGGAGATCCTCGTGCTCATGAGTCAGGGCATGTCGAACGCGGAGATCGCCGCGCACCTGGTCGTCTCGGCCACCACCGTCAAGACCCACGTGGGCAACGTGCTCGCCAAGCTCGACGTGCGAGACCGGGTCCAGGCCGTCGTCGTCGCCTACGAGACCGGCCTTATGGCCTGAGGGCCTGGCCCTCAGCGGGGGGCGTGGAGGCGCTGCTGGGCGTCGTCGAAGCCAGCCGTGACGACCTGTTCAACGGCGTCGGCGGCCTGCTCCAGGGTGACGCCGAGGTCGGCGCGCTCACGGCCGGGGAAGTCGGACAGGACGAAGTCGGAGGGGTCCTGGCGGCCCGGCGGGCGGCCGATGCCTACGCGCAGGCGCGCGTAGTCCTTGGTGGAGACGGACTTGCTGATGGAGCGCAGGCCGTTGTGACCGCCTTCGCCGCCGCCGCGCTTGAGGCGCAGCTCGTGGGCGGGCAGGTCGAGCTCGTCGTGGATGACGAGCAGGCGGCTGGCGGGGTCGATCCCGTAGTAGGAGACGAGCCCGGCCACGGGGCCGCCGGAGAGGTTCATGAGCACCGAGGGCTCGGCCAGGATGACGCGGGGGCCGGGGGCTCCGCCGGGCATCATGCCCAGCCTGCCCTCAGCCACGCGGGCACGAGCCTTCTTGTGCTGGGAGAACCGGGACCCGGTGCGCTCGGCCAGGACGTCGAGCACCATGTAGCCGACGTTGTGGCGGTTGCGGGCGTACCGGGTCCCGGGGTTCCCCAGCCCGACGACGAGCCAGGCCTCACTCATGCGCCCCGCCCCGGGGTGAGCCCGGCACGGGTGGTGCGGGAGGCGCCTGCCGGCGCGTCGTCATGGCTGGACATGTCAGTCACGCGCGATTCACTCGGCCTCGGCCTCGGCGTCGCCCTCAGCGGGGGCGGCCTCGGGGACCTCGGAGGCGACGGCGTGCTCGTTGGCCACGTTGACCACGGCGGTCTCGGCGTCGGAGACGGCCTCGACGCCCTTGGGCAGGGCGATGTCGGCAAGGGTCAGGACGGTGCCGGCGGCGACACCGGTGACATCGACCTCGATGGCCTCGGGCACGGAGACGGCCGGGGCGGAGACCATGACGGTGGCGGCCTCGATCATGTGGATGGTGCCGGGGGCGGCCTCACCGATGACGGTGACCGGGACCTCGACGTCGACGCGCTCGTTGCGGTCCACCAGGAGGAAGTCGACGTGCTGCACGCCGGGGCGGATGGGGTGGCGCTGCACGTCCTTGGCCAGGGCCAGGAGGGTCTCGCCGCCGGCGATGTCCAGCTCGACCAGGGCGTTGTCGTTGCTGCGCAGGGCCAGGCGGGTGGCGTGCTCCTCGAGCAGGAGGTGACGGGGCTCGGTGCCGTGGCCGTAGACGACGGCGGGGACCTGGCCGGCGCGGCGGGCCTGGCGGGCCGAGCCCTTGCCGAACTCGGTGCGGTCCTGGGCCTTGAGGGTGATGGCGTTGTTGGCCATGTGGCTCTCCTTGCGGATGAGGCGGGGCCCGGTGCCCCGCGGCTGATGGTGGTCCGGCTGGGCGCGACGACGCGCAGTACCGCCAGGTACCACCACGTCGATCACGGATGCGCGCCATGCTGGCGCGTCCCTCGCCGGGGCAACGTGGGCAAGACTACGGCATGGGCGGGGCGCGCGAACAGTTGCGCAGCCGGTGAGGCGCCCCACCTGGCGGGGCAGGCGGGCTGGCGGGCCAGGCGCAGGCAACGAGCCCCGCAAGGCCGGCCCGGCTCGCGCGGTCGATCCTTAGGTCGCGCGGGCCGCAGGCCTGCGGCCGCTCAGCCGCGTCACGTATGCCATTCCGTCGCGGTGAAGATCAGGAGGTTGGCGTCAGCGCAGATGGCGACCTGCTCGGTGTCAAAGGAGGACGACTCGAAACGACTCGGGTCATCCTGCATCATGTGCTCGATGTCGAGGATCGCATCGGCCTTCTCCTTCGGGACCGTGGTGAAGACCTTTCCCTCGGGGACGTACTGGCGCAGGCCGGGGTAGATCCCCGGGAGCGGATCGGCTTTCCCACTCGATGCCTCAGCGAGGGCCCGGGTGCTGGCGGGATCGAGGGTCATCACTCCGTGTATCCATATCGGGCGGTCCTGCGGGGGCAGAATCTCGCGTTTCTCCTGCCAGTACTGCATGACCCAGTGGGCTGAGGAGATGGTGACGCCCGGCATGCGTCTGTCGAGGCGTCCCAGGTCGGTGCGGATCTCCAGCGTCACGGGGACGTACTCGGTGAAGCTCGCGAAACGGCCATCCGACGTCGGCGTCGCACTCGGCCGCGACTGGTCCTCCTGCGCTGGGGCGCATCCACCCATGGCCAGTGCCGCCCCGCCGGCGAGCCCCATGCCGACGACGCCGCGCCGCCCGTGCTCGGCCATGCCCGCCCTCCTTCGCTCCCGCTCCCGCCTGCGACCAGGCCCGTCGCAAGACACCGCGGGTGCAGCGAAGACTACTCGCGGCGCGTAGCCGGAGTCCCGCGCTCAGGGCGATACGGAGGCGGGCACTTGTCCCCATATCCGGGCCATGTGGGCACTCAACGGGTGAGGAACTGAGATCATCCACGGGACAGCGGCCCCGAGCCCGCCAGCGCTTCACAGTGCTGGCAGCACTCCAGCACCCGACTATCGGAAGGCAGATCATGAGGTACTTCGCCGAGTACATCGTCGGCAGGAACGGTCCCATCGACGTCTTCCTGCAGCCCCAGACCCCGCGGCTCGTCGCCGATGAGGTCGCCCGCAAGCTCACCTCGCCCGCCTACCTGGACGGCGCGCGGCACTTCGCCATCGTGGTGTGGGCGCTGCCCGACGGAATGACGCACATCGACGAGGTTCCGGAGTCCTCCCCGGCGTGGGCCACCTTCATCCAGTGCGGCGGCTCGGCGGCCGCCATGAGCGTTGAGATCCGCGTGACTCATGAGGACGACTCCTACGAGCACTACGCCGTGGCCCGCGAGCCCGTCGCCGACCCCGGAGCGTGGACCACGATCACCTGGGACAACGGGGGTCCCGAGCCCTTCTCGCTGCGTCTGCACCCTGAGGAGGTCTTCACCGGCGAGCAGGCAGCCCCCGTCTTCCGCACCTACATCGAGGACGGGGCCCTTCCACCCGCAGAGCTCCTGCGCAGGCTCGATGTCTAGCCATCGCCGGCTCCGCGCGTTCGTACCGTAGGTGCCGGGATCGTACTCTTACCCCTCGACAGCGCGACCTACCCTACGAACTCGCGGGTGCGGACCATCGTTCAGGCCCGCAGGAGCTCCAGGCAGCGGCGCACGTCCTGGATCGGGAGCTGGCCGGGTGCGGATACCCGGGCCTGTCCCTGCTCGTCGGGGACGACGGCGAAGGTCAGCGCCGACCCGAAGGCCGGCGCCACACGGCTGACCGCCCCGAGCGCCCCCATGGACATGGCGGCCACGGGCACCCCCAGGCCGGTGCCCTCCCCCGCCCCCGCCGTGGCCCGCGCGCACACGCCCAGGAGGCGGGCAACATCATCGACACTGGTGGGCCACACGGCGATCTTGGCCAGGTCCGCGCCCTCGCGGGCCATGCGGGCCATGACCTCCTCGAGGACCTCATCGGCGGGGGTGGCCTCGAAGTCGTGGAAGGAGGCGACGACGTCGATGCCCAGTGCGTGGGCCTGCGCGCAGACCTGAGGCAGGCATCCGCGCTGAACCTCGACGTCGATGGCGGCCGGGCGGCGCTCGGGCGCCCAGTCGGCGAGCCCGTCGAGGACGGAGCGCAGAAAGGCGCCGTAGGCGGTGTCGTCCAGCTGGGCCCGGCCCCCCTCGGCGGCGGTGCGGCAGGTGAGCAGCACCGGAGCTCCGGCATCAGCGCCGTCGGTGGCGTCGATGGCCTCCCCCAGTCCCCACAGGCACTCCAGGACCTGGGCGGCGGCCGTGGCCGCATCCAGTAGGTCGGGGGCGGCCAGGGCACAGGCCTCCTCGAGTAAGTCCACGCGCAGCTCGAGGACGTCGGCACCGGCGTCGACGGCGCTGCGGGCCTGGGTCCGCGCCTGGGCGAGGCTCGGCCCGGTCAGGGAGACGGCCACCGCGGGCAGGCCGCCGGGGCCGGGGATGCTGCGCCCACCCCAGGTCAGCGACGTCGCTCTCACACCCCAGCCCCTTCAACTGGCCCCGGCTCGGGCACGAGCGACAGGGCGATGCCGTCGAGGATGTCGTAGAGGCTGGTGGTGACCCGCGCCAGCGGGCGCCCGGCGGCGGCGGTCCGCTCCACGACGCGGGTGACGACCTCGCTCCACACGAGGGCGCCGGCGGCGATGACGTCGCGGCGGCCGGGAGCCAGGTAGCCCCAGGAGGCGCGCTGCTCAGGCGTGGAGTGGATGATCGCCTCGCAGGAGGCCAGGACCGCCTGCGGGCTCAGCTGAGCACCGTTCAGGGCCTGCGGGTCGAAGGCCTGAAGGTTCAGGGCGTGGGCGGTGACGGTGGTGATGGTGCCGGCCAGGCCGACCAGCCGCCCCGGGGCGGACAGGTCGACGACCCGCTCGGCTTCATCGAGCAGGCCGCGTACCTCGGCCCGGGCAGCGGCCTCGGGGGTGACGCCGTCCGCCAGGAATCGCTCGGTGATGCGCACGCTGCCGGTGTCCAGGCTGATGGCGGCGCAGGGCTCATCCACGCCCAGGACCAGCTCGGTGGAGCCGCCCCCGAGGTCGACGACGAGCCGCGGCGACGCCCCGTACTCCCCCGGCCCCGGCGTGCCCTCGTCTTCACCGGCGCCCAGGAGCGAGCCGGTGAAGGACAGGCGGGCCTCCTCCTGGCCGCTGACGACCTCGGGCTCGATGCCCAGCAGGCTCCTGACCCCGGCCACGAAGTCCTCGCGGTTGCGGGCGTCGCGGGTGGCGGAGGTGGCCACGAAGCGCCGCACGTCGCCCCCGGGGGCGACGCCCAGCTCGGTGCAGTCGGCGGCGTAGGAGGCCACGGCGGCCAGAGTGCGCTCCAGGGCCTCGGGGTCGAGCAGGCCGGTGCGGTCCACGTCCTGGCCCAGGCGCACGATCTCGTTACGCCGGCGCAGCACCTCCAGGCGGGGACGCCCGGAGTCGTCGCGGTCGGCCTCGGCGATGAGGAGGCGGATGGTGTTGGTGCCGCAGTCGATTGCGGCGACGCGGGTCATGGTGGCGGCCTCCTGGGCTCGGTCGGGAAGGGAAGGAGCAGGGCGTCCCTGCCGCTCAGCAGGAGCAGCGCTCAGGATCCCACAGTCCGCGCTCGCGCAGGGCCTCCAGCGTGCGGTCACCGATGGGGTTGACGCCGGCTCCGGCGGCCAGGGTGTGCCCGAGCAGGGCGTGGAGGCACTTGACGCGCGTGGGCATTCCGCCGGCGGAGATCCCCTCGATCTCGGGGACTTGCCCGAGCTCGGCGCGACGGGCCAGGTAGTCGGTGTGGGCGGCGGCGTAGGCGGCGGCCAGCTCGGCGTCGTCGGCCAGCGCGGCGTTGAAGGTCTCCATGAGGTGCTCGGCCTCCAGGGTGGAGCAGCCCTTCACGGCGGCCGGGTGGGTGAGGTAGTAGCTGGTCGGGAAGGGGGTGCCGTCGTCGAGGCGCGGGGCGGTGCGCACCACGGTGGGGCGCCCGCACACGCAGCGGGCTGCGATGGCGACGACTCCGCGCGGCACCCGCCCCAGCTGCTCGGCCAGGGCCTCGAGGTCGGCCGACGACACCGGCTCCTGCGTCTGGGGCGTGGGGCTCACGGGGTCTCCTTCGTCTGCGGGGTGACGGCCGGTTTCGGCGTGGTCTTGGGCGGATCCGACGGCGCCTGGTTGGGTTCCCCGGTCGGCAGCTCCTTCTGGGCGGGGTTGAGGGTCTTGCTGTCCGCCCCACCCTTCGTCCCTGCCGGCGCGGTGCCGTTGGTCTGGCCGGCGGCCCGCGAGGAGTCCCGGAGCTTCTCGTACCAGGGGGCATCCGGGGATCCCGGGGTGGCCCCGCCGCTGGCCTCGCTCTCCTTCATGGAGTCGGCACCGACGACGACGTAGCTGGTGTCTCCGGGCATGACGTAGCCGAGGCGCTCACGGACCTGGGAGCGCACGTAGGTGTCGTCCTTCCACTGGGCCAGCTCGTTCTCCAGGGTGGTGGAGGTGTCGGAGGCCTCCTTGATCCTGTCGACGACGGCGTCGTACTGGGCCTGCTGGGACAGGTAGGCGCGCAGGGAGGTGAAGATGACGACGAAGGCCAGCAGGCACACGACTGCCAGGATGACGACCCGGGGAGGCAGGGTCCGCTCGGGCACCGCCGTCGGCAGGCCCCGCTGCCGGGAGCCGGACGAGCCGGAGCCCGACGCGGCCGCGGAGGCCGCCCGCTCGGCCGGTACCTGGCGGGGCCGGGCGCCGCCGGCGACGCGGCGCGTCCCGGACTGGCTGGAGGAGGGGCGGCGTGGAGTCATACCGGCATCCTGCCTCACCAGGGCACAGGACACAGCGCACGCCACCGGGCGCGTTGCTCACGCTTCGGTCATGGCCCGCCGTACCGGGCGCGCATACAGCACTGCCATAGATGACGCTTCGGGGCAGACGGAAGAACCCGTCTGCCCCGAAGCGGTGGGGTGCGTCGTCGTCGAGTCGCGGCTGAGGCGCCGCGTCAGTCAGCGGCTCGACGTCGGCTGGTCGCCGTCAGGCTCAGGCCTGGAAGCGGGGGAAGGCGCCGGCGCCGGCGTAGACCGCGGCGTCGCCGAGGGCCTCCTCGATGCGCAGGAGCTGGTTGTACTTGTTGACGCGCTCGCCGCGGGCGGGGGCGCCGGTCTTGATCTGGCCGGAGTTGGTGGCCACGGCCAGGTCGGCGATGGTGACGTCCTCGGTCTCACCGGAGCGGTGGGAGGTCATGGACTTGTAGCCGGCGCGGTGGGCCATCTCCACGGCCTCGAGGGTCTCGGTCAGGGAGCCGATCTGGTTGACCTTGACCAGCAGGGCGTTGGCGGCGCCGAGCTTGATGCCCTTGGCGAGGCGCTCGGGGTTGGTGACGAAGAAGTCGTCGCCGACGAGCTGGACCCTGTCGCCGATCTTGTCGGTCAGGGCCTTCCAGTCGTCCCACTCGTCCTCGGAGAGCGGGTCCTCGATGGAGACGATCGGGAAGTCGGTGATGAGCTTCTCGTAGTAGTCGACCATGAAGGCGTTGTCGCGGGCCTCGCCCTCGAACTGGTAGGTCTTGGTCTTCTCGTCGAAGAACTCCGAGGAGGCGACGTCCATGGCCAGGGCCACGTCCTTGCCGGGCTTGTAGCCGGCCTTCTCGATGGCCTCGACGATGAGCTCGAGGGCCTCACGGTTGGAGTCGAGGTTGGGGGCGAAGCCGCCCTCGTCGCCCAGGCCGGTGGATAGGCCGCGGTCCTTCACGACCGCCTTGAGGGCGTGGTAGACCTCGGCACCCATGCGCAGGGCCTCACGGAAGGTGGGGGCGCCGATGGGGGCGATCATGAACTCCTGGATGTCCACGTTGGAGTCGGCGTGGGAACCGCCGTTGAGGATGTTCATCATGGGCACGGGCAGGACGTGGGCGTTGGGGCCGCCGACGTACTGGAACAGGTCCAGGCCGGCGGACTCGGCGGAGGCCTGGGCGGCGGCCAGGGAGACGCCGAGGATGGCGTTGGCGCCGAGCTTGCCCTTGTTGGGGGTGCCGTCGAGCTCGATCATGAGCTGGTCGAGGCCACGCTGGTCGGCGGCGTCGAAGCCGATGATCTCGGGGGCGATGATGTCGTTGACGTTGTCGACGGCCTTCTCCACGCCCTTGCCGCCGTAGCGGCCCTTGTCGCCGTCGCGCAGCTCAACGGCCTCGAAGGCACCGGTGGAGGCGCCCGAGGGGACGGCGGCGCGAGCGGAAGCACCGTCCTCCAGGAGGATCTCGACCTCGAGGGTCGGGTTGCCACGGGAGTCGAGGATCTCGCGGGCGTGAACATTCTCGATGAGGGCCACTTGGTGCTCCTTGCTGAGGGGATCGTGATGCGGTCGTCGGCGTCGGGCACGCTCGCGCGCGACTGCCGAATGCAAGACCAGCCTAGCGGGCCCGTCATCGCACTACGAGGGCCATGGTCCTGAGGATTGCACAGTGTTCACGCCCGGCGAGAAAGACTGGACGACGGCGGTCCCTCGGTTCCGCCGTCGTCCTGGGGGCTCTGTACGGCCCTACTGGCCGCTGGTCTCGGGCTGCTCGGCGCCCTGGCCGCCCTCGCCCGCAGCACCGTCACCCTGACCGGTCTGGCCCTGCCCGTCGGTCTGGCCGGAGTCGGCGGGCTGCTGACCGCCCTGCTGAGGAACCTGTTGCTGAGGCTGCTGCTGTTGCTGCGGGGCCTGCTGCTGGCCGCCACCCTGCTGCTGGGGAGCCTGTTGCTGGCCGCCCTGCTGCGGGGCTTGCTGTTGTGGGTCCTGCTGCTGTTGCTGGGGTGCCTGCTGCAGGCCGCCTCCGAAGGGGTTGTTGCCGGCTTCCAGACGGGGATCGGTCTGGGTCAACCAGGTCTGAGCCTTATTCGAGTAGCGCGGGGAGATGTCACCGTCCAACGTGCCGCGCACCTTGTCCAGATCGGCGAGCGCGACCTTCCCCTGCTGCCCGGCCTGCTCCGGGTGCTGAGAAAGCTGCTGGAAGTGCCCGGACAGCACAGTCGCCCGCAGGTAGGTGAGCGTTTCCGGCTTGCGGGGCTCGAAGCCCACCTGCTTCTTGACCATCTCCACGATCTGCGCATCGGTGACGGTCAGTCCGTGGGCCTGGCCGACCTCTGTCAGGTAGGGCGCCTCAACGAGGAGACCAGCGATCTGAGGGCGATTCACGCCCTGACGCTCCAGGTTCTCCCAACCGAGTGCGGAGTCGAGCTCCTTGACCACGACGTCGACGTCCTTCTCACTGACGACCACGGAGTGGCGGGCCCCGTCCAGGCCGGTGTAGTGCATGTCGGCCACCTGCCCGGGGTGGTCGGAGCAGCCGGCGAGCGCCCCGACGGCGAGGAGGAGTGCAGCGCTGGCGGCAAGGACGCGCGTGCGTGCGGCAAGGCTTCGGGTCACGGTCTGCTCCTGGAAGGGGGACGACGCCGGAGGGCGACATGGTGTCACAACATTTCTGCCCCCGACCCTACCGTTCCGCCTGCGACGACGCACGCAGCTGGTCCGCCGCCCACCGTCAGCGGCGTTTGCGGTAGGTGGTGGCCTCGGTCTCGTAGGAGGTGTCGCCCTGGACGACGGCGCGCAGGAGCACCTCGGCCCACCGCACGACCTCCTCGCCGGACAGGGCCGCCCCACCCATGCGGTTGGTGCCCGGCGCGGGCACCACGATGGTGCGCGTGGCCGGCTTCAGCACGGTCCCCGGGTAGAGGCGGGTGACCTTCATGCGCGCCGACTCGGGCAGGTCCACCGGGGCGAAGCGCACCGACTTGCCCTGGGCGACGATCTCGCGCACCCCCAGCTCGGCGGCCAGGGCCCGCAGGCGTGCCAGCGCCGCCAGGCGGGCGGTCGCCTCCGGCACCGGCCCGTAGCGGTCGGCCAACTCCTCCAGGACGTCGTCGACCTGCTCTCCCGAGCGCGCCGCCGCGAACTTGGTGTAGGCCTCCAGGCGCAGACGCTCGTGGGGTATGTAGTCCTCGGGGACGGTGGCGTCCACGGGCAGCTCGATGCGCAGCTCGACGTCCTCCTCGTCGCCCTCCTCGAAGCCGATCACGTCAGCGCCGGCCTTCCCGGAGCGGGCCAGGGCCTTCTTGTAGGCGGCCACGGCCTCGGAGACCATGCGCACGTACAAATCGAAGCCGACCCCGGCGATGTGCCCGGACTGCTCGCCGCCGAGCAGGTTGCCCGAGCCGCGAATCTCCAGGTCCTTCATGGCCACCTGCATCCCGGCCCCCAGGTCGGTGTTGGTGGCGATGGTGCGCAGGCGCTCCAGGGCCGTCTCGGTCAGCGGCTTGTCCGAGGGGTAGAGGAAGTAGGCGTAGGCCCGCTCCCGGCCGCGCCCCACGCGCCCGCGCAACTGGTGGAGCTGGGACAGGCCCATGCGGTCGGCGCGGTCCACGATGAGGGTGTTGGCGTTGGACACGTCCAGCCCGGTCTCCACAATCGTGGTGCACACGAGCACGTCGGTCTCCTTGCGCCAGAAGGAGTCGATGACGGCCTCGAGCTGGTGCTCGTTCATCTGCCCGTGGGCGGTGGCCACGCGCGCCTCGGGGACCAGCTCGGCCAGGCGCGCGGCGGTGGCGTCAATGTCCTCGACCCGGTTGTGGACGAAGAACACCTGCCCCTCACGCAGCAGCTCACGGCGGATCGCGGCGGAGACCTGCTTGGTCTCGTAGGCGCCCACGTAGGTCAGGATCGGGTGGCGGTCCTCGGGCGGGGTCGCCAGGGTGGACATCTCGCGCAGGCCGGTGACCGCCATCTCCAGGGTCCGCGGGATCGGGGTAGCGGACATGGACAGGACGTCCACGTTGGTGCGCAGCGCCTTGAGGGTCTCCTTGTGCTCCACCCCGAAGCGCTGCTCCTCATCGATGATGACCAGGCCCAGGTCCTTGAACTTCACCTGGCCGGTGATGAGGCGGTGGGTGCCGACGACGACGTCGACGCTCCCCTTCTCCAGACCCTCAAGGATCTTGGCGGACTCGGCGGCGTCCTGGAAGCGGGACAGGGCCGCCACGGTCACCGGGAAGCCGGCGTAGCGCTCGGTGAAGGTCTCGGCGTGCTGGCTCACCAGCAGCGTGGTGGGCACCAGGACCGCGACCTGCTTGCCGTCCTGAACGGCCTTGAAGGCGGCGCGCACGGCGATCTCGGTCTTGCCGTAGCCGACGTCGCCGCACACGAGCCGATCCATCGGCTGGGCCTTCTCCATGTCGGCCTTGACCTCGTCGATGGTGGAGAGCTGGTCGGGGGTCTCGGTGTAGGGGAAGGCCTCCTCCAGCTCGGTCTGCCAGGGGGTGTCGGGGCTGAAGGCGTGGCCGGTGGTGGCGGCGCGGGCGGCGTAGAGGCGCACGAGCTCGCCGGCGATCTCGCGCACGGCCTTGCGGGCCTTGGACTTGGTCTTGGCCCAGTCGGCGCCGCCCATCTTGCTCAGGGCGGGGCTGTCGCCGCCGACGTACTTGGTGACCTGGTCCAGGGCGTCGGTGGGCACCAGGAGGCGGTCGCCGGGCTGGCCGCGCTTGGAGGGCGCGTACTCGATGACGAGGTACTCGCGGGTGGCCGAGGAGCGGGGACCGCCCACGGTGCGCCGGCTCAGCTCGATGAAGCGCCCCACCCCGTGCTGGGCGTGGACCACGAGGTCCCCGGCGTGCAGGGACAGGGGGTCCACGGAGCGGCGGGCGCGACGGGCCGGCAGGCTGCGGCGCTCGCGGGGGCCGGCACCGGCCCGCCCGGTGAGGTCGGACTCGGCGATGAGGGCCAGGCGCAGGCCCTCGGCGAGGAAGCCGTGGCCGGCGCTGGCCTGGGTGACGCGCACGACGCCGTCGCCGGGGCCCGCCGTCGGGGCGCCGGCCGACCCACCGGCGTCGCTCTCGTCGGCGACGGCGGCCGGGTCGGGGGCCCAGTCGCTGTCGCGGCCGAGCTCGCCGACCTCGGAGAGCTGGTCGACGATGCGGGCGGGGACGTCGCCGTCGCCCAGGAGCTGGGCCATGCGCCGGCCGGGTCCGGGCCCGTCGGTGGCCACGACGACGGTCCAGCCCTGGCGGGCCAGCCGGCCCAAGTCGGCCACGGCCCGCTCGAGCTCGCCGCGGTAGGTGTGGGGGTCGCTGAGGTCCAGGCGGGTGGTCTCGGGGCCTGCGGCCAGGGCGGTGAAGGACCACCAGCCTCGGTTGGAGGACAGGGCCAGGGCCCGGGCCTCGGCCAGGTGGGCGAAGGCGGCGGCGGACAGGTCGACGGGGACTGTGCCGCCGGAGGCCGCCGAGGTCCAGGCGGCGGCGAGGAACTCGGTGGTGGTGGCGGTCAGGTCCTCGGCGCGCTTGCGCACCCGCTCGGGCTCCAGCAGCACCGTGAGCCGGTCACCGACGAGGTCCAGCAGTGGGACCATCTTCTCAACCAGCACCGGGGCGAGGGACTCCATGCCCTCCACGGCGATGCCCTGGCTGATCTTCTCCAGCATGTCGGCGGCGCCGGGGACGGCGTCGGCCAGGGCGGCGGCGCGCTCGCGCACCGCGTCGGTGAGGACCAGCTCGCGGCAGGCGGTGGCAGTGACAGCGCCCAGCGTCTCGATGGTGCGCTGGTCGGCGACGGCGAAGGAGGAGACCTCGTCGATCTCGTCGCCAAAGAAGTCCACGCGCACGGGCCGGGGCTCGGAGGGCGGGAAGACGTCGAGGATGCCACCACGCACGGCGTACTCGCCGCGGGACTCGACCATGTCGACACGCGTGTAGGCGGCGGCCTCCAGGCGGCGGGCCGTCTCCTCCAGACCGACGGTCAGACCGGGGGCCAGCTGGACGGGCTCGAGCTCACCGAGGCCGGCGATGACGGGGGCCAGCAGGGCGCGCACGGGGACGATGAGGACGCGGATCGCCCCGCCCTCCTCAGGGTGGGCCAGGCGGCGCAGGACCGACAGGCGCTGGGCGACGGTGTCGGCGCGCGGCGAGAGGCGCTCGTGAGGCAGGGTCTCCCAGGCGGGCATGACGGCGACGTCCTGCGCCGGCAGGTAGCTGCGCAGCGCCAGGGCAGTCTCCTCGGCCTCGCGGCCGGTGGCGGTGACGACCAGCAGGGGCGTGCCGGAGGCCTCGGCGGAGCCGGCCGCCGGTACGTCGCCGCCGGCGACCCGTTGGACGCCCTCCTCGCCCAGGGCCATGGCTGCCAGGACGGCGGGTCGGGCGCCCGGCGCCACCACGAGGCTGCGGTCGGTACGCGAGCGGGAGGAGGCGGCGCGAACGGTGCGGGCGATATCGGCGTCGGCGAGCAGCGGAGGCAGGAGCGCAGTCAGGAGCACGACCGCGAGTCTAGTGACTCCCCGTCCCGGAACCACCGGTGGGCCGGGCCGGTCGGCCGGTGAAGGCCCGGCGGACCCAGTCCCCGCTGCGGACCTGGTTCCATGGGTTGGCGTGCCCGGCGACGACGCCCACGCCCCCACCCGTGGTCTTGTTGCGGCTCTCCAGCAGGACGGAGACCTGCGCCGAGGCGGCCATGCCGGCGATGAGCCACACAACGGTGCCGATCTGGGTGATGAAGGCGACCGTTCCGTAGGCCGGGATGAGGCTGAGCAGAGCGATCTGCGCGGGGTTGGAGCGCTGGACGACGGCCCTGAAGCCGTAGACCAACAGCCCCACCATGACGAGCACCACAGGCATCCACCCGAAGCGCAGCGCGGTCAGGAGCAAGTGGTTGTCGATGGAGCTGTAGCCGCCCCAGGCCACCGAGTCCCCCACTTTCTGGTAGGCAGAGGACAGTCCCAGCGGCTTGAGCTGACGCACCAGGACGAGGATGTCGCCACGGTAGCCGGCCGAGTCCTCCTGCTCGCGGCCGGCCGAGTCGAAGACGCCCAGGACATAGGGCAGCAGCACGCTGCCCACACCGACCAGCACCATAAGGAAGCTCATCCGCCACAGGGCGGGGATATTGATGTGCACCTGCATGAGGCTGAGGATGACGGCGATGACGGCGCAGGCGATCGCCGAGCGGGAGAAGGTCGGGATGGTCGCCCCCAGGACGAGGGCGCCGGCCGCGATCCGGTAGCCGGGCCTCCACCGCGCGGCCAGGATGAGCGGGATCCCGGCCGCCAGGCACACCCCCAGGGCGATGGGGTGGCCGAAGGCCCCCTCGACGCGGGTGAAGCTGCCCCGGGCCAGGGGCGGGGCCCACTCCTCGTAGAGGTTGTTGTCGATGGCGATGTAGCTGAAGGGATTGATGGTGGTGAGGGCCTCGAACAGCGCCAGCACGGCCACCACGATCCACACGATGGCCAGGACCTCCGCCACTCGCCGCAGCCCGAGCCGCTCCACGAGCAGCCGTCCGGCGAGGTAGGCGGGCAGGGCACCGAAGACGACGTCGGACAGGACGTAGTTGAGCGGCGAGCCCGCGGCGACGGACAGGCCCACCAGGCACCAGGCGGTGGCGACCATGAAGTCACCGCTGGTCAGCCGCCACGAGAAGCCGGGCAGGAGGGCGAGGACCACCAGGAAGCAGGCCAGGGTGGCCGGAGGCACATTGGGCTCGAAGGGGATCATCACCCACACCGGCACGAAACCGATGGCGCCCATGACCAGTGCTGCCCCGGCGATGGGGCGGCGGTGGATGCGGTCGGCCACAAAGATGAGGACCGCCAGGGCGACGCCCACCATAGGGAGGACGATGAACAGGGTCCTGACGAAGGACATCGTTCCTCCCTTGTTGTGTCATGACCTCGGTGATGTCACGGCGGTCGAGTCGGTGGTCGGTAGGTGGTCGATAGGTGGCTTGTCGGCGGCCGGCTGGCGCGGCCCCGAGCCGCCCCACAGAACCGCTGTGAGAAATGCCCGGGAAGATGCTGGGAGGGCCTCGCCGATCCTGACCAAGGTCAGGACCGACCGGAAGAAATCCGTCGACGTCGTCCCGATTGGGCCGACCCCGACGTCTTCTTCACTGTGGGGACGGGGGCCCTCAAGACCCTCACCCATCACACGATTCCAATGAAAGACTCACCACATCACCCGCTCCCCCACGTCCGAGGATTCCAGGCGTAGCCGGGGGCGCAGCGAAGGCTACTACAGTCACCGAGACCTGAGCGTGATCTTACAGTTAGGGTTGGGCCGTAGCCTTTCAGCATCCGCCGGGCCACACGGCCCACGGTGCCCGACGGGCCGCCGGAATCGACCAGATCCAGATCTTCCCCAGACCAGATGAGGAGCAGCGTGCAGCCGTCGCAGATCCTTCACGCCATCCGCAGGAACCTAGTCGCCTGCCTCGTCATCCTGCTCGTATGCATCCTGGCCGGGCTGGGAGTAGCCCTGTCGACGACGCCGGTGGCCATGGCCACCACGACTCTGGGCATCCAGCCCAAGTCCAAGGAGACCCCCTCCTTCTCCACCCAGGCCAAGGACCTCATGCCGACCCTCGTGGAGCTCTCCACGAGCCCGAAGGTCCTCGAGCCGGCGGCAGCCAACCTCAACATGGAGACCACCGACCTGTCGGACGCACTGACGGTCACCAACCCGCCCGAGACCCTGGTCCTGTCCATCACCGCCAAGGCCGGCAGCAAGCAGAAGGCCGTCGACATGGCCCAGGCGACGGCCGACTCGCTCAACAAGGAGCTCACCTCCGGCGAGCTGCTGGGCAAGCAGGCCCTGGGCATGACGACGAGCACCACCTCGCCCGCCACGACGGCCAACACCACCATGGAGCGACCCGGCGCCCGGGCCGCGGCGATCTCCGGACTGCTGCTGGGGCTTCTGGCCTCCGTCTCCTACGCGATGTTCCGTCACCGGCGCGACAGCGGCCACGGCGCCGACAGAGGCGCAGAGATCCGCCCCGGGCGCACCGCGGCCACGCTGAGCGCCCTGAGGCAGAAGACCTCGGACCTGCTGCGACCGAGCCAGCCGCCCGCGCAGCCTCAGGTGCAGGCACAGCCGCCCTACCAGTATCAGCAGCTCCCGGCCCAGTCTCCGGTCCCGGCCTCCCCCGAGGCCTCCGTCATCCCGGCCCCCGGCGCCATGGCCCCGCAGGCAGCCCCCGCCTCGATGCCGTCCCCCGCTTCCGCGCCCATGCTGCCGGGCTCGACGTCGGCCCCAGTACCGGCCTCTCAGCCGACGGCGTCATCAGCACCGGCCCCGACCTTCCCGGCCCCGCAGTCGCCCGAGTCACCCCAGCAGACGACCGCGATGCCCGCGATCTCCGACTCCGCGAACCCGGCCGCCCAGCCGGTGCCCTCCGCCCAGGAGCCGGTGCCCGCGCCAGCGCCGATGCCGTCCCCTGCCTCCCCGATGCCGACGTACTCCCCCGCCTCGCAGAGCCCCGTCTCCATGAGCGCGGCGCCGCTGTCGTCACCGTCGGCGGCCTCCGTCTCCGCTCAGTCCTCGGCACAGCCCTCCGTCCAGCCCTCCGCCCCGGACCCGGCACACAGCTTCACCTCCGGCATCACCTCCGCCATGCAGCGCCAGCAGGCCGACCTGCCCGCCCCAGGCGCCTCGTCCGAGACCATCTCGGCCGGGACCGTCTCGTCCCAGTCGGCCTCCGAGGCCAGCGCCTCTTACAGGCACGCGCCGTTGCCCCCTCCGCTGCCCACCCCCGCCGACCTAACGGTGCCGGCCTCTCCGTCGATCGCTGTGCAGCCCTACACGGCCGCCCCGACTTCCGGGAGCCACCGTTTCCCGGGCGCACCCGACGGCCCCACTCGGCGCAGCACCGCCCTGCCCACCGGACAGACCGTCTCAGGCTCCTCAGCCTCCCCGGCCTCCTCCGCCCCCTCGGCGGGACCGTCCTACCAGTACCCGCCGGCTCCGACGTCGGCCCCGGCACCAGTCACCTCGTCTGCCGGCTCCCCTGCCTCCGCCACGCCGGCCACCGGGCGCCGGCGCGTCTCAGCGCCAACGTCGAGCTCCGCGCCGAGCACGCCCGTCCGACGGCGCATCACCTCGCCCTCGGCGGATCGCTCGGTGTCATCGGCCGGCTGGCAGGACGCCTCCGCCCTGCCGACGACGACGGGCAGACGCCGGGCCCAACCGACCTCCTCGGCCCCCGAGCCCCCGGCCGCCGCCGAGGTCTCGCGCGTCGCGGTGCGCACGCAGGACTCGGCCTCCGAGACCGACTCCCCCTCCCCTTCGACGTCGATGCGTCAGCAGGCGCCCTCGCGCCGGCAGACCCTGGCTCGACGCCGGCGGATGTCCAAGCCGCGGCTGACTCTCGTGACGCCGCTGTCCGAGGAGTCCTCCATCGAGCAGACCCACCATCTCACGCCGGTGTCGGCGTCAACCGGTGGACGCCACCGCAGTCCTGATCGGCCGGACGCCCCGCCTCCGCCTCCGCCGCCGTCGATCCAGCCCGGCCAGCAGATGGCTTCGGCGTCGTCGGCCTCCTCGGCCCGGCACACGGCCTCCGCCTCGGCTGCCTCTGCGGCCTCGGCCGGTCGCCGCAGGCAACCGACGCGCCGCTCCTGGTAAGCCGGCTGCCAGCACCAGCGTCATCCAGGGCGGGTCCGATGCTCGAAGCATCGGACCCGCCCTTCATGTACTCACCGAGCCGCTACAGGCCAGGACCCGCCGGGCCGGAGCGCTCAGTTGTCGTCCTCCTCATCGGCAGCCTGGTCCTCGTCGGCAGCCTGCTGGTTGCAGCCCTGGTCCGCGTTCTTGGCGGCGTCCTTCGCCTCAGCGGCGGGCTTGGCCTTCTTGTCCTTCTCCTTGTTGTTCTGCGCCGTCTTAGGGACCGTGAGACTCGGGATCTGGGCGGTGATGGTGTTGCCGCTGGGGTCGGAGACCACCAGGCGGTAGGTATGATCGCCGGGCGAGCAGGTGGTGTCCTCCAGGCTGTGGCTCTTGAGGGCCCAGCGGGTGTCGCTGATCTTCTCGGTGGCCACCGGCGCGGTTTCGTCATCCCGGTAGAGGCTGTAGGTCAGGGTCGGGTCGTCGCGGTCCCAGGTGGCGTTGAACCCCACCCTCACTGAGCCCGAGGTCGTCACCTCCGCCTTGGCGGCCAGGGTCTCGGCCTTGCCCTCGGGGGGCAGCGTGGGCTGGCCCGCGCGCTTGGGATAGCGCACGATCCCCTGCTGGACCTTGCCATCGGCCTCGATGAACTCGCCCACCATGAGGATGTAGGAGTCGGTGACGTCGACCTTGTAGGCGGCCTGGGACGTCTTCGTGAACTTCCCCGCCTCCAGGTCCGGGTACCAGCCGATGATCGTGGGGCTCTTGAGACCCGAGGTCGACCAGTCCTGGTACCCGTCGGCCACCCCCTGGTGGCGGATGGTGATGTCGGGGCTGTTTGTGAAGGCCATGGCCCGCACGTACAGGGGGTGCTGACCGTCCTTGCGTACCTCAGGCATGTTGGGGAACCCGTAGATGGTCTCGCAGGAGTGGGCGTGCCCCACCGTGTAGACGGTGTCCTTGGTGGGGGCGATCCCGTAGGTGTCCCCGTGGCAGGGCTCGAGCCAGATCAGGTTACCGTTCCAGTCGGCCTTGAAGCTGCCTTCGAGGTTGGCCTCGTCGAGGCGTCCGACGGCGGAGTAGGCGGTGCCGTAGAAACCGTCCTCGTCGACGGCGATGTCGAAAATGGCGGCCTTCTCACCGGCCGTGCGCACGGTGTCGTTGACCGGCATGGGCAGCACCTCACCGGTGGAGGCGCTCAGCAGCGCCATCCCGTATCCGGGCTTGCTCGAGCCGTTGACCGTGGAGAAGGATCCGCCGATGACGACCTTGGAATGGTCCGGGGAGACCTCGATCGCGTAGACCTGGGCGTTGGGGCCCTCGGCGGAGGCGGTCCAGTCCAGGAGCTCACCGGTGGAGGCCTTGAGGGCGGCCAGGCGGCTCCGCTTCTGTTTGTTCACCGTGGTGAAGTAGCCCCCGACGTAGAGGGTGTCTCCGGCCACCGCGATGTCCTTGACGGTGGTGCTGAACACGGGCTGGAATGAGGAGATGAGGGTGCCGTGCCCGTGGGAGATGTCGAAGGCGGCCAAACGGCTGTGCCACTCGTTGTCGACCTTGTCGAACTCCCCGGCGACGTAGAGGGTCTTGCCGTCCTCGGAGAGGGCCAGGCTTCGTCCCGCGCCGTTGAGGGCGGGGGCGAAGTCCTCGATGAGCTTCCCGGTGTTGAGGTCGTAGGCCAGGATGTTGGAGCGCGGGACCTCTTGCTGTCCGGCACGGGCCCCGGCCGGACGGGCGTTGTTGAAGTTGCCGACGACGTAGACCACGTCGCCGACAACGAGCTGCCCCCAGGCGACGCCGTCGATCTGCACCGTGGGCAGGGGTGCGGCCGTGTAGGTGGGCTCCCGGGAGGACTGGCCGGAGGGGTCGGTACCAGCGGCAGCGGCGGCCTCGTTGTTACCGCCGTCGCCAGGGTCGTCTCCGTCGGCATCGGCCTCCTGAGCCGTGGCCACCGGGGCGGCGGGGGTCAGGACAACCATCGAGGCGAGCAGGAGCGGCAGGAGGGAGACGATGATGGCAAGACGAGGGACAGTGGAGAGACGGCGCACGGGAACCTCCGGTACATATGGCGAGCAACGCGCAAGCGGATCACAGATCATCGCTGGTACCGGGACGGATGAGGCCCACATGAGTCACCGGATGAATGTCTGCGATAACGATTAATGTAACTGGTAGCGCTTGTTAGTTCGGGGAGCGCATCCGACCATGCGGAACACGAAGAGGCAACGAAAGGAACACAGTTCGATGACGGCGCCACGCTACGTGACCACAAGGTCGGTTTGCAACGAAATCGTTATCTGAAGGTTACTGCACACCCCGAGCGCGACTCGCCGTCATGGGGAGCCCACCCCATGACAAATGCCCTCGCCGGGCCCGGTAAGGGGCCCGGCGAGGGCGGGAGCGCGGCGGCCGGAGCCGGCGCGCTGTGGCTCATGAGGGTCCGGCGAGGAGCGGCCCCGACGGCCTCAGTCGCCGACGACGCCGACGGTGTCGAAGAGCTCCGCCACCGAGCCGTCGTCGAAGACGGCCTTGATGGCGCGCGCCAGCAGCGGCGCGATCGGCAGAACCGTCAGCTGCTCGAAGCGCTTGCCGGCGGGGATCGGCAGGGTGTCGGTGACGATGACCTCGCGGGCCCCGCAGGTGGAGAGCCGGTCCACGGCCGGCCCGGAGAGCACCCCGTGGGTCGCGGCGACGATGACGTCCTTGGCCCCGGAGTCCAGGAGCACCTGGACGGCCTTGGCGATGGTGCCGCCGGTGTCGATCATGTCATCGACCAGGACGCAGGAGCGTCCCTCGACGTCGCCGACGACGCGGTTGGCCACCGACTCGTTGGGGCGGGTGACGTCGCGGGTCTTGTGGACGAAGGCCAGCGGGGTGCCGCCGAGCTGGTTGGCCCAGCGCTCGGCCACCCGGATGCGGCCGGCGTCGGGAGAGACGACGGCGGCGTTGGCCGGGTCGACGCGGGTGCGCACGTAGTCCACGAGTACCGGCTGGGCCCACAGGTGGTCCCAGGGGCCGTCGAAGAAGCCCTGCTCCTGGGAGGTGTGCAGGTCCACGCTCATGAGGCGGTCGGCGCCGGCGGTCTTGTAGAGGTCGGCCACGAGGCGGGCGCTGATGGGCTCGCGTCCCAGGTGCTTCTTGTCCTGACGGGCGTAGGGGAAGAAGGGGGCGACCACGGTGATGCGCTTGGCGGAGGCGCGCTTGAGGGCGTCAACCATGATGAGCTGCTCCATGAGCCAGTCGTTGACACGGTCGCCGTGGGACTGGACGACGAACACGTCGCAGCCGCGCACCGACTCGTTGAAGCGGACGTAGGTCTCCCCATTGGCGAAGTCGTAGGCCGTGGAGGACAGCACCTCGGTGCCGAGCTCGCTGGCCACGTCTCGGGCGAGCTCGGGATGGGCGCGTCCGGAGACGACGACCAGCCGTTTCTCACCCTTGGTAATGATGCCCGTCATGACGTGGTTCCCTTCTCACGGCCGGTGCGGCCCTCGATGTGACTGTTGGAGACGGAGGTGAAGGTCAGTGATCGCTCCGGCCGGCACGTCCGGCACGCCCCGTACGGCCGGGCCGGTCGGGGCCGAAGCTGCGCTGCGCTCATGCGTCAGGCCTGAGCGGCGTCGGCGTCGAGCTGGCTGAAGGGGGCCACGACGCAGCCGGCCGGGATGACGGCGTCGGTGAGGATCGCGTAGGCGCCCACGCGGGCGCCCTGGCCGATCCGGGTGGTTCCGCGCACGAGGACCCCCTGCTCGAGGGTGACGTCCTGGGCGAGCTCGGCGGTGACGTCCACCCAGGTGGAGGCCGGGTCGACGACGCCGACGCCCTGGGCCATCCAGTCGGCCAGGACGCGGCGGTTGAGCTCGGCGCCAAGCTCGGCGAGCTGGGCGCGGTCGTTGCAGCCCTCGACGAGCCAGTGGTCGGTGGCGACCAGCGCGCTGGTGGACCGTCCGGCCCGGTGGGCGTGGGCGACGACGTCGGTGAGGTAGACCTCGCCCTGATCGTTGTCCGTGCCTAGGGTCTCCAGGGCGGTGCGCAGGTGGGCGGCGTCGAAGACGTAGACGCCGGCGTTGATCTCGCGGATGGCGCGCTGGGCCTCGCTGGCGTCGCGCTGCTCGACGACGGCCGAGACGGTGCCGTCGGCCTCACGCACGACGCGCCCGTAGCCGGTGGGGTCCTCGAGCTCGGTGGTCAGCAGGGTGACGGCATCCCCGCGCTCATGGTGCTGAGCCAGGAGCTCCTTCAGGGTGGCGGTGTCCAGCAGCGGGACGTCCCCGCTGGTGACGACGACGGGGCCATCCAGGTCCTCGGGCAGGGCGGCCAGCCCGCAGGCGACGGCCCGCCCGGTGCCGGGCACCTCGTCCTGGTCGGCCGGGACGGCGTCGGGGGCGACCTCGGCGAGGTGGGCGATGACGGCGTCGCGCTCGTGACGCACAACGACGACGAGGTGCTGGGGCTCCAGCCCCCGGGCCGCGGTAACGGCGTGGTCCAACAGGCTGCGACCGCCGATCCGGTGCAGGACCTTGGGGGTGACCGATCGCATACGAGTTCCCTTGCCTGCGGCCATGACGATGACGGCGGCGGGTGCGGTTGGCGTCACGTGTCCTCTTCTCACAGGTTCGCGCCCGGGCTCCCGACGTCTCCGGCCGCGACCGGGCGGAGGCCGGGGACGGACTCCAACGGTTTCTGAAATCAGGTACGGATGGACGGTTGGCGCGTATCCCACCGGCGATTGGGTGACCGCCGTCGGGCGTGAGAGCGAGGGAACCCCAACGCCGCTCATGCTACGCCGCTCCGCCCCCAGGATTCGAACCCGGGCCTCAAGGCTCCAAAGGCCTGCGTGCTGCCGCTACACCAGGGCGGAAGGACACATCCCGACCCGGGCCCGACGGCGAGGGGCGAGACGCCGGGACAGTCTCTCATGTCCCGGTCGCGCTCGGCACCTTACGCGGCGGTTCAGCGCGCCCCGGTCACACCCGGTCGCGTCCCAATCGTGTTCAGCACCGGGTCTCCCACCTGTGCGGGGCGTATGCCACACTCCCCGGGCTTCGCGGTCGGCCAGGAGGACAGGGCAGGATGGGGGCATGTCCAGTTCCCCCTCCGCTCCCCCTCCCTCCTCCGGCAAGCCGGCAGCGGTGCGACTCATCGAGCTCGACGGGCTGCGCGGGCTGGCCGCCGTCGTCGTGCTCATCCACCACGCCCTGGAGACCGTCCCCGCGTTGGCGGAGGTCGGGGCGCGGCCCGGCACCGTACCCACCGGGGTCCTCAACCAGATCCTCACCAAGAGCCCTCTCCACCTGCTGTGGGCGGGCCATGAGGCCGTCCTCATCTTCTTCGTCCTGTCCGGTGTGGCCCTGACCTACCCGGTGGCCCGCCGCCACGCCCAGGGGCGGCGCTTCGACTGGGTCGACTACGGCCCGAGGCGCTTCGTGCGCCTGTGGCTGCCGGCGGCGGCCTCCACCACTTTCGCGGTCATCGCGATGCTGCTCGTGCCGCGCTCGGAGGATCCGGCGCTGGGTCACTGGATGACCGTCACCCACCCCGTGGGGCTCGGGGCGCGCCAGATGCTCATGGAGTACCTGCTCATCCCCAAGCATGCCTACCGCAACACCGTCCTGTGGTCGCTGCACGCCGAGGCGATCTTCTCCTTCGTGCTGCCCCTGATGATCCTCGGGGTGGCTCTGTGCGCCCGCTGGCGGTTCTCCTGGCTGCCGGTGGTGGCGGCCCTGGCGGTCCCCGTCATCACCGCCAGCCCCGGCTCGGGCAGCTACCTGCCGGTCTTCACCGTCGGCGCGGTGATGGGCTGGGCCTGGGGGCACAACCCCGCCCCGGTCCCCGAGCGTCCCCGCCCCTGGGCGACGGCGCAGGCCCTGGTGTGCCTGCTGCTCATCACCCTGGCCTGGTGGCCGGGGATGGAGAGCCACATGGCTCAGCGTCTGGCCAACGCGGTCACCCTGGCGGCGGCGGCCTACCTGGTCTACCTCGTGGTGCGGGCCGGGGCGCTGCGCGGCCTGCTGCGCTCGCGCACCGTGCAGTACCTGGGGCTCATGTCCTTCTCCCTCTATCTGGTGCACGAGCCGGTCGTGGTCTCGCTGCGGCTGCTGACGCACTCAATCTCGCCGTGGTGGGTGCTCATCCTGGCCCCGTTGGTCTCGGCGCCGCTGACCTGGCTGTTCCAGCGCTACATCGAGGCCCCCAGCCACCGGCTGGCCCGCCGCACCGGGGCCCTGGCCTCGGCGCGCTTCGCCCAGTGGTCCGAGCGCCGTCGCTCCGCCCGGCCGGCCGACCGCAGCAGCGGGGTCTAGGGCCATGGCGGCCAAGCGCACCCGTATGAGCGCCAGCGAGCGGCGCGAGCAGCTCATCGCCGTGGCCCGCGGACTGTTCGCCGAGCGCGGCTTCGACGCCACAAGCGTGGAGGAGGTGGCGGCCCGCGCCCAGGTGTCCAAACCGGTGGTCTACGAGCACTTCGGCGGTAAGGAGGGCCTGTACGCCGTCGTCGTCGACCGGGAGATCACGACGATCTCAGCCGCGATCTCCTCGGCGATTGCGGACCCGGCCGCGGGCGCCGCGGAGGCACCGGAGACCGGGCGGCGCGCGACGGAAGGGCCTGACGTCTCCGGCTCGGCCTCACGGGTCGCCGAGCGGGCCGCCCTGGCCCTGCTGACCTATATCGAGGACTCCCCCGACGGCTTCCGCATCCTCTCGGCCGGCTCGGACCGCGCCGCCGGCACCTACTCCACACTGCTGGCCGACGTCGCCATCGAGGTCTCCGGGATCCTCGCCTCGCAGTTCGCCGCCCACGACCTCGACCCGCGCACGGCCCCGTTGTACGCCCAGATGCTGGTGGGTATCGTGGCCATGCCGGCTCAGTGGTGGTTGGAGAACCGCTCGATGAGCAAGGAGGAGGTGGCCGCTCACATGGTCAACCTCGCCTGGAACGGCCTGCGCGGCCTGAAGGCCGAGCCCACGCTCCACTCCGGGCCTGCAGACAACTCACACGGCTCCGAGGGCGCCTCGGGGGCGGAGACCGACTCGCGCACCGAGGGCTCCGTCCACCGCCACAGCGCCACCGAGTCCTCCAACGCGCCCTGAGCGCCGCCCCGGAGTCACTCGTACCCGCGTCGTCGTTGGTGTTGCTGCACCTGGCGGAAGCCCGTCGCATTCGTCACTACCCGATCGGTCGATCGTCCTGCGAGTGCCAGCAATCCTCAAACCCCAACGACCCGACGAGTTCTGAAAAGTGCCCGGGAAGGAGGTGAGTCACTTCCCGCGCCCGGCTCTCGCCCCAAACGGCGCGCTATTCTGTTGCTCCCGCAATCACCGAAACGGAACCCATGGACCCGGAAACCCTCATCATCGCGCTGCGCAAGAACGCAGTCCTGGTGGTCATGCACGTTGTGCTGGGCACCATCATCGGCACTGTCTTCGGCCTGTTGACGCCGGCGCAGTACACCTCCACCGCCAATGCGAATCTGGGTGTGGAGAACAGTGAGGCCAACCTCCCCAACACCTTCAACTACCTGACCTCCATCATGCCGACGCTGGTGGAGATCGGGACCTCGGAGAGCACCTTCGCGGAGGTCTCCAAGGACACGGGGATCAGTCAGGACGAGCTGCGCAAGTCCGTCTCGGTGACAAGCAAGACCGGCACCACCCTGGTGGAGATCCGAGCCACCAGCACGGATCCCCAGCGCGCCCACAGGATCGCCGAGGCCGAGCTGACCGCCCTGGACTCGGTGGCCCGCGACCTGTCCAGCTCGGGGCAGGCGGGAAACACCACCGCGACGCTCAAGGTGGTCGACTCCCCCACGACCCCCTCCGCCCCCTCGAGCCTGTCGGCCATGTCGACCGCGCTGATCGGGACCGCCATCGGGCTGGCCGCCGGTGCCATCGTGGCGATCCTGCTGTACTTCCTGAGTCAGAAGAACCCGCAGGACAAGGTCGAGGACCCGCTGCTCATCATCGGGCGTCGTCGCTCTCGGGAAGACGCCTGACCGGCCGTGGCCCAGACATGGTCGCAGGGCACCTCCCACCAGGACTCGCGGACGCCGTCGGACGCTGATCCTGAATCGAGCCGCGAACCGGGGACGACATGGCGGCGGCTGGAGATGGCGATCGCCGTCGTCCTGCTGGTCTGCGTAGGTGTGCGCCGCGAGCTGGCGGCAGCCCTGAGCGTCGGGGACTGTGTCGCACTCGCCTCGGTCCCCATCACCTGGACGGCCGTGCGCAAGGCGCGCCGCTTCTCGCTGCTGCTCGTGCTGTCCATCCTGGCGTCGGGCACGGCCTACATCATGTCCCTGCTGGCCGAGAGCAGCTTCGTCGTCGAGGCCTGGGCCCGCCGGGTCACCACCTTGAGCCTGCTGGCGGTGCCCTGCGCGGTAGCCGTCTTCGTGTGGGGGGCCCGCCGGCTGGGCGCGAGGCGCGCAGCCCTGGCGGTCGGCTTCGGCATGTTCCTGGACGCGCTGCCCCTGCTGCAGACCAGCTCCAACCCGTGGAAGTTCGGGATCGGTGCGGCGGTGACGATCATGGTCCTCAGCCTCGTGGCCGACCAGCGCCGGCTGGTGCAGATCGTGGCCCTGCTGGTGCTCAGCGGCGTCTTCCTCGTCTCCGACTCGCGCTCCACCCTGGCCTTCCTGGCCATCATCCTGGGCACGGTCATCTGGCAGGCCCTGGCGTCCTGGGCCCGATGGCACGTGCCCACTCCCCGGCGCCTAGCGATCTCCCAGATCCTCGTTCTGGCGGTCGTGGGGATCGTGGCGATGGTCGGGGTGGTCATGGCCTCGGAGTCCGGGACCCTGGGCGAGGACGCCCAGAACCGGACCATCGCCCAGTCCTCCAGCTCGGCGGGCCTGCTCCTGTCCGCCCGCCCCGAGCTGGGAGCCTCCTGGGCACTGTTCCAGAACCGGCCCTGGGGGTACGGAGCCGGCGTCAAGCCCCGTTTCGAGGACCTGTGGGTGGCCAAGCAAGGGATGGCCGCCCTGGGCTACGACCCGGAGAACGGTTACGTCGAGAACTTCATGTTCGGCGGCCGCATCGAGCTGCACTCGGGCCTCATGGACATGTGGGCGGCGGCCTCGATCCCGGGCGGCCTGTTGCTGCTGCTCATTGCGGGAATGGCGCTGGCGGCGATGATGCGCGACCTGGGGCGCCTCAAGGCCACTCCCTGGCTGTTCTTCGCAGCCCTGACCGTGGTGCAGAACGTCTTCGTGGGGCCCTGGACGGTGCTACCCGCCTACCTTCCGATCGTGCTGGGGGCCGCCGTTCTGCAACCTCCCCTGCGCGAGGCCGCCCAGCTGGGCGCCGACGACGAGCCGGCCACCCCGCCGCGGGACGCGCTCTCCAGCTCCGCTGTAGCGCCCGCATCAGAGCCCGCCCCCGACGTCGAGCGCCGCCCAGCCGTCGAAACCTCACTCAGGGACTGACCTCGAGCCCGACCCGCCCGTTACCTTGTTGGTGGTCCCGGGTGGTCCGGGGCTGGGCCAGCTGCTGTGGGCATGATGTCTTGCCCCTGTCCGTAGATGATCCGGGGGGCGAAAGTCACCTGCGGCAGCCGGGCGCTGGTGACCGCTGATAAGGGGAACGGCCCGCAGTGTGTGAGGTCTTTCGCAGGCGTGGGTGCGGGACCTGTCGTCCACCGGCTGGCCCTGCACCCATGCAGCGAGAGGCGGCACGAAGATGGATATCGAGGACATAGCAGTCTTCATCGGCACCGGGCGTCGGCAAGGAGCGAGCACTGGGCCACTGCCCTGAGCCGGGACGGGCGGAAGGTCTTCGACAGGGCCCTGCCCGACGAAGAGGAGCGCCTGCGTGCTCTGTACAAGAAGCTGGCCGATCACGGGAGCCTGCTGGTGGTGGTCGATCAGCCTGCCACCATCGGGGCCCTGGCCGTGGCGGTGGCTCAGGACATGGGAATCACCGTGGGCTACCTGCCCGGACTGTCGATGCGACGCATCGCCGACCTGACACCGGGCAGCGCCAAGACCGACGCCAAGGACGCTGCCGTCATCGCCGGCGCGGCCAGGACCATGCCCCACACCCTGAGAGCCATCAACGCCTCGGATGAGGACGCCGCAGCGCTGAGCATGCTGACTGGATTCGACCTGGACCTGGCCCGCCAGGTCAACCAGAGCGCCAACCGGATCCGGGGCCAGTCGTTCACCCAGATCCACCCCACCCTCGAGGCCGTGGTAGGGCCCTGGCTGGAGCACGACGCCGTCCTGGAGGCCCGTCGCCGCCTGGCCCACTCCAGCCGACCTGAAGCGAGCGGGCAAGGCAAGGATTGACGCCAGGCTCAAGAAGCACGGGTGCAGGCGGCACGCCACCTGGGCCGGCCAGATCGTCTCGGCCCTGGAGCGCCAGAGCGTGGTGGTCGCCGGCACCGACGCCGCCGCAGTGGTGCTGCCCCACCTGGCTAGGCAGCTTATCGCCCTGCACGCTCAGCGGGCCGATGTCGCCACCTAGGCCAGTGACCCTGGTGGAGGCCCACCCTCTTTACCAGGTCCTGACCACACGTGCCCGGGATCAGGGGTCCCGGCCGCCGCCATCCTTGCTGGCCGAGACCCTGGGCAAGACCTTCAATACCGGAGCCCAGCTGGCCTCCTACGCCGGGCTCGCTCCCGTCACACGCCGCTCCGGCTCATCGATCCGTGGCGAGCACGTCTCCCACGGCGGCAACAAGAGGCTCAAGCGCGCCATGTTCACCTCCGCCTTCGCCTCCCTGCGCTCCGACCCCGTCTCCCGGGCCTACTACCAGCGCAAACGAGACCAAGGCAAACCGCCTTGGGCCAGGCCGTTCTCGCCCTGGCCCACCGCCGCATCCTGACCCTGCACGCCATGATCCGAGATGGAGCCCTCTACGACCCACAACCAGCCACGAAACTACCTGCCGCCGCTTGACACACCACATAGGGGCACCCCCCTGATCCCCTGGCTGAGACTGAGACTCGGCGGGGCAATGAGCCCTTTCGCTACTTCTGTAGCACATCTACGGCTCAAGCCTCGTTTCCACGGCTCGCCCCTGCGCCACTGACGTTGGTCAGGGTGGTGACGCGGGGTCGTAGATAACAGGATGATTACGTTCTTGTGGCTTTGGGTGGGTGTTTGCTCACTATTGGTGGTGTGAGAGGGTTTTGGTGGGTTTTCATAGTGCTCCGGGTGCTTTTGGTGTTGTCTCCCCGTTGGTGTGGGGGCGGCCGGCGGGGTCCTTACAGTTTCCGCCGGAGGCCTGGCAGCGGGTGCAGTGGGCCTGGCAGAGGTGGTTGAGCCGTCACGAGGGGCTGGCCCGGGGGCTGTTACGGCTGTCTCGGATCAGTCAGCGCATCACGATCGTGTTGCTGGTGGTGGCTGTGCTGGTGGTGCCGCGCCTGGCTGCTGCGATGGTGCCGACGCTCTGGATGCTGGCCTGTCTGGGGGTGATGGTGCTGCTGTCACGCACTCGCACCATCTCGTGGCGGGCGGTGAGTGTCATGTTCTCGGTGAGTGTGCCGTGGGCGCTGGTGGTGGCTAAGGCTACGGAGCTGGTTGCCGCCAGTGGCGGGATGTCGACGAGTGACGACGGAACGAGCATTGCTCTGGCGGCCTTTGTGGAGGAGCCGGGCAAGCTGGTGCCGCTGGTGGTGGTGGCTTTGGTGGCACCGGGGCGGGCGCGGCGCCTGGCGGCGGTGGACTGGGCGTTGCTGGGTTACGCGGCCGGGGCGGGTTTCACTGCGGCTGAGGACGGCGCCAGGCGTCTAGCGCCTCAGGGGATGCTGGCTTCTTTGCTGGGTGGTGATAAGGGTCTGGACTACTCGCTCAACGCCTGGACGGCCGGGTCCTTCCGCCTGTGGAACAGTGACGGCCTGTTAGGTCGGTTCATGGCCGGCGGGGGGCCGAGCCCGCTGGCGGTGGGTCATCACGTGTCCACGATGACGGTGGCGATGGCGGTCGGCTTGGGGATCGTCCTGTGGCGCACCGGCAGGCCGTTGGGGCGGGTGGTGGCCTGGGTGCTGCCTGCCGTAGCGCTGGTGCAGGTGGTGGTGGATCACGCGGCCTACAACGCCTCGGTGGCCTCCTTGACCTCGGTGTCCTGGCTGGACTCGGACGACCCGGCCGTCTACTGGCTGGGTGCGGTGTGGCAGGTCTCGGGGCGGGGCAACAATGCGATCGCCTACTCGGTGGTGCTGTTCGGCCTGTGCCTGCTGGCCGATGCCCGCAGGCGCCTGCGCACCGGAGCCCTGGGGGTCACTGCTGGCGAGGCGCCCAGGGCGCCCTCCGTGACGGCGATCGGGGGACCGGCTTTTGTGCGGGCTCCGATCGAGGCCGTCGCGGCGCTGGTGGCCTACTCCTACAGCGATCTGGTCGTTATCGCCCGTGGCTACGCCGACCGGCGCATGACCCGCTCCCAGCGCATGATCGAGGGCCGTCTGACCGCTGCCCAGGTGATGGAAACGCGCCGTGACGCCATGGCGGCCACCACCCCCGGGTTCGAACCCGCGGCACGCCGCGTCTTCGCTCTCATCACAATCGTGGTCTCGGCCCTCATAGGGCTGGTGTGTCTGTGGTGCGGTGTGGTGGTTGCTCAGGCGATTGGCTCGTCGCTGCTGTTCGGCGGCAGTGACTCTGGGTTCTTCGCCGGCCTGCTCGACGAGCTGGCGACGTGGTGGGACTCCCTGGGCCCCATGGGTCAGCTCCTGGTCACGGCGCTGGGTGTGATGCTGCTGATGTCAGCCGGTTCCACCTTCGCCCTGGCTATGGGAGCCGTCGGAGTCCTGACCTGGGCCGCGGCCCACGGCCACGGCCTAGCCTCCTTCATCCACAACCCTGCAGCGGCGACCTCCTCATACCTCAGCAACGTCACCGCAGGCCAGCTAGCCTGGGACCTGTTCGACTTCGCTCTGACCTTCATCCCAGGCTCAGTACTCGGGGCCGGCGCCCACACCATCGCCCGCACCACCGCCAGGGACATGGCCGCCACCCGCACCGCCCTGAGACAAGGAGGCAAGAAAACAGCCCAAGCCACCGAACAAGCAACAGCCAGAACCGAAGCCAGATCAGCCGCCGCAGGCAGTAGAGGCACCCCACCAAAGAGAAACGGAAGACAAGGTAGCGGCGGAAAGCCACGCCCCGGAGGCCCGTTCCCCGACGTTCAGAGCGTTCGGGGACTTTCAAAGGAGGAGGCACTCAAAATCATTCCTGAGGACTGGATCAGAGATATACCGCGAAAGGAACCCAATGGAATGAGATTCAGAAACCCTCACGTCAAGGGAGAAGTGATTATATATGAACCAGGCAGCCCAACAGCGAGGGACCCACTTCACGGAGGCCCCTACCTCCGCGTATCGGAAAGTGGAGAAACTTACAGAATTCCCCTGAAAGGAAATCCAGCACTATGATTGATCCTACTGTTCTAGAAGTGCTTTTTATGGGATTCGAAGGGGAAACGAGCGCTTTTGAGGCATTCAATGCAGTACGAAAAATGGAGAACCTCGACACCAACTCGGCTACCATAAGAACCTGCGAAATCCTAACGCAACTAACCGCGCTCAACTGGATTAACCTATGGCTAGGAAATCCCTACACAAGGGCCCCAGAGCCTCATCCTGGCGACCCAAACGGGACCGACATAGTCACCAGCGAGAGAGTGCGTTCCATGGACGACCCAGATGGCCGCATGCTGGTGTATGACATTACTGCTGACGGCGAAGTTATCATTGGAGAAGAAATGGGCGTTAAACGCAGCCGCACAACCCCCTCCGAATAAACCGTCTTTTAGGTTGACAATTTAACGGAAAGAGATTTTTCGACACGGACCGCCATCCCTAAAAGCTTCACTCACTCCAATTCACCTTCATCCGTTGGCTTTGCCGCCCCTTGATTCACCTTTCGACACCGATTCACTCGGCACCGCCTCAGTGGTCGTACTCGCGGTGGACGCCGCCTCCGACGCTGGCCGCCAGGATGCCGCGGCCACGGGCCAACAGCCGAGCTCCCTTAGCAGCATGCTGAGGACTGCCGATGAGGGTTCCGCCGGCGGTTCGCAGGCCGCCGACGACGATGCGCACCAGGCCACCGGCCGCGGCCTTGGCCCGGATGGCCGGCTGAGCCCCGCCACCGGCCAGCGCCAGCTCCACGCGCACCGAGGTGGCGGCATGGGAGCGCTGCCGTCGCAGGATCCAGGGGCGGGTGAGGCGCGAGGCCGGCACGTGGTCGCGCACGCGCGCCTCATCGCACCAGCGGATGACTCCGCCGGCGGCGCTCAGCCGGCGGGTGAAGAGCGTGTCCTCTCCCCCAGTGGCGCCGAAGGCCTCATCGAAGCGCAGCCCGGCCCGGCGCACGAAACCCAGGTCCAGCAGCAGGCAGTTGGAGGCCGCCACTGGGCGGACCGTGCCGGTGGGCCAGGTCCTGCGCACGAAGAACTCGCCCTGACGCACCCACGCCTCGGGCTCGACCTCGTAGGCGGGGATGACGGGTCCGGCCACCGCCTGGCAGCCGGTCGAGGCCCACAGCCCCACGAGGGCGGCGAGCCAGCCGGGCTCGGGCTCCTCGTCGTCGTCGATGAAGACGAGCAGGTCGCGCCCACCGGTCTCGTCCAGGGCGCGGTTGCGCACCGCCGCCACACCGGGCCTCTCCTCGATGACGTAGCGCAGGCCCACGCCCCCGGGCTCCTCCGAGCCCTCCGCTGAGGAACGCACCGGTACCCCGGCGTCGGCCGCTGCGGCGAGGGCGGCCTCGTGCCCGGTGCCCTGGGCGTCGTTGTCGATGACGAGGACCTCGACGTCGCTCACGCCCCTCCCGGCTCCTCCATCCACGTCCGCCGCACCCGCGGCATCGCCCTCGGGTTCTCGGGCCTCGGCACCCACGCCGCCGACCAGCGCACCGGCCTGCTCCAGGACCCCGCTGACGGCCCGTTTGAGGTCCTGCGGGCGGCGGAAGGTGGGGATGGCGATCGTCAGCCGGTTCATGCGCTCCTCCTGCCGGGGCGTGCTGTGCTCCTCCGGCGCCGGGGGCGTCCGTACTCGCGCACGTGGACACCCAGAGCGCCCACCACCATGCCCAGTCCCCCGCGCGAGGAGACCTCGTAGCGGGCCTGGGCGGGCACGTCACCGCGGATGCGGGCCACGCCGGCCCGTGCCCCGTCGATTCCGGCCTTGGCCAGCCCCTTGGCGCCGTAGCCCAGGCGCAGCCTGAGGCGCGCGAGCCTGCCAGAGGCACCGCCGTCGGCGGGCCCGGCCGTGTCGATGCGCACCCGGGCCCAGGACGAGCCCGAGCGCAGGGAGCGCTCCAGCACCCAGGTGCGCCGGGCGCGGGCCGCGGGCACGCGCTTGGTGACCACCGCCCCGGCCGCGAAGCGGATGACGCCGCCGGCGCGGGTGAGCTGGCGGGTGAACAGGGAGTCCTCACCGCCGGTGAGCCCGTAGCGCGGGTCGAAGCGCAGCCCCAGGTTTTCGACGACGGCCAGATCCAGGAGCAGGTTGCCGGTGTCGGCGCTGCGGACCTGGGCCCCGTCGGCGGCCTCCCAGGAGTCGAAGGCGCCTGAGGCGACCACCCACGCCGAGGGGTCGACCTCGAAGGTCGGCGGCGTGGGGCCGGTGACGGCGGCGCAGCCCTGGGCGCGCCAGGTGCTCACGAGGGCCTTGAGCCAGCCCGGTGAGGGGATCTCGTCGTCGTCGATGAAGACGAGGGCGTCAGAGCCGTGGGCCTGGCTGAGGGCCCGGTTGCGGCCGGCCACGATGCCCGGCTCGGGCTCGTGAACGTAGACCAGCCGCGACGTCACCGCCGCGTCCAAGTCAGCCGCCCCAGACGATTCCACCGCCTCCGACTGCTCGCCAGCCAGCGCCGCCCGGGCGGCCTCGACGACGGCCCTCGCCCCGGCCTGCGGGTCGTTGTCCACAATGAGCACGCTCGCCGTCGTCTGCGCATCACAGACGTCGTCGGTCTGCGCCAGCAGCTCGGGGATCACCTGCGCGAGGTAGTCGTTGCGGCGGTAGGTGAGCATCGCGATGGTCAGGTGCACGTCCAGCCCGTCCTTCCTCCCGCCTGCCGGCGGATCGCGGCCTCATATCAGGGTCTAACGGTACTATCACGAAGCGGGTGCGCCCCACGGTGGGAGCACCCGAGCCACGACGTCGTCCCGCACCCGGAAGGCTCCTGCTCCGATGACCTCCACCCCTGACCCCGCCCAGGGCGCCGAGACCCCCGAGGCCGCCGATCCGACCGGCCCCGCCACCGGCGCCCCCGCCCAGGCCGTCGAGATCACCGAGGCCTCCGAGGCTCTCTCCGGCGGCGAACTGCTTTCGCGCACGGCGGTCATCGTCGTCAGCTACGACTCGGCGGCGCTGCTGGAGCGCACGCTGGCGCGTGTGGTCGAGGACTCCCCCGAGGCCCGCATCATCGTCGTCGACAACTACTCCACGCCCGCCGCCCGCGAAGAACTGGTGGCACTGGCCTCCTCGCGGGGCTGGGAGGCGGTCCTGCCGGAGACGAACACCGGCTTCGGCGGCGGCATGAACCTGGGGGCGGCCCGGGCGCGCGAGCTCGGCGCCGACCTGCTGGTCCTGCTCAATCCCGACGCCGTCATCGCCCGGGCCGACCTCATCCGCCTGGCGGCCAGGGCGCACGCGGACCGGCTCGCCCTGGTGGCACCGGTGCTCAAGGACTCCAGTGGCCGCATCGTCTCCGACGGGATCGTCGTGTGCCTGGCCGACGGCTCGATGCGCTCGCGCCGCTCACCGCGCCCGATTCCCCCCGGCGGCACCCAGCCGTGGCTCTCGGGGGCCTGCCTGGCGCTGTCGGCGGACCTGTTCGAGGCCGCCGGCGGCCTGGACGCGCGCTACTTCCTGTACTGGGAGGACGTGGACTTCTCCGCCCGGGTGCTGGCGGCCGGGGGCAGCCTGGCCCTGGTGCGCGACGCCGTGGCCGTCCACGATGAGGGCGGCACCCACTCCGAGGACGACCAGTCCGACCGCGCCAAGTCGGACATCTACTACTACTACAACGTGCGCAACCGGCTGCTGTACGCGGGGCTGCACCTGGATCGGGCCACGCAACGCCGGTGGGTGGCCACGGCGGGCCGGGCCGCCCGAGAGATCGTCCTGCGCGGCGGCAGGCGCCAGCTCCTGAGTACTCGCCGCCCGCTCATCACAGCGGCGCAGGCCACCCGTGACGGGATGAGGCTCCTGCGTGCCGCCCGCCGCGGAGAGCTGCCCGACGTCGATGTCCCCCTCATCCGCGACTGACTCAGCCGGAGCCGAGGCGTCCCGCTGCCGGCGCGATGCCGACGGCGGGAGGCCTCGGTCTGTCCGCCCGCCTCACAGGTAGTGGGCGCGCAGCTCCTCAGGGCTCGTCGGGGACAGGTCGGCGAGCGTCACGTCGAAGACGGTGCGCGCACCGGTCTCACCGCGGGCGGCCATCCTGGCCACCGCTCGCGCCGTGGCGACCAGGACCGAGCCGGTGAACTCCGGGTTGGAGTCGAGCTGGAGCTCGAAGCTCACGGTCTCGGCCACGCCCTCGGAGGTGTGCCCGCGGCGGATGACGGAGCCGCCGTGCGGGATCCCGGCGTGCTCGGCTGCCAGCTCCTCGGCGGTGATGAAGGTGACGGTGGTGTCGTAGTCGGCGAAGTAGTTGGGCATCTCCACGATCTCCCGCTCGATGCGGGCCCGGTCGGCACCCTCCTCGGCCACCACGTAGCAGTCGCGCGTGTGCATGGAGCGGGTGGTCAGCTCGACGTCGTCGCCGGCCTTGACGGCGGCAACGGTGGCCTCCACCGGGCGGGTGTATTGCTTGGCGTCGACGACGCCCTCGATGCGGCGCAGGGCATCGGAGTGCCCCTGGGAGACACCGGGCCCCCAGAAGGTGGTGGTGGCGCCGTCGGGCAGGACGGCCTCGCCCAGGACCCGCAGCATGGAGAACAGGCCCGGGTCCCAGCCGGCGGAGATCAGGGCGACGTGGCCCGAGGCCTTGGCGGCGGCGTCGACAGCGGCGAAGTGCTCGGGGATGCGGGCGTGGGTGTCGAAGGAGTCGACCGTGTTGAACAGGGTGGCGGCGGCCGGGGTCTGCTCGATCAGGTCAGTGGCCGAGCCTCCGCAGTTCAGGCAGACATCGACCTTGTCGGCCCAGGCGGCCATGTCGTCGACGTGGGCGACGGGCGCCCCCTGGGTGGTGACGCTGTCCGGGTCACGCCGGGTGAAGACGACGGCGACCTCCATGTCCGCGTTCTTGGTGATGGCCTGCTCGACACCGCGGCCGAGGTTGCCGTATCCGTTGATCGCTACCCTGAGCATGGTTCCTCCTAGTGGGTTCTCACTACAAGGATGATCCTAGGGACGCTCCGTGTTGCCTGCGTGTGACATGTCGGGAAGTGGCCGTCTCCTGGACGCCTCCTCGCGGCAGGCAGCGAAACGGGGCGGGCCGGGAAGATCAGCTCTTCCCGGCCCGCCCCGTATGCGCGCTGCGCTCGACGGCGTCAGTGCTGCTTGATGGTGACCTTGTCGACCGACAGGGTGACGGTCTCAGGCCCGGCCGAGCCGGACATGTAGGTGGTCAGCCCCACGGTTCCGGCCTCGTTGAGGGTCTTGTCGTTGTCGACGGCCTCGATCCCCCACTCGGCGGGCTCGGCATCTCCGGCCCAGAGCTTGGTCTGGATGTTGGTCGACTCCGCGCCGTCAACCACCATGCGCAGGTGGAGCGGCTGACCGGCCGTGTAGGGCTGCTTCATCACGTAGGAGCCCAGGGAGGTCTCCTTGCCCTTGACCACGCGCGAGACCGTGACCACCGGGTTGCCGGTGCTGCCGATGCGGACCGTGGCCTGGTACTGGCCGGCCTTGGTGGTGCGGGCGGCGTAGGAGATGAAGGCTCCGTTTCCGGTGGGCACCGCGTCCAGGGAGAAGTCCACGACGGCGTCGGTGGAGGTCGACTTGACCGGGTCGGAGATGATGGAGGCCGAGGAGCGCGGACCGGCCATGGCGATGCGGCCGCTGGTGCCGTCGACGGAGAATGCCGCGGCGTTCCAGGTGGTCTTCCACTCACCGCCGGCCTGGGCCTTGCCCCAGCCGCCGTTCACACTGCGCTCGAAGGAGTCGTCCAGCAGGGCCTTGCCCTCGGGCTGCTTGCCCTTGTCCTTACCGGCGTTGTCCTTGCCGTTGCCCTTGTCCTTGCCGGCGTTGTCCTTACCCTTGTCGTCGCCCTTGTCCGGCTCGACCTGCTTGCCGGTGGCGGCGGTGTAGTGCTCGCCGATCTGGCGCGCCGACAGCGGGGTGCTGTAGACGGCGGCCTCGTCGATGTCGGCCTGGATGTTGGTGTTGGAGGGCTGGCCGTTGACACCGCTGAGGGCGTCCCCGCCGATGCGCCAGTAACCGGAGTAGCTCTGCCCCGCGGTCATGGCGCCGTCGAAGGCGGCAAGGTTGCCGTCCACGTAGAGCATGGCGCCGGCGGTCGGGCTCAGAGAGGCCACGATGTGGTGCCACTGCCCGTCGTTGTAGCTCTTGGGAGTGGTGATGGTGGTCAGCTTGCCCGGGTAGAGCATGAAGCTGAGCGTGCCGTCATTGCGCATGTACACCATGCGGTCACGGCTCCACGACTGGTTGGCCGCGGAGGAGCCGTAGCCCATGATCTCTCCGCCCGAGGTCGAGGTCGTGCGGACCCATGCCTCCATGGAGAAGGCGGTGGGGGCCTGGGAGGCGACGCGCGTCGCGGCGTGCGACTTGTTGGCGCTGTCCGAGGTCAGGCCGAGCGAGGCGCCCGAGCCCAGGACGGACCCGGCTCCGCGCTTGTAGGCCTTGCCGCGAATCGTCAGGTTGCGCTGGGCCACGAAGTCCTCGGCCTTGTCGCCGCTGGTCTCGTCGAAGGACCAGTAGTGGGCGGCGCCGTCGGCCAGGACACGGGCGCCGTACTTGCTCAGCCCCTGGCCCTCAGCGGCCTTGACCGTCACCCAGTCCGAGACGGTGGAGGCCCCCCACTGGTCGGTCACCTGGACCCGGTAGCGGTGCGTGCTTCCGGGCTCGACGACGTCGGTGGCGCTCAGGTCGGAGCGCTCCCAGAAGCCGGCGGTCGCGGTCTGACTGGTGACCGGCTGACCGTTCATGGCGTCACGGTAGACGTTGTAGGTCAGGGTCTTGTCGTCCCGGTCCCAGTTGGCCTTGAAGGACAGGGAGACGACCCCGGCGCGCGGCGAAGTGCCGGAGACCTTGAAGGCACCGCCCTTGTCCATGGGCCCCTGCTTGTTCGGGGCGATGTCGCGGCGGGCGAAGCGCACCAGTCCCTGCTGGGCGGTGCCATTGACGGCCAGGAACTCGCCGCCGTAGACGACGTACTTGTCGTTGCCCTCAACGGTCCAGGTCGCCTGGATGGCGCCGGAGATCTTGCCCGGCGTGAAGTCGGGGTAGAAGTTGAGGTTCGTGGTGGCGTTCTGGCCGGCGTAGTTCTTGTAGCCCGCGCCGTGGTTGTCCTCCACGGTTCCAGTGGCGGCGTTCGTATAGGCCACCGCGTTGTGGTAGTGGTACGAGACGTCCGGGAAGCCACCGATGTTGGAGCAGTCGTGGGAGTGGCTGGCGGCGTAGACGACGTCGCCGGCGGGCAGGACGTCATAGGAGTCGCCGTGGCAGTCGGCCATGTAGTCGATGTCGCCGGTGACCCAGTTCAGGCGCATGACGCCCTCGAAGGTGCCCAGCCGGGAGTAGCTCGCCGCGTACAGGCCGTGCTCATCGGCCTTGACGCTCATGACGGAGGCCTCGGCGCCGGCGCCGCGAACCACGCTGGAGGCGTTGTTCTTGCGCAGGCTGCCGTCCTTCTCGAAGATGGCGATCCCGTGACCGGGCTTGTCGCTGCCACCGACGGACTCGAAGGCGCCACCGATGGCCACGGCCGAGCCGTCAACAGCCTCGACGATGCTGCGCACGTAGTAGTTGTCGATCTTCGGTGCGAAGTTCGTCAGCTGCTGGCTGCCCAGGTTGAGTGCCGCGACGCGCTGACGGGCCGAGGAGTTGATCTGGGTGAAGGCGCCACCGATGTAGAGGGTCTGTCCGTCGGGGGAGACGCTCAGGGCCTTGACGCTGCCGTTGGCCGCGGCGCCCAGCGGGGCGCGCTGACCGTCGGAGGCCCTGACCGCGCCAACGCGCCATGCGGTCTGGTTGTTCAGTGTGGTGAACTCCCCGCCCAGGTAGAGGGTCTGGCCGTCAGCGGAGGCGGCAATGGCGTTGATGGTGCCGTTGGTGGTGGGGGCCCAGTTGAGGATCTCACCGGTGTTGATGTTGTAGGCCATCGCGTTGCTGCGCGGGGACTCGTTCTGGCCGGCCGGCGATCCTGCCGGCCTGACCGCGGAGAACTTCCCGACGGCGTAGACGATGTCGCCGACCACGACCTGGTCCCAGACGATGCCATTGATCTGGGCGGTGGGCAGGGCGTCGGCGGAGACGGTGCTGGGAGTACCGGCGGCGCCGGCTGGGGCAGGGGCCGGGTCCGCGGCGGCAGGGGAGGCCGGAGCGAGCGTAACGGCACCGAGGGGAACGAGAGCCGCGGCCAGCAGGCCGCTCAGGAGTCGGCGGGGGAGCTTCACAGGTATTCCATTCAGAACATACTCAGATCACGGACACGCAACCTTACGAATGGCTGGTATTCCGCGCCCGGCACGGGTCGACGGGCGCGCTCATCGTACACCGTCGACAACTTACGCACCCCCGTTTTGGTGCACACCACAGAGCAGAACAAATCCGCCAGACACTGACCCTTCGTTCAAATCCCGCCACACTCCGAGCATTTCAAGGACTGCGGGGCACTCATAAGTACCCACCATTGGAGTCACCTTCTATATAGACGCGACTCAGGTTGCCTTCGGCGCCAGCTCGTCTCATGTCACAGCGAAGCAACGACGCAGACCCCAGAGCCGAGCCGCCCGAACGGACCATCCCGCACGCCGAGGCGCCGTCCGGCACTCACTTTCATGAGTGCCGGACGGCGCCTGGAGCAGACCCGTGGAAGAGGAGTCAAGCCTTCGAGGGCCTACCCCCGATCAGCCAGCGGACCCCCGGAAGGTGGCGGCCCCACGGCCCGCCCCCAGGTCCACGACGACCTTGACATTTCCGCGCCCATCCGCCGGAATGACGAAGGCTCGATTAACAGTCACCGTCTGACCGGCCGCGAGCGTGGCAGGGACCGCGTCCGAGGCCGATACGATCTCACTGGCGGGCGTACCAGCACCCTCACCGTAGTTGACGGTAGTGGACAGCACACTGGCCAGCGGCAGGTCCTGGCCGGACTTGTTCGTCACCGTCACCGGAACCAGGACTCCAGCACCTCCCACCTCGCCGGGCCCGCTGGCGAAGTCCTTCGCCTGCATCTGCCCCAGGGAGATCACCAGGTCTCCGTCAACACGGACGGACTTGTCCAGGCCCACCTCGGGGTACTCATCCTTCGACAGATCACCGGTCTCGACGGCCTTGGGGTCGATCGAGGATGCGTCCGGAGTGGAGACATCCTCCGAGGGGGAGGCAGGCGCCGCCGTCGGCTTCGCGGTCTGGACCGTCGGGGTGGCGACGTTCGTGGGGGCGGCCTCAGCGGAGGCCGAGCCACTGGCAGAGGCTGCGGCCGAGGCGGAGGGACTGGCAGTGCTCTGAGACTTTCCGCCTCCGCAGGCGGCCAGTCCCAGACCCAGCACCAGGACAGCGGGAAGGATCAGCATTCGAGTTCGTGACACGTGCCGAAGCGTACGACCTCCGTCGCGCGCTGCAACGCCCTCAGGGGCCACTGAGTTGGGAAGCACACCACCACCGACGATAGAACCGGAGGATTCAGGAGATACGCCGTGCGGGTCCGCAGACCGAACGGTTCTCATGGCCATCATCACCACTCATCGTCCTGGTTGTCCCAGCCGCCCTGGCCCCAGCCGCGCTGGTTGTTGCCCCAGCCGCCCTGGCCCCAGCCGTCCTGGTTGTCCCAGTCGTCCTGGTTGTCCCAGTCGTCCTGCTTCTTCTTGTCCTTCTTGTCCTTGCCGTTGTCACCGTCATCGTTGTTGCCGTTGTTACCGTTATTGCCGTTGTTGGCATCCTCGTTACCGGGCTCAGCGGCGTTGGCGTCGCCCCCACTAGCGGCGAAGCGCACGAGCCCCTGCTGCTTGGTGCCGCTGACCGCGAGGAACTCACCGCCGTAGACGATGTACTGGCTGTTGCCCTCAACGGTCCACACGGCCTGGCTCAGACCGCTGTACTCGCCGATCTGGAACCCGGGCAGGAAGCCGCTGTACTGCGTGGGGGCGGGCATTCCCGAGTAGTCGCTGTAGCCGCGAGCCGTGTTGGAGCGCACGGTACCCGTCGCCGTGCTTGAGAAGCCGACGGCGTGATGGTAGGTACCACTCTGCTCCCCATCGGAGAAGCCACCGATGTTGCTGCAGTCGTGAGTGTGGCTGGCGATGTAGACGACGTCGTTGGTGGGCAGCACGTCATAGGTGTCGCCGTGGCAGTCGGCCATGAGGTCGATGTCCCCGGTGGTCCAGCTGGCGCGGAACATCCCCTCGAAGGTCCCCTCCTGGGAGTATCCGGTGCCGTAAAGGCCTCGGGAGTCCGACTTGAGGCTCATGATGCCGGAGTTCGAACCCGCGTTGCGGATGACGCTGGAGATGTTGGTGTGCCGCAGAGAACCATCCTTCTCCAGAACGGCGATTCCATAGGCGTCGGACGATCCGTCCACCGAGGTGAAGGAGCCGCCGATCGCCACAGCGGAGTTGTCAGCGGCCACCGTGATGGAACGAACCAGGGAGTCGTCGACCTGGGGGGCGAAGCTGGTGACCTTGTTCGTCTTGAGATCCACAGCGCCGGCGCGCTGTCTCGCCGAGGAGTTGATCTGGGTGAAGGAACCGCCCAGGTACAGGGTGGAACCGTCGGGAGACAGCTCCAGATCCATGACCGTACCGTTGGCCGAGGCCCCCAGCGGCTTGCGCTTGCCTGCAGCGTCCACCGCCGCCACCCGGTAGACGGACTCATCGTTGACGGAGGTGAAGTTGCCGCCGAGGTAGATGGTGGAGCCGTCGGCCGAGGCCTCGACCGCATTGATCTTGCCATTGACCTTGGGCGCCCAGTCCAGCAGCGCACCGGTCGTGATGTCGAAGGCCATGGCGTTGTAACGAGGAGACTCGTTCTCGCCGGCTGCCGCCCCTGCCGGGCGGGCGTTCTTGAACTCCCCGACGACGTAGACGGTATTGCCCACCACCGCCTGGTCCAGAACGATGCCGTCCATCTGAGCCGTGGGCAGAGGCTGCGGGGAGGCGAGAGCGACCTGCCCCGCGGCAGCGGCCGGGGGCGCAACAGTAGGGGCGACGAGCGCACCAAGGGCGAGGGGGAGGGCGGTCAGGACCGCCCCCACACTGGAGGCAGCACGGAAAGGATGCACGAGTGCTCCGTTCTTAAGACGTGAGGGAACGTGGGTAAGTGGCGCGGACAGACGGGGCGGCCTCACCGCAGCGAGGCCGGCGCCGGTCACGAGAGTATTACAGCGATAACGCTTTGATAACGACTCCGGGATCCTTTCTTCCAGGTCCCGTTGTGCAATCAATCACTCCTCGCGCGAGGGGGTGCGCCCCACCCACCTTTCTCACAGATAGACTCTCATTAACCGCCGCGCGGTTCCACACCCGATTCTTGGCTGGAATGCTCAGCGCTTGCCCAGGTGGTGTGGACCAGTCGAAGGCGATCCCTCCACCATGGTTCTAGCGCATCACCAGCGCGGCACCCCGAACCCGCACTCCAGGGCACCAGAGGTATTCACGTGACGCCCCTTCGGCGCATGCCGGCGGTCGCCTGCCCCTAGACTGCTGACAGGGTGTACCGGGCAGGCGCGGTACCACGAGCCCGTAGGCGCTCCGCGGGAACCCCTGCGAACTCAAGGGCAAGAGCCCAAGCCCGCCTCCTCGCCCATTGCCTCATCGCCATCACCACCACCATCACCGCCTCCCCATCCGCCTCGTCGATGATCCTCCGCCGTCACCGTGACCGGCAGTCGCATCGAAGAGGACCTTTAGTTCCCATCCCTGAGCGGCCCCGCCGCCCTTCGAAAGGACTCCGTTGACTGCTGTGAACCCGGACAGGCTCCGTATCGCCATGATCGGGACGCGAGGCGTCCCCGCCCGCTACGGAGGTTTCGAGACCGCCATCGAGGAGGTCGGCCGGCGCCTGGCCGACCGCGGCCACCAGGTCCTCGTCTACTGCCGCAACCCCGAGCCGGACACCCCGCTGCCCAACACCTACCTGGGGATGCGACTGGTTGAGCTGCCCTCGGTGAAGAACCGCAGCCTGGAGACCCTGTCACACACGGCCCTGTCAGTGGCCCACATGCTGCGCCGCACCCACCCGGACGCGGCCTTCGTCTTCAACGCCGCCAACTCCCCCTTCCTGCCGGCTCTGCGCGCCGCACGCATTCCGGTGGCCACGCATGTCGACGGTCTGGAGTGGCGCCGCGGCAAGTGGGGCCCCACCGGCAAGCGCTACTACCGCGCCGCCGAGGCCCTGGCGGTGCGTTACTCCGACGCACTCATCGCCGACGCCCAGGGCATCGCCGACTACTACACCGAGGAGTTCAACGCCCCCACCGACCTTCTCGCCTACGGGGCGCCCCGCATCAGCGCCGACACCTCGCGCCTGGCCGAGCTGGACCTGAACCCCAAGGGCTTCCACCTGGTGGTGGCCCGCTTCGAGGTGGAGAACCACGTCGACGTCATCGTGGAGGGCTACGTGCGCTCCGGGGCGACGCTGCCCCTGGTTGTCGTCGGCTCGGCCCCCTACGCCGACGACTACACCACCCGCATCGAGTCCCTGGCCGACGGCCGGGTTCGCCTGCTCGGCGGCCTGTGGGACCAGGATCTGCTCGACGCCCTCTACTCCGGCGCCCTGGTCTACTACCACGGCCACTCCGTGGGCGGCACGAACCCATCCCTCCTGCGCGCCATCGGCGCCGGGGCCGCGGTGGACGCCTTCGACGTCTCCTTCAACCGCGAGGTCCTGGGCGAGGCCGGCCGCTACTGGACCACGCCCGACGACGTGGCCGCCCTGGTCGTCTCCGCCGAGTCCGACGTGGAGGCCCAAACCGCGCGCGGCGAGGAGTCCCGCAAGCGTGCGGCCCTCTACGACTGGGACGAGGTGGCCTCCGGCTATGAGGCCCTTGCCCGACGCCTCGCGCTCGAGGGCCCGGTCCGCCGTCGTCCCTCCGGACGCCGCACCGGGAAGGCGGGCTGGTGAGCCGGGGCGGGGCGGCCAGCGCCCGCAGCAGTGCCGCCCGAGTCCTCGTGGCCCATCCCTCCCCCGACCTGTACGGCTCGGACTGGCAGCTGGTGGAGACCATTCACGGACTCATCGAGACCGGCCACGAGGTCCTCGTGGCCCTGCCCCAGGACGGCCCCCTGGTGGCAGTGCTGCGCAACGCCGGCGCCCGCGTGGCCGTCATGCCCTTCACGGTCCTGCGCAAGGCCCTGCTGAGCCCCACCGGTCTGGCGAGGCTCTCCGCTCAGGCCGCCCCGGAGATCGCCCGCCTGCGGTCGGTCATCCGTGCCAGCCGCGCCGACGTGGTTCTCAGCAACACGGTGACCATCCCCTGGTGGCCAGTGGCCGCGAGCGCAGCCGGCGTGCCGGTGCTGGCCCACGTGCATGAGGCCGAGGACACCCAGCGCCGGATCATCCGCGCCGGGCTCAACGCCCCGCTGCTGGCGGCCTCCCGAATCGTGGCGAACTCCGGGGCGGCCCGCGACGCACTCCTGGACGCCCAGCCGCGACTGGCCTCACGCACGGAAGTGGTCCACAACGGGGTCGCCGGACCCGACCGGCCTCTGGAGCCCCTGCGCCCCAGGCAGCCCGGGGACTCATTCCGGGTCGCCATGGTAGGGCGCCTGTCCCCGCGCAAGGGTGTGGACGTGGCTCTCGACGCCGTCGGGCTGCTGCGCAGCTCTGGAGTGGATGCCTCCTTGAGCGTGTGCGGCTCGGTCTTCCCCGGTTACGAGTGGTACGAGGCCGAGCTGCGTGAGCGCGCCGGTCGGGCGGACCTGGAGGGGCACGTCGAGCTGCTGGGTTACGTGCACCCCACCTGGCCGGTGCTGGAGGCCGCCGACGCCGTCGTCGTGCCCTCCCGGGCGGAGCCCTTCGGGAACACGGCAGTCGAGGCGATGCACGCGGCCCGGCCGCTGGTGGCCTCCCGGGTCCAGGGTCTGGCCGAGGTCGTCACCGATTCGGCCACCGGCCTGCTCGTGCCCGCCGACGACGCTCAGGCCCTGGCTGATGCCCTGGGCTCCCTGGCGGCCGACCCGAACCTGGCGGCCCGGCTCGCCGAACAGGGTGAGCGCGAGGCCGCCGAGCGCTTTTCCGTGGCCGGGTATCGCGCCACGATGACGCGGATCGTTGACGATCTCGTCAGGCGCTGAGTCCCTGGTTCGCCGGGTCGGGCGGGAGCACCCATCCCGCCCGACCCCGCCGGCTGACCGACCGGAGGGCCGTCAGCGCTGGGCGGGGCGCAGCGGGTCCTCGGCCAGCCCCAGGGAGAGGCTGAACTCGCCGTCGAGGGGCTGGTCGGGCCGTTCGAAGGGGACGACGCCGTTGCACAGGAAGACGGCCATCTCCACGAAGCTGGAGAAGGAGGCCCCGATGAGGTGCTGGGAGCTGGCCAGCAGGTAGAGGTCGACCAGGCCCGAGCGCACGCCCTTGACGGTGTTGTATCCGCCTTTGTCTGTCAGGAAGACGCAGCCGTCGAACTCTCCGGCCAGCTGCTTCTGGGCCTCGGGGGTGTCGCAGGACAGGAAGAAGGGGACGTCGGGGTGGTCGGCGCGGATCTGGCGCATCCGGTTGGCGAACCACTCCACCGGTGAGGACTCGATGGTCTTGGCGTGGGAGACCGCGTGGGTGCGCACCTGGATGCCGACGTAGGGGCGTCCCCGCAGGTGGGCGTCGTAGAGGGAGCGGACTTCATCGGCGATCTCGTCGACGGGGGTGAGCTCGCGCAGCCGCTCGGTCCAGGGGCGCGGCCCGGCGGACGCCGTCCCCTCCGAAGCGCTCCCCTTCCAGGCCGGGTCCTCCCAGGTGACGGGCAGGCCGTGGGAGTGGATCTGCCACAGGTGGCGGCGGCGCAGGTCGGAAGTGATCCGAACGCCCTTGGGCTGGCGGTACCGGGCCACGGGCAGGAGCGCCCGGGAGGTCAGGCGCGATGCGGAACTGCCCCCTTCGAATCGCCACAGCTCATCCATCCGAGGGCCGAAGTACTCATCGGTGCTCCACACGTAGTAGAGGTCGCGGTCCTCGACCCGGGCGAGCTCCTGGGCAGACAGCAGCGCACGCACACGGTTGCCCAACCCGTCCTTGCGTCCCGTATAGACCAGTAGCGCCTTGCGGCCGGTTAGCAGAGCCATAAGATTCCTTAACAGATATGAGGGGGAATAGATGGAGATCTCAGCGGGAGTGCCGGTGATCGGTTCGCCGTAGTCCGTCACGGGCCGACCGCACCAGGCCCGATGAGGGCCGACGACGAAGGGCTACTGGAGGTCGTTGCGCAGGTCGCGGTACCACTTGGGCAGGGCCAGCGCCACGTAGCCCGCGTAGCCCAGGAGCATGATGCCGTACACCCACAGGAAGACCGTGGGCGCGAAGCGGGTCATGAGCACGAAGCACATGAGGCCGTAGTCCGTCGGAGCCGACAGAACCGACTTGAGGATGCCCGGTCGGGACTCATCCTTGGCCAAGGGAGTCCCGCCGTGATAACGCAGCTGATACGTCAGGATGTAACTGAAGAAGTGAATATTTTGAACCGCCCCGAATGCCAGCGGAATAAGCAGGACCGAGGGAGGCAATTCCGCAAAACGGAACAGCGAGATCGCAATAGCGCCGTGAATTGTCGAGAGCTTAATAACGTCAGCGACATGGTCGAGCCATTCACCGGCTTTGGATCCGCCGTTGCGCAGTCTCGCCAGCTGTCCGTCAGCGGCGTCGAGGGCGTATCCGAACATGAGCAGCAGGGCGGTCGCCACGGCGGACACGACTGTGGGACGCCACAGGGCGATGAGGGCGATGCCACTGTAGGTGCACAGCGCCGACAGGACCGTCACCTGGTCCGGGGTCGCGCCCAGCCGGTGGGCGATCGCGGCCAGAACCCGCCCCGCGGGACGGTTGATGATGCGGGAGTAGAGGGGGGCACCGGCCTTGGACTTCTGAGCCCGGGACAGGGCCCTGATGTTCTCGGCAATGGTGGGGGAACCAGCAGGGGAGCTCATGAGGCTTCTCCTTGAGCGGGGCCCGGGGAACCGGGCCGGGTGTTGGACAGATGAGGAACGGCGAGATGAGGGAGTCGGGGGACGTGGGGCAGCGGTCGGGCGTGGGGGCGCGGCGCCGGCTCCCGGGCTGCGCGAGCCGGCTCAGCACCGGCGGCCGACGAGGAGGGGCTCACTGCTGGGCCAGTTCTCGACGACGCCTGGCCACGTCCCGGCGCACCCACCAGGCATACGGGAGGATCTGGCACAGGACCACCGAGATCACCGAGCCCAGGATAGGCCCGGCGGCGTCGAAGGGCCCAATGAGGACCCAGGAGATGGCGAGATTCATCGGCACCAGGATGAGCACCGGAATGACCTGGAACTGCAGGCCGCGCGGGTCGGTCATGTACATGCCCAGCGGCTGCTTGCCAGCCTCGACGGCGACGTAGGCGGCGAAGGCCCACACGAGCACGGAGGGCAGAACGACCTCTCCTCCAGACATGACCCGAGCGGCCCAGGGCGTGATGGCGACGAGGACAAGAGCCAGGAGGAAGCCACCCCCGCTGAAGGCGATGGCCGGTTTGAAGGGACTCTCGACGCGCTTGTCAGCCCGGGCTCTGGCGAACATGGGCCACATGGCGACACCGGCCGCCATGACGGTCTGGGTGAGCATGTTGAACAGCCTGTTGGCCAGGCCGTACTCAGCCAGGGCCTGGGATTGCCCCAGGTGGGACAGAAGGAGCTGGTCGGTCTGGAAGGCGATCGGGATGGCCAGGGACTGCAGCAGCTGGGGGCCCGCGGTGTTGACGATGCGCACGCCGCGCACGCTGCGCAGCCGCGGCACATCCTTGAGAGCCTCCCTGAACAGGGGGCGGGTGGCACGCCAGGCGACGACGATGCAGATGACCGACACCAGGGCGTTGGCGATGTAGGAGTAAATGGACACGGCGTTGCCGCGCCCCAGGCCGGTGACAATGGCCAGCAGCAGGAAGCAGGACATGGCCGGCGAGACGACCCCCTGACTGATGACCTGCGTGGCCGAGCGCCCCAGCCCGATGATGACCCGCTGCCCCACGGACAGCGGCAGGGCCGCGGCGTAGATGATGAGACAGACGGTGGCGGTGGGCCCGCCACCCTCCATGAGCTTGCCCCCCAGCAGCCCGGGCCAGGCACCCAGCAGCATGACAACGATGCCGACGGTGCTGATGACCAGGGCGGAGCCGAGCAGTACCCGGACGGCGGTGGTGATCGTGCGCCGCACGGTCGAGTCGTGGGCCGGGTCGTTCGAGCTCGCCACCGTGTTGAGGATGACCGCGCCGATGCCCAGGTCGGTGAAGGGCATGAGGGTGGGGAAGGTGGCCAGCAGGTTGTACTGGGCGAAGGCGTCGGCCCCGAAGTGCCTGATGATGAGGCTGCTGTTGACCAGGCCGAAGACGCCGGACACCCCCATGACCACCACCTTGGCCACGGCTGTGGTTCCCACAGACGACCAGCTGGCGCCCGACGACGACCCCCGCCTGAGGACCCCGCCGAGCCGCCGCAGCGGAAAACACCGAGAGCCGCGGGACACGGCCGCTCCATCACTCACCTCGACCGCCGAGATGCCTGCGGCGACTGAGCTATCGGCAGGTCGCCCACACTCAGCGGCGCCCGTCGGGGCAGCACCGTCCGCCGACTGCGCCTCGGCCGGCCCGGAAGCCGACCGGGGTGCCGAAGAACTCGACTGGGTCACGTAGCACTCCTGATGTTGTAGGAAGGTCACAATCCGGCATCGGAAAGACACCTGAAGACAGGCACGAGAGTAGACGCATCAAGGCCGGCGACCTGGTATCTTTTGTTTATCGTCTTGTGACATAGACGGTCCCCCACCCACCCCCCTTGGCACAACCCCAGCATACCGGCCCTGACCTGCAACAACGCTGCCTGCTGGAAGAACCCTGAAAGGTCCCTCAGAGGCGCATTGACACCTCCATATCGTTGCGCACCTGTAACATACAGACATCTCAGAAACCTCTCGACTCCTCATCTTGCCCCTGCGATCTTGGCCACTTCCCACAAATAACGTCCGCAAGACTTAGTAGCATTCTAAAACGCTGCTGTTCACGACGTCCCGTCAGCACTAGCCGACCAGTTATTGCCCACCCACGATCATCCCTGCGGAGTCCACCTTGTCTAGTTCGACCCTGACACTGCCCCAGCGCGAGCAGCACCGGCGTCCCTCGACAGCAGCAGCCGACGCCACCTCCCCCACCGCTCCGCGCAGTCCTTGGGCACGCACGCGCCATGACCTCGTCATCTGGCTCGTCCTGTCCGACCTCTTCGCCGTCGCCGTCCCCTTCTGGCTCGCCCTCCTGGGCGGCCACCTGCCACTGGTCTGGTCCGCGACCACCGTGGGCATCACGATGGTGCTCATCGCCTGGTTCCTGGGAGCGCTCGGTATCGACGCCGTCGAGCAGGCCGGCCCCGGTACGGGCCGCTTCGTCGCCGCGGCCGCCGTGAGCGTCCCGGTGGCCCTGCTGCTGGCCGACCTGTCCGGAGTCGCCCGGACCACCCTGCTGGCCACTCTGGCGGCTCAGCTCCTCCTGGCCGTCACCGGACGCTCCATCGAGGCCGGGTGGCTGCGTCGCCGCCGCCTCGAGGGGCACGCCCTGCGTCGCACCCTCATCGTCATGGGCTCGGGCTCCCAGCCCATGCTCACCCAGCTGCGCCGCCACCCCATGGACGGCTTCCTCATCGTGGGCTACCTGTCCTCCGGGCAGGACCGGGCCTTCCACTCCGCTGAGCCCGTGCGCAGCCCCCAGCACATCGCCCAGACCCTGCACGCCGAGCGCATCGACGCCGTCATGACGGTCGGCTCGGTCATCCCCGAGGACCTGGTCACCCTCATGCGCGGACTGGAGGGCACCCAGGTGCGCCTCGTCGTCGCCCCCGGGCTGCAGGACGTCGTGCCCGGGCGCATGCGGGCCCTGACCGTCACGCACGGCTGGACCGGTCTCATCGCTGTCAAGACCCGCCGCACCCGCGCCGCGGGCAAGGCCCTGTTCGACCGGCTCGCCGGTGCCATCGGGCTGGCCCTCATCTCGCCGCTGCTGGCGGCCACCGCGCTCGCCATCCGCCTCGACTCCCCCGGTCCGGTCTTCTACACCCAGACCCGCGTGGGCCAGGACGGCAAGCCCTTCACCATGTGGAAGTTCCGCTCCATGTACATCGACTCCGACGCGCGCCGCGCCTCGGTGGTCAAGGCCGGCGGCGACGCCGGCAACGAGGTCATGTTCAAGGACCGTCAGGACCCGCGCATCACCCGCGTGGGCCGCTGGATCCGCCGCCTGTCGATTGACGAGCTCCCCCAGCTCATCAACGTCGTGCGCGGGGACATGAGCCTGGTGGGGCCCCGCCCCGCACTTCCCGTCGAGGTCGCCAAGTACGACGCCGAGGCACTGCGTCGTCTCCTGGTCAAGCCCGGGCTGACCGGCCTGTGGCAGATCTCCGGACGCTCGGACCTGTCCTGGGCCTCGACCGTGGCCCTCGACCGTCACTACGTGGAGAACCGGGGCGGAGCCCTGGACGCGAAGATCTTCGCCGGAACGCTGCGCGCGGTCATCGGCGGAAAGGGAGCCTACTGATGATTACCGGCTACGTCCCCGGCGGCTTCGACATGCTGCATGTGGGGCACCTCAACATCCTCACCGAGGCCGCCAAGCGCTGCGACCGCCTCATCGCGGGCGTCGCCACCGACGAGTCGCTGGAGCGGATGAAGGGACGCGGACCCATCGTGCCCCTGGCCGAGCGCATGGCCATGGTGGCCGCCCTGCGCATGGTGGACTCCGTGGTCCCCGACTATGACCAGGACAAGCGCCTGGCCTGGAAGCGCTCCCCCTTCGACGTGCTGTTCAAGGGCACTGACTGGGAGGGCACCGACAAGGGCCGCCGTCTGGAGGCCGAGATGGCCGAGGTCGGGGCCTCGGTGATCTACCTGCCCTACACACCCACCACCTCCTCGACGATGCTGCGCCGCACCCTCGTCCAGGAGGTCGCATCCCGTAGTCCCCAAGGGGCCAAGTGACCACTTCACGTAACGACTTCGAGACGCCCGACACCCCGTCGAGCGGCATCGACTCCGCCGCAGCCACCTCCGGTGCCGGTGACGGCGGAAGCAACCGATCCGACTCCGGCACCGCTCAGACCGAACCGTCCACCGCGGACCGTCCCGGTCTGCTCACCCGTGCCGCCGGTGCCCTGCGCCCCCGGCGGCGCAGCCGGGCCTCCCGGTCCGACGACGTCCAGGACGTCGGCTCGGGCCTGACCTCCGGCACCACCACCTCCCGGCTGGCCGCGACCTTCCGCATCCCCCAGTCGCGCGCCCAGCGGGTGCGGCTGCGCAAGCGCCTGTCGACGCTGGCCGCCGTCGTCTGCGTCATCGCCCTGGGAACGGCCGCCTGGCTCCACGAGGGCGTGGCCCAGGCCGACCTGCATCTCAATGACGGCGGCGTGTGGGTCACCTCCACCTCCAAGCACCTGGTGGCCCGCCTCAACTACCCCTCCCGCGAGGTCGACGGCGCGATCCGCACCTCCTCGTCCTCCTTCGACGTCACCCAGAACGCCGAGGACGTCCTGGTCCCCGACTCCGGCGACGCCTCCGTCTCCTCGGTCGACCCCTCCCAGGTCGCCTTCTCCGGGCGAACCCAGCTCACCAAGGGCGTGACCATCGCCCAGGGCGGGGACCGGGTCATGGCGGTCGACAAGGTCCAGGGCACCATCCGCGCCGCCAAGACCAAGGAGGCCGGCTCCCTGACCGCGGCCGCCCCCGTGGTCACCGGCATGCCCGACGTCGTGGCCGCCATCGGCAAGGACGGCGCCATCCACGCCGTCTCGGCCACCAGCAAGTCGCTGGTCTCCCTGGAGACCAGCGACAAGGGCTGGAAGGAGGCCACGAACACCTCCCTGAAGCTGACCGCCGGCACCGATCTGGCCATCACCGCCGTCGGCGACCAGCCCGTGGTCCTGGAGCGCGGCACCGGCATCCTCCACCTGCCCGAGGGCAAGTCCATCAGCCTGGGGACCTCGGGCCTGGTGCTCCAGCAGCCCGGCCCCGATGCCGACTCGGTCCTGGTCGCCTCCCGCAACGAGCTCATCTCCGTCCCCCTGGACGGGGGCAAGGTCACCAGGACGCCGTCGGCCAAGGAGGGCTCCGCCCCCGAGGGCGTGCCCGCCCAGCCGGTGCGCCTGGGCAAGTGCGTCTACGCGGCCTGGTCCGGCTCGGGCCAGTTCGTGCGCAGCTGCTCGGGACTGTTCGGCGGCGGCACCGACACCGCCCACGACGACAAGCTCGCCGCCTCCTCCGCCCCGGTCTTCAGGGTCAACCGCGATGCCATCGTGCTCAACGACCTGGACACAGGCTCGGTGTGGCTGCCCAACGAGGACCTCGTCCTCATCGACGACTGGACGGACAAGACCGCCCAGACCGACGACAACGCCGATCAGAAGGACGACTCGGCCAACACCTCGGACTCCCAGACCCCGCCGGAGCGCACCGAGGAGAACCATCCCCCCAAGGCGGTCGACGACAGCTTCGGCGTGCGCCCGGGCCGTTCCGCCCTCCTGCCGGTGCTGGCCAACGACTCCGATCCCGACGGCGACGTCCTCACCGCCACCCCCCAGGACAACGGAGGCTCGCTCAAGGCCACCAAGGCCCAGGGCGGACTGGCTCTGCGCATGGACGTTCCGGACAACGCCTCCGGCAGTTTCTCCGTGCCCTACACGGCCGACGACGGCCGCGGTATGAGCGACTCCGCCGTCGCCACCGTTGACGTCCACGGCTGGGACGTCAACGGCGCCCCGAAGCAGATCACCACCCCCACCCTGACCGTTGCCGAGAAGGCCTCCGGCTCCCTGGACGTGCTGGGCCACTGGCTGGACCCCGACGGGGACGACCTCTACCTGGTCTCCGCCCAGGGTGAGGGTCTGGACACCAAGGTCTCCAACGAGGGCACCGTCACGGTGCGCGAGCTGGGCGCCGGCACCGGTACCCGCGACCTGACCGTCACCGTCTCCGACGGCCGGGAGACCACCTCCGGCGTGGTCAAGGTCGACGTGCAGCCGGCCCAGTCGGCCAAGCCGATCGCCAATGCCGACCACGTGCGTGTCGTCGCCGGCTCCAAGGCCGTCGTCTCACCACTGGACAACGACACCTCCCCCTCCGGGGGGACCCTGCGCCTGGCCGCGGTGCAGGAGGCCCCGGCCGGGACCTCGATCAGCGTCGACCAGCAGGCCGGTGTCTTCACCTTCTCCACCGAGCCCAACGCCCAGGCCCAGACCTACTACCTCACCTACGACGTCATGGACGGGGCCAACACGGCCCAGGGCATCGTGCGCGTGGACGTCACGCCCAAGGCCGACGCCACCGTGCCCCCCGAGGTCGAGAACGACACCGCCCTGCTGCGCAACGGCGGCTCGACGACCATCGCCCCGCTCACCAACGACTTCGACCCCTCCGGGGGGATCCTGGTCCTGCAGTCGGTCAAGACCCCGCCGGACTCCGGGGTCACTGTCACGGTCGTGGACCACTCCCTGCTGCAGATCAGCGCGGCCAGCACCGTGCCGGCCAACCTGACGGTGGAGTACACGGTCACCAACGGCACCTCCAGCGCCACCGGGAAGGTCGCCATCGTCCCGGTGACCCAGTCCCAGCCCCAGCCGCCGGTGGTCACCAACGACACCGCCGTCGTGCGAGCCGGCGACGTCGTCACCGCCTCCGTCCTGGACAACGACTCCTCCCCCGCCGGTCTCAACCTGTCGGTGGACTCCCAGGTCAGCCTGGTGGGCGACGAGCTGGGCACCGCCTGGGTCAGCGAGAACACCGTGCGCTTCCGCGCCGGCAACCGGCCCGGCCGCACCTCCTACGCCTACACGGCCAAGGACGACCAGGGCCAGACCGCCTCGGGCGTCCTCACCGTGGAGGTGCGCGCCCAGGACGCCGAGCACAACTCCGCGCCCTCACCGCGCAACCTGGAGGCCCGCACCCTGGCCGGCTCGGCCACGAACATCACCGTGCCCCTGGACGGCATCGACCCCGACGGCGACTCGGTGAGCCTCGTGGGCCTCAATCAGGCTCCCTCCCTGGGCTCGGTGGAGATCAACTCCTCGTGGCTGACCTACACGCCCTCCGAGGGGGCCACCGGCACCGACACCTTCACCTACGTCGTCGAGGACCGCTTCGGGGCCCAGGCCACCGGCACGGTCCGGGTGGGCGTGGCCCAGGCATCACCGCTCAACGTGGCCCCGGTGGCCACCGACGACCTGGTCGTGGCCAAGCCCGGGCGCACCGTGGCCGTGGACGTGCTGTCCAACGACCTGGACACCGACGGCGACAGCCTGTCCCTGGAGGGCGACCCGGTCTCCAGCGACCCCTCCCTGGGCGTGTCCACCCGCGCCGGCCGCCTGGTGCTCGACCTGCCGGAGAAGGAGGGCAACCACTCGGTCACCTACACCGTCTCCGACGGACGCGGCGGCACCGACACCGGCACCGTCACCGTCCAGGTCTCGAGCAACGCCCCCCTGGCCAACCCGGTGGGCGTGGACGACTACGTCACCGTCGACCAGGTCGACGCCAACGGCAAGGTCACCGTCCCGGTCCTGGACAACGACAAGGACACCGACGGCTCGCCGTGGGACCTCAAGCTGTCCTCCTCCGACCCCGACGTCGAGGTGGGCAAGGACTCCCTGAGCCTCACGGTGGGCGAGACCCAGCGGCTCGTGCTCTACACGATCACCGACGCCGACGGGCTGACCGGCCACGCCGTCGTCGTGGTGCCGGCCCGCTCGGCCCTGCGGCCCCGCATCAACCCCTCGGCCGTGCCCGCCCGGGTGCTAGCGGACAAGACCACCGACATCAACCTGTCCTCCTACATCCTCACCCGTGAGGGCACCAAGCCCGTCATCACGGACACCTCCTCCATCCACATGGCCAAGGGCACTAAGGACGCCAAGGTCGCCTCGGGCGGGTCGGCGCTGTCCTTCACCCCCGACTCGGGCTTCACCGGGCAGACCTCGGTGACCTTCACCGTGGCCGACGGCACCGGCTCCGACGCCCTGAGCTCGACGCTCACGCTGCCGATCATCGTGGACTCCTCGACGAACCGGCCGCCGACCTTCACCCCCACCGAGATGACGGTTGCCCCCGGCGAGGGGGCCGTGACGGCCAACCTGGCCGCCATGGCCACCGACCCCGACCCGAGTGACAAGCTCTCCTTCCAGGCCGGTCCCGCCCCCGCGGGATTCGAGATCTCCCTGAGCGGCTCGACGCTGTCGGTCAAGGCCTCCGACAAGACCGCCGAGGGCACCACGGGCTCCATCCCGATCACGGTCTCCGACGGCGTCAACCCGCCGGTGAGCGCCTCCCTGCCGGTGCGGGTCAGTGCCTCCAACAAGCCCCTCATGACCACCGCCCCGATCAACCTGGAGTCCCGCAACGGCGAGGCGGTCAGCACCGACGTGTCCAAGGCGGTGAGCAACCCCTTCCCGGACAAGCCGATCACCCTGTCCGGCACCCCGACGATCACCTCCGGCCAAGGCTCGATCAGCGCCTCGGGAACGACCGTGACGATCACGCCCAACAACGGGTTCCACGGCACCATCACCGCGCAGTACAAGGTGCTGGACTCCACCGGCTCGGAGTCCCGGGCCGTCACCGGCACCATCACCGTCCAGGTCGGTGGGGTGGCGCCCGCAGCCCCCTCCGGGGTGAGCGTGACCCCCGTGGACGCCGACTCGGCGCGCGTGTCCTGGACCGACGGCTCCGCCAACGGCTCCCCCATCACCGGCTACAAGGTCAGTGTCAACGGCTCCGAGCAGTCCTGCTCGACCTCGAACTGCCTCATCAGTGGTCTGGCGCCCGGTCAGAGCTACAGCATCCAGGTCGTATCCACCAACAAGTACGGCGACTCCGAGGCCACGACGGTGTCCTACCAGCACAACGCCACCGCCAAGACCCCGGCTGCGCCCACGCTGACGGCCGGCTCGGGCAAGGTCACCGCCGCCTGGACCGAGGTGGACGACCCCTTCGGGGGCACGGCGACCTATGACGTGCGCCTTTCCGACGGCACCGTGCAGTCGGGCATCTCCGGGGGCTCGGCCTCCTTCGACGTCTCCCCGGGACGCGCCTACACCGCTCAGGTGCGCGCCAGGTCCAGCCAGGGGACGGTCTCGGAGTGGTCCTCCCCGTCCAACTCGGTGACGCCCTACGGCGAGCCCGGCACCCCCGGGACCCCCGTCATCACCCCCAACGGGGACACGGTCACCATCGGCTGGCAGGCCGCCAACGGCAACGGCAGCCCCGTGAGCTACACGCTGCACTACTCCAACGGGCACACCAGCGACTCCAAGAACGTGGGAGGGGCCACCTCCACCACGGTGTCGGTCTCGCGCGGAACCTGGACCTTCTGGGTCGAGGCCGACAACGGTCACGGCTCCAAGACCTCGGGCCAGGCCAGCTACACCTACAAGCCGACCCCGCTGACGCCGTCGACCCCCGCGGTCAAGGCCACCGGCAACAGCGGCGAGCTGTCCGTGAGCTCCTCACCCCGGGCCGGCAACGGCTGGAGCGTGGGCGAGCTGACGGTGGAGTACTCCGTGGACCAGGTCACCTGGACCAGCTCCTCGACCATCCGGGGACTGAACGACGGGCAGGCCTACACCGTCTACGCCCGCGCCAACGGCGGCGGGCAGTACTCCGACGTCGTCGCCTCCTCGCCGGTGGCGCCCTACGGTCCGCCGTCGGCTCCCTCGGTCAGCTGCGAGCTCACCGGGAAGAAGCAGAAGAAGGTCTCCTGCTCCTGGAGCCCCGGGGCCAACAACGGCGCCAGCGCCGAGTACGAGCAGACCGACGACGGCGGCAAGTCCGTGGAGGACGTCGAGATCGGTGACACCTATGACGGCAAGCTCAAGCGCGGCGAGTCGCTCACCTGGTGCGTGCGGGCCAGGACCAACGCCGGCACCTCCGAGTGGGGCTGCGACACCGTCACCCGGCCGTCCAAGCCCGACAACGATGATGACGACGACGATGACAAGAAGCAGGCCTACCCGGTCGGCACCGAGCAGCGGTTCTACGTGGACTACACGCAGAGGTGTCACCCCTTTGGCCCCTGGGGCACCTGCTTCCAGATGGTCTTCGACATCACCGGAAACCCCAACAGCACCGTCTCCTGCGGCTACTGGTACTGGGACACCTGGAACTGGCAGCCCGCCTGGAACGAGGAGGAGATCGCCCTCGATAAGAACGGCTACGCCCGGCACAAGTTCCCCCACAGGACGCCGAACTGGGACCAGACCATCACCTGCACCCAGCAATAACCGGTTCATTAACCGGATCGATGCCCAGTACGCAACATGTCACACACCCACTTCTCTCCACCCGAAGGATCATTGATTCCATGCCGATGACTCCCGAGAACGCGACATGGTTCGCTGACGCCTTCTCCACCATTGTCAACAACGTCAGTCAGGCGCTGCTCGACAAGGAGGACGTAATCAAGCTGGCCCTGACCACCATGCTCTCCGAGGGCCACCTCCTGCTCGAGGACGCCCCCGGCACCGGCAAGACCGCCCTGGCCCGGGCCCTGGCGGCCTCGGTGCAGGGGACGCACTCGCGCATCCAGTTCACCCCCGACCTGCTGCCCAGCGACATCACGGGCGTGACGATCTACGACCAGAAGACCGGCACCTGGGACTTCCACGCCGGCCCGATCTTCTCCTCCATCGTCCTGGCCGACGAGATCAACCGGGCCAGCCCCAAGACCCAGTCGGCCCTCCTGGAGGTCATGGAGGAGTCCCAGGTGACGGTCGACGGCGTGCGCCACACGACCGAGCGTCCCTTCATGGTCATCGCCACCCAGAACCCCATCGAGCAGGCCGGCACCTACCGCCTGCCCGAGGCCCAGCTCGACCGCTTCCTGATGAAGACCTCCGTGGGCTACCCCAACCGGGAGGCGCTCACCCGGATCCTGTCGAGCTCGGCCCATCCGGATCGCTCCAAGAGCCTGTCCGCGGTCGTGGCCTCCTCCGTGGTGGCCTCCATGGCCGACCTGGCCGCGGAGAACCACATCGAGAACTCGGTGCTGGACTACATCGGGGCGCTGGTGGAGGCCACGCGTGCAGCCGACGAGACCCGCATGGGCGTGTCCACCCGTGGCGCCATCGGCATGGCTCGGGCCGCCCGGGTGTGGGCGGCCTCCCAGGGCCGCAGTTACGTCCTGCCCGACGACGTCAAGGACCTCGCCGAGGTCGTGTGGGCCCACCGCCTGGTCATGGACCCCGACGCCGAGTTCACCGGCGCCACCGCCTCCGGCGTCATCACCGCCGCCCTGGCGCAGGTCCCCGCCCCCACGACGCGCGACTGAGCCGCATGACGCCTCAGACGACGTCGCAGAAACCTGCCCGCCAGGCCCGTCCGGGCTCGGCGGGCGGGTCCGGCGCATCCGCCTCCTCCACCGCAGCCCCCACGTCCTCGGGGGCGCCGGCCTCCGCGCAGCCCGCGGCACCGGCTGCGTCGTCGACCTCCACGAACGAGTCCCTGACCGCCAGGCCCTCGCAGTCCCGACTGGCCGCAGCGGCCGCGGTGGCGCTGCGGCCGCTGCGCTGGCTGCTGCACACCGTGACCCCGATCGGATGGGGCAGCCTGGTGCTGCTGGCGGCCTGCGGACTGACCGGGGCCGTCATGGGCTGGCAGGAGGCGTGGAGCGCCGCGGCCGCCGTCGGCATCGTCGCGGTGAGCGCATGGCTGTGGCTCATCCCCCGCCGCGGCTACTCGGTCAACCACAACCTGCTCGAGTCCCGCGTCACCGTGGGCGACCACGCCCTCATCCGCCTGACCGTCACCAACCCCCGTACCCGGCCGCTGCTGCCCTCGCGCATGGAGATGCCGGTGGGGCCGGGGCGCGCCGTCTTCGTCGTCCCCACCCTGACCCCCGGGGCCGTCCACGAGCGCGGCTTCGTCCTGCCCACGCAGCGCCGCGGCATCGTCACCGTCGGTCCGGTCCTGGCGGTCCAGCGCGACCCGGTGGGGCTGCTCCAGCGCGAGCGCTCCCTGAGCACCCCGCAGCACATCCACATCCACCCGCGCACCGTGCGCCTGGGCACAGTCCTGCACGGTGTCCTGCGGGACATCGAGGGCGCCGTCACCCAGGACCTGTCCAGCTCCGACGTCGCCTTCCACGCCCTGCGCGAGTACGTCCCCGGCGATGACCGGCGCAACGTCCACTGGCGCACCACGGCCCGCACCGGCCGGCTCATGGTGCGGCAGTTCGAGGAGACCCGCCGCTCCAGCCTGCTCGTCCTGCTGTCCACCCGCCACGACGACTACGCCGGTGAGGAGGACTTCGAGACCGCGGTGTCCATCGCCTGCTCGCTGGCCATGGACGCGATCCAGGACGGGCGCGAGGTCCGCTTCATCACCCAGATCGGGGCCCTGCCCACCTCCTCCGCCCTGCGGATGCTGGACACGTCCTGCCTGCTGAGCACCGGTGAGGACGACTACGGCTGCGACCTCCTGGTGCGACACGCCTGCACGGCGCACCCCGATGCCTCTATCGTCGTCCTCGTCACCGGCCAGCAGGTCGACCGCGCCGTGCTGGCCCGGGCCCGCGGCTTCGCCCCGCTGCCCATGGTGACCGTTGCCCTGCGCGCCGGCCAGCGCGGTCTGTCGCGCCACCACGCCGGAACGATGCCGGTCGTGGACATGGACCGTCTTGAGCAGCTTCCCACCGCCCTGAGGCGAGCACTATGACCCCCACGACAACCCTCACCACCACATCCCCCCGCACCGCGGGCTCCCCGATCTCGGGCGCCTCGCCGGCCGGGGCGCCCTCTCCGGCCGAGGCCCCCTCGCAGGTCACCGCTGCGCCCTCCGGAGGCTCGGACGGGTCGCCCTCCTCCTGGTCGACGGCGACGTCGTCGCGCACGCGCAGCCTCTACAGCAACGAGACGACTCGTCAGGCCCGCTCGATCACCGGCGCCGGACCGCTCCTGTCGCGCCCCTCTCGGCCGGCGCTCTCCGCCCGCCGCTTCCTGCCTCCCCGGCGCGGCGCCAAGCCGCCCACGCCGGCGGCCGCCGCCCTCGAGCTGGTCCTCATGGCCGGGATCCTCGCCATCGGCGCGGTCCCCTTCCTGCCGATCTTCGCCTCCGTGGTCGGTTGCCTCGCCGTCGGCTACGGCGCGCTCATCGGCGCCCTGACCTCCATGCTCTGCTCGCGCCTGCGCCTGTCGGTGCTGCCGAGCATGGCGGCCCTGGCGCTGGTCCACGTCCTGGTGGCCCCGTGGCTGCTGACCGACGTCGGCTCCGGGACCGCGGCGATCAAGACGGTGCTGGGCTCCACGATCACCGTGTGGCGCGACGCCTTGACCGTGCCGATGCCGCTGAGCTCCTTCAGCGGCATGACGGTGCTGCCCTGGATGACCGGGCTGGTGGTCTCGGCGCTGGCGACCCGCCTCATCCTGGCGGGCCGTGAGGTCCTGGCCGGCCTGACCCTGACCTGCCTGCCCGCCGTCGGCATCGGCTGGGGCGGGCAGGAGACCGTGCGCCCGACCGTGCTGGGCGTCCTGTTCGTCGTCGGGATCCTGGCCCTGTGGACCTGCGGCTCCCTGCGGCAGCGGCGCAGCCACGTCGTCGAGGCCCTGGACCTGAGCTCCTTCTCGACAACCTCGGGCGCCACGAGCGCCCGCTCCACCGGGGACCTGGGGCGGGCGGCCCTGCGCGGAACGGTCATCGCCGCCGTGCTGCTGCTGGTCACCTCCCTGGCCGCCATGGTCCTCACCCCCGCCGCCCCCGCCTCCCGGACGGTGGTGCGCGACCTGTTCCAGCCGCCGCTGGACGTGACCGAGTACGCCAGCCCCCTGTCCCTGGTGCGCACCCTGGAGACGGACAAGGCCCACACCCGGCTCATGAAGCCGATCAATCTGCCCTCGGGGGGACGCATCCGCATCGCCGCCCTGGACTCCTACGACGGTCTGTCGGCCCACATCGGTCAGAACGAGAACGGCCAGTCGCGCTTCGAGCGCATCGGCGACAAGACCCAGCTGACGGCCAACCGGCTCGACGGACGCAAGCAGACCTCCTCCCTGACCATCGAGGACTACAGCTTCCCCTGGGTGCCCACCATGCCCGAGACGATCCGCATCGAGTCCTCCGGGCCGCGTCAGTCGGCCCTGCGCGAGGGCATGTACTACGACAAGTTCTCCTCCACCGGGATCGCCACCAGCGGCCTGGCCTCGGGTGACGTCCTCACCGAGCGGGTCGCCCCCTACACCGCGCCCTCCGAGGCCGCCCTCAACAAGGCCTCGCTGGCGCAGACCTCGCTGGGACCGGTCGAGCAGGTACCGTCGTCAGTGGCCTCCCTGGCCAAGGAGATCGTCGGGGCCGAGTCCAACCCCATCGCGCAGGTCCGGGCGCTTCAGCAGCGCCTGCGCACGAGCTACTACTCCGACGGCACCAAGAGCCCCTCCCAGCCCGGGCACGGGGCCGCCCGCATCGCCTCCATGGTGGAGGCCGACTCCCTCATCGGCGACGACGAGCAGTACTCGGTGCTCATGATGCTCATGTGCCGCTCGCTCAACATCCCGGCCCGCGTCGTCATGGGCTTCGACCCGGCCACTGACGGCGACGCCAAGACCGTCACCGGCGAGGACGTCAAGGCCTGGGTGGAGATCCCCTTCGAGGGACTGGGCTGGGTGTCCTTCGACGTCACGCCGGACCGCGACCAGGTTCCCCAGCAGCAGACCACCCAGAAGGTCTCCAACCCCGAGCCCAACGTCCTCCAGCCCCCGCTGCCCAATGAGGACCCGGCCCAGCTGCCCCCCAACTACGAGGACCCGCAGCGCGACGACCCCCAGGACAAGGACAAGGGCGGTCTGCCGACGGCGGTCATCGCCGTCGGAGGCTCCGTCCTGGCGATCGCGATGATCGTGGGCTCGGTCCTGGGGTGGAAGGCCTGGCGGCGCCGACGCCGACGCGCACGCACCGGCGTCGGCAAGGCCCTGGGAGCCTGGGAGGAGATTCTTGACCGGGCCCGCGACCTGGGGCGCTACCCCGGGTGGGGGGCCACTCGGAGGGAGGCAGCCGCGCAGCTGGCCCCTCACTTCCCGCAGGTCGATCTGCCTCGATTCGCCGGAGCAGTTGACACCCAGGTCTTCAGCTCCGGGGAGCCGCCATCGTACGCTCTAGGGGAGTTGTGGGAATCCTCAGATGCGATCGTCCGCTGCATGGGGGCGGACCGCTCGCGCCTGGGACGGGTATGGGCCCGTTTGTCCCCGCGCTCCCTCGTCCATCCCGCCGACAGGCGGTCACGTCGACCCAGGAGGTTGCGGTCATGACGATCACTGCTGACGCCCGTAGCAGCGCCTCGACCGCTGCGGGCCGACCGACGTCCTCCCGTCCGTCCGATGACGCGCCGCGCACCGACGTCGTCAGTCCGTACGGCATGGCGCCGAGCGCCCCCGGTGATCCGCACGGCGGAGCGCAGACGGCCGACTCCCGGGGCCCGGAGCCCAACGCGGCCCGGGCCGGCGCGCACACGCCCTCAGCTGTGCATCGCCGCCTCCCCCCGGCCCTGGTGCGGGCACGTGTCGTCGCCGGGGTCATCGACCTCGTCATCGGTTCGCTTCTGGTCGGGGGCCTGACCACGGTCATCTGGCAGGTGGGCGGCCGCCCGGCCCTGACCAGCGGGCTCATCGCCTTCGGTCTGGTCGTCGGGGCACGCTGGCTGGCCATCGCCGCCACCGGCTGGTCCCTGGGCGGGCGCCTGCTCAGGATCCGCATGCTGGGGGCCCGCAACCAGACCCCCTCACCACTGGGCTCGTTCCTCCACGCCGATCTCATCCTGGCCGTCAGCATCACCACGCTCGGCCTGGGCACCATCGCGCTCATGCGCACGGCGGCCGCCGACCCCGAGGGGCGCGGCTGGCACGACAAGCTCTCCGGGATGGCGCTGCTCAACGCCCGCAGGCCGAGGCGTCCCGCACGACCTGCTCCCTCAGAGGCCGGGTCGGCACACCGCCCAGCCACCGAGCCCGCCTCCCTCGGCCCCCGGGCCGACGCCGGTGCCGTGGCGCCGGAGGAGCCCGAGACGTCCTCCGCTCAGGACATCGGTGAGGCCTGGGACGCCGCCAGGCGCGCGTCTCTCTCCTCCCCCGCCGAGCGCAGCGCCGCGGGCCAGGAACCCGCCGCGGAACTGTCCACTCAGGCCCCCGAGGAGTCAGGCGAGTCCGCCCCCCGCACTCGGCCCTCCGAGCGAGCCGAGCGCAAAACCGAGAAGAAGGCGGGCAAGACGGCACGGGGCAAGAAGCCCAGGAAACGCGGCCCCCGTCCGGGCTCGACGCGCGCCAGGGCCGGCCAGGAGACGGCACAGGAGACCCAGCAGGCCGCCACCGCGGGCGCCCAGAGCGCCACCGAGGCCGGCATCACCGACTCCTCCGGCAGGAACGCGCACCCGACGACGTCGGATCCGGTCTCCTCCTCGATCCGTCGGCCCCGTCCGGCCCGGCCCGCGCGCCATGCCGGTCGCGCCCTGAAGGCCGGTTCCCCCGATGGCTACGCGCCTGTGGTCTCAGGAGGCTCCGCCGCGGGCCAGGCCGCGAGCACGGATGCCGCAACGATCGCAGCCGCGCCTCAGGTCAGCGTCAAGGCCACCAAGGCGGCGACCGTGTCATCGTCCGCCTCCGCGAAGTCGGCGGCGGAGGCCGGTCCGGCCATTGTGGACACCGACGCCGAGGCCGTCGCCGTCGCTTCGGCCACCCCCATGGATCCTCAGGCATCCGCTGCCATGGCCGCGGCCCGGGCCGACTCACGGCCGGCCGTGGCAGGAGCATCGATACCCTCGACGGGGCCGGCCGACGAGGACACCGTCTCAACCGCCCCCGAGGCAGCGGAGGACGCCGCTCCCCCGGCTCACCAGCACACGGAGCCGGCACCGCTCGCCCCCGCCGAGGCCACCGAGCCGGAGGCGGACGACGCCGCCCCGGCCGCATCATCGCAGCCGGCCGGCCCAGCACCGACCGAGGAGACGGCCGAAGAAACGGCAGGGGAAGCTGAGGAGGCGGTTGACGAGCACGCCGTGGAACCGGTCGAGGAACCGGCTGCGGACGTCGAGGAACCATCCGGCGAGCCGTCCGAGGCGGACGCCGAGGAGCCGCCGGCGGCCGCATCGTCCGACTCCGACGACGCCCCGACGCAGCAGCCCTCGCAGACGGAATCCGAAACCGCTACGCTCGACATCGTGGAGGACGCGCCGTCTCAGTCCACGGATGCCACCGACGGCCAGGGTGACGAGGCCGAGAAGCCCTCGTCCCACGCGCCGCCCTCATATCAGCACCCGGCCGATCAGCAGCAGTCCGAAGCGACGACGCCCTCAGCGGAATCCTCCAAAACTGCTGCCGATTCCGAGGCATCAGAGTCCTCCACGTCGCACGATGCGACTTCCACACCACAAGTCCCGCGCTCGAAAGCCACAAAACCCGTAACATCACAAACGATGGAACCACGACACGCCCACGCCCAGCGCTGGAGGATTCAGCCCGGTCACACCGGCAAGAAGACCTCCGGCTCGTCTGCTGCACCCGCCGAGGATCAGCGAGAGTCGGTGTCACAGCCCGGCGTTCCTCGTCGCGAGAGCCTCTTCGCCTCCGATCGGCAGCGCTTCGCTGCCGGAGCAGGCCCCGTCCCGGAGGTGGCGCACACCTTCGACACCTCCAGCATCCTGCCCTCAGGGGACCGCAACACGCAGGCCCTCATCGACTCGGTGCCCTGGTCCTCGGTTCCCACCTCGGTCGATGCCGCCACGGTGGACTCCCTGCCGGAAGGAGTCATCGTCTCCGACGACGGCCTGCCGCAGCAGCCGAAGACGGTTTCGGCGCCTGCGCAGCACGCGTCCCCGATGGACCTGACCAACCCGGCCACCGTTCCCGGTGGTGTGCCGGCATCCTCCGAGGGGAACACACACCCGACCGTGCGCAGTCACCGCAGCCACGCTCGGACCTCTGCCGGCAGCGCGGCGAGCGCGGCCGCCTCCGAGGCGAGCTCCGCACGCCGGTCCCACGCCTCGCACCGCTTCTCGGGGCCGGGTATCCCCTCGCCCGCGGATGAACGCGCCGTCCCCGGTGAGTCCCGCAGCGATGCCCCCGCCGCGGAGGCCGGCGCCACTCGTCACGAGCGCTCCGCCTCCGTCCAGGCGCCGGCGCAGCCTCACACCGGCACGTCCAGGCACGGTGCCGGCAGCAAGCCGGGGGCGGCCGCACCTGCCTCCGCTGCCCCCGCTGCGGGCGTCTCTCTGCCCCCACTCACCCCGGTTCCCGCCGCAAGCGCCCAGACCGCCACACCGTCGCTGCCGTCGGCCTCCTCGGCCACCCCGGCCCTATCGGTGCGTCTTGTCCCGCTGCTGGGCGGCAACCCGATCGTTATCCACGAGCCCACGGTGGTGGGCCGCGACCCCGACAACATCTCGGCCTACCCCGGGGCGGAGCGCGTGGCTCTCGACGATCCCACACGCTCGGTGTCCAAGACGCACGCGGCGATCTTCCCGCTGCTGGACGGGGTGTGGGTCACCGACCTGCACTCCACCAACGGGACGCGGGTGGAGTACCGCGACGGGCGCACCGTCGAGGCCGTACCGGACAAGGCACTGTCCGCCCTGGAGGGCAGCACGATCTTCTTCGGCCGCATCGCCTTCAAGGTGGAGGTCGTCTGAGCTCTGTACCGGTTCCCTCAAGCGCTGGGGCCCGAACTCCTGTCCAGGAGTGCGGGCCCCAGTGGTTATGGGTCTCGACGGCGCTCACTCAACGACGCCTCGAGCGTGATCCTCTCTCGGGGCGTGACCTCAGGGAGTGTCAACGCAGGCGGTCTTGGCCGGCGATGCCTTACCGTCCGAGCGCACCGCGGTGACCTCCAGGCAGGTGCGCGCCGGCTGGGCGTTGACGGTGACCTCGTTGGTGCGGGTGGAGTCCACCTCGGTCTCCTCGTCAGGCAGCTTGACCCGGTAGAGGTAGCTGCCGGACCAGTTCGTCTCCGGCTCACCCCAGCTGAACTTCACCGTGCCGTCTCCCTGAGCCTCACCGACGATGTCGCCCACCATGGGCACCGAGGCCTGCAGGGGGTTGGCATCGGGCTGCGGGGCGATCGTGGCAATGGGGTTGTTGGGCTTCTTCTGCTTGTCCTGGTTCTGGGAGACGACGATCGCGGCGACGACGGCGGCGACCATGGCCACGACCAGCAGACCGGTCAGTACGGCCCGCATGCGGTTGGGGCGGCTCGACTCACCGGCCTCCGAGTCCGACGACGAGCCCTTGTCCTCGCTGTCGGGCTCCACCCGCATAGCGATGTGCTCGCTGGTGACGTCGACCTGGTTGAAGACCCCCATCTTCGTGGCGGTATCGGCCTCGTCGGGGTTGGGGCGCCGGGCGGACTTCGCGGCCTTGTCCGGCTCCTGGAACAGGTCGACCGTCGTGATCGGCAGGTCGAGCTCGGCCTGGACCTGCTGGAGTGCCCGGGCGAAGGCCAGCGCCGTCGGGTAGCGCGAGTCCGGGTTCTTGTCCATCGCCACCGACAGCACGCGGTGCAATGACGGCGGGGCGTCCTGACGCCCCAGCGGCGGCAGGGGGTCCTTGACGATACGGCGCGAGAGTTCGTAGACGTCCGGGATGCCGTCGGTCTCGAAGGGGCTGCGCCCCGTGAGCATCGCGAAGGTGGTCGCGCCCAGGGAGTAGATGTCGGAGGCCGGATTGGCCGAGCGCATCCCCACCAGCTGCTCGGGGGGAGCCCAGGGCACGCTCATCCCCCGCAGCTCCTCGGCCCCCTCCGGGCCGCTCATGGCGGAGATGCCGAAGTCGGAGAGCACCGGACGGCGGTAGGTGGTGAACAGGATGTTGGCGGGCTTGATGTCCCGGTGGACGATGCCGGCCCGGTGAGCGGTCTCCACCGCTCCGGCGATCTGAATCGCCGTGGACAGGGTCTCAGCGACATTGAGGGGACCCTGGCGCAAGATGGCGCCCAGCTGCGGCGGCGGGCAGTACTCCATGACCAGGAAGGGGTGGCCATCGGCGGAGACGCCCGCGCCGTAGATGGACAGGATGGCCGGGTGGGAGGAGACCCGCGCCATGAGGTTCGCCTCCGACTCGAAGCGGGAGGCGGTCTTGTCCTCCACGTCAGCGTTCATGACCTTGACCGCGACCTCGCGGCGGGGCATGTGCTGCTCGAAGAGGTAGACCGTGGAGTAGCCTCCCGCTCCGAGTCTCTCCAGGTACGTGAACCCGGAGATGACCGGAGGCGGTCCCTTGTGATCCAGCATCAGGGGAGGTTCTCAAAGGCGAGGGTCTGGCCATCGCCGAGGTCGAGGACGTCTCCACTGCGCAGGAGCACCGGATTCGCCGAGGACAGGCGCACGGGCGCCTCGTTCTGGCGGTTGAGAACAGTGCCATTGCAGTTGCCCAGGTCCTGGGCCAGAACGCTCCACGCATCCAGGTCGATGAGGATGTGGTTGCGGGAGACGAGCTGGTTGGGGCTGGCGACAGTCAGCGGACGGAGGGGGACCTCCGCGACGCTGGCGATGTCGTCGGCCACAGGGTTGCGACCCACCAGGAGGGGACGGTTGAGCTCGATGCTCTCGCCGCCGGAGGTGACCACGCGCCCCAGAGGAGGGCAGGCCACCGACTTGGCCGGACGGTTGAGCTCAGCTCCGCAGACGCGGCACACGGTGTAGTTCGTGGGGTTGGGGTGGCCCTGGGGGCACACCGCCGACAGCACGATCCGGATGGCGTCGGGTTCGCTGGGAGAGCTCGCCGAGACCGGGGACGCCGGGCTGGTGGGCCCGGTTCCCACGAGGGAGACGAGCTCGCCGACCAGGTCCTCGGGCAGACCGTTGATGGTCTGTCCGTCGTGGTCCCCGCGACCGAGCTCGGCAGTCGCCGGCTCGCCGCCGGAGGGCTGCACGAACTCGACCATTGCGGCATCCACGGCCGCGGATTCGGGCGACTCGACAACCTCCGCCGACTGGCTCGGCTCCAGGGGACCGAGCCCCTGGTTGAGCAGCTCGGCGCGCAGCTCCTGGGAGAGGTCGTCGGGCAGACTGTTGATGGTCTGTCCGTCGTGGTCCCCGGAGCGTACGGGCTCTTCCTCGGCGTGCGCCTGCGCGGCGGCCTCGGCAACAGCAGTGGCCTCCGCGACCACGGCGGCCTCGGCGGCCTCAACGGGCACGAAGTCGGCCGGGGTCTGGGCGACCTCGGTGACCTCGGCGGCAGCGTCCTTGATACCAGCAGCCTCAAGATCCTCGCTCGACGGGGGCGGAGGGGGCGGGATCATGGCCTCTGCCTCCTGAGCGGAGGGGATCGGCAGGGCCGGGATATCGAAGACGGGGGCGATCAGCAGATCCTCATCGGAGGTCTCCGGTGAGGACTCTGTGGCGACCTCGACGGCCTCAGGGGTCTGGGCGTCCGGGGTCTCGTCGGGAGTCTCGGAGGACTCGGGCAGCTCGGGCGACGGCGTCACCTCAGTCGCCTCAGGGGCCTCGGAGATGCCGGCCACGACGGCCAGCAGGTCAGCGGGTCCCTCGGAGTCGGCGATCAGGGCCGACTCCTCAGCAGCATCGGAGTCCTCAGCGGAGTCCTCCGACTGACCGGCAGCTTCAGCGGCCTCGGCGCTCTCGAGGGACGCGGCGAGCTCGGCACCATCGAGGGCCTGCTGCTCGGCGTTGTCCTGCGCGATCTCGATGAGGTCGTCGACGGCGTCGGCGGATTCAGCGGCCTCGGCAGGCGCCCCTTCAGACGAGTCGTCCTGCTCCGAGTGGTCCGACGAGGCGGACTGACGGTGCGAGGCGCGACGCGATGCCCGACGGGAGGACCGAGAGGTCCTCACGGCAGCAGCGGGGGTTCCGGCGGAACCGGCAGAAGCGGTGGAGTAGTCAGGACCAGCCGGGTCAGGGTCATCGTCGTCGGAGTCACCGGACCCCTTCGACGATGCACGGCTGGGGGACGGGGTCCCGCTCGACTTCTCCGATCCACGGAGCACCAGGTGGCCGGTGCTCACGACGGCGTCGACCGCCGGGCGGCGCACCTGTCCGGCGCCGTCGGGCGCGCTGACGATGACCGAGTTGGGGGCGGTCACCGTCGTCTCGAACCAGGTGGTGACCGCGGAGGCGTCCAGCGCCTTGCCGTCGACCTCCATCTGCGGGGCACCGCGCAGCGCCACATGGAAGACGTCCTCGGGCGCCGAGACGGCGAGCACGAAGTCCGGGATCGCACCCAGACGTCCGCCCATCCCCATCACGAGCTCATCCAGGGCCCGCGTCAGCGAGGCCTCCTCACTGCGCAGCAGCCGCCACAGGCGCTCGGTGAGGTCCTGCGGCACCGACGGGGGCAGGATCATCACAGCACGTGGCGTGACCACGCCTGTCCACGAACCCTCGGTCCACCAGACCTCGTTGTTCGCGCTGCTGTTCGGGCTGTTTGTCATCATTTTTCTCCTCAACGGACGATACAGACACCGTCACCCAAGTATGCCTGCCGTCCCCGGTGCACGTACTCCGGTCGGCCGGGTGAGAGTCGGTGAACGCCCTCCTCGTCCTCGATGTGGGTTCCGTTCGTCGAGCCCAGATCTGTGACGAGTACCCCATCCGAAGCGGGCACGAACAGGGCGTGCGTCTTGGACACGGAGTCCTCCGAACGGAGCACCGCGACGAGCTGCGCATCGGGGTGGGACTCGATCGGGGCCGGCCGGCGCCCGAGAACAATCGGCCCCAGAACTGGGATTACTGAGCCCTCAACCACCAGGGAGCAGGCCGTCACCGAGGTCGGCCTGGCGCTGAGAAGAACCGTTCCGGCCAGTCGGTCGAACCAGGTGCGCTGTTCAGCACGCCATAGTGAGAGGATCCACAACACCAGGGGGGCCAGACCTGCGGTTGCCACCAAAGAGAGGCCTAAAAATGCGACGTAAATCACCGCAGAGCGTCCAGGGGGACCGTTGGTGTCCGCTACCCTCCGCAGCCGGACCCCCGTCACCAGCCCGCCGGGTGTGGCGCCTGTCATTGCCATCATGGCAGTCATCACAGCAATAAGCAGCACAACCGCCCCGACAGCGAATAAGATTCCACAGCAGCGCTCCGTGACGGCACACAGTGCGATGATGAGCCCCGCATCCACCAGCACGCGGACCACACGTCGGCGTGCGGATGCAGGCATAATTGTCGTATGTCGCTCTCGGGTCCTCATAGGACAGACATGGTAGGCGCCCGGCCCACTGCCTCGCAGTCGGACGAGGTCTCGGAAGGAACACACAGTGCAGATCGCGGTCACTCCTGATCCCCAGCGATGGGTGATCATCCCGCCCTTCCCACCGCCGGGATGGGCGCGGGAGGAGGCCAGGCACCGCAGCGCCCACCTGGGAGTGACCGGGCCGCAGTGGCGCTCCGAGCTGGAGTCCCTGCTCAACGAGCTGCAGGCCATGGAGCGCCAGGGCCGCTTCGCCCGTCTCATGCATATCGACGACGTCGCCCACCCGCCCTTCGTCATCGACCTCAGCCTGGAGATCGCCAAGGATGACGGCTCCAAGGAGGGACGCCGCGCCACCCAGCGCCAGATCGTCGCTGCGCTCCTGCCCGAGGCCGAGCTGGTGCGCCTGCGGCCGGGCCCGGACATGGTGGGGTTCTCCGCCTTCTACGAGTCCAACGGCCCCACCCAGGGCGTCGTCGTCCTGAGGCTGGCGGGACTGCCCACGGTCCCGGTGGACCTGGTCATGCGCCTGTGGGGCGCCGCCGCTGAGGATATCGCCCCCAACCTGGATCATCTCGTCGAGCTGGCCCGCCAGGTCGCCCCCGTCGTCTGATCGGCGCAGACGGCCCGGGCGTTCGTGCGCAACGACGTCACCGCTGACCTCCCCGATCCCTCTCCCCGAGCCCCGTTCTCTCCCCACCGCTTCCAGCGACGAGGCACCGCCAGGGCGCGGAGGCACCGTCCCTCAGGCCTCCAGCGCCTCCGCTACCTCGAGCCACTGCTCCTCCAGATCGGCGTGGGTCGCCTCGGCGGCCACGAGCTCACGACCGAGCTCGGCCAGCTCCCCCACCCGGTTCGGATCGGCCGAGACCTCCTCCATGCGCGCGTGCAGAGCGGCGAGAGACTGAGCCGCCCGCTCCATCTTCCGCTCAATGCGCCCCAGGGCCTTGCGAGCCTCGTGCCGACGGGCCCCGCTGGTGGCGCTGCGCTCAGACGTGGGCTCTGCCGCCCGCGTCGCCGCGGATGCCGCAGCGCCCGCTGAGGCTCTGGGACTCCCGGCGGCGCCCATGGCCTCGCGGCGCATCTGGAGGTACTGCTCGACCCCGCCGGGCAGATCACGCACACTGCCGCCGCCCAGCAGCGCCACCTGGTGGTCGGTCACCCGTTCCAGGAGGTAGCGGTCGTGGGAGACGACCACGAGGGTGCCGGGGAAGGAGTCGAGGATGTCCTCGACGGCGGCCAGGGTGTCGGTGTCCAGGTCGTTGGTGGGCTCGTCGAGCAGGAGCACATTGGGCTCGGTCATGAGCAGGCGCAGGAGCTGGAGCCGGCGGCGCTCCCCGCCGCTGACCTCCCCCACCCGGGTCCAGGCCCGCTGACGGGTGAAGCCCAGGCGCTCGACGAGCTGGGCCGCGGTCATCTCCTTGTCCCCGACGACGACCCTCTCCCCCACCATGGCCACGGCCTCGACGACGCGCAGGTCCGCGAGCGCGTCGAGCTCGTGGGTGGACTGGGACAGGGTGGCCACCTGGACGGTCTTGCCACGGGCGACGCGGCCTTCAGTTGGCTCCTGGACGCCTTCGAGCAGGCGCAGCAGGGTGGTCTTGCCGGCTCCGTTGACGCCGACGACGCCGACGCGCTCACCGGGGGCGAGCCGCCAGGTGACTCGGCGCAGGACCTCCCGCTGGGTCGCCTCGCCGGTGTCGGTGGGCGGCCCGGGGTAGCGCACGGTGACGTCCTCCAGGTCGAGGACCTTCTTGCCCAGGCGGGCCGTGGCCATGGCGGTCAGGGCCACGGTGTCGCGCGGGGGCGGCACGTCGGCGATGAGGGCCTCGGCGGCATCGATGCGGAAGCGGGGCTTAGAGGTTCGGGCGGGGGCGCCGCGGCGCAGCCAGGCCAGCTCCTTGCGCAGGAGGTTCTCCCGCTTGACGGCGGCCACGGCGGCCTGGCGGGCGCGCTCGGCCCGAGCCAGGACATAGGCGGCGTAGCCGCCGTCGTAGGTCTCGATGCGGCCGGCCACCTGGGGGCGCCCGCCGCCGGGATCGACACCGGGGACGACCTCCCACACGTTGGTGCAGATGGCGTCCAGGAACCAGCGGTCGTGGGTGACGGTCACCAGGGCGCCGGAGGCCCGGCCACCCGGGCCGTTGAAGCGGGCCCGCAGGTGACGGGCGAGCCAGTCCACGCCCTCGACATCGAGGTGGTTGGTGGGCTCATCGAGGATGACGACGTCGGCGCGGCGGGTGAGGACCGCGGCCAGGGCGACGCGGCGGCGCTGGCCCCCGGAGAGGGTGGCGACGTCGGCGGACAGGTCGAGGTCGGCGATGAGTCCGGCGTGGATGTCACGCACGGCCGGGTCGGAGGCCCACTCGTGCTCGGGGGCCCGGCCGTGGACGGCGGTGCGCACGGTGGCGCCCGGCGGCAGGTCGTCAGCCTGGCTCAGGACCGCCACGCTCACGCCGCCGGTGCGGGTGACGCGGCCGCCGTCGGGCTCGCGCCGACCGGCCAGGGCCGCCAGGAAGGTGGACTTGCCGGCGCCGTTGGGGCCCAGGACGCCGACGCGGGTGCCGTCCTCCAGCCCGAGGGTGACCTCGTCCAGGAGCAGGCGGGAGCCGACCGTCAGGCGCAGGTTCTCCACGCCGAGCAGGTGCGCCATCAGCCCACCACCCGGGCGCCGGCCACGGGGGCGTCGGCGCGCAGGACGTCGGCGACCTGGCCCGAGGCCTTCAGTGCGCGCGAGACCCGTTGGGCACTGCCGGGGTCCTCGACGAGGGCGGCGATGGTGGGGCCGGAGCCGGAGACGATGGCGCGCAGGGCCCCGGCCTCCTCGGCCACGGCGATGACCTCGGCCAGCTCGGGGCGCAGGTCGAGGGCGGCGGCCTGGAGGTCGTTGTGGAGGGAGGCGGCCAGGGCGCGGGCGTCCCCGGCGCGCAGGGCGGCGGTGAGGGCCTCGGGCACGTCGCGCACGGCGGGCTGCCCGCCACCGGTCAGCTCATCGAAGCGCCGGAAGACCGCCGGGGTGGACAGGCCCTCCTCGGCCAGGGCGAAGACCCAGTGGTAGACGCCCCGGGTCATGATCGGGGTGACCAGGTCGCCGCGGCCGCTCCCGACGGCGGTGGCCCCGGTCAGGGGAAAGGGGACGTCGGCCCCCAGGCGCGCGGCCAGGGCGGACAGCTCGGGCAGGGACAGGCCCGTGCCCCACAGGGCGTTGCAGGCCACGAGGGCGGCGGCGGCGTCGGCGGATCCTCCGGCCATCCCGCCGGCGACGGGGACGCGCTTGCGCAGCAGGAGGTCGACGCCCTCGCTGACGCCGGTGGTCTGCGCCAGGAGCGTGGCGGCCCGCACGGCCAGGTTGGACTCGTCCACCGGCACGTCGGCGTCGGGCTCCTCAAGGGTGAGGGTGACGGTGCCGTGGTCCTGGGCGGACTGCCTGCGGGCAGTGACGGTCTCGATGAGGCGGACCGCCTGGAAGACCGTGGTGAGCGGGTGGTAGCCGTCTGGGCCGGGGGCGCCGACGGACAGGAAGAGGTTGACCTTGCCGGGGGCCTCGACGCGCACCGAGCTGGCCGAGCCGCTGCGGGGCGGCGCGGCGGACTCGCGCGGACCGGTGGGGCCGTCGGGGACGGCACGCAGATGGCTCATGACTGCTCCTGTGAGGTGGGAGGCGTTGGCGCAGCGGTCTCATCGGCGACGACGGGCTGCAGCACCTCGGCCAGGGCGGCGAAGGCGGTGATGTCGAGGGTCTCGCCGCGCCGGGTCGGGTCGATGCCGGCGGCGCGCAGGGCGGACTCGGCTGCGTCGGCCCCTCCGGCGAGCCTGGCCAGGGCTTTGCGCAGGGTCTTGCGGCGCTGGGCGAAGGCGGCATCGACCACGGCGAAGACCTGCTCGCGGGTGGCGCGCGTGGTGGGGGGCCGGCGGCGCACGAGCTCGACGAGGGCGGAGTCGACGTTGGGCACGGGCCAGAAGACGTGCCGGGAGATGGTCAGGGTGCGACGGGCCTCGGCGTACCAGGCGGCCTTGACGCTGGGGACGCCGTAGGTCCGCGAGCCGGGTTCGGCGGCGAGGCGGTCGGCGACCTCGGCCTGGACCATGACGGTGACGCTCTCCAGGCTGGGCAGGGCCTCCAGCGCGGTGAGCAGGACGGGGACGGCCACGTTGTAGGGCAGGTTCGCCACGAGGCGGGTGGGCGGAGGCTCGGCCTCGCCCAGCGAGTCCGGGCCGGTGATACTCAGCGCGTCGGCCTGGATGAGCGTCAGGCGGCCGGCGGCCTGCGGCATGCGGTCGGCGACGGTGACGGGCAGTGCCCGGGCCAGGGCGGGGTCGATCTCGACGGCGATCACTCGCGCCCCGGTCTCCAGCAGGGCCAGGGTCAGGGAGCCCAGGCCCGGCCCGATCTCCAGGACCGTGTCCTGGGGACGCACGCCCGCACTCCTGACGATGCGGCGCACCGTGCCCGCGTCGTGGACGAAGTTCTGCCCCAGCGTCTTGGTGGGGCGGATGCCCAGCGCCTGGCACAGGCCACGGACCTCCGTGGGGCCCAGGAGACCGGCGGCACGGGAGCCCGGAGAGGCGCCATGATCCTGAGGATCCCGGGGGCCCGAGTGGGGGTGCTCCGCGCGGGCCGCATCGGCGGGGGTCTCAGAGGTGGCCTCACAGGCTCCTGCAGGGTCGGGCCCGTCGGTGGGGGCGGCTCCTGCCGGGGGCACCTGTGAATCGGGGACCGGCAACGTCATGAGGACACAGTAACCGGCGCCCGCCTTTTGTCACTGTGAGATATCTGGGAACATGCCGCACGGTCTCTGCATCATCCACTCCGGGATCTGCGCGGCACCCCGGTGCGGCTCGGGCCGCTCAGCGCAGGCCGAGCTTGTCGGCGCAGCCGGGCCACTGCCCCCAGCCGGCCTGGGCCTGAAGCTTCTTGGCCATGGCGGTCTGGGTGGCGGCGTCGGCCTCGTAGGGGTAGCCGGTTCCACCCAGGGACTGCCAGGTCTCCAGGGTGAACTGGTACATGCCGTAAAAGCCGTTGCCGGTGTTGGTGGCCGGGTTGCCGCCGGACTCGCACTGGGCGAGCTTGGCCCAGACGTCGTCCCCGACCGAACCGTCATTCCCGCCGGCACTGCCGCCCGACGCCGAACCGCCAGAACCTCCGGCGGACTCCGACGACGCCGACGGAGCGGGAGCCTGCCCCTGAGACTGGGACTGGCCTTGAGACTGTCCCTGCCCCCGGGACTGAGACTGTTCCGGCTTGTTCTCCTGCTTCTTGGCCGCACCGGTGCCGACCAGGACGACCTCATCGACCTTCTGGGTAACGACGACCTGAGCGACGGGAGTGCGGGAGACCTCCTTGCCGCCCACGGTGGTGACTTCGTAGGTGGTGCGCACGACGCCGTCGACGCCGGCCATGGCCACCTTGGTCTCGCCTTCGGACAGATCGCCGCTCTCCTGCTGGACCGAGCCGTGGGGATCGGTGGCGTCGACCGTCTCGGTGGTCACCTTCTGGGTGCTCGGCGTGACCGAGACCCGGCTGCGACCGCCTTCAGCCCCCAGGCCATCGGTGCCCTTCGCGGCCGCCTCGACACCGGAGGTGCGTGAGGGCTCCCCCGCGCGAACAGCGGCGTACGCAGCCCCGGAGACCGCGACTGACAGGGCCAGGGCCGCCACACCGGCGCGCAGCGCGATGGTGCGCATGCTGCGCTGCCCATGTTGCCCGTGTTCCCCATGGGCCGTCTCCTGCGGGACCGGCGCCTGCGGCTCCTCCGGCAGGGCGTGGGCGTGGGAACGGGCGAGGGGAGTCATGGGGAGACGTCCTTCCAGTTGACGGCGAGTGCCACGGTAGTGGAAGCGTCACGGCGGCGACAATTAGCCACCTCACTCCTGCGTGACCTGCGTCCCATGACAATGGCGACGGCGCCAGTCTCGCTGAGAGACGGGCGCCGTCGACGACGTTCCGGGCGGCTGCTTCGGCTCAGTACCAGCCGACGGACTCGGAGTGGGCCCAGGCCGAGCAGGGGGTGCCGTAGCGGCCCGAGATGTAGTTCAAGCCCCAGGTGATCTGGGTGCTGGGGTTGGTGGCCCAATCGTCGGCGACCTCGCTCATCTTGGTGCCGGGCAGCGCCTGGGGGATGCCGTAGGCGCCCGAGGAGGCGTTCTCGGCCTGGTAGTTCCAGCTGGACTCACGGGTCCACAGGCTCTCCAGGCAGGAGAACTCGGAGTCCCCCCAGCCGTGGCTGGCCATCATGGAGCGGGCAATGGCCTTGGCGCTGTCGGGGTCGGTCCCCGCGCCGGGGTTGGCCGCAGGAGCCGGAGTGCTGCTGTTCGAGCCCTCACTGCCCCCGTTGGCCTGGGCGGCCTGCCCATCACCGGCGGACTGGGCCTGCTGAGCGGCCTCCTGCTGGGCCTGCTGCGCCTGCTGCTCCCCAGTACCCACCAGGACGACCTCGTCCACCTTCTTGGTGACGACGACCTGCGCGACCGGGGTGCGGGAGACCTCCTTGCCGTCCTGGGTGGTCACCTCGTAGGTGGTGCGCACGAGACCGTCAACGCCGGCGGTCTCAACCTTGGTCTCACCCTTGGGCAGGGAGTCGGTCTCCTTCTTCACCGTGCTGTGAACCTGCGGCTCGTCGACGGTGGTGGTGGAGGTCTGGGCGCTGGCGATCTTGCCGGAACCGGCCTTCGGGGTGGCAGCCGCCTTGGCCTGCCCGTCCGACTCACCACCGATCAGCCCGAAGGAACCGCCCGAGGAGGAACTCCCCTCGTCATCCCCCGCGGAGATGGCCGCGTAGGCGGCACCGGAGACCGCCAGGGAGAAGGCCGCGGCAGCGCCCCCCGCCTTGAACAGCATGGGGGTCAGGGAGGTCTTGGCAGGCCCCTCGGCGCGACGACGGCCGTGGCTTGCCGAGTCGGCCCGCTTCTTGGAGGCCAAGGACCCGAGGCCGGCGAGTGTAGTACTCAGGGAGCTGGTCTGGGAGTGACGACCCACGATAGAACTTCCTTCGTTTTGACGACTGCGTGTCACCGTAACCGATGACCCAGGGGCGTGCCAATGCACCTGCTCACACCCTGTGGGCTTGTGATGGAACCGTGCAGACAGGCCCTGATTCCAACCTGTCTCCCACCTGGGACACCCCTGGACGAACGGTGGCAACCTGGGAGGCATCGTCCGGACAAAATCGGCCATACCGGGACCGCCTCGGGGTCTTTTCCTTTCCCTCCGATGGCGGGCATCCTCCCCGCAGGACGTCAGGGTCCATAGGTCTGAGTCTCAGACGGATCCCGTCGGCCCTCGGCGGCCGACGGCGATCACCAGCTCCCGTAGACCGCCTCGGTGGTGGCCTGCAGACGCCGGCAGAGGTCTTCCTCACTCAGGCCCCGCTGCTCAGCCAGGAAGCGGACCGTGTCGCCCAGCAGGTAGGAGGCGTTGGGGCGGCCGCGCCAGCGCTTGGGCGGGAGGTAGGGGGCGTCGGTCTCCACCAGGAGCAGCGACTCGGGCAGGGTGGCGACCGCCTCCCGCAGGGTGTCGTTGGCTGGGTAGGTCAGCGGGCCGGCGATGGAGGCATACCAGCCGTGCTCGGCGCAGGCGGCGGCCAGCTGCGGCCCGCCTGAGAAGCAGTGGAAGACGGTGCGCGCGGGGGCGCCGTCGGCCTTGAGGACCTCCACGCAGGCGGCGTGCGCGTCACGGTCGTGGATCTGCAGGGGCAGGTCGAGGTCCTTGGCCAGGGCGATGTGCGCCCGGAAGGCCTCACGCTGGGCGACGGCCCCCTTTTCACCGGTGCGGAAGAAATCCAGGCCGCTCTCCCCGACGGCGACGACGACGTCGGCGTTCGCCCTGAGCGTCTCCTCGAGGCGGACCATGACCTCCTCGAGCGGCTCGGCATGATGCTCCTGAGCCCGAGGTGCGAGCCCGTCGGGGCCGGTCTCGCGCACCCCGGCGTGGAGGACGGCCTCGTTGGGGTGCACGGCCAGGGCCACACGCACGCCAGGCAGCTCTCGGGCCAGGGCCAGGCTCTCCTGCCAGGTGGTGACCTCGCAGGCGGAGGTCACCATGCGGGTCACGCCCACGGCGGCGGCGCGCTCGACCAGCTCGGCGGCACTCAGCGGCGCCTCGGAGCCGGGGCCGCCGGCGTCCGCCGCGACCGGCAGGTGCGTGTGGTTGTCGGTGACCGGGGCCGCCAGGGGGGCGACGGCGTCGGCCGGCGGCCAGGAGCGGTCCCGCTTCCTCGATCCCATGCGCCCTCAGGAGCCGGTGACGTCGTCGGGCACGGAGCCGGCGTAACGGGCCAGCTCGGCGTCGACGATCGACTCGTCCAGCTTGGTGAACACCGGGGTCGGCTTGGCCACGGGAGTGCCGACGGTCACCGGGTGGCGTCCCCAGGTCGGGGCGTCCTGGTAGTCGCCGGTGATGATCGGGTAGCCGGTGCGGCCGTCGAAGGCCTCGGGCAGGTACTCGGGGTCGAGCTCGGCGACCTCCTCGATGCGGGGCATCGGGGCGATCCGGCCGGACCCGCCCAGGACCCGGTCGACGTCGTTGGCGGCGTGCGGCAGGAAGGGCGAGAGCATGAGGTTGAGGTCGGTGACCGCCTGGGCCAGTGTGTGCAGGACCGTGGCCAGGCGGGCCTGGGTGGCGGGGTCCTCGCCCTTGAGCTTGAAGGGCTGGGTGTCGGCGACGTACTTGTTGGCCTCGCCGACCAGGCGCATCGCCTCCCCCAGGGCGGCCTTCTGGCGGTGCTGGGCGATGAGGTCGCCCACGGAGGCGAAGCCGGCCTCGACGGCGTCGAGCAGGGCCCGGTCGATGTCCTCCAGCTCGGCGGGCTGGGGGATCTGCCCGAAGCGCTTGTGGATCATGGAGGCGGTGCGGTTGACCAGGTTGCCCCAGCCGGCCACGAGCTCGCCGTTGGTGCGCCGCACGAACTCCGCCCAGGTGAAGTCCGCGTCCGCGGTCTCCGGGCCGGCCGCGCAGATGAAGTAGCGCAGGGCGTCGGCCTGGTAGCGCTCGAGGAAGTCGCGCACGTAGATGACGATGCCGTGGGAGGAGGAGAACTTCTTGCCCTCCATGGTGAGGAACTCGCTGGAGACGACCTCGGTGGGCAGGTTGAGCACGCCCAGGCACCCGGGCTCGCCGCCGGCCGCGCCCTGACCGTTGTAGCCCAGGAGCTCGGCGGGCCAGATCTGGGAGTGGAAGACGATGTTGTCCTTGCCCATGAAGTAGTAGGACAGGGCCTGCGGGTCGTTCCACCAGGCACGCCACGCCTCGGGGTCGCCGCTGCGGCGCGCCCACTCCACGGAGGCGGACAGGTAGCCGATGACGGCGTCGAACCAGACGTAGAGCCGCTTGGTGGGCTGGTCCTCCCAGCCGGGAACCGGGATGCCCCAGTCGATGTCCCGGGTCATGGCGCGCGGGCGGATGTCCCCCAGGAGGTTCTGGGAGAACTTGATGACGTTGGGCCGCCAGGTACCGGAGGCCTCGCGCTCGTCGAGCCAGGCGCCCAGGGCCTGAGCCAGTGCGGGCAGGTCCAGGAACCAGTGGGTGGTCTCCACGAACTCGGGGGTCTCGCCGTTGATCCGCGAGCGCGGGTTGATGAGGTCGGTGGGGTCGAGCTGATTGCCGCAGGTGTCGCACTGGTCCCCGCGGGCACCCTCGGCGCCGCAGATCGGGCAGGTGCCCTCGATGTAGCGGTCGGGCAGGGTGCGCCCGGTGGAGGGGGAGATCGCCGAGCGGGTCACCTGCTGAACCATGTAGCCGTTGTCCCGCACGGTGGTGAACATGTCCTGGACCACGTGGTAGTGGTTGCCGGCGGTGGTGCGGGTGAACAGGTCGTAGGACAAACCCAGGGCCACGAGGTCCTCGACAATGAGCCGATTGTTGCGGTCGGCGAGCTCACGGGCGCTGAGACCCTCCTCGTCGGCGGCGACGAGGATCGGGGTGCCGTGCTCATCGGTGCCCGAGACCATGAGGACGTCATGACCGGCCATGCGCATGTAGCGCGAGAAGACGTCAGAGGGGACACCGAAGCCGGCGACGTGGCCGATGTGACGCGGGCCGTTGGCGTACGGCCAGGCGACTGCGGACAGGATGTGGGTCATGGAGGTCAGCCTATCGGGTTCCCGACCGATTCAGTCCACGGCCACGGATCTGGTCCACCGCCTGCGGGGATGCACCGCCACCCGGTAGTCTGTCCGAGTCGTGCGGCTCCCGCCCGGTGATTGTTCCGACATATCGACACCTCCTGTGAGGTCTCGGGTGCGCTGCGGGCTTCCGGCATCACCATGCTGCCGTGCACGCCGTCATGACGTGTTCCCACGCGCCTCTCACACGGACACGATGGACCAGAAAGGCCAGTTATGTCCCAGTACCCCGGCTCCCAGTACCCAGCGAGCCCAGCCGGCTGGTCGGCCAATGGCTACGACCCGGCTCTAGCCGGTGCTCAGTCGTCGCAGTACCCGCCGGCCGCACCGTTCCAGACGCCTCAGGGTGGATACTCAGGTGCCGCGAGCCAGCCGGCGACGTCCAGGAGCCTGGCCGCCCCGACGGCCTTGGCGGTGGCCGGCCTGGCCATCCTCCTGATCGCCATCATCGGCGGAATCGGCTCGGCAGTCACCCGCGGCCAGTTCAACGCCACCGTCTCCAACCTGCCGGATGACCAGGCCGCCACGGTGGAGCTGGACAAGGGCAGCACCTACGGGCTGTTCTACAGCGACGGCGACGACGCGCCGGAGTGCTCGGTGACCTCTCCCGATGGCGACGACGTCGACACGAAGTCCAGCTCGTCGTCCACGAAGGTCAAGGGCGGCAAACTCTTCTCGACCTTCTCCTCCAAGAAGTCGGGCGCCTACACCGTTGACTGCAACAGCACTGCGGGAGTCTCCGTCGGTGAGATCGTCGCCCCCTCGTCGGCGACGGCCACCCTGCTGTCACTGTTCGGGGCCGTCGGCGCGATCATCATGGCGGTCGTGGGTCTGGCGATGGGCGCCGGCGGCATGGCCTGGCGCTCCAAGCTGGCCGCCGCCGGTAGCGCTCCGGCGGCGACGGGTGAGGCCTTCAGCACAACGGCCGGCGCAGCGCCCGGCACCCCAACCGTCTACACCCAGGGGGCCTGGCAGTCCGACCAGCAGCCGCAGGCGGCGCAGTACGCCCAGCAGCCCCAGTACCAGCAGCCGGAGCCGGCCCCCCAGCAGGCGCCTTACGCGGCTTCGGCCGCGGGGGCGGGAGCCCAGCCCCAGTACTCACAGGTCGCCCCGACCGCCCAGTTCGGGTGGACGGGTCAGCAACCGGCTCAACAACCTGCGCAGCAGCAGGCTCAGCAGCCCGCGCAGCCCTCGGTGTTCACCCAGCCCGTGCAGCAGGGGCAGCAGCAGGCTCAGCCCGGGCAGCCGGGCCCGTACCAGCAGCCCGGCGGCTGGCCGGCCCAGTAGCCCTCCTCAGGCAACGCATGGGTGCCCTCACCGAGGCGATCGGTGAGGGCACCCATGGTGTTCGGGGCGATTCGGGCCCGACCCCGGTGACCGGCCCGGCTGGCCGGTGCGAGCAGACCTTCAGTGGGAGGGCACCAGCTCAATGCCGGCGGCACTCATGTCGGCGCGGGCGGCGCGGCCCAGCTCGGGGCTGACCGGTTCGGTCAGATCGGTCAGGACCCGCACCCGGTAGCCCTGCCGGACCGCGTCTAGGGCAGTGTCCTTGACGCAGTGGGACTCGGCCAGGCCGACGACGTCGACGCCCTCGATTCCAGCGGCACTGAGGATGTTGGCCAGGCTGCGCCCGTCCTCGTCAACGCCCTCGAAGCCGGAGTAGGCGGCGGCGTACTGGCCCTTCTTCACGGCGGCGTCGGCCTCCAGAGCGCTCAGGGCGGGGTGGATCTGGGCCTCGGCGGAGTCGGCCACGCCGTGAACGGGCCAGGTGTCGATGAAGTCGGGTTCACTGGAGAAGTGCTCACCGGGGTCGATGTGCCAGTCCTGGGTGGTGACCACCAGGTCGTAGTCCCCCCGGTGGGAGGACAGGTGGGCGGCGATGCGCTCGGCGACGGCGTTGCCGCCGGTCACCGGCAGGGCGCCTCCTTCGCAGAAGGTGGGCTGGACGTCGACGATGATGAGGGCCCGCCGAGCGGGGGCCTGGGAACCGGTGCGGTGCTCGGAGTTCATGACCCGACCATAGCGGGATCGGCCCCGCCAGGAGCCCGGTCGGTTCAGTTTGCAGTGTCACGCAGCTCCAGGGACACGCGGTAGACCTCGTTGGGGCGCAGACCGGCCTCACCGGCCGCCTGGGCCGCGGCCGCCTTGAGGCGCATACCGGCCTCGGCCAGCGTTAGGGCCTTGCGCGCGGCGGCCTCGGGGCTGGCGGCGACAGGCTCGGCTCCGGCGACCACGAGGACCACCTCCCCCAGGACGCCGTCGGCCGTGACCCGGGCCAGCTCGGCCAAGGGGGCCCGCAGCACCTGCTCATGGGTCTTGGTCAGCTCCCGGCACAGTGCCGCGGGGCGTTCGCCGCCAAGAACCTCGGCCATGGCGACCAGGGAGTCGTGGACGCGGCGGGGGGACTCCAGGAAGATCATGGTGCGCTCCTGGGTGGCCAGGGACTCCAGGGCCCGGCGCCGCTCCCCCGGCCTGCGCGGCAGGAACCCCTCGAAGCAGAAGCGGTCGGAGGCCAGCCCGGACAGGGCCAGGGCGGTCAGCACCGCCGAGGGGCCCGGTGCGACCGTGACGGGCACCTGCTCGCGCACCGCCGCCTGGACGAGCCGGTACCCGGGGTCGGAGACCGATGGCATGCCGGCGTCGGAGACGACCAGGACGCGCAGGCCGGCGCGGGCGGCCTCGAGCAGCTCGGCGGCGCGCTCGCGCTCATTGTGCTCGTGGAAGGCGATGACGCGCCCTCGGGGCTCGACGTCGAGGCGCTGGGCCAGGGACCGCAGCCGGCGGGTGTCCTCGGCGGCGATGAGGTCGGCCTGCTCCAGGGCGCGACGCAGCCGCAGCGAGGCGTCGGAGACATTGCCGATCGGGGTGGCGGCCAGGGTGATCGTCCCGCCGCGCAGGTCCGGGCTGTGGGCGGCGGGAGCATCGGCGGCATCGACGTCGTCGGTGGCATCGACGGCGACGGGTGCGGCGGGTGCGGGCGGGCTGCTCTCAGTCATAGGACACAGTATGTCGGTGCGCCCTCGATGAAGCCTCCGCCTACACTCGGGGTGTGACGACTCCGAGCGCGCTGTCTCCCGAACAGTCCCCCGAGCAGTCCCGCGACGGTTCCCCCGGCCCGGACGCGGAGCAGGAACGAGCACAGGAAGCCGCCCCGGCGCTGGACGAGGCCACGGACCCCGCGCCGGTCGAGGCCGCCGTCGCCGAGCCGGTCATCACCGAGCGCGACACCGAGCCTGCCGCCGAGCGCACCGAGGCCGAGCTGCGCACCATGCTCGGGCTGGGCCCGGTGGGTGCCGTGATGCCCCTCGGCGTGAGGGCCCGCGGGTGGATCGTCACCGGCGTCGTCGGCGTCATCGCCGCCCTGCTGCGCCTCATCGGGCTGAACCACCCCAAGACACTCATGTTCGATGAGATCTACTACGTCAAGGACGCCTACTCCCTGTGGCACCTGGGCTATGAGGCCGCCTGGGACGACAAGGCCGGCTCGGCTGACGCGGCCTTCGCCATGGGGGACTTCTCCAAGCTCACCGACAGCGCCGCCTACGTCGTCCACCCGCAGCTGGGCAAGTGGCTCATCGGTGCCGGCATGGAGATCTTCGGGCCGGAGTCGCCCTTCGGTTGGCGGTTCATGCCGGCCGTCGCCGGGATCCTCACGGTGATGCTGCTGGCGCGTCTGACGATGCGCCTGACGCGCTCACCGCTGCTGGCGGGCCTGGCCGGACTGCTCCTGGCGATCGACGGCGTGGCCCTGACCGAGTCCCGCATCGGGTTGCTGGACGTGTTCATCGGTTTCTTCGCCACCTTGTCCCTGTACTGCCTGGTCCGCGACCGGGAGTGGTCGCGGGCGCGACTGGCCCGCAAGATGGCGGGGACCACGCCCGGGGCGCGCGCCCCGCACGCCACCATCCGTCCCTGGCTGCTCGCCGCCGGCATCGCGCTGGGGCTGACCTGCTCCATCAAGTGGTCGGGTCTCTACCTCGTCGCGGTGTGCGGCATCGCCGTCGTCACCTGGGACACTCTGGCGCTGCGGCAAGTGCGCGCACGGGCCTGGTTCCTGGAGGGGACGGTCGCCCAGGGCGTGAGCGACTTCCTGCAGGCGATTCCGGTGGTCATCGTGGTCTACGTCGGCTGCTGGTGGTCCTGGTTCACCCACCTGGGCGCCTTCAAGCACGGCTGGACGGCCGAGCAGATCAAGCAGGGGCTGCCGGTTCCCGCCCCCTGGCTGTCCGGTTACGTCGACAACTCGGTGTTCGAGAAGATCAACGACTTCATCGCCTACCACCAGCAGATGTACGAGTTCCACGTGGGCCTGGACGCCCCGCACACGTACCAGTCGAAGCCCTCGGGCTGGCTGCTGCAGACCCGCCCGACCTCCTTCTTCTGGGAGGACAAGGCTCAAGTGCCGCAGACCTGCGGGGGCGGGGACTGCATTCAGGCCATCACCTCGATCGGGAACATCGTCATCTGGTGGTCGGCCGTGGTGGCGCTGGTGGCCGTGGTCATCATCGGGGTCAAGAACCGCGACTGGCGGGCCTGGGTGCCGCTCATCGGCTACCTGGGCCTGTACGTGCCCTGGTTCCAATACCGGGATCGCACCATCTTCACCTTCTACACGGTGGCCTTCGTGCCCTGCGTCGTGCTCGTCCTCGTGCTGGCGCTGGGCATGGCCTCCGGGCTGCTGCCACCGCTGCCGGGCTCGGCGAGCGCCGACACCCAGTTGGAGGCCCTCCTCAGGCGGCAGATCGGCCCGGGCATCCGGCCGTGGCGCGGCATGGGCGCCAGATTCCTGGGTTTCGGCCCGCAGTTCGCGCGTACACCCGTGTGGACGCCGCCGATGGAGGAGACCGACCCCGGCATCTACCGCATCAACCCGACTCTGGCCGACACCGACGACGACCTCGAGCCCGGCGACCCCCTCACCGACCCGCGCACCGATGCGGCCCTGGTGCGCGGCTACGACGAGCTGACCGGCTACCCGGCCCCGTCGACGTCGGAGGACGCCACCAAGCCGGCATGGTCCGACGGCGGAGTACCACGGCTGGCTGGCCGCCGTAGGCCGTGGGCCTCCTTGGCGAAGTGGACGATGGCGCCCACGTGGCAGATCCGCACCGAGGGCATCGGCCTCATCATCGTGGTCACGCTCCTGGCCTGCGCGGCGGCAGCCTTCTGGTGGCCGATCTGGACCGGGCAGACGGTCTCACGCTCCTTCTGGGTCTCGCATATGTTCCTGTCATCCTGGATCTGAGTCGCGTGGCTCCGCGGCGACGACGGTGATGTGCTGCTCGCCGCCGGGGTGCTCCAGCTCGTCGACGACGGCGAGCGCCAGGTCCTCAGGGCTGATGCGGGACTGCCCGCAGGCGTCCCGCAGAAGCGTGGCGGTTCCGCGGCGGTAGGAACCGGTGACGTCGCCTGGAGCGAAGATCGCCGGAGGGCTGAGATAGACCCAGCCCTCGTAGTTGTGCGCCTGGCACGCCCGGAACTGATCGAGGCTCGCCTGGGCCACGTCTCTCCAGACCGGCGGCACAATGGTGGGGTCGTCAATGGCGAAGGTGCCGGGATCACCGGGCGAGCGCAGCGGAGCCGCGCCCCCGATGATGAGCAGGGGCGTTCTGCTCCTGGAGGCGGCGTCCAGGACGGCCGTCGTCAGTCGGGCCAGGTCGCTCTCATGACCCGCGGGCGGACGGAGTGCGACCACAGCGGCGTCACTGTCGCGCAGGAGACCGGCCACACTCTCGCCGTCGGTGACGTCCAGCAGGCACGAGGTGAGGCGGGCGCCGGCCCGATGGCGTCGCCGCCGGGATACGGCGGTCACCTCGTGATCGCGGCTGAGCGCCTCGTTGACGACGGCTGTCCCGGCCATGCCGGTGGCACCAAGGACGGTGATTCTCATGAGGGGGCCTTTCGAGAGGAGGATCGGGAAGAGGGAGAGGCTAGCTGGCCCACGCTCATCGCGGTCAGAGCGAGCCCGAACCCCAGGAACTGGAAGGGTGTGAGTGCCTCATCGGCGATGACGTGCCCGAGGAGCGCCGCGGTCAGTGGTGAGAGCAGGCCCAGCAGCGCCGTCGGCGTGACCGGTAGGCGGCGGATGCCCGCGAACCACAGGGCGTAGGCGGCCAGCCCTCCTACGAGCCCGAGCCAGGCGTATCCCGCCACAGCCGCCGTGTCGATTCCGGTCGGGAGGCCGTCGATGACGAGGGTGGGCACAGTCAGCAGGAGGCCGGCACCGGTGAGCTGCCAGCCGGCCAGGTCGAGGGCACTGACGCCGTCGGGCCGGCCCCACCGTTTCGTGAGGACGACTCCCAGGCCCATCGAGACGGCCCCGCCCAGGCCGGCTGCCACCCCGAGGGCGTCGAGCTGCGCCTGCGGTCCCAGGACAACGAGAGCGATACCGACGACGCCGGCCACGCCCCACATCAGCCTCCATGCCGATAGGCGCTCACCAAGGACGGTGACGGCAAGGCCCGCGACGATGATCGGTTGCGCAGCCCCAAGTGTCGCGGCCACCCCTCCGGGCAGGCGCTGCGCGGCGACGAAAAGGAGGGGGAAGAAACAGGCCATGTTGAGGGCACCGAGGACGATGCTCTTCCACCACCATGTTCCGCGTGGCAGCTGCCGGGAGGCGAGGAGGGCGAGGACGCCCGCAGGGAACGTCCGCATCAGTGCCGCGAAGACCGGATGCCCCGGAGGAAGGGCATGCGTGGTGACGATGTACGTCGTCCCCCACACGGCCGGGGCCAGGGATGTCAGAGTGATCCAGGCGATTCTCGACCGGCCGCCTGACGTGGTGCCGTCGGGTGTGGCCGACCGGGAGTCGCACCTGGCGTTCGAGGGTTCGGCACGAGTCGTCATGCGTCCACCCTGAGGCGCGAGCATCGATCCGTCGATGACATAGATGGAATGACAGCGATGCTCGTTTAAGATTGATGGATGGAGTTGCAGCAGTTGAGGTACGCCGTGGCCATCGCCGAGGAACAGAGCTTCACGCGCGCGGCTGAGAGGTGCTTCGTGGTGCAGTCGGCCCTGAGCCGGCAGATCAAGTCCTTGGAGGGCGAACTCGGGGTGAGGCTGTTCGCGCGCACGAGCCGCAAGGTGGAGGCGACGCCCGCCGGCGAGGCGTTCGTGGAGCAGGCACGGTTGTGCCTCCGGGCAGCGGAGCGCGCGAAGGTTGCGGCGGCAGCTGCGCACGGAGACATCCGGGGGTCACTGACCATCGGGGTGATCCCGACCGTGACAGCAGTGGATGTTGCGGCGGTGCTGGGCGCATTCCGTCGCAGCTACCCCGAGGTGGGCGTGCACGTGCGCACTGGCGGCAGTGATGAGTTCCTGCGTCGTATTGCGGCTGGGGAGCTCGACGTGGGCTTCCTCGGCCTGGCGGAAGGCGTGACTCCGCAGGGCGTGCAGATGCGAGAGCTCTCCCGGGAACGCCTAGTGGCGGTGCTGTCAGAGAGGCACCGATTGGCGGGTCGGCACCGGCTCCGCCTGGAGGACCTGGCAGACGAGCCGTTCGTGGACTTTCCGGAGGGCTCGTCGGGACGTGAGCAGTCCGATCAGGCCTTCGACAGAGCCGGGCTCCGCCGTGAGGTGAGCTTCGAGGTAAACACGGCTGACTTACTCACTGGACTGGTGCGTCAGGGACTGGGGACGACTCTCGTTGCTCCCGGCCTGGCCCACGATGTGCCTGGCTGCGTGTGCATCCCCGTCAGCGACGGTCCGGTGCGGGTGGAGTACCTGGCGTGGGACTCATTCAACCCGAGCCCGGCGGCACAGGCCCTCGTTGACTCCATCCCCGCACGCCCAGCTCACCGCCCCTGTTAGCGACGACAGGTCTCATATGCGGGACGGCAGCCTTCGTGATGCCTCCGCCTGCGTTGTGGGGTGGTGTTGAGTGTGTTGTTGGTACGAGAACATAAGTAACTGGCCCGGAGCCGCTCGTGGCGGTTCCGGGCCAGTTGTGGTGTGTGCTCGGTGGTGTCCTACTCTCCCGCACCCTGGCGGGTGCAGTACCATCGGCGCTGTCAGGCTTAGCTTCCGGGTTCGGGATGGGGCCGGGCGTTTCCCTGTCGCTGTGACCACCGAGACGACTACATGGGCAGTGCGTCAGTGTTCCTGTGATTCTGTTATCAGGCTGCCTGCCGACACACGCACACGCACGCGTATGTTGTGTGTGTGGTTGGTGGACTGGGTTGGGTGTGGACCGTATAGTGGACGCTTCGCTCTTACCGTATCGCTCACCCCCGGGCTTCCCACGCACGCTAGGTGTGTGGTGTGTGTTTGGGGGTGTTGTTGTTTGTGTTGGCCTATTAGTACCAGTCAGCTCTAAACCGTTGCCGGTCTTCCACTTCTGGCCTATCAACCCAGTAGTCTGCTGGGGGCCTACCAAAAAGGACAAGTCCTTCTTGTGGAGACCTTATCTTGAAGATGGTTTCCCGCTTAGATGCTTTCAGCGGTTACCCTTCCCGAACGTAGCCAACCAGCCGTGCCCCGGGCGGGACAACTGGCACACCAGAGGTTCGTCCGTCCCGGTCCTCTCGTACTAGGGACAGGCCTTCTCAAGTCTCCTGCGCGCGCAGAGGATAGGGACCGAACTGTCTCACGACGTTCTAAACCCAGCTCGCGTACCGCTTTAATGGGCGAACAGCCCAACCCTTGGGACCTGCTCCAGCCCCAGGATGCGACGAGCCGACATCGAGGTGCCAAACCATGCCGTCGATATGGACTCTTGGGCAGGATCAGCCTGTTATCCCCGGGGTACCTTTTATCCGTTGAGCGACGACCCACCCACACGGGATCGCCGGATCACTAGTTCCTACTTTCGTACCTGCTCGACCCGTCGGTCTCACAGTCAAGCTCCCTTGTGCACTTGCACTCAACACCTGGTTGCCGACCAGGCTGAGGGAACCTTTGAGCGCCTCCGTTACACTTTAGGAGGCAACCGCCCCAGTTAAACTACCCACCAGGCACTGTCCCTAACCCGGATCACGGGCCCAGGTTCAGGCGCACGCCATAACCAGAGTGGTATTTCAAGGACGACTCCACCGCCACTGGCGTAACGGCTTCACAGTCTCCCACCTATCCTGCACAAGCTATAGCGGGCGCCAATACCAAGCTGTAGTAAAGGTCCCGGGGTCTTTCCGTCCTTCTGCGCGAAACGAGCATCTTTACTCGTACTGCAATTTCGCCGAGCTCATGGTTGAGACAGCGGGGAAGTCGTTACGCCATTCGTGCAGGTCGGAACTTACCCGACAAGGAATTTCGCTACCTTAGGATGGTTATAGTTACCACCGCCGTTTACTGGGGCTTAAATTCACCACTTCACCCGAGGGTTGATGGTTCCTCTTAACCTTCCAGCACCGGGCAGGCGTCAGTCCGTATACATCGCCTTACGGCTTCGCACGGACCTGTGTTTTTAGTAAACAGTCGCTTCCCCCTGGCCTCTGCGACCCTCCCCCCTAGCCCGCAAACGGGGCTTCAGGGATCAGGCCCCCCTTCTCCCGAAGTTACGGGGGCATTTTGCCGAGTTCCTTAACCATGATTCACTCGTGCGCCTAGGCATACTCTGCCCGACCACCTGTGTCGGTTTAGGGTACGGGCGGCTGGCACCATCGCGTCGAGGCTTTTCTCGGCACCCCAGGATCACCCTGTTATCCCCCACCAAAGTAGGGTCACCATCACGCCTCACCCTCACCTCTCAAGGAGGCAGTCACTCCGGATTTACCTGGAGGACGGGCTGCGCGCTTGAACGGACCAAGCCATCAGGTCCGCCGGGCTACCACTGTGCGTCACCCCTGTTAACACGCTTGCCTACCTGCACGGAGGATCCCCAGACCCCACCACCACAACCACACCACCCCCCGAAAGGAGTAGGCGCGGCTGAATTTGGTGGCTGGGCGTGGGTTAGCACCCGCGCGTCAGCATGGGCGGTGCTTCGCCGGTACGGGAATATCAACCCGTCATCCATCGACTACGCCTGTCGGCCTCGCCTTAGGTCCCGACTCACCCAGGGCGGACTAGCCTGGCCCTGGAACCCTTGGTCATTCGGCGCTAGGGCTTCTCACCCTAGTATCGCTACTCATGCCTGCATTCTCACTCCCGCACCGTCCACCAACAGTCACCCACAGGCTTCCCCCGGTGCAGGACGCTCCCCTACCACCCACAACCCCTGCCACCACACGCACAAGGCGCACGATGAAGGGAACACGTCATGGGTCCGCGGCTTCGGCGGTGTGCTTGAGCCCCGCTACATTGTCGGCGCACGATCACTTGACCAGTGAGCTATTACGCACTCTTTCAAGGATGGCTGCTTCTAAGCCAACCTCCTGGTTGTCTGCGCGACCGCACATCCTTTCCCACTTAGCACACGCTTAGGGGCCTTAGCCGGCGATCTGGGCTGTTTCCCTCTCGACCACGGAGCTTATCCCCCGCGGTCTCACTGCCACGCTACAACCCGACGGCATTCGGAGTTTGGTTGACGTCAGTAACCCTGTGGGGCCCATCAGCCACCCAGTAGCTCTACCTCCGCCGGGCAACACGCGACGCTGCACCTAAATGCATTTCGGGGAGAACCAGCTATCACGGAGTTTGATTGGCCTTTCACCCCTACCCACAGCTCATCCCCCCAGTTTTCAACCTAGGTGGGTTCGGTCCTCCACACGCTCTTACACGTGCTTCAACCTGGCCATGGGTAGATCACCCCGCTTCGGGTCCAGAACGCGCCACTACACATCGCCCTATTCGGACTCGCTCTCGCTACGGCTACCCCACACGGGTTAACCTCGCGACACGCCACTGACTCGCAGGCTCATTCTTCAAAAGGCACGCCACCACCCCCACACCAAAAGCATGAAGGCTCTGACGGCTTGTAAGCGCCCGGTTTCAGGTACTATTTCACTCCCCTCCCGGGGTACTTTTCACCATTCCCTCACGGTACTATCCACTATCGGTCATCAGGAGGTATTCAGGCAGCCAAGTGGTCTTGGCAGATTCACACAGGATTCCACGAGCCCCGTGCTACTCGGGCACCATCCCAGACACGCACCAACCAGTTCCGCCTACGGGGGTATCACCCACTACGCCACGCCTTCCCAGACGATTCAGCTACCAGCCAGCACACGCGCCCCCTCTCCGGCAGAAGAGGAACAGAACAGCCCCACAACCCCGCACACGCAACCCCTGCCGAGTATCACACGCACACGGTTTAACCATCATCCGCTTTCGCTCGCCACTACTCACGGAATATCTTCTCCTACGGGTACTGAGATGTTTCACTTCCCCGCGTCACCCCCCACACCCTATACAATTCAGATGCAGGTGACACGACATAACTCGTGCCGGGTCCCCCCATTCGGAAACCCTCGGATCACAGCCCGCCAGCCGGCTCCCCGAGGAATATCGCAGGCCACCACGTCCTTCATCGGCCCCTGATGCCAAGGCATCCACCGAACGCTCAAAAAAACAAACAACAAAGACACACGAACAAAACAAAAACATTTGTCGCAGAAATCTTACAGTAAGATGCTCGCGTCCACTATACAGTTCACAACCAACCCACCCACACCCACCCAAAACCCCCAACAACCAGGAGCCCCAGACAGGCCAGGCAACCAGGGCGCACTGCCCCAGAACCCCGACAGCATGCCACCCCCACACACGCAGGGGCACCCACCACACCCCAACTCCCCACACAAGCAGGAAGCAGAAGCACGACGGGCGTGTTTCCTACACCAAGAACCAGACAACCAACCACCCCAGCCCCCACCACACAGGCAGGAAACCAGAGCACCAGCCGCCCGGCCTTCCGCGAGGAGCAGCCCCCGGCCGGCCCAGACCCATACAACGGCCCAGACAACAACGACCAGGAAGCCACCCCCACACAACATCAATCCTTAGAAAGGAGGTGATCCAGCCGCACCTTCCGGTACGGCTACCTTGTTACGACTTCGTCCCAATCACCAGCCCCACCTTCGACCGCTCCCCGTAGGGCCACGGGCTTCGGGTGTTGCCGACTTTCATGACGTGACGGGCGGTGTGTACAAGGCCCGAGAACGTATTCACCGCAGCGTTGCTGATCTGCGATTACTAGCGACTCCAACTTCACGGTGTCGAGTTGCAGACACCGATCCGAACTGAGACCGGCTTTAAGGGATTCGCTCCACCTCACGGTATCGCAGCCCTCTGTACCGGCCATTGTAGCATGCGTGAAGCCCAAGACATAAGGGGCATGATGATTTGACGTCATCCCCACCTTCCTCCGAGTTGACCCCGGCAGTCTCCCGCGAGTCCCCACCACAACGTGCTGGCAACACGGGACAAGGGTTGCGCTCGTTGCGGGACTTAACCCAACATCTCACGACACGAGCTGACGACAACCATGCACCACCTGTGAACCGGCCCCACAAGGAGGAAGCCCCGTCTCCGGAGCCGACCGGCACATGTCAAGCCTTGGTAAGGTTCTTCGCGTTGCATCGAATTAATCCGCATGCTCCGCCGCTTGTGCGGGCCCCCGTCAATTCCTTTGAGTTTTAGCCTTGCGGCCGTACTCCCCAGGCGGGGCACTTAATGCGTTAGCTACGGCGCGGAAGACCCGGAAAAGGTCCCCCACACCTAGTGCCCAACGTTTACGGCGTGGACTACCAGGGTATCTAATCCTGTTCGCTCCCCACGCTTTCGCTCCTCAGCGTCAGTAACGGCCCAGAGACCCGCCTTCGCCACCGGTGTTCTTCCTGATATCTGCGCATTCCACCGCTACACCAGGAGTTCCAGTCTCCCCTACCGCACTCAAGCCGGCCCGTACCCACCGCAAGCCCCCAGTTAAGCCAGAGGATTTCACGACAGACGCGACCAGCCGCCTACGAGCTCTTTACGCCCAATAATTCCGGACAACGCTCGCGCCCTACGTATTACCGCGGCTGCTGGCACGTAGTTAGCCGGCGCTTCTTATCCAGCTACCGTCAACCCACCCACAAGGAGCAGGCCTGCTTCACTGGCGAAAGAGGTTTACAACCCGAAGGCCTCCATCCCTCACGCGGCGTCGCTGCATCAGGCTTGCGCCCATTGTGCAATATTCCCCACTGCTGCCTCCCGTAGGAGTCTGGGCCGTGTCTCAGTCCCAGTGTGACCGTCCACCCTCTCAGGCCGGCTACCCGTCACCGCCTTGGTAGGCCATCACCCCACCAACAAGCTGATAGGCCGCGAGCCCATCCCCCACCGAAACAATATCTTTCCCGGGCCCATCATGCGACAGACCCAGAATATCCCGTATTAGCCACACTTTCATGCGGTTATCCAGAAGAAGGGGGCAGGTTACTCACGTGTTACTCACCCGTTCGCCACTCATCCAGAACCAGCAAGCTGGTCCCTTCACCGTTCGACTTGCATGTGTTAAGCACGCCGCCAGCGTTCGTCCTGAGCCAGGATCAAACTCTCCAAACAAAACCAACAAAAACAAGCCCCAACCAACCACAAACAGCCAGCCAGAACCCACAGTCAGTACAACAGTCCAGAAAACCAGACCAGGCCCAACCCAACCCCACAACAAAGAAGGGCCAGGCAAACCAAAACAAAACAAACCCCAAAAAACCACACACAACCAAAATCATGCGCAGCCCCCAGGGCCATGGCATAAAAAACATGACACACTATCGAGTTCTCAAACAACACACCCACCGAGATTTGAGACCAGGAAGAATTCCTTGCTTGCCTCTCGAAGGCGACCGGACTAGCATAAGCAGGTTGTCGTTCGGGAATCAAATTCGGATCGCGTGACCCTGATCTCTGAACTATTCCGCTTTTTCCGTGCCGGTAGGATCACTCCTTCCGACTCGGCGTTTCCGCCGTCCGGTGCCGGCGTCGAACCGTGCGGTTGCGTCGGCAGCGAGGAGTACTATAGCCAGACTAGGCCGCCGGCTGTCAAACAGCTTTTCTGCGACCTGCATCACACTCATGGTCCCTGAAGGACAGGCGCGCTCTTCCCTACGCCGGTGTCTCCTGTCGTACGTCCCCCATCACGGCTTCTCAGGGCTGTACCAGGCCAGCGCGAATCCCCCAGAGCACCGTTTGCAGGCGGTCTCGAGACCCGGTTTTCTGCATGAGTCCCGTCAGGTGGTACTTGATTGTCGTCGGCTCCACATATAGGTGTGTTGCCATCTCACCATTGGACATTCCCTGAGCCAACAGTCTGAGCACTTCCAGCTCCCGAGAGGTCAAGGCGACGTCCACGGAAGCGGCTCCGGCGAACGACGCATGCCCGGATACACCGCCAGCATCCGCAGCTCTGTCGGTGTACTGATGCTGGGCCCCGGTGTCAGGTCGGGCGAGCACGCCTCGGGAGCCTCGCCTGGAGAGCTCACGCAGGATCCTGCGGGTGACACGCTGGTCCAAGGTTCCCTCCCCTGCTGCGACGGAGCGGACCGCTCCCAGAAGAGTGTCCTCATCGGCACCCTTGAGGAGAAATCCCGCGGCACCGGCCTCGAGGGAGGCCAGGACGTCGTCGTCGACATCGAAGGTGGTCAGAATGAGTACGTCCACGTCCAGATCGGGGTCGGAGACGATCGCCCGCGTTGCCGCGATGCCGTCGGTCCCGGGCATGCGGATGTCCATGCACACGACGTCGGGGCGTAGTTCACGAGCCAGCGCTATCGCCTCGGCGCCGTCTGCCGCCTCACCCACGACCTCAATGTCCTCTTCAGCTCCGAGGATGACGCTCAACCCGGCACGGACCACGGCCTGATCGTCAGCGATGACGAGTCGAATCATGAGATGACCGCTTCCTCCTCGGTACGGGACCCATCGGCGCCGGCCGGCGGAACGGGGATGACAAGGCGGTTGCGCCAGCCGCCGTCGGGGTCGGGTCCGGTGATCAGCTCAGCACCCACCAGGGCCGCCCGCTCAGCCATGCCGGACAGGCCGTAGCCACCGCCCTTACTACCTGCACCTGCCTGACATGCCTCCGCATTCGGCGGACGTCGGTTGCTCACCACGATCTCCACGCACCCCTGCTGATAGGTGATCCGCACCTGGCAAGGGGCTCCTGGCGCATGCCGCGCGCAGTTGGCAAGCGACTCCTGAACCATGCGGTAGGCAGCGGTATCCGCCAGCGGGCTCAGGGGACATGGCCGGCCGTTGACTGCGTACCCGACCCGCTGTTGACGACGACGTGACTCCTCAACGAGGTGAGGCACAGCCTCCAGCGAGGGCAGGAGCACCGGCTCCCTTGCCATCCGGGAATCCGTCACGGCCGCCGGCTCGGCTGTCGCCTCGGTGCTCGACGACGTCAATTCGCTCTGTTGACCATCCGTCACCTGCCCTCCACGCTGAGAGTCACTCCTGTCCTCGCTGCGCAGGAGACCGACGACCTGACGCAGATCGGCCAGAGCGGTTCGGGCACTATCCTGCACCGTCTGGAGCATCTGGTCGGAACGCTCTGGGTCCTTGTGCCGCAAAGCCGCGGCCGCCTGGGCGCTGACGATGACGCCGGAGAGGTGGTGGCCGGCGATGTCGTGGAGATCGCGGGCCAGGGCATTGCGGCTTGCCCGCAACTCGCGCGCGGCCCGCTCGCGCTCCTCGCGCTCGAGCAGCTGCTTCTCCCGTTCAAGGAGCTCGGCCTTGTCGCGCAGCGCCTGGTGGAGTCGCTCACGCCCCAACATGTACTCCGCCGCCACTACCGGGAGCAGGTAGCGCTGCAGCAGGTGAGCCGACAGGAAGACGATGACGGCAGCCGGCCCGCGCTCACCGGAATACACCTCTCGGATGAGGAAGACCAAATTAAAGACGATAATGTTGGTAAACAGCGCGACCTGCCAGCCTGGGACGCGGTGACGCACCAGGTACCAGATGACGACCATGACTGCGGTGGATCCGACTGACGATCGATCGCTGGCGATGAGGATGGTGAGATCGGCAACGGCCACTACAGCAAGCACCCGGTATGGAAAACGATCCGTCACCGTCACAGCCACCACCTGGAGGATGATAGCCAGAACGATGACGAGAATCGCCCGGGGAATCAGACTGATTTCTCCATATCTGATGACGTGCTCGGGATCGACCAGCAGCGTGCCGAAATAGGACAGCACGCCGAGCAGGTAGAGCGCCACCGCGGTCCGGGGCAGGCGCGGTGGACTCTGCACCTGGGCGGCGGAATCGGGCACGCGGCTGGGCACGCTCCGAGTCAAGCACATGCGCAGCCGCGAGGTGCCCGAGTCCGTCTCCGAGCCCATCACTTGTGGCACAGGGTGGCGTCGACGGCGTCCTTGTTCCGCTGGTACTTCTCCTTGGCGGAGCTCTCCAAGTTGCTCTGGTCCGCGATGGCTGTAGGCAGGGCGGTCACGGCGACGGTGACGGCGGTGCCGTCAGGTCCGACGGCGTTGTCGGTCTGGTACCCGGGGATCGTCCCGCCGTGGCCCCAGGCAGTGCCCCCACAGGACAACGACCTACCGATCAGGCCCAGCCCGTACACCGTCCCCGATCCAAGGTACGAGCTGGCGTCAACCGCCCCGTTCTTCATCTCGTCGATGCTGGCCTGGGTCAGCAGCCTGCCGTCGAAGACGGCCTGGAAGAAGGTGTTGAGCTCGCTCGGGGTCGAGACCATCGCACCAGCCGCCCACCCCCAAGTCGGATCCATCTCGGTAATATCCTCCAACTTGCCCTCACCGTTGAGGTGGTACCCCCGAGGGTGAGTACCACGAATCTTCTCCTCCCCCGGAGCCGGGAAGTAGGTGTGGGACAGCCCCAGCTTCTTGACGATGCGCTCATCGATCTGCTCCCCCACCGGCCGCTGAGACACCCGCTCAACAAGCATCCCCAGCACGATGTAGTTCGTATTGGTGTACTTCCACTGCGTACCCGGCTCGAAGGCCGCCGGCTTACTCAGAGCCGTGTCCAGCAGGTCCCGCGGTTGCGCGTAGTGATCCTTGATCTGGAAGATATCGCCGCTACCGGGAGTGGTGTCGGCGTACTCGGGCAGGCCGCTGGTGTGCTGGAGGAGCTGACGCACCGTGATCCTCGAGGCGTCAATACCCTCACCCTTGATGAGGCCGGGCAGGTAGGTCTCGATCGGCTCATCAAGCCCGACCTTGCCCTCCTGGACCATCTGCATGACCACCACGGCCACGAAGGTCTTCGTGTTCGACCCGATCCTCACCTCGCCGTCCATCGGCGGAGCCTGCCCCGTCTCCAGGCTGCCCTTGCCCACAGCCACACCCGCCGACTCGCCCTTGCTGTCGCTCACCGCCGCCAGAGCCGCCGGATAACCGGCCTCCACCAGCCCCTGGGCCCGGGACTTCAAACTCTCAGCCTCCCCCTTCGACGGCGCCGCCGACGCCGCACCCCCGACAGCACCCAACGCGATCGCCGCCGCCACAGGCACCGCCAACACCCGCCACACCACCGACCCACGACGATGGCCGGGCCGGGCGCCGGCAGCCTCCAGGGCCTCAGGGTTCTCGGGCGTGGTGACATCGGAACGGATAGGACTGAACTTCTCTGCTTTACCCATGCCTCCAGTGTCACGAGCCCGCAGGCCGACCACCCCCACCTACAGCACAGCACCCACTGTCCATATGGACAGTCCAACTTGGAACGCCTTCACTCGACACAGCCCCGATCGAGAAATGGCCAACAAACACGGCGCCACCGCGGCTCGTGGGAGCCTCGGTGGCGACTGCACCTGGACGGCGGAATCGGGCACGCGGCTGGGCACGCTCTGAGTCAAGCACACACGCAACCGTGAAGTGCCCGAGTCCGTTTCCGAACCCATCACTTGTGGCACAGGGAGATATCGACGGCTTCAGCGATCTTGCCGGCCTTCTCCTTGGCGGAGTTCTCCAAGTTGCTCTGGTCCGCGATGGCTGTGGGCAGGGCGGTCACGGCGACGGTGACGGCGGTGCCGTCAGGGCCGACTCCACCTCTCGTGTGATAGCCCGCGATGTCACCTCCGTGGCCCCAGGCAGTACCCCCACAGGACAGCGGAGTACCGATGAGGCCCAGCCCGTAGACTCGTCCTCCTGATCCGATATCGACGCCTTTCTTCATCTCGTCGATGCTGGCCTGGGTCAGCAGCCTGCCGTCGAAGACGGCCTGGAAGAAGGTGTTGAGCTCACTGGGGGTCGAGACCATCGCACCAGCCGCCCACCCCCAAGTCGGATCCATCTCGGTAATATCCTCCAACTTGCCCTCACCGTTGAGGTGGTACCCCCGAGGATGGGTGCCACGAATCTTCTCCTCCCCCGGAGCCGGGAAGTAGGTGTGGGACAGCCCCAGCTTCTTGACGATGCGCTCATCGATCTGCTCCCCCACCGGCCGCTGAGACACCCGCTCAACAAGCATCCCCAGCACGATGTAGTTCGTATTGGTGTACTTCCACTGCGTACCCGGCTCAAACTGCGCCGGCTTGCTCAGAGCACTGTCAAGGACATCTCTCGGGGTGACATAGTGGTATCGGTATTGAAAGACATCTGTCGTACCGAAAAGTGTCTCGTCGAAGTCAGGTAGGCCGCTGGTGTGCTGGAGGAGCTGACGCACCGTGATCCTCGAGGCGTCAATACCCTCACCCTTGATGAGGCCGGGCAGGTAGGTCTCGATCGGCTCATCAAGCCCGACCTTACCCTCCTGAACCATCTGCATAACCACCACGGCCACGAAGGTCTTCGTGTTCGACCCGACCCTCACCTCACCGTCCATCGGCGGAGCCTGCCCCGTCTCCAGGCTGCCCTTGCCCACAGCCACACCCGCCGACTCGCCCTTGCTGTCGCTCACCGCCGCCAGAGCCGCCGGATAACCGGCCTCCACCAGCCCCTGGGCCCGGGACTTCAAACTCTCAGCCTCCCCCTTCGACGGCGCCGCCGACGCCGCACCCCCGACAGCACCCAACGCGATCGCCGCCGCCACAGGCACCGCCAACACCCGCCACACCACCGAACGACGACGGCCGGCTCGGGTCCCGGCGGCCCCTACTGCTTCGGGGCTGTCAGGAGTAACTGCATCGGAACGGACAGGACTGAACTTCTCTGCTTTACCCATGCCTCCAGTGTCACGAGCCAGCAGGCCGAATACCCCCGCCGAGGGCACAGCCCCTGCTGTCCATGTGGACAGTGCCAGGCCCGCTCTGCTCCCAGTCGGACCGTTCAGATCGTGACGGCCCGGGAGGCCTGGTAGGCGGCCCCGACAATGCCGGCCGTGTTGAGCAGCTGGGCCGGGACGATCGGGGTCTTGAGGTCGAGCAGCGGCAGGTACTTCTCGTGCTTGCGGGAGACTCCCCCGCCCACAACGAACAGGTCCGGGGAGAAAAGCATCTCCACGTGGGAGTAGTAGCGCTGGAGGCGCTTGGCCCACTTCTTCCAGGACAGGTCCTGGGCGGTGCGCTGGCCGGCGGAGGCCCGACTCTCGGCGTCGTAGCCGTCAATCTCCAGGTGCCCGAGCTCGGTATTGGGAACCAGCGTTCCGTCGACGATGACGGCCGAGCCGATACCGGTGCCCAGGGTGGTGACGATGATGGTCCCGGGGACGTCCTTGGCAGCGCCGAAGGCGACCTCCGCCAAGCCTGCGGCGTCGGCATCATTAAGCCCGGTCACCGGCCTGCCCAGGTGCTCGCGCATGAGCTCGGTGAGGTTGACGCCCGTCCAGGACTTGTCGAGATTGGCGATGAAGGGGACGGTGCCGTGGACGATCGGAGCGGGCAGGGCCACACCGACCGGGACGTCGTCGCCCACCTCGAGCTGTTCGAGGAGCTCGCGGCAGACCTCGGCGACAGCCGCGGGAGTGGACTCCTCGGGGGTGTCGATGCGGACGCGCTCACCGATGAACGTACCGGTGGCCAGGTCGACCAGTGCGCTCTTGACGCCCGATCCGCCGATGTCGATCCCGCATGCCACGGAAACTGCTGGTGCTGTCGAAGTCATGAGGTCCTCCTGGTACTACGCGTCCTCGCGGCCGCTGCCCAGCCTAGTGCAGGGACAGCGACCGCGAGGACGGACGGAGGAAACGGTGGCGGCCGCAGGCCGCAGCAGCGACACTCAGTCGCGAGAGCTCTCCTGGCGGGCGCCCCGGTAGAGGTACCACAGCGTGCCGACGAACAGCACCACCCCCACCCAGGGGGCGATGCCGGCGAAGCCCTCGGGCATGATAGCCAGCGGGTCCGCCTTGCCACCGAAGGCCACGACGATTCCGGCATAGACCACCCCGGCGAGGCTCTCACCGACGATGAGGCCGGTCGCCATGAGCGTGCCCATGCGCTTGGCCCGCTCCGGGTTGGCGGTGCGCTCGGCCCAGCGGTCGTAGAGGTGACCGAGGGCGGCACCGATCGGGATCATGACGGTGACGGCCGTGGGCAGGTACATGCCCATGCCGACGGCGAGCGGCGGCAGGGAGTATTTGCTAGTGCGGCGCAGGATCTCGTCGATGGCGATGACGACGGCGCCGATGAGGGCGCCCAGCCCCAGCAGGCTCCAGTTGAGGTCCCCGCCGAGGACGCCCTGAACCAGGTGCTTGATGAGGTTCGCCTGAGGTGCGGCCAGAGCGTCGTCACCGGCGTCGGGAGCGCCGGCGAAGCCGAAGGCGCCCTGCATGAGGCTGAGCACCGGCGGAATGACGATGGCGCCGAAGACAACGCCGATGACGAGGGCCACCTGCTGCTTCCACGGGGTGGAGTCGACGAGCTGGCCGGTCTTGAGATCCTGGAGGTTGTCGTTCGAGATGGTGGCCACGCCGAAGACGACCGCGGTGACGAACAGGGTGTAGGCCACCAGGGTGCGGACGTCGTCGGGCGAGGAGGTGGTGGCGATGGTGCGAACCAGCGCGGCCGCGGTGACCGCCACGAGGATGCCGACGCCGGAGATCGGCGAGTTGGACGAGCCGATGAGGCCGGCCATGTAGCCGCACACCGAGGCGACGACCAGGCCGGTCAGCAGGATGAAGAGGATGGAGACGATGATGAGGCCCGTCGCGTGGTGAGCCACGGATGTCCCGTGCAGGAACAGCCACAGGAGCACGCCGATGGGGAGCATGGAGCCGACGGTGACGCCGATGACCGTCTTCATCGACAGGTCGCGCTCGGTCAGAGGGATCTTCTCGCCGGCGTCGCGCTTGGCGCTGGAGGCCAGGGACTCGCGGATACCGGTGACGATGGGGCCGAGAATCTTCAGGAAGGTCCAGATGGCGGCGATGGCGATGGAGCCGGCACCGACGATCCGCACCTCGCTGGCGAAGGTGGCGCCCACGAAGTCGGCGAGGTCCTTGTCGGCGACCGCCGTGCCCCAAGTGCGCATCGGGAGCAGCACCCCGTAGGAGATGAGCAGGCCGACGATCATCGCGATGCCGACGCCGATGCCGACCAGGTGGCCCACGCCGGCCAGCGCCAGTGACAGGGAGGTACCCGCCATCGTGGCGCCGGCACCGACCCGGAAGACCCCGGAGATGTCAACGCTGATGGCCTTGAGGGCGTTGAGGAAGTACAGGGCCGCCGAGGCGATCGAGCCCCGCACGATGACACCCAGTCCACGGCTGGACTCCTCGGCCCCCTCGCTGGTGTCGCCCACGCGCAGGACCTCGGCGCCGGCCACGCCCTCGGGGTAGGGCAGGTCGGAGTTGGTCACGAGCGCGCGCCGCAACGGGATGGAGTAGGTGACGCCGAGGATGCCGCCCAGGATGATGACCAGGACCGTCTGGAGGTAGGGGAATCCGGTCCACCAGCCCACGATGATGAGTCCGGGCAGCACGAAGATGATGGCGGACAGCGTCCCGGCCGCCGAGGCGATCGTCTGGACGATGTTGTTCTCCTGGATCGTGTGATCGGAGAAGCGGCGCAGGATCGCCATGGAGATGACGGCGGCCGGGATCGAGGTGGCGAAGGTGAGCCCCACCTTGAGGCCGAGGTAGACGTTCGCCGCGGTGAAGATGAGCGTGATGATGCCGCCGATGACGATGCCGCGGGCAGTCAGCTCCTTGACCGGGCCGGAGCCGGCACTGGACGGCTTCGCCGCAGCGGAGCCGCGTGAGGTTGTTGTGGACATGGTGAGATCTCTCGAGGTCGGGATGATTCCGGGGTGAGAGTAGCACCGTGTCCGAAAACGATCGTTAACAGCTCATTCGATGCACAACGGATCAGCTCCGCCGTCGTCGACCTCAACACTTCGACCGAATCTTCAGAAACGACGCGGCTCCGGGTCTTTTATGAAGTTTTGGTCGAAGTGTCGAGAAGCGATGCCATGCAGCACCCGGTTCACTCGGAGGCCAGGGCGCCGGCGATCCTGTACAGGGCGACGGCCAGGAGGAATGCGAAGGCAGTCATGAGGCTGGGGCCCCAGAAGCCGGGGAGTCGAGTGAGAAGGTCTCCGCCGACGGCGCCGGCAATCGTGGCACCGAGGTACATCGCCGTGTTGGATAGCGAGGAGACGGTTCCTCGCGCCTGGCCGGCGTGAGCCTGCAGCTGCCCCATGAGAACCGGTAGAAGGAAGCCGGCGACCACAAGGGCTGCAGCGAAGGCGATGACGGCACCCCACATGGTGTGCGCAATGAGGGGCATCGCCGCAGCCAGGAGGTAGAACGCGCCCTGGACGAGAATGCCGACCCACAGCGACCGCCGCTCACCGCCCCTTGCAACGAGTCGCGGACCGAGGATCGACCCCAGCGCAGTCCCCAGTCCGATCATCATCATGGCCTTCCCGATAGCGGTCTGCGAGGCTCCGAAGTCCTTGGCCAGCCAGGAGCCGATGAAGGAGAACGAGGCGTAGTTGCCGGCCTGGAATACGAGGTAGGCGAGGAGCGACCACCGCAACACCCGAGAGCCGAGGACCCTCCGGTAGGAGCCGACGACGTCGACGGACTCCCCCACCGGCCGCACATGCGGGAACGCGAGGAAGAGAAGTCCCCACAGGACGACGCTGACCGCCGCGACCACGAAGAACGGCAGCTGCCATCCTCTGACTGACAGGTAGGAGCCGATTGGCACGCCGGCCACCTGAGCAACCGCCAGTCCCGCGGTCGCGTACCCCATGACCGTGATGATGGATCGCCGGGGCACCGTCATTGGGATGGAGGCCCAAATCTGGGAGCTGACGAAGGCGGCGCTCACGCCGGCCAGGAAGCGAGCGGCGACCATGCTCCAGAAGCTCCAGGCCAGACCGCACGCGCAGGTGAGGACGGCGAAGGCCGCCAGGCCGGAGAGGATGACCCGACGTCGGTCGTGGCGGTCGGAGACGGGGCCGGCCACGAGGGCGAACAGCGCGTACCCCAAGGCGTAGGCGGAGACCAGCCAGCCTGCGCGGGACAGGGGGACGTCGAGCTCGCGCTGAAGCAGGGGCAGCAAGGGCGCGACGAGGAAGGTGTCGGTCCCGATGGCGAACATGGTGAAGAAGGACAGCCACCCCATGGTGGAGACGCGAGCACTCTTCGACGGCACCCTCTCGTCATCCGCGGACGCACGCGTTGAGACACGAGCTTCTTCAGTCATCTCAAACCTCCCTAGTTCGATGTTTGACGTACTAAGAATTATTCGAGACGCTATCGTTGTCAACCCCGTTCCGGCGCGCGCCAGGACGGCGGTCGGAACAGACGGGACAGAAAGGCAGGGACGACCCGTGAAAGACAGGGAGCTCTTCCACCCCGAGGCGGCCGACATCTCCCTGGACGCGATCCTGGGCGCCCTGTCCGACCCCATCCGCCGAGACGTCCTGCGCCGGATCGCCAGTGAAGGCGCCCTGTACTGCGGTGACCTGAGCTACGACGTCGTCAAGTCCACGATGTCGCACCACTTCCGGGTGCTGCGCGAGTCCGGGCTCATGCACACCGAACGAGAGGGCAAGCACCGGCGCATCACCCGGCGCGACGACGCCATCGAGCAACGCTTTCCGGGACTGCTGGCAGCCGTCGGCCTGCCCGCAGGCAAGGGGCAGTGGCCAGACTGACGACCGCCCGAGCGAGCACTCTCACTGCGCCAGGACAAGCCACCGTCGTCAGCCTCAACACTTCGACCGACTCTTCAGAAACGACGCGGCTCCGGGTCTTCTCTGAAGATTCGGTCGAAGTGTTAGTGGGCACGGGGCGAAGTCAGAGTCAGACGTGAACAGCAGGCGCGGCCGCCTCACTGCGAGGTCACCTCGACCTGCTGGCGGGTGTTCCACCCCATCTTGGCGCTGGTGACCATCCCCCAGACCCGCAGGGGACGCAGGATCAGCGCGGACCACAGCGTCGCCACCGGGGACAGGAGGAGGCTGGCGTACCTCTGGGGGCCGGTGGTGTCCGAGCGCCATACGGAGATGTACCGCGAGCCCTGCGCCAGCCCGATCGCCAAAGGCACCAGCACCACCGTCGGCGGCACACCGCTGCCCAGGACGAGCGGGCGCCACAGCAGCAGGTAGACGAAGACCGAGATCACCAGCCAGATCTGCATCCACCCAGTGGCCTGGCGCCACCAGCCCCACGAGAGAACCGGCAGGAAGCGAATGCGCCAGAGCCCGCGGATGAAGGAGCCACGGAACCAGCGCTCCTGCTGGCGGTAGTGGTGGCTCCAGCGATCGGGCATCCATGCGAAGGCGAAGGCCGAGGGCTGCTGGACGGTCCTGCCGTGCAGCAGGGCGAAGAGAGTCAGCATAGAGTCGTCGGAGAACTCCACATGCCGCCCCAGATAGCTCTCGCTCAGGTAGGTGTCGATGTTCTCGGCCAGGATGGAGCACCGGTAGGCGGCCAGGCCGCCGGAGTTGACCATGACCGAGCCGAGCTGAGACATGAAGGAGCGGTCGATGAGCTGCTGGCCGACGAAGATCACGTCAGTGACCCGGGCGAGCAAGTTCTCCCGGTTGTTGATCGCCAGGATGACGCCGGCCACCGACATGACCCGGGAGTCACTGAAGGGCTGGACGATCTCATGGAGGGCCTCAGCGTCGAGCATGGAGTCGGAGTCGACGGTCACGAACAGGTCGGCGTCACGGATCTTCCTGAAACCGTGCACCTGCGCGTGGCGCTTGCCCTCATTGGGGGTGCGCTGCCAGCTGGCGTAGATGCCGGTCAGCGCCGCCTGCCGAATGAACCAGTCCCGCTCCTCCACGTAGGCGCCCTGGGTGGAGCCGTCGTCGACGACGTGAATCTCGGCCGGCGGTGCGCTCTGGTGCAGCAGGGCGGAGAGCATCCGCACCACGACGTCGGGATCCTCGTTGTAGAGCGGTACGAGCACGGCGACCCGATGCGCCTCGCCGCGGCCGATCACACGCCCCTCGAAGCCGGCCACCACGAGCTGCACGGCCACGATCACGAAGAGCACGTCGAAGGTCCACACGATCCACGCGTCCAGGACGTGGTGTCGGCTGACCAGCACGCGCCAGCAGAGCCACCCCACCACACCGAGGGCCACGACGACGGCGGGCAGCGGCCCACCGGCCCGCATGAGCGCCCGGGGCAGCCCGGTGGCGTCGGCCGATCGTTGAGCCTCGTCCGGCGTCGTCACCGGGGTGCGCACAGTGACCACCCCGCCGCGCCCCGTACCCCGCCCCTCGCCGTGTCCCTCTCTTCTGTGGACCGCCCGGAGCCGTGTCCCGCGCTTGAACAGCAGCTTGACCGCGAAGCAGGCCAACAGGATGACCAGGCAGATCAGCAGCACGAGCGGGCCGAAGGACCAGGTCATAGCGTCAGTCTTTCCGTGTCGGGATGCCGGTTCCGCTCCAGGAGGCGACGGCACCTCAGGCCAGGGCGGGCGACTGGCTGCGCATGACCTCGGGAACCGTCTTGACGGGCACGCTGGAGTCAGCCACTCGCCTCATGAAGCGCTCAAATCTGTCCGCCCTGATCGACTCGGGGGCGCCGTCGGTCTGCTCATCGATGCGGTGGAAGACCATATGGGTCCAGCAGCGGTGCTCCTGACAGCGGGCCAGCGCCTTCTCGACCTGGGACTCGGTGGTGTAGGAGCCGCAGTAGAAGACGCGCAGCCGGAACGGGTCCCCCGGCGCGAGGGTCTCCGGGGCGTTCTCGATGGTGCGCATCGAGGTGAAGTAGTCCTGGGAGGTGCGCAGCACCAGGTCGTTGTACCGCCCCATGGGTAGGGCGAAGTGGGCGGCGCCCTCGGGGTAGCCGTGCTCGAGAAGGAAGGACCTGATGGTCTCCAGCTCCCGGCGCACCCCCGCCTCGTCCAGCGTGGTGAGATCGGTCGAGGCGTGGGCGGCGATGTCCCAGCCGTGAACCTCGCGCATCTCGGCGAGCTGGTTGGTGCTCATGCGGCCGGGCAGCCCGACCTTGTCGGCGATGACGTACGAGGTTGCTGCGCCGATGCCGCAGTCCTGCAGGATCGCCCGGGCCGTCTTGTAGTCGCTGTCGTAGCCGTCGTCGAAGGAGATGGAGACGATGCCGCTGGCGGCCGAGGGCAGGGTGGCCAGGTAGCCGAGCCACAGGCGACTCGGCGCCGAGTCGGAGGCCGACACGATCTTCAGGCGCACTCGCGTCACCCGGTCCAGCCGAGGATGGCCGACGACGGCGCGCTCGGCGGCACGGTTGACGGTCACCCGGCACCAGGTACCGGTGCGCAGCGTGCGCATGTCGGGAGCCACGTCCAGGCGCAGGCAGTCCTCGCCTTCCCCGCCGAGCTCGAGCTGGATGCTCTCGATCTGCCGGTAGTCCTCGGCGCGCAGCCACAGGTCCCACTGGCAATCGGTCATGTCAACGCCCGACAGGGCCAGATCCGCACTGGTGGGGCGGCCGGAGTCACCGGTGGTGGTGATCTCCAGCGACTGGTTCCCATGGGAGTGGGTGGAGGTATCGGGGCGGATGGAGCCGTCCCGGGAGGAGAGAGCCCAGGCGCGCGGGTCCTGCATATCCGAAAGCACCTGCGAGGGCGCCGCGGCAGGGCCTGCGGCCGGGGCCGGGGAGGCGTGAGCCGCCGTCTGCAGCTCAGGTAGAAGAGTGCTCGAGGCGGCCAGGGCGAGACCGCCCATGAGAAAGCTGCGACGCCTCATCCGTTCATGCTGCGGCAAGGTTCTTCTCCCATTAACAGTCCACTCGGTTGGTTTCCTCTCCAGGATAAGCACGAGATCGCCGTCACCGCAGACGAAAGTCGCACACACTCACCCTCGACAACCTGCCATATCGCGCCAGCCGCCCTCCAGGACCCCGCAGACCCGCACAAATCCGCGCATCTCCACCGACCAGCACCGATCATGCGTGAGGGAGATCACCTCCGCACCGTCTTCGCTCACGTCAGCAACGACAAAAGGTCTGCCCCGCCAGTTTCCTGGCGGGGCAGACCTTTCGAGGTGGTGGAGCTAGGGGGATTCGAACCCCCGACCTTCTCATTGCGAACGAGACGCGCTACCAACTGCGCCATAGCCCCAAGTGCGGACCGATCCTAGCATCGCCGCCGGGAGTCCTGGCAAGTTCGGTGGCGGTGAGCCCGCCCACCGCCACCGGAGCCGTCCGGCGACGTGCCGCGGGAGCCCAGCGCTACTCGCCGGCTGCGCGCCGCCCCTCGAGGATGGCATCGAGGTCGATGGGATGGAAGAGCTCCTCCTCGTCCTCCACCGGAGCCGGGATGTAAGCGCGGGCCGACTGCGGGCGCGCGGGCACCGGTGCGGAGGTGCCCGGGTCAACAACCGGGTCGGCGTAGGAGCGCCGGGGGGCCCGGGCCGCCAGCGTGTAGGTCGGGGCCGGGACGTGGACCGGTCGCCAGCCCTGGGGCGGGGTCGACGTCGTCGCCTCCTCCTTGACGACTCCCTCCGCCGCAGCCGGGGCAGCGGCGGGGGCCTGCGGGCGGGCGGCCGGACGGGCCGGCTCTGAGGCAGTCTGGGGGGCGGACTGGGCGGAGGCCGTGGCGGTGCGCCGGGCCGGCTCAACGGCGACCTGCGGGGAGGGGGCCGCAGCGGCACGCTCCTGAGCCTCCTGCTCAATGGCACTCGCCTCGGCGAAGAGCTTGCCCCAACCGGGCCGGCCACGGGAGGCTGAGGCAGGCAGGGAGGCGACGAAGTCCTTGGTGCGCGGCGAGCTCTCCTCGTCGCCGTCGCGGGAGACCGCCTCGCGCACGCCCATGTCCCGCGTGACCCGGCCGGCATGGCGGGAGGGCACGTAGACCGAGGCGCGGCGGGCCGCCTCGCGCTCAGCGGCCACCGCTGCGGCGGTCTCGTCATCGAGGTCGGCGTCGAGCCTGGCCAGACGCTCCTCCTCGGAGTCGACGGCTCGGGAGGGACGGCCAGCAGCGGTGCCGGTCGCCTCAGCGGGGCTACCGGCGGCGGTCTCAGCGGACACCGCGGACTCGGCGGACTCGGCGGACTCGGCGGACGCAGTGCGCACGGTCGACCGCTGGGCGCCCTCGCGGGCGAGGCGCTCGATGAAGGAGTCCTGCGCGCCGGAGTCGCCGGCAGCCTCGACAGACTCGGCCGACACCGCCGACACGGCGGGTGAGGCCGCACTGGCGCTGACAGCACTGACCGAACCGCTGGAGGCGCTGCGAGGGCCGTCGACGACGGAGCGGGGCGCGGCCACGACCGACGCCGAGGAGCGCCGACCGGTCAGGGTCACCAGGGTCTGCTCGAGCTCGGCGATGCGGCGGCGCTCACGGCGGTCCGCTGCGGCCGAGGCCAGAGCGGCGCGGCGCCCGGCCACCATCGAGGCTCCCAGCAGGGCGGAGGGCAGCAGGGCGGGCCACCACGGCAGCGCGGTGGCCAGGCCCAGCACCCAGGCGCCCAGCGAGACTCCGAGCAGGACTCCGGCGACGATCCCGCGGTGCGAGGCGGCGACCCGACGGCGCTCACGCCCCTGGGCGTGAACCTGGCGGGCACGGTCAAGCTCACGCTCGGTGCGCAGGGCGCGCACATTCCTCACGGCGGGCCTGTTCATCACCCTCACCTCCGGTCGACGTCGAAAGAGCTCCGCATGCCCACTGTTCGCGCAGGTGTCGTCGCGTTCGACGGCGGCCGCACCCGTGGCCAGGACCCGCAGCTCAGCCGAGTAGCGGTCCTGGACGTTGGAGCGGCGAGCCATCTCGCGGCGCCCCACTAAAAGCGGAAGGAGGTACACGGAGAGAACCGTGATGAGGGCGATGACTGCCCAGATCTCGATTCCCACACCGCAACCGTAAGTGCGCCCACCCTCGTCCCCTCGCAGGAACACTCCGACTTTCCTTCGAAATACCTGGGATTCACGATGTCACACCGTCAGCACGACACCTCTGTCGCCACATGAATCACACGCGTTTCTTCTGTCTCGCTGGCCACGCCGCGACGGGCCGTCAGACATCCTGCGCGAACGCGCCGTCAGCACCCCCGTCACTCCCCCGCGAGCGCTCACCTTCACCGCAGGGGGTACCGTGAAAATACGTCACCCGCGCGCGAGTCGCTGCTCGAATCCGGCACCTTCGGGCCCGTGGGTCTCCTCGGCGAGGGCCGCAAAGGAGACGTGGTCGGCCCAGGCGCCGTTGATGTGCATGTAGCCGCGGCGCAGCCCCTCCTCGCGCAGCCCGAGACCGCGGCACAGGGCCAGGCTGCGCTCATTATCGGGGCGCACGTTGATCTCCACGCGGTGCAGCCCCACCGGCCCCAGCAGGTGGTCCAGGACGAGGGCCACCGCCAGGCGCATGATCCCGCGCCCCTGCCAGGCCGAGCCGATCCAGTAGCCGACCTGGGCGCTGCGCGTGGCACCCCAGATGATCGGGTCGACAGCGATCTGCCCGGCGAAGGCGCCGTCGACCTCGACGACGAAGGGCATCGCCTCGGCGAGCCTGGCCCGGCGCGTCTGGCGGCGCAGGAAGACGGGGAAGGTGCTCAGCGTCTCCCCGCCGCCGGCGGGCAGAGTGGCCTCCCAGAGGGCGAGTCGGTCGTTCTCCGCCAGTCGCAGCGCCTTCCAGGGCCCCTCATCCTCGGCTCGCAGCTCACGCACGACGACCCGAGGACACCCGGGCGACGGCACGGCACCAGACGCCAGCCCCTCCTGGGCACCTTCGGGCTCGAGGCGCACCGGCCAGGTGAAGCGCGCCGGCGTCCCAGCCCCGAGCAGTAGGCCGGCGACGGCCCGCCGCAGCTCCCCGCCGAGGGAGTCGGCTGGCGTCGTCGAGGCCGAGTCGGACATCAGGCGTCCAGCAGGAGGCAGTGGAGGGTGTCGCCGGCCACCACGGTGCTCGTGTCCTCGGGCACGACGGCGATGGCGTTGGCCTCGGACAGGCCGTGCAGTCGGACCGTGCCCGGCGGCGTCGTCGGCTCGGCGCGGTATCCGCGGGAGGGCGAGCCGCTGACGTGCACGGGGACGAACTCGCGCTTGCCACTCGGGGAGTGCCAGCCCTCGGAGATGGTGGCCGGCAGGCTGGAGCGGTGCAGGGAGGTGCGTCCGGCGATCTGGCGCAGGACCGGGCGCACGAAGGTCTCGAAGGCGATCTGGGCGCTGACCGGGTCGCCGGGCAGGCAGAAGATCGGGGTGCCCTCGACCGTCCCGACTCCGAGCTGGCGGCCCGGGGACATGGCGACGGCGTCGAAGCGCACCGAGCCCAGGGGGGCCAGAACGTCTTTGACGGTGTCGCCCTGCCCGACGCTCAAGCCCCCGGTGGTGATGAGGACGTCGGCGCGCACCAGCTGGTCCTCGATGGTGTCGGCCAGGGCGCGCAGCTCGTCGGGGACGGCAGCCACACGGAAGGCCTGGCCGCCGGCGTCGGTGACCGCGCAGGCCAGGGCGTGGCCGTTGGCGTCGAAGACGTCCCCGGCCTCGCGGGACTGGCCGGGCTCGACGAGCTCGTCCCCGATGGAGACCACGACGACGCGTGGGGCGGGGCGCACGCGTACCCGATGCAGCCCGAGGCCCGCCAGGAGGGCCACATGGCGGGCGCTGATGCGCGAGCCCCGGGTGAGGACGGTCGTTCCGGACTTCACGTCCTCGGCGCGGCGACGGACGTTGTCGCCGGCCGCGACGGCGTGGTGGATGGTGACTCGGGACTCGCCACGGTCGGTGTCGGCCCAGGGGATGACGGCGTCGGCTCCCAGCGGCATGGGGGCGCCGGAGTCGATGAGGACGGCGGCTCCGGAGACGAGGTGGCAGGGGCGCATGTCACCGGCGCGCACCGCGTCGACGACGTCGAGCACGAGCGGGTTGTTGCGATCGGCCTCGGCGACGTCCTTGGCAATGACCGCATAGCCGTCCTGTCCGGCCAGGTCCACGGCCGGCAGGTCGATTCCGGCGACGACGTCCTGGGCCAGGACGCATCCGACGGCGTCGGGGAGGACCACGTCGAGGGGTGCTGCCGCCTGGGCGATCTCCAGGCAGGCGGCCAGGTGCTCGGCCACTGTTCTCATGGCACTCAGGTTACCGTCAGGTTGACGACATGCGCCGTGCCCCGCCGGGACGAACGGTTCAGGCACGACGCGTCATCACCTGCGAGGATGGGGCCATGACGACCGGCGCGCTGGACCTTCCCGACACGGGCCGACTCGAGCTCGACGACGCCAAGGACGAGTTGCGCAAGGTGCTGCGGGCGCACCGACGCGCCCATCACCACCACCCGGCCCAGGGCCACACGGCGGCCTGCGAGGCACTGACCGAGCACGCCCTGGAGGCGGTGGCCGGCGCACAGAGGGTGGCGGCCTTCGTGTCCGTGGGGGCAGAGCCCTGTACCCGACTGCTGCTGGAGCGGCTTCACGAGGGCGGCGTCCAGGTCCTGCTGCCGGTGCTCGGCCCCCGTCTGGCACGCTGCTGGGGGCTGTTCCAGGGAAGTGAGGACCTGGCGGAGCGGGCGCCAAGGCGCCCCCCGGAGCCCAGTGGCCCCACCCTGCCGGCCGAGGCGGTCGGCCAGGTCGACGCCCTCATCATTCCGGCACTGGCCGTGGACAGTGCCGGGCGCCGCCTGGGACAGGGCGGCGGCTGGTACGACCGCATGCTGCCCCTGCGCTCCCCTGAGGCCCACACCTTCGCCATCCTCCACCCCGAGGAGCTGGTGCCCGGGCCATTGCCGATGGAGGAGCACGACGAGCCCGTGGACGCTGTCATCACTGCCCAGGAGTGGTTCCTGCTGGCTGCTGGCTCGCCGGCGCACGCCATGTCACCGGAGTCCTGAGCCCACCGACGCCGCGGACCTCCGGGGGCCACAGGCTCGCGGGGGAGCCCCCTGTCCACAGCGCCGAGGAGCGGGCGTGCCAGGCCGCCGCCGGCCACCGACCCTGGTGGCATGAGAGCTCGCCATGGACTGCCCCGCCGCCCCTCCCTCAGCGCCTCGCAGGAGCCTCACGATCCCCGAGGAGGGTCGCCTCGCTCCTTCGCGTCCGAATCCCGGTCGGCACGCCCGCCCCGTTCGGGCCGGCTGGTCGGGCGGGCCGGGGGCCGCCCCTCGCTCCTGCTGTGGCGCCACCGCCACCTCGTGGTGGCCCTCTGCCTGGGAACCGCGGTCCTGGTGGCCCTCAGCGTGCTACGACCCGGCCCCCAACGTGGGCAACAGGTTCTTGTCGCCTCGCACGCGATCAGTGCCGGGGCGATCCTCACCGACCGGGACGTCTCGATCAGCACGCTTCCGACCGGAGCTCTCCCCCAGTCCCCGTTGACCTCCACGGAGCAGGCGGTGGGGAACCGGGCGGCCATCTCCCTGGAGAAGGGCACGGTACTGACGGCCTCGATGACCAGCGGCTCCCTGGCCCAGCAACTGGGAGACGACGAGCGACTGGTGCAGGTGGCCATCGACGTCGGCGCCGAGCTGGCCCGCCCCGGCGCGCGGGTGGACGTCATTGGGCAGGTCCCCGAGGGCTGGACACCGCCGGGGCAGGACGACGCCTCTCAGGGCGGGACGACGCAGAGTCCCGGAGAGCAGTCCGAGTCCCCCACCGCACCGAAAGACCCGGGGAACACCTCGACAACGAGTCCTACTGGAAGCCCCGACGCGCCTTCTTCACCAACCGACCAGGAATCACCAGGATTTCAAGAGTCTTCTCTGAGCATTTCCCAAGGAATACCGGCTGGACCTTTTGGAACGCACAGCACGGTTCTCTGTTCCGGAGCTCGCGTCGTGATGATTCAGCAGGTCGGAGAGGGCGGACAATGGACAGGAAACAAGAAAGTAACACTTATCACACTGGCTATTCCCGCAAGTAGCACTACTCTGGTAGTTGGCGCGGCAACGAATAGCACGCTCGGCATTGCGCTGAGCCCGTAATGCCGCTGCGACGTCTTACGCGAACGACAAGACACTCTCACTTCCAGCCCCCGATGGCGCACCCCCGGCAGACGTCTGCCCGCGCCGCTAGAAAGGATCGCCATGATTAAGGGATTCAAGGAGTTCATTGCCCAGGGCAACGCCCTCGAGCTCGCCGTCGCCGTCATCATCGGTGGAGCGTTCAAGCCGATCGTTGACTCCATTACCAAGGTCATCATGACCATCCTCGGTCAGCTCATTGGCCAGCCGAACTTCGACTCACTGGGAGCGTTCTCCCTGTACCAGAACGGCAGCTACACCTTCCACCTGGCCACCGCCAAGGAGCTCGCCGACAACCCTGACGGCTTCGTGATGCCCGGTACGATCGTCACCACCATCATCAACTTCCTTCTCATCGCCATCGCCGTCTACTTCGCCATTGTCATGCCGATAAACAAGGTCAAGGAGCGCATGGCCAAGCAGAAGGCCGCCGAGGAGGCCAAGGAGGTCACCGACGTCGAGCTGCTCACCGAGATCCGCGACCTGCTCGCCACCAAGCGCTGAGTCCCGCAGCGATCTGAGCATCGCCTTATCGCATCACCGGAAGGCCCCGCCGATCCTCCTGATCGGCGGGGCCTTCCGCTCTCCTGCACCGCAGCGTCATGCGCTGCTCATGGCTGCTGGAGCTTTCGGGTGTCACGACATCCGGGGCAGAGGCCGGACGCTCATTCCTGAGATCGCTTGCTCACCTCAGCCCGAGCGGACGTGTTCGTTCATCGATACTTCGGTGGTGTTCTGCGTGTACTGCACGAGGGTGGGGTGCTACTGGAGGAGGGTCGGGGGTACTGCAGGTAGGCGGGGCCCTCGTGCAGTACGCACAACCCTCGGCCAGTAGAACCCAACCCTCGTGGAGTAGACCGACCCGGTGCAGGATGGGGGCCGGACCCGGAACTGGGCGTCGAACCATGACCTTCCAGTCCCACGCAGACATCAGAAGGGGCTAGGCAGGAAAGGCAAGGCCGGCCCCGAGATGAGGACATCCGGCCCCGCCCCCAACCCCACGGAGTCAGTCCCGACGCAGTCCAGTGTCCACAGCGCTGACATCAACGATCCCGCCATCGAAACGCCCAGTGAGAATCGTTGGAATGCTGCGGTTTGTCTTCGGCGTGCAGCGCCGACGCAGGGTTGATGTCAGCACCATGGACACCGGCGAGCCGACAGGCCTCCCCCACCGGCCCACCATCACCTCCAGGACGATCAGCCCCAGTGAGGGGGCACGTCGCGTCGGAGGCGGGCGTCATTGGAGCCCGCACCGCCGGGAGCAGGGGCGTCGAGGCCCTCTGCGGGGCCGCTGAGGGCGTCATGCTCGTAGTCCGCCCGCGCCAGGTCCTCCGGCCTCTGACCTCGGGCCACACGTTCCTGGTCCCGGGGCGAGAGGGCCACCACCCGACGACGACGACGCGTACTGCCCCGCTCAGACGTCACGCCTCTGTCTGCGGCAGGTTCCGTCTCCGCGGCCCGCACGCGGCCCGATCCACCGGTCACGGCGGCGTCATTCACGATGTTGTTAACACCGTCACTCACGGCATCACTCGCGGCATCACCCACAGCAATACGGTCGTTCACTGCGTCACCCAGTACCGCTCGGGCGGCTTCAGCGGGTGCGTCGCACGGCGTTGGCCAGGACCGCGTCGATCCCCGAGCCGCGGCGGCGCAGAGCCAGTGCGCTTCTCAGCTCCTCGACCTCCCCGGCCTCGGAGCGATTCACGCCGTCGGAGCGGATCCAGGCCATGAGGTCATCGAGCTGGTCGTCGGAGTAGGCCTGCAGCGGCAGTCCCTGGGCGATGCGGGGGCGCTCGGAGCGCTCGTGGGCCTCGGTGGCCTGCGGAGCGGGCGCCTCGGTGACGGCGCGCACTGCGTCATCGACGCGCTCGGGCACGGCCTCCATGTCCGGTGCGGCCTCACCCTGACGCTCCACCAGGACGGCCAGGACGAGCTCCTCAACAGCTCTCGCCTCAGCCTCCGGGTCCACGAAGACCCCGGCGGAGAAGGCCATGTGGACGCGCCACCCGCGCCGCTCGAGGCGTTCGACGCGGTGCCGGTCGCGCCGGCGCAGGCTGGGCTCGCTGATGTAGTCGACGTCGTCGGTCAGGACCGCCACGAGCAGCTCGTCGGGGTAGTCGGGGTGGCCGATGGCCAGCGGGATGCGCACGCCGCCGTCGGTCCCGTAGCGAGGCACGACCGACAGGCCCTTGCGCCACAGGTGCTCGGCCAGGTCCACCAGGAGCCGGTCGGGCACCTTGCCCGCGGAGTTTCCGGACTGGGAGGAGTCCTCGGCCCGGGCCAGGACCTCGCGCAGCAGGCGGGCCCCAGGGGCGCGCAGCCGGTCGCGGTCAATGTCTGCGGCCGCCAGGCAGGAGACCACCTGGGTGCTGCCCCGTGAGGCGCACAGGGCTTCGACGAGCCCCACCATGCCGCTGTGGTCCGAGACGGGCCCGAAGTTGTGGATGGTGCGCCCGTGCGGGGTCTTGGCGTAACCCACCGAGATGATGATGTGGTCGCGCTGCAGGGCACGGGCCTCAGCCAGCTCGACGACGGTGAAGGGCTCGGCCGCCCCGGGGGCGAAGAACTCCTCCAGTGCGGGGGCGCCGGCGGCCGCCCGGGTGATGGCCGAGCGCAGGGCGTCGGCGTGCAGGCGGTTGAGGGCGATGACGGCCAGGGACTCCTCGGGCCGGGTCAGGGCCCGGTCGATGACCATGTCGACGACGCGGGAGACCTCGGCCTCCACTGTCTCGACCGCCGTCTGCCCGGGGGCCGGCATGCCCCGCCCGTCCACGAGCTCCAGGGTCAGGGAGGTGTCCCCCGGCGGGGAGGGCACGGCCTCGACGACCCCCTCATAGCCGTTGGCCGCCAGGAAGGAGGCGATGCCGGCGTCGAGGCTGTTGCGGGCCGTCGGCAGGGTCCGCGAGGGCAGGAGCGGGCCGAGCTCGGCGGCCAAGCCGGTCGTGGCGCGCCGGGAGTCACCGACGACAAGCACCTGCTCGGCGCGCACGAAGGCGGGCAGCACCTGTGGGACGGGCATGGGCGTGGAGGCGTCCAGCACGGCCAGGTCCACAACCGCGGTGGGCGAGAAGATCTGGGGCACGAGCGTGGGCGGGACGATCCAGATCGGCCGGGCCAGCAGAGCCATGGGGTGGGCGTCGATGATCTCCCGCAGCGGGACGCCGTCCTCACGGGCCAGCGCGATGTACAGCGCGCGGGCGTCGGCCTTGTCCTGCTCGACGGCGGCCCGCACCCGCCGAGCGCAGGCCTGGGCCACGGGACCGGACAGGGAACGCGTGTGGGCGGCGTCGAGCTCGCGCAGCGAGACGGCCATCTGGGACAGGGCACGCGCGTCAAGGCCGCCGAGGTCGGGGTCGGCGGCAAGGGTCTGCGCCAGCAGGGAGGACCACCAGCAGTAGGTGAGCTCGGGCTCGAGCTGGTCCACCTCGACGCCGCGGGCAGCCATGTCGGCCACAAAGTCGTTCAGCCCCAGGGCCTCGAGCTCGGTGCGGATGCGGTTGACCTCGGGAAGCTTCTGGGCGGTGAGGTCGTCGGCAGCCAGGGAGCGGGCCAGCTCCAGGAGATCCTCCAGGGGCATCTCCATGAGCACCGGGGAGTCCTGGGCGCGCCCCAGCAGCGGCTGCACCTCGGTCACGGCGCCGCGGGCCCGGCCGGCGGTGCGCCGCATCTCGTCCAGGCCCTGGGGCAGGCGGGGCCAGCCACCGTCAGGGTCGTGGCGGCGCCACACCTCGCGGCGGCGCTGGACCTTGACCAGCTCGGCGTGTAGGTCGTCAACAACGCGGCCCGGACGCACCAGGTCATTGGCTTGCCGGGTGAAGCGCCGGCGCCGCGAGCCGTCCATGTGGATGCCCCGGTCGTCGCGCCAGCGCTTGGAGGCGGTGGCGATGACCATGTCGGCGGCGGAGCGCTCGAAGACCTCGGGCAGGAAGACGTCCAGGGACTCGCGCACGCCGTCGAACATGTCGAGCTGCTCGATCCACTGGCCCAGGTTGCGGGCCCGGCTCAGGCCGGTGGTGCGGGCGACCACGGCCGTGTGCTCCTGGATGGTGGGCAGCAGGTCGTTGGCCAGGGCGCGCAGGTGGACGAGCGCGTCGGTGGCCTCATCCATGTCCTCCACCGGGATCCCGTTCCAGGCGCTGGAGGAGACCTCCGGGGTGAACAGTCCCAGGGTGTGCCCGCGACGCAGGAGGGTCAGGGCCTGCTCCCGACCGTCCTCGTCGAGGCGCCCCAGGTGCTCGGCGTCGATGCGGGCCCGGGTGGTCGCCCGGTCGCGACGGCTGGTGAGCTCGGCGAGCTTCTGCAGCGCCTCGTAGGCGGAGACCGACCAGGGCTCGCGGGGCCGGTGCAGGGCACGCACGTAGCGGTCCAGGCGGGAGCGGACCGAGGTGAGGCGGTCGCGTGAGGCAATGATCCCGGCGACGTCGAGCTGGGGCGGCTGGACGCCCAGGCTCTCGCGGATGCCCTCGGAGGCGTGCTGGCGCCAGGCGGCGTCCTCGGTGAGGTCCAGGACCATGGAGCCCAGGCCCTCCTCACGCAGGGCGGCCGCGACGGCGTGCCCGTCGGCGCTGGTGGCGGGCACGTGCAGCACGGTTCGCCCCGATGCGGCGGCGTCGGCGAAGACGGCGGCCAGGGTGCCGGCGACGTCGGAGCCGGGGGGCGCGTCGATGAGGAAACTCGCCCCGGTGCCCACCGCCTCGATGACGTCGAGCTGGGCGGGCTCCAGGTCGCCCACGCCGCGCTCGGCGCCGGGGACCCGGTCGGTGGGGACGGCGGGGGGAAGCTCGACGCTGAGGGCCTCGCGGGCCCCCTCGTCCCCGGCGATGGCGGCGACCAGGGCCGAGGTGCGCGAGCGCTCCAGGACGGCGTCGAAGTCCTCCACCAGGGCCTGGCCGGGGTGGACGAAGGCGCCGACGACGAGGCGCTCGTGAATCTCGAAGCCGGGCAGGAACTGCCGGCCCAGGGCACCGATGCGGGCCAGGGCCGCGCGCGGCGTGAAGCCCGCCGAGGACAGGGCGGCGCGGGCGATGTCCCCGATATCGGTGGTGCACTGGTAGCGGCGCAGGGCGCGGGTGAGGACCGGGTTGACCTCGATGGTGGGGTCCAGGGTGAGGGTGGCGTCCGCGGTGGCGGTGGTCAGGCGCACGGGGCGCAGCAGGACCGGGGCGTTGACCGTGCGCACGCGCGGGGCCGAGGGGGCCTCCGGGACGGTCAGGCCGGCGGCGGCCAAGGCGTTGCGGGCGGCGTGCTCGGCGGCGATGCGTTCGACGTGCGGGATCTGGGCGGTCAGGTCCGCCTCCGGTGAGGCGCCGTCGGCCAGGTGGATGCTGCCGTCCTCCTCGCCGTCCTCGGGGACCGTCTCGTTCCAGGTGGCCACCCCGATGGCCAAGTAGACCGGGGCGACGCCGAACTGGCGGGCCAGGACGTCGGTGCGCGCCGAGACCTCGCGCAGGGACTGGCGGGCCTCGCCCAGGGCGTTGCGCTCGCGCACGATGCTGGACAGGTTGGTGGGGCGGCCGGCGTAGAGCTGGGCCAGGCCGGAGGGGTGGGCGGCAGTGAGGTCGACGACGCCGTCGAGCAGGGAGATGTCATCCAGGCTGGCCACGCCCCCCAGGTCCACGAGCTGGCTGCGCCAGGTGGACAGGGCCGTGTCAATGCGCTCGCGCCGCTCCACGTCCGCCGCGCTCAGCGGCGGTGCGGGCGCGGGGCGAGCGGGGGCGGGAGGCTCCGGTGCGGGGGCGGGCTCGGGCTGGCGCGGTGCGGCGGCCACAGCCCCCAGATCCGCGGCGAAACGCCGTCGGCTCGCGGTTTGATCCGAGCCGGCCGAGGATCGGGCACCCTTGCGTTCATCCTCCCGCAGGGCAGCATCGCGCCGTTTGCGGCCGAAGGAGAAGAACGAAGGCGTCATATGCTCAAGATATAGGCCGATCGACTCTTGGGCGTGGAGACGCACCGCGGCGTGGCACGCCCCATGGGCCGGCGCCGACCGGCGCCCGCCAGCACCAGTATCTGCCGGCCGACATCGGCCGACGCGCAGTGCGCCTGCCACTGGCGTGCGGGGACGCCGGGTGGAATCGATCGGGTCCGTCGGGCGGCGAGGCCTGCCGAGCGGACCCGGTGGTGTCAGTGCCCTCGATTGGATTCGAACCAACGACACCCGCTTTAGGAGAGCGGTGCTCTATCCCCTGAGCTACGAGGGCCTGGGGGGAAGACTACCAGCGGATCGCCCCAGCCATGACCACACGGGCCACGGGGTGGCGCCGCGGCGAGCGGAGGTGTGCTCGCCGCGGCGGGCGGGGCCTCAGGCCCGGCCCCACGGGGTGGAGGTGCGCGAGGTGCGCCGCTCCCCCTTGGCGTGGTGCGTCGGCGCGACCAGCACGGGGCAGGAGGCGTGGGACAGGACGGCCTGGCTGGTGGAGCCCAGCAGGAGACCGGAGAAGCCCCCGCGCCCACGCGAGCCGACGACGATGAGGTCCACGGCGGTGGAGAACTCGGCCAGGAGCTCGGCCGGGTTGCCGTCCAGGGCGTGGCGGCGCACCGTAACGCCCTCGTGGCCCTCGAGGGCCTCATTGATGGCGCGGTCGAGTCCAGAACGGACATCGGCCAGGACCTGCTCGCGGTCGACGGCGGCCGGCAGCCAGGCCAGCGCCCCGGCCCCGGAGGCCATCGGGACGGCGGCGATGGCGGTGAGCTCGGCGCCCCACGCCTCAGCCTCGGTCACGGCCCACTTGAGGGCCCGGCGGGCCGAGGAGGAGCCGTCCACCCCGACGACGATGCGGCGTACCGGCGTGTAGTCGGCTCCCTCGTTGTGCTGGGGCACGACGACGGCCGGGCAGTGGCTGTGCGCGGGAAGGGCCGAGGAGACGGTTCCCAGGAGCCGGTCGGCGAAGCCGCCACCGCCCCGGGTGCCAACGACGGCCAGCGTCGCCTCCTCGGAGAGGTCGACGAGGACCCCGGCCGGGTCCCCGGTCTCCAGGGAGGAGGTGACCGCGACGCCGGACTTCTTGACGCGCTCGACGGCCTCATCGATGACCGCCTGGGCGCCGGACCTGATGGCCGAGTCATCGAGCGCCGCGTAGCCGCCGTCGAGAGAGGCAGTGGTGAAGGAGGGCAGGGAGTAGGCACACAGGATGTGGACGCGCCAGCCCTGGCACTCAGCTCGCGCCACGGCCCAGTCCACTGCCGCCAGGGACTCCGGTGAACCATCGACTCCAACGAGGACGACATTGTCATCAGTCATGGGATCTGCCCTTTCTCGAGATCACGGTCTACGACCCTAGGAACATTCTGCCCCGAAAAGGGGTGTGGGGACCACCACATGAAGGGCCTGTCCTCGTTTTGCTCCCTTGAGACGCCCCGTTGACCGGCATTGACCAGTATCGGCCGGCTCCCACCCTCCTGACACGCCGTGAGGGGTGAGCGCCATCAGGCGCTCACCCCTCACGGTGAAGACTTCAGCGTCTGTATCAGCCGACGCGGACGAAGCTCGGGGAGCCCCAGATCTCGCGGTAGACCACACCGGTGGACTCGTCACCGGCGTCGATGACCTTGCCGTCACCGGCGTAGATGCCGACGTGACCGGGCCAGGTGACGAGGTCGCCGGGCTGGGCCTCAGCGGCGGACACCTGGGTGCCGGCCACGGCCTGCTCGCCGGAGGTACGGGGCAGGCTGATGCCGACCTGGGCGTACACGTAGGAGGTGAAGCCGGAGCAGTCGAAGGCGCTCGGGCCGGAGGCGCCCCACACGTAGGGGGAACCGACGTACTGCATGGCGATGGCCACGACAGAGGAGTTGGAGGTGCTGGCGGGCGCAGCGGCCGGGGTGGCCTGAGCGGCCTGCGTGTCGGCAGCAGCGGAGTCAGTGCTCTGGTCAGCAGCAGCCGGGGCGGCGGCCTCGGAGGAGGTCTGCTCGGCCTGGGCAGCGGGGGCCTCGGGAGCGGCGGGCGCCTGAGGAGCCGCAGGGGCGGGGGCAACGGCCTCCACCTCAGGAGCAGCCTCGGTGACCCAGTTGACCTGAGACATGGTGACCTGCTGGCGGGCGGCCAGGGCCTCGCGAGCGTTGGCGGCGAAGATGCCGACCCCGGGGGTCACACCGGAAGCCTCAATGGTGCCGGAGGAGGTGACCTCGGTGTGGCCGGCGGCGTTGGCTCCCGAAGCCATCATGGTCAGGGCGAGGCCGGACGAAGCGGCGACAGCCAGACCGCGGCGCGCGGTGGGAGCAAAGTCATCCAGTGGGGTAAGGGCGCGGGTGGCTTTGCGGTGACGTGCGGTGGTGCGTGAGGACATGAATGCTTTCTCCTGTTGAGCCGACGAGGTGAGCTGTCGGGTTCGGACTGGAGACGTCCGGCCCGCAGATGCGGGCTTCACCCCAAGGCCGCTTCGGCTGTTCGCCTGGGCGACCGGTAGTTGGTTCCCCCGTTCCTGCCACTTGAGTTGTTGGTTCCACGAGCCTCAGACCGAGCGGCAGGACTAAGCCCCGATCCGAGACGTCACCGAGACGGTTGTCTGCGGCAACGACCTGAACGCTACATGACAGACCCGCGCTTCGTCACGGCCAGGTGTCACACACTCTTGTGAGCCGAAGCACTATGAAGCGCTTCTCGCTTTTATCCATATTGCCCCAGGGACCTCAGTCCATCGACGCGCTCGCAACCAGAACCGGAAAAGCGCGAGATTCTGCGGAAAAATTGCACAGGCCCTGACGGAACCCCGACATGGCCCCCTACCCCCAACACCTATGGGACCTCACAGCGAAGGAGCTCGGGCGGCCGTCGAGCCGTCACCGAGACGACCCCCACATATCTCACTTCCTGAGACAAGAAACGTCCTCAAATCCCCTGCCTGCACAGGGTGTTTTCAGGCTCTCTTGAGGGGGCTGACAGACAGGTCGAGCGTCGGCGCTCAGCGCCGCACGAAGAGGTGGCGGGCGACGTCGTCGGCCAGGACGACGGGATCACCGGAGGACCCGACGAGGCGCACTCCGCCGGCACTGACACGCAGCTCCACCTCGGCACCGGCGACGATCTGTGCGTCCTCGAGCCCGGCAAGGATCTCCGCGTCGGCCTGAATCGGCTCCCCGATGCGACTGACGACGGCCGTGACGGTGTCGCGTCCGGCGAAGCGGTCGGCACTGACCTCATCGGCAGAGGGCCGCGGGTGCTCCGCGGTCCGCGACGGGACGGGGTTGCCGAAGGGGTCGGTGGAGACGTCATCGAGAATGTCGGCGAGACGCTCCTCGACCTGCTCGCTCATGACGTGCTCCCAGCGGCAGGCCTCGTCGTGGACGAATCGGCGCTCGATGCCGATGACGTCCAGCAGCAGTCTTTCAGCGAGCCGATGCTTGCGGATCACGTCGGTGGCACGCCTGCGGCCCTCATCGGTGAGCTCCAGGGAGCGATCCTCGGCGACCTTGATGAGGCCGTCGCGCTCCATGCGCGCCACCGTCTGGGACACCGTGGGACCCGAGTGGTCGAGACGCTCGACGATGCGGGCACGCAGCGGCGGAACGCCGTCCTCCTCAAGCTCATAGACGGTCTTGAGGTACATCTCGGTGGTGTCGATCAGCTCGGTCATGGGGTGGGCTCCTGCTTGAGGTGGGTTACCGCGGACATTCGATGCCTTCGGAAGGGCTCGCTCACCGAACCGCGTTCCTCGCCAGGATAGGCGCCACCCTGTGATGTAGGCCAGTACCACCTGAAAGCGCGCCGATCCTCGGCTGGGGAGGATTCCCCAGTGCCGGGGAGATGCGCCACGGGTAGCGTACGTATTACTCGTTCGGTGACCCGAGGGTCCTGGTCAGCGGTGGTCGGGCGGCATGGGCCGGCGTCCGGTGGGTGGCAGTCGGCGCTCATCGGCGTCGTCAGCGCGGGTCTGCTGCGGGGTCTGCGGCGACGTCGGTAGCGGCGGCGACTTCGGCGCGGCCCGGAGGTAGGGGCGGGTGGAGGAGTAGTGCAGGGACAGGTTCCAGTGCCTGTAGCTCCAGGCGGCGGCGACCAGCGCGGTGAGGACGGCGCTCAGACCGCCGACCGCGATCGCCATGCGCGGCCCCCAGGTGTCGGCCACCCAGCCGATGAGCGGGGAGCCGAGCGGCGTCGACCCCAGGAAGAACATCATGTAGATGCTCAGGACCCGCCCGCGCATGGAGGGCTCGGTGGTCATCTGCACGGTCTGGTTGGCGCTGGTCAGGAGGGTCAGGACGCACAGACCCACCGGGATCGTCATGACCATGAAGGTCGGGTAGGTGGGCATGATGGCCAGCAGGAGGGTGAACACCCCCAGGGCGAGGGCCGCCAGCACGACGGTGCGGGGGCGGGGGTTGCGACGTCGGGCCGCCCACAGGGCACCGGAGAGGGAACCGACGGCGAAGACTGAGGAGACGGTGCCGTAGGCGTCGGACTCCAGGTGGAAGACGGTGCGCACCATCGCGGCCATGGTGACCTGGAAGTTGAGGGTGAGCATGGAGACGACGGCGACGACGGCGATGATGACGACGAGGTCGGTGCGGCCGCGCAGGTAGGTCAGGCCCTCACGGAGCTGGCCGGCGGCGCGGCGGGCGCGGGGCATGTCCACCAGCTCGCTCACGCGCATGGCGACCAGTGCCACGGCCGGGAAGACGAAGGTGGCGGCGTTGACGGCGAAGACCCAGCCGGCGCCGACCCAGGTGATGACGACGCCGGCGAGGGCCGGCCCCAGGAGGCGGGCGGCGTTGAAGGAGGCCGAGTTGAGGCCCACGGCGTTGGACAGGTGCTCGGCGGGCACCATCCGGGCCACGAAGGTCTGGCGGGCGGGGGCGTCGTAGGCGGCGGCGACACCGGTGAGGAAGGCGGCCAGATAGACGTGCCACAGGTGGGCGGTGCCGGCTAGGACGTCAACGGCGAGGACGGCGGAGACTAGGCCCATGGCGCTCTGGGTGAGGATGAGGAACCTTCGCTGATCGACCCGGTCGGCGACGAGGCCCGCATGGGCGGACAGCAGCAGCATGGGGAGGAACTGCAGGGCCGTGGTCAGGCCGGTGGCGGAGGCGGAGTCGTCAGTGAGGACGCGCAGCACCAGCCAGTCCTGAGCCACGCGCTGCATCCAGGTCCCGGTGTTGGCCACGAGGGCGGACAGGAACCAGATCCGGTAGTTGTGGAATCTCAAGGAGGCGAAGATGCCACCGCCGGGGCGGCGCGGTGAGGTCATGCGGGTCATGTCCTGACGTGGTGACGACGTGGGGCGGGTTGACGAGTGTCAGGGGTGGTGCCGACAGGTATGAGGCGGGCGACGAAGGCCCCGTCTGAGAAGAGTAGACCCCGGCGTACCAACGATTCTCTTGGACGTGCCCAACTGCCTCCGTGGCACCGAAGACACCAAAGACACCGGAACCGCCGTGCCAGTCACCCGAAAGTCACAAAATGATTACGGAATCAGACGGTGTTCCTGGAGAGGCGCGAACGGTGAGCGGTGACGGCTATGGCTATGTGCCGGAATCGAGCCCCGAAGAGTCTCGTCGGATGGAGCCTCCCCGGATCTGGCCGGCGGCCCGGCGCCGGCCGAGCCGTACGGAGCAGGAGAGGCGTACGACGTCGGGAGAATCGGCATCGGGTTACGGCTACGTCCCCACGGCGACATACGGGGTCATGTCCTCCACGCCCCACGGGGGTGCTCCAGCCACGACCTATGGGGCAATACGGCCAGACGATCGTTCGGTCGACCGAGCGAAGGCGGCTGCCCATGGCCGCATGCCGGTCTCCAGCGGAGCTTCCGAACCGCGGCCCGCCCAGGGGACCGCCCGGTCGCCTCAGCCTGTAACGGCACCTGTTCACCCGAGCGCTGTGACCATGACGAGCTCGGCGACACCGAGGCCGAGGCCCACAGCCGGACCGGGACCGGGGGCAGACGCACCGCCGAGGCAGGAGTGGTGGGAGCGGCTGCGAGACCGTACGTCGCGGTCCCGGATCTTCCTGGCGCTGCGCCGAGTGCGGGCCGTTGCGACCTGGTTCGCGCTGCTGGTCCTCGTTGTGGCCGTGGTGGTCTCGCCGACGCTCCGTACCGCGCTGGGGGCCTGGATCGGGTGCCTGTGGCTGGTGGTGTGCTGGTTCGCCCTGGCTCGGGCCAAGACCGTCTCCTGGGCACTGACCTCGGGGGTGCTCGCCACCGGGATGCCGTTGGCGCTGCTGATCGGCATGGTGAGTCTGTGGGTCTGCAGCGCCGCCGGCGTCACCCCGTCCGATACAGCCGCATCCATAGTGGTCGCCTCCGTGGTGGAGGAGGTTCTCAAGCTGACGCCGTTGGCGGTTCTCGCCTTGGCGGCTCCGGGGCGGGTGCGCCGCTTCCTGGTGAGTGACTGGATCGTTCTCGGAGTGGCGGCGGGCGCCGCCTTCGAGGCGGTCGAGGAGGTCACCCGCCGTATCAGGCTCCTAACCAGTGGCGGTAGCCTCCTAGATAGCCTCCTCTGCCCCGAGGGCGGGGTAAGACAGCTGAAGTGCAACGGCGCCACGACCTATTCCCTGAGTCCGTTCTCCGGGGCTGCCGGGAACGTCTTCCCCTACGCCGGGCACGCGGTTGTCACCGGGCTGGTGGCCGGGGCGATCGGGCTGGGGATCGCCCTGTGGCGCCGTGGTCGGGTGCATCGTGGTGGATACAGGGCCGCGTTGCAGATCCTCGCCCCGGTGGTGCCGCTATGGACCTGGTGGGTGGCGGTGGTCGACCACATGGGACGCAACGCCTCCGACTACGTACTGTGGTTGCAGACGGGAGGCGAGGCGCCGTGGTGGCCCATCGAGGTGACGGCATCGATCACCGGCTACGGGCACGGACGCGGCGTCATTCTTCTGCTGATGCTGACTCTGGCGTGGGTCATCGATAGCCGCACACTGTGGGGCGGTGGGTACGTGAGCACCCTTGAGAGCGACAACTACGGGAACCGCTGGGGCCCGTGGCGGTGGCGCGTCTGGGCCGGAGTGCCGCGCAATGCCTTCGGGCGATTCCTGGCCGACGGCGCCTGCCTGGTCTCCGTCGTCGGGGTGGAGTGGCGGTGGGCGTGGATGACGCTTATGGAGGCGGCCGCGTTCCGCGAGCCGAGGCTGCTGCTGGCAACTCCCGCGAAGCTGCGGATCGCGCGGGAGGAGGCGGCGCGCGCCGAGCTCGATCCGGCGCCGGAGCAGTGGTGGAGGGTACGGCTCACAGGGCTGTGCGCGGTGGTGGCCGGCTTACTCGTCATTGCCATGGTTCCCGGGCTCACGCAGAGCATGGCCGATAGCCTGGGCGAGGGGTCGGCGCACTGGTTGGCGGGGCTTCTTGATGCGTTGGGGGCGGCGTGGGAGTCGCTGAGCTGGGAGCAGAAGCTCGGGCTGATGCTCTTTGCCGGGGCCATGATCCTGTTCACCGGGGGTACGCTCGGTCTGGCCTTCGAGGTCGGTATGGGCGTGGCCACCGTGTTCGGGGCCGCTCGCGGGGCGGCGGCCCTCATGCGCGACCCGCGGGGCACGACGGCCCGCTACCTGTCCACCCACACCCCAGCCGAGATCGCCCTGGACCTGGCGGCAGCCGCCTTGACCACGGTCGGCGGCGGAGCCGCCAGCGCCATGGGCGGGCAAATGGCCCGCGGCGCCTACGCCGCCACCCGTGAGGCCCGGTATGCCTCCTGGCTGTGGCGCACCGACCGAACCGCATGGCGCCACTATGTCCGAAACGCACGCCGCAGACTCATCCACGATGAGACCGGCGCAGCCAGCACCTCCATGTGGAGCCCACGCAACGGCCTTCACTACCCCGGGCTGCGCACCCCCAGACCCGGGCGATCCGACGGCGGCCCCGGCCTGTGGGGTAAGGGAAAGAACTACGGCTCGGCCCGCTCCCAACTCTACGAGGAGCAGATCACCAGAGTCCCCATCGAGCAGTCCTACATCGTCAACGGCGTCGAGTTCGACGGCTTCGACGGCTTCGCCCTCATCGACGCCAAAGGACCCGGCTACGCCAACCCCATCAAAGGCAGCTGGTCGAACGAACCAAAAAGCACCTACAAGACCGACCCAGACACAGGCGAGGTGAAACGCGTCAAAAAAGGACTGCTCCAGATCGGAAAAGACCAGGTCAAGGCCGTACGCGCCACCGGCACCGACACCCCCATCCAATGGCACATCGCCGAAAAAGAAACCTTCGACGAACTCTGGCGTCAACAGAACAAGGGAAAATTTCCACCTGAAATCGAATTGATACTTACTCCCCCGAACTAAATTAAACATAAGGTTCAACATCAAACACTAGCCGTTAGAGAGGACACTGCTCATGAGATGGGATTTTAGTCTTAGGTGGCGGGCGCTTGGTGACCCGGTATCGGAGGGGCGCCGGGTGTGGGAGTGGATCCAGCAGGTCAGGCCCCTGCACCCCTCCCTGGCCCTGTGGCGCCCCACCGCCGAAAGCCGTGAAGAGGCCGAACAGTCCCCACCCATCACCCAGGACTACCTCCTCCACTTAATCCACGGCGTACAAGCCATCTCCGACGACCCCGACTTCGGCCTAACCCCAGCCTTCTCCGGACAGATCGACCAGGGCAACAAGCTCATGCTGAGCTTCAACATGCCCAACCCCGGAGACGCCAGCGTGGACCTGATGGTCGGTGAGGCCCTCGGGGCCGCCCTGGACGCCAGTGAGGACCTGGCCGACGCTCTCATGCACACCACCGCAAGCATCTTCACCCCCGGCGCCATAGGAGCCCTGACCCGTGAAGACATCCCAGTCACCCCAACTCCACCGCCTTACAGGTACCTGCCTGGCTGGAAGATGTTCTTCGCCTCCGACTCACCCCACTACCAACGAGCCACCCAGCTAGCCACCCGAACCGCTCCCGTGGCCAACGGCGCCATCTTCACCTTCGGCACCCCCAACACCTACCCCACCATCCTCAACCAATGGTGAACACCCAACCACCCACACCAGACCCCACAACACCACCATCAAGACAAGCCTCCTGACAACAGCCCCTCAACCACCCCTCACCACAACCTGGCCGACAGGAATTCTTGATGCACCGGGGGGGGTGCCCCTATGTGGTGTGTCAAGCGGCGGCGGGTAGTTTCGTGGCTGGTTGTGGGTCGTAGAGGGCTCCATCTCGGATCATGGCGTGCAGGGTCAGGATGCGGCGGTGGGCCAGGGCGAGGACGGCCTGGTTATGGCGTTTGCCTTGGTCTCGTTTGCGCTGGTAGTAGGCCCGGGAGACGGGGTCGGAGCGCAGGGAGGCGAAGGCGGACAGGAACATGGCGCGCTTGAGCCTCTTGTTGCCGCCGTGGGAGACGTGCTCGCCACGGATCGATGAGCCGGAGCGGCGTGTGACGGGAGCGAGCCCGGCGTAGGAGGCCAGCTGGGCGCCGGTGTCGAAGGTCTTGCCCAGGGTCTCGGCCAGGAAGACGGCGGCGGTCCTGACCCCGATCCCGGGCATGGAGATCAGGACCTCATAAAGAGGGTGGGCCTCCACTAGGGCCTCGACCTGGGCGGCGACATCGGCCCGCTGAGCGTGCAGGGAGATGAGCTGCCTGGCCAGGTGAGGAAGCACCACTGCGGCGGCGTCGGTGCCGGCGACCACCACGCTCTGGTGCTCCAAGGCCGAGACGATCTGGCCGGCCCAGGTGGCGTGCCGCCTGCACCCGTGCTTCTTGAGCCTGGCGTCGATCCTTGCCTTGCCCGCTCGCTTCAGGTCGGCTGGGGTGGGCCAGGCGGCGATGACCTCCAGGACGGCGTCGTGCTCCAGCCAGGGCCCCAGCACCTGCTCGAGGGTGGGGTGGATCTGGGTGTACAGGCCCCGGATCCGGTTAGCGCTCTGGTTGACCTGGCGGGCCAGGTCCAGGTCGAATCCCGTGAGCATCGACAAGGCGGCCGCGTCCTCGTCCGAGGCGTTGATGGCTCTCAGGGTGTGGGGCATGCTCCTGGCCGCGCCGGCGATGACGGCCGCGTCCTTGGCGTCGGTCTTGGCGCTGCCCGGTGTCAGGTCGGCGATGCGCCGCATCGACAGTCCGGGCAGATAGCCCACGGTGATGCCCATGTCCTGAGCCACTGCCACGGCCAGGGCCCCGATGGTGGCGGGCTGGTCTACTACCACCAGCAGGTGTCCGTGATCGGCCAGCTTCTTGTAGAGAGCACGCAGGCGCTCCTCGTCGTTGGGCAGGGCCTTGTCGAAGACCTTCCGCCCTTCCCGGCTCAGGGCCGTAGCCCAGTGCTCGCTCTTACCGACGTCGATGCCGATGAAGACCTCGATGTCCTCGGTATTCATCTTCGTGCCGCCTCTCGCTGCATGGGTGTGGGGCCAGCCGGTGGACGACCGGTTCCGCACCCACGTTACGAAAGACCTCACACTCGATGGGTCGTTCCCCTTATCAGCGGTCACCAGTGCCCGGCTGCTGCGGGTGACAACACCCCCCGGATCATCTAAGGACAGGGGCAAGACATCATGCCCACAGCAGCTGGCCCAGCCCCGGACGACCCGGGACCACCAACAAGGTAACGGGCGGCGAGGGAGTCGCCGGGCAGAAAGCAGAAGTCGGGGCTGAAGCTCCTGGCTGGAGACCCCTTGGACCTAACCCTCTAGACCACCACGCTTGGCTCCGCCCGCTCCCAACTCTACGAGGAGCAGATCACCAGAGTCCCCATCGAGCAGTCCTACATCGTCAACGGCGTCGAGTTCGACGGCTTCGCCCTCATCGACGCCAAAGGCCCCGGCTACGCCGACCCCATCAAAGGACAGTGGTCGAACGAACCAAAGAGCACCTACAAAACCGACCCAGTGACAGGCGAGGTGAAACGCATCAAGAAAGGACTCATCGAGACCGCCGAGGACCAGGTCAAGGCCGTACGCGCCACCGGCACCGACACCCCCATCCAATGGCACATCGCCGAAAAAGAAACCTTCGACGTCCTCAGAGACAAGCAGGATTTGGGCAAGTTTCCTGCCGAGATCGAGCTCATCCACACACCACCCAACTAACATCTCAGTCAATCAGCACCACGAGGAAAGGAACCACGACCATGGAATGGCGACTAAGCATGAGGTGGCGGGCTCTTGGTGACCCGGTATCGGAGGGGCGTCGGGCGTGGGAGTGGATTCAGCGGGTCAGGTCCCTGCACCCCTCCCTGGACCTATGGCGCCCCACCGCCAACAGCCCCCAGGAAGCCGAACAGGCACCACCCATCACCCAGGACTACCTCCTCCAAGAGATCCACCAGACCCAAATCGACTGGGAAAGCGACAGCTTCGGCGTCGCCCCAGCCTTCTCCGGCCAAATCAACCAGGGCAGCAAACTCGAACTGTACTTCAACATGCCCAACCCCGGAGACGCCAGCATCGGACTCGCGATCAGTGAGGCGCTCGGGGCCGCCCTGGACGCCAGCGAGGCATTCGCTGACACCCTCATGCACACCACCGCCAGCATATTCACCCCCAACATCATCGGAGCCCTGACCCGCGAAGACATCCCAATTACGCCAACTCCGCCTCCCTATAGATACCTGCCGGGCTGGAAGATGTTCTTCGCCTCCGACTCACCCCACTACCAACGAGCCACCCAGCTAGCCACCCGAACCGCTCCCGTGGCCAACGGAGCCATCTTCACCTTCGGCACCCCCGACACCTACCCCACCATCCTCAACCAATGGTGAACACCCAACCACCCACACCAAACCCACAACACCACCATCAAGACAAGCCACCTCAACCACCCCTCACCACAACCTGACCAACAGGAACTCTCAATGCACTTGGGGCTACGCGGAAGTCTCTGAGCTGGGAGCAGAAGCTCGGGCTAACGCTCCCGGCCGAGACCATCACCCCCTGTCCGGAGCACACTCGACCTGGTCTTAAGACCACACACTCGGATCCGCCCGCGCCCAGCGCTACGAGGAGCAGATCACCAGAGTCCCCATCGAGCATTCCTACATCGTCAACGGCGTCGAGTTCGATGGCTACGACGGCTTCGCCCTCATCGACGCCAAAGGACCCGGCTACGCCAACCCCATCAAAGGCAGCTGGTCGAACGAACCAAAAAGCACCTACAAAACCGACCCAGACACAGGCGAGGTGAAACGCATCAAGAAAGGACTCATCGAGACCGCCGAGGACCAGGTAAAAGCCGTGCGAGCCACCGGCACCGACACCCCCATCCAATGGCACATCGCCGAAAAAGAAACCTTCGACGTCCTCAGAGACAAGCAGGATTTGGGCAAGTTTCCTGCCGAGATCGAGCTCATCTACACGCCACCCAACTAGCATCTCAGTCAATCAGCACCACAAGGAAAGGAACCACGACCATGGAATGGAGTCTTGCATTTGACTGGAGGGCGCTTGGCGACCCGGTATCGGAGGGGCGCCGGGTGTGGGAGTGGATCCAGCAGGTCAGGCCCCTGCACCCCTCCCTGGACCTGTGGCGCCCCACCGCCGACAGCCCCCAGGAAGCCGAACAGTCCCCACCCATCACCCAGGACTACCTCCTCCACTTAATCCACGGCGTACAAGCCATCTCCGACGACCCCAAGTTCGGCCTCACCCCAGGCTTCTCCGGACAGATCAACCAGGGCAATAAGCTCGAGCTGAACTTCAACATGCCCAACCCCGGAGACGCCAGCATCGGACTCATGATCGGAGAAGCACTCGGGGCCGCCCTGGACGCCAGCGAGGACCTGGCCGACGCCCTCATGCACACCACCGCCAGCACCTTCACACCCAACACCATCGGAGGACTGTCACGAAGCGATCACCCCACCAGAAACCTCAACCGGGACGGCCCCTACCCCTTCTACTACGTCCCAGGCTGGAAGATGTTCTTCGCCTCCGACTCACCCCACTACCAACGAGCCACCCAGCTAGCCACCCGAACCACTCCCGTGGCCAACGGCACCATCTTCACCTTCGGCACCCCCGACACCTACCCCACCATCCTCAACCAATGGTGAACACCCAACCGCTGCGCGCGACCCGCTTCAGTCAACAAGCAGAACCGTCGGCTCCGCCCCTCGTCGGCCTCCGAAACACGTAAAACGCCCCCTTGGCTGGGGGCGTGAGGCGCGGGTGATGAGGAGCGGAATGCCGCCCACAGGCGCCGAGTGTCCATATCTGCAGCAAAGGGGACTCAGCGCCGCCCACCCCACCAGCAGGAACCGCGGAATCATGCGGTTTGCCTCCGAAGGAACGAGGCCGTTCGCAGCCTTTGCTGCAGATATGGACACTGACACCGTCATCACCCAATGAGGGACGGCCTCCGGCGCTTCCGTCGGAGGCCGCCGGCCCTCGTCAGGAGACGCCGAGGATCGCCTTGATGGGCGCGAGGGTGAAGTAGACGACGAACATCGCGCAGGCCACCCACATGAGCGGGTGGATCTTCCGTGCCCGGCCCTGAGCGACCTCGATGACCAGGTAGGACACGAAGCCGGCCCCGATCCCGTTGGTGATCGAGTAGGAGAAGGGCATCATGATGATGGTCAGGAAGGCCGGCAGCGCGATCTCCGGGGACTTCCAGTCGATGTCGGTCACCTGCATCATCATGAGGAAACCGACCACCACGAGTGCCGGGGTGGCTGCCTCGTAGGGGACCATCTTGACCAACGGCGCGAAGAACATGGACAGGGCGAACATGCAGCCGGTGACCACTGAGGCCAGGCCCGTGCGGGCCCCCTCCCCCACGCCCGCGGCGGACTCCACGTAGGAGGTGTTGGAGGAGACGCCCCCGAGACCACCGGCGATGGCGGCCAGGGAGTCGACGACGAGGATCTCGCGCGTCTTGGGCGGGTTGCCGTGCTCGTCGAGCAGGTCGCCCTCGGCACCGATGGCGACCATGGTGCCCATCGTGTCGAAGAAGTCGGCCAGCAGCAGGGAGAAGACCAGGAGGATCACCGAGACGATCCCGACCTTGTGGACGCTACCCAGCAGGCTGAAGTGGCCCAGCGTCGACAGGCTCGGCAGGTCCACCGGGAAGCCGTCCAGGCGCGGCTCGGACAGGGACCAGCCGGTGAGGTTGTCGGGACCGGGCATCGTCTCGTCGTTGTAGGGGCCCAGGTGGGTGACGGCGTCGATGATGATGGCCAGGACGGTGGCCGAGGCGATGCCGATGAGGATGGCGCCGCGAACCTTGCGCACGTGGAGCACCACCATGAGGAAGAGCCCGAAGAGGAAGACGAGGACCGGCCAGCCCTGGAGGGAGCCGCCCAGGCCCAGTTCCAGGGGGGTGCCGCCGCGGCGCACCATCTTGGCGTCCACCAGGCCGATGAGCGCGATGAACAGGCCGATGCCCACGGAGATCGCGGTCTTGAGCTGGTCGGGGACGGCCTTGAAGACGGCCTCCCGGAAACCGGTGAGCACCAGGACGAGGATGATGATGCCCTCGATGACGATGAGGCCCATGGCGTCGGCGTAGGTCATGCCCTGGGTGCCCACGAGGGTGTAGGCGACCATCGCATTGATCCCCAGGCCCGCGGCCAGGGCCATCGGGTAGTTGGCGACGACGCCCATGAGGATCGTCATGACCGCGGCGACGAAGGCGGTGCCGGCGGCGAGCTGGGCCTCGGTTCCCGGGGGGCTCGCCTTGGACAGGATCGCGGGATTGAGGACGAGGATGTAGCTCATCGAGAAGAAGGTGACGATGCCGCCACGGATCTCTCGGGAGACGCTCGAACCGCGTTCAGTGATCTGGAAGAACCGATCCAGTCGGGAGACCTGACTGGGCGAGGACGAAGATGAGGCTTTCGTCGGGGTACGTGTGCTCACGGCGGCATTCTTCCAGATCATCACGCGCTGAGCGAAACCGGCTGACACCAGTGGCTTCTCCGCCCAGATGCGGCTCGCCGGCGGCACCTCCGGGGCCACCTGGCGATGAGTGGGCCGACTCCTCACCGGTGACGGAAGCCGGCCCACGGTGCGCTCCACACGCTCACAATGAGGACATGGCTGACCCGCACCCCGTCACCGGAGCGTTCTTCGACTCCCCAGTCCCTCCCGGGACCGGATGGCCCGATGACCCCGCTACTGCCGCCACACCCGTAGCCCGCTCGGCCGCCGACGTGGCGCGCCTGGCCGGTGCATCGTCGGAACTGTCCGCGCTCGATGCCCAGGTCACGGTGTGCCGTGCCTGCGACCGACTCGTGGCCTGGCGTGAGGAGGTGGCCCGGACCGGTCGTCGCGCCTCCTTCGCCCACGAACCGTACTGGGGGCGACCGGTGGCGAGTGTCGGGCCGGCGGATGCCCGCATCTACGTCGTCGGGCTGGCGCCCGCGGCCAATGGGGCGAACCGCACCGGCCGGATGTTCACCGGGGACCGCTCCGGGGACTGGCTGTGGGCGGCCTTCCACCGGGCGGGCCTGGCGACGTCCCCCACCTCGACGGCGGCAGGTGACGGGCAGCGGCTCACCGGGGCGCGCATGGGCGCTGCCGTGCGGTGCGCCCCGCCGGCCAACAAGCCGACGACTGTCGAGCGGGCCACCTGCGCGCCGTGGCTCGCCCGCGAGATCGCCCTCATGCCCGAGGTCAAGGTGCTGCTGGCGCTGGGCGGGATCGGATGGGGCGCGGTGCTGCGGGTCACCCGCGAGGCGGGGTGGACTCTCCCCCGCCCCCAGCCGCGCTTCGGCCACGGGGCGACGGCGGAGCTGACGACGCCCGATGGCAGGGCGGTGACACTGCTCGGCAGCTACCACCCCAGCCAGCAGAACACGTTCACCGGTCGGCTCACCGAGGCGATGCTCGATGACGTGCTGGCGACCGCCAAGCGCCTCGCTGAGACATGATGACGGGCTGCGGCTGACACGCAATCAGGAGCGGTTGGGCAGGATGGCCTCGAGCTCGGCGAGGGTCCGCGGCGACTGCTCCGCGGGGACGTCGGACTCGGCGTCCTCAGTGTCGTCGGTGGCCGCGTCGTCCTGGGGCATGTCGATCCCGAGGGCCAGGGACAGATCGGCGACGGCTGCGCGGGCCGAGGCGGCCCGCTCGCTGGGCGTGTCACTGGACTCGGCTCCGGCGGGGGCCGGTGAAGGCCGATCCGCTGTTGCCTCAAGAGACTCGGCGGCGCTCGCAGCATCGGGGGCTGAGGAGGCCGACGCCGCGGCGGTCGCCCGCTCGAGTTCTCCCAGGTCGAGCCCCACCAGGCGGCTGCTGCGTTCCTCGGAGGCTTCCTCGGGAGAGTCGGCCGTGCGACGGCGGCGCGTCGAGGTGGCCGCGCGGCGGGAACGCTTCGCGGCGGGCTTCTGCTCGGACGCGGCGGACTTCTTGGTGGTCTTCGTCCCGGGCTCCTCCGTCTGCTCCTCGGCCGCGGGCACGGCGGCATCCGTGCCGGCGGCGCCGTCCTCGGCTTGAGCCTCCTGGGCGTCGGAGTCAGTGGTGGTCTTCGCAGCGTCGGCCGAGGCGTCGGCATCCTGAGCAGGCGACTCCGCACCGGCTCCCTGACCGGCCGTGTCGGCCGAGTCCTCGGCGCGGGCACCACCCGGCTCGGCGTCGACGTCGTCGCCCCGCTCGGCGGCGAGCTCGGCGATACTGCGGCCCTCACGCAGGTCGAGCCCATTGGTGCTCAGCGGCACCATGAGGTGGTCGTCGACCCGCGAGGGGTTGATGGGCCACTCCGGACCCTGGTCGGGCAGATCGGTCTCGGAGTGGGCGCCGCAGCCGTGGTCCAGGGAGACGACGCTGCCGTCGTCGGCGGCCCACTCGTTGGCGCACACGCCGAAGATGGCGCGCAGGGCCCCGGCCATCGGCACGAAGAAGCCGCAGGTGGAGCAGGTGGCGTGGGCCTTGCGGACACCCTCGGCGTCGGGGCCGTGGTCGCCGCCGTACCAGCGCTCGGCGGCACTGGCGACGCCCTGGGCGCTCAGGACTCGGGGACGGCCCAGGTCGAGCTCGTCCAGGGCGACGGCGTCGGCGTCCTCACCAGTGGCCTCCCACCCGGGCTCGAGGCGCTCGTCGGTCTCCTTGCGGGGCAGGCGGTCGGAGCGGGTGATGTCACCGGGTTCGAGGCGCTCGGCCCACGGGACCCAGGCGGGTGCGAGGAGGGCCTCCTCTCCGGGGAGGAGCTCCACCTCGCAAACGGTGGCGGTACGGCTGCGCGGGACGCGACTGAGGGTGACCGCCCAGCGCCAGCCACGGTAGCCGCTCAGGGTGCAGTCGAACAGGTGGGTGACGAGGCGCTCGGCGTCGGGCGCGGCGGCCACGTACTCGCCGACGGTGATGGGGTCGGTGACCTCCTCCAGCGCGTGGCGGGCCAGCTCGATGGCCGCCGGGGAGGTGAGGGTCTTGTCCTTGGCGGCCAGGGCCTGCTCAGCGGGGGTCGGCAGGGCGCCGGCGCGCGGCACGGCGGCAGGCGTCGGAGAGGGCGAGGCCGCACTCGGTGCCGGGGCCGGGCGCTCCAGGGTCGCCGTGGAGGTACGCACCCCGGTGGCGGCGCCCGCCGGTGAACCCGAGTCGGTCCCGGTTGTGGGCTCGCCTGAGGCGTCGGTGTGAGGGTCGATCGTGTCGGTCACTCGGCCAGTGTAGGGGAGGCTCCTGGAACTGCCCCGGCCCGCACGGGTTGGCCTGGGCACACCACCCCGTTCGCCCACACTTCGACCGAATCTTCACAATCGACACAGATACGCGTCGATTGTGAAGATTTTGTCGGTAAGTGAGAGAACCGTCAGCTCGCCTCGACCGAGACGATGCGGTGGACGGCCACGGTCAGCTCGGTCTCACGCACGACGTCGCGCAGGCGCACCCGCCCGGGCTCCACGGCCATGACCCGCACCTGCCGCTCCTGCACGGCGCCGTCGGGGCCGGCCAGGCTCAGCCGCAGCCGCGAGCGCGAGGACTGGGCCTGGCGCAGCACCGCCAGGGCGTGCACCGGGTCGGTGGCCACAGCCGTCTCTCCGGCGGCCTGTAACGCCTCCTGCCCCACACGCAGCCGCCCTACAAGAGTCGTCAGCTCGCGCCTCCCGGGCCGACGTCGTCGCACCGAGTGCTCGCTGCCGGGGCGCGTCGGCTCGGGGGCCCGGCGGGCCTGCTGCGCGGTGGCCGGCCCGACCACCAGGTGGCCGCTGGCGTCCTCGGTCACCGGCGCCAGCCCGGTGGCGCGCAGCTCGCGCAGTACCTGCCCGGCGCTGGCCGTGGCCACGAGGATCCCCGGAGCCACCTGGTCCAGGCCGAGGTCCTTCAATCGCGGCTCGGCCAGGAGCCCGGCGGCCGTGGCCTCGTCGCCGATCCGCAGCAGCGCGGACACGGCCCGCACGCGCACCGCCCCGTGGTGGCGGGCAGCGTCCTGGATGAGCACACTGAGCGAGTCCGGCAGGGGTGTGGGACTGTAGCGGCCGATCTCCTGGGTGATCTCCTCGGCCCGGTAGCCGACGTCGAGCGCGCCGCGCACCGACTCGGGCGTGAAGCGCACCGTGAGCGCTCCGCCGCGCGACTCGACGACGCTCGTGCGTTCCAGCAGCGCGGCCAGCTCGGGGGAGGGGCGGCCCGGCACGATGGCGGTGAGGTCGGACTGGACGAGGATCATCTCGACGGCGGCCGGCAGGTCTGCGGCGAGCGCCGCCTCCAGGGCGGTGAGGGCCTGGTCGTCCGACAGCGGCTCGGCGTGTGCCTCACCGCCCGCCTCCTCGGCGCGGCCTGCGTCTCCGGGGTCGGTGGGGCCACCGCTGAGTCCGGGGGCCTGCTCGTCGAGGCTCGCCGCAGCACGTCGGGCGAGGATCCTGCCGGCCTCGGTCAGCGCCCCACCGCCGGTGATCCCGAGGGTCTCGGCCTCGGCCAGGACCGCGGAGATGGCCCCACCGGGAATGAGGCGCCGGGGGCTCTGCCAGGTCAGGGCCGCCCGCACGAAGGCGGGGGTCGCACTGGCGCCTGGCGGGAGATCACCCAGGAGGGCGAGCACCCGAGCGCGCAGTCGCGCCGCCCACCCGGCCTCCAGGTCCGGGCCGAGAACGGCGCGCAGAGTCCCGTCGTCATCGCGGGTGCCCGTCAGCCAGGGGGTGCGGGCGCTGCCCGACCAGGCCAGGGCGAGCGGCGCCCAGCGCTGCGGGAGGCTGTCGGTGAGCCAACCGGCGGCCTGGGAGGAGGGCACCCAGGCGGCGCCGTCCTCGTCGAGCCCCAGGAGCCCGGCGGCCGCGGCGATCTCGATGATGCGGGCGGCGGCGTCGGCCTCCAGGTCGAGCGCATCGGCAGTGCGGGCCAGAGCGCGCGCGCTCACTCCACCGGTGCGGCGAATCGTCCCACCCTCGCGGCCCCACTCCTCCAGGAGGGCGGCCACAAGCCGGACGGTCTCCTCAGCGTGGAAGGAGGCCTCGGAGGCGACGACGTCGGCTCCCACCGTCTCCAGGTCGCCGGCCTCGGGGGCGGTCAGGGGCTCGCGGGTCAGGCGGCCGCCGCGCAGGGCGAGAGCGACCTGGCGCGGCAGGATGAAGCGGGTGCGCCCGTGGGCATCGCTGCTGCGCTCCAGCCAGCCGCGTTCGATGAGCAGGGCCGCACCCGGTGCGGTACCGCCCGCGCGCAGGGTGCCAGCGGGCGGCCCCCAGGTGAGGGCCTGGAGCATCTCCACGGAGGCCACCGGGATAATCGGCTTGCCGCCTCCGCCGGCGGTGTCCTCGCTCAGCTCCTCCAGGGTGGGTGGCAGCTGCTCTGCGCTCAGGGACTCAGCGGCCCAGGGCCCCAGGCCGAAGGGGTGTGGCCCGAAGGCGGTCTCGAGCGCGGCCACGGGCCTGCCCTCGATGACGAGCGCCAGCCGGCCCAGGTGCTCCAGCGCATCGGTGACCTGCTCAGCAGGCAGCGGGAGGTGGGCGGCGACCAGCCCAGCCAGGTCAACACTGTCCGGGTCGGCCGGGGTGGCCGGGGTGGCCGGATGGTCTGCGGGACAGCCGAGAGGCTCGCCGCCGGCCGGTTCGCCGCTGGCCCCACCGGCACCGCCGACCCGCCTGTTCCCGACCACCTCGGCAACCTCGGTCGGCCCGGCCCCGCCCGCCCGGCCCGACTCATCGGGCCGGCTGAGTGCCACCACCGCCTCGGCCACGGCCAACGTCGGGGCATCCAGCCCGGCCAGGGCGTGCTCGATGCTGCCGGGAGCCCCGGCGCGGGTCGCCAGCGCCAGGAAGGAGGAGGACGGCGGCGCGGCCAGGTCCGGGCGCGCCACCAACAGGGCGGCGACCTCGCGGTCCGGCAGCGCCGTCAGGTGCACGGCGAGGTCCTGGGTGGAGGCGGAAGGGCTCATCCGCACCAAAATACGCCCCCGCCCCAGTCACGGACAGAGCCGGGCGGGCCTGAGAACGGGACCAGCGCCGATCGTCAGTGCCGGCTACTCGTCCTCCGTCCCCTCGGAAGACTCCGAGTCCTCCCTCGTCTTGAAGGCGGTTCCGAGGGCCAGGCCCATCGCCCACCCCACCGGAAGCCACAAGAACCAGGGGCCGGGTGCCGCCACCCCCATCGCGACTCCCAGCATGGTGCCGTAGACCATGGGCCAGAACCACGGCGTCGCCGGCCCCTGATCCGCCTTGAAGGCCTCCTCGATCACCTCCGACCAGCCAGCCCTGCGACCGCGCTGACCGGCGCAGGAGTCCTCGTGGTCGCCTCCAGTCTGATTGAGTTCATGTTTCATACCACCACCCTAAACAGACCACCTGATTGGATACCTCATCCTATGGAAGGAGACTCGGCCGGGCCTCGGGGAGGGCATCGATGTCCACATCGGATACAAAGGGACCGCACCACCCCTGAGGCCAGCAACACGAACCGCAGAATCATGCGGTTTTCTTTCGCAGGCTGAAGTCCGTCTCGCGCCTTTGTCACCGATTTGGACACGACCCCGCAGATGTCCCCCTTCCTGGTCCCTTGTCGCGCCTCCCGACCCGCGTCCGGGGCTCGGGCCCGCACCCCACGGCTCGCACGCCACCGCGGCAGCTCAGGATCCGGGCCATCCGGCACGCGCGGATGAGCTGAATGTTGACGTGACGTCACTGTCGGTAGCACTGTCAGCCACGCGCACCCGGGCACGATGCCTGCAGGACCGCCCCTCCCGCTGGAAGAGGAACGTCTCCTCCGTCACGGCGGCGCGCTGCCCCGGCTTGGGATACTCCCGCCCATGTCCGCTACGCCCAGCGATCCTGCGTCCCCGGCGCCGTCGGCCCCCGACGGCCCGCTCATCGTCCAGTCTGACAAGTCCGTCCTCCTGGAGGTCGCCCACCCCCAGGCCGGGCAGGCCCGCCGCGCCATCGCCGCCTTCGCCGAGCTGGAGCGCGCCCCCGAGCACATCCACACCTACCGGATCACGCCGCTGGCCCTGTGGAACGCGCGCGCCGCGGGCCTGGACGCGGAGACGGTCGTCCACACCCTCATCACCTACTCGCGTTTCCCGGTGCCGCACGCCCTGCTCACCGAGATCGCCGAGACGATGAGCCGCTACGGCCGCCTCCAGCTCCTCACCGACCCCGCCCACGGCCTGGTCCTGCACGCCACCGACGTGCCGGTCCTGGAGGAGGTCATGCGCTCCAAGCGCACCAAGGGCCTGCTGGGGACCCGGCTCGGGGAGGCCGACGTCGTCGTCCACCCCTCCGAGCGCGGTCACCTCAAGCAGGTGCTCATCAAGCTGGGCTGGCCGGCCGAGGACCTGGCCGGCTACGTCGACGGCGAGGCCCACCCCATCACCCTGACCGACTCCCCCGACACCTTCCAGCTGCGCCCCTACCAGTGCGAGGCGGTGGAGAGCTTCTGGGCGGGAGGCTCGGGTGTGGTCGTCCTACCGTGCGGGGCCGGCAAGACCCTCGTGGGCGCGGCCTCCATGGCCAAGAGCTCGACGACGACGCTCATCCTGGTCACCAACGCGGTCTCGGCGCGTCAGTGGAAGGAGGAGCTCATCCGCTTCACCACCCTGACCGAGGAGGAGATCGGCGAGTACTCCGGCTCGCGCAAGGAGGTCCGCCCCGTCACGATCGCCACTTACCAGGTGCTCACCACTCGCCGCAAGGGCGTCTACCCGCACCTGGACCTGCTGGACTCCCATGACTGGGGGCTCATCGTCTATGACGAGGTCCATCTCCTGCCAGCCCCGATCTTCCGCATGACCGCGGACCTGCAGGCGCGCCGCCGCCTGGGCCTGACGGCGACCCTCGTGCGCGAGGACGGCCGCGAGGACGAGGTCTTCAGCCTCATCGGCCCCAAGCGCTACGACGCCCCTTGGAAGGATCTGGAGAACCAGGGTTGGATCGCCCCGGCGATCTGCACCGAGGTGCGCCTGACCCTCGACGCCGGTGAGCGCATGGCCTATGCGACCGCCGAGCCCGAGGAGCGCTACCGCCTGGCCGCCTGCTCACCGCGCAAGCTGCCGATCATCGAGGCCCTCCTGGCCCGCCACGAGGGCGAGTCGGCCCTGGTCATCGGCCAGTACGTGGACCAGCTCACCGAGATCGCCGAGCACCTGGACGCCCCCGTCATCACCGGGGCGACGACGGTGCGCGAGCGCCAGCGCCTCTACGACGCCTTCCGCTGCGGAGAGATCCGCACGCTCGTGGTCTCCAAGGTCGCGAACTTCTCCATCGACCTGCCCGGGGCGAGCGTGGCGATCCAGGTCTCGGGCTCCTTCGGCTCACGCCAGGAGGAGGCCCAGCGGCTCGGGCGGATCGTGCGCCCCAAGGAGGACGGTCGCCAGGCCCACTTCTACACGGTCGTCGCCCGCGACACCGCCGACCAGGAGTACGCCGCCCACCGGCAGCGCTTCCTGGCCGAGCAGGGCTACGCCTACGCCATCCTCGACGCCGAGGACCTCACCGCGAACAGCTGAGCCCGGCCCGACGGCGAACGAGGCTCAGCCGGACGAACCGGCCGGGCCGGCTGGACCAGCGAGGGCCGGCAGCCCGGTCAGCGCGCCAGACGGCGGGCGCGCACGTTGCGCACGAGGACGCGGGCCAGGCTGCGGCCGAAGGCCTGGATGGCGGGGTCGACCCTCTCGGCCTGCTCACGGGCAGCGGCCCCGGCGCTGGCGGCCGCCTCGGGCAGGTCGGCGGCCGTGGCCCCGTGGGTTCCGGCGGCGCCCGGCGCGGCGCTCCGACCGGCGGCCACCTCCAGGGCGTCGCGGGCAGCCTGGAGGGAGGCCGCGTCCATGCTTCCGGCCAGGTCGTTGAGGGCGTCGCGGGTGCGCCAGTAGGCCACGCGCGCCGGGTCGGACTCGGGGTGGTGCTGGAAGGCCAGGAGTCGCCCGGCCCGCCAGGTGTGAACCGGGGAGCGGTCGGAGGAGGCCAGCAGGGTGGCGGCCTCGGGCAGGTGGGTGACGGCGTCGTGATGGGAGACGATGACGGGCAGGCGGGTGCCGTCGGAGGTGGGGATTCCGGCGCGGTGGGCGGCGCGGATGGCCTCGGCGGCGACGGCCCCGAAGACCGGGTCGCTCTCGCCGGCGGCCGTGATGGTCAGCTCGACGACGCCGACCTCGTCGTTACCCAGCGCCGGCACGGCCGTGGAGCCCCCGAGGGCCTCGGCGGCCACCTGGGCACCCAGGCAGATGGCGATGGCGGGGACGTCGTCGGCGACGACGCCGCGCAGCAGCTCACGCAGGTCCTCCAGCCAGGGGTGCTCGCCCTCGTCGTGGGCACTCATGGAGCCGCCCAGCACGACCAGGCCGTCGCCGATCTCGTCCAAGGAAGGGATGGGCTCGCCCCGCCAGGGACGCACCATGCGCAGCGCGGCGCCCTCCGCGAAGAGCCACTCGCCCAGGCGCCCCACGGGCGCGAGCTCCTCGGGCTCGATGACGGTGATCGTGAGCGTGTCAGTCATGGGCACATTCTGCCGCCGGTTCGGTTGCCTGCGCGCGGTGACAGGCGCAGGCGTGCCGCCTGAGGCGAAACGACTTGCTCACACCCTCACCCGGCGGGGACGATGTCCCGGATGAAGAACCAGCAGCCCCCACTCCCCCGTCCTTGGCACCAGATGGCCCTTTCCGGCGTCGCGACGGCGGCCGCCCTGGGGCTGCTGGGGCTCTCGGCAAGCGCCACGGCGGCGCCGACGACGCCCGGCTCCGCACCCCTGGCCCTGGCCTCCTCCGCGCAGACCTCGGCCGCCTCGGTGGGCGTGCCCCGGGCCCTCCCGGCGGCGTCGACCACCCTGACCGAGCACGTCACCGATGAGCTCGGGATCCTGGATGCCTCCAAGGCCCAGCAGGCCGTGGACACCATGTCCTCCAAGTACGGCGTGGGCCTGTGGGTGCTGACCGTCTCCGACTCCAGCCAGAAGGCCTCCGCCATCGCCGCGCAGACCTTCAAGGACACGAAGCTGGGACGCGACGACATGCTCCTGGTCATCAACATCCCCTCCGACGGCTCGGCCTCGAAGAGCTACAAGCTGCAGGCGCACAGCAACTCCTCGAAGTTCTCCGAGTCCGACTACAAGCGGATCGACTCGGCCATCAAGAAGCAGCTCAGCGCGGGCAACTACGACGACGCCGTGGCCGCCATCCCGGACAACATGTCCGGCTCATCGGGCTCGGGCAGCTCGGGTGACTCGGGCTCCTCGGCGCTTCCGCTCCTGCTGGGCGGGGGCGCGGTGGCGGCCGGTGGGGCGGCCGCCTGGACGGTGTACAAGCGCAGGAAGAACAAGGAGAACGACGACATGCTGTTCGGCAAGCGCAAGAAGCAGGCCGCCTCGGGCGGCACACCGGCGGCCCAGGCATCAGGGCCCGCCGCGATGACGGTGGAGCAGCTGCGCACGCAGGCCGGCAGCGCCCTGGTCCAGGCCGATGACACGGTGCGCGCCGCCGCCGAGGAGCTGTCCTACGCGCAGGCGCAGTTCGGCCTGTCCGCCACGGACGCCTTCACCGCCGCCCTGGACAGCGCCCGCAAGCACCTATCGCGGTGCTTCGAGCTGCGCAAGATCCTCGACGACGACATCCCTGAGACCGAGCCGCAGCAGCGCCAGATGTACACCGAGATCCTCCAGCACTGCTCGGAGGCGGTCGGTGAGATCCGCGCACAGGAGGAGGCCTTCAACAAGCGGCGCGGCATCGAGGCGAACCTGCCGACGTCGATCGCCGAGACCGCCCAGCGCGCCGACGAGACCGAGCAGGCCATCGTCATGGCCGAGACGATCCTGGTGACGCTCAGCGCCGCCTACCCCGCCTCCTCCCTGACCAGTGTGGCCCAGGCCCCCGAGCAGGCCCGCCGCCTGCTGGCCGCCGGGCGCACCGCCCTGGACCAGGCCCGCGCCAGCGTCGAGGCCTCCCAGGAGGCGACGGCGGTCGAGCAGGTCCGCATCGCCCAGGGCTCCATCGCCCAGGCCGGCCAGTTGGCCGCACAGGTCACCGGGGCCCGCGAGCGCCTCCAGAGCGCGGCCAAGGACCTGGAGGCGGCCATCGCCTCGATCTCCTCGGACCTGGTGGACGCCAAGCGCCTGGAGGGCGCGGTGCCGGCGGCGACCCTGGCCCCGCTCGTGGCCGACGCCGAGGCCGCCGTCGCCGAGGGTCATCAGGCCAGCGGCGCCAACCCGAGCGGCGACCCACTGGCCGCCCTGGACCACCTGGCCCGGGCAGAGGCCGCCATCGACGCCGCCCTGGCCCCGGCCCGCGAGCGCGAGGAGAACGACTCGCGCGCCCGGGCCTCCCTGGGCTCGCGCCTGGCCCGCCTCAACTCCCAGGTGGAGTCCGTGACCTCCTACATCACCACCTATCGCGGAGCGGTGGGCCCCTCGGCACGCACCGCGCTCAGTGAGGCCGCCCGTCATGCCACGGCCGCCACCACCGTCCAGACCACCGACCCGGTGGCCGCCCTGGCGGAGGTCGCGGCGGCCGAGCCGCTCGTGGCCCAGGCCCAGGCCCTGGCCGAGGCCGACGTGCGCGGGTCGTCGAGCTCATGGAGCCCGCGCTCTGGTGAGAGCTACTCCTACTCCCGCGATTACGGCCGCTCGGGCGGCGGGCTCGACCTGGGCTCGCTCCTGCTGGGCGGCCTGCTGCTGGGCGGCGGCCACAACTACGGCGGCTGGAGCTCCCACCACCACGACAATGACAGGGGCGGTGGCTTCTTCAGCGGAGGAGGCGACTTCCTCGACGGGGTCGGCGACTTCTTCGACGGGGTCGGCGACTTCTTCGACGGGGGCGGCGACTTCTGAGCCGCGCCCTCCCCACGGCCCGCCCCACTCGCCCACCAGTCATGCCCTGAGCGATGCGGTCCTCGCCCGCATGACGCCGAGGGCCGGGACCTGCGATCATGACGCCTGATTCGCCTGGCCCACCGGCCACCACCTGGCGACCGCCCGGCGGGCGCCGGGTCCATACTTGCCCACAATCTGCCCACACCGACGTCGCAGCTCGACGGAAGGACGAACAACCATGGCTGAGAAGCAGTCGATTCTGGGGCGCATCGCCCAGCTCACCCGCGCCAACATCAACGCGCTCCTGGACCGCGCCGAGGATCCGGAGAAGATGCTCAACCAGCTGGTGCGGGACTACACGGCGTCCATCGCCGAGGCCCGTGACGCCGTCGCCCAGACGATCGGCAACCTGCGCCTGGCGGAGAAGGACCACGACGCCGACGTCGCCGAGGCCAAGGACTGGGGCAACAAGGCCCTGGCCGCCTCCCGCAAGGCCGACCAGCTGCGCTCCGGTGGTGACACGGCCGGCGCGGACAAGTGGGACTCGCTGGCCAAGATCGCGCTGACCAAGCAGATCACGGCGGAGAACGAGGCCAAGGCCGCCGAGCCGATGATCGCCTCCCAGCGTCAGGTCGTCGAGCAGCTCAAGACCGGCCTGCAGCAGATGGAGGTCAAGCTCGGCGAGCTGCGCTCCAAGCGCGACCAGCTCATCGCCCGCCAGAAGACCGCCGAGGCCCAGGTCAAGGTGCAGGGCGCCATCCGCTCCATCAACGTCCTGGACCCCACCAGCGAGCTGTCTCGCTACGAGGACCAGGTGCGTCGGGTTGAGGCCCAGGCCGCCGGGCAGATGGAGCTGGCCGGCTCCTCCCTGGAGTCCCAGTTCGCCGAGCTCGAGGCCTCCGGGGCCAGCCTGGAGGCCGAGGCCCGGCTGGCGGCCCTGAAGTCCGGGCAGAACCCGGCCCTTCCGGGCGCCCAGCAGCAGGCCCCCGCCCAGATCACCGACGGTGACGACGACGCGATCAACGCCGCCTTCGCGGCCCTGAAGAACCAGGGTCAGCCGGCCGGCGAGGAGACGTCCTCCTACTGAGTTGAGCTGAACTGAGCTGACCTCGCCGCATTACCTAGGCGCTTCAGCCCCGTAGACCGCCCGGTACTCATCATCCCGATGAGTACCGGGCGGCTTCGTGCGCCTCGACGTCGGCCGACGCCCGCCGACACAGGCCGACCCGGGCCGCCCCGGGCCGACACGGGCCCCGGTCGAGGACACTCCACTCCGGCCGGGGACATCTCACGCCTGCGGGGACAGGACTTCCGCACCCGACGGCGTCGAATGCCCCCGCCAGGCGAGCTTTGTCCCCGACCGCGCAGACCGCACCCATCGGCGTCACGGACATCAAGAGGCCGGTATCGGTGCGGTGTCTTTGAGCGTCGCCGGAGGCTACTGGACGCCGTGACCGGTAGCATGAGCCCCATGAGCGTACCGACTTATCTTCTCGTCGATGGCGAGAACATTGACGCCACTCTCGGCATGAGTGTGCTGGGGCGGCGTCCCGAACCTGAGGAGCGGCCCCGCTGGGACCGAGTCCTCGCATACTGCGATGAACTGTCCTCCGCCGGCACCGCCGAGGGCGAGGGGAACGAGGCCCGCGCCCTGTTCTTCCTCAACGCCACCAGCGGCCATATGCCCATGAGCTTCATCCAGGCCCTCCTGGCCATGGACTACCGCCCCGTGCCACTGGCCGGGTCCGGCAGCAACGACGAGAAGGTCGTCGACATCGGTATTCAGCGCACCCTGGAGGCACTGGCCGAGCGAGTCGAGGCCGGTCAGGACGCCCACGTCCTGCTGGGCAGCCACGACGGCGACTACATCCCCCACATCGAACGGCTCCTGCAGGCCGGCGCCACGGTGGGGATCCTGTGCTTCCGAGAGTTCCTCAACGCCCAGCTGGCCGCCCTGGAGGGCGAGGGCCTGACGGTCTACGACCTGGAGAGTGACGTCAAGGCCTTCACCATCCCGCTGCCACGCGTATGCATCATCCCGCTGGAGGACTTCGACCCTCTCGCCTTCCTCTGATTTCTCTGACCCGACGGCGGGGCGGCGACACATGTCGTCGCCCCGTCTCATGTCACAGCCCGACTTACCGAGGAGTCGCCGGCGATCGCCCCGCTTCAACCGACAACCACACAGTTCCCCCGTTTTGTGGGAACTGCAAGACTCCCTGGGTCTACAATTGGAACGAGGTCACACCAACCACTTGACCTATCAACAGCGACCATTCGGACGTCGTTCAGGAAACGACCAGAAACTGAAGGAATGGTGAGACTCATGGAGCGTTCCCAGCAGTCCCGCACCGAAGCTCACCTCCTTGTCGTCGACGATGAACCCAACATCCGCGACCTGCTGGCCTCGTCCCTGCGCTTCGCAGGCTTCGAGGTCTCGATCGCAGGCGACGGCAACGGCGCGCTGAAGACGGTGGAGAAGACATCCCCCGACCTGGTGGTCCTCGATGTCATGCTGCCCGACATGGACGGCTTCACCGTGGCCCGGCGCCTGCGCGAGCGTGACGTGACCACCCCGATCCTCTTCCTGACCGCCCGCGATGACATGGCGGACAAGGTCCAGGGCCTGACCGTCGGCGGCGATGACTACGTCACCAAGCCCTTCGGGCTGGAGGAGGTCATCGCCCGCATCCGCGCCATCCTGCGCCGCACCCACGCCATTGAGAACCAGGACGACGGCGTCGTGCGCGTGGCCGACCTGGTCCTGGACGAGGACGCCCACGAGGTGTACCGCGCCGAGGTCGAGGTGGATCTGTCGCCCACCGAGTTCAAGCTCCTGCGCTACCTCATGCTCAACGCCGGGCGCGTCGTGTCCAAGGCCCAGATCCTCGACCACGTCTGGGAGTACGACTGGAACGGTGACGCCGCGATCGTGGAGTCCTACATCTCCTACCTGCGCCGCAAGGTGGACCAGATCCAGGGCGCTGACGGCCAGCCCGTCACCCCGCTCATCCAGACTCGTCGCGGAGTCGGCTACATGCTCCGCGAACCCAAGGCCGAGTGATGGCGGCGGCGCGTGGGGGGAGCACGCGCCCGGCCAAGTCGTCCGGTAAGCAGCACCGCCCGATCAAACGGGGCCGATGGCACCCGATCACCGCGATTCAGCGGCCGTGGCAGGCGATGCCACTGCGCACGCGCCTGACCCTCATGACCACCGGCCTGCTGGCCATCGGGCTCATCGTCGTCTCCTTCGTGGTGACCTCACTGCTCTACAGCCACATGATGGGCCAGATCGACAGCCAGCTGCGCACCACCTCGGTGGCCATCGGAAGCCAAGGACTGGCCCAGATCCGCGAGGGAGGGACCAGCAGCACCACCTTCCCCTCGAACTACTACGTCAAGGCCGAGTACCTCGACCCCAGCCGCAACGGGGAGTGGATCTCCCCGGACACCGCCGCCACCTACGGCCGCCCCCAGATCAAGGGCCTGGACTACCGGCGCGCCCTGGCCCACGCGGACAAGAACGACTTCCCGATCACGACGGTCAACTCCGATCAGCCCGGCCACCAGTGGCGGATGATCACCCTGCTCATCAGGGACCAGAACACCGGCGAGTACACCGGCGCCGTGGCCCTGGCCCTCCCGCTGAGCGACGTCATGGAGACCGTCGAGCGCACCCGCCTCGTGGTGGCCCTGGCTGACGTCTCGATCATCTCGGTGGGCGCCGTCTTCGCCACCTACCTGGTTCACCGCTCGTTCCGCTCCCTGCGCCAGATCGAGGGCGTGGCCGCCCGGATCGCCCACGGCGACCTGTCCGCCCGCATCCTGGTCACCGAGCCGCGCACCACGGAGGTCGGCTCCCTGCAGCGGGCGATCAACACGATGCTCACCCAGAACGAGAGCTCCTTCGCCGCCCAGGTCGTGGCCCAGGAGCGGATGACGCGCTTCGTCTCCGACGCCTCCCACGAGCTGCGCACACCCCTGGCCGCCATCCGCGGCTACGGCGAGCTCTACCGGATGGGCGGGGTGCCGGCGAACAAGACCGGTGAGGTCATGGGGCGCATCGAGACCGAGTCCAACCGGATGGGGCGCCTCGTCGATGACCTCCTCCAGCTGGCCCGGATCGACGAGGGTCGGGAAATGTCCATGGAGCCGGTCAACCTCACCGACCTGGCCGCCGGGGCCCTGAGCGACATGATGGTGCTGGCCCCCGAGCGCGACTGCGGCCTCATCCCCCTCGACCCCCGCGACGAGGCCGCCGGCAAGGAGGCCCCCTCGCTCCAGGTCATCGGTGACCGCGACCGCCTCTCCCAGATCCTCACCAACCTGCTGGGCAACGTGGTGCGCCACACCCCCTCCGGGACGCCGGTGGAGATCGCCATCGGCATGGCGCCCCCGCGCGCCAACCCGACGGCGCAGCCAGTCGTCGTCGTCGAGGTCCGCGACCACGGCCACGGCGTGCCACCGGAGGCGGCCGAGAAGGTCTTCCAGCGCTTCTACCGCTCGGACACCTCCCGCAACCGGGAGACCGGAGGCTCCGGCCTGGGCCTGGCGATCGTGCTGGGGATCGTGGCCGCTCACAAAGGCACCGTCCAGATGCTCCAGACCCCCGGCGGCGGCGCCACCGTCCACATCGAGCTGCCGCCCGCGCCGGCCTGGTAGGCCTCGCCGCCGCACCTCAGGCAGCGCTGGCGGGCCTCGATCACGATAAGAGTGGCACGCCAGACACTGTGTCACGTCGACGTCACGGCGAGGACAGTCCTACGATGGCACGCGTTCCATTTCCAACACGGAGACTGACCCATGGGTGTTATCGAAGCACCGCAATGGCTTCTGCCCGCCTTCACCCGCTCGGTGAAGGCGATCGGCGCCACGCAGCCCCCAGAGGCGATCGGCTCCGCCGGCGAGCTCCTCATCGAGCGCTGGTCCACACCGGATCGTCGCTTCCACAATCTTCGCCACCTCATCAACATGCTCGCGCGGGTCGATGAGCTGGCCGAGGAGTCGCACGACCCGGACATCATGCGGGTCGCCTGCTGGTACCACGGCTGCGTCTTCTCCTCCGACGTCGAGGAGGTCATCCGCGGCAACGGCGGCGAGGACGAGACCGCCTCGGCCGCCTTCGCCGAGGCCGACCTGCGTCACCTGGGTGTCCCGATGGAGACGGTCAAGCGGGTGTGCAGCCTCATCGTCAACCTCAAGCGACACATGCTCGCCGATGACGACATCGACGCCCAGGCCCTCATCGACGCCGACCTGGGCACCCTGGCCGTGGACCCCCAGACCTACACCGAGTACGTGCGGCTTCTGCGCGAGGAGTACTCCCACATCCCCGTGGAGGAATACCTGCGCGGCCGCCTGACGATCGTCTCCCGCCTGCTGGATCGCGATCATCTCTTCCACTCCCCGCTGGGCCAGCGCTGGGAGCACCCGGCCCGCGAGAACCTGGCGGCCGAGCAGCGACGTCTCCACGAGAAGCTCGCCAAGCTCACCGATGAGCAGGGAGCGCAGGCCGTTCCGGCGGCCCCGGAGGCCGGGGCCGCTCAGGAACCGGCGCGTCCCGCACCGGCCGCCCCCGTGGGCGATCCTGCCGGCGCCACCGCCCCCGTTCCCGGGCAGCTGGGCGAGGCCGCCGAACGCGCCCCTCGCACCCCTCCGCTGGGCCTCCAGGCGCTGCCCGCCGAGGACCCCCTGGCCGGCCCCGCCCAGGACGGCGACACCCTGCGTCTGAATCCCACCGAGCTCAGGGCCCTGCGGGCCACGGTCCCTCCGTCGAGCGCAACGACACCCGCCACCCCGACCACCACGGCGTCCTCAGGATCGCCGGCGGCTCCGGCATCATCCTCCTCCCCGTCGAGCGCCTCCTCGCCACGCACCCCCGCCCGCGGGATCCCGGCCGTGGCCTCGGCACGCCGCCCCGTCGAGGCGCCCGCTGAGCGCGGCGAGGGGCGCGAGGACAAGGACGGCGAGGAGGCGATGACGCACACCGCCTCCATGGAGTCGTGCATCGCGGACCTGGACCTGCTCATGTGCTCACGCAACCGCTCCGACGACGGCGAGGACCGCCGCACCAGGGTCCAGGCCGAGCGGGACAAGCTCACCGAGAAGCTGCGGGCCAAGACCCAGGAGGCCAAGGAGCTGCGCGAGGCCCGTACCGGCGAGATCGCCCCCATCACCGAGGAGATCATCGACGACGGCGCCGGGGACCTCTGAGGCCCCGCCCTCCCCTTCCGACAGGGACCGCCTGCCGTCTGCGGGGCCACAGGCCACGATCTGCAGGCCCCCTCCACAGGGCCGGATCCTTGCCCGGTACGCCGCCGGCCGGGCCCCTACCGTGAGAGGCACAGCGCGCACCTCGGTGCACCACCAGCACACCGCGCACGGCCCCCGGGCCGCCTCTCACGAAAGGACGCCCCTCATGCCCACCTACTCCGTCGATACTGCCGCGGTGGCCGACACCGCCGCCCGGACCCGTACCCGCATCGCGACGATCCAGACCGAGGTCGATGGCATGCGGGGAGACATCGGCCTGCTCCAGTCCTGTTGGACCGGGACGGCGTCAGACTCCATGGCCGCCTGCGCGGCCGACTGGCACCTCACCCAGATCCAGGTGCAGTCCAACCTCGATCAGATCAGCCTGGCCCTGGACAACGCCGCTGTCTGCTACGACGACGCCGAGACCTCCAACCAGGGCCGTTTCGCCGGCTCGACGCCGGCTCCTGCGCCCGCACCGGCTCCCGCACCGGCCGCGGGCTCGGCGCCCTTGGGCGCCTGGTAGGAGCCGCCGACGGCGAGGCTCGCTCAGGACCGCGCCGCCTCTCGCCTCAGCGTGTGCGCCACACGGCCTGCCAGCACAGGCCGAGCCGACCCGCCCAGTACGGGACAGGTACGGATACGGCGGCGGGCCGCCCCTCACGTGTGTGAGAGACGGCCCGCCGCGGTTCCGGGGCCGGCCGACGTCGCGGCCGGGTTACCGGGTGATGACTGGCTCGCAGGCAGTCGCGTCGATCAGTACATGCCACCCATGTCGCCGGCGCCACCGTCGGCCGGGGCGGCCGGGGGCTCGGGCTTGTCGGCCACGACGGCCTCGGTGGTCAGGAACAGACCGGCGATGGAACCGGCGTTCTGCAGGGCGGAGCGGGTCACCTTGACCGGGTCGGCGATGCCGGCGGCCAGCAGGTTGACGTACTCGCCGGTGGCGGCGTTGAGGCCCTCACCGGTGGGCAGGTTGCGCACGCGGTCCACGACCACGCCGCCCTCGAGGCCGGCGTTGGCAGCGATCTGCTTGAGCGGGGCCTCCACGGCGACCTTGACGATCGCGGCACCGGTGGCCTCGTCGCCCTCGAGCTTGAGGGTGTCGAGGACCTCGGCGGCCTGGAGCAGGGCGACGCCACCACCGGCGACGATGCCCTCCTCGACGGCGGCCTTGGCGTTGCGCACGGCGTCCTCGATGCGGTGCTTGCGCTCCTTGAGCTCCACCTCGGTGGCGGCACCGGACTTGAGGACGGCCACGCCGCCGGCCAGCTTGGCCAGACGCTCGGAGAGCTTCTCGCGGTCGTAGTCGGAGTCGGAGTTCTCGATCTCCATGCGGATCTGGGCGGTGCGGGCCTCGATGGCCTCCTTGTCGCCGGCGCCCTCGACCAGGGTGGTGTCGTCCTTGGTGACGACGACCTTGCGGGCCTGACCCAGGTCCTCCAGGGTGGCGTTCTCGAGCTTGAGGCCGACGGTCTCGGAGATGACCGTACCGCCGGTGAGGATGGCCATGTCCTGCAGCATCGCCTTGCGGCGGTCACCGAAGCCGGGGGCCTTGACGGCCACGGACTTGAAGGTGCCGCGGATGCGGTTGACGACGAGGGTGGCCAGGGCCTCGGCCTCGACGTCCTCGGCGATGATGGCCAGCGGCTTGCCGGTCTGCATGACCTTCTCCAGCAGCGGGAGCAGGTCCTTGACGTTGGAGATCTTGGACTCGACCAGCAGGACGTAGGCGTCCTCCAGGACGGCCTCCTGGCGGTCGGGGTCGGTGACGAAGTAGGGGGAGATGAAGCCCTTGTCGAAGCGCATACCCTCGGTGACCTCGAGCTCGAGGCCGAAGGTGTTGGACTCCTCGACGGTGACGACACCCTCGTGGCCGACCTTCTCCAGAGCCTCGGCGATGAAGGCACCGATCTGCTCGTCGGCGGCGGAGATGGAGGCGGTGGCCGCGATCTCCTCCTGGGTCTCGACCTCCTTGGCGTCGGCCAGCAGGCGCTCGACGACGGCCGCGACGGCCTTCTCGATACCGCGGCGAACGGCGATCGGGTTGGCGCCGGCGGCGACGTTGCGCAGGCCCTCGCGCACCAGGGCCTGGGCCAGGACGGTGGCGGTGGTGGTGCCGTCGCCCGCGACGTCGTCGGTCTTCTTGGCGACCTCCTTGACGAGCTCGGCGCCGATCTTCTCGTAGGGCTCCTCGAGCTCGATCTCCTTGGCGATAGTCACGCCGTCGTTGGTGATCGTGGGGGCGCCCCACTTCTTGTCGAGCACGACGTTACGGCCCTTGGGGCCCAGGGTGACCTTGACGGTGTCGGCGAGGGTGTTGAGGCCGCGCTCCATGCCGCGGCGGGCCTCCTCGTCGAAGGCGATGATCTTGGACATTGAGTTTCCTCCACTGCGTGGTAGGGGCGGCCGGTTCGTGCCCGCGACGGACGGATCGGTTCCGGGCGTTCACGTCACGCCCGACGCCGGCCCTCACGTTCCAGCCTGGATGAACTTGGTGCATTCAAGGATGCTTTGTCACTCGAGGTGCCCGAGTGCTAACCGCAATGCTGGCACTCTCAGCCCTTGAGTGCAAGGAGCTCAGTTCTCATCGGCACTGAATCCTCCGACGGCGAAGCAGGGAATCCTGCCGGGCCTGCGGGTGGGCCGGCGGGAGGTCCCACAGCCGGTCGTGCCCTCGGGGCCGCTGTCCGGGTCAGAAGGACGGATCCTCGGCCCGTGAGGAGGTGGCCAGCAGGATGAGTGCGCAGGTCCAGGCCAGGGGCGCGGGCCCCGCCGGGGAGCCATCGGCCAGGACCTTCTCCGGCAGGGCGCCGGCAGCGGTGCGGTGCGCCTCGAGCCAGGCCAGCAGCCGGGTCCCTTCCTCCTCCATCCCCAGGGACAGGGCCGACCAGGCCATGAGGGCGGTCTCCGGCGTCCAGGAGACACCGTCATCGCGCCAGCCCGCTCCCGGGGCGAGGCCCCCGGTGGGGCGGTGCATGCGTGCGGCCGCCGTCTGCCGCACCGTTCGGGCCCCGGCCAGCGGCCGGGTGAAGGGAGGCAGGACCAGGGCGATGGCGGCGTCGACGTCGTCGCGTCGCAGGTGGCGGCCCCAGGCGGGGGCGAAGTTGCGCTCCATGGCGCTGCGCACCGCTGTCACCCGTTCAGCCAGGGCCTGAGCGGGGGCGCCGAGCTCGAGCCCGGCCCGGGCCAGCGCCGTGGCCGCCTCCAGCCCCAGGAGCACCGGAGCGGCCGTCCCCAGGGTGAGGACCGTCTCGGCGACCTCCCAGTAGTCGGGCGAGGCAGCCGGCAGGTGGGAGGGCGTGTCCGTGATTGTCAGGAGCCGGGAGGCGGCGCGCTCCAGGGGTGCGCCCAGGCGGTCACGCAGATCGGCGGCGGGCGCGCCGTCGGCCAGGAGCCGGCCCGCGGCCCACAGGAACCATCCGGCGCCGTCGGCCTGGGCGGGGCGGTTGTCCGGCACGCGGCCGCTGCTGGTGTAGCGGGCCTCGAAGCCGCCGTCGGCCCGCTGCCAGGAGGCCAGGTTGCCCAGAACGCCCAGCGCCTCATCGGCCAGGTTCACCGCGCTGAGGGCGGCCGCGGCGAAGGCGGCGTCCCGGGGCCAGACGTAGCGCCAGATGCTCATGGGCGCCGCCACGACCGCACCCGGGGGGAAGACTTCGGCCCCCGGCGGCAGGGCTTCGCGCGAGTCGCGCCCCTCCCGCCCGGTGCCCCCGGCGGAGGTGGGAGTCGGGGCCGGCGTCGGCCCGGCGGACGGTTCGACAGACGGGTCAGCAGGGCCGGCGGGGTTCATCGGGCCCGGCATGAGTGCCGGTCCGGTCAGGGCCAGCAGGTCGGTCAGGGCGCCGTCGGCCAGGCCCGCCCACCGGCCTTGAGGAAGGCGGGCAGCCTGGCGGCGGGCGAGCGCCTGACGGGCCAGGGCGCTCTGCTGCGAGGTCGTCAGGCCCCACGGTTCGGGGGCCCGAGGCAGGCGCGTCCCCGGGACGTAGGCAACGGTGTCACCCGGGGCCAGGGGGTAGAGGACGCCTCCCCCGCCCACGACGAGCCCGCCGCTCAGCAGCGTCGGGGCGCGGCGGCCGAGGCTCACCAGGCGCGAGCCGCCCCAGAGGACCGCGGCGGCGGTGAGCGGGACCGCCGCGGCGAGAGTCAGGAAACGACGACGCCCGGGAAGCGCCAGTGGCCTCATGCCCCTTTACTGAGGCTTGTAGTCGTCACGCAGGATGACGGCAATCGTGGCGCCCTGGGTGCTCTCCGCGGTGCCCTCCACCACGTTGCTGATCCCGAGGCGCTTGCCGACCTCCTCGGCCGCGGGCCGGGCCTGCGGGGAGCTGAAGTAGACCGTCGACTGGGCCGGCTCGGCGTTATCGTAAATCCCGGGGATGACCTCCACCGCGGTGAAGCCGCCGTTGGTGAGCTTCTCGCTGGCCCCCTTGGCCAGGCCGTCGGTGTTCGTCCCGTTGGCAACCGAGACCCCGGTGTTGAAGTCCACGTTGCCGGAGGCGCTGGCCGAGGCACTGGGTTTGGCCGAGGCGGCGCCGCCCTTGTCGCCCTTATCGCCCTTGCTGTCCGCGTTCTTGTTGCCACCGGCCTGTCCGCCCTGGGCGGGCTGAGAGGAGGAGACCGCGTCCGACGAGCCGGAGCCTCCCGAGCTGTTGAGGAACAGCGTCACCGCGCCCCAGGCGAGCGCCGGGACAATGATGATGATCGCCAGCAGCGGCACCCAGCTGCGCCACCTGGGCACCTGGGCACGGTGCACGCCCACAGGAACCGGGCCGTCATCATCGCCGACGTCGAACTCGTCCTCGGGGTAGTCATAGTTGCTCACGCTCACAAGATACCGGTCCGAGCGTCATTCGTCGGGTATTGCTCACCACGTCCGGCTCACAAGGCGGTGACATGGGCCCGGCAGATTCCTGCGGGTATGGCAGGTGGGCCGTTAGGCTCGCGGCGTGACATCCGCCAAGCCCCTGTCCGAGATCATCGATCCCTCCTGGGCGCACGCCCTGGCCCCCGTGGAGCCCACGGTCCATGAGATCGGGGAGCGGCTGCGCCAGGAGGTGGCCTCCGGCGTCGGGTACCTCCCGGCGGGCACCGACGTGCTACGCGCCTTCACCTACCCGATGGAGGACATGCGCGTCCTCATCGTCGGACAGGACCCCTACCCCACCCCGGGTCACCCCATGGGGCTGAGCTTCTCGGTGGCGCCCGGCGTCAAGCCCCCGCGCAGCCTGGAGAACATCTTCCGCGAGCTGGTCAGTGACCTGGGCGTGCCCAGGCCGACGTCGGGGGACCTGACGCCGTGGTGCCAGCAGGGCGTCATGCTGCTCAACCGGGTGCTCACCGTTCGCCCGGGGGCGCCGGCCTCGCACAAGGGCTGGGGCTGGGAGAAGGTGACGCAGCGGGCGATCGAGGCCCTGGTGGAGCGCGGCGGCCCGCTCGTGGCGATCCTGTGGGGGCGGCCGGCGCAGTCGCTGACCCCGATGCTGGGGCAGACCCCCATCATCGCCTCACCGCACCCATCCCCGCTGTCGGCCTCGCGCGGGTTCTTCGGCTCGCGCCCCTTCAGCCGCGCCAACGCGATCCTCACCGAGATGGGGGCCGCGCCCGTGGACTGGCGCCTGCCCTGAGCGTCGGGGGTCGGCCCGCTCAGCGCAGGTCAGCCCCCTCGGTGGAATCGCGCCCGTGAGGGCTGCTCAGCCGGCAATGAGCGAACAGAGCACTGCGAATCACCCTACTCCACGAGGGTCGGGATCCACTGGCCAAGGGTTATCCATACTGCACGAACCCCCGACCCCCATGCAGTACACCCAACCCTCCCCCTGTAGCACCCCAACCTCGTGCAGTACACCACCCACCGGCCTCACACCCCACCGGGAAGCGGCATCAGCCTCGTCCCTCGCGCAGAAAACGTCCCTTCATCACCGCCGGAGGCTCGACGGCGCTCAAGCCGGCCCGCTCGGAACACGGCCGGGCCCCATCTGGTAGACACGGCCCCATGTCCGCACGCCAGTCAGACCAGTCATCCCACGCTGCTCAGCCCATGGACGCCGTCGCCACCGGCACCGTCTCCGGTGACGCCACCCACACCGCCCCCAACTCGCAGGCACCGGCACCGTCACGGGCCCGCCACGCCGCCGGCCCGGCCACGATCGACCTGAACCAGATCGCCCAGTTCCTGCCGCGCACCGGCATCGGCACCGACGTGCACGCCTTCGCCGCCCCCGACTCGGGCACCCCCATGCGCCTGGCCTGCCTGGAGTGGCCCGGCGAAGTGGGCCTGGCCGGTCACTCCGACGGCGACGTCGTCGCCCATGCCTGCTGCGACGCCCTGTTCTCGGCCGCCGGCCTGGGCGACCTGGGCTCGAACTTCGGCACCGCCGAGCCCCAGTGGAAGGGGGCCTCCGGGACTGCGCTCCTGAGCGAGGCCGCCCGCCGGGTGCGCGAGGCCGGCTTCGAGATCGGCAACATCGCCGTCCAGCTCGTGGGCGAGCGCCCGCGCGTGGCCGCCCGCTCCGCCGAGGCCTCCCAGGCGCTGTCCGAGGCCGCCTCCGCCCGGGTCTCCTTCTCCGCCACCACCACCGACCACTTGGGTTTCCTGGGCCGCACCGAAGGCCTGCTCGCCGTCGCCACCGCCCTGGCCTACCCGGTCCCCGACGCCGTTCGCCCGGTCGTACCTTAGTCCTCGAGGTCGTACCCCTCACCCTCGACTGCGCGGACTAAGGTACGACCGCGACGTCGGGCACCTCGGGAAAAAGTCCTGGTCCTGGTAGACACCGGTGGCGGGCGGCCAGGTAGCCTGTGCCCGTGAGCATCACCCCCACTGAGTCCCCTGAGTCCGCGGGCCCCACCGACTCCGCCGCCCGAGCGGGCGCGCCGGCCCTGCGTCTGTACGATTCCGCCGCCCGCGCGATCGTGCCGTTGGCCCCCACGGCCACCCCTGGCCTGGTGACGATCTACCTGTGTGGTGCCACCGTCCAGGGCTCGCCCCATATCGGTCACATGCGCAGCGGGATCGCCTTCGACGTCCTGCGCCGCTGGCTGGAGCGCTGCGGCCAGGAGGTCCGCCTCATCCGCAACGTCACCGACATTGACGACAAGATCCTCAGCAAGTCGGCCGCCGCCGAGCCGCCGGTGCCGTGGTGGGCCTGGGCCCAGCGCTTCGAGCGGGAGTTCGACGCCGCCTATCGCGCCCTGGGCGTGGCCGCCCCCACCTACGAGCCGCGCGCCACCGGCCACATCCCCGAGATGATCGACCTGGTCCAGCGCCTGCTGGACGCCGGCCACGCCTACGTCGGCGAGTCCGGCAACGTCTACTACGACGTGCGCTCCCTACCCGGCTACGGCTCCCTCACCAACCAGCGCCTGGAGGACCTGGCCACCACCGAGGACGAATCCCAGCTCGATGACGACGTCGAGGCCGACAAGCGCGACCCGCGCGACTTCGCCCTGTGGAAGGCCGCCAAGCCCACTGAGCCGGCCGACGCCGCCTGGGACGCCCCCTGGGGCCGGGGCCGGCCCGGCTGGCACCTGGAGTGCTCGACCATGTCCCGCCGCTACCTGGGCGAGACCTTCGACATCCACGGCGGCGGCATCGACCTGCGCTTCCCGCACCACGAGAACGAGCAGGCCCAGTCCCACGGCGCCGGCTGGGGCTTCGCGCGCCACTGGGTCCACAACGCCTGGGTGACCATCAAGGGCGAGAAGATGAGCAAGTCGCTGGGCAACTCCCTGGTGGTGGCCGAACTGCTCAAGCGCTACGACGCGGCCGTGCTGCGCCTGGCCCTGGGTACCGTCCACCACCGCTCCACCGTGGAGTTCTCCGAGGAGACTCTGGCCGACGCCGCGGCCCTGTGGGAGCGCCTGTCCGGCGCGATCCTGCGGGCCTACGAGTTCTGCGACGGCGGGGACACCAACCCTGTTGATGCCCCCGCCGAGCAGGTGCGCGCCCGAGCCCTGCCGGCCGAGTTCACCGCCGCCATGGATGAGGACCTCAACCTGGCCGGCGCCATGGCGGTCGTCCACGCCACCCTCAAGGCCCTCAACGTGGCCCTCACCCAGGCCGCCCCGAGCGGCGGCCAGGGGGCCGACGACGACCTGCGCACCTCGGTGACCGGCCTCGCCCTGGACCTGCGCTCCCAGCTCGACGTCCTGGGCCTGGACCCGCTGGCTGAGCCCTGGCGCACCCGGGTGCTCGACGGCGCCGGCTCCTCCCAGGGCGGCGCCGCCATGGAGGCCCTCGACCGTCTCATCCGCCACGACCTGGAGGAACGGGCCCAGGCCCGCGCCGCCAAGGACTGGGCGCGCGCTGACGCCCTGCGCGACAAGCTGACCGAGGCCGGCGTCGTCGTCGAGGACTCCCCCTCGGGCGCCCGCTGGCACCTGGCCTGAGCGGCCCGCCCACCACCCACGACTCTTTCGCATCAACTCGCATCGTCACGAACAGGAGGCCGGATGCCCGGCAACGAGCAGTACCCCGGCGCCAAGCGCCGCCCCGGCTCGAAGAAGGGCCCCACGAAGGGCTCGGGCGGTCAGCGCCGCAAGGGCCTGGAGGGCAAGGGCCCCACCCCGCGCGCGGAGAACCGCGTCGGCCACCCCAAGGCCCGGGCGAAGGCCCGCGCCGAGTCCCGGGCCGCCCAGCCCACCCGCGCCAAGCAGCTGGAGAAGATCAAGCGCCGCTTCGACGTGCCCGAGGACCACGAGATCCTGTGCGGGCGCAACGCCGTGGCCGAGGCCGCCTACGCCTCGGTGCCCATCACCCGGGTCTTCATGGCGGTCTCCGCCCAGTCTGACGAGCGCCTGGGCACCGTGGTGCGCCGCGCCGCCCTGCTGGGCGCCCCGGTGCTGGAGACCACCAAGCTGGACCTGGATGCCCTGACCGACTCCGCCACCCACCAGGGCGTGGCCATCGAGGTGCCCGCCTACGAGTACACCACCGCCCGCGACCTGCTGGAGCGCGCCCGCGCCCTGGGCCACACGCCGCTGCTCGTGGCCCTGGACCAGGTGACCGACCCCCACAACCTCGGCGCGGTCCTACGCAGCGCCGGGGCCTTCGGGGCCGACGGCGTCATCATCCCCGAGCGCCGCTCGGTGGGCGTCAACGCCACCGTGTGGAAGGTGTCGGCCGGTGCCGTCGCCCGGGTGCGCGTGGCCCGCGAGACGAACCTCGTGCGCACCCTGGAGCAACTGAAGAAGGAGGGCTGCTTCGTCGTCGGTCTGGACGGCTCGGGCAGCACCGCCGTCGAGGACCTCACCCTGGCCGACTCACCCCTAGTGCTGGTCACCGGCGCGGAGGGCGCGGGCCTGTCCCGCCTGGTGCGCGAGACCTGCGACGTGCTGGCCTCGGTACCGATCAGCCGCAGCGTGGAGTCCCTCAACGCGGCCGTGGCCACGGGTATCAGCCTCTACGAGGTCGACCGCCTGCGGCGTCGGGCCGCCGGCGCCGGCAGCTGACCCCCGCCGCTCAGGGCCGGCCGGCTCCCGACGGAGGCAGCCGAGCCGGCCAATCCGACTGATCCGGCCGCCCCCGGCAGCAAATGCGCCCGGTTTACACTTCCCCATGACGGCCCCGTTGCTGACACAATGGGCCGCATCCGATCCACAGGAGGTCCCCATGGCCCAGGACGCTTCGCAGCGCTGGAACCGCACCGACGGCGTGCTCATCGCGCCGGGCACGACGCCGGAGGCGGTCGCCGACGCCTTCGCCGAGCGCGGGGTGGTCGTGCGCCTGGAGTGGTTCCCGGCCACCACCCACCTGCTGAGCCTGACCCTCATGACCGACGTCGAGGGCCGGGTCGCGGTGACGCCGCCCTCGCGCGGGGGCGTTGTGCCCGGCCCGAGCGTCAGTGAGCTCGTGGAGTCCCTGGCCCGGCAGTTCACGGCCGATGTCGCCGTGGGCCCGGCGGCCTTCAACGCCCTGCCCGACGACGTCGAGCTGCCCTCGATCTCCCATCACGGCTCGGCCAGTGCCCGCACCGTGGTGATCTCCCCGATGAGCGCCTACATGGTGCCGCTGCAGGCCACTCTGCTGGAGCGGCCCCTGGCGGTGGCCTCGACGCCGAGCCTGGACCGCCGCATCGTCATGTACTCCGGTGAGGGCACCGAGCTGGGCACCTTCGGCTGGGACGAGGAGTCCCTGCCGGCCCTGGTGCTGACCTCCGACTCCGAGGACATGTCCATCCGCGCCATCCCCACTGGGGACCCGGAGGACGACGCCGTCTTCTCCTGGGGCATGACGTCGCGCTACGTGTGGGGCGGGGTCAAGGAGCCCGGCCCGGCCCTGAGGTCCCTGGTGGATGAGCTCCTGGCGGACCTGACCGATGCGTCGGGGATCGTCGCCGCCGTCCCGGGCGCGGACCTGGAGGCCGCGGCCGCCGCCATCGTCAAGCCCGGCATTGACGGATTCGCGGCCATGCTTGAGGCCCTGGGCCTGCCCGACTGGGTGCTGGAGGTCCTCACCGGCCGCCTGGCGCCGGTGGAGGTTCCCGGCGTCGTCGTGCACGAGCCGCGAGGGCTGTCCAACGCGGTGGGCCGCAGCGTGGGCCTGCTGCTGGCCGACCCCTCCACCCCGGGCTCGGCCTTCTGGCAGGGCTATGTGCGCACGGTGACGGACAAGCCGTGGGCGGTGCGGGGTGCCGCGCTGCTCGAGGCGGGTCTGGGCGGGGCCCTCGTGGGGGCCGCCGTGCGCCGTCGTCGCTCCACCGGCAGCATCCCGGGCGGGATGGCGGCCGTGGGGGCCTTCCTGCTGGTGGACGCCATCACCGAGGTCTCGCTGGCGTCCTGGACGCGTCACCGCGAGCTGCGCCGCCGCGCCGACGAGGAGATGGCCCTGGTCGCCGAGGAGCTCGGCGCCTAGAAGCGTCACGCCGCAGGGCGGGCCGGTCAGTCAAGCCCCTCGAGGTAGGCCCTCAGCACCCTGCGGGCGTTCACGGGCGCCGCCTTGGCCGCCTGGTACATGAGCAGGGCATCCACCAGCCCCACCAGGTCGGGAGCGTGAGCAGATGCCTGGTTGACACCCGCAGCAAGGAGTACCCGCTCGGCCAGATGCGTCAGCGGCTGCCTGACCGGTGCTTCCGCCGTGAGCAACTCCCGGAGCTCGACGTCGTCGCGCAGCTCGAACAGCAGAGCCCCACGCGCGGCCTGGGCGTCCGCACGCCGCGCCATATGCTCCAGGACGCCGACGACGATCTCGGCGGCCTCCTGCCGGCTGACGGACGCGGGGATCTCAAGGTCGTCGATGTCAGCCTGTGAGCCCTCGGAGAGGCGGTTGACCACGAGCGCCAGCAGATCACGGCGGGTCCGGGCGTAGTAGGAGGTCGACCCGCGGGGCAGTCCCGCCTCCGCGTCGACCTGCAGATGAGTGAGGGCATGCACCCCGTCACGGGCGATGAGCCCGACCCCGGCGTCGCCGATCTGCTCCCTGCGCCCCATCGTGCCTGCTCCTTGCCTTCCGACCACTCCGACCTCTACGATCATAGAACACTCTATGATCGTAGAGGTCTACGCGACGGCCGGATCGAGCCATGAGGAGGCGACCGCGGTGAAGGTGGCAGTTGTCGGAGCAGGTGACTCAGGGAAAGCCATCAAGCGAGCCCTGCAGGCGACCGGGGCGCAGGTGACGCTGCACTCGCGCCGTACCGGCTTCGACGTCCTGCGCGATGACGGAGCTGCCGCACTGTCCGGCGCGGACGTCATCGTGGAGGCCACTGGACGGTTCACCACCAGCAAGAGGGTCGCCACCGACTTCTTCACGCGCTCGACCCGCGCCGTGTCCGCGGCCGCGAACGCCCTGGGCGCCAGGCACGTCCTGCTGTCGATCGTCAACTGCGACCTTCCGGAGGTGCAGGGCTACGGCTACTTCGCGGGCAAGTGCGCGCAGGAGCGGCTTGCTCAAGACTTGAGCAAGCGCATGTCGCTGGTTCGCTCGACCCAGTGGTTCGAGTTCGCCGAGCAGAACATGGAGCGCATGCGCTACGGCCCCGTCTCGCTCGTTCCCTCGATGAGGATGCGGCCGGTCAGCCTCGATTCCGTCGCCGAGACGGTGGCCCAGGCGGCCCTGAGTGAGACCGACGGCCAGACCTACCAGGTCGCAGGACCGGAGGTCATGACGCTGTGGGAGATGACCGCACAGCTACCGAGCCTCGTGGCGAGGCCAGTTCCCCTGGTGGTGCCCACCGGCTGGGGACTCGCCTTCCGTCGCGGCGCACTGGTTCCCGGCGACGACGTCCCTGCAGTGGGCCCCACCTACACGCAGTGGCTACAAGAACGGCGCCGCCTCTAGCCAACAGGATCAACGGTGGAGGCAGGCACGCTCACCCTGGTGGGGCGACGTGTACTGCGCGCCGTTGGGCTATTGCCCCGGAGACTGGAGGCCAGTGGATCACCCGCACCTCCCGGGCGGGATGGCGACCATGGGGGCCTTCCACGTGTCCGGGGACATTTTTCTGCGGCCGGGGACCTTCGACGCCGTCGGGGACGGAAATCCTGTCCCCGGACGCGCGAGGCGTCCCCCTCCGGGACGGAATGCACCCTGCCGCGCGCAATGTCCCCGCCCGTAATCCCAGCCCGCAAGCCGCAGGTGCGCCGACCGACTACTCAGGCATCCCCCGGCTCAAGATAATCAACAACGGCACCACGCCGGCGATGAGGATATGCAACAGCACCACCAGCACGAAGATCAGCGACCCCTTCTCGGTTCGGGACATGCCGCGGTGCTTTCCTATGCTCAGCGCCCCCGGGTCTCCACGAATGATCGAGGCGCGGTAGAACACCGGGACCACCTGGCCGGGCTGCGCGACGAACTCAAGACGCGGCTTGGGACTGAGGAAGGCCGCGAAGTGGTAGGAGACGACTTTCACCGGCCCCGGCGGCACCGCGATCCTCACGAACTGGCCCGCGGAAAGGCGCATCGACCAGCCATTGATCGTGATGGACACGGTGCTCTTGCCCGACAGTGAGATGGACGGGTCGAAGTACAGGTCGATGAAGGTGCTGTTGTCCGGCGTGGCCCCGGGCAGGGCCTGGAATGCGGGCGCGTCCTGGCTCATATCCCCGTCACGGCCCTTCTCATTGCCGCAGCTGATGGAGGCCAGACTATCAACCGGCCAGACGTTACCGGGCGCCAACGACGACGCACCGCCCGGTCTGCGAGGAGCGCCCTACTCCCCCTTGAACTTCATACCGGCGGTGAAGCCATAGGGGTTGGCGGCATAGTCGGCCAGGGTCTGCTCGTCGCGGGCGGCGAACTCGGCGTCGTCCTCGGGCATCGGCTCATCGGTGTCGTCGTCGACGACAATCGCCTCCATCTCCTGGGTGTCGCCGACCCCCAGGTAGGCCCGCTCGTCGCGGTGCTGGGGCAGCACCGTGGCCACATAGTCCTCCACCGCCTCCTGTGTGGTGACGTAGCGCTCCTGGGCCTCGGACATGTACCAGCGGTGCTCGAGGATCTCGTGGAAGATCTCCGCGGGCTCCAACTTGCGGCGCATCTCGACGGGGACGGAGTGAATGGTGGGCTCGAAGACCTCCGCCAGCCAGGAGTGGGCCACCAGCTCAATCGGGTCCTCGCTGCGGCCGGTGATGGCCCGGTAGGCCTCGAGGTCGTTGAGCATGCGCTGGCCCTGACGCTCCTGGACGTCCAGGCCGGTCAGTCGCATCACCTGGCGGTGGTAGTGGCCGGCGTCGACAACCTTGGGCTGAATGGTGATGTGGTTGCCGTCGGAGTCGGTGTTCATGGCGAGCTCGGCGACGTCGTAGCCCATCTCGTTGAGCTTCTCGACCCGGCGGCGCAGGCGCCAGCGCTCATCCATGGAGAAGGACTCCTTGGCGGTGAGCACGTCCCACAGCTCGGTGTAGCGGCTGACGATCCGGTCCCCCACCTCAATGGTGTCCACGGTCGGCTCCAGCAGGGCGCCGGCCTGGAGGTCCATGAGCTCGCCGATGATGTTGGTGCGGGCCACGTCGATGTCGTAGAGGCGCTTGCCGTCCGTGAGTCCCTCGGGGTAGAGCTCCCCGGTCTCGGCGTCCACCAGGTAGGCGGCGAAGGCCCCTGCGTCGCGGCGGAAGAGCGTGTTGGACAGGGACACGTCCCCCCAGTAGAAGCCCAGCAGGTGCAGACGCACCAGCAGCACGGCGAGGGCGTCGATGAGTCGGGTGGCGGTCTCAGGCCGCATGTACTGGCTGAACAGCGCCCGGTAGGGCAGGGAGTAGGACAGGTGCTCAGTGACGAGCACCGAGTTGAGCTCCTCACCGGTGACGCTGCTGCGGCCGGTGATGACCGCCGTCGGATGCACGCAGGGCGCCCCCAGGCGCAGCAGGTCGCGCAGGAGCTCGTACTCGCGGTGGGCCACGGACTCGCCGATCTCCTTGACCGCGATGACGCGCTCGGAGAGGTTGACGAAGCGCACGATGTGGCGGGACAGACCACGGGGCAGCGCGGCGAGGACCTCGGTGGGCCACTCCTCCAGCGGCGTCTCCCAGGGGAGGTCGAGCAGCGCCGGATCAATGGTCGCCGCCGTGATCTTCATGGACTGGGACATGGAGTCATTCTTTCAGGCCAGAACCCAATTTGCTTTCCGAGACATGAGCCGCCGACCACACTTCTTACAGTGCCGGCCGCTGAACCTCCCGTCGGGCGCGTGGGCCAGCGGCCCCCGCGGTGAGCGCGGCGACGGCGCCGCCCCCGGGAAGGGGAACGGCGCCGTCGCGCTCAGCATCCTCAGGCGGGCAGGCGCTTGCCGGTGGAGGCGGAGAAGATGTGCTCCTGACCGGGGCGGATCCGCACGTAGACGGTCTCACCCGGCTCGGGGGCGGTACGCGGAGGCACGCGCACGATGATCTGGCTGGAGTCCTCACCAGACCCGAGCTTGGCCTCGGATTCCTCGGCGCCGACGAGCTCACCATAGATGTAGGCGTCGGAGCCCAGCTCCTCCACGAAGGACAGGCGCACCGGGATGGAGTGCTCGTCCTGGGCGGAGACGACGTCGAGCGACTCGGGGCGGAACCCGATGGTCACCTTGCCGCCGTCCTCGGGGGTGATGGCGTCCAGGGTCGCCTTGGACAGCTGGATCTTGGCGGCGCCGACGGTGGCGACATCCCCCTTGACCGTGAACTGCCCCAGGTTCATGGCCGGCGAGCCGATGAAGCCGGCAACGAAATCGTTGGCGGGGTGGTCGTACATCTCGCGCGGGGTGCCGACCTGCTGGAGCACGCCGTCCTTGAGGACCGCGATGCGGTCACCCATGGTGAGGGCCTCAGTCTGGTCGTGGGTGACGTAGACCGTGGTGACACCCAGCGAGCGCTGGAGCGAGGCGATCTGGGTGCGGGTCTGCACACGGAGCTTGGCGTCCAGGTTGGACAGCGGCTCGTCCATGAGGAAGACCTTGGGCTTACGCACGATGGCGCGGCCCATGGCCACACGCTGACGCTGACCACCGGAGAGGGCCTTGGGCTTGCGGTCCAGGTACTCGGTCAGACCGAGGATCTTGGCAGCCTCGCGCACGCGCTTGTCGATCTCGGCCTTGGGGGTGCCGGCGATCTTGAGGGCGAAGCCCATGTTGTCGTGCACGGTCATGTGTGGGTAGAGCGCGTAGTTCTGGAAGACCATGGCGATGTCACGGTCCTTGGGCTGAACGTCGGTGACGTCGCGGTCACCGATGAGGATACGACCGGCGTTGACGTCCTCCAGGCCCGCGAGCATGCGCAGGGAGGTGGACTTACCGCAGCCGGAGGGGCCAACGAGTACGAGGAACTCGCCATCGGCGATCTCGAGGTTGAGAGCGTCAACACTGGGGCGGTCATTGCCCGGGTAGATACGTGTGGCGTTCTCGAAAGTCACAGTTGCCATGAGTGGTGCTATCCCTTCACCGGCAGGTACGTGCCGGACGATCCGTCGTGAAAGGTGCCGATGCGTGTCCGCATTGACACGTGCCGCGATTAGCCGTTCGACCGCGGACGGGCTCATCTTGACACAGGTTTCCCACTTTGACCAGAGATTCTCAGCAATCAGTCAGCCCGGTCCTCGACGGCGATGGCGGACGGTGGAGACCTCCCCATCCCCGCCGTCGGAAACCGCCCGACCCGATACCGGCAATCCGGCTCCACCACTGGCTTTACTCCCGCGACATGGCCCACAGTCGGGCGAAGAGCCCCACAGGTTCGGGGCGCCCACGAGCGAATCCGGGCCGGTACTGTGGGGGCCATGACGCAGAACTTCGACGCGCACCCGGGCGAGCCGGTCACCCTGAGCAAACTGCGCGCCGGCACCTCAGTGGGGGGATACCGGCTTCTGCGTCGCCTGGGCGCCGGCGGCATGGGCGTGGTGTGGGAGGCCACCGACGAGGGTGGGCGCCACGTGGCCATGAAGATCCTCCACCCGCAGATCGCCGCGGACCCCACGGCTCGGCGCCGCCTGGACCGGGAGGCCAGCGTCCTGGCCCGGGTGAGGGACACGCGCGTGGCGCGCATCCTGGACATCGAGACCGGGGACGGCTCCCAGGGCATCACCTTCGTCATCACCGAGCTCATCGAGGGCCCCACCCTGCAGCACGAGGTGGAGCACGAGGGCGTCTACGACCTGACCACTGACGCCCGTGACCTGGCCGACCTGGCCCATGGGCTGGTCGACTCACTGCGCGCGGTGCACGCCGCCGGTGTCATCCACCGCGACCTCAAGCCCTCCAATGTCATGCTCGGCGCGCAGGGGCCGGTTCTCATCGACTTCGGCATCGCCCAGGTGGCCGACGACGTCCGCCTCACGCAGACCGGCCAGGTCACGGGTACGCCGGGGTTCATCCCTCCAGAGATGCTCGACGGCGGGGAGCCGAATGCCGACGTCGACTGGTATGCCTGCGCGGGCGTGCTCCTGTTCACCGTCACCGGTCTGGCGCCCTTCGGTTCGGGCGCCTGGCAGGTGGTCTTCCGGCGCGTCTACGGGGGCACCCCGGAGCTGGGCAACCTGGAGGAGGAGTGCCCGGCGCTGGCGCGGGCCTTCACTGCGGCGCTCGCCCCTGAGGCGGAGAACCGCCTGAGCCCGGACGGCCTGCTCGAGGTGCTCGATGAGATCGCTGAGGGCGGGACCGGGCAGGAGGCGGTCGACCGGCTCCTGGGACCCGAGGACGAGGAGCCGGAGTTCAGCGAGCTGGAGCGAAGCACCAGTACGTTCACCCCTGGTTACGGTTCGACCCCGGGGTCGCCTCGGGATGCTCGCAGTGCGACCTCGGCCTCCCCGGCCACTTACGGCAGTCCCGTCTCCGCGCCCTCCGGCGCGGAGGGAGGGTACGGCTACTCGGCGCCGTCGGCCGCCTCCGGCGCTTCCACCCAGCCCCCACCGGCCATCCCGCCTCGCCAGTGGTACCAGAACAGTTCGGCGATGCCCTCACGGGGGGCGCAGTCGATGCAGTACGGCGTGGGCGCTCCTGCACCTGCGGCCGCCTCGGGGGCGTACCCGCGGCCGGCACCGTCGGGGCAGGTGCCGATGTTCCCCTATTCGGGTCAGCATCCGACGGCGTATCAGCCCGGCTACTCCCAGGCCGTCGCCGGTCCGACGGCTGCGCCATCGGCGGGAGCGATGGCAGGACCGATGGCAGCCGGCGCCCGGAGGGCGCAGATCAGCCAGGGCAACGCTCCCAGACGTCCGGGGGAGCTGCCTCAGTGGGCGCAGGAGCCGGTGCGTCACCCGATAGCGATGCTGGCCCTGTGGTTCATGCTGTCCGCGGCCGGGATCTTCAGACCGGTTTGGATGGCGATCATCGCGGCGATTCTGACGGTGGTGGCCGGCGCTGTGGGCCGGGCCCAGGACGCTCGACGTTGGAACCGGCTTCAGCGGGGCGGTACCTCGCCGTCGGACGACTCCCGCATGTGGGCCATGACCCCCTGGTACCTGGTGCGTTCGGCGATCTCTGTTGGCTTCGCTTTTCTTCTGGCCTCAGGGACTGCGTTCCTCTTCCTCATGGCTATTTTCTCATCGGATCTGGGGCAGGAAAAATCCGAGACTTTTGGATCGATCCCGCTACCTGTTCGTTTCTACACCATCTTCCTCTTGGGGGTCGCCCTGGACCTTCTCATCCTGTGGCTGGCGCCATGGGGTGCAGCGACGCGACGCGGTGGCGCACATATCCTCAATTCCGTCGCCCCCAGTGACAATGCCCGAAGGAACCTAGTCATGGCCATGTTGGGTATTGGGGCCGTGATATTGATTCTGTCCTTTGCTGGGCTGATGCCGATTCCAAGGATGAGCCCTTACGGGACCTGAGATGCCGCCTCGGCGGCGGGCGCCATGGTTGCTCGGCGACTTCCACCTCAGGGGCCCGGTGCGCTGGGCTCAATGCTGGCCCCGTGCGGGTGCGGGCCTGGTCAGCGGAAGAAGGGGAAGCCTCCGAAGCGGAGGGTCTTGCCGCGGTAGGCCCGGATCGCCTGGACGGAGCACACCAGCACATGGACCCCGACCATGACCAGCGCCATGATGATCGGGGTGCCCCACGGGATGAAAGGCAGCGATTCATAGAAATCGTCCGCGATGGTGAACACGGCGATCTGGATGACCACCAGAGCCAGCTCCACCAGCAGCAGCGTCAGTCCCCAGCTCGCCGCCAGACGGCGATTCGTCCGGGCCGGTTCACGAAGGTCCTTCTTGTTCCACAGGCCGACCACCATCATCGCCACCATGGCGAGCAGCACATCGAGGATCGGCAGAGGCGCCAGCAGCCCGAACAGCCCCGCACACCAGGCCTCAGCACCCGACGGAGCAGGCACCTTCACAGGCACCGGAGCCATCATCGGCGCAGGCACCACCCCAGGGGCCAGCGCACCCGGATCCCCAGGCGCAGGGAAGGCACCGTAGCCCGGCACAGACCGCCTCGCTGGGTCGACCTCCGGCGCCGACTCCTGCACCGTGTAGTAACCACCCCAGGACGCTACGATCTCTGGATCCCGCGTCTCACTCACGCCATCCCCCCGCTCACTCAATATCAGAGCGGCCGACTCTACCCGAATCAGGCTCACCAGTACCATTGCCCTCAGTCAGCCGACCACGCAGCAACACCTCACACTTCGAGACCACCGGATTTCCCCGGCCCCTCTGAGTACTTGACGTCAACTCACTCTCCCGCACTCTTACTGCGGCACGTTTTGATGCGGCCGCGAACCTTTTGCTCCTGCTGCATCCCTCCGAGCCGGTTCTTCTGCCTTCAGATCCCGATCTTCATCCAGTCGGGGATCGCACCGGGGTCACGGGGGAAGACCTCCAGCTCCTTGGCGCAGTCCTCCGCCGTGTAGGGCGGGTCTAGGACCGGCTCGCGGTCGTAGTCGAAGTCGGAGATGAGCTTGTAGCCCTCGCTGCTCTTCATGGACAGCGCCGCCCAGGTCCAGGTTCCACCACGGGGGTGGGCCATGAGCGCCCGCAGGCGCACGGCCTCACGGACCAGCTCAACGGGCATCTCGTTCTCAGCCCACTGGGCACGGCGCAGAATGCCACGGGGCCGGAGCACGCGGCTCGTCACGGCGGCGCGAGCCCCCACCCCCTCGACCTCCACCACGACCTCCTGGGCACCCAAGGACTGCATCCAACGGCCCCACTCAGTCGACATGTTCTGGAGCAGGACCATCTGCTCCTCCATCTGACCGCCCATAGGCCCATCCATCATGGTCACAATCCCCTCCACCCGGTCACTCTCGGACCGCTCGGTCTGATTCCCCCCGATTCTGCCCGACCCCGACTGCACGCGCCGCGCCAACGACGACCGATGCGTCACAATCTGCCACCGGCAGACACCAGGCGTGGTTTCCTCCAGGATCCTCGGGCAGAATGTCGTCACAACAGCCATCACTCGTTGACCATTCGTCTTCCTGGTCGTCCGCTCGTCACCGCACCACAAGGAGCACCGCGTGTCCAGTAACCAGCCCCGCCAGACCAAGGCCCAGCGCCGTGAGGCCGCGCGCCTCAAGGCCAAGGAGCTGCGCGAGGCCTCAGCCCGCCGCGAGCGCCGCAACATGATCGCCCGCCGCAGTTTCATCGGGGTCGCGGGCCTGGGAGTGACCGGCGGACTCGGCTACCTCGTCTACCGCGGCATCGAGGCCAAGAACGGCACCAAGGACAACAAGGCGTCGTCGAAGTTCCCCGCACCGAGCGAGGGCCTGGCCACCGCGAAGGCGAACCAGAGTGGTATCCCCAAGCAGGTCCTCTCCGATGCCTCCTGGACCTACGGTGAGGGCCCCGCCCTCGACACCGTCGCCGCCTCGGCCCCCGTCCTGGACATCTACTTCGACTACTCCTGCTCTCACTGCGCCCAGTTCGAGGGCCTCCACACCCAGGAGATCAACCAGCTCCTGAGCGAGAAGAAGATCACCCTGGCCCTCCACCCCTGCAAGCTCCTCGAGCAGGAGTGGACCAGCGTCGTCATGAACGCGATGGGTGTGGTGCTCGATGAGGCCCCGGCCCAGTCCCTGAGCTTCCACAACGCCGCCTTCGAGATCTTCTCCCAGGCCATTCAGACCAAGAACCAGAGCAACATGACGGTGGAGGGCCTGGTGGCCGCCGCCACCAAGGTGAACGTCCCCAAGGAGGTCTCCGGCAAGTTCAAGGCGGCCGTCGACTCCGACAAGTACGGCAAGTGGGTCAAGCTCGGCGATGAGGCCTTCAAGGCCCGGGAGCTGGAGGGCACCCCCACCGTCTTCTTCAAGGGCGAGAAGGTCGACCTGAACAAGCTTCAGACTCCGACCTCTCTGACCGAGCTCGTCGCCGCCGCCACCCCGACGGCGCAGCCCAGCCAGCAGGCCTCTCAGCAGCCCAGCCCGCAGCCGACTCAGCAGGGCTGACCGGGGCCCGTCGCGCCGGCCCGGGTGGCGACGGGCGCAGCACCGCCTCCCACGGTTTCCCGCCGTGGGGCGGTCTGTGACAGACTGTCCCACGCACCTGCGGCCGCCTGGCCGGCCGCGCGCCGCTTTAGCTCAGTTGGTAGAGCAGCTGTCTTGTAAACAGCAGGTCGTCGGTTCGAGTCCGACAAGCGGCTCCACTCATCGCCCGCAGCCGTCCGGGGCCCGGCCGCTCCTGTCGCAGCCCCACCCCACGGCCCGGCCACGAGCGCACCACCGGGAGGGGACATGTCGGTGACCGCAGCACCCGCGGCGTCCTGCGCCCTCCACGACACCGGCACCTGTCGCTCCTGCCCCCACCTGTCCCTGCCGATGCCCAACCAGCTGGCCGTCAAGCAGTCCCGCGTTGCCGCCCTCCTGGCCGAGCACGTCCCGGCCGAGCTGTGGCAGGCACCGGCCGCGAGCGCCCCCACCGGCTTCCGCAACAAGGCGAAGATGGCTGTGGCCGGGACCGCCGCCCACCCCACCCTGGGGATCCTCGATGGCGCCGGCTGCGGCGTCGACCTGCGCACCTGCCCGCTGCACGTGCCTGCCATCGAGGCGGCCCTGCCGGTGCTGGCCGACCTCGTCACCGAGCTGGGCCTGCGCCCCTACGACGTGCCCTCGCGCCGCGGCGAGCTCAAGTACATCCTCGTGACCGCCTCGCCCGACGACGACCTCATGGTGCGCTTCGTCCTGCGTTCCCGCCGTTACCTGGAGCGGCTGCGCGCCGCCGTGCCGGATCTGCACCGGCGCCTGCCCCAGCTGGCGGTGGCCGCCGTCAACATCCAGAGCGTCCACCAGGCCGTCATCGAGGGGCCCGAGGAGATCGTCCTGACCGACGAGGACCGCCTCCTCATGCGCCTGAGCCTGCCATCACCGGGGCACAATGGCCGGGTCGGCCGGCGCGCCGAGCGCGTCGAGCTGCCCCTCTACCTACCCACCCGTTCCTTCTTCCAGACCAACACGGCCGTGGCCGAGGCGCTCTACGCCACCGCCCGCAACTGGGCCGAGCAGGCCGAGCCGGCCCGGGTGTGGGACCTGTTCTGCGGCGTCGGCGGCTTCGCCCTGGCCCTGGCGGCGCCCGACCGCCGGGTGCTGGGGGTGGAGGTCTCGGCGTCGGCCATTGACGGGGCGCGCGCGGCCGCCGACCTCATGGGCCTGGACCCGGCCCTGGTGCGCTTCGAGGCCGGGGACGCCCGTGTCTTGGACCCGGCCGCTGGGGAGCGCGCCGGCGGGGCGCAGCGCCCGGACCTGCTCGTGGTCAACCCGCCCCGGCGCGGGATCGGGGAACAGCTGGCCACTCGGATCGAGGCCTCCGGCGTGGAGCGGGTGCTCTACTCCTCCTGCAACCCGCGCACGCTGGCGACGGACCTGGCGCACCTGCCCTCGATGCGGGTGGTGCGCTCGCGCCTGTTCGACATGTTCCCGCACACCGAGCACGCCGAGGTGCTCGTGGAGCTGGTGCGGGACTGAGCCCGCGGCTAGCCGAGCTCGGCCAGGGCGGCGCGCACGTCGGCCAGGGCGCTGTTGATGGCCTCGGCCTCGAAGGGGACCTCGAGGTCACGCAGACGCACGGCCAGGTCGGCCAGGTCCCGGGCCTCGCCGAAGCCCTGCTCAGCCAGGGCGCGGGCGGTGGTCACGGAGTCGGCCTGCCCGGCGCCGGCGGCCGCGGCCGCCTCGAGAACCTCCAGGATCGGGCCCTGGATGACGCCGAGGTCCTCGGCCACAACATCCAGCTCACCGCCCACCAGCTCGCGGCGCGCGTCGAGCAGGCCGACGCGCTGGGTCAGGTTATCGGCGCCGTCGCTCAGCGCCGAGCACAGCTCGGTGAGGCTGCCGACGGCGTCGTTGGCGTCCACCTCGTCCTGACCCTGGAGGATCTGCAGGGCGAAGAGCCCGGCGGCCAGGTTGTGCAGGCGGGCCAGCGCGATGCGGAAGCTCACCGAGTCCAGGTCGCCGCGCAGCGCCTCGATCTGGCTGCTCAGCGGGTGGAGCTGCTCGGAGCACTCCAGGACCAGGGCGTCGACCTGCTGGCAGCGCGCGGCGACGTCGTCAGCCTGCTCGCCGTGGCCCAGGACCTCGACGTCGGTGCCTACGGCGCGCATGGCCTCGCGCAGGGTGCCCAGGCGGGTCGAGAGGGCCTCGATCTCGCCGGCCCTCTCGCGCAGGAGGTCGGCGAGCCGCTGGCCCTCCTGGAGGATGCCGACCAGCCCGGCGGTCTCGGCCTCGATCTGGCCCATGGCGCCCAGGATCCGGGCCACGGGGCCCTCGCTCTGCGGGCTGTCGGGGATGCCGACGCCGTGGGTGAGCAGCTCGCCGACCTCGGCGACCAGCACCCGGCGGGTGAAGTCGATGGCGTCGGCGTAGCCCAGGGCCTGCAGCTCGGCCTGGAGGGCGGCCTGCCCGGCAGCGGCCACCTCCCGGCGGGTGGAGCCGGCCGCGGCGGAGGCCTCCTCGACGTCGCGGACCCGGGCGTAGGCGGCCTCGATGTCATCGCGCAGGCCGGTGAGCATCGGCAGGGTGCGCACAGACAGGTAGCCGGAGCCGGAGGGCACGATGGTGGCGAAGACGCGGTAGTGGCCGTCGTCAGAGGAGCGGTTCGTGATGTAGGCGCTGGCGGCCCGCCCCTCCTCGATGGCGTCCCAGATGGAGCGGAACAGGCCGGCGGGCATGTCCGCGTGCCGCACCACGTTGTGGGCCCGCCCCACCAGGGCGCCGCGCGGGTAGCCGGACAGGCGCATGAAGGTGGAGTTGGCACGGCGGATGCGCCCACCGGAGTCCGTGGTGGAGAAGAAGAGCTCGTCGGCGGCGAAGACGTGCTCGACGTGAGCTGCGGACTCGACCATGAGTGACCTTCCTAGTGACCTTCCTGGGGGCGGCGCAGGCGCACGGCGTCGGAGCTGCGGTGGCTGCGGGGCGTTGTGGGACCTTGGTCGGGAGCCTACTCTTGACCGGCTTTCGAGGCGGCCGATCCCGCAGGGAGAGCATGTCACCGTGGTCTCGGCGCGATGGGGCCGTTTACTGCCGATCGAGTGGTCGCTGGCGCAGACTGCTGCGGCCCGCCCGCCACCGGCCCGGGGATGATTCCCCATGGTGGGAGCGTGCCAAGGCGCTGACAGGGCCGGGCGGGCTCCCTAACCTGACGCCATGACCCCGCGTGATCCCCTGATGAGCCTGTCCGCCTCCGACCACTGCGGCTTGGCCCGCCGTCAGGTGCTGGCACTGGGCGCCCTGGTCCCCGCAGCAGTGGCGCTGCTGGGCGGCTGCTCCCTGGCCTCGGGCACGCAGCTGACCTCCAAGGTCGCCCACGAGAAGGTCAGTCTCTCCGACGTCGCCTCCCAGGTGACCAAGGCCGCCACCGCCTGCGACCAGCTCGGGGGCAAGCTCCTGGCCCGCTACCTCAAGGAGGACTCGGCCGCGACGGCGTTGGCCTCCCCGCTCAGTCTCGCCTTTGTCCTGGCAATCCTGGCCGACGGCGCCACGGATGCCTCCACCCAGGGCTATGACGCGCTCCTGGGGCTCTCGGGTGAAGACCGCGACCGGGCCTGGTCAGCCATCCAGAACTCCCTGAACCGCTACGACAGTGACCTCAAGGGCTTCGACCCGGACAAGGCCCCCGACAAGCCTCTCATTCACCTGGCCAACCACGTCCTCATCTCCGACGACAAGACGTTCAAGGTCAAGCAGACCTACCTCGATACGGTGCTGCGCTGGTTCTCCACTGAGATCGAGCAGGTCGGCGTGAGCTCCATGAAGGAGAACCTCGATGCCTGGGCCTCACGCAACACGGCCGGCCTCATCCCGGAAAGCGGCATCGATGTCACCCAGGACACCCGCCTGGTGGTGCAGAACGCGCTGCTCTTCGCGGCCCAGTGGGAATCCCCCTTCGAGGCTGGGAGCACCTCGCAGAGGAACTTCACGCTGGCCGGGGGCAAGGCCGTCAAGGCCGACCTCATGCATGACACGCGCTCCATCCCCCACGCCACCGGAAAGGGCTGGGCAGCAGTGCGCCTGGCCTACGCCGGCGGACAGGACGGTGGGGACTCCGACCTCGCTCTCGACGTCGTCCTGCCCGACGCCGGAACCCTACCGAGCGCCATGGATGCCGGAACGTGGGCCGAGGCATCCAAGGCCCTGGACAAGGTGCGCCCCCGAGAGGTGGAGCTGGCACTGCCCAAGCTGGACCTCACATCCGAGCCCAAAGAGCTCCTCGACTTCCTCAAGGAGCAGGGGCTCAAGCCCGAGGGCCTGGACAAGATCGCGCCCGAGCTGGCACTGACCCAGGTGGTCCAGCAGATACGCCTCATCCTGGATGAGGAGGGCACCGTCGCAGCCGCTTTGAGCGAGGGCCAGGCGGCGGCGATGGCGGCGCCGGCGGAGCAGACTAAGCCAATCACGTTCACGGTGGACCACCCCTACGTGCTGCGACTGCGGGACCTGACCAGCGGCGCCTCCCTGCTCGAGGCCGCCATCATGGATCCCACCGTCAAGGAGATCAGCGGCTCGGCCTGACCTGGCCCGCTGGCGGCCGGCCGAGACTCTCCGCCAGATTCTTCCGGTCGGTGGGGCATCTCGCCGCTCGGAGCGCTCCCAGGCGGTAGGCTCCAGGGCTGACAGGAAGCCGTTGCGGGACCAGCCCGTCTCGGCCCGCCGCCTCTTTTCAATCAGCAGGAGAACTCCTCATGACCGTTGAGCTCGTCACCACCTCCAGCCCGGAGATCGTCGAGGCCATGGAGCGCCTCATCCCGCAGCTCTCCCGCAGCGCCCCGGCGCTGACTGCCGAGCAGTGCGAGGCCCTCATCGCTCAGGAGGGGGTCTTCCTCTTCGTCTTCCGGCCCGAGGCCGAGGCCGGCCAGAGCGCACCGATCCTGGGCATGCTCACCCTGGCGACCTTCACGATCCCCACGGGCCTGCGCGCCTGGGTGGAGGACGTCGTCGTCGACGGTGAGGCCCGCGGCCAGGGTGCCGGTCAGGCCCTCGTGGAGGCCGCCGTCGAGCACGCCGGGAAGCTGGGCGCGCGCACCGTGGACCTCACCTCCCGCCCCTCGCGCGAGGCCGCCAACCGCCTCTACCGCCGCGCCGGCTTCGAGCTGCGGGAGACCAACGTCTACCGCTACGCCCAGGCCTGAGCAGCGCTCCCCCGCAGGCCCTCGACGGCCGCCTCCTCACCGCGGCTGGCAATACCGCCGCTGGCACCAACCACCGCCATCACTTCGACCAAATCTTCAGAAACGACCCGGAGCCGCGTCGTTTTTGAAGATTCGGTCGATGTGTGGGCGCGCCGAACCAGTCGGTGCTCAGGCGGGCGGACGGGAGGTGCCGGTGAAGTGAGCAGGCCCATCTTCAGCCCAGTAGGGCGTCGATGAAGGCGGCCACGCTCGGGGTGGTGCGCCCGCCGGCGGCCTCAACGACCTCACCCGGGGCGCCAGCCATCGCGCAGGGGACGTCGGCCCGCTCGAACATCGAGATGTCATTCCACGAGTCGCCCACGGCGGCCACCTCACTGACCTCCACGCCCCGCTCGGCCAGGAGCTCGGCGAGCCGGCCCAGGCCCGCCCCCTTCGACTCCCCCGCGGCCGTGACGTCCACGAAGCCGGTCGAGCGGGTGCAGCTGATGCCGTCCACCGTCTCCTCCAGGCCACGGGCCAGCGCCGCGGCGGCCCGAACGTCGGGGATGTGCAGCGGCATGGAGGTCACTCCCAGGCCCGCGACCTGCGCCAGGGGCGCCGCGGTGAAGCGGTCCGGCGGCGTGCGCTGGTCGGTGGACAGGCCGATCGGGTCGTCCAGCACGTAGTCGCGCTCAAGGGTCGAGGCGAACACGGAGACGGGGGCCTGGGCGACATCGCCGATCGCCCGCACGACCGCCCGCACCTGGTCGGCCTCAAGCGTCCGGGTGCGGTGCACCTGACCGACGGCGTCGATAACGGTCGTACCCGTGGCGCACACGGCGTAGTCGTAGTCCAGGCCGATGGACGTCGAGGACCGGGCCACCTCGACGGCGTGCTGCACCAGCCGCAACGAGCGCCCCGTGGCCAGTACCAGGAGGTTGCCGACCGCCCGCCAGCGCACGAGGGCCTCGGCGTCGGCCTGCCCGACGGCGTGGTGGAAGACGAGGGTGCCGTCGAGATCCGTGGCGAGCAGACGCATGCCGGCGAGCATAGCCCGCGCTCCCCGCTCCCGCCGCGCGCCACAACACTTCAGCCCGCCGGCGCATCAGCGCACCAGCGCACCAACGCTGCGACGCCGCAACACTTCGAACGAATCTTCAAAAAAGACCCGGAGCCGCGTCGATTCTGAAGCTTCTGTCGAAGTGTGTGGGGGTTAGAGCGTCGGTCGCCCCATGAGGGAGTCGATGAGGTCGGCCAGGCTGGAGACCGTGCCGTCGCACTGGGCCACCACCTCCGGCGGGGACCAGGGCAGGGCGTAGGAGTGGTCGGCGGCGGCGTGCATGGAGATGTCGTTCCAGGAGTCCCCGATGGACCAGGTCTCCACCGGCTCCGGTGGGAGCGATTCGACGCCGAGCCCCGCCGAGCCACCGACCGGCATCTCGCTCGCCTCGTCGGTCGGAGCCGCCCCGGCCCCGCTGGCCGAGCCCGTCCCGGACACCCTGTCCGCCTCCCCGGCGGGCGGCTCGGCCAGGCTCGCCACCAGCCGCCTGAGGCCCTCCCCCTTGGAGGCCGAGGCGGGCACGACGTCGATGAAGTCCTGGTTGCGGAAGCCCACCGCCTGCCCCTCCCAGCGCCGGCGCAGGTAGGTCTCGGTGCGCGCAGCCATCTCCGGATCGGTGAAGCGCATCGGCACCCCGATGACCTCACGCCCGTCCAGCTCACGCCGGGTGGCTGGCCGGAACAGGGTCAGCAGCTCGGAGCCAGAGCCGATCGTGTCGTAGATGAGCAGGTCCTCGTCCAGTCCGGTGGTGAAGACGGTGACGCCCGGCGCCCCTTCGACGAAGTCGAGGATGTCCTCGACGACGCCGGCCGGCAGCGCCGTGGAGCACTGCACCCGGATGTCCGCATCCACAATGGCGGCCCCCGTGTAGAGGATTGCGTTGTCGAACTCCAGGCCCATGGGTACCACGACGTGCTCCAGCGCCGAGACCGACCTGCCGGTGTTGATGACCAGGAGGTTGCCGGCCGCCCGCCACCGGGCCATTGCCTCGCGGTCACGCAGCGAGATCGTCCCGTTGAAGACGATGGTGCCGTCCAGGTCGGTGGAGATGAGCCTGCGTGGCATGGGAGTCCTTTCCGTTCCGGTCCTGCCGGTCTCCAGCCGCCTCGCAGCGGCCTGCGGGCGGCCCGCGAGCCGCCCAGGATCGCTAGGAGCCGTCAGCAGCCTTATTCTCCTCATTCCTCGCCGCAGCGTCAGCGGACTCGTCAGACTCGTGACCCGCTCCCTCCCGACGAGCCCTCTTCTCCTCCTTGCGGGCCTTCTTGGCCTGCTTCTTATCCTCGCGCTCCAGGCGCTCGTGGGCCCACTGGGCGTAGTCCTGGAGGAGACTGCGCGAGTCGGGGGTGAGGATCTTGTTGTCCTCGAGCAGCCCCTCGGCGCGCAGGGTCATGAACCGCAGGTACTCAGCGTTGCGGGTGAGCCCCCACTGGCGCTTGGCCTCCTCCAGGTCGGAGATGTCGCGGCGCACCTGCCGCTCGATCATGGCCCGTCCACCCATGAGGAAGATAGCCACGAGCAGGGCCAGGATCGAGCCGATGCCCCGGGTGAAGGGGTAGAGGATGCAGGCGATGACCATGAGCCAGGTGACGTACTTGCCCATGGAGTGGGTGTAGCCGCGCCAGCGGCCGTCGTCCCCGGTGGCCCAGGCGCGCAGCTTGGCGCGCCCGTCGGGATCCCCGCCGTTGAACCAGTCGCGCACCCGAGTACCCAGGGTCTGCGCGCCGTCGGTCTTGCTGTTCTCACTCATGCCGGTCGCCTTCCAGGATCGTGGTGATGAGCTCGGCCATGGAGCCCACGGTCGTCTCGCACGCGGCCGTCACCTCCGGCGGGGACCAGGGCAGGGCAACGGCGTGGTCGGCGACGGCGTGCATGTCCAGGTCGTTCCACGAGTCGCCGATGGTCCAGACCTCGATGTCCTGCCCCGCCAACGGCCCGTCCAGGAGGGCGCGCAGTCCCGCGCCCTTGGTGGCGCCGGCGGGCACGACGTCGAGGAACTCCTGGTTGCGGTGGCAGTCCAGGGCACCCTCCCAGCGCCCGGTGAGGTCGTGGTAGAGGCGCTCGCGCAGGGCGTCGTCAGTGACGCGCAGGGGCACGCCGATAAAGCGGTGGGCATCCATCTCCTCCAGGCTCAGGTGCTCGAAGACCGCGAGGATGGAGGAGATCTCCTCGTTGTTGTCGGCCAGGATGTAGTCGGTCTCGATGGTGGTGGCGTAGGTGGTCACCCCCGGCAGGTCAACGGTGCGGGTCGCCACGTCGCGGGCGACGCCGTCGGGCAGGTAGCGGGCCGAGAGGACCCGGTAGCCGCCGTCGATGAGGACCGCCCCGGTGAAGACGACGCCGTAGTCGAAGTCGACGCCCAGGGGCGCCAGGACGTCACGGGTGGCGAAGGAGGACTTGCCGGTGTCCACGGCCAGGAGGTTGCCGGCGGCCCGCCAGCGGGCCATGGCCTCACGGTCGGCAGGTGACACGGAGCGGTCGAAGACGATGGTGGCGTCCAGGTCGGTGACGAGGAGTCGGGTCACGCGGGTTCCTTGCTGCAGGGGGCGGAGGACGGGGACGACGTCGGAGCGGCGCGGGAGGAGGAGAGCCGGGACAAGGCATCGGCGGACCCGGTGGAGCACTGATGGCGCGCCGGGAGAGCCAGCGCCGGCCCCGCGCATTCTACCGAATACACGGAACGGGGAGGGGGCTGGAAGCAAGTCCTGCGCCCCCTCCCCGCTCAGAGACGGGAAGCGGATGCCGTCGTCAGACTCCCAGGAAGCCGGTCCAGCGGCCCAGGATGCCGACGGCGAACATGCCCAGGATGATCCACAGGGCATTGACCTTCTTATTGAGCAACCACATGCACAGGAAGGTCAGGCCCAGCGCCGCCAGACCGGGCAGCAGCTGGTCGAGGATGCTCTGGACAGTCGTCACCTTGACGATCTGGGTGTCGGGGTCGGCCACCTTGGAGACCACGGTCGGGAACTTGATGGTGGTCCACTTGGAGACCAGGGCGCCCATGACGAACAGCCCCATGATGGCGGCCATCTGGGTGATCTTCTTCAGCTGCCCGCCGCCGACCTCGGTGACCATCTCGGTCCCGCGCTCGTAGCCGAACTTCAGGCCGTACCAGCGGGTGAGCACACGCAGGAGGTTGATGCCGACGAAGAACAGCAGCGGGCCCACGATCGAGCCGTTGAGGGCCAGGGAGGCGCCCAGCGCCGCCAGGACGGGGCGAGCGGTCCCCCAGAAGATGGGGTCGCCGACGCCGGCCAGCGGCCCCATGAGGCCGACCTTGACCGAGGTGATGGTCTCCTCGGAGATCTCCTCGCCCTTGGCCTTCTGCTCCTCCATGGCGGCGGTGACGCCGAAGACGACCGAGGAGACCCAGGGGTGGGTGTTGTAGAACTCCAGGTGCCGCTTGAGAGCGGCGGCCTGGGCACTCTTGTCGTCGCGGTAGAACTTCCGGATGGCGGGCATGAGCGTGTAGCAGAAACCCATGGCCTGCATGCGCTCGAAGTTGAAGGAGCCGAGCAGGAAGGTGGAGCGCCAGTACATCCGGCGCAGGTCACGAGTGGTGAGCATCTTCTCCGAGGTGGTCGGAGCGGTTTCAGTAGTCATGAGAGTCTTCCTTCTTCCAGCTCAGTCGAGCTCGTCGTCGAGGTCGTCATCCAGGTCGCTGCTGGAGCCGCCGCTGGCCGCGGGGGAGGCGGCGGCGGGCAGGCGCACGGAGTCGTGGAACTCAGGGTTGAGCTGGACGTAGATGACGGCCAGGCAGGCCCCCAGAATGCCCAGCGCCACGAGGGTGGCGCCGTTGGGAGCGAGGTCGATGACCCACTTGTCGATGCCCTTGCTGTGGTCACCGATCGAGGCCGAGCCGCCCACGGTGGTGGCGAAGGTGGCGAAGATGAAGCCCAGGAAGAAGAAGGGCATGAGCTTGCGCGCCTTCATCATGTTGATGACCATGGCGTAACCGACGACGACGATGAAGCCTCCGGCGATGCCCAGGCCCTCGGTGATGACCTTCGGAATGGCGTCGAGGGCGTGCTTGACCGTGTCGCCCGAAGCCAGTGCGGCAACCGCAGCGGTCGGGATGGCGACGCGCAGTCCCTGCAGACCCAGGGTCGTGAAGTGCATGATGGCGATACCCCGGTAGTTGGCCTGCTCGGCGAAGCGGTCGGCCTGGTGGGCGAAGAAGATGGCGATCGTTCGCACGAAGATCGTCAGGGCCTGGCCGGCGACGGCCAGCGGGACGGCCACACCGATGGCGGCCGCGATGGCGCCCTTGGTGGAGGAGGCGTCACCGACCGAGGCCACGGCGATGATGGTGGAGACGGTGGACGCCAGGGCGGAGTCGGGGGCCATGGCGGCACCGACGTTCATCCAGCCCAGGGCGATCAGCTCCAGGGAGCCACCGACCATGATGCCGACGGCGGGGTTGCCCAGGGCGATACCGGTCAGGGTGCAGGCGACGAGCGGGCGGTGGAACTGCCGCTCGTCCAGGACGCTGGCCATACCCGCGACGAACGCCACGAGCGTGACCAGAATGATCTGGATCAGATTGATGTCATGCACGGTATGTCTCTCTCATGTGAGGGTTGACAGCACACTCCTGCTGAGCCCGCCACCGAAGGGTGACGGGATGGAGGTGTGCGAGGGAGGTGTGGGGACGAAAGCCGCGCCCTTAGAGCAGGCCCTTCTCCTTGAGGGCCCCCATGAGGTCGGAGCTCGCGGTGGAGGGCACCTGCTGGATGTACTGCTTGATGCCGCGCGAGTCGATCTCCTTGAAGGCCTCGACGTCGGCAGGGCTGGCGTAGACGGCCTGGGAGACCTGGCTGGTGCCCTGCTTGAAGGTCATGCCGCCGACGTTGACCTCCTTGGCCTCCACGCCCAGGTCGAGCAGGCGCACGATGTCAGCCGGGGTCTCGACGACGATGACGGCCTTGAGGGTCTCGTACTTGGGGTTCTTGTAGACGCGCGCGGCCTTCTCCACGCCCAGCACGTGGACCTTCACCTTGCCGCCGCCGGTCTGCAGCATGAGGGTCTTGCGCAGCTCGTCGTTGGCGGCGCCGTCGGAGACGGCGAGGATGGCCTCGGCGCCCAGGGATCCGGCCCAGTTGTTGGCGACCTGTCCGTGAACCAGGCGGGAATCAATACGCAGGAGCTTGACGTCCATCAGAGCTCGTCTCCTTCATCATCGGAAGTGGTGGTGGGGGCAGGGGTGAAGACTTCGGAGAGGACCTTGACGCCGTCGACGGCGGAGGTGCGGGCGGCCTCCACGAGCTCGGCGAGACCAGCGCCGGTGAGACGTCGGGACAGGACCTCGATGACCATGGGCAGGTTGACCCCGGTGACGACGTCGGCATCGTCGCGTCCCGCCGCGAACCGGGCGGCGGCGTTGTAGGGGCTGCCGCCGAAGAGGTCGACGAGGATGAGGTACTCCTGGCTGGAGGAGGCCTCGACCGCGGCGGCGTACTTCGCCAGCAGGTCATCGGGACCCTCGGAGGGCTCGAAGGTGACGGCGACGACGTCGTCACTGGGACCGACGATCATCGCTGAGGAGGCGACGAGACCTTCAGCCAGATGTCCGTGCGCGGCTACGACCAGGCAGACCATGGGCGGGGACCTTTCCCATCCGGGCTGCCGCCGAGGGTGTGTATGGCCTGGGCAACAGCAACGTGTGTGACATGGCGACGATAAAAAGGATCAGCGTGATCGCCACCACTCAGATGTCCACCACTTTCACACAGAAGCACACAAAACCAATGCTGATAACGCGCGTTACCAGAACATCACCGTAACTTTTCGCCGTAAATATGCGCTTTGCTTAAATCAATCTCGAACAACGCAAGCCTCAGGAGCCACATTGTGTTGTGCCTCACATCATAGGACAATAGTCCCGGTTCTTCACGGGAGCCTCACACCCGCGGCACGTTGCGCTCAAGCTCGGCCAGCCAGGCGGTCGCGGCGGCGTCGGAGGGCATGCGCCAGTCCCCGCGGGGCGACAGCGAGCCGCCGGCCACCACCTTGGGCCCGTTGGGCAGGGTGGAGCGCTTGAACTGGTTGGTGAAGAAGCGCCGGTGGAACAGCTCGAGCCAGCGCCGAATCTCGGGCAGGTCGTAGGCGACCCTCTCGGCCTGCGGCAGCCCCTCGGGCCAGTCCCCGGCATCGGCGTCGCGCCAGGCCAGCAGCGCCAGGAAGGCGATGCGGCTGGGGCGCGAGCCGCGGCGCAGCACGTGCCACAGGGTGAAGTCCTGTAGGGCGTAGGGGCCGATCTTGGCCTGGGTGGACTGGATGGCGCCACCGGCCCCGGCCGGCACCAGCTCGGGGCTGATCTCGGTGTCCAGGATGGACAGCAGCGTGCGGCCGACGGCGTCGTCGAACAGCTCCTCGGCAACCACCCAGCGGATGAGGTGCTGGATGAGGGTCTTGGGGATGCCGGCGTTGACGCCGTAGTGGGCCATCTGGTCGCCCACCCCGAAGGTGCACCAGCCCAGGGCGAGCTCGGAGAGGTCCCCGGTGCCCAGGACGATGCCGCCGCGGTGGTTGGCGATGCGGAAGAGGAAGTCGGTGCGCAGGCCCGCCTGGACGTTCTCGAAGGTGACGTCGTAGAGGTCCCGCTCGCTCGCTCCCTCGGGCAGGACCCCGGTGCGGGCGTACTCGCCGTAGGGGTGACCCATCTCGGTGAGCATCTGGGTGGCGGTGGCCCGGATGTCGAGCTCCTCGAAGGTGCAGCCCAGGCCGACGGCGAGGTCCTCGGCGTTGCGGCGCGTGCCGGCGCTCGTGGCGAAGCCGGGCATGGTGATGGCGTGGATGTCCGAGCGCGGCCGACCCAGGCGGTCCATGGCGCGGGCGGCCACGATGAGGGCGTGGGTGGAGTCCAGGCCGCCGCTGACGCCGATGACGATCTTGGGGTTGCCGATGGCCCCCAGGCGCTGGACGAGGGCGGCCACCTGGATGTTGTAGGCCTCGTAGCAGTCCTGGGCGAGTCGGGCCGGGTCGTCGGGCACGAAGGGGAAGCGGTCCACGCGGCGGCGCAGGCCGATGTCCGTGCGCGGGGCGGCCAGGTCGGCGGCGCTGATCCGGATGCGCCGGAAGGCCGCCGGATCGGTGAAGGTAGTGGCCGGGGCCGGTCCGCCGGCGACCGGGGAGCTCAGGGTGCGGGCGTTGTCAGCGAAGGTCCCCTGGCGTAGGCGCTCGGCGCGCAGGCCCTCGATGTCGACGTCGACGACGGTGGCGCGCGGCCCGTCGGGGAAGCGCTCGGTGGTGCCGAGCAGCTCGCCGTTCTCGTAGACGAGGGTCTGACCGTCCCAGGCCAGGTCCGTGGAGGACTCGCCCTGCCCGGCGGCGGCGTAGACGTAGGCGGCCAGCCCCCGAGCCGAGGAGGAGCGGGCCAGCAGCTCACGGTCCTCGGCCCGCCCCACCGTGATGGGCGAGCCGGAGAGGTTGACCAGGACCGTCGCCCCGGCCAGCGCCGCGAGCGACGACGGAGGGACGGGCACCCACATGTCCTCGCAGACCTCGACGTGGAAGGTCAGGCCGGGAACGTCCTCGACCTCGAACAGGAGGTTCGCCCCGAAGGGGACCCGGGCGACCGGCTCCGTATCACCGGAGCCGTCGGCGCTCTCGGTCCTCTCAGCGCCGTCGGAACCGCTGCGCACGCCGGGCAGCTCGATGCTCTCCACCCCGGCGGGCAGGGCGTCGCCGGGGGCGAAGTGCCGTTTCTCGTAGAACTCCCGGTAGGTGGGCAGATAGGACTTGGGGGCGACGCCGCGCACCCGCCCGCCCTGGATGACCAGGGCACAGTTGTAGAGGCGGTCGCCCAGGCGCAGGGGCGCGCCGACGACGAGGGCGGGCAGGAGGTCGGCGCTGGCGGCGCGCAGGGTCTCGATGGCGGCGAGCACATCGGACAGCAGGACGTCGGACAGCAGGAGGTCGTCGATGGCGTAGCCCGTCAGGCACAGCTCGGGGAAGGCGGCCAGGCAGACGCCATCCTCGGCCAGGGCGCGGGCCTGCTCGATGATGGCGGCGGCGTTGGCGGCCGGGTCGACGGGCACCACCGGCAGGGTGACGGCGGCGACGCGGGCAAAGCCCTGGTCGTAGGCGGAGAGGAACTCGATGTCGGTCGCTGCGGCATTCACGGTGTCGGTCACGGCTCGATCCTCCCATCGACGGCGCCTTCCCGCGAAGCCGCCGCCCTCATTTCGCGACCGGGGCACTCGATGCGTGCAGGAGCAGGAGCTCTGCCCCCGCATGCGTCGACGACCCCCACTCAGCAGCACGCTGCGCCCGCCGCGTCACCCGTGGAACCGGGGGTGGCGAGGCGGGCGCAGCCCATCGCTCACGCGTGGCCCCGAGGCGCCGCCTGGAACCGATGGCAGCAGGGACGGGCATGCGTCAGGAGAAAACGAGTGATGGACAGACGGCAGGAGAGAAGCATTGAGGAGAGCGAAGAGACAGCCATTACCTTTCTTTCTACGGGGCCGAAGACGTCGACGTCCTCAGCCGATATCGGTAGTCGTGAGTCTGGTACGGGTCGTGTTACCGAAGCGCTAAAGGTCTCCGGACGACTGTCACGGCCCGGGCCAGTCGGCTCGGACCCGCCCGGGCAGGCTGAGAACAGTCAGTACTGGGCGGGGGCGGGCTCGTCGAGCATGAGGCACCAGGCTCCGACATAGACCAGGAACATGGGGCCGGGCAGGAAGCTGGCCAGGATCACCCCGACGCGCACCGCGGTGACAGGCATGTTCCAGGCCTCGGCCAGCCCCCCGCAGACACCACCGAGAATGCGGTGCTCGCGGGAGCGGCGGGGCAGGGAGTCGCGGAAACGGAAGAACTCGCCCGTCCGACCGGAGGCGGCGCCCGCGCCCTCGGAGCGGGCGGACTGGCTGAACTGACCGGGGTACTGCTGCTGCGTCATGGCAAACAGTCTGGGCGACAAAGCCCGCCACCGACTATCGGGGAGCACCCTGAGACGTCCCCGATGTTGATCGGGAATGACCCCCGGGTGCTTGCTCAGCTTCGAGGGTCCGCGTAATTTAGTACCGGCGTTAACGCGCGTTATCGGATCGGCATAGGAAACGGGGCGACAGCCCCTCGATACACCTCCGCCCCGCAACGGCGCCCGCCCTCGTTCACGCCGAGCCCGCTTCCCGGAGGACAGCACATGAGTCGGACCGCCCGAGCACTCAGCGCCCTGACCGCCTTCTGCCTGCTGGCGGCCGCCTCTACGCTGACCTCCATGCCCGCAGCCGCCTCTACCCAGGCCCGACCGGCCTCCGCCGCACCGAACGCACCGGCCGCACCGGCGCCGCCGAAGGCCGACCAGTCCGGTGAGCGGTGGCGCCCGCAGAGTCACTACACTCCCCAGAAGAACTGGATGAACGACCCCAACGGACTCGTCTACTACGACGGCGAGTACCACATGTTCTACCAGTACAACCCCGAGGGCTCGGACTGGGGCAACATGTCCTGGGGCCACGCCGTCTCCAAGGACCTGGTGCACTGGCAGGAGCTGGGGGTGGCGATCCCGTACACCTCGCAGTACGGGGTGTTCTCCGGTTCGGCGGTCATCGACACCAAGAACACCTCCGGCCTGGGCAGCCCGGACAACCCGGCCATGGTCGCGGTGTGGACGCGGGCCGACGTCGGCGGCAACCAGTCCCAGTCCCTGGCCTACTCCACGGACAAGGGCCGCACCTGGAACCTGTACAACAACGGGGACCCGGTCCTGGACATCGGCTCCAAGGAGTTCCGCGACCCGAAGGTGTTCTGGGACCAGACCTCCGGACGCTGGACCATGGTGGTCTCCCACGCCACCGAGCACCGGGTCTCCTTCTACTCCTCCCCCGACCTCATCCACTGGACCGAGCAGTCCAGCTTCGGCGGGGAGGGCATCACCTCGGCCGTGTGGGAGTGCCCAGACTTCTTCCCGCTGCCGGTCGACGGCAGCTCCAAGGAGGTCAAGTGGGTCCTGGTAGTCACGGTGGCCGACTCCGCCCAGTACTTCGTGGGCAGTTGGGACGGCACCACCTTCACCCCCGACGAGATCCCCCACTACACCGGTGAGGAGGGCACGACCCTGGCCGACTTCGAGAACGGCTACGCCGGCTGGAAGGCCGACGGCGCCGCCTTCGGCTCGGGCCCGGCCACCGGGGACCTGCCCGGACACCAGGGCAAGGCCTACGTGGACTCCTTCGGCAGCGGCGACGCCGACACCGGCACGCTGACCTCGGATGAGTTCACGGTCTCCTCGTCCTACATCAACCTGCGCACCGCCGGCGGCAAGCACCCCTACAACCCGCAGGCCACCGGCGACAACGGCGGCGGCAGGCTCCTGGCCGGCTTCGACGGCTCCTGGGAGGGCTGGACCGTGGAGGGCAGTGCCTTCGGGGCCACGCCACCTCAGGGCGCCACCCCCGGACAGCAGCCGCTGGTCAACCACTCCAGCGCCGGGCTGCTCAACACCTATCTCGACGCCTCCACCGGGCAAGGCTCGGATGCCACCACCGGCACCGCGACCTCGCCGACCTTCACCATCGACTCCACCTACCTCAACCTCCTCATGGGCGGCGGCAACAACCCGCGCCCCGAGGGCGGCGCCAACGGGGGCTCCGGGGTGAGCGTCGTCGAGCTGATCGTTGACGGCAAGGTGGTGCGCTCGGCCACCGGCCGCAACCTGGAGGAGCTCAACTGGCAGAGCTGGGACGTCAGCGACCTCAAGGGCAAGTCCGCCCAGATCGTCGTGACCGACACGGCCACCGGCCCCTGGGGACACATCCTCCTGGACGAGGTGCGCGCCTCGGACAAGAAGGCCTCCCCCATCGCGGACAACACCTCCGTCAACCTCGTCGTGGACGGCAAAGTCGTCGCCTCCGCCACCGGCAACAACTCCGGGACCCTGGAGTGGACGAGCATGAACGTGGCGGCCTACAAGGGCCGCAAGGCCCGCCTCGTCATCGAGGACCACAACGGCAACGCCGAGGACTGGGGCCACCTCATGGTCGACCAGATCCTCCAGTCGGACACGAAGGCCTTCTCCGGGGCCGACGTCGTCCCGCGCCTGGACTACGGCAAGGACTACTACGCCGCCGTCACCTGGGACAACGTCCCCAACGGCAAGCGCTACCAGGTGGGCTGGATGAGCAACTGGGCCTACGTGCGCGACCTGCCCACCACCACCTGGCGCACCGCCATGTCGACGGTGCGCGAGATGGGACTGACCCGGGTGAACGGCACGCTGCGCCTGACCGCTCAGCCCGTCACCGCCCTGGACTCCCTGCGCACCGGCCAGGAGCTCACCCGGAAGGACACCGACATCCCGGTGGGCGAGACCTCTCTGGGCAAGGCCGCTCAGGGCACCTCTCTGGACATCAGCATGGACCTGAGCCCCGGCGCCTCCTCCTTCGCCGGTCTCAAGGTGCTCGACAACGGCGAGCAGTACACGCTCATCGGCTACGACTCCAAGGCCAAGCAGCTCGTCGTGGACCGCACCCACTCCGGGGGCACCGACTTCTCCCCGAAGTTCCCAGCCCGGTCCACCGCACCCCTGTCACCGGACAGCAAGGGACAGGTCCACCTGCGCATCGTCGTTGATGCGCACTCCGTGGAGGTCTTCGCGGCCGACGGCACTCCCGTCATCACCCAGACCGTCTACCCCGAACAAGACGCCACGGGGGTCTCGCTCTACGCCGAGGGCGGCCCGGCTCATCTGGGTTCCCTGAGCCTGTGGCACCTGGGTTCCGTTCAGGACGCCGGTGCCCCGGCCGAGGGCCCCGACTCCCCCGGGGCCGGCAAGCCCGCCGTCCAGGGGCCGGCCCGTGGCCAGGCGAAGGCGGCATCGGCGTCGGCGAGCCCCACCGCCGCTGCGGCCGGTAAGAGTGTCTCCGCCCGCTTCCCGCTGGCCCGCACCGGCACCTCCCTGACCCTGGGCGCCCTGGGGGCGGCCGCCGCCGCGACCGGCGCCTACGCACTGCGCCTGCGCCGTCGGCGCTCCTGAGCGGCAGAGCCTCCCTCACGGCCGGGGACATACCCCTGCGGCCGGGGACATTCGACGCCGTCGGGGACCGGAATCCTGTCCCCGACGGCGCAGCATGTCCCCGCCGGGAAGGTTGCGCACCCGTACGCGCACAATGTCCCCGGCCGCGGACCCGGCCGACTACGTCAGGCAGCACCGGGCCGGCTGCGTCAGGCGATACCCGGCCGGCCGCATCGGGCAGTACCCGAGCGCAGAGGCGGTGCGAGGCGCCGTCAGGCCGAGGAGCGACGGATGATCGTGCCCGGCAGGAGCGTCTCAGCGGGCACTTCCTCACCCTCCATGAGGGCCAGCAGGTGGGAGACGGCCACCTGCCCCATCTCCTCGAAGGGCAGCGCGACCGTCGTCAGGGCCGGATGAACCTGGTCGGCGATGAGCTCCTGGTCGTCAATCCCGATGACGGCCACGTCCTCACGCACCCTCAGCCCCTGTTCACGGATCGCGGCATAGGCGCCCATCGCCATGCAGTCGTTGCCGCACACCAGCCCGGTCAGCCAGGGATGGTCCGTCAGGAGACGGGAGGCGGCCGCATACCCGTCTCGGGCGGTACCGTGGCCGACAGCCACGTGCACGGTGCTCCAGGGGATGCCGGCCTGCTCCAGGTAGGTCCGGCAGCCGACGCGCCGCCCCGGAGCGGCCTCACCGTCGTTGGGGTCGAGCTCGATGACACCGATATCGCGGTGATGGCCCTCCAAGAGCGCCTGCGCAGCCAGGCGCCCCATCTGCTCCTCGTCAGGGCGCACGCAGGGAAGACCGGAGACCGGGTCGACGCAGTGGACCAGGACAGTGGGGATCTCGCGGGCCTGCGCCGGCATGCGAACCCGGCAGTTCCAGCCGGTGGCGTAGATGATCCCCTCGACCCGGGACTTCAGCAGCGTCTCGAAGGCCTCGCCATCCACGGTGGCCTCCGTCGAGGTCGGCACGATGAACAGGGTGTAGCCGGCGGCCCGGACGCTGTCCTGGATCCCGCGGATCGTGGCGGCGGCAAAGGGACTGGTGACGATCTCGGAGACCAGGCCGATGAGGGAGGACCGGCGCGAGGCCAGGGCCCGTGCCCCGCCGTGCGGGCGGTAGCCGAGCTCGGCAGCCACCTGCTTGACGCGCTCACGGGTCTGCGATGGGATACGAGCCCCGTCGCGGTTGTTGAGCACGAAGGACACCGTGGTGCGCGAGACGCCGGCCGCCTTGGCCACGTCCGCCATCGTGGTCCTGTAGGTGTCGCCCACCCGCTCTCCTTCCGGCCCCTCCGGCTGCACCGCCACCTGCACACCCCGTTGGGTTCCGGCACGTGCACCACCTGGCGTCCTGACGGCAGTCTGCCAGGACGACGACGCAGCGCATAACCCCGAGCGCCGGCAGGCGGGTCATGAGGCAGCGCGCCCGACCCCAGTGCGCCACGACACCCTCCGGTTAGGCTATTTCTCATGACGCCATCCCCCACTCCCAACTTCACGGTGCGCGCTGTCCTGTGGGACATGGACGGCACTCTCATGGACTCCCAGCCCTTCTGGGACGAGGCTTTCATCCACCACTGCCAGGCCCTGGGCGGCGACCCGCGCCCCGAGCTCGTCGCCCAGATGACGGGAGCCTCGATCCGTCAGGCCCGCGAGCTCATTGCCGCCACCGGCGCCACCCGCTCCTGGGATGATCCGGCCACACAGGAGGTCTTCGAGGCGATCGCGCACGACGTCGAGGCCTCCGTGAGCGCCGCCCCTCCCCTGCTGCCCGGGGCGCTGCGGATCACCTCGGCGCTGTCGGAGGTGGGGCTGGCCCAGGGAATCGTCTCGGCCTCACCGCGCCGGATCGTCGAGAAGGTGGCCTCCGCGCTCGGGGACGTCTTCGCCGTCCTGGTCACCGGTGACGACGGTGTCGGTGCCAAACCGGATCCGCTGCCCTACGCCACCGCGGTCGAGCGTCTCGACCTGCGCCCCCAGGACTGCGTCGTCGTCGAGGACTCCCCCACGGGGGCGGCCTCGGCCCGGGGCAACGGGATCCACGTCGTGCAGATCGGGGCGACCAAGCACTTCCCGGCCGACCCCGGCCTCGTTGTCGTCCCGGACCTGGCCTCGATCACCCCGCACCTGCTGCTGTGGGCGGACCGCTGAATCAGGTCGGAATCAAGCGGGCCCCACTCACCACCAGCACCCGAGGACAGGACCGGCTCGGGAACACGAGGTTCCCGAGCCGGATGGGATGGATAGGGATTCTGATGAGGATTCGTGGAGGCGCCGAGCCCAGGGCGACGCAGTGCCTCTGACCGTCAGGCGGCCTTGGGGCGCTGAGGGGTCTCTGGAGTCTCCTGGACCTCCCACTGGCTGCGCAGGCAGTCGGCGTAGAGGCGGATCTCCGCCACCAGGTCAGTGGACAGGGACTCCGCAGCGGCCGTCCCGGGCGTCGTCGAGCACAGCCACTGCAGCTGGAGGCCATCGATGAGGGCGACCAGGCTGCGCGCCACGAGGCGCGAGGGCATCTTCGGGTCCACGAGCCCAGCGGTCTTGCCGGCCTCGAAGCTGGACTCGAAGCGCTCGACGGCGCTGTTGAGGTGGTTGGCCATCCACCGGTGCGCGGGGTGCTCGGCATCGAGGACCGAGACCGCCGTCGCAGTGTAGATCGCCGTGAGGTCCCGGTGGGCGACGTTGCGCTCGAGCAGCTCGATGTAGCGCTCCAGCAGAGCCCAGGGGTTGCCGTCCAGGTCGGAGGCACCCGCGACGTCGAGGGTGTCCAGGTTGCCGATGGTGTCGACGGGAGCCTCAACGGTGTCGCCCTCGCCGGCCGGGGACTCCACGAGAATGCTCAGGGCGTCCTCGCGGTCGCGGCGCTCCAGCACCTTGCAGAAGAGCTCGTCCTTGGAGGAGAAGTGGTGCAGGAGTCCGGCCTTGGAAATGTCTGCCGCGTTGGCGATGTCGGCCAGGGAGGTGCCGGCATACCCGTGCTCTCCGAAGAGAACCACGGCTTCATTGAGGATGCGTGCTCGCTTGTCCTCGCTGCCCGCTCGGGGGCGCCCGGGTCCGCGCCGCCTAGCCGGGGCAGCTTGGGGCGAAGTCGGGGTACTGACAGTGTTCATGGCCGCATCATGGCACCTTCCAGTAAGGGAATTGCAAGGCAGAAAGGCCCTCATCGGAATAATCCGCTCAAGTGTGACCTCCACGTGCCCTCCCCGTGACGTGAGTGACGACTTGGTCTCGGTTTTCACACAATTAACCGGCTCCTACCAGCACAGAGTTCCCCGACCACGCGGTCTGTTGGGGCTGCTGGGATTGCTGGCCGCCACGACCTCCCGTCGCCACCCAGGCTCTTTTGTGATTTCATCCAGGTTCGCAGTGCAGCACCCCGATGGTCACAGTTGCATAACACTTGTGAGATTCTTGTTTCCGGTTCAAATACATTCCGCGAACCTCTCCAACGACGAGCACGATCCACCCCGCTCTGACCTCCTTCGCACCCACCGTCACCCGGCGGCGCGCGGCCGGAGGCACCGAGAAGCCCGCTGGACGCCGACCATGAGGCCTGCCGGCGCCCCGACGCCGCGTGTGACCTTGGGCGCGCAGGGGTGCCTCCCGGCGGGTTGGTCGGGCGTGCGCCCCTACGATGGTCGTATGCGTCCCTCGACCCCGCAGCCGCCGCGGCGCGCCTCCCGCCCCGGCCGCGCCTCGTCGTCGGCATCTGGACGCCGTCGAACGCCCGCCGGTCATCGACGCAGCCCCGAGGGCCGGCCCTCCCCGCAGAGCCCTTCGTCGGACGCACCCGATCCCGCCAGCCGGCGAGCCCTCACCATCGCCCACCGGGAGCGACGTCGACGTCGCGCCCGCAACCGACTCCTGTACGGCACGACCTTCGTCGTGGCGCTGGCCCTGATCGTCGTCGGACTGCGGGTCTGGGGGCTCCACCCCGGTTTCGCCCTGCCGCTGGGCTCCTCCGCACGCCAGTCCTCAACCCCGGCCAAGGCCACGACCCAGTCCTCCGCTCGGGCGTCCGCCACCCGCGCGGCCTCGGCCGCCCCCTCCGCCTCACCGACGCCGTCGGCCTCGGCGCTGCCGTCCCCGCAGCTGGACTCCGAGGGCTTCGCGCACTCCGGCGCCGTCGGCAACGGCAGCTGGACCATCGCACCGGCCGTGCCCGTCTCCCGGCCCGCGGCCGCCACTGTCTACCGCTACGTGCTGCGGGTCGAGGGCGGCACGCATGTCGACGCCGCGACGGCGGCCCCCATCGTGGAGCGCATCCTCAATGACGAGCGCGGCTGGCCCACCGCGCAGAACACCTCCTTCCAGCCGGTGGCCGACCCCGCGAGCGCGGACTTCACCTTCAACATCGCCACGCCGCCCAGCGCCGACGCCCTGTGCTCACCACTGGACACCGGCGGCATGTGGAGCTGCCGCAACGGGGACAACGTGGTCATCAACTCCGACCGGTGGAACTGGGGCGCCGTGACCTACCCCGACGTCGACTCCTACCGCACCTACGTCACCAACCACGAGGTGGGCCACTTCCTCGGCCACGAGCACGAGTTCTGCGCCGGGGCCGGCCTCAAGGCCCCGCTCATGGCTCAGCAGAGCCACGACCTGGCCGGAGGCTGCGTGTACAACGCCTGGCCCACCCAGGACAACCAACCCGGCTGAGGCGCGCGACGCCGCCGGCAGCATGAGCCGGCAGCACGCAGCACGAAGGGGCGGGCCCACCACTCAGGCGGGCCCGCCCCCTCATCATTGGCCTGTCACTGGCGTGTCACAGCCTGCGCTTCAGGCGGTCGGGTCAGTCGGATTCCGGGCTCAGGCCGGCGACGCCGCCGAGGAGGCCGACGGCAGATGCGCCTCGCCCTCGGCCCGCAGCGTGAGCCCCTCGGAGCCGTCAACCTTGTCGACGACGACCTTCTGCCCGTCGAGGACCTCCCCAGCCAGCAGCATGCGGGCCAGGCGGTCGCCGATCTCGCGCTGGACGAGGCGGCGCAACGGCCGGGCCCCGTAGGCGGGGTCGTAGCCCTCGTCGGCCAGCCAGCTGCGGGCGGCGTCGGTGACCTCCAGGTTCAGGCGCCGGTCCGTCAGGCGCTTGGCGATGCGCGCCAGCTGGATCTCGACGATCTCACCCAGCTCCTCCTTGGAGAGGGCCTCGAAGATGATGATGTCGTCGAGGCGGTTGAGGAACTCCGGCTTGAAGGAGGCCTGAACCACGCTCATGACCTCGTTGCGCTTCTCCTCGGGACTGGTGAGCGGGTCGGTGAGGAACTGGCTGCCCAGGTTCGAGGTGAGCACGAGGATGACGTTGCGGAAGTCGACCGTGCGCCCCTGGCCGTCGGTGAGGCGGCCGTCGTCGAGCACCTGCAGGAGGATGTCGAAGACCTCGGGGTGGGCCTTCTCGACCTCGTCGAGCAGGACCACGGAGTAGGGCCGACGCCGCACGGCCTCGGTGAGCTGGCCGCCCTCCTCGTAGCCGACGTACCCGGGAGGGGCACCCACGAGGCGCGCCACGGAGTGCTTCTCGGAGTACTCGGACATGTCGATGCGCACGATGGCGCGCTCGTCGTCGAAGAGGAACTCGGCCAGGGCCTTGGCCAGCTCGGTCTTGCCCACGCCCGTGGGGCCCAGGAAGAGGAAGGAGCCGGTGGGGCGGTCAGGGTCGGAGATGCCGGCCCGCGAGCGGCGCACCGCGTCGGCCACGGCAGCCACGGCGGCCTTCTGCCCGATGAGGCGCTCGCCGATGACGTCCTCCATGGTCAGGAGCTTCTCGGTCTCCCCCTGGAGGAGCTTGCCCACGGGGATGCCGGTCCAGGAACCCACGACCTCGGCGATCTCGGGGGCGCCGACCTGCTCGGCGATCATCGGCTCACCGGCGGTCTGCTCGGCGGCGTCGTCGGCGGCCTCGGCCTCGCGGATCTGGCGCTCCAGGGCGGGCATGTCGCCGTAGCGCAGGCGGCCGGCCTCCTCGAAGTTGCCCTCGCGCTCGGCCAGGTCGGCGCGGGTGCGCATCTCGTCCAGGGCGGCGCGCAGCTCACCGACCTTGTTGTGGCCGGCCTTCTCGGCCTCCCACCGGGCGTTGAGCGAGGCCAGCTCCTCGGAGGCGTCGGCCAGCTCGGCGCGCAGGCGCTCGAGGCGCTCGACGTCTGCGGGGTCGGCCTTGGTCACGTCCTCGATGGACTCGTCCAGGTAGGCCTCCTCCATGCGCATGCGGTCCACGCGGCGGCGCAGCTCGTCGATCTCGACGGGGCTGGAGTCGAGCTCCATGCGCAGCCGGGAGGCGGCCTCATCGACCAGGTCGATGGCCTTGTCGGGCAGCTGGCGACCGGTGATGTAGCGGTCGGAGAGGGTCGCGGCCGCCACGAGGGCTCCGTCGGAGATGGTCACCTGGTGGTGGGCCTCGTACTTGGGGGCGATGCCGCGCAGGATGGCCACGGTGTCCTCGACACTGGGCTCACCGACGAAGACCTGCTGGAAGCGGCGCTCCAGGGCGGGGTCCTTCTCGATGTTCTCGCGGTACTCGTCCAGGGTGGTGGCGCCCACCATGCGCAGCTCGCCGCGGGCCAGCATGGGCTTGAGCATGTTGCCGGCGTCCATGGCGCCCTCGGAGCCGCCGCCGGCGCCGACGACGGTGTGCAGCTCGTCGATGAAGGTGATGACCTCGCCGTCGGAGTCCTTGATCTCCTTCAGGACCGCCTTGAGGCGCTCCTCGAACTCACCGCGGTACCTGGCGCCGGCCACCATCCCGGACAGGTCCAGGGAGATGAGGCGCTTGTCGCGCAGGGACTCGGGGACGTCACCGGCAACAATGCGCTGGGCCAGGCCCTCGACGACGGCGGTCTTGCCCACGCCGGGCTCACCGATGAGGACGGGGTTGTTCTTGGTGCGCCGGGACAGGACCTGCACGACGCGGCGGATCTCGGCGTCGCGGCCGATGACCGGGTCGAGGCGGCCCTCGCGGGCGGCCTCAGTGAGGTCGGTGCCGTACTTCTCGAGGGTCTTGTAGGTGCCCTCGGGGTTGGCGGAGGTGACGCGGGAGGAGCCGCGGACCTGGGGCAGGGCCTCGATGAGGGCCTCCGGGGTGGCGCCGGCGTCGGCCAGGATGCGGGCCACGGTGGGGGCGGATCCGGAGGTGTCGCCCTTGGCCAGGCCGATGAGCAGGTGCTCGGTGGAGATGTACTCGTCAGACAGCTCCTTGGCGACCGTCGAGGCGGCCTCCAGGGCGGCCAGCAAGGAGCGCGAGGGCTGAGGCTGGGTCATGGAGGAGCCCGAGGAGGCGGGCAGCTGGGTGAGGATGCGGCGCGCGGAGGCGCCGACGGCCTGGCGGGCCGCCGCGTCGGGGCAGACCGCGGCCAGGAGTCCGGCTGCGACGCCGTCGGGCTGGGAGAGGAGCTCAACGAGCAGGTGCGCGGGCTCGATCTGGGGGTTGCCGGCCGCGGCGGCGGCCTGCATCGCGCCGGAGATCGCCTCCTGCGACTTGGTGGTGTAGTTGGTGTCCATACGGTTCTCCTTCAAGAGGTAGTGACGTGTTGCGTCTTCTGGTCACCAGAACCTTCGCAGAGTTGAGTCTATTCCACTCAACTTCTGGGACCGACAGTGACGTGGGCTACTCCTTGGGGTACTGCCGGTGACATTCCACCGGTCATCGCGCCAACCCGCAACATGCCAACCAACCGCTTGAAACACCATTGTTCCATGACACCGCTATGGTCGCGTCACGACCCCGTCCTCACCCCGGAGACATCATGAGAACCACGCGCGCTATCCTGGCTCTGGCCACCACTCTCATCCTGGCGGGTTGCTCGCAGACCAGCCCCTCGTCGACGGGCTCGGCCGCAGCGACAGCGACCGGCTCGGGCCCCTCGGCCGCGGCGACGTCGTCGAGCGGGGGCGGCGCGAGCGCCTCCGGCAGCGCCTCCCCCTCCATCCCGGCGGGGCACCAGGCGGTCACCGCACCGACATCCGGCCTCACCTTCGCGATCCCCGAGGACTGGGAGGACCTCAACGCCCTTCCCGAGGCCCAGAAGGCGCTGCTCGCCCGGGCTCAGGGCGTGGATCCGTCCACTCTCACCCAGCGCCTGAGCAGCACCGACGCCTTCTACGGCCGGTTCTCGCAGAGCGGTGGACTGTCCTTCAACAGCGTTGCGGTCGCCAAGGAGGCCGAGACCTCCTCCACGCCCCCGTCCCAGGCGAGCCTGGATGAGATCATCACTCGGCAGGGAGGCACACCGACGGGGTACTCCACCAAGCCGTCCACCTACGGGCAGGCCGCCGTTGACACCTCCACCGCACAGGTTCAGGGCACCCAGACGGCCGGTGCAGTCATCGCCGTTCCGACGTCGTCGGGCACCTACGTGCGCCTCGCCGTAACGGCCGGCAGTGCTGAGGAGGTCGACACCATCGTGTCCACCATCCTCTCAACGGCCCACTGACGGGCAGAGGCGACAGCGGGCCTGTCACAGCCCAGTGGCGCGAGCCCTCCTTCAGTCCACGATGGGGAAGCATCCCCATCGTGCGTTCCCACCAGAACGTGATGCCCTAGGGATCACACTCGCACTCACACACTGGAGCATCATGAAACCCGTACGCACCGCTGCGACCCTGCTGGCCGGCCTCGCCCTGACAGCCACCCCCATTCTGACCGCCTGCTCTCAGAGCACTGAGGGCTCCGACTCCTCCAAGTCAGCCGCTTCTGACAGCTCAGCAGAATCAGACAAGGGCGACAACAAGGACAGCAAGAAGGACGCCGAGGCGGACAAGACCGACAAGGGTGACGACAAGGCCTCCGCCAGCGCCTCGGCCAGTGCCACGCAGAGCGACCTGCCCAAGGCGACGCCCGCGGGCTACCAGGAGATCACCGCCCCCACCGCCGGCGTCTCCTTCGCAGTGCCCGAGGGCTGGCAGGCCACCCCCCTCGACGCTACATCCGACGTCTACTACAAGGCCCCCGACGACGGCTTCACTCCTTACCTCGGCAACGCCAACGTCTCCAAGACCACCATTCCCGCCACCAAGCCCTTGACCGAGGCCGAGCTGAGCCCTGCCCTCACCTCGATCCCCGGTGCGACCTCGACCGGCTACTCCACCGAGCAGACCGCCAATGGCGAGGCGGCCGTGCTCAACTACACCGCGAACATCGGGGGCCAGACGATCAACGGCTCCCTCATCGCAGCCCCCACCAAGGAGAAGGGGAAGTACGCCATCATCTCCGTCAATGCCGGTTCCAGCGGTCAGTCCATCGATGAGCTGAAGACAACCATCCTCGAGACGATCCACTGAGCACCGCGCGTGTCACTCCGGCCGGGGGCACTCCACGCGGCCGGGGGCATTCGACGCCGTCGGGGACAGCAATCCCGTCCCCGCACGCGCAGGATGTCCCCGGCCGGACATTTCCGCACCCGCACGCGCAGGATGTCCCCCAGCCGTGGGGAGCACGTAGGCTCGACGTCGATGACCACACCGCTCCGTCGCAGCCCTCACCCCGACGGGTCCTCCACGCGCGTCGACGAGGCCGCCGTGGCTGCCCGTCGCGACGAGCTCCTGGCCAAGGCGGCCACGCTGCCCGGCGCCTGGGCGGGGCACAAGCCCGAGTGGGACATCCCTGTCGCCTCGGTGGGCCCCCGCCTCTTCCTGCTGCTCATCCCCCACACCGACGGCCGCCTCCTGGCCAATGTCAAGCTCGACCCCGAGGACGTCGTCGCCGTGCGGGCCACCTTCGAGTGGGTGGAGCCGGGCTTCCACCAGTCCAAGCGGCACTGGGTGAGCATCAACCTCACCAGCCCCGACTACCAAGCGGACGAGGCCACCGCCATGGTCGAGGACTCCTACCGACTCGTCCTGTCCCTCCTGACCCGCCGCGTGCGCGAGGCAGTCCTGCTGGCCGACGCCGCAGGCTCCCCCGCCCGCCCCACCTGGCAATGGTGAAGCCCGGTACCGCTGACACCACCCAGAACAGCCGGGGACATTGCGCGCGTCGGGGTGCGGATACTTCCCTACGGGGGCGTCCTGCGCGTGCGGGGACAGGATTCCGGTCCCCGACGGCGTCGGATGCCCCCGGCCGCACCCCAGGGGCCGAGCCGCCCTCAGATGACGCGGGTGCGCAAACCTGGCACTATTCAGGCGAGGCCGTCGTCATCCGACGTCTGGCCACCCGACGGAAGGAGACACAGATGGGACTTGATGACCTGGCGAAGAAGGCCGGTGACGCTCTCAGCTCCGACAAGGCCGAGGCAATCAGCGACAAGGCGCTGGACGCCGCAGCCGGTGCTGCCAAGAAGGCGACCGGCGGCAAGTACGACGACAAGATCGACGCCGCCCGCGACGCCGTCGACGGCAAGCTCGGCACGGAGTGACCCGGCTGAGAGCCTGCCTACCCACAGGCACCGCGGTCTTCTGATCGCAGGAGTGAGGGCCCCGCACCGTTCAGTGCGGGGCCCTCACGCGTTCCCGGTCAGCTGGGCTCTCCCCATCTCTTTCAAGCACCGGCCGCCACAGTCCGGTGCCGCCACCGCGGGGCCCAGCCGTCTCCCACCGGGACGTCTCATCGGCCTCCCCTCGGGCCAGCGGGGCCGCCTACTGCGCGTTGAGCGCGGCGGTCGGAGGAGTGCGGGAGGCCCGAACGGCCGGGTACACGCCGGCCAGGGCACCGATGGCGATGGTGACTCCCAGCCCGCCGACGACGGCGATCACTGGCAGGGTGAAGGGCCAACCGTTGGCGGCCGACATCCCGGCGGTCACCCCGATCCCGATGATGCAGCCCAGGGCACCGCCCAGGGAGGCCAGCAGCAGCGCCTCGGTCATGAACTGCACGAGGATGTGTCCGCGCATCGCCCCCAGGGACCGCCTCAGTCCGATCTCCCGACGGCGCTCGAGCACCGAGATAATCATCGTGTTGGCCACCCCGATGCCGCCGACGAGCAGGGCGATCGAGCCCACGCCCAGCAGCAGACCGGTGAAGGCCTTGTCGGCCGCGTTCTTGGCCTCCAGCGCGTCCGAGGGGCGCGAGACCTTGACCTCATTGGGGGCCTGCGGCGAGATCGACGGCGCCAGCAGCTTGCGCACCGTGGGGACGGCGGCGTCCTGGCTGCGCGTGTAGACGGTCGTCGGCTTGGCGTCGTGCCCCAGCAGATCGCTGGCCACGCCCTGACCGATGAGGGCGGCGTTGTTGAGCTCGGGAGCCAGCACCACCGGCTTGAGGATGCCGACCACGGTGAACCAGTTCCCGCCGATCCACACCTTGGTTCCCGGCGAGACGACACCGAGGCGCTGGGCCGCCGTCTGCCCCAGGACCGTGGCCGGGTACTTGCTGGTGGCCTCGTTGAGCCAGGTGCCCTTGTCCACCTGTCCGGCCACCACGTCGAGCAGCGACTTGTCCGCGGCCAGGGTGGTGATGCCGCCGGAGGCGTTCTTGTCGATGAGCGGAGTGCGGTAGACCAGCGAGTTCTTGACCAGCCCGGTGCTCGAGGCGCTCTGGACGTTGTCGATGAGGCGGACCTTGCCGACGCTGTCCTGCGGCAGGGAGGAGGAGTTTCCGAACAGGTCCTGGCCGGCGGTGGCCGTCAGCAGGTTGGTCCCCAGCGAGTCGAGCTGGGCGGAGAGCTGGGCGCGGCTGGAGGCCGAGATGCCGACCACCGAGATCATGGCGGCGATACCGATGGCGATCCCCAGTGCGGACAGGAAGGCGCGGGTGGGGCGGGCCTTGATGCCGGTGCCCCCCAGGCGCAGCACGTCGGCCAGACGCAGCCGCGAGCGCTGGATCCGCCGGGCCGGGGCGCGGGCGGCCCGCTCGGCCGCGGACCGGTCACGCCGGAGCGTAGACGTCGTCATGGACGATCTCCTTCAGGCTTGAGTCCCCCACGATGCGGCCGTCGCGGATGGCGATCTGCCTCGGGAGCTGGGCGGCCAGCTCGTTGTCGTGGGTGATGACGATGATCGTGGTGCCTTGGGCGTGGAGCTCGTGGAGGAGCTCGACGATCGAGGCCCCGGAAGTGGAGTCGAGGTTCCCGGTGGGCTCGTCGGCCAGCAGCAGCGGGGGCTCGCCGACGACGGCCCGCGCGATGGCCACCCGCTGACGCTCGCCGCCGCTCATCTGGTGGGGGCGGTGGTCGAGCCGGTGGGCCAGGCCGACACGCTCCAGGGCGGCCCTGGCGCGCCGGCGCCGCTCAGAGCGGGGGATCCCGCTGTAGAGCAGGCCGTCAGCGACGTTGTCGACCGCGTTGACGCCGTCTGCCAGGTGGAACTGCTGGAAGACGAAGCCGATGCGGCTGGCCCGCAGGGCCGAGAGCTTGGCGTCGGACAGGGAGCCGACGTCGACGCCGTCGATCTCGACGGTGCCGGAGCTGGGCCGGTCCAGGGTGCCGATGAGGTTGAGGAGCGTGGACTTGCCCGAGCCCGAGGGGCCGACGATGGCGACGAACTCGCCGTAGTCGATCTCCAGGCTCACGCCCGCGCAGGCGGCCACGGGCGGCTCCCCGTAGGTGCGCTTCACGTCGCGCAGGGACAGGATGCGGCTCATGTCTGCGGCACCACCACTCGCTGTCCCTCGGAGATGTCCTTGCCGGAGATCTCCACGCGCCCGCCGGCGAACAGCCCGATGGTGACCGGCACCTTGCGGGTGGTGCCGCCGGCCTCGACGATCTCGACGCCGTACTGGTCGGCGCTCAGGGCCAGCAGGGCCCCGACCGGCACCGACAGGACGCCCGTGCGCTTCTCGCTGGGCAGGTCGACGGTGACGGAGACCTCCTGGAAGTTGGTGGTCGCCGAGGCGTCGGTGAGGGTGACGGTGATGGGGATGACTCGCTCCTTGGACTCACCCGAGCCGGAGCCGGCGCCGGACCCGGAGCCGGAGGACTTCTCGGTGGGGGTGCCCACGGAGGTGATCTTCCCGGCGGTCTTCTTGGCGTCGGGCAGCTTGATGGTCACGGCGGTGCCGGCGACGGCGAGCTTCTGGTCGGAGAGCTTGATGTTGGCGTCGACCACCTGGGTGGTGGAGGTGACGTCGAAGAGCTCGGTGTCGGCGGCGATGCGGTCCCCCACGCGGGCGGTGACCGTCCCCACGCGCAGGTCCCCGGGGGTGAAGACGATCCGTCCCAGTGGGAGGGTCCCGGTCCGGGGCAGGTCGAGGTCCTTCTGCCACTTCATGATGGCGCTGGTGGTGGCCCAGCTGAAGTGGTCGTCGGGCTCGTAGTCGAAGTACCCCAGGTCCCTCAGGGCCGTCTCGAGCTGGCGGATGTCCTCGCCGTCCTCCATGCCGGCCTCGAAACTGCGCCAGGCGGGCAGGTTGCCGCGCATGAGGTAGGCGGTCTCGTTGCCGGTGCGGTAGAGGACGTCGCCCTGGGTCAGGACGGCCCCCGAGGCCGGCACCTGGATGAGAACGCCCTCGAAGCCCGACTTGAACTTGCGCGAGTCGGAGTAGCGCAGGGTCCCGGACACCGAGGTCTGACCCTGGAGGTCGCCCTTGGTGATGGTGTCGGTGGCGCCGCTGAAGGTCGACGTCGTCGGCTTGGCCTTGGCCGCGAAGGGGCCCGACCTGGAGGCGAAGGCGCCCGCACCAGCGCCCGCCGCCAGGATCGCGGCGGCCCCCATGGCCAGGAAGGCCCGGCGTCGGGTGCGGTGGGCCGTGCTCGGCTTGTCCGCGGTGCCGGTCGAACCGTCGTCGGCCTGCGTGGAGGTGGTGGTCTGATCCATATGTCTGCCTGTCTGAGTGTGTGTCTGCGCGGCGGTCCGGCCGCACGAGCCTGTGGTCTGGTGGCGCCCGCAAGGGCGCGGCGTTACTTGCCCCCGACCTGGGAGAAGCACTTGTTCATGACGTCCTGGGGGATGTCACCGTTGATCTGGATGCCCTTGCCGGCCTCGGGGTCGGGCACGTCGTAGCCCTCCTTGCGCAGGCACTCGGCGGCCTTGACCAGGTCCTGCTGCGTCTCGGGCTTGGCGAGGTCCTCGGTGCCGGGGGCGGGGCCGACGATCTGCTCGCACTCCTGGGCGGCCTTGGTGGCGGCCTCGTTGTCGGGGAACTGCACGTTGCCGTTGGCGTCGGGGTCGGAGACGTCGATGCCCTTGTCGCGCATGCACTTGGCCATCTTGAGCAGGTAGTCGTCCCCACTGGTGGCGGAGGCGGAGGCGGCCGAGTCCGCCTTCGAGCCCTGGGAGCATCCGGTCATGAGGCCGACGGCGCACACGGCGCAGGTCAGCACCGTGGCGGCGCGGGTGAGGATCCGGGTGTTGAGGGGCTGCTTCATGGGAGAGGGTCCTTTCGGCTTACGTGGGTCGGGGCGCGGTGGCGTCCGTTCGTTCGGGGAACAGCCAACCGGGAGCGGTGTTGCCACGGGGTTCACAAATTCGCTTATGTTGTGGCAACACGGGGGCTGGTTCGCTGAGGGACCAGCCGAAAGAATCCACAGTGAAGGAGGCAGGGCGATGCGCGTGCTCGTCGTGGAGGATGAGGAGTACCTGGCTGAGGCCATCGCCACCGGGCTGCGGCGTGAGGCGATGGCCGTGGACGTCGTCGGCGACGGGGCCAGCGCCCTGGAGCAGGTGGCGGTCAACGACTACGACATCATCGTCCTGGACCGGGACCTGCCCGTGGTCCACGGCGACGAGGTCTGCCGGCGGGTGGTGCGCGACCACCCCAGCACGCGGGTCCTCATGCTCACTGCGTCCCGGACGCTGGACGCGCGTGTGGGCGGTTTCGAGCTGGGGGCGGACGACTACCTCACCAAGCCCTTCGAGTTCCCCGAGCTGGTGGCTCGGCTGCGGGCCCTGGGGCGACGCAGCCAGCCGGCGCGCACCCCGGTCCTCGAGGCCCACGGGGTGCGCCTGGATCCCTTCCGCCGGGAGGTCTACCGGGACGGGCACTTCATTCACCTCAGCCCCAAGGAGTTCGCGGTCCTTCAGGTCCTCATGGAGGCCGAGGGCGGGGTGCTCAGCGCCGAGACGCTTCTGGAGAAGGCCTGGGACGCCAACGCCGACCCCTTCACCAACTCCACGCGGGTGACGATCTCCCACCTGCGTCGCAAGCTCGGTGAGCCACGGGTGATCCAGACGGTCCCCGGCGCGGGCTACAGGTTCAGCGCATGAGCGGGCAGGGGGCTGCGGGGACCCGGGCCGACGACGCGGCGCGGCCCAGCACCGACAGTAAGACCCCCGGCGGCCGTGAGGCCCACGGCGTCCGGCCTAACCGCACGGAGCACATGCGTCGCGCCCGGCACCTGAGTATCCGGGCCCGTCTGACCCTGACCTACGCCGGGATGGTGACGGCCGCCGGCGTGGTCCTCATCGCCCTGGTCTACTTCTACACGCGCTACGTCACGCTGAGCATCCAGATCGGCGACCCGGTCGGGCAGACCGCCGCCGTGCCGGTCTCGCAGGTCGGCGAGGCCGCCAAGGTGGACACGAACCTGTTCGATCTGCTCAGCAGCATCATGCGCTCGGCCGTCGGCGCGCTGGCGCTGCTCGTGGTGCTCTCCGGGACCGTCGGCTGGATCCTGGCGGGGCGGATGCTGCAGCCGCTGTCCTCGATGAATGCGGCCGCCAAGCGCGCCGCCTCGGGCGACCTCAGTCAGCGGCTGGACTTGTCCGGCCCGCGCGACGAGATCCACGACCTGGCGGACACCTTCGACAACATGCTGGCCTCCCTGGAGCGGTCCTTCTCCGTCCACCGCCGGTTCGCGGCCAACGCCTCCCACGAGCTGCGCACTCCCCTGGCCACCACGCAGACGATGATCGACGTCGCCCTGTCCGACCCGCAGGCCTCGGCCGAGGACCTGCGCCGGGTGCTGACCCGGGTCCTGGAGACCAACCGCGCCAACCGGGAGACGATCGACGCCCTGCTGGACCTGGCCGACGCCCAGTCCGGCAAGCTGGCCCACGAGGACGTGGACATGGAGGCCACGGTCCGTGACGCCCTGGGCCTCATCGCTCCGGAGGTCGCCGAGCACCGCCTTCACGTCTCCACCCACCTGCTGCCCGCCCGGGTCCCCGGGGATCCGGTGCTGCTGCGCCAGAGCGTCTCCAACCTGCTGCGCAATGCGGCCCGCTACAACGTCGAGGGCGGCCGCATCACCGTGGGCATGGCGCGTCTGGACGACGGCGTGCGCCTGACGATCCGCAACGAGGGCCCCATCGTGGCGGCCGAGAGCGTGGAGTCCCTGCGCGAGCCCTTCGTGCGCGGCGAGGGACGGGGGCGGACCCGGGGCTCCGGTCACGGACTGGGCCTGGCCATCGTCACGGCCGTGGCCACCGCGCACGGCGGCGAGCTGCGTCTGAGCGCCAATCCCGACGGCGGGCTGACGGCCGTCCTCGAGCTGCCGGTGGGAGGGGGCAAGGACGACTCGGGCGCAGCCGGCTCCAACGACTGACGGTCGCAGGCCACGAGGGCCGGCGACCGTCAGGGTCAAGCAGTTGGCTGCGGCGGAGACGAGACTCCGCCGGGCAGTGGCTAGTTCTTCTTGCCGGAGTTGATGACCAGCTCGATGAAGAGGCGGACCAGACCGATCTGGGCGAAGGTCCACAGCGAGTTGAAAACCAGATAGAGAACGAAGGTTCCAAACGCAAAGGAGCGCTTGCCCGACTCGTAGTCGATGTCACCGGCCAGAGAACCGGCGTTGTAGGCGTTGTACAACCACAGCGCGATCAGACCGCCGGCAACGATGTAGAAGAACACCTTGCCGAACTTCTCGGCGAAGGGCTTGGCGGTGTCGAAGAGGTTGCCCATGAAGCTGTCCCCCGCCGGAGCCTGCGGGAAGGGCTGGCCGGGGGCGCCAGGCGCACCAGGAGCGGCAGGGGCACCGGGAGCGCCCTGGAACTGCTGCTGGGGCGGGTAGGGCTGCCCCGGGGCCGGAGCCGAGGGCGCCGAGGGCTGCTGCTGGTAGAAGGGCTGACCAGGGTTGGGGGGCTGAGTCATGAGGACTGTTCGCTTCCTTCAGAGTTGGGGACGCAGGCAGGCTACCGTGTCAACGATGCCCTGTGAAACGCTCAAGTCACCCCTCACGTTCTGCGAGGCGACTCACAGTCCTCAGGACATGGTGCGATGACGCGCCCTGAAGGCGGTCATCGGGCCGTCCCACCATACAGAATCCCTCAAGGCCATGGTGGCACACGCCCTCCGGCCTGCGGGGAAGCCCTCCCCATCGTCCTGGGCTCCTACCTGTGCTCCGGGGTCTCAGCGCACCAGGTCGTAGGTGCTGGAGGTGAGCACCGGTGCGGCCGGGGTCGCAGGGGCAGGAGGGGCCGCCAGCCGGCGTCGGCGCTCACTGCGGGCCACGGCGGTGCGCAGCAGAGTCTCGAAGGGGCCGGCGTGACCGCCGCGCTCCAGGGCGGCGCACAGACCGACTGTCACCAGCCAGACCGCCAGGGCGATCCCGGCGGCCCGGGCCTCGCCCAGGTGCAGCTCGATCCCGGTCAGCGCGGGAAGGGCTAGGAAGATGGTTGCGAAGAGGAAGGTCTGGCTCAGGTAGGCCGTCATGGAGCGGCGCCCCACACTGGATGCCAGCCGGCGCAGCCCCGTCAGCCGGCCATCCGGTCTAGGCCCGCCGGCGTACAGGGACAGCAGCGCCAGCCAGCCGCAGGCCCCGGCCACGCCCGTGAGCGAGTGAAGGGGCATGGTCCAGGCGACCAGGGCGCCGCCCGCGGCCCACACGGCGAACCCGATACCGCCCGCGGCACCGAGCCCCAGACCGCCCAGGCCGACGGCGACCAGGAGCCGGCGGTGGCGCTCGGGGTGGGTGATGAGGTCGGTGTCGGCCAGGCGGGCGCCGAGGAACATCGCCGGAACGATCATGGAGAAGAACAGCGCCGAGACCAGGCTTCCGCCCCAGGCCAGGAGTCCGTCGGAGACGTAGGACAGGACCGTATCGGTCGAGGCGCCGGCCCCCTGGTGCGCGCCCGTCGCCGAGGTCGCGCCCTGGGAGGCCAGGAAGCTGCCCATGTTGAGGAAGGCTGTGGTGCCGGCAACAACGACGATGGTGCAGAAGGCCACGGCCCGTTTCCAGTGCTTGCGGGTGATCCAGCCGGCGAAGATGACGGCGACCAAGCCGTAGGGGCCGATGATGTCACCGGAGAAGAGCACGGCGTGCACGGCGCCGAAGAGGACCATCCACAGGCCCCGACGCCGCACCAGTCGACGCGCATCGACGGTGGCCTGCTCACGGGCCCAGGCCGCCTCCTGCGACGTCGGCTCACGGCCGTCCTCCACGCCGGGCAGGGAGCTGAGGTAGGAGGAGGTACCTGAGGCGATGCGCCGGTTGACCATGGTGACCAGTCCGAAGCCGAAGAGCATTGCGAACAGCGGGTAGGCCCGCGAGTCGACCAGGAGGGAGCGCACCCACAGCCATGCCGTGTCGACCGCGTCAGATGGGGCGGAAGCGTGCGTCACATTGGTCCAGAAGGGGATGTTGGCCAGGGCGATGAGCAGGAGCATGAAGCCACGGGCCACATCCGGGGACGGATAGCGCACCCCCCGAGTGCCGGTGAATGACGTCGCGAGTTTCATGCCCTCCACGCTAGGGGGCGGCCGCCAGCGCCACCTCCCCCTGCGGAGCCATCGTGACGGGCTGATCCTCTCCTCCCTGGAGCATGGACCGAGCCCTGGTCCTCCTCCCGGAGGACCAGGGCTCTTCCCTCTTGCGATGGCATCGGGCACCGCCCCGCTCTCAGGCTCCCGCGGTGACCGGGGTGCTCGTCGGCTGGCCGAGGAGCTGGGCCATGCGCTGGGCGGGGACCTGCTGGGGGAACGGGTTCGTGCGGCTGCGCTCGCTGCGGGCGACGGCGATGCGCAGGAGGACCTCGAAGGGACCGGGTATGCCGAGCCGCTCAAGCACCGCGCACAGGACCACGGTCGTCAGCCAGACCATCACCGCCACCGCGGCGGATGCCACCAGCCCCAGCTCCAGGGGTCTCCCGGTCAGCCGCGGCGCGATGACGAAGATGCCGGCGAACATGACCGTCTGGGACAGGTAGGCGGTCATGGAGCGGCGCCCCACGTTGGACAGCAGCCTCCTGAGGCCGGTCAGCCGGTTGTCCGCCATCGGCCCGCCGGCGTAGAGAGCCAGGACGGCGAGCCAGCCGCAGCCCCCGGCCAGGCCCAGGACCATGATCAGGGCGGAGTCGGCCGCCCAGGGCTGAGCGCTGGTGAGCGGGACCAGGAGCTCGTGAAGCGCACCGAGCGCCCCCAGGGCCAGACCACCGATCCCGGCCACCGTCAGCAGGCCGCGGTGGCGCTCGGGGTGGGCGATGAGGTCGGTGTCGGCCAGGCGGGCCCCCAGGAAGGCGGCGGGAAGAATCATCGTGGTGAAGGCCGCACTCAGAGCGGTGAAGAACCACCCGAACACGTTGGTCACGAACCAGGGAAGCGCCGATGCCACGGACTCACCTGCTCCGGTGGGTGCCGCAGCCGCCGGGGCGGGGACCGCCGCGCCGGTGGCGGCCGCTTCACCGCCGGAACCAAAGAGCATGGCCAGGGCCACCGGCACGAACTGGGACAGAAGAACGAGGGCGCATACCGCCAGCTGGCGCTTGTGGTGCTTGTGGGCGAGCCACCCGGCGAAGACGACAGCGACGATGCCGTAGGTGCCGATGATCTCCGAGGGGAAGAAGGCGCCGTGGATGAGCCCGAACAGGACCATCCACAGGCCGCGGCGCCGCACGAGGCGGCGGGCATCGACGGCCGCCTGCTCCCGGGCCTGGTCGAGCTCAGCCGCCGACGGCGCCCGGAGCCCGCCGGTCAGCTGCTGGCAGTAGGCGTCGATGCCCGATGCCATGCGCCGGTTGACCATGGTGGCCAGCCCGAAGCCGAAGAGCAGTGCGAACAGTGGGTAGGCGCGCTGGTCGATGAACAGGGCACGTATGAAGGCCCAGGTCCTGTCAGCGGTCGATGGCGCACGGCCTTCGGGACCCGCCACCCAGGACCCCACATTGGCCAGGGCGATGAGCAGCAGCATGAAGCCGCGGGCGACGTCGGGGGCGGGGTAGCGCAGGCCGCGGAAACCGGTGAATGAGGTCGCGGAGGAAGTCGTCGTGTTCATGACTCGACCGTATGAAAACCACTGGTTCCGCGGCGTCCGCCTTAAGCGCCGAGATCGTGTCCACCGAAAGATGGAGCCTGACGCCCAGCCATTCTTCCGGCGGACGGACCCGGGTCGGTCCGGCTCAGGGAGCCGGCTGCGGTCCCGGCTGAGCCGTTGGCGGCATGCCCGGCTGCATCCCGGGCCAGACGGCGGGCGGGGGCGGCGGCGTCCTCCTACGCTCGCTGCGCGCGACGGCGGTGCGCAGCAGGGTCTCGAAGGGTCCGGCATGACCGCCGCGCTCCAGGGCGACGCACAGGACCACGCTCGCCAGCCAGACGCCCAGGGCGACGAGGGCGGCCGCGGCCTGCCCCATCCACAGGCGCCTGCCCGTCACCAGGAGCGGAACGACGCCGAAGATGATGCCGAACAGGATCGTCTGGCTCAGGTACACGGTCATGGAACGGCGGCCGACGGCGGAGGCCAGTCGGCGCAGCCCTGTCAGCCGCCCATCCGGCCGCGGTCCACCGGCATACAGGGCCAACAGCGCCAACCAACCACAGGCGCCGGCCAGGCCGAAGAACTCCGTCATGGCGAAGTCCCACGGCCAGAGCTGCACCGTCGTCGCGAGCGTCAGCGCACCGTGGAACGCCGCGAGTGCTCCCAGCACCAGACCGCCCAGGCCAACAGAGATCAGCAGACGACGGTGCCGCTCCGGATGGGTGAGGAGGTCGGTGTCGGCCAGGCGGGCGCCAATCACCGCGGCTGGGACGATGAGGGCGATGAGCACCTGCACGACCAGCACCACGGCCCACTGCAGGGCATTGGTGACGACCCAGAGCAGCGCCGCCGTCAGCGAGACCGACTGCTCCCCGGAGGCCGTCAGGGTATCGCCGCCCGACAGAGTCCCGGAGGCCAGATACGTCGCCAGGGCCAGCACGGAGATGATGCCCCCGGTGAGGTAGAGCGCCGAATAGTTCTTGCGGGCCAGCAGGTTGGCCAGGAGGACGGCGACCAGCCCATAGGCGCCGATGATGTCGCCGGGGAAGACGAGACCGTGGACGAATCCGATCAGGAGCATCCACCAGCCGCGGCGTCGCACCAGGCGGTAGGCGTCGATGGTGGCCATCTCGCGGGCCCAGGCCGCCTCATGCGGCATCGGCTCGCGACCCTCCGCAGCGCCGGGAAGGGAGGCGAGGTAGGTCTGGGTCCCGGAGGCGATGCGCCGGTTAATCATGGTCATGAGCCCGAAGCCGAAGAGCATCGCGAACAGCGGGTAGGCCCGGTGGTCCACCACCAGTGTGCGGACGAACATCCACCAGCCGTCAACGGAAGACACGGGAGGCTCGGCCCCGTTCGGCATCTTGTTCCACGACGGAACATTGGCGACCGCGATGAGCAGAAGCATGAAGCCACGGGCCACGTCAGGGGCGGGGTATCGCACACCCCGCGAACCGGTGAAGGAGGTCGTCATCCGCATGAGCGGAACCTTACGGGTGGTTGGAGACCGGCAGCATATCCGCCCGAATAATGATGTGCGGAGGCCGGCCGCCTGTTCCGCCGCAGCGGCCGATGGGGTCAGTGCCGCATCGGTGCCCGCGCCTCAGTGCCCGCTTCCAGGACCCGCCGGCGCTCACCATTGCCCGCCCGCGCGCGTCAGTCCCAGTCAGTGCCAGTCAGTGTCAGTCAGGGCCACAGGCGCACGGGCACGAGCGCAGTGCTCGCGCCTCCCGCTGTACCGGCGGCGTGTGCGCGCTCCGCCTCGTTGTGGCGCGCGGCGGGTCCGCGGCCCTGGCGGCCGGGTGCGACGACCTGGACCTCGCCGTCGGCGGCCGCCGCGAAGATCCGCTGGACGACGGCCTCACGGGTGCGCATGCGGGCGTTGTCGGCCTCCAGCTCCTCCACGCGGGCCTCCAGGGCGAGGATGCGGCGAATGCCCTCGAGGTTGATGCCCTCCTGGGACAGGGACTGGATGCGGCGCAGGCGCTCGACGTCGCGGTGGGAGTAGCGCCGGCCCCGCCCGCGGGTCCGGGCGGGGCTGACTAGTCCGAGCCGGTCGTACTGGCGCAGGGTCTGGGGGTGCATCCCAGCGAGCTCGGCCGCCACCGAGACCACGTACACCGCGCGCTCGGCGGCGTCGTCGGCCAGGTGCCCCAGGCCCTGCCCGGCCCGGTGCCGGCTCACTTCGCCGCCTCCTCCATGAGGGTGGCCCGCGGGTCGGTGTCGCCCATGGCCTCATCGAAGGCCTCGAGGGCCTGCTTGGCGGCCTTGGAGAGCTTCTTGGGCACGGCCACCTGGATGGTCACCAACAGGTCGCCGGTCTTCTTCCCGGTGGTGGCGCCCTTGCCGCGCAGGCGCATGACGGTGCCCGAGGAGGTGCCGGGCTTGATCTTGATCTTGGAGGTGCCGCCGTCGAGCAGCGGGACCTCGACCGTGGCCCCCAGGGCGGCCTCGCGCAGCGTGACCGGCAGGTCCATGCGCAGGTTGGCGCCGTCGACCGGGTCGACCGAGTACACGGGGTGCTTCTTGATGCTGATGGTCACCACCATGTCGCCGTTCTCGCCGCCGTTCAGGCCGGCTCGGCCCTTGCCGCGCAGGCGGATCTTCTGGCCGTCGCGCACACCGGCCGGGATGCGGACCTTCATGGTGCGCCCGTCCGCGGTCAGCTCCACGGTGGTGCCGGCGACGGCGTCACGCAGGTCCAGCGTCGCCGAGGTCAGGACGTCGGAGCCCTTCTGCGGCTGGGGCTGGGAGCCGAAGCCGCCGAAGCCACCGAAGCCGAAGGGGCCGGAGCGGCCACCGGAGCGGGTGGGGCTGGGGGTGCCGCCGAACATGCGCAGCAGGTCGTCAAGGTCGGGCTCGCCGGCCCCGCCGGCGGTCTCGAAGCGAACGTTGCCGCCCTGGCCACCGAACATGGAGGAGAGGATGTCCTCGAAGCCGGCGCCGCCGGTCCCTCCCGGGCCACCGGCCTGGAAGCGGGCGCCGCCTCCGGCCATCGAGCGGATCGCGTCGTACTGCTTGCGCTCGGCCTCGTCGGACAGGACTGCGTAGGCCTCTCCGATCTCCTTGAACTTCTCGGCCGCCGCAGCGTCGTCGGGGTTGCGGTCGGGGTGGTACTTCTTTGCGAGTGTGCGGTAGGCCTTCTTGATTGCGGCGGCGTCGGCGTCCTTACTCACGCCGAGGACCGCGTAGAAGTCCTTCGTCATCCAGTCCTGACTGGCCATGGTCGTCTCACCGCCTCCTTATCCGGGTGATCGTGGGTTTTCCTTACTGAAGCTGAAGATTGTGGGGGGGCGGCTCCGCGGCCCTGGGGCCTGGGGCGCCCTGGTGCACCTACCGGCCCGACGGCGGACTCAGACCCGCCAGAGCTGCTGGCTCAGGTCCGCCGTCGGGCCGGGTGTGTGGTGCGGTGGGTATCAGGCCGGGTTGGCGACCTGGACGCGGGCGGCGCGCACGACGCGCTCACCCAGGCGGTATCCGGGCTGGAGGACCGCAGCGATGGTGGGCTCGGTGACCTCGCTGGACTCGGTGGCCATGAGGGCCTCGTGCAGCGTGGGGTCGAAGACCTCACCCACGGCGCCGAAGCGCTCCAGGGAGTACTTCTCGGTCAGGATCGACTCGAGCTTGCCGGCCGTCGTCTCGAAGGTGCCGGTCAGGTCGCCGTGCTGGCGGGCCAGCTCGATCTCGTCGAGGACCGGGATGAGGGCCTCGACGACGCCGGCGGCACCGGCGTCCCGGTGGGAGGCCGCGCCCTCGCGGGAGCGGCGCACGAACCCCTGGTACTCCTGCTGGAGGTTGTAGAGGTCCGCCCGGGCCCGGGCCAGGTCGTCGGCCGCCTGAGCGGCCTGGGCCTGAGCCTGGGCCAGGGGGTCCTCCCCCGCCGCCTCATCGGAGGCGGCGTCGGCCTGGCCGGCCGCGCCCTCGGGCGAGCCCTGGGCGAGTCCTTCACGGACGCCGTCGGGGACCTCCTCGAAGGCCGACTCGACGGCCGCCTGGAGCTCGGGGTCGATGCCCTCGTTCTCGGGGGTGGGGCCGGCCGAGGTCACTTGGAGTCCTCGTCGTCGACGATCTCGGCGTCCACGATGTCCTCGTCGTCGGAGGACGTGGAGCCGGCCGAGGAGGCGGAGGCGTCACCCGCGGCCTGGGCGGCGGCGTCGGCCTGGTAGAGGGCCTCACCGACCTTCTGGGCCACCGAGTTCAGCTTCTCCTGAGCGGTCTTGACCGGCTCGATGTCGTCACCCTCGAGGGCCTTCTTGAGGTCGGTGACGGCCTCGGAGACCTCGGAGTGGACGTCCTCGGGCAGCTTGTCCTTGTTGTCCTTGAGGAGCTTCTCGATGGAGTAGGCCTGCTGCTCGGCGGAGTTGCGGGTCTCGGCGTCCTCGCGGCGCTTCTTGTCCTCCTCGGCGTGGGCCTCGGCCTCCTTGACCATGCGGTCGATGTCCTCCTTGGGCAGGGCGGAGCCGCCGGAAATGGTCATGGACTGCTCCTTGCCGGTGCCGCGGTCCTTGGCCGAGACGTGCACGATGCCGTTGGCGTCGATGTCGAAGGAGACCTCGATCTGGGGCACGCCGCGGGGGGCCGGGGCGATGCCGGTCAGCTCGAAGGTGCCCAGCGGCTTGTTGTCCCGGGCGAACTCGCGCTCGCCCTGGTAGACCTGGATGAGCACGGAGGGCTGGTTGTCCTCGGCGGTGGAGAAGACCTCGGAGCGCTTGGTCGGGATGGCCGTGTTGCGCTCGATGAGCTTGGTCATGACCCCGCCCTTGGTCTCGATGCCCAGGGACAGCGGCGTGACGTCGATGAGCAGGACATCGCTGCGGTCACCCTGGATGACGCCGGCCTGGAGGGCCGCGCCGATGGCAACGACCTCATCGGGGTTGACGCCCTTGTTGGGGTCCTTGCCGGTCAGCTCGCGCACCACGTCGGCGACGGCGGGCATGCGGGTGGAGCCACCCACGAGGACCACGTGGTCGATGTCGGAGACCTTGACCCCGGCGTCCTTGATGACGTTGTGGAAGGGGATCTTGGTGCGCTCGAGCAGGTCCGCGGTCATCTCCTGGAAGTTGGAGCGGGTGAGCTTCTCATCGAGGTGGATGGGGCCGGACTCGCTCATGGAGAGGTACTGCAGGTTGATGTTCGTGGAGGTCGCCGAGGACAGCTCCTTCTTGGCCTGCTCGGCGGCGTCCTTGAGACGCTGCATGGCGATCTTGTCCTTGGACAGGTCCACGCCGTCCTTGCTCTTGACCTGCTTGACCAGCCAGTCGACGATGCGGGCGTCCCAGTCGTCACCGCCCAGACGGTTGTCACCGTTGGTGGCGCGCACCTGGATGGTGGAGAAGCCGTCCTCGTCCTTGCCGACCTCGAGCAGGGAGACGTCGAAGGTACCGCCACCGAGGTCGAAGACGAGGATGAGCTCGTCCTCCTTGCCCTTGTCCAGGCCGTAGGCCAGGGCCGCGGCGGTGGGCTCGTTGACGATGCGGTCCACGGTCAGGCCCGCGATGGTGCCGGCCTCCTTGGTGGCCTGGCGCTCGGCGTCGTTGAAGTAGGCCGGGACGGTGATGACCGCGTTGGTGACGGGCTCACCCAGGTAGGCCTCGGCGTCAGCCTTGAGCTTGGCCAGGATGCGGGCGCTGATCTCCTGAGCGGTGTACTTCTTGTCGTCGATCTCGACGGACCAGTCAGTGCCCATGTGGCGCTTGACCGAGGAGATGGTGCGGTCCACGTTGGTGACCGCCTGACGCTTGGCGATCTCGCCGACGAGGATCTCGCCGGACTTGGAGAAGGCGACGACGGAGGGGGTGGTGCGACCGCCCTCGGCGTTCGGGATGATGGTGGGCTCGCCACCCTCGAGGACGGCGATAGCAGAGTTGGTGGTACCCAGGTCGATACCGACAGCGCGTGCCATGTGATGTGCTCCTTGTGGTTGCTGGTTTGTGGTCAGTTGATGTCTGTTGTGAGGGCCGGAGGTTCCGGCGCCTTCAGGTTGAGTCGTATGCACTCAGGATTGTGATTGAGCCAAGCTCTGTCAACTTGACTGTATACAACCTTGAGTCTGACTGGCTCAACCTTGTCAGGCCGCAGTCCATTCCCGGAGCTGACAGTGACCTGCAACACAGTGCTGTCACGCGGACACAGCGCTCGCCACCTGCCTGGCGAAGCGCCCTGGCCGCGGCAGCGCGGCGGACGGTTCCGGCTGCGCCAGACGGCGCACTCCAACCGCACACCGAGGACTGCGATGCCCGACGAGGACTGCGATTTCCTGCAGATGACTGAGGTCCCACCCGCGAGTTCTGTGAGAGAACGCAGTCCTCGTCGCGAAAGTACGCTCTCGATCAGCCCACCCAGCCCCACACGCCGCCGACGTGTCACGATTGGCGACTTTTCGGAGTCCACCAGCCTCGACCCGCCACACTCCCCTCCCCGCAACAAACCCTGACCAGCACCAACACCCCAAGTCACCTCTGCGAGGCTGCCTGCCCATGCCGTACCGCCCCCGGAAAAGTCGCCAATCGTGACACCAGTCAGCAGAAGCGACAGGCCTGGACCGATATGGAGGCGTTCACCAGCCCGGTAGCCTGGCACGCATGAGCGCCCCACCACCGGAAGGCCTACCCGACCCCGAGGACGTCTTCGATCATCTGCGTCGCGAGGACGGCGAGCACGTAGGCTATATCGAGATGAGTGCGGACGGCCGGTTCATCCCGTATGACCGGCTGTGGGCCAGGCGCGGCGAGGCCATGGAGCTCGATGAGGCCGAGGCGGTCCTGGATGCGATCGGTCTGCGGCTTCTGGCGGAGGACTGGCTCCTTGAGGAAGAGGATCCGCAGACGGGCGAGGCGAGCTGGATCCGGGTCAGGATCCGCGAGATCCACCGGGACCGCGTCATCGTCGCCAGGGCGATGGAGGACCTGTCGGCCACCAGCGTCGCCAAGTCCGTGGACCTCATCGGTGCCATCGAGCTGCCTCTTCCGACGACGCGGCTGCGTTCAGCCTCCTGAGTACGCGCTGCCGGCCAGAGCCATCACTGGCCCAGGCGCTGCTGTCGGCGCTCGCTCACCTGGGCAGCCAGGCGCTACTTCTCGCCCCTCTCGCGCAGACCGAAGACCGCCAGGACATTGGCGATGGCACCGACGGCCACGATGACGACGCCGAAGGCCACACCGCTGGCCTCACCGGTCAGACCCACCAGCGGGCTGACGAGTCCGCCAACGACGAACTGCAGAAAACCGAGCAGCGCGGAGCCGGTTCCCGCCCACCGGCCGGTGCGGTCGAGCACGAGCGCGGGGGCGTTGCCCATCGACAGCCCCAAACAGGCCACGTGCGCCAGGAAGAGGGCCACGACCGCCACCAGCAGCGGCATCCGCTCCGGCCCGGTCACCGGCTCGCGCAGCCACGTCAGGCAGACCCCGGCGAAGACCGTGTCGACGACCAGCCCCGCGATAAGCCCGCCCCTCACCTGGTGGGCCTGGGAGAAGCGGCGCACGAGGGAGGCCGCCACCGCGATCGTCACCGTGACCGTCGCCCCACACAGCCCGAAGACCGCCGTATAGGCCACCGTCCCCATGCCCAGCACATTGCGAAGCACGAAGGGCGCCGCAGACAGGTAAGCCATGAGCAGCCCGAAGGACAGGGCATTAATGAACAGCAGACGCACGAGGACATGGTCGCGGGCCAGCTCACGGGTGCCGTCGAGCAGTATCCGTAGGCCGCCGTCGTGGCGCCGCTCGGCGGGCAGGGACTCGGGTACCCAGAGAAGGACCATGACCACGAGCAGTCCGGTGAAGGCGGCCACGACCCCCAGGATGCCGCGCCACCCGATGGGCTCGACGAGCACGCCCCCGAGAATCGGCGCCACCACCGGGGCGATCCCCTGAATCGCCATGACGACGCTGAGGGCCCGGGCGGCGGTGATCCCACGGGAACGGTCGGAGATGACTGCCCGACCCAGGACCATCCCAGCCGCTCCCCCGAGCCCCTGGAAGAAGCGGGCGATGAGGAGAACGGACAGGCTCGGAGACAGGGCGGCGCCGATGCTGGCGGCCAGGGCGAGCACGCTGCCCCACAACAGCAGGGGACGCCGGCCGAGGCGGTCGGACAGGACCCCGATGCTCAGCTGGCCGAGCGCGATTCCCACGAGGAACGTGGTCATCGTCAGCTGAACGCTGGAGGCGGAGACGCCCAGATCATCGGCCATCTGGGCGAAGGCCGGAAGGTAGGCGTCGGTGGCCAGAGGAGCGACGGCCGCGAGCGCGGCCAGGGCAATGAGGAGCGTGGCGGGGAAAGCCGTCCTCAGCCCGTGGTCGGACGGAGCGGCCGGCGAAGCTGTCATGCCCTGAGAGTACGGAGATTTCTGACCGAGCCGTCAGTGCGCACGTCCGCGATGCGGTGCACGGAGCAGGCGGGCACACCACCGGATCGCAACAGCACTTGCGTTACTGCACGCCTCTAGACTGACCGGGTGACCGACCTTCTGATTGATTCCCTGATACGTGCCGTGGACACCGCCCCCGACGACGTCCGGCTGCGCACTCACCTGGCTGAGCTTCTTATGGATGCCGGCCGAAGCGCTGAGGCGGTGACTCACTGCGCCATCGCCCTTCAGCACGCTCCCACCGATGACGCCGCCCGCACTCTCATGGCCAGGGCACTCTCGCCGCAAGCCAGGCAGACCCCCGCCGAGCAGGCGGCAAGCATGCTGGAAGAGCCGGCGACCGACGTGTCGTCGTCGGTCGCCGGCGCGCCACAGAAAGAGGAGGCCCAGTCAGAGGCTGTCGCCACCCCGCCGGCGCCCGAGTCACCCAAGGCTCCGGCATTCAACAACTCGACGACGTCGGACGGCACTGGGAACTTCGACTGGCAGCGGGCCGAGGAGGACCTCGGTGGACCGGCTGCACCCTTCGTGTCCTCGAGGCCCTCAGAGCCCTCCGGCTCTGAGGGCCTCTCCGAACCTCGCCCGGTCAGGACCGGCGGCGACCCGGCGGACTGGGAGGTGGAACGGGCCGGTGTGCGCCTGGCCGACGTCGGGGGAATGACCGAGGTCAAGAACCGGCTCGAGGCCTCCTTCCTGGCGCCTATGCGCAATCCCGAACTGCGCAGGCTCTACGGCAAGAGCCTGCGCGGCGGCCTGCTCCTGTACGGTCCGCCGGGGACGGGAAAGACCTTCATCGCCCGTGCCATCGCCGGTGAGATGGGAGCAGGTTTCCTGTCCGTGACGATCTCCGACATCCTCGATCCCTACATCGGCAACTCCGAGGCCAACCTCCATAACGTATTCCAGCAGGCCCGCGACCACGCCCCTTGCGTCCTCTTCCTCGACGAGCTCGACGCTATGGGCATGAAGCGGTCTCTCTCACGCAACTCGAGCATGCGCAGCACCGTCAACCAGCTCCTCGAGGAGCTCGACGGTGTTGGCAGCAACAACGAGGGCGTCTACCTGCTGGCCGCCACCAACGCCCCCTGGGACATCGATCCAGCGCTGCGCCGCCCAGGGAGGCTGGACCGGACACTGCTCGTCCTGCCACCGGACGAGCCAGCACGCGCCGCCATTCTGCACACGCACCTGCGTGAGCGACCCGTGGAGGGAATCGACCTGCAGGCCCTGGCACGGGTGACCGACGGGCTGACCGGGGCCGACCTGTCACACGTGTGTGACTCCGCTGCCGAGAAGGCGCTGATGGACTCGGTGCGTACCGGCCGGCCCCGACTCATGAATATGCAGGACATGGACGCGGCTCTCAAGGAAGTCCGCCCCTCGACCGGCCCCTGGTTCGAGACAGCACGCGCTGTCGTCGAGTACTCCGATGCCTCTGGGGAGTACGAGGATCTGCGCAAGTGGATGAAACGGCACCGCCTACTATGAGTCCTATGGCAGCCCCACCCGGAGGCGGCTCCTTGGAGGATGTTTACGAGCGCGAGCTCACTTGGGCTTTCCAGCTCACCGAGGCCGGGCAGCACGAGCGGGCCATACAGATCCTCACCCGCCTGCTCGCCGACTACCCGGGTAACGCCGGACTCACCTACACGGTCCTGGCGGTCACACACAGCGCCGCAGGTCGGCTCGAGGAGTCCGAGGCCGCGGCCCGACGAGCGATTGCAGCAGCGCCGGACTATCCCGAGGCCCACCGCCTTCTGGCCCACGCCCTGATCTACCAAGGCAAGGAACCAGAGGCGGAGCGCTCACTGAGAACCGCGCTGGAACTGTCCCCCGAGGACTACTCCCTGTTCTCCCTCATGGCGACGGCACTGACCAAGATGGAGCGCACGGAGGAAGCACTCCTGTACGCCCGAGAGGCGCTCAGGGTCGCCCCAGAGAGGGCCGAAAGCTACGCAGCCCTGGCAGCCGTGCAGAGAACAACCGACCCGGAGGCGGCCAGAGCCTCCCTGCAGGAGGCTCTCAGGCTCGACCCTCTGAACGAGGAGGCCCTCCTCCTCCAGTTCCAGATGCTCGATCGCCGCACGAGGCCCCATGCGGCGGCCAAGGCGCTTGCCGCCTACACCGCCCACACCTCCCAACCCGCTATGGCGCGAATTGCGGTCAACTCCTTCATCATAAAGTTCCTGAGCGTTACCCACCTCGGAATGCTCTGGTGCGTGTTGCTCACGACGATACTCCTCGCCCTAGTCAGGACCTCCCACCTAACCAGCGAAATCCTGCTTCTTCCCCTATTTCTGACGGCGGCCCTCACATGCTGGGAAACGCTTGCACGAATCCGAGCTTTTCACCTTTATTTCGCAGGCCGCTGCTGGCGCCTGCTGCGCGCCTGCATTCGACACCATAGGTATCTCATACTGTGGGGGGCAGCGGTTCCTGTGATTTGGCTAATCCTTACCGTCGGCGTCATCCGTGCAATCCAGGGAGACGACGCCGTTCTCTCCAGCACCTTGGGAATTAGCATCGGTCATCTGGTACTCGGTTGGGGTGGCTCTCTGCTGATGCCCTTCATTCAACGTCGGAACACTTGACAGCAGACTCCACTCAAGCCCCCTGCTCGGCCTCGGGGGCGACCATGACGTGGTCGCCGTCGGGCACGATCCGCACCCGCAGCCCGTAGACCTCGGCGAGGATGTCGGGCTGGAGCACCTCGGCGGGCGGCCCCTCGGCTCGGATCGTCCCGCCGGCGAGGATGGCGAGGCGGTCGCAGAAGCGGGCCGCCAGGTTGAGGTCGTGCAGGGCGACGACGGCGAGGCGCCCGGTGTCCCGGTGGCAGATCCGGCGCACGTGGGAGAGCACCGAGACCTGGCGGCGCAGGTCGAGGGCGGAGGTGGGCTCGTCGAGCAGGATGAGTCCGGGCTCGCGCACGAGCGTCTGGGCCAGGGCGACGAGCTGGCGCTGCCCACCGGAGAGCTGGCCCAGCGGGCGGTCGGCCAGCTCGGCCACCCCGAGCTCGTCCAGGGCGCTCCAGGCCAGGTCGATATCGGCTCGGCTCGTGTGCCAGGTCATGCCGCGCCGCGAGGCGGTGAGCACCGACTCCAGGGCGGTCAGGGCGGCGTCGCCGGGCAGGCCCTGCGGCATGTATCCGATCATGCCGCGCAGGTCATGGCCCCGGCGCCCGGCGAAGGTCACCTCCCCCAGGTGGCGGCGCAGCTGGGCCACGCAGGTGACCAGGGTGGACTTGCCGGCGCCGTTGGGGCCGAGCAGCCCGACCGTCTGCCCCGTCTCCCAGGTGGCGTCGACGCCCTGGAGGACGGCCCGCCTGCCGTAGGAGAAGGTGAGGTCGTTCAGGATGAGGCTCATGAACCGCTCCTGACCGCCGAGCGCTGGCGTCCGAAGATGATGGTGAGGAACACCGGCACACCCACCAGGGCGGTCAGGATGCCGACGGGCACGGCGACACCCGGCACGATGAGCTGGCTGGCGGTGTGGGCCGCAGTCAGCAGGGTGGCGCCGCACAGGATGGAGGCGGGCACGAGGAAGCGCTGGTCCTCCCCCACCAGGCCGCGGGCCATGTGCGGCCCCACGAGTCCCACGAATCCGATGATCCCGACGAAGGCCACGGACAGGGCGGCCAGCAACGAGACGCCGACCAGGGTCCACGCGCGCAGGCGCGCCACATTGATGCCCATGGCTGCGGCGCGCGCCTCCCCCAGGGTGACGGCGGTCAGCCGCCAGCCGTTGACCCAGAAGACGGGCGTGGCCACGAGCAGGGCCGCCGAGACGGTGGCCACGGCCGGCCAGGTGGCGCGCATGAGGGAACCCATCGACCAGAAGACGATCTGCTGAAGGCTCTCGGTGGAGGCCCGGTACTGCACGAGCGCCAGGAGCGCCTGACAGCTGAAGACCAGGGCGATGCCCAGCAGAATCGTCATCTCCTTGGTCACCGACGGCAGCCTGGAGACCATCGCAATGGTGAGGGAGGCCGCCAGCCCCGCCGCCATCGCCACGATCGGCAGGGTGGCGCCGGTGGCCACCGGCAGCACGAGGCCCGTGACGATGGCCAGCGCCGCCCCCAGGGCCGAGGCCGCCGAGATTCCCAGGGTGAAGGGCTCGGCCAGCGGGTTGTCGAGGATCGTCTGCATCTGCACGCCGGCCAGGGACAGTGCCCCGCCCACCAGGACCGCGAGCAGCGCCGGAGGCAGGCGCAGGTTGATGACGATGTTGGCGACCCACGGGTCGTAGTCGGCGTCGAAGAGGGCTCCGAGCACCTGGGCCGGGCTGAATCCCAGGGGCCCCACCATGAGGGCCACGAGGAAGACGGCCAGGAGCAGCGTGGCCAGCCCCGTGAGCATCGCGACTCGCCGCGCGGTTCGACGGCGGTAGGAGGCGTAGGCCGACGCCGCCGTGTCCGTGGGCGCATCGGCCGGCCCGTCGGCCTTCGTCATCGACGCCGCACCGTCCGGTACCCGGCCGGTATCGGACTGGTGCGCTGCGACGTCGTCGGAAGGAGCCGTGACGTTGGGGTCCCCCATCAGATGGCGGCGAAGAAGACGCCCTCGGCCTTCCAGGGCATGTGCTGCTCGTGGAAGTCCTTCCAGACCTTGGCGGGGTCGACGTCGGAGAAGGCCTCGGGGTTCTGCCACTTGGCGAAGGTGAGGTAGGCGATGAAGTTGTAGGGGGCGTCGTAGAACTGGTGGTAGATGCCGTAGACGTGCCGGTCGGTGAAGGCCTGGATCTGGTCGTAGCCGGGCTGGTTCTTCAGCTGCTCCAGGCTGGCCTTGGCGGAGGCCTCGTCGGCCTTGTAACCGAGGTGGACGTAGCTGGTCTGGGCGGTGTCCTTGATCTTCTGCTGCTGCCACTCGCCGCCGGTGGCAATGATGTTCTTGGGGTTGGAGGCGATGACCTGCTCGGGGGTGAGCACGCCCTCCTCACCGGACAGGAGGCTGTCGGCGATGTTGGTGCCGCCGGTGGCGGTGACGATCGCACCGAGGTTCGCGGTGGAGTAGGTGGCGCCGGGGTCGTTGACGCCCGGGCCGCGCCACAGGAAGGTGGTGGGCTTGGAGGACAGGGACTTCGCCTTCTCCACGATGGGGTCGACCTGCTTCTTGTAGAAGCTGACGAAGGTCTCAGCCTCCTTGCGCTTGTCGAAGACGGCGCCCATGAGGGTGACCGAGGGGACGGTGTTCTTCACCGGGTCGCGGCGGAAGTCGGTGACGACGTAGGTGATCTTCTGGCCGTCCAGCTTCTCGAGGTAGCCCTTCTCCTTGGCGGAGTTGTAGGCGTCCAGGGTCATGATGAAGACGTCGGGCTTATAGCTCACCAGGGTCTCGATGGGCAGGCCGTCCTTGGCGATGTTGCCGATCTTCGGCAGGTCGGCGGCCTTGGGGGCCACGGAGAGGACCTTCTCGTAGAAGTCGGGGGCGGCCTTCTGGAGGTCCTCGCCCCAGGCGACCACCTTGTCGATGGGGTTGGTCTTGTTGAGGAAGGCCAGGGAGTAGACGTGGCGGGACTCGCTCAGGACGATCCTCTTGGGCTGGGCGCTGAAGGTGACCTTGCGGCCGACGACGTCGGTGACCTCGAAGCCGCCGCCGGAGGCGCCCGCCGAGGCGCCGGCGCTGGAGCCCTTGCCGGCGCGGGAGGCGACTCCGCAGCTGGCAAGGACGGCGGTCAGTGGGAGGGCCATGAGCAGAGTACGACGGCGCATAAGAGTCCTTCGGTGAGGCGAGGGCGAACACGAAGCACCTAGGACCTTAGGGCCACCTCAGTTAATTTGCCAAGGGACGTCATCTAATTTTAGTAAGGTCACACAAATCTTACGGGAGGTATGTAGAGGTTGACACAGGGGCGCCGAGCGCGACGAGTCGCCACGGGCCCTACGAGGCGGTTACGGCGCGAGCGCGTGGACGACCATGACGGCGAGCAGCGCCACAGCCGGCGGGAGGTACTTGCGCGGGTGACGCATGACGTCACGTTCGGACTTCCAGCCCGTCAGCGGCCAGTAGATCTCCAGGAGGACCGCGGTTGACGCCCCGGCAAGCGAGACCACCACTCCGGCTGCAACCACCTCCACAAGACCTCCTCCCAGCCAGACGATCAGTGCACCCACCAGACAGTTGGACGTCATGTACAACAGCGTGAGATCTCGGGCATAAGCGACGAGGACCCGCCTCGATCCGGGGGCGGCCATCACCACGGTGCGAGTGCTGAGGTAGCGGGAGAAGTAGGCGTTCAGTGGCGTGTTGACGACGACGAAGGCCATAGGCAGTGGGATCGTCAGACCGCGGCGGGCCATGGTGTAGGTGAGGAAGAGGCCGACGACGAGCATCATGAGAGTGTTGACCTGCGTGGTGCGCACGGTGGCCAGCTCACCGAGCACCAGGCTGCGGCGACTACGGACGGTTCCCACCTGCGTTCGGCTCACCCGCAACCCATCGGTGCAGCCGAGCATCGCTACGACGCAGACGGCAAAGAGGAGAGCCGAGGCCGCAGGCGCGAGCCACCAGAGGAGCGTTCCGACGGCGAGGGCCCCACCGGCTGCCCAGCGCAGCCCGATCCGCTCTCCCGCCCACAGAGTCAGCCCCAGCGACGAGGCTCCGAGACCGACGACGACCATCTCCACCGCCGTCGTCGCGGCAATACCCGCCTCAGAACTCGGGCCGCCCCTCCCGCCGTCGGCCAGCGTGATGAACAGGGTGATGGGCACAACCGCCTCCAGCAGGATGACGGTGCCGGCCACGAGGCAGGTGGCTCGGGCGAGCTCGTCGCGTCGGAGCGGGAAGCGGGCCAGGTCGTCCCAGCGGCCGGAGCCGATCCAGGTCGAGGCGATGGTGGCCGACAGGCCAACGGGGGCCAGGACCAGTCCGGCGACAGCGATGCGCGGGTTGACGCGGAGGTCGGTCGACGTCCCGAACCAGGCGGCCAGGGCGCACAGGATGACGGCGCTCAAGACGGTCTGACGCCCCAGGAACTGCCCGATCACCGCCTTCAGGGCGGCCCGGCTAACTGACCAGCGCCGCCACGGCATCGGAGTCCTCAGGGGTGGAGAAGGGGCCGGTCATCCGGCCGGCGGAGAGCACGTAGAGGCGCCGGGTGCAGCGGGTGAAGGACTCGGCGATGTGGGAGCTGAGCAGGACCGAGCGGCCGGACGCGACAGCGTCGTTGATGCAGCGGTAGAGGAACTCGGTGGCGGCGAAGTCGAGAAAGTCGACCGGCTCGTCCAGGAAGAGGAGGGGCGGGGTCAGGTAGAAGGCGGCGATGAGGTTGGCCTTCTTCCGTGAACCGCTGGAGAGGCGGGAGAAGGCTGTGGTCCGGTAGCGGCCGTAGTCGAAGCCCTCGATCAGCTCCTCGAGGCGGCCACGGTCCGGGCGCAGGCGATAGGCGTGCTCGAGGAAGCCGATGAAGGCCTCCAGGTTCCAGGTGGGGAAGGAGGAGTCGTCGGCGAGGCTGAGGTAGCGGGCGGCCTTGAATCGCTCGTCGCCCGGGCGCACCTTCCGCCCCCGATAGCGCAGCACATCGAAGCGCGCTCCACGGTGGACGTCGCACAAGGAGGTGAGCATCGTGGTCTTGCCGGCGCCGTTAAGACCGATGAGGCCCACGGCCTCGCCGGCCTCGAGGACGAAGGAGACGTCGGTGAGAACCGGTCGGTCTCGCTCGTACCAGGCGGACAGGCCCTCAACCTCGAGGAGGAGGGCCGGGGCATCACCGACGGCGCTCATGAGCTCGGGGGCGTGCGGTCGTCTCGACCACGGCCCCTACCGTCGGAGGATGAACGGGCCAGCTGGATCAGGAAGAGTACGGCAACAGCAATGGCGATGACCATGGCCGAGGTGTCTCCCCGCCGGAAGGAGACGACGGCCACCATCACGTTGAGCACCACAACCGCAATGCGGAAGATGCGCAGAGTCCGTTCCGACAATACGACCGCCTCCTTTGTCGCAGATTCTCACGGTGGGCACCATCTACCCGTTCTCCCTTCACTGTAGGCCCAGGTCAGGCCCCTTGAAAGGAATTCAGGGACCATCTGCGCGCAGGACTCTCACCCTCCGGGAGTATTGACACCTGACGCGCCGGCATTCTCAGCGTCGTTCCACCAGCCGCGGCTTCACAGGAGACCCACAAGGTCAACCTACGCCTGGCATACGCGGGGCCGACACGGTTGAGTCATGCACAGCTCCGACACCCTCAGCCCGCCCGAGTCCCACCAGTCCGGCCAGGACCACGACTCCGGCCGGCGCGACCGCTCCTCGACGTCCCGTAAGCACCCGCGCCGCCGGTTCCTCCTGGGAGGCGCCGCCGTCCTGGGCCTGGCCGCCACTGGCACCAGCGCCTGGGCGCTCAACCGCTTCGTCATCGAACACGTGGAGGTCGACGACGTCACCGCCCTGGAGGCCAAGGCGCAGAAGGCGGCAGGCTCCTCGGCGACCCCGGCCACGAACGTGACGGTCGGGGACAACTCCTACTCCTCGTCCAACACGAGCATCAAGATTGAGCAGGTCTCCACCGGCTCGGGCAACGACACCGTCACCTACTACGTGGCCGACGTCAAGCTCACCAATGCCACCGACCTGCGCAGCGCCTTCGCCAACAACTCCTACGGCACCAACATCGTCGCCAAGCCCACCACGATGGCCTCCGAACACGACGCGATCCTGGCCATCAACGGCGACTACTACGGCTTCCGCAGCGACGGCATCCTCATCCGCAACGGCGTCATCTACCGCGACAGCGGCACGCGCGACGGCATGGCCTTCTACAGCGACGGGCGCGTGGAGGTCTACGACGAGACCACCACCAAGGCGCAGACGCTCCTGGACGCGGGCGTGTGGAACACGCTGTCCTTCGGGCCGGCGCTGGTCAACAACTCCAAGGTGCTCTCCGGCATCGACCAGGTCGAGGTGGACACCAACGTCGGCAACCACTCCATCCAGGGCAAACAGCCGCGCACCGCCGTGGGGTGGGTGGAGACGAACCACCTCAAGCTCGTCGTCGTCGACGGCCGCAACGAGGGCTACTCACGCGGCGTGACCATGAGCGAGCTCGCCCAGATCATGGCCGACCTGGGGTGCGCCTGCGCCTACAACATCGACGGCGGCGGCTCGTCAGCCATGTACTTCAACGGCTCGATCATCAACCAGCCCTCCAACGGGGGCGAGCGCGACACCTCCGACATCCTCTACATCGCGAACGGAGCCTGAGATGAACGGCACTGACACAGCCCTTCAGACCTCACCGCGCATCCTGCCGCGGGTCATCGCCCCCGCGAACCGGACTGCCGTCAATCGGACTGCGGTCAATCGGACGGTGGGCAACCGGACGGCGGCGCGGGCCGGGGGCGAGCGCCGTCCCCGGGCGGCGGTGACGCTCGTGGTCCTCATCCCGGCCTACAAGCCCGATGAGCGTCTGGCCGTGCTCGTGGCCCGTCTGCGCGGTGCGCGCCGGGACTGCGCGGTGCTGGTCGTCGACGACGGCTCGGGGCCGCAGTACGCGCCCTTCTTCTCCGCCGCCCGCGCCCGAGGCGCCGAAGTCGTCAGCTCCCCGGTCAACCAGGGCAAGGGTCAAGCGCTGCGCACGGGCCTGGCTCACGCGGCCGCCACCTGGCCCGATGCGGACGTGGTGTGCGCCGACGCCGACGGGCAGCACACGCCGTCGGACATTGAGGCCGTGGCCGCGCGGGTGCGCGAGACCGGGCACATGACCCTGGGGGTGCGGCGCTTCACCGGGCCGGTGCCGCTGCGCAGCCGGATCGGTAACGACGTGACCGCCCTGCTGTTCCGGGGCGCGACCGGCTGGAGGCTGGGCGACACCCAGACGGGCCTGCGCGGCTACCCCGCCGGGCGGCTGGCGTGGCTGCAGGAGGTTCCCGGGGACCGCTACGAGTACGAGCTCTCCGCGCTGCTGCGCGCCCACGAGCTGGGGATGGTGGTGGAGCAGGTGGAGATCGCCACGGTCTACGAGCCGGGCAACACCTCCTCCCACTTCCGGCCGGTGCAGGACTCGGCACGGATCTATGCTCCGCTGCTGCGGTTCATGGGGGCGTCGCTGGCGAGCTTCGGGATCGACTGGCTGGGTGTCATGGTCATCTTCGCGATGACGGGCAGCCTGCTGGCGGCGGTCGTGGGGGCGCGGCTGGTGTCCGGAACGGCGAACTTCTTCATGAATCGCCGCGTCTTCCGGGCGCGGCGCGGGACAGTGGTGCGCACGGCGGTGCGCTACGCGGTCCTGGCGGTGAGCCTGCTGGCGGCCAGCTACCTGGTGCTCAAGGCGCTCACGGCGGTCGGGATTCCGCTGGGGATCGCCAAGGTTCTTGGCGACGGGGCCATCTACGTGGCCAGCTATGTGGTGCAGCGCCGGCTGGTGTTCAAGGAGCGGAGGTGAGGTGAGCCCGGGGCAGTTGGTGCGACCAGGGCAGTGCCGGCCTCCGCGAGGTCCTACCGTAGGTCTCGAGGTCGTACCCCTACCCCTCGAACTCACGCCCTAAGGTACGACCTCGATCCAGTTCGCCCCCTGTGGACCTCAGCGGGGGCTGATGAGGCCGGCCTCGTAGGCGGCGATGACGAGCTGGGCGCGGTCGCGGGCGCCCAGTCGGGCCAGGAGCGCGGTGATGTGGCTGCGGCAGGTCGCCCGGGTGATGCCGAGCTCGACCTCGATCTCAGTGTTGGACAGGCCCCGAGCGATGAGCAGGAGGACCTCGCGCTGGCGGGGCGTGAGGGCCTCAACATCACTGGCCCAGGTGCTACGGGAGGTGCCGGTCGACGTCGTGCGCGGCATGCGGGCTACGAGGCGGGAGAGCACCTGGGGGCTGAGCAGCGACTGCCCCTCGTGGACGGTGCGCACGGCGTCGACGAGGGACTGGGGGTCGGCGTCCTTGAGGAGGAAGCCGCAGGCGCCGGCGCGCAGGGCGCCCAGGACGTAGTCGTCAATCTCGAACATGGTGAGGATGAGGACGCGCGTGGCCGCGAGCGCCGGGTCGGCGCAGATCCTTCCGGTGGCCTCGATGCCGGTCAGGCCCGGCATCTGGATGTCCATGAGGACGACGTCGGGGCGCAGCTCGGTGGCCAGGGCGACCGCGCGGGCACCGTCCTCGGCCAGGCCGACGACGCTCATGCCGGGCTCGGCCTCGAGGAGGGCGGCCAGGGTGGTGCGCAGGAGGGCCTGGTCCTCGGCGATGAGGACCCGGATGGGGGCGCCGGGAGCCTCGTCGGTCTTGTCGGTCTTGTCGGTCAGCGCATTGGTGGGATCCGTCATGGGTTGCCCCTGTCGCTCCTGGGGTCGGTATCCGGTGACTCATGGGTGGGTCTGCGTTCCGGGCCCACACTGTCTCCGGAACCCAGGGAGCTGCTGGTGGCCCCGGCCGCGTCGTCGGTGGGAATGGGCAGGATGGCCTCGACGGCGAAGCCGGGGGCGTCGGCGCGGGGGCCTGCGGTCAGGGTTCCACCGAGCGCCGTCAGGCTCTCGTGAAGTCCGCGCAGTCCTTGCCCGGCCCCGGGGTGGGGCTCCCATCCGGTCGCGGGCCCGTCGTCGACGACGGCGATGCGCAGCCGTCCCGGCTCCCGGCGCAGGGTCACGCGGGCGCGCGTGGGGCCGGCGTGGCGGGTGGTGTTGGCCAGGGCCTCGGCCACGACCCGGGTAGCGGCCTGCGCCGTCGGAGCCGGGAGACCGTCAGTCATCGCCGTGGCTTGGGCAGTGCCCACATCTGCGCCGGGGTGCGCTTCGGCGTCGAGATCGACGGTGACACCGGTGCGGCGGGCCCTGCCGATCAGCTCCCGAAGGCTCTCGGCGAGGCTGTTGACGGGGCCGGGGTCGGCTACCGGTGCGTCTCCCGCCGGGATCGCTGCCAGCGCCCCGGGCGTCGGGCGCCTGTTCTCGTCGCGCAGGACGGCGAGCATGCGCCGCAACGCGTCGGTGGCCTCGCGGGAGGCGGTCTCGACGTCGTCGAGTGCGGTCCGCAGCCCGTCGGGGGTGGTCTCGAGGCGCCGGGCCACGGCGCAGCGCACGGTGATGGCTCCGAGGTTGCCGGAGACGGCGTCGTGCAGCTCGCGGGCAATGACGAGGCGGTCCTCGGCGACGGCGCGCGCGGCGGTCTCCTGGGTCAGGCGCCGCTCGTGGGCACGCCGGTCGCGCCGCCGCAGCCACAGGGAGGCGGCGACGAGCCCAGCCATGACGAGCAGCACCGTCATCTGGGCGCGCCGAGAAGGATCCGGGGAGTAGCCGACCAGGGTGCCCAGGCCAAGAACAATCACGGTCAGCCCGGTGATGGCGCGCCCGAGCGGCGAGTGGCGCGGTGGGACGTCTGGGGCTGGCACGCGGCCAGTCTAGGAAGGCGGCTCGGGCGCTTCATCGAACCGGGGTCTGACGGACCTGGGTCTGAGGCGGCGGGACCGCCTCGGCTGGGCGGCCGATGCGCGCTGCCGCTCGGCGCGCTGGAGTTGGCCCATGATCGCTATTGAGAACCTCGTCAAGCGGCACGGGGCGCGGGAGGTGCTTCACGGCGTGAGCCTGGAGGCCCATCCGGGCCGCGTCACCGGATTCGTGGGCCCCAACGGTGCCGGGAAGTCCTCGACCCTGCGGTGCCTGCTAGGGCTGGATCGGGTCGACAGCGGGCGGGCACTTATCGGCGGGCGCACCTACCGCGAGTTGCGTGAGCCGCTGCGCACGGTGGGGGCGGTACTCGACGGCTCGGGCGCGCATCCCTCGCGCACGGCCCGAGGTCACCTGGGTTGGGTGGCCTCGGGTGCGGGAATCAGTCGGCGTCGGGTGGCTGAGGTGCTCGACGTCGTCGGGCTGAGTGAGGCGGCCGGGCGGCGGGTGCGCACCTTCTCCCTGGGAATGGGGCAACGGCTGGGGTTGGCGACGGCGCTGCTGGGTGACCCGGAGGTGCTGGTCCTCGACGAGCCGGTCAATGGCCTGGACCCGGAGGGGATCCGGTGGATTCGCAGGCTGCTTCGGCAGCGGGCTGACGCCGGGGGCACAGTGCTGCTGTCCAGTCATGTTCTGGCCGAGCTGACTGAGGTGGCCGACGACGTCGTCGTCATCGCCGGTGGGCGGGTGCGGGCGGCCGGGACGCTGGAGGAGGTCGCCGCCGGCTACGCGAACCTGGAGGAGGCCTTCTTCTCGCTGACCGCCCCGACCGGGGGCGAGGCCGGCGGTGGGGCCAGTCAGGCTGGCCGGACTGGACGGGCCGACCGGGCGGGCAGGGCGGGCCGGGACGAGCGCGAGGACGGGGGCCGCTCATGAGCGCGGCAACGGCGCTGGTGCGCTCCCTCACGGCGGAGGTGCGCAAGACTGTGGGCCTGCCGGGGGCCTGGCTGGGGGCTGCGTTGGCGGTCGTCCTGCCGCTCCTGATCGAGTACTACACGGATCATGACCTGGCGGCGCGGCTGGCGGCGGGCGACCCGGATGCGCCGGCGCGGCTGGGCGACGTCGGCGTCATCGGACTGTACGTGGGGACGACGGGGATCGTGGTGCTGGCGGTGAGTGTGGTGGTCAGCGAGTACGCGAGTGATCCGCGCACGAGCGGGGCCTCCGGCGCTCCGCGTCAGGTGGCGACGACGATGCTGGTGCAGCCGCGGCGCGGGGCGTCGGTGGCCGCGAAGCTGCTCGTGGTGCTGGGGGCTGCGACGGTGCTGCTGGCGACGGCGTGGGCGGGGACTTTTGCGGTGTGCCGGCACTTGCTGGGGTCGAACCTGCCCTTCGAGTCGGTGCCGTGGTGGATGCTGACGGGGATCCTGACGTGGTGGGTGTTCTCAGCGATGGCGTCGATGGCGCTGGCGATGGTGACGCGCAGCGCGCTGGTGTCGATGACGGTCCTCGTCGCGATGTCGACGATGCTCTCGCCGGGGGTGCTGCTCATCAAGTCCACCGATGCGGCCCGGTTCCTGCCGGACACGGCGGCGGTGCGGCTCATTGCGAACCCGACGACGCTCAACTACGACCGGCTTGTCGAGCTGCTGTCGATCCCGATGGCGGCCGCCGTCTGCGCGGCATGGGCGGGCGGGTGCGCGGCGGTGTGCTGCTGGGTGTGGATAAGGCGGGACGCATGAGCGGAACCGGTGCGACCAGCACGGTGAGGGCCACCGCTGGGGCGGCGACCGCCTGGGGGCGGGCACTGCGCGCGGAGCTGGTGAAAGTGGTGACGCTGCCTGCGATGCGGTGGTCAGCGGCGGTGGCGGGCGCGGCGGCGGCCGCCACGATGATGTCGGTTCTGCGTGACGTGGCGGATGGGCGGGGCCTCGGTTTCGAGGAGGTCGCTCCGGTGTGGGCGCTGGCGGTGCAGATCGGCTTCGTGGCGGCCGGGGTGGCCGCGGCGGGTGCCGAACACTCCACGGCTCAGGGCATGACGAGTCTGCTGGTGACGCCGGTGCGGGGTCGGCTGGCGGCGGCGCGATTCATGGCGCTGGCCGGTATGGGACTGGTGACGGCGAGCGTCCTGGTCGGGGCGAGTCTGGCGGTGTGTCCGGCGATGTCGACGGCGGCGCTGTGGGCCGGCGGAAGGACCGTGGTCTGGTTGACGGCGGTGCTACTGCTGTCGGCTGGTCTCGGTGCGGCGCTGCGCAGCGTTACCGGTGCGTCGACGGCGGCCGTGGTGCTGGTGATTCTGGCACCGCAACTGGCCGCGTTCCTGGGCGACGCCGCCCGCTGGCTCCCGGGCCAGGCGGCCCATATCTGGCTGGCGGCGGACGCATCGCGGGCGGACGTCACTTCTGCCGGACTCATCATCCTGGCCTGGACGACGGCCGCCCAGATGGCCGGCATCGTCCGGCTAGTGCGGGCGGATGGATGACAATCTTTCGCGATGAACTATTGAAGCGTCATCCTGGCGACGATATCTGCAGGAATCGGCGTCCGCAGCTTCCAATCGATCTCGATAGGCCGACTCCCTTGGGCACTCACAAAATCAGCCGTCCCTAAACAGAGATACGGCGCCGCACCACCAAACTCCCCGTTCTTGGTCTCGCGAACGAATATAACGACTTCACTTCCTTTCTCTTTGTGATTGACATACCGCCTCCCCGTCGGTGAGTCGACAGACGTTGTTGACTGAGATTCCCAATGAAGAATTGAAGGTGAAATGATCGCATCTCGATACATCGTTGTTGGAGAGTAGTATCTCTCATTCTTCTTCAAGGTGACTAAAAGCACATCTGTTGATAACTCTCCACTATAGAACACCCCCTCCCTTAACGAATCTGGCCTGCGCTCAAACCCTCCGTAGCGCATCCCCACCACAATCTCTTCTCGGGTATACCTCGCATGAGTCAATATCACCTCGCCTTCCAATCGCCCGTTCATGGGCTTCGCCAAATGAGCGATGCGACTCTCCGCCACATCAAGAATTTCCAAAAACTCAGCAAGCGCAGCCGGCTCCGCCCTCACAACATTAAGAGCCTGTTCCGGACTCGTAAAACCCACACTAGAAGGACGTACCGTAAACAACAACATCGCAGCCAATCGCTGGTGTTCGGGAGACAACTCCGGCCATGGCCCAAGTGTTCCATCCAAGAGTTTTCGGTAAACACTCAAACGGAGCGGATCATCAACATGAGCCAGCGCCTGCCCACGTTTGATAATTTTATCATGCAGTGGCCCCAGGTCGCCGATCGAGAACCCTGCGTCACGCCGCAATGCTGTCCAGTTCTTATCCTTGCTTTTTAGGATATCTGAAAGCTCATAGTCCGCCTCGGAAATAAACTGCAGCAAAGACCCACCTGAGCCATCCATAGCATGCTTTCTGTACTCCGAAACCACCTGTTTCCACGTAGGATTAACCTGACGTTTAAGATTCGCAAGAATCACCTCACGAGAGGCTTCATCTAAACTCACATCACAACCTGGCGGCAAGTAAGAAAATCCCTTCTCAACTCCCTCACGAAGACCTCTTCTTGTAACACCAGTGAGCGCCCGGAACTTCTGGTCAAAACGAAATTCTTGTCTCTGCACACCAACGAAATCTAAAACAGTCAACACAGCTTTTCCATAGGACTTACGGAGCCCTCTTCCCAACTGCTGCAGAAATACGGTGGCAGATTCTGTTGGTCGCAGGAACAGGACAGTATCGACTTCCGGAATATCAATTCCTTCATTATAGAGATCGACAGTAAAGATCGCAACAATTTCGCCCGACCGCAGACGCCTTATCGCATCTGTTCGCTCTTCACTTGTCGAATGCCCTGTCACAGCCAGCGACGACAGGCCTGCCGCCGAAAAAGCGTTCGCCATGTACTGAGCATGCTGGACACTCACGCAGAACCCCAAAGCCCTCATGGACTCCGGATCAGACACCTTATTGTTAAGCTGTTCGATGATAAGCGCAGTTCTAGCATCATTGTTAATGAAGTAATCTGAAAGAACATTATCATCATACTTGCCTCGAACCCACTTAAGCGCAGTTAAGTCAGTATTATCGGAAATACCAAAATAGTGAAACGGGCACAGTAAATCGGTTTCCAATGCATCCCACAAGCGAATAGACGCCGCGGTTTTGTTATCGAAGAATGTGGCAACATCTACTCCGTCAGCGCGTTCTGGCGTTGCTGTCAGACCAACGAGCTCAGTTGGATTCAAGGCCTGAAGAACTTTTCGGTAGGTCGCTGCTTCCGCGTGATGAAATTCATCGATAACAACAACATCGAACTGATCCAGCGAGATCCGATCAAGATTGCGAGACAGAGATTGTATTGTTGCGAAAACATGAGTCCACTTGCGCGGCTCGTATGCCCCTCCTAGAATCTCACCAAAGCTACCTTCTTTAAGAACCGCACGATAGGTGCGCATCGACTGTTCGAGTATTTCAATTCGATGAGCGACAAATAGTAACCTAGGATAACGCCCAGGAGTTGAAAGATTATCCCTATAATCCAGTGCGGCAATGACGGTTTTGCCTGTCCCAGTTGCCGCTACCACGAGATTACGATGATTTCCATGAATACTGCGCTCAACACGAAGTTTCTCCAGGATCTCTTCTTGGTGTGGGTAAGGGCGGACATCGAGACCACCAAGTATGATGGCCGATTCTTTTTGAGTCTTGCCCGACGCTTGCGATAATGCTGAATCGAGCCGCTTTGCGTCTACCTCCGGGTTATACAAACGGTACGACGAGTCAGCCCAGTACGACTCAAACGTGAGCATAAACTTCGATAACAGCTGTCCCGTTTGCTGTTTTGAAAGCCTAACGTTCCATTCGACGCCTTCAGTCATAGCCGGCACTGAGAGATTAGAGGATCCTACGTACGCGGTATCCCACCCACTGTTTCTATGAAAGTACCAAGACTTAGCATGCAGTCGAGTGCTGTTAATTTCATACTGTATTTTTACTTCGGCGCCCAGTTTTTCAACGAGACGATCAAGTGCACGTCGCTCCGTTGCACCGATGTACGTCGTCGTGATGACTCGAAGTTTTCCTCCTCGCTCAGTCAGTGCGCGTAGCTCCGGCTCCAACAGGCTCAGTCCACTCCATTTCACAAAGGCGCACAGCAGGTCAACATTATCGGCCGACGCAATTTCCGAACGAGTTTCGCTAATTAGAGACGGATCTCCTTTGGCATTCGTCAGTAGGGCTGCATCATTTAAAGGAGTCTGCGGTCTAGTTTCCAGGAAGCGGCTATTGTTCACACTTCGTTTCGGAAGCACGGCAGTTAACTCCGTGGGTGGATTAACTGGGGTTTCATCTACATACTTCAAGAGCCCCATAATTTGGCGCACTACTTCTGAACGCTTTTCTAGGGATTCTATTGCTTCTAACCTTCGGGTAACTACTTTACCAACATGCCTTGCGAACCGTTCAGGGACCTCAACTTTATGAATTTCTTGTTTATTGGTTTCAACCTCCTCGGCGTGCTTGTCGAGCGCGTCGGCAAGCCCTTCCGTAAGGAGAATTTGAGTCACACCGTGGGGGATCGGCAGCGCGTCGTTCGTCACGCACAGAAAGCTACCAGGAAGCTACGTCATGCCTGTCAGGCTCTAGGCCGTCCCAACACAGGAAGCGAAGGTTTCTTCATGATCCACTCACGAGACATCACGACTGAAGCCGAGGCGGCGGTGCTTGAACACGCTGATCGCCTCGCCGCCGTCATCGGCAAGCACTGGCATCCCACGGACGACACCGCTCGAGACGACGTCATGCTGCTCGTCGCCGATCTCCTGCGCGCACACGCCGAGACAGGGATCGAGATGCAGACCTGGAGAGCGGCACTCGACGTTGTCTTGGATCATCTCGCCGCCGAGCCGGAAGGAGCCGATCTGCTCCACCGCCTCGGCCGGCCAGCCTGGTTCACCGTCATAGGCACGACCAAGGACGGTCAGAGCGAACCCATCGCCGTCCTCCCGGGACGCCGCCGCCCGGAAGTAGCCATCGGCGCCTGGAGCATGCAGGTTCAGGCACCGACCGCAGCAGACGCCGTCCGAGCAGCGTCACGTGTGGACCGGCCTTCCGCCTGAGGCGGTGTCATTGGAAGTCATGGCCCCACGGGCCGCTCCTAGCCGACGTGCGTCGTTCGCGACGCCTGGACGTTGCGAACGACGCACATGGAGCGAGGGAGACTCTCGTGCCACCGTCACTCCTGATGGCAAGCATCAATGGGACCCTACTTGATCTCGCAGGCGATGCCGTCCCGGTCTCGATCCAGCTCCTCGCGGTATCCAGGATCGCCCCGATACAAGGGAGCTGCTCCCGCCTCCTTCGCCTTCTTGCAGTTGGGAAAGTACATGCTCTCCTGCCTCGGCTCCGGCACGGGCGCGGGAGCCGCCGCACCACCGCCGGCCTGAGTCTCCTCTTCTGGTGTCGACTCTGGCTCAGGCTCTTGCGTCGGCTCAGACTCCTGCATGAGAGGCTGCAACGGAGGCTGCGAGGTCGGGGCCTGCGTCGTCGGAATCGGCGACGGCGTAGGCGCAGGACTCGGGGTCGGGGACGGGGTTGGACTCGGAGTAGGTGACGGAGAGGGAGTCGGAGTGGGTGACGGCGACGGCGAAGCAGTCACCGTCGGCGAGGGAACAGGTGCCGGCGAACCCGCATCGTCAGCCACGGACGGAACCCCGCACCCGGCGATTCCAACGCCAAGAACCAGGGCGAGGAGCACGGGAGCCGAGGTCCTCAGCAGCCCCCGCCGCCTCGACGTCGAGGAAGACACTGATGAAACAGACGAGCGGGACAATATGGGAGAAATAGGGGGCAACATGGGCGTGGTCACGGAAGCCTCGAGTGGCGAGAAGGGATAGTAAACGGCTAGCCGAGAGAATTGAAACACTCCAGGAGTAGCGACAACTCATGCCACCACAAAATGCAATCACATTGATACACGCATTATTTACTCTCGCTGAGAATAGAAATTGAAGTGAGATCGCCTGGCAATTGTCCCTTATTTTTACGATTATGCGTGGCCTTCCACCCCCACGGCAGCCGACCACCCATGCGCTCAGGGAGCTCAGCGAGGCTTAGGGACTCGAACCGGAGTCTGACGAACCAGGGTCTGAGGGGCGCACCGAGGCTCAGCCGCCGGGGCGATGCCGCTCACGGACCGGCCACTCCACACTTCCGGCCATGAGCACCTCCCCCACGTCCCTGTCCCAGCAGACGCCGACCGCCTCCGAAGCACTGGTTCCTGCGCCGTCGGACTCCGCTCCGGTCTCGGCTCCGACCGCGAGCCCCCGGCCCGACCGACTGAGCATCGTCGCGCAGGTCATCTTCACAAGCGTCTACGTCTTCTTCTTCCCGCTCCACCTCGGCCACTTTCTCATCCCCGGGGACGCCGGCCCCGCAACCGGCCTCGCGCTCTACATCGCTCTCTTCGCCGTCGGCTGCGTCGCCTTCCGCCACCCGTCGGCCCGGGCCGCCCGTCAGGTAGCGGCCCGTATGTGGCGGGCCGTCCTTACTCTCATCGTGGGCGGACTCGCCACCTTGGTGATCGAGCTCGTCGGCGGCCTGGCGTCCTCAGCCCTGCTCAACCTCGCCGGCTTGTCCGGAGCAACCCTGCAGAATGACGCCAGCGTTGGCGACGTCACGCGGATGTTCTCGCCGATCGTCATCGTCGTCGTGCTCGGGATCGTGGGGCCGATTGTGGAGGAGATGTTCTTCCGTCAGTTCCTCATTGGGCTCATCGAGCGCTTTGCGCCGACCTGGGTGGCTGTTGTCGTCTCCAGCGTTCTGTTCGGTGCGCTGCACATGCACTCGTTCGAGCTCTCCGAGGTGCTGAACGTCATCCCGCACGCCTTCTTCGGGCTCAGCTGCGGGCTGCTCTATGTCAAGACCGACCGCAACCTGCTCTACCCGGCGAGCATCCACTGCCTCAACAACCTCAGCGCCTTCCTGCCGCTCCTCCTGTACTGAAACGACTCCCCGCCACCCCGCCCGGGCGTTGCGGGAACATAAGCGTTTGCGCCAACACCCTCGCAACATCGGCTCCGGTTGGCTTGCCCTCGACCACTTCACTGCGGACGGCGCTCGACGCGCCTCGTCAGCACGGGACACGAGGAGGAGATACAGACCATCACAATCAGGCCGAGCGCCAGGAGCGGCATTCTCATCCATAACTTCCTGCCTCATTCCCTACGGCGCTCGGCCCGGAGCCTCACCCTCCCATCGAGAAGAACGGCTACTTCTCGAGCAGCAGGACCGTGGCCCTCACAGCGCTCACTCTCCGCCATCGCATGGATCGCCTGCGCGACGGAGACCCGCTGCGACGCCGCACGTCAGGAGGGCGAGGAGAGCAAGGGCGGGGACAGCAAGACTGCCTTGTCGGGACAACATCCGCCCCGGGGGAGACGACGCGTGCTTCAATCGGAGCATGGCAGTCGTCTCCCCCGTTCCGGTTCCGGGCCCCGTGCCCGACGAGTCCATCCTGACCGAGTCCGACGCTTCGCTGCTGTTCAGCGGAGCACGCACCGCCTACACCTTCACCGACGAGCCGGTGACCGACGCCCAGCTGCGGGCGATCCATGAGCTGGCCAAGTGGGCGCCGACGGCGGTCAACGCCCAGCCGTTACGGGTGGTGGCCGTCCGATCGGCGGCAGCCCGGGAGCGCCTGCTGCCCTGCCTTCCCAGCGGCAATCGTGAGCAGGCCGCAGGCGCGCCTCTCACCCTCGTCTGCGCAGCCGACCGCTCCTTCGCCGAGTCCCTGCCGCGGCTGCACCCGCGCGGCGAGCGCTACCAGCGGCTGCTGGAGGAGGGCGGAGCCGAGATGCGGGCGCGTTGGGCACGCGCCTCAGCGCTGATCCAGACGGCCTACGTCATTCAGGCGATTCGCGCCGTCGGACTGGCAGCCGGCCCCATGAACGGAGACGACGCCGAGGCGTTGGCGACCGAGTTCTTCGCCGGTCAGGACGTGGAGGTGCTGCTGGTCATTAACGTCGGTCACCCGGGGCCGGGCGCCTACCAGGAGCGCAACCCGCGCCTGCCCTTCGAGGAGGTCTATCAGGTGCTATGAGTCCAGCGGGTCGATCGCGCCCAGGCCTCGGGACCGGGCGGCATCGGCCAGGCGGGCGTCATGAGTCAGAACCGTGACCGGATGACGAGGATCGTCCAGCAGCATCGCAGTCGCCAGGTGAATGGCATCGAGAGACTTCAGCTCACCAGTCAGGGCGCTGGCACGCGCAATGACATCCGGGCCGATCTCGACGAGCTCCACCCCCGTGATGAACTCATCGACCACGTGGATATCGAAGTGCTCCCGATGCGCCGCCCGAGCCATCTCCACCGTGAGCAGACAGGAGGAGACCAGCCCCTCGGTGGCATGCGCATCCATGATGAGCCGCGCGGCCTCATCGGCTCCGGGCTGGCCGAGGAGGGAGAGCAGCGCCACCGAGGTGTCGAGGTAGATCACCTGTCCTCCTCGCGCTCACCGAGGAGGAACTGCTCCAGGTCGAGACCCTCAGGCGTCCCCCACCGCCTGGCGGGCAGCGCCCAGTCGTCTGCGGCCCGACGGACCTTGCCTTCACGGACCATCCGCCCGTACCAGGTCTCGTCATGGCGGATCGGGACGATCTGGGCGATCGGGCGGCCGCGGTCGGTGACCGTCACAGGCACACCGGTGGACTCGACCTCACGGTAGACCCGCCCGGCCTGCTGATTGACCTCCCGCAGTCCCACAGTCCTGCTCCCCGGAGAAACCGGGACACCCGCTGCACTCATGACACGAGAATACGACAAAGGTTCTACATGTACTACTTTGTGGCTGCGGGGTCGGAGGCGGGATCGAAGGCGAGGCCGAAGGCTCGAGACTCAGCGTCAGCCCCCTCGCCGCTAGGGCCGGAAGATCGAACTGTCCTCGCTGACGTAAGCGACCGCGAGCCGCTGCGTCCAGGCCATCTGGCCGACGATCTTGACCAGCGCGTTCGCGTCTGACCAGCCGACACCGATGTAGATATAGTCCGCGCCGATGGTGTAGTCGGCGACCGGCAGCCCCTGTTCCTCCCGCTCCTCGAGCTCTGCATCACTCAACGCGTCGGGACCGTTGAACGGAGGGAAGGCCCGGATGAGGTCGCGGTAGAAGGCCCTGATCGCCGGGGTAGAGCCCTCGGTGGTGTCGTAGTCGCGCGGCTCCTCCCACCGGGAGACCTGTTCCCACCACTGGGGAAAGTCCTCATCGGTGACCGCGTCCGGCTCGAAGATCAGGATGTCGTAGCTCATACCCCGAGGCTAGAAGTGCACCCCGTCACCAACCATGGACACCGCTCCCCACGGCGACCTCCAACAGCGGCCCACCGCCTCCACTGGGAGGTGGCGGGCCGCCGTCGGATACCTGGACGCAGTGCTCAGAGCACGTAGGGGTCGTTCATCGGATCGGTCAGGGTAGTCGGGTCAGCCACGTTGGTGTCACGGCCGGCCGGGCCGAGGTTCGCGGCCGAGGCGGGGGCGGCGGGCGACGTCGGGACGTCGAGCTCGGCGTTGGCGCGGTTGCGCGCAAGCCACAGCTCGTAGGAGTCGGCGGTAGCGCCGTCGAGGTCCACGCTGTCGATGTCGATGCCCAGCGCCTGGGCCACACCACGGCCGTAGTCGGGGTCCGCCTGGTAGCAGTTGAAGATGTGGCGGTGCTTGATCTGCAGGGTCGAGTCACCCATGGCGCGGGCGGTGTTCTCGCACAGGACGAGCTGCTGCTCGGGCGTCATGGCGCGCCAGAGCATGCCGGGCTGGGTGTAGTAGTTGTGGTCGTCCTCGCGGAAGTCGTACATGGCGACGTCGCCTCCGGCCTGGACGGGCTCGGAGAGCTCGCGCGAGTCCTGCCAGTTGCCGTAGGAGTTGGGCTCGTAGGCGTTCTGGGACCCGGCATTGCCGTCCACCCGCATGGCGCCGTCGCGGTGGAAGCCATGGGGGCAGGCGACGCCGCGCGGGGAGTTGACCGGAATCTGGTGGTGGTTGACACCGAGGCGGTAGCGCTGGGCGTCACCGTAGGAGAAGAGGCGGGCCTGGAGCATCCTGTCCGGCGAGTATCCGATGCCGGGCACGATGTTCTGGGGCGTGAAGCCGGCCTGCTCGACGTCCTGGAAGTAGTTGTCGGGGTTCCTGTTGAGCTCGAGGACGCCGACCTCCTGGAAGGGGAAGTCCGCCTTGGGCCACATCTTCGTCAGGTCGAAGGGGTTGAAGTCGGTCAGGGCCTCGGCCTGTTCAACGGTCATGGTCTGGACGTACATGGTCCAGCGGGGGTACTGGCCCTTCTCGATGGACTCGTACAGGTCGCGCTGGTTGGACTCGCGGTCCTGGGCGATGACGGTGGCGGCCTCCTGGTCCGTGAGGTTGGCGAGACCCTGCTGGGAGCGGAAGTGGAACTTGACCCAGGTGCGCACGCCCTCGGCGTTGATGAAGGAGTAGGCGTGCGAGGAGAAGCCGTGCATGTAGCGGTAGGACAACGGGATGCCGCGGTCGGACATGGTGATGGTCACCTGGAGGAGCGACTCGGGCAGGCTGGTCCAGAAGTCCCAGTTGGTGTTGGGGCTGCGCAGGTTGGTGCGGGGGTCGCGCTTGACGGCGTGGTTGAGGTCAATGAACTTCTTACCGTCACGGAAGAAGAAGACGGGGGTGTTGTTGCCGACGACGTCCCAGTTGCCCTCGGAGGTGAAGAAACGCATGGCGAAGCCGCGGATGTCGCGCTCGGCGTCGGCGGCCCCGCGCTCGCCGGCGACGGTGGAGAAGCGCATGAAGAGCTCGCACTGGTTGCCCTCGGCGGCGAAGATCGCGGCGCGGGTGAGCTCGGGGATGGCGCGGGTGACGGTGAAGGTGCCCCAGGCGCCTGAGCCCTTGGCGTGCATGCGGCGCTCGGGGATGACCTCGCGGTTGAAGTGGGCGTGCTTCTCCAGCAGCCAGGCGTCCTGGAGGGCGACGGGGCCGCGGGGCCCGGCGGTCATGGAGTCCTGGTTGTTGTAGACGGGCGAGCCGTTGGCCATCGTCATGCGGCCCTGGCCGACGGCGTTGTTGCGGCTGGGCAGGTGCTCGCCGAGGCCGGCGCGGGACATGGGACAGCCGGCGGGAGCACTGTCCTGAGGGGTCTCGGGCAGGTTGGTGTCGTTCATGAGTATCTCCTTGCTCGGCCAGCGGGCCGGGGTGTCGCAAGGCGCGAGGTGCGCCTGAGCCGGTCTGGGCGCCGCGGGTACCGCTGACCGCTGTCAGCTGCGACGACGAGATGACCGCCCGTCAGCAACCATAGCCGAACAATAAGGGAATGTCTCAGTAGTTCCCCTACTGAATAGGATCACTAATGTGTAGGTGGGTGACGGGCGCCGCGCAACCTCGCCGACCGCAGCCACCAGCGCATCGGTTGCTGACCAGCAGACACCGACCATGAACACCGCCCTCCACGGCAGCCCCTCTACGCCGGGCGGTAGGTGAAGCGGTCCCAGCCCAGGGCCTCGATGCGCTCGGCCATGCGCTCGCACGCCCCGTCCCAGCCGGGCGCCACGACGTCGAACTCGCCGCTCGTCCCCTCGGCGCGGGCCTGCTGGAGGGCGTAGACCCGCGCCCCCGCCGCGTGCACCCGCCGGGCCACCTCCACGGCGTCGTCGGCCGTCACGTCCCCGGGCACCACAGTGGTACGCACCTCGAAGTCGGGCCCGCCGCGGTCGGCCGCCTCGATGAGTACCTCCAGGCTCTCCCAAGCCTTCGTGGCCGCGTTCGCCCGGCCGACCACCTGCCTGTAGTGCTCAGGCAACGCCTTGATGTCCAGCCCCACCCAGTCGACGAGCCCGGCCTCGATCATGTCGTGCAGCCGCCGCGGGTAGGGCCCGGCCGTGTGCAGCCCCACCCGGAAGCCCATGTCAATGACCTCGCGGGCGGCGTCGGCCAGGGCGTCCTGGCGCAGCGCCTCACCGCCGGTGAGGACGACGCCGTCGAGCAGCCCCCGCCGGCGGCGCAGCAGGGCGCGCACCTCCTCCCACGCCACCTGGCCGGGCGTGCGGGCCGGGATGAGGGCCTGGTTGTGGCAGTAAAAGCAGTTCCAGGGGCAGCCCTGCAGGAAGACGGTCGCGGTCAGGTAGTCGGGCCAGTCGACCGTGCTCATGGGGACGAGCCCGGCGATCACCAGGTCGTCGGCGGGCCGGCGGTCGGGGCCGACGGCGACATCCGCCCGAGGTCCGGTCGCTCCCAGCCCGGTTTCGGGAAGGCCGGGCTCACCTGTTCCGCCGGACCCACCGACGTCGGCACCCACGGACCTCGAGCCGGCGGAGGCGCCCCGGCCCGCACCACCGTCAGTGGTCAGGGCCGGCTGGGCAGTGCGCGAGCCGGTCGGCGGACGTATCTGCGGTGAGGTCACTGCCCCCTCCTTTCGGGACGTCGTCGGAGCTGCCAGGACTGCGGGGCCGACCCGAGGGACGGCGTCGTTGCGACACCGAGCCCGCTGGGCGCCGTCGCCGGATCATCCGACGGCACCCAGCGGTCCCGGCGGGTCCTCTCAGGCGCTAACCGCGCTCAGGCGCGAGACGGCCGGGCCATGGCCGCCGGCGGCGACCTCGGTGAACATCTGCCGCTCGGCGTACTCGCCCTTCTTGCCGATGTTGAAGGAGCGCACCGGGCGGAAGTAGCCCATGACGCGCGTCCACACCTCGCACTCGACCGGCTCGGCCTCGGGATGGAGCTCGGCGCACTTGTCGCAGGTGAGGTGCTCGCCCACGAGGTAGCCGTGGACCGGGCAGATGGAGAAGGTCGGCGTGATGGTGATGTAAGGCGTGCGGAAGGCGGTCAGGGAGCGGCGCACCAGCTCCTTGCAGGCGGCGGCCGAGGAGATGCGCTCGTTCATGTACAAGTGCAGGACGGTGCCGCCGGTGTACTTGGTCTGGAGCTCCTCCTGCATCTCCTGGGCCTCGAAGGGGTCGTCGGTGTAGCCCACCGGGACCTGGGAGGAGTTCGTGTAGTAGGGGTTGGACTCCGTTCCGGCCTGGAGGATGCCGGGGTAGCGCTTGCGGTCCTCCTTGGCGAAGCGGTAGGTGGTGCCCTCGGCCGGGGTAGCCTCGAGGTTGTAGAGGTGGCCGGTGGCCTCCTGGAACTCGACCATCTTGTCGCGCACGTGGTCCAGGAGGCGCACGCACATGGCGTGGCCGCGCGGGTCGGTCAGGTCGTAGGCGTCGTGGGTGAAGTTGCGGACCATCTCGTTCATGCCGTTGACGCCCAGGGTGGAGAAGTGGTTGTCCAGGGTGCCCAGGTAGCGCTTGGTGAAGGGGAACAGGCCGGCGTCGATGTGGTGCTGGATGACGGTGCGCTTGAGCTCCAGGGTGTCGCGGCCGATCTCGAGCAGCTCGTCGAGCCGGGCGGTCAGGGCGGCCTCGTCGTCGGCGTAGAGGTAGCCGAGCCGGGCCATGTTGATGGTGACGACGCCGACCGAGCCGGTCTGTTCGGCCGAGCCGAACAGGCCGTTGCCGCGCTTGAGCAGCTCGCGCAGGTCGAGCTGGAGGCGGCAGCACATGGAGCGGATCATGCCGGGGTCGAGCTCGGAGTTGATGAAGTTCTGGAAGTAGGGCAGGCCGTACTTCGCGGTCATGGTGAACAGCAACTCGGTGTTGGGGGCGTCCCAGTCGAAGTCGCGGGTGATGTTGTAGGTGGGGATGGGGAAGGTGAAGACCCGGTCCTCGGCGTCACCCTCGGTCATGACCTCCATGAAGGCACGGTTGATGAGGTCCATCTCGGCCTGGAGGTCGCCGTAGGCGAAGTCGCAGACGTCGTCGCCGATGAGGGGGTGCTCGTCCGCGAGGTCCGCGGGGCAGGTCCAGTCGAAGGTGAGGTTGGTGAAAGGCGTCTGGGTGCCCCAGCGCGAGGGGACGTTGAGGTTGAAGATGAGCTCCTGCATGCACTGCTTGACCTGGGCGTAGGTCATGTCGTCCAGGCGGACGAAGGGTGCCATGTAGGTGTCGAAGGAGGAGAAGGCCTGGGCGCCGGCCCACTCGTTCTGCAGGGTCCCCAGGAAGTTGACGATCTGCCCGACGGCCGAGGAGAAGTGCTTGGCCGGGCCGGCGGCGATGGCACCGGGGACGCCGTTGAAGCCCTGCTGGAGGAGGTCCTTGAGGGACCAGCCGGCGCAGTAGCCGGCGAACATGTCCAGGTCGTGGATGTGGAGGTCCGCGTTGCGGTGGGCCTGGCCGGCGGCGGCCGGGTAGACCTGGCTGAGCCAGTAGTTGGCGACGACCTTGCCGGAGGTGTTGAGCATCATCCCGCCCAGCGAGTAGCCCTGGTTGGCGTTGGCGTTAACGCGCCAGTCGGAGCGGTCCAGGTACTCGGTGATGGTGGCGATGGCGTCCACGGTGGGGCGCTCGCCGCGGGCGACGGCGGAGTCGGCCGAGCCGGGGGCCACGAGGCGCGGGTCGGTGGCGGGGATGGCGGCTGGGGCGGAGGTGGCGACCGGAGTCGAGGCCGGGCCGTCGAGGGGGCTCGGGGTGGCAGTGTCGGTGGGGGCGGTGTGGTTCTCGAGCACGGGTCTCTCCGATAGTCCTTCTCGTTCCTGTTCACGGCCCCGTCGAGCGTCGACGGGGCCGCTTCTTCCGGGTGCCGTCAGCGGCTGCGCGCTGCCTGCGGGGAGCGGGGCGGTCGGCGGCACCGGTGCCGACCCTACGCCCGCACGTGCGCCAGGAGGCGCATTGGGACACATCATGTTGTGGCTTGATTGTATATAGACCACAACATGTTGCGATAGAGGCGAGGACTTTTGTCCTGATAGGTAGTACTTTCTCGCGCGATCCTGCGGATGCCTCCGAAGCCGGAACGCGAGCCGGCAGGATCGCCTAGAGAGCACATGTGAGGTCCAGATCACTCCTGCTCGGCGTGTTGGGGCGAGGTTGGGAGTGCGCCCCTCATCCCCGAACGCGATCACTCTCCACACGATCGACGCGCTCCGGCATCGTTGCCGCTGGCCACCTGTCATCCCCAGCGAAGTGGCATCACCGGAACTGTGGAAGACCCTCTTAAGGGAGGTTCGTGTCCAAATCGGATACAAAGGAGCCCAACCACTTTTCGTCGGGCCACACGAACCGCGGAATCATGCGGTTCTGTCAGACACACTCAGTACTCGTTGCCGCCTTTGTATCCGATTTGGACACTCCCCACCGCTCCAAGGCCCTCTGTACGTCCGGAACGACCTGATGCGCATAGACATCCTTCCTCGTGAAGCGCAGCGGCAGGAAGCCACGGGCGACAAGCCGGCGGTCGCGCCAGCGATCGAGGCCGAACTGGTACTCGTCGCAGTGGTAGGTGTAGCCGTCGAGCTCCACGACCACCCAACCCTCGATCACCAGATCCACCTCGCCAACGCCCTCGATCTCCACTCCGTCCTCGAAGCTCAGGCCCGCAGCATCAAGGTCCATTCGCGCCAGCGTCTCCAAGGGGGAACGAGCCCGGTCACTGGCACGATCGAGCCGAGCGAGCGCCCGAGCCGAGCCAGGGCCGCGCAGCAAGTCCCGAACCTGATCGGCAGTGACCCGCTCATCGTGAAGTGCCGCGTCGAGCGCGATGAGTGGAGAGTCGTCTTGGACGTGGCAGCGCAGGAAACGAGCCAGCACCTCAGGGAGCGGCTGAACCGGGTAAGAGGTTGGCGATATACGAGTCCGGTACCGGTCTGCATGGAGCACCTCCCGCCCGGCAGTCGAGAATCGCCTGCCGGGCGCAACCACAAGATGAACCTGCTCGGCCCCTTGGGCCACGGGAAGCCCGTAGTAGCGCATAGCGGTCTGGCAAGTGATGAGCCCTCCATGAATGCGCGCCAGAACAACGGCGCGCTCAGCACCCGGGATACCGACAACCCCATGCTCATAGGCGATGAGCTCACCATCCCTCACGAGCGAGGCGATGTGACGGCGCTGGGTGCGAGTCGGCTCCAGGTCCCGCATGCGCACCGCTCCGTAGCAGCCACGAACAACGGCGAGCAGGTCTGTGCCCAAGGTGCTCATGGAGCCCATTGCCGCCCGCCTGCGGAGTGGGCGCAACCCGGCCGCCGACGCCCTGTGGACAACTGGCGCATCCGTCGGCCTGTGGCCTCCAGGACCCATCGAAGTGTCACCGATGCCCTGACACAGAACTGTCACCCATGTCCCGAGACACAACACCCCATAGCCAAGGCATGGTGTCCAAATCGGATACAAAGGAGCCCAACCACTTTTCACCCAGCGACACGAACTGCTGAATCACGCGGTTTTGTCAGGCGCGCTCAGTACTCGTTGCCGCCTTTGTATCCGATTTGGACACTCCCCACCACTCCAGGGCCCTCAGCAGGCCTGGAACCACATGGAAGACCGTTCGCCGGGATCACCGTTACCCACGCTCACCCGGATCCGGACGGGACACCCCACCTCACCCCGCCACCCCGTCCCCCTCGTGGATCAGCATTGTTCTGTCGGGCTGGCCCGACATCGACCGACCAGGTGGCTGGATCGTGTGGGCGATCACGCTCCGACAGCCTGGTCCCATGAGCGCCAACACTTCTCCCTTCCATCGTTCCCGACCCCCATCGCAGCAGGCCAGACCCGCATCTCCCACCCGGCCTCGGGGCTACCTGCCCCGCTGGGCCTGCGCGGTCCTGGCGGCCTGCCTGGCCCTGGCAGTCTTCGCTGTCGGACCGCACGCACTCAAGGCCGACACCTCCTCCATCACGGGCGACAAGGACCTGGCCAAGCAGGTCATCAGCCTTCTGCCCGATGACTACCAGGCCCGAGGCATCCACGTCTCCGTCATCACCGCCGAAGGCGCCCGCCACGCCGGCATCGGAACCTCCGCCTCCGGCCAGCAGTACACATCCACCACCCCCATGGAGATCGGCTCGATCACCAAGACCTTCAACGGCCAGCTCCTGGCCGACGCCATCGCGCGCGGCGAGGTCAAGGCGAGCGACCCGCTGTCCACCCACCTGCCCGAGCTCGCCGGCACCCCGGCGGGCGAGGCCACCCTGGAGGAAGTCGCCTCGCACCGCTCCGGCATCCCGGGCGTCCCCTCGCAGGACCTGACCTGGTTCGTGCTGCGAGGTGACATCCTGGGCCTCAACCCCTTCACCGACAGCACCGACCAGCTCATCGAGAAGACCCGCACCACCAAGATGGGCAAGCGCGGCGAGTTCGCCTACTCCAACCTGGGCATCTCGCTGCTGGGCGAGGCCCTCAGGCGCGCCGCCGGGGCCGAGTCGTGGAAGTCCTACGTCTCGGAGCGGCTCTTCACGCCCCTGGGCATGGAGCACACGACCCTCACCGCCGGCCAGTCGGAGATTCCCGACGGCGCCATCCACGGGGTCCAGACCAACAGGCGCCGCGGCCAGTCGCTCAGCGGACCGGGCTCCAACCCGGCCGGCGCCGGGGTGTGGAGCACCCCGGAGGACATGACCCGTTACGCCCAGGCGGTCCTGACCGACACCGTCCCCGGCGGGGCCGCTCCTCAGGAGGCGCGGTGGCCCGCGGAGGTCTTGGCCGGCTTCCAGCTGCCGGGCAAGAAGATCGGTGATACCTGGTACACCGACGTCGTCGATGGGCACACGATTATCAGCCACGGCGGCACCACGATGGAGTACATGACGCACCTGGCCATCGACAAGGAGTCGGGCAAGGCCGTCATGGTCTACACCGACCAGAACACGGACGGCACCGCCGCCGCGCTCGCCGCGACGCTCCTGACCGACGGGCAGAAAATTCCGACGGCGCGCATTCCTATGCATGCCGAGATGCTGCTTCAGGGCATGATCCTTGGCATCTTCACCATCCTGGCGCTGGTGGTGGGCCTGTACACGGCTGCCCGTGCGGCGAGCGCGCCCAGCCGCATGGCGGTGGTCTGCCGCGTGTCCGCGCTCCTCAGCTGCCTGGCGGCGGCCGCGGCCTCCGGGCCCTGGGCGTATGTGCCCACCTGGATCCTGGCGGCGGTGGCGCTGCCCGGCCTGTACGGGATCGTCCGGGGCATCACGCTGTGGCCGGATCTGCCCGCCCTGCCGCGTCGTCGGGTCTGGCTCGGCTGGACGCAGGTGGCGCTGACTGTCGCCTTCGTCGCCGTCTGCCTGGTCGTCGCCTGGCCCAAGGCCTGAGCGGGCCACGCCTGACGTCGCCTTCGCCCCCCCCACGCCGCACCCCGAGACCCTGTCCTCACCGCCGGCGAGCCGAAGGCGTGAAGGCGATGCCGCCCCTCCTCCCCCATTCACCACCAACTCACGTCCGGAAGGTTGACACCATGACTGATCGCCGTTTCTCCGTACCCGATCTCGCCCGGCGCCTGCTGGCCCCGATCGCCGCCCTACTGGGGCTGGTGGCAGGTCTGAGCGTCCTCATCCTGCCCTCACCCGCACCAACCACCGCCGACCCGACCACGTTCTCCGCCGAGCGCGCCATGGCCTCCATCAACCGCCTCGCCGACGAGCCCCACAGCGTCCTGCGCCGCGAGGCGCACGACCGGGCGCGCGACGACGTCATCGGCATGTTCGCCAACCTGGGTTACACCGCCAACGTGCACTCCGACCCACTGTTCGACTTCAGCATCCCGGAGGACAAGGAGACCTTCGACATGCTGTCCACCGAGCAGCAGGCGGCGGTCAAGGACGCGACGGCCGACACGATCGTCGTCGACGTGCCGGGGAAGTCCGAGCGCACCATGGCGCTCATGGCCCACTACGACTCGGCCACAGTCGAGGGGACTGAAAACGATGAGCAGTCCTACTCCTCCGGGACCTCCCACGGGGCTGCCGACGACGGCTACGGCGTGGCAGCCATCATCGAGACGCTCCGGGCGATCAAAGCCGAGGGGCGCCAGCCGGAGAACTCACTGAAGATCGTCATCACCGACGGCGAGGAGATCGGCCTCGTCGGCGCCCGCAACGAGATGCGCCACCACCGCGCCGACTACGACAACGTCGACCTCTTCCTCAACCTCGAGGCGCGCGGCATGAGCGGCCCGGCATTCATGTTCGAGACCTCCCCGAACAACAGCGCCGTCGCCGGCTACTTCCTCAGCCACGTGAAGCAGCCCGTGAGCAGCTCGCTGCTCCCCTCGCTGTATGCGCGCATGCCCAACACCACTGACATGGCGAAAGTCATCCCCGAGGGCTTCACGGTGCTCAACATCGCGGCGATCGGAGAGGCCGACCACTACCACCACGCCACCGACGCCCCACGCTACGTCAACCACTCGACCCTCCAGCACTACGGCGACCAAGTCCTCGACCTCACCCGGGCCTGGGCCTTCGACGGGCAGACCCCCACGCTGACGGCCAACGGCGACCTCCACTTCTTCCAGCTGTGGCGGGGGATGACAGTGAGCTACCCGGCGACGGTCGGGACGGGGCTGGGCTGCCTGGCCATCATCGCCGCGCTCGGCGTCGTCGTGGTACGGGCCAGGTCGCTGCGCTGGAAGCGAGTCCTGGGGACCGTCTGGGGCCTGACCTGGCGGGCCGCGTCCGTCTCCGCCGCCGCGGGACTGGTGCAGCTCGGCGCCATGGCGATGAAGTGGGCGCCGGAGACCGGGATCGGACCGAACCCGCTACTGCCGTGGATGTTCGCCGGCGGGGCCCTCATCGGGGCCGGGCTCACGGCGCACTTCGTAGTGCGGCGCTGGAAGGAGGGGCTCGGGCAGGAGACCCTCGCCGCAGTGCTGCTCCTGCTGGCAGCCGCCTGCGTCCCGCTCATGGTGCTATTGCCCGGCGCTGCCTACGTCCTGGTCCTCCCCACGCTCACCCTGGCGCTGACCGCCCTGGCGCCACAGCGGGTGCGGCCAGTGGTCGGAGCCCTGGCGGCCTTCATCATGGTGGTGATCTTCGCACCCACGGTTTTGCTCATCCACGAGCTGCTCAGCCTCAGCGCGGTGTGGGTGACCGTGTTCTTCGCGATCGTGCCGGTGGCGCCACTGGCGCTCGTGCTCCTGCAGGCAGGTTCCCGGCGCACCCGAAGCGCCACCGCGCGGACCAGCAGCAGTTCTGACGCCGTTCCCGACGGCGCTGCCACTGCAGGTCGGGCCGCCGCGACAGCGTAGGGCGACGCGCAGGAAGGCGCAGGAAGGAGCCACTGCGAGCACGGCTTCGGGGCCTCGGGACCACTCCTGGTGAGTGACACCGAGGCCCCGGACTGTTGAGCGGGGTGAATTAAGGGCCCGGCCGGGTGCGACGGGACTGGTGCACGAGTCTCTTTTCGAGGTTTTCCACAGGGTGTCCTCGGGGTCTGGTTTGGGGGCGTTGTTGCAGGTAATGTCAATGCACCGTCTGGACGGGCAGTGTTGCCCAGCCGGGCGGGGCATGGAGTTGTTTCGGTGGCGAGGAGGCTTCCGTGTTGAGTGCGTCCCTACGATCCCCTGCGCCCGCGGGCGCCCGGAGGCCAGCGCCTGGCTCCGGTCGCTCAACCCCGCCAATGCAACGTCCCACCGTGCACGACCGTCAGGCCGGACTGCCCCTCGACGGCATCAGCAGGCACGCGGAGCAGGAGGCTCCGGCGGTTAGTCCAGGGCGGCTGGGCAGCCGGCTATTCGCAATGGAGACACGTCTGGCCGAACACGGTCATAGCGGCCAGCGAGAGCTCGAAGTCCCCGGCAAGCACAACATGCAGCTGCCTTCAGGAAGAGGGACGGAGCGCCCAGGTGGCCGGCCAACCGTTCCGGAGTCAGGCTTGGCCGCGCACCTCCGTCACTCCTGCCTAACCCTCGACATTCCCTGTGGTCCCGGAGAGCACTTGGGACGGGCCCTACTGGCAACCGGGTCAGAGCGGCTGAGTAGGGTGCGCAGGGCCCGAGCCAGCTCTCGTTTCGGGCACCGGAGGGGTGTGGCTGGGTTGGTGGCGGTGTGTGTGCTGGCGCTGGGGGTGGCGGCCTGCTCGGTGAAGGACGCTAAGGCTGAGGCCAGTGCGAGCGCCAGTGCCAGCGCGTCGGCGGCTATTGCCCGGGCCGAGAAGGGCATCGCGGATGCCAACGCCTCGGCGACTGCCTCGCGGGAAGCGGCTCTGACTCCTGAGCTGCGCGCCAAGCGCGATGCCGCCCTGGCCGAACCCGCACCGGCCAAGCCCCCGCAGCTGAACGAGGAGAGCGCCGAGGGCGCAGCAGCCAGCGTCGGCTACTTCCTCAACCTCTACCGCTACGCCTTCATGACCGGCAACACCACCGAACTAGCAAAGATGAGCGAAGATCGTTGCGTCTTCTGCAAATCCGTTATCGATGATGCCGTCAAGCTTCACAAAAGTGGTGGCTGGGCTAACAAATGGGAGCAAAATGTTACAAATATCCGCTACTACGAGAAACTTGATGGATATAACTACAACCTCGTCCATGTCTTCATCAACTATGGCCAGATAACATGGTGCTACCCGGGAAAGAATCCGGAGACCGCCGACCCGATCGAGGGACAGGAACTTAAGTTCGGTGTTCGATATGTCAGCGGCCGATGGATGATCGGCGAAGGGGAGGTGATTTCCAAATGAGGAGATTGATTGCTTTGTCAGTGATTTCTGCTTTCTCCTTCCTTCCTGCTGCCGTCGCCACAAGTGACCCTCAGGATCCACCACCTACTGTGGGTGGTAGAAACAATGGAGATAGGTCAGAGGTTACTGGGGAAGCATCACAAGAAGTCCCTTTGCCTGATTCAAGCTCTGGTGAGCCTTCGTCTCAGGGGCGTCCGGTTGTGACGGCTTCGGATCCGTCGTTGTGGGAGGAGCAGTCTCATCGGGAGTGCTCGCCCGAGAAGGACGCCTACGGGCTGGACAAGTACAGGTGCAACCTGGCCACCCTTAACCGCCCCGGCCAGCCCGACCAACCCACCACCGGTGGTAGCCCTCGCACGGTCACGATCACCACCCGCCAGGCCGCCACGCTGATCGCCTCCGGCTCGGGTATCACGCGTCAGCCTCCGGGGTCCAAGGTCATCATCTCCAAGGCCTTCATCGTCTACACCAACCCCAGCCCCCGGTACCAGACCACCACCATCCTGGGCACCTCCATCGAGGTGGAGTTCACCCCCGTCTCCTACACCTGGGGCTGGGGAGACGGCACCACCACGACCACCACCGACCCCGGAGCCCCCTACCCCCACCAGAGCGTGACCCACCACTACCAGCACACCGCCACCGGGGTCACCACCACCCTGACCACGACCTGGACCACCAGGTACCGCCCCGCCGGCGAGAGCCAGTGGCGACCCATCGAAGGCACCATCACCACCACCGAGACCTCCACCCCCTACGACCTGGTCCGCATCATCACCTACCTCACCGACGACGCCGAAGAAGCCCAAGGCCACTAACCCCCACACCCCAGCACACGCCCACACCCCAGACCACCCGGCTCACTCCACAACCGGTGTCACAAACGGCGACTATTAGACGCACCCCTGGCCAAAGGCCGCCGCACTCTGGCGCGTATGCACAGGTCAGAGCCACACAGACCCGGGCACCTCGGCTGACGAACAGCCTAAAAGTCGCCAAACATGACACCAAGGCCACGCAACACACCACTGAGGCCGGTCGCTAAACCTTTAAACGCACGCGTTCGTATGGTAGGTGCCGCGTTCGTACCCTCTACCCCTCGAACGGGAGACATAAGGTACGAACGCGGCTATCGAGGTCGGGCTGTAGGGCAACGAGACACGAACGATCGCGGTGCTGTGCCACAACCGCCCACCCACCGGTGGTGCACACTGTGCCCCATGGCAGACGGGACCGCACGCGACCTCACCGGGCTCCTGGAGTCCATCGGCGGACGCGACGGCCGGCTCGTCCACCTCCAACGCACCCCGGCCCGCCCCGGCCGCCACGCCGACTGGCCCGAGTGGGCGGACCCCGACCTCGTGGCCGCCTACCGCCGCCTGGGCGTTGAGCGCCCCTGGACGCATCAGGTCGCCGCCGCGCAGTCTGCCCACACCGGCCGCCACACGGTCCTGGCCACCGGCACCGGCTCGGGCAAATCCCTGGCGGCCTGGCTGCCGGCGCTCTCCGATGTTCTGGCCGCCCAGTCCCCCGGCGCCGACTCGCGCATCTCCGCCCACACCCGGCGCCCCACCACCCTGTACCTCTCCCCCACCAAGGCGCTCGCCGCCGACCAGGCCGCCGCCCTGGCCCGGCTCGTCGGCGAGCTCGCGGCCGTCCAGCACGAGGCCGGCACGCCCGCAGGCTCCCTGCGCACGGTGCGCACCGGCACCTGCGACGGGGATACACCTTTGCCCGAGCGCGACTGGGTGCGCGCCCACGCCGACGTCGTCCTGACCAACCCCGACTTCCTCCACTTCTCACTGCTGCCGGCCCACGAGCGCTGGAGCCGTCTCCTGCGGGGCCTGCGCTACATCGTCATCGACGAGTGCCACGCCTACCGCGGGATCCTGGGGGCGCACGTCGCCCTCGTGCTGCGCCGGCTCCTGCGGCTCGTGGCGCGCCTGCGCCCGCGCGGCCCGCAGCCGGTGGTCCTATGCGCCTCGGCGACGGCGGCCGAGCCGGCCCTCACCGCGGCCCGGCTTATCGGCGTGGAGCCCGACGACGTCGTGGCCGTCACCGACGACGCCGCACCCGCCGGGGAGCGCACCCTGGCCCTGTGGCAGCCGGCCCTGCGCGACCCCTGGGTGCTGCCGACCCCCGATGAAGGCGGGTCGGCGTCCGCAGGCACCCCGAGCCCTGGCGCACCCATGGACGCCGACTCCTCCTCCAGCGCGCCCCGGCCCGTGCGCACCAACGGCGACGGCCCCTGCGCATCGTCCCCGCAGCGCGCGACGGAAGCCGCACCCCCACCCGGCAGCGTCGAACCGGACTCGGGCGACCCCGGCGAGGACCCCTCGGCGCGACGCAGCGCCGTCGTCGAGGCCGCCGAGCTGCTCGTGGATCTGTTGAGCGTGGGCGCCCGGGCGCTGGTGTTCGTGCGCTCGCGTCGCTCGGCGGAGGTCGTGGCCGAGCGGGCCCGTCACACGCTGGGGCTCTCCCTGCCCGAGCTCGTCGGCACGGTGTCGGCCTACCGCGGCGGCTACCTGCCCGAGGAGCGCCGAGCCCTGGAGGCCGACCTGCGCTCGGGCCGGCTGCGAGCCCTGGCCACCACCAACGCCCTGGAGCTGGGCATCGACGTCACCGGACTGGACGCGGTCCTCATAGCCGGCTGGCCGGGCACGCGCGTCTCGCTGGGGCAGCAGGCGGGCCGGGCCGGACGCGCCGGGACTCGCGGCCTGGCCGTCCTCATCGCCTCCGACAACCCGCTGGACGCCTACCTGGTGCACCACCCCGAGGCGGTCTTCGCCGCCCCGGAGGCCACGGTCTTCGACCCGGCCAACCCCTACGTGCTCGCGCCCCACCTGTGCGCCGCCGCCTCCGAGGCTCCCTTGCGGACCTCGGACCTGGCCCTGTTCGGCCTATCCGACGACGCCCTGCTGCGCGAGCTGGAGGGTCGGGGCGCGCTGCGGCGTCGACCCACGGGCTGGTTCTGGAACGTCAACCTGCCCGGGCGGCCCCAGGACCTGACCTCCCTGCGCGGCGATGGCCCGCCCGAGGTTCCGGTCGTGGAAGCCGACACGGGCGTCGTCATCGGCACGGTCGATGGCGCGGCCACCGACTCCACCGTCCACGAGGGCGCGGTCTACGTCCACCAGGGGCGCGTCTACGTGGTCGAGGAGCTGGCCGACGACGTCGCACTCGTGCGGCAGAAGGCGGCGGTCGGCTACCGTACGCGGGCCCGGTCGCGCTCGAGCGTGCGCATCATTGCCGAGCGCGAGCAGCAGGTCTGGGGACGGCCGGGTCAGACGACGCCGGAGGACCGCCGTGAGCCGTCGGCGCGCGAGCCGGAAGAGCCGGCCGGTCCCGGCGGCGATCCCAGCGGAAGTTCCATTCCGGCCAGCACCGATCCCAATCCGGCCGGCAGCGGGCGGGCCGGATCATCCCCCGGCGACGCCCCAGAGTCCCCGACCACACCCGCCATCACCTGGTCCTTCGGCTCGGTGGAGGTCACCAGTCAGGTGACCGGCTACCAGCGGATGGCGCTGCCGGGCGGGGAGATCGTCTCCCAGCACGCCCTGGAGATGGACGAGCACGTGCTGCCCACCGCCGCCGTGTGGTGGACGATCCCCCAGGAGGTCTGCGAGGCGGCGGGCCTGGAGCCCACCGACCTGCCCGGGGCCCTGCACGCGGCTGAGCACGCGAGCATCGGGATGCTGCCGCTGCTGGCCACCTGCGACCGCTGGGACATCGGCGGGCTGTCAACGGCGATGCACCCGCAGACGGGGGCGCCCACGGTCTTCGTCCACGACGGGCACGCCGGCGGGGCGGGCTTCGCCGAGCGCGGCTACCGGGCCGGGCGCGACTGGCTGGAGGCAACGCTGGCCGTCATCGAGGGCTGCGGCTGCGCGAGCGGCTGCCCCTCCTGCGTGCAGTCGCCCAAGTGCGGCAACAACAACGAGCCTCTGGACAAGGCCGGGGCCGCCGTCGTGCTGCGGCTCCTGCTCGAGGCGGCGCCACCCCCTCGCCCTCACGCTAGGTGAGGCTGATATGTTCCCGGCATGCTCCTTCGATTACTGCGCACGCACCTGCGCCCCTACACGGGGTTGCTGGTGTGCGTTCTGGTGCTTCAGTTCGCTGAGGTGATGGCCTCCCTGTACCTGCCCACTCTCAATGCCGACATCATCGACAAGGGTGTGGCCACCGGGGACACCGGTTATATCTGGCGGATGGGCGCGTTCATGCTGGGGGTGAGCCTGGCCCAGGGCGTGTGCACGGTGCTGGCGACCTACCTCGCTGCGCGCGCGGCGATGAGCATGGGCCGGGACCTGCGCGGCGAGGTCTTCGACCGGGTCAGCGGCTTCTCCGAGCGGGAGATCTCCGCCTTCGGGGCGGGCTCGCTCATCACCCGCAACACCAACGACGTCCAGCAGGTCCAGATGCTGGTGATGATGAGTGCCACGATGCTGGTGACGGCGCCGTTCATGGCGCTGGGCGGAATTTTCATGGCGGTCACGCGCGCCCCGGGCCTGTCGTGGCTGATCGGGGTGTCGGTGCCGATCCTGCTCGTGGCGGTGGGACTCATCGTGGGCCGGATGCTGCCCCTGTTCCGCTCCTACCAGGACAAGCTCGACGCCATCAACCGGGTGATGCGTGAGCAGCTCACCGGCATCCGGGTCATCCGTGCCTTCGTGCGCGAGGAGGCCGAGACCGAGCGCTTCGAGGACGCCAACGGCGACATCGCCCGCGTCGGCGAGCGCGTGGGGCAGCTCTTCGTCCTGCTGTTCCCACTGGTGATGCTGGTGCTGGACGTGACGATCGTCGGCGTCATCTGGTTCGGTGGCCACCGGGTCGGCGATGGCGACGTGGAGGTCGGCACCCTCATTGCCTTCATGTCCTACCTCATGCAGATCCTCATGGGCATCGTCATGGCGAGCTTCATGACGATCATGATCCCGCGCGCCGCGGTGTGCGCCGAGCGCATCAGCGAGGTGCTGGCAACGTCGCCGACCATCACCTCCTCCCCCGACGCCGTCGACACCTTCCCGGCTCCCGGGACGGTCGAGATGCGGGACGTCACCTTCGTCTACCCCGACGCCGACGCCCGCGTCCTGGCGGAGGTGAGCTTCACCGTCCAGCCCGGGACGACGACGGCGATCGTCGGCTCGACGGCGTCGGGTAAGTCCACGGTGGTGCGGCTGCTGGCGAGGCTGCTGGAGGCCAGCAGCGGGCAGGTGCTCATCGGTGGCACCGACGTGCGCGAGGCTGACCCCGAGGCGCTGTGGGCCCAGATGGGGCTCGTGCCCCAGCAGCCCTTCCTGTTCGCCGGGACCGTGGCCTCGAACCTGCGCCTGGGGCGTGAGGAGGCCACCGACGACGAGCTGTGGGAGGCCCTGGAGGTCGCCCAGGCCAAGGACTTCGTCTCCAAGATGGACGGGGGCCTGGAGGCGCCCATCGCCCAGGGCGGCACGAATGTCTCGGGTGGTCAGCGTCAGCGCCTGGCCATCGCCCGGGCCCTGGTGCGCCGACCCGACATCCTCATCTTCGACGACTCCTTCTCGGCCCTGGACGTGTCCACTGACGCGCGGCTACGCGAGGCCATGGGGCCGGCGACGGTCGGCATCACGAAGGTGATCGTGGCCCAGCGCGTCTCCACGATCGTCGAGGCCGACCAGATCCTCGTCCTGGACGGCGGCCACCTGGTGGGCAGCGGCACGCACACTGAGCTGCTGGCCACCTGCGCCGTCTACCGCGAGATCGTCACCTCCCAGCTCGGAGCGGAGGCCGCAGCATGAGCAGGAACGCGAGCAGCCACATGGGCAAGAAGGCCGGCAGGAACGCCGACAGGGATACCCGAAAGAAGGCCGGGAGCGGTGCGCGTACCGCCGCGAGCGCCGTCGTCGGCGCCGATGAGCTCAGCGAGGAGGACCTCAAGCTGGCCGCTGAGGCGCAGGCCGCCTCGGGCGACTGGCACGACGGTCCGCCTCCGGGCAAGGCCGAGGCCTTCTGGCCCTCCTTCAAGCGGATGGTCGGCCTGCTGGGCGCCTACCGGGTCTCCCTGATGATCGTGGCCCTGGCCGCCGTGGGCACGGTCGTGCTGGCCGTGGCGGCCCCCAAGGTGCTGGGCCAGGCCACCAACGTCATCTTCGAGGGCGTGGTCTCCACGATGCTGCCGGCTGGCACCACCAAGGCCCAGGCCGTCGAGGCCCTGCGGGCACGGGGGATGGATGACTTCGCCACGATGCTCTCGGCGATGGACGTCATCCCCGGCGCGGGCATCGACTACACCCGCCTGGGCCGGATCCTGACGGTGGTGCTGGGCCTGTACGTGGGTTCGGGCCTGCTCAACTGGCTTGAGGGCTGGCTCATCAACCGCATCACGATCAAGGCCCTCTACCGGCTGCGCGCCCAGGTCGAGGACAAGGTGCACCGCCTGCCGCTGAGCTACTTCGATACCGTTCAGCGCGGCGAGCTGCTCAGTCGCCTGACCAACGACGTCGACAACGTCACCAACACCCTGCAGCAGTCCCTGTCCGGCGCCCTGACGGCGATCCTCACGGTGGTGGGGGTGCTGGGGATGATGTTCTCCATCTCCTGGAAGCTGGCGCTGGTGGCGCTCATCATGTTCCCGCTCATGGGCGTGGTCTTCGGGGTGATCGGGCCGCGCTCGCAGAAGGCCTTCACCCACCAGTGGGCGCGCACCGGCAAGATCAACACCCGGGTGGAGGAGTCCTTCTCCGGGCACGCCCTGGTGCAGGTCTACGGGCGCACGGCCTCGGTACGCGAGGCCTTCGCCGCCGAGAACGAGGAGCTGTTCCGGGCCTCGCTGCGCGCCCAGTTCCTCTCCGGGATCATGATGCCGATCATGCTGGTCATCGGGAACATCAACTATGTGGCCATCGCGGTGGTCGGTGGCGCCATGGTCGCCTCCGGGTCGCTGCGCCTGGGCGACGTGCAGGCCTTCATCCAGTACTCCCAGCAGTTCTCCCAGCCCCTGGGTCAGCTTGGCGGCATGGCCACGGCCGTGCAGTCCGGGACCGCGAGCGCCGAGCGGATCTTCGAGCTGCTCGACGCCGAGGAGGAGCGTCCCGACGACGTCACACCGGGGAGCGCCGGTGCCGCGGGGGCCTCGCCGAAGCGCCCGGCGGGCCCGGGTGTCATCGAGATGGAGCACGTGCGCTTCTCCTACAGCCCGGAGGTCGAGCTCATCCGCGACCTGTCGCTGCGGGTGGACCCCGGGCACACGGTCGCGATCGTGGGGCCCACGGGGGCGGGCAAGACCACCCTGGTCAACCTGCTCATGCGCTTCTACGAGCTCGACGGGGGACGCATCCTCATCGACGGGCGCGACATCGCCACCATGACGCGCCATGACGTGCGTCGCCGCACCGGCATGGTTCTCCAGGACCCGTGGCTGTTCGCCGGCACGATCCGCGAGAACATCCGCTACGGGCGGCCCGGCGCCACTGACGAGGAGGTCGAGGCCGCCGCGAGGGCGTGCTTCGTCGACCACATCATCAAGGCCCTGCCGCAGGGCTACGACACGGTTCTGGATGAGGACGCCGCCAACATCTCCGCCGGCGAGCGCCAGTTGCTCACGATCGCGCGGGCATTCGTGGCCAACCCGGCCGTACTCATCCTCGATGAGGCTACGAGCTCGGTGGACACCCGCACCGAGCTGCTGGTCCAGCAGGCGATGAACGCGCTGCGCGAGGGCCGCACGAGCTTCATCATCGCCCACCGCCTGTCCACGATCCGCGACGCCGACACCATCCTGGTGATGGAGCACGGCGACATCGTCGAGCAGGGCAGCCACGACGAGCTCATCGCGGCGGACGGCGCCTACGCGCGCCTCCACGCGGCCCAGTTCGCGGGCGGCGCCACCGTCGCCGTCGAGGACTGAGGCCCGGGAGCCCCGGCGCACTGTGTCGACACCCGGGTTCGGGCCGGGTCACGGCTTGGGCGGGGCGTCGACGGGACCGGCGCGGGCCTGGGCAGTGGCCTGGCGGGGCCGGCCGAGGATCGTCGTCGGGACGACGACGCTGACGGTGACGTCCTCGCCGGCCACGGAGCAGACGCTCACCGAGGCGCCGTTGGCTGCAGCCACGCGCTGCGCCATGGCGCAGGGGTCACTGGGAGCGATGACCGAGGACAGGACCGTGGCACCGGAGATGGCCGCGAGGTCGGCGGCGGCCCGGGCCCGGCCGGTGGCGCTCTGGGCCTGGATGAGGCCCGCGATGCCGAGCGCCGCGGCCAGCAGCACGGCGATGACGCCGAGCGCGTAGACGGTCCCCGAGCCGCGCTCGTCCCTCCGTGGGCGGTTCATGGGCTGCTCGGTTCGGTGTAGGTGCAGGCGCGGGCGCGCGCTGTCAGGCCCAGGCCGCCCAAGGGGCCGGGGACGGGGCGGGCGGCGGTGACGCAGGTGAGCTCGCCCTGCTCGACGCCGAGGCTCACCCCTCCGGCCACGCGCTGGGCTGCGCCGGCGTAGTCCTCCTGGCCGATGGCGGCCTGACGGGCGGCGGTGCGGGCGGCGTCGGCCACCCGCAGCTGAGTGACTCCGGCGCTGACCGCCGCCAGCACCATCAACAGCACAAGGACAACCGCAGGCAGTGACAGTGCCGTCTCAGCCGTCACCATCCCCTCCTCCCCTCCTGCGGTGCACCCGCCCTGGTCGTCGACCCCGCGGCCTCGTCGGGGCCGGCGACCAGGTGAGGGATGCGGTTCCACGCGGCTGGAGGGCCGGCGGGAAGCGGGACCCGGGCGGCGACGTCGGCCACCGCCGAGCGACCGGGCCACTCGGGGGCGAGCGCGCCCACCTGCTGCGATAACGGCGCACATCACACCGAGAGCGCCGACTCGATGATGGACTGCAACGCCCCGCTCAGGCTGCCCGAGCGCATGAGCGCCAGCAGCAAGCCGGCGAAGGCCGCGGCCGCCAAGGTGCCGATAGCGTACTCAGCGGTAGCCATGCCCTCCTCCTTGGTGACCAGGCGCCGCAGAAGCGCCGGCAGCGTCGAGGCGTCACTCGGGCGGGCCAGCATCACGCTGGTGCGCAGGGCGCGCAAGGTGGTCCGGGTGGGTCTCCTCATGGTGGTTCTCCTCTGATCGGTGGGGACCAGCGCACCGCCGCTCCCCAGCGGGCGCCGTGCCCGCCCCACCAGCATCGGGCCGCCCCGAGCCGCCGCGCTCAGGGGCTTGTCAGCCCTGTGGAGACCACCTGCAGTCCCGGCTCTGTGGCCCCTGGGACACCGCGAAATCAAGCAAACTCTCTAGGATTAACTTGATCAGATCAGCTCACCAGAAGCGATTTCAACAACTCAGCCAGACAATCTCATCACACCCTATTATATCCTAGAAGTTAAGAGGATCTATTAATGGACTCTACAATCGTCACAAGAGCTGCAGTCGACTCACGCAGCTCATTTTCAGTAACCTCGTCATTCAAATTATTCTCTGGATGATGAATGGAGTTACGAACAAATACAGGAAGTGTTGTTTTATATTTATTGGTCGACGTGCGAGCCCAGTCCCAGTCTTTTTCAACCCCTTGCTCTCAAGATAGGAATCAACCTCCTTTTCCGTGGCAAATTTACCATCCCCTTTCTGCGATTCGAGATGGCGTTGCACGTAGCCATAAAGCTCATTATGAAAGTCATTGCTACACACGTTAAATGCCCTGTAGTTAATTTCACCCCATGTTGGCTCACCTAATCCAAATATACCGAACTGAGTGGACATGTCGACACGCCTCCCAACCCCTTGACCCACAAGGACCGTGAGAAGATGAGCATTGTGATCAAATTTGCGAATCAAGTATGGGGAATGAGTGACAATAAACACTTGTTCGCGATTACCAATCTTACTCAGCGCTTCGCCAAGTTTGAGTTGCGCACTTGGGTGCAGCCAAGTTTCAGGCTCATCCAGCATAAGCGCGAGCGGCGTCAGATTAATTGTATCAGCAAGAGCAGACGATCGGGCATACATTTGGATGATACCAAGCGCAATAGCCCTTTGCATGCCGGTACCCTTCCCATCAACAAGCGTTTCACCAGCGCCATCATCCACATACATCTTCCCCTGTTTCATAAACACAGTCGCATCAGGCAATCCAAAATCGAAACGAAATCTAGCCTGCCCATATTGTTCGCGAACAAGTTTTTCTATGCCTTCTGCAAGAACTTTCGTTTCTCCCAAGAAGGACCCATCCCCTTCGATAGAAAAGGCTCTCTCGTGAGCCTCCGCAAGGTCCTTCCAGCGATCAGTTTGAGTAAACTGCCTAAACGAAGAGTCAAGAAGACGACCAAGCGTCTTGTTGCTGGCGAAATCGATATGATCGCCTGGCTGCGCGTTCGCCCAAACTGCCTCGAAGTCAAAAATCGCTTTTACTTTAGCATCAATACCGGTAACGTTCTCAAACTGCTCGTGCTCTGGATGCCAGAAACACACGCTCTTGACATCAACCTTTTTGTCTCTACCATTCTGAATCACGGTTCGCATCTCACTACTTCGCTCCAAACGGAGAATTCTTTGTCCACTATCCTCAAAGATAAAGTCTTTGAGGACTTTAAACTTATCCTGCGCCACCAGACCGTCAACATCTCCCGAGATATCAACTTCTACCCTGGTTGCTCCATCGGATTCGGTGCAATAGAATTTATCGGGGGTCCACCTTGTCGCGGACGGCCCCTCAAACATAAACAAAAGAGCTTCAAGTATCGTGGATTTTCCACTATTGTTATCACCGACAAAGAAGTTAACTCCTGGCTTAAAATCAAAACGATGCGCTCCTCGAAAACTCTTCACGTTCTCGATGATGGCGCTCCTCAGATACATACAGCCCTCCAAGTAATTCACAGGGAATTTTGTTCTAGTATATTGGATACTATCAGATTAGTTCCTTGTTGCGTCTGGATTTGCCCGCGCGTGCACCGACCCATCCGACGATGCCGCGTTCCCCCAGCCACCCGCGATTATCACCTGCGCCGAGTGTGACAGTGGTCCCCGGCGCTCTCTGGGCCAGATGTCACCGGAAAAACGGTGCTGTCGCCCAACGCCACAGCGGTAGCAATGTCCGCACCTGGCCCCACCTCCACCATGTGTACCGCGGCATCACACTGAAGGCTTCCAGGCAAGTACATGTCATGCATACAGGCGCGGGATTCACGTCTCCGCCCACGTGCAAGGCTCCATGGATGAGGGCCACAGTGCAGGCGTGTGGGGACGGCCGGCCTACGGCGGCGCCTGACGACGTCGAAGACCTCAGCCCTCGATGAGCTCGCGGATCTCGGCGGCGGTCAGGGCCGCCGGACTGAGCCCGCCCGAGCCCACCGCGCCGGCGCCACCCGCACCGGCGCCCGCAGCACCCTCGCCGCCGGCCTCGGCCTCGCCGGCCCCCTCGACGACCCGGGCGAAGAGCTCGGCCTTCTTCTCCTTGAGGGTCATGACCTTCTCCTCGATGGTGTCGGCCGAGACGAGCCGGTAGACCATGACCGGCTTGTCCTGGCCGATCCGGTGGGTGCGGTCGACGGCCTGCTCCTCAGCCTGCGGGTTCCACCACGGGTCCAGCAGGAAGACGTAGTCGGCCTCAGTGAGCGTGAGCCCGAAGCCGCCGGCCTTGAGGGAGATAAGGAAGATGTCGGCCTCGCCGGCCCGGAAGGCGTCGATGACCTTCTGCCGGTCGGGGGTGGAGCCGTCCATGTAGGCGGTTCGCACACCGGTGGCCTCCAGGTGCTCGCGCACGCCGGAGAGGTAGCGCGTGAACTGGGAGAAGACGAGGGCGCGGTGCCCCTCGGAGAGGATGGGCCCCAGGTGCTCGACCAGCACCTCGACCTTGGCCGACGGGCTCGGCCGCCGCCCCGGTCCGCTGCGGCCCGTTGCGGGGGCGCCAGCAGCCTTGCCCTTCGCACCCTTCCCGCGGGCCGTCTTCCTGCCAGAACCGCCCTTCCCACCGGCGGCCTCCCCGGCTTCCCCGCCACCCGCGCTCTCGGCGGCCTCAGGCTCAGCCCCGTCCTCGCCGTCGACGAGCGCCGGGTCGAGCGCCATCTGCCGCAGGGTGGTCAGCGCCTTGAGCGCGACGAAGCGCGACTGGGCGGTGTCCTCCTCCAACAGCCCGAGGATCCTCTGCCGCTCGCGGGCCAGGCGCTGGTCGTAGGCCTTGCGGTGCTTGGCGCCCAGCTCGACGGACAGGACCTGCTCAGTCTTGGCGGGCAGGTCCGCGGCCACCTGCTCCTTGGTGCGCCGCAGCAGGAAGGGCCGCATCCTGCGCCGCAGCCGCCCCAGCGCCTCGGCGTCCCCGCGGTCGATCGGCTTGCGGTAGACCTGCCCGAAGCGCTCCGGGTCGGGCAGCAGCCCCGGCGCCGCGATGCTCATGAGCGCCCACAGGTCCATGAGCGAGTTCTCCAGCGGCGTACCCGTGATCGCGATGGTCGACGGCGAGCGCAGCCGCCGCACCGCCTTGTAGGTGGCCGAGGTGTGGTTCTTGACGAACTGGGCCTCGTCGCACACCACCCAGGCCCAGTCCTGGGCGATGAACTCCTCCTCGCACAGGCGCACGATCGTGTAGGAGGTGACGACGACATCGCAGCCCTCCACGATCTCCTCCAGGGTCTCCTGGCGCTTGGCGGCGGTCCGCCTCACGGCCCGCACCCGCAGCCCCGGGCAGAAGCGCTCAGCTTGCTCCACCCAGGAGCCGACGACGGAGGTCGGTGCGATGACGAGCACCGGCCCGGTCCCCTCCGGCTCACCGGCGTCACCGGAGCTGGCCGGCTCGCTCCCCTGGGCCTCCTCGCGCAGCTCGATGAGGCGCTGGACGGCGGCGAGCACCTGGACGGTCTTGCCCAGTCCCATGTCGTCGGCCAGGACCCCGCCGAGGCCCGCCTGGCGCAGGAAGTCCAGCCACCGGTAGCCCTCGAGCTGGTAGGGGCGCAGCGTCGCCCGCATCCCCGCGGGCACGGGCACCCCGCCGGTCCCTTCACCAGTTCTCTCGGCGGCGTCGCCCGCGTCGTCGCCTCCGACAGGCCGTCCACCGGAGCGCTCGGCCGCGGCCTCGGCGGCGCGCGCCCGCTCCAGCAGCCGCCCGACCCGCTCCTTCCAGCGAGCCGTGGCCTGCTCGATGATGCCGAGTGACTCCAGGACCTCGTAGTAGCCGGCGTGCAGGGCACTGACCCGCAGCTCGCCCTGCGCCTGCGGGTCGGCCAGCTCGCGGCCCTCCTCCATGAGGCGGGCCAGGGCCTCGATCTCTGGGCGGTCGATGCTCACCCAGGTGCCCGACTCCAGGAGCACCTCGGGCTCCCCGCCAGCTACGGCCGCCATGAGCAGCGCCAGGGGGATCTCCTCCTGCCCCACGTGGACGCGCACGGACAGGGAGAACCAGTCCGGACGGTCCTCGTCGTCGTTGACGCTGGTGGTGATGACGGGGGCGGCGTCGGCCTCGCGGTAGTCGGGAACGTCGTCGTCGACCTCGATATCGAAGGCCTCCAACTCGCGCAGGACCGGAAGCGTCTCGGTCATGAAACGAGCCGTGGCCATGCCGCGCAGGTCCAGGGGCTGCCAGAGGGCCGGGTGCCGGCCGGCCAGGGGAAGCAGGTGGTTGAGGACCTCTCGGGCCAGGCGGGTCTCCCCCTCAATGTCCCGGCCGGCGGTCCCGCCCTCGATGCGCCCCTCGGCCGCCGCGGACAGGTCGGGCAGGGCGTGACTGCTCCGGACCTCGCCGTCCTCCCCGACGTAGCGGATGAACCACTCGGTGCTCAGATGGTGCTCGGCGGTATCGACGTGGACCGCGAGCGCGGCGCGCAGCGTCGTGGGGCGGGGCATGCGGATGGAGGTGTCGGCGGACAGGACCGGCAGCGCCCGGGTGAGGGCCTCAAGATGCTCGGTCTCGAAACGCTCGACGTCCCCGGCCGGGATGGTGATGGCCTCGCCGTCGCCCCGCAGCACCCGGGAGAGGGCCTCGGTGGGGCGCGGCTCGAGCGGCATGAGGAGCAGCTCGCGCCCGGGCATCCACGTGTAGAAGCCGTGGACCGGGTCGCCGATCGGCATGAGGGAGAAGCTCAGGCGCAGTCCGGGGACCTGGAGGCGGCGCAGTTCCTCGACGTCGTCAATCTCCAGGGCGGGGGTGATGGCGATGTCGCCGTCGCCCTCCCGGGTGAGGTGGATGCCGCCGCGCAGCCCGTCGGCGAGGTAGACGGGCATGCCGTGGCGCTGGGCGGTGGTGAGGGTTAGGCCGGCAGCCACCCCGCGGCGCAGCACGTCCCAGACGTGGGCGGGCGCGGTCGTCAGGGAGAGGCGGTCGTCGGCGTAGTAGAAGCCGTAGCCGCCGGCCATGCCGGCCAGCTCGCGCAGGACGCCCATGACGGTGGGGTCGACGTCGTCGTCCAGGCCTCCGGCGGCGATCTGGGTCCAGGCGGCGCCCTGCCGGTTCCAGCCGCGTTTGCCTTCGATGAGCGGCAGCATGGACAGGCCGGCGGGGGTGCCCCACATGTTGCCGGGGTCGTCGATGATCTCCAGGGCCATCCGACGGCGCGGGGCTCGCTCCACCTGCAGCAGGTCGGCCAGCCGGCTCTCCCAGGGGGCGGGCCCGCCGGAGGGGGCGGCGGCGCCGTCGGGCTCGGCCTGCGCCAGGGTGCGCGCGGTAATGAGCAGGGCGGCCGTGTGTTTGCAGTCGCTGCCCACCGGGCACGAGCAGGTGCCGGCCCAGGACGCCGGGGCGCTGCGGGCGCCCTGCTTGCGGAAGACCATGGTCTGGTAGGTGTGCGCGCCCGAGCCCTTGGACTGGGCGCTGATGATGTCCCCGTCCCCGGCGACGCTGATACCCCGCACCCGCCCCTTGCGCGCATAGTCCAGGCCGCGCTCAAAGGCCCGGTGGCCGACCCGACTGATGATCTGGCCATCAGTGAGCTCCACCGGCCAGTCGTCATGCCGAATCGCGCGAGCCATGGCCCCAGGTTAGACGCGGGGTACGACACCTTCGGGCGCCGTCCGGCCGCTGATCGCACGCTGGGCGCGAACGGCGCCGGTCTCGCACCCGGTCGCGTGGGGCCGGGTGCCGGGCGGGGTGAGGGACCGGCCGTAGCCCGGTCGGATAGGCGGGTGGGTACCTCCCCCGTGAGGAGGAGCCGCCCCGGACCCGGATCTCGCACCCCGGGTGGATCACATTTCGATGACGGTGCGTTGTACTGGATCCATGAACGCGATGCTGACCTGTGAAGAACTGTTCCTGCTGCTGACCAAGGATTCAGGCAAGCCGGAGAGCCGCATGGCGCACTCGTCCTACGGGCTCACCGGGGCACTGCTCACCGACCTGCTGCTGGCCGGCCGTATCAGCCTGACCGAGGAGCGCAACCCCCGCATCTACATCGTCAACTCCGAGCCGACCGGGCACCCCGTCCTGGACCAGGCCCTGGAGATCCTGCCCGCCAAGGACGGCAAGCGATTCTCCTCCCTGGTGTGCTGGAGCAAGCTCAACCCCACCCGCCACATCGCCGAGTCCTTGGCGGCGGCCGGGGTGGTGCGCATCCACACCGGCGGGCTGTTCGGTTCGCTGAACCCCAGCTACCCCACGCTCGATCCCCTCCCCGAGCGGCAGCTGCGTGCACGCATCGACGCCGCCCTGCGCGGGGTGCAGCCGCCGACCGCCTCCGATGTCGCCCTGCTGTCGATCCTGCAGGCGCTCAGTGTCGCACCGACCGTCCTGCCGCAGCAGGAGACCGGTCTCAGCCGCGGAGAGCTCAAGCGCCGGATCAAGGAGCTCGCGGGGGAGAGCCCCGTGGGGCGCGCGGTGCAGCGGGCCGTGGAGGCCGTGACGATGGCCATCATCGCCGCCGGGAGCGTTGCGGCGGCTTCGTCGAGCTGATCGCGGCCGGCTCTCCGCGCACCACCGCCCCCACTCCGGCCCCATCGGGGACATTCCGCGCCGCGGGGGACATTCCGCGCAGACGGGGACACCACCCATTGGCTTGCGCAGCGCCACGAAGGATGCGGCCGGGGACATTCTGCGCGGCCGGGTGCGTGCCCTTCCGGGCGGGGACCTTCGACGCCGTCGGGGACCGGAATCCTGTCACCGAACGCGCGAGACGTCCCCGGCTGGAGTGGAACGTCCCCGGCCGCGTGAGATGTCCCCGTCGGCGAGTACCGTCATCCATCTCCGAGCGCACGCAGCAGCAGGTCCTGCTCGACGTCGGACAACGGCTCGGCCTCGTCACCTCCGGCCGCAAAGGCGATCCCAGCGAGGACCGCCCCCAGGACCAGCCGGGCTCCGGCATGAGGATCCAGGTCGACGGCACCCTCACCGCGCGCCCGAGCCTGATCCCGGATCTGCTCCAGGTGAGAGCGAGTGGCGGCGAGGAGCTCCCCGAGGAGCAGCTCCTTGAGCTCCGGGTCCTGCGGCAGCTCTCCCAGAAGAGACAGCACCGCCTGACCTGTGGCCCCTGACAGCGCCCGGTTCTTGTGGGCGATGAAGGCCTGCAGGTCCCCTCGCAGCGAACCGGTATCGAAATCCTCGGCCGCGGAAGCGCCGGAACCCGCGGCCTCATCGGCCACGCCGGTCTCGATCATGCGCCTGGTCGAGGCCAGGACGAGCTCGCGCTTGGTGGGCCACCGGCGGTAGAGGGTGGCGGTAGAGACGCCCGCGCGCCGGGCCACGGCCGCCGTCGTCAGCGCGGCGTAGCCGCTCTCGGCCAGGAGGTCACGCACGGCCAGCATGATCGCCGGCCCCAGAGCGGCGTCAACCGGCCGCCCCGGAGCGCGCTTGCTCCTCGGTGCTTGTGAGCCCGCTGCGTTCATGAGGAGATCGTACCGATCAATAGTGAAACTGATTGACTTCGTTTCCTAAGGCTGTCAGGCTGCGGCCATGCGATCCTCGGCAGCACACTCAAGTGACTACACCGACAACTTCGACTCCACCATCGATCTCAGCGGCATCCCGATCGACACCAGCAGCCCCGTCATGGTCACCGGCGCCACCGGCTACCTGGGCAGCTGGGTCACCAAGGGCCTGCTCGACGCCGGCGTCACCGTCCACGCCGCTGTGCGCGATCCCCAGAACACGAGCAAGGTCGCCCACCTGAATCGCATGGCCGAGCAGGCGCCGGGCACTCTGCGCCTCTTCGCCAGCGACCTGCTCCAGCCCGACTCCTACGACCAAGCCATTGAGGGGTGCACAGTCGTCATCCACACGGCCTCGCCCATTCTGCACTCGACGGACGACCCGCAGCACGACCTGATCGAGCCGGCCCTAGAGGGAACCCGTAACGTGCTGGCCGGAGTCGAGCGCACACCGTCGGTCACGCGAGTGGTCCTCACCAGCTCGATCGTGGCCATGTACGGCGACGCCGCGGATATCGAGGGCTACCCGGGGCGAATCCTGACCAAGACCTGCTGGAACACCACCTCCTCCGCCGGCCACCAGCCCTATCCCTACTCCAAGACCCTCGCAGAGAAGGAGGCGTGGCGACTGGCCGCAGGGCAGGATCGGTGGAGGTTGGTGACCATCAACCCGTCCATGATCCTCGGCCCCTCACTGGGCAGCGCCCCCACCAGCGAGAGTTTCACCATGATCCGGATGATGATCGACGGCACCGCTCGCCTCGGGGCGCCACGCGTGGGCATCAGCGCCGTCGATGTCCGCGAGGTGGCCCAGGGGCATATCGCCGCCGCCTTCCTGCCTGAGGCCCACGGGCGCTACATCGTCTCCGCTGAGGACACCGATCTGCTGGCCCTCGCCGGGAGACTGCTGCCGCGCTTCGGGGGGTCTTTTCCTCTGCCGCGGCGGGTCCTGCCCGGACCGGTGCTCCTAGCGATGGCGCCCAGGCTCGGGCTGACACGTGCCTATGTGCGACACAACGTGGGCTACACGGTCCGCTCCGACGCCTCCCGGAGCCGCCTCGAGCTGGGCACCCGCTACCGGCCGGTGCAGGCGTCGCTGGAGGAGATGGTTGAGCAGATGCTCGCCCAGCAGGGCTAGTCACCGACTCGCTCCGTCCCTCCAACGGTCGGGGACATTCCGCGCAGCCGGGGACACCACCCATTGGCTTGCACAGCGCCACGAAGGATGCGGCCGGGGACATTCTGCGCGGCCGGGTGCGTGCCCTTCCGGGCGGGGACCTTCGACGCCGTCGGGGACCGGATTCCTGTCACCGAACGCGCGAGACGTCCCCGGCTGGAGTGGAACGTCCCCGGCCGCGTGAGATGTCCCCGTCGGCGGGAGGACGGACACGACGACGGGCAGGAGGCTAGACGAGAGGCTGGGTGAGAGGGCTGGGACCGTCAGTGAAGGCCGGTGCCGGGGCCGTCACTAGGGCTGGGCCGGAACGTCACTGAGGCCTGGGCCGGAACCATCACTCGCCGCGGGGCCGACGACGTCGGGCCGCCCGGGAGGTACCGCCGTGCCTGCGCGCGCGGTGCCAGCGCTCGCGCCACAGGGCGTGATCCTGCTCGATCTCGGCCAGGCGCGCGGCCAGGCGGTGCGACTCCTCCAGCGACAGCCCTCGGGCGTGCATCCCCAGCTCGGCCAGGCGCGCCATCGCCGGTGTCGCCTGCTCGCGCAGGTCGGGCAGGCCCACCAGGTCGGGCTGCACCGGCCGCCTCACTCCTGTAGCCAGGGTGCGCTCCCCCGCCGGCAGCCTGATGCCACTGGGCGGCGACGCCGGTCGGCGCGGCTCCGAGACCTGCTCGCCGACCGGGGCCGTGGCCTCCTCCGGGGTGCGTCCGTCGGGGGCGGCCGGCCCCTGGACCACGCGCATCACCTCGTTGGCCGGCGCGTGGTCGCTCCGGTGGCCCAGCGCCAGCCCGGCGGCCGGCAGGACGAGCACCGACAGCACCCCGGCCAGCACGAGGGTGGAGGCGAAGGAGGTCGACATGGCCCCCGCGCTGACCGCCACCTGGGTGACGGCCACGATGATGGGCAGGGCCGTCGTCGAGTAGACGGCGATCTGGAGGCTCTGGCGCATCGAGTAGATGCGCGAGCCGTCCCTGCGGCGCTCCGCCCGGGAGGCCAGCCACACCGGCACGCCCCGCACGAGCACCAGCAGCACGAAGAAGGCCAGGAGGTTGACCAGGTCCCCGGCGTCGAGCCCGGCCTCGATGCCCATGCCGGAGGTGACGAAGAAGATCGGGATGAAGAACCCGTAGGCCAACCCGTCGAGCTTCTCCTCGAACTCGGCGTCCCCCTCGGGCAGGGCGTGACGCAGGACGAAGCCGGCGGCGAAGGCCCCCAGGATGACGTCGAGGTCGAAGATGGCGGCGATGGCGCACAGCCCCACCAGGAGCAGGACGGTGGCGCGGATGGTGGTCTGCGCCGTCGTCGAGGCCCCCAGGTGGATGGCCTCGACCAGGCGGCGCCCCACGCGCTTGACGCGGCTGGTGAAGCGGACGATGAGCAGGGTGATGATGAGGAAGACACCCAGGATCGCCATGCTCGCCCAGGTGGAGCGCGACCCCAGCAGCAGCGCCATGACGAGGATCGGCCCGACCTCACCGACGGCGCCGTGGTTGAGGATCGAGGCCCCCACCGCCGTGGGCAGCAGGCCGCGGTCGCGCAGGATCGGCAGGATCGTGCCGATGGCCGTGGAGGTCATGGCGGTGGCGATGGCGATGCCGTTGGCCGACGCCGCCCCTCCGGTCACCCCGATGACGCTGACCGCGCCGAAGGCCAGCCCCAGCGAGAGCAGCCAGGCGACGGCGGCGTGGCGCCCTCCCGCCCCGCGCAGCTCGTTGATGTCGATCTCGTAGCCGGCCATGAGGAAGAGGAAAGCGACGCCGAGCTCGCGCAGCAGCTCGATCGAGGAGTCATCGACGGCCAGCCCCAGGCCGTGGGGGCCGATGAGCATCCCGCCCAGGATGAGCAGGACGACCTCGGGTACGAGCCGCTTGGGGATGGTCCAGGAGATCAGCGGCGCCACGAAGGCCACCGCGACGATGAGCAGCAGGGAGGTGAAGACCTCGGCCATATCGTCTCCTTGTCTCCGGTCGGGTGCGGGGTGCAGGGGATGGGGGAGCGCGGGGCGCAGGGCCGGGCCCGGCGCAGGTCCGCACGAGCCAGAGAGACTACCCCGACCTCGGCCGGCCGGGCCCACCGTCAGAATCCACAACAGTTCAGCGGCTCATTGATGACGTGATGCGCTGGTGCGATCATGATCGTATGAGGACGACACTTGAGATCGACGACCGGGTCCTGTCCCTGGCTCGTGAACGCGCTCATCGCGACGGAGTGTCACTCGGGCGCGCCGTGTCCGATCTCGCGCTCCGGGGAATCTCCCACGGGAGCCGCACCAGCAGGCACGGGATCCCCTTGTTCTTCCCGCCCGCAGGCCAGCAGGCTCATGTGGTGACGCCAGAGCTCATCGAGCAGTACCGAGATGACGACCACTGATCGCCTGCGACTGCTTGACGATCACGTGTTCCTTGTCGACGACGCCCCTCCTGCTGAGCCGTCCATCAGCTTTTCGAGGCTGAAGGGCCCAAAACAGGTCACCGACCTGCACCTGGTGGACCTCGCGGCACGTCACAACGCCGTTCTCGCCACCATGGACGGACGCATGGTGCAGGCGCTCACGTCAGAGGATCGACGACATATCGAGCTCATTCCGCTGTAGACGGGACTCGCTGCCCTCGGAGGAGAACCGGGTCCGCCATCGGGCCGGCCGGGCGCACGGGCCGCCATCAGGCGTCACAATGGAAGCATGCTCATGCCGTACTCACCCTCCGCCGAACCACTCACGCGCCTGGCCGACGGGACGGTCAAGCAGATCAGCCCCTTCACCGGAACCGAGGTGTGGACCGTGCCGGGCCGCGCCAACCGCCCCATCTCGCACCCGGTGGCCGAGGTGCGCCCGCTGAAGGAGGCCGACCGCACCCACAGCTGTGCCTTCTGCTCGGCACGCTACCTGGAGACGCCTCCGGAGAAGGCGCGCGTCGTGCGCGGGGCCGACGGCGGTTTCGAGCGCCTCGACGCCGTCGCCGCCTCCGCCCTGTTCGACACGGTGGCCGAGTTCCGGCGGGTGCCCAACCTCTTTGAGATCCTCTCCTTCGACTACTGGCACATCAACCACGGCTACGAGATCCCCGACGCCGCCCGCGAGCGCATGGAGGCCTACCTGGCTGACCCGGTCGGCGTCGAGCACGTGGAGCGGGTGGCGCGCACCAAGCTGGCGGCCGCGGGCGCGGACCCGGACTCCTGGGACTCGATGGACGAGCGGACCCGCCACACCTTCCTGGCGGCCTTCTTCGCCGGGGGCCATGACGTCATCATCGGCCGGCGCCACTTCACCGACGACGCTCACGACACCACGGGCCTGGCCGCTTCGGGAACGCTGAGCGTGGCCGAGCACCGCGTCTACACGCGCCTGGCGATCCACGCGATGCACAGCCTGTACGAGGCCAACCGGTGGGTACGCTACGTGGCCGTCTTCCAGAACTGGCTGCGGCCGGCCGGGGCGAGCTTCGACCACCTGCACAAGCAGCTGGTGGGCATCGATGAGCGCGGGGTGACCAGCCAGCTGGAGCTGCAGAAGGTGCGGGCCAACCCCAACCTGTACAACGAGATGGCGGTGGACTACGCCGCCTACCAGGGCCTGCTGGTGGCGAGCAACGAGCACGCGGTGGCCTTCGCCGGGTTCGGGCACCGCTACCCGACACTGGAGGTGTACTCGACGTCGGCCATACCCGAGCCGTGGCTCATGAGCCGCGAGGAGGTCGACGCCGTCTCCGACCTGGTCCACGCCCTGCACGCGGCCACGGGTGCGGACGTGCCCAGCAACGAGGAGTGGCACCACAAGCCGCTCGACGTGGACCAGCCCATGCCCTGGCACATCACCCTCAAGTGGCGGGTCTCCACCCTGGCGGGCTTCGAGGGCGGTACGAAGATCTACCTCAACACCATCGACCCGTGGACGCTGCGCGACCGCGTGGTGGCGCGCCTGGAGGACCTGCGGGCCGACCGGCTCATCGCGCCGATGGCCGTGGGCGAGGAGTGCCCGACGACGCCCAACCGGCTCCTGTACAACCCGGTCCTCACCGCCCGGCCGTAGGGAGCACCGCCCGAGCACGGGAAGCCGGGCGCGCGGGGACTCCCAATCATCACGAAACCTTCGTAAATAAAAAACGCCACCTCAACGGACGATAGCCATATTTTACATATACTTGAACACTGATTGGTGTCAAACGAAGGTGTGGGGCCTGGGCCGTCGTCCCATCACGAGGATCGCGAAGTTGGGGCCTTTGCCCCATTGCAAAGGTGCCGTCGCCGCAATAACCTTACGGTTGATAACGCTTCCATCACAGGACGAAACTGGTTTGTAGCAAGGTTCTGTATCGCAGTTCTACCGGCGATACGCGTCGAGGACCACTCCTAGACGGCAGCTGCTTGGACTTACCCAGGCTACCGACTACCTACCCCGCCTTGTCAGCAAGCCTTGTCTCCTCACACCACAGGAAACGGAGAACTCTTGCGCCTTCTTCCCCGTACTGTCTCCAGTGTAGGAGTGGCTCTCGCCACTCTTCCCCTTGCTTTCGGTGCGCTCGCCACCCCGGGACTCACCCCTCAGGCCATCGCGGCTCAGGGGCAGACGGCTCTCGCCTCCCCCCAGCCCCTGCCTACCGCCCAGATCAACGGCGTCGTCTGGGATCAAACGATTGTCGGTAATGTTGTCTACGTCGTCGGCGAGTTCGATCAGGCCCGTCCGGCGGGATCCCCCGATAGGCAGAACGAGTCACCACGGTCCAACGCGATGGCCTATGACATCACCACGGGCGAGATGCTGGACTGGGCACCACAGCTCAACGCCGCAGCCAATGCGATCGAGGCGTCTCCTGACGGCTCCACCCTGTATATCGGGGGGAAGTTCACCTCGGTTAACGGCCAGCCCGCCTCCCGCCTGGCCGCAGTGGACACCGCCGGCCAGTACAAGCCGCTGAATGGCGGCACTCCCGGTGGTGCGGTATCGCCCAACGGGACGGTGCGGGATCTTGAGCTGTCTCCTGACGGTTCCACCCTTTACATGGCCGGACTCTTCACGCAGGTCAACGACCAGGAACGGCTACGCGCCGCGGCTCTTGACCTGAAGACCCAGCAGGTGACCAGCTTCGCCCCCCGGGTCGATGACGAGTCCGAGGTTCGGACCATCACCGTCGCAGCCGACGGGTCGGCAGTAGCCATCGGAGGCTCTTTCAAGACCGTCGAGGGGTCTTCCGACGCCTACGGCATGGCCATCCTGGAGAAGGACGGGGCGTTGCGGCACACCAACCTCACCAAGGACATCAAAAACGCAGGCTCGATGTCCGGCATCATGAGCATGAAGTCGGACTCCAAGGGTCTCTATGGCGCCGCCTACTCCATGGAGGGCTTGTTCGAGGGGATGTTTCGCGCAGACTGGAGCACCGGGGACATCAACCTTATGGCCGACTGCCACGGAGACTCCTACGACGTACTGCCCACCAACGACGTCATCTACGTCTCCAGCCACACCCACGACTGCTCCAATATCGGTGGCGTCCCCGATCGCGCACAAGAAGGGGTCTACTATCACGCTGTCGCCTACTCCAGCACCGCCACCGGCACAGTGGGAAACAATACCGCCATAGGCTACACTGATTTTGCTGGTCACCCCGCCCCCACCCAGTACAACGAGTTTCTTCCCGGTTTCGCGAATGGCGAGTACACCGCCTCCAAACAGGCCACCTGGACCGTTGAGGGAAATGATGACTACCTCATTTACGGCGGTGAGTTCGTAGCCGTCAACGGAATTCCTCAGCAAGGTCTCGTTCGCTTCTCACTGAAAGGCGACAAGAAGGAGGACAAGAAGGAGGACAAGAACGAGGGTAAAAAGCCGGAGGAAGAAAAAGGGAAGAATGACGACAAGAACGACTGGGGTGATCCTGAAGACGACTGGAATGACGAGGAGGATCAGCACGGCTGGGACGAAAGAAACGGTGACCATGACGGCTGGAACAACAACCAGCACGGATGGTGGTGATGATCAATGACATCGACTGAGATCGCTTCGCCGGACCTGGTTCGGGAGTCGCGTACCGATGAGCAGATCATCCGTCGAGGTGCAGGTCGCATGCGTCGACATGCGCCACGCGCTCGGATGCTGATCCTGCCCACCGCCCTGGTACTGGGACTGGGACTGGCCGCTTGCGGAGGCGGAAAGTCCACCGGCAGCACTGCTGCCAGTCCTTCTTCCTCACCATCTGCATCCGCGTCCACCAGGGCAAGTGCGAGTGCGAGCAGCTCGTCTACTCCTACTCCTACCCCTACCCCTTCGCCCTCATCAGCCGCCCCCAGCAGCCCACCGGCCGAGACCCCGGAGCCGACGGAGACCAAGCCGCCGGAGGATACCGCCTCAACAGCCGCGACACCGGACTCCTCGGGCATTGATCCAAACGCCGTGAAGAATGGAGACCTCTCGAAGGACCAGTACGGTGAGGTTTCTTTGGGCGAGACGGTCAATGTTGTTGATGGCGTGTCCATCTCCCTGGGACAGCCCCGGATCGAGGAGCTCACCGGCGGGCCCGGCGAGGTGGCTGGTTCCGGGATCGTCGTTCCAGTCACGCTGACGAACAGCTCGGGAACCGAGATCTCTCTGAGCGGTTTCACGACCTCGGCCAGCTACGGCGAGGGCGATGGAACACCTGCCAATGAGGTCCCCTCGGCTTCAAAGCGAGTGCCCGCCAAGCTGGCTGCAGGTGAGTCGGTGAGCGTCGACAGGGCCTTCGTCGTGCCCGCTGAAGGGCGGGGGAACGTCAAGGTCGTTGTCGACCTGGGGGCCGCCTACCACTCCGCCGTCTTCCGGGGGTCCATGGGCTGACCCTCGATCCTTACCATCAGCTTCAGGTGGCGTTCGTGGGGTACGGCGAGCGCGAAAACGGGCCTCGGCGGCCGCAGCAGCGTCAGCAGCCCAGGGCGCTGCGCTCCTCCGACCCCACCCAGCCCGAGCGGCTCTCCAGGGCGCGGAACCAGCGGGCCAGCGCCGGCCAGAAGGAGATCGACGGCGCCTCCCCGCCGGGGTAGTGCTGGCGCCCGCCGTACTCGTAGGACTGGACGGTGGTGAACAGGCGGATGTCGCTGCCGGTGGGCTTGTCGCCGCACAGGTACTGGCCGATGGCGACGACGGCGGACAGGGCCGGCCCGTCGAGCATCGTCAGGCCGTCCTCGCGGGAAGCCTCCATCCGTGTGGCCCGGGCCAGGAGAGTGTCGATGACGTCGAAGCCCACGAGGACGCCGTTGGCCGCCGCCGCGGCCTTCTCCGGGTCCTGTGAGTGGGTGGCCACCGCGTGACCGACGTTGATCTGCGAGCCGATCCAGGCGTCCCAGGCATCGGTGGAGTTGCGGCGGTTGAGCGGGTAGAGGTCCGGGGCGCCCTCGCGGTGGAGGTCCCACCAGGCGGTGGACAGGTCGAAGAGCAGGTCGCCGGAGTCGTCGCTGACGACCTGGCCAGTGGTGGTATCCACGAGGGCCGGGACGGTGGGGGGAGGCGTATAGCCGGGGGTCTTCTCGTAGACCTCAGCCAGGGAGCGGGCGCCGAGCGCCGGATCCACGCCGGGCTCGCCGTCGGGGCCGGTCAGCTCCCAGTAGCCGTCCGCGCCCTTGCCGTAGCTCCAGGACACGGGGATCGCCTCGGTCAGGCCCAGCAGGCGCCGGGCGATGAGGACGCGGCGGCACCACGGGCAGGCCCCCGACGCCACGAGTCGGTAGCGCCCCGCCTCTACGGGAAGGTCGCCGCTGGGTACGAATCGGTGTGAGACTGCGATGGCCAAGGAGTACCTCCCGGAAGGGTCGTCGAGGGGTCGTGATGCCCAAGGCTAATCATTCCTCGCATATCGGCCGCCGTCACCCGATTCACACGGGGCGGAATCCTCCACCCTGCGCCCGCCGACGCCCGATCGTCCTCACTGAACGGGGCCATCCTGCGCGTAGGGGTGCACTATCTCTTAGCCGGGGACAAACTGCGCGTGCGGGGACAGGAATCCGGTCCCCGACGGCGTCGAACGCCCCCGCCCGGAACGACACGCACCCGACCACGTCGAATGTCCCCGGCCGCAAGCCACAGCGGCGTCACAACCCAGGACAGCATTGTGGGCCGGGACCTCATCACGGCGGCAGAGCCAGGGCCGCGGCTCAGCGCAGCGTCTCCTCCACGGAGGCCACGAACTCCAGGGCGTCGTGACCGTCCCAGTGCGGCTCGCCCAGCAGGTCGCGCACGCGGGCGCAGGCGGCCAGGGCCTCGTCGCGCTCGCCGCGCTCGGCGTGCAGGCGGGCCAGCATGCACAGGGCCCGCGAGGCCGAGTCGCGATCCTCGGTGTCCATGTAGCCGTCGTAGGCGGACTCGCAGTGCTGGACGGCCTGCCAGTTCTGGCCGGTGCGCCACAGGATCCAGGCCATGTCGTCGTGCCAGTCGCCGATCTCCCAGGCCGAGGAGTAGCCCTCGGTGTCGGCCACGCCGGCGAAGGCCTGGCGGGCCTCCTCCATGATCTGGCGGGCCTCGTCGAGCCGCCCCCGGGCCATGGGCAGGGTGAGGTCGTCCACCAGCGCCCGCGCCGAGCGGCGCAGCGCCCGCCCCCGGTCCAGGCAGCCCTGGTCGGTGCGGGTGTCCTCCAGGTCGGCGGCCTGGCGGAACAGGGCGGCGGCGCCCACATTGTCCTTGAGGTTGGAGGCGGCCATCGCCGCATGCGAGAGGTACTCCCCCGCCAGCGCCCGGCGCCCCTGCTCCTGCAGGATGCGGGCGGCGGCCAACGAGTGCTCGGCGACGCTCTCCTCCTCACCCATGGCCATGCCGGTCTGGGCCAGGAGCCGGTGCAGGTACAGGGCGACGCTCGTGGCCCCGGTGCGCTGGGCAAGGGACAGCGCGGACTCCAGGACCTCGGCGCTCTCCAGGTAGCGCTCGGAGGCCTCCAGCGCCGAGCCCAGGGACAGCAGGGAGGCCACGGCGTAGAGGGTGATGCCGGCGGCCAGCATGATGTTGGCCTGCTCGCGGAACTGGGCGATGGCCTCGTCGAACTGGCCCACCTCCATGGAGGAGATGCCCAGCAGGCGCCGACCGCGGGCGGCCAGGACCGGGGAGACCTTCTCGTGGCGGCGCATGACCTCCTCGGCCAGCAGGCAGCCGTTGTAGACATCGCCGCACTCGGCCAGGACCTCGGCGCGCGCCATGTCGAGGATGTCCTCCATCCGCTCGGCGTGGCGGTCCTCGGGGACGGCCTCGGCGGCGCGGGCGACGACCTGGATCGCCCCGAGCGCTTCGTCCTTGGCGTGCAGGTCGGTGAGGACCGAGGCCCCCACGAGCAGGGCGTCGGCGGCCAGGACGAGGGCATCGGTACCCCCGGGGTCGAGCAGCTCGGTGGACACCAGGTCCTCGACCTGGGCCTCGATCTGCCCGATGAGCGAGGTGGCTCGCTGCAGGCGCTCATCGCGCACGGCGTCCTGGGATAGCTCGGCGATGGAGTCGGCGGTGATCTCGTTGTCGAGGTTGAGCAGGTCCACGTAGTAGGCGCCCAGCGGCCCGAAGGCCAGCTCGATGAGGGGGCGGATCCGCAGGCGCTCGGCGATGGCCTCGTCCATCTCGGTGCGGCAGGTCATGGCGGCGGCCCGCAGCAGTCCCGTGTGGTACTCCAGGCCCGGGATCTCCTCACCGATCGGGGGCAGCAGGTCGCGCGTGGCCACCTGGTCGACGACGTACCAGTAGTCCATCGTTGAGGAGCCGATGGTGCGGCGGTGGTCGACGTAGCGGCGCACCGCCTCCTCACCGTTGCGCACCGGCCGGGGCCGCACGAGGTCCACCAGCGGGAAGGGTGCATCGCCGCTCTGGTGGCTGGTGGCGGCGCGGGCGCGTCGGCCGGCCGCCTCCTGGCTCGACGACGTCATGCGGGGCGCGTGCTCCTGAACCAGGCCGTCGTCGTCGGCCACCAGGCCCAGGAGGGAGGCGACGTCGGGCGCGGCACCGTCCTCGTCCACGGTCAGGCTCGTCTGGGCCGCCTCGGGAAGCTCCTCGGAGGGCTCCAGGAGGTCGACCTCCACGCCCAGCCCGTGGACCGCGCCCGGGGCGGCGTCGAAGGCGGCCCGGGCCAGGGAGCGCTCCAGGTGGTCGGAGATGGTGAAGTTGCCGTTGCGCGTGTCGAACTGCTGGGCCAGGCGCCGCGCCCAGCCGGTCATCTCGGCGTAGACGCGCGAGATGGTGGTGGAGGCATCCAGTCCCGGCAGCGGGTACCACAGGTCGGCGGCCGGGACCTCGACGCCGAGGGCCTCCTCGCCGCGGCCGGCCCGCTCGGCCTCGCGCAGCACCAGGCTCATGCCGCGCAGGGCCGACAGCAGCACGTAGGCGGACTCGGCCTGGTCCAGCCAGGACAGGTGGCGGCGCAGGAGCTCCAGGCCCCGGTCCACCCGCCCCACGAGGGCCAGGTACTCCAGGTGGTAGGCCAGGGAGATGAGGGCCTTAGGGTTGCGGCGAATCTCCCGGTAGGAACGCAGGTGCGCCTCCCAGGCCGCCCGGGGCCGGCCGGAGGCCAGCAGGGGCAGCAGCACGAGGGACTGCGTGGTCTGGGGCTGCACGGAGCAGCTGACGGCGCCGGTCAGCACGGGCACCGCGGTCGCCACGGCCAGCTCCCAGGCCTCGGTGCGGTAGGCGAAGGCGACCTGGCGCATGGGGTCGCAGCCCTCGCAGTCGGCGTTCTCGTCGCGGTGGGTGGCCCGCCAGGCGGCCAGCTCCTCGGCGGCCTCCTCCTCGAGCCCCAGCAGGCCGGCGACCGAGGCGCGCTCGCCGTGGACGACGTGCATGGAGGCTCCTCCGGAGCGGTAGAACTCCTCAAGACTGGCCTCGAGCTGGCGCACCTTGTCCTTGGAGACCCGGGGGTTGGCGCCCGCCACGGCCACCGCCCACTTGAAGTGCCAGTGCAGGGTTCGTACCTGGGCGTCGTCGAAGGCCTCGGGGCGGCGCTGGTAGCGGCCAAGGTTCCACGAGAAGGGAGCCAACGCCTTCCACGCCTCGTTGCCCTGCTGGTAGGCCTCGGTCAGGGCCAGCCGGGTGGCGATCCGCAGGTCCTCGTCGCCCAGTGCGTCCGCCCAGCTGACGGCCTCCGCGATGAGGGCCGAGGTCTGGGGGCCGTGGCCGAGGGCATCGGCGTAGGCCAGACGCTCGAGTATGTCTTCGCGTGTGGTCATGGAGTCTGTCCTTCCGGGCGGAGCCTGACGTTGCACCGTCATGAGGCGAAGGCTTCCACCGTGTGCTGCAAGAACGCACGGAATGCGCTCCGCCAACCCCAGGGACGCCGTAGGTGGAGCGTCGTCCCGCACCGCTCACCGGTGAACGGCGGCATGGGCATCTCGAGCTCCTTTCGTCCAGAGGGCGGTTGTCCGACGTCCAGTGTTACCGAACAGTTATAGAATCCGCTACTGCAACGGCCAGCGGCAACTCGGCCGCGGGGCATGTCGGGGTCGGGCGCCACCGCCCGCCTCAGCCGGCTCCAGGACCGGGCTCCCCGACGTCGGCTCCCGCCACTCCAGTATTTCCAACGGATGTCGCCGCTCCGGGTCTGCGAGGCCGGTGCGCGCTAGGACACCAGCAGGGGCTTGGGGGTGTCGGTTGTCTCAGCCCCGGTTCCGCCCTCAGCATCACCCGAGGCACCGGGGACCGGCCCGTCGACGACGGCGACCATCTCCACCGTCGCGTCGGCCATGCCCGCAGCCGTGCCGGCAGCCGCGCTCCGCGTCGTCGCCGCCACAGAAGACTGCACACTGTCCCGGGTGGACTCGCCTCCCGCGACCTCAGCAGTGTCGGCGGTCCCGGCGGCCCGGTCGGGCCGGGGCTCCTCGGGCAGGGCGATCACGGTCGCTCCGCCGCCCTCTCCCTCAGTGGCGACCTCTCCGACGGTCTCCGGTCCGCTCTCAGCCCGAGGCGCGGGTACGCTCTCAGCCTCCGTCCCGGCGTCGGGCCGGATGTCGACAGCTGCGTCCTGGGCGGCCAGAAGGCCGAGGACCTCGCGCAGGGCTTGATCGACGCCGTCGAGGATGAAGTCCAGGGTGCCGGCCAGCTGGGCGTCGTCGAGCCCGGCCCCGATGTTGGTGAGGACCTCGGCGCACAGGCTCAGGCCGGCGGCGTCGACCTCGGTGTAGAAGGCGGGGATGAGCCGGCCGCTGGAGACCTCCTGGGCCACGGCGCGCACTCGGGAGAGCTCCGCGGAGCCCGGCCGGGTGGCGGTGAGCCGGTGGTGGGCGCGCACGGCGAGGATCCGGCGATCGACCACCATGAGCACGTAGTCGAACCCGGCCACCGAGAAGTGCACCACCCCCTCGGACAGGTCGAGGTCGTAACGGTAGCCGCGCACGGCCAGCCAGGCGGCGAGCCGCCTGAGAGTCACGGTCGGGGTCACCGACCCCTCCGGCTGATTCCACCAGGCCATCAGTCCTCCTCCCAGGTGACGAGCTCGGGGAAGCGCTCCTCCACCGTGGAGAAGAAGGCGCGGGTCATGCCCAGGCCCATGTCCATGAAGGCGTCGAGCTGGGCCTGGCTCATGCCCGCGCCGACATAGGCCACCATCTGGGTGCTCAGCAGGAGGTGGCCGGGGTCGTGGGCGGGGGTGACAGCCAGGTCCGGGCCGTAGGTGGAGCGGTGCTGGGTATCGATGAAGGCGCGCATCTCGTCGAGGCGCTCGGCCGCCGGGCGCCCGCGCCACATGCCGGCCACGACGAGGGCGTCCTCCTCGTCGTGCAGGTAGACGCCGATATCGCAGCCCGGGAAGCCCATGAAGACGGCGCCGTCCTCCTCGGGGCCGGCGGTGATGTCGTGCCGGGACAGCCAGGTCTCGACCCGCTCTAAGGTCAGAGCCGGTTGGGCGCTCATGGGATCCCTCGCCTCCTACCCGGTACGGGATGTGATGCGGATTCGGTGCGGATGGCGCCGCTGGGGATGCGGCGTGCAGCTGGTGAGCCGACTCGGGGCCGGTTCAGGCGCAGGGCGGGCCGTCAGAACTCGATGTCGGAGGCGATGTCCGCGACCGTGTCGACCTGGCCGGCGCCGGCCTGTGTGCTGCGCACGCTACCCGCTGAAGCCCCCCGACCCCTAGTCGAGCGCGGGGCGCCGACGGCGTCGGAGCGGTTCCCGGCAGCCGGGCCCGCTGCGCCCGCCGGTCCGGCGGAGCCCCGGGAGGCGGCGGGGGCACCGGGACCCTCCGGGAGTCGTGCCAGCGCCTGGTCCAGGGAGCGACCCAGGACGCCGGAGGCCGACTCGGCCAGGGTCAGGCAGCGCGAGTCCATCTGCTCGGAGGGCTTGTATCCGCGGCGGCCGGCGGCCGTGCTGCGTCGTCCTTTGCCGGAACGCGCGGTGGGCTCGTTGCGCCCGGCGCGGGTGCGCTGGGGAGCGCCCGAGGAGGCGGTCCCTGCTCTCCCGTCCGCCTTGGCACCGGATGACCGGGAGAAGGAGGCGCTGTCTTGGGACTTCTTGCGGAAGCCGACCATGGTGGTCCTTTCGGGAACGGTTCCGAACGGCGTCGGGCCGCCCGGGGGACGAAGAGCTGACAGGCCGACGGAACGGCGAAGGAGTCGCGCGATACGCCGTCGGGCTCAAGCCGTCTGCGCGCCGCCTGTGTGCCAGGCCGGGCGGACGGCGGGTGGGAACGCTAGCGGGGCACCTCGCAGGAGAGCTGGTCGGCGGCGTGGGCCTGCTGGCTCCACAGCTCCTCAGTGAAGGTGTTGTCCAGGATGGAGCGGGCCAGGGGTTCGTCGGGGCGCATGATGTCGCGCACCGTCTGCAGGATGAGCTGGCGGCGGTCGTCGAGGCCCTCCTGGCCCAGGATCTGGGCCGAGCGGCCCAGGCCGCCCATGAAGTTGACGTACTCCATGGCGTGGTACTGGGGGGAGACCTCGTCGGGGCGCAGCTGGTGAGTGCGGGTCTCCAGCGCCTTGCGCACGTCGCGGCGCAGGGCCTCCTGGCCGCCCTGGGAGCGCACGTAGAAGGGCAGCAGCCGGTTCATCATGAGGTGGTGGGCGATGGCGTAGTCGACGTAGTAGAAGAAGGCCAGGCCCACCCCCTCCTCGGCAGCCTGCTCCGACTCGGACTTCTGCCACTCGGCGTAGCAGGTGGTCTTGGCGACCTCCTTGGCCCAGGTGGGCGCGGCCGCCATGGCCTCTGTGGGCTGGAAGGCCACACGCGACTTGCAGCGCGGGCAGGTGATGAACACCGGCATGTGGTAGAGCTCGGGCAGCGGCACCGGGTCGCCGCACTTGTCGCAGGTGAAGGAGAACTGGGCCTGGCGCCAGTCGGTCATGGCGCGGTTCCACTCCTCGCGGGCCTGCTCGGCGCGGCCGGGGGCGAAGACCTCCTCGATGATGTTGCGCAGGCGCACCTCGAAGCTGCCTACGAGGTTGGCGGCGTCCTGGAGGCGGGCGGAGAGCTGACGGTCCTCGTCAATGGACAGGTCGGCGTCGATGTCCAGGAAGGGGGCGAAGTGCTTGGCGAAGACCCGCTGGGCCTTGGTGTGCAGGAACATGATCTGGGCCTCGACCTCCGAGCGGAAGGCGGAGACGGAGGCCGGGTCGGTGATCTGCATCTCCATCGCGGTGCGGGCCGAACTGACGCCGAACTCCCGAGCGCGAGCCTCCAACCGGTCCAGGTAGGTGCTCAGGCGCTGAGTGAGTGCCTGAAGCCGCCGGTAGTAGCGGACGTAGGCGGACATGTCAGGCTCCTTGCGGTGGAGGATCGGGATTATCACTGAGGAAGGCGCCGATTGCCGAGGATGGAGACACGCGACCCGGGGCCGGCGACAACGCCGACGCACGAGCCCGACGCAGAGGCGCCCACGGCTGCCAGCACTGTGGATGCTACTCAACTGGAGACTTCAACTGCGACCTGTTCGTGATCTTTGGGCATCGCCAGGCTCGGCATCCGGGCAGGACTCCCCCTTGCCATTCCTCCGACGCTATGGCTTCTCGCCCGCTCACAACGGCGGCGCCACACGGGAGAAAAGTCCTGGTGGAGGCCGTGGCGGGGCGAGCCGGGTAACGTCAATAAGTGACAAGGATCACGGCGTCACTGCGGGTGTGATCCGCCCTGCCGGGACATGCTGTGAGACCTTTCCGTGATCGGCAGGTGGCCCAACAGCTCTGAACCGCGCGGTCGTCGGGTAGGTCTCGCGTTCGTACCCTCTACCCCTCGAACGCGCGGCTTAAGGTACGAACGCGACGGCGAGGCCGGCGGCGGCTACGCGCGCACGCCCTCCACCTCCACGGCCTTGAGGGCCCGACGTCGCTCGCGGCGGGCGGCCTGCACGGCTGGATCGGGCACGGGCACGGCCATGACCAGACGCCGGGTGTAGTCCTCGCGCGGGCGGGCGAGCACCTGCTCCGTGGGTCCGGACTCCACGACGCGGCCTGCGCTGAGCACCACCGTGCGCGCGGCGATGGAATCGACGACGGCCAGGTCGTGGGAGACGAACAGGCAGGCAAAACCCAGCTCGGCCTGCAGGGCGCGCAGCAGGTCCAGGACCACGGCCTGCACGGAGACGTCCAGGGCGCTGGTGGGTTCGTCGGCGATGACCAGGCGCGGGCCCAGGGCCAGGGCACGGGCGATCGCCACCCGCTGGCGCTGGCCACCGCTCATCTCGTGGGGGTAGCGCTCGGCCATGGCGGCCGGCAGGCGCACCGCCTCCAGCAGCTCGCGCACGCGCGCCCGCCTGGCCGGGGAGTCGAAGCCGCCGTGGATGAGCATGGGCTCGGCGATCGAGGCCCCCACGGTGCGCCGCGGATTGAGGGAGGAGGCCGGGTTCTGGTAGACGACACCCGTCGAGCGGCGCACGGGCAGCAGGTCGCGGCGCCGGGCCCCGGCCACCTCGACGCCGTCGACACGCACACTGCCCGAGGCGATGGGCACCAGCCCCGTGAGGGTCCCGGCGATCGTCGACTTGCCCGATCCGGACTCGCCCACCAGGCCCAGGACCTCGCCCGGCGCGATCGTCAGTGAGGCGTCGTGCACGGCGTGGACCGTGCGGCGACCGTTGCGGTACACGACGTTCAGTCCCTCGACGGCGACGACGGGCTCGGCCGCTCCCTTGGCCGGCGCCTCGGACTCGCGGGCGACCGCGGCGAAGGGGTCCTCCTGGCGCAGGGAGTCCAGGCGGGGTACGGCGGCGAGCAGCTCGCGAGTGTACTCGTGCCTGGGCCTGCGGAAGATCTCGCGCACGGCTGCGCGCTCGACAATGCGTCCGTGGCGCATGACGGCGACGTCGTCGGCCACATCAGCAACGACGGCCATGTCGTGGGTGATGAGGAGGACCGCCACGCCCTCGTCCCGGGTCAGGGAGCGCAACAGGTCGAGGATCCCCGCCTGGACAGTGACGTCGAGCGCGGTGGTGGGCTCGTCGGCGATGAGGACCGGTGGGTCGCAGGCCATGGCCAGGGCGATGCAGGCGCGCTGCAGCTGGCCGCCGGAGAGCTGGTGGGGGTAGGAGCGGGCGATGCGCTCGAGCACTTCACCATCGGCACTGATAGCAGTGTCCGCGCTGTCCTTCCCGCCCGTACCGCGGCCACCCAGCCCCACTCGGGCGAGCAGCTCACGCACCCGGGCGTCGACCTCGGCGCGGCTGAGCCGGCCTGACCGAGCCGACCGGCCGGGTCGGCCGGGTCGCCGTCGGCCCCCGCCACCGGCCGGTGAGCCAGCATCCGATCCGGCGCTCGCGTGAGCCCGCCGGAAGGCGTCGGGGTGGGCTCGTACGGCCTCCCCGATCTGGAAGGCGATGGTCTCCAGCGGGTCGAGGGCCGTGGTCGGCTCCTGGAAGATGGTGCCGACGAGGCGTCCACGCACGTCGTCGAGCACCGGGCGCGAGGCCCCCACGAGCTCGACGGCGTCCGCGGTCCTGGACTCTCCGCCGTCCCGGCCGGCCTTGCGGGCCGCGTCGGGGTCGATGACGCGCGCCGAGCCGGTGACGGTGGCGGTGGGAGGGAGCAGACCCAGGGCGCCCAGGGCGGTCACCGACTTCCCGGAGCCGGACTCTCCCACGAGGGCCTGGACGCGTCCGGGCCGAAGGTCCAGGTCGATGCCGGTGGAGGCGGGAGTATCGGAGCCGGCGAAGGTGACGCCGAAGCCGCGCAGGCTCAGCGCCGCGTCGTCGGCGACCGGTACGTCAGTGGACTGCGCGTGGGCACCCTGGGTCTGCCGGCTCATGAGGCGCTCACTCCGATCACCTGGTAGCTGGGGTAGGCGGGGTAGGACTCGACGAAGAACCCGGCCACTCCCGAGCCGTGCAGGAAGGAGTTGCGCCGGTAGGCCAGGGGCACCACGGGCACCTCCTCGGCGATCTTGCGGTCGAGGGCCGCCCACTGGGCCTGCGCGGCCTTGGCCTCGAGGTTGGCCTGGGCCTGGGCGATGGCGGCGTCGACCTCCGGCTTGGAGTAGCGGGCGTAGTTGGAGCCGCCCGAGCCGATCTCGGAGGAGGCGAACAGGGGCTGGATGTTGGCGTTGGCGGAGGGGTAGTCCGGGTTCCAGTTGGCGATCGCCAGGTCGTAGGTGGAGCCATCGCCCTTGGTGGCGCGCTCGGTGAAGGTGTCGGGCTCGACCGGCTCGATGGTGACCGTCAGGCCGGCCTCCTTGAGGGACTGGCCCACGGCCTCGGCCATCGCCTTGGAGGCGGCGCCGTTGTCGGTGAGCAGGACCAGGGCCGGCACGGTCTTGCCGGTCAGGAGCTCCTTGGCCTTGGCGGCGTCGTGGGGGTAGAGGTCGTAGCTCTGGCGGCCGGGGATTCCCGGGGTGATGTAGGTGGAGGCGGCCTGGGCGCCGAGCTCCCCACCCAGGGCGGCGACGACGGCGGCCTTGTCGACCGCGTGGGCGATGGCCTTGCGCACGTTGACGTCGCTGACGCGCTGGACGTTGATGGCCAGGAAGGCCAGCGGCCCGCCCTCGGGGCTGGTGGCCAGGCGGGACTTGGCGCTCTCGTTGGCCGATACCTGGGCGAGCTGGGCGGCCGAGACGCGGTCGGCGCCGAAGGCGTTGCGGTCCTCGCCGGAGTCGGCGATGAGCCGCTGAGCGGAGGTGGTCTCGTCCTGGCCGAGTGAGAAGGTGAAGGTGTCGGGCAGAGCCAGGCGGATGCTGTCGGTGTCCTTGGACCAGTGCGGGTTGCGCTTGAGGGTGATGGAGGAGCCCTGCTTGTACTGGTCGATCTGGTAGGGCCCCGAGGCGATGGGGGCGTGGGAGTAGGTGGCGGGGTCGTCGCCCTCGGGCACCGGCGAGAAGGCCGGCTGGGCGACGATCCAGGGCCAGTCGCCGAAGGCGCGCGCCAGGTGGAAGACGATGGTGGACTCGTCGGGGGTCTCGATCGAGCTCAGGTGGGCGCCGGAGTACGGGCCCTGGTAGCCCTCGGCGCCGGCCAGGAGGGACTTGTGGTAGCCCAGGCCCCCGGAGAGGGCCGGCGCGAAGGAGCGCTCGACGCCGTGCTTGATGTGGGCCGAGGTGATGGCCGTGCCGTCGGAGAGCTTGAGGCCCTTCTTGAGGGTGAAGGTCCAGGTCCGGCCGTCGTCGGAGGCCTTGCCGGTGTCGGTGGCCAGGTCGGGGGCGAGCTCGACGGGCTTGCCGGGGGCCAGCTTCCAGGTGGTCAGACGCCGGTGGACCAGGCCGAGGGAGGTCATGGGCATCGACTGGCTCTTGGCGGGGTCCCAGCCGACGTCGGTGGCCGAGGTCAGGATGGTGAGGTTGCCGCCGGCCTTGGCGCTGGCCGAGGCGCTCGAGGATGAGCGTGAGTTGGCCCCGCAGGCGGCCAGGGTCAGCGCAGTCAGGGCGGTCATGCCGGTTCCGGCCAGGAAGGCGCGGCGGGAGGCGATGAGGGTGCGGTGGGGGTGAGACATGGGTGTCCTTCCTGTGCTGCGGTCGACCCGTGTGGGTCGCCGGTCGGGGTCCCGACGCCGTCGGCGCCGGAAGAGAGGTGGGGGTGGGCCTTGGGGAGGCCGGTCAGAGACGGGGGTCGATGAGGGTGGCGACGGCGTCGGCCACGAGGTTGGCGACGACGACGAAGGCGGCGGCGACCAGGGTGACCCCCATGACGACGGGGACGTCGGAGGTGCCGACGGCGTCCATGAGGAGGGCGCCCAGGCCCTGCATGGAGAAGACGCGTTCGGTGATGACCGCGCCGCCCAGCAGGCCACCCAGGTCGAGGGCGAAGTAGGTGACCACCGGCAGGGAGATGTTGCGCATCACGTGGCGGCCGACGACTCGGCGCTCGGGCAGGCCGACGGCGCGCGCGGTGCGCACGTAGTCCTCGCCGAGGTTCTCCAGCATCTCGCCACGCACCATGCGGGCGTAGACGGCCGCGGAGATGAGGGCGAGGACGCACCAGGGCAGGATGAGGTGCCAGGCCCAGTCCACGGGGCTGTCGGCGAAGGGGACGTAGCCGGAGACCGGCACCATGTCGAGGGTGAAGCCGAACAGGAGGATGCCCAGCAGCCCTACGAGGTAGGCGGGTGAGGAGATGCCCAGGACCGTTCCGGTCATGATGGTGCGGTCCAAGCGTGAGCCGCGTCTGAGGGCGGAGACGACGCCGGCGCCCACGCCGATGGCCAGCCACAGGACGGCGGCCCCCACGGCGATCGAGGCAGTCACGGGCAGTCGGGTGGCCACGAGCTCACTGACCGGCGTCGACAGGCGGAAGGAGTAGCCCAGGCAGGGGGAGGCGCAGGCGATGGCTCCGGAGCCCTCACCGAAGGTGCGCCCCCCGACGATGCCCTGGAGGTAGTGCCAGAACTGGGTGTACCAGGGCAGGTCGTATCCCATGAAGGCGCGGGCGCGCTCGAGGTTCTCCGGGGTGCAGGGCCGGCCGCAGGCCAGGGTGGCCGGGTCGGAGGGCCACAGGGAGAAGATGGCGAAGGTGATGAAGACGATGATGACGAGGGTCGCCAGGGTGCGGACGAGCCTGAGGCCGAGGAAGTGCAGACGGTTCATCGGTGCTCACCGGTCCTGGGGTCGAGGGCGTCGCGCAGGCCGTCGCCGAAGAGGTTGAAGGCCAGGGTGACCAGGAACAGGGCGGCGCCGGGGAAGACGAGGTACCAGGGGTCGGTGGCGACCCAGGTGATGGCCGAGCCGATGGAGCGGCCCCAGGACGGTGTCGGTGGGGGCACGCCCACCCCGAGGAAGGACAGGGCGGCCTCGGCGGTGATCTTGCCGGGGATGGAGATGGTGGTGAGCACGATGATGGTGGCCACGAGGTTGGGCAGGACCTGGGTGGTCATGATGTGCAGGCCGCCGGCGCCCATGGCCCGCGAGGCTCCCACGAAGGTTCGGGAGCGCACGGCCATGGTCCGCGAGCGCAGGACTCGTGCGGTCGAGGGCCAGCCGAGGATCCCGATGATGAGGATCATGACCGGTACGCGCGGGGCGGTGGCGGGGATGATCGCGGAGATGGCGATCATGAAGACCAGGTGGGGGAAGCCGAGGGTGATGTCGGTCAGGCGCGAGACGATGGCGTCCCACCAGCCGCCCAGGTAGCCGGCGCTCAGCCCCAGGCTGATGGCGATGAGCATCGACAGGACGGTGGCTCCCATGCCGATGGAGAAGGAGGTGCGGGTTCCCTCCACAACGACGGCGAACAGGTCTCGCCCCGTCTGGGGCTCGACGCCGAAGGGGTGGGAGGCGCTGATGCCCCCGAGGCGACCGGCGGGGATGCCGGAGGGCGTGAGCAGGTCGAGGTGATAGGTGTAGGGGTCCACGCCGAGGGCCCGGGTGATCCAGGGGGCGAGGAGGGCCACGAGGGTGGTCGCGATGACGACGGCGCCTCCGGCCAGGGCCCAGCGGTCAGCGGCCAGGCGGCCCGAGACCTGGCGGGAACCGCCGGGGCGCTCGTGAAAGGCACGGTCGGCGGTGGGCGCCGCGGCGTCTGCGGCAGTGGCAGCGTCGGCAGCTTCGACGGCGGCGTCGGCGGGGTCAGCGGCCTCGAGGGGGCCGGCGGCGCTGGTGGAGGCAGGGGTGTCCTGGGTGGACGAGTGCACGGGGGCACCTCACAGGTGTTAGGAGCAGGCGCTCAACGAATGGGACGTGGGCTGTCGTCAGCGACAGCAACAGCTCCACATTCGCTTGGCCATGACGTTCTCCTGAGAGGCACCTGAAGATGACGAGCAGACAGTAGCAGGAAGTCTGATGAATCGCGAAAGTCGTCTCGGTCACCCGGGCCGGCGCATCGAGGTACAGCCGGCCGGCGACCCTAGAGGCGGGCCGTGCGGGCGGGGTCCAGGCTCAGGGCGACGCGCGCCCCGGAAGCCTGGGGGCGCCGGGTCAGGGCGGTAGCACGGGCCGGTTCAGACTCAGCCGTGGCGTCGGCCCCGACGCCGGACGGCTCAGCCGACCCGGTCGACCCATCGGGCTCCTCCAGAGCGGCGAGCCGCTCGGGGTCGAGCTCGACCTCGACCTCCCACTGGCCGCGACGCAGCCGCGAGGCCAGCACGGTGGCCGGCAGTGTCTCCGGTGCTGCTGGTGTCGCTGGTGTCCCAGTCTGCGCGGACCCGTCCTGCTCCCCCGGTTCTCCTGGCGCCCCCGCCGCGGCCTCCACCACGCGCAGCGCACCGGGGGCGAGGGCAAGGTCGCCGACGACGTCGAAGCCCAGGAACCGCGCCACCTTGCTGCTTGCGGGGTCGGCCCACAGGCGCTGGGGGGTGTCCAGGCGCAGGAGGCGGCCGGCCTCCATGACGCCGACCCGGTCGGCCACGGTCATGGCCTCGTCCTGATCGTGGGTGACGTAGAGCGCCGTCGTACCGCCCTGACGCAGGATGGTGCGCACGTCGGTGGCCAGCTGCTCGCGCAGGGCCCGGTCCAGGGCGGACAGGGGCTCGTCGAGCAGCAGCAGCCTCGGCGCCGGGGCAAGCGCCCGGGCCAGAGCCACCCGCTGGGCCTGCCCGCCGGACAGGGTCGTCACGCGCCTCCGCTCGAATCCGGGCAGGCCGACGAGCTCGAGCATCTCGCGCACGCGCTCGCCCCGCTGGGCGCGCGGCAGACCGGTGAGCCCGTAGGCGATGTTGCTGCCGACGTCGCGGTGCTCGAAGAGCTGACCGTCCTGGAACATGAGGCCGAAGCCGCGCTTGTGGACCGGCACGCGCACCATGCTCCGCCCGTCCCAGGCGACCTCGCCGGCGGCCACATCCTCCAGGCCGGCCACCGCCCGCAGCAGGGAGGACTTGCCCGATCCCGAGGCCCCCAGGAGGGCGACGACCTCCCCGGCGGTCACCTCCAGGTCGACGCCGTTAACGGCGCGCAGGTCCCCATAGGTCACGGCGAGCCCGCGCACGGACAGGCCCGCAGAAGCACTGGTGTTACTGGCAGTTGGGCTCATGGCCGCTCGCCTCCGTCCGTCCTGGGCCCGCGCGACCGGGCCGTCTCGTTGTTTCCGCCCGTCGCGCCCGCCGCATGCCGACCGGTCTCCGTGGAGGCCGCACGCTGCGGAGCCAGCTGAGGCGCCGACGCCCCACCCGGCCTCGACGTCGCGCCCGCGCTTCCGCCCCGCCCGGGGCCGAGCCGGGTCTGGAGCCACTCGCAGCCGAGCATGACGGCGGCGCTGCCCACCGCCAGGACGACGCCCCCGGCCAGCGCCATCCCCTGGTTCTGGGAACCGGGGCTGCCGATGAGCCGGTAGACGACCACCGGCAGGGTCGGCTCCTGGGGCCGGGCCAGGAACGACGTCGCCCCGAACTCCCCCAGCGACGTCGCCAGGGCGAAGCCGGCCGCCAGTCCGCCGGCGCGCAGCAGCTGGGGCCCGTCCACGGTCGCCAGCACCCGGCCGGGTCCGGCCCCCAGGGCAGCGGCCGCCTCGCGCTGACGCGGGTCAATGGCGCGCAGTGCCGGCAGCAGGGTGCGCACCACGAGCGGCACGGCCACGACGGCCTGCGCCAGCGGCAGGATCCACCAGGAGCGGGTCAGGGCCAGCGGCGGGCGCGCCAGGGTGATGAGGAAGCCGAAGCCGACCGTCACGGCGGAGACGCCCAGCGGCAGCATGAAGGCGGCGTCGAGCCCGGTGATGACCCGGGCCAGCGTCCGGCTGCGGGGTCGGCGCGAGACGACCAGGCACACCGCCACCCCCAGGCTCAGGGCGATGGCCGCGGCCGCTACGGCCACGGCCACCGAGTTGGCGGCCGCCTCCCACACGGTCACGAGCAGGGCGCTGCGCCCGCCGGTCGATCCCAGGTCGGTGTAGTTCGCCAGCGTCCAGGCGCCGTCGCGCTGCAGGGAACGCGCCACCAGCACCGCCATCGGCGCCACCAGCAGCCCCCCGACCGTGGCGGCGGTGACCGCGAGCGCGGGGGCATCGGCAGCCCGCAGCCGCCCGGCGGGCACCTCGGTGCGCAGGCGCAGGCGCGTCTGGGTGGCGGCGCGCGCCCGCTCGGCCACCCACAGGGCCAGGGCGATGACGCCGAGCTGGACGACCGACAGGACGGCGGCGCCCCGCAGATCGAGGTACTGGGTGGTCAGCCGGTAGATCTCGGTCTCGATGGTGCCGATCCCCACCCCGCCGAGCACGAGCACCACCCCGTAGGCGGTGGCGCAGAACAGGAAGGTCAGGGAGGCGGCTGAGGCGATGGCGGGGGCCAGCGCGGGCAGAGTGACGGTGGCGAAGGCCCGCATCGGCGAAGCCCCCAGCGCCCGGGCGGCCTCCACGGCACGCGGGTCGAGGCGCGACCACATGGTGCCCACGGTGCGCACCACGAGCCCGTAGTTGAAGAAGGCCAGCGCGGCCACCACCGCGGTCAGCGTGCCGTCCAGGCCCAGGGCCTCCAGGGGCCCGCCGCGGGTGACCAGGGCGTGGAAGGCGACGCCGACGACGACGCTGGGCAGCACGAAGGGCACGGTCACCACCCCGCGCAGCAGGTCGCGGCCGGGGAAGGCGCGCCGGTAGAGGACGAGGGCGCCGGGGATGCCGAGGGCCACGCACACGGTGGTGCCCAGTACCGCCTGGGTGAGAGTCTGGGTGAGGATCCGCCAGGTGCGCTCGCGGGCCAGGACCTCACCGAAGCCGCTGAGGTCCAGGGCGCCGTCGGGTGCGAGGCCGCGGCCCATGAGTGTGGCCACGGGCCAGGCGAAGAAGACCGCCAGGAAGGCCAGTGGGCCGACGACGGCCAGGGTCCAGCCGGCCCGCTCGCCCCAGCCGGGCCGGGGGCCGCCGGCGCGCCGGGCAGTCGCCGCGCCGCCCTCGGCCGGCCGGACTGCCGGCCCCGACACCGGCCCCACCCCCGACGCCGGCACCGGGGAGGCTCCGGCGTCGGGCCGGACCGGACCGCCTCCCGAGCCGTCCGCTGAGCGCTGCACCCCGGCCACCATCCGAGCCTGGCGGGGTGTCCCGGCGGGCTCAGCGTTCCAGGTGGCTCCGGCGTCGGCTCGCGCGGCGACGTCGGCCCCTGGCGTCTCCTCGCCCGGCACATTCACTTGCCGACGGCCTCGGTCCAGGTGTTCAGCCACTCCTCGCGGTGGGTGGTGATCTCCTTGGGCTCGACCTTCACCGGCGACTTCGACAGCGGCCCGAACTTCGTGAGGGCCTCGGGCAGGGCGGCGTCGGGCAGGACCGGGTACATGTACATCTGGCCGGGGATGTCCTCTTGGACGGCCTTGGAGAGCATCCACGTCACGAAGGCCTTGCCGCCCTCGGGGTTGGCGGCGCCCTTGAGGACCCCAGCGTACTCGACCTGGCGGAAGGCGGTGTCCAGCAGGGCGGAGGTAGAGCTGGAGCTCTTGTCCTTGGAGACCGTGAAGGAGGGCGAGGAGGCGTAGGACACGACGATGGGGTAGGTGCCCTTGCCGCTGCCGGAGAAGTCGGCCTCGTAGGCAGCGCTCCAGTCCTCGGCGATCCGGGCGCCGTTGGCCATGAGCTGCTTCCAGTAGCCGGCGAAGGAGCCGGCGCCGAAGTGCCCGATGGTGGCCAGCAGCCACGCCATGCCGGGTGAGGAGTTCGTGGGGTTGATGGCCACGAGCAGGCCCTTGTACTCGGGTTTGGTGAGGTCCTCGAAGGTGGCGGGGGGCGTCAGGCCCTTGCCGGTGAAGTAGCCGGTGTCGATGTTGAGGCAGACGTCGCCGACATCGATGGGCGCCAGGGCCGGGGTGTCGGCGACGACGTAGCTCTCGGCGCCCTTGGGCAGGGTGACGGTGGCGGATGTGTCGATGACGCCCTGGTCGAGGGCGCGGGTGGCGTAGGTGTTGTCGATGCCGAAGACGGCGTCGCCCAGGGGGGCGTCCTTGGTCAGGACGAGCTTGTTGACCAGGGCGCCGGCGTCCCCGGAGGTGGCGACCTTGAGGGTGTAGCCGGTCTCGGAGGTGAAGGCCTTCTGGAGGTCCTCCGAGACGTGGAAGGAGTCGTGGGTGACGACGGTGACGGTCTTGGAGTCACCCTGGGAGCCGCTCTTCTTGCCCTTGCCGCAGGCGGCCAGGCTCAGGCCGACGGCGCCGGCGGCGGTTCCGGCAAGCAGGGCGCGGCGGCTGAGGGCCGGGTGGGGCCGGCCGGGGCGGTGGGTGGACTGGATGCTCATGTGTGCCTCCTGGATGGTTCTCCGGAGGGCCCGGCGACCATCTGCGGCGCGCCGGGGAGATGGTCTCGACTTCCTTCGCCGGTACTAACCGGAGCAGGTTCGAGGGTCTGCGGGTTTCCGCACTCTCAGCGCCGTCGGCGGCGGCCCGTCGGCCAGTGGCGGCCGGGCCGGCGACGGGGCGCTCCCCTGTCGTTGCAGGTCAACTGTAGTTCGACGGCGCCCGCCGACACCAACTCCGTCCGGCCCGCGCCGCGCGCCCGAGCCCTGCCGCGGACCCACCCGCGTCACCCTCCCGCGCGTTCGTAGGGTAGGTCGCCGGTTCGTACCCTTTACCCCTCGAACGCGCGACCTACGGTACGAACGCGCGCCGAGCAGCCAGAGCCTTGGCCGCGACAACGAGCGGATCCGTGGGCTCCCGGCCCAGCAGGTACGGAAGGTCATCACCCGTCCTGGCCAAGAACCCGTGCCGGGTGACGCTGGCGATCGAGAGCATCAAGGACTGGCGGAAGGCCGGCATCCCGCCCTCGGCGAGCAGATGCCGGTAGTCACCCAGGCTGATGTCCCTCACCTCGCAGCCCAGGCTGCCTGCGACGTCAGCGACGGACACCGCACGGCTTCCCACTAACTCGTAGACCTTCCTCCCGTGCTTATCTGAGTCGCTGAGAACGGAAGCCGCCGCGCCGGCCAGGTCCTGCCGTGCCACCGCAGCCACGGCCCCAACCCCAAGCGGCGACACGATCCTCGCCGGCGCCCCATTTCGTCTCTCCCACGAGAGAGGAGCGCCGAGAATCTCGGCGTAGACGCCGTTGCGCAGAATGGTCCATGTCATGCCGCTGGCCATGATGATTCGCTCGGTGACGCGGTGCGGCAGCGCCATTGACAAGTGGTCGCCCGCACCAGTGAGGCTCATGTAGACGATGTGGGAAACGCCGTCGCGCGCCGCGATCTCAACGGCGGCGCGGTTGAAGGCGATCTGCCGGTCGTCCTCCTGCGCCCCGGCGGGCACCAGCAGCAGGGTGTCGACGCCGTTGAAATCCAGGCTGTCCGGGACGCTGAAGTCAACATGCCGTTGCCCCGCCGGCGGCGTGCGGCTACCACCCACCGCCGGAATGCCGCGAGCGCGCAGCTCCGCCAGGAGAGCTGAGGAGAACCGTCCGCTTGCACCGGTCACCAAGATCATGAGTAGCCTCCTTCAGGCTCAACCACACTCTGGAAGCTGGCTCCTGCAGCCACCGAACCTTCTGCGCATGAGCCTGAGGCATCGTGCACGCACCTACAAGGAGGCAGTTTCTTGTCACCAACGCACAGCGATGTGACCACCGGCGATCCCAATCCGGCGCCTCTGGAGCGCTGCACCCGAGCGCACCGCGAGGATCCTGGCATCCGCGCGGTCCACGACCGACTGGGGGACAAGTGGTCCCTGCTGGTCATCGTGGAGCTGACGCGCGGCCCACTGCGTTTCCGTCAGCTGCAGCACGCCGTCGGCGGCATCTCGCAGCGCATGCTCACCCTGACGGTGCGGCGTCTGGAGCGCGACGGACTGGTGCGCCGCACGGTCTACCCCACGGTTCCCGCCCAAGTCGACTACCGGCTCACCGAGATGGGGGCGAGCCTGACACATCTGCTGAAAGCCCTTGCCGACTGGTCGCTGGCGCACCGGAAGGACATCACCCAGGCCCAGACCGATTACGACCGCACTCACCCAGGCAGACCCGTGCGTTAGATCGTGGCGTGAGCCTCTCACGCGGACGGGCACTCCGACCTCACCCCAGGGGGGAGCCGGGGCGCGCACTGTCGTCCGAAGGGTGGAGGGCCGCCTCCCACGAATCGTTCCAATGGCGCTCCCGTTCACCCACCGCCGCCTCCTAACCTGCTCACATGAGCGCAAGGCGGCACCAGCCGGCCCCGGTTCTATGATGAGCGCCGCCCCATCGGCACCCATCATCCCGCGCCATGCCGGGAGGAGCCCGCCTCCCCGCATCCAAGAAAAACTCAAGCCCCAGCCCCACGAGAGGAAACCGCCCCATGAGCACCCCCTGGTTCCTCCCCGCTCCGCTGATTGACGTCGCCGCCCTTGCGCTGTGGTGGGGGCTCCTCAGGCTCTCGCGACGCCGCGACAACCGCCGGCTTCGCAACGGACTCCTGTTCCTGCTCCTGGTCGGCGCCACGGCTAGAGCACTGCTCCACCTGGCCTCCCTCATCCCCGCCCTCAAGCTCCCGGTGGGACTGAGCAGTGCCGCCTTCTTCCTGCTCATCGCCCTCATGCCGTTCCTGCTCATGTTCAACGGCGTCGTCCTCATCCGCCGCGAGGGCCGGCGCCTGAGCAACCTGCTGTGCCTGGCGGCCGGCCTGGGACTCATCGCCACGCCGATGGCCGCCTCCGCCCTCGTGGCCACCGGCAACCCCTGGGCCCTGCTGGTCGCCGCCCTCACGTTCTGCGCCTGCGCCTACCTGGGCGTCTTCCTCCTCATCTTCCTGGGCCAGACGGTGGTGCAGCGGATCTGGGGTGGGCGCCGGGCCATGCCGCACCCCGACGTCGTCGTGGTCCATGGCGCCGGGCTCATCAACGGGAAGGTCGGGCCGCTGCTGGGCTCGCGGATCGCCGGAGGCATCGAGGCCTGGCGCGACGAGGAGGGTCTGCGCCCCGGGGTGCCGCTGCTGGTCATGAGCGGCGGGCAGGGCGCCGACGAGCCGGTCAGCGAGGCGCGCGCCATGGCCGACTACGCGATCGCCCGTGGCGTCCCGCCTGAGCGGATCCTCCTGGAGGACCATTCGACGACGACTCGCACGAACATCTCCTACACGCGCGACCTGCTGGCCGAGCTCGGCATGACGGACCCGCAGGTGCTGCTGGTGACGAGCTCCTTCCACGCGGTGCGTACCGCGATCCTGGCCTCCGACATGGGGGTGCCGTGGGCGGTCGCGCCGGCGCGCACGGCCTGGTTCTACATCGTCAACGCCTGGCTGCGGGAGTACGTCGCCGTCCTGACCTACCGGCGCCGCCCCGCCCTGGCCTGCGCTGGTATCGCCGGGGTCTTCGCCGTGCTGTACGCGCTGCTGGTCCTCGGCGCGCAGACGGGGCATATCGGCTGAGGGAGGCGGCCTTTCCCGCCCAAGAATTTCAGAATGGTTGTTCTTGACTGACCGTTCCAGAACGTCTATTCTGGATTCATGGGACGACGACGTACCTTCATCGAGAGCGAGGCCATCAGCTCCGCCACGGCGGTCTTCGCCGAGCGCGGTTTTGCGGGAGCCTCCGTGGACGACCTGGTTCGGGCCACCGGCGTCAATCGCGCCAGCCTCTACGGGGTCTTCGGCTCCAAGGACGGGCTCTTCCAGCGCTGCCTCACTGAGGCGCTGGCCGCTCTGAGTCTGGCGGCCACCCCCGGGGATTCCACCGGCGCCGCAGAGGCGGGACGCGAGGAGCTCGACCTGATCCTTGTGGCACTCATGGAGATCGCCCCCGGGGACCCGGCCGTGCGCGAGGCCCTCGAGGTCGCCTTGAACCGGGCAGGCATCACCGCCGAGGCGCTCGGCCGGCGGCTGCTGGTGCGGGCCGGCATTACGACGTCGAGCTCGGCCGCATCAGCCCCGACGGCATCGGCCTCACCACCGACATAGCCCACCTCGCCCCCGCGCTCACTAGCCAGACCATCAGCTCACTTCCACCCAACCGACCTGCCTGCGAGAGGAGCAGACATCATGAGCCGCAACACCGTCACCATCACCGACACCACCTTGAGCGTTGAGCCGCACGGGCTGGACAAGATGTGGTCCTACACCTCCCGGCTGGAGTTCCCGCTCGCGCACGTACGCGGCGCCACGCACGACCCCGGCCTGCGCCACGAGCCCAAGGGCTGGCGCGGGCCCGGACTGCAGGCCGGCAGCAAGCTCTCCGGGACCTTCCACGCCGAGGGCACCGCGCAGTTCTGGAACATCTCCGGTTACGAGAACACCCTGGTCGTCACCCTGGAGGACGAGCGCTTCACGCACCTCTACCTCACGGTCGACGATCCCGCCGGCTTGGCCGCACAGATCAACGCCGCCATCCGCCCAGCCCAGGCGTGAGCCCAGGCCTGAGGCGCCGCCTCATCCAGGCAGCGGCTCGGCAACACACACCACGACACCCATCACTCTCCCGCGCGTTCGTGGGGTAGGTCGCCGCCTCAGAGCCCTTAACCCCTCGAGCGCGCGGCGCACAGTACGACGCCCGGGCCCGGAAGCTGGCGCCACGCGGGCCCGGACTGGCTGCGCCGTCAGCCCGGGTACGGCATGATCGGGACAGAACGGGCCGACACCATCGGTCCGCCGCCAGCACGCAGGCACCCACGACACCGCCCGGCCCGGGCGCAAGGAGGACTCATGAGCGCACAGGACCCCGCCGAGATCGACCAGACCACCGACTTCATGTGGAAGGCGACCGCGGCCGTGGCCACACTCGCCTCCGGGTTCGTGGCCGAGAAGGTCGTCGCGCTCGGCTGGCGAGTGGTCTCCGGCAAGCCGGCCCCGCGTGAGGAGGACCAGCTCCTCAACTACAAGCTGGCCGAGATCGTCACCTTCGCCATCATCTCCGGGGCCACCGTCACCCTGGTGCGTGAGCTCGGACTGCGCCAGGCCGCCAAGTGGTACAGCGCCCGCCGCCCCGACTCCCCCTACGCGATGCGCGCCATCAGCGCCTGAGGACTCCATCCGTGCCGGCCCCATCGCGGGGCCGGCACACTTTTTCCTCTGCCGGCCTCAGTTGCTCCTTCCAGCTCCCCGCCGACCCACAGGTAGGCTGAAGGGAAGCGCCAACGGTGTGCCGCGCAGGCGACCCTCCGGGGCGCCACCGGCCATCTCCCAGCGCTTCCGCCTTTGCCTTCGGAGACCTGAGGAAACCCACCCCGATGAGTGCCGTGCAGATCGCCTGTGTCGTCATCGTCGTCATCGCCACGACGATCGGTATCGCAGTTTTCGCACGCGCCTGTTGCACTATTGGCGCCCGCATGGCCGTGGGCCACGCAACCGCACCGGAGCGCCTGCGCCCGGTCAGCCGGCGCCTGGCGCTCACGCTGGGGGCGCTGGTGGGCCACACCGCCTTCAAGGGCCGTCCCTTCGTCAAGGCCGCCCACTGGCTGGTCATGGTCTCCTTCCCTCTGCTGTTCCTCACGCTCGTGGCCGGCTACGGGCAGGTGCTGGGCGGTCCCGACTTCGCGCTGCCGCTCATCGGGCACGCCGCCTGGTGGGCCTGGGTCGTCGAGCTCATCGCCTGGCTGTCCACCTTCGGGATCGTGGGGCTGACCATCCTGCGCTGGCGCCTGACCCGGGCTGGCCGGGCCGCCCCGCCCTACGCCCCGGACTCCGACGGCGGTAAGCGCCCGCGTACCTCCCGTTTCGCCGGCTCGACGTCGGCCCAGGCGAAGTTCGTCGAGGCCACCATCATCGGCGTGGTCGCCTGCGTGCTGGCGCTGCGGATGCTGGAGCACGCCCACCTGGCCGCCTCCCCCGACCCGGCGCAGCGAGCCCTGGCCTCCTGGACGCACTTCCCGCTGACGGCCTGGACCGGCCCGCTGCTCGCCCCCGCGAGCGCCGGCGCTCTGGGCAACGCGATCCTCGTCGTCGCCACCATCAAGGTGGTGCTGTCGATGACCTGGTTCGTCGTCGTGGGACTGCAGCCCTCGATGGGCGTGGCCTGGCACCGGTTCCTGGCGATCCTCAACGTCTACGCGCGCCGCGAGGTGGACGGCTCCAAGGCCCTGGGCCCGCTCCAGCCGCTCATGGTCGGCGACGAGCCCCTGACCGAAGCCACCATGGACACGCTGGAGGAGGCTATGGAGGCCGCCGACTCCGGCGAGGGCCCCGAGGTCAAGCTGGGCGTGGGCCGCATCGAGGACTTCACCTGGAAGGGCCTGCTGGACTTCTCCACCTGCACCGAGTGCGGCCGCTGCCAGGACCTGTGCCCGGCGTGGAACACCGGCAAGCCCCTGTCCCCCAAGCTGTTCGTCATGGCGCTGCGCGACCACCACGCGGCAGCCGCCCCCTACCTGCGGGCCGCGAGCGCCCTGGGGGTCGAGCCTGACGACGTCACCGAGGAGATGGTGGCCTCCCGTCCGACCTCCGGCGGGCTGGTCGGCAAGGCGCTGGGCATGCACGACGGGCTGGCGCGCGAGACGAACCTGGGCCTGGAGCCGGGCACCGCCCACACCGGCGACGTGCTCGGCGCACTGCTGGCGGCCAAGGCGGCCCCCACCGAGACGGGCGTGGCCACGCGGCCGGCGCCCCTGGCCGGGGAGGTCATCCCCGCCGACGTCCTGTGGGCCTGCACCACCTGCGGGGCCTGCGTGGACCAGTGCCCGGTGGATATCGAGCACGTCGACCACGTCGTCGACGTGCGCCGCCAGCAGGTGCTCATGGAGTCGGCCTTCCCCAAGGAGCTCGGCGGCATGTTCCGCAAGATGGAGTCCAAGGGGAACCCGTGGGGGCTGCCGGCGCGCAAGCGCCTGGACTGGGCCAAGAACCTGGACTTCGAGGTGCCGGTCATCGGCGACGACGTCGAGAGTGCCGCGGACGTCGACTACCTGTTCTGGGTGGGTTGCGCCGGCGCCTACGAGGACCGGGCCAAGAAGACGACGCGGGCGGTGGCCGAGCTGCTGCACACCGCGGGGGTGAGCTTCGCGGTCCTCGGCGACGCCGAGACCTGCACCGGCGACCCGGCCCGCCGCGCCGGCAACGAGATCCTCTACCAGATGCTCGCCGCGCAGAACGTGGAGACCCTGGGCGAGGTCGGGGCGCAGAGGATCGTGGTGACCTGCGCGCACTGCTTCAACACGATCTCGCGGGAGTACCCGCAGATCGGGGGCCGCTACGAGGTCGTCCACTACACCCAGCTGCTCAACCGGCTCGTGCGCGAGGGGCGGTTGCGTCCGGCGCCGCCGCAGGCCGCGGGTGGTTCGACGGCGCCCGACGCTCCATCCGCCTCCGCCGCCCCGGCCACGTCAACACCCACCTCCGGGCAAGACGGCGACTCACCGACCGAGGACGCCCCGACGTCGAGCACCGAGGCCGCCGAGCCGCAGGCCGCAGCCCCGGCGGAGTCATCAGGCGAAGAGGCCACCGGTAAAGCAGCGGGCGAGCCGGTCATCCCGACAGTCACCTACCACGACGCCTGCTACCTGGGCCGCCACAACCAGGTCTACTCCCCGCCGCGCGAGCTGCTGGAAGCGACCGGCGCGACCACGGTGGAGATGCCGCGCAACCGCGAGCGAGGCTTCTGCTGCGGCGGCGGCGGGGCACGCGCCTTCATGGAGGAGACCATCGGAACGCGCATCGCCGTCGAGCGCTCGCGCGAGGCCATCGGCACCGGCGCGCAGGTCATCGCCACGGCCTGCCCCTTCTGCACCACGATGCTCTCCGACGGCGTCGCCTCCGAGGGAGCCGACGTGCGGGTCACGGACGTGGCCACCCTCATGCTGGAGGCCGTGCGCCGCGGCGGGGAGTAGGCGGCGTCGGCCTCATCCCATCGGCTCGGCTGGGGACACTCTGCGCGCGTCGATTGTCCCCGGTCGATGAGCGGCACCGCAGGAACTGGCCTACGTCTCAGTCCCCGTCTGGCTCTCCCCATCGCCGACGCCCTCACCCAACCGGCCGTCGCCTCCCTCACCAAAGCCCTCACTGCGCTTGCTCGCCCGCAGTCCCTCCCAGTACTCCAGCCGCTCACGGATGCGGCGCTCGTGGCCGTTGGCGGTGGGTTCGTAAAGGGCCTGACGCTCGACGCCGTCGGGCAGGTAGTCCGCACCGGAGAAGCCGTCGGCCGTGTCCGGGTCGTACTCGTAGCCCTCACCGTAGCCGAGCTCCTTCATGAGTCGGGTGGGAGCGTTGAGGATGTGGGCCGGCGGTATGAGCGAGCCGGTCTGGCGGGCCAGGCGCACCGCCCGGCCGTAGCCGCGGTAGACGGCGATGGACTTGGGCGCGGTGGCCAGGTAGACGACCGCCTGAGCGATCGCGAGCTCCCCCTCAGGCGACCCCAAGCGCTCGTAGGCGTCCCAGGCCGCCAGCGTCATCTGGAGGGCGGCCGGGTCGGCCATGCCGACATCCTCGCTGGCAAATCGCACCAGACGGCGCGCCACGTAGAGCGGGTCCTCGCCCCCGCCCAGCATGCGCGCCAGCCAGTACAGAGCGGCGTCCGGATCGGAGCCGCGCATCGACTTGTGCAGGGCGGAGATGAGGTTGTAATGCTCCTCGCGGGACTTGTCGTACAGGGGAGCCCGGGAGGCGATGACACCGCGCAGCCCTTCAACGTCAAGTGGTTCCGGGCCGCCTGCGTCCTGGGCGGCGAGGACCTGCTCAACCATGCCCAGCAGGTAGCGGCCGTCGCCGTCGGCCATGGACAGCAGGGCGGTGCGGGCATCCTCAGTCAGGGCGAGGCTGCGACCTGTCAGGGACTCGGCGCGCGCCAGCAGCTCGGTCAGGGCGGCCTCGTCCAGGCGGCGCAGGACCATGACCTGGCAGCGAGACAGGAGGGCGCCGTTGAGCTCGAAGCTCGGGTTCTCGGTGGTCGCGCCGACCAGGACGACTGTTCCGTCCTCGACATAGGGCAGGAAGGAGTCCTGCTGGGCGCGGTTGAAGCGGTGGATCTCGTCGACGAACAGGAGTGTGCCCTGCCCGATCTCGCGGCGGCGGGCCGCGGCGGTGAAGACCTTGCGCAGGTCGGCCACCCCGGAGAAGGTCGCCGAAACCTGCTCGAAGACCAGGCCGGTGCGGTCGGCCAGGAGCCGGGCGATCGTCGTCTTGCCGCAACCCGGCGGGCCCCACAGGATGATCGATGACAGGCGGCCGGACGCGACCATGCGGCCCAGCGGGGCGTCGCCGGCGAGCAGCTGGTCCTGGCCGACGACGTCGTCGAGCGCCCGCGGGCGCAGCCGGTCGGCCAGCGGGCGGGACGGGTCGTCGACGAGGCCGGAGCCATCGGGGCCGGCAGCGTCGAACAGCGAGGGCGAGTCCGGTTCGGGCACGTAACGAGCCATGCCCCGAGCGTAGGACCTGGCGGTGACATCAGTGCCGACGGTCGTCCGTCCGACCACCTCGACCCGCACCGTCCACTCGGCTCTCCCGCATCTACGGGGCACGTCCGTGCGGCCGGGGACTATCCCGTGCAGCCGGGGACATCTTGCGCGTGCGGGGACAGAATTCCGGTCCCCGCACGCGCGAACCGCACCCGGCCGCACAGAAACGGCCCCTACGGCGTCGAATGTCCCCGGCCGCGCCGCAATGTCCCTGCACGCGTCGATTGCCCCCGGCCGGGGTCGGACGCACCCGCCGATGGGATACCGGTGGACCAAGCACCGCAGGCCGGGCAGGACAATTCCCACCATCGGGCTGACATGGCCCCTCCACCCGGGGGAGACTACGAGGTGCGCGACCCCATCGCCGACCCCCGCACACGGGGCCGCACGCGACACGACCGGCAGGACCGGCGGCGTCCCACCACGGCGCCTCCACTCGGGAGGACACCCCATGACCTTCACCTACACGCTCACCTGCACACTCGACACCACCACGGCCCTCCCACCCGTGGCCGGCAGTGAGGAGCAGCGCGCCTACTGGGTCACCCCCACCATCCTGGCGTGGCCGCTGTCGCTGCTGCCCCGGGGGATGGACCGCGAGGTCGTCGTCACCGATGCCGGCGCCCCCCTCCCCAGCTCCGGCCTCGCCCTGCGTCTCATCACGGCACCCGACGGCGGCGCCGCAGCCATCCACGGCCGAATCCTGGGCGCGGACGGTATGCCCGCCCCGACGCTCACGCCCCTGCGCATCGTCGGGAACCTTCCCGGCGAGGTCCTCGCCGCGCACCCCCACCTGGAGGGCTACATCGCCCTGAGCGCGACCAACGCCGCCGGCACCCCCCTGCTCGACGACGACGCCGTCGCCTCCGCCCTGACCGGCCAGGTCGCCATTGCTCAGTACGTCGAGGCCCCGGACCCCACCGAGGACGCCGACATCAGCGACGCCCACCTCGACGCCTTCACCGGGGTGCAGACCGCCATCCTCCTGGACCACCTCTATGCCAAGGCCGCCACCCGCGCCGAGCTGGGCGTCACCTTCACCGGCGGCCGGCCCTCCTTCGCCCTGTGGGCACCCACCGCACAGGCCGTCACCCTCCTGACCTGGGAGACCGGCGACCCGCTGGGCTCGGTGCCGGAGGTCCCCGGCCCGCCGCGACGCACCCCGGCGGTGCGCACCGGCGACGGCCGCTGGGTCGTGGCCAACCGCCCCGATTCCCCGGCCGACGCCGCCTCGAGCGCCCCCGCCGCCCCCATCAGTACCGGCTGCCAGTACCTGTGGGAGGTGCGGGTCTACGTGCCCAGTACTCGGCGCGTGGAGACCAACGTCGTCACCGACCCCTACTCGACGGCACTGACGACGGACTCGACCCGCTCGGTCGCCGTCGACCTGGCCGACCCGCGCCTGGCCCCCGAGCAGTGGGCCGCCACCCAGGCTCCGGCGGTCCGCAACGACTCGGCCCGCAGCATCTACGAGCTCCACCTGCGGGACTTCTCCGCCGCTGACGGCACCGTCCCGCCCGAGCTGCGCGGCACCTACCGGGCCTTCACAGTGGCGGGCTCGGCGGGCGTGCGCCACCTGGCCGAGCTGGCCCGGGCCGGCATGAACACGATCCACCTGCTGCCCACCTTCGACATCGCCACCATCCCCGAGCACCGCGGCTCCCAGCGCCACCCCGACATCCCCGACGGCGCGCACCCGGCCTCGGCCGACCAGCAGGCGGCCATCGCGGAGGTGGCCGACCACGACGCCTACAACTGGGGCTACGACCCGCTCCACTGGGGCGCCCCCGAGGGCTCCTACGCGACCGAGGGCCACCAGGACGGTGGGGCGCGCGTCGTCGAGTTCCGCGAGATGGTGGGAGCCCTGCACGACCTGGGCCTCCAGGTGGTCCTGGACCAGGTCTACAACCACACGGCTGCCTGCGGGCAGGATCCGGGCAGCGTCCTGGACCGGGTGGTGCCGGGCTACTACCACCGTCTCGACGCCGTCGGGCGGGTGACAAACTCGACCTGCTGCGCCAACACGGCCACGGAGAACGCCCTGTGCGCGCGCCTCATGGTCGACTCGGTGGTGCGCTGGGCGCGCTGGTACCGGGTCGACGGCTTCCGCTTCGACCTCATGGGCCACCACCCGCGCGCCGTCATGGAGCGCGTGCGGGCGGCCCTGGACGAGCTGACGCTGGAGGCCGACGGCGTCGACGGCCGCTCCATCTACCTGTACGGGGAGGGCTGGAACTTCGGGGAGGTCGCGGGCAACGCCCTGTTCGTGCAGGCCACCCAGGGACAGCTCGACGGCACCGGGATCGGTGCCTTCAACGACCGCCTGCGCGACGCCGTCCACGGCGGGGGCGCCTTCGACCCCGACCACCGCGTCTTCCAGGGCTTCGGCACCGGCCTGCTCACACAGCCCAGCGGCCTGGACCACCGCGACTGGAACGAGCAGTCGGCGGACCTGGCCCACCGCACCGACCTGGTGCGCCTAGGTCTGGCGGGCAACCTCAAGGACTACGTCATGACGATCTCGGACGGGTCGGTGCGCCGCGGCATCGACCTCATCCACAACGGGGCGCCGGCGGCCTTCGCCTCCCACCCCCAGGAGAACGTCAACTACGTCGACGCCCACGACAACGAGACGCTCTACGACCTGCTGGCCTACAAGCTGCCCCAGGGCATGCCGGTGGCCGAGCGGGTGCGCATGAACACCGTGTGCTTGGCCACGGTGGCGCTGGCGCAGTCGCCGGCCTTCTGGTGCGCGGGCACCGAGCTGCTGCGCAGCAAGTCGCTGGACCGGGACTCCTACAACTCGGGGGACTGGTTCAACACCATCGATTTCACGGGGCAGTCCAATGGTTTCGGGCGGGGTCTGCCGCCGGCCAGCCGCAACGAGGGCTCCTGGGCCATCCAGGGGCCGCTGCTGCAGGATGACTGGCTGCGACCCTCGCCCGAGGAGATCGCGGCGGCCCGCTCCCAGGCCCTGGACCTGCTGCGGCTGCGCGCCTCGACGCCGCTGTTCAGCCTGGGCTCGGCCCGCCTCATCCAGGACAAGCTGAGCTTCCCGGGGGCGGGTTTCGGGGCGCCGGCGGGAGTGATCGTCATGCTCATCGACGACACCCGGGGCGGCAGCGACGTGGACCCCGAGCTCGACGCCGTCCTGGTGGTCTTCAACGCCTCGGGTCAGACGCTCACGCAGTCGCTGCCCGAGCTGGCGGGCCGGGACTTCCGTCTCTCCCCCATCCAGGCCGAGGGGGCCGATGAGGTGGTGCGCCGCACCGGATTCGACCGCGCCAGCGGGACGATCTCGGTGCCGGCGCGCACCGTGGCCGTCCTGGTGCAACGGCAGGCGGCTTGAGTGCTCGCCTTCAGGCCCGGCCCAGGACGTCGTCGAGGTCGACGACGCCGCCGCGCAGGGCCAGTAGCACCAGCTGGACCCGGTCTCGGCAGCCGGTCTTGGACAGCAGATGGCTCACGTGGGTCTTGACCGTGGGCATGGACAGCCACTCCCGGTCGCAGATCTCCTGGTTGGTGAGCCCCAGGGCGATAAGCGCCAGGATCTCGCGCTCACGCTGAGTGAGGCCCGCGACCTGCTGGGAGGCCTCGGCGGCCCGAACCGCCTCGACTGAGTCCTCGGAGGCGTGGCGGCCAGCGCCGCCCCCGGGAAGAACGCCGCTGACCCGGCCGGTGCGCACGGCGGTGAGCAGCCGGCGCGTCGGCCCCGGGGAGATGACGGAGTCGCCGTCGTGGACGGTGTGGATCGCTGCGATGAGGTCCTGGGGCGGGGTGTTCTTGAGCAGGAAACCGGCCGCTCCGGCCTCGATGGCCCCCATGACGTAGCCGTCGGTGTCGAAGGTGGTCAGGATGACGACCCGTCCGGTAGTGCCGCGGGCCATGAGCTCTCGGGTCGCGGCGAGTCCGTCCAGCCCGGGCATCTGCACATCGAGGAGGAGCACATCGACGGGGTCGGCGGCGTTGCGCCTGAGGGCGTCGTTGCCGTCGACGGCGCGCCAGACGACCTCCATATCCGGCTGCGCGCCCAGCAGCATGGCCAGCCCCATGGTGAACAGCGGCTCATCATCGGCCAGACCCAGGCGGATCACAGGTGCCTCCCCTTCTTGACGGTAACTCACCGGAAGTATCCGCCCTTCGGGTTCGGCTGGTGCGGTTTTGTGCTGACGAGGTACCGACACCCCCCTGCGATGTTCGCCATATGAGCAGAGCTGGCTCTCACTGTGGAACGCAGGGGAGCTCTGTCGTCACCCGCCATCCACCCTCAGCCACGGGACCGGCGGTGAAGGTGCCTCCGAGCTGGGCGACCCGGTCGCGCATGCCGATGAGGCCGAAGCCGCAGTGCCTCGTGCCTTCGGAGACGCTCACCGCGGGGCTGAGCACAGTGGCCGACTCGTGCGGCGCCTCCGCCGGCACAGCGTCCGTCTGCCCCCCAGTGTTCTGGCGATACGAACGGTCGTCAGTCCTCAGCGCAGGGTCCGTGTCTTCGGCCGGCGACTCCGGGACCGGGGTGTTCTCGACGACGAGGGTGACGAGCTCCGCCCCGGTGCGCAGCGAGACTCTCGTGACCGCACCGGGAGCGTGGCGCAGCACGTTGGTCAGCGACTCCTGGACCACCCGGTGAAGGACCTGCGCCACCGCCGAGGGGATCCGGCCAGTCGGGTCGGCCTCCAGGGTGACGGGCAGTCCCGCCCGCTGCGCCTGACGCACCGGTTCGCGCAGAAGCTCCAGGCGCTGGCCCGACGTCGCCCCTCCGGCTCCGGTGCCGTCCTCGGCTCCGGCCTCAACAGTGCCGGCAGCCCCACCGCCGGTACCGCCGGTGAGACGGCCGGCAGCGCCGGTGTCAAAGCCCCTACCAGCAGCGAAGCCGGAACCGAGCACAGCGGCCGCATCGACATCGCCGGCGTCGGCGTCGGCGTCGGCATCGGAACGCAGCATGTCGACCAGGGCATGCACCTCGTCGACGGAGCGGCGGGAGGTCTCTCCGATGACGGCCAGGGCCTCGTCGGCGGCTGCCGGATCGGTGGCCAGAATGGCGCGGGCGCCCTCGGCTTGCATGGCGATGACGGTGAGGCTGTGGCCCAGCAGGTCGTGGACATCGCGAGCGATGCGCTGCTGCGTCTCAATGACCGCGAGGCGCCGCTCGGTGGCCTGCTGCGCCTCGAGCACCGAGGCCCGCTCGAGGGCCCGGTTGTAGCGGTCACGGCTACGGCGCCGCGCAGCGCCGACGAAGGCCGCCACGATCGTCACCAGCCAGATATTGACGACGACCACGGACCGTGCCTCACCTGCGTGGACGTAGCCGCCGATGAGGTGGAATACGCGCGCCGTCGCCAGCTCCACGCCCACGATCTCGAGGACGAGCGCCACCCACCGCCATGGCGCCTCCAGGCGGGACTGCGTCGTCTCCACCGCGATCAGGCCGGTCACGACGAAGAAGACGGAGAACCCCGTGAACAGCACGAGGTGCGCGCTCAGGCAGATGCCGGCCACCACAACGAAGAGCAGCGGGGAGTGGCGCCGGACGGCCAGAGCCAGGGCGCAGGCCCCCACCAGCAGGGCGTGGAGCACCGGCCCCGCCCCCTCGACGAGCCAGAACGCCGCGTCGGGCCGGCCAAAGCACAACAGGAAGAAGAAGGCCAGAGCGATGACGACGTCGACCGCGCTCGTCCACGGGACCGAGCGCGGGTCGCGCCAGGCAACCGGGGTCGATCCCACCGACGCCGCCGGCCCGGTCGGGGCGGGGTCCACCGAGTCGGCCCGCGCCGCCTCACGCCCCAGCCGCTTTCTCATGCCTGAACCGTACCGTCGCGACCGCGAGCCTCCGAGGCCGCCGCCAGGATTTCATACCCGGGTATGAGCCGGGCCATCCCACCGATTCCCGGAGCAGACCACGGGCTGATGCTCACCAGATCCGACGCGAGCATCCTTGTTCCCATGACGACCTCGCATCGCATCCCACCAGCGCCTTCAGCACCTCTCCAGGCGCAGGCGGCCGCCTCCAGCACGCCGCCTCAGCCAGCCCAGACCACCCCTCCGGCTCCCCTCCCGCAGGCCGGCGGGCCGGCCCCGGGAACGCCTGCCTCCGACGCCGTCGTCCTGACCCACGACCTCACCAAGACCTTCGGCAGGCGCACCGTCGTCGAGGGGCTCAACCTCGTGGTGCCCCGCGGGGCCGTCTACGGCTTCCTGGGCCCCAACGGCTCGGGCAAGTCGACGACGATGAAGATGCTGCTGGGACTCCTGGCACCCACGCGCGGGCAGATCAGCGTGCTCGGTCGGCCCTTCAGCCCGACCACGCGCGCCGAGATCATGTCACGCACTGGCTCGATGATCGAGAACCCACCCGGCTACAGCCACCTCACGGGCGCGGAGAACATGCGGATCGCGGCGAAGATGCAGGGCCTGAGCGAGCGGCAGGTCAGCCGCGCCCTGACGCTCGTGCGCCTGACTGAGCACAAGGACCGCCTGGTGCGCACCTACTCACTGGGCATGAAGCAGCGCCTCGGGATCGCTCTGGCGCTGGCCCGCCAGCCCGAGCTGCTCATCCTCGATGAGCCCACCACCGGCCTGGACCCGGCCGGTATCGAGGAGGTGCGCCGGCTGCTGGTCGAGCTCTCCGGCGAGGGCGTCACCGTCATGGTCTCCAGCCACCTGCTCGACGAGATCGACCGCATGGCCTCCACGCTCGGCATCCTGTCGGGCGGGCGCCTGGTCTTCCAGGGCACGCGCGCCGAGCTCATGGAGCGCTCGGTGCCGGATGTCCTGGTCGTCACCCCGACGCCGCAGGCCGTCCTGAGCCCTCAGGTCCTGACCGGACTGGTGCCGACGCAGGCACTCGCAGCGTCGACGACGGCCGGCGCCCCCGGCGCCTCCGCCTCGCCCAACCCGACCGCTGTTCCCGTCACCGGTTCTGCCACAGGCCCGACGCTGACGCCACAGGGCGTGCGCATCCCGGGGATGTCGAAGGAGGCGGTCGCCGAGCTCATCAACCGGCTGGTGAGCGCCGGCGTCGAGCTGCACGAGGTACGACGCGAGGCCCAGAGCCTCGAGGACGTCTTCATGGACCTCACCGGTCGCGGAGGTGTGCTGTGACAACCAGCGCCGCACTCTCCTCCGTCCCCGCCGTTGCTGCTCCAACCTCGGATCACGGCTTGCCGGGTTTCCCAAGCTCATCCGCACCTGGCTTCCTGACGGCCGTGGGTGTCGAGATCCTCAAGATGCGTCGGCTGCGGGCCCCTCAGATCACGATGCTGATCGTCGGCACATCGGTGGCTTTGTGCAGCATGAGCCTCTTCAGTGCGTCGTTCACGGAGAGCTCCCATGACCCGCATGCGATGCCGTGGGCAAGGCTGTTACTGACCACGGGCTTCTTCAACGCGATGATCGGGCCGATCCTCGTCTCCGTGCTCGCCAGTCGGCAGACGGATATCGAACACACCGGCTCCGGATGGAACCTGGCCGCCGCCTCCGGCCTGACGCCGGGAACCCTGTGCCGGGCCAAGCTCGTCGCCCTGTCACTCCTCATCGTCCCAGCTGTGACGGGTCAGAGTCTGGGCATCATCACGCTCGCCCGTTGCAGAGGACTGTCGGTGGCGCTCGACGTCGGCCCCTGGGCCACGTACACGACTCTCCTCATCTGCGTGGACCTGGCCATGTGCGCCTCCTTCCTGTGGCTGGCAGCCGTGGTGGAGAACCAGATGATCGTCATGAGCACCGGGCTGCTCAGCGGCTTCATCGGAATCTTCACCCTGCTCGTACCACCTGAGATCGTCCAATGGACCCCCTGGGGGTACTACGCCCTCATCACTCCCGCCGCCATGAGCGCCACCGAGCACTCTCAGCCGGACGTCACCTACATTGACGTCCCGGCGGGGTGGATCGCCGGCTTCCTCATCCTGACGGTTCTCCTCTTCACCGTTGTCACCCACCGGCTCGACAAGATCGAGAGGTAGTCCCCGTGAGCACTTCTGCACTCATTCCCGTCACGACCCGCCGCGCGGGCAACACCGGCTTTCCGTCCCTGCTCGCCGCCGAGGTCATCAAGCTCAAGCGCTCCTCGGTGTGGGTGGTGGCCGTTCTGCTGCCGCTGCTCGCAGTCATCACCGGCACCTTCAACTTCTACCGAAATCTGGGGGTCTTCTCCGCGGAATGGGGAGCTCTGACGTCCCAGATATCCTTGTTCTACTCGATGTTCTTCTGCTCGTTGGGGGTGGCCCTGCTGGCCTCCGCCGCATGGCGGATGGAGCACCGGGGCACGAGCTGGAACGCCATGCGGACCTCCCCGCACTCCCCGGTGTCCGTCGTCCTGGCCAAGACCCTGGTCATTGTGCTTCCGGTGCTGACCATGCAGGTGGCGCTCATCGTGCTGGCCTGGATCTCGGGGGCCTTCGTGATGGGTCTCGGTCTCGCAATGCCCAGCACCGTCATCGCCTCCAATCTTCTGGCGGTGGTCAGCATCATCCCGCTCATCGCCCTGCAGTCACTGCTGAGCATGCTCATGCAGTCCTTCGCCGCGCCAGTGGCACTGGGATTCGTCGGCTGCGTCGTCGGATTCGGCCTGGGAGCGGCGCAGAGCCCTCTGGCCTACGCCATCCCTCAAGGGCTTGTCAGCATGACACTGTCTCTGGGATCGACAGCCTTGACGGCCGGGGAGCTGGACGCGGCGAGCATGGTTCCTCTCCTGCTCTCCGTCGCCGGTGTAGGCGCTGTCATGTGGGGTCTGCTGGTCCTTGTCGCCCGCCAAACCGGCGGCGTGCGCTAGCAGATCGGCACAGCGCGCCCGCCCGGCGTCGTCGAGAACGTGCCTTTCCATCCAGAACTGGGTTCTCCCGCAGATGACTAAGGACAGATCTCAGTCATCTGCGGGAGAAGTGCGTCCCCGACGAAAAACACAGTCGCCGACGGCGTTCCCCCGAAGCGGCGCACAGTGCGGCCGCCAGTGTTCACCCAGCCTTGGCGAAGTGGTTGAGCAGGGAGTCGATGTCCTGCTGCATGCGACCCCAGCGCACGATATGGGCGCCGGTGTCCTCGTAGCGCTCGTAGCCGATGCCGGCGCCGTCGAGCGCCTTCTCGAAGCTCTGCTGGCTGGGCAGCACGACGCTCTCGTAGCGATCGCTCTCAGTCCCGGAGACCAGGAAGACGCGCTTACCCCGGTAGCTCTCCACGTGCTCGACCGGATTGTCCGCGCTCACCCGCGCCTGGTCCCACGGGATCCCGTAGATGGTGCCGCCCTTGAGGTCGGTGGCTCCGGCGGTGAAGTTCGCCCAGTGGACCACCGCCCCGTCCTGGATGCGCAGGTCGGCCGGCCCCGAGTGGCTGGAGACCGACGCGAAGAGCTCGGGGTACTTCGCGGCGTACTTCAGGGCCCCGAAACCGCCCATCGAGAAGCCGGAGACCGCGCGACCGGAGGCCTGCCCGGTGGTGGCGAAGGTGGCATCGACCCAGGGGAGGAGCTCCTTGATGTGGAAGGTCTCCCAGTTGCGCGGACCCACGTTGGAGGACTCGGGGTCGCAGTACCAGCCGGCCGCCCCGCCGTCGGGCATGACGACGATGAGGTCGCGCCCCGCGGTGTGGTTGCGGATGTCGTACTTCGTGTCGAAGGTCGAGTAGTTCTCGCCGCCGCCGTGCAGCAGGAAGAGCACCGGGTAGCGGCGTGAGGTGTCGTAGCCGTCGGGCAGCAGCACGTTGACGCGTGGCAGCCAGCCGATCGACGACGTGGCCAGCTTGTAGTACTGCATGCGGCCGTGGTCCTCGTGCTCGGCCACGGTGAGGGCGGCCTGGGCCGGGGCCGAGCCGGCGACGACGGCGCCGCCCCCGATGACGGAGGCGGCGGCGAGACCACCCACCCCCTTGAGCAGGGTCCGGCGGCTGAGCCGATGGGCGCAGGCGCGGCTGGACTGGAGGTGGGATGGCGAGTCGGCGGGCGAGGTCTGTGCACTGAAAGGCATGGCATGTCCTTGGATGTCGACGGTGACGGGTATGGCGGGGCGGACCTGCCGCCCCGGGGACCGGCCGGCTGACGGGCACTGGCCGACCCTTGCGACAAGGCCTCACGGCAGCACCTCCATCGGCACCCACCTATGAGACTTGCTTCACACCATACGCTAACCGTTCGGTTAATACCACCCCCTGTCGCCGCCGCCCCGAAGGACCTCAGGCGTCGAGCAGGGCGCGCAGGTTGCGCACGTACCGCTCGAAGGCCACGCGCCCCTCAGGGGTCAGTGCCAGGTAGGTGGCAGGACTGCGCCCGGAGTAGGTCTTGTTCTGCTGCACGTAGCCCGCCCCCTCCAGCTTGGACAGGTGGGTGGACAGGTTGCCAGCCGTCATGTCCAGCAGCTCGCGCAGCCGCGGGAAGTGCAGCTCGTCGCCAACGGGCACAGCGGCCAGGGTCGCCATGATCCGCAGACGGGCCTGGGCGTGAATGACAGGATCGATATCGACGGCGGAGGCCGTTGCAGCAGCGATGATTTCAGCTCCGGCGCCGGCCGACTCAGCCGACTCCTCCGACTCCTCCGCCCGGCCGGCACTCTCCGACCTCTCGGGCCGCTGCACCCTGACCCCTCCAGCCACTTCACGCACCTCGCTTCGATTCTGCGGCAGCAGCGACGACAGCGGCCACCAGCATGCCGCCCCCACCGGCCACGGACATGATCCACCAGGCCCAGGGCATCCCGACAATCGTGACCACCAGGGTGACCAGGAGGATCCAGCCGCCCAGGACCCCCATGACCGCCTCATTCCACAGTGCGGCGCTCATGAGGAAGATGACGCCGACGATGAGGCAGGGCAGGGCGTTGGACACCACGCTGGCGACCTCGTTGGCCTGGCTCGTATTGAGGGCGGCCAGGAAGGCATTGACTCGACCGAGGATAAGGGCGCTCAGCGGCATCCCGAGGAACCAGGCGAGACTGTAGTAGATGCCCTCTCGGCTGCTTCGGCCGCGGATGCCGCGCACCTTGGGGACGATATAGGCGAAAGTGAACAGCAGGGCCGCTGCGAGACAGCCGTAGAAGAACAGGTACGGCACCAGCGGCAGGCTGTAGTCCGCCCTGCGGGAGAGGGCCAGGGTGGCATAGCCGATCAGCCAGGCCAGCCCCCAGGCGACCAGGACCGGAGTCGCCTTGACCCTGTGCCGCTTGAGATAGGCGCTCCGCTGGGCCTCGACAACGGCAAGGGCCTCATCGGGCCCCGCCGGAATCCGCTGATCCTCAGTGGCCGCACTCATGGTGAACCTCCTCGTCAACAGGGGTTTGCGTTTCAAACCAACCCCAGGATAGCGCCCTTTGGTTTGTGTTGCAAACTACTTTGAATAAGTCAACGCCGCTGCGCGGCTCCTTCCGGCGTAGGAGGGTCCACCCAGGCTCTCCCTCTAGAATCGGCGTCATGACAGATGCGGCACCAGGGTCACCCCCGCCGGCCGGCGACCTCGACCACGCCTCGACGCTCAGCTCGGCTCCCGGCGGGTCCCCCACCGCCGTCGACCAGCAGGCATCTGCGGCCCCCGTCCCGTCCGCCGTCTCGGCCACCTCCGCGCCCTCCGCGGAGTCGACCTCCACCTCTCCGGTCGGCATCCCGGTCATCGGCGTCGCCCCCATGGCCGAGCCCACCCCAGCCTCCGGCCCCGCCGCCCCCCGCTCGACGACGCTCCTGGTGGACACCACCGCGCACCGCCTGCGCCGCACGGAGGACCTGCTCGACCTGACCCTGACACTCCTGGGCATCTTCGCCGTCCTCGTCCTGGCGATCTACGCCCACGAGACCACCACCGGCGTCACCCAGGACGTCCAGAACGCCCTGGCAGTGGTACTGCGCCGCATCCTCGTCTTCCCCCTGCAGACCATTGAGGGCCTGGCCACCTTCATCGTGCCGCTGGCCGTTCTGCTGGACCGCGTCCTGCGCCGCTCCTGGCGATCCTTGGGCCAGGCCGTCCTGTCGGGGATCGCCGGTCACCTGGTCGCCGTCGCCGCCATGACCGGCCTCGTGGCCTGGGGCCCCACCGCCCTGGTCATGGGGCTGACGGTCACCGCCTCGGGCACCGCCCAGCTGGGCATCTCCACGGTCTTCGCCTCCATGGCCGGCCTGCTCACGGGCGCCGGTGACCGCAACAGCTCCACCGTGATGCGCTCGGGCTGGGCAGCCCTGTGGGTGGTCCTGGGCATGGCGGTCCTGCGCGGCGCCCTGACCCTGCCGGGCGCGGTGCTCTCCCTGCTGCTGGGCCGCACCGTCGGCCTGCTGGTCCGCTACGTCTTCGGGGTCGAGGACCGCCGCGCCCACGGGGTCACGCTCGTGCGCGCCCTGCGCCGGGCCGGGATCGACGCCGTGCGCGTGGTCCGCATGGACCGTGCCCCCGAGGCGCGCGCCTGGATCGTCACCACCGACGCCCCCCTGGGCTACACCGAGCAGGTTCGTGAGCAGGTGCGTGAGCAGGTGAGCGAGAACCCGCTAGGCCCGGCCCCGCAGGAGCCGGCGGGCCTCGAGCCCGCCACCGAGGACGCCTCCACTCCCGCCGACGCGCAGGTCACCGACGCACCCACCGGCTCATCGAGCGGCGAGACCGCCTCCCCCCTCGACTCGACGCCGTTGGACACGGCCGGGACCGGGGGCACCGGGGCGCCGGCGGGCGCGAACACGATCAGGCCGGCCACCGACGTCGACCTGGCCGCCGTCCTGGCCGAGGCCTCCAGCGAGGCCCTGTCCCAGGAACGCGCCTCTGTCCACCGCATGTACGCAGTGTGGGACTCGGCCGGCGAGCGCCACAACGTCACCCTCCTCGACGCCGACCGGCAGGTGGCCGGATTCCTCTCCAACGTCTGGGACCAGATCCGCGTTCGGGGCCTGTCCCCCACCCGTGACCTGTCCCTGCGCCCTGCCGCCGAGCACGCCGCCCTCATGACGATGGAGGCCCGCCGCGCCCGCGTGCGCACCCCCGGCCTGCTGGGGATGGCAGAGGCCGCCGAGTCCGTGCTGCTGGTGACCGACCACGTCGTCGGCGCCCGCTCCATCAGCGACCTGGGGGCCGCGGTCGACGACGACGTCCTGGACCAGCTGTGGAGCCAGCTCCAGCGCGCTCACGCCGCGGGGCTGGCGCACGGCAGCATCGACGCCTCGAGCGTCGTCGTCGACGAGTCCGGGCGGCTGTGGCTCCTGGACTGGGCCTCGGGCGAGACGATCTCCACCGAGCTCTCCCGCCGCGTGGACCTGGCTCAGGCCCTGGCGCTGACGGCGCTGGCGGTCGGTGCCCAGCGGGCCATCGATGCCGCCTCCCGCTCACTGACCACCACCCAGCTGGCCTCAATCGCCCCCATGCTTCAGCGGGTGGTGCTGCCGCGCCAGACCCGCGAGGTCATGGGGCGGCGCGGAGCGAGCCGGCAGGTCCTCCAAGATCTGCGCGACGCCCTTGTGGCGCTGACCCCCACGGCCGACGCCGAGCCGGCCCGCCTCAACCGCTTCTCGACGCGCACCGTCCTCATGGCCGTGGTGGCCCTCGTGGCGGTATGGACGCTGCTCGCCCAGCTGGACTTCCAGCAGGTCTCCGCGGCCGTCTCGCAGGCCAACATCTGGTGGATGCTGGCGGCCCTGTTCTTCTCGGTGGCGACCTACGTGGGCGCGGGGCTCACGCTGGTGGCCTTCAGCCCCGAGCGGCTCTCCCTGTGGCGCTCCACCGAGGTGCACCTGGCCAGCGCCGTCGTCTCGCTCGTGGCCCCGGCCGGCGTGGGCGGGGCGGCCATCAACCTGCGCTTCCTCAACCGCAAGGGGGTGCCCACCGCGGTCGGCGTGGCCACAGTGGCCCTGGTCCAGGTGGTCCAGTTCGTCGTCACCGTGGTGCTGCTCGTGGTGCTGGCGGCCATGACCGGCCAGTCGACCGGACTGACCCTGCCGTCCGGCTGGGTGCTGGTCGCCGCTGGCGCCATCGTCGTGGTGGCGGCGGTGGTCCTGACCATCCCCAAGGCGCGCACCTGGGCCTGGGCCAAGATCGAGCCCACCTACCGCCAGGTGTGGCCGCGGCTCGTGTGGGTCATGTCCAACCCGATGCGACTGGCCCTGGGCGTGGGCGGCGCGCTCACGCTGAGCCTGTCCTACATCCTGTCCTTCAGCGCGAGCCTGTGGGCCTTCGGCTACACGGTGCCCTTCGCGGTCCTGGCCATCACTTACCTGGCCTCCAACACAGTGGGCTCGATCGTGCCCTCCCCCGGCGGTATCGGCCCGGTCGAGCTCGCCCTGACCGCCGGGCTCGTCGCCGCCGGCGTCCCCTACGGGGTGGCACTGTCCACGGCGATCGTCTACCGCCTGGTGACCTTCTGGATCCCGATCCCGGTGGGTTGGCTCAGCCTCCAACGCCTCCAGAAGGTCGGAGACCTGTAGCGCACCGCCGACACTGGCCAGCCGCCTCCATCCGGCCCGGGCTTACGGGCACTGGGGGCACACGGGCGGGCCGAGGTGCACTCGGCCCGCCCGCTCACTCGATGGTGACGCACCTACTCGTTGCCGTGGCAGGTCAGGCCCTTCTTCGGCATGGTGCCGGTAAGCAGGTAGTTGTCGACCGCGTTGGTGACACAGGGGCCGTGACTAGGGTTGCCGTAGGCCAGGTGCCCGTTGCCCTCCCAGGTGAGGAGCCGTCCGGACTCGAGTTGACCGGCCAGAGCAATGGACCACTCGTAGGGAGTGGCAGGGTCTCCGGTCGTCCCGACGACGAGGATCGGCGCGGCCCCCTTGGCGTGGAGGGCCTTGGGCGCTTTGGTTCCACTGTGCCCCCAGGACTGGCAGATTAGGTCTCCACCTTCTAAGGTGGTCGCGAAGCGAGGTGCGATCTTCTCCAGAGCCTCACTCTGCGCCTTCCAGGTGGCCATATCACCCTCGACCCGGTAGTCCAGGCAGTTAGTGCTGGTCATAGCGCCCATATTCACAGGGGGCTGAGCGGCGACCTGGTCCATTGCGATTCTGAAGATCGATGCGCCATTATGGTTGATAGCCTGGTCCAGCGCCTCATTGATGCCGCCCCACGCGCTCTCGGGCGCGTAGAGCAACAGTTCCACGATCTGCTTCATGTCCTCGCCCGTCACCGGACGGTTGGGATCGGACGAGGGGACGGGTGTCTTGTTGGCCGAAGTAAACAGGTCTCCGATCTGCTGGACACCCGCATCGATATCACCGGTGAGCGGGCAGCTCTGGCCGGCTTGGACGGCCTGTTCGGAGTGGCACCATTCGACGTAGTTGCGCAGCGCCCGCTCGAACCCCTGGGCCTGTCCCTGTCTGCGTTCGTTGTAGGTCAGGCTGGGGTCCAGGGCGCCGTCGAGGACCATGCGGCCGGTGTTGGCCGGGAAGAGCTCGGCGTAGTGGGCCCCCAGGTAGGTTCCGTAGGAGAACCCCAGGTAGTTGAGCTTGTCACTCCCGGACAGCGCCCGCAGCACATCGAGGTCCCGGGCCACCGAGACCGTGTCCACGTGGTCGAGCAGCTCGGGCGGCGCGGTATTGGCTGCGCAGCCCGCCTCCATCTGCTTGGTTTGCGCAGAGACGGTAGCTGCTCGCTGCTCGAACGTCCCAGTACCACCCTGAGCCGGAGCAGCCTCTGCGACGGCGGACGCCTGCGCAGAGGTGCACGTGATGGCGGTCGACGCACCGATACCGCGGGGATCGAATCCGATGATGTCATAGGCGCCCTGCACACCGGCCATGGTGGAATCCACCATCCCCTCAACATTCTCCACGCCTGACGCGCCAGGGCCACCGGGGTTCATGAAGAGGCTGCCTTGGCGCTTCGAGCCGGCGGCCACATGCTTCTTCATGGCGATCTCAATGGTCTGACCATCGGGCTTGGAGTAGTCTAGCGGCACCGTAACCTTGGCGCACTTGAAACCCGTCGCCTCCGCAGACTCCTCCATCCCCCCGGTGGCGCCGCAGTCATACCAGTTCACCGTCTGGTTATAGAAGGACTCCAACCCCTTGGGAACCGCAGCCTGCGCCGCAGCAGGCACCGCAGCGGCACCCACCCCCAGGCACACGCCCGCAGCAGCAGCCAGCACCCCAGCAAACACCCTATGTGAGCACCCATTCATGAATATAACCACCTTCTGCTACAAAATCCAGTCACGACCATTACATCACGCAGCCAATCAACTCGATACCACACAACCACCCCCTCATATCCCGCAGTTTTCTTTACAAAAGCACCCTCCAAGTTCGTCAAATAATGTTGAACAACCTAACGACATTAAATCAACCAGAAGCATGCTCTGTCATCCGTCCATCGGCTAGCCGATGGACGGATGACAGAGCAACTACATGATGGTGTACTAGGTTTTGCCAGCCCCGCAAGGACACGGCATACGCACTATGGCTAAATTGCCATTAGTGCCACCACCGACACTGAATACTTCAGTGTCAGAGCTAACCGCAAAGGAGACCATCGTGAACATTCTCGACCTGCAGAACCTGCCCGCCGCCGGTGCGACCCCTGCTGGGCGCCTTAGCACCTGGAGCTCTGGGTGCAACGTTTCATGGAGCACCTGGAGCGCTGGCTGCCGAGAATAACAGTTAGATATGTGGCGGATGCTCAGAAAATTCATTGTCGCTGAGCATCCGCCACATGTCAGGCGAACTAGTAGAAATGATTGCTATGGTTAAGCACATATTACACGCCCCTTGCCCGTCTGCATGGACTTTAGTTCAACGACAGACGGGTACAGCAATTGCTATTGTTGCAATAAGTATACTGGGATCATTTCTTAGCCTTATGCAACCCACGGTTATGGAAAAGTTGATCGAAAGCTTAACGGCTGGACGAGGCATTGTCTCCCCCCTTTCCATGTTGGTTGCTACATTTATAGCAACTGCGCTCACGACCGGAGCGTCCACATATTTGTCCGCACGCTTCAAAGAAAATGGTGTACTCGAAATACGAGAAGGGCTAATCGACCTTCTATTGAAGGCACCAATTTTAGCGTTAGGGAGGCGTAGTACGTCAGAATTATCCACAAGATTAGTTACCGATCCCCCCTTTTTAACTCAGGGAGTAACCTCGATCCTATCGAGCGCAATAGCCTCTTCTGTGAGTTGTATTGGGGCAGTTATAGCATGTTTATATTTGATTCCTACTGCCTTCATTGCCGCAACATTGTGTGCCAGCGTAGCGTTGTTTCTTACATTATTTTTCGGTATTCGCGTCCGCGATCTAAGGTTTCAAGTTCAGGCTTCCACCAGTGAATTTTCGGGGGACGTTCAAGCGGTATTTGATGGAATCTCTTCGATTCGCCACTATGGAGTGACTTCTCGATTTGAAAATCGTCTTCTACATAACGTTAAACAACTTCAGCGAAATTCACTTTCGTTGGCTCGATCGCATGCTCTGGTCAGCCCTCTGACTTCCCTGGCACTCAATGCTGCCTTTATTGTTGCCCTGCTGTTTGCTGCTGCCGAAGTTGCTAAAACTAACGCTTCATTAGCTCAATTAGTATCCTTTACGATGTACTTTCAAATGGTCACGTCGGGATTTCAAGAAATTCTAACTACGTACATTTCACTACAAGAGGCTACTGCTGGTCGCAATCGCATCGAAGAACTGCGACAACATATGACTTTCTGCGCGCCGAAGAACAGACCTTATCACCCTGCTGCAGCAAAACAAAAACGAAATACCCTTATAAACTTTAAGGGCGTCTGCTTCTCCTACGATGAAAAGAAAGTTATAAACGGAGTATCGTTTTCAATTCCACGAGGAGTCACGACCGCAATAGTCGGTCCCTCGGGTGCAGGAAAGACGACTCTCTTGAATTTAATTGAGGGCTTTCTAGTACCGGATACGGGGACAATCAACGGACTACTCGGCCATAGGGACGGTATAGGTTTTGTGGATCAGGCGTCGACAGTAATTAAAGGATCGATTGCAGACAATGTAAGATTCGAAAGGCCTGGAATTTCTGATGAGCGAATATGTGAGGTTCTGGAATGCGTAGGACTTTCAGAAGTTGCGACGCTCGAAGGTATTCATCGTGATGTCCAGCCTCGAGGTCAGTCTTTGTCTGGAGGAGAAAAACAGCGTCTCGTTCTTGCGCGGGCGTTGGCGTGTCAGGCTGATACACTTATTCTCGACGAACCGACATCCAACGTCGATGGCCTGCTTGAACAATACATGCTTAACGCCATAGAAAAACTCGCACCAAATGCAACAGTTATCGTGGTTGCTCATAGGCCTGCCACAGTCAGACGCGCCGACCACCTCATATTCATCAACGGCGGCGTAATTAAGGAAGAAGGTAGTCCCAATGAATGTCTTATAAGAAGCGAGGAACTGCGAGAAATTTTGGGCGATTGGAGTCTACGATGATGATGGATGTGTCTGGTGTGGCTCTGGAGGTACAAGGATTGCGTAAATCCTTTGCGACTTCGGCCGGTATTCATGAGGTGCTGCGCGAAGTGTCATTATGCGTGCAGGCCGGGGAGTGGGTCTCGGTGATGGGGCGGTCAGGCTCGGGAAAGTCGACGCTTTTGCGTTGCTGCTCGGGTCTGACTGGAGCAGACTCGGGTAGCGCGGTGGTGGCCGGTGTGAACGTCGCCGCAGCATCGCAGGACAGGTTAGCGCGCCTGCGTCGCTCTGCGTTGGGATTTGTTTTCCAAGACTACAACCTCATTGAGCCGTTGACTGCGCGCCAGAACGTGGGAATGCCGCTACTACTCGAGACTCGGGGTGCACGGAGACACCGCGTGGATATTGACCGCGCTGTGGAGGACGCACTGGCACGTACGGGGGTTACAGAGCTGGCAGACCAGCGAGCCTCGACCCTTTCGGGTGGTGAGCAGCAGCGGGTGGCGATCGCGCGGGCGCTGGCGCAGCATCCTGTGGTGCTGTTCGCCGATGAGCCTACCGGGGCACTGGACTCGGTCAGTTCGAAGTTGGTGCTCGACCTGTTCCACCACCTAACCCAACAGGGCACAGCTGTGCTCATGGTGACTCACGATCTGGATGCCGCCGCCTGCAGTGACCGGGTTCTTATTCTCGTCGATGGGAAGATCGAGCACGACTTTTATCACCCCACGGCCGAGCAACTCTTCGGCATTATGAAAGGCGGTGAACGGGTATGAGCGCCAGGTATCTTACTCACAGGCCCGCTAAGGAATTCGGCAATAAATCATCTGCAAGGCCTACTGGACGAGGGCAGTTAAATCTTCGAGGTGTGCGCAGCACTCTTTTAGCGGCCCATCGACGCGGCTATATCGGCATCATTGCGGTCGCGACGGTTACTGGGGTAGTGGTGAGCGCATCGCTTAACGCAATCCAGCTAGCCTCTGTATCACGGATTTCATCGGGGCCGCCGCACGAGGCGGTGCGTTTCAACACGCTGCTCGATCTCATGGTGAGCTTCAATGCCATGGTGGTCGGCATGGGCGCCCTTAGTACCGTCATTCTGCTGTCCTCGGTAGCCTCTTTCGCCCTGGAGCCGCGTGTACCCGAGTTGGCCCGGCTCAGTTTGGTGGGCATGACCCGGCTGGACCTTGTCCGACTAACTGTGCGCGAGCTGGCTGCGACGGTCCTACTTGGAAGCAGCCTTGGGTCCCTGGCTGGAATTCCCGCATCTATAGGGTTCGTTCTCATCGAACGTTCAGTAAACATGGCCCCCAAGACTCTCGATCCCCGCCCACTACCAGGAGCCTTGGTCGTTGCCTGGCTGATCACCGTGAGCGCTGGCTTGGCCGGAGGCTTGGCGCCCGTGCTGCGGGTGGCCAGCACGCGCCCACTGGACGTTCAGGCGCAGAAACGTGCCGGCGACCGCAAGACGGTACGCCGAACCGCCACCAGCGTCGTTATCCTGGCGGCACTAGTCCTAACAACCCTGGTGCCAGCCGATGTCATCCCTACTGACATTTCCGTTTTACTGGTCATCCCGCTGGCTACAATCCTGGTTACGATTAATGGAACCTTCTTCCTAAGATTCGTTACCAGAGCACTCTGCCTGTTGCCTGGCACCCGCCACCGTCCCCGCTTCTTGGTCGCGCTGTCCAATGCCTCAGCAGGTGGAGCCAGCGCTCTGAGCGCAACCCAATCGATCGTGCTAGTTTTCAGCCTCGTTATACCTGTTGCAATGGTAATGGCCACCGGTCGTCAAGCCTTCCAGGTTGAGGCCAACCGACCGCTGAAGGCTACCAGCATTGCCACATTCACCAACCCACCTACCAGCAGCGACCTGAACGGAGTTCAAGCCAGCCTGAGTGAGCCAGTCGTTCCGTACGGCATCGTCTCCGACCTAGTCGACGTCAACGAGCCCTACGCGGCAGACCAACCCTCGATCTTAGCTACAGACATGAGCAGCCTACCCACCCAACTGACTATGACTGTCACTGACGGCGATACTGCACAGGTTCGTGGCCCCGCCGCGGCCTCGGCCAGTTCACGTTACGCCGTCGGCGACACCGTTGACCTCCTGCGTCCAGACGGCAGCACCTACAAAATTACCGTGGTGGCCAAGATCGCCTCTAATCAATACCTGTCCAATGACCTCATCCTGGACTACACCACCAACGCCAGCCAGATCCCCCACACCTCACTCATGCGCTGGCTTTCAGGGGCCCAGCCCCAGAACCTACGCCAAGCCCTCGATGCCCATTCCGTCAACTACCAGAAGATCACCGATCGCGACTCTTGGATTCAGCAAGGCATCCACCAAGCATTGACCAACCAGCGTCAGGCTATCTCTATGATATTCCTTGTTCCCTGCCTATTGGCCGCTGCCGCTACCGTCCTAGGAGTACGCGCCTATAGCCAAGTAACTGCTCCCTCTCGCGTACGCATGCTCACATTAGGATTTACCGCCCGCGACCGCCGAATCGAGCACCTATCCGAGATTTTTGTTCAAGTCATTGTCGTCATTATCCAACTCGTCATATCCCTCACTCTTGCCTGGTGGAAAACTAACCTCATGTCGCAAGAGACCCAATCTGGGCTACACCCCGTCCTCGACGTTCCCATCACCCTCACAGCCGCGATCTTCATGTTCATTGTTTTCATCGCATCACATACAATTCTAGTCAAAATCAGAATCAAATGAGAGAGGAAGATCCATTATGAGGCCTTCAGAACTTCAGTACTGCCGCAACCAAAGTTTATTCTACGCAGATCCAGACAACCTAAGTGCCGAGTCAGCCAAGATTGACAACGTCTCATTCTGGACTTACGCTGACAACGACATCTCCTGGAAATCAATCAGTGAAGGTCCGTGGCAACATCACTGTCATCAGAGCCCCATGGCTGAGCAAGGATGGAAGATTCACATTTCATCTATCCCAGAAGAGGCTCAGACGGTGCTGAGCATCGCTTCCCGCATTTTTTTAGATAATGCAACATCATTTAAACACTTGCGCAATCAAGAATGCTTGCGAAGAAGTCTTGCGAAGTATGGGGATCGCATTCAGTGCGGAAAGTTCATTGTCGGATATCCGCAAGAGGAATCTGTAGCAGTCCGACTACTTAAGAAACTGAGTGACGAGCTGAAATCATTCCACGGGCCAGTTGTGTTAGGAGATGCACAGTGGGGAAGTGCTCCCATTTATTTCCGTTACGGCGCATTTAGGCGAATTGTGATGGAAGACCCCGAGTCGGGGTTGGTAGCGGCGCTACGCGCTCCGAACGGAAACTTGGAAGAGGATAGACGGTCTGTACACTTCAGTTGTCCCTCATGGGTGTCCATTCCGGAAGAAATGGTTCCACACATTTCAAGACGTTTCGCTCCGAACACAAGCGATAACGACTGGTATCCTTACGAAATAGAATCAGTTATCCATTTTTCGAACTCTGGTGGTGTATATAGAGCAAATTGTTGTGATTCAGGAGAATCTGTGGTGCTTAAAGAAGCACGACCTTACGTCGGACTCGACGACTTTAACTGTTGGGCTGTTGATCGCCTTAACCATGAGGCTGAGGCTATGAAATTACTTGCGGGCGTGCCCGCGATCGTTCGATTTAAAGAATTCAGAAAAATCGGCGGACATTCATTCCTCATTGAAGAACATATTGATGGAATTAATCTTAATTCGTGGATTGCTCAGAATTATCCTTTTGCTTTGAGCGAATCTTCCGTTAAGTACGTCAATTCCGCTATACAGATAAGCAAAAAATTAAAGAAGACGCTGCAGGTAGTTCACGAAAGAGGCTACGCATTGGTCGATTTTCAGCCGATGAATATTATTATCGGTCCCGAATTAGAGCCAAGAATAATCGACCTTGAAACAGTGCGTTCTTTATCAGATTCGAGCCCGTTTCCTATTGGCACGCCAGGGTTCGTAGCCAAGGAGGGGACGGATCCGGAAAGTAACGACTGGTTTGCTTACAACAGAGTGGTTGCACAGTTGTTTTATCCATTAGTTCCGCTAAACTCTCTCTCGGATTCACTAATCGAAGTTCAGATGAAAATGGCCCGACAGACTCTAGGGTGCCATATTCCCTTTGACACGCTCTTAATGCCTGAACCCCCCGAAGCGAGGCGAAGTGATACAGTACCTTATTTGATGGAATCACGGCAAACAAACCTAGATCAACTCGAGAGTCAACTTATAGAAGGAATCCGTGCTTCCGCATACGTGTTTGAAGGAGTGATCAGGATACCTGGAGACATTGTAAGTTTTTCTGGTATAGGTCATTTTAATATTGAATCAGGATTAGCGGGCGCCGCATACACTGATGCCATAAGAACAGCATTAATGTCAGAAGATGCTATACCAAAAATTGAAAATGACGAAATTATGCCTAGAGGTTATTTATCTGGGATAGATGGAATACGTCTTGAGCGCGGGGAAGATATAGAATTGTCAAAATTTCAGGAGGATCGTCCCAGCGGCCCTATCGATGTAAGTTTGAGGTCAGGGTTAGCAGGTATAGCGCTCGCAAAAATGGCTTCGCTTATGACACAACCGGATACAAAAGTGGATAACGATCTTACCGATCTTATTGCCCAGCTTCAAGGCATTACAGAAGACCCTTCATCTACGATCGTGTCTTTTGAAACATCTTCACGCAAGGCGGCTGGATTGATTGACGGGTGGTCCGGTGTCGGATTGGCTTTAGATAGGGCGTCTTTGCTCTTGGGCGACGACAGCCTGCATATGACGGCGGTGAATGCCTTTCGGAGAGACCTGGACTTAACCACACGAGCTCGAGACGGCTCCCTGCAAGTACTCGATAATGGTAGACTCATGCCATACCTTGCCGAGGGATCAGCCGGAATTCTTTTTGCATTACTTATGGCTTCAGAACGACTGCGATCGCGTTTTTCATCACGAACACTTAATAGGCTAGCGAAAGCTGCAGATGTGCGTTGCACCGCTAACGGCGGACTTTTTATGGGGAGAACGGGACTTCTTCTAGTTCGCCACTTTGCATCGCTTGCTGGTATTGATTGCGTCCCGGTAAATGCTGAAATTTTAGTTAACGAAATTACGCCTTATTGTTTCAAAAGCAGGTCCGGAAAAGGGGCAATTATTGGGGGGCAAGGAGGACTGCGGCTATCCACAGATTATTGCTCCGGAAACGCTGGCGTAGTCAGGGCGATCGATACATTCAAAGATAGCACCAACCCATGGTTGTTATTCCCAGGCTTGTCGTCCTTACAACAACTCGAACATAATTAGTATAGAATACACGGGGCTATCAGCCTTTGGGTTGAATGCGAGGTAGCGGGTCGGTGAAGTCGGTGGGTGAGGATGTCTGATCTGGTGTAATCAGGGTGGCGTGCCGCTGAAACGGGGGTGTCCCTATATGGTATGGAGTGCATGGTGTTTCTCGGTCTGGGGATTTTTTCCTGTGGGTCGATAGGATGGAGACTATGCCAACAGCGAGATACTCCGGGGAGTTCAAGGAGCAGGTGGTGCGTGAGGTCATCGAGAAAGAACGCACTATCTCCTCGGTCGCCTCGTCGTATGACCTGTCCCCCAGACGGCGGGTAACAGGTTCGCAAGATACAAGAAGGAGCACGCCACCGACCAGGACCGTAAGAATGCCCGCCAGTCAGCCGAGATAGCGCAGCTGAGAGCGGAAGTTCCGTGAGTTGCGCAGGGGGTCGGCAAAGTCGGGTCAGGTGGTTGGTTAGGTGATGAGCTTGATGGCGCGTTTTGGTTGCCGTGACAGGGGTTTGGTGGTGGAGGCGATAGCGGCTTGGGCGCCGTAGACCAGGCGGATGAGGCCGGGTGGTCAGGTGCGCAGGGCGGCCATGATCTCGGGGCCGTTGCGGGTACGCAGCTGGTGGCGGTCCTCATCGAAGACGACGTCACGGACCGACGTGGAGCCGGTTCTCGATTCCCCAGTGCCCTTAGATCCAGGCGGCAACCTGCTCAGGCTGGGCCTGCTCCATGGGCAGTGAGCAGACCAGGTATGCCACCTCAACGTGCCTCCTGCTTTTGATGGTCCTGGTACGTCGGACCTGGAGTACCAGAGCGGCTGCGGGGAAGTCCACCCACTTGGGTGCCTGGACGGCATCGGGCGGTACGCCGCACCCGCCGCCCGAAGCCGGTGTCGACGCTCGAGACGGACGGGACCTTCTTCCAGGGCAGGTCCTTGAACGTCCTGCGCAGAGTCTTCTGGTCGCCTAGAGGTGTGAGCACGTAGAGGCCGCCCTGATCGAGGATCCGCTGGGCGGTGTCCACCTGTGTGTGCATGGCATCGACGGTGACCACTACCCCGTCGAGGTCGAGGGGCTCCTGACGGCGGAGACCTCGTTGGACTTATCCGCACCCGGGCTTGGCTCCGCACGGCGTCCGTGGCGTGGTCCAGGACCGACAGGAGGAGCGGCGCCGAGGCCTGCCCCAGACGGGCTGCGCACACGGTGTCTTCCGTCCACCGCGATCACCCTGCGACCGTTGACGGTGCCGGTATGAGTGCACAACCACGACCCCAGACGGGTGTTGAGGTCGGTGGGGTCCAGGCCCTGCAGCACCCGCCGGATGGTCGACTCCGACGGCAGGGCCCGCGCCCCCGTCCCCGCGACACACCACCCCCATCAAAGCAGCTCAGACACCCTCACCCAACCTTGCCGCCCGTTACCTTGTTGGTGGTCCCGGGTCGTCCGGGGCTGGGCCAGCTGCTGTGGGCATGATGTCTTGCCCCTGTCCTTAGATGATCCGGGGGGTGTTGTCACCCGCAGCAGCCGGGCACTGGTGACCGCTGATAAGGGGAACGACCCATCGAGTGTGAGGTCTTTCGTAACGTGGGTGCGGAACCGGTCGTCCACCGGCTGGCCCCACACCCATGCAGCGAGAGGCGGCACGAAGATGAATACCGAGGACATCGAGGTCTTCATCGGCATCGACGTCGGTAAGAGCGAGCACTGGGCTACGGCCCTGAGCCGGGAAGGGCGGAAGGTCTTCGACAAGGCCCTGCCCAACGACGAGGAGCGCCTGCGTGCTCTCTACAAGAAGCTGGCCGATCACGGACACCTGCTGGTGGTAGTAGACCAGCCCGCCACCATCGGGGCCCTGGCCGTGGCAGTGGCTCAGGACATGGGCATCACCGTGGGCTATCTGCCCGGACTGTCGATGCGGCGCATCGCCGACCTGACACCGGGCAGCGCCAAGACCGACGCCAAGGACGCGGCCGTCATCGCCGGCGCGGCCAGGAGCATGCCCCACACCCTGAGAGCCATCAACGCCTCGGACGAGGACGCGGCCGCCTTGTCGATGCTCACGGGATTCGACCTGGACCTGGCCCGCCAGGTCAACCAGAGCGCTAACCGGATCCGGGGCCTGTACACCCAGATCCACCCCACCCTCGAGCAGGTGCTGGGGCCCTGGCTGGAGCACGACGCCGTCCTGGAGGTCATCGCCGCCTGGCCCACCCCAGCCGACCTGAAGCGAGCGGGCAAGGCAAGGATCGACGCCAGGCTCAAGAAGCACGGGTGCAGGCGGCACGCCACCTGGGCCGGCCAGATCGTCTCGGCCTTGGAGCACCAGAGCGTGGTGGTCGCCGGCACCGACGCCGCCGCAGTGGTGCTTCCTCACCTGGCCAGGCAGCTCATCTCCCTGCACGCTCAGCGGGCCGATGTCGCCGCCCAGGTCGAGGCCCTAGTGGAGGCCCACCCTCTTTATGAGGTCCTGATCTCCATGCCCGGGATCGGGGTCAGGACCGCCGCCGTCTTCCTGGCCGAGACCCTGGGCAAGACCTTCGACACCGGCGCCCAGCTGGCCTCCTACGCCGGGCTCGCTCCCGTCACACGCCGCTCCGGCTCATCGATCCGTGGCGAGCACGTCTCCCACGGCGGCAACAAGAGGCTCAAGCGCGCCATGTTCCTGTCCGCCTTCGCCTCCCTGCGCTCCGACCCCGTCTCCCGGGCCTACTACCAGCGCAAACGAGACCAAGGCAAACCGCCTTGGGCCAGGCCGTCCTCGCCCTGGCCCACCGCCGCATCCTGACCCTGCACGCCATGATCCGAGATGGAGCCCTCTACGACCCACAACCAGCCACGAAACTACCCGCCGCCGCTTGACACACCACATAGGGGCACCCCCCTGGCGCCCGACCCAGTTCTGCCCCACCACATCGACGCCGTCAATCAACGGTGACATGCATACCAGTCAGAGCGAGCCCTCTCGGTCTCGATGGGTGAGACCACCGGTCTCACCCGAACACTGGCCGGTCACGCCCTCATCGGATGTGCCGACGGCCCGCAGGGTACGGGGCATGGCGCCGGCAGCCTGAACTACCACCACCCACACCCGCTCCGGCCTCCGGCGCCCACCACCGGAGGCCACCAGTAACGGGACGATGGTTGGTGTTGACCCCGCCTTCATGTTCACGAAAACCGCTTGACACAAAATAATTCATCCGGTATTAAAGTTATATGAGCAACCTATCAGATGCCGCCACCACCCGCCATCATTGGTGGTCGGGCTCGTATCTATGGGATGCATCCCGGTCCCAGCAGCGATACGCCACTGTTGGATTCATGGTTGGGGTCACCAACCTAGTACTCATGCTCACCCTCATCGGCTCACCCAACACAGATCGCCTCATTTTTCTTCTCTTAACAGTCATCACTCTGTCCCTAATTCCTGCATACCCCATATCAGGATCTCTCAGTTATCTGACCCTTTGGATCGTGCTCCTTCAGACGCCACACGTTCCTGCCAGCGATGTGGTGGTAACCAACGCCGTTTTCTTATTCTATCTGGGCTTGTTCTTCCCTTTTGGGATCGCCCTCATTATAGCTCTCATCATCCCCCTGGCAGTCGTCATCCCAACAGGACCTATCCCGGATGCAATTTCTCAGTTGTTCCTCGCATCCTGCACCCTTCTTCCCGGAGCAATGCTGCGTCGCACGGAAGTGACGTTACATCAAGAGGTCTCTGCCGCCACTGAACAACTGACGTCTATCCGCGAAGAGATCGCGCGTGAGATGCATGATCTCGTCGCCTACTCAATGTCCCAGACCGCCTTGCGGGCACAGCGCGCGGCCGCGGACTCCTCCTACCCCGTCGCCGCTCGGCATGAGTTCGCGGCGATCGAGTCCACCGCGGCTGACTCACTTCACGAACTACGACTCGTGCTGCGAGCCCTACGAAACAACGACAACGAGCGCACCGATCGCGCACGCATCACCACCGGGCTAGGAGCCGTCGTGCTGGATCTTGAGGAGTCCGTACGTGCCGTCGCCGACGATCTATCCGCATCCGGCTATTCCGTGACCTACCAGTGCAAAGGAGATGGACGCTACACCCGTCTTCAAGCTGCCATCCTCTCCCGGGTGCTTCGGGAGATGAGCTCCAACGTCCTTAGACATGCCGACTACGATCGACCAGTCACCATCACCCTAAGCCGGGAAGCGAACAAGGCTCGCCTCGTAGTAACCAATGGGGTATCCTCCTCGCATCATAATCTCCCTTCCTCCGGGATGGGAATCCTTGGCATGAAGGAAAGACTTTCAACCATCGGCGGCTCACTGAATACGCTGATGGACAACGGAACCTGGCTGACATCCGCCTCCATCCCTCTCTCACAGTCACCCACACAAGTCATAGTGAATAAGTCATGATCAATATAGGTATAGCGGACGACGACGCCCTTGTTCGTCAGACGCTGAGAGAGCTTCTCTCCAAATACGACGACATTGCCGTTTCCTGGATAGCCAAGGACGGCCAGGAGGCTCTCGACCTCTTCCACTCCTCGGAGGTTGAGAGCACAGTCCAGGCCGTTCTCGTAGACGTCCAGATGCCCAAAATGGATGGACTTGCACTGGCTAAAGCACTTCTCGAGGAGCACCCGGATATTGCGATCCTTATCCTGACCACCTTCACGGCCGACTCCATCGTCGACGACGCCATGGCATTGGGGGTACGCGGATTTGTCGCCAAGGAGGACGGCGCATCATCCCTGGCCGGTGCTATCCGACAGGCGGTCGCAGGCAATCTCGTCCTGTCACCAACATCATCGGCCATCATCAGCGACCAGGCCAGACTATGGGCAAACGGTTCTGCCCAGCCCTCGGAGTCCATCTCGAAGCCGACTCAAGCACAGCAGAGCATTTCTCCACTCCCCCATGGGATCACCCTCTCAGAACGAGAACGGGAGGTACTGACACTTGTCGTCGACGCCAAGACCAACAAGCAGATTGCTACCCGGTTGCGACTCAGCGAGGCCACAATCAAGACTCATGTCTCCGCGATCATCGCCAAACTCGGAGTCCAGGACAGGGTAGGAGCAGTGGTGTACGCCCTGCGGCACAATCTGGTTTGAGCAGACTCATCCGATCTACCTATCCGAATGGGTGATTCACCCTGTTACCCAACACGATATACTTAGTGCATCACCGACACTCAGAAAGGAGGAACCATGTTCCACTTCATCTTTTCGTTCACTTGCGCCCCTTTCAACAAAAACTTCGAATGGTCGTTTTTTCGAAATTGGGGCACCAATTTCTGACCTGAACAACGCATGTCATCGCAACAGATCTGAGTCCTCATAGGGCTGAGCACGAAGGTCCGACGTCGCTAACCTCGGCTGTTCATTGTTGAAGTGTTGAAGACGGGGTGAAGGTGTTTCTTTTCCTGTGATAGTGCGGATTTCTTAGGTCCGTGCATAACCAGGAGAGGAGCACCTTCGCGGTGAAGAATAGCGGGTTGTATCCGGTTGTGGGTGCGGAGTCCGGGGACGTTCCTGCGCTGGGGCTGGCCGGGGCGAGGCTGCTGACCGAGACGAGCAGGGTCACGGACCTGGGCGACGAGTTCTCGCGGGCCCTGTCTGCGTGGCGGCGGTCGTGGTCGGCGCACGACCCGGGCAAGATCATCTTGGATCTGGCTGTGTGCGTGGCCCTGGGCGGCCGGTGCCTGTCTGACCTTTCGCTGCTGCGGTGCGACAAGGAGGTCTTGGAGCCTGTTGCCTCTGACCCGACGGTCTCGCGACTTGTGGCGACCCTGGCCGACCACGTCGAGGCGGTCGAGGCCACCGTGAACCGGGCTCGCAAGACGGTGCGGCAGCGAGTGTGGGACCTGGCTGGCGAGCACTCACCAACGGCTGGAATCGGCGCTGAGCGTCCGTTGGCGATCGACGTCGACGCCACCCTGGTTAATGTCCACTTAAGAGAAAGAGGGTGCGGCCCCGATCTTCAAGAAGGGGTTTGGCTACCACCCCCTGACCGCATGGTTCGACCACGGCCCCGATGGTGGGGGTAAGTGCGCGGCGCTCGTGCTGCGGCCCGGTAACGCCGGGTCGAGCACCGCCGCTGACCATGTCGAGATCATCCGCCGCGCACTGGACCAGGCCGGACTAGGGCCGCGGCCCGGGCGGCGGGTCCTGGCGTGCATCGACGGGGCCGGAGGTACGAAGGAGACCCTTGAGCTCCTGGCCCGTCGGCGGGCGTCCTACAGCGTGGGGTTCACGCTTCCCGAGCACACGCCGCAGATTCACGGGCACCATCCCCAAGGCCGCCTGGACACCCGCGTACAACACCGCAGGCACCCACAACGGAATCTGCAGGGTTGAGTACGGACACATGGTGTAGGGGCACCCTGACACAGTGGCAATGTTATTCATTCTACTTGTCGGTAGTATTGTGTGTCGTGCTTGTCTGTGGAACCCAAGGAGACGCTATGCCCAGCCGTCATGATTCCTCGACCACCCCGTCGTCCGTACAACGGAACGCAGCACACACGGCCCGGGGACGACGTCGTCTTCTGCGCCGCATCGGTGCAGCGGTCTTCGCCGCCCCTCTCGCGTGCGTTGTTGCCGTCAGTCCCTCGAGCAGTGCCACGCCTCTGGAGCCTTCACCTCCCACCGACACCTATGTGGCTCTGGGGGACTCCTACGCCTCCGGCGTCGGGGCGCCGCCCTACGCCAGCGGGACTGACGTCGAAGGCGGTAACGGGTGCAAGCGGGCCGCGGGTGCCTACGCCCACCAGGTGGCCGGCCAGACCGGTAAGTCGCTCGACTTCGGCGCCTGCGCAGGGGCCCGCACCAAGGACTTCTACCAGCCCGGGAAGGAAGCCGCCCAGCTCGACCACCTGAACGCCTCCACGAGCCTGGTCACCTTCTCCATCGGCGGCAACGACGCCGGCTTCTCCACACTCTTCTCCAAGTGCATCACCGCCGCCCCCTTCACCACCTGCTCCGGCAACAAGGAGGTCTCCGAGCAGGTTGACGGCGCCATCAGCGCCCTGGCCGGCAAGACCACGCGCGCGGACATCACCAGCTATGACACGCTCGTGGCCGACATCGCCGCCCGCGCCCCGGGCGCAACCGTGGTCGCCGTCGGCTACCCGCGCATGTTCACCCCGCAGGGAGCCGGCCAGATCCTCCCAGTACCGGGGCGCTGCGAAGGCGTCACCAAGGTGGATCAGCGCTGGATCAACGCCAAGACCAACGAGATCAACGCCGCCGCCAAGGCCGCGGCCCAGCGCCACGGCTACCGGTTCGCCGACCCCTCCGGTCCCTTCGCCGGACACGAGCTGTGCGGCAAGCAGTCCTCCTGGTTCGACGGCCTCATCAACGACGGACGCTTCCACCCCAACGCCGCCGGCCACAAAGCCATCGCCGGCTCCATCATGGGCGTCCTGAAGGAGCAGCCGGCCGCCGCGCAGGAGCTGCCCGCCGCCGCACAGGCGCAGGTGGACAACACGCGCCCCGCTGGTTCCTTCACCCTTGCCCGCAATGGCGACCAGCTGGCCCTGGACGCCTCGGCCTCCACCGACTCCGACGGCACGATCACAAACATCGACTGGTACATCCAGCGCGCTGACGGCTCCGAGGAGATCCTCACCGGGACCCAGGCCACCGCCACCGTGCCCGCCGATGAGCAGGTCTCCGTCACCGCTGTCATCACTGACAACCAGGGCAAGGAGGACTTCACCACCCAGATCGCCCCCGCCGCCTGAGCCGCCGCGCGTTCCTCCCGGCAGGTCGCCCCTGCGCAGCCCCGGTCGTCGAACGCACGCCCTCAGTGACGCCAGCGGGCGGGCCGAGTGCACCTCGACCCGCCCGCTGGCTCTATGGTGACGCGCCTACTCGTTGCCGTGGCAGGTCAGACCCTTCTTGGGCATAGTGCCGGAGATCAGGTAGGCGTCGACGGCGTCGTTGACGCAGGAGGCGTCGCCGCCGTAGGCGGTGTGCCCATTGCCCTCCCAGGTCAGCAGCTGGCCGGAGTCGAGCTGCTCGGCCAGGGACTTCGACCAGGCGTACGGGGTGGCCGGGTCACCGGTGGTTCCCACCACGAGGATCGGCGCCGCCCCGCGGGCGTGGATCTGCGTGGGCTTGCGGGTCCCGTTGTGCCCCCACACGCTGCACACCAGGTCCATGCCGACCGCGGTGTTCCCGAAGATCGGGGCCTCGCGCTGGGCCTGCTCGTACTGCGCGGCCCAGGTCGTCTTGTCGCCCTCCACCGGGTAGTCCAGGCAGGTGACGGCCTGGAAGGCCCCGCCGCCGTCATCCTTCGAGGAGGTGTCCTGCTCCTCGGAGGCCGCGAAGGCCGAGCCGTCGCGGTGGTTGATGGCCTGGTCGAGGGCCTTGTTCAGGGGCTCCCAGTTCTGCTCGGTGGTGTAGAGGTACTCGCTCAGGGCGGTGACGATGTCCGCACCGGTCACGGTGCGGTTCGGGTCACCGGTCGCCAGGGGCGTGCTGTTGGCGGAGGTGATGAGGTCGCGGATCTGCTGGACTCCGGCGTCGGTGCCGCCGCTCAGCGGGCAGCCGGTGGAGTTCTGGCAGTAGTCCACGTAGGTGCGCAGCGCCTGCTCGAAGCCCTTGGCCTGCCCCAGTCCCTGCTCGGCGAGGGACAGGGAGGGGTCGATGGCGCCGTCGAGCACCATGCGCCCCGTGTTGCCGGGGAAGGTCTCGGCGTAGACGGAGGCGAGGTAGGTGCCGTAGGAGAAGCCCAGGTAGTTCAGCTTCTCCTGGCCGGCCAGCGCCCGCAGGATGTCGAGGTCCCGGGCTGCGGAGACGGTGTCGACGTGGTCGAGCAGGGCGGCGGGCTCGGTGTTGGCGGCACACTGCTCGGTCAGCTCTTGGAAAGACTGCCGGGTCGACTCCGCCCACTCCTCGTAGGAGTCGCCGCCCGAAGCGGTCCCGGCGGAGGCCCCAGTGGAGGGCTCAGTACCTGCCGACGGCGTGCCCGAGGCCGACGGCGAGGCCGTGGCCCCAGCCGAGGCGGAGGGCTCAGCGGTGCCGGAGGATGAGTCGTCGTCGCTGGAGCAGGTGATGGCCGTGGAGGAGCCGACCCCGCGTGGGTCGAAGCCGATGATGTCGTAGGCCTCGAGCAGATCGGGGCTGAAGGCGTTGCTCGCCCGCTCGGCGAAGGAGACCCCGGAGTCGCCGGGGCCACCGGGGTTGATGAACAGGGCCCCCTGGGCGTGGCCGCCGGTGGCGGCGCGCTTCTTCACGGCGATCGAGATGGTCTCGCCCTTGGGGTTGGCGTAGTCCAGGGGGACGGTGATGACGGCGCAGCTGAAGGTGGCCGTGTCGGTCTCCTCCTCGGAGGAGCCGGCCGTCCCAGTTGCGCCGGTCGCGCCGTCGGAGCTCGGGGTGGCGGTTGCCTGCGCCGAGGCCGTGGCGGCCGTCGTGGAGGCGCTCGCCTGCGCGGTCTTCTCCGAGGCCTTCTCCACGCCGTCGGTGGCGGCGCAGGGGTACCAGGTGACAGCCTGGCGGTAGAAGGACTCCAGGCCGGAGGGAATCGGGCCCGGGACGGTGGCCGAGCCGCCCGCTGCGGCGGACAGTCCCGTCCCGCAGGCGCTCAGGCATCCGCCGACGAGGACCGCCAGGGCACTGATGCCCGTGCGACGACGGCGCGGTGCGCCGCCTGTCATCGAGGACTGCGCGGACGTCTGCGCCGCGCTGGCGCGCCCTGAATCGACCGGACGCCGCCTTAGTGTTCTTGTCATGCGCGGCATCTTACGAAAGCCACCTGTGTCCCCCATATGCCCGGCGTGTTCGTAGGGTAAGTCACGCGGTCGTACCCTGAACCCTCTCGCGGCATCACCCTCGACGGCGCGGGAGCACGATCACGAGGCGAACAGGTGCGAGACCTCGCCCTTCTGGCGCCGTCCGGGGACGGTCAGGGCCAGGTGGATCGCGACGGCGAGCATCACCGCGGCCCCCACCCCCAGGCTGACGCTGAGCCCCGCATCCGTGGCGGAGCGGACCAGCGGTGCCAGGTGGGAGCGCATCCCTGCCGGCGTGGCGGTGGGCCAGCCATCCAGGGCCCGCAGCCCCTTGCCGGAGGCCACCAGGGAGATGAGACGCTCCCGATCCGCGGTCCGCCCCAGGACACCGATCTGCGGGGCCATCATCATCACGCTCCGGATGACGCGCTCATAGCTCACACCCATGACCGCGACCCCCATGACGATGCCGAGCTGCCGAGCCGAGGCGGAGAATCCTGAGGTCATCCCCGCGGTGTCCTCATCGGCCGAGGAGACCGCCAGCTGGTTGACGATCGTCCCGGTGGCCCCGGTGGCGGCCCCCGCCAGGACGAGCCCGGGAATGAGGACCAGCCAGGTACTCGATCCGCGTAGGAGCATGAGCAGGCAGGAGCCGACGACGCCGCCCAGCACGATTCCCAGCAGGCTCGCCCTGGCTCCGTGGCGTCTGACCGCACCCCCGCAGGTGGCGGCCACGATGAGGGCGGAGGCGCTGAAGGGCAGGAAGCACAGTCCGGTCTGGGCAGGGGTGAGCCGGTAGATGTTCTGCGCGTACAGGGACAGGAAGGCCATCGGGCCGATGAGGGCCGCCTGGATGACGAAGCCGACCAGGACGCTGCCGGCGTAGGTGGGTTCGGTGAGGATCGAGACGTCGACCATGGGGCTGGCCGATCGTCTCTCGACGAGGCAGAACGCGGCGAGCAGCACCGCCGAGCCGGCCAGCAGGGAGACGATCACGGGCGAGGCCCATCCCCACGTGTTGCCCTGGAGGAGCGCCAGCGTGAGCGCCCCCGTCATGGCGACGCACAGCACCGTGCCCGGCCAGTCGACCTTCCTGGATGCCGCCTTGCCCGCAGCGCCGCCCCGGTCCGCGCCGACCTCGGGAACCCAGCGCGATCCGAGCCAGACCGCCAGGCCCACCGGGACGTTGACCCAGAAGATCGAGCGCCAGCCCGCCATCAGCACGAGCCCTCCGCCAAGGAGCGGTCCCAGGGCGATCGCCGCACCGGAGACCGCGCCGTAGACACCGATCGCGCGCGCCCGGGCGGGGCCGGCCTGGTAGCGGTCCGAGATCATGGGGACGCCGACGCCCAGGAAGATCGCACCACCGACCCCCTGAATGAAGCGGCTCCAGTCCAGGACACCGACCGACGGTGCCAGCGCGCAGACCAGGGAGCCGGCCGTGAACAGGACAACGCCCCAGCGGAAGAGGCGCAGCCGCCCCACCGACCCGCTCAGCGTCGCCGCCGACATGAGGAGTGTCCCCAGCGGCAGGGTGTAGGCGTTGACGACCCACTGGAGCTCGCTCAGCGACGCCCCCAGCGCGGCCCCCATGTCAGGCAGCGCGACGGAGACGACCGTGACGTCCAGGACGTTCATGAAGCTGGCGGTGCAGATCAGCAGCAAGACGAGTGTCTGCCTCACATGGCGCACCTTTCGCGAGGGTTCCCGGGTGGCGGCACGCGCCCCCAGACCTAAACGACCGCCACACAGATTAACACCGGGGCGATCGCCTGCGCGCAGCGCTCACCCGGCTGCACGACCGCGCGGTCGTAGGGTAGGTCGCGCGGTCGCACCCTTGAACCCCCGATCTCGAGGCATAAGGCACGACCGCGCGAAGGCGGGCACCCTGCCCACCGCAGCGAGCCTCAGGCCCCGACGGCGCGCAGGTGCCCCAGCACCTCGGCGTGGGCGGTCGGGGTGCCCACGAGGAGCGAGCCGGCGCGGCGCACGTCGAAGGGCGCCCCGTCCATCCGGGTCAGGACCGCGCCGGTCTCGGTGCACAGCAGCGCACCGGCCGCGACGTCCCAGGGCTGGAGCCGCGGCTGGGCGTAGACGACCGCGCCGCCCGCGGCCACCTCCGCCATCTCCAGGGCGGCCGCCCCGTAGCAGCGCATGCCGCGCGAGGCCTCGATGGCCTGGCCGATGCCCGCGTCCTGCGTGAGCTGGTAGTGGGCGATGAGCATGCCCTCGCTCAAGGGCAGGTCCTCCAGCCGCTCCAGGGCCCGCGGCGCCGCGTCGTCGGTGCCCGCCGACCCCGCCAGAAGCGGCTGCACCCATGCGCCCCGCCCGCGGATGGCCGTGTAGAGCCGGCCCGCCACGGGGTCGGCGAGGACGGCGAGCGTGGGCACGCCGTCGTCGACCAGGGCCAGGGAGATGGCCCAGTCGCGGTGGGTGGCCACGTAGTTGAGGGTCCCGTCGATGGGGTCGAGCACCCAGGCCCGCCCGCGGTAGGTCTCGAAGTCCTCGACACGGTGCGCCTCCTCACCGTGGATGGGCATGCCCGTGGCCTCCAGGTGGCCGGCGATGCGCTCCTCGACGCCGCGATCGACCTGGGTGACCAGGTCGTTGCGGTGGGCCTTGGCCTCGATGCGCAGCTCCTCACCCGGGTCCAGGGCGAAGGCGGCCGCCTGGCGGACCGCAGCCACCCCGCGGGCGAGCAGCTCCTCCAGGCAGGCCGACGACGTCGGCCCGTCCGACGGCTCCGGTGTCACTGACCCACTACCGGCACTCACGACTGGAGCTCCTGCTGCCTGGCGAGCCGGCTGCTGTGGACGAGCCAGGCCACGCCCAGCACCACCAGCCACAGGGGCGAGGCGAAGACCGCGATGCGAGTGTCGTGGGCCTGAGTGAGGGTCCAGATGACGAAGGCGAAGAAGGCCAGGCACAGCCAGGCCGCCCCGCGCTCACCGGGCAGGCGGAAGGTGCTGGCGCGGTGAAGCTCGGGCCGCAGGGTGAGGAACCGCAGGTAGCTCACGACAATGACGCACCACACGAGGATGAACAGGACGCTGGCCACCGTGGTCACCGTCGTGAAGGCCGCGATGATGGACTTGGAGGTGTAGAGCAGCGGGATCGAGGTGAGCAGGCTGGCGCAGGTGATGGCCAGGGACACCCCCGGCACCGAACGGGCCGTCAGCTTGCGGAAGACGTGAGGGGCGTTGTCCGCCCAGGACAGGCCGAAGAGCATCCGGGAGGTGGAGTAGACCCCGGAGTTGGCCGACGACGCCGCGGCCGTAAGCACCACGAAGTTGACGACGCTGGCCGCCACGCCGAGCCCCGCCAGGGCGAACATGGCCACGAAGGGGCTTGCCTCGGGGTTGATCTCCTGCCACGGGGTGACGGCCATGATGGCCGCGAGCGCCCCCAGGTAGAACAGGACGATGCGCACCGGGATGGCGTTGATGGCCCGGGGCAGGGTGACCTCCGGGTCCTTGGCCTCGGCGGCCGCGGTCCCCACGAGCTCGGTGCCCACGAAGGCGAAGATGGCGATCTGGAAGGCCCCGAAGAACCCGCTCAGACCGTTGGGGAAGAGCCCGCCGCTCCAGATGTTGGAGAACTGGGCGTGGGCGCCGTTGGGCGCCGTGAACCCGCGCAGCACCATGAGGACACCGACGACGACGAGCGCCATGATGGCCACGATCTTGATGATGGAGAACCAGAACTCGATCTCCCCGAAGGCCTTGACGGTGGCGAGGTTGAGGCCGAACAGCAGGACCACGGTCACCACTGGCGTGATCCACAGAGGCAGGTGTGGCCACCAGTACCTCACGTAGCCGGTGATGACGATGACCTCGGCCACGGCCGTCACCAGCCAGCACACGTAGTAGGTCCAGCCCACGAAGAAGCCCGCCCACGGCCCGATGAGGTCGTGGGCGACGTCGGCGAAGGACTTGTAGGACAGGTTGGACAGCAGCACCTCGCCCAGGGCCCGCATGACCAGGAAGAGGATGGCGCCGATGACCGCGTAGACGAGGAACACACCGGGGCCGGCCAGGGAGATCGTCTTCCCCGACCCCATGAACAGCCCGGTTCCGATGGCCCCGCCGATGGCGATGAGCTGGACGTGGCGGTTGGTGAGGTGGCGCTGGAGCTGGGGCTCGGCGTCGTGGTCCACCATCTGGTCGAGGTCAGGCCGCTGAGGCGGCGAGAACTCGGCCGCCGAGGTGGAATCGGCGGGCGGCGGCGTGAGGGGCATCTCGTCTCCTGATCGTGGGTGACGCCACGAGCCTAGCGCTACCAGGTTCATCCCCGATTCACACGGGTAGGCTCGGCGCCGTGAACCTCAAGGAGCAGATCCGCCACTCGATTCCGGCTGCGATCGTCGTCGTCATCGGCGCCTGGGTGATGATCTACTACTCGATCGTCCAGTGGGAGACGATGAAGCCGGTGCCCAGCTGGGACCTGGCGATCTTCTCCGAGCTGGCCAAGGCCTACGCCCACTTCCAGACCCCGATCGTGCCGGTCAAGGGTGACGGATACAACCTCCTGGGTGACCACTTCCACCCGATCCTCATTCTGCTGGGGCCGATCTGGAGGCTCTTCCCCACGCCCCTGAGCCTGCTCATCACTCAGGACCTGCTGCTGGCGTTGTCGGCCTGGCCGCTGACCCGCCTGGCCAGCCGCCTGACGAATCAGTGGGTGGCCGGTGGGTTGGGGCTCGTCTACGTCCTGTCCTGGGGGATGCAGGGGGCGGTGGCGGCGCAGTTCCACGAGATCGCCTTCGCGATGCCGCTGCTGGCCTACGCCTCGGTGGCCTTCGTGGAGCGGCGCTGGGGGGCGGTGACGGCCTGGTCGGCACCCCTGGTTCTGGTCAAGGAGGACATGGGGCTGACGGTGCTCATGATCGGAGTAGCCGTCATCCTCACCTCGGCGGTCCCGGCCTGGTACCGCACGTGCACGGTCATCCGGCCCGGTGGCCGTGGGGCCGACGGTCTCGACGCCGCTGGGGATGCTGCTGGAAACGCTCCCAAGGACGATGCCGCCCGCAACCGGCGTCGGGGACTGCGCCTGGGCGTGGGCATGATCGTCGGCGGGATCGCGGCCTTCCTCTTCGCGATCCAGGTGTTCCTGCCGGCCTTCAACATCAACGGGGTGTGGGACTACGGCCTGAGCTCGCAGGACCAGCCCACCTCACCCGACGCCCTGACCCACAAGGCCATGGTGGTCGTCATGCTGATCCTCACCAGCGGGGTCGTCGGGGTCACCTCGCCGTGGCTGCTCGTGGTGCTGCCGACGCTGGCGTGGCGGTTCCTGGGGTCGGTGGAGTTCTACTGGGTGTGGGACAACTGGCACTACAACGCCACCCTCATGCCCATCGCGCTGGGGGCGCTGCTCGACGTCGTCGCTCGGCGCCGGGCGCACGGCTCCTACGTGGCCGACCACCCCGTCAGGCAGGTGGGGGTCGATGGCCGAGCGGTCATGGAGCGCTCCGCCCGGGCCACCCTGGCCTCCGGGGAGGCAGGCACCGCCGGCGAGTCCGACGTCGACAGCCCACGCCGGCGCCCGACCGCCTTCCCCACCTGGCTCACGGTGCCGATGCGGCACCGCTTCGTGGTGGCCACGAGCATCCTCACCGCTGTGGCCACCGGGGTGCTGACCGCCCCCTACCTCCCGCTGTGGCAGGCCACCAACAAGAACTTCGACCCGCTCGCCGCCGAGGCCAAGCAGAGCGACGAGGCGAAGAGAACCGAGACTCATCGGGTGGCCGTCGCCCACGAGGTCATCGCCACGATCCCCGAGGGGGCCACGGTGGTCACCGACCTGTCGCTCCTGGCCTACCTGGTGCCCCGGGCCGAGGTCTCCTGGGCGGGCACGAGCGGCCCCGACAAGGAGTACATCGTCATGACCCCGACCAGCGCCAACCAGTGGGGCAGTAGCGATGCCGCCGCCTGGGGCAAGAAGCACTCCAAGCAGGGGGCCACCTACACCCTCATCTACAACAAGGACAACTACCAGATCGCCAAGCGCGATGGCTGAGGCCGACCCCGGCGCCGATGCCGGAACCCGCGGCACCTCCGAGGCCGGGGGAGATTCCGCGCCGGGGGGCGTCGCCCGCCCGGGGGCTGAGCCGGGGACTGAGCCAGCCCCGGCCATGGCTGCGTCCTCCTCGGCAGAAAACTCCCCACCGGCAGCTGTATCCCCCTCGGGACCCGCCGCAGGCACCCCACCACCGCTCGGCTCCCCACCGGCAGCCGGGCAGGCCTCATCCGAGGCCACCTCCCTCGCCCCGTCCGTAGCCACCTCCCCCTCAGCGGCCGGGCGGGCCCCATCCGTGACCGCCTCCCTCGCCCTGGTCGCCGCGGGCGGATGCGCGGGCACGCTGGTGCGCGCTGCCCTGGAGCGGGCCTGGCCCGCCTCCCCCGGGCACCTGCCGGTCACGACCCTGGCCCTCAACATCGTCGGGGCCCTCGCCCTGGGGCTGCTGCTGGGGGCGCTCGGCGAAAGCCACCCCCGCCTGCGACTGGCCCTGGGCACAGGGGTCCTGGGCGGGCTGACAACGCACTCGACCTTCATCCTGGAGAGCCACCGGCTCCTGACCCCCGGTGGGGGCAGCGGCCACCCGGTCCTCGGCACCGCCTACCTGGTGGGGTCGATGGTGGCCGGGCTGGTGGCGGCCAGCCTCGGGCTGTGGCTGGCCGACCGTCTGCGCCGCCCGGGCGGCGCGGGCAGTGCGGGCCGAACGGGCAGCTGCCCTCTCCCGGAGGTGTCATGAGCGGGGCCGCCGCCGGGCTGGGGACCTGGCTCGCCGACTGGCTCCCCCTGGCACTGGCCGGCGGGATGGGGGCGGCCTGCCGCTGGGGCGTGGACACCTCCATCAGCCACCTCAGCAGCCGAGTCGCCCGAGAGGCTGCGGCGGGAGGCCAGCAGCAGCGGCGTCGTTCCGGGGTGCGGGCGCCCTGCATGTCGCGGATGCTGCGGATACCGTGGGGCACGGTCGTCGTCAACGTGACCGCCTGCCTCCTCATGGGCCTGCTCGTGGGCTGGACGGCAGACCCGCCGCACTCCGGGACCTGGGCCACCACCGCGCTCACCGTCCTGGGGACCGGCTTCCTGGGCGGGTACTCGACCTTCTCCACGGCCTGTGTCGAGGGGGCGCGCCTGCTGCTGGCCGGGCGGTGGGGGCCGGCCCTGGCGCACGCGACCCTCATGACGGCGGCGACGCTGGGCGCCGTCGGACTCGGGCTGGCTGCCGGCGCAGCCCTGCGTTAGACCGCCGCCGGGCGGGGACCCCACCTCACTTCGACCAAAACTTCATAAACGACGCGGCTCCGGGTCGATGATGAAGATTCGGTCGAAGTGTGTGGGTCGGGGGATACGCGACGGCGCTTCCGGGGCCGATGATTTTCGGTGACATTCGTGAGCGTGCCGTAAGCGGCTCGTGAGCGCCCCGTGAGGTTGGCGGGCCTGCCGAGATCGGCCTGAGACGGCTGTGACGAACTGTGCTCTCATCAGCCATATCAGGCGTATTGCGGGGCCTGTCTCCTCTGACAGACTCGCTGCCATGAGTGTTCAGCCGCCTTCTTCGACGCCGACGCAGTCGAGGACCAACCGCGCCACGGTCATCACCCTCGTGGTCATCGCCGTCATCCTGGCCGTCCTCGCCGCAGTGCTGCTGCAGAACGTCGCCTCCCGGCGCCATCAAGCCGCCGCCGCCAGCCAGGCGCCCGCCTCCTCCTCCGATTCGGCGGCCGCGGTCCCCGAGCCCGAGCCGGCCCCGCCGGTCGCCGACCAGCAGACCCTCGAGCTCATCCACTCCGAGATCCACCGCGACCCGGCCGACGGCCAGGCCAAGGGCAAGGTCGACGCGCCGGTCGTCATGGTCATCTACTCCGACTTCGCCTGCCCCTTCTGCACCCAGTTCGCCCGGAATGTCGAGCCCGAGCTGAACAAGCTGGTGAAGGAGGGTACGCTGCGCATCGAGTGGCGCGACCTGGCCCAGATCAGCGAGACCTCGCCCCTGGCCGCCCAGGCCGGGCGGGCCGCCGCCAAGCAGGGAAAGTTCTGGGAGTTCCACGACGCCGTCTACGCCGCCGCCGACCCCAAGGGCCACCCGGCCTACACCGAGGACTCCCTGGTCGACTTCGCCAAGAAGGCCGGGGTGGCGGACCTGTCGAAGTTCCGCACCGACATGACTGCCGCCGAGACCGTCAAGGCCGTCTCCGAGTCCACCAACCACGTCCACTCCATCGGCATTCAGGGAACCCCGTTCATGATCGTGGGCGAGACCTACATCAACGGGTACAAGGACGCCGACTACATGACGGCCGTCGTCAAGAGCCAGGCCGCCAAGGCCAAGGAGGCCAAGGGGGCCCAGGGCGCTACCGGGACCGCGAGCCCGACGAGCCCCGCGGCACCGGCGTCGGCGCACTGACCGCCGCGCAGCGGAGCGCCGACGGCGCCCCTCGGCGCCCGCGCGCCCGCCCCACCCCGGAGCTTCTCCCCCGACTCGCCCCACGGGCGGGCCGGGGGACGCTATTCTTCCACCACTTATCCCATTGATCGTCTGACGAGCAACGACGCAAGCAGCGACGTCAGCAACGGTCGTTTCACCAAGGAGCGCGAGCATGGCACTGAGCATCGGAGTGGATGTCGGCGGAACGAAGATCGCGGCCGGCGTCGTCGACGACGAGGGGAAGGTTCTTCAGACGATTCGGCGCGACTCCCCCGCCTTCAGCCGCCAGGCGATCATTGACACGATCACGATGGTGGTGCGTCGGCTGCGGGAGGACTTCCCCGACGTGGCCACCGTGGGCATCGGGGCCGCGGGCTTCGTGTCCTCCGACCGCAACACAATGGCGCACGGCACCAACCTGGACTGGACCGGGATGCGGATCGGCGACGTCGTCTCCGAGGGCGTGGGCCTGCCCGTCGTCGTCGAGAACGACGCCAATGCCTTCGGGTGGGCCGAGGCCCGTTTCGGAGCGGCCCGCGGCAAGCGCAACGCTCTCATCGTGGCCATCGGCACCGGCGTGGGCGGGGCCATCATCGTCGACGGCCACCTCCTGCGCGGGGCGGCCGGATTCGGCGGGGAGATCGGGCACCTCAACGTCGTTCCCGGCGGCCGCCCCTGCGGGTGCGGCCTGCGCGGGTGCCTGGAGCGCTACAGCGCCGGCACGGCCCTGGGCATCAACGCCTGGGAGCTGGCGCAGTTCCGACCCGACTACGCGGCCCGCATCATCGAGCTCTCCGGCGGCAACCCGGAGCACATCTCCGGCAAGGCCGTCACCGCCGCGGCCCGCGAGGGGGACCCGGCGGCCCTGGAGTGCTACGAGCAGCTCACCCACTGGTTGGGGGTGGGGCTGGCGGACATGTGCGCGCTGCTGGACCCCGAGGTCGTGGTCATCGCCGGCGGCCTGGCCGAGGCCGGTGACATCCTGCTCGCCCCCGCGCGCAAGGCCTTCGCCGAGAACCTCACGGCCGGTACCCACCGCCCCACCATCCCGGTGGTCCTGGCCGAGGGCGGCCAGGAGGCCGGGCTCGTCGGCGCCGCGGACCTGGCCCGCCAGCCCTGAACCACCCGGGCACCATCCTCGGGTCGGCCTGGAAACCATCAGCCATCCAGGCTCTTACGGGAACCTTGCGAGATGACGCGGCGTCAGCGTGCGCTATTGCACCGACCCTCCTATTGTTAGGTATGCCTTACCTCGGTTAGCGTCAGCCTGTTCGACCGATCTCTCCTGATCGGCTCTACCAGAGAAGAGGCCTCGTGACCGTCTCACGCAAGTCATTCATCCTTGGCACCGCGTCCCTGTCCACTACCACTCTCCTGGCGGCCTGCGGCCGCTCCAAGAGCGCATCGTCCACCACCTCCGGCAAGACCATTTCGATCGAGCACATCTACGGCACCACCGAGGTTCCCGCAGACGCCACCAAGGTCGCCACCGTTGCCTGGGCCAACCAGGACGTCCTCCTGGCGCTGGGCATCATGCCGCTGGGCTTCTCCAAGCAGACCTGGGGAGTGACCGACGGCTCCGGCATGCTGCCCTGGACCAAGGAGAAGGTCGACGAGCTGACCGCTAACGGTGCCGCCCAACCCAAGCTCTTCGACGACGACGGTGGCGTCAAGATCAACCCCCAAGCCGTTAACGCCACCAAGCCCGAGGTCATCCTGGCCGTCTACTCCGGCATGTCCAAGGAGGAGTACGAGACGCTGAGCAAGATCGCCCCCACCGTGGCCTACCCGAAGGTCGCCTGGGGCACACCCTGGCGCGAGACTATCGCGATCAACGCCACAGCCGTCGGCAAGAAGACCGAGGGCGACACGCTTGTGGCCGACCTGGAGAAGCAGGTGGCCGATGCCGTCGCCAAGCACCCGCAGATCAAGGGCAAGGCCGCTGCCTTCTGCTACACCGCCGAAGGCGATGCGACCAAGTTCGGCTACTACACCACCGCCGACCCTCGTACCGCCTTCCTGTCCGATCTGGGGATGAAGGTGCCGGCCTCTGTAGAGAAGGCCTCCAAGGAGAACGCCTCGGCCTTCAATGTGGACATCTCCACCGAGAACGCGGACTCGCTCAACGACTTCGACCTCATCGTCATGTACGGCACCGAGTCCGACCTGGCCGCTATGCAGGCCAACAGCCTCCTGAGCCAGGTGCGCGCCATCAAGAACGGCGCAGTCGCCTTCGTGGGCAATAGCGATCCGATGGCTGCCTCCACCAACCCCGGACCGCTGTCGATCCCGTGGGGCATCGAGAAGTACGTGGGGCTCATCGCCACCGCGGCGGGCAAGGTGAAGTGAGTACCAGGGCCCGGTGAGTACCTCAACAGCGACAACCGATCCAAGCACTGGCGTTGGTAGGCAGCTGCGCCGGTGCCTGGCCGCCCTGATCCTTCTGACGGCGCTCGCCGTCACCGCTGCCCTGTGCTCAATCGCCTTCGGCACTCGGGTCGTGGGGATTGGGGAGATCGTCGGAGGCCTGTCCGGCTCGCGCACCGACATCGGCGCGCTGGTGGTCGCCGAGCGCGTGCCGCGCACCGTCGTCGCCCTCGTGGCAGGGGCGGCCCTCGGGGTCTCGGGCGCCCTCATGCAGGCGGTGACCCGCAACCCCATCGCCGACCCCGGGATCCTCGGTGTCAACACTGGCGCCTCGCTAGCCATCCTCATCGGCGTCGCCTTCCTCGGCATCTCGGGGGCTTCCCAGTACCTGTGGTTCGCCCTCATCGGGGCGACCCTGACGGCCGTGTTTGTCTACGCCATCGGCTCCCTGGGGCCGGGCGGTCCGACGCCGGTCAAGCTCGCCCTAGCAGGTGTGGCCACAAGCGCCGCCCTGTCCTGCACCATCAGCGCCGTCATGCTTCCGCGCGCTCAGGGCCTCGACGACTACCGCTTCTGGCAGATGGGTTCCCTGGGGCGCGGCAACTGGAGCTCCCTGACGACGATCGCCCCCTTCCTGGCCGTGGCTACCGTCCTGGCGCTTCTGGTCGCAGGCCCTCTCAACTCACTGGCGCTGGGCGAGGAGATGGCCATCGGGCTGGGCGTCAACGTCACCCGTACGCGCCTGGCGGCGGCGAGCGCCGGCGTGCTCCTGTGCTCGGCCGTGACAGCCGTCATCGGTCCCATCGGGTTCATCGGGCTCATGGTCCCTCACGCGGTGCGTATGCTCTGCGGCCCCGACCACCGCTGGCTGCTGCCGCTGTCCGCCCTGTGCGGGGCGGACCTGCTGACGCTGTCCGACGTCGTCGGGCGGATCGTCTCCCGTCCCTCGGCCGCTTTGCCGGTAGCGATGGTGACCGCCTTCATCGGCGCCCCCATCCTCATCATGATCGTCCGTGGAACGAAGGTGCGCGAGCTATGAGCACCCCGAGCATCACCAGTGACGCCGCCAGCACCAGCAGCGCACCCAGCACCCTGCAGCCGGGCTTCTCCATCGCCGGTCACCGACACCGCACCCTCCGCTTTGCAGCCGTCACCATCGCACTGGCTCTGACAGCCGCAGCGCTGTGGGTGGCCATGATCCTGGTCGGCGAGACCTGGTACAGCCCGGATGAGGTGCTTGCGGTGCTCTCCGGCGACATCGTGCCGGGAGCCTCCTTCGACGTCGGAGAGATCCGACTGCCCCGGGCGATCATCGGGCTGCTGGCCGGGATGGCCTTCGGAATGGCCGGAACGACATCCCAGACAATGCTGCGGAACCAGTTGGCCAGCCCCGACATCATCGGCATCACCTCGGGCGCCTCGGCCTCGGCGGTCTTCGCCATCCTGGTGCTGGGCTGGTCACCCTCCAGCATCGGCGTCAACATCCTGGCCATCACCTGCGGTCTGGGCACCGCGCTCACCATCTTCCTACTGTCCGGTCAGGGGCGCTCCCAGGGCGGGCGGCTCATTCTTATCGGCATCGGCGTGTCAGCGATGTTCACCTCCCTCATCTCCTATCTCCAGCTTCAGGGCAACGTGTACAAGGCTATCGAGGCGATGCGCTGGCTGAGCGGCTCACTAGACTCGGTCAGCTGGAACCAGGTGCCGGTGCTGGCTGCGGCGATGGCGGTGTGCGGGGCACTGCTGCTCGTCATCGGCCGTGACCTGGGGCCTCTGACCCTGGGTGAGGAGACCGCTACCGGACTGGGCGTTCCCGTGGACCGGGCCCGCCTGGCGCTGGTCATCACAATGGTGGCGCTATCGGCCTTCGCCACGGCGGCCACCGGCCCCATCGCCTTCGTCTCCTTCCTGGCCGGGCCAATGGCGGCCAGGCTCATCGGGCAGACCGACCGCAGCCTGTTGGTGCCAGCGGCACTCATGGGCGCGGTCATCGTGCAGGGATGCGATCTGGTAGCCCAGTGCTTTCTGTCCGCCGCACTGCCCGTGGGCGTGGTCACTGGCCTCATGGGCGCCCCTTACCTCATCAGCCAGCTCATCCGCATCAACAGACAGGGCGCCTCGGCATGACCTCCTCTGCGACCTCCTCCCCCTCCCCGGTCCCCGAGCTCGCCACACGGGGCCTGCGTTCCGGATACGGTCGGCACATCGTCGTCGACGGTGTGGACGTGACAATCCCCAGCGGCAGAATCACCGTCATCGTGGGGGCCAACGCCTGCGGGAAGTCGACGCTGCTCAAGACCATGGCCCGGATCCTGGCACCGACTGCGGGCCAGGTCCTGCTCGACGAGACCCCCATCGGCCAGATCCCCACCCGGAGACTGGCGACCCGGCTGGGCCTGCTGCCCCAGCAGCCGATCGCCCCCGAGGGGATCGCGGTGGCCGACCTCGTGGGACGCGGGCGCCACCCGCACCAGTCCATGTTCCGCTCCACGGGCGCCGAGGACCGCCGGATCGTTGAGGAGTCGCTGCTGGCCACCCGGACCGCCGAGCTGGCCGACCGCTCCATCGACGAGCTCTCCGGCGGTCAGCGCCAGCGGGTGTGGATCGCTATGGCGCTGGCTCAGCGCACGCCGGTGCTGCTGCTGGACGAGCCCACGACCTTCCTGGACCTCACCCACCAGGTGGAGGTCCTCGACCTGCTCACTGACCTCAACCGGGAGCGCGGCACCACCGTGGTCATGGTGCTGCACGACATCAACCTCTCGGCCCGCTACGCCGACCACATCATCGCCATGCGCGCCGGCAGGGTCGTGGCCGCAGGTCCCCCACGGGAGGTGGTTGACGCCGATCTGGTGGCCAGGGTCTTCGACCTGGACTCCGACGTCATCACCGACCCGGTCTCGGGAACGCCCCTCATCCTGCCCAAGGGCCGCCACCACGTGCGCGGTGCCGGCTCGAGCGCTGGTTCTGACACCGGAACCATAGCCGGTACCGCTAGCGTCACTCGCACTGACTGAACCGGTTCCTGATCCCAGCATCCATCGCCGCAGACACTCGCGAAGGAGATACCGAGATGAGCCCAGCCAGACCCTCCGCCTCGCCGACCTCCCCGTTCCGCTTCTTCCACGTCACGGTGGCGGCGATCCGCGACGTCACGCCCTCCATGCGGCGCTTCACCTTCATCGGCGACGAGCTGGTCCACTACGCCGACCCGGGCTGGGACCAGCGGATCAAGCTGGTGCTGCCGGCGCTGGCGTCGGGTTATGAGCGGCTGCCCGACGGCGAGGACTGGTACGGCCGCCTAATGAGGCTGCCCGAGGAGCACCGGTGCTCGATCCGCACCTACACGACCCGTTTGGTTCGCCACGACGCGTCGGACCCCGATGACGCAGCCGGGACCCGGGCCGAGGTGGATGTCGACATGGTGGTGCACGACCCGCTGGGGCCGGCCGCACGGTGGATCCTTGAGGCCGAGGTCGGTACCGAGGCGGTCCTGCTGGGACCGAACCGGCAGTGGGACGGCGACACCGGGGGCGTGGACTTCGTGCCACCGCAGGTGACCGAACGCTATCTGCTGGGCGGGGACGAGACGGCGGCACCGGCGATCGCCCGGATCCTGGAGGACCTGCCGTCGAGCGCCCGAGGAGTTGCCGTCGTCGAGATGCCCGGTGACAAGGATGCTTCCTACCTGCCCATGCATCCCGGGATCGAGGTGCGGGTGGCTGGGCGCAACGGGCGCGCACACGGTGAACTGCTCGTCGAGGGTGTGCGCCGGGCCGCCGAGGAGCTGTGCCCAGTGGGGGTGCCGCAGAAGGTTGAGGAGATCGATGTCGACCGTGAGCTGCTGTGGGACGTGCCGCGCCACGCCAAGGGCGGGGACGCGCTCAAGCGCACGACCTTGTACGCGTGGCTCGCCGGGGAGGCGGCCGCCGTGCGGACGATGCGCCGTCACCTGGTCAGCGAGCGTGGCATCGACCGGCGCTCCGTGGCCTTTATGGGCTACTGGCGCCAGGGCCGCGCCGAGGGCTGAGCCCGAGGGCTCCCGCACCGGACAGCTGAACGGCAGATCGCGTCATCGAGAACGTACTTTCTGCACGAGGACCGCGTTCTCCTCCAGATGACTGGGAGCGGACCTCAGTCGTCTGGAGGAGAAGTACGTTCTCGGATCGAAACGCAGTCGCCAATTCCCTGGGGGTGCGCCAGGCTCGCCCTGCGGCCAGCAGTGCGCCGAAGCGGAGGCCTGAGCTCAGTCCTTCGTGGCCCGGCTCGAGTCCGCGGGTGCGGGGGCCCCGACGTCGTCGCCGTCGCCCCCGATGCCGTCCCCACCACCGTCGGCGCGCGCGGCCGACTTGCCGGCCTTCTCACGCTCCTTGATGACCTCAGCGCGCTTCTCGACGACGGCCCGGCCGTAGTCGGGATCGGCCTCGCCAACGCCGTCACCGTCGAGGTCGAGCTGGTCGAGTACGCCCTGGTCGAGCTCATCGGGGTCGCGCACGGGCGAGTCGCCGGCGGACAGGAAGATCCCCACCCAGCGCGAGCGCGGGTCGGAGTCGATGAGGAGGGCCTTGACGAACAGGGTCAGCGGCACCGCCAGGATCGTCCCCAACGCACCGGTGACGGTGGACCAGAACAGCAGGCACAGGAAGGTCGTCGTCGTGTTGAGCCCCACCGCGTCCCCGGTGAACTTGGGCTGGATGAGGGACTGGATGACGAAGTTGGCCGCCACGTAGGACAGCACCACCCACAGCGCCGTCCAAGGGCCGGAGTCCACCAGCCCCAGGATCGCCGGCGGCACCACGCCCAGGACGAAGCCGATATTCGGGATGTAGTTGGTGATGAAGGAGACCACGCCCCAGGTGATGGCCATCGGCACGTTCAGGTACCACAGGGTGACCGCGTTGATGACGGCCACGATGAGACCGAAGACCGTCGAGACCATCCAGTAGGAGCGCACCGCCTCGCAGAAGGACACCAGGGCGGAGGCCATGCCCGGCTTGAGGACACCGAGGGCCGCAGTGCGGATCTCGATCTTGGCGGTGTCGAACATGAGGAAGACGACCACCATCGACATGACGCCCATCATCGCGCTGGCCGAGGTCAGCTGCCCCAGGACCGACTGAGCCACCATGACGAGCTGGGAGGTGTCCAGGACGTTGGTGACCTGCTTGAGCACCGCGGACTGGTCGACCCCCATGCCGTTGAGCTGGGTCTCGACCTGCTTCCAGATCGCCTGGAACTTGGGGGCGTACTGCGGCAGGGTGTCGACGAGCTGGGCGACGGCGACAGCCAGGGCCGCGAACAGCAGAACGACGAAGGTGAAGATGAGCGCGATCGCCGCCGTCGCCGCGACCACGCGCGGCACCCGGTGGCGCGTCATCCAGGACACCAGCGGCCGGACCGTCACCACGAGGGTCAGGGCGAAGAAGGCCGGGGCGAAGAGGTCCTGGATGAGGTAGAGCCCCACCGCGCCAATGGTCAGTGCCGCCAGGAGATAGGCGATGGTCTCCCCCTGCGTGCGCTCCCCGGGGAGGGGAACGGCGGCCTTCCGAGCTTTTTCCGACACAGCTGCCATGGGCGCATCCTCCCACGGACGGGCGGCGCGCTGCGCCCCGACGGGCCTCTGCGCGCCGTGGGAGCTCTCCCCCTGTCCGCGGTCGCGGCGACGGCCCGGTGGCCTGCAGTCCCGCCTCAGCCCACCGGCAGGACCTCGGCCAGCCAGGTGTCGACGGCGCGGTAGAAGGCCTGCGGGTCGCTGCGACGCACCTGGTGGCCGGCCCCGGGCACGAGGACCGGGGTGATGCGGGGGTTGCGGGCGGCGGCGGCCAGGCCCTCGCTGCCCACGCGGGCGCTGCCGGGCCGGTCGCCGGTGAGCAGCAGGGCGGGGACCTCGAGGGCGGCTATGGCCTCGTCCCAGGGGACCTCGGGGGCGACGACGCCGGACAGCAGCAGGCCCGGGTCGGTGCGCTGGGAGGCCCACACGCCCGGGAGGGCCTCGGCGTCGGGCATGGTCTCCAGGGCGCGGCCGACGGCGGCCGGCAGGTCGGCGACCTCGGCGGCGCGGGCCCGTTCCCGGGCGGCGCCGCGGGCCAGGAGCTCGTGCGGGCTGCGGGTGCCGAAGCGGGCCGGGTCCTCCAGGACGACGCCGCAGAGCAGGTCGGGGCGGCGGACGGCGGCCACCATGGCGGTGGCCGCACCCATCGAGTGACCGATGACGACCGGGGCTGGCGGCGTCGGCAGGCCCAGGGCGGCCCGGCCGCGCGAGGCGGCCTCCAACTCCTCCAGGACGGCGACGAGGTCCTCCACGAGGACCTCCCCGGCCCGCTCGAGCTGGGCCGACTCCCACCGCGGGGACAGGCCGTGCCCGCGGGCGTCGACCGCCACGACCCGGTAGCCGCGGCCCACCCAGTGGTCGATGGCCTCGGCCAGGGAGACCGCGGAGCCGGTGATGCCGTGGAGCAGGACCAGAGTGGGGGCGGCGTCGGGCCCCGTGACGATGCGCGCCAGTGAAGTCATGGCCCCATCCTGCCTCGTGACCGCCCCGTAGGCTGAGCCCATGAGCGAGACGAGTCAGCAGAGCACGCCAAGGATGAACGTCGAGTCCTTCAACCTGGACCACACCAAGGTGGCCGCGCCCTACGTGCGCGTGGCCGACCGCAAGGAGCTGCCCGGCGGGGACGTGCTCGTCAAGTACGACGTGCGCTTCTGCCAGCCCAACCGCGAGCACCTGGAGATGGAGGCCGTGCACTCCATCGAGCACCTGAGCGCCGAGCTCATGCGCAACCACACCGACCGGCTCATCGACTTCTCCCCCATGGGCTGCCAGACCGGCTTCTACGCCCTCATGCTGGGGGTGGAGACCGAGGAGTTCCTGCCGCTGCTGGAGGCGACCTTCCGCGACATCCTCACTGCTCAGGAGGTGCCAGCGGCCAACGAGGTCCAGTGCGGCTGGGGGGCGAACCACTCGCTGGCCGCCGCCCAGGAGGCAGTGCGCGACTTCCTCGCGGCCCGCGACGAGTGGACGCAGGTCATGGCCTGACGCAGCCGCCTGGCCCTGTCCCGCCCGGCCGGGGACACTCCCCCTCAGCCAGGGACATCCTGCGCGCCCGGGGACACTCCCTCCCAGCCGGGGACATCCTGCGCGTGCGGGGACGGGATTGCTGTCCCCGACGGCGTCGAATGCCCCTGACTGGAACAAGACGCACCCGGCCGCGCGGAATGTCCCCGTCGGCGAGAGGAGGAGCCGCCACAACCAGGCGCCACCGAGACCACAGACCACCGAGACCAGGAACAGAGGAGAGGACCGTCCTCACAGTCTGGCAACACCGGACCCGGCACAGTCATGGGGCGAGACGACGGCCGTCGCCGGGCTCCGACGTCGGGCCCGGTCCAACCCCAGCACCGACACCGGCACCGGCACCGACCGCATCCTGAATCGCACTCAGCCCCCCCCCCGCCCACCCTGTGCCCGCGCCGCGAGGCACCGAGACGAAGAGAACCTGACGCACGTGGAGAGCATCGAGACCGTCACCATCACCAACCCCGCCAACCCCATCCTCATCTGGTGGGTCATCGCTCAGCCGCTGCTGCTCCTGCTGTCCTTCCTCGTGGGGCGGCTGACGCGGTTCCTGCTGCGCGGGCGAGTCTCCGTGTCCGGCGCGGCGGCCACGCTCATCGCGCTTGTCGGCCTTTGGCTGGGGCTGCTGCTGGCGGGGTGGATCTTCGACGAGGGCGACCTGTTCTCGTTCAAGATGCTGGCGACCTCCTGCGGCGTGGCGGTCGTGGTGCTGGTGGCAACCTCCGCGGTGCTGGCGCGCATCCAGCACCATCCCACGCTGCTGCCGATCACGGAGGTCGCCCAGATGGGCGAGTCCGACCGCCTGGAGTTCAAGTCCTCAGCGCGCTGGAACCTGCGCACGGACAAGCGCGACGAGGCCATGGAGGAGATCGTGGCCAAGACGGTGGCGGCCTTCATGAACTCCGCGGGCGGCACGCTGCTGCTCGGCGTCGACGACGGCGGCAACCTCATCGGGCTCGGCCCCGACTACGCGACCCTCAAGCAGCCCGACGCCGACCGTTTCGAGCTGTGGCTGCGCGGCATGTGGCGCACACGCATGGGCACGAACGCGGCGGCACTACCGCAGGTGGACTTCGCGCCCACCCCGGACGGGACCGCGGAGGTGTGCCGGGTGACCGCGCCCCCGTCCCCGCTGCCGGTCTACCTCAAGCCGGCCAAAGGGCACGACGGAGCGGCGCTGTGGGTGCGGGTCGGCAACTCGACGCGGCGCCTGGAAGTGGACGACGCCGTCGACTACGTCATGCTGCGCTGGCCGCGGATCAACCACGTGGCCTGGCCGATCCGGCTGGGGAACTTCCTACTGCGCCGCGACCAGTCGCGCCGGGCACTGCCCATCAACCCGGCCGCGGCCGTCACCGCCGCCACGGGCTCCCGGGACGACGAGGGCGCGGGTCAGTAGGGCGTCACAGGCCGTGGCTAGCGGGGCGACCCGCGCAGGCAGGGACATCCTGCGCGACCGGGGACCTTTCCGCACCACCGGGGACATCCTGCGCGTCTGGGGACCGTATTCCTGTCCCCGACGGCGTCGAACGCCCCCGGCCGGAAGGACACGCACCCGGCCGCACGGAATGTCCCCGGCAAGGGCGGGCCGGCGGCAATCCACCTGACCCGCCCTCGCCAGACCCCGCGAGCGCGGGCTCAGGACACGACAGCGGCCTGCCTGTCCTCGGCGTCCGCGGCGCCCTCAGTATCCTCGGCCTCATCGCCCGAGCTGTCCGTCACCGGTCGGGCGGACTGGCCGGCGGCGGCCTCCTCCTGCTCCAGTGCCTGCTCCAGGCCCTCTCCCTCGACGTCGACGACGGGGAGCAGCCGGTCCAGCCATGTCGGCAGCCACCAGGCCTTCTCTCCCAGCGCCGCCATGAGCGCAGGGATGAGGGTCATGCGCACGAGGAAGGCGTCAGCGGCGATCCCGACGGTCAGACCGAGGGCGATGGGCTTGACGTACACGTTGTCGGTGTGGACGAAGGCCATGAAGACGCCGATCATGATGACGGCCGCCGCGACCACGACCTTCGCGCTGCCCTGGAATCCGGTCTCGACCGCCACCGCGGCGGCCTCACGGCGAGCCTCAGGCGTCGCATCAGTCGCGTCGCCGCGCCGTCGGCTCCACTCCTCGCGCATGCGTGAAACGAGGAAGACCTGGTAGTCCATGGCCAGCCCGAACAGGACTCCCATGACGATGACCGGCAGGAAGGAGATGACGGCGCCGACCTTGGAGACGGCCAGGAGGTCGGCAGCCCAGCCCCAGCCGAAGACGGCTCCCACGGCGCCCATGCCCGCGCCCAGAGACAGCAGGTACCCGAGGGTCGCGGTCACGGGAACGGCGATGGAGCGGAAGACAACCATGAGGAGGATGAGCGAGAGGCCCACCACCACGATGCCGAAGGGGATGAGGGCGGCGTTGAGCTCCTCGGCGACGTCAATCGCGACAGCGGTCTGACCGGTGACCATGACGTTGCTGAGCCCGTAGCGGCTCTCATAGTCGCCGGCGTGGGAGCGGATGTTGCGCACGAGCTCCATCGTGGAGGGGTCGGCCTGCGATTTCTCGGGGCGGAGCTGGACGAAGGCGAGGGTCCCGTCCTCGTTGGGAGTGGCCAGGGAGACTCCCTCGACGCCGTCGAGCTGGGAGAGGCCACGGGCCAGACCCTGGACCGCGGCGACGGAGCCGGAGGGCTGAGAGATGTCAGCGATCACGACGATCGGAGAGTTGTAGCCCTCTCCGTAGGCCGCGGCGACGGCGTCGTAGGTCTCGCGCTGCTGCGATCCCTTCTCGGCAAAGCCATTGTCAGTCAGGGCCAGACGCAGGCCGCTGACGGGGACGGCGCACAGTCCCAGAAGGACGACGACGGCGCCGATGGTCACCCAGGGGCGGCGGGTCACCGTGCGCACCCAGCGGGAGGCCGGCCTCCGGTCTGCGTCCGCACCGGCGTCGGCGGCCCTACGACGCCGCGGGAGCAGGCGCTGACCGAGGAGGCCGATGAGAGCGGGCACAACCGTCAGCGCCACGAGCACGGCCACTGCCACAACCGCCGCCGAGGCCAGCCCCATCGTGGTCAGGAACCTGATGCCGGCCACGCTCAAACCGCACAGGGCCACGATGACCGTAGTGCCAGCGAAGACGACGGCCCCTCCGGAGGTGGCGGTGGCCCGCCCAGCGGCCTCGGCCGGATCGACGCCGTCGGCGAGGTACTCGCGCGCCCGCGAGACGATGAATAGGGCGTAGTCGATGCCGACCGCCAGTCCGATCATGACGGCCAGGACCGGGGTGGTGGAGTTGATGTCGGTGATGCTCGCCGCCGCGAGGATGCCGAGCATGCCGACGCCCACGCCGACGGCGGCGGCGATGAGCGGGGTACCCGCGGCCACGAAGGAGCCGAAGGTGATGAGCAGGACGATCGCGGCGATGGCGACGCCGACGAGCTCAACGGCAGAGATGCCGATCCCCACCTCCTGGTCGATGTTGCCGCTGCGCTGGACTGTCAGAGACGGGTCCATGGCCTCGGCGCGCTCGGCGAGGGTGTCGAGGTCCTGGGCGACGGTCTTGGCCTTCGGTGTGGTTCCGGTGGTGATGGAGCCGACCGAGGCGTCCGTCTGCACCTGGACGAGTACGTGGGTGCCGTCCGCGGAGACGGATGACGCAACGCCGGCGGTCTTGTCACCGAAGGGCGGGGAAACCGTGGCGACGCCGTCGATCTGCGATGCCCGAAGAGCAAAGGCGTTGACCGCCGGGGCGTGGTTCTCGATGCGGCCGTTGGAGCTGGTGATGAGGACCTGCTCGCTGGTGCCCGCCGCCTGGGGAAGCCGGTCGGTGAGGACCTCCAGGCCGCGCATCGACTCAGTGCCGGAAATGGTGAAGGTGTCGTCGAGCTGGATACCGGTGGTGGCGACGACGCCGCCGAGGGCAGCGATGAGCAGCGCCCAGGCCGCGAGGACCCGGGTGGCGTGACGAGCGCACCATCGCCCCAGGGATAAAAGGAAGGTGGACATGACGGACCTTTCAGAAGGTACGGAGATGATCGAATTCGATACGCAAACGTACTGGATGCATTCATGTATTGAAACCCAGGACGTTGTGACTCCTCGCACCCCTATGGCGCCGGTAAGGTGGGCGGTCTCATGACACCGAGCACCGACCCGCCCGCCGCCGAGCGCACGCTGCGCAAGCGGGAGAACACCCGCGCCCGCCTCATCGAGGCGGCTGCGGACATCGTTGCCTCCAAGGGCATTGCCAGCACTCGCATTGACGACGTCGTCAAGAAAGCCGGCTTCACCCGAGGCGCCTTCTACTCCAACTACTCCTCACTCCAGGACGTCCTGACCGAGGCCATCGTCACGCGCTCCAACACCTTGCTGTCACAAGTCACGCAGGCCGTCGACTCCTTCGAGGGCACCCCCACGATGGACTCGCTGATGGAGCTGCTCGAGGCCATCCGCCCCGAGGCCCACACCATCTACCTGCTGACCACGGAGTACTCCCTCTTCCAGCTGCGCAACCCCGACAGCCCGACAATCCCCGGCACGGCGCGCGCCGACTTCACCGCCAGACTGTCCGGAACGGTCGAGAAGGTTCTCGCCCGCATGGGACGCCGCCCCACCGTCCCCACGGCGAGCCTGGCCGACATCGTCAGCCTGCTCTTCATGGACTCGATCGCCGAGAACATCGACTACAACAGGCTGCGAGACCTCATCGAGGCGGTCATCATCGGGCTGAGCACGCCGACGCAGGTCGGCGACGCCTGACATCGCGCTCGACGTCGTCGGGTGCGGCCTGCGGCGGGGATATGTCCACACGGCCGAGGACATCCTGCGCACCCGAGGACACTTCCCCGCGACCAGGGACATCCTGCGCGTCCGGGGACACGTCCCCACAGCCGGGGACATCCTGCGCGCCCGGGGACCGTATTCCTGTCCCCGACGGCGTCGAACGCCCCCAGCCGGAACGACACGCACCCGGCCGCGCGGAATGTCCCCGCCGGTGGGCCAGGAGAGTGCGGGAGCCGGGAGAAGCGCAGCCCTCGAGGCAGCCCACACCAACCACGCCGGTCGCCGTCCGCCCCCTGTAGGCTCGGCGCGTGAGTCGCACCAGTGCTGCACCCGTCATCGTCTCCTGCGCCATGGCCGAGGAGGCCCAGCCCTTCCTGGACGCCCTACCCGAGCGCACGGCTGCCCCGGCGCCGACCCTGCCGGGGGCCGCACGCGCCTGGTCCCTCCAGCTTCCCGACAGCGAGCGCGAGCTCATCGTCGTGCGCAGCGGCATCGGGCTCGTGGCGGCCGCGAGCGCACTGGCGACGGTCCTGGCTCAGGTCCGCCCGAGCGCCGTCGTCTCGGCGGGAACCACTGGTGGGCTCGGCCGCCAGGTCGAGGTCGGCGACGTGTGCGCCTCGGCGAGCCTGGCCTTCACCGACGCCGACGCCACCGCCTTCGGCTACGCCCGCGGCCAGACCCCGGGGCAGCCGGAGACCTTCGCCGGGGATGCGGCCCTGCTGGAGCGCCTGGAGCAGGTGGGCCAGGAGGCCCTGCGCGGCGCCACGGCGTCGTCGGGCTCGGCGCGACTGCGCGTCGGTCAGATGCTGGCCGGCAACTCCTTCGTGACGGCCGCGAACGTGGCCGACACCCGTGAGGTCTTCCCCGCGGCATTGAGCACGGACATGGAGTCGACGGCGCTGGCGCAGGTAGCGGCGGGCGCAGGCGTCCCCTTCGTCTCGGTGCGCGGCGTGTCCGACCTGTGCGGCCCCGAGGCGGGCCAGGACTTCCACATTGCCGCCGAGGAGGCCGCCGCCCGCAGCGCCGCGGTCGTCCTGGCCCTGCTCAGCTGAGTCGCTGACGCCGCCCGCGCCGCCCTCCCCACCCACACTTCGACAGAATCTTCAGAATCGACCCGGAGCCGCATCGTTGATGAAGTTTTGGTCGGTTTGCCGGGCGCCGCTCAGTCGGCCTGGCGCAGGCGGGCCTCGACGCGCTCGACCTTCGCACTCATCTGGCCGGTCCAGCCGGGGCGGATGTCGGCCTTGAGGACGAGCGCCACGCGCGGGCTCACCTCGGCGACCGCCTCGCAGGCCCGCTTGACCACATCCATGCACTCGTCCCACTCGCCCTCGATCGTGGTGAACATCGAGGTCGTCTCATAAGGCAGGCCGGAGTCACGCACCACGCGCACGGCCCGGGCCACCGCCTCGGAGACCGAGCCGTCGGGAGCATCAGTGGTGGTCGGGGACACGGAGAAGGCGACGAGCATGCGGCCAGGCTAGCCCCGCGCCGCCTCCCGGGGCTGCCGCTCCGAGCATTCTTGCCTTCGAGCGCGCTCGAAGTCCTACGGTCTGCATCATGACCAGCACGATTGCTCCAGGCGGCGAGCCCGACGACGCCCAGCTCCGCGAGGCGCTCCGGCTCGCCTCCATCCCGCGCAGCGACAACCTCGGGCCTGCAGACGGGCCCGGTGCCGCCGGATGGGACATCGCGACCACCGCCGACCGCTTGGGAGTCAGCGCCCACACACTGCGCTACTACGAGCGGATCGGGCTCGTGCGGGTGGAGCGCGACCCCTCCGGACGCCGTCGTTACGACGCCGCGAGCGTGCGGCGTCTGGTGTTCCTCACCCGGATGCGGACCTCAGGCATGCCGATCCGCGACCTGCGGCACTACATCGAACTGGTCGAAGCCGGTCGGGACACGGTGCCCGAGCGCCTGGCTCTGCTCACCAAGCACCGTGAGGGACTGCGATCCCGGATCGACGAGCTCCGGCTGGCGCTGGCCGCCACCGAGTACAAGATCGCCGCCTACACGCGCGAGCTGGAGGGGCAGGCCAGCCCGAACAACACCAACATTTCCAGCACTGACAAGGAGAATCTCTCATGACCGCTGAAACCTCTCACCCCCAGCACGACATCACCAGCCCCGAGAACCTGGCGCGGCGCGAGCGCGGCCTGGAGGTCGCCCGCTCGGTCGACGGCGAGGCCGCCCAGGCCGTCATCGACTCGCTGGCGGACATCAGCCCGGCGCTCGCTCACCACATCGCGGCCTTCGGGTTCGGGGACGTCTACTCCCGCCCCGGTCTGGACCCGCGCAGCCGTCAGCTCGTCACGATCGGCGTGCTCACGGCCCTGGGCGGCTGCGAGCCGCAGCTGAGGATCCACATCGGGGCCGCTCTCAACGTGGGGCTGACCCGTGAGGAGATCGTTGAGGCGATCCTGCACGCCTCGGTCTACGCCGGTTTCCCGCGAGCGCTCAACGCCACCTTCGTGGCCCGCGAGGTCTTCGCCGGGCGCGACGCGACCGACTGATCGTCCGTACCGCCCCGTCGCGCGGCCTCAGCAGGTCGCCGAAGAGGCGTGCGTGTCCACATCGGAGACAAAGGCGGGCTCCGGGTGTACACCGCCGCAAAGAAACCGCATGATTCCGCGGTTCTATTGACGGTCTCATCGGGCCGCAGGCTTCTTTGTCACCGATGTGGACACCGGGGCTCACTCGGACCGGCTCCGGCTGCCCGGAGACACTCCCCCTCCACCGCCACAAGGTTCCGCACCTACAGCGCCACGAGGACCTGGACCATGACGATCTTGACGACGATGGCCAGGGCGAACAGGGTCGCGTAGCCGGCCTCGATGCGCTCGTCATCGCGCTTGGACAGGGCGAAGGCGAGGATCGCGGGCTGCCCGACGAGCCCGGCCAGGCCGCCGGAGGCGCGCTGCGCGGACACCCCGGCCCAGCGCGCCCCGGCCAGCAGGACGATCGCGTTGACCACCACGATGAGCGCGGCGAGCATCCCCACCTTGAGTCCCGTCATCGAGAAGGCCGAGGCCGCGAAGTCCGGCCCCGAGGCCAGCCCGATCGCTGCCAGGAAGAACAGCAGCCCCAGCTGGCGGATGGTGGAGTTGGCGGCGTGCGGCAGCCCCCACACGAAGGGCCCGGTGCGCCCCACCCACCCCAGGACCATGCCGACGACGAGCGGCCCGGCCGCCACCCCGAGCCGCAGGGTGATGCCGCCAGGCAGCGGGATCGCTACCAGCCCCAGGAGCACGCCGAGCGCCATGCCGACCCCGACGGAGAAGGCGTCGATCTGGGCGATGGAGCGCTCGGAGTCCCCGAACCAGTCGGCGGCCTTCTCCAGCTCGTCGCTGGGGACGACCGCCAGCACCCGGTCCCCGAGCTCCAGGACGAGGTCCTCGCGGGCCAGCAGGTCCAGGTCGCCGCGCTTGACACGGGTGATGACGCCCTGGAAGCGCCCGGGCATGTCCACCTCTGCGATCGTGCGCCCGGCCACCCGTGTCGAGGAGACGGTCAGGCGCCGGAAGTCGACGGCGGTGCGGTCTTTGGCCAGGCAGTTGTGGAGCCCGGTGCCCAGGTCGTGCATGGCCGACTCGACGGCGGCCGGCGCCCCGACAATGACGACCTTATCCCCGGGCAGCAGCTCCTCACCGGGGGCCACGACCCGGGTCTCGCCGTCACGCTCCAGGTAGGAGATGCGGATACGGCCCTCTTTGAAGGCCTTCATCTCGCCCAGGGCCACCCGCTGCAGGAGGTAGACGCTGGTGGCGGTGATGCCGTCGGCGCTGGCGGGCCGCGGGTCGCGCCGCCCCGGCCAGGTGCGCCCCACGACCCCGGCCACGATGAGGATGGCGACGGCGACGCCCACGGGGTAGGCCAGGGCGTAGCCGACCGCGGGCTCCTGGGTGCCGGCCGCCTCGATGGCGGCGTCGAGCACCGGTGAGGTCAGGGCCCCCGCGTAGGCGCCGGAGTCCATGGCGGGGCTCACCCCGGTCAGGTGGGAGTAGAGGCCGCCCGCCGCGCCGGCGATCACGAGCGCGACGACGCACAGGGCCATGAGCGGCAGCTGCCTGCGCAGGTCGCGGAAGAAGGTGTTGCCGGCGGCCAGTCCCACGGTGTAGCAGAACAGGGCCAGGCCGAGGCTGCGCAGCAGGGTGAGGTCGGCGCCGAGCCGGGGGTCGAGGGCGCCCACCGCGAGGCCCACGAAGAGCGCCCCGGCGGCGCCGAAGCGGATCGGCCCCAGCGGGATCTGCCCGACGGCGGTCCCCAGGCCGATGACGAGGAAGACGGTGAGGATCGGCGCCTGCGCGAGGACGTCGAGGACGGGATGGAGCACGGACACGACGCCAGGGTAGTCGCACGCCCGAAGGCCCCGAACCCCGCGCACCGGTCTCGGCCCAGGCCCGTCAGCGTCATGCGCGACACCGCACCGCGGCCACCGGAAGCACTGTTCGATGAGTGGGATAAATTGCGCTGATGTCGAGGCGAAAGACGAACGCCCCGCCGTCGGTCTCACGATTGCTTCCTTTCCGCCACCAGGAGGAATACCCTGGGAAGGTCACCGGAGACGATGACGTCACACCTTTTCTCGACGACGAGAACGGAATCCCGATGCCCCAGAAAGAAGCCTCTCTGCCGACCTACTCACCGGAGGAGGAGAAGCGGATCATCCGCAACGCCGACGGCGTCCCCGTCGGCATACGTCCTGACAATCGATGGACACCCGCGCGGATCGCCACATGGGTGGCCATCACCGCCCTGGGTGTCCTGGGGTGGTGGATGCTGGCGGTCGTGCGCGGCGAGCACGTCAACACCATCTGGTTCGTGGTCACCGCCGTGTGCACCTACGCGATCGGGTACCGCTTCTACGCCCTTTACATCCAGCGGCGCATCATGCGCCCCGACGACACCAACGCCACCCCGGCCGAGCGCATCAACAACGGACGCGACTTCGACCCCACCCACCGCGTCGTCCTCTACGGCCACCACTTCGCGGCCATCGCCGGCGCCGGCCCGCTGGTCGGCCCGGTCCTGGCCGCCCAGATGGGCTACCTGCCCGGCACCCTGTGGATCATCATCGGAGTGCTCGTGGCCGGTGCCGTCCAGGACATGCTCGTCCTGTTCTTCTCCATGCGCCGCGGCGGCCGCTCCCTGGGCCAGATGGCCACTGACGAGATCGGCCGGATCGGCGGCATCGTGGCCACCATCGTCGTCTTCGTCATGCTCATGATCGTCCTGGCGGTTCTGGCCATGGTCTGCGTCAACGCCCTGGCCGCCTCCCCCTGGGGCGTCTTCTCGGTGGGTATGACGATCCCGATCGCCATCGGGATGGGCCTGTGGCTGCGCTTCGTCCAGCCCGGCAAGATCACGCAGGTCTCCTTCGTCGGCTTCGGCCTGCTCATCGCCGTCATCATCGGCGGGCGCTGGGTGGCCGAGTCCTCCTTCGGCCACTACCTGCACCTGTCCCCCAAGACCCTGGTGTGGGCCATGATTATCTACGGCTTCCTGGCCGCGGTCCTGCCGGTGTGGGTCCTGCTCACCCCGCGCGACTACCTGTCGACCTTCATGAAGGTCGGCACGATCACGATCCTGGCCCTGGGCATCATCATCGTGCGCCCCCTGGTGGAGATGTCCGCCGTCACCGAGTTCGCCTTCAACACCGCGGGCCCGGTCTTCGCCGGCACCCTCTTCCCCTTCCTGTTCATCACCATCGCCTGCGGTGCCCTGTCCGGCATGCACGCCATGGTCTCCTCGGGCACCAGCCCCAAGATGGTGGAGAAGGAGACTCAGGTCCGCATGATCGGCTACGGCGGCATGCTCATGGAGTCCTTCGTGGCGATCATGGCGCTGGCCGCTGCGGTCTCGCTGAGCCCGGGCATCTACTTCTCCATGAACACCTCGACGGCGACCATGAACAAGCTCGCCGGCCCTGAGACGGTGGCCGCGGCCCCCTGCACGACCACCGACGACCCCGAGCACCACTGCGAGAAGCTCGCCGAGGTCGCCGTGGCCAACCTCGGTGTCACCGACGCCCAGGGCCGCAAGCCCACCCCCGAGTGGGACTCCTGGGACGACAACGGCAACCCCAAGACCTACACGGGCGCCGAGGCCCTGGAGCGCCTGGCCAGCGACGTCGGCGAGCCCAACGTCGTCTCGCGCACCGGCGGCGCCCCCACCCTGTCGGTGGGCATCGCCCACATCCTCCACCAGATCGGCGGAGGCCGGGCCATGATGGGCTTCTGGTACCACTTCGCCATCATGTTCGAGGCCCTGTTCATCCTCTCGGCCGTCGACGCCGTCACCCGCGTCGCCCGTTTCCAGCTCTCCGACGCGCTGGGCAACGCCTTCCCCAAGTTCAAGGACCCGTCCTGGCACGTGGGCGCCTGGGGGACCACGGCGGTCGTCGTCGCCTCGTGGGGGGCGCTGCTCCTCATGGGTGTCACCGACCCGCGCGGCGGCATCCAGACGCTCTACCCGCTGTTCGGTATCGCCAACCAGCTCATCGCGGCCGTGGCGCTCCTGGTGGTCACCGTCATGGTGGTGCGCAAGGGCTACACGAAGTGGGTGTGGATCCCCGCGATCCCGCTGGTCTTCGACACGGCCGTCACCTTCACGGCCTCGTGGCAGAAGATCTTCTCCAGCGACCCGCTCGTGGGCTACTTCCAGCAGCATCGGGAGGCCGTGGCCAAGCTGGGCACGCTCACCGACCCGGCCAAGATCGAGGAGACCCGGGCGATCGTGCGCAACACGATGATTCAGGGGACGCTGTCGATCATCTTCCTGGTCATGGTCGCCTTCGTCATGGTCTGCGCCCTCATCCGCATCGTCCAGACGCTCCGCAACCGGGACACGACGACGTCGGAGGACCCGTACCAGGAGTCCAACTTCTACGCGCCCGAGACGATGATCGCCTCCTCGCTCATGAAGAAGGTCTCCCGGGAGTACGAGCAGGTGGGCGACCCGGCCCTCATCCCGCACAAGGCCCACGCGGAGAAGTCATGACACCTTCTCCTTCGACGCCGCAGCCGGCGGATCGGGCCAGCGCCCGACATCGGGTCCGCCAGGTCCTGACCCGGGCCCGCACCCTGTGGCGGGACATGACCGGGGAGTCCGCCTATGACCGCTACCTGGAGCGCTACGCCCGCGAGCACGCGCAGTGCCCCCACGGACACGGGGGCGCCCACAGTTCTGAGCACGGCTCCGGGCACGGCCCCATGAGTGAGCGCGAGTTCTGGCGCGCCCGGGCCAAGCAGGCCGAGACGGAGATCAACGCCAGCTGCTGCTGAGCCGGGGCCGCTCCCGCACTCCGATGTGCTCTGATCGTTACCGCCCGCCTTCCGGGGTTCCCGGAGGGCGGGCGGTAGCGTCGTGAGCGTGCCCGCCCAGCAGCCCGCGCCCGACGCACTGACGTCCGCCGAGTCCCCTGACACCTCCTGGGGGACATCACCGGCGTCGGCCGCTTCGCCGTCGGCCGGCCGCACCACGGGCCCGCAGCCTTCCAAGGCCCACTCCCCGGGCCGGGCCTCCTACGAGCGGATCGCCCGCGTCGCGGCCGTCATCCTCCTGGCCATCGTCTGCGTGGCGGTGGTGTGGCCCTCCGGGCGCGAGGTCGCCGAGCTCAAGGACACCATGGGACCGGGCTTCCTCAGCTCTGAGGGCAAGGACATCGTCCTCAACCTGGTGATGCTGGCGCCGGCCACCTTCTGCGCGGTCGTGGGCTGGCGGGACATCCCCTGGTGGATGTGGGCGCTGGTGGGCTGCGTGGTCGGGCTGAGCGCTGAGGTGCTCCAGAGTCTCCTGCCGATGCTGGAGCGGCGCCCCTCGCTGGCCAATGTCGGTCAGAACGCCGTCGGCGCCTGGACCGGGGCCCTGGCCGCCTGGTACCTCCTGCGCCGCCTGCACGCGCGCCCCGCCTCCGCCTGACTCCCCCGTCACACGGGAACGACGCCGCACCGCCCCGCCGCGGGACCCGAACAAGGCGGCCAACCCGGGAACCAGAGACAGCGAAAGGCCCGGACCATGTGGCCCGGGCCTTTCCGTTCTGTGCGCGGGGGGGGACTCGAACCCCCATGATCGTAAGATCACACGGACCTGAACCGTGCGCGTCTACCAATTCCGCCACTCGCGCGAGAAGCGAGCATGAGACTAGCCTGCCATCCCCGCCCGCGTCCAATCCTCACCGCCATATCCGGCCGTGAGACCGCTCACGACACAATTACCTCACACAGAGGGGGCCGTCTTCCCTGCGATGGCTTCGCTACCGTTACGATGGGAACGGTATCGGCCTGCACGCAGGTCCGTGCAGGCCCATAGCGAGGCGGGACAGTCCCGTCTCCCGGCTCCATCCCGGGGGCCGCCACACCATATTTGGGGGAGGTACTGTCCATGGGATTCCTGGACAAGTTCGAGAAGGGCGTCGAGAACGTCACGAACCGCGCCATGTCCCGTTTCTCGGACGACATCGAGCCCATCGAGATCGCCTCGAAGCTCCGCGAGACCATGGACAAGCGCGCCGCGTCCTTCGCCCGCGACCGCTCCGTGGTTCCCAACATCTTCCGCATCCACCTCACCCCACCGAGCATTGAGCGCATCACCGCCTGGGGCCAGGACGAGATGGTGCGTCAGATGGAGGAGGTCGCCACCTCGCACGCCGCGGACCAGGGCTACTCCTTCGTCGGCCCGGTCGAGGTCTCCTTCCTCGTCAACAACAACCCCAACGCCCCGGCCATCGAGATCGAGTCCTCCACGCGACGCGGCGCCGCCGCCCCGGCCGCCTCGGCCACCGCCACCCCGGCGCACCCGATCGTCGACATCAACGGCCAGCGCTACCTGCTCACCGGGCCGGTCACCGTCATCGGGCGCGGCTCAGAGGCGGACATCATCGTCGACGACTCCGGCGTCTCCCGCCGTCACCTGGAGATCCGCCTGACGCACGGCAACGCCATCGCCAGCGACCTGGGCTCCACCAACGGCACCTTCGTCGAGGGCCAGCGGGTCGACGCCGTCACGCTCGTGGACGGCAACACCCTCACCATCGGCCGCACCCAGATCCTGTTCTGGGATGGCACCCAGAACAGCGGAGTCAACGGTTGAGCGCACTCGCCTTCACGATCCTGCGGCTGGGCTATCTGGTCCTGCTCTGGTTCTTCCTGTACCTCATCGTGCGTGTCATGCGCCGCGATATGGCCGACTCCCCCGTCGCCGGCCCGTCACGTCGACGCTCCGCGGGCGGCTCCGAGCAGCCCTCGGGCCCGCCCCCCAGGGGCCGACGCCGCAGCGCCACCCGCCTGGTCATCACCGAGGGCCCCCTGGCCGGCTCGACCGTGCCCCTGAGCCCCTCGTCGATCATCATCGGCCGCTCGCCCTCCTGCACCCTGGTCCTCGATGACTCCTACGCCTCATCGCGCCACGCCCGTGTCTTCCCCAAGGACGGCGCCTGGTGGCTGGAGGACCTGGGATCCACCAACGGAACCATGATGGACGGCCGCCCCGTGCACGGCGCCGTGGAGCTCCCCATGAACATTCCTGTCAGAATCGGCCAAACGACGCTGGAGCTGCGCTCATGACCATCTCCTTGCGCTTCGCCGCACGCTCCGACGTCGGCCTGGTCCGCCAGTCCAACCAGGACTCGGGCTATGCCGGCCCCCACCTGTGCCTTCTGTGCGACGGGATGGGCGGACCTGCGGGCGGAGACATCGCCTCGGCGGTCGCCGTCGAGCACCTCATGCCCCTGGACGCCGACTCCCACCAGGCCGGCGAGCTGTTGGGCCTCATGCGCGACGCCGTCCAGGCCGCCCACACCGAGCTCGTCACCCTGTCCTCGCAGGACCCTGACCTCGCCGGCCTGGGCACCACCTGCATCGGCGTCATGCGCAGCGGCAACAAGCTCGCCATGGTCCACGTGGGCGACTCGCGCGCCTACATGCTGCGCGACGGCACCCTCACCCAGGTCACCACCGACCACACCTTCGTGGAGTACCTCGTGGAGACCGGGCGCCTGACCCGGGACCAGGCCCGCCAGCACCCGCAGCGCTCGGTCCTCCTGCGCGTCCTGGGGGACACCGAGGGTGAGGTCCAGCTCGACGAGTCGATCCGCGAGGCCGTTCCCGGCGACCGCTGGCTGCTGTGCTCCGATGGCCTGAGCGGCCCGGTGACCGCCGAGACCATCGGTGAGGTCCTGGCCGGCGTCGCCGACCCTGGTCAGGCCGCCGACCAGCTCATTGACCTGGCCCTGCGCGCCGGCGGACCGGACAACGTCACCGCCGTCGTCTTCGACGTCGTCAAGGACGACCCCGAGCCCCAGACCGTCCCGCAGGTGGTGGGCAGTGCCGCCACCGAGCGCCTCGCCCAGGAGCGCGCCGCAGCCGCACACCGTGCCGGCGACGAGCAGGCCGAGGCCAAGGACACCGAGGCCGCCAGCCCCGCCGCCAAGGCCGCGGCCCTCATGGCCACCCTGGAGGACAAGCCCGAGGCCGCCTCCGCCAAGGAGTCCTCCGAGGTCGACGAGGCCATCGCCGCCGAGGCCGCCACCCAGGAGAAGGCCCGACGCCGCCACCGCCGTCGGGTCCTCGTAGGCAGCCTCGTCCTGCTGGCCACGCTCGTCGGCGCCAGCGCCCTGTTCTACCGCTGGACCCAGACCCGCTACTACGTCTCCACCTACAAGGGCGAGGTCGCCATCTACCAGGGGATCCCCCAGTCCGTCGGCCCGCTCAAGCTGAGCCACTCGGTCAAGACTTACGCGGACCTGCCCGTGGAGGCCCTCGATCACAACATCCGCGAGCGCCTGGAGGCCACCGTCACCCAGTCGTCGATGAGCGCCGCGGAGACCTACGTGGACAAGACGGTCCGCTCTTACCGCAAGCAGGCCCCCGCCCCGCAGGGCACCGCGAGCCCCACGGCCAAGCCCTCCTCCTCGTCCTCCTCCACCCCATCGCCGGCCTCCGCCACACCGACCCAGCCCGCCAAGCCCGGGCAGGAGGGGTGAGATGACTGCTGCTCCCGGTCCCCTGGGCGCCCCCGCGGGCGTCGCGACCATCCAGCCCGCCGGCGTCGCTCGATACTCGGGGCGCTGGGCGGAGGCGGCGCTGCTCGGCGTCGCCCTGGTCCTGGGGCTGGGCGGCTTCGTGCTCACTGCTCTCAACCGCACGGGTTCCTCCCCGGCGCAGACCGTGGGCGTGGCCATCGCCTTCCTCGTCCTGACCGTCCTCATGCACCTGTGCGTGCGCTACGCCGCCCCGTGGGCCGATCCGGTGCTCCTGCCGACGGCGGTGGCGCTCAACGGGATCGGCCTGGCCATGATCCGGCGCTTGGATCTGGCCTATGAGGCCAACGAGCAGTGGCAGTTCTATGTGGGCTCCAAGCAGCTGGTCTGGACGCTGCTGGGCGTCATCCTCTTCGCCGTCACGCTCCTGCTGCTGCGCGACTACCGGCGCCTGAGGCGCTGGGACCGGTGGGCCATGTGGTCCGGCCTGGTCTTCCTCGTCCTTCCCTTCATCCCGGGGATCGGCCAGAGCATCAACGGCGCCCGCATCTGGATCCGGATCGGCCCGATGAGCTTCCAGCCGGCCGAGCTGTCCAAGGTGCTGCTGGCGGTCTTCTTCGCCTCCTACCTCGTGGCCAACCGGGACAACCTGGCTCTGGCGGGCCGCAAGGTCCTGTGGATGAGCCTGCCGCGCGCCCGGCACCTGGGCCCCCTGTTCATCGTGTGGGGCGTGAGCATCTGCGTCCTGGTCCTGCAGAAGGACCTGGGTTCCTCGGTGCTGCTGTTCGGCCTGTTCGTCGTCGTCCTGTACGTGGCCACTGACCGGCCCTCATGGCTGCTCATCGGTGCTGCCCTGTTCCTCCCGGCGGCCTGGTTCGCGGCCACGCACCTCAACCACGTCCAGCAGCGCATCAACGGCTGGCTCCACGCCACCGACAATGCCGTGTACAACGCCGCGGGCGGCTCCTGGCAGCTGCTGACGGGCATGTTCGGGATGTCCACCGGCGGGCTCATGGGCGCCGGCTGGGGCAAGGGCTCACCGACCCTGGTCACCTTCGCCAACTCCGACTTCATCTTCGCCTCACTGGGTGAGGAGCTGGGGCTGACCGGCACGCTCGTCCTGCTCATGCTCTACCTCGTCCTCATCCAGCGGGGACTGCGCACCGCCGTGCTGCTGCGCGACGGCTTCGGCAAGCTCCTGGCCGTGGGTCTGTCCTTCGCCGTCGCCCTGCAGATCTTCGTGGTCATCGGCGGTGTCACCCGGCTCATCCCGCTGACGGGGCTGACCCTGCCCTTCCTGGCCTACGGCGGCTCCTCACTCATCGCCAACTGGATCATCCTGGCCCTCCTGCTGCGCCTGTCCGACGCCGCCCGGCGGCCGGCCACCCACGCGCCGCGGATCATCGACACCGCCGAGCTGCCGCTGTCCCTGCGCCGTCGGGTCCAGGACGCAGGGGCCGAGGAGTCGATGGCCCAGGCCGCCGATGACGCACCCGCTGGAGGCTCACCGGCCGACGCCGGGGGCTACGCCTCCCCGTCGGCCGCACCCGGCTTCGGCAGCCTGGAGGATGACGCTCGGCCCGCCGTCGCCGTCAGTCCGGAGGCGCCGCCTCCGCCGCACACCGCACCGGACGGGGCGACCCTGCGCTCATCGCGGGCCCCGGGCTTCACTGAGGACACTGACAGGAGGCAGCTGCCATGAACCGACAGATCCGTCAGGTCGCCTTCCTGGTGCTGGTCATGTTCGCCACGCTGGCCCTGTCCGTCACCAGCGTCCAGGGCCTGGCCCGCCCCTCCGTGTGGGAGTCGTGGTCGGCCAACGGGGCCCTCAACTCCGACCCGCGCAACCGCCGCACCGTCAGCCGCAACTTTGACACCGAGCGGGGCCCGATCCTCCTGGCCGGCGGCACCACGATCGCCAGCACCCAGAAGTCCGACGACGGCCAGGGCTCTGAGGACTATCAGCGCGTCTACGCCAACGGGCCGCTCTACGCCCCGGTGACCGGGTACTTCTCTCCCGCCTTCGCCTCCATGACCGGCATGGAGAAGGAGGGCAACTCTGTGCTCAACGGGGATGACCCCTCCCTGTTCTCCTCCCGGATCAAGACCCTCATCACCGGTGACTCCCAGCGGGGCGGGGCCGTGGAGCTGACCATCAAGCCCGAGATCCAGCAGGCCGCCTACGACGCCCTGGCCGGGCGCGAGGGCGCCGTCGTCGCCCTGGACCCCAAGACCGGGGCCATCCTGGCGCTGGTCTCCACCCCCTCCTACGACCCCTCGGCCTTCGCGACCCGCAACGGGAACGCCGCCAATGAGGCCGCGACCCTCAGCCAGGACTCCTCCCGTCCCCTGGACAACCGGGCCATCGCCGGCAACCGCTACCCGCCGGGGTCGACCTTCAAGATCATCACCACGGCGGCGGCACTGCGCACCGGCAAGATCAAGCCCGATCAGGAGGTCGACGCCCCCGACACCATCACCCTGCCGGGCACCAGCCACTCCCTGGAGAACTACGGCGGGGAGTCCTGCGGCGGTGGTCGGACCACCTTCTCCAAAGCCTTCGCCGAGTCCTGCAACACTCCCTTCGCGCAGCTGGCCATCAACGTCGGCGAGGAGGAGCTCTCCAAGGAGGCGAAGAACTGGGGCTTCGACTCCGACTTGTCCATCCCGCTGAAGGTCACGCCGTCGACCTACCCGCACAACGACTCCCAGGCGCAGACCGCGATGGCCGGCATCGGTCAGGCCTCGGTGCAGGCGACCCCGCTCATGATGGCGATGGTGGCCGCCACCGTGGCCAACAAGGGCGAGCAGATGACCCCCTACCTGGTCTCGCGCACCCTGGACCCCGACCTCAACGAGGTCAGCTCCACCTCCACGAAGGTGGCCCGCACTCCGATCGACTCGGCCACCGCCTCCTCCCTGTCCTCCCTCATGCAGACCGCCGTCGCCGAGGGCACGGGCACCAGCGCCCAGGTCTCCGGGGTCCAGGTGGCCGGCAAGACCGGTACCGCCGAGACCGGCACGGACAGCGGCCCCACCACCTGGTTCGTCGGCTTCGCCGGCACCGACATCGACAAGCCTGAGATCGCCCTGGCCGTCGTGCTCGACGGCAATGCGGAGACCGAGGACGGCGCCACCGGCGGCAAGATCGCCGGACCCGTCGCCGCCCAGGTCATCGATGCGGCGGTGAACCAGTGAAACCTGTTGCCGGGCTCCAGCTCCAGGGCCGCTACGAGCTGGTCGAGCAGATCGCTCTGGGCGGCATGGGCCAGGTGTGGCGCGCCACCGACCTGCGTTCGGGTCGGGCCGTGGCCGCCAAGATCCTGCGCCCCGAGCTGACCGGTGACGAGATCTTCCTGTCCCGCCTGCGTGCGGAGGCCAAGAACTCCAAGGGGCTGCGCCACCCGAACCTCGCCGTCGTCCTGGACTCCGGGGAGAAGGACGGGACCGGCTGGCTCATCATGGAGCTCGTCCAGGGGCGCGCCCTGTCCGACATCATCGCCGAGAAGGGGACCCTGTCACCCGCCGAGATCCTGCCGGTCCTGGCGCAGGTCGCCCGCGCCCTCCAGGTCGTCCACGACTCCGGCGTCGTCCACCGGGACGTCAAGCCCTCCAACATCCTCATCAACCGCGAGGGCCTGGCCAAGCTCACCGACTTCGGCATCTCCACCGGCATCAACCAGCGCCCACTGACGGCCTCCGGCATGGTGATGGGCACCGCCCAGTACCTCGCCCCCGAGCAGGCCATGGGGAACATGGCCACCCCGGCCGGCGACCTCTACGGGCTGGGCATCATCGCCTACGAGGCCCTGGTGGGGCGGCGCCCCTTCAGCGGAGCCACCCAGGTCGATATCGCCTTCGCCCACGTCAACGAGGAGGTGCCCGCCCTCCCCGACGCCGTCCCGCCCCAGGTCCAGGCCATCATCCTCAAGCTGCTCGCCAAGAAGCCCTCCGACCGGCCGCACTCCGCCCGCGAGGTGGCCCGCGCCCTGGACCGGGCGGTGGTGAACCTGCCCACGGACGCGTGGGATCCCCGTGAGGCGCTCAGCTGGGAGTCCACTGGCCGCCGCGGTCCGCAGACCCGCGAGCTGCCCCGGCCCGCCGCCGTGCGTCCCGGTCGTCACGCGGCCGAGGAGCCGACGCCGTCACGCACCGCCCGGCACGCCTCAGGACGCTCCTTCCTCGGCCTCAACCTGCTGACGCTCAGGGCCCTCATCCCGGCGCTCTCGCTCATCACCCTGCACAGCACGGGTACGCTTGCCCATGCGCATCAGGTCGTGCCAGCCTTGATGCTGAGCATCCCTGTCAAGGAGGTACTGTGACCAGTCAGTTCCCCCAGGTCCTCGCGGGCCGTTACGAGATCCGCGACCTCATCGGACGTGGTGGTATGGCAGAGGTGCACCTCGGCTACGACACTCGCCTGTCGCGGGTCGTGGCCATCAAGCTGCTGCGTTCGGACATCGCCGGCGACCCCACCTTCCAGGCCCGCTTCCGCCGGGAGGCCCAGTCCGCGGCGGCGCTCAACCACCCCGCCGTCGTCGCCGTCTATGACTCCGGTGAGGAGGAGCTCCTCCAGCCCGGTGGCGCCAGCCGCACCGTTCCCTACATCGTCATGGAGTACATCGAGGGGCACACGGTGCGTGAGCTCCTCAGCGAGGGTGAGGCCGTCCCGATCGCGGAGGCCGCGGAGATCGTCTCCGGGGTCCTGGACGCCCTGGAGTACTCCCACCGGGTCGGGATCGTCCACCGTGACATCAAGCCCGGAAACATCATGCTGACCTCCACCGGCGCCGTGAAGGTCATGGACTTCGGCATCGCGCGGGCCATTGAGGACTCCGCCTCCACGGTCACCCAGACCCACACGGTGGTGGGCACCGCCCAGTACCTCTCCCCGGAGCAGGCCCGCGGCGAGTCCGTGGACGCCCGCTCGGACCTGTACTCCACCGGGTGTCTCCTTTACGAGCTGCTCACCGGCCAGCCGCCCTTCCAGGGCGACTCCGCCGTGGCCATCGCCTACCAGCACGTGCGGGAGATTCCCAAGCGTCCCTCCTCGCTGGCGGCCGATGTGCCCGAGTCCCTGGACCGGGTGATTCTCAAGTCCCTGGCCAAGAGCCGTGAGGACCGCTACCAGGACGCCGCCCACATGCGCGCCGACCTGCAGGCGGCCGCCCGAGGCCTGTCTGTGGCCGCGCCGGCCGCTGACTCCTGGTCCCCGGCCACCTCGGTCATGGCCTCACCGGCCGCCGAACCAGTTCAGCCCACCTCCTCCTTCGCCCAGGTGCCCTCCGGGGCCTCTCCGATGCAGGCGGCCAAAGAGGCCGAAGAGCCCGAGGAGAAGCCCAAGAGCCACGCCTGGGTCTGGATCCTCATGTTCCTGCTGTTCATGACCCTAGCCGTCGTCGCCGGGCTGTGGGCCGCCGGGGGCTTCGACAACCAGCCCACCCCGACGCCGAGTCCGACCATCAGCAAGGTGGAAGTCCCCGACACCTCCGGTCAGGACGAGGAATCGGCCAAGAAGACCATTGAGGACGCCGGCCTGAAGTTCGCCAAGGACGAGGTCGCCAACGAGGAGGTCGGTGCAGGACTGGCTGTCTCCTCCGACCCGGGCAAGGGCACGAAGGTCGAGCCGGGCTCCACCGTCACCGTGCACTTCTCCACCGGATCGGCGATGGTCAAGGTTCCCGACCTGTCCGGCAAGACTCAGGAGGACGCCCGCAAGGCCCTCAAGGAGGCCGGGCTCGAGGGCGGAAACACCTCCCAGGAGGACTCCGCCACGGTCGCCAAGGACCGGGTCATCTACACCAACCCGCAGGCGGGGAACTCCGTTGCACGCGGCACCACGGTGGACCTGGTGCTCTCCACCGGGAACACCTCCGTCCCCGACGTCTCCGGCCAGGACGAGGCCACGGCGAAGAAGTCCATCGAGGATGCCGGCCTGCAGTTCAAGAAGGGCGACGACGTGGCCTCTGCTGAGGTCGAGCGCGGCAAGGCCGTCTCCTCCAACCCGGCCGCGGGCACCAGCGTCTCCGCGGGAGACACGATCACCGTGAGCTTCTCCAGCGGCGCGGCCAAAGTGACGATTCCCAGTAACCTCAACGGAAAGACCGTCGAGGAAGCAACTGCCGATCTGCAGAAGCTCGGACTCAACGTCACCGTCATCACCAAGACCTCTGACAAGGTGGACGCAAATAAGGTCATCGGCACGAGCCCGAAGGCCGGCGAACAGGTGAGCGCCGGTTCGACCGTCACCCTCACGGTCTCCTCCGGTAAAGACAGTGACAACAACAACAATAACAACAACAACCAGCAGCAGCCGCAGCCGGGTAATCCCAATCCCGGCGGTGGGAACGCCAATAACGGCGGCTGAGCGCCTGACGGTCCATGGCGCCGCGCGAGGGGTGTCCTCTTCGCTCAGGTGACTGGTGTTCCAGGCTTTCCTGGCCTGGGACACCAGTCACGTCTTTTGATGGGGCCGTGTTGTGACGATCACCGTCAGCCCCGGATGTACGGCCGGTCCTGCTCGCCGGGATGCACCTCGCCGGTCCTCTGGCATTCCGTCTGTGCGGACAGCTGCCCCAGGTTTCCGTCGCGGAAGTACCCTGCCGTCCTCCTGCTCCGTACGCGCGGACAACCGAGCCCGCACGTCGTCGAGAACGCACCTGAGGCCACGAGCATGGCCCCCTGCGGGTACAGACCGCGAGCCTTCAGGTGCGTCCTCCGGCTCTGGGCACCTGCATCCAGCTGGCCATCGCCTACGACGGGGACATTCCACGTGGCCGGGTGCGTGTCCTTCCGGGCGGGGGCATTCGACGCCGTCGGGGACAGCATTCCCGTCCCCGGGCGCGCAGGACGTCCCCGGCCGCACAGAATGTCCCCGCACGCGCAGGATGTCCCCAGCCAAGGCGCCTGAGTGCGGGGCGCCCTTGGCAGCCCGAGTCACTGGTACAGCGAGTGCGCCGGCGCCGACGTCGAACCACGACCTCCGGGCCCCACACAGGCGCCAGAAGCGGCCAAGCAGGGAAGGCGCGACCGGCTCCAGGAGAGGAAGCTCCCAGACCTGAGGTGGAGGCTCCCAGCTGTGGAGTGAGAGTGCCCGGCCCTCACCGGTCGGGGTGGCTCATCCCTATCCCAGCAGCCCGGCGCGTTCGGCGAGGACCGCCAGGTGCACCCGGTTACGGGCACCGACCCGCTCCTGCGCACTGCGCAGGTGGGCCTTGACGGTTGAGACCGAGATGTACAGCCGGTTCGCGATCTCCTCAGTGGTCAGTCCCTCGGCGGCCGCGGCGATGACCTCGAGCTCGCGCCGGCTGAGCCCCGCTGCTGCCTGCTGAGCCTGGGCCACGGCGTGCTGACGCTCCTGAGAGCGAAGGTCATAGGCCGTCATCGTCGGGGCCGTCGGCTGGGAACGCACATATCGCAGCAGCTCGGCAAGCGCCCCCGGCGAGAGCACCGACTCGCCCGCCATGACCCGACGCAGCCCGGCCTGGAGCTCCTCGGAGGCGGAGTACTTGAGCAGGTAGCCCACCGCACCGGCCTCAATGACGCGCACGACGGCGTCGTCGACGTCCCAGGTGGTCAGCGCCACGACGTGGGGGTGGCGCGGTGCGGCACAGATCTGGCGGGTGGCCTCGATCCCGTCCATGACGGGCATGCCCAGGTCCATGAGCACGATATCGGCCTCGATCCGGCCCACCACGTCGATCGCCTCACGGCCGTCACCGGCCTCGGCGACGACGATGTAGTCCTGGCTCGGCCGCAGGAGCGGCTTGATGGCGGCGCGGGTCAGTGGGTCGTCGTCGACGAGGATGACACGGACCGGGCGGACCGGTGCGGGGGACGCGGACCAGGAGGCCGAGGAGGCCGGGGCGGCGGAGGGATCGGGCACGGGACCAGCCTAGGTGCGTGCGCCGACACAATCACCATCCCAACGGCCCAGGCCCCGGATGGTGCCTCCCCGTGAGCTGCGCGCAGACCGGTATCTCCGATCTCGGGCTGTTCAGATACTGGTTGGCGGCCGCTCAGCGATCGGTGCGGGGTGACTCCGCCGAGCGCCAGGGCAGGTGCGCGCTCACGACGAACCTGCCCTGGCCGTCGGGGCCGGCGTGGAACGTGCCGCCGCAGATCGCCGCCCGTTGGGCCATGCCGCGCAGGCCCGAGCCGCCCTGGGGGTCGCCGACGACGACTCCAGGTCCTAACGCTGCGCCTCGGTCAGCGCCCGCGGCCTGAGGCGCCTCACCGGCCTCTGCCTCGGGAGCCTCCGCATTGTGAGCCTCCGGCTCGGTCCGAGAGATCCGGTTGGAGCAGGTGATGTCGATGCCGGTGTCCGGACCGCCCTCGACACGCAGTTGCACATTCGTACCGGGCGAGTGCTTGCGGGCGTTGGTCAGGGACTCCTGGACGATCCGGTAGACGGCTCGCGAGAGCACCTCGTCGGCCTGCGCAGCGCGGTCCAGGTAGATCGAGGAGCTCAGCGGCTGGCGGGCGGCAAGGACCCCGTCCACCACCTCTCTGAGATCCTCCAGGCGCGGGGCGGGCTCGACCGCCCCCACCGGCTCGCGCAGCACGGCGAGCAGGGAACGCAGGTCCCGCATGGCACCCTGGGCCTCCTGTCGCACACGCTGGGCGGCGGCCCGTGGATCATCCTCGCCGACGGCGCCGGCTGAGTCCGGAGCCTGCGAGCCCTCTGGGGCATTCGAGCTCTCCGACGTCTCCAGGACGCCTTGCTCCAGGGCGGCGGCGTGGAGGGCGAGCAGCGACAGGCGGTGGCCGAGTCCGTCATGGACCTCGCGAGCCACCCGCTCACGCTCGGCCTGCAGGCTGACAGTGTCCGCCAACCGGGTGGAGGTCCGGGTCTGCTCCTGGGCGGCGCGCTCGGCCTGGGCTGAGGCATCGGCCGCCTCCTGGGCGCGACGTCGGGCCTTCCTCTCCCCGTCACGCGCGCGCAGCCACAGTCCGACGGCGACCGGCAGGGACATGGCCACGACCGCGAGGAACAGCACCTGCAGCACCGACACATGGGTCACGGCATGAGGGTCGGGGGAGGATGAGTTGAAGGCACCAATCATCGAGCTCCCGGTGGCTCCGTAGCTCGCGTCCCGGAAGAGCGCCGTCAGGGTGCCGACGGCGAGCAGCGCGCCCGTGGCCCACGGGACAGGGTCACGCAGGGACCGGGACCGGCGCACCACGGTGGTGAAAGCGATGAGTCCCACGGTGGTGTCCAGGTAGACCCCGATGCCCGCGAGCGCCGAGGCGACCGTGATGGGCACCGGCCAGCGCCGACGCAGGAAGAACGCAACGAGAAGCCCCAGTCCCGTGAGGATTCCAGCGGCTTCGAGCACTGGGTGATGGCTCTCCTTGAGAACCTGTTCATGGTTGAAACGTGTTCCCAGCGCGATAAGGAACCCCATGGCGCACAGGGCAAACAGGCCCAGGGATCGCAGGATCGTCAGAGTGACGTGCAGGGCACGACGTTGCGACGGGGACAGGGACTCCGTGAACGACCGAGCCGGTCTTACAGGCGTGTACGGCGCAGGGGTGGAGGGAACCGCAGTCATCGGGGGGCGGAGGCGCGGGTCCGACGCCGCAGGAGTACCGGGAGCAGCGGAAGGAGCGGGGTATGAGGGATGCGGGGCGAGTCCCGCGTACCCCTGGTACCCCGGATATCCCGGATAGGCGGGATAGGGGTAGGCCGGTGGGGTCGACGGGTATGGCAGGGCACGCGCCCCGACGGTGGGCGCAGTGGGCTCAGTCCGACCGCCCCCAGGGCTACCGCTCCAGCCCGACACGGGTGGGGTGCCGGGTCCAGGAGTGGGCGGGTAGGTGGGGACTGACATGTGCTCACTGTAGAACCGGGCACTGACACGCATGATCGCCCGATAGGACACGATTCGGGCGCTAGAGCGCGGGAGGCATCGTCCTTTTGGTCAGTCGCGATGAGTGCCCTTTCGGACGGCCGCCTCGGACTCATCGGTCGATGTGCGCGCCGCACGGCCGGGGCCATCGTTGTTCCCGTCAGCTGATCCCGTCAGCTCCGGTGACGACACACCGTGATGGGCACTGCCGCATCCCGCTCAGTGCCTCACCTCCCGCATCTCGAAGGACCCATCATGACCAGCCCCGTCAACCCAGTCCCTTCCTCACCCGCCGGTGTCCCCTCCGGTGTCCCCGCCGCAGGCTTCCCCGCCCCGGCCGCAGGCATGGGTGTGCCCGCTCCCGAGCCGAAGCGCTCCTGGTTCGCCCGCCACAAGATCCTCACCGGTATCGGCGCCTTCATCGCCGTCGGCATGATCGCCTCCGCACTCAACGGTGGTGGGGGCTCGGGGAACTCGAGCACTACCGCCGCCACCCCGCCGTCCATCCAGTCGATGGCCAGCGCGCCCGCTCAAGCAACCGCCGGTCAGGACTCCGCAGCCGCACCCAGCCCTCAGCAGCAGGAGTCGGCAAAGGATGCCGAGACGTCGGACTCCGCACTGAGCTTCCCCGGGAAGCAGAGCGACGACGTCGTCGGAAACGCCGGTGACACGATCGACGACGACGGCATCAAGGTCAGCGCCACGCCTGTGGCCGCGGGCGACGCCACCCTGGGCCCCACCGCCTGCTCGACCATCACGATCACCAACGGCTCCAAGAACACCCTGGACGTCAATGCCCTGGACTTCACGTTGCAGAACCCGGCCGGGGCGATCAGCAACAGCGGCTTCCTGGGGTCGAGCAACCACCTGTCCTCATCCACGCTCATCGCGGGTGGCTCGGTCAGCGGCGATGTCTGCTTCGATGCCGACGTGTCGGCCGGAGGGCAGTACGTGCTCCTCTACAAGCCCACACTCTCGCTGTTCGGGCACCGCCGGGCCTGGATCAACAACCTCTGACATCCCACGGGGTCCGCAGGTGCATGTGGCACGTGCGGACCCCGACGGTCGGGGACGTTCCACGCGGCCGGGTGCGTCTCGTTGCAGTCAGGGACCTCCTGCGCGTCGGGGGACAGGAATCCGGTCCCCGACGGCGTCGAACGCCCCCGGTCGCACAGAAATGTCCCCGCACGCGCGAGACGTCCCCGGCCGCGCGGGCCCCCGGCTCAGCTCAGATGCCGCGCGCGGACAGCACGCCGTCGATCGCGCGCAGCTCCTCAAGGACCTTGGGCTCGATCTCGCCCTCGACGTCGACCAGCGTCACCGCCAGCTCACCGCGCGACTTGTTGAGCAGGTTGGCGATGTTCTGCCCGTGCTGGGCCACAATCGTGGAGACCTGACCGACCATGTTGGGCACGTTGCGGTTGACGATGACGAGCCGGTGCGTGCCCTCCTGGCGCGCCATGACGGCCTCGGGGAAGTTCACCGAGTTGTGGACCTGCCCGTCCTCGAGGAAGCCGCGCAGGGAGTCGGCGGCCATGATGGCGCAGTTGCGCTCGGCCTCCTTGGTGGAGGCGCCCAGGTGGGGCAGGGAGATGCACTTGGGGTGCTTGTGGACCTGCGTTGAGGGGAAGTCGCACACGTAGCCGCGCAGCGTGCCCTCGTCCAGGGCGGCCACGACGGCGTCGGTGTCGACGATCTCGGCGCGCGCGAAGTTGAGCAGCACCGCGGTCTCCTTCATGAGGGCCAGGCGCTGGGTGCTCACCAGTCCGCGGGTGGCGGGGATGAGGGGCACATGGACGGTGAGGATGTCGGCGCGGCGGAAGACCTCCTCCATGGAGTCGGCCCGCTCGACCTCGGCGCTCAGGTGCCAGGCGTGCTCCACGGAGATACCTGGGTCGAAGCCGACGACGTTGAGCCCCAGCCCCAGGGCGGCGTTGGCCACCTGCACGCCGATGGCCCCCAGGCCGATGACGCCGAGTGTGCGGCCGGGCAGCTCGAATCCGACGAACTGCTTCTTGCCGGCCTCGACGGCCTTGGCGATCTCGGCGTCGTCGCCCTCGAGGGTGTGGGCGAAGCGGGCCGCCGGGATGAGGTTGCGCGAGGCGATGAACAGGCCCGCCAGGACCAGCTCCTTGACGGCGTTGGCGTTGGCGCCGGGGGTGTTGAACACGGGCACGCCGCGCTCGGTGAGCGCCTCGACCGGGATGTTGTTCGTGCCGGCGCCGGCGCGGGCCACGGCCAGGACCGACTCCTCGATGGGGGTGTCGTGGAGCTTGGCCGAGCGCACCAGGAGGGCGTCGGGCTCCTCCACGGAGCCGCCGACCTCGTAGAGCTCGTCGGGCAGGCGGGACAGGCCGGCCCCGGAGATGGCGTTGAGGGTGCGGATACGGAACTTGTGGTCAACGCTGCTGGTGGTCACGGAAGTACTTTCTGCAGAGCGGTCCGGGTGGAGGAAGCGGTTGGGACGGGTAGCAGGGCCCGCGGGCCGATGGCTGGCCCGTACACCGGTCGGGCCCGCAGGCCAGGCGAGACGGCCGGGATGGCGAGCCGGCGGGCGCTCAGGCCCGGGCGGCGAAGTCGGTCATGTAGTCGATGAGGGCGCGCACGCCCTCGATCGGCATGGCGTTGTAGATGGAGGCGCGCATGCCGCCCACGGAGCGGTGCCCCTTGAGGTTGGTGAGCCCTGCGGCCTGGGCACCGGCCAGGAAGTCGGCGTCGCGGGCGGGGTCGGCCAGGGTGAAGGGCACGTTCATCCAGGACCGCGAGCGCTCCTGAACCGGGTTGGCGTAGAAGTCGGAGGAGTCGATGTAGCCGTAGAGAAGCTCGGCCTTGGCGCGGTTGCGCTCGGCCATTGCCTCCAGGCCGCCGCCGTCCTCGATCCAGTGGCCGATGAGCCCCAGCAGGTAGATGGCGAAGGTGGGAGGCGTGTTGAGCATGGAGTCGGCGTCGGCCATCTTCTGGTAGTCCAGGACGGTGGGGGTCACCGGGCGGGCCCGCCCCAGCAGGTCCTCGCGCACGATGACGACGGCCAGGCCCGAGGGCCCCATGTTCTTCTGAGCCCCGGCGTAGATGAGGCCGTAGCGGGAGACGTCGATGGGCCGCGAGAGGATCGTGGAGGAGAAGTCGGCCACGAGCGGGACCTCGCCGGCCTCGGGCACGTAGTCGAACTCGACGCCGCCGATGGTCTCGTTGGGCGTGTAGTGCAGGTAGCGGGCGACCTCGGGCACCGTGAAGGAGCCGGGCTCGGGAGTGGTCGTGTAGGAGGAGGCGGCCTCGTCGGCGGGCACGACGACGTCGAGCTCGTAGGCGCCGGCCTGCTTGATGGCCTTGGCGGACCACTGGCCGGTGTTGAGGTAGGCGACCGTGTCACCGGGGGCGGTCAGGTTGAGGGGGATGCCGGCGAACTGGGCGCTGGCCCCGCCCTGGAGGAAGAGCACGCGGTAGTTGTCGGGCACGGACAGGAGGCGGCGCAGGGTGGCCTCGGCGTCGGCCGCGCAGGCCACGAAGTCGGCCCCACGGTGGGAGACCTCCAGGACGGACATTCCCGATCCGCCCCAGCTGGTGAGCTCGGAGGCAGCCTGCTCGAGGACGGGCAGGGGGAGCTGGGCAGGACCGGCGGAGAAATTGAAAACGCGCACGGAGTCATCATGGCCGCTTATGCGCGCGGCGGCAATGTCGTCCCGCATGGCGACGGCGCCTCTCATTCCATCCCGCCCCGGAAGGCCTCGACGACCCCCTCGACGTTCTCCCTGGCCGACGTCACCCACCGACGTCGGAACGCCGTCGGAACGCCGCCGGAACGCCGCCGGAACGCGGCACAGCGCGAAATTCTCATGTCCCCCAAAAGTACGGGTGGCACAGGCCTTCCACCCCGTCAACCGAGCACGTTGTCAGCGATAGCACAGGTGGACCGCTCAACTGGCCGGTAGGGTTTACCCACGCCCAAGTCCCTACCTGACAAGTTTTTATGATCGATTCACAGCACGACGAGACCACTTCTGCAGCAGCTTCCGGCTCCACGTCGGCGGCCGCGCAGCAATCGCACGGCCCAGGTTCCGATCGCACGCCCTCTCTGGGACACCAGGTGCTCGACCGGCTCCGCAGGGGGCGCAAGCCGCGCTTGGGCGCCATCCTCATGGCGCTCGTCGCCGTGGTGTCCCTGGCCACCGGGTTCCGGGCCTGCAACTGCAACCGGGCCTGGATCGAGGTCTCCGCGGCGGCCACGCCGGAGGCCAACCCGCTCAAGGGGATGATGCCCTTCGCGCCAGCGGACGCCTCCCACTCGCCGGTGCTGCAGGAGAACGCACCGCCCCACACGATGGAGTGGCTGACGCTGCCGGTCAGCGACGTCGTCGCCGGGCCCGGCTCGTACTCGTGGGACAGGCTCGATGCGCACCTCAACGCCATCGCCTCGCGCGGGCACCAGGCGGTGCTGCGCTTCTACGTCGACTACCCCGGGCGCCCCAGCGGCATCCCGGCCTACCTGCTGAGCTCCCACGCGGTGCCGACCCACGACTACACGTTCCACGGCAACGCGCCGGGCCAGTCGCTGGCGCCGGACTACAACGACCCCGAGATGATGTCGATGCTCACCAGCTTCATCTCAGCCCTGGGCCAGCAGTACGACGGCGACCCGCGCCTGGCCTTCATCACCCACGGCCTGGTGGGCTTCTGGGGCGAGGGGCACACCTACCCGATGAACGGCAAGGTCTCCGGGGAGAACCCCTCCGGCGAGAACTGGATGCCATCGGCGGCGAACCAGAACACCCTCGTTGACACCTGGGGCAGCGCCTTCCAGGTGACGCCGACACTGGCGCGCTACCCGTCCGCGGAGACGATCAAGCACGGGGTCGGCTACCACGACGACTCCTTCGGCTACGCCACGATGGACACCGCCGACTGGCACTTCCTGCCGAAGCTGAAGGAGGCCAAGGCGGACCAGGCCTGGCAGCAGCACCCGATCGGCGGCGAGATCTACCCGGGCATCCAGGAGTGCTCCGTGCGCAACCCGGGCAGCTGCATGGCCTCGGGCTCCAACGGAGGAACGGTGGACATCGACGCCTCCATCAAGGCCACGCACGCGAGCTGGCTGGTGGACAACTGGGCCTTCACCACGACCCTCAACGGCTCTGAGCGCGAGCGGACCGTGCAGGCCTCCACCGAGACCGGCTACGACCTGGCGGTGGCGCGCTGGCGGATGCGCAACGGCAAGGTCGAGGTGCAGATCGCCAACAACGGGGTGGCGCCCTTCTACTACAACTGGAATGTGGAGGCGGTGGCCATCAACACCTCCAACGGCATGGAGGTCGGGCGCACCACGCTCAGCGGCGACCTGCGCAAGGTCGCGGTCGGCAAGACCCAGACCTTCTCCGGGCAGCTTCCGGCGGACCCGGCCGGACAGAACACGATCCTGGTGCGCGTGGTCAACCCGCTGGACTCGGGCCAGCCGCTGCGCTTCTCCAGCGCCGGCCAGGACCAGACGCTTCCCGGCTACCTCACCCTGGGCCGCACCCCCACCAAGTAGGCGGGGCCCGACGGCGGAGTCCCGACGGAATGCCGGCGGGGCGCGCCCGGGGCCGGGCTCCCCGACCCGGGTCCGGGCAATCGAGGACCTGGCGGTGGGGCCGGGCGCTCTCAACCCAGGAGCCGGCCTCCCCTCCCGCAGTCTGATCGCCTGCCCGGCTCTTCTAGTTCCTGCGCAGCCTCCCGGCGGTGGTTCGACGTCGGCGCTAGCCCGCCCCGCCTCGGGTCGGCCCACTCCACGAGGGTGGAGATCTACTGACCGAGGGTTGTGCGTACTGCACGAACCCCCGACCCCGGTGGAGTATCCCCAACCCTCCTCCAGTAGCACCCGAACCTCGTGCAGTAGGCGCCCTGGCCCAGCCGACCGGGCCCAAGCGCAAAACGACCACCAACCGGTATCTCCTGTGCTGGCATGGAGATGGCTTGCGGAGCCTCACGAGAGCGATGCGCAGGCTCCGAGGCGACCAAACAGATTGTGAAGAGACGACCAAACAGTCGATGAAGCGATCCGCCTAGCTTCAACCGGCTCCAGACAGCCACCCCAGCCCCGGCTCACAGCGGGTAGGCCGACGCCTTGCCCTCGATGGCCTCGGTGAGGTCGATCTCGCGCTCGCCCAGGCTGAAACGGTAGCGGCCCAGGATCTCCAGGGGCTCGTCCTCGGCGGCCAGGAAGGCGCGCACGGCCTCCTTCTCCTCCTCATCGAGCCAGGTCATCTGGTCCGACAGGCACCGGTAGCGGCTGGCCTCGGCCACGTCACGCAGCCACTGCATCTGGGTGTCGTCCAGGAGGTTGCGGCGGTGGCGGAAGAAGACGACGTCGGGGTCGACCCCGATGACCCGCCCCAGCCAGAGCCGGTTGATGCCGGCGTGCAGGGCGTTGTAGGCCTTGGCGTCGGACAGGTCGTCGGAGGCGTAGTTCTCCCACATGGGGGCCACATCCGGCCCCACCCGCACCGCGTCGAGCAGCCCGATGGAGGGCATGATGAGCGCCCCGGAGCCCAGGAGGAAGGTCTCCTCCCCGGCGGTGTCGCGCACGAGGCGCAGCCCGGTGCGGTAGGCCTCCTCCCGGTCGATCTGGCGGTGCCGGTAGCCGGGGATGGCGGCGGCGTTGATGAAGTCGAGCTTGAGGTAGCTGAAGCCCCACCGGTGGACGATCTTGGCGATGAGCTTGCGCACGTAGGTCTGGGCGGTGGGGTGGGTCGTGTCCAGCGCGTAGTAGTCGCCGCCCCAGTTGGAGCCGGCCACGGCCAGTCCGCCGTCGGCGTTGTGGACGAACATCTCCGGGTAGTCGCGCACGGCCCGCGAGCCCGGCAGGGCGATGAAGGGCGCCACCCACAGGCCCGGCTGCATGCCGGCCTCCCGAATCCGGGTCGCGGCGGCCTCCATGCCGTCGCCGAAGCTCTCGCCGGCCTCCCAGTCGCCGACCGCGACCTCCCAGCCGTCGTCGATCTGAAGCGTCTTGAAGCCCAGCTCGGCGACCTGCGGGATCTCCCGCTCAAGGGCCTCCTGCGAGATGCCCTCGTAGTAGGAGTACCAGGAGCACCACACGCTCTGCGGCTCGATCGCCCGGCCCCCCAGGCTCTCGCCGAGCTCGCGGGCGTAGCGGGCCATGACGGCGGTGGCCGGGCCGGGCAGGATCACCCAGCGCGCCGGGTCGCCGGACTCGGTGAAGGCCTCCAGGACCGCGGTGTCAGCGCGCAGCCGCGGCGTGCGCCCGTCCAGGCAGCCCACGAGCAGCGCCCCGGCGGAGTCCTCCAGGACCGCCATCCAGGCCGAGTGGTGACGGGCCGGGTCGTCCCAGGGGGCGTCGTCGGCGGTCCGACGGCGCTGCTCATTGGCGATACGCATGGGCGCCTCGCTCAGGCGGCGCCAGCCCGACGGCGACCAGGAGTTCTGGCCGGTGCGGTAGAACTCGCCGTCGCGCATGTCATGCAGGAGGGTCAGGTGGGAGGCCTCGACGTAGACCGCGCCGGTGGCGCCGCCGGCCCCGTGCTGGGTGGTCACCGTGCCGTCGCAGGCCAGGGCGATGCTCCGCCCGGTCAGGGTGATGTGGTGAATCATGCGCTCTCCTCGGCTCCGGCCTGTCCTGCCCGCGGCTCGGGTCCCCCGCGAGGCACCGGCACCGCCCGGCTCGCACTGTACGTGCTACCGACCGTACAGACCGACATTTTCTTCAAAGATGACGCGGAGCCGCGTCGTTTATGAAGATTCGGTCAGTGTGTGAGGATTGTGCTGCCCACGGTGGAAGTAGTCCGCCAGCTCCGAGTCGAGCTCGGGCACGTCGAAGGGCACGGAGCCCGAGCGCAGAGACCGGGTGGCCAGCACCCCCGCCGCGACGGCGTCGCGCGCGCTGACCGGGGAGACCTCGGTGGCCCCGCCGTCGCGCACGAAGCGCAGGAACTCGTCGATGGCGAGCTGGTCGGCGCTGTCGTGTCCGGTGCCCTCCTCGGCGATGACGTACTCCTGGGTGGCGCGCTCGGCGTAGTGCTCGGTGCGCTCGGTCCACACCTTGACGACGTCGCCGGCCCCGTCACCGAGGTTCTCGGCCCGGCCGCGGGTGCCGATGACCGTATAGCTGCGCCAGTAGTCGGGGGTGAAGTGGCACTGCTGGTAGGAGGTCATGACCCCGTTGCGCATGGTCATCATGAGCATGGAGTGGTCCTCGACGTCGATGACGGGGTTGAGCCCGTCCACCTCGTCGGCCGGCCAGTGCTCGAGGCTGAACCAGTCCTGCATGACGGTGCCGGCGCTCGTCCCCGCCGGGCGCCGCTCGGCCTCCCCGTAGACCATGAGTCCACCCATGCCGACGACGCGGGCCGGCGCGGAGTGAGCCAACCAGCTCATGACGTCGATGTCGTGGGCGGCCTTCTGCAGCAGCAGGCCGGTGACGTGGCGGCGCTCGGCGTGCCAGTCGCGGAAGTAGTAGTCGCCGCCGTTGCCCACGAAGTGGCGGCACCAGATGGCCTTGACCTCGCCGATCCGCCCGGAGTCGATGATCGACTTCAGCAGCCGCACCACCTCCATATGGCGCATGTTGTGGCCCACGTAGAGGCGGGTGCCGGTGCGCCGGGCGGTCTCCAAGATATGGTCGGCGGCCTCGATGGTGATGGCCAGGGGCTTCTCCAGGTAGACCGGGACGCCGGCCTCAAGGAAGAAGCAGGCCAGCTCCTCGTGCGTGTCGTCGGGCGTGGTCAGGACGACGGCGTCGATCCCGAACCCCAGCAGGTCGCGGTGGTCGGCCACGACCGCCACGCCCTCAGGCAGGAGCCGCCGGGCGCGCTCGACGGCGTCGGAGGCGGTGTCGGCCGCGACCACGAGCCGGGCCGGGACCGGCGAGGAGTCCGCGAGCGCGGCCAGGTAGCAGCGGGCCCCGATGCCGACGACACCGACCCGCAGCTCCCTTGAGGCTTCAAGCACTCTGTCTCCCTCAGCTCTTCTGGCGGGCCGCCCACCAGGAGCGCAGTGCCTGGCGGGCCAGGTCCTCGCCGATGGGCCCCTTCTCCATGCGCAGGTCCATGAGGAAGCGGTAGGCCTCGCCGACGACCGGCCCGGGGGCCACGCCGAGCTCGGCCATGATCTGGCCGCCGTCGAGGTCGGGGCGGATGGCGGCCAGCTCCTCGGCGGCGCGCAGGGCCTCGATGCGCTCCTCGAGGTCGTCGTAGGCGCGGTCCAGCATGGCGGCCTTGCGGCGGTTGCGGGTGGTGACGTCGGCCCGGGTGAGCCGGTGGAGGCGCTCCAGCAGGGGGCCGGCGTCGGTGGCGTAGCGGCGCACGGCCGAGTCCGACCAGGCGGCGTCGACGTAGCCGTGGAAGCGCAGGTGGAGCTCGACCAGCCGGGAGACGTCCTTGATGGTCTGCTTGTCGAAGCGCAGGGCCCGCAGCCGCTTGGCCGTCATCCGGGCGCCGACGTGGTCGTGGCCGTGGAAGGTGACGGTGCCGTCGGGCAGGAAGCGGCGGGTGGCGGGCTTGCCGATGTCGTGGAGGATGGCGGCCAGGCGCAGCACCAGGTCGGGGCCGGGGACGGGCCCGTCGGGCCCGGTCTCCAGGTCGATGGCCTGGTCCAGGACGGTCAGGGTGTGCTCGTAGACGTCCTTGTGGCGCTTGTGCTCGTCGACGGTCTCGCGCAGGGCGCTCAGCTCGGGCAGGACGACGTCGGCCACGCCGGTGTGGACCATGAGCTCCAGTCCGCGCCGGGGCCAGGGGCTGATGAGCAGGCGCTCGAGCTCGGCGCGCACGCGCTCGGCGGAGACGATCTCCAAGCGGGGGGCCATCTCCTCCATGGCGGTCATGACGTCCATCTCGACGTCGAAGCCGAGCTGGGCGGCGAAGCGGGCGGCCCGCATGATGCGCAGGGGGTCGTCGTCGAAGGACTGCTCGGCACTGACGGGGGTGCGCAGGACGCCGGCGTTCAGGTCGGCCAGGCCTCCGCAGGGGTCGACGAGCTCGAGGTCGGGCAGGCGCAGCGCCATGGCGTTGACGGTGAAGTCGCGGCGGGTGAGGTCCCCGGTGAGGGTGTCGCCGTAGGTCACCTGGGGCTTGCGCGAGCCGACCTCGTAGGCCTCGGTGCGGTAGGTGGTGACCTCCACGATGGTGGAACCCTTGCGCGCGCCAATGGTGCCGAAGGCCCGGCCCACGTCCCAGGTGGTCTCGCCCCAGGCGGCCAGGATCTTCTCGGTCTGCTCGGGGCGGGCCGAGGTCGTCAGGTCCAGGTCGTGGGGGGCGACGCCGAGGAAGGCGTCCCGCACCGGCCCGCCGACCAGGGCGATCTCATGCCCGGCGCGCACGAAGGCGTGGCCCAGGGCCGCCAGGGCGGGGGGCAGGCCCTCGAGTGCCTGACGGGCCTTGGGCGTCAGGCCCCGGTTCTCGGCGGCTTCCGGGGAGTCGGCGGGGTCAGCGGGAGCGGGGTGCGCAGTCATCGGCCCAAGCCTGCCATGAACCCTCGCCGGTGCGCCGTCGTCCTCGGCCTCAGCCGCCCTGTGGTGAGGACCATCCTGCACCGCGTCCACGGCCGCCACCGACCGCCGTCGCCCCCCATGTCCGTCCGCGGATGGCGCAGTTGTGTGCGACGACGTACTCGGCCAGCGGCGCCCGGCGGCCCGGACGCCCTAGAGTGTCCCCATGCCCTCTCCACGCACTCGCACGCCCCGCGCCGGAAACCCGGCCCACCGGGCGAGTGCACGCGCCCTGCCCATCGTCAATGAGACCAGTGCCGGCGGCCTGGTCGTCGACGTCCAGAACGGGCAGGCCTTCACCGCGGTCATCGCCCGGCGCAACCGGGGCGGGCGCCTGGAGTGGTGCCTGCCCAAGGGGCACCTGGAGGGCGCCGAGACCCCCGAGCAGGCCGCGGTCCGCGAGATCATGGAGGAGACCGGGATCACCGGTCGGGTTCTTCGCCACCTGGCGACCATCGACTACTGGTTCGCCGGCCACGAGCACCGCGTCCACAAGGTGGTGCACCACTTCCTGCTGGAGGCGGTCAGCGGCACCCTGACCACGGAGAATGACCCGGACCATGAGGCCGAGGACGTCGAGTGGGTCGCCCTCGACGACGTCTCCCACCGCCTGGCCTACCCCAACGAGCGCCGTATCGTGGCCGCGGCCTGGGACATCCTGGTGGGGGATGGATGACGGGCACCGCCGCCTCTGTGTACGCGAAGGTGGTCACCACGCTGGGCTCCCGGCTGCGGAGCAGGGCGATGGTGACCATTGCCGCCCTACTGGGGGTGGCCGGCCTGGTGCTGTGGCCGGTGGCCGCCCTGCCCGTGGCCGAGGCGGACCAGGGCTCCGGCACGCTCCCGCTCGCGCAGTCCGCCGGGCTCTCCGCTGAGATCGCCCCGGCCGCCCCGGCGACGCCGTCCGCGACGTCGGCCCCGACGAAGGCCGCCCCATCCGCCCCGGCATCGAAGGAGAAGCCCTCCAACCAGGTGACCGTGAGCATCGACGCCATGGCCCCCGAGGTGCTCCACAGCGACCAGGACCTCAACCTGACCGGCACCATCACCAACGGAACCGCTCAGACCATCACCGGGGCGGACCTGGTGACGCGGGTGCAGCGATCCACGGAGGCCACGAGTCGGGACCTGAGCAAGTGGCTGACCGGGACCGACGAGTCGGGACTGTCGGATCCCTTCACGGTCCCACTGGGTCATGACCTCCAGCCGGGGGGCGTCTCCCAGTTCTCCATCACCATTCCCGCCGACGAGCTGCCGCTGGACAGCACTGACCAGTGGGGGCCGCGCGGCGTCTCCGTCGGCCTGGCGACCCAGGACGTCTCCCTGGCCCAGGACCGCAGCATCCTCGTGTGGGACAGTGGCACCTCCGTCGCACCGGTGCGCATGACCGTCTTCCTGCCGGTGACCGCCTCCGCTCAGGAGATGGCGGTGCTGTCCGCCCCGCATACCCAGGAGCGCACGGAGGCCCTCAGTCGCATCCACAACCGGGTCCTGGGCCTGGTGAGTATGGCCGGCGACGGCGTCGTGGTCGCCGTCGACCCGGCACTGATCGAGGCCCTCGGTGTCACCACGGACAGCCTCGAGCAGGCCGCCCGCAACAGCAACTCCCAGCCCTCCACGCCGGACGCCTCCCCTCAGGCGCCCCAGAGCGCCGACTCCTCCGCGTCGTCGGCCCCGACCACACCGTCGACGCCGGCCCCCTCGGCAAGCGCCACCCCGTCACCGCAGGCGGGGGGCAACGCCACCGCCTCACCGTCCGGCAAGGCCCCGCAGGCCTCCAACGAGGTCATCCAGCTCTCCGCGGCTCTCGCACGGGCCATCCACACCGACAGCCTCGTGGCTCTGCCGTGGGGCGACTCCGACACCGCGGCCCTGGCGCACCTGCAGCAGACGAGCCTCATCGAGACCGCCGCACGGCGCACCCAGGAGTCGGCCATCGTCAAGGTGGGGGCCCCGACGTCGGTGTCCTGGTTGGCTTCCAGCGTCGCGGACGCCACCACGGTCAATGCGCTGGCGCAGCCGGATTCGACCATCATCGCCTCACCGGAGTCCTTGTCGCCGTCCGACGACCTCACCTACACCCCCTCCGGTCTGGGCGCCTCCGGGGACCACGCGGTCCTGATCCCGGAGCAGTCCCTATCGGGGGCGCTCACCGGTGAGGACGCCAAACCCACTGCCTCCGATCAGGGCACCCCGACCACCCAGAGCGCCCAGGCCTCCGCGCTCGACACCCGCCAGCTGCTGCGCAGCGACAGTGCCATCCTGGCCCGCCAGGCGCCGGCGCTGGAACGGGACATCGTCGTGGCGATGCCCCGCCGGGCCGCCTCCGCCGTGCAGTCATCGGTCGTGCGCGAGCGGGTGGCCGCCCTGCGCTCAGTCCCCTGGACCCAGTCCCAGTCTTTCTCCGCCCTCCAGGAGCACGCTCAACAGGAGGTCTCGGCCGTGGCCGAGGGCACCTCGCGGATCGATCGCTCCGAGATGCCGGACACGGTGATCGACACCAACGAGCTGTCCGCCGACACCCTGGCCGCCGCCGGCCGTACCGCCACGACCCTGCAGTCGATCTCCTCAGTGCTCTCCGAGCCGGCCGCCCTGCTGGGCGACTACACCAACCTGGAGGCGGTGGTCTCCTCAGCGTCCTGGCGCTCCGACCCCAAGACCCGCAGCGCCCAGATCCCCAACGCCGAGGCGGCTGGCGCCGACGTCACCTCCTCGCTGGCCGCGGTGCCGTCGTCGACCATCAACGTCATCAGCTCCGAGGCCCAGCTGCCGGTGCGCATCACCTCCTCCCTGAACCAGGACGTGACGGTTCAGGTCTACCTGGTCTCGAACAACAAGCGACTCCAGGTCCCGCGCACCACCACCGTGCGGGTCCCGGCCCACCAGCAGGCCAAGGTCACGGTGCCGATCCAGGCCGTCGGCTCCGGCGACGTCGCCCTGACGGTACAGGTGCTCGCCGCCGACGGCACCACCGTGGGCACCCCCACCACCGTCAACATGCGCGTGCGCGCCGACTGGGAGGGACGCGGCACCGGAGTCATCGTCGGGGTCCTGGTCGCCATCGTGGTGACCGGTACGGTGAGGACAGTACGACGAGGCCGCCGCACCGCAGTGGCCCCGGCTGCACAGGAGACGGCATGAGCATCATCAAGCGTGTACGGATCGGGCGATCCTCCTCCCAGGGGCGCAGCCAGGCGTCCCTGGCGCGCTCCTCGGCCATCATGGCCTCGGGGACCCTGGTCTCCCGCATTCTGGGCATGGTGCGCAACGCCCTGATCGTCATGGCGCTGGGCGCCACCGGGTCGGGGGCCGCCGACGCCTTCAACACGGCCAACAACCTGCCCACCTACCTGTACAACATGATGATCGGCGGGATCCTCAACGCGATCCTGGTGCCGCAGATCGTTCAGGCACTGCGACGACGCAACGGCGAGGAGGTCGTCAACCGCCTCTTGACCGCCGCGGCCACGCTCATGCTGGTGGTCACGTGCATCGCGACCGCGGCCGCGCCCCTCATCTTCACCCTCAACGCCAACTCCTTGGCCCAGGGGCAGTGGCGAGCGCTGTCCTTCGCCTTCGCGTTCTGGTTCATGCCGCAGGTCTTCTTCTACGGCCTGTACGCCCTGTGGGGGCAGGTGCTCAACGCCCGCTCGAGCTTCGGGCCCTACATGTGGTCGCCGGTGCTCAACAACATCATCTCGATCGCCTCGATCCTGTTCTACCTCCATATCTACGGCCGCTACACCGCCGGTGAAGGCGCAGAGGTCTGGGGCTGGGGCCGGATCACCCTCATCGGGGCGACGACGACCCTGGGCATCGCGGTCCAGGCGCTGATCCTCTACATCCCCCTGGTGCGCTCCGGGTTCCGGCCGCGCATCATCTTCGGGGTACGGGGCCTGGGGCTGGGCAAGACCGTCAAGGTGGCCCTGTGGGCGCTGGCCGGGGTGGGCGTGGCCAGTCTGAGCAACTGGATCACCTCCAACCTGGGCTCCTACGCGGTCACGGCCTCCGAGCAGCCCGAGTACGCGAACGTCATCGTGCCCTCCACGACCATGTGGCTCAACGCCTACCTGGTGTACATGCTGCCCCAGTCCCTCGTGGTCACCTCCATCATCACGGCCCTGTTCACCCGGATGAGTGAGAAGGCCGCGGCCGGGGACGCGGCCGGAGTGCGCGAGGACCTCTCCCTGGGACTGCGCTCGGCGGGCGTCTTCACGGTGCTGGCCACCGCGGGCATCTGCGTCCTGGCCGTTCCGGCCCTGCAGCTCTTCACCCCCTCGATCTCCCTGCCCGAGGCCCAGGCCAGCGCCCCCATGCTCATCGCTCTGGCGCTGGGCATCGTCCCGCAGGGGATCTGGTTCGGGACCCAGCGGGTGATGCTGGCCTACTCCGATACCAAGCGGCTGCTGCTGGCCGACGTCGTCGTCGGCGTCATCCCCGTGATCCTGTGCGTCCTGGCCTACTTCGTCGCCCCGGCCAACCACTGGATGACCTGGGCGGGCGCGGCCAACACGATCAGCCAGATCGGGGGCTGCGTGGTAGTCATCCCCATGATGCGCTCCCACCTGCCCAGCCTCGACAGCCGCAAGATCGTCACCACCCACCTGCGTCTCATCATGGCGGTGGCGCCCGCGGTCGTCGTCGGGATCCTGCTCAACGCGCTCCTCGGTGACATCGACGCCGACTCCTCCCTGGCCAACATGACCGCGGCACTCGGACACATCGCCGTCGTCGCCACCGTCATGTCGCTCATCTACCTGCTGATGGGGCGCATTGTCCGGATCGAGGAGATCGCGGTCGCCTTCCGGCCCTTCTCGCGGATCCTGTCCACGCTCGGTCGGCGTCTGCCCGGCGCGCCCGGGCGAGCGGTCCTGGCGGCGGCGGCATGGTTGTCACCGGCGCAGCCGCAGACCCAGGCGACCGCTCAGATGCCTGCCGTCCAGGCGCCTGCGCCCCCACCTCCACCGGCTCAGGCGGCCTCAGGCCCCTCCGGTCTTTCAACGGGGACGACGGCGCATGGTGCTGTTGGCTACACCTCCGGGGGTGCTCAAGCGATTCCGCCCGCACCGCCGCCACCTGCTCAGGCCCAGACCCACCCCTGGGGACAGCCGGGTCAAATGGGGTCCCAGCCCGCGGGCGGCCACCCCTCTCAGGCCGTGGCGGGCCACCCTCACAACGGGCAGCCCTTCCAGCATCTCGCACCGCCGCCACCGGCACCCTCGCAGGCCGCGGCCGCACCGCCGCCCCCGAGCGCCGATGCCGCAGCCGGCTCCTCCCACCACTGGCCCACCCCGGGGCACGTCCCGTCCGACGCACCCGGGAGTATCCCGCCGTCGCTGCCGGCCAGTATTCCCCCGTCGCGGGGAGCCACAGGACGCTCCGCCGCCCACCCATCACACAGCTCTGCCCACACCGGCCACATCACCCCGGTCTGGAGCCCGCAGACAGTTACGATGGGGTCAACTGGTTCAGATGGACAACCATCTCAAGGAAGGAGACGCATGTCGGAGGCGACGCCGATCGGCAGTGGTCGCTACGGGCTCCTGGGAACGCTGTCCACCACCCTGCCGCGCATTGTCAGGCACCGTGGCGTCGACACGATCCTGGATCGAGACGTCACGATCCTGGTTCTCACCGACGCGACGCTTCATCGCGACAACGTCCTGGAGTCGGCCAGCAGGGCGGTGCTGGTCGAGGACCAGCGTCTCCAGCAGGTCTACGACGTCGAGCGCGCCGAACCCTCCGTCATCGTCACCGAGCCTCTGACCGGACGAACCTTCTCCTCCTTGGTCTCCCGGGGCATGCCCCCGGCGCAGGCCCGCGCCATCATCGGTGAGACCGCGCAGGCGCTCGACGCCGGTGCTCGCCGGGGACTGCACCACCTCAACCTGTCGCCGGAGTCCATCCGCGTCCTTCCCGACGGAACGGTGAAGGTCAGCGGCCTGGGCATTGAGGCCGCCGCCCTCGATCTGGAGAGCCGGGTCGCCGGCCATGACCCGTCGGCCGCCGACCGTGCCGACGCCCGCTCCCTGGTGGAGATCCTCTACTACGGCCTGACCGGCCGGTGGCCGGGCAAGCGCCCCGGTATTCCCTCCGCACCTCGACTGGGCGGTGTCCCGGTCAAGCCCTCCACGCTCGTGCCGGGGATCGACCCGGTCCTGGATGAGCTGTGCGAACGCACCTGGAGCAGCCAGCCCCCGATCTCCGCAGCTGAGGTGGCGCGCTCACTGGGCACCTGGGACCAGGTGGCCGGCTACCACGAGTCCGGGCCGGCGCAGCGCCCCTCGTCCCAGCACCCCTCGTCGAGCAGCGGCGCCACTGGTGGCAATGGTGGCGCTGCGGGTGCCTCGGCCGCCGTCAGTGCTGCGGGAGCCGGTGTCGCCAACGCGGCGCGTGGAGTCCTGGACCGGCTGCGGCGCAGCGGTGCGGGCAAGAGCGCCACGGTCAGCGCACCGGCGGGGCAGACAGCACCCGCACCGGTTCAGCCGGAGCCGGCACCGTCCGTGGTGCCTACCGCCTCCGAGACACCTGCCGAGCAGACCTCCGTCATCGAGGCGGCCTCGGCTGCTACAACACCGGCCACACAGGCCCCCGATCCGCAGCTGCCGGAGTCGGCGGCTGCGCAGGAGCAGTCCGCCGACGACGTCTACGTCCAGGTCACCGGGCCGACGAACCCGATCCCGAACGTCCTGTCAACCGCCTCCGAGACCGTTCCCGGGCCGGCGCCGGTCCCGGCCGAGCCCTTCACCGGCAGCTTCCCGGCCTTCGATGACGACGAGGACGAGGAGGTCGACCCCGAGGCCGCTCGCCGCGAGCAGCGCACGACCAGCTCGGTCCTGGTCACCTTCTTCCTCATGGTCATCGTCTTGCTCGTGGTGGCCAGCTACATCGTGTACCAGACGATCGGCATCCCCTTCGCGGACAAGGACCGCGCGGCCGCTGACACCGTCCCCTCGGCCAGTGCCCAGGAGAACGGCGGCGGGGGCGGACAGCAGCCCGCGCCCCAGCCGGCTGAGGCCAAGCCCGAGATCGCCGGCGTGAGCGTTGCCAACAACCTGAGTACTCAGGCGGACAACAACCAAAAGTACCTCAGTGACGGCGACACCAGCCGCCCCTGGTTCTCTCACAACACCGGCAGTCCGGACCTGATCCAGCCGATTGACATCGAGATCAAGCTCAAGAGCCGTGCCAAGGTCTCTGAGATCGACTTGCAGGGAACCAACGAGGGCGGGCGGCTTGAGATCCGCGCCACGGACCTCAGCAACGCGGGCGGCGGTACGGTCCTTGCCGAGGGCGCCTTCACCTCGGGAAGCACCACTTTCAAGGTCGACAACCCTCAGGAAGTCGACACCATCGTCATCAGGGTGACCCAGTTGCCCAAGAACAGTGATCCCACCGAGTTCCCCTACAAGGCAACGGTGACTGAGGTCACAATCAAATAGGACTTTCCCTGGGAACAGTCCGTACTGCTCACCAGTTACCTCAGGTAGTCGCGCACTGCGGCCCCTATCCGCTCGTCAGGAGAGTCATGATTCACGACGTCGTCATCGTCGGCTCCGGTCCCGCCGGCTACACAGCCGCCATCTACGCGGCCCGCGCCCAGCTCAATCCGGTCATCCTGGCCGGTTCGGTGACTGCCGGCGGTGCCCTGATGAACACCACCGAGGTGGAGAACTACCCCGGCTTCGTCGAGGGCATCATGGGCCCTGAGCTCATGACCCAGATGCAGGAGCAGGCCGAGCGCTTCGGTGCCGACATCCGCTACGAGGACGTCACCGCCCTCGAGCTGGAGGGCGACGTCAAGCGCATCACCACTTCTGATGGCGTCTACGAGGCCCGCACCGTCATCATCTCCACCGGCTCGGAGTACCGGCACCTGGGCATCGACGGGGAGGAGCGCCTCTCCGGCCACGGCGTGTCCTACTGCGCCACCTGCGACGGGTTCTTCTTCAAGGACCAGGACATCGTCGTCGTCGGTGGCGGGGACTCGGCCATGGAGGAGGCCACCTTCCTGACCCGCTTCGCCCGCTCCGTGACGGTGGTCCACCGCCGCGACGAGCTGCGCGCCTCGGCCGTCATGGCCAAGCGCGCCCAGGAGGACCCGAAGATCTCCTTCGCCTGGAACTCGCGAGTCGTCGAGCTTGACGGCGAGGACTCGCTGACCGGCGTCACCCTGGAGGACACCGTCACCGGGGACCGCCGCCGGCTCGAGGCCACGGGTCTGTTCGTCGCCATCGGACAGGTGCCGCGCAGCGAGCTCGTCACCGACGTCCTCGAGCTCGACGAGGCCGGCTACATCAAGGTCGAAGCGCCTTCTCAGCGCACCCGCATCCCCGGGGTCTTCGCCTGCGGTGACGTCGCCGACCCCACCTACCAGCAGGCGATCACGGCAGCCGGTTCCGGCTGCCGCGCGGCCCTGGATGCCGAGCACTACCTGACCACTCTGCAGGCCTGAGGGCCGGCTGCCTCCACTCAGCACAGGGTGGGGTCGGCTCCGCCGACGTCGCATCGCCGGCCCCGTCCCATCCTGACTCACCCACCCACAACGTTCGAGGAGAACAATCATGTCCGAGGCTCTCGCCGTCACCGACGCCACCTTCGAGGAGGAGGTCCTCAAGTCCGAGGTGCCCGTCGTCATCGACTTCTGGGCCCAGTGGTGCGGCCCCTGCCGCCAGATGGCGCCGATCGTGGACGAGGTCGCTGCCGACTTCGGTGACAAGGTCAAGTTCGTCAAGGTCGATGTGGACGCCAACCCGGCCACGGCCCGCTCCTACGGCGTGCGTTCCATCCCGACCTTCGCGGTGGTGCGCGACGGCGAGGTCTTCCACCAGTTCGCCGGCTCGCGCCCCAAGGCATCCTTCAAGGCCGAGGTGGAGAAGGTCCTGGCCTGAGGCCGGGGCCTCCGCCCTGTCTTCCGACTCTCACGCATCGGCCCCACCGAGCCGCCCCTCGCGGCGTCCCGGTGGGGCCGATGTCCTGTCCCAGCGGTTATCTGATGTCTGGTTCGTCATTAGGCGGTCCGTCACCTCAGCGAGGCCGTATCTGACACAGCATCTGACACCGCACCTGTCACCTGCCGTCACGGCCCCGTAGAATCGCACCGGATTCGCACGCGGCACCAGGGCATGCGACACGGCAAGAAGGCGGCACATGCAGCACACCCAGTACATCTCGACCCGTGGCCAGATGGCGGCAGCGGGGTTCACGGACGTTCTTGTGGCGGGCCTGGCGCCCGACGGTGGCCTGGCGGTTCCCAGCCGGCTGCCCGCCCTGAGCCTCGAGCAGATTGAGGCCTGGAGGCCCTTGGGCTACGCCGACCTGGCCACGGAGGTCATCGGCCTGTTCGCCACCGACATTCCCCGGGAGGACCTGGCGGAGCTCACCCGAGCCGCCTACGGCCCGCAGCGGTTCCCGCAGCCGGTCGTCCCTGTCACCGAGCTTGACGAGGTCGCCGACGGCCTGACCCTCGTGGGCCTGTCCGAGGGACCAACGATGGCCTTCAAGGACCTGGCCATGCAGTTCCTGGGACAGGCAATTCCCTATGTGCTGGCCAAGCACGGACAGGTGCTCAACATCCTGGGCGCCACCTCCGGCGACACCGGTTCTGCGGCCGAGCACGCCTTCAGGGGGCAGGAGGGCGTCAGCGTCTTCATGCTCTCGCCGGCCGGCCGCATGAGCCCGGTGCAGCGCGCCCAGATGTACACCCTCCAGGACGCCAACATCCACAACATCGCGGTGCGCGGCGTCTTCGACGACTGCCAGGCGCTGGTCAAGGCGCTGAGCAACGACGCGGAGTTCAAGGCCGCTCATCACCTGGGCGCCGTCAACTCCATCAACATCGGCCGGATCGCAGCGCAGGCCGTCTACTACGTGTGGTCCTGGCTGAGGGTCACCGACACCGTGGAGGAGGGGCGCCGCGCCGGCTACCAGGTCGACGTGTGCGTGCCCTCGGGCAACTTCGGCAATATCTACGCCGGCTTCCTAGCCCGGTCCATGGGGGTGCCGATCCGCCGCCTCATGCTGGCCACCAATGAGAACAACGTGCTCGAGGAGTTCTTCACCACCGGCATCTACCGCCCCCGTTCCGCGGAGGACACCCTGGCCACCTCCAGCCCGTCAATGGACATCTCCAAGGCCTCCAACCTGGAGCGCTTCATCTGGGCACTGCTGGGGCCCGAGGTCTTCGTGCAGCGCTGGGCAGAGCTGGAGACAACCGGCACACTCGACCTGCGCGATCAGCTCCCGCGCCTGCGCGAGGAGTTCGGCTTCATGGCCGGCACGTCCACGCACGCCGACCGGCTGGAGGCCATCCGCAGCGTCAAGGAGCGCTCCGGCCGGCTCATCGACCCGCACACGGCCGACGGCGTCACGGTCGCCCTGCGCGTCATGGAGCCCGGTTTCCCCACGCTCGTCATGGAGACCGCCAAGGCCGCGAAGTTCCCGCAGACGGTGGCCGAGGCACTCGGGAGCGAACCGGAGACTCCCGACGTCGTCGCCGACCTACTCGCCCGGCCCCAGAAGGTCGAGACGATCGACAATGAGGAGGCTCCCCTGCGCGCCCTCATCGAGGAGCGGGCCCTGAACCGCTGACCGAGATCGGCCCGCAAGGGTCCAGACTCTCACCGCGCCGCGCATCGTACCCACGATGCGCGGCGCGCACTTGTCCGGCGCGCGCCGTCACGACGATGAGGCGATGAACGTGTTTCACGTGAAACACCGCCGAATACTCCTGCCCACGACGACTGCTGAGCACACCTGGGTCCGTGGCAGACTTAGGTCCACAGACGCATCAGTGGCGACCAAGGAAGGACCGCAGGTGAGTGAGAGCAGTAACCAGGTGAAGGGCAACCGACTCGACCCGTGGCTGGACAGCTATGCGGCACGAGCCCACGGACTGCGTGCCTCGGAGACGCGGTCCCTGTTCGCCGTCGCCTCCCGCCCCGAGGTCGTCTCCCTGGCCGGCGGCATGCCCAACCTCAAGGACCTCCCGCTGGAACGTCTGGCGGAGGCCACGGCACGCATGATCCGCGAGGACGGTGGCCGGGCGCTGCAGTACGGGAACGGGCAGGGACTGCCGCGGCTGCGCGAGCAGATCACCGAGGTCATGGCCCTGGAGGGGATTCGGGCCGATCCGGAGGACGTCATCGTCACCACCGGCTCTCAGCAGGCCGTCGACATCGTCACCGAGCTCTTCGTCGACCCCGGCGACGTCGTGCTGACCGAGGCGCCCACCTACGTCGGCTCACTATCGATCTTCGCGACCTACCAGGCCGATGTGCAGCAGGTGCCCATTGATGCCGGGGGCGTCGACCCGGAGGCGCTGGAGGAGACGATCGCCCGCCTCGAACGAGAAGGCCGCCGTATCAAGTTCTTCTACTGCCTCCCCAACTTCCATAACCCCGCCGGAGTGACGCTCACCGAGGAGCGTCGCCGGCAGGTCGTTGAGATCTGCCGACGCCACCACATCCTCATCGTGGAGGACAATCCCTACGGTCTTCTGGGCTTCGAGGGGCAGACCTACACCGCGCTCAAGACCCTCGCGCCCGACGACGTCGTCTATCTGGGTTCCTTCTCCAAGATCTTCGCTCCGGGTTACCGCGTGGGCTGGGCGGTGGCCCCGCCGGCCGTGCGGGAGAAGATGAAGCTGGCCTCTGAGGCGGCGATCCTGTGCCCGTCGTCGGTGGGTCAGTTCTCAATCTCCATGTACCTGGAGCAGTTCGACTGGAAGCAGCAGATTGTGGACTTCCGGGCCATGTACCAGGAGCGGCGCGACGCCATGGTCGCAGCGCTGGAGGAGTTCCTGCCCATGTGCCACTGGAACGTGCCCGACGGCGGCTTCTACGTGTGGGTCGGGCTTCCTGAGGGACTCGACGCCAAGGACATGCTGCCACGCGCGGTCACGAACCTGGTCGCCTACGTCTCCGGGACCGCCTTCTACGCCGGCGGCAGGGCGGGGCAGGACCACCTGCGACTGTCCTTCTGCTATCCCGAGCCGGCCGAGATCCGTGAAGGGGTGCGCCGGCTGTCCGGTGTCGTGACCCGCGATCTCGAGCTGCTGAGCCTGTTCGGGCCCACCCACAGTCCCCATCCGTCCGAGGGCGTCCACGCGCCCGCACCCGACCAGATCTGAGGTTGACGATGAACCAGTCTCCACTCCGTATCGCTGTCCTCGCCGGCGGATTGAGCCATGAGCGCGACATCTCCTTGCGCTCGGGGCATCGCGTCGCCCAGGTACTCAAGCACCTCGGGCACACCGTCCTCGTCCTGGATATCGACGCACGCACCATTGGATCGCTCAAGACCTTCGGGCCCGACGTCGTGTGGCCCTTGGTTCACGGCGGCCCCGGGGAGGACGGGGGGCTTCAGAACGTCCTCATCTCCCTGGGACTGCCGTATGTCGGCACACACTCCGACGGCTGCCAGCGGGCCTCCTTCAAGCCAACGGCCAAAGCGAGTGTTCGCACCGGAGGAGTGATTACTCCTGATTCATTGACGCTTCCACAGTCCTATTTCAGTCAACTAGGGGCCCAGGACGTTCTCACCGTCGTGGCAGGTCATCTGGGGCTGCCAGTGGTGGTGAAGCCGCATCAGGGAGGCTCCGGCCTTGGTGTCTCTTACGCATCGACCGCCGACGAGCTGCGCTCCGCGATGGTGGCGTGCTTCGCCTACGACGAGCGTGCCCTCATCGAGCGTTACGTCGCCGGGACGGAGCTGGCGGTCTCCGTCGTCGACACAGGAGCGGGCCCGCGTGCTCTTCCCCCTGTTGAGGTCGTCACCGACGGGCAGTATGACTTTGATGCACGGTACAACCCGGGCCGTTCGGAGTACTTCGTGCCTGCTCGGCTGGATGAGGCGGTCATCGAGAAGGTGAAGACGACGGCTATCACGGTTCACACCACTCTCGGGCTGGGCAACCTCTCGCGCACCGACCTCATTCTCGATGGCGAGGGGACTCCCTGGTTCATCGACGTCAACGTCATTCCGGGAATGACGGAGACCTCCCTGCTGCCCATTGCCGCAGAGGCCGAGGGCTCCTTGGACGACCTGTATGACGCGTTGGTGAGGAACCCGCTGGTTCATCCGTAACGCCGGCTCGGTTTCACGTGAAACGGTGGCTCCACTCGACATGAGTGGAGCCACCGTTGTATTCACGTGACGGTCCGCAGGGCGTCGAGCGGATACCACCATCGACGTCTTCTTCTCAACGACGTTCCATTACGAGCAACCGGAGAGCCCGCAGTTTCACGTGAAACCGGATGCAGTGTGCGTGCGTCATTGCCCTAGTGGAACACGTCTGCCGCACAATCGTCGAGGCAGGCTGCTCTCGGAACGGGGTAGGGGTTGGCATCACTCGGACCTGCCTCGATACCTCACCAGAACGACAAGCGCAGGCATCGTAACGGGAGGACAGAGTGTCGGGTCATACGGAATCCTGGCCGTTTCACGTGAAACCTATTTATGAGCCTTCCACATCCCGCGCCGAGGGATGGGCTTCTACAGATCCTTCGTTTGGGGAGCAACGTGCTTTGAACGCAAGGCGCCGCCACCCTCGTTGATGTGCTTCGAGTGCAAAGCACGGTAGACAATGCTGCCCAAAGGGTCACAGGTATGGACGTCATCGCGCAGACAGGGGCGCCGGCAAATCGGGAAACGGAGCACGCAGCTCAACGCAGCACGATCATGTTTCACGTGAAACCAGGCGTCGACTGTGCCCAACGACCAGTTCAGCGTGCCTCAGCCACGTCCGCTGAGGACGCGCCCTTCTCCCATTCACCAGTTCATCGTGTGCCGCTGAGAGAGCCCGGGGAGGATCTGAAGTGCGGTGACGCAGCCGGTCTGCCCAGCGTTGCGATGACGAGGGCCGCGCGGCTGTTACAAGGCGACACAGGATAGCTGGAGTCAGGAGCGCCGGACGCGAATCGGCTTTCATCGTCGGCACGGGGCAATGTCAAGGGCGCGGTCGACGCATGGACTACTCGGATACAACACACCACCACCCACCACCAAGTTCCAATTGCTTCCCTTGGTTTCACGTGAAACTTGCCAGCGGCCGCAGCCTTGCTCGATTCCTGCGCATACGGGCGTCAGCGTCATGACGGAAGAGGGGCGCGGTGCCAACTGAAATGGTGGCCGCTTATCCGGGTACGGCCCGGCTCGGTCTGACACCCGACGGTTCTCATCAGGGGCAGTCATCCCCGGAGTAGGGGTACTCCAAGCCAACAGGTGCCGTCACCATAGATCGGATTCGGATGGATCGCGCTCATTCATTCCAGCCCCGGCCCTGCTCCCCAGCGCTACGCACCATACCGAGCGGCGCGTTGCTAGTGCACGATGGCGATCACCGTCCTCTGTTCCTCCTGCCCCGAGAGCGGGTGGGCAAACCCCGGTGACGACCCCGTTCGGAACAGTTGGGGAAGGGCTCCAAAGGCCCCAGAAGTTCCAGTGCCTGCCTACGAAGCCTGACGAACGAGCTCAACACCCATGGCCTCCGGTATCTGGAGCATCCACTCCGATCTCCCGCGCGTCCGGTCGATCAGCGAGCCCGCGATACCCTTCATGCCCTCTGATCGATCGGCACGCATTCCGGGCTGCCGTGATGAACCAGATCGCTCCGCGCACCGCCTACCCTGTTGATCTCGCGGTTTCACGTGAAACCTGCTCCGAGCCATCACATTAGTAGAGCGTCGGCACAGTCAAGACTCCGCTATGCCCTCCGCGCGGTCAACATCATGCACCGATGCGGAGGCGGTGCAATCACAGTCCAAGTGGAGGAGTCGAGCCACCTGCTGCATGGCTCCGTGCCCAACATTGACTCTCGGCACATGCAATCAGGAGCATGACCGACTTCTGTTCTTCGCGTCGGAGCGTGTGTGGGACCCTCTCGCCGTATTCGGCGCTCGGGGACGAGCGATACCTCCCCCGGGGGACACCTGAGCATCCCGTCATCGCACGCCAGTATGAACTCCCGCATGTACTGCCGTGACGTCCGCCGGCCGAATCCGGACGAAAGCGACTCTTCAGCGAATCGCCGCGGTTTCACGTGAAACATGCCCGGCACAAGCGCAGCACTCATGTACATGCTCGGTTCGGCCGGAGGAGCCCAGCGGCTTGCTCCTGTCCTCAGGACCAACCGGCGATGCTCGGCACAACCCCCGCGCCTCACACTGAGCTCCTGAACTTCACGCCACTAAGAATGGCGAGTAACGCGTCATCCTCGTCTCTGGCGAGAGACCGGCGTTATCCCCCCGGTAAAAGGCTGGTAGGCCGGCTGTCACTCGCGCGCTGCAAACCACATGTGTACTGACATCATGCGGACAAGGAAGATGATGAACGAGAGCAGACCTCAGCCGGTTCTCTTCCGGTTTCACGTGAAACCGGCCCCAGCCCCCGGGGAACGCCGCCATACCGTCCACGTCAGTCCGGAGGCACACATTGTCGCTGTCAGATTCGCCGTGTATCTCCAACGCGCAGCACTCGGTCCGCCCCGACCAAAGCCGATGCATCTACCACGTTCTTCCACGGCAGCAGGACGTCTTCCACCCCACCGGGCACGACCTACTCAACGGAAGACCGCTACCGGGCACAGAGAATCGGCATCAGGTTGGTCCTCACGTGCTACGGCATATGCCCTACCTGCCTCCGAGAAGGGAGAGGCCATCACGTCTCAGCCAGCAGCTTGGAATCATGCCTTCTGCGTCTCGGAGACGTCTGCAGACGTCTCACGAAACATTGCCGTCGGACGCTTCACTATTGGTTTCACGTGAAACCGACTCACGAGCATGGTGTGGGCGTCATGGCGGAGCGCCGACGTCACCCCCGCGGCCCGCACTCCCAGGATAGGTAGGCACGGTGCCGCTCTTGTCGCTGAGTGGCACGCCCAGCAGGCCTGTGAGTAGCAAGGAGCCCCATCCACGCCTCAGCACTGCCCACCATGCAGAACTCCACCCTCGACGCCCCGCCTGGTGCACCAACCGATGCACTACAGGGGACGTAGGAGACACAAGCAATCCCCACCGTTGGAAAGCGAACCAACGCCTCCCCCGGGGAAGGGGCTGAGATGCCATGACCGACACCTCATCGGCTACGTGCGCGCACCACGTCGATTAGAGGAACCTCGACGAGAACTATCCTCCATCATCTCCCGGCCGGTTTCACGTGAAACCGGCGATCCCGAGTAATCCGTATGAGTTCCCTTGTGCGCCCTCATCTGCCGTCCATGGCTGACGAATCGAGGGCACTATCGCCCCGCGGTTGTGAGTCCCACTGAGAAGCGGCAATCTTCTGCCGCCAGTATGTCGGGCCACGATGAGGCTGCGATGCCCCGCAGAGCACCACCCCTACCCCACGGGGAGGGGAAGAACTTCGACCCGCGGTTTCACGTGAAACCAAGGGAATCCGTGCACTCCCCATGACCGTCGGATCCGACGTGTCGGAGCAATCAACGATGCATAGGCTCATGACGACGTGCCCGGCACTTCAGGACCCAACGACCCCGTTCTTGAGCCGTTGACGAGGCCGACATTGACCGTGCCTGTGAATCCGTGTGAGCGACCCACGCCGGTTCCGAGCGGACCTGGCAACGACTCTAAAGAGCGCACACGCGTATAGCCTCATCCGAGCCATCGCCTGTACAACGCCGCGCGGGAGGCGTCGTGACTCTGCTCCTTGTCATACGCACTCCTCTAGTGACGCCTGAGAACCGCGTCGACCGACACCGCTACACCTCGATGCGGACGCGCAACACAGCCTCCGCGACGTCACGACAACCTCTTCCCGTGTTTCACGTGAAACCTTGAGAGTACTAGGACCCGTCCATTCCTGGTCTCCTCACTTCTCAGACTCTGCTCGGATAGGAGTGTGGGGGCGGTTGTTCATCATCTGGGGCTGAACCAACAACAGCTTCTGGCGAAGCATTGACTTTAACGGAGCTCACATCAACACCGCTTCCACGCCGCGAACCAGTGGCCAACGCTGGTTTCACGTGAAACAGAGGTAGTATTCCAGCGACGCTCCCTTCTCACTATGACGGCAGAACCGTTGTGGTCAGCGCTGCGGTCACCGCACTTCGGGCTTGATCGACCCCGCGGGGTCATGGTGGCCTGGCCCGGCGTTCTCAGCTGGGGGCCGGCCGGACCTTCCCTTACTTGCCCCTAGACTCCAGCACAGAGGCGCGAGGCGGAGCGTAAAGGCCGGTTCCGCCCCCTCCCCAGGTCGGCCCACTGCACGAGCGTTGGGACGCTTTGGGGAGGGCTCATGTGCGCTTTGCCTAAGCGGCAAGCACCATTCCCACCAGCGTCTCAGATGCGATGACCTCCCAAGCTCTCAGACGTCATGAGAGGACGCATCACTCCCACCTCGGCCAGTCAACCGTTCGCGGGTGTCCATGTGTCTCAGCAATGACGTATCACTCGGTGTCCACATGTTTCACGTGAAACCCTGGACCGACGAAATCAACGTTCAGCACCGTGGGTGACGCCCTGAGTTCACCCCACATTATTGGATCACCGATGAGTACCGCTGTGTTTCACGTGAAACACAGCCGTCGTCCATCCATGTCTCCCCATCATGGTGATTCAGCGAAGACGGCAGTGGGGCCGAGACACTCAGTGTCTCGGCCCCACCGTGCTCGAAGGATCAGCGCAGACTACTCCTCGTCAAGAGACGTTCCCGGAGCCAGCGCGTCGACCAGACGAGCGAGGTCCTCATCGCCTGCGAACTCAATGGTGATGCGCCCCTTCTTCGCTCCACGGGTCACCTTGACGCGAGTATCGAAGGCATCGGACAGCCGGGTCGAAAGCGCCGGGAGAGGGGTGCTCCGAGCACGCAAGACCCTCGGCTGGTCCGTTCCCGGCTCGGGCTCCTCATGCAGCGCAACCAGCTCCTCCGTGGCGCGCACTGACAGTCCCTCGGCAACCACGCGCTGAGCGAGTCGTTCCATCTCCGCCGCATTGGGAAGACCCAGAAGCGCACGAGCATGTCCGGCTGAAATGACATTCGCAGCGAGCCGACGCTGCACCAGCGGCGGCAGCTTCATGAGGCGCAGGGTATTGGAGATCTGAGACCGAGAACGGGCAATCCGCTCGGAAAGCTCCGCGTGGGTGCACTGGAAGTCCTCCAGCAGCTGCTGGTAAGCCGCGGCCTCTTCCAGGGGATTGAGCTGAACACGGTGCAAGTTCTCCAGCAGCGCGTCACGCAGCAGGTCGACGTCGTCCGTATCCCGAACGACCGCCGGAATCGTCTCCAATCCGGCTTCCTTGGAAGCGCGAAGACGCCGCTCACCCATAATGAGCTCATACCGAAGCTCCTCTCCCGGAGCAGTCGGCACCTGGCGCACCACGATCGGCTGCAGCAGACCCACTTCAGCGATCGAGGCCGCCAGCTCGGCGATGTCCTCTTCGTCGAAGACCTGACGGGGCTGACGGGGATTCGGGTGGATCAGCCCCACCGGGATCTCAGCGAAGCGGGCACCGGGGACAGGAACGAGATCATCGGCGCCTGTATCCGCCGTCTCCTCCTCGGCATCGGTCCCTTCGGACGCCTCAGTTCCAGCGTCAGCCGAGGCCGCCGTCAGATCCTCCTTGGTCCTCTCCTTCTCAGCATCGGAGTTCCCGTGATCGGCAGCCTCAGGCTGCTCCTCCTCCGTTTCACGTGAAACCTCGGGGACCACAGGCGTAGATTCCGGTTGAGAAACCGACGTCGAAGCGCTCTCCTCCTGGACATCTTCAACCGTCGAGGCCTCATGCGAAGGCTCCTCCACCACAGCGGGGACTGCCTTCGTTGCCTTCTTGGTTACTCGCTTCGGCGCGGCCGATGCACTCCGCTTCGCTGAGCCGGCAGATGACGACTTCTTCGCGGTCTTCTTCTCCGTCACCTCCGCAACAGTCGTCGAATCCGGCGTGGTTTCACGTGAAACCGGCTTCTTCTGCTTGTTCTGAGCACCGGTCTTGGATGCGGTCGTGGATCGAGTCGAGCGACTCTTGGATCCACGCTTCCGCTGAGACGGAGCCAGGAGAGTAGCGGCCAGATCGCGAGTACTGCGCGCCTCGGCGGCCGGCTCAGGCTCCGGAGCGTCATGCGTGGCCTGGGAAGCCACATCCTCATCACGCGACTCGTCCTTCCGGGAGTCGGGGAAGAACACATCGGAAGGACGAGACGCAGCAGGTACCTTCTCCTTCTGCGCCTCGGGAATCAGCGCCTGCAGACCTCGTCCCAGTCCGCGCCGTTTCTGAGCCATCAGGCTTCCTCGCCTTCAATTCGGGGAGCGCCCCGCAGAGCGACCTCACGAGCCATTTTCTTATACGCAATTGCGCCGGTGGACCGGGGATCCCAGAACACCACAGGAGCACCGAAGGAGGGGGCCTCGGCAACACGGATGGAACGCGGCACCTTGGTGTCCAGCGTCGCATCAGGGAAATAGGAACGAACTTCGGACTCCACCTCACGGGCCAGGGTGGTGCGTCCGTCAAACATGGTGAGCACAATCATGGAGACTCCCAGTCCCGGATTGTGAATACGCGCGATCCTGTCAATGGAGCGCGTCAGCAGGGCGAGGCCTTCGAGAGCGTAGTACTCGGCCTGCATCGGAATAAGCACCTCGTCAGCAGCGACGAAGGCGTTGATCGTCATAATGCCGAGGCTCGGCGGGCAGTCGATGATGACGTAGTCGAGGGGCTCCAGACCATCCGTTTCACGTGAAACCAGGTAGTCCACCAGCGCACGCCGCAGTCGTGACTCACGCTCAGCAGTGGAGATGAGCTCTATCTCAACCGCAGCCACGTCAATAGTCGCAGGCACACACCACAGGGACTCGCAGAATCGCGTCTTGGCGACGACATCCTTGATCGGCATGGCGTCAACGAGGACGTCGTAGATGGAGGCGCTGTCCTCATCATGCTCCACCCCCAGTGCAGTGGAGGCATTACCTTGAGAGTCGGCATCGATGAGCAGAACGTGCAGCCCACCTTCAGCTAAAGCCGCCGCAAGATTCACCGCGGTCGACGTCTTTCCGACGCCGCCTTTCTGATTGGCGACTGCGATGACACGAGTCCGCTCGGGATGTGGGAACTCTCCACCCGCTACCTCGTCTAACGCGAGGTGCTCGGCCTGGAGCTGATCGAAGATAGACGATCCGGACAAACCTGCTTCTCCTCGGACGGCGACCCAACAGCCCGAGCCAGTCGGGCAGTTACGAGTCTACGCGAGCAGGTCGATCCTTACGCGTTACACCGAACGCGCGCCGTATCTCAACGGCTCTTCGGGCGGCGAATCTCAACCACAGCCGTTGTTTCGTCACCGGCGGTGACAACCTCATGAACGACAGCCACTGATAACTTAGCCTTCTTAATAACATATTTGGCGTCGTCGACCTCATCCTGCGCCCGCATCCCCTTGAGGGCGAGCAGGGCACCCCCCGGTCGAAGCAAGGGCGCCGTCAGCCGCACGAGCTTGGACAGGTTCGCCACTGCGCGAGCCGTCACCACGTCATAACGGTCCTTGACCTCCTCGGCCCGGGCCCGCCGGATGGTCACATTGTCCAGGTCCAGCTCCTCGACGACGTCGGAGAGCCACTGTGTGCGCCGCTCCATCGTCTCAATGAGCGTGACGTCGAGGTCGGGGCGCAGCAGCGCGACGACGATGCCGGGGAAGCCGGCCCCGGATCCCACGTCGGCCACGCTTCCCCGGGCCGGCAGGAAGGGGACCACGGCCGCCGAGTTGACGATGTGCCGGGTCCACAGGCGGGGAAGCTCGCGCGGCCCCACGAGACCGCGCAGCTCACCCTCCTCAGCGAGCATCTGCGCGAAGTGCTCCGCCGCGGAGAAGGAGACCCCGAAGATCTCCCGCATCTCCGCCGTCGGCTCCTCCACCTGGGCCCGCTGCTCCTCACTCATGCTCAGGCCTGCTCCGAAGCGGAGTCGTCAACCGCGTCCTCGGCGTCGTCGTCCACACCCTCCTCATCGGCGGGCAGGACCACGACGTAGCGGTGCGGCTCGGCGCCCTCGGACTCGGAGACCAGTCCGGCGGCAGCGACGACGTCGTGGCACACCTTGCGCTCGAAGGGGTTCATCGGCTCGAGGCTGACGGCCTCTCCCGAGGTGAGGACCTTGGTGACCGCCTCCTGGGCGACCTTGGTCAGCTCGGTACGTCGATCGGCGCGGTAGCCGTTGATGTCGAGCATGAGCCGGGAGCGGTTGCCGGTGCGCGCCTGGACCGCGAGGCGGGTCAGCTCCTGAACGGCCTCGAGAACCTCCCCGTCGCGTCCAACGAGGTCAGCGAGCTCGCGCTCGTCACCCTCCTCGGAGGCGACCACGGCAATCGAGGCGCGCCCGTGATCGATGTCGATGTCAATGTCACCGCCCAGGTCGGCGATGTCGAGGAGCTCCTCGAGGTAGTCGGCACCGATTTCGCCCTCCTCCTCGAGGCGCGAGACAGTGTTGCTCACGGGGCTGCTCACTGCCTCATCCGCAGCCTGGTGGGAGGAGTCGTTACTGTGCTGCTCACTCATCATGTCATCCGTATCTGTGATGGGAACCGGGTTATCTGGCCGCTGAACACGTATCAGCGGTTGCGCTTCTTCTTGGCCTGGGCCTTGCGTCGGGCCGCCGCCTCGCGCCGCTGACGGGCACGGCGCTCATAACGACGTCGAGCGATCTCCTCATCGCTGAGGCCACCACTCTTGGACGAGGTCGAGTCCTTGTCCTCATCAGCGTCCTCGAGCTGCTCGACATCGGAGTCATCGGCGAAGGCCTCACTGCGGGACTCGCCCTGACCGCCGGACTTCTTCTGCCGGTTCTTGCGCACCGGCTGCACCCGCTGACCTCCGGTGCGTCCCTCGGCCTCGGCCTTGGCGATCGCCTCGGCTCGCTCCTCCTCCTCCAGGGAGGGCAGTCCCTTGCGGGCCCGCTTGGCGTTGATGCGGGCGCGGTACTTCTTCTCGGCCTCGCTGCCGGGGGCGGGCATGTTGCGGATGGTGAAGAACTGCTGGCCCATGGTCCACAGGTTGGAGACCACCCAGTAGACGAGCACACCGATCTGGAAGTGGACGCCGGAGACGGCGAAGATCACCGGCATCACGTACAGCATCATCCGCTGGGAACGGATCATGGGGTTGTCGGAGTTGAGGGAGTCCGTCGACATGTTCTTCATCGACAGCTGCGCCATGGTGTACCACTGCGTCACCGACATGAGGACGATCATGGCGACCGTGACGATCTTGACCCGCGTGTCGGTGCTGCCCAGGAAGGCGGAGGACAGGCTGGCACCGAAGACGCTGGAGGCCTGAACCTGCTTGGCCAGCTCCATCGTGAGCGGGCCGATCGAGGAGCGACCGTAGTGGCCGGTGGCAACCGGGCCCAGGGAGGCCAGCACCCGGAACAGGGCGAAGAAGATGGGCATCTGCACCAGGATCGGCAGGCAGGAGGCCATGGGGTTGGTCCCGTGCTTGCGATAGAGCGCCATCATCTCTTCGTTCATGCGCTGGCGCGACTCGGGATCCTTCTTGCCCTTGTACTTGGCCTGAAGGGCCTGCATCTCGGGCTGGAGGAGCTGCATCCCGCGGGAGGCTCGGATCTGCTTGACGAACAGCGGCATGATGAGCAGCCGCACCACGATCGTCAGACCGATGATGGACAGCACCCAGGCAACACCCGGTCCGTCGGGGAAGCCGATGAGGACCAGGGCCTTGTGGATCGTGACCATGACCCAGGCCACGGCCACCTTGAGCGGCCACAGCAACGTGTCCATCCGTACTCCTTGTATGAGGGTTCTCGTGCGAGAGGTATCAGTGTGGGCTCAGGGCTTGAGCCGGCGTCGTGTCCGCCGGTTCAGCGGCTTCGGTCAGGGGTCCTCGACCGTGAACCTCGGAACGTCACGGGGATGGTGGTATCGCCACTGCCCCTTGTCCGGAACATGGTCGACTCCACCGCGGGTCAACGGGTTGCATCGCAGCAGACGCCACAGGGCCAGCAGCAGGCCTTTGATCGGACCATGCACCTTGAGCGCCGTGACGGCGTAGGCCGAGCACGTGGGGTAGTAGCGACAGGAGGCCGGCAGGGCGGGCGAGATGAAGCGCTGGTAGAAACGCACCGGAGCCACGAGGACTCGCGTCAGCCATCCGCTCATCGCTACGCCCGCAACCGGCCGGCTCACCGCCGGTGCCCTTCAGCTTGACGCTCCCGGCACCGGCTCAGAAGCCGATCCAGGTCCCGTCCCAGGGTGCTGCTGTCGGCGCCGTCGGCACCTGCCAATCCGCGCACGACGACGCGAGCTCCCGGTTCCAGGGAACCGACCCGCTGCGCCATGAGGGCTCTGACCCGGCGCTTGACGCGGTTGCGGCGAGTGGCCAGCGGGACCTGCTTCTTGGGCACGACGACGCCGACGAGAGCCGGGGAGTCATCCCCTCTCCCGCCGGCGTGGTAGTGCACGACCAGCCTGCGGTTCCCGCAGCGCGTACCCCGACGAATCGCGGTAGTGAAGTCCTCACCCCGCGCTAATCGGTGCGCCGCGCCGAGCACCTCAGGCGGCGAGGCGAACGCGGCCCTTGCGGCGCCGCGAAGCGAGGACGGCGCGGCCTGCGCGGGTGGACATGCGCTTACGGAAGCCGTGCACCTTGGCACGACGACGGTTGTTCGGCTGGTAGGTCCGCTTGCTCACGGGCTTAACTCCTGCTTGAGGTGATCGGAACAGTGCATCGCGAGGTTCGCGGCACTGTCGCTCGTGCGGCTGCCCCATGGTTCGGGACCTGACTCCGCGCGAACGTCTGCAACAGCCTACGTTTGGCCCTCTTGCCGGTCAAACGAATGTGGCCGACTGTGACCACTGTGACCGGTGGCGTCATCCACATCCTCTCCACACTCCGTCCACAAGCGGGGTCGTCCGTGTCCACGGTTGTGGGAAGGACTCCGTCCACACCCTTGCGGATATGTGGATAACTCCTGGATCTGTGCGTACCGACTCGAAAGCCCCGTCAATGACGACACTTCTGTCATTCCGCGGGCTCGCAGCAGATCATCCGGGCCATCCATACCTACTGTTTTCAGAGTTTATTCTGAACGTTATCTGTGAGCCGTCGCTCGGTGTGTCCCCAGGTGTGGACAAGGCTGTGGAGAACCAGCATGATGGGACGCCTGGCCGAGACCTTCCGGTTCGCCAGTTCCACACAACCCTGTCATCATCGACGCAGGGCCCCGGCCGGCGTAGGTCGGGTTGCAGTTACCGGGTTCACCAACCATGCCGATCAGGAGTCCGTC